>JADJXK010000001.1 GCA_016710325.1 Candidatus Leptofilum proximum | reverse complement strand
ATCGACCACTACTTCATCTACCCTCAAATCAACTGGAATTCCAAGTCGCACTCTATTGCCCAAATTGCCCAGGAGATCAACATTGGCATCGACACCCTGGCCTTTGTCGATGACCAGCCGTTTGAGCGGGAAGAGGTCAACTTTGCTCATCCCAGCGTGTGGTGCATTGATGCCGCCGATTTAAGCGGCCTGCTGGACCACCCGCGCCTGACCCCGCGCTTCATCACCCCGGAATCCAGGCTGCGGCGGCAGATGTACCAGAGCGACATCCAGCGCAAAGTGGCTGAAGAAGAATACACCGGCCAGAATGAAGCGTTTTTGGCT
Organism: Candidatus Leptofilum proximum; assembly: GCA_016710325.1. Taxonomy (GTDB): domain Bacteria; phylum Chloroflexota; class Anaerolineae; order Promineifilales; family Promineifilaceae; genus Leptofilum; species Leptofilum proximum. The sequence goes on along the minus strand of JADJXK010000001.1, from coordinate 2,200,136 downwards.
GATCTGAACATGGTGTTCACCATCAAAAAGGCCCGCGAGGAAGATTTGCAGCGCGCCGAAGAGTTGACGATGCGCACCAACCAGCTCAACACCACCGGCTACACCTATTCCTATGAAGAGCTAAACCAGCTGCGTCGATCGGACAATCACCTCTTGTTTGTCTCCAGCCTGGATGACCGCTACGGCACCTACGGCACGATTGGCCTGGCGCTGGTGGAAAAAGAGTCGGCCTACTGGACGGTGAAGCTGCTGTTGATGTCTTGCCGGGTGATGTCGCGCGGCGTGGGCACCATCATGATGACCCACATCATGAACCTGGCCAAAGCGGCCGGGGTTCCCTTGCGGGCGCACTTTGTGCCGAACGGCCGTAACCGCCTCATGTACATCACCTACAAATTTGGCGGCTTCAATGAGGTGGACACCCAGGGCGACCTGGTCATCCTGGAAAACACGCTGGAGCAAATCCAACCATTTCCCGACTACGTGGACATTCGCATTATTTGAGGCGTGAAACGTGAGGCGTGAACGGATCAAATCACGTTTCACGCCTCACGTTTCACGAATACTATCATTGGTAACGGACAAAAACATGACGGAGTCCAAACCCCACTTATTTGCCACCCTGGTGGACATGCTGCGACGGCGAGCCAGCAGCACACCAGATAAAACCTTATACATTTTTCTGAGCGATGGAGAGACGGACGAACGGCCGTTAACCTACCACCAGCTCGATGCCCGCGCCCGGCAAATTGCCAGCCTGCTCCAGCAGCAGGGCAGCATCGGCGACCGGGCTCTGCTGCTCTACCCACCCGGCCTGGATTACATCGCTGCCTTTTTTGGCTGCCTCTACGCCGGGTGGATTGCCGTGCCCTCCTACCCGCCCCGGCGCAACCGCCACGATGCCCGCCTCCAGGCCATCATGGACGACGCCCAGGCCAAAGTGGTGCTCACCGATGAGGACACCTACCAGGACCGCCAGTCGCGCATCGACCACATGCCCGACCTGGCCGCCATGCACTGGATCGCCGTCGACACCATCACCAACGACCCCAACGACTGGCAGCTGCCCGCCATCACCCCAAACCACATCGCCTTTTTGCAGTACACCTCCGGCTCCACCGGCACGCCCAAAGGGGTCATGCTCTCCCACTTCAACCTGCTCAGCAACCTGGCCCTCATCTACAAAGGGTTTGAACTGAGCGAACGCAGTCAGGGCGTCAGCTGGCTGCCGCCGTACCATGACATGGGCCTCATCGGCGGCATTTTGCAGCCCATTTACTGCCACGGCTGGACCGTGCTCATGTCCCCCTTTGCCTTTTTGCAGAAGCCGATTCGCTGGCTGACGGCCATCTCCAAATACGAGGCCACCATCAGCGGCGCACCGAACTTTGCCTACCAGCTATGTATCGACAACATTACCCCCGAGCAGCGTGCCGGGCTGGATTTAAGCCGATGGACGCTGGCCTACAACGGCGCCGAGCCCATTCGCCAGGAGACGCTGCTGGCCTTTGCCGAAACGTACGGGCCAAACGGCTTTAAGCTCACCTCGTTTTACCCCTGCTACGGGCTGGCTGAAGCTACCCTGATTGTGACGGGCAGTGATAGAAAGCGTGAACCGGTGTACGGCCGTTTCCAAACCACGGCCCTCGCCCAAAACCGCGTCGAACCGGGTAGCGACGACAGTGACAGCCGCCTGCTGGTCAGCAGCGGCACCCGGCTGCTAGACGAGCAAACAATCCGCATTGTGGACCCGCAAACCGGGACCGAATGTGCCGCTGACGAGATTGGCGAGATTTGGGTGGCGGGCCGCAGCGTGGCCCAGGGCTACTGGCAGCGCCTCGAAGCCACCGCCGAAACGTTTCAAGCCATGCTGCCCGGCGACAACACCCGCTACATGCGCACTGGTGACCTGGGCTTTTTGCAGGATGGCCAGCTGTACGTCGCGGGCCGCCTGAAAGAGCTGCTCATCATTCGCGGCCGCAACCATTACCCGCAAGACATCGAAAAGACGGCCCAGGAAAGCCACGAAGCGCTCGCGCCAGATTCAGGGGCCGCCTTCTCTATTGAAGTCGGCGGCGAAGAAAAGCTGTTCCTGGTGCACGAGGTCAAGCGCAGCCACCGCCGCGCCGATGTAGCCGAAGTGGCGCCCATCCTGCGCCAGGCCATCGCCGAGGCGCATGATTTGCAGCTGGTCGGCGTTATTTTGGTGCAGCCGCGGGCCATCCCCAAAACCTCCAGCGGCAAAATTCAGCGCGGCCAGACCCGCAGCCTGTATCTGGCAGGTGAACTCAACGTCATCGGCGCAGACGTGCCGCAATTCCAGGCCCCGGCGGCCAGCCAAACCGCGCCCCAGCCCGACATTTCCCGCGAAGTGCTGCTGGCGCTGAATGATCCGGCGGAGCAAGCGGCACAAATCGCCAGCTATTTGCAGCAGAAGCTGGCCCTGTTGCTGCGCCAACCCACCGCGCAGATCGAGCGCGAACGGCCGTTAGCCACCTTTGGCCTCGATTCGTTGTTGGCGATTGAATTGAAAACGGCCGTTGAAGACGCTCTGCACATCGACCTGCCCCTCGCCGACCTGCTGGAAAGCCCCACCATTGACCAGCTCAGCCAGCAAATTGTGGGCCATTTGAGCGATCCGGCGGAAACCAGCCAACCCATCCCCGCCGCCGCCGAGCCGCCGCCGCAGTTTGCCCTGTCATCGGGCCAGCGGGCCATCTGGTATTTGTGCCAGCTTGCCCCGGAAAGCCCGGTGTACAACATTGCCCGGGCGCTGCGGCTGAACGGCCGTATCGACCCCGAAATCGCCAAACACGCCATCAACCAGCTGGTAGCCCGCCATGCCAGCCTACGCACCACCTTCCACCTAACCAACGGCCAGCCCGTGCAGCGCATTGCGCCTGACGGCGTGGCCGATTTTCTCTACCTGGACAACCGTCATAAATCAAAGGCGGCGCACCAGGCCCAGCTGCAAACCACGGCCAACACGCCGCTGCCGCTGGAGCAGAACCTGCTGCGCGTGCGCCTCTACCAGCTCGGTGAAGAGACATTTGACTTGCTCATCGTCGCCCACCACATCATCACCGATTTTTGGTCGCTGGTGACGCTGGTCGAAGAATTCGCCCAGGTGTACACAGCGCTGGTGAATGGAACAACGGCCGTCTTAGCCCCCCTCACCCACCATTACAGCGACTATGTTGCCTGGCAAAACCAGCAGCTCAACAGCGACGCCGGGGCTGCCCTGCGCACCTACTGGCAGACCCAGCTGGCAGGCGAACTGCCGCCGCTCAACCTGCCCACCGACAGGCCGCGCCCCACGCGGCAGACCTACGCCGGGCGCACCGTGCGCAGTCAGCTGCCCGCCGAACTCGGCTCACAGATGATCGCCCTGGGCCGCGAGATGGGCTGCACGCCGTTTATGACTTTTTTGGCGGCATACCAGCTGCTGCTGGCCCGCTTCAGCGGCCAGGACGAGGTGCTCACCGGCACGCCCACCTCCGGCCGCGAAGCGCGTGAGTTCCAGGCGGTTCAGGGCTACTTTGTCAATCCGCTTGTGATTCGCACCCAGCTGGGCGAGGGTGAGATGAGCTTCCGCCAGCTGCTCCAGCAGGTGAAGGCAACGGCCGTCTCTGCCTTCACCCACCAAGAGTACCCCTTCCCCACTTTGGTGGAAGCGCTGGGCCAAACGCGCAACCCGGCCCACTCGCCCATCTTCCAGAACATGTTTGTCTGGCAAAAAGCCCACGCCGCCCACGAAGGGCTGACTGCCCTGGCATTGGGTCAGGCGGGTGCGGCCATGCAGCTGGGGGGGCTGCACGTCATCCCCCTGGCGCTTACCCAGCAGGCGGCCCAGTTCGACCTGACGCTGGCGATGGCCGAGGTCAACGGCGAGCTGCTGGCGACCTGGGAATACAACACCGACCTCTTTGCCGAAAGCAGCATCGAGCAGATGGCCGGGCATTTTGACACCCTGCTGGCCTCGATTGTGGTGGAGCCGGACACGGCCGTCTCCCGCCTGCCCCTCCTCACCGACGAACAAAAACACACCCTGCTGTATACGGTGAATGATACGGCCGTACCCTACGACCTGGAACGATGTTTGCACCAGCTGTTTGAAGACCAGGTAACCCAAACCTCCACCGCCCCTGCGCTCACCTATGCCGACCAGACCCTTACCTACGACCAGCTCAACCAGAAAGCCAATCAGCTGGCCCACTTCCTCATTGCCCAGGGCATTCAGCCCGATGGCATGGTCGGCGTCTGCATGGAGCGCAGCCTGGAGATGGTCATCGCCCTGCTCGGCATCCTCAAAGCGGGCGGCGCCTACCTGCCGATTGATCCCACCTATCCCACCGAGCGCCTCCAATTTATGCTGGAAGATTCGCAGGTCGCCGTTCTCCTCACGCAGGAACATTTGGTAGCAAGTGGCAGGTTGCAGGTCGCAGGTGATTCACAATTCACAATTCACAATTCACAATTCACAATTCTCCCCCTCGACGCCCACTGGCCCAAAATCGCTCACCACCCGACCACCAATCCCCACGTGCCGCTCACGGCCGATAACCTGGCCTATACCATCTACACCTCTGGCTCGACGGGCAAGCCCAAGGGGGCCATGAACACCCATCGCGGCATCGTCAACCGCCTGCTGTGGATGCAAGACGCCTACCAGCTCGAAGCCGACGATCGCATCTTGCAAAAAACGCCGTTCAGCTTCGATGTGTCCGTCTGGGAATTTTTCTGGCCGCTCATCACCGGGGCGCAGCTGGTGATGGCCAAACCGGGTGGCCACCTGGACAGCACCTACCTGGTGCGCCTCATCCAGGACGCGCAAATCACCACGATGCACTTTGTGCCGTCGATGCTGCAAATCTTCCTCACCGAGCCGCACGTGGCCCGCTGCACCTCGCTGCGCCGGGTCATTTGCAGCGGCGAAGCGCTGCCCTACGACCTGACGCAGCGTTTCTTCGCCCAACTGCCGGAATGCGAGCTGCACAATTTGTACGGCCCCACCGAAGCGGCCATCGACGTGAGTTACTGGGAATGCTTGCGTGACGATCCGCGCCAGCTGGTGCCTATAGGCCGTCCCATTGCCAACATCCAGCTCTACATTTTGGACAAACATTTGCAGCCCGTACCGCAAGGCGTGGCCGGTGAACTGGTCATCGGCGGCGTCGGCGTGGCCCGCGGCTACTGGAACCGCCCGGAACTGACGCGGGAACGCTTTATTGCGGACCCCTTTGACAAGGTAACAAGGAGACAAGGTGACAAGGAGGCAGATCACCCCTTCACCCCTTCACCCCTTCACCCTGTCACCTTGTCACCCGGTCACCCCATCTCCCCACCCCAACTCTACAAAACCGGCGATCTCGTCCGCTACCTGCCCGATGGCAACATCCAGTTCCTGGGTCGGGTCGATCACCAGATCAAGCTGCGCGGCTTCCGCATTGAGCTGGGCGAAATTGAGAACCAGCTTACCGCCCTGCCCAGCGTGCGCGAAGCGCTGGTGACGCTGCACACCGTCAGTGCCAACGACCAGCGGCTGCTGGCCTATCTGGTACCGCAAGATGGGCAAACAATCGATATTGCTGCGATTCGTACACAGCTTACGGCCGTCCTGCCCGATTACATGATCCCCAACCTCTTTGTGCCGCTGGACGCCTTCCCGCTGCTGCCCAACGGTAAGGTGAACCGCCACGCCCTGCCCGCGCCCCCACTGCACACCAACGACAAAAGCACCGTGCTGCCGCGCAGCCAGCTGGAGCAGCGCATCGCCCAGGTGTGGCAAAAGGTGCTGGGGCTGCCCGAAGTGGGCATTCACGACAACTTTTTTGATTTGGGCGGCCATTCCCTGCTGCTGGTTCAGGCACAGCGCGAGCTGCAAGAAACGCTGGGCCGCGAGATTCCCCTGGTGCAGTTCCTGGAAAAACCAACCATTCACGGCGTCACCGAGCTGCTGCTAGCCGATGGGTCCGATGAGGTGGTGTCCGTTTCAAGCCCGGCCGTGCGCCACCACGACGACATTGCCATCATTGGGCTGGACGGCCGTTTCCCCGGCGCATCTACCCTGGAGCAGTTCTGGCAAAACCTGCGCGACGGCATCGAAAGCATCGAGGTGCTGGACGACGCCCGGCTGGACGCCCTCGGCGTGTCGCCGCAGCTGCGCAACAACCCCGATTTTGTGCGCGCCGCTCCCCTTCTGGCCGACATCGACCAGTTTGCCGCCTCCTTTTTTGGCTACGCGCCCAACCAGGCCAAGCTGCTGGCTCCCGAGCAGCGCCTCTTCTTAGAGGTCGCCTGGCACGCCCTGGAAAACGCGGGCTACAGCAGCGAACAGTTCCAGGGGCAAATCGGCGTATTTGCCGGGATGGGCATGAGCACCTACCTGCTCTTTAACCTGCTCGGCCATCCCGACGTGGACCCCACCGACGACAGTTTTGCCGTCATGCTGGGCAACGACAAAGATTTCCTGGCCACCCGCGCCAGCTACCATCTCAACCTCACCGGGCCGAGCCTGGACGTGCAGACTGGCTGCTCCACCTCGCTGGTGGCCACCCACCTGGCCTGCGAAAGCTTGATGAACGGCCAGTGTGACATCGCCCTGGCAGGTGGCGTGACCGTGGAAATGCCGCAGCGCTCTGGCTACGTCTACCAGCCCAGCGGCATCGCCTCGCCCGACGGCCACTGCCGCCCGTTTGACGCCGCCGGGCAGGGCACCGTCTTTGGCTCCGGCGTGGGCGTGGTGGTGCTGAAGCGGCTGGCCGATGCCCTGGCCGATGGCGACCACATCCACGCGGTGATTAAGGGAACGGCCGTCAACAACGACGGCAGTCTCAAGCTCGGCTACACCGCCCCCAGCATCAACGGCCAGGCGGAGGTGATTGCCAAAGCCCAAACTGCCGCCAACGTTACGCCGGACACGATTCAATACATCGAAGCGCACGGCACGGCCACCGAGCTGGGCGATCCCATCGAAATTACGGCGCTGGCCAAGCTGTTTAAGGGGCATGGCGAACACAAAACGCACATCGGCTCGGTGAAGAGCAACATTGGCCACCTGGACGCGGCCGCCGGGGTGGCTGGTCTGCTCAAGGCGGTGCTGAGCTTGCAGCACAAGCAGATTCCGCCCACCTGCCACTTCACCACGCCCAACCCCAAGCTGAACCTGGAGCAAACGCCGTTTGTCATCAACAACACGCTGGTGCCCTGGGCAAACGGCCGTTCCCCGCGCCGCGCCGGGGTCAGTTCGTTTGGCATTGGCGGCACCAACGCCCACATCGTGCTGGAAGAAGCACCGCAGCCCACGCCCTCCGACCCGGCCGAGCCGTGGCAGCTGCTCCAGCTTTCCGCCAAAACGCCCGCCGCCCTGGAAACAATGACGCAAAATCTGGCCGACTACCTGGAAGCACATCCCGAAACCAACCTGGCGGACATGGCCTACACGCTGCACAACGGCCGTCGCACCTTCACCTACCGCCGCATGGTTGTCTGCCGCGATGTGCCCGACGCCATCGCCGTGCTGCGCGCTGTCGATCCAGAGCGGATTATCAACCGCACCCAGGCGGAACAGACCCGCCCGCTCGTTTTCATGTTCTCGGGCCAGGGGTCGCAGTACGTCAACATGGGCCAGGTGCTGTACCAGACCGAGACGCTGTTCCGCAGCACGGTGGACGACTGTGCCGAGATTTTACGGCCGTTCCTCCACCTCGATCTGCGCGATTTAATCTACCCGGTCGCAGGCAAAGAGGAGTGGGCGGCCGAACAATTGCAAAATACGGCCGTTACCCAACCCGCCCTCTTCACCATCGAATTTGCCCTGGCCAGATTGTGGCAGTCGTGGGGCTTGCAACCAGACGCGATGATTGGCCACAGCATCGGCGAATACGTTGCCGCGACGCTGGCGGGTGTGTTTACCCTGCCCGAAGCGCTGCACACCGTCGCCAAACGAGGCGAACTGATGCAGACGCAGCCCGGCGGCAGCATGTTGGCCGTCGCCCGGCCTGCCACCCAAGTCGAAGGGCTGCTGCCGCAAACGCTGACCGTGGCGGTCATCAACAGCCCGGACAGCTGCGTGGTGTCTGGGCCCGATGAAGCCATCGACACGCTGACCGAGCAGCTAACGGCGCAGGACATCCAGTGCCGCCGCCTGCACACCTCCCACGCCTTCCACTCGCCGATGATGGAACCAGCCCTGGCCCCCTTCATCGACCACCTGCAAACCGTGGCGCTTAAGCCGCCCACGCTGCCCATCATCTCCAACGAAACGGGCAGCTGGCTCACCGCCGAACAGGCGACCGACCCGCACTACTGGGCGCGCCATCTGCGCCACGCGGTCGATTTTGCCGCGGGCATCCAGACGCTGCGCGGCCTGAACGACGCCATTTTCCTGGAAGTCGGGCCGGGCAACGCCCTGGCCACGGTGGTCAAGCCGCAAATTGGCGACGGCCAGCTGGCCTACGCCACGCTGCGCCATCCACGCCAGGATGAGGCGGACCGGATACGGCCGTTAACCACCATCGGCCAGCTGTGGCTGGCCGGACTACCCGTGCAATGGTCACAGCTTTATCAACATCAAAATCGCCACCGCCTGCCGCTGCCCGGTTATCCGTTTGAGCGCGAACGGTACTGGCTCGATCCGCCCAGCGCCAGCCAACCGCGCCACCTGTCCGCCCATAAAAAAGCGCCGCTGGCCGACTGGTTCTACCTGCCCGGCTGGCAGCACACCCTGCCGCCCACCCTGACCCAGCAATATTTGCTGGACAAACCGGCTCACTGGCTGCTCTTTGTCGATGAGGCGGGACTGGGCGACCGGCTGGACAGCTTCCTGCGCACCGTGGCGCAGCAGGTCACCGTCGTCATGCCCGGCGAGCAGTTTGCCCGGCTCGATGACACCGTCTACACCCTCAATCCAGCCAGCGCCGCCGACTACGACACGCTGCTGCAAACGCTGCACGCCGCGGGCAAATGGCCGGAGCGCGTTGTGCATTTGTGGAACGTCTCGCCCGCGCCGGAAGAAACGGCCGCACAGACCATCTTCGCCTTCTACAGCTTGCTCTACCTGGCCCAGGCGCTGGACAAAACCCGCAGTGAAGAAACGGCCGAACTCTACATCATCGCCAACGAGCTGCACGCCATCACCGAAGCCGAACCGGTGGCCGCCGAAAAGCGGCTGCTGTGTGGTCCAGCCAAAGTGATTCCCCAGGAGTTTAGCTGGCTAACCACCCAGGTGATTGACGTGCAGCTGCCACCCGCTGGCTCCTGGCTGTGGAGCGAACTGACCCAACTGCTGCTGGCCGAATTTGGCGTGCCGCTGGCCGGACCATCCGGGCCAACCGTGGCCTATCGCGGGCGGCGACGCTGGGTGCAAACCTACACCCCGGCCCCGCTGACACAAGACACGGCCGCAGTGCCTCGATTACGGCCGTATGCCACCGCGCTCATCACCGGCGGGTTGGGTGGTTTAGGTCTGGCCGTCGCCGAGATGTTGGCCAAACAGGCCCAGGCCCGACTGGTGCTGCTGCACCGCTCGCCCTTCCCCGCCCGCGCCGAGTGGGACAGCTGGCTCACTACCCAGGGCGAAGACAACCTCACCAGCCGCCGCATCCACCAGCTGCTGGCGCTGGAAGAAGCCGGGGCCAAAGTGCTGCTGGTGCAGGCCGACGTGACCGATCTGGACAGTTTGGAAACGGCCGTCACCCAGGCCGAAGATCGTTTTGGTGCAATCAACGTGGTGTTCCATGCCGCGGGCGTGGCGGGCGGCGGCCTCATCCAGCTCAAAACGCCCGCCGCCGCTGACCAGGTGCTGCGCCCCAAGGTGCAGGGCACACGCCACCTGGCGGCCGTTTTTGCCGAGAAGCGGCTGGACTTCATGCTGCTCTTTTCGTCGTTAACGGCCGTTGCTGGCGGCATTGGCCAGGTCGATTACTGTGCCGCTAACGCCTTTTTGGATGCATTTGCGCAAGAGGCGGTGGGGGAACGGCCGTATCCGGTCATCAGCGTCAACTGGGGTGACTGGGCCGAGATTGGCATGACCACCACCACGGAAGTGCCCGCGATCATCCAGCAGTGGCGGCAGCAGCAAAGCAGCCACGCCATCCTGCCGCACGAGGGGCAGGCGGCCCTGCGCGCCATCCTGCACCATCTGCCGCCGCAAATTCTGGTGTCGCCGCGCTACCTGCCCGCCGTCATCGCCGACAGCGATAAATTGACCCTGGCGTACGTGCTGGAGAACCTGGCCAAAACAACGGCCGCACCACCCACCACCAACGGCCACCACACGGACTACGCTGCGCCGCGCAACAAAATCGAGCAGCAAATTGTGGCCATCTGGCAAGAAACCCTGGAAATCCAGCAGGTGGGCATTTACGACAACTTCTTTGAAATCGGCGGCAATTCGCTGGTGGGCATCAAGCTCATCAACCGGATCAACGAGACGTTTGGCGTGCACGTTTCGGCCGTGAGCCTGTACGAGCAGCCCACCGTGAGCAAACTCACCGAGCTGATCGTGCAGATGCAGTCAGACGACGGCCCGGTCGAAGATGACACCTACACCGAGCAGGTCGATCGCGGCCAACGCCGCCGCGAACGCCGCCTGAACCAACGCACCACCTCGCGGCGCAGGTGAACCAGATGCAGGTCCGCCCAGCCATAAATAGCGTGGGCTAGTTATGAAAGCCTCTCCGAGGCTGTAAATAGCCCGACAGGGCTTCCATATGATAGCCGGGGGCTTTAGCCCTCGGCGGGCAAACCATAAACCGTAGGGGCGAGGCAGGTGACCAAACCCACCACCTGCCTCACCCAAAAAGTGAAATGTATGAGCGAAGAAAAATTTGCAGATCAATTTAACGGCACCGAAATCGCCATCGTCGGGATGGCCGGGCGTTTTCCCGGCGCGGCCAACGTGGATGAATTCTGGCAGAACATTCGCAACGGCGTGGATTCGATACGGCCGTTAACCCCCGAAGAAGCCCGCGCCGCCGGAGCCACCGAGCAGCAGCTGAATGACCCCACCTTCATCCAGGTCAATTCGGCCCTGGACGAGCTGGACGGTTTTGATGCCGACTTTTTTGGCTACAACCCGCGCGACGCTGAAATTATGGATCCCCAACAGCGCGTCTTTTTGGAAAGCGCCTGGACCGCCCTGGAGCACGCGGGCTACGACCCGGCGCAGTACAAAGGGCTGATTGGCGTCTTTGGCGGCAGCACCACCAGCTCCTACCTGGTCTACAACCTGGCCACCAACCCGCAGCTCTTGCAGCACATCGACCAGGGCCAGATCGACATCGGCAACGGCGCCGACTTTCTTTCCACCCGCGTTTCCTACAAATTTAACCTGCGCGGCCCCAGCTTCACCGTGCAGACCGCCTGCTCCACCTCGCTGGTGGCGGTGCATCTGGCCTGCCAGGCGCTGCTCGGCGATGAATGCGACATGGCGCTGGCGGGCGGCGTGGCGGTTCATGTGGACCATCCCAAAGGGTACCAGTTTGTCGATGGCTCGATTTTGTCGCCAGACGGCCGTACCCGCACCTATGACACCAACGCCGTCGGCACCGTCTTCAGCAGCGGCGTGGGCGTGGTGGTCCTCAAGCGGCTCGAAGATGCCCTGGCCGACGGCGACCACATTCACGGTCTCATCCTGGGCACCGCCATCAACAACGACGGCTCGGACAAGGTGGGTTTCCCCGCGCCCGGCGTAGATGGACAGGCGGCGGTCATCACCGAAGCTTTATCCGTCGCGGGCGTGGACGCCGCCGACATCCAGTATGTCGAGGGTCACGGCAGCGGCACGCGCCTGGGTGACCCCATCGAAATTCGGGCCATCACCAAAGCCTTCCGCACCTACACCGACGAAACGGGCTACTGCCCCATCGGCTCAGTGAAGACCAACGTCGGCCACCTCACCGGGGCCGCAGGCATTGCCGGGCTGCTCAAAACCGTGCTGGCGATGGAAAACCAGGAAATCCCGCCCTCACTCAACTTTGAGACGCCCAACCCGGAAATCGATTTTGCCCACGCGCCGGTCTACCCCAACGCCACGCTGGTCCCCTGGGAAACGCCGGAAGAAACGCCACGCCTGGCCGGGGTCAGCTCCTTTGGCCTGGGCGGCACCAACGCCCACGTCATTTTGCAGGAAGCGCCCGAAATTGAGCCTTCCGACGACACGGACGAGCCGCAGCTGATTATCCTTTCAGCCAAAACGCCCGCCGCGCTGGAAACCGCCACCCAACAGCTGGCCGCCCATCTGCACCAGCACCCAGAGCTAAACCTGGCCGACGTCGCCTACACCCTCCAGGTTGGGCGGCAGCCGTTTGCCCACCGCCGCCTGCTCACCGCCCGCACCACGGCCGAAGCGCTGGATGCGCTGGAAAACCAGCAGTACGCCAGCCAGACTGTGCCGCTGCAAACCGCGCCAGCGCTTACGTTCATCTGTACCGGCGCGGGCGTGGCCGCCAACACCGCCCGCGATCTATACGAAAATAACGAGCTTTTCCGGCAGCAGATTGAGTCATGTGCGGTGTTGTTACGGCCGTATCTCGGCATCGATCTCCGCACCCTGCTCTACCCGCCGGACGCAAAGGCAAACGACCCACTGTCACCACGAGCGGCAGCCACGGCCGCGGCCTTTGCCGTGGAGTTTGCCCTGGCCAAAACGTGGCAGGCGTGGGGTATCCTGCCCGAATCGGTGATGGGCGTCAGCAGCGGCGAGATTACCGCCGCGGTCCTGGCGGGCACCCTCTCCCTGGCCGATGGCGCCCGATTGGCGGCGGCGGGTGAACTGATTGGGGTCCAGGCAGGCCACGTGCATGCCCAGGTCGGCGAGATGCCGGTTTTCTCCACGGTCAACGGCCGTTGGCTCGGCGCGCAGGATTACAATTTCCGCTACTGGAGCCACCTGCTGGAAAACACCAGCCACGACCACCTGTCTGAAAAACTGGCCGCCGCGCTGGACGGCCTGCAGCAGCTGCCCTCGCGCCAGCTGCTCTTCCTGGGGCAGATTACCACAACGCTGCCCGCCAATTTGCTCCGCGTGCCCCACTTTGCCACGCTGCCTGCGGACGGCCCGGCCACGCCGGAGACAATCCAGCAAACGTTGGGCCAATTGTGGCTGTCGGGAACGGCCGTCTCCTGGCAGTCGCTTCACGAGGGCCAAACCCGTCACCGCGTCATCCTGCCCACTTACCCGTTTGAGCGCAAGCGGTACTGGATCGAGGCCAAAAGCCTGGCCGACCAGACACAAATCGCGGCGCTGCACAAAAATGCGGACCTCAGCCAGTGGGGTTACCTGCCCGGCTGGCAAAGTGCGCCCAACCTGCCTGCGTTTGTGGCCCCAGAAACGGCCGCTTCCTGGCTCATCTTCAGTGACGACACGTTGGGGCCGCTGCTGGCGGCGCAGCTGGAAGCCGCCGGGCAGACCGTGGCGCGGGTGCGGCCCGGCGCAGCCTGGGATCAGGAAGGCAGCCACTTCACCCTCAACCCCGCCGACGAAGCCGAATATGCCCAGCTTTTGGCCGCGCTGCCCAATCCACCAGACCACATTCTCTTTTTATGGAGCACGGCGGTTGAAACGCCGTTTTACCCGCTGGCCTACCTGGCCAAAGCGGCGGGCGCAGCGGGACATGCGGCCCACATTCACATCGTCACGCAGGAGGCGTGGGCGGTGACCGACACGGAGGCGCTGGACCCGCCCCAGGCGGCGCTGTTTGGCCTCAGCCAGACCATCCCGCAGGAATACGCCCAGCTCACCAGCCAGGTGATCGACATTACCGCCACCGACGAAACGGCCGCGCGGCACATTCTGACTGAATGTGTGGCCGAGACGCCTACGCCCCAGGTAGCCTTGCGCGGTCGCAAGCGCTGGCTGCCAACGGTGGTGGCCGCGCCGCTGGTTCAGCCAAACACGGCCGTTTTCCGCCCCGATGCCACCTATCTCATCACCGGCGGCCTGAGCGACATCGGCTACGACATTGCCCGCACCCTGGCCGAGAAAACGGCCGCCACCCTCCTGCTCATCGACGAACATCCCGCAAGCGCCGCCCAGCTGGCAGAACTGGAAGCCACTGGCAGCAAGGTGGTAGCCTTGCAAGCCGATTTGAGTGATGTGACGGAGTTGAAAACGGCCGTCACTCAGGGCATCGCCCAGTGTGGCCCGCTCACCGGGGTGATTCACTCGCCCACGGTCGCCGGGCAGCAGGCCTTCCAGGCTATCGCCGAAATCAAGCCGGGCCACAGCGGCATCTTCTTCCGCACCAAACAAACCAGCCTGGAAGTGTTGGCCGAGGTGATTGCCGACCTGCCGCTGGAATTTTGCGTGGTCAGCTCGGCGCTGTCTACCGTGCTGGGCGGCGTGGGGTTTGCCGCCTTCACCGCAGCCGCCCACAGCGCCAACGCCCTGGTGCAGCAGCTCAACCGCCGCAGCGCCTTCCCCTGGCTGGCGCTCAATTGGGACGTCTGGAAGTTTGACCAGGACGCCAACATGCCGGTCATGGGTGAGCTGTCGCAGCTGGCGCTGGACCGGCAGGAAGGGTTTGCCATTTTGGAGCGGGGGGTGGGAACGGCCGTCACCGACATCCTGCTCATCTCCACCGCCAACCTGCCGCAGCGCATCGCCCAGCGGCAGCAAAAAGCAGCCGCCCCGGACAAAAATCTGTACGAACGGCCCGCCCTGTGGACCGAATACGTCGCCCCGCGCAATCCCATCGAGGAGCGCGTGGTGGCCATCTGGCAGCAGGTGTTGGGTATTGAAAAGATTGGCGTAGACGACAACTTCTTCGAGTTGGGCGGCCACTCGCTGCTGGCGACGCAGCTGCGCAACCAGCTGCACAACGAATTTGGCGTGGAGCTGTCGCTCCAGCAGCTCTTCGCCGACGCCACCGCTGCCGGGGTGGCCCAGGGCATCGCCGATGGGCTGGCCAGCGGCGCGGCATCGGCCAAACCGATTTTGGCGCAGCTGAAAGAGGCGTTCCCGGTGGAACGGCCGTCGCTCGTCGAAAAATACCTGCGCCAAAAAATCGCCAACGGGCTGAACATCCCACCTGAGCAAATCCCGGCCGACGGCGATCTGAGCGGCTTTGATTTGCAGCTGGCCGCCGTGGACCTGATGTGGAACCTCAAGCGCGACCTGAAAGTACAGTTTTATCCGCACGAAATTTTAGGCACGCCCAAACTGCCGGAGCTGGCCCAATTTGTCTACCAACAGCAGGATCGCATGGCCAACCTGGCCGCCTACGCCACGGACAAGCCACTGTCCGCCTATACCATCAAGGAACATCGGGCCAACGCCTACAACCGCGCCGCGTTTGTCCCGCCCACCCGGAAAAACAAGCCGATGCTGTTTGTTCTATCCAGCCCGCGCTCCGGCTCGACGCTGTTCCGCGTGATGCTGGCCGGGCACAAACAAATCTTCTGCCCGCCGGAAATTTCGCTGCTGTTTTTCAAAGACATGCAGGAGTGGCAGCAAAACGTCAGCTTTGGCCAGGATTTCACCTGGCCCGCCGAGGGGCTGCACTGGGCGCTGGTGGAGCTGCTGAAGCTGGAACCGGAGCAGGGCTGGGCCGAAATCGAGCGTTTGGTGGCCGAAAACCACACCGTGCCCGAGGTTTATAATCGCATCCAGACCCTGGCGGGCGACCGGCTGCTGGTAGACAAAACGCCGCCTTACGCCATGGACATGGAAACGCTGCGCCGCGCCGAGCAAATTTTTGACGAAGCGCTTTATATTCACCTGGTGCGCCACCCGTACGCCATGATGGAGTCGTTTTTGCGGGTGCGGCTGGACCAGCAGTTCAGCTCCAGCCTGTTTGAAGTCCCCAACCCCGACCCGTACATCGTGGCCGAGACGATTTGGGCCACGGCCAACCGCAACCTGAGCACCTTCCTGAAGGATGTAGACCCGGCGCGGCAGCGTGTGGTGCGCTACGAAGACCTGGTGCAGCAGCCGGAAACAATCATGCGTGACCTGTGCCAGCTGATGGACCTGCCCTACGAACCCGCGCTGATCACGCCCTACGACGGCCGTCGCGAGCGCATGATGGGCGGCATCGGCGATCCGAACATTCTCACCCACACGGGCATCGACCCCACCCTGGCCGACACCTGGCGCGAGATTACCCTGCCGCGCCGACTGGACAGCAGCACACGCCAGCTGGCCGAGCAGTTTGGCTACGATCTGCC
This sequence comes from Candidatus Leptofilum proximum, assembly GCA_016710325.1. Taxonomy (GTDB): domain Bacteria; phylum Chloroflexota; class Anaerolineae; order Promineifilales; family Promineifilaceae; genus Leptofilum; species Leptofilum proximum. Next base: position 2,183,966 of record JADJXK010000001.1, on the reverse strand, counting down.
CGACAACTACCAGGCACCAAACGGGGAACGGCCGTTCCCCCTCAGCGAAGCCGCCCCAAAAACGGCCGAACCCGACATCAATATCGACGACCTGTCAGACGCTGACGTGGCCGCCCTATTAAGCCAACTGTTAGAAGCAGAGGAGCAAGGATAAGATGAGCCAAACGGCCGTTAGCCCCACCACCCGGTTCACGCCCAAATACAAACAGAACGTCTTTAACGCGCTCTGGTTTGGCCAGATGATCTCTATCATCGGCTCAGGGCTGACCGGTTTTGCCCTGCGCGTTTGGGCCTATGAACAGACCGCTTCCGTCACCCAATTTGCCCTCATCACCTTTTTCTATGGCCTGCCGGGCATCCTCATCTCCCCCTTCGCCGGGGTGCTGGTGGACCGCTGGGACCGGCGCAAAACGATGATCCTCAGCGACTTTGGCGCGGCACTGAGTACGCTGGCGATCTTGCTGCTGGTGCTGGCCAATCAGCTGCAAACCTGGCACATCTACATTGCCGTGGCCGCCATTTCGCTCTTTGGCGCTATCCAGGAGCCGGCCAGCCAGGCTACGGTGGCCCTGCTGGTGCCCAAAGAAAGGCTGGGGCGAGCCAACGGCATGATGCAAATTGGCCCGGCCGTCAGCCGCATCGTGGCCCCGTTCTTGGCCGGGCTGCTGCTGGTGACCATTGGGCTGCGCGGCATTACCCAAATTGACCTTGCCACCTTCCTGTTTGCTGTCGTCGTGCTTTTTGTGGTGCGCATTCCGAACCCGGCCAGAGAGGCCGCCGCAGCCAAGGCAGAAGAGCTGGCCAGTATGGGGCGCAGCCGCTGGTCTACCTACCTCGAAGAGGCCAGGGAAGGCTGGCAGTATATTCGCGAGCGGGTGGGCATGTATTACCTGCTGCTGCTGGCCATCGTGCTGAACTTTACCCAGGGCATGGTGGTGGTGCTGATTGCCCCTATCGTCCTGGGGTTTGCCAACGCCCAGACGTTGGGCTGGGTGTTTGCCGTGTCTGGCGTTGGGGCGCTGCTGGGGGCGATTACGATGAGCCTTTGGGGTGGTCCCCAGCGCAAGATGAACGGTTTTTTGATCTTTGGCTTTTTGCGGTCCATCTTGCTGCTGCTGGGCGGGCTGCAGCCCAATGCCTGGCTCATCGCCATTGCCGCGGCCCTGTATCTCTTCTTTTCCCAAATTGCCGGGGCTTCGCTGATGACCATCTGGCAAAAGAAGGTACCGACGAACATTCAGGGGCGCGTGTTTGCCACGCTGCGCCTGACGGCCGCTTTGTTCTTCCCTCTGGGGCAAATTTTAGCCGGGCCGCTGTCCGACTATGTTTTCCAACCGCTGCTGGAGGTGGATGGGGCTTTAGCCAGCAGCGTAGGGCAGATCATCGGTGTGGGCAGCGGCCGTGGCATTGGCTTTTTGATGATCGTGACCGGAATTATCAACCTCATCATCATGATTTTTGCCTATGTGCATCCCCGGACGCGCCTGGTTGAGGATGAAATCCCAGACGCCATTCCAGACGAAGAGGAAACAAATGCGGTTATTGGTCGTACGGCCGTAACCGGCAGCCAGGCTCAAGAACAGCTCAAAACAACTGAATCAAAAACGAGAGGGAAAAATATGAAATCGGGAAGAAGATGGGTCCTGGGCATCAGCCTGCTTTTGGTGACGCTGATTGTTGCCCTGGCAAGTTACACTTACATCTCCATGCGCCTCGCCCTGCCACAAACGGACGGCACGCTGCAAATGCCGGGTCTGCAGGAAGAAACGCGAATCGTGCGCGATGAGTGGGGTACGGTTCACATTTACGCCGAAAATGAGCATGATTTGTTTTTTGCTCAGGGTTTTGCCACAGCACAGGACCGCATGTTCCAGATGGAAATATTCCGCCGGGCGCCAAGCGGCCGTTTGGCCGAAATTGTGGGTGAACAGGCCCTGTCCAACGATACCTACAACCGCAACCTGCTCATGCGGCCCGCAGCCGAGCACATCTGGGAACAGATGGACGAAGCGTCGCAAGCCATCCTGATTGCTTACACCGACGGCGTGAACGCCTACCTGGAAGAGCACAAAAATGCGCTGCCCATTGAATACAAAATCCTGCGGTTTGAGCCTGAACCGTGGACGCCGGTGGATTCTATCGTCTGGGGCAACGCCATTTCCTTACAGCTGAGCGCCAACAACTATATCGAGCTCCTCCGCGCCTCAGTCTTCGATGCCGTGGGCGAAGACGCCATGAACATGCTGTTCCCCTTCGCTGCCGAAGATTCACCCATCACCACTCCGTCCGACCCGAACCTTTTCAGTGGGATGAAGAACATCGACCTGACTGAACTTCTCCAGGTCAATGACGTTTTGGGCACCACCGTGGACGGCATCGGCAGTAACGGCTGGGTTGTGGCCGGATCCATGACGGAAAGCGGCCAGCCCATTCTGGCCAATGACATTCACATCGGCCTGACCATGCCCTCGATCTGGCACGCCGTGGGGCTGCACGGTGGGGATTTTGACTTGATTGGCTTCACCCTGCCCGGCGTACCGGGGGTCATCACCGGCCACAATGCCGACATCGCCTGGGGCCTGACCAGCCTGGGCCCAGATTCACAAGATTTCTACATTGAGCGGCTAGACGACACGGTCCAGCCTACCAAGTACCAATACGACGGCGAGTGGCTGGACCTGGAGCACATTCAGGAAACGGTGGAGGTACGGGGCAAAGACCCCGTTGTGGTCGACATCTACGTCACTCAGCACGGCCCTATCATGAACTACATCCTTCAAGAGCCAACCATTGCCCATCCGATGGCCATGCGCTGGGTGCAGCACGACAGCAGCACCCTGTTCACCTCCATCCTGGCCCTTAACAAGGCATCCAACTGGGAGGAGTTCCGCGAGGCTTTGTCGCATTGGGACACGCCCGGACAAAACGTTTTTTATGCCGACCGTGAAGGCAACATTGGCTACCAGGCGGTGGGGCAAATTCCTATACGGCCGAATGGCAACGGCCGTCTCCCCGTCGAAGGCTGGGTCAGCGACAACGAGTGGCAGGGATACATTCCCTTTGAAGAACTGCCCTACGCCTACAATCCAGACCAGGGCTTCTTGGTATCGGCCAACAATCGCATCGAACCGGATGGCTATCCGTACTACATTAGCGACAGCTACACCCCCGGCTACCGGGCGCAGCAAATTGAAGATCTGCTGCAAGAATACGCCCCGCTCACCGTGGAAGACATGGATTTGATCCAGGAAGACACCTATTCACCCCAGGCGGAACGGATCATGCCCTATCTGGACGTCATCGAGGCCGAAACGCCATTACAAGAGCAAGCCCTGGACGCATTAAACAATTGGAACCTGCACACAGACATTGAAGGCGCCGGGACATCGGTCTACGAGGCCTGGCATCTACGCTTCCTTACCAACGTCATATCCGACGAACTGGACGAACTGGATCCGGGGCTTGGCGCCTGGTACATCGCCGGGCACTACCTGCGCCATGCCACCCAGCATGGACCGATGTTGGTAGACATGCTGCAAGATCCCAATCATCCCTGGTTCGACAACATCACCACCCCCGAAGTAGAAACGCGCGACGACATCATCCAGCAAAGTTTTGTGGAGGCCGTCGATTGGCTGCAGCGCCTGCAAGGGGATGACATTGCCAACTGGGACTGGGGGCGTATCCACACCGTTACCTTCCCGCACCAACCGTTCAACCAGGTGCCGGTGCTCAAAAGTTACTTCAACTCGCACACCTATCCGATGCGCGGTGGTAACTTCTCGGTCTACACCAACTCCTACGACTGGAACAACCCATTTACCGTGTGGATTGTCTCCAGCGCCCGCCATATCACCGATATGTCCGACTTTAACAACTCGGTCATTCTGGGCTCGACTGGCCAGAACATGAACCTGCTCAGCCCGCACCGCGAAGATGTGGTGCAGCTGTGGCAGCAAGGCCTGCCGTTCCCCATGAGCTTCACGGAGGCCGAAGTAGAAGCGGTGCATGAATCTACCTTGATTCTGCAGCCGGGGAATTAGACGATCACAGTTCACGTTTTGACCCCCACCCTAACCCTCCCCCTGGTAGGGGGAGGGAATCTGGCTCCCTCTCCCTCCTAGGGAGAGGGCTGGGGTGAGGGTCTTCTGATTACTTAGGATTTCACGATTATGGATAAATCAGCAGCGCAGCAGCTTCAGGGACTTTCCCCAGATGAGCAGCGTGCCATGCTGCAGAAGCTTTTGCAGCAGAAAAAAGCCAAACAACAAAACAAAACGGCCGTCCTCTCCTTTGGTCAGGAACGGCTGTGGTTTTTGCACCAGCTGGACAGCGCCAATGCCGCCTACAACCTGCGCACGGCCGTTCGCCTGCAAGGGCATCTCGATATTCCGGCGCTCGAAACCAGCCTCCAGGCCGTGGTCGACCGGCACGAAAGCCTGCGCACCAAAATTGTGGCCGACAACGGCCGTTCCCAACAGCAAATCCAGGCCCACCTCGACGTACCGCTGCCCATCACCGACCTGAGTGGTTTAACGGGAACTGCCCAGGAAACGGCCGTGCAGCAGCAGAGCGACGCCGAAGCCCAGGCCCCGTTTGACCTGGCCAACGGGCCGCTGTTCCGCGCCCGGCTCCTCAAGCGCCAGCCCGACGACCACATCCTGCTGCTCGCCATGCACCACATCATCTCCGATGGCTGGTCGATTGGCATCCTCATCCGTGAAATCGCCGCGCTGTACCAGTCCAGAGTGGCCAACCGGCCCGCGCCGCTGCCCGACCTGCCGGTGCAGTACGCCGACTTTGCCGCCTGGCAGCGCGAATGGCTGCAAGGGCAAACGTTAAACCAACAGATAGATTATTGGCGCGAGCAGCTGGCGGATACGGCCGTTGTCGACCTGCCCACCGATGCCCCTCGCCCCACCGTACAAACCTTCAAAGGCGCCCGGCACTACTTCACCATCCTGCCCGAAGTGACCGACCATTTTCACCAGCTCAGCCACGACGAAAACAGCACTCTGTTTATGCTGCTGCTGGCCGTGTTCAACATCCTGCTCTTCGTCTACAGCCGCCAGACGGACATCGCCGTGGGCACGCCGGTGGCCGGGCGCAGCCGCAAGCAGGTGGAAGGTGTGCTTGGCCTGTTCATCAACACCCTGGTCATGCGCAACCGGCTTGATCCCCAGGCCAGCTTCCGCGATTTTCTGCAGCAGGTGCGCCAGACCGCCCTGGCTGCCTACGATCACCAGGATGTACCCTTTGAAAAGCTGGTGGAAGAGCTGCACCCGCCGCGCGATCCCAGCCGCACGCCGTTTTTCCAGCACCTGTTCATCCTGCAAAACGCCCCGATGCAAAGTGTGCAGCTACCGGGGCTGACGCTGTCCACCTTGCAGCCCAACAAAGCCAGTTCGCTGTTCGATCTCACGCTCACCATGTGGGACAACGAGCAGGGCATGCGCGGCTACCTGGAGTACAACACCGACCTTTTCTGCGACGAGACGATGGCCCGCTTTGTAACCCACTTCCAGCAGCTCATGGCCGCCGCAGCTGCGCAGCCGGATGCACCCATTGCCCAGCTTTCACCGCTGTCCCCCACGGAAAAGGCGCTCATGCTGGAGGTGTGGAACGAGACGGCACGGCCGTTTCCCCACCACACCCTCACCCAGCTCTTCAGCCAGCAAGCAAAAAGGACGCCGGGGGCAACGGCCGTAACGGCCGTGGATAGCCGCCTTACCTACGACGAACTGGAAACCCAGTCCAATCAGCTGGCCGCCTACCTGCGCCAATTCAACATTCAACCCGATACGCTCATTGGGCTGGCCCTGCCGCGTAACAGCACCATGCTGGTGGCCATTTTAGGCATCTTGAAGGCGGGTGCCGCCTACCTGCCCATCGACCCCAGCTACCCGCGGCAGCGCGTGCAGTACATGCTGGAACATGCGCAAGCGCCGCTGCTCATCACCAACGCCGAGCTGGTAAACAGCCTACCCGAACACCAGGCCCAAACCGTCCTCATTGACGGCGATTTGGACAAAATTGGCGCGCTGCCTGCCGATAACGTGGATTTTTCGCAGCTCGATGATCTCGCCTACGTGATCTACACCTCTGGTTCGACCGGGCTGCCCAAGGGCGTGCAAATCACCAATCGCAACCTGGCCAACTTCCTCAACACCATGCAGGAACGGCCCGGCATTAGCGCAGATGACACGCTGCTGGCCGTCACCACGCTCTCATTCGACATCGCCACGCTGGAGTTGTACCTGCCGCTCATCTCCGGCACACGCGTGCTGCTGGCCGACCAGGCCACCACCAAAGACGCCACCCTGCTCCGCGAACTGCTGGACCGCGAACCCGTCACGATAATGCAGGCCACCCCCGCCACCTGGCAGATGCTCCTGGCGGCTGGCTGGCAGGGTAAACCTGGCTTAACAATTCTCTCTGGTGGAGAAGCGCTGCCTGCCTCGCTGGCGAAGCAGCTGTTGGGATCCGGCACGGCCGTTTGGAACATGTACGGCCCCACCGAAACCACCGTCTGGTCCACCTGCCTCCAGGTCACCGAGGCCGAATGCCAGACCGACGGCGTCATCTCCATCGGCACGCCCATTGGCAACACCGATGTTTACATCCTGGACGATCACCTCAACCCGGTGCCCGTTGGCGTCACGGGCAATTTGTACATCGGCGGCGTGGGCGTGGCCCGCGGCTACCTACACCGGCCCGACCTCACCGCCGAGCGCTTCCCGCAGCATCCCTTCAAACCAGACGAGCGCATTTACTTCACGGGGGATGTGGCGCGGTACCGGCGGGACGGCCGTATCGAGTTCCTCGGCCGCTCCGACCACCAGGTCAAGATTCGCGGCTTCCGCATTGAGCTGGGCGAGATTGAAAACAGCCTGCAAAACCACCCGGCCATCGCCCAGGCGGTGGTTCATCCCCAGGGGGAACAGCTGGTGGCTTACCTCATCGCTCGCGGGGCTGAACAGCCAGACGTCGCAGCCCTGCGCACTCACGTGCAGGCAAGCCTGCCCGCCTACATGGTGCCGCACCGCTTTCTTTTCCTGGGCGCCTACCCGCTCACCCCCAACGGCAAGGTGGACCGCAAAGCCCTGCCCGATCCGGCCAAGTTTGCCCTGAACGCGGGCAGCTACGTGCCGCCGCGCTCGCCCGTCGAGGAGACGCTGGTCACCATCTGGCAGCAGCTGCTCAACGTGCCCCAGGTAGGTATCGAAGACAACTTTTTTGAGCTGGGCGGCCATTCGCTTCTGGCCACGCAAATGGTGTCGCGGGTGCGCCAGACGCTCAACGTGGAGCTGCCTCTGCGCGCCTTGTTTGAAGCAGGCACCGTCGCCGCCCTGGCGCAAATTATTGCCCGGAGCCAGGATTCGCCCGCCGCACCGCACATCCAGGTGATCGACAGCCACGAAGCTCGGCCACTTTCTTTTGCTCAGCAGCGCCTCTGGGTGCTGGACCAGCTGGAGCCCGACCTGGCCGCCTACCACATTCCCGCCGTGGTGCGCCTGGAGGGCAGCCTGGATACCGCCACCCTGCAAGCCGCCTTCGACCAGGTGATGGCCCGGCACGCCTCGCTGCGTACCACCTTTGCTGTCAATCCAGACGGCGAGCCGATTCAGGTGGTGCATGAATTTGTGCCGCTGGACATACCGGTAACGGCCGTCACCGAAGCCGAGGTGCCGGAATTGTTGCAAGAGGTGGTGAAACGGCCGTTTGACCTCACCACCCCGCCGCTCATGCGCGTCGAGCTGCTGCAGGTCAACCCCACCAACCATCTGCTGGTCATCGTCATGCACCACATCATCTCCGACGGCTGGTCGATTAACATTTTGGTGCGCGAAATTGCCACGCTGTACCATGCCATCCGCAGCGATTATCCCAATCCGCTGCCCGAACTGCCCGTGCAGTACCCTGATTTTGCCGCCTGGCAGCGCGGCTGGCTGCAGGGCGACGTGCTGGCCCAGCAAATCGACTACTGGCGGCAGCGCCTCACCGGCGCGCCCGCCACCCTGAACCTGCCCACCGACTATCCCCGGCCCGCCATGCAGAGCTACCGCGGCGCCGTCTATCGCAGCACTGTGCCTGCCGATCTCACCCAGCACGTCATCCAGTTCAGCCGCAATGCCAACGCCACGCCGTTCATGACCCTGCTGGCGGCTTACCAGCTGCTGCTGTCCCGCTACGCCAACCAGGACGATATTGTCGTCGGCTCGCCCATCGCCAACCGCAACCGCAGCGAAATTGAGAACTTAATTGGCTTTTTTGTGAACATGCTCGTGTTGCGCACCCAAATCGGGCCAGAGGACACGTTCAACAGTGTGCTGGCCCAGGTGCGGCAGCACGCCCTGGACGGCTTTAACCACCAGGATGTGCCCTTTGAAAAGCTGGTTGATGCCCTCAACGTGCGGCGTGACATGAGCTATTCGCCCGTTTTCCAGGTGGCCTTCATCATGCAAAATGCGCCCCGCAGCGAGTTGGACCTGGGGGAAATTACCATGAGCGTAGTGCCCGCCGATGGCACCACCGCCAAGTACGACCTGACGCTTATCGTTCTGGAGACGGCGAATGGCTACCGCCTGCTGTGGGAATACTGCACCGACCTGTTCGCCGAAGAAACAATTGTGCGCCTGGCGAGTCATTTCACCTATCTGTTGGAAAACGTGCTGACCCGGCCGCAGCAGCCCGTGGCCGAACTGCCGCTTTTCTCCGCCGCCGAGCAGCAGCAAATGTTGGTGGACTGGAATGACACGGCACGGCCGTTTCCTCACCACACCCTCACCCAACTCTTCAGCCAGCAAGCCAAACAGACGCCGGGGACAACGGCTGTAACCGCCAGCGACACTACCCTCACCTACGCTGAACTCGAAGCCCAATCCAACCAACTGGCCGCCTACCTGCGCCAGTTCAACATTCAGCCCGATACGCTCATTGGGCTGGCCCTGCCACGTAACAGCACCATGCTGGTGGCGATTCTGGGCATTCTCAAAGCAGGCGCTGCCTACCTGCCCATCGACCCCAGTTACCCGGCGCAGCGCGTGCAGTACATGCTGGAACACGCCCAGGCGCCGCTGCTCATCACCAACGCCGAGCTGGTAAACAGCCTGCCCGAGCACCAGGCCCAAACAATCCTTATTGATGGCGACTGGGACAAAATTTCTAAATTTCCGACCGAAACCGTAGACCATTCGCGTCTCGATGATTTGGCTTACGTCATCTACACCTCAGGTTCGACCGGGCTGCCCAAGGGCGTGCAAATCACCAACCTCAACCTGGCCAACTTCCTCAACACCATGCAGGAACGCCCCGGCATCGGCCCGAATGACACGCTCCTGGCCGTCACCACGCTCTCCTTCGACATCGCCACGCTGGAGTTGTACCTGCCGCTCATCTGCGGCGCACGCGTGCTGCTGGCCGACCAGGCCACCACCAAAGACGCCACCCTGCTATGCGAACTGCTGGACCGCGAACCCGTCACGATGATGCAGGCCACGCCCGCCACCTGGCAAATGCTCCTGGCGGCTGGCTGGACGGGCAAGGAAGGGCTGACCATTCTCTCCGGTGGGGAAGCGCTGCCTGCGGCCTTGGGCAAAAAGCTGTTTGGGTGTGGCACGGCCGTTTGGAACATGTATGGCCCCACCGAAACCACCGTCTGGTCCACCTGCCTCCACGTCACCGAAGCCGAATGCCAGACCGACGGCGTCATCTCCATCGGTACACCGATTGGCAACACCGACGTCTACATCCTGGACGATCACCTCAATCCCGTGCCGGTGGGCGTGACGGGCAACCTGTACATCGGCGGTGTGGGCGTGGCCCGCGGCTACCTGCACCGGCCAGATTTAACTGAGGAACGTTTCCCGCAGCATCCCTTCAAACCAGACGAACGCATTTACTTCACGGGGGATGTGGCACGGTACCGGAAGGACGGCCGTATCGAATTCCTCGGCCGCTCCGACCACCAGGTCAAGATTCGCGGCTTCCGTATCGAGCTGGGTGAGATTGAAAACAGTCTGCAAAACCATCCGGCCATTGCCCAGGCGGTGGTTCATCCGCAGGGGGAGCAGTTGGTGGCCTACCTCATCGCCCGCGGCGACGAGCAGCCGGACGTGGGCGCCCTCCGCAACCACTTGCAGGAGAGCCTGCCCGCCTACATGGTGCCGCACCGCTTTCTTTTCCTGGACGCCTACCCGCTCACCCCCAACGGCAAGGTGGACCGCAAAGCCCTACCCGTGCCCGACGGCGAAGTGGCCCTGGCGGCCAACCGGGCCTACACCGCGCCGCGCAATGCCATCGAAGAGCGGCTGGCCACTATCTGGCAGCAGCTCCTCAAGGTCCCGCGTGTCGGCATGCACGACAACTTTTTTGAGCTGGGCGGCGATTCCATCCTGGCCGTGCGTTTTATCGCCAAAGCCAGGGAAAACGGCTTTGCCTTCCGCCCCAACCAGCTCTTCCAAAACCAGACGGTGGCCGATCTGGCCCTGCTGGCCGACACGCTGCGGCCGTTTCCATTAACGGCCGTACAGCACCATCTCCTCGCCACCGCCGCCGAACCGATGGTGCTCCAGCTGCAAGTCAACGAAACGCTGGACGGCGAGCGGCTGAACCAGGCGTTGGATCTGCTGCAACAGCTGCCCAATCTCAAAGTGGGCTTTACGCAAGACAGTGCTGGCCCTTGGCAGCAGCAGGCCGTGGAAACACCGATGGCCCGCCTGCTGGCCACGGAAAAGTTGACCCACCTGGCCAGCAAAACCGAACAGGCCGAGGCTTTGCAAACGGCCGTCACCACCCTCAAACAGCGCCTGGGCCACCACACCCCGCCGCACATCGCTGCCACGCTGCTCCAGCTGCCGCAGCAGGAAATGCTGCTGCTGGCCGCCTCGCCATTGGTGCTGGATCGCGCCGCCGTGCCGCACCTGCTGCACGCGCTGGCCTACGCTTACCAGCACAGCAAGCTGCCCAGCTGGCCGCAAACCACCTGGCAGGAGTGGCTGGCCATCGAGCCAGCCGCGCTGGACCGCGCCTACTGGCAGGAGATGGCGACGCAAATCAGTTCGCTGCCCACCGAATCGGCCGATTCGGCCAGCCAACCCGCCAAACCGCTGGTCCGGCTCCGGCTAACCGCAGACAAAACGGCCGAATTAGCCCACGTCCAGTCCAGCTACAACATGAGCCTGGAGGAAGTGGTGTTAACGGCTGTCGCCCAAACCCTCACCCACTGGCAAAAAAGCGAACACCTCTGGTTGCTAACGGCGCAGTACCATCGCGGCGCGGCCGTCAGCGGGCTGAACACCCGCCAAACCATCGGCCAGCTGCAAACGAATACACCGCTGCATCTGCACGCGCCTGCCACCACGGACGCGGCCGCCTGGCTGCAGCAAACCAAGGCTGCCGTCCGCCACCTGCCTGCCCTTACCCACGATGACGGCGCGGGCTGGCCCGGAACACCGCCGGTGGGTTTTGTGTGGCAGCCGCTGGTAACGGCCGTAGACCCCTTCACCCCCCTCAGCCTGCTCGCCCCACACGGCATGACCACACCGTTCACTATCGTCGCCGGGCAGATTGGCGACCAGCTGCATGTGGATTGGTTCTACGACCCCGCCCGCTTCCGCCACACCACCATCGTGGCCCTGAGCCAGCAGTGGCAGCGCCACCTGGACCAGATCATCACCCACACCACGGAGCTGAAAGAGCGCCAGCTGGCCCCGGAAGACTTCCCGGAAGCCCAGCTGGACCAGGCGCAGCTGACCCAATTCTTGAGCAAATTAGGACAGAAAAAACGAACATGAACCCGGAAAATATTCAAGACCTGTATACCCTCACCGCCACCCAGCGCGCCATTTTGTTCCACACGCTGTTTGCGCCGGAAACGGGTGTTTACGTGGAACAAAGCGCCTATGAAATGGACAACCTGGACGTGCCCAGCTACGTGCAGGCGTGGCAGCACCTGATGCAGCGCCACGAAGCATTCCGCACCGCCTTCTTCTGGGAAGAGGCCGACGAACCGCTGCAAACCGTGGTCCGCACGGTGGCGCTGCCGCTCACCCAGCTTGACTGGCGCGGCGTGAGCGAGGCGCAGCAGATGGTCCGTCTGCAAGAGCTGATGGCGGCAGAACGCCAGAGAGGATTTGATCTGTCCGAGCCGCCGCTGCTGCGATTGTATGTGATTCAAACGGCCGTTAACCAACACATCATCCTGGTCAACCACCACCACATTTTGTTCGATGGCTGGTCTAACGTGGTGGTGCACATGGAAGTGCGTGCCCTGTACGACGCTTATCGCCGGGGTGAAACGGCCGATCTGCCCACGCCCACCCCCTTCCGCGAATACATCGCCTGGCTGCGCCGCCAGGACGAAAGCGAGGCCAAAACCTACTGGCAGTCGGTCCTGGACGGTTTTGTCGAAGCCACGCCCATCCCCGTGGGCAGCGGGCTGTCACAGGGCGTCTACGGCGCGGTCACCGCCTACGCTGAAGAGAAGGTAACCCTGCCTGCCGACGTGTGGGCCGGACTGCAAACGCTGCTGGCCCGCGAGAACATCACCTACAACAATTTCATGCACGCCGTGTGGGGCATTTTGCTCAACCGCTACAGCGGCGAGAATGACCTGGTGTTTGGCACGGTGGTACACGGCCGTCCCACCGAACTGCCCCAGTTTGACCGCATGGTGGGGCTGTTTATCAACGTGCTGCCGGTGCGTTTGCAGTTCAGTAAAGAGGAGCCGGTGCTCACCTGGCTCAAACACAGCCACGAAGGTTTTGTCGCCCAAAGCCAGTTCAGCCACATCTCGCTGGAGCAAATTCAGCAGTGGAACAACTTTCCGCGCGAGCGCAATTTGTTCCATTCGCTCTTCATCAACAACAACCCGGCTACGGAAAACGTGGGAACGCCGCCGTCAGACACGCGCTCCCTGTTTGTGCAGGAGAAAACCAACTACCCGCTCAACTTCTACCTCAAAACCAAAGAGGTGCTGCAAATTTCGTATGATCCGACGCTGTTTACGGCCGCTGCCGTCCAGCGCATGCTCGCTCACGTGGTGCAAATCGTGCACAACATCGTGGCCAATCCCGGCCAGCGCATGGCCGACCTGACGATTTTGCCCGCCGCCGAACGCCAGCTGCTGAAATCGTGGAACAACCCAGCGCCAGCCACCGCCACCGGCTCGCTGGTAGCCGACTTTGCCGCCCGCGCCGCCCAATCGCCCCAGGCCGTAGCCGTCATCAACCCCGAAGCGGGGCCACTGACCTTTGCCGAGCTGGACGACCGCGCCAACCGGCTGGCCCACCATTTGCGCGAGAGGGGGCTGGCCAACGGCCGTATCGGCCTGCACGTCCAGCGCGCCCTCGATTTTCCCGTTGGCTTTTGGGCCATCCTCAAAAGCGGCAGCACCTATGTGCCGCTGGACCCCAAACTGCCGGAGCAGCGCCTGGCCTTCATGATTGCCGACGCCGGGCTGGATGCCATCATCACCCAATCCTCCGTGCAGGCGGCGCTGCCCACCGCCGTGCCAAAGCTGCTCATTGACCAGCTGGCGCTGGCGGAAGCTCCCCCCGTGAACGAAGACCCGGCGGAAACGGCCGTTATCCTCTACACCTCTGGCTCAACGGGGCAGCCCAAGGGGGTACGCCTGCCGCATGCTGCACTGCACAGCTACGTGCAAACGGCCGTCACCCAATTCCGCCTCACCACCCGCGACAAAGTGCTGCAATTTGCCTCCATCGGCTTCGACACCTCGCTGGAGGAGCTGTGCCCCGCCCACCTGGCCGGGGCCACCCTGGTGCTGCGCAGCGAGGACAGCCTCAGCTCGGTCCAGGCGTTTTTTGCCTTTTGCCAACAGCACCAGATCACCGTGCTCGATTTGCCCACCGCTTTCTGGCACACCCTCACCATCGAAATGCAGCGCAACCCCGGCTTGCAGCTGCCTGCCAGCGTGCACACCATCATCATCGGCGGCGAGCGGGCCGCGCCCGAGCACCTGGCCACCTGGCAGCAGGTGGCCCCCGCCCACGTGACGCTGTGGAACACTTACGGCCCCACCGAAACGACTATTGTGGCCGTGGCCTGTCCCATCGCTGGACCATCGGCCGTGGCGGAAGCCGCTCTGGCCCCGATTGGCCGCCCGGTGGCCTCGGCGCGGGTGATCGTGGTGGACCAGTACGACCAGCTTGCACCGATTGGCGTGCCCGGCGAGCTGCTGATCGGCGGGCCGCAGCTGGCCCTGGGCTACGTGGGGCTGGAGGCCGAAACGCAGGCCCGCTTCATCGCCGATCCGTTTGCCGCTGGCGAGCGTGTCTATCGCACCGGCGACCGGGCGCGCTTTTTGGCAGACGGCATTTTGCAATTTGTGGGCCGTACCGACCGGCAAATCAAGCTGCGCGGCCACCGCATCGAGCCAGACGCCATCGAGCACGTGCTGAACCAGCACCCGGACGTGGCCGATACGGCCGTTGCCGCCCGCCCGGATGCCCAAAACAACCTGCAAATTATCGCCTATGTGATTCCGCGGAACGGCCGTACCCCCGACAAACAAACGCTGACCTCGCACCTGCGCCAGCAGCTGCCCGCCTACATGATCCCGGCCGCGTTTGTCACCGTAGACACCTTTCCCAAAACCACCCACGGCAAAATCGACTACCGCGCCCTGCCTGCGCCCACGTTCCAGGCTGAAGACGCGGCCCAATACGCCGCGCCGCGCACGCCCATCGAGGAAACGCTGGCCGAGCTGTTTAGCGAATTGACCCACGCCCCCAAAATTGGGCTTTATGACAACTTCTTCCAGCTAGGCGGCCACTCGCTGCTCATCACCCAGCTGGCTTCCCGAATCCACTCCACGTTTGAGGTGGAGCTTTCCCTGCGCGCCTTGTTTGAAAACCCGACGGTGATCGACATGGCCATCCTGATTGAAGAGCGCATGCTGGAGAAGCTCGAAGCGCTGGACGAAGAAGAAGTTGAGTTGATGTTATAAGGTACACATAAATGGATTTAACTCAGTTCACCTACTGGCAGCAGCATCTGCAAAATGCCCCGGCGATGCTCACGTTGGCCACCGACAAGCAGCGGCGAGCCGTGACCACTAGCCAAACGGCCGTTGTCACCACCTACTTATCACCAACCGCCCTGGCCACTTTACCCGATGATGAGGCAACGGCCGTTAACCACCTCCTCACCACCTTTGCCCTCCTGCTCATGCGCCACAGCCAGCAAAACGAAATCGTGGTGGGCGTGCCCGCTGCCGAACAGATTCTGCCCTTGCGCCTGAACCTGGGAAGTGACACCCGCTTTCACGAGCTGGCAGCGCAAACGGCCGTGTCCCATACGGCCGTTCAGGCCAATGCCGTGCCGCTGACCGAGCTAATCGCCGCCCTGCAGCCCGCCTACGACGACAGCTACGCCCCCTTCTTCCAGGTCGTTTTTGCCGCCTCCCCGCTGCCAGAAACCGAGTTTAACCAGCTGGTAGATTTGACGCTGGCAGTGCAGCCAACGGCAGACGGCTGGCAGTGCCGCTGGCACTACCGCGCCGACCTGTTCACCGAGCATCGCATCCAGCAGCTGTCTACCCATTTTGAGACGCTGCTGGAAAACATCGCCTGCAGCCCCGACAAGCCAGCGGTTGACCTTTCAATCATCCCCGCGGCTGAACGCGAACTGCTGCTGCACACCTGGAACCAGACCGCGCTGGACTTCCCCCAGGATTTGTGCCTGCACGAGTGGATTGGCCAACAGGTACAGCGTGCGCCGGAGCGTACGGCCGTTTCCGACCAACAAACCAGCCTCACCTACGCCCAACTCGAAGAGCAGTCTGGGCAGCTGGCCACGTATTTGCAGCAGCAGGGTGTGGAGCCCGGCATGGTGGTGGCCTTCCTCCTGCCGCGCACCGCCCACGTGCTGGTCACCCTGCTGGGCATCCTCAAGACGGGCGGCGTCTACCTGCCGCTCACCACCGAGCTGCCCGCCGAGCGCATCCAGTTCATCCTGGGCGATGCGCAGGCCAAACTGGTCCTCACCGAATCCGATTTGGCCAACCACCTGCCGCCGCAAATCGCCGCGGTAGAGCTGGACACGCAGGCCGCCGCCATTCGCAGTTTGGAGCCGCACCCAGGGCTGCACCTGCCCCAGGAATCGCTGGCTTACGTGCTTTACACCTCCGGATCGACCGGCGTGCCCAAGGGCGTGCCCATCAGCCACCGCAACATCGTGCACCTGCTGGCCGCCATGCTGCAAGAACCGGGCATGACCGCCGAGGACAAATACCTGGCCATCACCCCCTTCTCGTTCGACATTTTGGGCTACGAACTATATGCGCCGCTGCTGGTGGGTGGCCATGTGGTCATCGCCTCGGCGGCAATGCTGCGCGATGGCCATCTGCTCAGCGAACGCCTGGCCCAAGGCGACATCACCTTCATGCAGTCCACCCCCGTCACCTGGCAAATGCTGCTGGCAGCGGGCTGGGAAGGCGTGCCGCACCTCAAAACCATCAGCTGCGGCGAGGCGCTCACCCGCAACCTGGCGGCCCAAATCATGGCCCGCAGCGCCGCGCTGTGGAATTTGTATGGCCCCACCGAGGCGACCATTTTTGCCACCGGCCACCGCGTCACCGAGGCGGATCTCACCCAAGCCACGCGGGACGATTTGCCGATCGGCCGTCCCATCGCCAACATGCAGACGTACATTTTGGACGAAGCTCATCGCCTGCTGCCGGTGGGTGCCGTGGGTGAACTGTACCTTGGCGGCGAAGGCTTGAGCCAGGGCTACCTCAACCGCCCTGAATTAACAGAGGAACGGTTTATACCGTTATCGGTAAACGGTAATCCGTCATCAGAAAACCAAACACCGACCACCGACCACCGACCACCGACCACCGTTTACCGGACCGGCGACCTGGCCCGCTACCGGCCCGATGGCGTCATCGAATACCTGGGCCGCACCGATTACCAGGTGAAGGTCAACGGCCTGCGCATTGAGCTGGGCGAAATTGAAAGTCGGGTGCAGGAGCTGGACGAAGTAGCAACGGCCGTTGCTACCACCTGGGTCAATCCCGCCAACAACGAAAAGCAGCTGGTGGTCTATTTCGTGTCGAACACCGGCCAGACCGTGAGTACCAACGAGATGCGCCAGGCGCTCCAGCAGACGCTGCCCAGCTACATGGTGCCGAGCATTTTGATGCAGCTGCCCCAGCTGCCCGCCACGCCCAACGGCAAGGTAGACCGCAAAGCGCTGCCCGCGCCCAACCTGGACGAACTGGCCCGCTCCAAGCCATATACCGCCCCCACCACCACCACCGAAACCCGGCTGTGTGCCATCTGGCAGCAGCTGCTGGGCCTCACCAGCGTCGGCATCCACGACGATTTTTTGGAGCTGGGGGCGCATTCGCTGCAGGCGACCCAGCTGGTCACCCGCGTGCAGGCGCAGTTTAACGTGCGCCTGGCCCTGCGTGACATTTTTGAGCACAGCACCGTGGCCCGCCTGGCCGAACTCATCGACGCCTCGCAGACCAGCCGGGACATTCCGCCCATCGAACCGCTGGATCGCCGCCAGCCGCTGCCCGTTTCGTTTGCCCAGCAGCGTCTGCTGGTGATTGATCGGCTGACGCCCAACGAAGCCACCTACAACGAACACGTGGCCCTGCGGCTGAACGGCCGTCTCGATACCACCGCGCTGCAAACGGCCGTCAACACCCTCTACACCCGCCACGATGCCCTGCGCACCACCTTTTACGAAGGCGACGATGGCCAACATTACCAGCACATAGCCGCCGAAACGCACCTGTCCATCACCCACGTTGATTTTTCTGGCGAGGAGCAAGAAGCGGTGAAGTGGTTGGAAGGGGAATTGGCACGGCCGTTTTCCCTCACCACCGGCCCGCTCATCCGCGTCGCCCTGCTGCGGCTGGACGACCAGCAGCACCTGCTCCTCTTTGTCATTCACCACATCATCACCGACGGCTGGTCAATGGAAATTCTGCTGGACGAGCTGTGGCCGCTTTACCAGGCTGCCGAGGGCAACCGCCCAGATAACCAGCCATCGCCACTGACCCCGCTGCCCGTACAGTACGCCGATTTTGCCCGCTGGCAGCGCGGCTGGCTCGATGGGGAGAAGCTGAACGAGCAAGCCGCCTACTGGCAGGAGCAGCTGGCCGAAGCGCCGTCGCTGCACAACCTGCCCACCGACCTGCCGCGGCCCAGGCTGCAAAGCACGCGCGGCACGGTGCATGTTGCCCCGCTCTCCGCCGCGCTCACCGATTCACTGCGGCAGCTCAGCCGCCAGGAAAACGCCACCCTGTTCATGACCCTGTTTGCCGCCTATAACCTACTGCTCTTCCGCCACAGCCAGCAGGACGACATCGTCATCGGCACGGCCAGCGCCAACCGCAGTCACCCGCAAATCGAGCAGATGATTGGCTTTTTTGTCAACATGCTGCCGCTGCGCACCCGCATTCCCAAAGAGGCCAGCTTCCGCACCTTCCTGGCTCAGGTGCGCCAGAGCACGCTGGCGGCGCAAAGCTACCAGGACGTGCCCTTTGAACGCATCGTCGATGTGCTCCAGCCCGTGCGCGATCCCAGCTATTCGCCCGTTTTCCAGCTGGCCTTTACGCTGGAGAATCAGCTGCCCTCGGCCCAGTTGGGCGACCTCAGCATCACGCCATTTCCGGTGGACAACAAAACGGCCAAATACGACCTGACCCTTTTTGTCA
This sequence comes from Candidatus Leptofilum proximum, assembly GCA_016710325.1. Classification (GTDB taxonomy): domain Bacteria; phylum Chloroflexota; class Anaerolineae; order Promineifilales; family Promineifilaceae; genus Leptofilum; species Leptofilum proximum. Next base: position 2,165,269 of record JADJXK010000001.1, on the reverse strand, counting down.
CCGAAACCAACGACGGGCTCACCTGCACCTGGGAATACTGCACCGATTTGTTTTTACCGGACACGATAGCCCGCCTGCACCAGCACTTTGAGGTTCTGCTGCAAGGCATTGTGGATGGCCCGGAATCGGCCGTTACCCACCTCCCCCTCCTCACCACCGCCGAAAAACACACCATCCTGCACGACTGGCAGGGCAAGGTCGACACCAGCATTCCCGACTACAGCCTCCACCAGCAGTTTGAGATGTGGGTAGAACGGCAGCCGGAGGTAACGGCCGTTGCCGACGAAAACGAAACGCTCACCTACCAGCAGCTCAACCAGCGATCCAACCAGCTGGCGCGCCTGCTCATCCAGCAAGGTGTGCAGCCCGGCCAACCGGTGGCCATCCACATGTTTGGCAGGGTCCCCGCCCTGGTGGCCATTACCGCCTGCCACAAAGCCCGCGCCGCCTACGTGCCGTTCGACCCGGCTTACCCCACCCAGCGCCTCCAGTTTATGTTGGCAGATACGGCCGTTCCCGTCCTCCTCACCAATTCACCCGTAGACCACCTGGACACCAGCAGCTGCACCGTCCTGGAGTGGCACGCCATCCAGCCGCAGCTGGACGAGCTGGAAGCCACCAACCTGGACCTGGCCTACACCCCCACCGACCCGGCCTACATCATTTACACGTCGGGTTCGACTGGCCTGCCCAAAGGCGTGGTCTGCGGCCACACTGGCGTTTTTAACCTGCTGCACAGCTTCAACCAGTGGGGCGCGCTGCCGCCGCAGGTCGTTGGTTCACTCTGGACCACGCTCAATTTTGATGCTTCCGTCTATGAAATATTCACCACGCTGATCAGCGGCGGCTCGCTGCACATCGTGCCCCAGGAGATCCAGCCCGATGCCCTGCGCTATTTTGCCTGGCTGGCCGAAAACAACATCGAAAATGGCTACATGCCGCCGTTTATGGTGGAACCATTTGCCGCCTGGCTGCGCGACGGCCGTACCTGCCCCAGCCTCAAGCGCCTCCTCGTTGGCGTCGAGCCGTTGGCCGAACCCACCCTGGTGGAAATTGAGCAGCACATCCCCGGCCTGATCATCATCAACGGCTACGGACCTACCGAAGCCACCGTCTGCGCCACGCTCTACCCGGTCTTTCCCGACAGCCCGCGCCTCGGCCAGACGCCAATCGGCCGTCCCCTGCTCAACTACCAGGTCTACGTGGTCGATCCCCAAATGCAGCTCGTACCCGTCGGTGTGGCGGGCGAGCTGTGCATCGGCGGCATCGGCCTGTCCCAGGGCTACCTGAACCGCCCCGAGCTGACCGAAGAACGTTTTGTCCCGAATCCCTTTGACAAGGTGACAAGGAGACAAGGTGACAAGGTGACCGATCACCCCTTCACCCCTTCACCCCTTCACCCCTTCACCCCTTCACCCGGTCACTCTGTCACCTTGTCACGCCTCTACAAAACCGGCGATCTCGTCCGCTACCTGCCCGACGGCAACATCATGTTCATCGGCCGGTCGGACTTCCAGCTGAAGGTGCGCGGCTTTCGCGTGGAGCTGGGCGAAATTGAAAACCAGCTCCTGGCCCAACCCGGCGTAGCCAGCGGTGTGGTGCTGCCACACACGGCCGCTGACGGCCAAACCGTCCTCGTCGCCTACTTCCAGCCCGAAGCCGACCACCCCACCGACGCCCAAACGCTGCGCGACGCCCTGAACAGCATCCTGCCCAACTACATGATCCCCTCGGTCTGGATTCGCCTGGACAAAATGCCGCGCACGCCCAACGACAAAATCGACCGCAAAGCGCTGCCCGTGCCCAACCTGGATCAGCTGGAGCGCACCCTGCCGTTTGCCGCACCGTGCACCGCCACGGAAAAACAGCTGCTGGCCATCTGGCAATCCCTGCTGTCGGTCGAAGAGATCAGCATCCACGACAACTTTTTTGAACTGGGCGGCCACTCCCTGCTGGCCACGCAGCTACTCACCCGCATTCAGAAGCAGCTGGGCGTCCGGCTCATGCTGCGCGATGTGCTGGAGCATGGCACCATTGCCCGCATCGCCGGGCTGATCGCCGGGACACAAAGTGAGGCCGATATCCCACCCATTGTGCCGCTGGACCGCAGCCAGCCGCTGCCCGTTTCTTTTGCCCAGCAGCGGCTGCTGGTGATAGACCAGCTGGCGCCCAACCAGGCCACCTACAACGTGCCGCTGGCTTTGCGGCTGAACGGCCGTCTCCACCCCATCCCCCTGCAACAAGCCATCAACACCCTCTACACCCGCCACGACTCCCTGCGCACTAACTTTGCCTTCACCGACGACGGCCAGGCGTACCAGCAGATTTCGGCCGAAACGCAGCTATCCATCACCCCGGTTGATTTTTCATCCCTGGCAGAGGCGGCCCAGGGAACGGCCGTACAGGAATGGCTGGACGAGGAAGTGGGACGGCCGTTTTCCCTCACCACCGACCGCCTCATTCGCGTCTCGCTGCTGCGCCTGAGCGATGAGCAGCATATCCTGGTCATCGTCATGCACCACATCATCACCGACGGCTGGTCGATGGACATTTTCACCCAGGAGTTCTGGCACGTCTACGGCGCGCTGGTGCAGGACGAAGCTAACCAGCTGCCCGCCATGCCCCTACAATATGCCGATTTTGCTGCCTGGCAGCGTGGCTGGCTGCAAGGCGAGATGCTGGAGCAGCAGGTGGCCTACTGGCAAAACCAGCTGGCAGGTGCGCCCGACCGGCTAAATCTATCCACCGATCTGCCGCGGCCCCGGGTGCAAAGCACCTCGGGCACGCTGCACGTCGCCCCCCTGCCTGCCGAACTGGCCCACGCCCTGCGCCTCTTCAGCCACGAGCACAGCGCCACCCTGTTCATGACCCTGTTTGCCGCTTACAACGTGCTGCTCTACCGTCACAGCCAGCAGGACGACATCGTCGTCGGGGTGCCCGGCGCCAACCGCAGCCACCCGGAAATCGAGCGGCTGATTGGCTTTTTTGTCAACATGCTGCCCCTGCGCACGCAGCTGGACGGGCAAGAAAGTTTCGCGTCTTTGCTGGACCAGGCCCGGCAAACCGTGCTGGAAGGCTACAACCACGAAAACATACCGTTTGAGCAGGTGGTCAACGCCGTCAACGCCACGCGCGACACCAGCTACACGCCCGTTTTCCAGGTTACATTTTCGCTGGAAAACGCGAGCGCGCCGCTGGAGCCGCTCGATAATCTGGCCGTCGCCACGCTGCCCGTGCTGCGCCACACGGCCAAGTTCGATTTGTCGCTCTTTATCACCGAAACCAACGACGGACTGCTCTGCACCTGGGAATACTGCACTGATCTATTCTTGCCCGAAACCATTACCCGGCTGCACAACCGCTTCGAGACGTTGTTAGAAAGTATTGTGGCAGAGCCAGAAACGGCCGTCGCCCAACTCCCCCTCCTCACCGCCGCCGAAACCCAAACCATCCTGCACCTGTCCGAGGGCACGGTGGATGACACCATTCCCGACTTCTGCCTGCACCAACAGTTTGAGCGATGGTCCGAAGTGCAGCCGGAGGTAACGGCCGTTACCGACGAACACGAAGCGCTCACCTACCAGCAGCTCAACCTGCGCGCCAACCAGCTGGCCCGCCTGTTTATCCAGCAGGGGGTGCAGCCCGGCCAGCCGGTGGCCATTCACCTGCCCGGCAGCGTTCCAGCCATCACCGCCATCCTGGCCTGCCACAAAGCGCGGGCGGCGTACGTGCCCTTCGACCCGGCATACCCCAACCAGCGCCTCCAGTTCATGCTGGACGATACGGCCGCTCCTATCATCCTCACCGATTCGCCCCTGGACCACCTGGACACCAGCCGCTGCACCGTCCTGGCCTGGCACGACGTTCAACCGCAGTTGGACCAACTGGAAAGTACCAACCTGGACCTGGCCTACACGCCCAACGACCCGGCGTACATCATTTACACCTCCGGCTCCACCGGCCAGCCCAAGGGTGTAGTTTGTGGCCATACCGGCGTTTTTAACCTGCTGCACAGCTTTGATGAATGGGGCACACTGCCGCCGGGAACGGCCGCTTCCCTCTGGACTACTCTCAATTTCGACGTCTCTGTCTACGAAATTTTTGCGCCGCTAACCAGCGGCGGCACGCTGCACGTTGTGCCCGGCGACGTGCGCACCGACGCGCCGCGCCTGTTTACCTGGTCGGCCCAACAGCAGATTGCCTCCCTCTACCTGCCGCCGTTTATGGTGGAGCCGTTTGCCGCCTGGCTGCGCGATGGCCATGCTTACCCGCACCTCAGGCGGCTGCTCGTTGGCGTGGAGCCGCTGGCCGAAGCGACCCTGGTGGACATCCAGCAATACATTCCCGGCCTTGTCCTTATCAACGGCTACGGCCCGACGGAAGCGACGGTCTGCGCCACCCTGTATCGTGTCCCGCCAGACAGCACACACCGCGGCATTTCCCCCATCGGCCGTCCGCTGCACAACACGCAAATCTACTTGCTGGATGAGCACATGCAGCCCGTCCCCCTGGGCGTACCCGGCGAGGTGTGCATCGGCGGCCTCGGCCTGGCCCACGGCTACCTGAACCGCCCGGAATTGACAGCCGAACGGTTTGTCCCGAACCCCTTTGACAAGGTGACAAGGAGACAAGGTGACAAGGTGACAGATCACCCGGTCACCCTGTCACCCGGTCACCTTGTCACCCCTTCACCCGGTCACCCCTTCACCCGGTCACGCCTTTACAAAACCGGCGACCTCGCCCGCTTCCTCCCCGACGGCAACCTGCTCTTCAACGGCCGTTCCGACCACCAGGTCAAAGTGCGCGGCTTCCGCGTGGAGTTAGGTGAAATCGAGGCCAATTTGGAAGCGCAGCCCGCTGTAGCCACCGCGGTGGTCATGCCGCATACGGCCGCTGACGGGCAGACCGTGCTCGTCGCCTATTTCACGGTTGAACCAGGCGCCGCCACCGACCAGGCCACTCTGCGCGACACACTGCACCAGCGCCTGCCCAACTACATGGTTCCATCAGTCTGGGTTCGCCTGGAGGAAATGCCGCGCACGCCCAACGACAAAATCGACCGCAAGGCGCTGCCCATACCCAACCCGGACCAGCTGGACCGCACCCTGCCGTTTGCCACGCCGCGCACCGCTACGGAAGCAAAGCTGCTGGCCATCTGGCAGCAGCTGCTGTTTGCAGAAGAAATCAGCATTCACGACAACTTTTTTGAACTGGGCGGCCATTCGCTTCTGGCCACGCAGCTGCTTACCCGCATTCAGCAGCAGTTGGGCGTCAAACTCATGCTGCGTGATGTGCTGGAGCATGGCACCATCGCCCGCATCGCCGGGCTGATTGCCCAATCGCAGGCAAAGGTGGAAACGCCGCCGATTCTCCCCGTGGTGGGCAGCCAGCCGCTGCCCGTTTCGTTTGCCCAGCAGCGGCTGCTGGTGATTGACCAGCTGGCGCCCAACCAGTCAGCCTTCAACATACCGCTGGCGCTGCGGCTGGACGGCCGTCTCGAAACAGCCGCCCTGCAAAAAACCTTCGACGCCCTGTACACCCGCCACGACGCGCTGCGCACCTCGTTTTATTACGGGGCAGACGGCCAACCCTACCAGCACGTGAGCGACGAAACGCACCTGCCCATCACGATGGTGGAATTTTCCCAATCGACCCAACAGGCAGCTCTGGACTGGCTGGCGGAGGAAGTGGCACGGCCGTTTTCCCTCACCCAAGACCGTCTCATCCGCGTCTCGCTGCTGCACCTGGGCGACGAACAGCACATCCTGGCCATCGTCCTGCACCACATCATCGCCGATGGCTGGTCGGCCGAGATTCTGTTCCGCGAGCTGTCGGCCCTGTACACGGCGTTTGTGGCCGGACGGCCGTCGCCCCTACCGCCGCTGCCCATCCAATACGCCGACTTTGCCGCCTGGCAGCGCAGCTGGCTGCAGGGTGATGTGCTGCAGCAGCAGATTGACTACTGGCAAGACGCCCTCGAAGGGGCACCAGCCGTTCTCACCCTGCCCACCGACCGGCCGCGCCCGCCCGTGCAATCCTTTGTGGGCGCCATTTACAACAGTCACATTCCGGCCCAGCAGATGCGGGCGTTAAAACAGCTTAGCCACGAGGAAAACGCCACGCTGTTTATGACCCTGCTGGCCAGCTTCCAGCTGCTGCTGGCCTGTTATACGCAGCAGGAAGATATCGTGGTCGGCTCGCCCATTGCCAACCGCCATCATGCCGAAATTGAGGGTCTGATTGGCTTCTTCGTCAACATGCTGGTGCTGCGCACGCAGCTGACCGGCAGCCCCACCTTCCGCGACCTGCTCAGCCAGGTGCGCCAGACCACTATCGGCGCTTATGCCCACCAGGACATTCCCTTTGAAAAGCTGGTGGAAGCCAAACAGCTGGCCCGGGACGTCAGCTACACGCCGCTTTTCCAGGTGGCCTTTACGCTGCAAAATGCCCCCCTCGGCCAGATGGCCCTGCCGGGGCTAAAGCTGTCGCCGCTGCCGCTGCTGGGCACCACCGCCAAGTATGACCTGAGCCTGGATTTGACGGAAACGGCCGATGGCACGCTAACGGCCAGCTGGGAGTACAGCACCGCTCTCTTCGATGAAAGCACCGTGGCCCGGCTGGCGGACCACTTCAACCACCTCCTGGCCCAAATTGTGGCCCAGCCCGACCGCCCGGTGCACGAGCTGGAAATCCTGACGCCAGCGGACGTAGCCTTGATGCAGCAGTGGAATGAGACGGAACGGCCGTTCCCCACCGACCTCTGCCTGCACCAGCTCATATCCCACCACGCTGCCCAAACGCCAGACCGCATCGCCATCGCCGACGGCCAGACCACACTGACCTACCGTCAGCTGGAAATGCAGTCCAACCAGCTGGGCCACCACCTGCTCGCTTTGGGCGTCCAGCCAGACACCTTTGTCGCCGTGGCGCTCGACCGCACGCCGCATTTGCTCGTTGGCCTGCTGGGCATCCTCAAGGCGGGCGGCGCCTACCTGCCCATCGACCCGGCCTTCCCGGCCCAGCGCATCCAGTTTATGCTGGCCGATGCCCAGGCGCCGCTGCTGCTTACCCAAAGCAGCATCGTCGATTCCCTGCCAGAGCAGCAGGCCCAGGTACTTTGCCTGGATGAACTGCTGCCCAAACTGGCTGATTTGCCAACTGATTTGCCGGAAACGGCCGTCACCCCCCACAACCTGGCCTACATCATCTACACCTCCGGCTCAACAGGGCGGCCCAAGGGTGTGCAAATTGTGCATCAATCGCTGGTCAACCTGCTCACCAGCATGGCCGATCAGCCTGGCATGGCCCCAGACGACCGGCTCCTGGCCATCACCACCCTCTCCTTCGACATTGCCAGCGTGGAGCTGTACCTGCCGCTGTTGGCTGGCGCGCAGATTTTTATGGCCCCGCAAACGGCCGTTACCGATCCCCAGCAGCTCATCACCCTGATGCAGCAAGAAGCCATCACCTACCTTCAAGCCACACCCGCCACCTGGCAAATGTTGATCAACGGCGGCTGGCAGGGGCAGCCCGGCCTGAAGATGATCACCGGCGGTGAAGCACTCTCGGTGGCCCTGGCGCAGCAGCTGCTGGCCCGCGGCGACAAGCTGTGGAACATGTACGCCCCGTCAGAAACGACCACCTACTCCACAATTTACCCCGTCTTGGCTGAAGAGCTGGATCCGCAGCAGTCGATTCCCATCGGACGGCCGTTGGCCAACACCCAGCTCTACATCCTGGACCACAACCGGCGCCCCGTACCCATCGGCGTCACCGGCGAGCTGTACATCGGCGGCACCGGCGTAGCCCGCGGCTACCTCAACCAGCCGGAGCTGACGAGCGAAAGGTTTGTTGAGAATCCATTTGACAAGGTGACAAGGAGACAAGGTGACAAAGTGACTGATTTCACCCCTTCACCCCGCGATGTCCTCATCGCACACCCGGTCACCCTGTCACCCGGTCACCGTGTCACCGGGTCACCTCTCTACCGCACCGGCGATCTCGCCAGCTTCCGGCCCGATGGCGCGGTGAATTTTTACGGCCGTTCCGACCACCAGGTGAAAATTCGCGGCTTCCGCGTGGAGCTGGGCGAAATTGAAAGCCGCCTGCGCCAGCATCCGGGCGTAGCCCAGGCCGTGGTTCATCCCTTTAAGCAGCAGCTGGTGGCCTACCTGATTTTTGAACGTGAAGACGTACCTACGGCCGAACTGCGCGCCTTTGTCCAGGAAACCCTGCCCGCGTACATGGTGCCACATCTCTTCATAGGCCTGGACGCCTTCCCGCTGACGCCCAACGGCAAGGTGGACCGCAAAACACTGCCCGCCCCCACGGGTGAACGCGACGCCAGCGAAGCGTACGTCGCCCCTTCCAGCCCCACCGAAAGGCAGCTGGCCGAAATCTGGCAGCGCCTGCTCAATGTGAACGAAGTGGGCATCCACGACAACTTCTTTACCCAGGGCGGCCACTCCCTGCTGGCCATCCAGCTCATTTCGGCCGTTGGCCAGCAGTTGGACCGGCACATCCCGCTGCGCGTCTTGTTCGACGCGCCAACCATTGCTGGCCTGGCGCATTACCTGGACACCGAAACGGAGGCCGCACCAGCTGGCGAACGGTCCAGCAAACCCGCCGTCACCCGCGCCTTCCCCGACGACAGGCTGCCGCTCTCCCTGGCGCAAAAACGGCTCTGGTTCTTCTACAAGCTGAACCCGCAAAGCGCCGCCTACAACGTGCCCATCGCCCTGCGGCTGCGCGGCGACGTGAATCTGCGATGGTTGCAGCAGAGCCTGCTGGACGTCATCAACCGGCACGAAGTGCTGCGCACCGTTTTCTACGAAGCGGATGATGTGTACGGCCGTTCCCGCCCCATCAAACAGCTCCCTGTGCAGCACACCGATTTGCGCCAGCTACCCGCCGACCAGGTGGAAGCAGAGGTGATGCAGCGGGTGGCGGATGAGGTGAAACGGCCGTTTGCCCTCACAACCGACCTGCCCATCCGTGTCCAGCTCCTGGATCTGGCCGATGACGCCGTCGTCTTGCTCCTGACCCTGCACCACATCGCCATCGATTTGTGGTCGATTGACCTGCTGGTGCATGAAGTGGTCACGATTTACCGGGCGTACCAGGCAGGCGAGGCGCCTGATTTGCCGCCGCTGGCCATGCAGTACAGCGACTATGCCGCCTGGCAAAACCGCTGGCTGGCCCAACACCAGGACCAGCAGCAGTCGTATTGGCAGCAAACCCTGGCCGCCAACCTGCAACCGCTGGCCCTGCCCACGGACAAACCCCGCCCGGCCAAACAAACCGACGCCGGGGCCGATTACGCGTTTGACCTGCCGGAAGCCCTGAGCCGGGAAACTCAGCATTTTGTCCAGCAAGAAAAAGCCACCCTATACATGGTGCTGTTGGCGGCCTACCACGCCCTCTTGTATCGCTACACGCAGCAGACCGAAATTAACGTCGGTTCGCCCATCGCCAACCGGCACCACGCCCACACGGAAAATCTCATCGGCTTTTTTGTCAACACGGTCGTCATCAACGCCAGCCTGACGCCAGAGATGAGCTTCCGCCAGCTCGTTCACCAGGTGCGGCAGCGTACGCTCGGCGCGCAGGAAAACCAGGACATCCCCTTCAACAAGGTGGTGGAGGCGATTGAGCATCGGCGTGATGCCGCTCATTCGCCGCTGTTCCAGACCCTGTTCACGGCCCAGGCCGCCAGCCCGCCGCCCGGCATTCCCGGCATCAAGCTGGAGCCCATTCCGTTTGGTGCGCAGACCGCCAAATTCGACATCACCCTTTCCCTGACGACGCAAAACGAGCGCATCTTTGGCGGGGTGGAGTACAACACCGACCTGTTTTCGGCGGCGCGCATTAAACAGCTGTGCCAGCACTACGTCACCCTGCTGGACCAGATGCTGGCCCAACCCGACATACCCATCGCCCAACTCGATCTGCGAACGGCGGCGGAACGTGACCGGCAAGCGCAGGCGACCCAGGCCGTGGCTCCAGCCGCCAGCCTCACCAAGCGTTTTGCCACCATCGCCGCGCAGTTTGGCGAGAAGACGGCCGTTCACACCCCCACCACCACGCTCACCTACAACCAGCTGCACCGGCAAAGCAACCAGGTGGCCCACCTGCTGCGGCAGCAAGGCGTGCAGCCCGGCGAGACGGTTGCCATCTATGCTTCGCCCACGCCGCAGATGATCACCGCCGTTTGGGGCGTGCTCAAGGCGGGCGGCATCTACCTGCCGCTCAACGAGGACGAGCCGCGCAGCTGGCAGCAGCAGGCGCTGCAAGACGGAAGCGCGAAACTGCTGCTCTACTGCGATTCAGCCCCACCTGCTGACCAGTTCGATTTGCCTGCACTGGCCATCGAAACGGCCGCACACCATCCCGACACCGACCTGCCCGCCCCGGCAGCCGGCGGCCTGCACCTGCCGTTCCTGGGCAGTTACCCGGCCGCCGAGCTGGCCGAGCTGGCCGACATCTACCCCATCGAAGCTACCAGCCGCGTGCTGCATTTTGCCGTCTTCGCCAGCCACCAGGCTGCGCACGAACTGTTTGCCACGCTGCTGAACGGCGCCACCCTGTACCTGGCCCCCCGCAGCCAGCTCACCAAATTGACTTCACTCTACGATCTGCTGGCCCACACGCAGGTGGATTTTGCCATCCTGCCTGCGGTGCTCCTAGGCGCACTTGATCCGGCTAAAGTGCCGCATCTGCAAACGGCCGTCTCCCTCGAAGCCGATATGCCGCCCGCCCTGTGGCAGAAGTGGCACGGCCGTCGCCGCCTGCACGGCGCGCTGACAACGGCCACACTGCTGCCCGTGATGCTAAATCCGGTAGACGAGCCGGTCGATTGGCTGACTGGCACACCAACGGCACCAGTCGCTATCCGAAACAGCGCGGGGCAACCGGCACCGATTGGCGTCATTGGCGAGCTGCACGTGGGGGCGAACTTGCTGCCAACGGACGACAAATGGCGCTGGGTGGAAAACGGCCGTCTCCAATTCCGCCGCTACCACCCCGCCCACACCACCACCCGCAGCCATTTTGTGGACACCACCGCCGTGGCCGCCCATCTGGCCCGCCATCCCGCCGTCCAGGACTGTATCATCTTGCCCGATGATGCGCCCTGCGAAAAACGACAGCTGCACGCCTACGTGGTCACCCGCCAACCGCTGGAAACCGCCCAGCTGGAGCAGCTGGCCAAACAGCAGCTGCCCGCCCAGTTTGTTCCAGCGGTGTTCCACGTGCTGGAGGAGATGCCGGTAACGGCCGTTGGTGAGATAGACTACCCGGCACTGCAAGCCCTGCAGCAAACCGAACAAACCAGTCAAGAAACCGATTCCCGCGCCGCTAAACAAGCCGAGCTGGCCGCTCGCCGCGACAACCTTTCGGCCAAAAAGCAGGCGCTGCTGGCCAGGTGGCAGCGGCAAAAGGTGGCCGAAGACGAAGAAACGCCGCGTATTCCGCCGCGCCCGGCAGACCAGCCGCTGCCGCTCTCCTTTGCCCAGCAGCGCATGTGGTTCATCGCGCAGATCAACCCAGAGGCCAACGCCAGCTACAACATTCCCATCCACCTGGAAATCCGCGGCGTGCTCGACACCGACGCCCTGGCGCACAGCTTTAACAAGGTCTTGCAGCGGCATGAAAGTCTGCGCACCCACTTTGTGCCCGGCGAGGATGAGACGCCATACCAGGAAGTAGCGCCGTTTACGGCCGTTCCCCTCCCCTGCACCGATCTATCCGAGTTACCCGATGACGGCAAAGCCGCCCAGGCCGACGCCATTCGCCGCGAAAGTGCCCTGACGCCGTTTGATCTGCAAACTGGTCCCATCTACCGCATCCACCTGCTGCAGCTGGCCTCAGAAATGCACCTGCTGCTCTTTACCGTGCACCACATCGCCTTCGATGCCTGGTCGACGGGCCTATTCCTACGCGAAATCGTCGTGCATTACCTGCAAAAGACCACCGGGCGGGCGCTGCCCCTGCCGTCGATCAACGTGCAGTACGGCGACTACACCGTCTGGCAGCAGGCGCGGCTCACGGATGACGTGATGGCTAAAAGCCTGGCCTTCTGGCGTGAGCACCTGGCCCAGGCGCCCACCACACTTGCACTGCCCACGGACAAACCCCGGCCGCAGTGGCAAACCAGCCACGGCGATATGCTCGACTTTACCCTGCCGCTGCCCCCGGCCGAAAAAGTGAAGCAGTGGACCCAGGCCGAGCAGGCCACGCTGTTTGTCACCCTGCTGACGGCGTTTAACGGGCTGCTGTACCGCTACACCAACCAGGAAGACCTGGTGGTGGGCACACCCATCGCCAACCGCAGCCATCCCGACCTGAAAAACATGATTGGCTTCTTCCTCAACACGCTGGCCCTGCGCAGCCACGTCGATGAAACGACCACCTGGCGCGACCTGCTGCAGCAAACCCGCCAGACGATGCTGGCGGCCCATGCCCACCAGGAGTATCCGTTTGAAAACCTGGTCCAGGCGCTGCTGCCCCACCGCGATCCCGGCCGCCACCCGCTGTTCCAGGTGATGTTTGTGCTGCAAAACCAGGGGGATGACCAGCCGCTGCCTGCCGGGCTGCCGCTGCGGATCAATGCCATCGAGACGGCAACCAAAACGGCCAAGTTTGACCTGCTGCTGCACGTGCAAGAAACGGCCGCAGAATTCCTCGCCGCCTTTGAGTACAATACCGACCTCTTCTACCCGGAAACCATTGCCCGCATGGCGCAGCACTTCCAGCAAGTTGTGACCGCTATGGTCGACAATCCAGACCAGCCAATCATCGAGGCGCAGCTGCTGACCCCGGAAGAAGAGGCGCAGATCGAGGCGTGGAACGATACGGCCGTTCCCATCGATCCCCACGAACTGGTCCACCACCGCTTTGAGCAGCAGGCCGACGCCACGCCCGAGGCCGTGGCCGTGCTTTTTGGCGACCAGCAGCTGACCTATGCCCAACTCGACGCGCGGGCCAACCAGCTGGCCCACTTCCTGCAAGCCAACGGCGTGCAGCCCAACGACCCGGTGGGCATCATGATTCCGCGCTCGCTGGAGATGGTGACGGCCGTTCTGGCCATCCTCAAAGCAGGCGCAGGGTACGTGCCGCTGGACCCCGACTACCCGCCCGACCGCCTCCAACTAATGTTGGACCACGCCGACGTGCGGCTGCTGCTGACCCACTCCAGCCTTGACCTGAGCGATGTTGGATGCAGCCGGATCAACGTGAACGAGCTGGATCTGTCGCCGTTTGCGGAGGGGCGGGTAACGGCCGTAATCGACCCCGAACACTCTGTCTACGTCATCTTCACCTCTGGCTCTACCGGCACGCCTAAAGGAGTGGTGCTGCCGCACCGCGCCCTGAACAACATGCTCGCCTGGCAAAAGAAAGCGATGTTTCGGCAAGGGCCAACGCGCACCCTTCAGTTCACCTCGCTCAGCTTCGACGTGCACTTCCAGGAGATGTTTAGCACCTGGCAGGCGGGCGGCACGCTTGTGCTCATCCCCGACGACGTGCGGCGCGACGGCGAACAGCTGCTGGCCACCCTGCAAAAATACCGCATCGAGCGGCTCTTCCTGCCCTTCGTAGCCCTGCACAACCTGGCCGAAGCAGCCCATTGGCTGGATTCCTACCCGGACACGCTGCAAGAAGTGATCACTGCCGGGGAAGCGCTGCAATCCACCCCACCGATCCGCGACTTCTTCAAGAAACTGCCCGGCTGTGCCTTCCACAACCACTACGGCCCCAGCGAGAGCCACGTGATCACCGCGTACACGCTCGTCCCCGACCCGGATCAGTGGCCCGACCTGCCACCCATTGGTAGGGTGATCGACAACAACAAAATCTATCTGCTGGACCGGCACATGCGCCCCGTGCCCATTGGCATACCCGGCGAGCTGTACATCGACGGGCTAAACCTGGCCACCGGCTACATCAACCAGCCGGATCTGACGGCGGAGCGCTTCGTCCCCAATCCTTTTGACAAGGTGACAGGGAGACAAGGTGACAAGGTGACAAATGCTCTTGTCACCCGGTCACCCGGTCACCCGGCGATGTCCTCATCGCACACCCGGTCACTCCTGTACAAAACCGGCGATCTGGCCCGCTACCTGCCCGATGGCAACATCCAATACCTGGGCCGCAATGACTTCCAGGTGAAGATTCGTGGCCATCGCGTGGAGCTGGGCGAGATTGAGACGGTGCTCAACCAGCATCCGGCGGTGCAGCAAGCGGTAGTGCAGGCGCATAAACCGGACCAGGGGGCGCAGCAGCTGGTGGCTTACGTGATTACAGTTGATGAAACGGCCGTCACCACCCTCCCCGCCCTCCTCCGCGAAAAGCTGCCCGCCTACATGGTGCCCGCCCACTTCATCCGGCTGGAGCAGTTCCCGCTGACCCCCAGCGGCAAGATCAACCGCCGCGCCTTACCTGCACCGGAAAATGTGGAGATGATGCGGTTGACGCCCTACGTCGCCCCGGAAACACCCCTGCAAAAGCAGCTGGTCGAAGTTTGGGAACGTGTGCTGAATGTCTCCCCGGTAGGCATTCACGACAACTTCTTCGAGTTGGGCGGCCACTCCCTGCTGGCCATCCGGCTGGTGGCGGCGATGCAGAAGGCAACGGCCGTTAAACTTCCCCTGCCCCGCCTCTTCCAGGAAGGCACCATTGCCGCCATTGCCCGATACATGAGCGATCCCACGACGCAGACGGCCCACAGCCCGTTAGTAACGCTGCGCCCAGGCAGATCCGATCAGCCACCGCTTATCGTCATTCATCCCGGCAGCGGCCAGGTGCTGCCGTACCTGGGGCTGGTGCAGGCCTTGCCCGCCCAGCAGCCGGTCTACGGTCTGCAATCGCTCGGCCTGCTGCCGCACACACCCGCCCAAACAGACATCGCCAGCATGGCCGCCAGCTATCTGCAAGCATTGGAGGCGACCGACATTGGACGGCCGTATCACCTGCTTGGCTGGTCCATGGGTGGTGTGGTGGCGCTGGAAATGGCCCAACAGCTGGCCGCGGCTGACCAGGCAGTTGGATCGCTGACGCTCATCGACACCTTCGCCCCATCAGGCCAGGTGGAACTGCCGCCCGCCACCACGCTGCTGCAATGGTTTGCCCAGGACACCGGCTACCTGTCGCCCAAAACGAAGCTCAATCTACTGCCTGACGGCGCGTCCATCGACGCGCAGCTGCGCCATCTGTGGCCCCAGCTGCAAGCGGCCGGCCACCTGCCGGAGGAACTGACCTGGGACGAGTTTGCCCGGCAGTTTACCGTCTTCCAGGCCAACTATGCGGCAATGCAGGCGTATGGGCCACGGCCGTTTGCCCACCCGGTCCAGCTCATCGTGGCCAAAAACAGCGCCAGAAGGCAAAAGGACAAGTGGCTGGGCTGGCAGGCGTACCTGGCCCAGCTGTCGGTGGAGGTGCTGCGGGGCAACCACTTTACCCTGCTGCAAGCGCCCAAAACGGTCAAACAAATCGCCCAGACGCTCACCAACCGCCTGGTGCAACCAGCAGGCATGAGGTAATAACCACATGACCCATCGACCCCTCACCACACCCTGGCTGATGCCTTTTTCGCGCGGGCAAAACGGCCGTCTCCGCCTCTTCTTCTTTCCCCATGCCGGGGGCGGCGCGTCCACCTTCTTCCAGTGGAGCCGGATGCTGCCCGAATATGTCACCAGCTACGCCGTGCAGCTGCCCGGCCGCGAGACACGCCTGCGCGATACGCTGCATCACCAGGTGGATACGGTGGTGCAGGCGCTGGCCCAGGCGCTGCCGCCTTTTCTGGATCGGCCGTTTGTTTTTTGGGGGCACAGCATGGGCGCACTGCTAAGCTACGAGGTGGCTCAGCGGCTGCGGCGGCAAGGGCTGCCGCTGCCACAGCGCCTCATCGTCTCTGGCCTGAACGCGCCGCACGTGCCCTATGCCGATCCGCACATTCATCACCTGCCAGAGGCAGAGTTTGTCACGGCGCTGGAAGGGCTCAACGGCACTTCACCCACGGTGCTGCAAAACGCCGAACTGCGCAGCCTGGTGCTGCCCATGATTCGCGCCGATTTCCAGATGGTAGAAACGTACGCCTACCGGGAAGCCGCACCGCTCCCCTGCCCCATCACCGTTCTGGACGCCGTGGACGACGAAAAAACGGATGAAGCCGGGTTGCAGGAATGGCAGCAGCAAAGCACCGAACTGCTGGAAATGTTCACCTTCCCCGGCAATCACTTCTTTCTGTACGATCTACAGCCCACGCTGATAAACACCGTGGGTAATTTGCTCAAGCGCCAGATGCACCACCAACAAAGGTTATGAAACAGCATGCAATTTGAATACACCTCTCAACAACGTGACAACCAACACCTGTACCGCCAGTTTGCCCAACAGGAAGTGGCGCCCCTGGCCCGCCAGATTGACGAAACGGAGCAGTTTCCGCGGGAACTGATCTGCAAAATGGCCGATTTAGGCTTTTTAGGGGCGCTAGTGCCGGAAGAACACGGCGGCCAGCCGCTGGACCTCCTCTCGTTTGGCCTGCTCAACGAAGAACTGGGCAACGCCTGCTCCTCCACCCGCAGCCTGATCACGGTGCACAGCATGGTGACGTTTGCCCTGAAGCGCTGGGGCCGCCAGGCGCAGCAGGAGAAGTGGCTGCCACTGCTGGCGCGCGGCGAAAAGATCGGAGCGTTTGCCCTGAGTGAACCCAACATCGGCAGCAATGCGGGGTACATTGAGACAACGGCCGTTCCGCACGCTGACGTTTTGGTGGTGAACGGCCGTAAAAAATGGATCACCTTTGGCCAGATCGCCGATCTCTTCCTGCTCTTTGCCCGGCAGGACGGCCAGCCCGTTGCCCTGCTGGTGGAAAAAGAAACACCCGGCCTCACCGTCCACCCCATCCACGGCATGATTGGCACCAAAGGCGCCATGCTGGCCGAACTGGTGCTGGACAACTGCCCTATCCCGGCACAAAACATCCTGGCGGGCGTTGGCTTTGGCATTATGGCGGTGGCGATGTCGGCGCTGGATATCGGCCGTTACTCCGTGGCCTGGGGCAGCGTGGGCATCGGCCAGGCCAGCCTGGAAGCCAGCCTGGCCTACACCCAGGCCCGCGAGCAGTTTGGCCAGCCGATCAGCAAATTCCAGCTCATCCAACAAATGGTGACCAACATGGTCACCCACGTAAAAGCGGCCCGCCTGCTTTGCCTGCAGGCGGGCTATGCCCTGGAAAACCAGCAGCCCAGCGCCACCAACGACATCCTCATTGCCAAATATTTCGCCTCCAAAACAGCAATGGAGGTGGCGACCGACGCCGTGCAGATTCATGGCGCCAACGGCTGCAGCAGTGACTATCCCGTGCAGCGCTTTTTGCGTGATGCCAAAGTCATGGAAATCATTGAAGGCAGCCACCAGATGCAGCAAATCATGATTGCCAAAAACGCATATCTTGCCTGAGGGCATGAAAAACCAACCCGAACAACAACTTAAAGTAAGGAGAAGGATATGAAAAAATTTCTTAAGTGGCTGGGAATCGTTCTCGGAGGCATTTTAGGCCTGGCCCTTATTGGTCTGTTGGGCTACTACATTTACTGGTATACCCAGGCCCGGCGCACCATTGATGTTGAGGTGCAAGCGATGGAAATTCCCACCGACCAGGCCAGCATTGATCGTGGGAAAATTTTGGTAGATATCGTGCGCTGCACCGAATGCCACGGCAAAGATCTTTCCGGCATGTTGTGGGCCAACATTCCGGTCCTCACCGGCACCTTTGGCCCATCTAACCTGACGCCGGGGGAAAATGGCCTTGAAGGGTACACCGACGAGGATTACATCCGTGCCATTCGCCACGGCGTGGGGCGAGACGGCAAAGCGCTCATCTATATGCCTTCAAACTACTATGTGGATTTAAGCCAGGAAGATTTGGGAGACATTATCGCCTACCTGAAGACGCTGCCACCCTCCGCTGAACCCGGCCCGCCCAACGGCTATTCCGGTCCGTACCTGTGGGACTTTGTGATGGGCAATCCTCAAGGTCTACCCGCGATCAAGATGATTGACCACGAAGCCGTCGCCGAGATTCCGGTGGGGCCAGACCCGAGCGATACCCTGGCTTACGGCGCATACCTGGCGCTGCCCTGCCGCAGCTGCCACGGCGAAGACTTTGCGGGCGTGCCCAACCTGGAACGTCTGCGCGTGCCTTCGCCCAACATCACACCCTACAACCTGGGTGACTGGACTGAGGAAGAATTCCTCCTCGCCTTGCGCGAGGGCGCTTTGCCCGACGGCACCTACATTCCGCAGTCGCTGATGCCCTGGATGGCCATTGGCCAGCTGACAGACGAGGAACTGCACGCGATTTGGGTATATTTACAAAGCCTGCCACCCGTGGCCGATGAAGATGCCATTGCTTACCAAAACGCCGGGGAATAACAGAGTAAAACCTTGCTGAGATTGGCCCAATCTGAAAAGCGGGGAGTTATTTCTAGACGGTTACTTAGACCAACCCAGAAGATGCCAGCCAGAGAGCCTGGCTGGCACCTTCTCGTTTTAATCTGCGGCGTTGGTGATGGGCAAAAAGATGTGAAAGGTAGAGCCCATGCCTCTGTCGCTCACAGCCTCAATTTTGCCACCGTGCCGATTGATGATCTTTTGGGCAATGGCCAAGCCAAGGCCCAGACCTGGGGTGGAGTGGGCCTCATCTTCGCGCCAAAACATCTCAAAGATGTGGGGCAGGTTTTCGGGCCGGATGCCTGGCCCCGAATCGTGGACGAGCAGCCAGACGTGGGTGTCGTTGTGGCCGGTTACGGCCGTAATCACCCCATCACCCGGCGAAAACCGGTACGCGTTTTCCAAAATCTGGCGAAATGCTTCCATCAGCTCTTCTGGATTACCGACCACCGACGGCAAATCTGGGGGAGTGGTAAAGAGCACCTGCGGATGCGTATCCTCGTCCTTCTGGAGGCGTTGACAAACCAGGTCAAAAATTTGGCCAATGTCCACCACTACCTGATCCTGCAGCGGCGTGCCCTCCAGCCTGGTTATCAGCAGCAGCATTTCCGTCAGCTTAACGATGCGCATGATCTGCTCCTGAATCAAGCGAGCTCGTTCATAGCGTTTTTCTTGGTCCTGCAGGCGGGCCATCACAAAAGCCGTGGTATTAATGATGGAAAGCGGCGTTCTAAACTCGTGGGAAGCATCGTGCACAAAGGTAGTCAACACGTGCGTCCGTTCTTTTTCCAGCGCCAGATCAAACTCATTCTGCTGGGTCTGTTTTCGCCCGGTAATGTCTCGCACCACGCTTTGAATGTGCAGCGGTTGGCCATCCAGCGTTCGCACCAGCTCCACGTTAATCTCCACGGGAATTTCACTGCCATCTTTCTTGCGAAATTTCCGCTCGTACATGGGCAGGCTGTCTCCAGCCAGCAGCCTGGCCAGCTTCTCCTCACTCTGAGCCGGTTCCACCGACAAATCACGGAAGGTGAGGTGCTGAATTTCCTCTACAGAGTAACCAAGCAGTTCCGCCGCACGACGATTGGCCTCTAGATGCCTGCCTTCTAAGTCCAGGATAAACACCGCATCGTGCCTCTGTTCAAATAAGGAGTGGTACCAGATCTGGGCCTCTTGCAGGGCGCGTTCATCCTGCTTGCGGGCCGTGATATCCGTCAGTGAAGCCACCGCGGCATAAGGTCTCTCTTCTCCCGGGTTGACGAGCGGCTGGGAGTTAATGGAAATCCAGTGGAGTTGACCATCTGGATGAGTGAGACCCATCACCGCCCCTGAGAGAGGCTGGCCGGTTTTGAGCGTCACAATGAGGGGATAATCTTCGCCGCGAAAGGGAGTACCGTCTTCACGGATTGCCAGCCACGTTGGATCGAGGACATTTCGGCCCTGCAGCTGCTGTGGAGTTATGCCGAGGATGCGTTCAGCGGCCGTATTAAATGTTTCTACGTTTCCTTCTTTGGACATTAATATCACGCCTTCCGACAAGGCCGTCACCACCGAGCGATATCGTTCTTCGCTCTCAAACAGCTGTTGTTTATATTTCCCACTCACCTGGCTGTAGGCTCCGCCTAATGAAAAAATCGACAGAAAGAAGACCAGATAAGCAAAGGTACTGGTAAATGGAGCATCCGGGACAAAGAAAAAGACACCAATGGTGGCCAGACTGAGCGTTATGATCGGCAGGGTGAGTTGAGGCAGAATAAGGCCGGTGACCATCACCACCAGGATGAGGAAATTAAGCGTGATCATTCGCTCCGTCAGGGGTCCTGGTGCTGTAAAAAAGGTGGCAAAAACCAGAGCAATAAGGGAGAAAACAACCAGGGCAGCAGCTGCGTGAATCCGCCCAATACGGCTCATTACCAAGGCTGTACACAGCGCCCCAATAAGACCAACAGAAATGTACTGGGCCGACGGAAAATCAGGAGACATGACCAGCCAGATTGGCGTTATTAGAAGAGTAATAAACAGGATGACGGAGACAAGACGGGCCAGGATACGCGCCTGCTGTTCAGGAGGTCGCCCCTCAAGAACGGCTATTGCCGTAGACAGGAAGCGCAGTGTGCTGCTAATCTTTGTCCAATAAGAATGATTGTGCATAAAAACGATCCTGAGAGAAAGCATTGGGTTGGCTGTGAAATCCTATCTCGCAGTCTGTGCCTCCTCTTGGTGATAGGCTATCAAGCACATTATAACACGGGCAGCTGTCTGACTTGGAGGGAGGGAGTTAGTGAAATGCGCCTATCAGGACGGCCGTATCCCATCCCAATTTCCCGCGGGCGAAGTAATAAAAAAGCCGTCAAAGGTCCAATGACCTTCGACGGCTTTGTAGATTTATTTAGCGAACTTCCACGCTACGGTGTAACCCAAACCACAAAACTAAGCGCAGCCTCCTGGTATTCGGCCGTAATTTCCCAGCAGCCCAATGTGGGTAGCTCGATTCCGGTCATCATAAACTGCCCATAATCTGGATGATAGGCGTTGGTGCCATAAACAGAGGGTTCCACTACGGCGTCGCCATCCAGCTGCCGGGCTGAGAGGGTGATGGCTGGCCGCGGCTCTTCTGCCTGGCTGTACCCCTCATGCCATAGGGCGATTTTATTGCCATACCCGTCATCAGATTTAGGCAAGCCATACCAGATGCCGTCGGATCGTAAGTCGGTCCACAGGGCATTGGTACCATACCAAAAATCAGCTCCTGGTGGCCACTCGGGATATGGCGCGGGCGGTATAAAGCGTGTCTCTGGCGGTCGCGTGATGGGACAACTGTCCGGCCTGGGCATTTCGGGATTTGGCGAAGGAAATGCCGTGGGAGTTGGCATTATGACTGTTGTATCTGTTTGGGCAACGGCCGTCTCCGTCTCCCCTCCGCTGGTGCAGCCCGCCGTGGCCAACCCCACCAGGAGGATCATAGAGAAAAATAACACGCTTAGTTGCTTCATCTTCATCTCCTTTGGCGCCATAAAGACTTTATCACCAATACCCCGCCCACCACCAATTCGTTCCATTTGCTAAATAATTGGACAAGATTAACCAAAGTCCTCCCCCATTTCTAGGCAAAATCTCCTAATTTTTATTTTGCCGTTGACAGTCAAAATTTATCTGCTAAATTTCTGCCACGATGAACACATTTTTTGACACACAAGCTCTTCGCGTTATCCGCCGCCGTCGCCAGATACCTAGTCTGGTATTTGAGCTTGCCTGAGTCAACTGAAAGACACGCGCAACCCGAACCGCCAGACTTCATGAGAGTCTGGCGGTTTTTTTTTGCGGTTTTGCCACAGAGGGCACAGAGGTCTCAGAGAAAAAACCTCTTATTTCTCTGTTTCCTCTGTGGCCAAAAAATTGGAGATTGGAGATGATTAGAGCAGGCATTTTTGGGGCTACGGGGTATACGGGCTATGAATTGGTGAAACTATTACAGCGGCATCCGCAAGTGGATGTGGTTTTTGCCACGTCGCAGTCATTTGCGGGCCAGAAGCTGTCCGATGTGTACCCACAGGCGCCACATCTGCCGCTGATTTTAGGGGAAGACGCGCCCCTGGACGCGGTAGATGTGGTTTTTTTGTGCCTGCCGCACGCGGCGGCGGCAGAAACGGCCGTCACCGCCCTCACCGCCGGAGTCACCGTGATTGATCTCAGCGCCGACTTCCGCCTGAAAGACGCCAACACCTACGCCAGCTGGTACGACAAAACCCATCCCGCGCCGCACTTGCTGGCCGAGGCGGTCTACGGGCTCACCGAGTTTACCCGCGCCCAGCTGACGGGCGCCAGGCTGGTGGCCACCCCCGGCTGCTACCCCACCAGCATTTTGCTGCCGTTACGGCCGTTGCTCACCTCAAACCTGCCCATCACCGGCCCGATCATCGCCGATGCCAAGTCTGGCATTTCCGGCGCGGGCCGCACACCCAAACAAAACACCCACTTTGTGGAGGCGCACAACAACTTCTCCCCCTACAAAATCGGCCGCAGCCACCGCCACCTGCCAGAAATTGAGCAGGTGATGGGCTGGTTCCGGCAAGACACACCGCCGCTGATCTTTTCGCCGCACCTGCTGCCGGTAGAACGGGGCATTTTATCAACAATTTATGTCAACTTCGTCGAGCGAGTGACGCTTGAAGAGATACGCCCGTATTTCACCGCCATGTACGCCAACGAGCCGTTCATCTGCCTGCTGCCCGACGGCGAACTGGCCACCCTGGCCCACGTCACCCGCACCAACCGCTGCGCCATTGGCCTGACGCTGGCCGGGAATACCCTGGTCATCACTTCGGCCATCGACAACCTGGTTAAAGGCGCGGCCGGACAGGCGGTGCAGAACATGAATGTGGTGTTTGGCATTGAGGAAACGACGGGCCTGACAGTGTGAAACGTGAAACGTGAAGGAAATCATCACGTTTCACTCTTCACGCCAACCCATTTTTGAGGTGTGACATGCAAGTATTAAAAATCGGTGGCAATGAATTGGATGATCCCGGATTTTTGGCCGGGTTGGCGAATTATGTGGCGCGAACGGCCGTCCCGCACATCATCGTGCATGGCGGCGGGCGAGCGATTGTGGCCCTGGAGCAAAAAGTGGGGCTGCAATCAACCAAGGTAGACGGCCATCGCGTCACCGACCGCGAGATGATCAGCGTGGTGCAGATGGCGCTGAGCGGCCAGACCAACAAACAAATCGTCACCGCCCTGCTGGCGGCGGGGGTAGACGCCATTGGTCTTAGCGGCGTGGACGGCGGTATTTTACGCTGCCTGAAGAAGCAGCATCCCACGGCCGATCTCGGCTACGTGGGCGAGATCAGCCAGGTGCGCACCGACCTGCTGCGCCAGTTCACCAGCCTGGGGCTGACGGTGGTGCTCTCACCCCTTTCGCTGGGCGATGACGGCTGCACCTACAACGTCAATGCCGACGATGCCGCCAGCGCCGTGGCCCTGGCGCTGCAAGCCGAACGGCTGACGTTTGTGTCCAATGTGCCGGGGGTGTTGTGTGACGGCCGGATACTGCCCCATCTCACGCCCGACCAGACCGAAACGCTTATCACCAACGGCGTCATCACCGACGGCATGGTGCCCAAAGTGCGTGCCGCCCTGGCCACCATCGCCCAGGGCGTGTCACAAACGCAAATTGTCAACCTGGCCGGACTGGTCAACAGCAGCGGCACAGTTTTTACCAACGAGGCAAGGATTTAATCCACAGATGACACAGATATAAATTCTTAATCTGGGAAATCTGTGTCATCTGTGGATGATCTTCCAGGAGGAAATTTATGGACAGACAAGCAATTATTCAAGCGGAAGCGGACTATGTTTTGCACACGTACAACCGGCCGGACATCGTTTTTAGCCACGGTGAGGGCATGTATTTGTACGACAGTGACGGCAACAAGTATCTCGATTTTACCTCGGGTATTGCCGTGACTTCGCTGGGGCACAGCGATCCGGAGTGGGTAACGGCCGTATCCCAACAAGCCGCCCAGCTCACCCACGTCAGCAACCTGTTCCACAGCGCGCCGCAGGCCCAGCTGGCCCAGAAGCTGGTGGAGAACTCCTTCGCCGACAAGGTCTTCTTCTGCAACTCTGGCGCAGAAGCGAACGAAGCCGCCCTCAAATTTGCCCGCAAATACGCCAGATCCAGAATCTCCACTCTCCACTCTCCAATCTCAAAAACAAATATCGTCGCCTTCACCGGCGGCTTCCACGGCCGTACCATGGGTTCACTGTCCGCCACCTACAAAACGCAGTACCGCGAACCGTTTGCCCCGCTGGTGCCCGGCGTCACCTTTGTGCCGTTTAACGACCTGGCTGCTGCCCAGGCCGCCATCGACGACAACACCTGCGCCGTCATCGTCGAGCCAATCCAGGGCGAAGGTGGCGTTAACCCGGCCACGGCCGAATTTTTGCAAGGTCTGCGCGCCGCCTGTGACGCGCACCACGCCCTGCTCATCTTCGACGAGGTGCAGTGTGGGCTGGGCCGCACCGGCACGCTGTGGGCCTACCAGCAGTATGGCGTGACGCCAGACGTCATGACGCTGGCCAAGCCGCTGGCGGGCGGTCTGCCCATTGGCGCGGCACTGGTTACCCAGGCCGTCGCCGAGGTCATCAAGCCGGGCGATCACGGCAGCACCTTTGCCGCCGGACCATTGGTCTGTGCCGCGGCCAACGTGGTGTTTGACAAGATCAACCAACGGCCGTTTCTCCAGTCAGTGCAAGAAAACGGCGCGTACCTCAAACACCGGCTGCAAACGTTGGAGCTGGAGCAAATTGTCGACGTACGCGGCCAGGGGCTGCTGCTGGGCGTGGCGCTTAACCAGCCTGCTGCCCCGATCATGGCCGCGGCACGAAACAAAGGCGTGCTCATCCTCACCGCCGGGGACAACGTGCTGCGCCTGGCCCCGCCGCTGATTGTGAACATGGCGGAAATTGATACGGCCGTAACCACCATCGCCGCCTGCCTGGAAGAAGTTTCGTGAGGAAGCAAAGAAATGGGACGCAGATTTACCTGATTTCCCTGATCATGTTTATCAGGTAAATCTGCGTTCTATTTTTTTCAGGAGTAGAGATGATGCAACCAACCATTCGTCCCTTTATTTTGCCAGACAGCGACGCCGTCGTCGCCATTTGGGAAGCGTGTGGGCTGACCGTGCCCTGGAACGATCCGCACAAGGATATTGCCCGCAAAATGCAGGTGAATCCTGAGCTGTTTTTGGTGGCGGAGGTAAACGGCCGTCTCGCTGGCACCGTCATGGGCGGCTATGAGGGGCATCGCGGCTGGATCAACTACCTGGCCGTGTTACCCAACTGCCAGCACCAGGGCATCGGCCGTGCCTTGATGGCCGCGGTAGAAGCCAGACTGGCCGCCCTGGGCTGTGCCAAAATCAACCTGCAAGTCCGCAGCAGCAACCGGGCAGTCATCCAATTTTACGGCCACCTCGGCTACCACATCGACGACGTGATCAGCCTGGGCAAACGCCTCATTTCCGACGAATAAAGGGATTGCCACAGAGGGCACAGAGAAAAAAGAGAAAATCTCTATACTCTCTGTCTCCTCTGTGGCTCAAAATTATGAACATCCGACCCGCACACACCCAAGACATCCCCCACATTCTGGCCCTGCTGAACGAGCACGTACGGCGCGGCGACGTGCTGCCGCGCACCGCGCAATCGATCCACGATACCCTGCCAGACTGGCTGGTGGGCATCGACGCCGACGAGGAGCTGGTGGCCTGCGTTTCGCTGCTGTACTACAACGCAGTCCTGGCCGAAGTTCGTTCGCTGGCCGTAGCCGATAAGGTGAAGGGGCAGGGCTGGGGGCGCAGCATCGTTAAGGCGATCATTGCCCAGGCCAAGCTCCAGCAGGTGCCGACCCTGTTTGCCCTGACCCGCGCCGTGCCGTTTTTCCAGAAGATGGGTTTTACCATCAGCAGCCGGGAGCTGTTCCCGGAAAAAGTATGGCGCGACTGCCAGGTTTGCCCGTTGCTAAAAAATTGTGATGAAACGGCCGTTGTCCTCCACCTCACCCCGAACCCCATCCAGTTACCCAGTTACCCAATAACCCAATTACCAGTTATCCAACCAATTCAAGGAGTTACAAACATGTCAAAACCAAAAATCAACAAAGCGGTTCTCGCCTATTCTGGCGGCCTGGATACCTCCGTCATCGTGCCCTGGCTGCGCGAAAACTATGGCTGCGAAGTCATCTGCTTTTGCGCCGACATTGGTCAGGGGAATGATGAGCTGAAGGGGCTGAAAGAAAAAGCGCTGGCCAGCGGCGCCAGCAAGGTGTATGTGGAAGATTTGCGCCACGAATTTGCCAAAGATTTCCTCTTCCCCATGCTGCAATCCGGCGCGATTTACGAGCGCCAGTACCTGCTCGGCACGTCCATTGCCCGGCCGCTCATCGCCAAGTGGCAGGTAGCCATTGCCGAGGCCGAAGGCGCCGATGCCGTAGCCCACGGTGCCACCGGCAAGGGCAACGACCAGGTGCGCTTCGAGCTCACCTACAAGGCACTCAACCCCACGCTCAAAGTGATTGCCCCCTGGCGCGAGTGGGACATTCGCTCCCGTGAAGATGCCCTGGCCTACGCCAAAAAACACAACGTGCCCGTGGTCCACACCGAAAAATCGATCTACAGCCGGGACCGCAACTTGTGGCACCTGTCGCACGAGGGCGGCATTCTGGAAGACCCGCGCAACGAGCCGGAAGAAAGCATGTTCCAATGGACCGTCGCCCCGGAAAACGCTCCTGACGAGCCGGAAATCGTGACCGTGCACTTTGAGCAGGGGGTGCCCGTTTCTGTCAACGACGTGCAGCTGCCACCGGCGGCGCTGATTGAAAAGCTGAACGAGCTGGGCGCCAGACATGGCATCGGCCGTATCGACCTGGTAGAGAACCGGCTGGTGGGCATGAAATCCCACGGCGTGTACGAGACACCCGGCGGCACCATCCTGTACGCCGCCCACCGGGAGCTGGAATCGCTCTGCCTGGACCGGGACACCAGCCACTTCAAAGAAGAGCTGGCCGTGAAATATGCTGAACTGGTCTATTTTGGCAAATGGTTCCACTCATTGCGGGAATCGATGCAGGCCTTCATCAACGACACGCAGAAGACGATCACGGGCTGGGTGAAGTTTAAGCTGTACAAGGGGAATGCGATTGTAATCGGCCGTTACAGCGACAACAGCCTGTACCGGGAAGATTTTGCCACGTTTGGCAAGGAAGACGTGTACGATCAGAAGGATGCGGTTGGCTTTATCAATCTGTTTGGCCTGCAAATGAAGGTGCAGGCGATGATGGACGTGAGCAACGGCGGCAAAACCCGCTACGCCGCCCCCGACTATTCCAAATTCAAAAGGGATTAAGGATCAATCCTCACCCTTGGGGGTAAACCGTGGACAAAACCACGATCCGTTTGAGTGTTGCAACACAGGTGGTAAAAAACGGAACCATTTTGAGACGGCATTTCGTTTTTTACCACTCCGCGACCTGGACCAGGAGAAGCAAACAAGATTTTATCAACAGATTACGCAGATTAAGAAGATTTAATCTGCGTAATCTATTTAGGCTCTTTGGGATTTCGTGGGGTTTGGCGTGAAACGTGAAGCGTGTGTTAGTTACTGTAAATTCGTACCTTTACAATCTCATAAAATCATACCCCTTCCAAAGGTAACGGCAGTTGAAACGATTCTGCTTGATAAACAGGCCAGTCAGGGTCAAGTGGCATCAAGCCAATGATGTCCGCTTGACTTAATCCTTTGGCTGGCCGTTCGTCGATGAGGTCACCGTTTTCCGTTGCAAAACGGAAAGAACGGCTGTCCGATAGAAAGGTCACCGATATTGTTTGGCCCGCATAACAGCGGCCCAAATGATACGGATGAGCAGCCACGCTGACGGTGCCTGTCTCACTTGCTTTTCGCGTCCAAACTTGCGCTGCCAGGAAACGGTCTACCCGAGCCAAGTCAAACAACTCCCACTCGGCAGCCGGATGGAAAGTGCGTCCCGAGTGAACCGCTTGTGGATGGGCGACCAAAGGTGGCTGTCGGTCACACTGTCTGGTCCGGGCGGGATAACGATGATTGTACAAGTCGTTCATCTCAACTAAGCCAGCCTGCAGGGCCGAGACTGACGCATACTCGTGGTCCGCCCAAAGCCAGTTGCCTAACGTGCGGTGCTCACGTTCCACCGCTCCCTGGTCCGTAGGGCGACGTAAGCGGATCACCTTGTGGCTAATGCCTAAACCGATTAGCCAGAGGGTGAAATGGGAGGGAAAGTACCGTTCTGGGGCACCGATGTACACCACTTCGCGATCCGTTTGCACGGCCAACGGCCGACCCCAACGATGAAAAGCCTCACGCAGGGCATTCTGCACCTCTGCCAGGGTTAACTTGCGCCAGCCCTTGGCCGTTGTGGTGATTGTTGCTTGACTGGCAATCATCACCGCGCTGTATGGGTCACGGATGTTTAGGACGGTGGCGACATCGTTCTCCCCGATAGCCACTTTCTCTTTGCCATCCATCTGCCAGATCTGATGCGGCTGGGTAGCCGTTGTCGGCGACGTTTCAGGATATTGTCGTGGTCGATAGGTTTGTACCGCTTCCGGACAAGCCTCCTGGAACAGAGCGGCCAAACGGGACACGCTGGGCAACTCTGCCTCATCCAGGTCCAGGGCTGTTTGCAAATCGAGCCGGATCATCGCTGGCCCGCGATGGGGACACGCCCGTTTCAGGGCGATGGCTTTCTGGCGCACCATCTCTGGATAGGTGCTCAGCACACCTTTTGCCGGTCGGCCACGGGGCCGAGGCTTGCTCCCATCCCGACGATAGCGCCACCACTTTCGGGCCGTACTGTAGGTACATTCCAATTCCGCAGCAATATCTGCCAGCTTACGTCCACTCAGTTTCTGCTCGTAAATATAGTCCTTTTCCGCTTCAGTTAAAGGTTCTCTTCTGTTCATGACACACCTACTTCTTAACTCTGAACAGAAGTTTACAAAACTAGGGGTACGATTTTATGAAATTGTTAAGGTACTCTACTTTCCGCTAAGTGAAATGTGACAAAAAAGAAAATTGGTGGCATGTTATTGGTTAAAACCTTCGACCAAAAAGGAAACCAGAACATGCCACCAGTAACAGAACCAACAATGTCAGCTCTGATAGCAATTGTAACCAACTTGCCCATTGGCACCAATCTCGCCATGCTCCATTTTTTGTGGATGTTGGTCAGCGGTTCCTTGCTAACGCATCGAGGTGCTTTATTTCCAGCCTTGCAATCAACCGGGATTGGCGAAGAGGCGGTGCGACGCGCCTGGGCTGCCTTGCGCAGTGGGGTGTGGCAAATCAGTGAACTGATCGTCGAGTGGGATAAATACATGCAAGCCCGTCAATGGCAACCTTGTCGTTACGAAGGCTATTATGCGGTGGCCATTGACACAACCCCGTTCTGGCGGCCCAAACTGCAAGGGTTGGCTTCCAAGTATTATCACAGTGTGGCCGAGAAAGCGTTACCGGCGGTCATTTTGGGACTGATTGCACGGGTGGGGCAGGTGAAAGGCAAACGCATCGCTTTGCCCAGCCACATGGTGCGGGTGAATCCGCAAGACCCTGGCGAAGCGGCGCTCAAGGAATCGTTGCTCAAGAAAGCGGCTCGTGTCCTGGATTTGCTGGAAATCCTGCTGGCCGACGCTGGCTTCAAGCTCAAAGATGTCCACCAGGCCAAAGTGGCCCGTTACCTGGTCCGCTTGGCCAAAAATGGCACGGCCCGCCGTAACTACATCGCCTACACCCCAGAGCAAAGAGGCGTCAAGCCATCTTACGGTCGCCGCGTCCGGCCACGGGTGCGAAGCTACAAGGGACGGGAAATCGCCGCGACCCCAGCCGATGCGACCGTCACCTGGCAATTGGCAACAGGCGAGGCGATAACCGCTAACGTCTGGTATGACCTGGTGCGCCCTGACGTTCAACCCAGCCCAGAGGCCGACTTGTTTGATATCTATGCCATCAGCGACCCCCGCTATAAGGACCCTCTTTTGGTGGGCACCAATGTCAAACTGCAAGCGCCGACGGTTCATGCCCTTTACACCGACCGCTGGCCGATTGAGCAATTGCCGCTGGCGGGCAAGCAAATGGTAGGGGCTCATCGCCAGTTTGTCTTTGCTCAGGAAACTTGTCAACGCTTACCAGAGTTGGTGCTCTTGGCCGGTTCCATTCTGACGGGATTGGCAGCCTTGCATCCAACCATCCCAACTGGGTTCTGGGATAGAAATCCCCAACCAACCCCAGGCCGCTTCCGTCGGGCTTTGGCCGGTCTGCCTTTTCCGCAAAGTTACCCTTTACCAGGGCGACTTCGCCAAAAACCAGCTGTCACGGACCATTTGCCCAAAGGAATTGCCGCCCACCGCAGACAAAACAAACAGCGGTGGCTGTTTTGACTTAGCTTTTGGTCTTTTTTGTCACATTTTTAAGGTTCTGTCATTGGCAAAAGATTTGCCAACGAATTTTAATTTTTCAATGAAGTCTTTTTATGTTAATTCTTTAGCGGAAACTAGAGAAGGTACGATATTACAAGATTTAACAGCGTGAAACGTGATGTCACTCTGGTCACGTTTCACGTTTCACGCATCACGGATTGTAAACCTCCTGAATTCCTGAAGACCCTCTATTTATTTCGCCGTCAGGGCTTTTTATTCAGGGCAAATTTAGCCGTTAATGCGGCCACATGGGCCTGCCGGACCTTACTGCCAATGAGTTGCTTTTGTTTATGGGATAGATTGCTTTTCTTCTTTAAGAGATCAACCATCTCATACATTGGCAGGCCGCTCGCCCGCCTCTTGCCCGAAGACTGCGGGGAGCCAAAGCCAATGGCCGGAATAAAGTTAACCGACTTTTTCTCAGCCACAAAGTTAGCTGGGTCTGCCAGCCGGTTAGCCAGATCGTAGAGGGCCGCCGCCAAATCCGTGGCTTCACCCATCAGCGGTGAAGAGGCAGCCGGGTTCTTTTCTCTGATTACCGTGAGCAGCGTTTCCAATTTCAGCGATCCCTGGTTAAAGAGCTGAATTTCATCATAGTAGGAAGGTGTATTGCTGGTGGGTGTTGCCCGATGATTGGCCAATCCCCACCAGAGGGAGTTTTGATACATCTGCCAGATTTTTGACTCAAACGATGAGGTGTCTGACAGCAAGGAGCCAACGGGCATGACGGCCACAAAAATCGTAAACCGCACATCATATACAGTAGAAAAGGCGTTTATGGCCCAGTTAAAGCCCGCCTCCAGCTGGGCATCCGCCGCAGATTTTGGGATCGGCTTTGGCAAATAGATCCGATCGTTGTTAACCAAAAAAGATTGGTTATCAAAGTAGCCGATCAGGGCAATATGGTTTAAAAAGGTCAGAAAACGAAACTCAACCTTGACCGAAGTTTGCGTAACCGCTTGTTGAATATCAAAAGCCATCCGCAGAGCATAAACACCACAATCAAAAAACTCACAGCCCAGCAGATCGGTCGGCCAGTTACTGAGCAGGTAATTCTTCCCTGAATCTCGGACATTGAAGTATGTATGGCGGGTGTAATGTTTGAGATATTGGTTCATAAACGCAAACAGACTGGCAAATGCCTTGTTTTTGTTTTGCTTTAAAAACTTCTTAAACAGCACGGTCCAAACCAATGTACGCACAGCCAGGTCATTCAAATCGATCATGTGATCCTGACGCCACCTGGCCCTGCTTTCCGCGGAGATCTTTTTCCCGTTAAAATGGCCGTTTAAGGCCGTGATGACCTCCGGGTGTGTGAGCAGGTCGATGACCAGCAACTGCTGCCCGGCCAGGACGGCCGAAATGCTTTTTCCCTCTAGCTCGCGACGGGCTTCCGCTTTTATCCCCGATCCGGCCTGGCGCCAATTGGGTACCAAGTGGAGCGGCTGGCTTAAATCCTCTTGTTGAAATCGAATGGGAGAACCAACCTGGGCTACGTAGGCAAAAGAGTTTGGTTTGAGGCTGGGGTCAACAATCTTTGCTATCTTTCCCCGAACGTCCAATACGCCTTTGACCACAGCCCGCCTGTCTTTGACTGGACCCTGAAAACCGGCCAGGTTCACTGGGCCCAGCCGGATCTCCCCTTTGCTGGACTCGCTGGTTAGTTTACGTCCTTTTAGCAGGCCAAAAACGGTAATCTCCTTGCCCTGTAATTCGTTTAGTCGGGCCAGGACGGCATCGACGCTTAAGGCGGCGCGATCCTGGTTGTCGGGATCAGGCACACCAACATAAGCGCTGATCTTTTCCTTCACCTGATTTACACCAACAACTTCGTCCTCAAAGGCAAACCTACCTTTGTCATTTTTTTTGGCAAAAAAGGTGAGCAAGACCCCCGCTTCAAAGCCCCGAAGAGAGTAAAGGTTGGCTAGAGTCGCAAGATATCCTTGAAACAGCTTTTTGAGGGCAAGAGCGGTCTCCTTCTGCTTATGGATGAGTGCCTGGCGCACCTGCAAGGCAATGATGTCCAGAACATCCTGTTTCACGACTTCCACTGCCTGGCCCATCTCTTGATACCAGCCCTGCACTCCCGAAAAGTTGGTAACGTCTATCACCCAGCGCAGCGTCAGTTCCAGCTGGGATCGCAAAAATATCAGGCCGATCATATGCTCCGTTTCCGGCTGGAGGCCTTCTTTAAACTGGGTATCTTTAAAGTGTTTTATATCGGCCAGCAGCGCTGCTCTGGCGCGTTTGGGCAAAGCAGTCGGCCCACCAAAGTCCGCAGTCCCGGTTAGAGCCCTTAACCCCCCAAGCCCGCGCAAATAGGGTTGTCCCAGGCTATTGCTAACTTTGGGGATAAAGCTATCGTTATCTTTATTGGTTTGCGGATTTAACAGGGGACTGCCTTTTATCCATTCGATAACGGCACTTTGATAGATCGCATGAACGTCTTTTAGCTGGCTGTCGTCTTTGTTAAATTCGGCCTGAAATCGGGCTTCGAGAAAAACATCATCCAGCACGTATTTGGTTGTGTTGAGAGCCGCTAAATACGGCCGTACCAGCACCTGGCGCTCCCGCGCCTCTAATGACCAAAACACGGTGATGAGCTTTTTCAAATTTTGCGCAGTCCCTTTTTGGATGCGCACCAGGGTTAAAAGCCGCTGCTTCGCCTCCGCCGTGCTTTTAGGGACAGGTAAAAACATGGCGCTTCTCTGGGTTGCCTGAAGGTTTTTCTCATATACTTCGAGAAAACGCCGGACTTCCTTAGTCATGCCATTTGTTCCAGCTTGCCCTTCTCATCCAATAGAATGACCAGATTGGTGGGTAGACGCACCAGCCAGGGTGCGCCATAAGGAACACTGCCCGTAGCATAGCGGGCGTTGGCGTCTGTTTCCCCTTGAAACGGCCCCTCCAGGGAGAAATGACGGTCATCGAGAACGGCCGTAATCCGATAAGTACCGCCGTCTATGTAAAGCTCACGGCCCAAATCCCGGTCTGAGGCCAACCAATCACTGTCTGGATTGATTTCAACTTCTTCTTTGTTCTTTTTGACGGATAGGGTGCCGCTGCCCAAGGCCAGCTCTTCATTCTTTTGAATCAGGAGCTCAAGCCAAAGATCTTCGACATCCGAATCGGCTGGA
Source organism: Candidatus Leptofilum proximum (assembly GCA_016710325.1). Taxonomy (GTDB): domain Bacteria; phylum Chloroflexota; class Anaerolineae; order Promineifilales; family Promineifilaceae; genus Leptofilum; species Leptofilum proximum. The sequence continues at coordinate 2,131,671 of JADJXK010000001.1, read as the reverse complement.
GCTTCAATTGCCTCGGGTCCCAGTATCTTTTTATACTCATTGTCTTCGTTAGATTCCAGATAGTGCAGCACCCTGGCTTCATAGTTGGGGGTGACCGGCACAATAACCCGCGCTGCCCCAGCCCTTAAAAAGGATTCATGCTGAGCATTGGCGATATCAATACCTTGACGCAGCTTCCAGGCGTCGCGCCGACCCCAGTAGTAGGGATAGAGGAAGTAAGACATTTGCCGCCATTCAAAGGCTTCTTCAAAAAAGCGCACAATAGGTGCCTGGAAATCGGCGCCAAGCGGCGCTATCTCCTGATAATCCCCAACCTGCTCTATGGCATTAAATTGGAAGTGATGCGGGTGGCGGATAATCTTAATAGCCCACTTTTTAAGCTCCTCCTGCTCAAGGCGCTGGGTGTCTGCCTCTGGCCGACCTTGAATTTGAAAGAGGGCACTTTCCGCAAACGCCTCTTCTTCCACTGCACGATTGTACTCTTCAACCAACAGCTGGTGAGCCTGACGTATTTTTTCCCAGGTCTGGATTTGCCAGGTTTTATAAGCGGCCTCCGTCCGTTTACAGCGCATGGTCACCTGTGCGGTTAACGTTTTATCGAAGTGACCATGAGCTCGCACGGAGACCGGTACGCCCTGGGGCCAGGTATCTTCGGGATCAAAGTCAAAAACCTGCCTGTCAAAAACTTCGCCTTTCAGATTGATGACATCAATACCGGCTACGCCTAAAAACACGTCCACATCCTCCGGGTGTGCAGGATGGGCACTCACCATTGCCCGGCCGCTTATTGGAATATAGTTAGCCGGGATAGAAATCATCTCACCAACGGTATCTTCAGAGGTGTTGGCATTATCATCTTCATTGGGCGTGGAGGCCCAGGCCCACCCCACCTGGACAAACTGCAGCGGCGGGGGCTCTACATCTTCGGCGCCATACAGCCTGGTCAGGCAGAGATAGTTACTTTCCTTCACATCTGCCGGACCAATCGTTAATGGCGCTGGTTTCGGGATTTTTTTCTTTTGGGCAGCGGACTGTTCGAGCAAAGAGACGGCCGGTTCTGGAACATGAAATTCAACCATCAGACGTGTACCATAATGTCTCAGCTGAACTTCATGGACTTTTTCCACCCAAAGGTACACGCCACTTTGGGAGACAGCGGGCGCGCCATCGGTGGCTACATTTCTGAGTGCGTGGGTATTCAGTTCCCGAATCTGTTCGGTAATGGTCAGGCGCCTCAATCGGCGAACCGATTCAAAGGTGCGCTCGACCACCCGGTTCACGATCTCCTTGGCCAGACGGTTTGAGGAGTTCTTAGACTCAGACTTGCTCTGTTGGAACCCGACATCCAGGGAAGTTTCAATTTTGGTCAATCCGTAGCGGCCAGACGTATTCACACCAGCCTCAACGGAAAATTCCTGGTTAATTGTTTTTTGACTTTCCGACTGCAATTCATACCGGTCACTGGTCTGTAAATCCCGCTCCGATTCCGTTTCTTCTATCGTTTCCGTCTCCGTAAACTCCTGCGTGGTTTTGGTCCGTTCATGTTCCCGAACCTTTTCCTCACCGGCCAATACGTTCTCAATGTGGGCAATCTCTTGCGCGTCATACCGGACCAGACGTTCACGCGCTACAATGAGGTCGCCCCAGCCAATTGCGCGCACTGATGGACGATCTTCGGTTTCTTCGACGGCATCTGCTGCCGGGAGCTCCGCCTTTTCTTCTACTTCAAACACCTTGATCTGGGAACAGGCATCATTTGAAGACACTACCAAATCGGCATAGTCTAGCTCTGCCACAAGGTCAGTGAAGGTGGCTGGACGAGTATCCAAACCAGGCCCCACAATCTCATTTAATGTATCACGCTCCTCATCTGACAAGGCGTTGTCTAGCGCTGTGTAATAACCTTCGTCAAGGGGCACGCTGGTGGTAATAATGCCTGCAGCGGCCAGCGACCGAGCATTGCCGCCAGCTGCCTCTATCTGAGGCTGGTGTTTATAACGATGGTAGGTTCTATAAGCTTTGGTCTGTAGCGACTCTAGGTGGGCTATCTTTCTTTCGAGCGCCTTAAAATTTGCCTCTGCTTCGGCAATTTTTTGCGCTTTATCGGAAATTTCCGGCAGCTTCAACTCCAGCAGCTTCTCAGTATGTTTTTGCTGCAGATCTGCCTTGAGATACCGAGCCGTTCGCCAGGGTTTGGGCAGAATAATCAGGGCCTGCCGGAGATTGGCAATGGTCTCCGGATTTTTCAGGCTGCCTGGAGAAACCCTTAATCTTAGGCACAGATGGGCTGCTCGAATAAGTGCTTCGTGTTGTTCAATAAGGGGAATATCACCCTGCTTCAGCTTCAGCACCAGCCAGGAATCGACGACCTGACGATAATTATCGGCAAAGAGCTCAGTTCCCGAAAAGGTTTCCAGGCTCCATTTGTGGTTTTGGATGTGAAGTCGCAGCGCTTTAAGTTGGGCAAAGGTCAATTTTGGCTGGTTTTGGAGCAAATCTACAACCTGGTGCAGCGCCAGATTATTCAGATCGCTTTCCGTCAGGGTTGGCTGGTCCTGGAGCCTTGCCAGCACCTCATCGTTGGGATGGTCAGGAATAACCTGCATATCGGCCAGTAGCTTGACAACTGCAGAATTGGGAATGTCTTCCGTGGGTTCAATGGTGAGCCCGTCAATTGGCTTGCGAAAACTGATCATCTTAAAGATATCATTTTCCCGAACAACCATGGTTCACCTCCTATACAATTGGCGTTACTTGCTGTTTTAGAAATTCAAAGCACACAGACGACAAGTTTGTGTCAACAACACAATTATTTGGCATGCAGCGGGGTTGATTGAGATGGGTGCTTTTGGGTGGTGATGTAATGAATATATCATACCATGTCGGTGCATGGGAAGCTAAACTGGTGCACAAAAGGCTGAGCTTTAGAGATTATCTGTCAAGTATTGTGGCTATCTTCTTGGCGCGTAGGATGGATTTAGGATTATCTGGCCTACTTTACCAGCCCGTCCCGAATAGCCTTTACGACCGCTTGCGTCAGATCCGCCACGTCCAACTTGCACAAGGTGGTTTGAACGTAACTTTTAACCGTCCCGGCGCTTAGCCCTAACATCTGAACAATGGCCTGGTTGGTCATACTCTCTACCAGCAGTTGTAACACGTCCGCCAGGTGACCAGTGCATTAGCTGGATGCGGATTCGGGGAGTTCCGGCGTGTTTTCGGGCAGTGTCTAAAGTCCATTGACTCTACGGACTCGCTGATCAGGCGTGCACTGCCGGTCGGCAGGATTTTGTCCCTTCTCATTGGCAGGGATCAAAAGCAGGTTACTACTTTACTTCCAAAAAAAACTAGAGACCGGGAAACCCGGTCTCCGTTCTGTTTTTACCGAATCACCGTCGGCAAATACACGCTATACGGTAAATCTATCGGGGGAGGAGGTGGATTGGTCTGACCGGTGTTCAGCTTCACCACAAAGGCCTCCTCATTCTGCGACCGGTTGGGCTGGAAACCGCCCGCGGTCACCGGGAAAGCGTTCGATTCTGTCGAACCCACAACAATCAGATTACCGCTGCTGTCCAGCGCCACCCCTTCGGCCACGTCGTCATCCGTGCCGCCCCAGTAGGTGCTGAACGGCATAGAGCCAGCGGCCGCAAACTGGGCGATGAAGGCATCGTAGCAGTTGCGGCTGGTGCTGCTGAAGCAAACCCCAGGACCAAGCTGTGACTGCCAGGCAGCGGCCGTGGGGTAATTGGCTGCGCCAGTGCCCCCAGCAACAAATACCTGTCCGACACTGTTCATCGCCACACTGGTGGCCCAGGTAGAGCTGCTGCCGCCTAAATAGGTGCTAAAACCCATCTGGTAGCTGCTGCCCTGCTTCACCAACCGCGTCACGAAAGCGGCGCTGGCCGTGCTGCTGCCCGGCTTCTGATCCATCACCGCATTCCACACGGGAAAGTCACTGGCAAAGGTCTCACCGACAACCGCGATATTGCCGCTGCCGTCTACGGCAATCGCCCGGCCAATATCCGTACCGCTGCCGCCGTTGGCCGCGCTGCCGCCCAGGTAGGTGCTGAAGAGCAGGTCATCCCCGGTCGGAGGCAGTTTCACCACAAAGGCGTCATCACTGCACGTCCAGTTATCATAGGCGCCGCAGGTGCTTTGTACCGGGTTCACCGTAGGCCAGGAATCGGAGCGAATCTTGCCAGTGACGTAGATGTTGTTCTGGCTGTCCAGGGCAATGCCGTAACCGGTGGCTTCCTGCCCACTGATCATACGCTCGTATTCGTTTTGATAGGTCTGCCCGTTAATTTTGGCAAAGAAACCGCCCCAAATGGAGCCGACGAGATGAGCGTTCCCGGCGCTGTCCAGGGCGATGTCTTCACCAGCATCGTAAAAGCCACCGCCATAGTAACTGCTAAAAGCCAGTCCGCCAGTGCTGTTAAACTGCATGACGAAGGCATCGACACCGCCGCCTGGCGTGGGTTGGAAGGCGTTGAAGGTGGGCAGGTTGTCGGAAGTTGTCGTGCCGGTGACCCACGTTTTGCTGCCGCTGCCGTTGACGGCCACACCCGCTGGCTCGTCGCTGCCGCTGCCGCCGAGGATGGTAGTGTAGATAACGGCCGTTCCTGCCGCATTAATCTTGGTTACAAACAGGTCGTTGTAACCGGCAATGCCGCCGCCACCGCCGGGCAGGCTGCCGGAGTAGGTATGTCCTACCACGTAGACATTGCCGCCGCTGTCGACAGCCACGTCGGTAGCCACATCGTCACTGCCACCGCCAAAGTAGCTGCTGTAAACCAACGTCGGATCAATCACCAGCGGCAGCGCCCGATCGTATGCGCCCAGGGCAAACCGGACCGTGTCGCCATCCAGCCAGTAGGCTGCTTCAACGGGTTGCTGACGGCCGTTCACCACCTGGTAAGCCAGCGGCGCTTTTTCGGTGACAACAGCGTTTTGATTGAGTGCAATGTGCAAGTCACCAGAGAGTGGATTCAGGGTGACGGCCGTTCCTCCCTCATACCGCCAACCAATCAACGATGGATCGGCGCCCGGCGCCACGTAATACGTGCCTTTCAGCAGCCCTTCGCTGCCGTCGTACACCAGGTCAATGCCTGGGTAGAGGGCGGCATACGTTACCGATTTATACGTGGGCAGGTTGGTTTGCCAGCGACTGGCGTCGCTGCCCCGGTAGATGTTGGCTGTGCCGGGGAGGGGATTTGTGCCGGTAACGGCCGTTTCCCCATTCGCCTCAACCCATTCCACCATCAAACGTCCATCAGGCAGCGCCACCTGCACGCTGTCCTGGCCAAAAGTCAGACCGCCGCTGGCCCCAATCGCTTCAAAGACCGCGTCCCCCTCCAGCTGCCCGGCATTAGGGATGAACGAGAGCGGCAGCGCCATCGGCGCGGCAGGGAAGATCTGCTCCCCCTGCTCCTGGCCGGGGCCGCCCCAGGTAAACCAGCCTGACAACAGCGGCGCGATGAGCAAGTGAGCGATGATGATTCCGGCCCAAATGGCATGGGTGGGAAACGGCCGTTTCATTGTGTGTGTTCCTAAAAGTTGCATGATTTGAATTCCTTCGAGTTATAGACTTCTTGTTGCGTAGTGCGTAGCTGGGTCTCACTACGCACTCTAAACTACGGGTTATGGACCAACACCAGGTACGTCGTGGCTTCCAGCGTGGCGCCGTCCAGCGTCATGGTGCGATCCAGGATCGCTTCCGCCATCAGTTCGCCGCCGACGTAGTGCCAGTCGCTGATGGTGAAGCCTTTTTGGCTGAAGATGTCGGCGTATAATCCCATGAACAGCGGGAACCAGTTAAAAGGGGCCGACGGCTGTGTTGAGACACCGGCGCAGGTATAGACAAACGACTCCTGCGGCACGTCCGGCAGGATATTGAGCCGGAGGCGCAGCCCGTTTTCCTGAATGGCCAGCAGGCCGTCGTCAATACGCAGCGTGCCGTCCGGGTGGGTGATGCTCAGCGTACAGGCGGGCGCATCCATTCCCGATTCCGTCAGCGAAAGGTACTGCAAGGTCTGCACGTCACCCTGGAAAGGGCCGCCGCCAGGCGTGAACTGGACGTGCACATTCTCGGCTTTCAATTCGGCGGCAAAGGTGACTTCGCTGCTGCTGACTGTCATCGTGGAGCCAAAATCAACGTCAAAAGTAGCGCATTGGCGGGCCATGTCCTGCAATCGGGCCATGACGGCATCCCCTAATGCCTCGCGGACCAAGCCGATGTCTTCTATTCTGCGCAGCCAGTAGGCCGTGTTATACACGTAGCGAGCCACGTCCGGCCTGTCGGACAGGCAGCGTTGATAGGACCGTAAGAATTTGCGGTAGTAAAACGTTGGTGGCACCAGCGGGGTGAGCAGATCGTCAGGTCCGCTGTTGGTTGTTTCGCTGCTGTTTTCTGGTGGCACCAGCGGGGTGAGCAGATCTTCTTCAACGCCACCGCTATTGCTTGTGCTCGTTTTGGGCCGCACTGACTCAGCCAGTTTGGTTAGCGGGGCAATAGTGGGGGCAGCTGGAGCCTCGGCTGTTTGCGGAGCGCCCGTTGCCAATCCACTCGGGCTGATGGAGACGGTAATTTGGCTGCCGGTAGTGGCAACGGCCGTATCCCCTCCCACCGACATCATCACGTCGCCACTGAGTACAGTCAACGTCAGGCTGCCACCGGGCGCGGCTTCAGCCCAGGCGCTGCCCACGAGCGTGACCTGGGCGCCGTTCAGCCCCAACGAGGTGAACAAAGCCGAGGGCGGCGCGGCCAGCAGCAGACCGCTGGGCAATTCGGCCGTTCCCGGTTCGGAGAAGAAGGTGATTTGCTGCGGGGCCGGTTCCAACACGTCGGCCAGGTCGTGTTCTTCCGTCGCCGTTTCTTCGTCGATGGTGGCAAAGGGGATGGGTACGGCCGTTTCATCCACTACCAGTGTCGTCAATTCCACAATCTGCCCGACCCCTAACCCGACCAGCGTCAGCGCGCCCTCGTCTTCATCCAGGTCGGCGGCCAGGCGCAGCAGTGGTTCGTCGCCCTCGGCTGCGCCCCACGCCACCTGAGTGACCTGGGCCAGTGCGGTTGTCTGTCCGTTCTGGCACACTTCATCACGTTCAGTGGCGGCGCAGGCGGTTACGGCCGTTTCCCAGGCCGGATTGATGACTTCGGGTACAGCCGTGGCCTCAGCGGAGTCAGTGGTTTCGGGATCGGCCGTTGCTTCGAGGGCAACCGGTTCATTGGCGGCTTCAGCCAGTGGCGGCTGAGGCGGCGTGCCTTCAAGGCGTTGGCCACACCCGGCCAGCAAGAGCATCATCAAAATAAAAAAGGTGGTTGTTCGTTTCATTGGTTTCTATCCTCGATAAAATGCTAAATTTGTTCGTTTCTAATTTCTCCCAGCCACGCCAGCCCGACAGCAGCAACCGCTGCGACCAGGTAAACTAGCGGGATACCAGACGCGGCCGTTTCCGCATGAAAGGCCATAAAGTCCAGCCAGTGATTGCCGCCCGCCGCCGCAAACCAGCCCAACAGGTACAGCACCTGGAACAAACGGCCGTTACCGCTCCACACGCCACACGCCAGCGCCAGCGAGGGCACAAATAGCACTCCGACCATCATGCCCAACCCCTGCCCCACATTTCCGCTGACCAGGGCACGCAGGCCGGGAACGGCCGTTGCCGCCAGCGCCAGCGTTACCCCTGCCAGCCAGGCTGCCCAGAACTGCGCCCGGCGCGGTTCCGGCGCGGCATAAACCAGCGACCGGGTGTGATGCGCCTGGGCGCGTGTGCCCAACTCTGACCACAGCAGCACTGGCCATACCCAGACCAGCGCGCCAACCGGGGGCCCGTCTCCTGGTGGCGCCACCAGGCTCAGCAGCGTGGCCACCGCAGCGGCTGCTCTCAGCCAGCGGGAACGGCCGTGCACCAGCAGGGCCAGTTCCGCACGCAGCAGGGTGAAGAGAGATGGCCGCGTGAGGGAGGCGGCTGGCGCGGGCAGCGCCGCCGCTGGCAGCCGATGTGTGTCTCCTTCTTCCGCAGCCAATGACGTGGCAGGCCGCTTCCGCTTTAGCTGGAGCGCCATGCCTTGCCGCGCCGGGTCGAAGCGGTCAAACACCAGGGAGGTGGCCAGCACTAACCCCACGGCCGTCAGCAGCCAGGCCAGCCGTTCCGCCGCGATGGTTGTCGTCCAATCCATGCCTTCCCAAAAAATGACGGTGGGAAGACGGCCGTAACTGGCCCCAGCAATGTTGAAATGGCCGCTGTACGCCGGGTCAATCTGCGCCGCCACCACTTGCAGCGCCGCCAGCGGCCGGGTGATGCCCAGCACATCTGCACCGGGGGTAACCAGCCCCACCTGCGCCCGGAACAGCCCAGGCAGCAAGAGGTTGTTTAAAAAGAAAAGCCAGCCAAAGAAGTAGATCACGTTGCCGACACCGCCCGTCAGGAGCGGAACAGACTCAAAAAGCAGCGCCAGCGCCGCCACCAGGGCCATCACCGGCAGGCCGAGCAGCCACAACGGGGCCAGCAGGGGAGTGAGCTGTACGGCCGCTGCCTCACCGCGCCACAGCTGCATCACCAGGGCCATTACAGACAGCACCAGGAGCAGAATCGCCAGGACAGCCACGTTGCTCAGCCATTTGCCCAGCAGGTACTGCGGGCGGCTAACCGGAGTGGTAGCGATGATCTGCCCCACCCGCGTCTGCCGGTCGCGGCCGAGGCTGTTTTTGATGGGATAAAACGCAAACAGCGGCAGCAGCATGACAGCCAGCAGGCCAAAAACGAGGCCCACCCAGGCCGAGTTGTACACGCCGCGCCACGGCCCCAAAGCCACCATCAATGTTTGGGAATCGGTAGGCGGCAAGAAGAGCACGCCAAAACCGATGCCCAACGCGGCCACCAGCCAGATTCCGGAGCGGCGTGCCCGCTCTAGAAAGTCGGCGTGCAGCAGATACCAGAGGATACGGCCGTTCATATCGCCACCGCCTGTAATGGGGAGGAAGCGAGACGGCCGTTTCCAGCCGCACTTTCGGCGTGGAGCGAGCCTAAATAAGCATCTTCCAGCGTGGGTGCAGCAGGGCGCGCTGCGTCTGCTGGGGCACGGGCAGCTACCAGGCGAACGTGAACCCCGTCACTGCGCCGAATGGCGCTGCTGACCAGGTAACGCTGCCGCACCTGAGGCAAATCGGCGGCGGGCACAATCCATTCCCAGACGCGCCCTTCCACCGCCCGCAGCAGGGCTTCTGGCGTGGTGTGTTGGCGCAGCCGTCCCTGGCTGAGGATGGCGATTTCCGTCGCCGACGCCTCGATGTCGCCCACGATGTGGGTGGAGAGGATGATGATCCGGTCACCGGCCAGATCGGCGATGAGCTGGCGAAAGTGGTTGCGCTCTTCAGGGTCCAGCCCCACCGTTGGTTCGTCCACGATCAGCAGTTGGGGATCGTTGAGCAGCGCCTGGGCAATGCCAACACGCTGTTTCATGCCGCCGGAGTAAGCGCCGAGCGGCCGTTTGGCTACGGCCGTTAAGCCCACCACCGCCAGCAGCGCTTCGATTCGCCTCTGTGCGGTTTGCCTGTCTAACCCTTTGATGGCCGCCAGATAGTGTAAAAATTCCACCGCAGTCAGGTGCGGGTAAACGCCAAAATCCTGCGGCAGGTAACCCAGCACCCGGCGCAGCACATCCGGCTGTTGGGCAATGTCCACGCCGTTCCACAACACCTGTCCGCTGCTGGGGCGGGTAATGGTGGCCAGCATGTTCATGAGCGTGGTTTTGCCCGCTCCATTCGGCCCCAGCAGGCCAATCACGCCCGGCCCCAACTGCAAGCTGACGTCTTGCACACCCCACGTGCCCTGCCGGTACTGTTTGGCAGCGGATATGATTTCTAATTGCATAGTGATCTCCTCTGAAAATAGGCCGCGGATTAACGCGGATTAACGCGGATATAAATCTGTGAAAATCTGTGTTTATCTGTGGCCCTTTCGTTCACAGAGTTACACAGAGAAATTAGGAGAAATCTGTGTTATCTGTGCCATCTGTGGATTTTTTGTTGCGGACAAGGTAACAAAACGGCCGTTTCCGCAGCGTCATGCCGGAATGTGAATTTTCAAACGGTTAAAAAACGGCCATACGCTTGCCAAACCGGATTCCGTGGCTAAACTCAGGCGCACTGTTCACACAGTTTTATTGAGGCGATACAACGTGACCGAAACACACCTGCACATCACCCTCTTTGGCGAATTTGGCCTGGTTTTCCAGGGGAAACCGGCGCCCAGCTTCAGCGGTGACCGGCCCATTTCTTTGCTGGCCTACTTGCTGCTGCACCGGCACACGGCCGTTTCTCGCCAACACCTTGCCTTTACTCTCTGGCCCGATTCATCCGACAGCCAGGCCCGGGCCAACCTGCGCAACCTGTTCTACACCCTGCGCCAGACCCTGCCCGACGCTGATACTTACCTCGCCGCCGACTCCATGACTCTGCAATGGCGCGCCGACGCCAGCTTCACGCTGGACGTAGCCGAATTTGAAGCGGCGCTGGCAGCGGCCAAAACGGCCGTCACCGAGGCCGACAAGCTGCACTGGCTGGAAACGGCCGTGGCTGCCTACACTGGCGACCTGCTGCCCGGTAATTACGAAGATTGGCTCATTCCCCGGCGTGAAGCGCTGCGGCAGGCGTACCAGGAAGCCCTGCACCAGTTGGTGTACCTGCTGGAACAAACGGGCAGTTACCGCGCCGCCACGCGCTGCGCCCAACTGCTCATTCAGCAGGATCCGCTGAATGAGGCGGCCTACGTGCAGGTGATGCGCCTCCATGCGCTCAGCGGCGACCGGGCTGGAGTGCGCCGCGCCTTTGAGCAGTGTGTGAGCATGCTGCGCCGTGAGCTGGATGTGGCGCCCGGTCCAACCACCCAGGCTGCTTACGAACAGCTGCTGCAGCTGGAAGCGCCCGCGGCGCCCATCCCTCTACCGGAAACACGACGCGACCCAGCCCAAATACGGCCGTCGCCCTTGCCCACCCCCGCCACACCTTTCATCGGCCGCGTAGCCGAACTGGGTCACCTGGCCGAGTTGCTGGCCGATCCGAACTGCCGCCTGCTGACTATCGTTGGGCCGGGTGGCATTGGCAAAACGCGGCTGGCTTTGCAGACGGCCGTAGGCCACCAGCCTGTGTTTGCCGATGGCGTGGCCTGGGTCTCACTCAACGCGCTGCAAACACCAGACCAGCTGGCGGCGGCCATCGCCGAGGCGCTGCATTACCAACTCCGCGGTTCGGGCGGCGCCGAGACGGAACTGCTGCACGTGCTGGCAGGCAAAGAGCTGCTGCTGGTGCTGGACAACTTCGAGCATCTGCTGCCTGCAGCCGATTTTTTGACGCGCATGGTAGCAGAGACAACGGCCGTTCAACTGCTGGTCACCTCCCGCCAGGCGCTGGAGCTGCAAGAAGAATGGCGCTTTGATTTGGGCGAGCTACCGCTGCCCGAGGCCCAGGCGGTGGAAACACTGGCCGATAACAGCGCCGTACAGCTGTTTATCCAGAGCGCCCGCCGTGCCGCCAGCGCCCGACCGCTGACCGCAGATGATTACCCGGCTATTGCCCAGATTTGCCAGCTGGTTGGCGGCATGCCCCTGGGGATTGAGCTGGCCGCTTCCTGGGTGCGCCTGCTTTCCTGCGCCGAAATTGCCCAAGAAATTGAGAAGAGCCTGGATTTTCTCACTGTCTCCCTGCGTCATATGCCGTCGCGCCACCGCAGCCTGCGGGCTGTGTTTGATTATTCCTGGGATTTGTTGACGCAGGTGGAGCAGCAAATTTTGCTGAGGCTGTCGGTTTTTCAGGGCGGCTTTACCCGCGAAGCGGCGGCCGAAGTTGCGGCGGCTGACCTGGGGCAGCTGTCGGTGCTGGTGGACCGGTCGTTGGTGCAGCGCACGGCCGTTGGCCGCTACAACCTGCATAACATCATCCGCCAGTATGCTGCCGACCACTTGCAAAGTGATTCTGCAATTTATCGGGAAACGGTGGCCCAATACGGCCGTTACACGCTGCATTGGTTGGCGGAGCAGGACGCTGTTTTGCGCGGGCCGGGGCAGAAGGAGGGGTTAACGGCCGTTGCCGAAGAACTGGCCAACGTGCGGGCTGCCTGGTCGTGGGGGACCGCCCAGCACTGCTATACCGGGCTGCGCCGCGCCGCCTTTGCCCTGTTCTACTTCTATGAACTGCGCGGTCTGATTCATGATGGCGAAGCACTTTTCCGCCAGACGGCTGAGGCGCTGCAAGCAGATGCGGCCGCGTCAGATGCTGACGCGTCAGATGCTGACGATACCGAACGTCAGGTAACCATCTGGGCGATGCAAACCAACCAGGCGTATTTTTTGCACCGGCTGGGGCAGACCAACGCGGCCCACAGCTTGTTGGTGCCAATCGTCCCGCAGCTTGAATTAGCGGGCGAAGAAAATATCCTCAGCTACAGCCTGCGGTATTTGGGACTGACGGCCTGGGTTAACGGCCGTTTCGATGAAGCATTTACGCTGTTACAACGATCTTATGAGCTGGCCGAGCGCTGCCAGGACCAGTGGGGCATGACGATTTCACGGGCTTACCTGGGAGTTATCAAGCGAGGGCAGGGGCTGCTGGCTGAGGCGGTGGAACAGTTAACGGCCGTGCTTGAACTGGCCAAAGCCATCGGCGATCCACGGCTGATCGCCTATACCTTGCTGGCCACCGGCCGGGCCAATCTGCATGCCAACCGCCTGGCCGAAGCCGACCAGCAGTTGTCCGCCTGCCTGGAAATTGCCCGAGAAACAAACGATCTCTTTAACATCACCAACAGCAGTCTGCATCTTGGCCTGGTCAAACAGGCCGAGGGTGATTTTGTGGCGGCCCGCCAGTTGGTTCAGCAAAGCATCACCCTGTGTGCCCAAACAAATGATCTGTTTGGGCTTCATGATGGCACCATCTATCTGGGTTTCCTGGAACTAGCGGCCGGGGATTACGCGGCAGCGCGTGCCCAATTCCTTACAATTTTGCAGTTGGACCCGGGCATGCAGGAGATCATGTTTGTGTTAGCGGCCGTGGTGGGCATGGCTGCCTGGCAGGCACAAACAGGAGATCTCGTCACCGCCTTGGGCTGGACTCTCGCCGTCTTGCAGCAACCGGCACTTCATTGGGAAACAAAACAGCGCGCCGAGGCGCTCCGTGCCAACCTGGAACAACAGCTCTCGCCCAATCAGAATGCCCTGGCGCAGGAGGCTGCAAGCCAGCCGTTTACGGCCGTACTGACCGATGTATTGAGCCGATAAGCTGTTCCCCTTCTGCTCTCCAACTTTTAATAGAGTTGTTCCCTCATAAAAACTCTACGCATGTCATTAGTATGATAAAGCAAAACGAAAGGCCGATTGTCATTTGGTTCAAAAACCGTGCGGGAGATGAGGCCCATCGTGAAAATGATAAAACAAGAGGCCAAAAAAGCGACCATCCGTTAAGATTGCTCAACTCTGGTAGGCCGATGTCATAGGCGCAAAGCCGCGCAGGAGCGCAGACCGCCAGAGTAGGAGAGTTCACGAGAACCCGAACAGTTGTTAGGACAGTAAAGTCCGTATTATTGCTAGTGCGGGTCACAAAGGAATGACGCATGGAACAGCAAACAGAAGAAACCTTTTTTGGCATCGATGTATCAAAGACCGCTTTGGATTTGGCCCAGTGGGGCCAGAAAGCAGTGACGCGATTCGAGAACAGCGCTGCCGGCATCGCCGCCCTGGTGGAGAGGTTGCTACCGGCAACGGCTATCGCTGCTATTGTGGTTGAAGCAAGTGGCGGATTCGAGCAAACCATGGTCACAGAACTGGCCGCTGTCTCTCTGCCTATCGTGGTTGTCAACCCCACACGCATCCGTAATTTCGCTCGTGCCAAGGGACAATTAGCCAAGACAGACGCGATTGATGCTCGGCTGATTGCCGCTTTTGCCGAAGCGATTCGTCCCGAGGTACGGCCTCTCGGTACAGAGGCACAGCAACTCATCAAAGCGTTGGTCACTCGGCGGCGCCAGCTGATCGACATGCAAACAGCCGAGAAGAATCGGCGTGCCACGACCAATCCAGAATTGTTGCCTCGTTTGCAGAAACACTTGGACTGGTTAGAAACCGAATTAGCTGAAATTGAGGATGACCTCAATAATTGGATTGACCAAAACGCCCAGTGGCGCGAAAAGCGTGCCAGTTTAGAAAGCGTCCCCGGCGTAGGCCCGGTCACCTCCTTTACGTTGCTGGCTGAATTGCCAGAATTGGGAACTTTGTCCCGGCAAAAAATTGCCGCATTAGTCGGCCTGGCTCCGTTCAATCGTGACAGCGGCCGTTTTCGCGGGCACCGCCATATCTTTGGCGGCCGGGCTGATGTTCGTTCTGTTTTGTACATGGCTGCTCTTTCGGGCATTCGTTATAACCCGGTTCTTAAAGCCTTTTATAACCGTTTGATTGCTAAGGGAAAGCTCCCTAAAGTAGCGCTCACGGCCTGTATGCGAAAATTGTTAACCATTTTGAATGCTATCATTCGAGATGAAGCAACTTGGCAAATTGCTTAGACAAATTCGCTTTTAACCTTGACTTTTATCACAGTTGCTCCCGCGCAGGCGGGAATCCACTCTTCCAAAAAAGGGCGTTTGACAACCGGGGTAGACAGCAAACGGCGAACAAACGCCCAGATTTGTAAGCTTGTGCTAAACATCTTTCAATGAGGTAAATCACGATGAAGCACAATTACAAACCTTTTTTTCTATTGGCACTGTTTCTTCTGCTGGCGGCGGCTGCCTGCGGCACAAGCACCAGCAGCGAGCCGACCGGTTCAACAACGATTGAACCAGCCGCGGCCGGGCCCGTAGGCGCGCCGACCAGGGCCAACTGTCCTGAAGCGCCGGTGGGCGCCACGCTGTTCACCAACGCCGAAGATGGCTTTTGCCTGCTGCTGCCCGACGGGTACGCGGTGGATGACAGTCTGATTACAGAGACAGGCGGCGCTGAGACGGCCGTCTACATCGATTCTCCCCTGGCCTCAGCCTACCCTCGCCTGTTCATCACGGTTGAAGACGCCAACGGCCGTTCCCTGGAGGAGATCGGCGCCGCAAAAGCGGCCGCCATTGAAGCGAGTTCAGGCGTTGCGCCAGTCTGGTCCACAAGCCTATTGCTGGCTGGCCTCCCGGCTCACCAGTTTGACCAGGTGCCGGACCAGGATATGAGCCGGCAGCTGTTGTTGGTGGCAAACGGCCGTCTCTACACATTCACCTTCACGCCCGACAATCCGGCGTCCGATGCTTATGCCGATATGCAAACCCTGGTAAACATGGTCACAAGCTCCTTCACCCTTCAATAAAACCAGACTAGCGAGCGCGCCGTTCCACCGCCGCCAGGACGTCCTTGAGAACGGGCTTGTTCTTAAAAGTCAGCACCTCTCCGGCCGCGGCCGCCTCGAAGGCGCCTTCAGCCACTTTGGCGCTTTCGTAGACTAACAAGATCAAGTCCGTTCGTCCGGCCTGCCGCACTTTTTCCAGCTTGCGCCGCAGGTAATTGGGATGCCAGAAACCGACGATCTCTAACAGGGCGCGACGGCCGTCTTGCCGGTGCGTGAAGGTAAAATCGGGGATCATTACCGTGTCGCCTACGACAACGATTTCATCCTCGCGGGACAGTTCCCAGTGGCGCGGGGCGCGACTGTACTTTTCCTCAAACTCGGCGGCGAAGTCGGCTTCTAACCGGCTGTCAAAAGCGCCGGACGCCTTAAAATGCCCCCGCAGCTCTGTCTGGTTATCCAGCGTGTAGCGCAGAAAGCGGTCGGCGCCGGGCGGGCGAACGTCAGCTGCCATGCGCCAGCGTTGGCCTAGCAGCAGGGCGGGCATAAATTTGGCAAACTGCAAGCCATAGCGAATGGTGGAACTCACAAAAGGGGAAATTGGGCCGTGTAGGGTAACAACATACCCACCAGCGTCTGACGGCCGAATCGTGTGCATCAGTTTAAACAGCTTGATGTACTTGAACAGATCTTTATAGTTGTCCGCCACCTCAAGGCGTACTTCCCGCGCCCAGTAGAGCAGCCCCCTGGCAATTTCCAGGTTGTAACGGCCGATCAGCTCCCCCGGCGTTAATGGCCCGCCAACGTCTAGCATAATCTGCTCTTCGGCCAGGTCGGCAAAAAGAGATTGTTCTATCTGCGCTGGCGTCACCGCAAACTGCCCGGCCGCCTCGGCCACGGCCGTTTCGCGACTGGTGGTGGTGAACAGATCGCGCCCAACCATCACCGGCCCGCGCTGAAAGAGAAATTGGCGCAGTGCCGCCGGAGGAACAGGCGGGCTGCGGCCGAAGTCACCACGCGCTTCTAACACCGCAGCCAAGCCTCGGATGATGGGATAGTCGAGGCTGTCCCCTTCGTATTCGCGCAAAGCAGCCTGCCAACTGCCGCGGGTACGACCCTGGTGGTTGGTGAAAAGGGCAATCAGCTCCCCGGCGACATCCAGCCAGTGATAATCAACCGGGAGGGATTGGGGCCACACCTGGCCGCCGTGCATTTTCAGGCGAGGTCGAATCAGGTCAGCTTTTAGCACGGCCGTCTCCCGAAACGTGAGCCTTCATTCCCTTGCGACGCTGCTGGGCGATCCGCTCATCCACCGTCTTGCGGGCAATGACTTCGTACAAAACTGCCTGGGCATTGCCATGTTTGCGCAGTACCCGGCCCAGCCGCTGCACGTATTCGCGGGCGGTGGCGCTGCCGCCCAAAACCACGGCCACCTTGGCTTCCGGCACGTCTACACCTTCGTTCAACACCCTGGAAGTGACGATGGCCCGGTAGTCGCCGTCACGAAAGCCATCCAGGATCGCCTTGCGTTCGGCCGCCTTTGTCTGATGGGTGATGACGGGCAGCAAATGTTGCCGGGCAATTTCGTAGGCAAAACGATTGTGGGCGGTAAAGATGAGCATGGGCTGGGCCCGGTGCTCGCGCAAAAGCTGGTCCAGCACCGCCAATTTGCCCCGCGCCTGGTGGACAATTTCCATCAACTTCACTTCGGCCACTTTGGCCCGACGTGCCCCGACGTCGTGGGCGCTGCGCCGGGTGTATTCATTCCACCAGTGGGGGCCGTGTGATTCGCGCAGGCGCGTTTCGCGCACGTAGCCGGTGTAGGCGGCATAGGCCGCGTCGTAAGCGGCGCGCTCGTCTGGCGTCAGGTCGATGCGAATACGCTCTGTGCGGTATTCGGCCAGCTGCTCGCCGGTGAGGTCGTCGATATGCTTGCGGTAAACCACCGGCCCGACCAGTTCGTCTAGCAGAGCCACCCGCAACTGGCCATCGCTCGCTTCTTCGGGATAGGTTGCCGTCAGGCCCAGGCGAAAGGGGGCGGCGCACATCAGGGCAATTTCGTGCCAGCTGGGGGCAGGCAGATGGTGGATTTCGTCAAAGATAAGCAGCTTAAACTGGTTGCCCAGGTCGCCAGCGTGGGCCCAGGCACTGGGGTAAGTGGTCACGGTGATGGCCTGGGCATCTTTCTCCTGCCCGTACCAGACGCCAATGGGCAGCTGAAAGGCGGCTTCAAGGCGAGCGTACCATTGATGCAGCAGATCGATGGTGGGTACAATGACGAGGGCAGACACGGCCGTTTGCGCCACAGCCTGTAAAGCCAGGAACGTCTTGCCCGCGCCGGTGGGCAGCACGACAGACCCCCAGCGGTCCGCGTTCTGCCAGGCGGCCAGGGCTTCTTGTTGATAGTCGTGGGGGGAACGGCCGTCGTACAGCGTCAGCGTCAGGTTATGCCAGCGCGGGATCCGGTTCTGGATGCGGTTGGCCTGAAGCCAACGCCAAACGGAGCGATAATGCACGGCCGGGCAGCGCCATTTGGCGTTTACCCATTGGAAGGGTGCAGGTGGCGCGGCCGATTGGTCGACGCCTTCTAAAACCAGGGTGCCGCCCAGAAAGCGCGCCTGTGGCGGTAACAATGAATTACTTGCACTCATGACTCTACAGGTCGCATCCTCAGATGCAAACTCCGCTTCGTTCAACTGACTATGGCTGCCTGGGTGCTTCAGCGATTGTTATAGGGCTAAGGTAGACAAAAGTAATAGCCCAATAGAGCGTACCTGAATAGGAGAGACAGAGCAAACGCCAGTCAATTATCTGATCATCTATTGTATAATGTCACCAGGCAGGATGAAGTCACAAACAAAGAGGTTATCCAAACATTTGTTTGAAGAATTCTCCGGAATTCTGGCAAACTGCAAAGGCAAAGCTATCCTGGCTTTAGCCAAATCGTGTGTGGGGGACACACCATGGACTCAATCACCAAGAAACCGAATGAACCACCCTCCAGAACCCAAACAATTCTGATCATTGATGACGAGATCAACAATCTCGGCGTGTTATCAACTTATCTGGAGGAGGTAGGTTATCAGGTATTGGTTGCCCGCGATGGAGAATCCGGGTTGGAAAAGGCCCGATATGCCCGGCCGGATCTGGTTCTGCTAGATGTGATACTGCCAGGCATCGATGGGTTTGAGACATGCCGCCGTTTGAAAGCAAACAAAACTACCGAGGATATTCCCGTCATCTTCATCACGATTTTGGAAGATACGGCCGATAAAGTAAAAGGTTTTGCTGCGGGAAGCGTGGACTATATTCCCAAGCCTTTTCAAGAAGAAGAGGTGCTGGCCCGCGTTACCACTCATCTGCGCCTTCGCAGCTTGGCGCGTGACTTAGAGGAAGCAAAGACATCGCTGGAAAGGCAGGTTGAAGCGCGAACAAATGCCTTGCAGATCAGCGAAGCGCGTTACCGCGAGCAGGCCCGGCAGATGCAGGACATCATCGACACAGTACCCGAAGGGGTGCTGTTGTTGAGCGCCGAGGCCGAGGTGCAGATGACCAACCCCACGGCCGAAAAATACCTGGCACTGCTGGCTCCAGATTGGCGCTACGGCCGTCTCACCCACTTAGGTGCTCACCCTCTGAATGATCTGCTCACCTCGCCGCCCAAAGGATTGTGGCATGACGTCAGCAGCAGCGGGCAGCGCTTTGAAGTGATTGCTCGCCCGGTGGAGAACGGTCCCAGCAACCAGGGTTGGGTGCTGGTGCTGCGCGACATCACCCAGGAACGGATCATCCAGCGGCGTGTTCAGGAGCAGGAACGGCTGGCAGCGGTAGGGCAGCTGGCGGCGGGCATCGCCCACGACTTCAACAACATCCTGGCTGTCATTGCCCTCTACGCCCAGATCACCCTACGAACGGCGACGCTGGCGCCCAGAGTGCGGGAACGGATGCAGACCATCGAGCAGCAAGCTAACCGAGCCAGCGACCTCATCGAGCAGATTCTGGATTTTAGCCGCCAGTCGATCATGGACCGGCAGCCGCTGGACCTGTTGTCTTTCTTAAACAACCTGATTAAGCTGCTCAAACGCACGCTGCCGGAAAATATCCACCTGGAGCTGATTCACACCGAAGATGCTTATATGATCTTTGCTGATTCTTCTCGGCTGCAGCAGGTGTTTATGAATCTCGCCTTCAATGCCCGTGATGCGATGCCGGAGGGAGGCGATTTAACCATCACGCTGGACATCTTGCCGGTCAGAGCGCCATCGGACGCTCCCTTGCCGGGAATGGGTCGGGGAAAGTGGATTCAGATTGTCGTGACCGACAGCGGGATGGGGATCCCTTCAGAGCTGCTTGCCCGTATTTTTGAGCCATTTTTTACCACAAAAGAGGTAGGCCAGGGAACCGGGTTAGGCCTGGCCCAGGTCTATGGCATTGTCCAACAGCACCAGGGCCTCATCGATGTCCAGTCGAAAGCTGGCCAGGGTACAACCTTTCTCCTCTATTTTCCCGCCTATGGAGCCGAATGGCAGGAAGTGCCTGAAATAAAACCCTATGCGTTACCCAAAGGAGAAGGGCAGACGATCCTGCTGGTGGAAGATGAAATGGCAACCCGGCAGGCCCTGGCAGAAAGCCTGACGATTCTTAACTACAAGGTGATAGAAGCGGGAAACGGCCGTGAAGCCCTCAGCCTGCTGCAACAGCACAGCAGCCAGATAGACCTGATATTAAGCGACGCAATCATGCCAGAAATGGGGGGCACTGCCCTCCTCCATTCTGTGCGCGAATTAGAATTAGACATTCCGTTTGTCATCATAACCGGCCATGTCATTGAGAAAGACATGGAAGCACTGCGAACACAAGGCCTTCACGGCTGGCTGGTCAAACCGCCGGACCTGTCTGACCTGGCCAGCCTGCTGGCACAACTGCTGGCGAGGTGAAAAAATGAAAGTCAAGTCTCTGGTAAAAAAGAGTATTGCACTGGTTATTCTCGTCCTGTTTACCCTGGTCACCGCCACAACCCCCACACAGGCGCAAAGCGGTTATAGCCCCCAATCAAACCTCAAATTCACCCACCTCACTACCGACGATGGCCTCTCCCACTCTGACGTGCGGGCAATCACCCAGGATCTGCAAGGATTTATGTGGTTTGGTACGTGGCTGGGCGGGCTAAATCGCTACGATGGAAACACCTTTAAGGTTTATAAGCACGATCCCCATGATCCTGGCAGCCTCAGCAGCGATAATGTCCGGAAGCTCTACGTTGACCACACCGGCGTTTTGTGGGTCAAGACAAACGCCCCGGGTCTCGACCGGTATGATCGCGACACAGACACGTTTGTTCACTACCAGCATGACCCGGATGATCCCACCAGTCTGCCCCATGATTTTGTAAAGGTCTTCTTCGAAGACGAAGTCGGCACACTGTGGGTGGGTACCCAAGGCGGGCTGGGTCGTTTCGACCGGGCCAGCAACACGTTTTTCACGTACAGATCCGATCCCAATGACCCCACCCTCTTCGGCGAGGTGGATATTCAGTCCATCGGTTTGGACAGGACAACCGGGTTACTTTGGGTGGGGACCCATGAAAAGGGAGTGTACCTGCTGGATCGGTCAAACGGCCGTTTTACCCAATATATCAACGACCCTGATGATCCCGCCAGTTTGAGCCACAATGTCGTCAATCACATTTTTCAAGACCAGGCGGGCAGCATGTGGCTTTCCACATTGGTCGGATTGAATCGCTTTGATCCCCACACCCACACGTTTATTCACTATCTCCATGACCCCGAAAATCCCAACAGCCTGAGCGATAATTATTTGGTACAGGCACATGAAGATCGGGCGGGACGTTTCTGGGTGGTGACTAACTATGGCTTGAACTTGATGGATCGCGCGGCCGGAACCTTTACCCGCTATCTGAATGACCCCAACGATCCCGACAGCCTGAGCAGTAACGCCATCAACTCTGGAACGTTTTATGAAGATGGCTCCGGCGCGTTGTGGATTGGCACACGCTCTACCGGGGTTGACCGGTTGGCAGGGGAAGGGGAAAAATTCACCACCTATCGCCACAATCCCGAGGATGCCAACAGTCTGGGCGGCAAGGCCATCACCTCGCTTTTTATCGGTTCCGCCGGCGAGTTGTGGATTGGCACAGAAAGCAGCCTGGATCGGTTTGATGGGCAGACCTTCACCCATTACGTCAACGATCCCCATGATCCCGGCAGCCTCAACAACGGCCCCGACCGGAGGGTGGCCCAGGACGCCCATGGCGTGATCTGGACGGGCACCTACGGCGGGGGTTTGAGCCGCCTGGATGGGGAGCGCTTTACTCACTTTCGCCACGATCCGCAGAATCCCGACAGCCCGGCGCATGACAATATCAGCCATATCGTTCCAGACCCCAGGGGAGGGGTGTGGCTTGGCGTCCACGGCAAGGGGTTGGATTATTTTGACGGGGAGCACTTCACCCATTTCCCTCCAGATCCGACAAACCCCACGGCTCTCCCAGACCCTTGGGTGTTTCCCATACTGCTCGATCAGCACGGTATGCTCTGGATCACCACGGCCAAGATGGGGCTGGTACGGCTTGACACAAATACGCAGCAGTTTACCACCTATCTCCTGGACCCGAGCCAACCGGGCAACCAGACCGCAAACTGGACACAGGATATTTATTTTGACGGTACGGTGATGTGGGTAGCCTCGTCCACCGGGCTGTTCCGGTTCGATCCGGTGGCTGGAACGTTTACCCACCACTATACCGAAAAGGATGGCCTGGCGAACAATTCTGTGGTGGGGGTCCTGGGAGACGCGCAGGGCCACGTGTGGCTCAGTACCGTGGCCGGCCTCTCCCGGTTCGACCCCAAGAGCGAAACCTTCCGCAACTATGATGTGTTCGACGGCCTACAAAGCAACGTATTCTCCATCGTTTCCCGTGTCAAAGCGCCCGACGGGCAGCTGTTTTTTGGCGGCGTCAACGGTTTCAATGGCTTCTATCCCGACGAGCTGGTGGATAATCCAACCGCGCCGCCGGTGGTGCTCACCGATTTTGAGCTGTTTAATCAACCGGTTCAAATCGGCGCCGAGGACTCACCACTGAAACAAGCTATTAATGTCGCCTCTAACATCACCCTCCACTACGATCAATCGGTCTTCCGTTTTCAGTTTGCGGCACTCAACTACACTAATCCTCAGAAGAATCAGTACGCTTATAAGCTGGAGGGGTTTGATCAAGATTGGCAGTACACGGATAGCAACCGTCGTTTTGCCACCTACACCAATCTTGACCCCGGCAATTATGTTTTTCGTGTAAAAGCCTCAAATAATGACGGCGTATGGAATGAAGAGGGAACGGCGGTAACCATTACTATCACGCCGCCCTGGTGGGAAACGTGGTGGTTTAGAAGCATGGCTGGATTGGCGGTCGTGGGTCTGCTCGCCGCCGGATACGGCTATCGTGTGAGCAGCCTGCGCCGCCGAAACGTGGAGCTTGAGACGCTGGTGACCGAGCGAACGCACGAATTACAATTCGCCAAGGACCAGGCCGAAGCGGCCAACCATGCTAAAAGCACCTTCCTGGCCAATATGAGCCACGAACTACGAACGCCGCTCAACGCTGTTCTGGGCTACGCCGAAATCCTGAAGCGTTTCAAGGGCACCCCTGACCCGGTGCTCGATGGCCTGGACATTATCCACCAAAGTGGCAAGCACCTGCTGACGCTGATCAACGACGTGCTGGACCTGGCCCGGATTGAAGCTGGCAAGCTGGAGCTCACCGCCGCCCCGGTACACCTTTCCTCCTTTCTACGCCAAATTGTAACCATCATCCATGCCCGGGCCGACGCGAAGGACGTTGCCCTTATCTATGAAGCGCTTTCGCCATTGCCAACGGCCGTTCTAGCCGATGAAACGCGCCTGCGACAGGTATTGCTCAACCTGCTGGGCAACGCCGTCAAGTTCACTGACCGGGGGCACGTCGCCCTCACGGTCGAGGCGCTGGATGAAGTTCAGATAGGGGAAGACAAGGTCACCTTGCGTTTCAGGGTAGAAGACACCGGCATAGGCATTCCCCCAGAGCAGCTGGAGCGCATTTTCCAGCCCTTTGAACAGGCGGGTGAAGCTGGCAGGCGCGCGGAGGGGATCGGTCTGGGGCTGGCCATCAGCCGACAGATTGTGGAACAGATGGGAAGCCAGTTGCACGTCGAAAGCCAGTTGGACCAGGGCAGCGCCTTCTGGTTCGAAGTCACCTTGCCGGTGACAGAAAGCACTGCGTGGGAAGAACTCATCCCCATGCCCAATATCGTTGGTTACAAAGGGCCGCGGCGCAAAGTGCTGGTGGCCGACGACCGACAGTATAACCGCCTGCTGCTGCAGGAAACGCTGGAGATGTTAGGTTTTGAGGTATTACTGGCCAGTGACGGGCAGCAGGCGGTGGCAGCCGCGCTGGCCTGGCAGCCAGACGTTATCCTTATGGATCTGGTAATGCCAGTCAAAAGCGGTTTTGAGGCGGTCCGGGAGATACGGCAGGAACCGCAGCTTAAAAACGTATTCATCATTGCCATCTCGGCCAGCGTTTTTGACGCTGATAAAGAAGGGAGTATCTCTGCTGGGTGTAATGCCTTTTTAAACAAACCAGTTGACCTGGCCAAGCTGGCAGTGCTGCTGCAAGAGCACCTGGAGCTGGAATGGGTGTATGAAACCCAGGTAGAAGCAGGTGCCCATCCTATGCCCGTTAGCCTGCTGCCTTCTGACTGGATACTACCGCCACAGGAAGAGCTGACCATTTTGTTTAACCTGGTGCAGCGGGGCAATTTGCGAGCTATTCGGGAGCGGGCGGATCATCTTGAGAAACTGGGGCACCAATACATTCCTTTTGCCGACAGGCTGCGTGAACTGGCTAAAAGCTTTGAGGTAAGGGAAATCCTGGCGATTATTACACAGCATATGAAGGACAACATTGAAGACGGGTAAAAGAATGAAGAACAGCATCTCAGGCGGTTTAATCTGTCGTGTTCATTGATTTAGCGGCTTGCAGCCAGGAGAGGAACGGCCGTATTTGCAGCCGCCACGATTTATGTCCGGAAAACAATGCCGGGAGTTATCCCACACAAAAGGCAGCAGTCAGGCATTCGAGGTAAATTGCAAGAAGACTTTCTAATATTTTTACCAGGCTGCCAGCTCTTTCTCGGCGACCACGTTGTTCACCTTTACCCGCACCAGCAGCTCACCTGGCACGCTGTTGCGCTTGCCAAACGCTTCGGCCTGGTCTTCACCCATATAGCGGGCGGCAATGCGGGTGGCCCACTTCCGGCATTCTTCGGGATCATCGTCGGTGATTTCTACGGTGCCTTCTACCAGCACAAAGGCGTAGGGCGCCACTTCTTCATCGACGGTCAGGGCGATACGGCCGTCCCGCACCAAATTTTTCCCCTTCACCGATTTATGCCAGGTCGTGAAGAGTAAATCGTCGCCGTCCAGCACAAACCAGATGGGGGCCACGTGCGGACGGCCGTCTGCACGCACCGTCGCCAGCTTGCCCGTGCGCGTGCCGGTCGCCAAAAATTGATACGCTTCCGCCTTGGTCATTTTTCTCATGGTTTTCCTCCAGGTTAAGTTTTTAGGTAGACATCTGGTAGAATACTATTCTTACTTCCCACAGCTAAACAGGCAATGGCAGCGGCCGTTCTCAGTACCGCTTAATCATTTTGGCCCAAAACTGTGGGAGAATAGAGAGTAAATGCATAATCGATCGATGAAAGTGGGAAGAAGTAAAAAGTAGAAAGTGAAAAGAAAGAAGTAACCACTCGTTTCCCACTTTTCGCTTATCACTTCTCACTCTATCACTTTTCACTCACTCCGAAGGACGGGAAAAATGAGTCGTGACAACTGGGACATCCCAGAAGTGTTTCGCCGGGCTATGGAAGAGGCTGGCTGGGAAAGCAACAAAGGCGAGGGTAACCAAGGTGGTGAAGGCGGTGGTCAACGCCCACCCTTTCCCAACCGCCCGCAGCAGCCGCGCAGCAGCAGCCGCACCTGGTGGCTCGTTGGTATTCTATTTTTGCTGTTTATCAGTATAAACTGGATTGTGGGCGTTTATACCGATTGGCTCTGGTTCGCTGAGCTGAACTACCAAAATGTCTGGTTGACAAGTTGGAGTTACCGATTTTTCAGCTTTGTTGCCTTTTTTGTGGTCGCCTTTCTGATTTTGTGGGGCAACTGGCACCTGGCGCGACGGCGCGCGATTAAAGCCACGCCCCCGTTTTACCCACGCTTTCTCCAAATCCGCGGCATCAGTTGGCTGGTGACAGGCGCCGCGCTCTTTTTAGCCTTTGGTTTTGCCAGTACTATCGCTGCCCAGTGGGATGAATTTCTGCTGTACATCAACCGCGTACCCTTTGGCACGGCCGATCCCATCTTTGGCCGCGACATCAGCTTTTACCTTTTTGAACTGCCTGTGTACGAAGCCCTGCAGCAGTGGGTCATCTCTCTCCTGCTGCTGACGCTGCTGGGTGTGTTGGCCATCTACGCCGTCAACAACATCGTGGATATCCAGCGGGGCAAATGGCGGCCGCAGGATTCGGTGATTTTGCGGCAGCACGTGGCCTTCCTGGCCGCGCTCATTTTGCTGCTCTGGGCCGCGGGCTACCTGTTCCAGATTTTCAACCTCAACTACTCCAGCCGGGGTGTGGTCACCGGGGCCAGCTACACCGACATCAACGCCTCGCTGTACGCGCTGTACGCCCAGATGGCCTTGATGGGGCTGGCGGCACTGGTGATGCTTTATAACGTGTTCCGGTTGAGTTTACGGCCGTTACTCCTCACGGCCGGTCTCTGGCTGGCAGCTACGGTGCTGGCGGGGGGTGTCTACCCGGCCCTGCTCCAGCGCTACGAAGTTGAGCCCAACGAGTTGGTACGCGAAGCGCCCTACATTCAGCACAACATCAACTTCACCCGGCTAGGCTTCAACCTGGACTCGATCGACGTGCGCGATTTCAGCGAGGTTGATACCTTGAGCCAGAGCGACGTGTCCGCCAACAGCGACGTGCTGTCCAACATTCGCTTGTGGGATTACCGGCCGTTACAGGACACGTATACCCAGCTGCAGGCGTTACGGCCGTATTACGTCTTTGGCGAAGTGGACATCGATCGCTACGAGATCGACGGCCAAATCCAGCAGGTAATGCTGGCCACCCGTGAACTCGACAAAAGCAAGCTGTCTTCCCTCTCCTGGGTCAACGAAAGGTTGGAATTCACCCACGGGTATGGCATCGTCATGAATCCCGTGGACCGCTTTACCGCCGACGGCCAGCCCGAATTTTTTATCAAAAACCTGCCGCCGGAGAGCACCATTCCGCTGGAAGTAACCCGCCCGGAAATCTACTACGGCGAGTTCACCAACGACGAAGTGTTTGTTGGCAGCGCCCGGGAAGAGTTTAGCTACCCCAGCGGTAACGAAAACGTTTACTCCAGCTACGAAGGCACCGGCGGCGTGCCGCTAGACAACTTCCTCAAGCGGCTGGCCTTTGCCGTTCGCCTGGGCGATGCCAACGTGCTGCTCAGCGATGAAATTAACTCAGAAACCAGAGTGCAAATTTACCGCCAGATCCAACAGCGGGTGCGGATGATTACCCCGTTCCTGGCACTGGACAGTGATCCGTACGTGGTGCTAACCGACGACGGAAACCTGATCTGGGTTCAGGATGCCTTCACCTACAGCAGGCGCTTTCCTTACGCGACGACTAGCAGCGTCCTGCCCAACAGCGAAATCTCTTCTGAGCTTTCGAACATCAATTACATCCGCAACCCCGTAAAAATTACCATTGATGCTTACAATGGGACTGTTGCCTACTACGTCGTCGACGAGCAGGATCCCATCATCCAGTCCTACAGCAAGGCTTTTCCCGGTCTCTTTCAGCCGTTCAGCGAGATGCCCGAAAATATACAAAACCATCTGCGCTACCCGGAAGATTTGTTCACCATCCAGGCGCAGCAGTACCTGCGCTACCACATGACCGACGTGCGTGTCTTCTTCAACCAGGAAGACGTGTGGCAAATCCCGCAAGAGGTGTACGAAGGCAATCAGCAGCTGATGGAGCCGTACTACGTCATCATGCCGCTGCCAGGGGAAAGCGAAAGTGAGTACCTGCTCATCCAGCCGTTCAATCCCACCGGCAAAGACAACATGATCGCCTGGATGGCCGCCCGTAACGATCCCGAAAACTACGGCGAGTTGGTGATGTATGAACTGCCCAAACAGGAACTGGTTTTTGGCCCAATGCAAATCGAAAGCCGCATTAACCAGGACTCCTTCATCTCACAGCAGTTTGCCCTGTGGGATCAGGGTGGATCAAACGTGCTTCGCGGCAATCTGCTCGTTATTCCCCTGAACAACAGCTTTTTGTACGTGGAGCCCATTTACCTGCAAGCGGCAACCAGTGCCCTGCCCGAACTCAAGCGGGTGATTGTGGCCACCGATACCCGGATCGCCATGGATCTGACGTTAGACGGGGCTTTGACGGCCCTGCTGGCCGCCGAACCGGGTGAAATCACCCCTGAGCTTGAGGGGCTGGAAACGGTCGAAGAACCGGTAACCGAACCGACCAGCCCAACCATCCCAACCGCCCCGCTGGATGCCACCGTGGAGGAGCTGATTAACTCGGCCAACGACCACTTTGAAGCCGCCCAGGCCGCCCAGCAAAGCGGCGACTGGGCCACCTACGGCGCCGAGCTGGCAGCCCTGGAAAGCGACCTGGCCCGGTTGATGGAACTGACAGGTGGGTCTAAGTAAGAAGTAAAAAGTGAAAAGTGAGAAGTCAACCACTTTTCACTTTTTACTTATCACTTATCACTTCCAAAGATGAGTAAACGTGCCGTTCTCCTCGATGCCCTGGCCAGTATGCCCAAAGATTTGGGTTTTATGCTGCGCCGGGCCGAGGAAACGGCCGTTCACCATCGCCCCACCCCACAGGACTGGTCAATCGCCGATGTGCTGGTGCACCTGGCTGCAATTGAACCCCTGTACCTGGCCCGGCTGCAAAAAATCGTGGCGGAGGAACGGCCGTTTCTGCCCTACCTGCACCCGGAAACCAAACCGGAACCCGACCCCCGGCCACTGGCTGAGCTGGTAACGGCCGTAGGCGAAGCCCGCCAGCAAACCCTCACCTTCCTGCACGCCTGCAAAGCCGGTGATTGGCAGCGCCCCGCCGTGCATGAAACCCTCGGCGACACCAAATTTCGCTTCGTGGTCCAGCTGCTGGTGGACCACGACACAGAGCACCTCAACCAGATCATCCAAATTCAAGAAAAGCTCAAATCCCAAAAAACCTAACCTGGAGGAGCCAGCCCTAAACAAGATTTTCATAAGCAAATTACGCAGATTGCCCTTCCTGCACGGTTGACACACGCGCAGAAAACGTTAAGCTTCCATCTGTGATGAGACCGAAACGGGTTGTGGGTAAACGCCTACCACGTTCAGTTCAATCACCATTACGTTATGATGAGGTTTATGATGAACAAACTTGAACAACTTCTGGCAGCCAACGAATATCTGATCGCCGATGGCGGCATGGGCACCATGCTCATGGCCGCCGGTTTAGAGCAAGGCGACCCGCCGGAAATGTGGAACGTGCTGCATCCCGACCGGATCCGCGCCGTGCATCGCGGGTATATCGAGGCTGGTTCCCAGATTATTCTGACCAACTCCTTTGGCGGCACCTGCTTCCGCCTGAAGCTGCACAATTTACAAGACCGCGCCTATGAGCTGAACAAAGCCGCCGCCGAACTGGCCCGCGCCGAAGCAAACGCCGCCGATCATCCCGTGGTGGTGGCCGGCTCGATTGGCCCTTCGGGCGAGATTATGGAGCCGGTGGGCGCGCTGAGATTTGAGACGGCCGTAGCCGGGTTTGCTGAGCAGGCCGCCGGGCTGGCCGCGGGCGGGGCCGACGTGTTGTGGATCGAAACGATGAGCGACGTCAGCGAGGTGCGCGCCGCCGTGCAAGGCTGCCGCCAGGCCACCGATTTGCCCGTGGTGGCCACAATGACTTTTGACACCAACGGCCGTACCATGATGGGCGTCACCCCGGCGCAGGCCTATGCCGAGCTCAGCGCCATGAACCTCACTGCCCTGGGCGGCAACTGTGGCAATGGTCCGGCCGAAATCGAAGGCGTGATTCAGGCGATGTACGCCGCCGACCAGATCTATCCCTTTGTCGCCAAATCGAATGCGGGCATTCCGGAGTACGTTCATGGGCATCTGCACTACAACGGCACGCCAGAAGTCATGGCCGAATATGCTATCAAGGTGCGCAACTATGGCGCCCGCATCATCGGCGCTTGCTGCGGCAGCAGCCCGGCACACATTGCCGCCATGGCTCAAGCCCTGGCCAACACTCCCATCGAGCGGCAGCTTGTGGAGACGGCCGTAGCTGTCCCCACCCCCGTCCGCACCCGCGAACGCCGCCGCCGCGGTTGATGCCTATCAGAGGACGGTTTTAATGAAAACCGCCATCATCTTCTGCGGTGCCTTGGCCCGCGAAATCATAGACATCGTGCAAAAACATGGCTGGGATGCCGAAGTGTTTGGCATCCCGGCCATAGACCACATGTTCCCCGAGCGCATCGCCCCCGATGTAGAAAAGCGTTACCTGGAAATTCGCGAGCGGTTCGACCGGGTGCTGATTGGCTTTGGCGACTGCGGCTCGCAAGGCGCGGTGGACCGGCTGGCCGCCAAATATGGGCTGGAGCGCATCGACGGCCCGCACTGCTACGAAATGTACGGCGGCGTCGGGTTTCAGGAGTTAATGGATGAAGAACCCGGCACTTTTTTCTTGACCGACTTTTTGGTGCGCGGGTTTAAAGGCACCATTTTGAAAGGGCTGGGGCTTGATCGTTTTCCCCAGCTCAAAGAAGAATATTTCCGCAACTACAAGCGCATCGTTTACCTGGCGCAAAATCCGGACCCGGAACTCATTGCCCAGGCCCAGCAGGCCGCCGATTACCTGGAACTGCCCCTGGAAGTACGCCCCACGGGCTATGGCCTGCTGGAAGAGCGGCTGGTGGCCATGATGAACCGGAACACAGGGGTTTAGCTACAAATGTTTTCCTCAGTTATAGGATTTTTGCGCGGAAAAACGGCCGTTGCCACCCATCACCGTACTTGGGAATGGCAAACAACACCCCTGCCCTTACAGGAAAACATTTACCTCTCGCCCACCCTGCCCCCAGATGAACTGATTAGTTCGGCGCGTGTCATTTTACGGCGCGGCGACGAGGTGATGGTCATTCAGGATCACCAGAACGAGCCGTACATCATCCCCGGCGGACGGCGGGAGCCGGGTGAAACAGTTCTGCAGACCCTGCACCGGGAAATCGGCGAAGAGACAGGTTGGACGGTGCAAGAGACGGCCGTTATCGGCTTTTACCACTTCCAACACCTCGCCCCCCAGCCAGACGGCTATCCTTACCCCCATCCACACTTCTTCTGGGCCATCTTCACCGCCCAGGCCGACCAGTATGATCCCGCCCGCATAGAGGCCGATTACTATGTTACCGGCGCCACCTTCCATCCCATTCGTGAGGTTCTAACCTGGCAGTTAGGCTATGGTCAACACGAACTGCTGCAAACGGCCGTAAAAACACAAAAACGCTGATTCCCCTGACCCCCCGCCAATCTCGGGAAAATCAGGCCAATCAGCGTCCTCAAAAGCTCAGTGTGGGTTACTGGAGGCAGTTACGGCCTTTGCACGGTGTGCTGAACAGCGGATTGTACACTACCCGCAGAATGTCTCCGGGCGCCAGCTCAGTAGTGGTCTCGAAGAACACCACGCGGCTGTCGGCCTTTTCATCCACGAAGGCCAGGCGAATGTGGTGACTGCCCGGAGCAATTTCCAGGTCCTGGACAAACGGGTCAACCGGCTGGCTAAAGAAAACGGCCGGATCGTAAATTTCTTCCGCCACAACTTCACCATCTACTTCCAGGCGCAGGATTAACGGCCGTTCCGGCAAGTTAAATGCCCCGGTGCGGTTAAACGGGGTGGTCGGATCTTCTACCACCACGCGCAGAACGGCACTATCGGCCGCTGCGCGAGAACGGAAAGGCACATCGGTGAGGAAGGCCTGCGCCAGCAGCACCAGCACCATCATCCCAAACAAAATCGCCAGGCTGCGCCGCGGAATATCGGCAGCTATACGACGTGACGCCATAAAGTCTGGTTCAGCCCCAGGTTCCGCAGGTGCAGGCAGCGGCGTTTTGAGGGCGGTGGCAAACTCGTCGGGGGCGACCCAGGCGGCAGTGATGGGGGCATTGGCATAGGCCCGGTTCAGGCGCGGTACACGCTGCCGGGTGATGCGCTTTTCGGCCCAGACGTTCCCCTCCCGGTTTCGGCAGTCATCCGGCGGGCAGCCGATGAGCTGCACGTCGTGGGCACCCGCCTTCAGGGCGCGCACCATCAGGTCGGGCGGCAGGGTGCCTACGCAGGGCACAGTGATGATTTCTACGGCCGTCTCCGCCAACACCACCGGACCATTTTCGGCCAGAAACGGCCGTGCTCCCTGGGCGGCGTGCCGGTCACAGGTAAAAACCAGCCGCAGCGGCTGCTCGGGCGCCCTGGCTTTGGCCATCGTCAGGCGCATGGCTACGGCATCCCACAGCAGTTCCGGCGGCGCATCGCCCAGCGACACCGCCACGCCGTCGCAAGAACCCACGCAAATGCCACAAGAAACGCAGAGCTTCGGGTCGGCAACGGCGATGAATTTGTGCGGCTTGTCGTCGTGCCGCTCCACCATCTCAATCGCGCCATAGGGGCAGTCCAGTGCACACTTGGTGCAGCCGGTGCAGCGCTCCGCCACAATGTTTACCACGGGCAGGCCAACGGCCTTCGCCGTGCCGGATGCCGCCTTAGCTGTTTCTGCCGCGGCATGATCGCGGGTAATCCAGGGCAGGGCGAGGGCAACGGCCGTAACCAACAACAAGCCACCCCACAGCCAGGGAGCTATCCCACCCCCTTCCGCAGGCAAATAAAAGAGAAAGAGCGGATCCAGGGTGATGCGTTGCGGCAGGTTCAGGCCGGTGGCTGCGGGCAGGTTCCGCAGCGGGAAAAAAATCGCCACCAAAATGAGCACCGCCACGCTGCCAATCACCAGGTGCATATCGGGCAGCCACTTGGCCCGGCTGAGGCGGCGAATGTGCAGGTAGAAAAAGTAAGCCACCACCAGAAAGAGGGCGACGTGCAGCGTCAACAGGATCAACATGACAGGCCAGCTGTTGCCGCTTACATCGGCCCTGGTAATCCAGAGAACAAAGCCATCGGCCCAGGGCGTGAAACTGCGCAGAAAGCGCACGAAGCCATCGGTAATCAGTTGGGCGCGAACATCTACGACCAGCCAGTAACCGGTCACCCCCGCCAACCAGATGAGGACGGTCAGCACAATGCCGGTCACCCAGGCCAGCCAGCGCTGCCCGCGAAACCGTTCCATGAAGAGGGTCCGGTAGGCGTGCAGCAACGTCGTGACCACCAACGCGCCGGACGCGTAGCGGTGGACGGCGCGCATGGTGCGGGTGATGACCATGTTGTTCATGCGCAGCACCGACAGGTAGGATTCTTCAAAGCCGTATTTATAAAACAGGAAAATGTAGAAGCCAGTGAGCCCGACGACGAGCGTAAGCAGAACGGCAATGGTGCCGGTTTGGTAAAAGGGATTGAGCTGCCGCGTGCCGGTGAGGGTATTAAACGGCCGTTCCACCCACAGCGTCAACCGTTCCAGCCAGACGGCCCAAGGAGCGGGTTTACGCTGCCAACCCGCCAACAGATCGCCAGAACCGGGGTTTTGGGAAACGGCCGTCCAGGTCACGTCATGTTCGTGATCATCGTCTGGGTCGTCGTCATCCAGACCAATATTTTCGGCTGGAGAAACCGTCTGGCAATCTTCTTCCAGCACGACGCCAGGCAGCACTTCGGGCTCTTCTTTTTTTCTAAATTGTGACATGGGCTTGGTGGTAGTTTAGTACAGCTTTGCCAAATTAAATTCCGAGTTGTATGCGGCTCGCTGTACTTTAAGCAGTTTGGCGCACCGCTGACAGATTTCGGAACAAATTTATGCCAAACTGCATTTAAGCAGAAAATTGACTCGCACCCTATCCGCTACAAATCGATTCAATAAAAAAAGTGGTGATGATCACAATTTGCTGGACCATCACCACTAATTCATATGCATAATTGGTTACTTGAGCGTGAGCAGGAAGGCGACCAGGTCGTTAATTTGCGTATTGGTCAGCTCTTCACCGTAGTTTTGGTACATCACACCTTCAGTGTACCCTTCGGTGATGTGGGCATTGGGCTCCACGATGGACTGCCGCAGGTAATCTTCAGGAGACATGCCTTCTACGGCCGTTTCTGCACGGGCGCCAATATCGGAGTGAGACGGGCCTACCAGAACCACGCCCGGCTCAAGCGAGTGGCAGGTGATGCAGCCCGGAGCGCTGGCGGCCCCAATGATGGACTCATTGAAAAGACGTTCGCCGTTAGCCGCGTCGCCTACGGAGGTAGCGGCCGTTTCCCCATCTCCATCACTCGTTTCCTCGCCACCACCACCGCAGGCAGCCAGGCCCAGCGAGAGCAGCAGCATCAGTAAAACCATTAACGTTAATTTTCGCATTGAAGCGACCTCCAATTGGTTGAGATTGTTTTAAGATGGCTGGCACTGGCGTCAACGCCAGTACCAGCCCTAAAACCTAACATTACCACAGTTTGTTAAAACCGGGTGATGTCATGTTTAGATTTGAAATAAGATAAACCAATATCGGGCCATAAGAAACCAGGATCAGAACCAGGGTAGCCACAACCCAGGGCCGCCAGGTGTCTAACCAGGCCGGTGCCGGATGTGGATCCAACGCTTCGGCCACTGGCATCTCAATCGTCTCAGTGAGCGTTTTCTTAGAGAAAACAGTGCCCAGCATATTGGTATAGAACAACAAACCGCTAATACCCAGAATGATACCGCCAAGCGCGGCTTCAATCAACAATGGCTGCCAGTCGGAAGAAGCATACGGTGCCACACCCAGCATCGTTCGGCGGGGTGAACCAAAGTTGAGCCCCAGAATATGTAAGGCATTAGACATTAGCAACATACCAGCAAACCAGGTCCAGGCCTGCCACAGCGCGGCTTTCCGGCTAAACAGCGGCTTGTTGGACAGTTGCGGTACCAGCCAGTAAGCAATACCAAAGAAGGTAAGCGTAACGCCAGACCCTACAGTGAGATGGAAGTGTCCCGGAATCCACATCGTGTTATGGACCACCAGATTCAGGTTGTAAGAAGCGTTGGTCAAACCACCGATCCCACCAAAGGCAAACAGAATCATGGCCAGGACTTGAGCGGTAAAGGAAGGATCGCCCCACGGCAGGGTGCGAATCCAGCCCAACAGCCCTGTGCCGCCGCGCGCCCGTCCACCAAGCTCCATCGAGGCTATAACGTTAAATGCAGTCAGCAAACTGGGAATAAAGAGCGAATAGGTCAAAACGGCATGGACAACCTTCCAACCTTGTGGCACGCTGGGATCCAGATATTGGTGATGCAGACCAACAGGGATGGACAGCAGCAAGAAGAGCCAGAATACCAGGCGCGCCAGTGGTTCGCTAAACAGTTTACCGCCCGCTTGCTTGGGCACCATACCGTACCAGGCCACATAGGCTGGCAGGAGCCAGAAGTAAACAATTGGATGTCCCGTAAACCAGAAGAAGGTACGGGCCAACTGCGGATCCGTTCCATCAGTCAGGCCGAGAGACCAGGGAATAAGTAACCACAGCATTTCTGTGGCAAGACCCACCGTGGCAATTTGCCACATGGCCATGGTAATGGTGGAGGCCAGAGCGATAAACGGCGTCTGAACGCCCGGATTCTCTTTGCGCCAGGCACGTAAGGTAAGGAACATGCCCCAACCACCGACCCACGAGCCCACAACAACCAGCGTAAGGCCGATGTAGTAAAAGGGCGATGCCTGGAGTGGCGGGTATGAGGTATAGAGCACAGTGGCGAGGTTCAACAGGAGCGGAACCGCGGCCATAAGTAAACCAACAACCATGATGATTAAGCTGGCCCAATTCAGCTTGGGATTGGTCAGCTCACGCTTCAGGCTGTGAACCGTGGCGTAGGTGAGAAAGCCAACAATAAAGAAGGTGGTCCAAACCAGTGCATTAAGCACACCATGCAGAGACAAGCCCTGGTAGTAGCTGTTAAGACCAACATTTTGCAGTGCGGGGTAAACATTAACTCCCACATGCTCTAATTTTTGCAGGGGGCCTATCATCCCCCCAATAAACAGGGCTGCCATACCAACACCGAGGTACCAGCCCGTCAACTTTTTAGTGCTTGCATACATAAATTATTTACCTCCACAAGCTGGCAAGCAAGACAACAACCAGCACGAGTGCAAGATAGAGATTGGAGAAGTGGAATAGGGCAAACGCCGGTGCTTTTTCGGCAGGGGCCCTGAGCAGGGCAAAGGTGCGCACGGTAAGTACGGCCGTTGCCAGACCAATCGGCGCCAGGTAGAACCAATCTACAGCTGGCCAGAAACCCAGCGCCATACCTGCTGCCGCAGTGAGTACGGTGTGAACGGCCGTCCAGCGTGCCGCAACAGATGGGGCAACCCGGGCTGGCAGCATCGGATAATCTGCCTTGATGTAGTCGGCCCGGTAAGCAAGAGCCAGCGCCCAAAAGTGAACCGGTGTCCAGACAAAAACCAACGCGGCCAATATCCAGACCCCCAGCGCCGACCAGGCACCCACCGCTGCGCCGCCGCTAATAACCGCACAGCTGCCCGCCGCACCCCCGATCACGATGTTGAGCGTGGTGCGCGGCTTGAGCCAGACGGTATAAACCCCTACATAAATGACGGCACCGAAGAATACCCAAAACGCCAAAGCTAAGTTAAATGCGGCTGCCAACGCGGTTGCCCCAAGCACCATTCCCACGCCTAACAGCAGCACCAGGTGAGGGTTTTCAATCTGGCCAGTGGCCAACGGCCGGGCGGCGGTGCGATTCATCCGAGAATCGCGTTCGCGCTCCAGGTACTGGTTGATCCCTGAGGCGCCCGCCGCCGACAATGTGCCGGTAACGGCGAGCAGCACCCAGGCCCAACCAGAAACCTGCCCGGTCACCAAAGTGCCCAGACCCGCCCCCCCAAAGGCGGCCAAAACAAGCAGAGAAACGATGCGCAGTTTAAAGAGGACAACGGCCGTTCGCCACAACGACAAAGAGGGCCGTCTTACCGGTTGGACAATTTCATTTACCGCATCCATAACTATGGCTCCACAATCAACTGACCATACATTGTATGATGACCGACGCCGCAATATTCGTGGCAGACGAAGTTGTATTCGCCGGGTTCATCAAACGTCGCTGTCAATTTAGATACTTCGCCGGGCAGAACCATCATGTTGATGTTGGTTCCATCCAGCCGAAAACCATGCTGAACATCTTTGCTTGTCAGGAAAAAGGTGACGGTTGAACCCACCGGAATACGAATCTGGTTTGGCTGGAAGCTCCACGCCTGGGCCAGGATGTACACTTCGTATTTGTTGGGCGCCAACTCACGCACCCGCTCCGTTACCGGATCGCCCCAGGGCGATTGGCCAGGTGTCGCAACAACTTTGGGATCGATACGTTCCACCGGCGCAGGAACCTGAAACCCAAAGGCAAAGCTGCTCACCAAAACGGCCGCTCCAAAGATCAGCAGCAAGATGGTTGTGCCTATAATAAAATTGCGTTCTCGGGCGTCTATGTGCATCATACGGTCACCCCTCTAGCCAGCATCGTCAGATAGGCACTTCCCCACAGCGCTATGATGAGGAGAATGTACAAAATGACGAGAGCGACAGTGCCCTGTGGAGCTTTGTACTTCTTGTCCTTATCCATTCCTTATAAAACCTCCTTCAGTTTTGGCAGACGCATTCGGCGCCCACCGTTAATGTATTTCTGCTTCTACAGTCAGTTCGCCAGCTGCCGTAAAAGTCAGTGATAAGGGAATGCGTTCGCCAGCACGAAAGTCGGCCGTTTTTCCCAGGCACATAACGTGATACCCGCCAACATCCAACGTGAGAGTTTCGCCCGCTGGAATCTCCAGCCCATCGGCCAGATAACGCATCCCCATTAATCCATGTTCATTTTCATACGTTTCGTGCAGTTCAGCCGTGGTGCAGCCAGGGCTTTCCACCGCTACCAGCCGGTCGTCTGCCGGGCTGTGATTGCTGATCTGCAGGTAAAAAATGCCGTTTTGAGCCACTGCTGGCACTTCTGGGCCCCAGACCTGGCTTACCTCAATAGGCTCGCTGGCTGGTTGGCAGGCAGCCAGACCCATAACGCACACAACAGCAGCTAACCATCCACGGCCCATCCTATTCACGCACCAGATATTTCAAATCAGCGGCCATTTCTGCACCAGTGATGCCAAAGGGGTATATGAGCCGCAGCTTACCCTCTTTGTCCAGCACCGCCACGGTCGCCGTGTGGTCGATTAGATAACCCGAAGCGGCGCTGCCTTCATGCCGTTCATAAAAAATGCCCATTGGCGCTGTCACGGCAATGAGTTCCTCTGGCGTACCGGTTAAGCCAATAAAAGAATCGTCAAAGTGAGTCACATACTTTTGCAGCACTTCGGCCGTATCCCGTTCAGGATCCAGCGTAATCATTACCACCTGCACGTCTTCGCCTTTACTACCCAGGATTTCCATGGCGTCACTGAGTTCCACCATAGTGGCCGGACACACATCAGGGCAGAAGGTGTAGCCAAAATAGAGCATCACCACTTTGCCCCGAAAATCGATCAGGCTCACAGGCTCTTCACCGGGGCCAGTCAGCGTAAAGTTAGTAACCGGTTGATTGGATTGAATGACCATGCCATGCCATTCGGTAGGTCCGAGTAACGGCCGTATCGCCAAAAACAAAGCACCCAGGCCAATACCAATTCCCAGACCCATCAATGCCAGACGAAACAATTTATTTTGCCAAAAGGGTTTGGGCTGTTTTTCATTCGTCGGTGTTTCAGAGGTAGTGTCCATTTTCTTACTCTTTAACGAGGGTAACAGGAAAAAAGATGAGCAGCTTCATAAGCAAACCGGTAGATACCCTCACTGTTCTCAACTTCGGCCGCCAACAGTCCAAAATCACGCATAATAATGTCAATATCGGGCGTGTCGGAGCGGTACTCGGCCCGGATAACACCGCTGCCATCCACCAGGAAAAGAGCGGGGTCCAGCTTGAAATCGCCGTTTTCCGCTTCCTGGTAATAAACGCTAAACCCACCACCTATTACCGACTTCAGCTGCGGTGCGCCCCCGGTTGCCAGATGCCACACGGCCGGATCAGCACCCATCTTCGCAGCAAATGCAAAGAGTTGGGCCGGATCATCACGCGCCGGATCGATTGAAAAAGTCACCAACTTAAGCGGCACAGACGCTCCGACTTCAGGCAGGCGCGTTTGCACCTCAGCCATTACCTGGCTGGTTTGCTCGCACGGGGCCTCACAGTTGGTGTAAGTAAAGTTGTAGAGGGCAATCTGGCCGCGCAGCGCTTCGCTGGTAAACGTTTCGCCATTTTGATCGGTCAGGTAAAACCCAGGCGCCAGGGTGATGCGTGGCAGGACCAAAATGGGGCGCGCCGTAGAAAACCAGACAACGCCTGCACCCATTACGGTAAACAACCCAAAAAACAACTTCCAGATCAACATGCCCGATGAGGAACGCGGTTTCTCAAGGGAAGAAACAGTAGCGGCCATGGCTAGGCATTCTCCTCAATAACAATATCGTCCTTTACCCCATCACGAACTGGATAAAGGTAAGGAAAATTGTCGTTACCTGGGCGCGGGTTTTTCTTGAGACGGTTGGCTTCGTCAACCAGATTAGCCAGGTTGGCGTTTTGCAACTCTTCGTTAATAAGCCTTTGCAAGCGGTGCCACACATCATGCCCTGGGCAAATTCGGTCTCGGCTGCACTCCTGAGGTCGAAGCAAACAAATGTTCAAGCAAACGGGACCTTCGATGGCCTCAACAATGTGCAGCAAGGTAATCTCGCGGCACTCCTTTTGCAGTGCCAGCCCACCTGTCGGCCCGGTTTGAGTCATAACGAGGCCGGTGCGAACCAGGTCAACGGTAATTTTGTGGAGAAACGCTTTGGGAACGGCCGTACGTGCCGAAACACGCCGGGCCGGCATGAAGGAGCCTTTGGGCTGCATGCCCAGCTCAATCATGATTCTTACCGCGTAATCCACCCGTCGACTTACTTGAAACATAGATATTGTTGACCTAAAAACTCCACATCAGCGATGGCCTGAATTTACCCGACACACTAACCAACTGATAGTGACATTTGTCACAATGTTAAGATGACAATTGACATCCCAAACCGGCCGTTTTTGTCTCGTGTGAAATATCTCACAGCGCAGCTTTCCCCATTCCTTTATGGTATACGTAGAAAACTAAACGGGCGCAGTGTCAACCCACAAACATTCTTCCAGAACTATTCGATTATGATTCTTGTATTCGGGAGGTAGCACATGATTATTGCCATGTTTTTAGCTCACTTAGTCGGGGACTACATCTTGCAATGGAACAGCCTGGCAGCCTGGAAAAGCCGGGCGCTAAGTGGTGTCATCGTGCACTGCCTGGTTGTCCTGGCTGTTACCTGGCTCTTCATTTTGCCCTTCAATTCGGGCTGGTGGCCGTGGGTGTTGGTCATCGGGGTGGCCCACTTCGTCATTGATGCCATTCAGCTGCGGGTCAAGCTGCCCATCCCAGAACTGGCCCGCTTTGCGCTTGATCAGTTGGCACATGGCGTTGTCATCACCCTGGCCCTGGCTGGTGGTGGCTACCTGGATTTGGGCGTCGTGGTACAAAGCAGCCTGGCTGTGCTGCAAAGTGATTGGCTGCTCATCTACCTGCTGGGTTACGCCTTTGTCACTATGCCCGCCTGGGTGCTGGTGAAATTTACCGCCTACGGCCTGGTCCAGGGCTCTGCGCCTCAGTTTGGCGATTCCAGCAAATATCTTGGCATCCTGGAGCGACTGTTGATCACGACCTTTGTGGCGGTGGGCCAGTATTACCTGGTGCCAATGGTTATTTTGCCCCGGCTGCTCGTGGAATGGCCGCAAGCAACCAGTGAAGAACGCGCCCCGGTTTACCTGGCAGAACTGCTGGCCAGCGTGACGTTGGCCGTACTTGTGGGCCTGCTGCTGCGCCTGGTTTAATCCGCGCAACCTGTAATCAGAAATGAAACCGACTGGCGGCAATATTTTATGAACGGCCAGCCGCTTACTCTCTTTTCGGGAGGACCAAAATGAGCTTACAACCAACTTATCCGCCCCTGGTATCAGCCCGAGTGGAGGGACGAACAATGAAAATGGTCCAGTTTTTAGAAGAAAGTCCCCTGTTTCAGTCGCTTTCAGTGCAGCAGTTGGAAGCTATATCCAAGGACGTACAGACACGTCGGTTTGGCCAGGGAGAGATCATCTTTCGCGAGGGGGATCTGGGGCAGATGTTGTACCTGGTGCGTTCGGGGCAGGTTCGCATTTTTGTGAACGGGCTGGACGGCACGGAAACATCGGTGATTTTGTTTGGCCGCCCCGGCGATATGTTTGGCGAACTGGCGGTGATTGATGGGCTGCCTCGCTCGGCAACGGCCGTTGCCCTGGATGAAACCGTGCTGTACACCGTCAGCCGCGAAAGCTTCCGCTACCACATGCAGCGCATACCCCAGCTAGCGCTCAACTTCCTGAAGGAGATGACCCACCGGGTGCGCTACAACACGCGGCAGATGGACAGCCTGGCCTCGCTGCCAGTGTCGCAGCGGCTGGCGCGCAAGCTGTTGGAACTGGCTCAGGATTACGGCCGTCTCGAAGCCAACAACGTCATCATCGACATGACTCTGACCCAGGCCAATCTGGCCAGCCTCGTTGGCGCCACGCGGGAAAGCACCAACAAGATCCTGCGCGACTTCCGGGAACGTGGGCTGATCTGGTTTGAAAACGGCCGTATCACGATCCTTGATGCCGATGCCTTACGCGCCGAAGTCACGGCATAAAGTTGGTCATTGAGTAATTGGGTAATTGAGTAATTTTTCTACCAATTACCCAATTACTTCCCCCTAACTCCCCAGCCCGTACCGGTCCGCCGCCTCGTTCAAAATCTGGTTCACCAGCTGCTCGTATGTCCAGCCCACCGCCTTAGCCTCAATGCATAAATCTGAATAGTCGGGATTCAATCCTGGCAGGGGATTGATCTCCAAGATGTAAGGTTTATTGTTATCGTTGGCATCAAAGCGGAAATCAACGCGGGCTACGTCCAGGCAGCCGGTCACGCGGAAGGTAGCAGCTGTAAGCCAGTTCAAATCTTCCAGCTGCTCAGCAGTCAGCGGCGCCGGGCAGAAGTAGTGAAAATCGTGGGCCAACTCAGTTTTGATCCGGCTGGTATAGACGCCAGCTTCCTCTTCCGGGTAGCGGCTCATGTCTACTTCCAGCGGCGGCAAAAAGTGCAGCCCACGAGAGAGCCGCGGCGCATCTTCGTCGTCTGGCAGACGCCAGGCCACCGGGGTTGTCAGGTTGCCCACCACGCCAACGGTGATCTCACGGCCGTCGATGAACTGTTCGGCCAGCACCGGCTGGTCATACCGGTCAAACAGGCGGCGCAGCTGCACACGCAGTTGGGCCTCATCCTGCACAATCGACTCGCTGCTGACGCCCATACCCGTACCTTCACGGCTGGGCTTGACA
This sequence comes from Candidatus Leptofilum proximum, assembly GCA_016710325.1. GTDB lineage: Bacteria > Chloroflexota > Anaerolineae > Promineifilales > Promineifilaceae > Leptofilum > Leptofilum proximum. Next base: position 2,089,597 of record JADJXK010000001.1, on the reverse strand, counting down.
AAAATCGGGAAGCGCATTTGCGGGTCCAGCGGCTCGTTGACACGCTCAAACACCTGGAAAGCGGGCGTTGGCAGGTCGTGATAGGTGAGGATGCGCTTGGTCATTGGCTTGTCCAGTGTTAGCGCCAGGGTTAGCACCTGCGAACCGGTATAGGGCAGCCGCAGCATTTCCAGCAGAGCCGGGACATGTGACTCACGCGAATCGCCAACGTGGCCTTCGCAAATATTAAAACAAAGATCGGGCCGCAGTTTGGAGAGCTTTTGGGGCAGTTCGGCATTGCCCTCTAAAAACGTTACATCGTGGCCGTTGGTCCTTAAGGCAGCCATGATCGCTTCGATGGTTGCTTCGCTATCCAGATCGTCCCAGTGGTCTGGCGAAATGCCGGGCCAATGGGGAGCATTTTTTTTCAGATTGGCCAGTAAGGCAACACGCATTTTTTTCTTTCCTTCTCACAAACTTGTGTGATTGTGCCATTATAAAACCCCATTTTAGCCTCAAGCAAAAATGGGGTCCTATGCCAACGTATTTAAATAATGCGCACAGTATAAAGGAATTAAAATAGGCTGTCTATATGCAGGGGATATTTATTATTGAGGAGAAACGGCCGTCTCCATCTCACTATCACCTCATTTGAACTAGCCTGGCAATGGACCTAGAATTAAGGTAAATCTAAATCGGTTCAACAAGGATACTCACATTCATGAAAGATAAAACATTGGTTGGTGGAATTGCTGTGATGGTGGCTGGCGCCGTGCTCATCGGCGTTGTCTGGGTTCTGTTTTTACAACCTGCCCAAACCCCAACCGCGCCATTAACGGCCGTTCCCATCACACTCCCCCATGACAGCCAATACACTATTTTTGAAATCGTTCCGGCCGAGTCGCTGGTTACCTTCACACTAGAAGAAACGCTGCGCGGTCTGCCTACCACCGTTGTGGGGCAAAGCCGCACAGTAGCCGGGCAAATCGCCGTTGATTTTGCAGACCCAGCCGCCTCACAAATTGGCCCAATTCTCATAAACGCCCGCACCCTGCTCACCGACAATGAGTTTCGCAACAACGCCATCCAAAACTTCATCCTGCAAACCGAAGCATACGAACTGATCACGTTTACGCCGCGCCAGATTTCGGGGCTGCCGGGCGAGATTACACTCGACCATCCGGTGAACCTGGAAATTCAAGGCGATCTCACCATTCGGGAAGTAACCTACCCTATTACTTTTACAGCCGCTGTGACGGCAAACGGCCGTACCCAGCTCACCGGCTCGGCTTCAGCCCAACTTTCACGTGCCGATTTTTCCTTGCAAATTCCTGATGCGCCAGGAGTAGCCAACGTTAGTGAAGAAATTCACTTAGCTATCGAATTTTTTGCGAGATCAGTCGAGTAAAACGCAGAGAACCGCAAAAAATAGTACTATACTGTGAAAATGAGATGAGAGGGGGTGACAGACGGATAAACATAGTGTAGAATATAGATATGCTCGGTTAGTTTTGAGGCCTAAGGAAAGAACTCCTCCCCCAAACTGGCACGAGAGAAACGCGACTGGAACAAGCTAATCGGGCTACAGCAATGCCGTCGGCGAAAGCCACCCTCCTCCTTAGGTCTTTGGCAACAGCTGGACTGCTCGATGCACACCCCTCCTGGTGCATGAGCAAACAACAAGACCGCTTCCTTTGCAAAAAGGGAGCGGTTTTTTTGTCTTCTATTTGACAAGGTTATGTAAACAGGGTGGTTTAGTGAGTTTTGTATTCTTCGGGAAGCAGCCTCACGCTACCAGGTTTTTGTTTCGGCCCCCAATTTATCTGGCACTACTGAAACAGCTGGCCGATCCATTCAAAAACGCCCAGCAATTCAGCGGCTGAAACGGCCACCACGGCAATCAGCAGCCAGCGCACAAAGTTGGCGCCACGTTCGACGGCCATGCGGGCCGCCGCCCACGCGCCCAACGAATTACCGACAGCCAGCAGCAGCCCCATCCCCCACAATACCTGGCCGTTGATCATAAAAACAATAAGTGATGAGATGGTGAAGGCAAGAATAATAAACACCTTCACGGCATTGGCCCGCACGAGGTCATAGCCAATGCCCAACACCAGGCCCGCCAGCAGGAAAATGCCCACGCCGGCCTGGAGAAAGCCACCGTACATGCCAATAAAGAAGAAGAGAATGAGCTGAAAGAGAGACGGCCGTTGCTCCATCTTCGCTAATTCACCCTGCAGCCACCGGTTGGGACGCAGCACAATCACCAACAGCATGATGACCATCAACACGCCAATTGCCTGCTCCATCAGTTCTTCGTTTAGATCCACCGCAATCTGTGCGCCAATGAGCGAACCTAAGATTGCAGGCGCCGACAAAATCAGGCTGCCGCGCACGTCCAGCACTTTCCGCCGACGAAAACTCTCGGTGGAAACGATGTTTTGAAACAGCACCCCCACCCGGTTGGTGCCATTGGCCACGTTAGCCGGAATGCCCAAGAAGATCAGCAGCGGCAGCGTGATGAGCGATCCGCTGCCCGCCAAAGTATTGATAAACCCTGCGCCAAATCCGGCGGCCAACACCGCCAGATAGATATACCATTCCATAAGTTAGCTCCTACGTTTCTAGAGTGGGCCATTCTTGAAAAATGGTCCAATCTTGAGGTCTGGGGATTATAAACGGTCTGACAAATGTGGCGATGGATTGGGACGGCCGTATTCGTACATTTGCCGTATTCATGATAAAAATCATGCCAGTTTGAGCACAATGTCAGGAGGTGCGTGGCGTGTACGATTTGGTAATCAAGGGGGGGACGGTGGTGACGGCCGTATCCACCTTCCCGGCAGACATCGGCATCAACGGCGAAACAATCGCCGCCATCGGCCAGAACCTGGATGGCAGGCAAATGCGCGACGCCACCGGCAAGCTGGTGACCCCTGGCGCGGTGGACATGCACGTTCATCTGCAAATGCCCATTGGCCAGTTTACCTCCACAGACAGCTTCTACAGCGGCACTCGCGCTGCGGCCTTTGGCGGCACCACCACCATCGTCGATTTTGTGGAGACTCAGCCCAACGAAACAATGGCCGAAGCGATTGCCGCACGCCGCGCCCTGGCCGATCCAAACGTGGTGATCGATTACGGCCTGCACATGACCATCGGCCCCAACGACATGGCCAAATTGGACCGGGTGCCCGAGGCGTTTGCCGCGGGCTGCACCAGCTTCAAGCTGTACATGGCGTACGGCTTGCGTTTGCGAGATGACGAGCTGTTGAGGGCGCTAACGGCCGTACGCGACGTCAGCGGCCTCCCGGTGGTGCATGCGGAAAATTGGGATGTGATTACCGAGCTGATCCAACAGAACCTGGCCGCCGGGCGCACCACCCCGCACTGGCACCCGCGCAGCCGCCCCGCTCTACTGGAAGCCGAAGCCACGGGGCGGATCATCGACATTGCCACTTTTGTCGGCGTGCCGGTGCACATCTTCCACGTCTCCTGCGGCGAGACGGTGGCCCGCATAACCCAGGCGCGGCAGCAAGGGCTGCCCGTCACCGGGGAGACGTGCCCTCAGTACCTCTTCCTCACCTGGGCCGCCTACGATGCGCCTGGCGTGGAGGGCACACTGCCCGTCTGCTCGCCGCCCATCCGCGACAGCGCCGCCCAAGCGGCATTATGGCAGGCGCTCAGCCGCAACGAACTGCAAATTGTCACCACCGACCACTGCCCGTTCACCTACGAAGAAAAAGCAACCGGTCTGGACAACTACAGCCAGATTCCTGGCGGCGTACCTTCGATTGAGATGCGTTTTGCCGCACTCTACTCGGAGGGGGTGCGCCAGGGCTGGCTCAGCCTGCCGCAGTGGGTGGCGCAATGCTGCACCAATCCAGCTAAATTGATGGGGCTGACCAAAAAAGGGGAAATCACCGTAGGGCACGATGCCGACCTGGTGATTTTTGATCCGGACGCGACCAAAACGCTCACGCCCGAAACGCTGCACGAGACGGCAGGTTGGACGCCGTACGCGGGTCTCACCCTGCAAGGCTGGCCGCAAACGACGCTCAGCCGGGGCCAGATTGTGGTGCAAGATGGAGAGTTTGTGGGTATGGGCGGGAACGGCCGTTTCCTCCACCGCACCCAGGCCAATCTGTAAATTCTGCTTTGAGGAGTTCCTTTGACTCTGCTATACTGCCAACATCGATGTTGATGGTGACCTTATGATAGGAATTTCGCAGGAAAAACTAAACCGCATCACCGAAATCGCAAAATCTTATGGCGTCACACGGCTCATCTTGTTTGGCAGCGCGGTTACCAATCCGGCCCAAGCTAGAGATATTGACCTGGCTTGCGATGGCGTTTCTGGCTGGGATTTCTACAAGCTGGGAGCAAAATTGGAAGAAGAGTTGGAAACACCTTTAGACCTCGTCTCCCTCACCCCACCCAATCGCTTCACAAAGTTGATCGAAAAGCAAGGAGTTGTGCTGCTGTGAACGCAGTTGAACAGCTTCGCGAAGAGATTTCGATAGAACTTGACGCAATTACCCAAGTTGTGCGTGAACTGGTTTCCCTCAACCAAGATTTAGGTAAACAGACACCAACAATTCGTGAGAAAACTGCGGCTGCCGCTTTTTTAGCTCAGTTTTACAACGGGATTGAAAACATTCTAAAGCGCATTTGCATCTTTTATGAAGTGCGCTTGCCGGAAGGTGACAACTGGCATGTGGCCCTTTTCAAGATGTTCAGCGCGCCTTCGCAGTCACCACTCCCCACACTATTTGACGACAATTTGGCCGAAACATTGGCTCCATACAGACGATTTAGGCACGTTGTATTCCACAGCTATGGTTTCCAACTTGAATGGAACAAAATGGTTCACGGCATTGAGGAAATTGAGCCAGTCTTCACACAGTTTAAACTTGCAATTAAACAGTTCTTGGCTTCGATCGGCTGATTACTGTTCACCGGCCACCACTCACGGCCACTGCCAGCAGCGCAGCGCCCACTCCCGCCCCTCAGCGATGACCGCCCCGGCGTAACCTGCGGCCGGGTCAAGGTTTTCCAGCCGCCAACGGGCCGCCGCCTCCCGGCTGCCTTTCACCTGCAGCAGTTCGGCCGTTTCACCAGGCTTCAGCGTCACGTCAAACGAGTCCAGCGGGCAGGAGAGCCCTTCGCCAATCACCTTGATAAACGCCTCTTTGCGCGTCCAGCAGTTGAAGAAGGCCTGCGGTTTTTGCGCGGCGGGTACGGCCGTAAACACCGCCACCTCATTCGCCGAGAAAAACCGCTCGGCAATTTGCTCGCCGTCGTCTAACGGCCGTACCTGCTCAATGTCCACCCCCACCTCCCGCTCACGAGCAAACGCCAGCAGCGCCACACCGTGTGAATGGGAGATATTGAAGCGAACACCCGCCTGCGCCTGCGCTGGGGCCAGGTCCGGCTTGCCATTATCGCCATACACAAACGCCACCTCGGTGGGCGGAATGTGCAAATAGCGGCCCAACAGCAGCCGCAGCAGCCCACGGGCCACAATGTAATGCTGCCGATCATGGTCAAAGTAAAAGCGGTTGGCCCGCGCCCGCTCATCCTCGGCCAGGTAATGCCAGAACTGGTCCAGCTGGGACTGCGGCCGGTTTTGGTTGGCTACCCAGACGTGCAGTTCGTCAGAACCCAGCGTTGGACTGGGCGGCGGCAGCGGCCAGGTGGAACGGAAAGACGTCATGAAAAAGGCTCCAGGTGTTTTTGCAGTTTGTCGGCAACCTGGTCGATAGACGGCCGTTTCAAAATCCCCAGATGCGTCGATTTAATCGCATACAGCTTCAAGCCGTCTTCCGGCAAATCGCCCCAGCCCAACGACTCATCGCCGCTGTTTTCCAGCGTGGAATAAAACAAAACCACTTCACCCGGATATTTCTGGGGACGATACCGCCGGGTTGCCTGCGTGGAAACAACGTGCATAAAGTAAAAATCGCTTAACGATGTCGGAACCTTGCGCCGCCAGTTGATGTACAACCGCAGCAGCTGGCCGCACGAAAAACGCCAGAGGTAAACCACGGTGCGTGTCAGGTCCAGCCAATGCCGTCGCAGCAGGTTTCGGCCGCTCTGTAAAATATAATCCAGCCGGGCCGTCAGGGCAAGCGTGGCCATGTTGGTTTTGTGCCGCGACACGCAGTCCGTCAACACTTCGGTGGTCACCACCTGGGGACTCTTCGGCTTGTTCTGTGGGGTAGAAGGATCGATAAACGCCAGCAGCCCTACCTTGTTACCATTTTGGAGCAGCTGCTGAGTCATCTCGTAAGCCACAACACCGCCAAAGCAAAATCCGTTTAGCAAATAAGGGCCTTTAGGCTGCAGCATTTTGATCTCCCGGATGTAATGAGCGGCCATCTCCTCGGCGGTTTGGTAGATGGATTGGTGTGTGGCCTCATCCATTTTGGACTGGAGACCGTAAAACGGCCGTTCCGTCACCAGCTGCTGCGCCAGATCGCGGTAATGGAATACGTGCCCCGCGCCGCCGTGCACACAAAAGAGCGGCGTCCGGTGGCCTAGCGGCTGAATCGGCAGCGGAATGTAGTTAGGAAGAACCCGTCGCGCCGCCAACCGACAGACGGCTAATGTAGTCCCATACCGCAGGGTATATCCGCGTGTAAACCAGAGCCTGCCCCGCAAAAATGATTACCGACCAAAGAAGATAGGGGATGATTAAGCCAACAACCCTGGCCTTCAGGATGGGCCATTGTATTCGGGCATCCTTCCGGCCAGCGGCAAAGGCAATGAAATAGCCAGAAACCATCAGAAACATCGGCACACCAAAGGCAATAAACCGACGTACGGCCGTTAGCCCCCAGTAAGGGGCCGAATGAACCTGGTCACAATTGGGACATCTTACCGGGGAGGGGCAGGTCATCACACGAAGCAGCTACTTCTGGACGATAACGCCAGGCCAGGTCAAACGTGGCCTGGTAGCCAAAGGTGGCGGAATGATTCAGGATTAAACCCAAAATACCCAGTCCCATGAGTAGTAAAAATCTTCTGGTCATTTTGGCATATATCCTTGTGGCATAAGTGGGGAATTGGATCTTAGCTTTGAGCGGCAACGTAGTCGGTCATTGATTTGATGCTCTGGAAGTTGTCGATGGTGACATCTTCATCGGGCACCTCAATGCCGAACTTTTCTTCGACGAACGATACCAGACGGAGAATACCCAGAGAATCAATGATACCGGCCGCCAGAAGGTTTTTAGTCTCATCCAGATCACCAGTGGCGCCATTCATCAACTCTTCGCGAACATAATCTTTCAGTACTGCGGATACGCTCATATGAATGAATCTCCCATTGAATAAGGTGGTTTACCAAACTGTTTTGCCAGGAACTTTCTCCAGCAAACCTTATGCAATTTGGCAATATTCTCTTTACAACAGCCTTACGCCGGAAACAAGATCGTCTGTTCTGGCGACGACTGTGCGATGTTGGTCAGGGTCTCTGACTCGGCCTGACATCGCGCAGCCACAGGAAGCGGAATGTTTCAGCAGGATATGGTCAAACTCATCGCGCTCAACGTGCAGGGCCGGGCGATCATAGCCAAAGGTACGGAAGGAGAATTGGTGAATACGGCCGTTCCACACCATAATGCCACCCGCCTTGGACAAAAATCCAGCTTCTTTCACCTTCGACGTAACCCCAGACATATCCATAAATTTCCAAAAGTGCGGGATCAAACTCTCCCCCACCATCGGACATGGATGACGCGCCTTCTCCAGCAGAACCACGTCAAACCCGCGTTGTGCCAAAAGTGTCGAGACGTGGCTGCCAGCCGGTCCACCGCCAATGACCACAACATCACAACTTTCAGGAATGTTTTCAAATGACGTCATTAACCTAATTCTCTTCTTTCTTGTAAAAGAGAGTCTATAAAATTTTTAGCTTGAGCAGGCCATCACAAAAATGGATAGGTGCAGGGCCATTTTTGTCTTACCTGCCCGCATTGATAATACATTGCACTTGAACGGTGTTAAAGGCAACTTTTTTGTTGTAATCCGCCAGGGATCAATTGGCAACGGCCGTTTCTACCTTTTGTTCCGCCATCGCCTGCAGTTCACGCCGGTTGATTTTGCCCGTGGAAGTGCGCGGGAAATCGGCCATGACGTGAATTTGGGTGGGTACGGCGTACGGGGGTAACTTTTCCCCCACATGCTTGACCAGCAGACTGTGAGTTAACTCGGCATTGTCATTGGGAATAACGGCCGCTTCAATCAAGTTGCTGCCATTGCCATCAGAGACGGTGTAAACGGCCGCTTCCTTCACATCCTCATGCGACAGCAGCGCCACTTCCACCTCATCCAACTCCACCCGGTACCCACGCGTTTTCACCTGGCGATCCTTGCGGCCAAAATAGCGGAAGTTGCCGTCCGGCTCCTGCAATACCAGGTCACCGGTCCGGTAAAACACATCCTCGTAGTGGCCAAAAGCCGCGCGGCGATAAAACCCTTTTTCGTTCAGATCCGGCCGTCCCCAATAGCCGCGCATCACCGTGCCGCCGCGCACCAGCAGCTCACCCACTTCACCGGGCGCCACCGGCATATTGTCGGCGTCAACCACCAGCATCTCTTCATTGGCGCAGGCCCGACCAATCGGAATGGTGTCTTCGTAATCCTCCGGCAGCTGCGGCACGTGGTAGTAGGTGCACACGTTGGTTTCCGTGGGGCCATACAAATTGCTAAAGCGCTTATCGGACCACAGCTTCATAAGCTCACGTAAGTGTTTGGTGGGGAAGACTTCGCCGGCGAACAGCACCCAGCGCAGCGCGCTCAGGTCACGCGAATGCAGCACGCCGCGCTCCATCAGCTGGATCAGGGCAAAAGGTACCGTGTAAGAAACGGTAATTTTCTCATCCTGCAGCAGCTGGGAATGGCTGGCCGGAAATTTGGTCACAAACTCGGGAATGATGACCGTGGTGCCACCTGCCAGCATCGTGGCGAACAAATCAAAGGTGGATAGATCAAAATGATAGGGGGCGTGGTTGGTCACGCGGTCTTCAGGGGTCAGGCCGTATTCGGCGCAGGCCCACTCGGCAAAGCTGAGGGCGCTGCGGTGGGTGTGCATGATGCCTTTGGGCATTCCGGTAGAGCCGGAGGTGTATAAAATGTAAGCCAGGTCCTGCTCAATGACATCCATATCGGGCACATCGTGCCGGTCTGGATCGGTTACCTGCTCCCAGGGAATGCAGGTAACAGCTAAATCTTCCTGCGGCTCGACGCCAATCAGGCAGCTCAAGCCCGTATCGGCCACCATGCTGCGCACCTGGGCCAGCTTGTTTTGCTTGGTGGTAATGACGCGAATGCCGCAGTCGTTGATGACGTAGCTCAGCCGCTCTACCGGGGCAAAGGGGTCCAGCGGCACGTAGGCGGCGCCCGCCTTCATGATGCCGTAGATGGAAACGGCCGATTCCACATCCTTGTTAATATAAATGCCCACCCGGTCGCCGCGGCGCACGCCCTGCTGCTGCAAGATAACTGCTAGGTTGTTGGCCTGCTGCTGCAGCGTGGCATAGGTGATGCCCTTGCCGTTGCAGCGAATGGCTACGTGGTTGGGATAGGTTGCGGCCGTTTTATCAAGCGCCTGTGGTAAAGAATATATCATCGCTATAACCCCGGTAATTTAGAAATAATGCTGCGCTGCTAGAGGTAATCGAGTACATCGTGCTATCCATAGCACCTCGCAGAGCAAACGCAAATTTAAGCGCCGCAAGTTAATGCCGGAAAGCTTTTTTGTGAAGTGGGAAATCATCAAAAAATTGTGCCTGGTCGTAAGGTGTTTGGCCTGGGTGTGCCAGACTAATCTCCAGGATAACCTATCACTGCAAAGTTTCGTTTTCTCTTACGGCTGTTTCCCTGGCTCCACACATGCTGGAACTTTCAGGCAGGCTGCTGGCGCAGTTCGTTAATTTGATCACGCAGCGTTAAAGCTGCCTGGCGCGCTGCCTCGGCAAAGTCATCGCCGCCTGAGGCGTAAATAATGCTGCGGCTGGCGCTAATGAGCGGCCCGGCGACCGCATCAGGACCGTGCTGTACGGCCGTCGCCAAATCCCCACCCTGCGCGCCAATCCCCGGAATCAAGAAGTTGGCCTGCGGCGCCAGGCGGCGTGCGATGGCCAGTTCCTCCGAGTAGGTGGCCCCCACCACGTACCCCTTGTGCCCGGCCGTGGCCCACGCCTGGCTCTGGCGCAGCACCTCAGCCGAAAGCCCCTGCTCCTGGCGCAGTTCCCCCTGAAAATGTACAGCGCTGGCATTCGACGTGCGGGCCAGGATGTACACCGCCTTGTCTGGCCGCTGGCCAATCATCGGCAGCACGGCATCGGCGCCGACAAAGGGATTGACGGTCACGGCATCCACCTGCCACTCGTCAAACAGGCCATTGCCCCAGGCGGCCTGGGTGTGGCCAATATCGCCCGTTTTGCAGTCCAGCACAATGGGAATATGGCGGGGAATGTAGGCGATGGTACGCTCCAGGGCAATGACCCCGGCGGCGCCCCATTGTAAATAGAAACCCAGGTTCGGCTTGTAGGCACAGACGAGATCGGCCGTGGCATCGATAATGGCCCGGTTGTAGGGCAGAATTGGCTCGTCCCACTTGCGGAAATCCACCCGCAGACGCTCCATTACCGGGTCCAGGCCTACACACAGCCAGGAGCTATTTTGTTCTTGCACTTGTTTGAGTTTTTCCAGGTAGGTCATGCCCCACATTTTACCCGGTTGAGGCAATGCAGCCACGCGGATTTTGGGAAATTATGGAGTTTACGACCTGTAAACCGTGATGCTTGAGAAATTCACGTTTCACCCCGGCGGCTCCTGGTTTGGCGAGTCGGATTCTTTGTCTGGTTTCGGCCGGCTCATGGTACCCAGATGCAGCTGGCGCAGCCCGGAAACGCTTTTGTTGGCAACATCGTCTTTGTCCCGGCTGAGAGCGTAGAGAGCAACGGCCGTTAAACAAAACGCCAAAAAAGCCAGGGCAAAAAAAGCCACAATCAATTCATTGCCACTCATGATATTCTCCCTGTGTATTTTACGGCCGTACTGCCTGGCCTCCGCTTACTTTTCCTGCCCCAACCGGCCCAACATGATAGCACAGATGTTCTAAATTCTCAATTGGCAGATATGGCCATTTGGTCCTACCGAAAATTTCGGTGAATTCATGGGAATTTACGGCCGTTTCTAACCAAAATCCCTTTGTTTAAGTATCATCTTCAGCATTCCCCTGCTATAATGACGCCACGGTTTAAACTATGACGGTTACGGAAGAACCCACCACACCCGATGGCCCCATGCCAGAGGGAACTTTGATAGAAACAGATGAACCGGTGCTGGAAACAGCGGCGGCGTCCAATGGCTATGGCTTATTGGACCGGCTGCGCTTTTGGCGCCGGGGACAAACCTGGTTGGAAATTGTTGGCTATCACGTGGAAGATATTCATGTGGACCAGCCCGTGGCCATTCAAGAAGGGGCCACGCTGGTGGGCAACGTGTTTGCCCCACGCTTGGTTGTGTCCGGATTGTTGACGGGATCGGCCGTCTGCCGCGAAATCCGCGTGGAAAAAAGCGGCCAGGTGCTGGGAGACGTGTTCACCGTGGCGCTAACTGTGATGGCTGGCGGCAATGTTCATGGCTGGGCCAGCAGTGTGGATGAAGCCGATTACAATGCCCTCGCCGAAGCCGCTCAACTGCCAGACGATATCGACCTGATCCGGCATGAAAGCGGGAGCGATCTGCCAGAAGGCCAGCTGCTTAACCGCAACGAGGCCCAAATTGAAGCCCTGCACCACCTGCAGGCAGAAGCGGCCGTGGCCCTGGCCGCCCGCGCCGAACTAGAGCAAGATTTCCAGCGGCGGCTCACCGAACTGGCGGGCGAATCCACCAGCATCATTGCCCACCTGAAGCAGGAGCTCACCGAGCTGCGCACCGAGTTAACCACCAAACAGACCCAGCTGGACGAAGCGCAGGAAGCGCTGCGCCATCGCAAAAGCCAGGTGGAGCGGCAGGCTAACGAACTGGGCATCGCCCGCGACCTGATGACCGAGCAAAATGATGAGCTGGCCAATTTGCGCCAGCAGCACACCCAGCTGCAAAACAATTTCACCCAACTGCAAACAGAGAAAACGGCCGTAGACGATGAGTTGGAAACGGCCGTGCGCGAAATCACCACCCTGCGCGACCGCATCCACAGCCTGGAAGTGGCCCACAAAGCCAGCCTGATGCACACCGCTGAACAGGAAGAATCCCTCATCCGCTGGCAAGAACTGGCCGAAATAACCGAGAAAAAAGCGGCCGATTTGGAAGCAGAACTTAAAAAAGCACAGCTGCAAATCGATGAAAACAGCAGCGTGATCGAGATGCAGCGTGAGCAGCGGCGTGCTGCCGAAAAAGAATTGGAAAAGACCCTGGATGAGCTGGCCAGCCTGCGCGAGGAAAGCGCCGAACCGCTGGCCAAGGCCGCGCGACTCGTCGAGGCCGAAGCCCGCGTTAGCAGCCTGGAAGCTGAATTAGCAGATGCTGAACATGCCCATTTTGAGCGGGTTTTGTGGTATAAAGCCGAGCTGGAAGCCAGCCAGGCAGCAGCGGCGGCCGCTCAAAAAGAAGCCGCCGAGCAGGTTGAAAAGCTTGCCCGGCTGGAAGAGGCGCTGCAAACACAGCAAGACCAGGTTGCCGAAAGGCAAACGGCCGCAGCCCAGACCGAAGCCCTTTTAGAAAGTAAACAGGCTGAATGGCAGGCCCGGCATGAAAAAGTGGTAGAAGACAGCATGGGCCTGCAAACGGTCATACGAGAGCAAAAAATGCAGCTGGAAGCCAGCGAAAACGAGCTCAACCGCTTCCTGAGCCAGACCAATGCCCAGGGCCAGCACCTGGCTGAAATTCAGGCACGGTTGGTCGAACGCGAACTTCAGCTAAAGCAGGCGGTTAACCAGCTCAAGCAGGCCCGGGCCATGATTACGAAGCAAAATCAGGCCATCAAACAAATCCAACAAAAAGCCAGTGAACGGATTCACGCTTTGCAAGCCCAACTTACCAACCAATAAACCACCACGACAGATTTTGATCCGTGTCATCCGTTGAATCCGTGTTCTGTTAGGAAGGGAGAAGAAGTTGTCTGACATTGAATTAGCAGTGATTGGGGGCAGCGGTCTCTATGAAATAGAGGCCCTGACCAACCGGGAAGAGTTGACGGTGGATACGCCGTTTGGCAAGCCGTCTGATGCCATTATGGTGGGTACGCTGTACGGCCGTCGCGTGGCGTTTTTGCCCCGGCACGGCCGTGGCCACGTGCTGAACCCCAGCGAAGTTCCCTACCGGGCCAACATCTTTGCCCTCAAAACCCTGGGCGTGCGCTACATCATCTCCGTCAGCGCCTGCGGTTCCCTGCGGGAAGATTATGCCCCCGGCCACATTGTGGTGCCTGACCAGCTGTTTGATCACACCAAAAATCGCCAGAGCTCCTTTTTTGAAAAAGGCCTGGTGGCCCATGTGAGCCTGGCCTGCTCGTTTTCGCCAGAGATGAACCGGGCCATTGCCCACTGCTGCCGCGCGGCCGGTGGCACGGTGCATGAAGGCGGCACGTTCATCACCATCGAAGGGCCGCGTTTCAGCACCAAGGGTGAGTCCGTCCTGTACCGGCAGTGGGGCATGAGCATCATCGGCATGACCACCAGCCCGGAAGCATTTTTGGCCGCTGAGGCGGAAATCGCCTACGGCGTGATGGCCCACGTCACCGATTACGACGTCTGGCATGAAAGCGAGGGACCGGTGACGGTAGACATGGTGGTCCAGACGCTGCACAAGAATACGCAGATCGCCCAAGATGCCATCGGGCGCCTGGTACGCACCATGAATGAGTGGGCCGGTGACTTCCCGACGCACCACACGCTCAAGGATGCCATCATCACCAACCGCAGCCGCATTCCCGCGCAGCTGAAGCAGGATTTAGCCCCGCTGGTTGGCAAGTACCTGGACTGACACCCCCGTCCTGGCTTTATGCACAGCCTCTCTTTTTCTTACCGGCTTGATGAGGAACACGGCCGTTCCGAACCGATTCTTTTGTTCGTGGCGGCCTTGTTTGTGTTTAGCAATGCCCTGGCGCTGGGCCTGGCGCGCGACGGCCGTATCAACGGCAGCACGTTGTGGGGGCCGCTTTGCTGGCTGGCGGCGCAGGGAACGGCCGTCTGGCTGCTGCATCGTTATGCGCCAGACCACGATCCCTTTTTGCTGCCCCTCGTGGGCCTGCTGACGGGTTGGGGCATTGTGCTGCAAGACCGTCTCGCACCCAACTTTTTACTGCGGCAGGTAGTGTGGGTGGTGTTGGGTACGGCCGTTCTCGTCGGCATCACCCTGCTGCCGCGTAACCTGCGCTGGCTGCGCCGCTATCGCTACACGCTGCTGCTGCTGGGCATCCTCCTGCTGGTGGCCACGCTGCTGTTTGGCATCAATCCCACAGGCGCCAGCGTAGCCCGCTACTGGCTGCGCCTGCCTATTCCCTTCCTCACGCCAGTCTACTTCCAACCGTCGGAGCTGCTCAAGCTGCTGCTGGTCATCTTCCTGGCCAGCTATTTTGATGAGCGGGAGACGGTGGGGCGATTGGCGGGCAACGGCCGTTTCCAACGCATCTCTTACCTGGCCCCGCTGCTGCTGATGTGGGGCTTTTGTATGATTCTGCTGGTGTGGCAGCGCGATTTAGGCGCGGCGACCCTCTTTTTCATCGTTTTTCTGAGCCTGCTCTACCTGGCCACGGGCGATTGGCGCATTGTGGCGGGCGGCGTGGGGCTGCTGCTGCTGGCCGGGCTGTTTGCCTACCTGGCCTTTAGCCTGGTCACGCTGCGCATCGATGCCTGGTGGAACCCGTGGCCAGACGCCGATGCTGATGCCTTCCAGATTGTGCAGTCGCTGTACGCCGTGGCCGCAGGCGGCATTTGGGGGCAGGGCATCGGCCAGGGCTTCCCGCAGTACATCCCGGTGGTTCACTCCGATTTTGTTTTTGCCGCCATTGCCGAGGAGTGGGGGCTGATTGGCAGTCTGGGCGTGGTGGGCTGTTTTGCCCTGCTGACCCACCGGGGGATGCGGCTGGCGCTGCTGGCGGAACGGCCGTTTCGCCGCTACCTCGCCGCCGGAATCACTATTTTGCTGGCAGCCCAGGCGTTTCTCATCATGGCCGGGGTAACCAAGCTGCTGCCCCTGACCGGCGTGACGCTACCCTTTGTGAGCTACGGCGGCAGCTCCATGTTCATTAGCCACGTCATGGCCGGATTGCTGTTGTATCTCTCGACCAAAAGCAGGCAGATTTATTTGTAATTGAGTAATTGGGTAACTATTATGCTCAATTACCCAATTACCCAGTTATCCAATTACCAATTACCTCTTAATGAACAACGATTCACCCCAAACCCACCTCCACAAAATGCAGCGCGCCATCCTGGTGAGTTTCCTGGCTGTGGCCGTATCGCTGGCGTTCTGGGGCGTGGTGCGCAGCGATGCCATCCTGGCCCGCGACGACAATCCCCGGCTGGTGGAGGCAGAGCTGCGCATTCAGCGCGGCCGTATTTTGGACCGGAACGGCACGGTTCTGGCCCACACCGTCGGCCAGCCCGAGGCGCTGGTGCGCACCTACCCGTTCGAAACCATCGGGCCAGCGGTGGGCTACTACAGCTTCCGCCACGGCACGGCGGGCATCGAGGCAGGCTACGATGCGGTATTGCGCGGGGATGAGGCGTCGGTGACGGCCGTTTTCAACCAACAACTCCTGCACGCGCCGCAAATTGGGCGCGACGTACAGCTTACCCTCGACGCCGAGCTGCAAGCCACCGCCGAAGCACTGTTCGGTAATGCGCAAGGGGCGTTGGTGCTGTTGGAGGTCACCACGGGCGACGTACTGGCGATGGTGAGCCATCCCGGCTACAACCCCAACCGCCTGGATGAAAACTTCGATGAGCTGGTAGAAGATGAAACCGCCCCCCTGCTGAACCGGGCGGTACAGGGACAGTACCAGCCTGGCATGGTTTTGCAACCGTTCATTTTGGCGGCCGCGCTGGACGCTGATCGTATTCAGCTAAATGGCACGGTGCTCAACGCCAACCGCCCGGTGCCCGTCAACGGCGAGGTGAAACGGTGCCAGACCATCCCACCTGATGACGCTACCTGGGCCGACGTGCTGCGTCACCGCTGCCCCGGCCCCATGCAAGACCTGGCCGACCGGCTGGGTCTGGCCGTTCTCGACGCTATCTTTATGCGCTTTGGCCTCACATCGCCGCCAGAGCTGCCGCTAAATACCGAGGTGCCCGAGCAGGAACCGCTGGCCGACCCGCTGCAGGCGGGCATTGGCCAGGACAATCTGACTGTTTCGCCGCTCCAGGTGGCCCTGGCGCTGGCGGCGTTGGGCAATGACGGCCGTTTACCCACCCCGCGCTTGGTAACGGCCGTTCAAGATGAAAGCGGCACCATGCAGGCCCAGCCCACCACACCCAGCGCCGGTGATGCGATCACCAGCCGCGCCGCGCGGGACATTCGCCAGCTGCTCGACGCAAATGGCACGCTCAGCTTCACCGTCTCCGCCTTGTCTGGCCCGGAGAGCCGCAACGGCTGGTACCTGGCCCTCACCCCCGCCAACCAGCCGCAGGTTGCCATCGTTGTTGTGGTGGAGAACAGTGAGGATTTGGCAGTGGTGCAGGCGATTGGGGTGGGCTTGGAAACGGCCGTGGCCGCCAGTCAGCCAGGTCCCTAAATAACCATCACAGCTATCACAAGGATTGAACATCATGAAAAAACGTCTCCTTTACTGGGCAAAGCTCCTCGGGTTTGGGCTTGTGGCATTTTTGATTCTTGCTTACGTGGCGTACTTCGCGGCCACAATCTGGTACTGGACACAGCCTGCGCCCAGCCATCCCGAGTTTCCGCCGGATAAAAATATGGATTACCGTGACGTTACTATTCCTTCCACCAATGAGGTGGTGTTATCTGGCTGGTACGTGCCACCGCAGAACGGCACCGTGGTTATTTTGCTTCACGGGTACGACAACAATCGTCTGGCTATGTTGAACCACGCTGAATTTTTGGTCCAGTCAGGTTATGGCGTCTTGCTCTATGACCTGCGCGGACACGGCGAAAGCAGCAGCCGCTTTCGCTCTGGCGGTTGGGCCGATGTGGACGATGTGGCCGCGGCGGTCAAGTTCCTGGCCGCGGAGGAGGGCGATCGCCTGGATCACCTGGCCATTTTGGGATTTTCTACTGGCGGCCAGGTTGCTCTGCGGGCTGCGGCTCAGATCGAGCAAATTGAGGCAGTGGTGGCGGATGGGCCAGGTATTGTTAACAATCAGGATGCGCCGGAGGCGGCCAATGCTTATGAGGTCGCCCTGCGTGTGGGCAACGTGATTGTAAATAAGGCAACGGAATGGCGGACGGGGGTAGTGGAGCCAACGGCCGTTGTTGAACTGGTCGGTGATATAGCCCCTAAACCTGTCCTCTTCATTGTCGCCGGAGGAGAACAGGGACCCGAATACCGCATCGCCAGTGCCTATTACCAGGCAGCAAATGAGCCCAAAGCGATGTGGTGGATTCCTGAAGCTCACCACGGTAAGGGATTGTTTGCCCGGCCGGATGAGTATCCCGAAAAGGTGTTGCACTTTCTAAACGAAGCATTTCTCCAGTAAACCCTTGGGGAGAGAGCAGGAGTCAGATTGCCGTGGACTTAAGCAGACCAGCGATAGCCCTTTGTGCAGAAGGCACACAACTGGAGTTCCAGAAGCAAATTGATACGGCGCGGCAGCGCTATGCCGAGGCATGGGCCTGCGCCGCAGACGATTACGAAAAGTGCATCGCGGCGCATTACGTGGGGCACCTGACGCAAACCGCGGCAGAGGCACTGTTCTGGCACCAAACGGCCGTCGAACACGCCAATCGCGCCGAAGCTGCGTTGGTAGAGAGCTTCATGCCCTCCTTGTACGTCAATTTGGGGTATGCTTTGGAACAAATGGGGGACGCCGCCCAGGCGAAACATTTCTACGATCTGGCCGCTGAGCTTGGGCTGGTGCACGGAGAATAGCAGGGGAAATACGGCCGTATCCCGCCAAACTTTTCACGCTCTTTAGGAACTTCGGGGTTGACAAGCCGTGATGCGTGAAACGTGAAACGTAACCAGAGAGGCATCACGTTTCACGCATCACGTTTCACGCCCAACCCCACAAAATCCCGAAGACCCACTTTTCAGGATACGGCCGTAAACCACCCATCTCATCCAGCAAACAGCTGGTACGTGTAACCGGCCACCACCGCCCCGACCAGGGCAAAGGCCACGTAGAGCACAAACACCCGGCGCGAGGCCAGCTGCCAGACGGCCGTCATGGCGGGCAGCGTCGTGGTCGGGCCGGCCACCAGGAACGCCAGGCCCGCTGCCGGATTCATGCCCTGGGCCAGTAGGCCGCTGACCATCGGCAAAGCGGCCAGGTTGCTGGTGTACACCGGCACGCCGATCAGCGCGGCCCACACAATCGCCAGCGGATTTTGCTGCCCCAGCAGACCAGTAATCCACACCGCCGGAACATAGCGGATGATGAGCGCTTCCAAAACAAACGCCAGCAGCATAAAACGCAGTACCAGCGAGGTGGCCGCCCACGTTTCCTGGAGCAGCCGCTTTTTGAAGGGCTGCGGCACGGCGCAGCTGGTGCCACAGCTGGCGGCCTCGCTCTCAACGGGAACAGCGCAGGTAGTCTCCCCGGAGCAGCTGGCCGTCTCAGCCGGTTCAGGTGATGGTGAGCCAAAGCTGATGCCGCTCGATGTGGCCAGGACGGTTTGCGACGGTACCAGTTCACCCAACCAGGCCACAAATTTGCGCCAGCCAGCCACCAACCGGTCGGTGAGGGAGACAACAGAAACCGCTTGTGCCGAGGCTTTGTCGCGCAAAATTTGCTCGCCAAGCCAGCTGCGGCTGACGGCCAGGTGGGTCACGTAGCCCGCAGCCAGGCTCAGCACCAGGGTAGCGGCCAGGCGCCAGACGGCCATGTTCCAGCCAATCGTAGCCACGCTCAGGAAAAACGTTTCAGGGTCCATCGACGGCGAGGCAATCCAGAAGGCCATCACCGGAGCCAGCGGCACCCCACCAATGAGCAGCGCGGCCACCACGGGGATAACGGTGCAGGAGCAAAACGGGCTGAAGGCGCCAACGGCCGTTGCCAGCACAATCGCCAGCATGGGACGTGCCGTTAAAGCCCGCCGGATGTACCTGGAGGCGCCAGACAACTGCACGGCCACCGCCACCGGAATGGTGATGAGCAGATACGGCCAGATGCTCAGCAAACTCTCCACCACAAAGTTAAAAAGAAACTGCAATTCGGTAATCATTATCTATCCTTTATCGTATTTTTACGATTGATTGGGCGAAAAAAAAATTTGTGCCCCTACAGGTGCGACGCACTTGCCTCGTGCGAAACGCAGTAAAACTCGCTAATGAAAGTGCATCGCACCTTAATTTTAGAAAATTTCGCCTACTTTACTTTTAAACCAACCAATATTTGCCTCGTGCAGGCAGTAGCTTGTAGCCGGGCCTTGCAGTGTGCCTTCGATCCAGCCCGCTTCACGCAGCACTTTCAGATGCTGCGAAACGGTCGCCTGGGCAATGGGCAAATAATCCACAATGTCGCCGGTGATGCAGGTTGGGTGCGTCACCAAGAACTTCATGATTTCAAAGCGTATGGGGTTGCCAATCGCTTTAAACATTTTCACCAGTCTGTCTTGCTCAACCCCAGAAATATCCAGCGTGCAGCAAGGTTCCAAAGTCATTACACTCGCTTTGCTCATATCACTTTCTCACTTGTAACAAACACTAAATCGTATTTTTACGATGAATAGTACTTTAACAGAAACGCAGCGCCTTGTCAAGCCACTCTTTCATTCAGCCCAGAGGAGTTGGGATTCTGAAAAACCTGATGGCTCTTTGGGAATTCAGGGGGTTTACGGCCGGTGATGCGTGAAACGTGACCAGAAAGCCATCACGTTTCACGCTTCACGTCAAATCCCACAAAATCCGTCAGAACTAGAAAATTTTAACCACTTGTTGTGAGCACGGCTGTTAACACCCCCAGCAGTCCCAACCCATTAAACAAAAAGTGAGCGATGAAGGCTGGCCAATTGTTTTTGGTCCGCTGCGAAATGTAAGCGATAGCCAGGCAAACCGGCAGCAAGCCAATTAAATCCCACCATTTAAAGAGATGAAAACCGGTCCAGAGCAGCCCGTGCCAGACCCAGGCAAAACGGCCGTACCGCACTTCCTGCCGGGGCAAGAGGTAACCGCGCCACCACAGTTCCTCGCCCACAACATTGAAGCTCAACATGACAACGTACAAATAAATAACGCCCCAGTTACCTGAAATCTGGCCGCCAACCATGTTATCCAAAACGGCCGTTGTTAGTGTCACACGTGGGTCTAGCAAAGCAGGTAAATCTTGTGGTAAGGGCAACCAGCCCTGCGCAATGAGCAGTTGGCTAAGCGTATTGAACAAACCATAGCCCACCAACAACATCAGGAAAAGTCCCAGCCCTGGCAGCACCGCTCGCCAAGTCAAAGCTGGATAGCGCAGCCGCTGCCGCAAAACTGCCCACGTCAATGGATACCCATCAACACGATGAAACATCACTAAAGTGGCCGCCAGCAGCAGGGCCATCGGAACGGTATGCGAGACAACGATGCTTTCAAAGGGTGTCAGTCCCAGCGTTTGCAGCCAGGGCATAAACCAATGAAAGCTGAAGATCATCATCAAAGCCGGTAAACCAAAGCTGAAAGTCGTCTGCCAGTTAAGTAACGGCCGTACCGCCGCCTGTCCCGTTCCCAACTCGTTTGCGACCGGGTTAATTTGAGTTGTATGCAACATTTCTATCTCCTTAGCTTCTTACATACGTATGTGTATGTATAATTGATAAAAAAATATCAGGCAACAATGCCTTCTAAAAATATCTCAGCAAATTGGGCAGCCCGCTCCCCTATTGAAAACGCCTGCCGGTTGGTAAGCCACAACATAATGAGACCATTCTGGTAGGCAATAAACGCACGGGCTGCATCAAGGGCGTCCAGGTTTGGTTTTAAATCACCGTTGGCAATGCCAGCCTGCATCATCTGGGCAATCGCTTCCACAGTTGTTACGGCTTGCTGCTGTCGCGCCTCATCAAGTTCAGCCAGCTCGGGATCAAATCCGATTTTAAACAGGCTCAACTCCATAATCTGCCGCATCTGAACGTTGGTTTCCAGCACCGCGAGCGAGCTACTTAAAATACGTCCACATATTTCGGCGAAGCTACCGCCGCCAGCCATTGCCTGCTGAACAGCATCACTGCCCATAGCAGACGCTTCATCAAGTAATGCCTCGTAAAGTTTAGCTTTATTATCAAAGTGATGATAGATCGCGCCACGGGTCACTTCAGCCTCCTGAGCAATATCGGTTAAGCGCGTGGCATGATACCCTTTTTTGCTAAACACTAACAGTGCAGCATCCAGGATGGATTGTCGCGTCTGAGCGGCTTCTTCGGCGGTACGTCTCATGATTTACATACTAACATGTATGTATGTAAGTGTCAAGTGCCCCCACAAGCCCCATACCCGGCAAACGGCCGTTTGCCACCACAGCCAACTCTGATTTATCATTCTGGTACTGGAAAACACCTATCAACTTGAAGAACAACCGCTTTTTTTGGGAGAGAAAACCTATGACGATCAAACATTTGACGATGGCCGAGTTAGAGGCGGGGCTGGAGCACATCCGGCAGTCACCGCAGGATGGCGGCGTGCTGGAGCTAATCGTGCGACGGCCGTTTACCGATGAACGGGAACTGCTGCATGAGGGGGTGCTGGATACGGCCGTTGGCCTGGTTGGCGACAACTGGCAGGCCCGCGGCAGCAATTCGATGCCCGATGGTACGGCCAACCCTGAGGCCCAGCTCACCCTGATGAACTGCCGCGCCGCCGACCTGGTGGCCCAAAGCCGTGACCGCTGGCCATTGGCGGGTGACCAACTGTACGTTGATTTTGATCTGAGTGCGGAAAACATTCCACCCGGTACGCGCCTGGAAATAGGCCAGGCCATTGTGGAAGTGACGGCAAAACCCCACACTGGCTGCCAAAAGTTCGTCGCCCGCTTTGGTAAGGATGCCATGAAGTTTGTCAACTCACCCATCGGCAAGCAGCTGCACCTGCGCGGCATCAATACTAGAGTTGTTCAGCCCGGCACCATTCGCATTGGGGACACTGTCACAAAAGCCACCCCATAGAGACGTTGCATTGCGTAGAGACGTTGCATTGCAACGTCTCTACGAGGATACCTTTTCCAGCCGCCGGATGCCGTGCTGGTTCAATATCAGGCGCAGGTGGCGGTTTTCTTTGTTGATGCCCGGCTGGACAGTTTTGTACCGGGCAATTAAATTCACGTGATACACCTTCTGGCAGGGCAGTGAAACCAGCTCACCATTGCGAATAAGGAAGCGCTCCTGCACCGGCTCGGCCATCTTGTTGAGGAAGTGGCGCACGTCAAAGCGCATGATGTCGTTTATGCCTGTGATCTCCGGGAAGCCAGGCAGAATGGCTTCCGGGTCTTTGATTTGCAGCTCAATTTCCTTGGTGTAGCAGATGATGCTTTCCCCCCGCCCCTCGTTCGACAAATCCGTAATTTGATCTCGGCTGCGGGCCCGAATGACAGACAGGGGCACTTCACGCTCCTTGATAAACCGCACTTTTTCGCGCAAAACGCCCAGGCGATGCTGCCCATCTTGGGTGCGAATGATGATGCGGCGATCGAACAGGTATTTTTCCAGGCGGCGGGAAAAGATGATACGGCTAACCTCTTTGATCCGGTCTTTAAACATGTAACCGATGACCAGGGCAATAAAAAATGGCAGCGTAAAATTGCCGTATTCATACTGAAAATAGAAGGCAACGGCCGTAGCAAAAATCATCGCCAGGCCGGCCGCCAACGACAGCATAAACTGCTCCCAGTAACGGCCGTCTGGCTGCACGTCGGTGTTCAAAAAGAGCACGCTGGAAGCATACTTCTTTAAAATGGAGGCCCGGTACAAATACGTTTCGTTGTCACTGCCCTCGACCAAAACCGACTGGTACCCTCGCATTTTGCGGTATTTTGTCTCCCGTGTGGTCACCTCGCTGAGGGCCATTTTGTAATCTGGCTGATTTGTCTTCTTCAAATATTCATCAACCACCTGAAACATCTCCACCGCGCTTTCTTCGATCAAAATGCTGAGCGATTCATCGGTGAAGGTGTAGGCCGTAAAGACGGTATCGGGTACGTTGGGCAGGTTGAAGTCCGCCAGCAGAGCGCGGAACCGCTGCGCCACCCGCGTGGTTTCGGTTAAAAACTCATCCACCAGGGTGTGAACCAGGATGTAAGCCTTGCCGTGCGGCGTGGCGTGGACTTCGGCCACGCGCCGCTCGATGAGAATAAAGTGTTCGCGCAGAGCACTTTTGAGCATGGCGCTGAGCAGCTTCATTTGCGTCACAATTTGGGCATGACACTCCGGATTGCTCAGCCAGCTGCTCTGGCGCACCATCTGCTCGATTTTGCACAGCGGCGAGCGGTCGCCTTCGGTGAATTCACGCAGGTTGAGGCTGGGCGTTTTCAGGCGAATGTGGCTTTGCACATCCTGGTAAAAGGTTTGCCTGCCATAAGTTTGCGGCGTGATGCCCAGACTTTGCGGCACAAAAAAGTAGGTGGCTATCTGGTAGCGTGTTTTCTGGTCGGCGTGCAGTTCGTAATCAAGCTTGATTTCAATCTGGTATTGATCGTGATGCTTTACCGACTGCTGAATGGTCTCAAGCATAGGTTAGTCCTCTAGTCAGGGTCGAGTTTGCGTTCATAGCTGCGGATCATATTTGTAATTTTTGGGGTCGAAAGAGGTGCGAATAGATCGCTGGTTGTTGTTTTATCCATCTTGGCCTCGATTCGTTGGGAAACAGTCGTGGTTAAGTTTCAGGGAAGTTTGAGCAGCTGATTGGCGGCTACGGCCGTTTGTTCCCACACCCCGTCCTGCCATCTTACCCGCACCAGGGCCGCCTCGTCAAATTGGCCCAGCCCCACGTGCAGCCGGGTGTCTTCCGACGCCAGGTAGCTGCTGCCCACGTGCCACTCGCGCATCAGGATACGGCCGTCCGGCAGTTCCACCTCCACCACCGCGCCGGGATAAAAGCCGTTGAGCTGAATTTGCAGCCAGCTGCCGGAGGCGTGGTTGTTTTGCAGCAGCGCAGGCGCCCCGCCAATGGTGTTGATGGCAATGTCCAGGTCGCCGTCGTTGTCATAGTCGGCCATGGCGCTGCCGCGGGCCAGCAGCGGCCCTACGCCGTCTTCATGCAGGCCTACCTGGCGCGTCCATTCGCGGAACTGGCCCGGCTTGCCTTCCTGCTGCATGTTGCCATAAAAGCGCACCAGTTCGGGATCGGTATTGAGGTTGGAGACGGGCACACGGCCGTTCACCGTCACCAGATCCATATCCCCGTCCTGGTCAAAATCGGCGAAGTGGGTGCCCCAGCCGGTCATGTTGTTGCCCAGGCCGCTGATGCCGATACGGTAGGTGCTGTAGCGGAAGACCAACTCGCCCCGCTCGTCGATCTCGTTGCGGTAGAGGGCGTTGAGTTCGGCTTCCCAGTTGGTAACAAAGAGGTCAAAACGGCCGTCGCCATCATAATCGCCGCCGGTCACACCCATGCCGCTGCCCGAGTCGCCGATGTCAGCGGTGAGGCTCAAGTCGTCGAAGTGGAAACCGGCCGGGCTGTCGTCGGGAACGGCCGTATACAGGCGGTTGGGCTGGCCGTCGTTGGCGATATAAAGTTCGAAACGGCCGTCATTGTCCAAATCAGTAAAAATGGCCCCCAGGGCGCGCTCTTCCCGCTCCAATCCAACCTCGGTGGTCACTTCGCGGAAGGTGCCATCGCCGTTGTTCACGTACATTCGGTCCGGCAGGCCGTAATAATCCTGCGGGAACGCGCCGCTGGGATGGGGAATCTTGTGCTGCAAGCTGATGTACGCACCCACAAACAGATCGGGCCAGCCGTCGGCATTCACATCGGCCACGGCGGCGGCGCTGTTCCACTCTGGCGCATCCAGGCCAGCGGCGGCCGCTCCTTCCACAAACGTGCCGTCACCCTGGTTCCACAGCAGCTGGTTCGGCCCGTCGGCGGTGATGTACAGATCGGGCCAGCCGTCCAGGTTGAAGTCGGCAGCGATGCAGCCGTTGCCGCGCAGCGCCAGATTGGTGCTGGTTTGGGTGGAGACATCGCTGAACTGCCCCTGCTCATTGCGGAAGAGGGCGTTGGTGGGCAAACCGCCATTGTCTTGCCAGTAGCGCTGCTCCTCTTTGGCATGGCTGTTCACCAGGTACAAATCTTGCCAGCCGTCCTGGTCGTAGTCGATCCAGCACAGGCCCGCGCCCATCATCGCTGCCGGATCGGCAAAGATGGCGGTGCGGAAGGCGCCGTGTTGGAAGTTGAGCCCCACCTGGGCGGCCACGTTGCTGAACTGTAACTGGGTGATGGCGGTCGGCTCGGGGGCGGTGTCGGTGACGGCGGTATTCCCCCCATCCGCCACGCCAGACGGCACCGTGAGGCCCGCAGGCACGGGGTCCAGCGGGAAGCCGCTGGGCACCGACTCAGGGATGAAATGGTCCAAATCGGCCGCCGCCGGATCGGTCAGCGCCTGCAAAAAGGCCACCAGATCACCGATTTCCTGCTCGGTGAGCGGCAGGCCGTTGATCAGTTCGGGCGCGGCGGTGGCGAGCTGGTCTGCGGGGTTGTACGGCCGTACGCTGCTGTAAAATGCGGGCGGCAAAAATTGGCTGGGATCATAGCTGGTGGCCATGCCGTGAATATCGGCGTGGTGGGCGATGGCCAGCTCCAGCGTGGGGTACGCCCCGCTGTGGAAATAGGGTGCGGTGAGCGCCACGTTGCGCAGCGGGGCGGTGCGGAAAGTGAAGCGGTCGCGGGCATCGAAAGTGGCCCCGGCGCGGCCCCAATCGTCGCGGCCTTCCGGCCCCTGGCCTTTGCCCGGCCCCAGTTGGGGCACCAACAAATTGTGAAATTCCAGGTCGGTAAAGAGATCGCCCGCGTGGCAGGAGGCGCAGTTGACGGCCGTATTGCTCTCGCCATAAAAAATCAATGCACCCCGCTTCTGCTGTGCGGTCAAGGCAGCACTGTCCCCGGCCAGATAGTCGTCCCAGGGGGAATCGGTCATGATAAATTCACGCTCAAAAGCGGCGATGGCGGAGACAACGGCCGTAATGTCTGGATTGGGCGTGCCAAACAGCGCTTCAAACTGCCCGGCATAGCCGGGAATCTGGGTCAGGCGGGTCATCAACTGGCGGCGCACGCGCTCCGGCGGCAGGTGGCCCAGCGTGGCCCCGGCCATCTCGTGCAGGCTGGTAACGGGGAACATCGCCTGGGCCACCAGAGCGTCGGTGAACTGGCGCTGGTTGACGTTGTCTTCCAGCGTGGTCACCACCCCGGCGTAGTTTTGCACACGGCCGTCCCAAAACTGCACCGGCAGCAGGGCGCTGTTCAAAATGGTGGGCGAATTGCGCGGCACAAAGGCGCCCACAAACGGATTATTCACCGTGAGGTTCGCTTCCTCCGCGCCCAAATTGACCGTTTCCACAAATTCGCGGTGCGGCCCCAACCCCTCGCCGCCGGTGCCGATGGGCAGGGCACGGCCGTCGCCCATGGCCAGGGCTGGATGGTGGCAAGTGGCGCAGCTGATGTTCTGGTCGCCAGACAGCACCGGGTCAAAGAAAAGCTGCTGGCCCAACTTCACCAGGGCGGGATCATCTTCGGGGGTGTCGCTGCCGGGATACGGCCGTAATTCTTCCCGGTCAATCACGCTTTGAAGAACGGCATCCAGATCGTCAAACTCCTGGCGGTCGGTGGCAATGGGGCTGTTTTCCTTCGGCGCGGACAAACTTTCTGGCTCCGGCTGCCCCCAGTACACCTCGATGATATTGCCCTCAAACACCTGGCTGATGAGCAGCGAGCCATCGGCACGCGGCAGCACGGAGGTAGGGAAGTTCAGGCCGTCCAGCACCAGTTCCAGGTCGCCATTAACTGAGACGCGGCTCAGACGGCCGCTGTTGGCCAGGTAGCCAGCGCCGCTGAAGCAGGAGGCATCCTGGCGGAAACGGGCAAATTCCAGCAGCCAGATAGTGCCGTCCGGCCCGCGGGCCACGTCGATGGGCATGTTCAGCCCGTCCAGCACGATGCGTTCGTTGCGGTTTTCGTCGATGGCCACCAGCTGGCCGCTGTTGGCCGGGTACGGGCAACCGCCGAAGAGGGTCACAAAATATTCGCGGTTCACACGCTCGATCCCCGTCGGCACGGGGTCGATGCTGCCGTTATCCACCTGGATAGACGAGAAGCGGTGGAAAAAGCGGGTAGCGCCGTCTGCGGTTTCTTTGGCCACGCCGTTGCCGCTGGCGTCGCTCACCACGGGGATACCGTTGGGGTCGAAGGTCATGTCGAACGGGTTAATGAGCTGGACGTTGTTGAGCGGTTCCATTCGTTTGGCTAAATTGTCGGCCGTGAACGGGGTCTCGGGCAAGGTGAAGCTGCCGGAGGCGGGCAGGGCGTAAAGCGCGCCGAGGTTGAAGTGTGATGTGTAGAGGGTACGGCCGTCTGGCGACAATTTCACAAAGGGCACTCCAGACAAATCCCCGGAATCCCGCCCGCTGGGTAAGCCACTGATCAAACGGCCGACCTGGCCATCCGGCGTAATCAAGGAAACACCCGCCGAAAAATCGTTTTTACCGGTGCCCTCTTCGGCCACCAGCACGGTGCCGTCGGGCAGTTCGGCCATCCCGGCCGGGTTGAGCAGGCCGTTGGCAAACTCGCGCGTTTGCAGGGTGGCTTCCACCTCTGGTTCTGGTTGGCAGGCGGTGAAAAGAAAGAGCAGGAACACAGAGAGGCACAGAGAAGACACAGAGCTTCGCAGAGAAGATCTGAGGAAGTTCAATCGATTTTTGGGAGGCATAAATTTGTTCATCTTGCACCTGTCAGGGCAAGGCAAGCAGTCGGTCCGGGTAGTCTGATATGATGCCATCAACGCCCCAATCGATCAACTGGCGCATTTCGGCGGTCTCATTAACGGTCCAGGGGATGACCAGCAAGCCTTCGTCGTGCGCTTTGTTGACAAGTTCGGCCGTGACGTCCCGCTGGTTGGGGGACCAGATGTTGAATTGGTAAGCGGCATAAACGTCTAGCTTAGCTTCGCCGCCGGTGGTCAGGGCCGCCAGGCGAATGTTGGTGTCAATTTCGCGGATGGTGCGCAAGGAACGGTGGTCGAAGCTTTGGATGATAACGCGGTTGGTGAGGGAACGGCCGTTCACCACCTCCAATATCGCCCGTTCAAACGGCCCCGCTTCCCCGCCGGTAAAACCATCGTCGATGTATTCGGGATGGTCGGGGTCGCGCTTGGTTTCGATGTTGAACTGCACGGAGGCGGCGTTGCGGCGCTGTGTTTCGGTTTTTAGCTCAGAGTTGGCGTACTGCGCCACAAAATCAAACAGTTCGGCCAGGGTGACGATGTGATAGCTGCTGCCAGCGAGGGGGGTGGAGACGGCCGTTTGCTCTGGAAAACGCCCGCTGTCCGGGTTCAAGTCACAGCGGAACGACTGCACCACGGACAGCGGCTGCTGGCTGATAAAAATGCGCCGCAGCGGATTGCGCAGGTCTGGCGCATTGGCGTCGGCAGGATCGTCGGGCAGATAACACTTGGTGTCGTCAATGATCGGATCGTGCCAGACTACCACTTCGCCGTCCTGGGTGAAGTGTAAATCCAGCTCCAGCGTGGTAACGCCCAGGTCTAACGCAGCTTCAAAAGCGGGCAGCGTATTTTCTGGCAGCAGACCGCGCGCTCCACGGTGCCCTTCCGCATCAAATCCGGGGGGCAAATTGGCCGTGCCGATAAAAGTTAACGCTGTCGCATCAGAAGCCATCGTTTCTGGCTGCTCCGTCTGGCTGGCCGCACCACAGGCCAAAACAAAAAGTGGCAGCAAGAGAAAAATGAGGTTTTGGGTTTGCCGCCTGTCCTGTCTATGCATTTGGGTTATTCCGTAGCCGCGCTTTCTTAGCGCGCAGAGGCGAGGATTGATGGCGATTCAAAAATAAAATCGGTAATAAACTTGACACTGAATCGCCTTAGATGAACCTGAAGTGTATCCGCAAGCGTTTACCGATTTAATTTCTTCAGGTTCATAAATCCTCGGCTACAACAGGAAAAGGTGGCAGATCGGTTTCGATCTGCCACCTTTTTAAGCTAAAGCCGGGTGATTATTCGAAGAACGCGTTGTAGTCGGCCAGTTCCTGGTTGGCCCGCTCGGCGGCGAGGTCCAGGGCTTCCTGGGCCGTCATACCGTCATCCAGGACGGAGCTGTACGCCTCAACAATGAGGCGGCGAATGGCCGGGGACGGTCCCGCACGGCCGCCCAACACGGCGTAGTTGATGCTGCCGTCATCCAGGACGGTCCGGGTCGATTCAAGCTGGTTAATGGCGGTGACAAAGTTGGGGTTTTCTTCCCAGAAGCTGGTCAGTTCGGGGTTGTCGCCGATGTCTGTGCGCACGGGGAAGTAGCCGGTGCCGGTGTGCCAGGTTACCTGCTGCGCTTCTTCAGCCATGAACTTCATAAACTCCCAGGCAGCGGCATTTTCCGCTTCGTTGCCGGAGTCGATGAGCCACAGGGCGGCGCCCCCAATGACCACGCCGTTGCGTTCACCGGCGCTGTCGGCGTAGGGGATAAACATGGTGCCCACTTCAAACTCGGCGCTGTCCTGCAAGCCGCGGGTTCCGGCGGTGGAGTCAAACATCATGGCAGCTTCACCGGCCAGGAAGACGGTATCGGTATCGGTCCAGGTGTTACCCAGGTTGGGCGAGTAGCCATCGGCGATGAGCCCGGTGAGGAAGTCGAAGACCTCCACACCCACGCCCTGATTGAACATGACTTCGGTGGCGCGGCCGGTACGGCCGTTGTCGTTGTTGTAGTACAGACCGCCGCTGTTGGCCAAAATCTGCTCGAAGTACCAGCCGACCTGGCCCAGGGCAAGGCAGTACTCAACGCCGCTCGCCTGCAAGGCATCACAGGCAGCCAGCATCTCGCTAAACGACCAGCTTTCGCCAGCCGGGGGCGGCTCAACACCTGCTTCGGCCAACATGTCGGCATTGTAGAAGAGGATGGGGGTGGAGCTGTTGAAGGCCATAGCCACCATGCCGTCGGCATCGCCATAATAATCGGATACAGCAGGCACAAAGACGCTGTCATCGTAGCCATCTTGGGCCATCAGCTGGTGTGCCGCGATGAGACGCCCGGTGTCGATCATCGTCTGGGAGGCCAGATCAAAGTTTTGCACGATGTTGGGCGCGGTGTCAGTCTCGAAGGCAGCCAGCAGGGCGTTGTAGGTGTCGTCGTAGGTGCCCTGGTAGGTGGCGTTCACCACGACGCCGTCCTGACTTTCATTGAAGCGGGTCACGAGTTCATCCACCACGACGCCCAGGTCGTCGGCCATGGCGTGCCAGAACTCAAGGGTAATCACTTCATCGGACATCTCCTCTTCCATGGGTTCTTCTTCGGTAGTATCGGTGGTGTCTTCAGTGGTGTCTTCGGATACGGCCGTATCCTCCGTGTCGGCTGCGGTGTCGGTAGTGTCGGCGGGTTCATCGGCCGTGCCGCCGCCACAGGCGGCCAGCGTTAAGGCCAATGCCAACAACAGCATCCAATATTTGAGCATTTTTTTTGACATAGTTCCTCCAATTTAACTTACTTGTGCGCCACAAAATCGCGGTCGCATACCTTGCAAAAGGGATACCAGATGGCAATCCCCAAACACCAGGCACATCCCGGGTTAGCGCCCGGTGGTGAAAACAAACTCGTTAGATTGGTCCAATCTGGCAGATTGGACCAATCTCAGTAGGATTTATCCTTTCAGTCCCGTCATGGCGATGCCCTTCACCAGCTGTCGGTTGGCAATCAAAAAGATCAGCAGCGTGGGCAGGAGCACGATAACTGCACCGGCCATCAGCGCGCCCCAGTTGG
Source organism: Candidatus Leptofilum proximum (assembly GCA_016710325.1). Taxonomy (GTDB): domain Bacteria; phylum Chloroflexota; class Anaerolineae; order Promineifilales; family Promineifilaceae; genus Leptofilum; species Leptofilum proximum. The sequence goes on along the minus strand of JADJXK010000001.1, from coordinate 2,058,535 downwards.
TGCCGCGCTCCTGGTTGGCCAGGAAAAAGCGAATGCCAATCTGCACGGTGCGCATCTCCGTTTCATTGGTAATGATGAGCGGCCACAGGTATTGGCTCCAGGCGCCCAGAAAGGCAAAAATGGCAAAAGCACTGATCGAGCCGCCGCTGAGTGGCACCACAATCTGCCACAAAAAGCGGAAGTTGCTGGCCCCGTCAATCTGGGCCGAATCATGCAAATCTTTGGGCAGTGACAGGAAAAACTGTCGCAGCAAAAAGACGCCAAACGCGCTGGCTAAGAAAGGTACGGTGAGACCAAAATAAGTGTTGGCCCCCAGGTAGCTGCAAAATGCTGTGCTCTCACCAAAGAGCTCAAGGCAATTTCTGGGCAGTTCACTAACCAGGACAAAGTTAGGAATAAAAGTGAGCTGAAACGGCACCATGAGGCTGCCCAAAATCAGGTAAAACATCAGGTCACGGCCCTTAAACTCTAAAAACGAAAAGGCATAGGCGGCAAAAATACTAAAAATCACCTGGCAAATGACAATCACGCCAGATTGGATGAAGCTGTTGAGCAGGTAACGGCCGAATGGCGTGGCATTCCAGGCCGTGATGTAATTGTCAAGAGTCCATTCACGCGGCAGCAGCGTGTGCGGATTGGCCGAGATATCTTGCAGCGATTTGAAGCTGGTGAAGATGGCAATGATGATCGGCGTGGCCACAATGAGGCCAATCACCAGCAAGAAAATTTGCATGGCCAGGTCGGTGGTGGCAATTTTGCGCCTGGGTTTGGATGTTGCTGTGGGAGCTGTCATGAGTAGTGCACCTTCCGGCCAAAGCCACGGAACTGGATGATGGACATGAGAACGATGAGCAGCGCCAGCAGGTACGCCTGGGCCGAGGCATAACCCCGGAACGGCGTGCCCACAAAGGCATCCACAAAGATAGCGTAAATCATGTTGGTGGTGGCCTGCCCTGGCCCGCCATCGGTGAGGATGTTAATTTCGCCAAAGGTTTGCAGGCTGTTGATGACGTTGATGATGACCAGGAAAAAGAGCGTGGGCGAGAGCAGCGGCAGGGTGATATGACGCACCCGGTGCCAGAGGTTGGCCCCGTCCACTTTGGCCGCTTCGTAGTAGGTGGAGTCGATGTTTTGCACCCCGGCCAGGGCGATGATGACGTTAAAACCCAACTGCCGCCAGACCACGGCGAGGATAACGGCGGTTAACGCCCAATCCTTCGAGGTCAGCCAGTTGACCGGCTCAAGGCCCAGCAGGCCCAGCCAGTGGTTCATGTAGCCGGTCGCCGGGTTATACATCCAGCGGAAAATCACCCCGGTAACCGCGCTGCTGATGACAATCGGCACAAAAATCAGCAGACGGTGCAGCCAGGAAAGCCGCCGCAGCGGGTAGGCCAGGGCAATGGCCAGGGCCACGGCAATGAAGATGCCCGTCGGCACCGTGCCCAGGGTAAACAACAGCGACACCTTCAAATTGTTGTAATACTCCCCGCCAGTGATGAGTTCATTCCAGAGGCGCTGGTAATTTTCGGCGCCCACGTAGCGGAAGGTACCGCCAAAGGGCGCCACACGGGTCAGGCTCATCTGGAAGGAGCTGACAATGGGCCAGTAAACAAAGATGCCCAAAACGAGGAGCGTCGGTGCTAAATAGAGATATCCTTCCGCGTTTTTAAGAACCTTCTTCAATGCTTCCTTCCTCCTTCTCTCAACGCCAGCCCAGTTCGGCACAAAATTGACGGTAGCGCGCTTTGAGGGAACGGCCGTCTTTCGGCAAAAAGTAATCCACGTGTGCCCCGTCGCGTAAGTCGTACCAGCCCTGGCTCAAATTAGCGGCCAGCCAGGCAATACCCTGCGAGGTCGCCTGTTTCACCTCGGGACGCAGCACCACTCGCTGGGTTAAATCCGCCAGGCGCTGGCACAAGCCATCCAGCGCGGAAAGACCGCCAGAAATGCGAATGCGTCTGACGCTTTGCCCGGTATTATTCATTGCCTCTAAGTTAATGGCGATAAGAAAAAGGATGCTTTCCACAACAGCCACCGCTTTTGCTGGCAGCGAATGTTCGGCAGCACCCTCTGCCAAAAAATACGGGTTTTGCTCACTGCGCCAGAAAGGGGAACCCAACCCGCCGATGGTGTTGATAAACACCGGCGGCGCGGTGATCTCCGCCAGCCACCGGTCCAACGCCTGACTGAGATCGGGCTGGTTCCACTGCTCGGCAGCCCAATTAATGGCGGCACCAGCACCGTTGACCGTGCCTTCCAACAGGTAAGAGACGGCGTTGGCGCTGCTGTTGGCAATGCTGGCCAGCAGGCTGGGATGGTGAATGAGCTGTGTGCCCGTCGAAAGCAGCACAAAGGCGCCCGTGCCTACGTTGACGATGAGGGTGCCATCGTCGAGCTTGCCGGGGGCGTGGATGGCGGCGTTTTGGTCACCGTTTACGGCCGTTAGCGGAATTGTTGTGCCGCGCAGGGTGCCGTAAAACGATTGGGTCGGCTGGCACGCGGGCAGCAGCTCACCCGCCACGCCAAACTCCTGCAGCAGCTCCGCCGACCAGGAATGTTTTTGCAAATCCATCAGCTGGGTACGTGAAGCGTTGACGTGATCCACAATGCACGGCTGGCCTTCCACCAGGTGGTAGATGACGTAGGCGGCCAGGGGACCAAAGATGAGTTCATGGTTTTGTAACGGCCGTTCCAACTCAGGGCAGTAGTCCAACATCCAGCGCAGCTTGCTGGCGCCATAATGCGGCGATAAAAACAGGCCGCTTTTCTTTTTGATGGCCACGCCTTTGCTGGCCAGCGGCCGCAAATATTCGGCGGCGCGGCGGTCTTGCCAGCTGATGACGGGAGCCAGCGGTTCGCCCGTGACCCGGTTCCAGGCCACCACGCTGGAGCGCTGGCTGGCCAGCCCGGCGCAGGCAATGCCCTGCTTTTGCACCATGGGATCGGCCATCACTTGCTGCATGACGTGGGAGACGGCCGTTTGGATCTCCTGAGCGTCTTGCTCCACCCTGGTGCTGCTGATTTGTGTTAGAGAAATGGGCTGATCGGCAAAGACGGCAACGTTGCCCTGGTAATCGTAGGCCGAGGCACGCACGCTCAGCGTGCCAACATCAATGGCCAAAATTAACTGCTCAGATGGGGCAGAGTTAGGCAGCGTCATACAGATAAACCGGGTCAAACAGTGATCTGGTTGTTCTTCCTATCGCCCCCATTCATATCAACAACCCCCAGGCATTGCAAGAAATGCCAAAGCATTTGCAAAAATTTGCAAGTAAGGGCAATATCGACACGGTAATCTGTGCATTTTTCTGTGCCATCTGTGAAATCTGTGGTTTTTATAGAGAGGTCAGTTATGGATCCTAAACACAAACAGCTGGAAAGTGCCCTGCACGCCGCGCAAATGTATTACTACCAAAACTTGCCTATGAAAAAGATTGCCGCCGAGCTGCAGGTGTCTCACTCGACGGTCTCGCGGCTGCTCAGCTGGGCACGCGACCAGGGATTGATTGAAATTCGCATCAACGACATTCGCGGCCGGGCCGATTCACTGGAAGAATCACTCAAGCTCCACTTCAAGCTAAACGACGTGCAAATTGTGCCGGTGCCGGAAATTGCCGGGGAGCAGGCCTGGCAGGAGCGGGTTGCCAGGGTGGCGGCCAGCTACCTCAACCAATGCATCGAGTCCGGCATGATTTTGGGGGTGGCCTGGGGCGGCACCATCAACCGGGTAGCCGCCAACCTGGCGCCCAAGTCGTTGGTGGGGGTGCAAGTGGTGCAGCTCAACGGTGGGGAAATTGTGTCCAATCCCAGCATCAACCATGCGGGCGGATTGGTCACCCAGTTTGCCACCAACTACGAAGGCAAAGCCCACCTTTTCCCCGTGCCTACTTTTTTCGATTACCCGGAAACCAAACAAATGCTGTGGCGCGAGCGCAGCATTCAGCAGATTTTGGAGCTGCACAGCCAGGCCGACATTTTGTTGTACACCGTTGGCTCGTGGCACGGACAGCTAATGAGCGCTACCTACATGGGCAACTATTTGCAAAAAAGCGACTTTGCATCGATGGAGGAACACGGTGTGGTGGGGGATATTGCCAATATCATGATGCGGCAGGACGGCAGCTATGCCGGAATTCCGCTGAATGAGCGGGCCTGTGGGCCAAAATTGGAACTGTTCCGCAAGGCAGCGCGGTCAATTTGCGTAGTGTCTGGCTACAACAAGCTGGCGGGTCTGCGGGCAGCGCTGGCCGGTGGCTACGTCACCGACCTCATTCTGGATGAGCCAACGGGGCATAAGTTGCTGGCATCCATTTCGTCGTAGGGTTTTGGGCAGAAATTTACGCGATGGAGAAACTACCATTCCCTCTCGAACAAACTGATACACTCATATTTTTGCAAAAAAAGTTTCTAAGTATTTGTGGTGTGCCACACAATATGAATCAAAACTACCCAAATATTCTTTGCATTCTTTGTGAATTTCTTTTAAGGGAGGTAATTCGAGATCGATTTGTTTAATCAGATCGCCTGTTCTAAGTAAACCGAAACAAGTTTTCGGAATTTAATAATTGTGGCATCATAGAGAGATGCCTAAAAAAATTGACTACACTTTAACAACTGAATCACTCGCGATAATCGAACAAGCCATCAAAAACCATGATGACCTCCGCGTTCGCCAACGGGCAACCATTATTCGGATGCTGCATTTAGGGCAAAAGCCGCAGGAAATCGCTGAACTCCTGTCGATACAGCCGAGTAAAGTCTACTATTGGCATCAGCGGTGGCGAGCGGAAGGGCTAGAAGGGTTAGCCGACAGGCCCCGCTCTGGTCGTCCCCAAGCGGCTGACGCGCAGTACCGGCAACGACTGGCCCAAGTCATCGAACAAGACCCGCACGATTTAGGGTATGCCTTCACAGTTTGGGATAGCAAACGGCTAATAGCCCATTTAGAAAAGGAAACTGGCGTGCGGGTTACCGAGCGCACCTTCCTCAATATCTTGGCCGAAGAAGAGTATGTTTATCGACGACCGAAGCATACATTGGACCCACTCCAGGACAAAGTGGTCAAAGCCAGAGCTGAAGCCACGCTGGAAATGCTTAAAAAAAAGCTGAACGAGCCGAAATCGAACTATTCTTTGTGGACGAAACGACCCTGAGACTGCTGTGTAAGCTGGTCAAATGTTGGATGAAGCGGGGGCGACAGAAACGGGTACCTGCCCCTGGCCCGGCCAAGTGGCATCACCTATTTGGTGCTTACAATTGGCGCACTGATGCAGTCATTACCATGCCCGCCGAGAAGAAAAACACACAATCCTTCTGTCTCTTCATTAGAGTTGTTCCTAATTAAAAAACGGGTAAATTCCAGCCAATTCAGCTGGAGAAAACTAAATGAGCCTACAAATTCGTGATGATCGTCATATGCGTGCTTTAACCGGCGTATCAGAAACACAATTCGAGATTTTACTAGAAGTATTTTTCATGACTTACACCAAGATGCAATGGCAAGCCTATCAAGACGGTAGCGCAGCCGGTGTGCGTCAACGGCGTCCAGGCGGTGGCCGAAAAGGTGCTTTGCCCACGATGCGAGATAAATTGTTGTTTCTGCTCTACTATTTCAAGGTTTATCCCACCTTCGATGTGTTAGGCACTCAATTCAACATGGCCCGGTCCAAAGCGAATGAAAACCTGTATAAGTTAGTCCCTGTTTTATATCAAACCCTGGTTCACCTGGAGGTCATGCCCCCTCGTGAGTTTGCCACGCCAGACGATTTACTCGAAGCACTGGCTGGTATGGACACGATTCTGATTGATGTCACCGAAAGGAGCTATCGCCGTCCCCAGGATAACCAAGAGCAGCGTGAACATTACAGTGGCAAAAAAAAGACACACGCTTAAAAACACGGTGATAACGGCTTTGAACAAAACGATTCTTTTCCTGGGACGGACCTTTGCCGGACATGTTCATGATTACACCATGCTTAAAGAGGAGTTTCCGCCAGAACAAGCTTGGTTTGAATTCATGGCAGTCTTAGTTGATTTAGGCTATCAGGGCATTCTCGCCGATTATGTGGGAGAAGAGATTCATATCCCCACAAAAAGCCACGTAAAAGTAAGAAGAACCCTGTGACCACCTTATCAACCGAACAAAAAGCTGACAATAAAGCGTTGAGTCAAATCAGAATATTGGTTGAAAACGCGATCTGTGGTTTGAAGCGATACAATATTCTTGTGCATCGATTTCGTAACCACAGAAAGTCTTTTGAGGATGACGTGATTGGCATTGCCGCTGGTCTCTGGAACTTCAATCTCAATTATTAAGGAACAACTCTATTCAACTATTGATGGCTTCGGCTCCATCAGATCGCCCGTTGTGATTGTTTTGGACAATGCTTCCTACCATCACAGCTATGTCTCTGAGGCCCTGCTGGCCTTTTATGAAAATCAGGCAACGGTTTTCTGGTTGCCGCCTTACTGTTCAGACCTCAATCCGATTGAGCGGTTTTGGCGGCACCTGAAAGACAAAGCCTGTGCCAACCACTTGTTCGAAACGATTGCCGAAATGATTCATTCAGTTGATAAGGTGCTTACCATTCAGAACGATTTGTCTCATGCTGAAAGGTTTTTATTTACGAAAACTTTTTGCTGACTACTTAAGTAAACCGAAACAAGTTTTCGGAATTTAATAATTGTGGCATCATAGAGAGATGCCTAAAAAAATTGACTACACTTTAACAACTGAATCACTCGCGATAATCGAACAAGCCATCAAAAACCATGATGACCTCCGCGTTCGCCAACGGGCAACCATTATTCGGATGCTGCATTTAGGGCAAAAGCCGCAGGAAATCGCTGAACTCCTGTCGATACAGCCGAGTAAAGTCTACTATTGGCATCAGCGGTGGCGAGCGGAAGGGCTAGAAGGGTTAGCCGACAGGCCCCGCTCTGGTCGTCCCCAAGCGGCTGACGCGCAGTACCGGCAACGACTGGCCCAAGTCATCGAACAAGACCCGCACGATTTAGGGTATGCCTTCACAGTTTGGGATAGCAAACGGCTAATAGCCCATTTAGAAAAGGAAACTGGCGTGCGGGTTACCGAGCGCACCTTCCTCAATATCTTGGCCGAAGAAGAGTATGTTTATCGACGACCGAAGCATACATTGGACCCACTCCAGGACAAAGTGGTCAAAGCCAGAGCTGAAGCCACGCTGGAAATGCTTAAAAAAAAGCTGAACGAGCCGAAATCGAACTATTCTTTGTGGACGAAACGACCCTGAGACTGCTGTGTAAGCTGGTCAAATGTTGGATGAAGCGGGGGCGACAGAAACGGGTACCTGCCCCTGGCCCGGCCAAGTGGCATCACCTATTTGGTGCTTACAATTGGCGCACTGATGCAGTCATTACCATGCCCGCCGAGAAGAAAAACACACAATCCTTCTGTCTCTTCATTCAACTATTGATGGCTTCGGCTCCATCAGATCGCCCCGTTGTGATTGTTTTGGACAATGCTTCCTACCATCACAGCTATGTCTCTGAGGCCCTGCTGGCCTTTTATGAAAATCAGGCAACGGTTTTCTGGTTGCCGCCTTACTGTTCAGACCTCAATCCGATTGAGCGGTTTTGGCGGCACCTGAAAGACAAAGCCTGTGCCAACCACTTGTTCGAAACGATTGCCGAAATGATTCATTCAGTTGATAAGGTGCTTACCATTCAGAACGATTTGTCTCATGCTGAAAGGTTTTTATTTACGAAAACTTTTTGCTGACTACTTAGATCTTAAATTAAACTTACCAAAGGATCTTAAATTTACCAAACGAGGTAATTCATTAGATTGGGCAGCCAATTGAACCGGCTCCCAACTTAATAATGTTCGACGTGTAAACAGTGAAGTACTTGCTGGAAAATTTTGATTTCCTTGAATATGACCGATTGATGTGTTGCGTACTTTCTGAATATTCTCAATCAAAGTGCTTTTTTGGGGCGCTGACGAAAAACTATATTTTTCGATTTTAAATCTGTCCTCAATTTGATTAAATTCCTTTTCGATTCCCAAATAAGCTTTGTCTGCTGCAACGAAAAAAAATGAATAGGAAAAAAGGCACTTTAGAAATATGGGAATTATTTCCCCCTCCATTTTGCCATAAATTATAAACCCCTCTAACGTATTTTTCGCTGTGTCAATTTTCCGTTGGAAGGGTTCAAGAGCCCGGTCAAAATCATCAATTACTAAATCTAGAAACTGATAAAGTTGATTGAATTTATTAAGGACATGAGGCATTGGACTCAGATATTTCTGACCATTTATTATGACCAGCAGTGGTCTGCAATTTGCAAGTTGAGAGACCATCTAACTATACCCTCTGCTCAAGCGTTATTTTCAGCCAACAACCATCCCTACCTGTCATCAGCATAAATCTGCATGGCCCCGCCGCTTACTTTCTAGACCTACAAAATGGTTTCCCAACCTCAATTTGCACAAACTGACGCAACTGGAAACGGCCGTTAACAATTCCCCATTCCCCATTCACAATTCACAATTCCTACGGTCCGGCCGCAGGTACCAAAAATTCCCCCGCCGCCCAGCCTTCGGTGCCGTCATCCAGCTGGAGCTGCCACCAGAGCCGGTTGTTGGCCTCGTCTGCTTCCGGTCCACCGATGACTAAAACCAACGTACCCTCATCGACAAGGTCAATCAGGGCATTGCTGGTGCTGGGTCCGCCGCGCAAATTGATGCCAAAGCCATCGGTGTTGGCCACCTGGGCGTAATAGCCAACGGTGAGTTCAGGGGGGGCAACGGCCGTATCCGGCGTTGGGATCGGCGTAAACGTGGGAATCGGGCTCGGCGTCGGCAGCGGCGAGGTGGGCGAGGGAATCGGGCTGGGCGGCGCCGTGAGAATGATCAGCGTTGGTTCGATGGGCGCTGCCTCCAGCGGCGGGCGGTCCAGCAGCGAATTTACCAGGGCCAGCGCCAGGCCAATGCTGACGACGGTGACCAGCAGGCCCAACCCCAGCCAGCGCCAGGGGACGGGTTCCTTAATACCACCGGCAGCATCTTGCCGCAGGCGGCGTGGCCGTTTTTCTGACGCATCATTTTTGGGATCTCTGGGGTCTGGGGGGATTTGGTATCGGGCCATCAGATCATTTCGCTTCTAAAACCAATAAAGTCAAATCGTCAAACGGCGCGGCGTTGCCCTGCCATTGGGCCACATCTCTAACCAGGTAGGCCACGATGTCTGCCGCCGATTTCTGGCCACAGGCGGCAATTGCCGCTGCCAGCTGCTGGTTGGAATATCCCTGCTCGGCCTCGTTGACGGCATCGGGCACGCCATCGCTAAACATCACCAGGCGGTCACCCGGTTGCAGCTGAATCGTTTCTTCGACCAGCGACAGGTCGGGCATCATGCCCAAGAAACGGCCGCCGCCAGGCAGCGCCATCACGTCACGACCGGGCCGCAGGAGATACGGCCGTTCATGTGCCGCTCGAATGTAGGTGAGGCGCCCGGTGGGCCGGTGCAGCACGCCGTAAAATGCCGTCAGAAAAACCTCATCATTGTTGGCCACATCAAACATGCCCCGGTGCACGGCCAGCGCCACCTCGGCTGGTGAAAGTGAGTGCCGCCCTTCCTGCAAAAAAAGGGTCCGCGTAACGGCCATAAAAAGCGCGGCATGGAACCCTTTATCAGCCACATCGGCAATCAACACACCCACATGCTCATCATCGATCTCCAACACATCGTAAAAATCGCCGCCCACCTGGCGCGCCGGTTCCAGGTAGGCCGCAAAGCTGTAATCAGGGAACTGAGGCAGCTCCTGCCGAAGCAGGTTGCGCTGCACCTGGGCGGCCAGCTCCAGCTCACGCTCCAGCCGCTCCTGCTCTACCAGCCTTGCCTGAGCCGCCTTCAACCGTGTGTATGCCTGCGCCAGCGCCTCGTTCTTGGTCTGGAGATCTTCAATGTAAATCCGGTCCAGGTTGCGAGCATTGGACAAAATACGCTGCAACAGCAAATTAGCCAGCGGCGGGCTGTTTTTCACAAAGCCGTCAAAGGCTTCTTCGGTCACTTCCAGCACGGTGGTAGGCGTCAGGGTAACGCAGTTGGCTGCCCGGGGCGAATCATCAATGAGGCCCATCTCGCCAAAATACCCATTTTTACCGACCGTATTCAGGATGCGTTCCTGGCCATCGTCCAGATGCCGGATGACGGCCACAGTTCCTTTTACCACCACGTAAAAGACATGCTCCACTTCTCCCTGGTGGCACAGCGTGGTATTGGGCGGATACTCCACCCGTCTGGCCACCTGGCGCAGCAGCTGCAATGTTTCTTCATCTAACCCGACTAACGCCTGGCGAATAACGGCCGTTGTTCCCGTGTCCATAACAATACCTTACTCTGAAAGTAACCGTGGTGTCCTGTAATTGGGTAATTGCATAATTGGGGTATTGGCGGAAAAATTACTGAATTACCCAATTACTCTACTTTCCGCTAAGTGAAATGTGACAAAAAAGAAAATTGGTGGCATGTTATTGGTTAAAACCTTCGACCAAAAAGGAAACCAGAACATGCCACCAGTAACAGAACCAACAATGTCAGCTCTGATAGCAATTGTAACCAACTTGCCCATTGGCACCAATCTCGCCATGCTCCATTTTTTGTGGATGTTGGTCAGCGGTTCCTTGCTAACGCATCGAGGTGCTTTATTTCCAGCCTTGCAATCAACCGGGATTGGCGAAGAGGCGGTGCGACGCGCCTGGGCTGCCTTGCGCAGTGGGGTGTGGCAAATCAGTGAACTGATCGTCGAGTGGGATAAATACATGCAAGCCCGTCAATGGCAACCTTGTCGTTACGAAGGCTATTATGCGGTGGCCATTGACACAACCCCGTTCTGGCGGCCCAAACTGCAAGGGTTGGCTTCCAAGTATTATCACAGTGTGGCCGAGAAAGCGTTACCGGCGGTCATTTTGGGACTGATTGCACGGGTGGGGCAGGTGAAAGGCAAACGCATCGCTTTGCCCAGCCACATGGTGCGGGTGAATCCGCAAGACCCTGGCGAAGCGGCGCTCAAGGAATCGTTGCTCAAGAAAGCGGCTCGTGTCCTGGATTTGCTGGAAATCCTGCTGGCCGACGCTGGCTTCAAGCTCAAAGATGTCCACCAGGCCAAAGTGGCCCGTTACCTGGTCCGCTTGGCCAAAAATGGCACGGCCCGCCGTAACTACATCGCCTACACCCCAGAGCAAAGAGGCGTCAAGCCATCTTACGGTCGCCGCGTCCGGCCACGGGTGCGAAGCTACAAGGGACGGGAAATCGCCGCGACCCCAGCCGATGCGACCGTCACCTGGCAATTGGCAACAGGCGAGGCGATAACCGCTAACGTCTGGTATGACCTGGTGCGCCCTGACGTTCAACCCAGCCCAGAGGCCGACTTGTTTGATATCTATGCCATCAGCGACCCCCGCTATAAGGACCCTCTTTTGGTGGGCACCAATGTCAAACTGCAAGCGCCGACGGTTCATGCCCTTTACACCGACCGCTGGCCGATTGAGCAATTGCCGCTGGCGGGCAAGCAAATGGTAGGGGCTCATCGCCAGTTTGTCTTTGCTCAGGAAACTTGTCAACGCTTACCAGAGTTGGTGCTCTTGGCCGGTTCCATTCTGACGGGATTGGCAGCCTTGCATCCAACCATCCCAACTGGGTTCTGGGATAGAAATCCCCAACCAACCCCAGGCCGCTTCCGTCGGGCTTTGGCCGGTCTGCCTTTTCCGCAAAGTTACCCTTTACCAGGGCGACTTCGCCAAAAACCAGCTGTCACGGACCATTTGCCCAAAGGAATTGCCGCCCACCGCAGACAAAAACAAACAGCGGTGGCTGTTTTGACTTAGCTTTTGGTCTTTTTTGTCACATTTTTAAGGTTCTGTCATTGGCAAAAGATTTGCCAACGAATTTTAATTTTTCAATGAAGTCTTTTTATGTTAATTCTTTAGCGGAAACTAGAGAATTACTTAATTACTTCCTCTTTGCCAAGAAGCCCAACAATTTCTCTAAAGGCCATGTGTTCACAACGCGATCCGGTGTAGCCCAGCCGCGCTGGGCGGTGGCCACGCCGTAGTGCAGCAGCTCAAACTGGTCCGGGTGATGGGCGTCGCAGTTGATGGCCAGGGTGACGCCCAGCTCCATGGCCCGCCGCACGTGGCTGTCGCGCAGATCCAGCCGCCGGGGATTGGCGTTGATTTCCAAAATGGTGCCGGTGGTGACGGCCGTTTGCAGCACCACCTCCATGTCCAAATCTGCCCCGGGCCGGTCTGGCAGCAGGCGGCCGGTGGGATGGCCAATCATGTCCACATGCGGATTTTCCAGGGCGCTCATGATGCGCTTCATCACCTGTTCACGCGGCTGCGTCAGGCTCACGTGCAGGCTGGCAATAACAAAATCGAGCCGCGCCAGCACCTCATCCGCAAAATCCAGCGTCCCATCAGCCCGGATTTCCATCTCTGTACCATGCAAAATGCGGAAATCTGGTCCCATCACCTCATTGGCGGCGGCAATCTCTTCGGCCTGCTGCCACAGTCGCTCTGGAGTGAGCCCATTGACAATACCCAGGCTGTGGGAATGGTCGGTGATGGCCATGTACTTTAGACCGCGAGCCTGGGCGGCCTGGGCCATTTGCAGTACGCTCATTTTGCCGTCGGACCAGGTGGTATGCATGTGCAAATCAGCCACAATTTGCTCAAGGCGCACCACGTCGGGCAGCTGCCCTTTTTGCGCTGCTTCAATCTCGCCGCGATCTTCACGCAGGGTGGGCAAAATGTAAGGCAGATTGAACACTTTGTAGAGCGCCTCCTCGCTGGCGCAGAGGATCTCATCGCCGCCATCTATGGGGGTGAAGGCATGTTCGTTCAGGCTCAGCCCCTTCTTCAGGGCCATTTCACGCAGGCGCACGTTGTGGTCTTTACTGCCGGTGAAGTAGGAAAGCAGCGTGCCCCAGCGTTCGGCGGGCAGGATGCGCAGGTCAACCTGCATGCCGTTGTGCAGCACCACGCTGGATTTGGTCGGCCCGTGCCCGGACACCGATTCCACACGCGGCATATTGACAAAATAATCCATGATGGGCTGGGGATCGTCGGCGGCGAGCAGCAGATCAACATCGCCAATGCTTTCTTTCATGCGGCGGAGGGAACCGGCAACGGCCGTTTTCTGCACCCCTGGCAGCTGTTCCAGCTCGGCCAAAATCTCATAGGCCAGCGGCCAGGCCGTCTCGATGGGCGTGCGATCGTCGCCGTGGCGGGCCAGCGCGGCGATGGCGGCCACCAGCTTGGCTTCGGACTTGGCGCCCAGGCCGGGCAGGTCGCGCAGTTTACCTTCTTGAGCGGCCGTAGTCAGCTCCGCCAGCGTGGCGATACCGAGCGTTTCATACACCTGCTTCACCCGCTTCGGCCCCAGGCCATCCACCTTGAGCATCTCCACCAGCGTCGGGGGAATCTCCTCGGCCAGCTTCTCATAAAACGCCAGCTTGCCGGTGGTGAGCATCTCTTCAATTTTATCGGCCAGCGTTTTACCAATGCCGGGAATATCGGTAAGCTCACCGGCGGCGTACACCTGGTTAACGTCGCGGCCAAGCTCCTGGATGGCTTCGGCCGCCCGCCGATAAGACAGTACGCGGTGAATAATGTCACCTCGAATGGAAAGCATGTCGGCCACATCAGCAAAAATTTGGGCAACTTCGCGGTTATTCATGAGGCAATTATAGCAGTGGGTGGAGACTTACAAAATCTTGAGGATTTGACGGGTGCTGCCCAAAGTAATGAATGCAAAACGAGCTTTTGCCTTTAGCCGCATGCTGCCCCTTAAATGTCACTGAAAAATCCTGGAGTTGAAGTTGTTTGTCAACAATTCCAAGCCATGCTACCATTGAGAATACTACTATCTACCTCAGCATTTTGGTCACATCGCCGCATCTTTATTTCAAATTCTCAATTAAGGAGGAGAATATGAAAAGCACCCCGAAGTGGTACGTTTTAACCATTCTTTTCCTCGCCTTTAGTTTCTTTATCGTCGCCTGTGGCGGCGCTACGGAAACAACGGACGAGGAGCCAGTTGTCGACGACACGGCCGTAACCGAAGAAGAACCCATGGAAGAGGAGCCCATGGAAGAAGAGGCTGCCTTTGAGCCGATGTCTGTCGCCGCTGAAAACTGTGACTACGGTGGGAAAATTAGTTCCATCGAAGCCACAGGCCAGCACGAGGTTGTCTTTAACCTGTGCAAACCCGATCCGGCCTTCCTGGCCAAGATTGCCTTTACTCCCTTCGGTATTCAGCCCTCTGAGTGGATTGCCGAAACCGGCGGTACGGGTGAAATTCTGGAACACCCCGTTGGCACCGGTCCCTACATGCTCGATGAATGGGTACGTGGTGACTCGGTCATCTACAAACGTTTTGATGGGTACTGGGGTGAACCGGCCATTGCCGAGACGGCCGTTCTGCGCTGGAGCACGGAAGGCGCCGCCCGTCTGCTGGAGCTGCAAGCTGGCACGGTAGACATGATCACCAACGTCAGCCCGGATGACTTCGAAGCTGTTGAAGCCGATCCGAACCTGCAGCTGCTGCCCAGCGCCAACCCCAACGTGCTCTACCTGGCTATGACCAACACCTTTGAGCCGTTTGACAACCTGCAAGTCCGTCAAGCCATCGCCATGGGCATCGATCGCCAGCGTATTGTGGACAACTTCTACCCCGAAGGCTCCACCGTGGCGGATTACTTCACCCCCTGCTCCATCCCCAACGGCTGCACCGGTGATGCGTGGTACGAATTTGATCCGGAAGCAGCCCGCGCCCTGTTAGAAGAAGCCGGCTACCCGGACGGGTTTGAAACCTCCATTTACTACCGCGACGTTTTCCGCGGCTACCTGCCAGAACCGGGCCTGGTGGCTGTAGAATTCCAGACCCAGCTGCGTGAGAACCTGGGCATTGAGGCCGAGGTTGTGGTAATGGAATCTGGCGCGTTTATTGATGACTCGTCAAACGGCCGTCTCGATGGGTTCTACCTGTTGGGCTGGGGCGCTGATTACCCGCATGTCACCAACTTCCTGGACTTCCACTTCAGCGCCGAAAACCCCCAGTTTGGCAACCCGCACCCGGAAATCTACGAAAAACTGCAGGAAGCTTCTACCATTGCTGATCTGGCCGAGGCTGAACCGCTCTACGTAGAAGCCAACAACGCCATCCGCGAGCTGGTGCCCATGGTGCCGATTGCGCACGGCGCTTCCGCCGATGCGGCTCTGGCTACTCTGAGCAATGCCTATGTACCGCCGTTTGGCGCGACCAACTTTGCCCTGCTTGATCCGGGTAAAGACACGCTGGTCTACATGCAAAATGCCGAACCAATCAGCCTCTACTGCTCCGACGAGACCGATGGTGAATCGTTACGGCCTTGTCAGCAGGTGGTGGAAACGCTCTATGATTACATGACCGATTCCGGTGATACCGTTCCGGCCCTGGCTACCGAATGTGCCAGCAACGAAGACTCCACCGTCTGGACCTGCACGCTGCGTGAAGGCGTTACGTTCCACGATGGTTCCAGCTTCGATGCCAACGATGTGGTTGCCTCTTGGTCAGCTGGCATCGACGCCGCCAACCCCTATCATGTCGGAAACACCGGTGCTTTCGAGTACTATTCCTACCTGTGGGACGGCCTGATGAACCAGCCGCCAGCCGAAGAGTAAGTAAGTTGCACTTTCGAGGTTAAATGATGAGTCACATCTGTGGCCACAGATGTGACTCATTTCAGAAAATAAGCGGGATGGCTTCTGCGGCATTGTCCATGAAGTCATCCCGTCTTATTATTTTTCCAAGTGAGAGACGTCAATGGTTCAATATGCCACCCGCCGACTCCTGTTAATCATTCCCGTTCTTTTCATCATCCTGGTTGTTGTATTTGCCCTTGCCCGCTCCATTCCCGGTGATCCGTGCCGATCCATTTTAGGCGAAAAAGCCAGCGTTGAAACGTGTGAACGTTTCGCTCGTGAACATGGCCTGGATAAGCCCATTCCCGTTCAGTTTGGCATCTACATAGGCAAAGTGCTGCAGGGCGATCTAGGCACCTCGATTCGATTCGGGCGTCCTATCACCCAAATCCTGGTTGAGCGTCTGCCCATGACCAACGAGCTGGGTATATCAGCGATGATTTTGGCGCTGGCTGTGGGTATTCCGGCGGGAATTATTTCGGCCGTTCGCCGCAATTCAATTGTGGATGTTGTTACGATGGTGGGCGCTAACATCGGCGTTTCCATCCCCGTCTTTTTTCTGGGACTGATGCTTATTTATCTCTTTGCCGTTGTTCTAAAAGATACGCCACTTGCCTTACCTCCTTCAGGCCGTCTCTCTCCAGGCGTATCACCTGATCCATTTTACCTGCTGTGGGAGTGGCAGGTAGAAGAAGGCAGCCTTAAATACTTGCTATACGAATTCATCTCCAATCATTATGTGTTCAACGCCCTCATTACGGCCGATTGGGAAGTGTTCTGGGATGCTCTTAAGCACCTTGTTTTACCGGCGCTGGCCTTGAGCACCATTCCGATGTCGATCATTGCCCGTATGACCCGTTCCAGCATGTTAGAAACGTTGGGGCTGGACTACGTGCGCACGGCCAAAGCGAAAGGGCTGCCCAGCCGTGTTGTCGTCTTAAAACACGCCCTGCGCAACGCCCTGTTGCCCGTCGTAACCATTGCCGGGTTGCAACTGGCGGGCATTTTGGGCGGCGCCGTGCTCACCGAAACTATTTTTTCTTTACCGGGGGTCGGTCTGAGCGTTTTTGAGGCCATCACCGCCAGAGACTTCCCTATCATTCAGGGATTTGTTGTGGTTATTGCCTTTATTTACGTTTTCCTGAACCTTGTGGTGGATATCTCCTACGCCGTCCTGGATCCCAGGATTCGTTTAGACTAACAGACTCATTAACAGGACGCTCATGACCTCTGTAGCTCAAATTCCAGATGACAACATTGCCAACATTCGTGATTACCGTTCCAACAGCCTGTGGCGCCTGACGCTGCGCCGCATTTTCCGCCAGCAGTCAGCCATCGTGGGGCTGAGCATCTTGTTTGTCCTGCTGATATTAGCTGTCTTTGCTCCAGTCATTGCGCCATACGATCCCACGCAAGACTTCATTGGTGAGGAGGGGGTGCGTCGGCGTAATCCACCTTGCATTCATTTGTTAGGCTGCCCGGAAGAACAGCCCCAATTTTTGCTTGGCTTGGATGGCAATGCGCGTGATGTGTTTAGCCGCATTTTGTACGGCACCCGCGTCTCCTTGCGCATTGGGTTTACCGTCATTAGCATCGCCATCTTCTGCGGAACCCTGCTGGGCGCCGTTGCCGGTTATGCTGGTGGCTGGCTCGACAACCTGATCATGCGCATCATGGATATTGTGCTGGCCTTCCCGTTTTTCTTGCTGGCTATTGCGCTGGTTTTTGTTCTAGGCCCCAGCTTAACCAATGCTATGCTGGCTATTGCAGTTGTAAGTATCCCTTCGTATGCGCGGGTGATTCGAGCGACTGTTTTGTCGGTGCGAGAGGCCGATTACGTGGAGGCGTCACGCGCTTTGGGGGCCAGCCACTGGCAGATTTTATTCGGCCGTATTTTGCCCAATGCCCTGCCGCCGTTGATTGTATTGGGCACGCTGGGCATTGCTACGGCAATTTTAGATACGGCCGCTCTCTCCTTCCTCGGCCTGGGGGCACAGCCACCTACCCCGGAATGGGGCACCATGCTCGGCTCCGAACGCAACCAGATTTTCAGCGCCCCGCATCTGGTGTTTGTGCCTGGCGTGGCCATTTCCATCACGGTGCTGGCGTTTAACCTGCTGGGGGACGGCCTGCGTGATGCGTTGGACCCGCGCCTGGTGAATGTAGGCAAGGGATAGTAAACAATTGGGGAGGAAACGGCCGTTTCTTCCCCTACCTCTCGCCACCACGTAGGTAGTACCTTTGGCTGGATTACCTCCTGTAAACTTTATTCGACATGACATAAATTTTGTTGACTTTACTTAATGTAAAGCTATAATGTTGTTATTATGTCTCCCTGGATGGTGCAATGGTTGCCAGACTGGTTTCGCATCTGGATACAAAACCAGGTCATTCCAGCACTGGGTTTGCAACCTCAAGTCATTGCTACCAGCATGTTGAGGGGCATATTTGATTCGTTTCTGTTTTTGATGCTGGCAACGGGTCTTTTGGCCGGTGGTCGCTACTATTTAGAAGGCCAATATGCCCTTCCCAGCTCCATTCAAGAAACAGTCATAAAGTGGGCACCGATAGCCGATCACATTGCCCGTGAAGCCGACATCCCGCGTGAAGTGCCTTTGGTGCTGTGGTTTAAAGAGAACAGCATGCAGGCAAAGAATCCTGAAAACTGTACTGGTATTATTGGAGCCTATGATTTGGTACGGTCGGGAGAACATCCTTGTTTTACGCCGGGGCCAATTTCTGACCTGGAAGTAAGCGAACAACTGGCAGTTGCCGCGGTAGAGTTTAAAATGCGCTGCCCAGAGATTACCTACTTCACGCAGGATCCGGAAACGATTAAGCGGTGTTACTTTGCCTACAATGCTGGTACAGGAGCGGCAAACCGCCTGAATGCTGATGAATCAGCCTATGTCATGAACAACTACGATGAGAATTATGCCAACATGGTTTATTCAGATGTAGAACTGGGGACTGTTCAGGTAACGGCGCTGGGCGCATGGCCAGCGCATTTGGCGTTTCAGAGCCTGATTGTGGGACAGCTGGACGTAGAAGATCGGCCGTTATCTCTATCGATCCTTAACATCAGCACCCAGATTTACGACCTGGGTACCCAGGTTTGGATCGAATGGCTGGGCGAGACAAACGGTACAAATGAAATGATGGCATTGCCTGACGGCCGTATCGCCAGCGACGCCACTTGCCTGGGAGAGCCGCATAAATTGGGCCGGTTTAGTTTACGCCCGCGCTTTAACCCCGTCTCGGAATCGCCCCTTCTCACCCAGGATATTCACGGCTGCAGCTATAGCCTGCCCGGTTTAGACATTTCTAGCAACAATCGTTCGGCCGTGCTGCAAGCACCGATGCCGGGCAGCGTTACTACATACACAGATCAGTGGTACAACAGCACTATTCGCATTGAAAACGATGAGTGGATTGTCTGGCTGCTGCATCCGCGCTCGTACTTTGTTGAGGAAGGTACGGTGAAGCGGGGCCAGGCTGTGGGCGTGATGGGGGCCGTGGGTTACGCCACCGGCCCACACGTTCATTACACCATTTATGACAAGGTCAACGAAGTCTTTGTCGATCCTGCCGCATTCCTGCCCTGACACAGCCCAACGCTGGGCTCAAAACTTGGGCAAACGGCCGTGCGGCAGCGAAACCCTTACTAAATCATTCTAGCGATTCAAAGCAGAAAGGAGTAGAAGATGGATTTTCTGGAGCTTCTGAAATTTGCCCCCCTGATTCTGGGGTTTGCCTTCATAGCATTTTTGCTGTTTCGTAAAGATCCATTCAGTTCGTTTAATCTGGGCAAACTCATTACCTATTTCATTGGGGTACTCATCACGTTTTTTGTGGTAGGCTGGCTGGTTGATTCATTTGTCTTTGCCTGGGCCAATGACCGGTTGGAGAATGCCGATACTTCAGTCGAGTTCCAAGAGTTCAAAGATCGCAGCGAACGGATTATCGACAACTCGTTTAGCGACGACGGTTCCCGCCAAACGACCGTTGTGCAGCCCCAACCAACTGCCCCCACAACTAATGTGATTGTTATTACCGCAACTCCGGGGTCTACCGATCCCCTCGTCAGGCCAGGAACAGGACCTACCCAATACACCGTTGTTGCGGGTGACACACTCTTTGGTATTGCCCAAAGGTATATGACCACGGTAAATGACATTATGGTAGTCAACGGGCTTACCTCACATACCATTGTTCCGGGGCAGGTGCTAAATATACCAGCACCTTCCACTGATTGACGACGCGGACCTATGAACAGACGAATCCGCCGGATAGCAGGTACAGGATTTACGGGGCTCATAGGCAGCTACTGGCGGCGGCTGCCTCAGCACATTCGCTGGAACATCGAAGATACCTTCCAACCTGAAGATCTGGAAGAACGGTTGCTGCCAAATGAAGAACCTCAGCTAGAAATTCGCCTGGCATGGTACCGCGACATCGTTGGTTGGCTCGTCTTCGACCATTTCAACATCGTTTTAGGCATAACCTTGCTCCTGGTCGTGGGGCTGCTGATCTATGTTCTCGTTACGGCCGCTTTTGCCTGGTATTTTGCCCTTACCCCCTTTGCACTGCTGCTGGTGCTGGTTGGTTACGCCATTATGGAGCGCATAGAGTACAACCAGTGGCGGCTGCTAAAAACCAATGCCCGACTGATTATTTCCCTGCCCCAGCCCGGCACGCTTTTCCTGGTCGATAACATTGAGTTGAAAGGCCTCCCGCAGGTGGTCGATACCAACTGGTCCCGAAATCCAGTGTGGCGCGTGTTTCAGTTTGTCACAGGCGCCCGTGATTTGTACCTTAGCCTGGCGGCTTACCGGTTTGTGGAAGGAACAGCCCGCGTGGGCGACGCGCTCATCATCCCAGACGTGATGCCAGACCAGATATTTGCCCTCAAACGCCTCATTTTCACCATCCCCAGCGGCGCACCACAAAAGGTTACTTTTGCCGGGGCCCAACAAGTGGTGTTCCCTTCCCCGCAAAAAGTAATGCCAGTTCCTGAAGAACCAAACGAAGAAGCGGAATAGACTCAAACTACTCTTTTGACGTAAGCGTTCAGTCTTACCTGAAGCAAGGGCATCGCCTCGGCGCTTTGCGCCTGGCGCTGCCAAAGATCGTGGGTTTTTTCAGTTTTTGGGGTCAAAATGACCCCAAAAACTGAAAAAACCCAAACCTTCTCCCCGCACGGGGCGCGAAGCGCCCTCGTGTGGGATACCAACTGAACGGTTACCTTTTGACAAAAAAAAGACCTGGCAAAACCAGGTCTTTTTTAGCGTTACGGATATTAGGTCAAAAGCGAGGTGTCCCCCTCGTATGGCTCCACATCGGTGGCTTCGGGACCTTTGCGCGTCTCCTCCACATCGTACAAAATCCACTGCCCTTCCTGGATCGTTTCCGGGTCACGCACTGTGTTAGATTTGTGAAAAAAGATCTCTTCGCCACCGCCGCGCATGATAAAGCCGTAACCTTTTTGGCTGTTATACCACTTCATACGGCCGATATACTTCCCGGTCTGCGGATCAATCTGGATCGTATCGGGCATTTCATACTCTTGCCCATCACTCTCGGAAGCCTGAGACGACTGCGAGGACGATTCACTGCTCGACCTACGTGGCTGAGGAGGCATATCTAAATCCAGCTCGGCCAGAGAAGCAGGCTCTACAGGCAAACCTGCTTGCTCTAACTGTCGCTGCATCTCGACCGTAAATACAAATCGGTTGCCATCTTCATCTGTCGCCCATTGGTCCTTGTAATTCATGGTGAAAATCTCCATTGGCCTTTGTTAATACAAAATCTAAACGTTTTCGCGGTCAATTATAGTCTAAATTTTACTTTTTTCTCTTCTTTTGACCATTAGGGGAGTCAATGAGCGATAACTGCTGGGGCACAACGGCCGTTTCTGCCTCATCTTCCACCACATCCGGGCGGCTAACCAGGCACAAAGCTCCCGTAATGCGGTTCCGCTGCCCCACCGACATCACCGAACGCGGTTTGATGGCTCGGCTGCCTGTGTAACTCTCTTTGAGCTTGAGCTTCTTGGTCGAGCCAATCCCCGTGGTGATGAGGATTTGGGTATCCTCACTACCAATTACAGCCGCCACCACCTCGGCGGCGTCTTTGGGCAGATTCATGTTGCGCACACCCTGGCCGTGCCGTCCCTGGGTAGGATACTCGCTCATCGGCGTGGCCTTGGCCATACCGGTATCCGTAATGCTCCACAGGTAGCCGTCCGGGTCCACCACCGACATGGCAATGACACCGTCCGCCTCGTTGGCCAGCTTGATGCCGTATACCCCACCAGCTGGCAGGCCAGACGGCCGTACCTCCTCCTCTTTAAAGCGAATCGCCTGGCCAGCGGCCGTAGCCAGCAGCACTTCCTGCTCTCCGTTGGTCAATTCGGCCCAACCCAGCGCGTCGTCATCGGGCACGTTCATCACCACAAACGGCTGCGAGGTAATGCCCGGCAGGTCCTCTACCCGGATGCGCTTCACCACCCCCGCCAGTGTCGTCAGAAAAACGTAGCCCGAGGCGTTCACCGGCAGCACCTGCGCTGCGGCCAGGTGATCGCGGCGGCTCAGCCCCGTCAGATCGGCCCAATGCGTGCCTTTGCCCAACTCCACGGCCTGGGGCAGCTGGTAAACGGGCAGGCTGACGGAACGGCCGTCAGCGGCAAACAGATACAAAATATCCTGCGTATTGGCCTCCAGCAGCGCAAAAGGCTGCTCCGTAGGCTTTAAGGGGATACGCACCATTTCTGGCGAGGTGGTCCGCGCCACGGTACCCTTCTCGCCAATCATCACCCACACCTGTTCATCCGGCAGCAGGTCAGAGGCCGACAGCAGCTTCACGTCGCCACTTTCGATAATCTGCGAGCGGCGCACGTCCTGGTACTTTTCCTTCACGGCCTGAAGCTCTTCTTTAATCAGGTCACGCATGAGGGCCGGTTTGGACAGCAGTTTCTCCAGATATTTAATCTGGTTCAGCAGCTCTTTATGCTCGTCTTGAATCTTGCGCCGTTCCAGCGCAGCCAGGCGCCGCAGCTGCATATCTAAAATCGCCTGCGCCTGGATTTCGGTAAGCTTAAACTGCTTGATAAGGTTGGCCTTGGCCGTATCAACCGTGCGCGACCGGCGAATCAGGCTGATCACCTCATCCAGGTTATCCAGCGCAATCAACAGCCCTTCTAAAATGTGGGCCCGGTTGCGTGCCTTCTCCAAATCGTGTTCGGAACGCCGCCGCACAATCTCCTGGCGATGATCCAGGTAAACGCGCAGCGCCTGCTTCAGCGTCAGCACCCGCGGCTCCCCGTTGACCAGCGCCAGCAAGGAGATGCTGAAAGTGCTCTGCATTGGCGTCAGGCGGAACAATTCGGCCAGCACTTCCTCCGGCTCCACGTTGCGTGTGGTTTCAATGATGATGCGCATCCCGTTGCGGTCAGACTCATCGCGCAGGTCCGTCAGCCCTTCGATTTTGCCGTCGCGGTGCAGGTCGGCAATGCGGCCCAGCAGGTTGGTTTTGTTCGCCTGGTAGGGCAGCTCGGTAATGACAATACGCGACTTGTTGCGCCCCATTTCTTCCACGTGGGCTTTGGCGCGTACCGTTACACGGCCGCGCCCCGTGGCATAGGCGCCGGCAATGGCGTCACTTTCCACGCCGCCCTTTTCGCGGTAGCGGAAAATCAGGCCGCCGGTGGGGAAATCTGGCCCTTTGATGAAGCGCATCAGGTCAGCCAGGGAAACATCGTCCAACTGATCCCATTGATCCAGCATGAAGGTCAGGGCATCAATCACTTCACCCAGGTTGTGCGGCGGAATGCTGGTGGCCATACCCACAGCAATACCGGAAGAGCCGTTAACCAGC
The DNA here is from genome assembly GCA_016710325.1 of Candidatus Leptofilum proximum. Lineage (GTDB taxonomy): Bacteria > Chloroflexota > Anaerolineae > Promineifilales > Promineifilaceae > Leptofilum > Leptofilum proximum. The sequence continues at coordinate 2,034,933 of JADJXK010000001.1, read as the reverse complement.
AGGTTGGGGATTGTGGCGGGCAAAACGGCCGGTTCACTGAGGGAATCATCAAAATTGGTGGTGAAGTCCACCGTATTTTTCTCGATGTCTTCCAGCATATCGTAGCCCATGTTGGAGAGACGGGCTTCGGTGTAGCGCATGGCCGCCGCGGCATCACCGTCGATGGAGCCGAAGTTACCCTGGCCATCCACCAGGGTGTAGCGCATGGAGAAATCTTGGGCCAGGCGCACCATGGCATCGTAGACGGCCGTATCGCTGTGCGGATGATATTTACCCAACACCTCACCCACCACACGCGCCGACTTCTTAAACGGTAAATTCGGCCGCAGCCCCATGTCGTACATGGCATACAAAATGCGCCGCTGCACCGGCTTCAGGCCATCCCGCGCATCCGGCAGCGCCCGTGCCACAATCACGCTCATCGCGTAGCTCAGGTACGATTCGCGCACCTCGGAATCAATATTTACTTGTTTTACCAGACCTATTTCCATTTTGTTTCCGCTTTTTCACCGAGAGAGCTGTCAGGTTTTTAAGTCGTTGGTTCAGAGGAGTGAGTTCCAAAACCTGACAGGCCTAAGATCTCATTTTTGAAATATTTGTTCTAATTTTGTGAAGGGTAAATATAGGCAATTTGCCCCGTACTGTCAAACAAAAAGAGCGCTGTTTCAGCGCCCCTTATGTCCGTTAGATTGTATATCAAACTGCCTACTCGTCGAGGTTTTCGATCAAAACATCCCCATTTTCCACTTTGACCTGGTAAGTTGGAATCGGTGCGGTAGCCGGTAAGGCCAGCACAGCCCCGGTCCGCACATCAAAACAGGCGCCGTGGCGCGGGCATTGAATTGAATGCCCCTCCACCGGCCCATCCCCCAGCGGCCCGTCATCATGCGAACATACATCGGCAATGCAGTAAAACTCACCGTCTATGTTTAAGACAATCACCGTTTCATAGTCAAAGTCGTGCCAGATTCTCTCACCCGGGGGAATATCCTCAACACGAGCCACTCTGATAAATTCAGTCAATGTTTCCTTCTTCCTTTGGAATCGTAGCTGTGGATGTGCGGACTTAGTGCTCTGCGCCGCGCATTGTATCAGGATCGGGCATGCCGTAGGCACCGGCTTTGAGTACCTTGAGGGACAGCAGGGCACATTTGACGCGGGCCATACTGAGCTTGACGCCAATAAGCTCCAGCAGTTCATCTTTGTCAAAGGCGCGCACCTCTTCCAGGGTCATTCCCTTGATTTCTTCGGTAAGCAGGGAAGCAGAAGCCTGGCTGATGGCACAGCCATCGCCGCTCCAGGCCACTTCGGCGACGCGGTTTTGGTCGTCCAGCTTCACGTCGATGCGGATGACGTCGCCGCACAGGGGATTGTCTTCTTCGTATGACCAATCGGCCGTTTCCAACTGACCATAGTTCAGCGGATGCTCGTACAGGTCAATGATTTGTTCACGATAAATACTTTCGTCCATAATTTTTGAAATTAGAAATTGGAGACTGGAGATTGCTCCAGGCTCATTTCACACTACTCGTTTTCTTGTAGTTCATTTACAACCGGAAAACTTTCCTAGCCCGGTTGAGGCTCTCGACCAGCTTGTCCACTTCTTCGGTGGTGGTGTGGATGTAGAAGCTGGCGCGCGCCGATGAATTAACGCCGGACAGGTGGTGCAGCGGCATGGCACAGTGGTGCCCGGCGCGAATGGCGATGCCATCTTTGTCCAGCAGCTCGGCAATGTCATGCGGATGCAGCCCTTGAATGGTGAAGGCCGCCACTCCACCCCGCTGCGCCGCCGACGGGCCTAAAATTTGCAGTCCATCCACCTCACTGAGCGCTTCCAGGGCATAGTTGGTGATCTGCTGCTCGTAGGCGTGCACGTTGGTCATGCCCAGATTGGTGAGGTAGTCTACGGCCGTTCCCAACCCAATCCCCTCGGCAATACCCGGAGTGCCTGCTTCAAACTTGTGCGGCAAATCGGCCCAGGTCGAGCCTTCCAGCGTCACCCGGCGAATCATGTCGCCACCGCCCATGAAGGGCGGCATGGCGTCTAAAATGTGCCGCTTACCGAATAAAATGCCAATGCCCGTTGGGCCACACATCTTGTGGCCGGAAAAGGCCAGGAAATCACAATCCCAGGCCTGCACATCCACCGGCATGTGGGGCACGGCCTGCGCCGCATCCACCATGGCCAGGGCACCAACCTTGTGCGCCGCGTCGATGAGCTGCTTGACCGGATTGACCGTGCCGAAGACGTTGGAAACGGCCGTAAAACTAAACAACTTCGTCTTTTCCGTTAGTAGCTGCGGCAGCTGGTCTAAATCCAGCGTGCCGTTGGGTAAAAAAGGCAAATGCCGCACCACGGCACCGGTCTGCTCCGCAATGATTTGCCAGGGCACGATGTTGGCATGGTGCTCCATAGCCGTAATCAAAATCTCGTCGCCCGGCTGCAAGTTGGCCCGGCCCCAGCTGTATGCCACCAGGTTAAATCCTTCCGTGGCGTTGCGCACGTAAATCACTTCAGCGGAATCGGCGGCGTTGATAAAGCGGGTTATGCGCTCCCTTGCCCCTTCGTAGGCATTGGTGGCGTCTTCGCTCAGGCGATGAATGCCGCGATGCACGTTAGCATTCGTGTGCCGGTAGTACTGGTTCATCACCTCGATAACAGGCAGGGGCTTTTGCGAAGAAGCAGCGCTGTCCAGGTATACCAGCGGTACCCCAGGATAAGCTTCTTCCTGCAAAATGGGAAAATCAGCGCGAATTTGTTGAACGTCTAACATAGGCAAGATTGTAGTGCGGAAAAAACCTGGTGCAACTGTCGATTGTCACACCATCAAAAACACTTTGTAACTGTGTAATCAGGTAATCAGGTAATTAACCGCCCAAATTACCCAATTACCTGATTACAAATCAATAACGTTTCGTATCACCGACTACCGATAACCGATTACCGATAACCGTTTACCGTTTACCGGCTCTTCGACGGATTCTCAATCGGCACGCCCACCAGGTTGCCCCACTCGGTCCAGGAGCCATCGTAGTTGCGTACGTTGGGGTAGCCCAGCAAGTAAGTCAGCACAAACCAGGTGTGCGAGCTGCGCTCGCCGATGCGGCAGTAGGCCACCACGCTGTTGTCTGGCGAAAGGCCCTGCTCTTTTTCGTAGATGCCGCGCAGTTCTTCGGCCGTTTTAAACGTCCCATCTTCCGCCACGGCCCGGCTCCACGGCACGTTTTTGGCCCCCTTGATGTGGCCACCGCGCAAGGCGCCTTCCTGCGGCGACCCAGGCATATGCAGCAGTTCACCGCTAAATTCCTGCGGGCTGCGTACGTCTACCAGCGGCTGGTTGGCCTGTACGTGGGACAAAACTTGGTCGCGGAAAGCGCGGATTTTGTAGTCGGTGCGGGCGGCGGGCTTATAGTTTGTTTTCGGGAACGAAGGCTTTTCTTTAGTCAGCTCACGCCCTTCATCGATCCACTTTTTACGGCCGCCATCCATAACCCGGCAATCCGCATGGCCAAATAGTTTAAACACCCAAAAAGCATAGGTAGCCCACCAATTATTTTTGTCGCCATAAAAAACAACGGTTGTGTCGTTGGCAATGCCGTTACGAGACAACAGCGCGGCAAACGCCTCCTCGTCCAGGTAGTCACGGCGCACCGCGTCATTCAGATCGGCTACCCAATCAATGTGTACGGCATTGGGAATGTGACCGGTACTGTACAGCAGCACATCCTCGTTGGACTCCACCAGCCGGACCTTGCCGGTTTTGTCCAGATTGTCGGCCACCCACTGCGTAGTGACCAGCACATCGCCATGAACATATCCTTTGTTATTATCGCTCATTCTTTTTACTCCTGTTTTCTTTTCTGATGTGTGAATAAACCTCCCGCAGGTTTATTCCCAAATGATGTCCATAGACGGAGCCTGCGGGAGGTTAAGTCTTTGGGGTAATAAAGTTCGGGGAACAAAAAACGGTGGCTGTGCCACCCGCCCTGCTTGCGTAGGCGAGAGGCAAGGCCACCGTTTGCCATGATCAACTCTATGGACAATCGGTCAGGTCATGCCTCTCGCCCGATACACAAGCACCGGTACCCATAGAATTGAACGTGATTGTGAATCATTTGTATTTTTGCCACAGAGGGCACAGAGCTTAAAGAGCAATTTCTTCTTTCTCTGTGATCTCTGTGGCCCAATAAATTAGCCGATTTTTTCTACGATGCGGTCAAAGATGCGATTGCGGATGCCTTCGAAGGGAATGCGCCGCATGAGCGGGTCGAAGAAGCCTTGAACGGACATCTCAACGGCCGTTTTCCGCGGAATACCCCGGCTCATCAGGTAGAAAATCTCGTCCGGGTCCAGCTGACCAATGGCCGACGCATGGGTGCAGGCCACGTCATCCGCTTCAATTTCCAGGCCGGGAATCGAATCGGCGCGGGCGGTTTTGTCCAGCATCAGGTTGCGGTTGGCCTGGAAGCCGTCGATCTTCTGCGAGCCGCGCAGCGCCTTAATCATGCCCTGCCAGACGGTGCGGGACTGCTCGCGCAGTGCGCCCTTGTAGAGCAGGTCGCTGACGGTGTCACCCGCGTTGTGGTTTTGCTGCGTGTCCAGGTCCAGGTGTTGACGGCCGTTTGTAAAGAAAATCCCCGACATACGACCCCAGGCACCAGGACGGTCCAGCTCCAGCGTCTGGAACGCCTTGGTCAGGCGCGTGCCCATCATGCTGGTCACCCAATCCAGCTTGCCGTCGCGGCCCACGCGGCCGCGTTCATGGTTAAACTGCCACATGTTCTGGCCAAAGTCCTGCAGACCAGCATAAATCAGGTTGGCGTTGTCACCCACCAGCAGCTCGATCACGCCGTTGTGCAGACCCGCCGCTTCGCCATCGGCCGAAGCGTATTCGTCCATGAAGATGGCCTCGGCGCCTTCATCCAGCACCACCAGGGTGTGGGTAAAGGTCTTGCCATTCACCGACCAGAGCACGCTGTGCAGCGGCGCGGCCGCTTTGACGTTTTTGGGCACATAGAGGAAGGTGCCGCCGCGCCAGAAAGCGCCGTGCATGGCGGCAAATTTGCCTTCGGTCACCTGCACGCCTTCGGTCATAAAATATTTTTGCACGAGGTCAGGGTGTTGAGAGACGGCCGTATGCATATCGCAAAAAATCACGCCCTGCTCTTTCAAGGCATCACTCAACTCGTACTGGCGCGTCACGCCGTCGATTTGCAGCAGGCTGCCGCCCACCACTTCGCCAGTCAGTTCCTTGCCCAGGAAGTCCGGAATTTCCCAGCTGGTGGCGGCATCGCCGTTCACCGACGGGCCAATCTCATCCGGCTTAAAGCGGCGAATGTTGGTGCGCCGCCACGCCTCGTCCGTCGTAGTGGGCATGGGGGTGTTTTCGTAAATCTCAAACGCTTTCAGGCGAAACTGGAGCATCCAGTCCGGCTCATTCAGCGCGGTGGATAATTGTTTAACTGCGTCTTGTGTAAATGCTGTCATGACTTTTTTAATGGTTAATGGTTAACTGTAAATGGTAAATGGTTAAAAATTGAGCGTTAACCATTTACCATTAACCATTTATTACCCAATCGATCCTTCCATTTGCAGCTGAATCAGGCGATTCATCTCAATGGCATATTCCATCGGCAGCTCTTTGACCAGCGGCTCAATGAAGCCATTCACAATCATGGAAGTAGCGGTTTCCTCACTAATACCGCGGCTCATCAGGTAGAAGAGCTGTTCCTCACCCACCTTGCTCACCGAGGCTTCGTGGCCGATGTTCACATCTTCCTCTTCAATCTCGATGTACGGGTAGGTGTCGGAGCGGCTGTTTTCGTCCAGCAGCAGGGCATCACACACCACGTTGGACTTGCAGTGGAAAGCCCCCTTGTTCACCTTCAGCAGACCACGATAAGAGGCACGACCGCCACCTTTACTGATCGATTTGGAAATGATGCGGCTGGTGGTGTTGGAAGCGGCATGAACCACCTTGCCACCAGCGTCCTGGTGCTGGCCTTTACCGGCAAAAGCGATGGAGAGAATTTCCCCGTGGGCGCCTTCGCCCGTCATGTAAACGGCCGGATATTTCATCGTCACTTTGGAACCCAGGTTGCCATCAACCCACTCCATGGTGGCTTTTTCTTCGGCGATGGCACGCTTGGTGACCAGGTTATAGACGTTGTTAGACCAGTTCTGGATGGTCGTGTAGCGGCAGCGCCCACCCTTCTTCACGATAATTTCCACCACCGCCGAGTGCAGCGAATCTTCAGAGTAGATGGGGGCGGTGCAGCCTTCGACGTAGTGGACGTAGGCGCCTTCATCAACGATGATGAGGGTGCGTTCAAACTGGCCCACGTTTTTGGCGTTGATCCGGAAGTACGCCTGGAGCGGCATTTCTACATGAACCCCAGGGGGTACGTAGATGAAGGAACCGCCAGACCATACGGCCGTATTCAGCGCCGCAAATTTGTTGTCGTTGTGCGGAATGATCGTGGCGAAATATTCTTTCACCAGCTCAGGATATTGGGCCAGGCCATCATCCATCCCCAGGAAAATCACGCCCTTCTCTTCCAGATCTTTCTTGATGTTGTGGTAGACCACTTCAGATTCGTACTGCGCGGCCACGCCGGAGAGGAACTTCTGCTCCGCTTCCGGGATACCCAGCTTGTTGAAGGTATCCTTGATGTAGCTCGGCACATCTTCCCAGGTATCACCCTGGCGATCTGACGGTTTGATGTAGTAGTAAATATCTTCAAACTTAATGCCGCTCAGATCCGCCCCCCAATCAGGCATGGGGCGGCTGAGGAAATGCTCGTACGCCTTCAGGCGGATGTCCAGCATCCATTCGGGCTCACCCTTACGCAGAGACATGGCGCGAATGAGGGTTTCGTCCAGTCCTTTTTCTGCCTTAAAAAAGTAATCTTCAACGTCGGCAAAACCGTATTTGGTGGCATAGTCTTGGTTTACCAGGCCAACAATTTCTTCTTCACTCAGTTCAGGTTGAACATCTATTAGATTTTCGGCCATGTTATGCCTCCTCTAAAATACCATGCTTCTCACGAAGCCAATCGTATCCTTTTTCTTCCAGTTTCAGGGCCAGTTCAGGACCACCGCTTTCGACGATACGGCCGTCCATCATAATGTGCACAAAATCAGGCTGGATATAGTTCAGAATCCGCTGGTAATGCGTAATTACCAGCACACCCATGCCCTGCTCCTGGCGCAGCCGGTTGGCGCCTTCAGAGACCACACGCAGCGCATCGATGTCCAGCCCGGAATCCGTCTCGTCCATAATGGCAATCTTGGGCTCCACGGTAGCCATCTGCAAAATCTCCACGCGCTTCTTTTCCCCACCGGAGAAACCTTCGTTCAGGTAACGGCCTGCAAACTTGGGGTCGATGCCCAGCATATCCATTTTTTCTTTCAGCAAACGGCGGAATTCGGGAATAGAAATACCTTTGTCGTCGGGATTCTCGGCCTGGCGGCGGGAGTTGATGGTCTGGCGTAGGAATTTGGCCAGGGTCACGCCGGGTACGGACGCCGGGTACTGAAACGCCAGGAACAAACCAGCCCGAGAGCGCTCATCTGCTTCCATTTCAAATAAATCTTCCCCGCCAAAAATAACCTGTCCGGCGGTAGCTTCATACGCAGGATGGCCCGCCAGCGTGTAGGCTAAAGTGCTTTTACCAGAGCCATTTGGCCCCATGAGGGCATGAACTTCTCCCTGCTTTACCAGTAAATCAATGCCTTTCAGAATAGGTTGGTCACCTACGCTGGCATGTAAATTTTTGATTTCTAAAGCCGTTGTCATGGTTGTCTTCTGTCTCCTATCAAAAAATTCTGTGCAACTATATTTTGCCCATGTTCAGGGGTGGATTATAACATAGCCCAGAGGCACCGTCAATATTTATGATAAATATGATAAAAATAGCATTTATTGACAACTCTCTCTGGTATTGCTATACTTTTTGCCAAATTCTTGAAGAAAATCCAGCCAAAAAAGTAGGAAAACCAGCTTAGAGAGCTGTCTAGATTTTGCAAATGCGCTTTGTAGAAAATGTGATCGAGCAAATCACAAAACAAAGAAAACTTCTAAACTTTGAATACCTTTGGTGATTTGCTAAGGTGCGGGTTTGTTGATTTACAAGGCAAAGGATTCTATCGTGAAATCAGTATCAAGCAAGGACAAACAGAGCACGCGAGACCTCATTCTGCACACCCTGAAGGCGTCGGCTCAGAGCAATATTGAATCCCTGGCAGAAGCGGCTGATGTTTCCCCCGTTACGGTGCGCCATCACCTGAATTCCCTGCAGGCTGAAGGGCTGATTGAGGTGGAAAGTGTGCGGCGGAAGGTGGGACGGCCGTTTTACGTCTACACCCTCAGCGAAAAGGGCAATGAGCTCTTTCCCCAAAAGTATTTCAGCCTCACCAACCGGCTGCTGGAAGAGCTAAAAGACCGCCTGCCTCCGGAAACTATTAATGAAATCTTCATCGGCCTGGTCCAGCGCATTATGGAAGAGCATTCTGGGGAATTTGAAGGGCTTCCGTTCGAAGAACGGCTCAATTATGTGATAAACTTGTTGGGCAGTGAAGGGTTTTTGGCCCGCTGGGAAAAACGGGACGACGGCCATTATCAGATTATCGAGTACAGCTGCCCTTATATTTTGATGGGCCAGCAGCACAGCGAAGTGTGTACGCTGGACAAACAGTTAATGATCACCGTGCTGGGCACGGCCGTTGAACAGCACAGCTGCATGCTCCACGGCGACGACTACTGCCACTTTACTCTGCCGATACGGCCGTCTGACATACAAATTAATTCATAAAGCGAAGGATTAACCAAATGATCGCCAATAAAGAAGAAGAACTGATTGAATCGCTGCGCAGCGTCATTGACCCCGAAATTGGGCTGAACGTGGTGGAACTCGGCCTGCTGCGCAATCTGGACATCGATGAAGAAACCGACGCCGCCAAAATCACCATGATCCTCACCACTCCCTTCTGCCCCTACGGCCCGCAAATCATTGAGCAGGTGCGCATGGTGGGCAGCCAAGTGATGGAGGGCGGTGTGACGGTGGAGATTGGCACCGAACTGTGGGACCCCTCGATGATGGAAGAGGGTGCCGGTGGTGACTGGGGCCTGTTCTAAATTCTGAGATCAACCGCGCCGATTGCGCAGATAGATCTTTTCAATCGGCGTAATCTTTGCACCCGGTACTAATCGGTATTTGAAACGTTTTCAACAGGTACGTAAGGCTCCCGCCACGGGAGCTTTTTCTTTGCCTGTCCCAGCCGGGCAAACCGCTCGTAGAAAAATCCCGCGGCATTGGCCACCTGGGTGCCAATCAACATGGCCGTCAGCCCCAGCGCGCGCCGTCCTTTGATCACGAGCAGCGGGTAGCCTACCAACCGCAGGTAAAATCCGGGCGATTCCAGCTGAATGTTTCCCTGGGTGCGCTGGCTGCGCGCCAAGTGAAAGAGCCAGGCCCCTCGGCCATAGTTAAAATGCTGCCGCCAAAATGAAAACGGCCGCATATGATGCTCATGCTCCACCACGGCCTGGGGCAGGTACACCATACCCAGGCCATACTGCTGCCACCGGTCGCAAAATTCGCGATCCTCAGCTGCCGCCAGGGGAAGGGTTTCATCAAAGCCGCCAACTTGCCAGTAATGGCTGGCCGCCAGGGCAAAGTTGTTGGACGTAAAAAACCGCGCCGGCGACTCCACGCGGTTGTAATACACGTACAAAAAGTCGATGAGCAGCTGGCTGGCCAGGGAAAACTTGTTGTGCGGCAGCCCGTTTTTGGTATAGCCTCCCACCATTTTCTCAGGATGATCATCTAAAAAGAGGGCCAGCTGGCGCAGCCAGGCAGGATGGGGCACACAATCATCATCGGTGAAGGCCAGGAAACGGCCGTTGGCCACCCTGGCCCCCATGTTTCGCGCCGCCGCCGGGCCTTTGTTGGGCTGGGTCACAAGCCGGATCGCCATCTTTGTCTGGAACCAGGCCACAACTGGCTCCAGTGACATCGCGCTGCCATCATCCACCACAACCACTTCGAAGCGGTCGTGTGGGTATTTGGACTCAGACAGCGCCTGCAGGCAGCGCCACAGCTGCAAAGGGCGGTTATACGTGGGTACGATGATCGAAAAGGTTGGCCATGCTTCGTTCATAATCACTCAGGCCCTATCCAGCGCGCTGGCGGAGAGAGCATTCCCTTTTCTTTCTCACCAGTTGTTACGAGCAGGGGATAAACATGCCAGTGGTAATCATAAGCGTGCGACCAGTTGGCCTCGTAAATCCCCACATCCACAAAATAAACGCCCTGTGTCAGATCCAGCCGCTCAAGCTGCAAGGCGATCTGCTTTTTGCCCTGCCACACGCCCAGCTGCATCCCATCTGCCTGAGTGTGTGTATCGTAGCAAACGGTGCCATCTTCGCGGCTAATGGTTACCCCCACGATGGGCGACGGCACGGCCGTTGGCGCCTCCACCTCCAGTACAACCGCCACGCCTTCCCCGCTCTCAATGTCAGACAGCACCTCACCGCGGGTGTTTTGCAGGTGAACGGCCGTAATCTCCATTTCCAGCGAGCCAAACCGGTTCTTGTTAATTTGCAGCGTTTGGCCAGAAGTTGCATGCAGCAGCGGCACGGCCTCTGGGGTGCGGCGGCGTGTCTCCGACTGCATCTCGGCCACATATTGCCCGACTACCACCGCAGGCTCACCATGAGCCACAACCTGTCCCTGGCGCAGCCAGAGCACATCGTCGCACAGCTGCTGCACCTGGTTAGCATCGTGTGACACCAGCAAAATGGTGCACCCCTTTTGGCGAAACTGGGCAATACGGTCCAGGCATTTGCGCTGAAAAGCCAGGTCTCCCACTGCCAGCACTTCATCAATCAACAGCACTTCTGGATCGATGTGGGCTGCTACGGCAAAGGCCAGCCGCAGCTGCATCCCCGTGCTGTAGGTGCGCAGCGGATTGTCAATAAACGCTTCTAGTTCGGCAAAAGCGACAATCGAATCAAACCGCTCCTCAATCTCCTGGCGCAGCAGGCCAGAGATGACGCCGCTGATGAAGACGTTTTCTCGCCCAGTCAGATCTGGATGGAAACCAGCACCCAGATCAAGCAGCGCGCCGATACGGCCGTTCACCTGGATACGGCCGTCATCTGGCCGCCCCACCCCGCCAATCAGACGCAGCAGAGTCGATTTACCCGCCCCGTTCTTGCCAATGATGCCCAACATCTGCCCCCGCCCAAGCTGGAAGCTTACGTCCCGCAAGGCCCAGAACTGGTCCTCGGCGCGCAGCAACGTAGGGCCTTTCACAACCAACTCGGCAATCGTGTTTGGCTTCTGGGGATGATAGGCGCGGAACTTTTTGCTTACGTTCTGCACCGAAATGGCAGCATCCATTTACAGCTCCTCCGCAAAGCGGTAGCTCGTCTGCAAAAAGAGACGGTACCCTACCGCCAGCAATCCCAGCGACCCTACCAGCAGAAGCCCCAGCGCCGCAAAATTGGGCTGTTGGCCATTTATCAAAATCGCCCGGTAAGCATTCAGCAGCACCAGCAGCGGATTGAGCTGGAACAGCCATTGTACCCTGGCGGAAAAGCGGCTCACATCATAAAAAATCGGCGTCAAATAAAAGAGCAGCAGCAGAAAGATGTTCACCAGGTGCTGCGTATCACGAAACATCACGTGAAAGGTAGCCACAAAATAGGCCAGGCTCAAGGTAAAAACAAATTGCAGCCCGATGATCACCGGCAGCCAGAACAGTGTCGGCTGCAAATTAATGTTGGTAAACAGCAAAAAGAGCAGCAAAATTGGCAGCGACAGCAAAAAGTGCACCAGGTTAGACGCCACAGTCACAATTGGCAGCACAATGGGTGGGAAGCCTGGACGACGAATCAAATCCCGTCCTTCCAAAATGACGGTGGCCGAAGCGGTCAGTGCGGCATTAAACCAGCCCCAAACTAGCAAGCCGGTAAACAGGTAGGCAGGGTAGTTAGGAATATCCAGCGGCAGCAAAGCCTGAAAGACAAAGCTAAACACCAACAGCTGCACAAACGGATTGAGCAGCGACCACAAAATGCCCAAAAACGAGCCCTTGTAACGCAGCTTGATGTCTCTGGCGACAAGTTCGCGCATGAGATCGCGCACATAAAGCCATTGGCGCGAGGTAAAAAAGGCGAGTTTTACCCGGCGCTGTCGCCGGGTGGCATATCCCCCGGTAACCAGCAGCACGCCTGCCGCCAGCCACACCAGCCACTCACGGCCGTTTTGCCAAACCAGCAGGCGGTACCAAAACAGGGAGATAGACGGCCGTACCGTCACCACACCACTTTGCTCAGTCACCAGCTGGAAATCTGCCTGCCGGTTTGTGTCCCACACCTCGGCCTGCACCTGGCCAGACAGCAAAAACGTCTGAAACACATAGTCTAACTGGCTGCCCGCCGCCACCGGCACAGACGCTACAAACGTGTCGCCTTCTTTAATCATGGGGGTATACAGCAGGCCGCCCACCTGCTGTGTATCCGGCGGCCAGTAGGCAGGCGGCAGCGGCTGCCAACCATCGATGCCCCACACCAGATTAACGGCCGTTGCCCCCGGCAGCCTGTAGCGAATCTCCTGTGTGGTCATAGTGAGCGCCACCAGGTAGTCCCGCTGATCGGCCGACAAGCTCGATTCATGCGTCACCGGTTCACCCGTCACGGCGTTGATCTGGTAATCCTGGCCATTTTGCGTATCCCAAACATTGACAGGCGCTTGCTGCTGACTTTCGGTTACCTGGAACACGTAATCAAGCTGGGCCGCCTGCGGCAGCTGCAAAGCGACGGTAAAGTTGTCGCCCTCTCGCCGCATCGGCGTCACCATAAGATTGTCCTGAACGGCCGTTTCGATCACCTGCGACGACGGGGAAAGCCGCTGCCAATCATTCACCCCCCACACCAGGTTCACCGCGGCTGCTTCCGGCAGGTGGTAATAAATTGTCTGCGTTACGGTTGGACCAGCCTCTGCTTGTTCGGGCGGGTTGTAGTACAGTGCCAGATTGACGCCCAAAAAGGAATACGGCACGGCCGATTCATACAGAGAAGCTAGCGTTGGCCCCAGCTGCTCGCCCAGTTCATTGTGATTTGCCTGAACCAGCCAGACTCGGTCAGCGCCGGCCACCAGCTGCGCCACATCTTCCAGCTGCTGTGCCTCACGCTGCAACGTGTAAAAAGTGTCCACATCTGTGGCCAGATCCAACCGCACGGAGCGCATATCATCCCGGTCAAAATAGTAGTCAAAGGCTGAATCCTTAAGCCCGCCCGGATGGAACAGCAGCAAATCACCCGCCTGCCCTTCCTGCTCCAGCAGCGCGGTCACTTCTCGCCACTGCTGCTTAACTACCCCGCCAAAATAGCGGCTCAGTCCCAGTAAAGATGCCAGGGCAATAAATGTCAGCAGCCCATAGCGCAGCGATGGCCAGCCGATGCGCTGCAGGGCAACCGTCACCAGCAAATACAGTCCCAACGAGGCAGCAATGGTATATCTGGGAATCAAAAGCGGAGCAATCAGACGGGAAGCGATGAAAGGCACCAACGTCGGTACCAGCAGCCAGAGCAACAGCAGTACGGCCACGGCCGTATCCGTTTGCCACACAGGCTGCGTTTGGGGCGATGGGGAACGGCCGTACAGCAGCCACCAGCCGCTCAACCCGGCAAACAGCAGCACAAGCAGCGCAGAATCTGAGGCAAAATCGAGTAGGGTGTGCCAGAGGGTAACGGCCGTTGGCTCAGGAATCCACACACCGGTTGTATGCATCGCCTGCACTTCCAACAGCAGGTAGCGCAGCCACGGCGCAAACAGCAGTAAAATCGCCCCCTGAATAACTGCCCACTGCCCCAAACCAGGCGAAACAGCCCGCCGCTGCCGCCACAACAGATACAGCCAGAAAAAATTTTGCGCCGCCACAAAAAAGACACCGTAAAAATGCGTGTACAGCAGCAGCGCATTGGTCAGCACATAACTTGAGGCTGTCAGCCGGTCTGGCTTATCCAGCAGCCGCAAAAAGAGCCACATCGAAACCAGCACCTGCAGCACCATCAGGCTGTAAGCCCGCGCCTCCTGCGAAAATTCCACGTGAAGCAGGGCAATCGTCAGCAAAAAAGTGCTGAGGAGCCCGCCCTCACGGCCCAGCAGCTTGCGGCCCACCAGGAACATCCCCCCCAGCGCCAGCGAACCAAACAGCGCCGAAAGCAGCCGCAGCGCCACTTCAGAATCGCCAAAAAGCTGTATCCAAAAATGGAGCAAAACGAAATAAAAAGGAGGATTTTTGAAAATGCGGTCGGCAAAAATTTGGGGCAGCGTCAGACGGGCAACGGATACAGATGTCCCTTCATCTACCCACAAACTTTCGGCTCCCAAGACATAAAAACGCAGGGCCATCCCTAGCAAAACGATGGCGATCAGCACCACCTCAGCCCGCAAAAGGCCAACCATCTGCGTCCGCCAACCCACCACAACAAACTTACGGGTTCCCACTAAACTGCTCACTGTTACTCACCCCCACAAATTTGCTGTAATCGTTGGTGCAGGCTGGCTGGATCGGTTAACGGCCGTTCTAACACCGCATGCTGCACCACCGCCCGGCACAAATCAAAACCCGCTGCCTGAGTAAGATTCGCCCGCAAAGTATGGGCGGTAATGCGACCACCGGCAGCTGGCAGCGTGCAGTGGGCCACCGCCTCACCCGCCACCGCCAGCGTCACGGCAATCTTATCGCCCTGCACTAGCAAATCAGGCAGCGGATTGATCAGGTCCAGGGTAACGGCCGCTTCTACCCTTACCTCAGCTCGTTCACCCGGCTCCACCAGCGCCGCATCGTAAAAATAGCCGTTGGGCCAGGCCGGACGGCACCAAATCTCTTGCAAAAAGAGCACCCAGCCCACCTCGTTCCAGATCGTTTCCCACAACATTTCCGGCTCTGTGGGCGGCAGCGCCGCCAGGTGCACATCACCACGCCAGACGGAAATACTTGTAGCTCCTTCCACCAGCTGGAGTTGGGGTAAAAGATGCAGCTCTGCATACCCCCCCAGAATCGGCCAGGCAAATTCCTGGGCAATGGCCTTTGCCATTTGCTGCGGCGCGTCCACTTCCACCGCGCCGAGATATTTGCTGCCCAACCACACTTCACAACGACAAACGGCCTTACCCACCGGCAGCGCCACAATTGGCAGCGGCTGCTCAACCTGCACCGCCACCGCCCAGGTACCACCCACGGTGAGCGGCCGTTCCTGCAGCGAATGATCCAAAATCAGCCGCTCCAGCTCCCGCTGTGCCAACCGGGCCAAATCCGGCGCCTGCGTTTGCGCTTCCATGGCTGCTAAAAACTGTTGAACCGGTGCCTCCAGTTCAGGCCAAAGCCCACACCATTTGTCAAAGGTCTCCCCACGTCCAATCGATACCGCCCGAAACAGGCAGTGAACCAGACCGTAGGCATCAAATTCTGGCCAGCGATCGCCAGCCAATCTGGCAAGCAATACGCGGAAATCCTTTCCCCGCCCCAACAGCAAACCAGCAGACCAACACACCCACATCAGGCGCACCTGGGAGATGTCGGCTGGATGACGGCCGTGCCTATGCACGGGCTGCAAATGAGCAATCCGGTCGTCCACCGTGTGCCCCCTGGCAATCACCGCCAGCCCGTCGGCAAAAAAGCTCTCTGGATTGCTGGAAGAAATCGAGCCAGCCCGTATGCGGTAATACCCCAACACCTCCGGCACGCGGCCAAAACAGGCGCCGGTACGCGCCACGCGCTGCCAGAAATCCCAATCCTGATTCGACCGCATGTTCACGTCAAAGCCACCCACCGCCACCGCCAGCCGGTGCCGCACAATGCAGGTAAGCGGCGGGAAAACGCAGCGGCAAGCCAGCAAATCAAACAGGTCTCCCGTTGCCTGGCAGGCATCTTCGTCAAAGATCGCGCCGTCGGGCGTCAGCCGGGCCCAACCACTGTGGACTGCATCTAAAGAGGGGTCGCTGGCGGCAACGGCCGTCAACCGCTGCAAATGGTGCGGCAAAAGCAGATCATCGGCATCAAAAAACATCATCCACTCATGCTTCACTACCTTCAGGCCTGCATTGCGCGCTGCGCACGCCCCCCGGTTCGCCTGGCGCAGCAAGCGAACGCGTTCATCTCTGGCTGCAAAATCCATCACAACGGCCGCCGTCTCGTCTGTCGAGCCATCGTCGACCACAATTAGCTCCCAATGCGGCATCGTTTGCGCCTGCACCGAGACAATCGCTTCGGCGATTGTCTCCGCTGCATTGTAGGCAGGCATCACAATTGAAACCGGCAAAAACTCACTCATACGGCATCCTGTTGCAAGTTAACCGGCTGAATCGGATTGGCATCCGGCCCATTCAAGCGGCGATGCATCCGTACCGCCCGCCAGAATGCCCAAAAACCAACTAGATTGCCCCCTATTTCCAGGGCAACCAGCCGCAGCGAGTAATCTTCCCGGCCGCGTAATATGCGCCAGATGCGGTCCACATGCCAGCGCGGCAAATCCCACATAAGCTGCCGGATAGCCCGCCGGTCGCCATCGGTAACCAACGTGCGCAGTTGGTAGCTGGTTTGCCCCTTGTTGTAGTTGTACAGCTGCTTGCGCAGCGCCGCCATCGAGGTGCGATGCTTATGCCAGACGTAGGCGGCCGGTTCGTAATAACAAATATGGCCTGCCTTCAGGATACGATAAAACATGTAAATATCCTCGCCTACGCCAGTTGGCTGCCCCGGCCCCAGCGTCTCATCAAACATGCCGGAATTGGCCAGCACCGTCTTGCGGATGGCAACGTTGGCCGTACCGCCTAAATCCCAGGTATGCACCACGTGCTTTTGCGAGCGGTAAAAAAATTGCCTGTCAAAAATGCGCGGCACGTATCCACGGCCCAGCGCACCGTACTTCTCAAACATCTCCTGGCTTTCACTTTCAAGCTCCAGCGGCAGCACCAGGCCGCTCACGCACATCACCCGCTCATCGGCAAAGGGGGCCAGGATGCGGCTGGGCCAATGCGGCGGCACCTTCACGTCATCATCGATATAAGCCACGATGTCACCTCGTGCAGAGGTGAGACCTTTGTTACGGCCGTATGCCACTCCCGGACGCGTTTCCATCTCGTAGCGCACCTGGGGGAAATCATCCACCACCACCTTGGTCTGCCCGGATGCCGGATTGTTATCCACCACGATGAGCTCTAGCCGGTGCCGCCCAGCGTCAAGCTGTACCAGCGTTTCCAGGCACATACGCAAATCCTGCGGTCGGTCTCGGGTGCATACCACCACGCTCAGGAAAAAGGTGCGGCCCGGCTCTGGGCTCAGGCCCGGCAGCAAATCTTCCAGCTCCGGTTCGTTGATCCATTGGGCAGCTGTGGGTTTTGGCAGGCAGCCGGTGGCAATGGCAAAATGCGGCGACTGGGCATCCTGTCCTTTCAGCAGCAGCCCACCGAGCTGCCGGATAATTTCGTGACGCAGCTGCGGGGCCAGGACGGGAGTACGGCCGTTATCAATCACCACCTGCCCCACGGGAACTTGGTGTCGCAGGACGATGGCCCACACCGTGTCGTAGCTGGCAGCGTTGGGCACCTCGGGGGGCAACGGCCGTGCCAGATCGATCGTGACAATTTTGGCAGGCATCAGGCAGACTCCCCCACCGATGAGGCCGGTGCTGGCAAGCTCTGGCTGCGGGATGGTACCTTCTCCGCCTGCGGCTCAAACTGCCGGGCAATACGACGTGCCTGCCGCACGGCCTGCCAGTAAGCAAGCGGCCCTCGCAGCGCGCCCAACGCTTCCGCCAGCACTAGACTACGCGGAAAACTGCCAGACCGGCGCAGCAGCCGCTTGCCAAACCAACCGCCATACCACAGCATGGCAAAGGTCAACGTTTTCCAGCGCATCGGCGCATCGGTTAAAAAGGTTTTGGTCCAAAAAGCGTACACGCCACGGCCAAAATCGTACAGCTGGCTCTGAAGCTTTTGGAATGAGGCACGATGATAATGCCAGATCAAGGCGGCTGGCTCGTACACCAGCACGTAGCCCGCCCGCAGCGTGCGGTAAAACATGTCGTGGTCGCCAGCGCCGTGAGACGGGGTGCCCACGTCCAGTGCCGGATCAAATGCACCAATCTGGGCAAACAGCGACTTGCGGTAAGCCATGTTGCAGCCGGTACCAAAAATGCCGGCTCCCAGCGGCCAGTAGCGCCAATGCTTTTGCATTTCCATCGTGTAGTAGCGGGTTTCAAAACCGCGGCCAAAGCCACCATAATCCTCGAAGATGTTTTGTGCGGCCGTTTCCCGGGCAGCAGGGGCCACCAAACCAGTCACGCACATCACCGCCTCGTTGGCAAAATGGGGCACCAGTGCTTTCACCCACTGGGAATCAATGGCCACATCATCGTCGGTGAAGGCCACAATGCTGCCCAGCGCCTCTTGTACCGCCCGATTGCGCGCCCAATCCAACCCCGGTCTCGGCTCCACCACGTAGCGAATGTGGGGAAATTCGGCGATCAGCCGGGCCGTCGAGTCATCCGGTGGGGCATTGTCTACAACGAGTAAATCCAGGTTCTCAGGCGGATAATCCAACGCCAGCAGGGAATCGAGCGTTCGGCGCATACTGATCACCCGATCGCGTGTGCAAATCGCGACGGTGACGTGGGGCCAGTCCGGTTTGGCAACGGCCGTTTCTTCCGCCACCAGCAAGTCAGCCAGAGAAGCCTGGTTCAACTCAGCAAAAAGCTGCTGCTCGATGCTGTGCCGCAAACACGCTTCTTGCAAAAAGCGGGGAGATTTATTTTCAACCCAGGCATAACCGATGGGACGCCGGTTTTGCCGCACCAAAATTTGCAGATGCGTGTACCGGGCCGGATCCAGATGGTCCAGTTGGGGAAACGGCCGTGTCAATTCCACCTCTACCACTTTAACCGCCATAACCATCTCCCAACGAGGCCGCTGGGGAGGAAACGGCCGCTGCCTGGAACCCTCGTTCTGTTCCCAATACTTGGCCAGCCCGCCGCCCGGCAAAATAGGCCCCCGGCCCACGCCAGCTGGCGCGCCAACCTGCCCACGCCAGCGCCGGGGAAAGCAAGTCATCGCGACAAAATGCTGCCCACAAACGGGCCGGATGGTAGCGCAGCCAGTAACCCAACAGCATGCGCACAGCCGCCCAATCGCCCTGTGCTGCCCATTTGGCGTAAGCCGCCGCCGTGCCCCGGCCGTAAGCTGCGCTCATCTGGCGGGCCGCGCCAAGGCCGCACCGGTGCGTGTGCCACACCAGCAGCGAAGGGTCATAGAGGAGCGTGTGGTTGGCCTTGAGAAGCTGGTAAAACATATCGATGTCGCCGCCCGCCTGGGCAAGTGTGCCGGGGTCCAGCGCCTCATCAAAGCCGCCCATTTGCTGCAAAAGGTGACGGCGAAAGCTCATGTTGGCCCCCACACCCACCTGCGGCGCCAGGGTACGCGCCTTGCGGCCATTGAAGAGGCGCGGCAGATACCCCCGGTTCAGGCCACCCAGCGCCCGCTCAAACAGCTGCTGATCGGCCGTTTCCAGTTCACGAGGCAGCACCAGTCCCATTACCCCGGACGCCTGCGGATTTTGCTGGTAAACGGCCGTTAACCGCGCCAGCCAATTTGCATCTACCACCACGTCATCATCCAGGTAGGCCACAACCTCCGCCCTGGCCGCCGCCAGCCCTCGATTGCGCGCCCGGCAGAGGCCGGGTTCTGGTTCCACTTCCAACTGCGCTTCAAACTGTTTGGCGAGGACGGCCGTTTGCCCCACATCATGGCTGTTTTCAACCACAATCAGCTGCGCCAGTTCGCGCCGCAGCGGTGCCAGGCTTTGCAGGCATCTGCGCAACGCCTCTGGCCGGTGGCGCGTGCAAATCACGACGGCGACGCCTGGTCCGGCAGCTGCGGAGTGGCCAAAATCAACGTTACGGCCTGGCGCGTGGGCCGCGGCTAATTTGTGCAGGCGCTCGGCTGAAATGGTGGCGCCAGGTGCAGCCAGATAGTGGCTGCTCACCACGCACCGCTCATCTTGAAAAACAACCCACGCATCTTGCGCGTCGCGAATGGAAATGGTTGTATCGGTTACGGGCAGGTGCACCGGCACAACCTGTACAGGAGGAAGGTTGGCCAATTGGCCCGATTTGGCTCGATGACGCGCCTGCAAATAGGCAAACGGACCGGTCACGTTCCCCCAGGCTTCACGCAAAATCAGCGGCAAGGAAATGATGGAGCGTCCGGCCAGACGCTGCCCCATAAGGCGCAGCAGCAGCACGGCCTGCTGCTGGAGTAAACGAGGCACCTGCTGTTTGAGTGACGGCTCTTCAAGCCAGATTTTGGTCATAAGGGCGCCGAACGCCTTGCCATAGGCGTAAAACTGCTGGCGCGCGGCCGCGGCGGTGGTGCGGTGTTGGTGATAAACGAGCAGGTCTGGCTGGTAAACGGCCGTAAATCCCCCCAGCAGCAAACGACGAAACATATCCAGGTCGCCGCCGCCACCCGTGGGCGTTCCGGCATCCAGCGCCTCATCAAACAACCCTACCTGGTCAAACACATGGCGGCGGAAAGCCATGTTGCCACCGGTACCCAAATGGTAGGGGTGAATGGGAAACCAGGATCGCTTATCTGAGTCGGTAAAACGGATTGGCTCTGGACCCCGATCAAAGCTAAAGCGGGCTTCGAACTGCTGTTGGACGGCCGTTTCCAAAGAAGCAGGCAGCACCCGACCCGTCACGCAGTCTGCTGGCTCCGTGGCCAAGGTGTGCCGCAATGCCGCCAGCCAGCCCTCCGTCACCAGCACGTCATCATCCACAAAGGCAATCATGTCGCCCTTTGCCTGCCGAATGCCCGCATTGCGCGCCACATCCAGCCCGGAACGTGGCTCCAGCACAAAATTCACCCCTGCAGCTTCTGCAATTTGCTGTTCCTGGTTGGTAGAAGGTGCGCTGGCTACGACTAGAATCTCGCTATCGGCATCAAGCTGAGGCTTCAACAAGGCCAAGCAATGTTTCAACTGCGTCGGGCGATCACGGGTACAAACAACTATCGATACAAGCATAAATTTTCTGGGAACGACGTTTACAAGCCCACGATTTGCGTGAAACCGGGAGAAATATCTGCTTGTCTTCAAGAACTCCCCCGCTTTTACGACCACACGTCAAAAATGTTAGTGGAGCACCTTGTGTTCCCCAACAATTTTGGACGAATACAAGTTCAAAGCAGAACACTTAAACCGAGGCAATTTGTACAAAAGCAATATTTCAGGAGATGTTTGCTTCAGTACTAGCGGCATCAAAGAACAAAAGAATTCCTGAGTCGAAGCATAGTAAAATCAGCTTACGGTTGCACTTTCTTTTTACCGCTCAATTACGGATAGAAAGCGTTATAATGCAGCGTATGCCGCAACGAGTTGCTTCAATTTTTATTAGTATCATCCTGGCGATCGGCCTCGTTTCGCTTTTGCTGGCAAACGCCGCCTACTCGCTGGTAGGGCACGCCGCCCAGCCAAACGACAAAATCGATCCGGCCCTGCTGGAGGCCCTGGCCGAAGGGTCATCCGTGCGCTTTATTGCCGATCTGAGCGCTACGGCCGTTATCCCCACCAGTTCGCCGCCCCAGCACACGGCCGTTCTGCACACCCTGCAGCAAACTGCCGCCACCAGCCAGGCTAACGCGCTCTCTCAACTCGAAACGTTACAAGCTGCCGGGGAAGTAACGGCCGTTCGCTCCCTGTGGATTGTGAACAGCATCGCCGCCACCGGCAGCCTCACCGCCGTGCAGGCTGTGGCCAGTTTGCCCGAGGTCAGCCAGGTGCGGCTAGACGTGGTGGTGCAAGAAATTCGTCCCGCAGACAATTTGACCGAGACGCTGCTGGCAGGACCAATGGCCGCCATCACCGGAGCCGTGGCCAGCTGGGGCATTGACCGCATCAACGCGCCCGCCGTCTGGCGCGGGCTGGGCGTGGATGGCAGCGGCGTCACCGTGGCCATCATGGATTCGGGGGTGGATTGGCAGCATCCCGACCTGGCGGCCAATTATCGCGGCAACCAGGGCGGCACGGTGGACCACAGCGGCAGCTGGTTTAACGCGGTCATGCCTACAGACACCATCCCGGTAGACAACATTGGCCACGGCACGCATGTGGCGGGAACGGCCGTTGGCCAAAACGGCATCGGCGTGGCCCCCGGCGCCAGCTGGATTGCCGTCAACATCGCCGATCCGTTTGGCCTGATCTGGGAAAGCGATGTACACCGTGGTTTTGAGTGGCTGCTGGCCCCCAACGACG
Source organism: Candidatus Leptofilum proximum (assembly GCA_016710325.1). Classification (GTDB taxonomy): domain Bacteria; phylum Chloroflexota; class Anaerolineae; order Promineifilales; family Promineifilaceae; genus Leptofilum; species Leptofilum proximum. Next base: position 2,012,609 of record JADJXK010000001.1, on the reverse strand, counting down.
ATCCGGCCCTGGCCCCCGATGTGGTGAACAATTCCTGGGGCAGCTCCGTGCCCAGCACAATCTTCGTGGAAGACATTGCCGCCCTGCACGCCGCCAACATTCAGGTTGTTTTTTCGGCAGGCAACAGCGGACCCTTCACCGGTACCGTGGGTTACCCGGCGGGTAACCCCGGCGTGCTCTCGGTGGGGGCCAGCGATGATTTGGACGGGGTGGCCTGGTTCTCCTCGCGTGGTCCTTCGGCCCAAACGGATGAAATCAAGCCGTGGCTGGTGGCCCCCGGCACGCAAATCCTGTCGTCACTGCCAGGCGGCGTTTACGGCCTGTACAACGGCACGTCGATGGCCACACCACACGTAGTGGGCACCATTGCCCTGCTGCTGAGCGCCAATCCCGGCCTGAGCCGCAGCCAGGTGAACCAAATTTTGGCGGAAACGGCCGTTCCCATCGCCGCTACTCATCCCAACATGCACAGCGGCTGGGGCCGCCTGGACGCCTACGCCGCCGTCGCCCAACAAACCAGCGCGGGCACGCTGACGGGACAGGTGACGGCCAACGGCCTGCCGCTGCCCGGCGTGGTGCTCACCATCACCACAGCATCGGCTGGGCAGTTCAGGGTAACGACGGGGGAAGACGGCCGTTACACCGCCCCGCTGCAAAGCGGCAGCTATGCCCTGGCGGCACAACCGTTTGGCTATGCGCCATTTTCCGCCACCAGCATTGCAGTCAACAATGGCCAAACCACCACACGCAATATTGCTCTGACGAAGCTGCCGGGCGGCCAGGTGGAAGGCTTTGTGCGCGCGTCGGCGGGGTACATGCCGCTGGCTGATGCCAGGGTAGAAGTGGTGGGCACACCGGTGACGGGCATGACGGATGGCAACGGCCGTTTCCTGCTCAACCTGCCCAGCGGTACCTATGAGTTGGTGGTCACCAAGGTGGGCTACCAGCAGCAGCGGAGCACGATCTGGCTGGCGAATAACACAACGGCCGTCCCCTACTTTATCCTGGCTGACGCGCCCAGTGTACTGCTGGTAGACAGCGGCCAGTGGTACTATAGCAGCCAGGCCGCGCAGCATGCCGAAGCGCTGACGGCGCTGAACTACAGCTTCGACACTTGGACAGTGCGTGATCCATTTGGTGATGTGCCTGCCCTGGAGGATTTAACGCCATACGAAGCCGTCATCTGGTCCAGCCCGCTCGATTCCCCCGGCTACCTGGGCATGAACAACGTCATCACCGACTTCCTGGGGTTGGGCGGGCATTTGTTCATCAGCGGGCAAAACATCGGCAGCTACGACGGTGTGGGGATGGATACACAGCTTTGGTGGTACCGGGATTTAAACGCGACGCTGCTGGGGAAAACGGCCGTCACCCAAACCATCACCGGCAGCAGCGACTCCTTGTTTGCCGGGCTGAGCTTAACCCTGAACGGCGGCAGCAGCAGCAACAACCAGGATTGGCCCGACGTGTCTGCACCGCGCAGCAGCACTTTTTCCCAACCCGCCTTTGCCTACGAAGACGGTCGTGCCGCCGGGTTGACGGCCGGTTACTGCTCGCCGTTCCGCATGGTGTACCTGGGTTTTGGCCTGGAAGGTGTGTCCCAAGCGGCCGATCGGGCCACCATTTTGCAGCAAAGTTTCCGCTACTTTGAGGAACCGCGAGAAACGGTTGGGGTCCAGTTCTTCCCCGATGGCATTGACGAACTGGCAATCCCCGGCGAGGCCATGAACTACACGGTCAACGTCTTCAACCGCAGCGAAACGATGACAGACACATTCACCCTGTCCATTTCCGGCGCGGCCTGGCCCACCAGCCTGCTCACCCAAACCATGACGCTTGGCCCCTGTACCATGACCCAAACGGTGCTCACGTTGAACGTGCCCAACGGACTGCCGCCGGATTTGGTGGAGGAATTGACGGTAACGGCCGTTTCCCACAACACACCATCCGTCAGCGCCCAGCTGCCCGTGGTGCACAAGATTCCCGGCCACATTTTATTTGTCGATGATGACCGCTTTTACGACCAGACGGCCGAACTCACCACCGCGCTGGACAGCCTGAATCTCACCTACGACCGCTGGGACACGGGCCATGCCGGTGTGGCGCGCAACGGACCCTCGTTGGCCCTGCTGCAAAACTACGATTTTGTCATTTGGTACACCGGCTACGACTGGTTCCAACCGATCACCCCTGCTGAAAATGAGGCGCTAACTGGCTACCTGGCCCAGGGCGGCCGTTTATTCCTTACCAGCCAGGATTTTCTGTACTATCATTACCGGTCGGCGTTGGCGCGCGAGTATTTTGGTGTGGCGGACTATGAGGAAACGGTGGAGCCGACCCGGCTGATTGGCAGTGGGCATACGGCCGTCGCCGCCGAAATTCCCGAACCATTCCCTCTTGACTTCGCGCAGTACCAAAACCACGGCGACGGCATCATTCCTGCGCCGCACAGCCAGCCATTTTTCTGGCACGATCGCGCCTTACCGGCGGGCACGGCCACGGCAGGTGCCGCCACGGCGGGCGACAACTGGCGCGCCGTGCTGTGGGCTGTGCCGTTTGAAACCATCACCCCTACCCGCCAGGCGGAGGCGATGAACCGGGTGCTGGGCTGGCTGAGCGACCTGGGCGACTCCAGCTTCATGGTGGATCAGCGGGTGGGCAAGCTGCGGCAGCCCCGCACCTACACCATCACCGTACAGCAGGCGCCGGGCGCCAGCAATTCCATCTGGCTCACCAACACGCTTTCGGCCTGGCTGGTGCTCGACCCGGATTCACTGACGGGCGGCGCGGTGTACAACCCGGCCACGCGGCAGCTCACCTGGGCCGGGACGCTGCCCGGCGGCGGCAGCCACACCATCAGCTACCAGGCCACCCCAACGGGCATTTTGCCGCACGGCTTCAAGGTAGAAAACACGCTGGCCCTGCACGATGGCAACCACGATCTTACCTTTGCGCGCCTGGCCAACGTTTGGGTGGAAGCGCCAGACGTGGTGGCACGAGTGACGGCCGTACCCAACCAACCCCTCGCCGCCACCCTATTCACCTACACCATAGCCCTGGAAAATGTGGGGCTAACCGCCGCCAGCGAAATTTCGGCCGTGGTGAGCCTGCCCAACACGTTCCACATGATCACCAACACGCTGACCAGCAGCGCTGGCACGCCGTCGGTGGGCGACCGGCGGCTGTATTGGGCAGGCGGCCTGGATGTAGGCGAGTCAATCACAATGACCCTGGTGCTGACACGGGCGGCAACGGCCGTACCCCAGTTTGTCGCCACTACCGCGCTCATTGATGATGGCTTCACCAGCCCCACTTTTTTCAGCGAATGGCACGACTTACCAGTTTACAGCCGCTACTTCCCCATCGTGCTGCACAAACCCACACCTTGACAGGAGCCTGTTTGGGACAAATGTCATGCCAGTTTTACCGTGAGCTGCTCATAAATTTGCCCAACATTCACTCGCAAAATTGGCTGAATCAGCTATCATCAGCGGCAGTTACATGATGGCAATTCGTCTATGAGGATAAGATGTTGAATAACACGCTGCAGGAAATGGTTAAAATTGCTTACGTAGAAGACGAGCCCAGCATTGCCCAGCTGCTTGTCAGTGGATTGGGGCTGTTTGGCATTGAAGTTCGGCCGGTTTTTATGAGTGCGGAGGAGCTGCTGAAACAAACGGACAGCGAAGCGCTGTCCGAAGTTGATCTCTTCTTTTTCGACATTCGCCTCCCGAGAATGACGGGAATGGAACTGGCTGGCAAACTGCGTGAACAGGGAGAGGAACGGCCGTTTGTCCTCGTGAGCGCCTGGCCGCCGCCATCTTCCGACCAGCTAGACAAAATCGACGCCGTTTTCCTCCCCAAACCGTTTGACTTCCCCGACGTGATCCAAACCATTCAGCGGTTAACCAGCCGGGATGGAAAAGAACAGTAAGATAGTAAAAAAGTGAAAAGTAAAAAGTGAAAGGTGGGCACTGCAACTTATCACTTTTTACTTTTCACTTATCACTTTAATCCCCTTCTTCAGATCCAACCGAAGACAAATCTGCTACCCGCGCGCCGGTGAGCTGGCGCAGATCTTTGGGCGCCAGCTTGATCTGGGTACCGCGTTCACCCGCGCTAACAAAAATGCGGGGCTGGGCTTCCGCTCGTTCATCCAGGTAAATGGCAAACCCCTTGTTAATGAGCGCCAGCGGTGAAATGCCACCCACCTGGAGTCCAGTCATCGCTTCTGCTTCCTGGTGAGTAGCCAACTTCAGCTTTTTGGCACCTACCAGCTTGGCCAGCTTTTTCAGATCCAGCTGGCGGTTGGCCGGGATGAGAGTGAGCATGGGTTTTGTGGGGGAACGGCCGTCCTTCGGTGCAGCCACCACCAACGTTTTAAACACCTGCTCTGGGGGCACCCCCAGTTGGATGGCAATCTTTTCGGCGTCTCGCTCACCAGCATCGTAGGTAATCGCCTCATAGACCACCTTTTTGCCTTCCAGCAAACGCATGGCCAGTGTTTTGTTAACAGCCATACTCATTCTCCTGACAGGTAACCCAACGCCTGCATCGTCGTGCGCAAAGGGGAGTCATCCTGCATAATCATCGCCCCGACCCGCCACTGCCCGTGCCCGCCAAAAAACAAGTACCGCTTGTCCGCGTGGGTGCCCTCCAGCGGAATGAGCAGCTGGGTGACTCCGTCCATACGGACCCGCGTATTGAAGGAAATCTCTTGGCCGTAGTAAGATTCAATCACCAGCTCCTCCTCGGCGTAACGCTGCAGCGTTTCGTCAGACAGGCCAATGGAAATGAGAGAGGTGTTGTCAAAGCCATTGCCGAACGTTTCTGTCAGCGCCTGGGCGAGATCAGAAAAGCCGGGGGAGCCCGGTTGCAGTTCGATCGTTTCGCCATAATTGCGCACAACAATGCGTGTTGGCTGGAAAGTTGGCTGAACCGGTAAGAACCAAAAAACGTTGCCGGTGTTTAAGGCATTAATGGTCCAATAAATGCCCAGAAAAACCAATACCAGAATGATGAACGGCTCGCGCAGCTTAAATTTTGGTGCTGATTCCATGAGGAAGTATCATCCTTTACAAATTTTTGACGACAAAAGTTTTCCCTTATCCAAAACAAGGTTTAACCTTATAAAATGAGGGTGTTAAGTAATTGGCAGATTTGACGTCAATCTTTTTTGAAAGACTTTCTGCCAATCATATAAGTTGGTACTCTTTCCCCAAAATAGAGTATCAGTACGCTGCAAAAATTTTCTATAATGTTGTCAGGAGCAAGGCCACATGAGCAATGTAACCCCTGATTGGGTTAAGGACGCCATATTTTACCAGATATTTCCCGACCGTTTTGCCAAAAGCGGCCGTTTCGGCAAAAATGGCTACCTGCCCAAACCCACTAACCTCCAGCCCTGGGGCGCAACCCCAACATTTCACGGCTTCCAGGGCGGCGATTTGCTGGGGATCATCGACAAACTTCCCTACCTGGAGACGTTAGGCATCAACGCGATCTACCTTAATCCGATCTTTGCCTCGGCCTCTAACCACCGCTATCACACGCATGACTATTTTAACGTGGACCCCATCCTCGGCGGCAACCAGGCGCTGGCTGAGCTGTTAACGGCCGCTCACCAACGTAACATCCGCATCATTTTAGACGGAGTTTTTAACCATGCCAGCCGGGGCTTCTTCCAGTTCAACCACCTGATGGAATGCGGCCCAGAGTCGCCCTATACCGACTGGTTTAAGATTCACGGCTGGCCGGTAAACGCCTTCAACGAAGGCCAGACGCCCAATTTTGACGCCTGGTGGGGTATGGCCTCCCTGCCCAAGTTCAACACCAATACCCCGGCGGTGAGAGAGTTCTTGTGGCAGGTAGCTACCTATTGGCTCAAACAAGGCATTGACGGGTGGCGGCTGGACGTGCCTAACGAGATCGATGATGATGAGTTTTGGCGTGAGTTTCGCCGCCGCTGCAAGCTGGTGAATCCCGATGCCTACATCGTTGGCGAACTCTGGGGCGAGGCGCAGCGCTGGCTGGAGGGCGATCAATTTGATGGGCAGATGAATTACCTGTTTACTCGCGCCGCCCTGGGCTACTTCTCGGGACACAATATGGACCAGACCGACACCGTGCGCACGGGTTACGGCTACATTCGACCGCTCAACGCCATGCAGTTTGCTACAGAGATGGACCGTATTTTTAACCATCTTTATGATCAAGAGTTTGTGCTGTCGCAGATGAACATGCTGGGCAGCCACGACACGCCGCGTACCCTAACCGTCGCCCGGTATGACAAAACGGTCCTACGCCTGATGTATTTGTGCCAGATGACTTCACCGGGAGCGCCCAATATTTACTACGGGGACGAAATTGGTATGTCTGGGGCGCACGACCCCTACTGCCGGGCGGCTTTCCCCTGGCACGACGAAGGCAGTTGGGACACCACGCTGCTGGAGGACATCAAGCAGTACATTCAACTGCGGCACGCCACGCCAGCACTGCGGCGGGGCAACTTCCGCATTATGTATGCCAACGAGTGCGTGGTGGTGTACCAACGCCAGTACCGGGGGCAAACGGCCGTCATTGCCTTCAACATGGGTGATCGCGACGAGATTATCATTGCCCCACCCGGTTTTGCCCTGCACCTGGAAGAAAAACTGAACCCCGACGGCCGACCATTTACCGCCAACAGTACTATGACCCTGCCGCCGCGGCACGGCCGTATTTGGGTCAGCAGCCTCTAAATCCAGTGGTACAAATGGTTAAACACGGGCACTTAACTTTTTCGATTCCTTAACGGCAGGGTTGCCAGAATGCCAGTATTATATAAAAATACCGGCATCATCGCGTGTGTTTGCCGCTGACAAACGGCCGTACCATTGAACCAAAAAACGACAGCGCCTATCATAGATGGTAATAATCAAAGTAAGCAGGACCCATTAGCTTATTTTTAATGACCCCTCAACCCATCACACATCACATGATGTAATCCGGTTTATTCAAAAAGGTGGACACCAAATGAGTAACGTCAAAGTTAGAACGCCAGTTGACCCCAAAGACGCTTTTGTGCTTGTTGTTGAAGACAACGTCTCCAACTTTGTGTTGATCGCCCGGCTCCTGGCCTTTATGGGCGTGCAAAAGTGTGAGTGGAAAACAACTGGCTGGGGCGTTGTGGATTTTGCCAATACAATGTCTCGCGTAGATCTTATCCTCATGGACTTGCGCCTGCCTCATGAAGACGGCTATGAAGCGCTAAAGCAAATTCGCACCGATCCTCATTTGCAAAACACGTTGGTGGTGGTTGTAACGGCCCACGGCAGCAGCGCCGAAATGCAAAAAGCACGTGAAGCCGGGTTTGATGGTTTCTTGTCTAAACCATTGGATGCTGACCGTTTCCCGGAGCAAATCAAACAAATTCTAAGCGGAGAGTCTGTCTGGGATTTGGGAATCTAAATCCGTATGCTTGCCTCGTTGAACCTTCTCAAAATCAAATCTGAAGATGTTGAAGAAAGGCGCAAGGGCGCCCTGCTCCAGGCGCTCGTGGGCGTCTTGACTGCCCTCAGCATCATCCGCGCTGTTTTTGAGATTTTTCAGCCGCCCCAGGTTGCATTTCAAACGGCCGTTTCCTCCGCTTTAACCCCCCTCATTTTTGGCCTCATTTGCTTGTGGATCGTTCACATTGGCCGGATTCGCCTGGCAGCACACCTCTTTTTTGGTGTTCTGAATCTGATCTTCTTCATCCTCCTGGTGACGACCACCCGCAACCTGTTTTTCCCCTACCTTATGCTGATTTCCATTGTGGCCATTGCCACTTTAGACTCGGTACGGGCGTCTGTCTTGTACAGTGCTGTCACCCTGGCCACTGTTTCTTCTTTTTTCCTGCTGTCCGGTACATTTGCACTGCTAAACGTGGTGGAATACATAGTCACCTGTCTGGGCATTAGCGTGGTGGCGTGGACCACGGCCGATTATCTCCAGTCGGCGCTGCGTAATTCTAAAACGCTGGCCGGAGAGCTGCTGACGCAAAGCAGCCTGCTCCAGCGACGGGCGCAGCAGCTGCAATTTAGCGCCGAAATGGCCGAAAAAGGCAGTAGTTCGTTGGATTTGGCCCAGCTGTTGCAGGAAACGGCCGTCCTCCTCAAATCGCAGTTCAGCTTTTACCACGTTTCCATCTTCCTGGCTGACGTGGGCAAGAAAGAACTGCGCCTGCGTGAAGTAGCCACCGACGTGCATATTGACCTGGTGAATTTGCAGTACCGGCTCCCCATAGACAATCATTCCATCGCTGGCTGGGTGGCGCTGCATCGCGAACCGCGCATTGTTAATGATGTATTGCTGGACCCGACCTACAAAGAAGAGCCGTTCCTGCCCAATACCCGCTCGGAGCTGGCGCTGCCCCTGGTGGCCCGTGGCGAAATCCTGGGTGTGCTGGATGTGCAAAGCGACCAGCCTGGCCATTTTGCCCAGGAAGACGTTGCCATTTTGCAGATCATCACCAACCAGATTGCCATCAACATCGACAACGCCCGCCTTTTTGCCCGGACGGAATCGCGCCTGAACGAAACACGCATTTTGTACGAGTACAACTCACTGCTCTCCAGCACGATGGACGTCGGCGAACTGCATCGCCGCGCTGCGCGAGCTTTAACCACCTGGCTGCAAGCCTCGCGCTGCATCATCTATTCCTGGGACCGGGAAGCTCAAACAGTCACCGCGCTGGTCGATTTTCTCTATGATTTGTCCAGGGGAACCATTGACCAATACCTGCTCGACCTGCCCACACTTAGCTTGCAGAACCGACCTGGCACGCGCAAAGTGCTGGAAACCGGCCAACCCAAGGTTTGGCGCCTGGATGACCAGGAACTTGATACGCTTGAGCACACCTGGCTGGCGCAAATTGGGCAGTACAGCTACCTGGACGTACCGCTGGTTCAGGGCATCAACACATTGGGGTTGGTGCGCCTGTACCGCGCCCAGACCCAGGTTGGCTTTTCCGACAGTGAGATCCAGCTTACCCAGGCGATGGCCAATGAAACGGCCGTTTCCATTGCCAACGCCACCCTCACCTCAGAAACACAGGCCCGGGTGGCCCAGCTGAGTTCCCTCAACCGGCTCAGCCTGGCCCTCTCTGAAGCCCCTAACCTGGAACAGGTGTACAAAGCCACCCGACGCGAAATTTTGTCCCTGGTAGAGGCCACCGGCCTGGCCATTTTCCTGCTAACGGAAGACGAGAAATACCTGAACTGGCTTTACCTGTACGAATATGGTGAAGAAATTGACCTTTCCGCCATCCCGCCGATTACGGTCGAACGCGGCTTAAGCGGCCACGTTGTCCGCACCCGCAGCATCTTACACATTCAAGCAACGGCCGAAAACCTGGTTAAATTCAACACCTTCCAGGTGGGTAACATAGACAACGTGGAAGAATTTTGGCTGGGTATTCCCCTGGTAGTAACCAACAAGCTCATTGGCGTTTTCTCTTTGCAAAACCTGGATGCCTTCAGCGATCGCGATATTGAACTGCTCAGCACCATCTCCGGTACGTTGGCCATTGCCATTAATAACCTGCTGCAGCTAGAAGCGATACAGCAGGCCCTGGCCGTCCAGTTTGAACAGCGGCTGCAAATACAAACGGCCGCTGAAGTTGCCGCCGCTGCTACCAGCATTTTGGATCTAAACACGCTGGCCCAGCAGGCAGTCGAGCTCATCAAAGAGCGCTTTAACCTGTACTACGTCGGTTTGTTCCTGGTGGAAGACGATTATGCCGTCCTCAAAGCCGGTACCGGTGCGGCCGGTGAAGCGCAGCTGGCCGCCAAACGTCGGCTGCAAGTCGGAGGCCAGTCACTCATTGGTGGGGCCACCAAAGATGGCAAGCCGCGTATCACGCAGGACGTGACCACCAACGAAGAATGGCTGCCCAACCCGCACCTGCCCGACACCCGCTCCGAGCTGGCCCTGCCGCTGCGCGTGCGCGGCGGCACGATTGGCGCCCTGACGGTGCAGAGCACCACCCCCAACCTTTTCTCTGAAGAAATGATTGGCGCACTGCAAATCATGGGGGATCAGCTGGCTGTGGCTATTCAAAATGCCCAACTGCTGGCCCACGCCGAAGCGCGCGCCCAGCGCCAGGCCTACCTCAACGAAATTAGCGCCCAGCTCCACCAATCCGCCGACGTAGAAACAATTGTAGGCATTGGTTTACGGGCTTTATCCAAGCAGCTAAAGGGAACGGCCGTTGAACTCCAGCTCGGTCGACAAAAACAAACATCATGAACCAAACCGGCACACCTTTCGACGACCAGCCGAATACCGCCGCCTTTCTGGATACAACGCTGCCCAACCTGGCCCGCATTTTTGACTACCTGGTGGGTGGCACCGCCAATTTTGAAGTTGACCGGCAGGCGGCCGAGCAGATGCTGGGCATGCTGCCTTCGCTGCGCAAGTGGATTCGGCTGCGGCGCGCTTTTATTCAGGAAGCGGCCCAGCTTTTGTACCGCGAAGGCTTTACCCAGTTCCTGGATCTGGCTTCGGGCATGCCGTCCGACGATCATTTACACGCCTTTGCCCCCAACTGCCGCATTGTCTATTCCGACATCAACCCGGTGGCCGTTAGTTACGGCCGTAGTCTCTTCAGCGACCGCGACAACATTGTCTACATCCGCGGTAACGGCCAGGAACCCGAATCAATTTTGATGTCGCCCGAAGTGCTCAAGCTGATTCATCTCGATGAACCGGTGGCCATCGGCCTGAATGGATTGCAGCTGTTTTTAGCCGAGCATCACGTACAGCACCTGGCCCGGACTCTGTTTGAATGGGCGCCAAAAGGCTCCAAGTTGTTCCTGGTGTTTCAGACCCACGGCGAACTGGAGATGCCGCAAACTTACTACCAGTTTTTGGAGATGTGCCGTGACGCTCATCTGCCCATCCAGCTCCACACGCTGGAAGCAAGCGTGGAGATGCTGCACCCCTGGCATCCCAGCCTGGTGGAGCCAATCACTCAATTTTTGGGGCTGCCCGATGACTTTATTACGCCAGCCGATCGAGAAGGTATCGGCATGGCTTTTTATGCCGCCTTTTTGCTGAAGCAGGACATCATTCACTGATCATTTAATCCATGCAAGAGCAAGAGCAAGTAGACCTGAACGCAGCAGTTCTTGGAGGTGTTGACCCAGGTGTTGTAGAAACGGCCCTGTACAACGCTTTCATCCGGCACGCCATCGACAACCGTGGCGTGCTGACCTCACCTCGGCGCGGGCGGCAGGTCGCAGCCCAGCTGGTGACGGTGGTGCAGCAGTACCTGGCCTACGAGGCAAATGAGTCGGATATTACGGCCGTTGCCACCCAGCTCGCCGAACAAGGCATGGCCGTTGTCACTGCCACTCAGATGATGCGGGCTTTGCTGCGCGCCCTGCTCAGTTCAGCCGATGCGGTTGTCATTCGCCGCCTCAACGATTTTCAAATTCTCTTCCTGGAAAAACTGGCCAACGCCCGGGAAATTGTGCAGCAGCGCTTCCAGGAAACTTCCCAGGTGGCCCTGCAGCGCGCTCTGCACGCCCAACTTGAGCAGCAAACCACCCTGCATGAAGCGCAAAAACAGCGCAACAGCAACCTCAACCAGATTTTGCAGCTCAACGCCCGCCTCAGCCAGGCCAGCGACGAAGCCGCTTTGCTGCGTGACGCCGTGGTTGGCATCTGCCAGGCGCTGGACATCACCCATGTGACCCTGTTTGAAGCCGTGCAATCTCCGGCTGACTGGCGGGTCATCACCACCACCGCTCCCTTTCTGAACCAGGGTGATCCTGCCCCCACCGACGCAAACAGCCTGCTCACTACCGCCCTGCAAAAAGAGGGCGAAGCCGTGCGTGCCTACCAGACCGAGCAGGGCAAAGACGGCATTGCCGTGGGCATCATTTTGCGCGTGGGGCCGCACCTGATGGGCGCCATGGCCGCTCACCACGACAACCTGGTAACGGAAAGCTACGAAGAGTACCTGATCCTGGTGCGTACCTTTGCCCAGAATCTGGCCGCCCTGTGGCACAACCTGTACCTGCTCAGCCAGACGCAGCAGCGGGCTCACGAGCTGGAAATTTTGCACGGCCGTTACCTGGACAGCATCTGGAATACGCCGGAGGCCACGCTCCGGGCGCGCGCCAACGAGATGAGCCTGGCCATCTTGCGCGATCATGACGAGCCCATCCAACAGTCCAGCGATGCGGATGCCTTCCCCCTGCAAATTGGCGACAACAGCTTTGGCCACATTCGCATCCCTGGCACAGATAACCTGGTTGAAGAAGACCGTACCTTTGTGCAGGACCTCATTCGCGAAATGGGCAGCGCGCTCAACAATGCCCAGTTTGTGCAAACTACCCGCGCCTACTCCAACCAGCTCCGCCTGGCTGCCGAAGTTTCTCGCGCCGCCACCACCATTTTGGACCAAAACCAGCTCATCCGCGAAGTGGTGGAGCTGATTCGGTCACGCTTTAACCTGTATTACGTGGGCCTGTTTTTAGTGGATGAAGCGAGCAACACGGCCGTTCTCCGCGCCGGTACCGGTGAAGCTGGGCGGCTGCAACTTGAGCTGAATCACAGCCAGGAAATTGGCAGCGGCTCGATGATTGGTACGGCCGTTGCCACCGGTGAAGCCTGCGTGGCCCAAAACGTGCGCCAGTCCCAGGCCTTCAAACCTAACCCGCTGCTGCCAGACACCCAATCCGAGCTGGCCCTGCCGCTGAAAGCGGGCAGCAAGGTAATTGGAGCGCTCACCGTGCAAAGCAGCCTGCAAAGCGCCTTCGCCAGCGAAACCATCACCGTGCTGCAAAGCCTGGCCGACCAGCTGGCCATCGCCATCGAAAATGCCAGCCTCTTTGCCCAAACGGAACAAACCCTGGCCGAAGCCAACCGCCTCTACACCGCCAGCCGCAGCATTGGGCAGGCCAACAACGCGTACGAAGTCTACAAAACCCTGGTAGATTTTGCCCGCACGGCCACCGTGGCCGATTCCGTCCAGATGATCATCGCCGATCCCAAGGCGCCGGACTTTCTCATTACCCCCGTTTCCTGGCACGATGGCACGATCGAGCTTGATGCCGCCCGTCATATTCCTCGGGAAGCCTTCAATTTTGCGGACAACATCGTGCAAAAAGATGTGGTGACTGTGGCCAACATGGCAGCAGAGCCAGAGGTTGACCGTTACACGCTGGCGTTGTTTGCCCAAAATGGGCTGCATGCCGCCGCGATGATTCCTATTTACCTGGAACAAGAGTGGCTGGGAACCCTGGTTTTGGCTCGCAAAACGCCCAACGCCTTTGCCAGGGCGCCTTTGCAATCAATCCGTACCCTGGCCGACCAGGCAGCGACCACCCTGGCCAACCAGCGCCTGCTGCGCCAGACGGACCTGCTGTACCGCATTGGGCGGGCGCTGAACCAGGCCATCACCCGCGATGATGCCCTGGAGCTTGCTGTGCAAGAGATCCAGGCCTACACCGGGGCTTACCAATGCCGCTTTGTGCTGTATGAACGGGGCGAAGGCAGCGGCAGTCTGGTGGCCTGCTCGAACCGTGAAATGCTAACCAGGCCGTACCGGCTGCCCCTGCTGGGCGACTCCGTTTTTGAATGGTTGAGTAAGGAGCAAAAATCGCTGCGGCTTTCCCCCAAGGAACCAACTTTGCCCGCAGACGCCTTAAAGCAGCACGTGCAGCAGTTTGGCGCGGATGCGTCACTGCTGGTTCCGGCAGCCAGCCAGCAGGAATTGCTGGGGTACCTGGCGATCGACTCAGTGGGTGGTGAACGGCCGTTCACCCGCTCTAACCTCCTCTTTGCCCAAACCGTGGTGGACCATCTCACTACCCAGCTGGAAAACATCAAGTTGCTGGACGAAGCGCTGCACCGTGCCCAGGAACTCATTACCCTGAACCAGGTGCAGTCCAATATTTCTCGGGTGCTGGATTTAACCCAGCTGGCCAGGATTATTTACGGTGAAGTCGGCCGTTTGCTAGACAACACCATCTTCCACCTGGCGCTGTATGATCCGGACGGCCGTACCTACGAGCCCATCCTCACCATCGTCGAAAATGAAACCATCGCCCTGCCCGGCCGCACGCTCCTGCCCGGCGAACCGCTTTATGACTTCCTCCACCAGGTAAAGCCCCAGATGCTAGATGCCCATGCCCCCCTGGTGCAGACCGAGAAAATTCGCACTCCCGAGCGCCGACCCGTGTCCACACTGTGGGTACCACTGCTGCAAGACGATTCGCCCGTGGGGTTGATTAACGTGCAGTCTTACGAACCGCACGCTTACGGTGACAGCGACATCCAGCTGCTGCGCAGTGTGGCCACCCAGACCAGCCTGGCCATTGCCAATGCTCAGCTCTTTGCCCAAACCCAGCAGCAAAACGAAGACCTGCGCGAGCTGGACAAGCTCAAGACCCAATTCCTGGCCAATATGTCACACGAACTGCGCACACCGCTGAACTCCATCATCGGCTTCTCGCGCGTTATTCTCAAGGGCATCGACGGACCCATCACCACTGCCCAGGAGGAAGATCTCCAGTCGATCCATACCAACGGCCAGCACCTGCTGATGCTCATCAACGAAATTCTGGACATGGCCAAGATTGAAGCAGGCAAGATGACGCTCAACTTTGAGACGATTGATCTGCATACGGCCGTTGCCTCCACCTACGACACCATTCGCGGCCTTATCGACAGTTCAAAGGTGAATCTGGTGTGGAACGTGCCCGACGATCTGCCAGAAATGAAGGCCGATCCCATTCGCCTGCGCCAGATTCTGCTCAACTTACTGTCCAACGCCGCCAAATTCACCGAAGAAGGTCAAATTCGACTGCACGCCTATGCCGAAAGCGACATGATTCACATCCTTGTCGAAGATACCGGCATCGGCATCGCCAGCGAAGATTTCGACAAGTTATTCATGCCGTTTGCCCAGGTAGACAGCTCAACAACCCGCACCGCCAGCGGCACCGGCCTGGGCCTACCCATCACCAAATGGCTAATTGAAATGCATCACGGTTCTATCAACTTTACAAGTCGTCTGAATGAGGGCACATCGTTCCACGTAGTTTTGCCGGTGCATCAGAGTAACGATCAGCCGCAGGAAATTCCCCTCGTCCAATCAACGATTCTATAAACCGGAGCCATCTCCTTCCGGAAGCCTCCAGGTCGAGGAATTTTTGCCATGACGTTTAAAATCGTTTGCCGTGCCTGCCACGCTAAGTATGATTATGAACGGCCGTTACCCGCCTGTCCCAACTGCGGCCAGGGTTGGTTAGATGCCGAATATGAACTCACCCATCCTACCCTTGCCCCTCAGGTTGGCAGCAACGGCCACCTGGCCCAACGTGGCCAGGAATGGCGCCAAAAGCTGGCCAACCGCGGCGCCACGCTGTGGCGTTATCGCGAGCTGCTGCCCGTGAATCACGACGAAAACATCATCAGCCTCGGCGAAGGCTGGACGCCGCTGCTGAAAGCCCACAACCTGGGGCTGATGCTGGGCCATCCCAACATCTACATTAAAGATGAGCGCCAGGGTCCCACCGGTTCTTTTAAGGACCGCCAGGCGGCCATTGCTATTAGCGTGATGAAGGAAGCAGGCGTCAAGGAAGCGGTGGTTTCTTCCACGGGCAACGTAGCTATCGCCTACTCCGCCTACAGCGCCCGCGCGGGCATCAAGATGTGGGTTTTTGTCACCAGCTCTGTCCCGTCAGACAAAATGCGCGAAGTGGCGCTGTATGGCTCCGAAGTGATCAAAGTGGCGGGCACCTACGACGAAGCCAAGCGTGTGGCCGCCGAGTTTGCCACCAGCAAGAACCTCTTTTTGGACCGGGGTGTCAAGGGCATTGCCGCCAAAGAGGCGATGAAAACGCTGGCCTTTGAAGTGGCTGAGCAGTTGGGCAATGCGCTTGCTGGGGAAAATACGGCCGTCCTCAACAGCAACCACCCCTGGCGCACGCCAGACTGGTACTTGCAGGCCGTCAGCGGCGGCCTGGGGCCGGTTGGCGTCATGAAAGGCTTTGCCGAGCTGAAGCGGCTGGGGTTGGTGGAGAAGCTGCCCAAGCTGGGCCTCTTCCAAACCAGCGGCTGCGCTCCGATGGCCAACTCGTTCCGCAGGCGCCTGCCCGTAGCCGAAGCCGTCAAGGAGCCGCGCACCGATATCACCACCCTGGCCACCGGCGACCCCGGCCAGGCGTACGAGGTGTTGTGTGAACTCATTGGCAAATACGGCGGCACCATCGAGTCCATCACCGACGTGGAGGCGTTTAACGCTCTGCAGCTGGTGGCCAAGATGGATGGCATTTCGGTGGAACCGGCAACGGCCGTTACCTTCGCCGGTCTCTTTAAACTCATTCGTGAGGGCAAAATCCAGCCGTATGAAACCGTGGTGGTTAACTGCTCCGGGCACACCTTCCCTGTGGAAAAACATATCATCGGCGAGCACTACACGCGAGACATGACCCTGCCGGACACCGGCGAACTGAGCGGGCGCAGCCGCGAAGAAGGGCTGCTCACCGCCCTGGAAGAGCTGGACAGCCGCGTGCAGCGCATCACCATCGTGGAAGACAATCCAGACGCCGCCCGGCTCATCCGCCGCATTTTGCAGGCCCAGGGCGACTTCCTCATCGACGAGGCGCACGATGGGCAGACCGGCCTGCGGCTTATTCATGATACCCGCCCCAACCTAGTCATCCTGGACCTGATGATGCCGGGCCTGGACGGCTTTGGCGTGGTGGAAGCGATGAAAGCGGACCCGACCTTGAAGGAAATACCGATCATTGTCATCACCGCTAAAGAACTGACCAACGATGAAAAAATGCGGCTGGACGGGCACATCAAAGCGCTGCTGCAAAAGGGATCATTTATGGACTCTGACCTCCTGAATGACATCCAGCAAGCACTGCCATGAACCTGCCCCAAATTCATAAAGGAAGGGTGAATTACGGCCGTAATTTGCCCTTCTTTTTTCTTGCCAGTACAAACGCACCATTTAATCCACTTGTCCTAAAAACGGTTTCGGACAAAAATGCTAATTGCATAAACGTTGCCTCATATGGCACAATTGAAACCGGTTGGTCTTAGCAGAAACCACTAAGCCTTTATGAGTAATTCGACTATCTCACACGCAAAAATCCTATACATCGAGGATGACCCGGCTAGCCGCCGCCTGGTTCAGCGCGTTTTAGACAACAAGGGCTATGAAGTTGTTGTTGCCTCCGATGGCCTGGAAGGCATCTCCATGGCGCGTGAACACCTGCCTAACCTCATCCTCATGGATATTAATCTACCCAGTATGGATGGCCGGGAAATTACCACCCGGCTGCGCAGCTTGCCCAACTTCTCCAACACGCCCATCGTGGCCCTGACCGCCAACCACAGCCCCGGCAGCCGCGAGCTGGCCCTGGCGGCAGGCTGCACCGGCTTCCTCACCAAGCCCATCGACGTGAGCAGCTTCCCCGGTCAGGTCAGCGCGTACCTGGATGGCCTGGCTGAACCCCTTTCCCCGGACGAGAAAAACGAACATCTGCAGCGGCATGCCCAAAACCTGGTGGAGCGGCTGGAAAATAAAATCAACGAGCTGGAAAGCGCCAACAAACGTCTGCGTGAGCTGGACCGGCTCAAGAGTGACTTTATCATCATGGTATCGCATGAACTGCGCACACCCTTGACGCTGATCAGCGGCTACGCCCACCTGCTGGATGAGCAGGTAAAACAAACCAACACCGATTCCCTGCCCGC
Source organism: Candidatus Leptofilum proximum (assembly GCA_016710325.1). GTDB lineage: Bacteria > Chloroflexota > Anaerolineae > Promineifilales > Promineifilaceae > Leptofilum > Leptofilum proximum. The sequence continues at coordinate 1,994,864 of JADJXK010000001.1, read as the reverse complement.
CGAAATGGTGGCCGGTGTGGCCGAAGGACTCAATTTGGGCGTTACCCGGATGCGGGATGTGGTGAACGAAATCATCAAGGTAGCCCGCATTGCCTCAGGCACTCTAGACCTGGCGCTGGGACCGGTACGTTTGTCAGAAATAGTGATGGATGTTTTTGAAGAGTACTGCGACGTATGTGTGAAGCGCCAGCTCAACGTCCAAATTGGTGATCTTTCCCGGCTGCCTATTATTCAGGGGGATGGTGAGCAGTTGAAATCGGCCATTTACCATGTTTTTAGTAACGCGATAAAATACACACCAGACGGCGGCAGCATTTTTGTGGTAGGTCGTGCCGTTGGTGATACTGTGGATCTCATCATTCAAGACACGGGCATTGGTATTCCAGACAGCGAACACCGGCGCATATTTGACCAGTTTTATACCCTTGGCTCCATCGAGCATCATTCAACCAGCAAGTTTGCCTTCCAGGGTGGCGGCCTGGGATTGGGCTTAGCGATTGTCAAGGGTATTGTTGAGGCGCATAACGGCCGTGTTTGGGTTGAAAGCGAACGCCGTGACCTTGAACAATTCCCCGGCAGCACCTTTCACATTTTGCTTCCTATTGAGCAAGTCAGGCAACCAGCAAAACTTTAGCCTTCGCGTTTGCCAGCACCTTCTCTTACACAAAAGCCGCTGCTTGTTTTTCTCGCTCGCTTTTACAATTCACCCTACCCTTGCCCAATGAATCATTAAAATCCATGGATGGCAGGCCCTAGTGCAGTTGCCCGGAAGTTCTTTATAGGTGTTCATGTTAAGGCAACTGCTTAACTGTTTTGCTCCTGTGCCACTATAACCGGGTAAGGATTTATGGAGCAAAACAGTAGTTTGGCATGCCTGCCGCCAAGCTGAGACGATTTGCCACTTGTTTTTGAATGCCAGGAGACACATGGGAACGCCATCCACCAAAACCTCAAACGTGAGCGCTCCCCCGCAAAAGGAGACGGCCGTTCAGGCTGGCAGCCAGCAGTGGCAGTGGGGGCTCCTCTGGGGGCTGCTCTCCCCGGTGTTCCTGGGCATTGTGCCGATTTTGGCCAAGGTCGCCTATGCGGCAGGCGTGAACGTGCTCACCGTGGTGGCCTTCCGCACGGGCATCGCCGCCGCCCTCTTGTGGCTGGGCATGCTGATCTTCAAGCGCCAGCTCATTCGCAGCTCCCTTCCCGCCGTGGTCGGCAGCCTGATTGCCGGGGCCATCAACGGCCTGGGCTCCATCTTCTTCTATACCAGCCTCACGCGAATTGACGCCTCGTTGGGACAGCTGGTCAACATCAGCTACCTGGTGTTTGTGACTGTGTTTCTACGCCTGGCGGGCCAAACAATCTCCTGGCTTACTGTTGTCCGCACCGGGCTGACCATCGGAGCCATCTACCTGCTGACACACGGCGGCGCTGGCCCGGCGGACTGGCTGGGCGTGGGCATGATGTTGTTTGCGGCCATCACCTACGCAGTGCAGCTGGTGCTCAGCCAGCGCATCATGCTGGACGTTCCAGCGCCGACCATGACGCTGTATGCCATCACAGCGATGGCCGCCGTGGTTATCGTCGCCTGGTTTTTTGCGCCGACGGACCTGGCGCTGGTGAGCGCCGATGGCTGGGAGGCGATAGGTCTGATGGCCCTGGTCACCGCCCTATCGCGCCTGACGCTGTTTTTGGGGGTCAAGGCAATGGGCAGCATTCAGACGGCTCTGCTGGGCGTGTCTGAGGTGGTGGTGACGATTGTGATTGCGGCCGTTTTCCTGGGCGAGCGGTTGACGTGGCTGCAGTGGGTGGGAGCGGCCGTTTTACTCGTGAGTATCTTGCTGGTGCGCTTTGAAAAAGGCGTGCCCCGCTTCGTCGACTGGTGGCAGTTCCTCTGGCGCAACCTTTTACCGCGCAAGTAACAACTTTTCCTCCACCAACACCAAAAAAGCCTCCATCACGGGCACCAGCTTGTGGATATCGGCCCGCTTTTGCTCGGCACTGCCCACGTTGAACTGGCTGCGCCAGACCGTGGCCAAAGCCAGTGGACTGGGCAAACGTTCCCCCGCAAAAAGAAACGCCGCTTTGCACACCAAAAAACAATCGTCAAACAAGCTGTTGGCCCACACCGGCTGCTCTGCCAGAAACTGCCGGTGCGCCGCCTGAACGGCCGCTGGCGGAACGGCCGTCTCTCCCCGCCGCTCCCAAAAATCCCTTCTTACTTTTTCCCAAATTAACCGTAACATCCTTCAACTCCTAAGTCGAATCATGGCTGGCGGCTGGTGGCTGGTCAAAATCTAGATCCAGCCACTCACCGCCAGCAACTTTTCACTTTTTACTAACTCTGCACCATCGGTTCCAGCGGCAGGCTGGGCACTTCCTGTTGATGCTCATCTCGCTGCGTAATCAGCAGCGCCGGGCGGCTGTGGGTAAAGTAGCTCCAGGTCCACTGCAAAAAGACAATCAGCCGGTTCTGGAAGCCCGCCAGGTACATCAGGTGCACAATCCACCAGAGATGCCAGGCCAGCACACCAATTAGCCGCAGAGAGCCAATTTGCACCACGGCCGTTTGCCGGCCAATTTGGGCCATGTCACCCCTGTTTTGGTAGCGGAACGGCCGTACTGCCCGGCCTCGTACACGATGCCGCAACAGCTGGCCCACGTATTTGCCCTGCTGAATGGCCACCTGGGCGACGCCAGGCAGCGGTTGGCCATCATCGTTCAGCGTGTGGGCCAGATCACCGATGACAAAGATGTTGTCGTAGCCCGGCACGCTGAGATCTTGCTGCACCTGCACCCGGCCGCCGCGGTCCAGCGCCACACCAGTGGCCCTGGCCAGGGCCTGCCCCAGCGGCGATGCTTTCACGCCTGCTGCCCACAGCACCGTGTGAGTGGGCACCACTTCCGTGGCATCACCGGATTTGAGGGTGACGTTGGTGGGGGAAACGGCCGTAACCCGCGCCTGGGTCCACACCGTAACACCCATTTGCTCCAGAGCGGCGGCCCCTTTCTGTGATAGAACCGGATCGTACGTGGGCAGAATGTGGTCGGGCGACTGTACCAGGATGATACGAGCGTCCGCCGGGTTGATGGTGCGGAACTCGTGCCGCAGTGCCTTGTGGGCCACTTCAGCCAGGGCACCGGCCATCTCTACACCCGTTGGCCCGCCGCCAATAATGACAAAGGTGAGCCAGGCGCGCCTCGTCTCTGGGTCCGGGGCGCGTTCGGCCATCTCAAAGGCAGACAGCACCCGCCGCCGGATTTCCAGCGCATCTTCCACTGATTTGAGCGGCGGTGCCCACTGCTGCCAGTAGTCGTTGCCAAAGTAGTGGTAGCTGGCCCCCGCCGCCACGATGAGCGTGTCGTACGGCACCGCGCCATCCTGCAGGAGCACCTTTTGTTTGGCAACGTCGAAGCCGGTCACTTCACCCAGCAGCACACGGACATTTTGCTGCCGCTTAAACAGACGCCGCAGCGGCGAAGCAATATCGGCCGGGGAAAGATGGCCCGTGGCCACCTGGTAGAGTAAAGGTTGGAATAAGTGGTGGTTACGGCGGTCAATGAGCGTTACCTGAACCGGCGCGTTTTTAAGCGCCTGGGCAGCATTCACGCCACCAAACCCACCACCGACAATCACGATATGTTGTTGATTCATTTTGCTGCCTCCAAATTTGCAATTAGGCAAAGGTTGGATACAGCATAATTTGTTGGAGGGTGGGAAGTAATCCACCTAACGGATGAGATGGGTGTGGAATTGAGAGGACAACAAAGCTATCCTTTGGCAGTGGATGCGCCGCAAGCGTGGTTGTACGATTAAAGGATGTGCAGTTCCTGGGCACGGGAAACGGCCTGAACGCGGCTGGAAACGCCAAGTTTGCCGTATAGGTTGTTCACGTGGGTCTTAACGGTGCTGAGGGCCACAAACAGTTCCTCAGCGATTTCACGGTTCTTCAGGCCAGCGGCGATGAGCTGCAGCACTTCCAGCTCGCGATCGCTGAGCGGCTCGATGAGCGGTTGGTCGGAACCAGGTGACTGCGGCGTGGGGGAAACGGCCGATTCCCCCTCCCCTCCTTCCGCTCCTGGTGCTGGTAAATTGGCCTTCAGCCAGTGCACCACGTCTTCCACTGGCATGGCTGCCGTAAAAGGCAAGTCCGCCACAACAACCCGAGGCAGAAAAGACGCCACCTGCTCCTTGATCGTCTGCACACCCAGTGGATGCGCATAAACATAGTGCAAAGCCGCCGCCCCCCACAATGCTTCCGGGAAGTTCTGCAAACCAAAACGGCCGAATGCCGCCAGCACCTCCAGCGTCTGGGGCACCAGCTGCGTTTTGTGCGCCTCATCCAGGGCCTGCCACAGGTAGCGGTAGGCCAGATCTCGGCTTCCTGCCCGGTCGGCCATGATGCCCAGGCCCTCCAGCGTTTTCACCAACCCGCCCCGGTCGCCGTTTTCCTGGTAGATGGCCAGGCTTTGCCGATAAAAGCGCTCTGCCCCGGCAAAATCACCCTCCTCAGTAGCAATTTCCGCCAGCGAATTGAGCGCCAGCGCCATACCAGCCGTGTCGGCAAACGCTTCACGAATGTCATAGCCGGCCTTAAAGTGCTGCCGGGCTGCGGCCAGATCGCCGCGCAGTTGCATAATCGTGCCCAGTTGGTTGTGGATAGAAGCCAAAAACCAATGATTTTTAGCTTCGGTAACGGCCTGCAACGTGAGCTGCGCCAGGCGAAAGGCTCCGTCTAAATTCCCTTCGTGCAGCGCGGCGCTGACCAGGCTGTGGCCCGCATAGGCCAGGTTCTGTCGGTCATGGCGCGTTTCGGCCCGCTGCCACGCCTGCTGTCCCAACTCAATCCCCCGGCTGGTATCCCCGCCAATGACCGCCAGCAGCGAGAGCGGCGCCAACGGGTCTGTTCCGGCACCGGGTGGCGGCAGTTGGCCCAGCTGATCGTAGAGAGAAACGGCCGTTTCCGCCATTTCGCCCGCCTCGGCAATACGGCCAAAACGCATCTCCAGCCAGCTGGCACAGGTGAGCAGCTGGGCCAGAGCACAATCGCGTTCCACCGAGGCGGGTGCCTGCTGCAGAGCGGATACGGCCGTCTCAAACATCGCCGCCCCCTCGCGAAAACGCCCCTGGTACTGGAAAAAGGTGTGCAGCGCCGCGGCCGCTTCTTCCAGTGCTGGGGCATCTTGCTGCGCGGCGGCCCACTGCCAGGCCACGCGGATGTTTTTCAGCTCCTCAGCCACTTCTTGCATCACCTGCTTTTGTGCGCCGCCGGTCATCGGGCCAAAACAGTCGGCCAGAAAGCGGGTGAAGGTGTGGGCATGGCGCGCCAGCGTTTGTTGGCACTGCTCGGCCGCTTCGGCCAGCTTTTCGTAGGCAAACTGGCAGAGCAGTTCGTGGATTTGGTAACGGCCGTTTTCCTCCAACCGCAGCAAAGATTTGTCCACCAGCGCCGTCAGCACCGGCAGAGTGGCCTGGGCCACGGCTGCCGCCGCCTCCCGCCGGAAACCACCGCGAAACACGGAGAGACGGGCAAACACCTGCTGCTCTTCTGCCGTCAGCGTTTGCCAGGAGTAAGCAAAAACGGCGCGCATGCTGCGGTGGCGCTCCGGCACGTCGCGCAAGGCGCTGGTGAGGAAATCCAGATTGTGCCGGATCTCCTGGACCACGTCGGCGCAGGTGAGGGTGCGCAGCCAGGAGGCAGCCAGCTCCAGCGCCAGGGGCATCCCCTCTGTCAGACGACATACCTCAATGACGTGTTCCGCCTCGTCGGCCAGGGAAAAGTCCCAGCGCACCTGGCGCGCCCGCTCGACGAAAAGAGCCACGGCATCATAGCTTTGCCAATCGGCCATGTCGTGGCTGGTGGGCACATGCAGCCCAGAAAGCGGGTACGTCCATTCGCCGCCCAGGTTGAGCCGTTCGCGAGAGGTCACCAGGCATTTTACCTGCGGGGCTTGGGGGAGGAGCTGGCTGAGAACGGCCGCTCCCACCACCAGCTGTTCAAAATTGTCCAGCACCAGCAGCAGCGATTTTTCTGCCAGGTAACTGCCCAGCTGCGCCAGCGGCTCGCCCTGCCCGGCAAGCGGCACGTCCAGCGCTTCGGCTATGGTAGCAATGAGCAGTTCGGCCGAGGAGACCGCCTGCAAGGGCACAAAAACCACGCCATCGCCGAAGTTGGCCTGCACCTGCTGCGCCAGCTCGATGGCCAGGCGCGTTTTGCCCATGCCACCTGGACCCACCATCGTGAGCAGGCGGCAGGCCGGATTGGCCAACAGGCGGGCGGCCTCCTGGCACTCACGCTGGCGGCCAATAAATTGGGTCAGAGGAGCAGGCAAAGTAGACAAAACAGTAAATTCCGGTCTGGTGTGCTAAAGATGCGCGTTGTTGTGGGCCCATTCTACCAGTTCTTGAGGGAATGTCATGCGGGGAAACGACACTTTCTCCACCCCCCAATTCCTCCTTTCGGTGGGTGACGCTCCACCCCCTCCCGCCGTAAGCTGGAAGCAACTTACCAACACACAAGGGCGACCTTTTTACGCCCAGAAGGAGTTAAAGATGATTTCTGTAGATTTGAACAACCTGGATTTAACCGAGTTCACCGGCAAAACAAATCCTGGCCTGCACTGCCGGGCTACCTTCCCGCTTTTTAGTGCCCACGGCAGCGAGAATTCAGCCACAGTTTACTTTGAGCTGGAACCGGGCGACGCCCTGGGCTGGCACACCGACAGCGTGGAAGAGCTGCTGCTCATTCTGAAAGGTGATGTCGAAGTCAGCGTTGGCGATGAGACGGGTGCGCTGAGCGCCGGACAGATGGCCCTGGTGCCTACCATGGTGCGCCACAATCTGCGCAACATCGGCAGCGAGACGGCGCGGGTGTTGGGCTTCTTTGGCAGCGCCAACTTTGTCGCCACCTTTGAAGAAGTGTGGCTGCCAACGAACTCAAACATGGTAGATACGGCCGCCATGGCCGCCCAGCCTGCCTGATTGAGGGACTCTCGGGTTGGAATGGAAAAGTGTGAAGGGGTGGAACGGCCGTTTTCCCGCCACCACCCCTTCACCAAGGAAGGCACTCTCATGCAAAAGCAGTTGTTATTCACTAACCTGGATAGTTTTGCCAACCAGGAATTTAGCCGGGCTGTGCGTAAAGGCGCCTGGCGCAGCATCGTGAGCTGGTTCACCAAACAATGCAACAATCTGCTGCCCTTCGACCGGGACAGCCTAAAAGACGTGATGCGCGGGCAGCGGCACCTGGGTTTGCAAACCGTGCCGCTGGACCAGATCGTAGGCAGCGAGGGGCGCTTCCGCGAATTTGACCGCGCCTTTTTCCCGCGCCAGACACACACGATGGATCGCTGGCTCAGCCTGGCCAAAGCGCAGGTCCGGTCGGTCAACCTGCAGCCGGTGGACCTGGTGAAGGTGGGCGAAAGCTACTTTGTGACCGATGGCAACCACCGGATTTCGGTGGCGCGGGCTTTGGGCCAGCAGTTTATCGAGGCGCAAGTGGTGGAGGTGATGACGGCCGTTCCCTTCCCCCGACCCTGCTAATTTTCGCCGCCTTCACGGCAAAGTAGGGATTGAGTGGTGCGGCCGTACATTATCCTACGCCCATCTCTGGCAAAATAACGGGCATTGTTAATCCGCGGCCTTGCTTTCAAAGGAGAATTATGAAAAAGTACCTGTTTCTTTCCCTATGGCTCATTTTGCTGCTGGCGGCGTGCCAACCTGCGCCAGACCAAACAGCGGCACAGCCACCCCTCGCATCAACCTCCGTCGCGCCAACGCCCACCCTGGCGGTCACCACCAGCGTGCCGGACGAGTCGACGGCCGTTCCCACCACCGCCGCAACGGCCGTACCGCAGAACGCAACGGCCGTTGCCACCCAGCCAACCCTTTCCCATCCGCAGTTTAGCAACCTGACGCTGCTGCCCAAAGGGAGCAGCGACAACCCAGAACCGCTTCAGCCATACGTGCCTTTCACCACCGTAGAGCTGTATGCCATATGGGATTATTCCGGCATGACCGCCACCGATCAGGTGGAGAGATTGTGGTATTTCAATGGCGATCTCTGGTTGGAGCGCAGCGAGCCGTGGGACATGGCCAAATATGGGGCCAACGGCCGTGTCGAGGACATCTACCTCTATGATTACGAGCCAAAACTGCGGTCAGGAGATTACCGCTTGGTGCTAAAGGTCAACGGGGTTGAGCTGGCCAGCGCCGAGCACACCATTCCCGCCTTCACGGCTGGCCCGATATCTCACCCAGACACTGTTCTCATTGCCGCCGTGCAAAACCATAAAACGCTGGTGGTGCGCCAACTTGATGGCACCACGGCAGCCTGGGAATCCTTTGGCGACATTGTAGACCTGGCCTGGCTGCCCGGCGGTCAGTATCTGGTCTACAGCGAGCAAATTGTGGTGAACCCTGAACTGCCGGGCACGCTGGGGCTGCGCCATAACCTGTGGCGGCACAACGTCACCACCGGCCTGAAGCAGTTGCTGGCCACAACCGACGAAGATCTGCACTCACCGGTGGTTTCGCCAGACGGCCGTCACCTGGCCCTTTACTCCGGCACGCTGTACGGCGATGCCTGCTTTGTGGATGCCAACCTGCACATCATGGCGCTGACGGCCGATGGACAGCGCGCCGACCTCATCGATCTGGCCGACTTTAGCGGTCTGCCGGTGGTAGACGGTGCCATGCCCCAACCCAACCTGTTTGGCCCTGGCGACGGGCCGTTTGATCCCGTCCCTGGCGAATGGATCGATGACCAGACATTGGCCACGCGCCTGGTCTGGTACTGTTCACAGTCTGATGCAGCCGGTGTGTATGCGTTGGATGTAGACGGCCGTACCGCCGAAAAAACAGGCGAGTTGGAACACCCCTGATCTTCTGCCTCATACCGCCTTCTTTGCTGGCCGGGTCAGACAAAATGTCTGGCCCGGCCAGTTTTGTTTTTGCCGGTTGGCTACGTAAGATTCTTGCGCCAGATGACATCACAGATAAGCACTATTCGGTATTTGTCTAATGCTTCAATAAGATTTCATTGTATCCCACAAGTTCCTGGCTATAATGAAACTGTTTGCGGAAGAGCAAACAACTCATTACAAATCATTAGCAACTTGCATCAAGGTACTGGCAGATTTGCCGTCAAACTTTTTTGAAAAACGTTCTGCCAATGACACAAAAAAGGAATTTTCGCCCGACAATGGTTACTGAATTAATTAACGGCAGCGATGTGTTTACCGTGCTGGCCAACGAGTGGGATGCCCTGGCCCAACGCGGCATGACCAATACACCGTTCCAATCCCTGGCTTACCAAAAAGCGTGGTGGACGCATTTACATCCAGAAAACGGCCGTCTCCACACCCTCACCGTGCGCAATGAAGACAAAAAACTGCTGGCCATCGCCTGCCTGTACAACCTGGACGGCGTGCTGTACTTCAACGGCTGCGTAGAAGAAACCGATTATCTCGACCTGATTACACCCACCGAGCAGGCCGAAGTGGCCTGGCGTGCCATCCTGGACTGCTTGTGTAGCCCCAACTTCCCTGAATGGCACACGTTTGATTTGTGCAATGTCCCGGAAGCCTCGCCGACGCGTTCTATCCTTCCCCAGGAAGCGCAGCGGAGAGGTTTTTTGTTTCAGGAAACCATGCACGAGGTATGCCCGGTGCTGGTGCTGGCCGACACCTTCGAAGGTTACCTGGACAGCATCGACAGCAAGCAGCGGCGTGAAATCAACCGCAAGCTGCGCCGCGCCGAGGCGGCCGATGCGGAAATGGTGCTGGTGGGGCCAGACGATGATGTGGATACGGCCGTTACCGCCTTCCTCGACCTGTTGCAAAAAAGTACCTTTGAAAAACGCGACTGGCTCACCGACGGCCGTCGCGCTGTGTTTTACGATGCCGCCCGCGCGGCGCACAAGGCAGGCACTTTACAGCTGATTTTTATGGAAGTACGTGGCAAAAAAGCGGCGGCCTTGTTTAATTTTGATTACAACGATCGCATCTGGGTCTACAATTCCGGTTTGGATCCGGCCTTGTTTGGTGCGCTCAGTCTGGGGGTGGTGATTACAGCCAAAGCGATTGAGCATGCCATTGAAAACGGCCGTGCCACCTTTGACTTCATGCGCGGCAACGAGACCTACAAATACCGCTTCGGCGCTGAAGACACCAAAATTTACCGGCTGCACCTGGAGCGTCATCCCTAAACCCCCACTGGAGCAAACCATGACACAAGCAGTAACATCTAAAATCAGACGCATTGCCATGCTCAGCGTTCATACCTGTCCCCTGGCCATGCTGGGTGGCAAAAAAACCGGCGGCATGAACGTCTACGTGCGTGACTTCAGCCGCGAGCTGGGGCGGCAGGGTATCCTGGTAGACGTCTTCACGCGCTCACAAGACGACTGCCAGCCGCGCATCAAGCACGATCTCGGCTTCGGCGGACGTGTCATTCACATCCCCGCCGGACCCGAAAAACCAATCCCCATCGACGACATTGCCGACCACCTGGATGAATTTACCCAGGGCGTGTTGGACTTTGCCGCCAGCGAGAACATCCACTACGACGTCATCCACAGCCACTACTGGCTCTCTGGTCTGGTAGCCGACAGGCTGCGCGAGGCCTGGCACACGCCCATCGTGCACATGTTCCACACCCTGGGGCACATGAAAAACCAGATCGCCCAAAGCGACAGCCAGCGTGCCTCACAGGCCCGGCTGACCGGGGAATACCAGGTAATGACCCTGGCCGACAAGCTCATTGCCGCGACCCCAGCCGAGGAGTCGCAGCTCATCGAGCTGTACAACGCTAATCCAGGCAAAATTGCCATCATCCCTCCTGGCGTGGATCTGGAACGCTTCCAACCCATTCCCAAAGAGGTGGCCAAAAAGCGGGTCGGCATTCCCTGCGGCGACACCAACATCCTGTTTGCCGGGCGCATCGAGCCGCTGAAGGGCATCGACACCATGCTGCGCGCCATGGCCCTCATCCAGCAGCGCCGCCCAGACGTGCTGCACAATGCCTGCATGGCCATCATCGGCGGTGATCCCTGGGCCGACGACCTGGACGACGAAATGGCCCGTCTACAGCAGCTGCGCGCCGATTTAGACATTCACGATTTGGTGACCTTCCTGGGTGCCAAAGACCAGGACTTGCTGCCCAACTACTACGCCGCCGCCGAAATGGTTGTGATGCCGTCGCACTACGAAAGCTTTGGCATGGTGGCCCTGGAAGCAATGGCGATGGGCACGCCGGTCATCGCCTCAGAGGTGGGTGGGCTGGCGCATCTGGTAAAACACGGGGTGACGGGCTACCATGTGCCCAGCCGCGACCCGGAAGCTTTGGCAGCGCGCATCTACGAGCTGCTGGCCAACAAAGATTGCCGCCAGGTGCTGGGCCAGCAAGCCCGTGAATATGCCCGCCGCTACGACTGGGCCAATATCGTGGACCGGATGATGGCAGTTTATGAGGAAGTTGCGGCGGGGGAGTTGGTAATTGAGTAATCAAGTAATTGGGTAATTGGCGGTAAAATTACTCAATTACTCAATTACCAAATTACGGTTTTATCCGGCTTTGATCACTTCCAGGCCGCCCATGTACGGCCGTAACACCTCCGGCACCACAATCGACCCATCCGCCTGCTGGTTGTTCTCCATGATGGCGATCATGACGCGGGGCAGCGCCAGGCCGCTGGCGTTGAGCGTGTGCGGGTAACGCAGCTTGCCGCCTTCCGCAGGCCGGTACTTGATGTTCGAGCGTCGCGCCTGGAAATCCTCCGAATTGCTGATCGAGCTGACCTCCAGCCACTCGCCGCAGCCCGCCGCCCACACCTCGATGTCGTACGTTTTAGTCATGGCAAAGCTCACGTCGCCCGTGGCTAAATCTACAAAGCGGTAGCGGAAGCCCAACGCGTCGCAGATATCCTGGGCATACTGCTTCATCTCTTCCAGCACGGCGTAGCTGGTATCCGGGTGGACAAACTGGTACATCTCCACCTTGTCAAACTGGTGGCCGCGCTTGATGCCGCGCACGTCCTTGCCCGCGCTCATCTTCTCGCGCCGCCAGCAGGGGGTATAGGCTACGTACTTCAATGGCAGATCAACCTCATCCAGGATTTCATCGCGGTGCAGGTTGGTCAGGGCGATTTCGGCCGTACCCAGCCACATAAAATCTTCTTCCGCGTCACGGTAGATGTTATCGAAGAATTTAGGCAGCTGCCCGGCGCCTTCAAAGACGTAGGAACGCACCATAAACGGTGGGTAAATCTCGGTGAAGCCGTGTTTTTCCAGGTGTGTGTTCAGCATAAACTGGATGAGCGCCCGCTGCAGGCGCGCCCCGGCACCGCGCAGCACGTAGAAGCGGCTGCCGCTCAGCTTCACCCCGCGCTCAAAATCGATGATGTTGAGGTCCGGTCCCAACTCCCAATGCGGCTTTGGCGCAAAATCAAATTGCGGCTCTGGTGCACCCTGCGGTTCGTTGGGAACGTTGTGCTCCTCGTCGGGGCCAACGGGCACACTTTTGTGGGGCAGATTGGGCACCCAGAGCAGATTTTCGTTCAGGCGTGTTTCTACTGCGCGCAGTTCCTCGTCGTAGGCCGCAATTTTGTCGCCAATTTCGCGGGTTTCGTCTTTGGCCTGGTCGGCGTTGGCCTGAAGGGCATTCACCTGGGTGCGCAGCGCCTCGATGGGTTGGCCCACGTCCTGCCCGGCCTCAGCGCGGCGCAGGTCAGCCTCCATCTTTTTCAGGCTGCCCATCCACTGCCCGATCTGCTTCGAGCTCTCATTGCGCTTTTGCCGCAGCGCTTCCACTTCCTGCAAAATTTCGCGGCGACGGCCGTCATCGGCCAAAATCTGGTCAATGGGGGCTTCGACGTTGCGCTTGGCAATTTGCTCTTTGACCCACTCTGGTTTTTCACGAATCAAGTTAATATCTAGCATGAGAACCTCCATCTCAAAAATAAAAAGCCCCCTCGTCTGATTATCCAGGACGAGGGGGCCCGTGGTGCCACCTGGGTTTACCGGTAATCGGTTATCCGTAAGCGGTGAACGGTTTTTACCGTTTACCGGCCTACCGATTACTGTACGCGAAGCGGTTGCGCAGCGACATTACCGATCTCAAAAGCTGTAACGGGCTGACCCGGCTTGCCTTGTTTCGGCAGCGACTCTAGAGTGGATTTCCGGCTGGCCAATCATTCGCTTGCACCGTCCGCGAACTCTCTGGGGATTGAAACGGCCGTACTTGTCTCTGTCATCGTCGGTGTGTATCTAGTTGGGGGCATTATAGCTGGGGGGGAAACGGCCGTCAACTTCGCAAAAAATTAACACGAATATGACGAATAGACGAATGACACGAATATTTTCTTTATTTGTGTCATTCGTTCATTCGTGTGATTTGTGTTCAAAAAAATAGTATTCGTGGAAGTCGGCAACGGCCGTCCACTTCCCCAAATCACGACTCAAACCACTGTTTCCCAATCCGCCGTGCCGCGGCCTCAAAAAAAGCTTTGATTTCGGCCCAGGAAACAGCAGGGGTAGTTTCAATGGGTGCCTGTTTTTCGGCAATGCCAAAATCCACCATGGCTTGCAAACTCATCAGCGGGAAATTGCGGACGTAGGGGAATTTTTCTTGGCTGCGCTCCAAAAGCGTTTCCAGAGGGATTGTTTGAGCGATGAAATAGAGGTCAATAAAATCTTTACGCGTGCCTCGACCAGCCAGGGCATCCATCTTCATCAGCCCAATATCAGTCAGGCTGGCCAACCGATTGCCTTCCAGCAATTTTGGTGGTGACAACAACGGATACGTGTAGCTGTAAAAACCCAAAAAACTCCCGTGAATCCCCAGCAACAAGCTGCCCAACCCAGCATCGGCAATTTCAATGGCAAACTTTGGCTGAAGGGCATCAGTTATTGCCCGCCGTGTTGCCGGCAAAATCTCATCCGTCTGCGAAAAAAAGTCTAAATCAACAGAGAGGCGATGGCCTAATTGCAAGGCTAGAGCGGTGCCACCCGCAAGATAAAATTGCTCAGCAACCTGGTTTTGACCAATGTAGATGAGTAGTTCAGCCAGGAATGGCGAAACGGCCGTCCAGTGCGGATCAGTTAATGTTTCCATGCCCCATTCCTCGGCGCGTGAGGTGGCAAGTTAAAATAGTTTGCCCAGAAAAGGTAGCGGCGGCGGGGCAGCAAGCGGTGCCCATAGTCCGCACACCACTCATAAACGGTGGCGCGGCCAAAATAAGCAAACAGCCAGCGCAATTCTTCTCGGTCGCCAAAGGCCAGCGTCCGTTCAATCACGGTGAACTGATCCTCGTGAGGATGTAACTGCTCAAGCGTGTATTCTTGAAAGGCTGCCCGCAAACTGACGGGGATGCCGTTGGCCGTTTGTTCCACTAATTTCTCTCCAAAAATTTTGTCTATCTTACTGCGTTTGTGCAGCGTTAGTCAAAATAGTATTCGTGGAAGTCGGCAACGGCCGTATACCCAATCTTCTCATAAATGTGGTTGGATACCGGGTTGCTCAAGTCGGTAAACAGCGTGCAGAACTGGTAGCCATCGTCCAGCAGCTGCTGGCTGAGCGTGGCCACGCAGGCAGTGGCGTAGCCGCAGCCGCGATGTTCGGCGGGCGTGTAGACCAGCGAAACGGCGATGCCGTGGCGGGTTGGGCGGGTTTTGGCCGCCATCGTCACCACCTCACCCGCTTCACTTTCCCACAAAAACAGCTCATCATTCACGATTTTGCTGCGGGTGAGCAGTTCAAGAGCGTCCAGCTCTTCGCGCAAGTGGGCGTCTTCGTGGAATCCCTTAACCCAGGTCACCATCTGCGCAAAGTCATCGGCGTTGGCCAGGCGTAGATGGCCCGGCGGCAGCGCCAACGGCCGTACCTGCCGCAGTTCAAAAACACGCTGCCTCATGCCAGGTTGGGGAGAACGGCCGTTTTCCATCTCCCACAGCTTTGCCCAGGCATCGGCTGCCTCAGCCGGGCCTAACACGCCCGGCACCGTCCAGCGGCTGCCTTGCAGGGCGGACCACAATGCACGAACCATCGGCTGGCAATCTGCCAGATGGCTGTACAGGATCAGTTTGCGCGGCGGAGTCATGACAGCCGCACCAACAACTTCGCCGCCATCTTCTACCACCGCCAAAAACGGCCGATTCCGCCGCCGGGGTGCGCTCTGGCTCAGGCGAAACGCCAGCCCGAGCATGAGGCTGTTCAACGCTTCCTGCACTTCCAAATAATCCTGCACCGCATCTAAAAAATCGTTCGGCGACTTAAATGCTTTGACGTTCATTTTGTTTCCCAGCAATTTTGGGCGAGGCGGTGGCGAGACCGGTTATTTGTCATATCACCCATTATTCGCCACCGCCTCGCCCCTACCGAACCATATGGTGATTATGATCGCGCGTCATTCACAAATTGGCGTTCGTACAATTCGCGGTACAGTCCCTTTTGCGCCAGCAAATCTTCATGCACACCTTGCTCAACGATACGGCCGTCCCGCACCACACAAATCAAATCGGCCCGACGGATCGTGCTGAGCCGGTGGGCAATCACGATAGCCGTGCGCCCTTGCAGCAGCCGTTCCAGCGCCTCCTGGATGAGCGCCTCGGTGAGCGTGTCCACATTGGCCGTGGCCTCGTCCAGGATGAGCAGGCGCGGATCGGCCAGCACGGCCCGGGCGATGCAGATGAGCTGCCGCTGCCCCAGCGAAATGTTCACCCCGCCCTCCAAAATCTGCGTCTCGTAGCCGTCCGGCAGGGCGGCGATAAAGTCGTGGGCGTTGGCCAGTTTGGCAGCTTGGGTAACGGCCGTATCCGCCGCCGCCTCATTGCCAAAACGAATATTGTCGCCAATCGTGCCGGAAAAGAGGAACGGGTCCTGCGACACGATGCCCGTCTGCGCCCGCAGCGACTGCTGCTGCACCGATTGCACGTCAATGCCGTCGATGAGCACCTGCCCCTCGGTGGCGTCATAAAAACGGGCAATCAGGTTGGCGATGGAGCTTTTGCCCGCGCCGGTTGGTCCCACCAGGGCCACTGTCTGCCCGGCGGCGATGTGCAGGTTGATGTTGTGCAGCACCTCCGGCGTTTCCGGCCGGTAGCGGAAGGAGACGTCCTTCAGCGCCACCTCGCCGCGCACGCGGGGCATCTCCGCTGCGTCCGGCGCGTCGGCTACGGACGGCTCCGTATCGATCAGGCGGATGACCTGCTCCCCACCGGCCATGGCCGACTGCATCGTGGTGTACAGCTGGCTCAGCTCCTGAATCGGCTGGAAAAAGCGGGTGACGTAGGCCAGGAAGGCCACCAGCACACCCAGCGTCACCTCGCCCCGGCTCACCGCCACGCCACCAAACCAGAGCACAACGGCCGTTGCCAACATCCCCATAAACTCAATCGAGGGCAAAAAGATAAAGGAGAGCGACATCGCATCCACGTGCGCCTCCCGATTAGACTCGTTGATGGCGTCAAAGCGGGCCTGGACAACCTCTTCCTGGGCAAACGCCTGGATGACGCGCATCCCGGCAATGCCCTCGGCCAGATCGCCCACCACCGCCGCCACGCTGGAGCGCGTGCGCCGGAAAGCCACCTTGGCCCGGCGCGAGAACAAAATGGTGACCAGCACCATCAACGGCAGGACGGCAAAGGTGATCAGCGCCAGCCGTGGACTCATCGACAGCATAACGATGATGATGCCCAGCAGCACCAGCAAATCTCCAGCCAACGTCACGAGTCCTTGCGACAGCAAATCGTTGATCACCGCCACATCATTCATCACCCGCGAGACGGTGACGCCGACGATGTGGGTGTCGTGGTAGGCCAGCGGCAGCGCCTGGAGATGGCGAAACATCTGGTCACGCAGGTTGGCCAGCACCCGCTGCCCCACCCAGCCCAAAATATAGCGCTGCCCGGCCGACGCGCCGTAGAGCAGCACAAACGCCCCCGCAATATAAATGGCTACGCGAATTAAGCCACTCGTGTTACCCTGGGCAATGTGCTCGTCGATAGCAATTTTGATCAGGTAGGGCACCACCAGCGTCATGCCAGTGGCAATGAGCATCAAAACGGTGGCGATGAGCATGAGACGGCCGTATGGCTTCAAATAGGCCAGCATGCGCACCACCACCCGCTGGTTAAACAGCTGCCCCGCCTCTTCCTGCCCAAAGCGGTGTAATGCCCCACGCGGTCCCATGTTCGGTCCGGTTGATCCAATTGAGAAACTCATAGTTTAATCCTGTGGCAAGTTGCAAGTGGCAGGTTGTTACTTGCAACCTGCCACTTGCAACCTGCAACCTCTAACTTGCCACCCGTTCCTGCGGCCGTAACTGCTTGTGATAAATTTCCTGGTAATGGCTCGATTGGGCCAGCAGCTCATCGTGCGTGCCACGGGCCACAATCTGCCCTTTATCCAGCACCAGGATCAGGTCGGCGCGGCGCACGGTGCTCAAGCGGTGGGCAATGACGAAGGTGGTACGGCCGTTCATCAAGTTCCCCAGCGCCTGCTGAATCAAGCGCTCGGTTTGGGTGTCCACGCTGGCCGTGGCGTCGTCCAAAATGAGGATGGCGGGGTCGGCCAGCAGCGCCCGGGCGATGGCAATACGCTGCTTCTGCCCGCCAGAGAGCGTCACGCCCCGCTCGCCCACGTGCGTCTCGTACCCTTCTGGCAGTTCACTGATAAAGTCGTGTGCCTGGGCCGCTTTGGCCGCGGCGATGATGTCATCCTCGGTGGCGTCCGGGTGGCTGAAGGCGATGTTTTCGCCGATGGTGGCGGCAAACAGCGTCGTTTCTTGCAGGACAATGCCCATCTGGCTGCGCAGCGAAGCCAGCGTCACCTGGCGCAAATCGTGGCCGTCTACCAGCACCCGCCCACCCGTCGGATCATAAAAACGCGGCAGCAAATTCATGATGGTCGATTTGCCAGAACCGGTCGCGCCCAGCAGGGCAATCACCTGCCCCGGTTCGGCGGCAAAGCTGATGTTTTTCAGCACCCGGTGGCGCTTCAGGTAGCCAAAAGAGACGTCCTCAAATTGCACGTGACCCTTGATTTTTGGCAAGTCCACTGCATCCGGCGCATCCTTGACGTCGGGAATTTGGTCGAGGATTTCAAAGATGCGTTCGCCAGAAGCCGAGGCCATGATGATGGCGGGCAGCACCAGCCCGATGCGGCGCACCGGCGTGGTGAGCTGGCCCAGGTAGGTGGTGAAGGCGACCAGTTCACCCAACGTTAGTGACTGCTGCGTCACCAGCCAGCCACCGTAGCCAATGACGGCCACGGTGCCCAGGTTGGCAATCAGGTCCATCATGGGGATGTTAATCGCCTGCAGGCGGGACGACAGTGCTGAGAGGCCAAACCAGTGCTCGTTTTGGTTCACAAAACGGCCGATTTCCGCATCCTCCTGGGCAAAGGCCTTGACCACCCGCGCCCCGCGAAAATTTTGCTCCAGGTTCGTGGTGAGCACCGCCAGCTGGTCCTGAATCGCCAGGGAGAGCGGGCGGAAGCGGCGGCCAAAACTCAGCGAGCGCCAGACGAGCAGCGGCATGGTGAGCATCACCAGCAGGGCCAGGTTGGTGCTCATGGTGAAGAGGACAACGGCCGTTGCCACCAGCAAAAACGCGCCGTCGATAATGCGAAACGCCGCCCGCCCGGTGAGAAAGCGAATCCGCTCCACGTCCTGGATGGCGCGTGAGAGCAGTTGGCCCGTCTCGGTGCGATCGTGGTAGGAGAAGGGCAGCACGGTGAGCTTGTTCTGGATGGCGTTGCGTAAATCGTAGGCCACGGTTTGCGACGCCACCTCGGTCCAGCGCCCCTGGAAGTAGGCGAAGATACCCTTGATCAGCGTCAGCCCCAGCAGCGCCAGCACCGACCAGCCCAGGAAAGCAATCTCCTGTTGGCGAATGCCCCGGTCGATAATGAGCCGGATAAATTGGGGAATGACGAGGCTCAACCCGTTGATGACGATCATTGTGACGTAGGTGCCAATGACGAGGGGGCGATACGGCCGTAAATAACCAAAGGCGCGCCACAAAATGCGCCAGGTGTCCCGGTCCCCTCGCTCCACCACGGGCACGTCAGGTGTTTCTAGAGGTGTGTTGATCGATGTCATAAACTGGAACGTATCACGAAAAATTGATTTGGCAAGGAGGGATATTTGGTATTTTAGATGGGCTAAACACCCGCTCAACTCGCAGCAACTTACGCTCCGCCAGCTTGCCTCGCTTCCAGGTGAGCCAGCATTTCAAGCGCCTGCGCCTCGGACGGAGATTGCAAAACATTGCCGCTGGCAAACGACTCGGCGTCAGGATAATTGGACTGTCGAATTTGTGCCGCAGCCTGTTCCAGATCGTAATCTGTATGCTGCAAGGCAATCTCGCCGTCCAGCAATAGCCAATCTGCCCCCGTTCGGCCAAACGGCATGCCCACGCTGCCCGCATTGACCACGCACACGTCACCAACCGTGCGCTCAAACTGCATGTGGGTGTGACCACAAACTACCAGGGAAGTATTTAAACCTTTAAACCAAGAAACCAATTTCTCTTCCGGCGTCAGGCGGGTGAATACCTGAATATCGCTGTGCGGCGTGGCATGGCAAAACAGAACCTTGCCCCATCCTGCCACCTCTAACGTGACGGCCGTCGGCCAACCGGCTACGAACTGCTTGTGCTCCGGCGTCAATGTTTTGGCCAGCCAAAAGGCTTCTTCGTCTGCCCGTTCTGAGAGGCCACCAGGTTCCTCTCCGGCCAGAACGCGTAACAATTCCGATTCGGCATTGCCACGGATGAACTGTGTGGGAATTGTAACGCTTTGCAAAAGCTGCAACGTTTCATTGGGCAGGGGGCCAGCGACCACATCGCCACCCACTACAACACACTCTACAGCTTCACGCTTAACGTCTTGCAGCACAGCCTGCAATGCTGGTAAGTTGCCATGAATATCGTAAACGGCCGCAATACGCATCTCAACCCTCCTCGTTTGCCGTCAGACGCTGCACCAGCGGATGATCATCATTCAGCTGGAGCAAATCCCACAGGTTGCCATACAAATCTTCGAATACCGCGACAAGGCCGTATTCTGCTTGTTTAGGTTCGCGGACAAAGCTGATGCCTTCGGCCAGCATGGCGTGATAATCACGCCAAAAATCATCGGTGTGCAGGAAGAGAAAAACGCGCCCGCCGGTTTGATTGCCGATGAACGGCTCCTGCTCCGGCATCGAGGCGCGGGCCAGCAGCAATGTGGTGCCACTGGATCCGGGCGGGGCAACCACCACCCAGCGCTTGTCCTGCTCTGGCTGGTAAGTGTCTTCGAGCAGGGTAAAGTTGAGCTTTTCGGTGTAGAAGGCAATCGCCTCATCATAATCACGCACGACGAGGGCAATGTGGATAATGGCCTGGTTCATGAGCTAATCCCTGGAGGTAGGATACGGCTAAAGCGAATTTGACGGATTTTTAGCTTTTTATCCGTATCATCCGTTTGTTAAGTGGCTCTTTGGGAGTTCATGGGGTTGACATCCCGACAAAATCCTGATGACCGTGTTAGTTACCCAGAAACGTAGCACGAATCCATGATTCAGCAAATGTAGGTATTTAATGAGTAAAATAGCCCCACTTTTCTCGCAAAATGAACCAGAAGTCCTAAAAAACGTCCGTCATCTCACTAAGCTGCGTACAATCAGGTCCGCAAGTACAAATTTGTACGTGCAGGAGCAGTTAAAGCAAAGTTTAGTGTAAAGGAGTTTTTATGAAAAAGCGTTTTGCGTGGAAAATAATTATCGTACTGGCCCTTTTCCTGATTCCCATCTTTACCCTGGCAGCACAGCCCACCGCCAACCTGATCATTTACGACGACACCCTGGCGGCAGGCTGGCAAAACTGGTCATGGGATACGGCCGTTACCTTCAACACCGGCTCTCCCACCCACTCTGGCAGCGATGCCATGAGCGTCACTCACACCGCCGCCTGGGCCGGGCTGGCGCTGCAAAGCAGCACCGCCTTCAGCACAGCCGATTACGACGCCGTCACCTTCTGGATTCACGGCGGCCCAACGGGCGGCCACCAGCTCAGCCTTAAGCTGCGCGATGGCTCCCAGACGATTATTGAAACGCCTGTTGCCGTCAGCACCACGGCCAACAGCTGGACCCAGGTCGAAGTTTCGCTGAGTGCCCTGGGGCTGTCCAACGGCACCGTGACCGGCATCGTGCTGCAAGAAGCCTCAGGATCGTCCCAGCCAGTTTATTACCTGGACGACGTTCAGCTGGTGGAGGCCGACGGCAGCGGCACCCCCGTCCCGCCCGGCACCGGTCCCACCCTCACCATCGACACCACCACCGTCTCCCACACCATCAGCCCGGACATCTACGGCCTCAACTTTGCCGATAACACCTTTGCCAACGAAATCGGCCTGCCCGTTAACCGCTGGGGTGGTAATGCTACCACGCGTTACAATTGGAAAATCGACGTCTCTAACAGGGCCAGCGACTGGTTTTTCATGAACGTGCCGGAGGGGGATGACGATCTCACCGTCAACACCGTGGATGAGATTGTCATGGCCAACAACAGCACCGGCACCCGTTCCATCGTCACCATGCCGCTGATTGGCTGGACGCCCAAGCGTCGGCTCACAAACGATCGCGACTGCAGCTTCCCCCAGTCCATTTACCCCAACCAGCAGGCGTTTGATGGCAACTGGGATTGCGGCAACGGCCGTTTCCCCAACGGCACCCCCATCACCGGCAACGATCCCACCCTGACCAGCACGGCCATCGACGAAAGTTGGGTCAATGAGTGGGTCACCCACCTCACCAGCGAGTTTGGCACCGCCGCCGACGGCGGCGTCCCCTACTACGCCCTCGACAATGAACCAATGCTCTGGAACAGCACCCACCGCGACGTCTATCCCGATCCGCTCACCTATGACGAGCTGTTGGCGCGCACCATCGCCTATGCCGAAGCGATCAAGCAGGCCGATCCCACGGCCAGTACGCTCGGTCCCGTCCTGTGGGGCTGGACCGCCTACTTCTACTCCGCCGCCGACGTCGCCTCCGGTGGTGCTTTCTGGCTCAATCCCCCGGATCGCCTGGCGCACGGTGACATGCCCCTGGTAGAGTGGTATCTCCAGCAGCTGGCCGTCTACGAACAAACCAACGGCACACGCCTGCTCGACTACCTGGACCTGCATTTTTACCCGCAGCAAAGCGGCGTTGCCCTCAGCACGGCGGGCGGCGACGCCACCCAGGCGCTGCGGCTGCGCTCCACCCGCGCTTTGTGGGACCCCACTTACGTGGATGAAAGCTGGATCAATGAACCGGTTGAACTGATTCCACGCATGCACGACTGGGTAGACACGTACTACCCCGGCACCAAAATCGCCATCACCGAGTACAACTGGGGCGGCCTGGAACATATTAACGGGGCCCTGGCCCAGGCCGATGTGCTGGGCATCTTTGGCCAGCAGCAGGTAGACCTGGCCACGCTCTGGGCGCCTCCGGCCAATACAGAGCCCGGCGCTTTTGCCTTCCGCATGTACCTCAACTACGACGGCAGCGGCTCCGCCTTTGGCAACCTCAGCCTACCGGCCAGCAGCAGCGATGTGGATCAACTGTCCGTCTTTGCCGCGCGGCGCAGCAGCGACCTGGCGCTCACCATCATGGTGGTGAACAAAAGTGGCGCGCCGGTCACCAGCTCGATCGTGCTGGATGGCTTCACCGGCGGTACGGCCGAAGTGTACCGTTACGGCAGCAGCAGCCTCAGCCAAATTACGCAGCAGCCCAATGTGGTCGTGCCCGCCGGTGGCTTTAGCGCCACTTTCCCGGCCGACTCCATCACGCTGTTTGAACTGGCGGGTGGCGATGTACAGCAATCGTATTTGCCGTTTGTGAACAAGTGAAACGCACCGCTTGACAGTAAGTAGATGATTAAATTGGCGGAGTGGACATCTGAGGATGCGCACTCCGCCGAACCGCTTTTTTAAGGGTATGTGATTGATTTAATCTTGAAAATTTAAGGTGTTTGGGGGCAAAAGAACGCGGTCACACGGCTGATTCTTGGAGCCAGTTTTTTATGATCGCCACTATTTCCTCAGCCTCGGAGTTGCTAAGGCCCCAACCAAATCGAACAATCATTCCCTGTGGCGTTTCAAACGCAATTACTCCCCGAGATTGAATCAAAAAGAGCCTCAAGCCAAAAACACCCTCAAATAAACCTGGTTTTTCATCTGGTTGAACAAGGTGGAGGTTCTTAATTTCGGACTTTTGATAATTGGATAATCTCGAACTAAACAGCGGCATATCCCGTTTTAGTTTAAGAACGTTTTTGGAAAGTTTTAGACTGTCTTTCGCCCAATAATTCCAAATAAGAAAATTCAGAGAACCAAATGTGGCTGCAAAAAAGTAAGCAGTCCAACAAACCCAATTAGAACGTACAAGAAGCACCAACACCAACAGGGCAAAGTTCCACAGAAAAATCTCCAGCAAAAAACTGCCGAGAGGAAAATCTGGATGGGTCAAGATTTCGATTTTTGTACCGGATGCCGTTTCTGTTACCAGGAAGGCATCATTGGTTTCCTGGTCTGCCGACATTTATTAAGCCCACTCACTCATGAAGACCTGGTTGGTTTTAATTATCCCTCGTCGCGTTCGCGGAGGTGGGGGAAGAGCAGCACCTCGCGGATTGTGGCTTTGTCCGCCATAAGCATCACCAGCCGATCCACGCCGACGCCAAAACCGCCGTTGGGCGGCATGCCGTAGCGCATCGCCCGCAGGTAATCTTCGTCAATGGGGTTTAGCTCGTCGTCGTCTTTGGCGTACAGTTTTTGCAGATCCTCGAAGCGCCGCTGCTGGTCCAGCGGGTCGTTCAGCTCCGTGAAGGCGTTGCCCATTTCCATGCCCGCAATGAAAAACTCAAACCGCTCCACGTGCAGCGGATCACCAGGAATGGCTTTGGCCAGCGGCGAAATATCGCGCGGGTAGGTGGTGATGATGGTGGGCTGGATGAGCTTCGGCTCCACATAATCGCCAAACAGGCCGTCGATGAGCTTGCCCCAGCTGGCTCCAGCGGGTGCGTGCCCGCCCGCTTCACGAATCGCTTTTGCCAGGCTGGCGGCGTCGGGATGTTCCATGTAGTCGATCTCGGCAAACTGCTTGATGGCGTCACGCATGGTCAGGCGCGGCCAGCTGCCGCCCAGGTCAATCGTATCGCCCTGGTAGGTGATTTCACTTTTGCCCCAGACGTGCTGAGCGACGTATTTCACCATGCCTTCGGTGAAGTCCATCACGTTGTGGTAATCCCAGTAAGCAGCGTAAAACTCCAGCATGGTGAATTCGGGGTTGTGTTTGAAGCTGACGCCCTCGTTGCGGAAGTCGCGACCAATTTCGTAGACGCGCTCGATACCGCCAACCAGTAGTCGTTTGAGGTACAGTTCAAAGGAGATGCGCAGGTACAGTTCTTGCTTGAGCTGGTTGTGGTGGGTGGTAAACGGCCGTGCCGCCGCCCCCCCATACAAAGGCTGCAAAACCGGGGTTTCCACCTCTAAAAAGTCATGGTCTTCAAAGTAGCGGCGCAAGGCCGAAATCACTTTGGCGCGGATTTTAAACACCTCGCGCACGTCTGGATTGACGGCCAAATCGGCGTAACGCTGGCGATAGCGCTCTTCCACATCGCTGAAGGCATTGTGGCGCACAATTTCGCCGTCCACCTCCTGCTCTTTTACCACCGGCAGCGGGCTGACGGCTTTGGCCAGCAGCTTCCACTCACTGACGCGCAGGCTCACCTCACCGGTGCGGGTGCGGAACAACACGCCGGTTGCCTGGACAAAGTCACCCAAATCGAGCAGCTTGCGGAAAATCTGGTGGGATTCCTCACCGATAGCATCACGGCGGATGAAGAGCTGGATACGGCCGTACCCATCCTCAATGTGGGCAAACACCGTCTTACCCATGTCACGCGCGCTCATAATACGGCCGCACAGCGTCACCTCAATCTCCGGTACGTCGGCACCTTGCTTAGATTCGGCCGTTTCAAAGGCGGCGATGGCAGCAGCGCTGGTGTGTGTGCGCTCCACGCGCAGCGGATACGGCTCAATGCCCGCCTCGCGCAGCAGCTCAATTTTTTCCAGACGTTTTTCTTCCAGCGGTGTTGGTTCCCAAGACATGCCCGACTCCTTCGGTAAGGGCGAGGCAGTTGGAAGGCAAATTGGCTTTCCTGTTCAACGATCAGGACCAACTGCCTCGCCCCTACGAGCCCCTGCGATTGAATGAAAAAAAGCCCGTGTTATCCACGGGCCTCAAATAAACTAGATGGTACCGGGTAACGCATGGGGCGGTTACCCGATCTTTACAACACGAAACTCAAGAACGCCGTTGGGTGCGTTAACACGCACAATATCACCCACTTTCTTGCCCAACAAGGCAACCCCCAACGGACTCTCGTTGGAGATACGCCCGGCGGCCGGGTCTGCCTCGGCAGCGCCAACCAGGTGGTAGCGCTCCTCATCGTCAAACCCTTCTTCAGAGACGGTTACCCAATCGCCAACCCGCACGGAATCATGCGGACCGCCGTTGTCATCGATGATCTGGTAATTCTTCAGGATGTCTTCCAACTCCTGAATACGCCCTTCCAGAAAAGCCTGCTCATTACGAGCCGCTTCAAGTTCGGCATTCTCCACAAAATCATCATCCTGCCCATCCTGAAAAGCGCGATGCAGCCGATCGGCCACTTTCTCCCGCCCTTCTGTGCGCAGCTGTTCCAGCTCATTGGTCAATTTCACTAAACCATCTTGGGTTAGCAGATGAGGTTTCATTAATGTCATTATTTACCCCTAAACGGATCGTTGAATCCGCAAAATTTATTATATGAAAGGTGACAGCTACCGGGGTAACTGTCACCTGATTAAACTCAAAAACAAGCATCGGTTGCCTAAGTGCAGTCTGACGTAAATTCGATCCGTTACAAAATGCCGCTCTGCCCAACTGCTTAAAGTACAGCTTGGCCACTACAGATCGGAACAAAATTCTGCAAAACTGCACCAAGACGGCAAAAACCGCTGTAAACAGCGGCAGTGACTGAGAATTTATCGTCAGGCCGAAAATTATATCAAAAAAGGTCCTATTGTAAAGGGGAACTTTCTGGGTCTTGAACGGCCGTTAAAGTTTCCAACACGGCCGCTTCCGCCACCTCTGCCGCAATAAACACATCCCCCACATCACGCAGCAAAATAAAGCGCAGCCGGCCCGCCGCCTTTTTCTTGTCGCTAAACATGGCCTGGTAAATCTGGGCTGGATCATACGCCGCCGGAATGCGCGTAGGCAGCCCCTGCCGCTGCAGCACCGCCTCAATGCGTTCCTGCAAGGCCGGATCGCAGTAGCCCAACCGGGTCGAAAGATTAGCGGCGGCCACCAGCCCCAGCGCCACACCCTCGCCATGCCGGACGCGATACCCACTCACCTGCTCAATGGCGTGGCCAAAGGTATGTCCCAAATTCAACGTCGCCCGCCGCCCCTGCTCAAAGGGATCTTCCTGCACTACATCACGCTTCACCTCAATCGCCGTGGCAACAAGAGATTGGAGACTGGAGATTGGAGATTGGTTCGAGAATCTCCAATCTCCAATCTCTAATCTCTCAAACAGTTCAGGGTTACTTATCAGCCCATGCTTGACCACTTCGGCCATCCCTGCGGCAAACTCTTCTGCGGGCAGGGTTTGCAGGGTGGTGATATCGGCCAGAACGGCCGTTGGCTGTTTAAACGCCCCCACCAGGTTCTTGCCCTGGGGCAGATCCACGCCCGTTTTACCGCCAACACTGGCATCCACCATTGCCAGCAGCGAGGTGGGGCACTGCACAAAATCCACCCCGCGCAGATAGGTGGCGGCCACAAACCCGGCCACGTCCCCCACCACACCGCCGCCCAGGGCCACCACCGTGGCCTGCCGGTCAATGCCTGCGGCCAGCAGTTCATTGTAAATCGTTTGGACCGTGGCCAACGTTTTGTGCTGCTCTCCGGCGGGAATGGTGACGGTACACGCTGCTCCACTCAGGCGGCTGGCGTGTCGCGGCCCCACATGGCTGTCGGTAATGAGGACAATCGGGCCGCGAATGTGGGCGAGTTCGGCCAGATTGGGCAGCAAATCAGCGCCAACCAGCACCTCATACTGGCCAGTGGGATGGGCGACGGGCAGGCGCGTGAGGTTTAGGGTCATAATCGTTCCTCGGAAAATAGGCCGCGGATGAACGCGGATTAAATCTGGGCGCAATCTGCGCAAATCTGCGAAATCTGTTGATTTTCATTCATGGTGTTGAGCCTGCGCTCATGTCGTCTCCTTCAAAAACAAAAAGCGGAACACAGGGCTACACGGAGGCGGCACAGAGCTGCACAGCGAAAACGAGCCACTAGCCACCAGCCACTAGTAGAATTTCATCCACGACCTGTTCGGCCGTTTTGCCATCGGTGGCAATTTGCGGGAAACGGCCGTATCCCTCGCGGCGCATCTCCAGCAAAAGGGCAATGCGTTGGGCCGGGTTAGGCACATTGAGCAGCGGCCGTTTGCTGTCATCCTGTACCCGCGCCAGGATCGTTGTGGGAACGGCCGTCAGGCAAAACACCTGCCCTGAGGCTGCCAGCGCTTCGGCATTGTCCTCGTCCAGCATCAACCGCCCGCCAGTGGCGATGACCAGCCCCTGCTGCTGCGCCAGCTCCAGCGCCACGGCTCGCTCCCAGGCACGGAACGCTGCTTCGCCATCCTCGGCAAAGATCTCGGCAATGGAACGGCCGTCACGCTCTACAATCAGCGCATCGGTGTCGATAAACGGCCGTTGCAGCCGCTGCGCCAGCAGTTCGCCTACCGTCGTTTTACCCGTACCCATGAAGCCGGTGAGGATGATGTTGGACTGTGTTGGTATGGCCAAAGTGAAATTCTTTTGTTGCAAGTAGCATGTGGCAGGTAACAAGTATTTTGGTGATGCAAACCTGCAACTTGCCACTTGCAACCTGCAACTTGCCCTTCACAAAAAACAAAAAGCCGCTCATGAAGAGCGGGCTTGTGCATAAGTGACCCTGGAAGGACTCGAACCTTCAACCTGCTGATTAAGAGTCAGTTGCTCTGCCATTGAGCTACAGGGCCATTGGGCGCTGGCTGGCCATATGCCAAACAGCGGATGGGATTATACAAAATTCTGCCGTAAAATCAACAACGCTAGCCGAAAAATCGATACAAAATCCAAAGCCATACCCGGTACGCCGTCCTCTCTCGGTCTCTCTGACCTTAAGCGTAACGCCACGTTAAGGCGCCTGCAAAAACTCGGCCGAGAGCCAGCCAGGCTGTCCATCTACCAGCACTTCTTGCCAGACAAAGCCATCGGCGGAGGCCACCCCATCCAGCAGAACCACCATTGTGTCAATGGGCAGCACCGCCAGAACGGCCGCATCCAGGCTGGGCGCCGTGCGCAAGTTGGTGCCAAAAGGATAGGTGAGGACGGCCGTTGGTACAGTTGCGGTTGGGGTGGCGGAGGGAACGGCCGTGGCCGTTTCCGTAGGAATAAGCGTCGCCGTGGTTGTCGGTAGCACCATAGATGCTTCCGTAGTGGTGGGCTGCGGCGATGGCGTCAGCGTGGGCGTGCTGGTTGGGGTGGGTGTGGGACCGGGTGTGAAGGTCAACGTCGGCGATGGCGTGGGCGTCAGCGTCGGTGGAACTTCCGGATCCAGCACCGTCACCTCAATCACTTCCAGCGTCAGGGCCACGCTCTCCAGAATGCCCTCATCCCGCAGCGTTGCGCCGATGGCCGTTTGCAGCTCTTCTACTACCCGGTGCGGCAGCGGATTGGCGGAGCGAGCGGTAATTTCCAGCGTCAGCAGGCCGTTCTCAAAGGTCGTGGTGGGTGGCTCATCCAGCGTGGCCCCTGCCACGTCGGCCAGCTTTTCCTCCACCACCGCAATGATCCGTGCCTCGCGCGCCTGCTCCTGGGCCAGCTGGTAGGTAAAGCCAAGGATCAGGGCCGTCACCAACGCCAGGGAGATAACGGCCACCTGCCCGCTGCGCGCCTGCACGGCGCGGCGTGACTTTTGCGGGGTAGTGGGCCGGAAACCGAGGATGAGGAACATCAGCGCTGTAGCCGAGCTGATGGCCACAAAGTTGGCGGTAAACAGAAGCATCGCCCCAAACGCCTCACCATAGCGCCCGGCCGTCAAGGAGATGCCCACGGTGGCCAGGGGTGGCACCAGGGCGGCGGCAATCGCCACACCGGGCAGAGCGCCTGCCGCATCGGAGCGAGACAGGGCGTAGGCCCCGGCTAGACCCGAAAAGAGGGCAATGGCCAGGTCGATGAGCGTAGGTTGAGTGCGCGCCAGCAGCTCTGGTGTGGCAGGCTGGTTGATGCTCAGCAGCCCCGCCGCCGCGCCAACCATGATCGACAGCACCACACCGCGCCCGACCGCGCCCAACGAAAGCCGGATGAAACGGGTGTCCCCCAAAACCACCGCCAGCCCGGTACCCACCATCGGCGACATAAGCGGCGCTACCAGCATCGCCCCAATCACCACCGCCGGGCTGCTGATGATTAGACCCAGCGCGGCAATGATGGTGGAAAGGGATATCAGCATGTAAAAGTCCAAATCGGGGCGCGCGCTGCGCCGGATGCGGGTGTACGCCTCGGTCCGATCTTTGATGTCCAGGCGTGGCAAATATTGGCGCAGCCGCCAGGCCAGGTTATCCCACCACGGCCCCAGCCGGCTGCGCGGCTGCCGCACAATAACGACCGGCTTGTGGCTCTGGCGCACCACGGCCCCTGGAATATCGCCGAACAAAATCTTGTCGATGGAGCTTTCCTGGCTGGCGCCGATGATAACCACGTCGCCGCGTTCGCGGGCATATTCCGTGATGCCCTGGGTGACCGATGGGGCGGTAACCACCTCGGTCTCAATTTTGTCTACGCCATCGACATACTGCATAAGCTGGCGCAGACGGGCACGGCCCAGGGCTTTTTCGTTTTCCAGGTATTCGGGGGCAATGTAAACGGCCGTTACCTTCACTTTAGGCGTCAACGGCAGCAAAAATGTCAGGGCGTAGGCGGTGTTGGGACCGCCGGATGTGGGCACGATGAGGTGGTGCAGTTCGCTGGTCGGTGATACGGCCGTTTCCGCCACCACCGTGGCGCTGTCACCACGCAGCGCCGCCACGGCGCAGGGCACCCGGTTCAGGTTGTAAGCGATAGGACCATCGATATGGGCCACCAGCAGGTCAACCGCCGCCGTCCCCACAAAACGAGCCAGCGCTTTATCAAAGTTGGGTGCCGTGATGATCAGGATGAAAATGTCATCGGCGTCCGGTTCTGCCTCGCGGATGGATTCGGCACATCGGTGTGCCGCCTTTTGCGCCGCCGGATTCAGGTCACGAATGTAAATGCCAACGATGAGCTGGCCCTGGTTGGCGCGAGCCAGGGAAAGCGCCA
The DNA here is from genome assembly GCA_016710325.1 of Candidatus Leptofilum proximum. Classification (GTDB taxonomy): domain Bacteria; phylum Chloroflexota; class Anaerolineae; order Promineifilales; family Promineifilaceae; genus Leptofilum; species Leptofilum proximum. Next base: position 1,964,443 of record JADJXK010000001.1, on the reverse strand, counting down.
GCTGCCAGGCGCGGCCCAGCGGCTCATCGGGCGTTAAAATCACCAGAGCACGCCACAATTTTTCTTTGGGGAGCTGGCCATCAATCACTTGCATGGGGTGTAAGTATAACAAACGGCCGTTGCTTTTCGTACTGTCAGGCGGAAGTGCCCAGCAGGGGCCATCACTGGCCAGGGGAAAACCGGCAAGCTTAAAATTTCTACAGCAGGCAGAGAAAAAGCGCCAGAGTTTATGTTATAATGGGGCCATCAGCTTGTAGGAGCAATAAAATGAAACGGTTTGAACTAGAAGAAGAAGAGCGCAAAGTATTGGTAACACTCGCCAAACGAGGCGCGATGAGCCCCAGTGAGGTCGCTGCGGAAACGTGGACCTTGCCAGGCAAGACGCTGTCGGTGCTGCGCGAACTCTCCACCGCCGGATTTGTCCGTTTGCGCGACGACACCAACAGCCCGGATGGCATGGTGGTCGCCATCACCAGCCAGGCGCGCCTCTACCTGAACGGCAGCCTGACCTAATCTTACCCACTCTTATCCTCACCGGGTTTTGCTCATGGCTGCCACCCCACCTGAAGAGATGATGTTTGGTCGCCGTACCCACTTTACGCGGGGTATGAAAACGGCGATCTTTATTTTTGTCCTGTTTTTAGCCATTCTCATTACCATCATTGTTTTCCCCATAACCGAGACAACACCCACCTGGGTTGCCCCCCTACAAGAGAATGTATACGGCTTTACCGCCCGCCTGGCGCCTTATGTGTTGGTCGGTTTGCTGGGGGCCACCGTTGCCATTGCCGAACTGGTTTCTACCTTTCAAACCTACCCACGCGAGGCGCTGCGCACCCGTTGGGCCTGGATTTTGATTGGGGTCAACGTGGTTGCTGCTTGGATTGCGCTGATTGTGGTGCGCGTGACCATGACGGCGATGAATCCCACCCTGCAAATTCTCAGCGTGGGTGTGGGCTTCCAGGCGATTATTCGTACCCGGTTTGTGCTGGCCAAGCGCATTGGCGACGACGGTGATGAGGGAGAGGTGGCGCTAAACCTGGGCTGGCTGTATGACCAGTTCCAAAACCTGGCCCGTACCCAAATTGACCTGGAGTTGATGAACAAGCGGCGTACGGCCGTTACCCGCCTGCTCGAATATTACCCTTCCATGGCCGAGTTGTACGACATTGCCTGGTACACGATCACCTCCCGCGCCACTCTTACCCGCGAGCAGGAAGAACAGCGCAAAGCCGATCTGGAAAAGCTGCTTGACCCCAAAGCACCGGAAAACTTCGCCAAATCCAGCATCGCCCTCATGATCCTGGAAAATGGCGGCCAGGCCTACGTGGAACTGCTGCTCACCCAAGCGATGCAGCTGCTAAGCCCTGAAGCCATGCCTATGGGCCAGCCGGCCAACGGCGACAAGCTCATCTGGCAGCTGGTGGAAAAATACACGCTGGAAGAACTGGTCGCCCTGGCCGAAAAAGTGGCCGATTCACCAAAAGTGGTTGACTACGTCAAAGAAGCCGCCAAACCAGACCCGGCTGCCAATACCGCCAACCAAAAAGCCACCATTGCCCACTTCCTGGTGCAGCAAATTGGCGCCGATCCCTTGCAGAAGGCGATGGAGTAACGGGGGAGAGAGTGAATAGTGAAAAGTAAAAAGTGAAAAGTGAAAAGTGGCCTAAACTTATCACTTTTCACTTTTCACTTCAATTCACTTCTTTGTTACCGATACGCCACCCGGTTAAAACGCCGGATAAACCAGGCAATCAAGCCTATCTCCAGAATAACGCCCGCAGCCAGAACCAGCCACCACCAGGGGCTGCCGTCCAGAGCCAGCCAGTATGCCTTAGCCACCCAAAACGGCGGAAAGATGCCACAAAGCCACTGCCACGGCTGGGGGATAAACCAGCCAATCAGGATAAACCAGCCGGAAATTCCGCCAAATTTGGAATAGGCAAAACCCTGCACCTTGTTTTCCGCCATGACGGCAAAAAAGAGAGTCACAATAGGCGCTGCCAGGGCCCCGGCAGCGGCAAAGAGAATCATCTGCCACAGCGGCAGGAGCGCCTGGTTGATGATGTACACCATGCCCAGCACGATGGCAAAGGCAAAAACGGCCGAAAGCCCCACCCGGTACGCCATAAACTTGCTGAGTGACACGGGCGTCACCAACATGGCGCGCAGCGTGTGCTGATCCTTCTCATCCAGCAAGACAAAACCAAACACGGTACCCACCAGCAGCGCACCGGTGTACAGCGCCATGAAAGCCACCAGCATCGGATACACATCTGCCAGGCTGATAGTTATCGTCTCGCCGGGCATCACGCCGGTTTCAGCCAGGTAGCTGTTCAGGGCGGGCATTCCCAGCCACAAAACCACAGCAATGATAGCGGCAAACAAAAACATAAAAATCAAGAAGCTGTCGCGCCCGATAAGTTTGGCATCGTTGCGCCCCAGCCGAGTGACCAGTTGTGTCATAAGCATGTGCTTACCCTACCTTTTGAATCACGTGCGTCTGAAACGCACGATACGCCCAGAGCGTGAGGCCAATGAGGAGAACGGCCGTTCCTCCCACCCCATATGCCCACTCCCAGCCAGCCAACGGACGGTATGCCCCTACCATCAACATCGTCGGGGCGCTGGTGGGCACCAACAAGAAGGCCCAATGTTCCACCCAGCCCAGAAAGTATAAAAACGGCAGCTGCAGCACTACCGCCACCCCGGCCATCGGGATAAGGTAGTCGGTAATGGACCTGTAACGCACCACCAGAATGATGCCAATCAAGGTGTAAAGGATGCCGATGGCCACAATGCCCAACAGCAGCAGCGGCAGGTTGGGCAGCGCCAGCCCGCCAGAAAAGCGCATGATCAGCATGGCCCCGCCAATCATCACCACGGATTCCAGCGTCGCCAAACCAGTGAGGGTAATGATTTTGGACCAGAGGTATTCATACGGCCGTACCGGCGACACGATCATGGCCCACAGCGTGCCCTCATCCTTCTCAAAAATAATCATCGCCGACACGTACAGCAGCGTGGAGCCGCCGACCACCAGCAGCATCAGCGTAGGCACCAGCAACACCAGCTGATCCGGGCTGGCCAGCTGCGACAGCGCCACCGCTACCAGCACTCCCGCGCCAATGCCAATCGTATACAGGTTGGTGCGCACCTGCACCACCATATCTGTCTTCATGGTTGAGAGGAAACGGCTCATGTGTTTAACTCCTGTCCTGTCACCTGGATAAAGATGTTCTCCAGCGTCGTCTCCTGCGTGTGGATGGTTTCCAGGCGTTGAGCTGTCTGTAAAAGCTGGATAAACGATGGGTCATGACCCAGACCATCCAGGGCAAACGTCTGCTCCTCTATCATTTCGGAGCCGTTGCGGTAGGCTACCAGCACGTCCCGCTTGCCGTACTGCTGCTTCAGCGCCGCCGGGGCATCGATTACATTGATGCTGCCGGCGGTGATAAACGCCACCCGGTCACACAGCTCGTCGGCCACGCTCATGTTGTGCGTGGTCACAAACACTGTGGTGCCCTGCTGCCGCAGCCGCAGGATCAGGTCCTTGACTTTGCGGGCATTCACCGGGTCCAGACCGGCCGTGGGTTCATCCAGGAACAGCAGCCTGGGTTGGTGGACCAGGCTGCGCGCCACGTTCAGGCGCACCTTCATGCCCTTGCTAAAATTGGCCACCTTTTTATCCGCATCTTCCTGCAAATCGACCCAGCCGAGCACTTCCATGGGATCCAGCGTGGCGCCGCTGTACAACGAGGCAAAGTGGTTGAGGTTTTCCCGCGCCGTCAGCTTGAGGTAGTGGTTGGGCAGCTCAAAAGAGACGCCGATGTGCTCATACAGGTCGTGGCCCCAGCTGCCAATGTCCCGGCCCAATACCTGGACGGTGCCGCCAAACTGCTTCAGCAGGCCGATAAGAATGTTTTGCGTGGTCGATTTACCTGCCCCCGATGGCCCCAAAAAACCGAAGATTTCGCCCTCGGCAATCGTAAAGTTCAAGCCATGCAGCGTTTCAGCGCTGGCCCCAGGGTAAGTATAAGTTAAATTTTGTACAGTGATCATCCTGATTTCACTCCTGACTGTGGGTCAATTCTTGATAATTGACCAACGACATGTTGTCGAGCCGCTGCCGCCCTTGTTCGACAATCTGGCGCACGATGGCTTTGCCCGCTTCTGAATTTCCCCCGCCCTCTGGAGTGAGCGCCCGGTCCATGATGGCGGCAATGCCCTCAATGACATCCGCCAGTGGTGGAATATCACCCTGGGGCAGGACATCTTCCATGCCCACCAGTCCGTAAGCCAAAATATCCATGACATGGGCAATCACTCTGGCATCTAAGTCCTGCCGTATGGCGCCAGCTTCTTGCATCAGCTTTACAAAAACGTAGCGTTCAGATTCCGCTTGCTGCTGGCGAAATCTGTGGAATAGATTGCCCGGTTTGCGCAAATAGTTGCCCAACACCCGGGCATCCCGCCGGAACAAGGCCATCATGAACGGTCTGCTGTTCATGGCGTACAGGCTGTTTTTGTACAGCCCGGCCATCGTGCCCCCGGCTTCATCTGCTTCCAGGCGGTCCAGCCAGATTGCCGTGTAGGTTTGCAGCTCGCGGATGATAAGCGCTTCAAACAGCGCTTCTTTGCTGTCGAAATGCAGGTAAACCGCCCCCTTGCTGATGCCCGCTTCACGGGCAATATCGCTAACAGTGGTTTTGTCATAGCCGTAGTGAACCATCAAGTCGGCGGCCACATCCAAGATGCGCTGCTCTCGTTCGTCATTGTCAGATTTTGTCATTTGCACCAACCTTTGACTAATTGACCAATTTTACGTTATCGGTCAAATAGTATCCAAAATAATAAGAGGTGTCAATACTTTCTTGTCCGGTCTTGCTGGCTTTGCTAAAGTTGCACCCATGAAACCTGCCCGATTTTTGCTATTGGTGTTGATCGTTTGGCTGGCGGCCTGTGGCGCAACGGCCGTCCCCACCCCCATCCCCAACGCCGTCTCACCCATTCAAATTACGCGCATGAACACCGATACGGCTGTTGGCCATCCCCGCATCGTCTTCGGCCTGTTTGATGGACCTGATCCCGTCGCCGATGCCCAAAGTGTTTCATTGAGCGTGGTGCCCGCAGGTGAAGAAAGCGCCGAACCGGTGTGGCAGGGTCCGGCAGAAAATTACAGCGACTACGAAGTGCCGTACTGGGTGGCGTATCCCCATCTGCCCACCCCCGGTTTTTGGGGGATAACGGCCGAGGTGGTGCTGGCGGACGGCCGTACCGTCACCAGCCAGTTTGCCGTCGAGGCAAAAGAAGAAGGTGAGGCGGTTGATGTAGGCGACCTGGCGCCGCTGAGCCAGAACCGCACCCTGGCCACCGAGCCAGACATCAACAGGCTCAGCTCTGGCAACGACCCCGACCCGGCGTTTTACCAGCTTACCGTGGCCGAGGCCGTGGCCAACAACAAGCCTACCGTGGTCGGCTTCATCACCCCTGGCCTGTGCGAGACACGCTGGTGCGCCCCGGTGCTCAACAGCGTGGCCACCGTGCGCAACGCAGTGGGCGACGCGGCCAACTTTATACACATCGAGGTGTATGAAGATTTCCAGACATTAACCTACGTGCCGGCGATGGCAGAATGGGGGCTGCAAACGGAGCCTTACGTCTTTGTGCTGGATGAGGAGGGCCGGGTGACGGCGTCGCTGGGTGGACCGGTTTCGCCGCGCGAGCTGGCCCAGGCGCTCGATGAGGTACTGCCATGAAGCGGTTCTGGGTGATTTTGCTGCTGTGGGGCATGGCGGCCGTTTTTGCGCCGCGTGTTGTGGCTCATGCCGAACTGGTTTCGGCCAGCCCGGCGCCTGGCAGCTCGGTCCAGGCGCTGACGGAGATCCGGCTGGAGTTCAGCGAGCCGGTGGCGGCAGACAGCCGCATCGAGCTGCTGCAAAACTTCGTGGCGGCGGCCGATCTCACCCCCACGATTGATCCGGCCAATGCCAACATGTTGGTAACGGCCGTTCCGCCCCTGGCCGACGGCGTGTACACGGTACAGTGGACGGTCACCAGCGTCGATGGCCATCCCATCAGCGGCAGCTACAGCCTGGGAATCAACAGCACACCGCTGCAAACGGCCGTGCCCTGGCACCAGAGCATTTGGGCACAGCTTGGCTTTTTGCTGTGCGGTGTAGGCATAACGGTTTACGTGCTGCGCCGCTGGCGTCCTACGGCCGTCCCCAAACGCACCTCAAAAAGCTAAAAAAGATCGTCCAGGGAAACGTGTGTCTCACAAACCGGGCAGACAAACCAGCCCTGCTCCCACTCTGTATCATCAAGCTCAAGCTCGCTCTCGCAGCTGGGGCAAATAACAATGTCGTCGGCGTCGGCCGGGTCGTCCACATCCAACAGCTCACGCGCTTCTTCCAGATACTGCACCGGCACCCGCACGTAAGCAGTGCCCAGTGGCCCGCCGCTGAGGCCAATTGCCTTGCCGGCGCTTTCCTGCACTGCCTGGGCCGGAATTTCGGCCGCTTCCAGGCGTTGTGCCAGCATTTCTGCCACGGTAATTCCATTGGTTTCCAGGACGGTGGCCCATGTTGTCTCTTCCATTTTGTACCCCCAGGTTTAGCCAAACAAAAGGGTTAGTAAGGTCAAAACAGTATAGATGGATGGAGGAACGGCCGTCAACAAAGTCCAACTGGAAAAATATTTTTTGCCGCTATACACTCATCAGGCCAAACTGCAAAGGGGAGGGATAAACTTGGAAATCATGGGAACATTTTTTAGTGACAGGTAAAAACAATTTCTCCAAACGGTTTGATACGATCATTGTGGGCGGTGGCTCTGCTGGATGTGTGCTGGCCAACCGCCTCAGCGCCAACTCCAACCACGAAGTGCTGGTTTTAGAAGCCGGTCGCTCCGATTCCTGGTGGGATATTTTTATCCACATGCCTGCGGCCCTCACCATCCCCATCGGCAATCCCCGGTACGATTGGTGCTATCAATCAGAACCGGAGCCATTTATGCACAACCGGCGGATTTTTCACGGACGGGGCAAACTGCTGGGTGGCTCCAGCAGCATCAACGGCATGATTTTCCAGCGGGGTAATCCGCTGGACTACACAAAATGGGGCCGCGAACCGGGCATGGCCCATTGGGATTATGCTCACTGCCTGCCCTACTTCAAACGTTTGGAAAGCTGCCTGACGGGCGGTGATGAGTTTCGCGGCGCGGATGGTCCGCTGGTGCTGGAACGCGGCCCGGCGACAAATCCTCTCTTTGCGGCCTTTTTTGAGGCAGTCCAGCAAGCAGGCTACGAACTTACCAACGACGTAAACGGCTACAAACAAGAGGGGTTTGCCGCCTTCGACCGCAATATACGCGGCGGGCGGCGTTGGAGTGCGGCCCGCGCTTACCTGCACCCGGTGCTGCATCGACCCAACCTCACGATAATGACGCGAACCTTGGTGACCAAAATACTGTTTGATGGCAAACGAGCCACCGGCGTGGAAATCCGGCAAGGGAGGCGCGGCAGGCAAAAGGTGCTGGCAGGTGAGGTGATCTTGTGTGGCGGCGCGTTTAATTCGCCACAGCTATTGCAGCTTTCTGGCGTGGGAAATACGGCCGAACTGGAAGCTCTAGGCATTCCAATCGTTCAGGATTTACCAGGGGTAGGAGAAAATCTGCAAGATCACCTGGAGGTATATGTGCAGCACGCCTGCACCCAGCCCATTTCGGTTTACCCCGCCATGCAATGGTACAACAAGCCGTGGGTGGGCTTGCAGTGGCTTCTGGCAAAAAAGGGTCCGGCGGCAACAAACCATTTTGAAGCGGGCGGGTTTATCCGCAGCAACGATGAAGTCCAGTACCCCAACCTGATGTTTCACTTTTTGCCCGTTGCCGTTCGCTATGACGGCACCTCGCCCAGCAGCGGGCACGGCTACCAGGTACATGTCGGGCCGATGTATTCCGATGCCAAGGGATCGGTGAAAATAAAAACGGCCGATCCCACCAACCACCCCGCCATCCGGCTTAACTACCTTTCCACCACCCAGGACCGGCGCGAATGGGTAGAGGCCATTCGCTGTACCCGCCACATTTTGGGGCAGTTGGCCTTTGCACCTTTCGACGGCGGGGAAATTTCTCCCGGCCCCACCGTGCAAAGCAATGAGGAGATTTTGGCATGGGTGGGCCACGATGGCGAAACGGCTTACCATCCTTCCTGCACCTGCAAGATGGGCACAGACAACATGGCGGTCATTGCACCGGATTCCATGAAGGTGCATGGCGTCGAAGGTGTACGGGTTGTCGATGCCTCATCGATGCCCAGCATACCCAATGGCAACATTTATGCCCCGGTGATAATGCTGGCCGAAAAAGCGGCCGACCTGATTATGGGGAATACGCCGCTGCCCCCAGCAAATATAGCGTTTTATAAACACACGCCACCGCTTTAGGTGATAGTCACGTCCAAAAGCAATTGCCACCTCTGGCGCAGGAGACCAAAGATGGAAGATTATCTTCGTGTTACCCGAGAGTGCCCCTTAAACAACATGCAACCCGCCCTCGCTGCGGCCATTTACGACTACATTGAGAAGCATGATTTAGGCGATGTAGAAACGGCCGCTTTGTTTTGCGGTGAGACAACCGCCACCAGGAAGAAGAAAGGGTTGTTTGGCAAAAAATCCGAGGTGATTCTGACCGGTATCCTGCTCACCCCCAGGTGGTTGATCTGGGCCACAGGAAAAGAAAATGAGCCTCCGGCTGTGCTGGCAGCACAATTAAACACCATTCAGGTGGAAGATTACGAAACGTCATCAATGTACAGACTGGTCCAGGACAGCGGCATGACTATTTCGGGCCTACGAACTTCAGGCGAGTCTGGCACGGCTTTTATTGGGCTGGGACCAGAACCAGCAGCCCAAAAATTTAGAGCGCTGCTCAAAAAAGCCGTTGCCGCTGCCGGGGAGAGCATGTCATGACAGATTGTAGAGGCGAGGAGGATGGTTAAAGAAAATATGACATAGGGTGTCAGAATTTCTCGAATATACTGTTTCTCTAAAAACAATACCTCCACCCCCGTGCGGGGAGAAGCGCCGAGGCACTGCCCTTGCTCCAGATAAGACTGAACGCTTACAGATAAATTACTCACAGGGGCACGAAATTAAGTATGAATATCAAGGATTTACAAGAACAGGCCAACGAATTAAAAAGCAAGCAGAATTGGGATGGACACACGCTTGAGCATAGAGCAATGTTTTTAGTAACGGAAGTTGGTGAAGTCATTGAAGAAGTTCTGAAATTATCAAGCGTCTACAAAGATGTAGATCAAGATGAGGCAAAAGAGCGACTTGGCATGGAAATCTATGACGTAATTTGGAATCTTTGTGACCTTGCTAACATCGTTGGTATTGATCTCGAAACCACATTTGAAAAGAAAATGGCAATTAACCGTGGCAGAAAGTGGTAAAGGAACTTTACCTTCCATGCCCCGCCCTGGCCTGATCCTGTCCCAATGGCCGATGTGCCAACCGGCCTGCTCTGGTTTAATTTAACCAAGCCTATCTTCCCAAACAGTTGACAGTCACTGCACCATGACGCTGAAGTGACTGTCAACTTTGGTTTCTGTAGGTGCGATGCACTTTCCCAAGTGCGTTGCACCTGACGGTGAATGACGTATGGAACTATTTTTAGCTACCGAAAACGGCGTCTGGCTGGCGCAGCCGGACGGGGATTCATGGAAATTGGAAAAACGGGGGCTGGACGGCCGTATCGTTACCAGCATCATGGCCCGCGAGGGTGTGATTCTGGCTGGGACCACCGACGGCATCTTTCGCTCCGATGATCGTGGCGCCTCCTGGTTTGAGCAGAGTTACGGCCTGAGCCAACGTCACGTGCGCTGGCTGGCCTTCCACCCAGACATCTCCGACCTGGAGTTTGCCGGCACGGAACCGGCCGCTTTGTTTGTCTCGCAAGATGGCGGCGAAAGCTGGGTGGAACGACCTGAAGTAGCCGAGCTGCGCGATGAATTTGGCTGGTGGCTGCCCTACTCGCCCGAAGCGGGCTGCGTGCGCGGGTTTGCCTTTCACGGTCAACACGCCTTTGCCGCGGTAGAAGTGGGCGGCCTGCTCCGCTCGGACGACGGCGGTGACTCGTGGCAGCTGGCCGAGGGCAGCAACGGCCGTCCCCAATTCGGCCGTCCCGCTGATGGTTTAATTCACCCCGATGTGCACTCGATTGCGGTGCATCCCAGCAGCCACCGGCTGCTGTATGCCCCCACCGGCGGCGGCTTTTACCGCTCGACCGATGGCGGCGCCAGCTGGCAGGGGGCGTACCTGGACTGCTACGCGCGGGCGGTGTGGGTGAACCCGGCCAACAGCGAGGAATTGGTGTTGGGACCAGCTGAAGATGCCTCGGGGCGGAACGGCCGTATCGAACACAGCACCGACGGCGGGCAAACTTGGCGGCGGCTCACCGAGCCGCAAAACCGCAGCATGGTGGAACGATTTGTGGCCGTGGAGGACCATCTTTTTGCCGTGATGTCCAACGGGGCGCTGTGGCACAGTCCCCTGCCCCAGCAGAACTGGACCCCTATCCTGCCCCAGTCTACCAACATCAACGCGGCCTGCGCCATCCGGCCGTAGCCGCAGGTTCTTTCTGCGTCTCTTGCGTGCGGCGCGGTAAAAAACCGCGGCTACTGATCAACGTGTTCGAGCAGGGTCTGCGGGATCAAAACCGTGTCGATAGCATGCACGATGCCGTTGGTGGCATCTATATCCCCTTGAATAACTTGAGCTTCATTCACGGTCACGCCAGCTTCGGTCTGGCTAATGATCAGCTCTTCAAAGCCAAAGCCAGGGTTGCCTACCCGCGTTTGAATGGTGCCCAACTCAATCATGTCTGCCACAGTCAAGTCCGTCCCTCGCGGCCAGCCGTCGGGAGTGAGCAGGTGGAAGAAGGCCACAAATTCATAGTCAAAGGGATTGTTTTCTAAATACGTGGTGACGTTTGCAGGCATGTTGGCAAAGGCTTCATCAGTTGGCGCCAGGACGGCGTCATAACCATCTCTAAAACGAAGGTCTGTCATCACCTGGGTGCCTTCCAGCATGGCCACAAAGGTAGTGAAACGGCCGTCGGCATTCAAAACGCCCCACACACTCTTTTCCGGTCCCGTTTCGGGCGGCAGCAGCAGCGTATCGATGACGTAGATTACACCGTTGCTGGCCTGAATCGGCTCGCCTTGCACCCAGGCATAATCCACGATGATCTTGTCCTCTACTTCGACTACGGGCAGCTGGGTGCCATTTAGCGTCCCCACAGAACCCGCCTGCGCCAGGTTTTCCCTCGTGTTGTAGGCGCCTTCTATCACGTGATTCTCCAGCACCGGTCCCAGTATGGCCGGGTCCATCTGGCTGACAATCAGCTCGGACCGGGTAAACGCCAGGCTAGAGGCGGCCAAAACGGTGAATGGCCCGCCGCTTTGCAGCTCGTCAGCCAGACCAACGTTGTTTAAGCCGTTGGCAAAAAAGACCAGATCGGGATTTTCAGACAGCCGTTCGAGCAAAGTAGGTAAGGCCGGATCACCTTCGGCCGGGGAGTCTGTCTCCGCAGCGGTTGGCAGCGGGGCCAGGATGTCGCCGCCGGGTGCACTGTTTTCGGTATTGGTGCAGGCGGCCAGCAAAACAAGCATTATGACACCAACAAGTAGACGTTTAAACATGTGATTACGCTTCTCCTCAAAGGTTTAGGGCCAACATACAATCTTTCCTCAGTGATTAGACGTCTGGCCCCCGGTAATTTTGATCTTACCAGCTGCTGGTCTACCAGCGGCTGGTCTACCAGCCGCTGGCCTGAAAGACGGCCGTCAACACCGCTTCTCGTTCCGCCAGAGTCATCTCCCGCGGGCAGCAGTAATTTTCAATCAGGCCGGTCCATAGTTCCACGGTGAGCAAACGGCCGTCATAAAACACATACGTATCCACAAACGTTTGCCGCGTGCCCAGCTGGTCCATCTGGTCAAAAAAGAGATTGCCCGGCCCATAATGGATAAATGTGCCATCCACAAAAGCAAACCCCTGAGCATGATGCGCCTGGCTGCCAGAAACGGCCGCTGCCCCCGCCTGGGCCAGTTCGGCAAAATCCACTTCCTGCTGCGCGGTCGGTGCATAGTGGTAAAACTCGTTGTATTGCAGCGTGGCCATCACCTGGTAACCCGCTGCCGCCAGCTCGGCAATCTGGGCCACAAACCCATCGTCGCAGAGGCGCGAGCCGGGTTTGGCCTCGCCTGCCCAGGCATACGCCGGGCCGACCGGGTTGCAGCCGACAAAAGCAATGCGGTTGCCGTTGTGCTCAAACAGGGCAGGCTGCTGGGCGGTGGCCGCATCCGCCCCACCGCCAAAGACGGCCATGCCCGCCGCTTCGTACAGCGCCAGCGAGTGCAGCAGGGCATCGGTGCCCCAGTCGTTGATGTGGTTGCCGGTCAGCTCCACCACGTCGATGCCCAGCCAGGTGAGCAGCTCAAAGTAGCTCTCGCGGGAGCAAAAGGTGGTGCCGCCGATGGGGTCGGGGTACGGACAGTCGGGCGTGAAGGAGACCTCGTTGCTCACGTGGGCGATGTCGGCGGCTTGCAGCACCGGGCCAACGGCCGTTCCCGGCGCCAGAATCCCCCCAATTTCCATCTGGTAAGCCGTGGCGCGGGTGAGCGCCGTCACCCCGGTCATGGCCACGCGGGTGAGCTTCCCGGGGTCCCAATTGGTGGCGGGACCATTCCAAGCGGCCAGGAAGTCGGTTACGTCCGTTTTTTCCCCTGCCACATTCACCTGGACCGTCAGCGGGTAAGCCGCCGGGTCAAATTCGGCCGTCAGCGGTGAGACACCATCCAGCCGCAGCAGCTTCAGATCGGACCGCAGCTGATCAAACGGCAAGATGACCAGCGACGGCCGTTCCGCCCAGGCGCGTTCCACCATTTCGGCCGTATTAGCCAGGTAGGTGATGTGGGGGTCGGCGGAGTTGAAAACGGCCGTGTCCCATGCCTCAACGTCCGCCGCCGCAAACAAAGGACGGGAGATCATCAAGTCGGGCAGCGTCACGTCATCTTCCACCGTGGCAAACGGCGCGGCCACGACGTACACCCATTCGGCCAGCGGCGTGCCTGCATCCAAAGTCAGCGTTACGTCGGCCGGGCCGCCTTCTACCCAGGCAAATTGGTCTGGCTGCTGCTTAACCAACGCCTGGGCCGCAGCGCGCAAATCGCCTGGTACACCGGGGTCGGCGCGGAGGGTGGTGGGATTGGCAACGGCCGTTGCCGTCGCCGCGGGTGTGGCGGTTGGAGCAACGGCCTCCACCTGGCTGGCCACTGGTGTAGGCGGCAGGGTCCCCGTGGGAGTGGCCAGCTGCTGGGGCGTGGGTGGTGCGGGCAAAGTGAGGGGGAGAACGGCCGTGGGCAGCGCTGTTTCCGCCACATGGCCACAGGCAGTTAGCCAGAACAGAGCAAATAGATATAATCCGCTCCAGAAACGTCTTCCGTCTAACCCGGCACAAATAAAAAATTTCATCCTATGTCCGAAATCGATCTTAAAAATCCAAGCCTTTATATTAACCGAGAACTCAGCAATATCGAATTTAATCGGCGCGTGTTGGAGGAATGTGAAAACCCCGAACATCCGCTGCTGGAGCGTGTTAAGTTTCTGGCCATTTTTAGCGGCAACATGGATGAATTTTTCATGGTGCGTGTCTCTGGCCTGAAGCAGCAAGTGCTGTTGGGCATCACCGACCGCCCCGCCGACGGCCTGACGCCGCGCGAGCAGCTGGTGGCCATCCACCGCACCGGCACCCAGCTTTTTGCCCAGGCCACCAACTGCTGGCTCAAAACCTTGCAGCCCGCCCTGGCCGAAGAAGGCATCCACACCCTCAACTACAACCAGCTCAAACCGCGCCAGCAGAAAAAGCTGTCGGCTTATTTTGAGCAAGAGATCTTCCCGGTGCTCACGCCGCTGGTGTTTGACCCCACCCACCCCTTCCCGCACATCTCTAACCTCAGCCTGAACTTGGCGGCCGAAGTACGCGACCCGGATACCAACGAAATTCACTTTGCCCGTGTCAAAGTACCCGCCACCCTGCCCCGGCTGGTGCCGCTGAATCCACTGGACCCAGACGAGCTGCTGCCGCCCACCACCCAGAAGTTCATCTGGCTGGAGCAGGTGATTGCCGCCAACCTGGAACGCCTCTTCCCCGGCATGGATATACGCGCTTCGTACCCGTTCCGCATCACGCGCAACACAGACATGGAAATCCAGGAAGAGGAAGCTGACGATTTGCTGCTAACGATGGAGGAAAATTTGCGGCAGCGCCACTTTGGCCGGGTGGTGCGGCTGGAAATTGACGAAGACACACCGGAATCAATTCGCAACATTTTGATTAGCAATCTCAAGGTCAGCCAGACAGATGTTTACCCCACCAACGGCCCGCTGGGGTTGAGCAGCCTGTGGGATTTGCACCGGCTGGAGCGGCCGGAACTGAAGGATGAGTCCTTCCAGCCCAACGTCCCGATGCATTTGCGCTTTGGCGAATCGATCTTTAACGTGCTGCAGCGAACCAACATTTTGCTGCACACACCGTTTGACAGTTTCCTGCCGGTGGTTGATTTTGTGGAAGCCGCGGCGGAAGATCCCAACGTGTTGGCTATTAAACAAACGCTGTACCGGCTGGGGCCGAACCCCCCCATCGTGCACGCCTTGATGAAGGCGCGGGAAAACGGCAAGCAGGTGGCGGTGCTGGTGGAGTTGAAGGCACGGTTTGATGAAGAGTCGAACATTGAGTGGGCCAGGGCGCTGGAGCGGGCGGGCGTTCACGTGACCTACGGTTTAATTGGCCTGAAGACGCACTGCAAGCTCTGCCTGGTGGTGCGCCGCGAGCGGGAGGGCATCCGCCGCTACGTGCACATGGCCACGGGCAATTACAACACCATCACCGCCCGCCTTTATACCGACCTGGGACTGATGACCAGCGATGAGGAGATGGGCGCCGATGCTTCTGAATTGTTTAACTATCTGACAGGCTACTCGAAGCAAAAGTCGTACCGCAAGTTTTTGGTGGCGCCGGTGAATTTCCGGGCCAACTTGCTGCGGTTGATTGAGCGAGAAACGCAGTACGGCCGTAACGGCCGTATCATCATCAAAGCCAACTCCCTGGTCGATCCGGGCATCATCCGGGCGCTGTACCGCGCCTCCCAGGCAGGCGTGTCAATCGATCTGATCATCCGCGGGTTCTGCTGCCTGCGCCCTGGGCTAAATGGCGTTAGCGAAAATATTCGGGTGAAGAGCATTGTGGGGCGCTTCCTGGAGCACAGCCGCATTTACTACTTCCACAACCAGGGCAGCCCAGACATTTACATCGGCAGCGCCGACCCCATGCCGCGAAACATCGACCGCCGGGTTGAGGTCCTTTTCCCGATCGAAGACGAAGCCGAGCGGCAGCAAATCATCTCCATTCTCACCATCTACCTGCACGATACGGCCAAGGCGCACCTGCTGCAATCAGACGGCCGTTATGTCCCCGCCACCCAAACGCTGGATGAGGGCGAAGAGCCGTTTAACAGCCAGCTGTGGCTGCTGTACGGCCGTCAATCCGGCAAAACACCACCGTTTGATCCCAATGTACTGCCACCCGCCCCAGGGGAAACTTGTGAAGAAGAGGATGAAGAACGAAAGGAAGAATCTGTAGGGGTTACGCAGACCTGACAGGCTTCATGGCGATTCAGAAATAAAGTCGGTAATAAACTTGACACTGAATCGCCTTAAATGAACCTGAAGTGTCTCTGTTGGCGATTGCTAATTTATTTTCTTCAGGTTCATTAAGCCTGCCAGGTCTTGTTATACAACCCGCCTCAAGATGCCGCGCCCAGCACTACCGCCAAAAACCAGACCATAAAGTCATACTTCATTAGCTGGCTGAGCTTTTCCAGCTGCGGCCCAGACCGCTCCCGCGTGACGCGCAGCAGCACATAAAACAGCACCGGATACACGCCAAGGGCCACGATAAAGGCATACACTGGCTCGTACACGTTGAGCATGTAGGGCAGCATCATCACCACCAGGGTGGCCGCCGCCAGCAGGTAAAACACAATGCGCGCCGGACGTCGCCCCCACACCGTGGCAATGGTGCGGCAGCGCTGCCGCAGGTCGCCTTCATAATCCGCCAGGGTTTTTAATACCTCACGCCCCATGATGGCCGAAGCAATGATAACTGCCAGCCAGAGCGACGGCCGTGGGTTTCCCGCCGCAATGCCGCCAAAAATAGCGCTCATGGCCGAAATGCTGGCCACGATGGCGTTGCCCATCAGCACGGTGCTCTTCAGCCGCCAGGAGTAGAGATAAAGCAGCGCCGCCGAGGCTACCGCAATGAGAAACGCGGTGAGGTTGATAAAGCCAGCCAGAATAATCGAGACGGCCGTCAGGCTGAGGGAAAATATCAAGACGTTTTGCGGGGAAACCATGCCAGAGGGTAACGGCCGTTTCGGCTGGTTGATCTTATCAATTTCAATATCGCGATAATCATTCCAGGCGTTGGCCGCGGCGGTGATGAACCAGGTGGCCAGAATAGCCAGGGCTACCTTGCCCCAGGCTCCCGTACCGGCCACGTACCCCCCCAACAACACTGCCAGCCCTCCCGACAAGGTCGTAAGGGGTCGGCTGATCTTGTACAATCCTCTTAACTCATCCAACATATGTTCTCTACCTCCATACGATCTATGTTGAGTGTGTGCAAAGTAATCCGCACAAACAAGTTGGCACACACATCTGAATTCCTTTTTGTGATTTGTTTAACCCTGATTAGCCAAAAAAGATACAATCAGAAAATGATTACCAGCTTAACAAATGCCAAGGTGAAATACGTGCGGCGGCTGCAAACGGATCGTCGTTTTCGCAACCGAGAGATGCAGTATGTGGTGGAAGGGACTCGTTGGTTAACAGAGTTGATCGGATTGGCCCGTCCGCCAGCGCTGCTTTTTTACACAGAACGATGGTTAGAAACGGCCGTTCATGCCCAGATTCTACAACAACTCACCAGCCTGGGACAATCTACCCCACTCATAACTTCGGAAGAAGTCATGCAGGCCATGAGCGATACCAGCACCCCGGCGGGTGTGCTGGCCGTTATTGCCATGCAGCCGCAGCCGCTGCCCGCCACTCCCTCGCTGCTGCTGGTGCTGGATGAAATCAACACCCCCGGCAACCTGGGCACGATGCTGCGCACCGCCGGGGCGGCCGGGGCCGATGGCGTGCTGTTGGGGCCGGGCTGCGTCGATTTGTACAATCCCAAGGTGGTGCGGGGCAGCATGGGGGCGCATTTGCGGCTGCCGGTGCACAGCCAGAGCTGGCCAGAGATTGCCCAAACGGTGCGGGGGATGCAGGTGTGGGTGGCCACGGTGCAGGCAGAACGGCCGTATACGGCCGTCAACTGGCAGCAGCCCTCCGCCCTCATCATTGGCAGCGAGGCCAGCGGCGCGGGGCAGGAAGCCTTGCAACTGGCCACGGACCGCATCACCATCCCCATGCACGCCGCCACCGAATCGCTCAATGCGGCCATGGCGGCGGGCATCATCCTCTTTGAAGCCGCCCGCCAGCGGTCGACAGAAAGCTCATTTGGATTACCAGGCCTGAAGCGTGAAACGTGACCAGAAAGGCTTCACGTTTCACGTTTCACGATAGAGTGTGTGAACGGCCGTGATGGACCGTTTATTTGGCCAGGTAGGGTGTAATTTCCATGCGAAACGCGTCGGCTTCGTCTTCGTTGTCGGAGGCCTGGTAGATAAAGTGGCGGCGGCATTCTTCACAGCAGCCTTCGAAGTGATAGTGTCCCGTGTCCAGGCGTACCCCGTATGATTTCACCACCAGTTCAGGCATTTGCTCATCCCAGATTAATTCCAGCCAGCCAGATTTGCTGTGGGCTACGGCCGTTTCCAGTTCCTCAAGCCCAAACAACACGCGGTACCCGGCCCAGAAGTAGCTGCACCGCCCACAGGCAGCAAACCGGTCGGTCACCTGCTGCAGGGTGGGCTGGTTTTTGCGCGGCGAACGCAGTGGCTGGCGCCGCTGTTTTTTGATTCTGATTGGTCGTGGCGCGGCTTCCTCATCCTCGTCATCCGCCGCATCGCCAAAGGCGCCCAATGTCAGACGGGTTACCGGCAGGTCTTCAGGCTCAGCCTGGTCTTCCGATTCAGGGAGTTCGGGTGCGGGTTCATCGGCCACACTTTCAGTGGCCAACGGTTTCGCGGGAGTTACGGCCGTATCCGCAAATTCTTCATCTGCTTCGCTTTCAAGATCGGCAGCCGCTGCCAGCTCACCTTCGGCGCCATCAATCGGGGCCATCTCTTCACGGGGTTCTTCAGTTGGTGGCACTGCCTGTTCATCTGATTCAGCAGGAATGTTCATCGTTTCACGTCCAGTTTAAGCCGCAGCTCATCTATGTCCCTTTACCCAGGGCTGCTGCCTGCGGATTCTAGCGGCGATTAATGTCATCTGTCAAATTGGGCTACAATAGCACACCTATGGATATTCGCTCCGTCACCCTCTTTTGTGAACCTGATTTTCCGGCAGCGCAGATGGCTGACTTTTTTACGGCCGTTCGCCCCGCCTTTGCCTACCCCCTGCAATCTACCCGCCTGGCCACACCGCCTTTCCCCGATTGGTGGCTGGAGGAGGCTGACGTGCCGGCACGAGCCCGGGAGCTGGCCCAAACCTGGCAAGCCGCCGGGGCCAGCTACATCAGCCTGGGACCGGTGCTGCTGCGCCACGACGCCCGCTGGATCGACCACATTCCCGCGCTTCTGGCGGCCACCGACGTGTTCTTTGCCAGCGTAGAAATCGCCAATACGCAGGGGCAGATCGACACTGCCCGCTGCCAGCTAGCAGCAAAACTAATCAAAACCGTCAGCCAGATTTTGCCCAATGGATTTGGCAATCTCTACCTGACGGCCCTGGCCAACTGCCCGCCCGGCTCGCCGTTTTTCCCGGTGGCTTACCACCAGGGCGGCCCGGCCCACTTCGCCATCGCCGTCGAGTCGGCCGATATTGCCCGGCAAGCGATTCAGTCTGCCAGCAGCCTGGCCGAAGCGCGGGATAATCTGATCGAGGCGATTGAAACGGCCGCTTTCCGCCTCACCCTCACCGCCCAGGAACTGGCCGACACCTACCAGATTCCCTTTAGCGGCATCGACTTTTCCCTGGCCCCCTTCCCCACCGACGCCAAAAGTTTGGGCGGAGCACTGGAAGCATTGGGATTGCCTTACCTGGGCAGCGCGGGCAGCCTCTTTGCCGCCGGGTTTGTCACCGAGGCCATTGCCCGGGCCAATTTCCCCGGCTGCGGCTTCTCCGGCCTCATGCTGCCCGTGCTGGAAGATTCGGTCCTGGCCCGCCGCGCCGCCGAAGGGCTGCTGACGGTGCAGGATTTGCTCAGCTACAGCGCTGTGTGCGGTGTGGGGCTAGACACGATTCCGCTGCCGGGGGAGGTGAGCGAGGGGGCGCTGACGGCCGTACTGCTCGACGTGGCCATGCTGGCCAGCCGCCTCAACAAGCCGCTCACCGCCCGCCTGATGCCCCTGCCCGGCTTGGCCGCTGGCGACCCCGTCACCTTCGACTTCCCCTACTTCGCCGACAGCCGCGTGATGGGCATTGCCGGGACAGGAGTGAGCGGTGTGATGGCACAGGAAGCCCGGTTGGCCATTCGTCCAGTAAAACGTGAAACATAAAACGTAACCGTAGGGGCGAGGCGATTGGCCAACAACCTGGAAACCCACAAAACTCCCCATCCAATCGCCTCGCCCCCTCAACAACAGCGAGAAAAAACAATGCCCGAAACCCGATCCATCAAACAACTGCTGGCCGACTGGCAAACGGCCGTACACAACACCCCCCACCACCAACCCCCGCCCTACCGCGGACCAGACGTCGCCATCCCGATGTTTACCGAAAAGACCAGCGAAGTGACACACGGCAGCAGCTTTGTCGCCCGCCTGCGCACCGCCAGCGACGGCCACCCCTGGATTGGCAAGGCAATCGAACTAGGGGCCACCTTCATCCTGGCGCAGAAATCAGCCGCGGAATTGGGACTGGCGGTGCCGGAAAACGTTGTTTATTGGCAGGTGCCGGATACGGCCGAAACCCTCGCCTGGCTCTCCGCCGCCTGGTACGGCTTCCCCAGCCAGCAGCTCATCATGATTGGCGTGACGGGCACCAACGGCAAAACCAGCACCGTGGACCTGATTCGCGGCATTTTGCGCGCCGCGGGCTGCCAGACGGGCATGCTCAGCACGCTCAAAGCAATCATTGGCGATTACCAGGAACCGCTGGAGCTGCACGTTAGCACGCCGGAAGCGCCCGTGGTGCAGCGCTACCTGCGCCAGATGGTGGATGCTGGCATGACCCACTGCATTTTGGAAACCACCTCGCATGGATTGGCGCAGCACCGGGTAACGGCCGTTGCATTTGACATCGCTGTCATTACCAACATCACCCACGAACACCTGGATTACCACGGCAGCTTTGAAGCATACGCCCAGGCCAAGGAGCGCCTGTTCCGCAATGTGGCGGGCAACGAGCCAACGCCGCACAAACCGCTGCCGGTCAGCAAAACCACCGTCCTCAACCTGGACGACAGCTCCTACGAGCGCCTATCTGCCATTGCCACACCACGCCAGATTCGCTACAGCCTGCACAACCCCGCCGCCGATCTACACGTCACCAAACTGGTGACCGACCCGGCCGGATCGAGCTTTATCCTGCATCTTGATGGCCAGCAGATGCCCATCCGCACCCCGCTGCTGGGGATATTCAACGTGGCCAATATCCTGGCGGCGGCCGGAGTGGGTCTGGCGCTCAACCTCCCGCCGGAAGCGATTCAAGCCGGGCTGCAAACCGTGGGGCAGATACACGGCCGTATGCACCAGATTCAGCGCGGGCAGGAATTTATTGTGCACGTGGATTTTGCCCACACGCCGGATGGGCTGGAAAAGGCGATCCAGGCAGCGCGGGGGATTTTGCAGGAGATGGGGCGGGACGGCCGTATCATCACCGTCTTTGGCAGCGCAGGCAAGCGCGACCCGGAAAAACGGCGCATGATGGCCGAAATCTCCACCCAGCTGGCCGACTTTACCGTGCTCACCGCCGAGGACCCGCGCACCGAGTCGCTGGACGACATCCTGGCGGCGATGGCCGCGGGCTGCACCGCGCAGGGCGGCGTTGAAGGGCAAACCTTCTGGCGCATCCCCGACCGCGGGCAGGCGATCTACTTTGCCCTGGGCCTGGCCCGCCCGCAAGATTTTGTGCTGGTGTGCGGCAAAGGGCACGAGCAGTCAATGTGCTTCATCACCACGGAGTATCCCTGGGACGATATCCACGCCACCGAAGCCGCCCTCGACGCATTTTTGGTTGGTCAGCCTATGCCAGATTTGGGTTTGCCAACCTATGATCCCAATTTCAAATTGACGATTGGCGCGTAACGATTTACGATTGACCCATTGTCACGATGGAGATTGTCGATTCCTTTTGACCGATCCACTCCTGTCATTCCCGCGCAGGCGGGAATCCATACTCTTGGAAGTGACAGAGCCAGCCAACTGAAATCGTCTCTCCCATAACCGGAGGCTTTATGCTTACTCAACTGATCAGCCGCGTGCGACGAAACCACGGTTTAGAACACGCTACCATTCATGTGCTCAGCGAAAAGCACAAGAACTTCAGCGCTCAGGGCAATTCCAATCACAAGGGCTTTACCCTGAACATCTACGGCGACATCTCGGAGGATGACGTGGCCGACGCGGTAGAAGAAGCGTTCAGCCGCATGAAGAAGGGCGAGCATCACCTGGCGGTGCATCCCAACTGCGGCACCGTGCTGCTCACCACGGCCACCATGGCTGCCCTGACGGCCCAGGCCACCTTTGCCTTTGAGCAGCGCCGCCAGAAGCAAGCCAACATGAACTTGTCGGTGGTATTGAATGCGCTGCCAACGGCCGTACTCGCCGTTGTCCTGTCACTCATCATCTCACGGCCCATTGGCGTGCAGCTGCAAGCCAGATACACCGTCGAAGGCGACCTGAAGGAGATGGCGCTGCAAAGCATCCGCCCGGTGCAGCCCTCGCCTATCACCCGGCTGTTCCAGCTGCTGCTCACCGGCGGCAGCCAGACAAATGCGAAATCTTACCGGATTACAACAGTGAATTAGAACGTACCCCCACCCTGACCCTCCCCCTGGCAGGGGGAAGGAACTGGCTCCCTCTCCCTTGAGGGAGAGGGCTGGGGTGAGGGTAGGGTTTTCCCGACCATGTTTTACATCTTCCACGGCGACGACAGCCACGCGCAGCAGGAAACAGTCGCCCAGCTCATTGGCAAGCTGGGCGATCCCGGCATGCTGGATTTGAACACGACGAAGCTGGAAAGTAACGTCACGTTTTCCCAACTGCAGCAGGCAGCCAGCGCCATGCCGTTCCTAGCCAAGGTGCGGCTGGTCATCGTGCGGGATTTGCTCAGCAGCAAGCTGGACAAGGCGTTCCAGAAGCAGCTGCTGGCATACCTGCCCACCCTACCTGAAACCACTCGGCTGCTCTTCCTGGAATCCCAGCCGCTCAAAGCCAACGACCCGCTGGTAAAGCTGGCTGAAAGCGAAAAATCGGGCTACGTGAAGCAGTTCAGCAAGCCGGAAGGGCCCATGTTGGAGCGGTGGATTAAGCAGCAGGTGGAGGCGGGGAACGGCCGTATCACCCCCCAGGCTACCCACATGCTCGCCGTGAACATCGGCAGCCAGATGGAAATTCTGAGCCGTGAAATCGAAAAGCTGCTGCTGTACTGCAACGGCGAAGAGATCCAGTCTGAAGAGGTGAAGCGGCTCAGCCCCTACGCCGCCGAAGCCAGCATTTTTGACCTGGTGGATGCCCTGGGCAACCGGAACGCCAAAAAAGCGTCACAGCTGCTGCAAGAGAAATTCCTGGAAGGCGCCGATCCGTTTTATCTCTTCTCGATGTTCATCCGCCAGTTCCGCCTGCTGATCCAGGTAAAAGAACTGGCCGACGACGGGAAACGGCCGCAAACCATCGGCCAGGAGCTGAAGATGCACAGCTTTGTGGTGGGCAAGCTGTACCAGCAGTGCCAGGGCTTCAGCCTGGCCCAGCTGGAGCAAATCTACCGCCATTTGCTAGAAATTGATGTGGATGTCAAGACAGGCCGCAACGACATGACCACCGCGCTCAATTTACTGGTTGCAAGTCTAACTGTTACACCATAAATACATCATGTAGAGGTGCGTCATACGCTCGCGTATCCAGCCTTATACTCAAGCCGCTGTTTTGCTTTTTGTTGCTCTCATCATCGCGCTTTACCTGTATGGCGTACGTCAGCAGTTTCTACATGTAAACACGAACCAGTTTACGATTGA
Source organism: Candidatus Leptofilum proximum (assembly GCA_016710325.1). GTDB lineage: Bacteria > Chloroflexota > Anaerolineae > Promineifilales > Promineifilaceae > Leptofilum > Leptofilum proximum. The sequence continues at coordinate 1,941,028 of JADJXK010000001.1, read as the reverse complement.
TCAGGCCACTTATCTGGAAACCGCAAAATCGTTAAAAACTTCTAATTACACCATTCCGACTGACCGCAATCGAATGCCAGTCTACCCATATTTACTTTCGCTGTTTTATGATCCAGATCTAAGTGAAGAGGCCTTTTTCGCCCGGGGAAAGCTGTTTAACATTGCGCTTTCTCTCCTCATTTTGCCTGTTTTGTTCTGGATATTTCGGCAGCATTTGCCTTCGTTTACGGCCGTCAATCTTATACTCATTCACATCTTTACTGTGTACATCTTCAAAGCGGCCTACACTCAAACGGAACTACTGTTTTATTTGCTAAATTTTGTGGTTTTTTTACTGATGTGCTACCTGTTACACTATCAAGGACGGCAGGGTATTTGGAAAACGGCCGTATTCACCGGCATTTTGCTTGGCATTACGCATTTAACCAAAGCGTCGATCTTTCCAGGCTTGATCCTTTTCTTGGGCATCGCAACCTTCAAGGCTGGCGTTAAGTTGGTCAAGCTTCGATCCGGCTCATTCACATTTCGCGACTTCCTTTTAACCCTGTCGACTCCTGTGTTAGTCGTATTGTTTTGCCTCATTACGATTTGGCCCTACATTCAAAACAGCAAAGCACGCTTTGGTTCCTATTTTTACAACGTTAACTCCACCTTTTATATTTGGTATGACAGTTGGGATAATGTGTTAGAGGGCACACGAGCACATGGCGATCGCATAGGCTGGCCGGATATGCCACCCGAGGAGATTCCCAGCGCCACCAAATATTTTCGCGAACACTCACTCTCCCAGGTGGTAGACCGTCTTTTGCGTGGTTTTTTGATCACTTTAGTTTCAATGGCCAATTCATACGGCTACTTGAAGTACATGGTTATTATGTTTAGTCTTGTGCTGAGTCTCTGGCTGTTCAACCGCTCAAAAGCAAGGGATATCTTAATAGAGTTTCCATTTGTAGCACTATTTGCCGCAGGTTTTTTTGCCATCTATTTATTTCTTTATGCATGGTACACTCCTATTGCAAACGGCAACCGATTAGTTCTTGCTTTATTCTCGCCCCTCATGTTCACCTTTTCTTTCATTATCTACCGTCTGTTTGATAAGCAGCTTGTAGTTAAATTAAACCGTCACTCCTCCAAAACCGTTCATTTGGGTCTTTTGCTAAACGCTCTGTTGACCAGCATTTTGCTTGTAGATGGCTATATAATTCTTACCGAACGCGTCTCTACCATGTACGGTGGTTTCTGATTAGGGAAACAAAAATGAAAAACAAATGGCTCCTGGTTTGGTCTGTTTTTTTGCTCCTCCTACTCGCTGGTTTAACCGGGTGCTCGGTAGAAACTGCTCACGCCCCGGAAACACAAATCGAGCCAACGCGTACGGCCGTTCCCACCGCCACCAATGCCCCCAATACGGCCGTCGTCTTCAAGCGCTCCGGTGGTCTGGCCGGGCTAAACGAACAGTGGACCATTTTTACCAACGGCCGTGTGGAAACAAACACCACCATCACGCCGCAGCTTTCCGCTGAGCAGGTAAGCCAGCTGCTGAGCAGCCTGGAAAGCGCGGGCTTTTTTGCGCTGGACAACACCTATCTGCCCGATGACACCTGCTGCGACCGCTACTTGTATGAGATTACGGCCGTTCAAGACACCACCTTTCACCGCGTCACCACCCTGGAAAACACCCCAGACATGCCCGAGGCGCTGCAGCAAACCCTGCGCCTCATCCAAAACCTGCTATTTGAAAACAGCAACGAATAGAAACCGCTTAAACCATCCGATCGGCATACGGCCACAGCCCCGGCAGGCCCCCTGTGTGCAGAAAAACAATCTGGGCATCGGGGGCAAAACGGCCGTTCCCCAGCAAATCCAGCAGCCCGGCAAATGCCTTCCCCGAATAAACCGGGTCCAGCACCACGCCTTCTACCTGCGCCATCAGCTTGATCGCCGCCACGGCTTCAGCCCGCAGCCTGGAATATCCCTCTCCCACGTACGTTTTTTCGATGATAGGCACCTCACCGGCGGTGAAGTGACGTGGCTGCCCCAATAAACTGCAAACCCCCGTTGCCAGCCGGGCAATACTGGCCGGAAAGGTGTGCCACAGCTTGCCCACATCAATCCCCAATACCCGCACCGGCGAACCAAGCAGGTGAAAGCCAGCCCACAACCCGGCCAGCGTCACCCCCGTGCCCACGGGCAAAACAATCGTCACCCTGGCCGGATCAAGCTCCAGCGCGGCGATTTGCGCCTGGATTTCCACCGCCGCCGCCACATAACCCAGGCAGCCCACGGCCGTATGTCCCCCCACCGGCATGAAGTAAGCCCCCGGCCCCACCAGCAGCCAGCTCACCAGCCGCACCAGCCGGTTCGTCGTTTCCAGCGTCATGCTGGCATCGCCGCCACCGCCGAAGGGGATGAAGTGCAGCTTCGCGCCAAACAGTTGGTCCAGCAGCAAATTACCTTGCAGGGTGGACGGCCGTTTCTCGAAGAAAAACAGATGGGTTTGCAGCCCAAGCCGGGCACAGGCGGCGGCCGTCATCCGGACATGGTTAGATTGTAAGCGGCCAAAGGTAACGATTTTGCGACTGCCCTGGGCCACCGCCTCGCCCAGCAAAAATTCCAACGGCCGTCCCTTGTTGCCACCACCGCCCGGCCCCAGCTCATCGTCCCGCTTCAGCCACAGCGGCGGCCCACCCAGGCTGGCCGAAAGGCGCGGCATGGGCTGCAGCGGGGTGGGCGTGTAGTTGAGGTGGAGACGGGGAAACGGCCGTAACGCCGCCAACAATTCTTCGGGAGTCATTATCTTTTTGAGAGATTGGAGATTAAGCACCAGTCTCCAGTCTCCAATCTCTAATCTCCAATCTCCTGCAAATGCCGCGCCAGCCGTTTGGCCAGGGCGATGATCGTCAGCACGGTGGGGCGGGCCAGCGCCTCGGGGAAGACGGCGGCGTCACAGACGTACAGCCCGGCGATTTCCGTTTGCAGGTTTTGGTCCAGCATCTCGCCCAGACGCACCGTGCCAGACGGGTGCGTGCCGCGCAGCGGGGTGGTGATAATCGTGTCTGGATCACAGCCTACCTGCCGCAGGATGCGTCCGGCTACTGCCTCGGCTTTGGCCAGCCGCTGCCGGTCATCCGCTGTAAGCCCCTTGCTGATGGTGAAGCCCTGTTTTTGCGCCACCACCGCGCCGCTGATTTCGTCCTTGAGCTTGATCATCACGCCGTAGGTGTGACCCCAGCGCGGCCAGGTGAGGGCGAAGGCAGGTCCCTTTTGCAGCATTACCAGCGGGTAGTTGAGCCAGGGGTCAATGAGCGTGGAGTAGAGCACGCCCAGCTCGTCGTCGGCGCAGCTCCAGGTCATGGGCGGTTCCTGGCCAATGCCTTTGACAGGAGCCTGGCCGTAGACCATGACGGTAGTGTCCATCGTCATGCCCTGGCCCGCCCGGCTGAGGCCGCTGCGCTGCAAAATGAGCGGCGTGCCGATGCCGCCTGCGGCCAACACCACCGCCCTGCCCCACAGCCGGAACGGCTGGCCACCGACCACACCGGTGACACCTTGCACACGGCCGTTGGCCCACACCACCTCGTCCACTTTCGCCCCGGTCCATAAATCAATCCCGTGCTGCACCGCCTCATCAACGTAGGCGGCAGCATTCCACTTGGCCCCACAGCGGCAGCCCAACATACATTTGGCACCGCAGTCGAAGCCATTGTGGGACTGTTGCGGCGTCATAAATTTGTCCTGCGGCTGCCAATCCATACCTAAATCGGCGGCGGCCGCGGCGATGCGGGTGGAAGCCACCCCGCGCAGCGTGGCGGGCAGCGGCGCAATGCCCAGTTCGGCCAGCGTTTCTTCCGCCTCTTTGCTGAGATCGATGCCGTAGCGCGTTTGCCACCAGGGCAACGGCCGTTCCGCACAGCCACAGTACATGCTCGTGGCGCCGCCCAGCAGCAGCGGCCGTATGATGTTCAGCCCTTCCTGGGTAAACAAAAAAGAGGCCCGGTCGGCGTAGAGCATCGCCCCGGGATAGGTACCATACAGCGGATGCTGCCGCCAGTCGCGGCCGCGCTCCAGCAGGGTCACCGCCAGCCCGGCATTGGATCGTGCCAACTCCCGCGCCACGGTCGCCCCACCCGGCCCGGACCCCACGATGATAATGTCGGTTTGTTTTTCAATCATATCGTTTTGCTCCTGAGCAACGTTTATGCCACAGTTCTCTGCAATCGCCAATTGGTGACGCTTAAGAAGCGTACGATTGCTTGGACAATCCTCTCTGTTAGGCTAGAATGTGCCAGTATTCCTCATTGGTAAGTTTTACCTTGATTCGCAGCTTCGCAGATTTTCATCACAATCAACTCAACTTCTTCTTAGATTGGCACCAGGAGCGCTATGAACGCAAAATGGCTGGGTATACTCCTTGTCTGTTTACTGCCTGCCTGTTTGCCTGCCACGGCTGCCCCAGACCACGCCACTGCAAACCCCACGCCAATCTCCCAACCCGAAAGTACCACTCCGGTTGATCCTGAACTCAGGCAATTTGCCGACGAATATCTCGCTTTGCGGACGGTTCCAGGGCAGTTTAGCGGCGGCAGCTGGCATGACGACGTTGACCGCTGGGAAGGACCCAAACACTCGGCCATGCTGGCTTTAGGCGCCCGGTTGAGCAGCGGCGATTTTAGCTGTGTGCAGCTAACCGATTTGTTGCAGCAGCCCGACCACATCGTTGAAGGAGGTGATCCCCTACATGAATTGATTCAAACCCTGCCTGTCTACGCAACACCACCTCAGGCGAGCAACGTCCAATACCTGGTGTACGAATGGCGCGGCACCCATGACTTTTTATTTTTTGTGTGTGAAGACGGCCGTATCACAACTTCAGACTGGTGGTACGCCGGAGAATAATTCCGATACAAAATCCGCAGATTACGCAGATTACGCAGATTTTCTCTCTATTCTCTCTGTGAATCTCTGTGTTTCCTCCGTGTAACTCTGTGTCCCGAACTCTTTCACAGGAGGATGACATGAAAAAATGGCGATTTCTTTTATTTATCACCCTTGTTGGCCTGCTGGCAGCCATTGCCATGCCTGACCGCAGCCAGGAAACCCACCAGGTTTTTGCTGGACCACTGGAAGATGGCAGCCTGGTTGTACGCGTCTACTTTAATGACCGGGCCACCGCCCGGCAAATTGCTATCAGCTTTGAACCGTTAGAATCTGACTATGACAAGGGCTACCTGCTCCTGGCGGTAAACGCGGAGGAGTTGGCCCAGTTGGAAGCCGCCGGGCTGCAATTTGAAGTGGATGAAGGGCTAACGGCCCTGTACGCCCCAGAAAACAACCTGGCCCCGGCGGCTCCCGGCATCCAGGCCATACCCGGATTTTCCTGCTACCGCACGGTGGAAGAGACGTTTGCCACGGCCGCTTCCCTGGCCTCCAACTACCCCACCCTGGCTTCCTGGAGCGACGTGGGCAATTCCTGGGAAAAGACGCAGGGTTTAGGCGGTTATGACTTACAGGTGCTGCGGTTGACAAATACGGCCGTTCCCGGCCCCAAACCGATCATCTTCATCACCAGCGCCATCCATGCTCGCGAATACACCACCGCGGAACTCACCACCCGCCTGGCCGAGTTCCTGGTGACCAACTACGGCACCAACGCGGACGCCACCTGGATTCTCGACTACCATGAAGTTCACTTTATGCTGCACGCCAATCCAGACGGCCGTAAATATGCCGAAACGGGCCTCCTCTGGCGTAAAAACACCAACCAGAATTATTGCAGCCCCACCAGCAACAGCCGGGGCGCCGACCTCAATCGCAACTTCCCCTACAACTGGGGCTGCTGCGGCGGCTCCAGCGGCAGCCAGTGTAGTGAAACCTACCGCGGCGCCAGCGCCGCCTCCGAGCCAGAAACACAGGCCGTGGTTAACTACATCCAGGCCAACTTTACAGATAATCGCGGCCCCGGCGACAGTTCGATGGCCCCGCTGAACACCGAAGGCATTTACCTGGACATCCACAGCTCCGGACGACTGCTGCTCTGGCCCTGGGGTCATACCAGCACCCCGGCCCCCAACGGCACGCAGTTACAAACGCTGGGGCGCAAGCTGGCTTACTTCAACGGCCACACGCCGCAGCAGTCGATCGGCCTCTACCCCACCGACGGCACCACCACCTCCTTTGCCTACGGCGAGATGGGGCTGGCGGCTTTCACCTACGAGCTAGGCACCGAATTTTTTGAGTCGTGCAGCTACTTTGAAAACACGCTCCTGCCCGACAACATGGCTTCGCTGCTGTATGCCCTCAAAGTGGTGCGCGCACCGTACATCACCCCCGCCGGACCAGATGCGATCAACGTGGCCCTTGATTTTGGCTCGACTGCCCCCGGTGTGCCTTCAGGCACCACCGTCAATTTGAGCGCCAGTATTGATGACGGCCGTTTCAACAACAGCAACGGTACGGAACCCACCCAAAACATCGCCGCCGCGGAATATTACCTGGATGTGTCGCCGTGGGCTGGGGGAACGGCCGTTGCCATGAGTGCCAGCGACGGCAGCTATAACAGCGCTGTCGAAGGGGCCAGTGCCAGCATTGACACCACGGGCATGAGCGAAGGGCAGCACATTTTGTACGTGCGCGGCCAGGACGCCAGCGGCAATTGGGGCGCAGTCAGCGCTGTCTTCCTCTACATCGACGACGATGCCCCGCCGCCGCCCAGCACCATCTTCTTCGATGACTTTGAGAGCGATTTGGGCTGGACCACCAATCCCAGCGGCACCGACACGGCCACCACCGGCCAGTGGGAACGGGCCAATCCGCAGGAAACCAGCTCCAGCGGGGTGAAGCAGCTGGGCACCACCGTCAGCGGCAACAACGACCTGGTAACCGGGGCATCGGCCGGCAGCGGCGCAGGCAGCTTTGACATCGACAACGGCGTCACCTCCATCCGCTCGCCCAACATCAACCTTCCCGCCAGCAGCGACATCGACCTCTCCTTTTCCTACTACCTGGCCCACTTAAACAATGCCACGAATGCCGACTTTTTGCGCGTGAACCTGGTCAGCGGCTCGACCACCTTGTTGTTTGAAGAGCTGGGCAGCGGCGACAACGACAACGCCGTCTGGGCCGAGTTCAGCAGCGACATTACGGCCTTTGCCGGGCAGACGGTTTACCTGCTCATCGAAGCGGCCGATGCGGGGTCTGGTAGTCTGATTGAAGCGGCCGTTGACGATGTGCGCATCACCGCCGCCGACAGTGGACCAACACCCACCCCAACCAATACGCCCATACCACCCACGCCCACAAATACACCGACAGCGACAGCCACGGCCACGGCCTCACCCACACCGCTGCCACCCACAGCAACACCAACGACAGGTCCAACCAGCACTGCAACAAACACGCCGCTGCCAACCTCCACCAATACACCGCTGCCAACGGCCACAAATACGCCGGTACTGCCCACCGCCACCAACACCCCCGTGCCTACGGCCACAGCGACTGCGACAGCATCGCCCACACCTGCACCACCTACACCTACCCCCACCACTCCGCCTGGCGGCACCCTCTTCTTCGACGACTTCGAGAGTAACCAGGGCTGGATTGTCAATCCTAACGGTACCGACACAGCCACCACCGGCCAATGGGAACGGGCCAATCCCGAGCAAACCAGCTCCAGCGGCGTCAAGCAGCTTGGCACCACCGTCAGCGGCAGCAATGACCTGGTTACCGGGGCCGCGGCAGGCAGCGGCGCAGGCAGCTTCGACATCGACAACGGCGTCACCTCCATTCGCTCACCTAACATCAGCCTGCCGACGGGCCTGGACCTCACGCTGACTTTTAGCTACTACCTGGCCCATCTGAACAATGCGACTTCGGCCGACTTCCTGCGGGTAACGGCCGTTGGCAGCAGCAGCCAAGTTCTGTTTGAGGAGTTGGGCGCGGGCAACGATGACGACGCAGTCTGGGACACGGCTGCGGTCAGCCTGAACGCCTTTGCCGGGCAGACGATCTACCTGCTCATTGAAGCGGCCGATGCCGCTGGCGGCAGCCTGGTAGAAGCGGGCATTGACGATGTGGAAATCACAGCAGGGGCGGCTCCCTCTTGTGTGACCTACACCAGTTCAGACGTTCCGATTGCTCTGCCCAATGGCACCTCGTCCATCAGCTCGCAGCTCACGATTGGAGCAGCCGATACCATCGACGACCTGGATGTGGACATTGATATGGACCACGTCTGGGTGGGGGATTTGAGCATGGTGCTGACGCATCAGAGTACGGGAACGGCCGTTACCCTTATCGACCGTCCTGGTGTGCCCACCAGCACCTATGGCTGCTCGGGCGACAACATCCTGGCGACCCTGAGTGATGAGGCGGCGCTGCCGGTGGAGAACCAGTGCAGCGGTACGCCGACGATCAACGGCACGTTCAGCCCCAACGCTGCCCTCAGTGCCTTCGATGGTGAAAGCAGCAGCGGCACCTGGCAGCTCACGGTTACCGACAGCTATACGTCGGCCGACGCGGGCACCCTCAACGGCTGGAGCATCACCATCTGCTCGCCGTAACAATCTGAAATTTGCCACAGAGAGCACAGAGGTTTAAGAGGTTTTTCTCTTTGTCCTCTATGTTCTCTGTGGCTTCATTAGGCGCCTTCTCTAGAAAGGGTGCGGGACCAGGCGTGCAGGGCGAAGAAAACGGCCGCACCAATCTCCGCGCCGCGCCCGGCCAGCAAAAAGAGACGATCCGCCTGGAAGACCGAATACGCCACCACCAGCCAGATGCCCAGGTTGAGCAGCGCAAAAGCGGCCCACACCAACGCTTCTTTGCCGCGACGCTCCCTTTCCCAGAAACGCGGCAAAATCCAGAAGGCAACACCCATCGTCAGCTGGACAATCCAGCCGATGAGCAAAAACTCGATGTGGGCGGGCAGCCAGCCCCACAGCGCCGGATGCAGCGGCACGCCTTTGTGCCACAGCAGCAGCGCGCCAAAGGTGAAACCCAGCAGCAGGTAAACGAAGGCCGTACGGATGATCCACTGGCTCAAGCGCGGCATCCTACTCCCCCCGGTAGCGATCCTTCACCCGGGGCCAGGCGAGAATCACGAAGAAAACGGCCGCAGCCCACTGCAAAACGGCCGAAACGGGCAAAATCCAGCCAGCGAGGCTGTCGGGATAGGCCCAGTTGAGTGGTTCGCCCATCACGCGCAGCAGCAGGCCAACGTTCAAACAGGCATAGCTGGCCCATCCCAGCCGTTCGCTGCCGCGCGGTCGGGCCCGCGTGATTATGGGAAACATCCAGTAAATCACGCCAAAAATCATCTGCGTTACCCAGCCCACCAGAAAGAGGTGAAAGTAAGCGGGTGTCATCGTGCGGATGAACTCTGGCAGGCTGGCATTCATCGGCAAGGCCAGCACAAAACCCAGCAGCAGGGCCGCAACCAGGTAAGCCAGCGCCGATTTGATGTACCAACGGGTTAGAAGCGGCATAAAATATCCTTCCCCAGTGGGACAACATCGGCTGCGGTTAGCCGTTGTTGTCGCAGTAGACGGTGATTGCCTCGTGCAGAAAGTCCGGCAGGTCGGGGTGCATGGCGGTGAAAGTGGCGCGGAAGGCGGGGTCGTGGGCGTAGCCTTGCCCCAGCCCGCGCAGGGTGTCCAGGGTAGGTTCGTAGAAGTGCCGGATGTGCTGGTGCCAGCGGGCGACAATGGCCTGAACAACCTCACTGTCTGGCGCACTCCCCAGCTGGGCAACCATGTCGCTGTAAACCTGGCTGCCTTCCTGCATGATTTCGGCTTTTTGCTCACGCGTCAGCCCGTTCCAGCGCTCGTTGGATTCGCGTACTTTTTTGGCATCCCAGCGGCGTTCGGCTTCAGCAGCGTATTCTTTCTGTTTGGCTTCATCGAAGCCAGCAAATAAATCTTTGTTGTCCATTTCTAGTTTTCCTTCTAAATGCAAAATTGTTTTATCGATTGTGTCGATGAGCCGATCCAGCCGTTTGGCCTGCTGCTGCAGCGCCTCTTTTTGCGTGTGCAGCGATTGCAGCGCGTTGAAATCGGACCTGTCTAGAATTTTGCGAATGTCATCCAGGCTGAAGTCCAGCTCCTGGTAAAAGCGGATTTGCTGCAAGCGCAGGATGGTATCCTGGTTGTAGTAGCGATAGCCGTTGTCGGCAACGGCCGTTGGCTTCAAAAGATCAATCTGGTCGTAATACCGCAGCGTACGGCGGCTCACGTTGGCCATATCGGCGAGTTGTTTAATCGTGTACATGCGCATCTCCACATAACTCCGGCGACAACCTCCCGCAGGTTTCATTTATGACCTTGTTCTTGGTCAAACCTGCGGGAGGTTCAATTGGGTCATGATAAAGCATGACGTAACGTCAATGTCAAGGGGAAATTTGAAAAGCGGAACACAGAGGTACGCAGAGTAGTGCAACCTGCCGGTTGCTTGGAGTTTCACAGAGATTTGGCTTTTTCTCTGTGTGCCTCTGCGCTTCTCTGTGCGGCTCTGTGTTCCTTATTGTTCTTGAACCTGGCAGAAGCGGAGGATGGTGAGGGTGAGGGTTTGGGTGCAGGTTTTGAGGTGGGCAAGGGGCACGTGCTCGTCGGGCTGGTGGGCTTTGCGCACGTCGCCGGGACCAAACATGATGGTAGGAATACCGCCCACGTTGACCAGCAAACGCATGTCGGCGCCGTAGGGCATGCCCTGGATTTTGGGCGGTTGGCCGGTGATTTGTTGGAAGGATACGGCCGTTTTCCCCACAATCTCATGCTCCACCGCAATCTCCGCCGGATCAAACTGCGCCCCCCACCATTCGATGATCGGTGGGTTTTCACGCAGCCAGGGATCGGATTGAACGGCCGTCTCCACCCACTCCGCCAACTGCTTTTTCGCCGCCGCCGGGTCCTCGCCTATCTTCACGCCGTAACGCCCTTCAAACGTCAGCGTTTCCGCCACAGTGGAGGCCCAGACGCCGCCCTGAATTTTACCCACGCAGATGGGGTACGGCACCGGGTAGCTGCCAAACAGCGGATGTGCCGCATCTTGGTTGCGGAATTTTTCCAAATCCAAAATAGATTGATAAACCAGCAAAAATTTCTCCAACGGATCGACGCCTTCGAAGCGCATCGCGCCGTGGGCGGCTTTGCCGGGGATGGTGATGCGGAAGTTGTAGGCACCCGCCTGCGCCGGGGCAATCATCAGCTCGGTCGGCTCCATGATGATGGCTGCGTCTGCGCCAGGGGCTGGCGCTTGCAAAACGGCCGCTAACGTGCCCGCCCCACCATCCTCCTCGCCAATCACCGCCTGCACCAGCACCCGTCCCTTCAGCTGCACCCCCGCGTCGATAATCGCTTTGACGGCAAAGAGGGCGCAGCAGAGGCCGCCTTTCATGTCCAGGGCGCCACGGCCGTAGACGTTGCCGTCGGCGGGGTTGTAGGTGGCGCGCCAGGGCGGGAAGTGCCAGCGATCCAGTTCGCCCGCGGGCACCACGTCTGTGTGGCCGTTGAGGATGAGCGTGGGGCCGTTGCCACGGCCGTAGCTGCCCACGACGCCCAGCCCGGAGGTGCGTGTCACTTCGGCGGTGTAGGCGGGGTGGGCTTGCAGTTCGGCAAAATCGATCTCCCAGGTTTCTACACCTAAACCGAGCGACTGCATGAGAACGGCCGTTTCCTCCTGCACTGCTCGCTCTTCGGGAGAGCCATCCAAACTGGGAATCTGCACCAGCCGGTCCAGCGCTTGCAGCAGGCCGTCAAAGTCTAGTTTATCGAGTACGGTTTGTTCGATTCTGTTCATGGGTTTTGTGGCTTTTTTGGGACACAGAGATACACGGAGAATACAGAGTTACACAGAGAAAATCTCTGTGTAACTCTGTGCCTCCTCTGTGTTCCTCTGTGTTCCTCTTACAACTCCTGCTTACGCCGTTCCATAAAATCGTGCAGGGCTTCGTCGGTGGCGGGGTCCAGGGCGGGCTGCTCGTACTGGCGCAGGAGCTGTTTGTACTTTTGGTTGGCCCGCTGCATTGCGTCGATGCTGCCGTTGGCTTCCCACGCTTCGGCCGAATCGTAGTCAAACAGCTCGGCGCGGTAGAAGGCGGTGCGATAATGGCGCATGGTGTGGCTGCTGCCCAGGTGATGACCACCCGGCGGCACCTCATGAATGATCGTATCCAACGCCCACTCGTCCGCCTCCCAGCTGACGTTTTGCAGGTAGCGATGGTACATGCCCAGCAGTTCACAGTCGAGCACAAACTTTTCGTAGCCCACCGTCAGGCCGCTTTCCAGCCAACCTGCGGCGTGGAGGATGAAATTCGGCCGTACCAGCATCGAGGGGAACATGGCCATCACGCTTTCGTAGGCACCCTGGGCATCGATGATTTTGGAGCTGGCGTACGCCCCCGCGGCGCGGAAGGGCAGATTGTACATACGCGCCAGCTGGCCGCTGAGGTAGAGCGCCAGCTGGCTTTCCGGCGCACCAAAGACGGGGGCGCCGCTCTGCAAATCCAGCACGGCCTGGAAGGAGCCATAAACGCACGGTGTACCCGGATTGACCATCTGGGTAAAGACGATACCCGCCAGCGCCTCGGCGTTGAGCTGGGCGACGGTGCCCAAAATGGAAACCGGTCCCATCGCCCCAGATAAAATGAACGGCGTCACGTCCACAATCTGGTTGTGGCGGGCAAACTCGATGAGCATTCCCAGCATCCTGTCATCCAGACGGCGGGGACTGCTCACGTTGACCACGCAGTGTAGAATGTGGTTTTGTCGTAAAGTTTCTTCGCCGTACAGAGCTTTGGCCAGCGCCAGGGAATCGGCGGCAATGGGACCAGTGTGGTAAACGCCCATCACTGGTTTGTCACCAAAGGCCAGCAGGGCGTACATCGTTGCCAGGTGGCGGTAGGCAAAGGGGACGTCGGCAGGCACGATAATTTCTGCGCCCAGGGTGTGCAGATAGGGCGACATCTGGCTGAGCTTGATAAAGTTTTCCAGGTCTTGCAGCGTGCCGTCACGCCGACCCCGATCCATGTCGCGCACAAACGGCGGGCCAGCCACCGGGGCAAAAACGACATGATCACCGCCCACCACCACGTTGTGCTCTGGGTTGCGCCCCGCCCAAACAAACTGGGACGGCGCTTTAGCCAGGTATTCCATCACCTGCGCCCGGTCGAAGTAAGCCACCTGGTCGATCACCTTGACGTGGTGCTGCTCCAGAATGCGCACGGCTTCATCGTCGTAGAAAGCGATGCCACCTTCTTCCAGGATTTGCATGGATTTGTCGTGGAGGAGCTGAAGCTGCTCAGTGGAGGCGATTTCGTAGGGGGGCAAGCTCCATTTGGGCTGGGTAATTTTAGCGACTTTTTCCGGGTTGGGGCCGTGTGGGCTGGGGCGGCTGCGCATGCGTTTTCGGGACATGGGGCGTCTCCAGGATTGGTTTATGGGATTTGGTGAATCGGGTGAGCTACCCCCACCCTGACCCCCGCAGGGAGAGGGCCAGGTGAGGGTAAAAATTCTCTACCGGACACTTTTGAGAAGGAGTCCGAAACAACCTGAAAAAAAGACGGTCATGAGGTAAGCTTCATCTTTTTAGAGCCTAATCTAGCAAGGAGAAGCAACCCCATGACCGACAGTCAACGAGTGTACACCAAAGTGTTGAAAACCCTCAAAAAGCTTATGCCTACGCACAAACAAGGCCATGTGGTCACTCTGGCGATGATGATCAGCGGCATTGTCCTGAGTGGCAAAGCGCACTTGAGCGCCATGAGCCTGGAAATCCCCCACCCAGCCAAGCCGAAAAGCCTGGAAAAACGAATGCGACGCTGGGTGAAGAATGAAAATGTGGATAAGAACTTCTACTATCTGCCCTATGCCCGTACACTCTTGCAGCACTTGTCCAACCATCCCTTGACACTGGTCTTGGACGGCAGCACGGTGGGCCGGGGCTGCGTGACTATCATGGTCTGTGTCGTCTATCGCCAACGCGCCTTGCCTTTGGCCTGGTTGGTTTACAAAGGGAAGAAAGGCCATACCACGGCCGAACGCCATATTGCGGTCTTGAAGCAGATACTGCCTCTGTTGCCGCCGGAAGCCGAGGTCATTCTGCTGGGTGATGGTGAGTATGACAGCCCAGCGTTGCTGGCTTGGATAGAAAGGCAAACGGATTGGTCCTTCGTTGTCCGTTCGGCTGCCAATGTTCTCATTACTCATGGCGATTTGCAGTATCCTTTGGCTGACCTGGCGGTGCTCAATGCCCAAACGATTGCCTCTCCTGTCCTCTTCACTGCCCAAGAATATGGTCCTCTTCACGCGATTGCCTGGTGGGATGAGCCCTATGAAAAACCAATCTATCTCATCACCAATCTGGCGCAACCTCAACAAGCTTGTGCTCATTATCAGCGTCGTACTCTGATTGAAACGCTGTTCTCTGACCAGAAAAGTCGCGGGTTCCATATCCATAAGAGTCATTTAGCTGAGCCAGAACGCGTTGCCCGCTTGTTGCTGGCTTCTTCGCTGGCCTACCTCTGGCTCATTTACCTGGGCCTCGTGGTGACCGACCATGAAGAGTTCCGTTGTTTAATTGACCGGACAGACCGAACGGACAAAAGTTTGTTCCGCTTGGGCTATGATTGGCTCAAATATGCCTTGAGGCGGGGCAGGTCTTTTAAGGTTGCCTTTCATCTTGAGGTGAGCCCATGTTAAAACTGTCCGGTAGTGAAGGTAAAAATTAAATTTTAGAATTTAGTCGTGAATAAGCGATTTAGCCGGGTACGGCCGTTTCCAAAAAGTAGTCCATATCCTTCTTCATCTTCACCAGCGAAGGCAGGTGGGCATACATCATGTGCCCGGCTTCGTAGTACCGCATGATGATGTTTTTCATCAACGACGGATCAATATCCAGGTGACTGATGGTGTACTCCGTGGCCAGGAACGGCGTGGCCAGGTCGTAGTAGCCATTGGCCACGTACACCTTCAGGAAGGGATTGATGGTCATCGCTTTTCGCAGCGTTTCGGCGACGTTGGCAAATTCGTTTGTGTGCGGTTCGTAATTCCAGGGCCATACCTTGCCGGTGAGAATTTCATAGGGCAGGTCGCTCTCGAATTTCAGCTCCTGGCGCACATAATCGTTGAAGGTGGCGGTGTACGGCCCTTGGATGACGGCGTAGCTGGGATCGTACTCAAAATGCTCACCCGCCGCGTCCCGATCGATGCCCAAAAAGCGGCTGTCCAGGCGGCCTACGGTGCGGTGTTTGTCGCGCATCAGCTCCTTGCAAAAGCGCATATACTGCACACGCAGGTTGCACCGCTTTACATAATCCAGCGAAAGACCCAGGTAACGGGCCAGTTTTTTGTCAATTTTCATCCGTTCTTTTTCGGGTAGGGCGGCACCTTGCATTAAGGCCAGAGTGTACTCCGTCAGGGCAAACTGGCGCACCTCGGCAATGGTGTTTTTGAGGTTGGCTTGCAGCTGCTTGTCCAGCTTTTTGTGATACCAGGCGGTGGCGGCCATGCTGGGCAGGTACAAAATGTAGGGCAGGTCATTGCCAATGGGGAAGCGAATCGTCTGGAAGTTGAGCACCACGGAGATGAGCATGATGCCGTTGAGGTACATGCCGTGCCGTTCTTGCAGGTAGCCAGACAGCCCGGCGGCGCGGGTGGTGCCATAACTTTCCCCGGCCAGGAATTTGGGCGAGGTCCAACGGCCGTACCTGGAACAATACAGCCGGATAAAATCGCCCACGTACTCGATGTCCCGCTTGAAGGCGTGGAAATCACGCGGCTTCTCCCCCTCCACGGCGCGGCTGAAGCCCGTGCTCACCGGATCGAGAAACACCAGGTCGGTCTGATCCAGGATCGAATATTCATTTTCGACGAGCTCATACGGCGGCTGAAGCAGGTTACCCTCTTTGTCGGTGACGATGCGGCGGGGGCCGAGCACACCGAGGTGCAGCCAGACGGACGAAGAGCCGGGGCCGCCATTGAAGGAAAAGGTGATCGGCCGTTTTTTCCGGTTCTCCACCCCATCGCGAGTGTAGGCAATGAAAAAAATCTCGGCCTTGGGTTTGTGGCCCTCTACCTTGCCCTCTTTTTCGGTCTCTTCCTTCAGCACGATGGTGCCGCAGGTGACGGTGTAGTTGATTTTACGGCCGTTAATCGTCACCTCGTGCTGCGTTTCTACCAGATTATCTTTGGGTTCGGGCTTTTCCTTCTCTTTTTTCTCGTCACTTTTTTCTTTTGCTTCGTCAGCCATTCATGCACGCTCCTTGGGATGGTTGAGGCATTATATGACAAGGTGACAGGGTGACCAGGTGACCAAATGTCAGATTATGCCCTTTGTGAGTATAACACTTAAGTGTGCAGCAGAAATTCATTGCCATCGGGATCAACAAAGCGGGCTTCCTGGTCACCTTCGCCTTCTCCGTAGCCATGACGCACGAGTTCCATAGTAAAGGGCACACCGCGGGACTTTAACTCGTGATAGGTCGCTGCAACATCTTTGGCCGTGAAGACCATGCCGCTCACCTGGCCAATTCTAGGATCGTTGGGGTCATCTGGGGCGTAAAGGGCAATTTCTGTGGCCAGCGGGATTTCCTTGGCTGCATCCGGCACAACCCAGGCTAAACGTGTGGTGCCATCGTCGAAGACGGCCGTTTGCACAAACCCCAGCTTGTTGACATAAAAATCTGTGGCTCCCGCTAAATCGGACACATAAATCGTAATCATCTGCAAATGAGAAATCATATTACCACCTCCTTTTGCGATTGTACGTCAGAGCAGCGATAATCCCCAGACGTTGGTCAATTTTGGAAAATTGACCTACTCTCTGCGTTAAATTTAGGAGAAACCTGATGCGAATAGCAATTTATTCAGACGTTCACGGCAATCTCACTGCGCTGCAAACGGTATTGGCCGACATCAAAAAGCAGGCGCCCGATCTCATCGCTTTTGCCGGGGATTTGTGCCTGATGGGGCCGCGGCCTAAAGCATGCCTGGAACTGGCACGCGCCGAAACAGACATCTTTGTGTACGGCAACACGGATGAAATGATCCACACTCCGCTGAACATCCCAGATGATGCGGCCGATACTCAGCGGCAGCGATTGGAATCGTTTAATGAAGTGGCCCAATGGACACAAGAGCAACTCGGACCAGAGCATGTGGCCTGGTTACAGCGTTTGCCGTTTGGCCATCGGGTTGCGCCAACGGCCGTTCCCAGCGACGATCTGCTCATTGTCCATGCCAATCCGCTAGACGTAAACCAGGTCATCTTCCCCACGGCCGATTTCCAGGCAGAGCAGCTGGGCCAGGTAAAATTTGAGCAGAGTGATGACGATTTACGGCCGTTGCTGGAAGCCACCACCGCGGGCATCATCGCCTTTGGCCACCTGCACATGCCCAATGTGCGCCGCTGGGGCGAACTGATCCTGGCCAACATCAGCTCCGTCAACCTGCCCGCCGACGGCGACGAACGGGCCAAATACGGCCTGCTCACCTGGCGCAAGGGCGCAGGCTGGACCGTCGAAAAGCGGGCGGTCGCCTACAACACCCATCAGGAGAAAGAAGTTCTCTCCTTCATCAAGCCGCCCCACCTGGAAAAATTGCTGGCCAGCATGTTGAGATAAAATGGAATTGAATAATTGGGTAATTATGTCAAATTACTCAATTACCCAATTACCTTAATTACCCAATTACCCAACCATGAAACCATTCCTCAAATGGGCCGGAAACAAATACAAAATCGTCGAGCGCATCAAAGCGCTGCTGCCGCCGGGCGAGCGGCTGGTTGAGCCGTTTGTTGGCTCCGGTGCGCTGTTCCTGAACACCGATTACCCATGTTACCTGCTCACCGACGCCAACGCCGACCTGATCAACCTGTACCAACATTTGCAGGCCGAAGGTGAGGCATTCATCAACTACTGCCGCACTCTGTTCAAGCCGGAAAACAATCACAAGGATCGTTACTACGCCCTGCGCGACGAGTTCAACAGCACCAACGACCTGCGGCGCAAGTCGGCCATTTTTTTGTACATGAACAAACACGGCTACAACGGCCTGTGCCGCTACAACATGCAGGGCGGTTTTAATGTGCCATTTGGCCGGTATAAACGGCCGTACTTCCCCACCGCCGAAATGCACCACTTTGCCCAAAAAGCCCAACACGCCACCTTCCAACACAGCAGCTTTGTGGCGACGATGGCCGCCTGCCAGCCGGGCGACGTGGTTTACTGCGACCCGCCCTATGTGCCGCTGTCCGACACGGCCAACTTCACCAGCTACAGCGCCAACGGCTTTGGCTGGGCCGAGCAGCAAGAGCTGGCCCGGCAGGCCGCAAAGCTGGCCCGGCGCGGTATCCCCGTCATCATCTCCAACCACGATACAGACGAAGTTCGCCAGGTGTACGCGGCCGCCGCAATCGAAACATTCGAGGTGCGCCGCTACATTAGCTGCAACGGCGACAAACGCGACAAAGCGGCCGAACTGCTGGCCCTTTTTTCATAGGACAACAACGAATGGAAGAAACCAACAAATTTCAAACCGACAGCAATCATTCGTTAATTTCTCCAATTCGCTGTAGCCACCCAGACGCGGAACGGTGGAACGGCCGTTACCAATCCGATGGCAAGTACCAACAGCAGGGCCACCCCAGCCAGCTCCTGCAAGATTTTGCCTATCTGCTGCCCCCCGGCGGTGTGGTGTTGGATGCCGCCGCGGGTGTGGGGCTGAATGCCCTGTTTGCCGCGCAGCAGGGAATGAAGGTGGTGGCGCTGGACATTTCTGAAGTGGGCTTGCGCTTGCTGCGGCAAAAGGCGGCTGAGCTGGGCGTGGTGGTAGACACGGCCGTTTTCGACCTCATCACTCCCTATTTTCCCCCAAACTGTGTCGATGTCTTGCTCAACTTCCGCTTTTTGGAGCGGGCCGCTTTCCCCGCCTACCGGCAGGCGCTGCGCCCCGGCGGGCTGCTCTTCTTCGAGACGTTTGTGCACACAGAGGCGGGCGACACGCCCACCTACCTGCTGGAACCGGGCGAACTACCCCAGGCGTTTGCCGATTTTGAGATTGTGCATTCGGTGGAAACGGCCGTACGTGGCCCCCGCTCTGGCAAATGGCGCGACATCGCTCAACTCATCGCCCGCAAGAAAGGAGATTAGAGATTGGAGATTGGAGATTAGTTTAATCTCTAATCTCCAATCTCCCCTTCCCTAGATCAAGCCCATCTCTTTGGCTTTCAAGGCCGCCTGGGTGCGGTCGCGCACGGCCAGCTTGCCCAGGATGTTGGTGACGTGGTTTTTCACCGTGCCTTCGGTGATGTACAGCTGGTTGGCAATCTCCCGGTTGCTGGCGCCGGTGGCCAGCACCGCGAGAATTTCCAGCTCCCGCTCCGACAAAGGCTCAACGAGGTCTTGCTGGGGATCGGCCGTGCCCGCCCCGGCCAATCGTGAAAATTCTGCCACCACCTTGGCCGCCACCGACGGCTGCAAAAAAGATTCTCCCCGCGCCGCGGCCCGAATCGCCTCCACCAGCTTGGCCGAGGGCACATCCTTAAGCAGGTAGCCCACCGCCCCGGCGCGCAGGCCGTCAAACACGTAATCATCGTCGTCGAAGGTGGTGAGGACAATGACGCGGCTGGTGGCTGCCGACTGGGTGATCTGCCGGGTGGCGGCCACGCCGTTCAGCACCGGCATCCGCAAATCCATCAGCACCACGTCCGGCGCCAGCTTTGCCACCGCGTCGATGGCTTCCTGGCCGTTGCTGGCTTCACCCACCACCTCCAGATCATCATGCACCGAAAGCAGCGTGTGCAGCCCCTCACGAAACAATGCCTGATCATCCACCAACAAAACGCGAATTGTCATCTTTCCGTCTCCAAGCCACCTTGAGTGCCGGGGATGATACCACAAAAACAGGCATCGGTTGGGAGCCTGGCATGGGGGTGGGTCTAAGAGAAATTCACGCAAAGAACGCAAAGGTTTTTTTCTTGGCGTTCTTGGCGCACCTTGCGTGAGGCCATTAGTTGGCCTGACAGGATGATTTGTAGGCAGTAACGGCCGTTCCCTCATCACGCAGCAAAATATCGGCAGGCTGGCCCAGCGCCCATATCACCGCGGTAAAGTCGCCTACGGCCCCGGCGGCATTCACGGTGAGCGCCAGAATCAGGCGCACCGCCATGAAGAAATCGACCAGCGGCAGGGTCACCACCCCGACCAGGGAGAGCAGCAGCACGGGCGCCAGGCCAATCAGCACAAACTGGCGGCGCGGAAAATACCAGTCCGGCGCGGCGGCGTAGGCGTACAGCAGGTTAAAACCAATTTTCGGCCGTTCCCGGCTAAACAGCCAGAAAAACAGCGCGTGGCTCAGCTCATGCAGCACCACCACCACGGCAACGGTAAGCAAAAAAGCAGGCAAAGTCAGCGTAGCCACAAAAATGCGCAGCTCCAGCCAGAAAAACTCGGGGTTCAAAAAGGCAGCCACGCCCATAAACAGCCAGCCAAAGATGAACAACAGCAGCAGCCCCACCATGTTCATGGCAATTATCAATTTGCGGTTGGTCAAATCCAGGCTGTGAAATTTGGTAAAGGCAGGTGGAAGCGTTTTGGTGGCGGGGAGACGGCCGTTTTCCGGCCAGAATTCAGGTTCAGCAGACTCACTCATGGCCAGGGATTATACCCTATCAATCCCACGAATGGACGATGCGGAGAAATTTTTATTCGCCCCATTCGTCCATTTGTGGGATTCGTGATTTGCTTTTACGGCCGTACCACCACCGGCAAAAATGTCTCGTGAATCGTGTTCCACAAATGCGCCGTCACCGGCACGCTGTGGCTGTCGGTCACGCCGTTAGAGCTGGTGGCGATGTGCAGCGTGCCGCTGTAGCTGCCCGTGGTCTGGCTGTTGAGCGTGTACTTGAGCGGAACGGCCGTACTCTCATTCACCGCCAGCGTCCCGGTCAACGCACCGGTGAGGCTCAACGACAGCGGCGGGGTGTCTTGCAGCAACAGCGTGTAGTCCAACGGCGCGGTGCCCACGTTTTTGATCGTGACGGATACCGTTTTGTTGAGGGGCTGCTGGGCGAGGGTGTGAACGGCCGTTACCGCGTCCGGCGCTGCGGACAAATCGCCCACCCCGGCCCCAGCCACCTTGGGCATGGCGGCTAGAGCCGCTTCGGCCGGGCGGTTTTGCACGCTGTAGTAACGCATTTGCTCACACGGATCGGTAATCCAGGGCGCCACGTTGAAGTTCAGGTTAAAGAGGAACATGCCGCCCAGCCACGGATAATGCGTCGTGGCGTATTCATACGCGCCCACCAGGTTTGCTGCCTGCTTTTGCTCGCTCACAATTTGCCAGGCCCGGCCCGACCAGCTGGGGCTGCTCAGGCAGTTGGCGGGTGGCTGCACAATCCAGCCAAACTCGGTGGCCAACACCTGCTTGCCGCCCAGCCCATTGGCCTGCAAGATGGCGTAGATCTTCTCCACGCCGCGAAAGCAAAAGCCATCGGCACAATTTTGCGTGGGGTCGGCCGAGGGTTGGTCGGGCTCGGCGTCAAAATCGGCGCTGTAGCCGTAGGGGTGGTAGCCGAAGGCATCGAAGCAAGGGCCGCCGTGGCTGTTTTGCATGGCGTCCAGCATCTCTTGCATGAAGATGCGCTCATCCTGGAAAAACCCGTTGTGCCCCAGGTGGCCGTTCCACGTTTCCGGCACGCGCCCCGTGGGCGCCAGTCCGGCTGAAACCACCACGGCATTAGGATCGACGGCTTTGATACGGTCGTACGCCTCACACAACAGCGTGGCGTAATCGGCTGCGTTGGGCGGCACGTTGCTGCTGCCGTAACCCCAGCCATACGTCGCGTCCAGGTTGGGCTCATTGCCAATTTCGTAAGCATCGACGTACCCTTTTTGCGACTGGGCCAGGCTCTGGATGCTGCTGCCAAAGCCATTTACATTGTCCAGGTGGCTGGCGTTGGCCGTCACGCGCATGAGTACTTTCAGCGGCAGACGACTGCCGGGACCGCTAAACACCTTGATCCAGTTGAAGCCCATGTTGTGGAGCCGGGCCACGTCCCACTCGGCGACGTTGGCGCCATAGGCAAAGGGGGAAACGGCCGTTGTAGAGGTGGTAGTCGATGAGGCAGTGGCGGGAAACGGCCGTTGGTCACCCAAGACCAGCGTTGCCAAAAGAAAAGACAGGGCCAAACTTATCCACATTGCGCCCTGCCTACGGAAAGGGGTATTCACTTTTTCGCTCATGGCGGGGATCTTAGACTTCGCGGGTGGAGAAGGCCATGAGAAATGAGTAAATTCTTAGATTGAGGTGTCAGTGCTGATAAAGATTAATGATTGGCTCAGCCTACGGGGAGCCTAACTGTGGTTACGAATTTTGGTTAAGGGTTGGCTGTGAAGCAGTTGGCTTAATTTGCCAGGCGATTTTGATAAATTCTTACGGCCGTACCCAACAAAATAGCCACAATAATGCTGGTTATACCGATGAGCACGGCAAAAACCGTAAAGATACCGTCTACCTGTTCCTGAGCCACAATGGAGTTTGTGTCGCTGTCCGCAGTGGACGAACCATCTTCAGCTGGATTTTGCTGGGTAAAGGCAACCTCATTCAAACCGTCAAGCCCTTCTTCAATCTGGTCCAATCGCTCATCCACATCATCCAGGGCTTCGGCCACTTCATCCAGGCTTTCCGGGTCGATGATCGTTGGGTTTTCGGCCAGATCCCGCTGGATGTCTTCCGTGATGGCTTCAAGGTCTTCAAGATTAACCTGCACATCGTCGCTGATATCGGCAATTTGCTGCTGGAGCCAAAGTTGGCGCAGGATCAGGGCCGCCAGGAGCAGCACAACAAGAATGAAGACGGTCAGCGCCGTAACTACCAGTTGATTGAGAACTTTGTCTGATTCAGCTTTCATCTCAGTCTACTTGACTTAGGGTTTGCCCGTTTTCAACTTGGAGCCTTGGTAAACGGGCAAACCTTGCGGATGCGTTTTCTTATCAGAAGTTATTTGTAAACGCATCCTTAGGCAGATTTCTAATGTCGTACCAGTACAGCCTGGCCGCAATTATTGCCCACAAAAAACAGGCCGACAATATCTGTCGGCCTGACAATGAGATTAACCTTTAACGAGCCGCAAGTACAGTTTAAGCAGTTTTCCGCTTGGCACGCAGTTTATCAAAAGGGATTGCCGTGCGCACGGTACCAATCCATTGGTGATTAACCAGGCGAGAAATGTAGTAGAGGGAAGCCAGAACAACGATGCCGGAAAAGATCAGGGTTGTCCGGGCGCTGGTGGCATTCATGGGCGTGACGGTGGCATCAATCTGCTGGCTAGAGCTGGAAACGAACATCACATTAGAGCCACGAACTATTTCAATAGCCGTCTGCCCCGGCGGCAGCTCAAAGGCCACCACGTGGTATGTGGTGCCACCAATGGTCCGGCGCTTTGATGTTTCTGCTAAATTAATGGCCCGGCTTTCGACGCGAAATGTTGCCATGCGCCCAACCGAACGCATCTCAACCGGAATAGCTTCCTCTCCGCGATTATTCACAACTAGTGAGCCGTTCCCCATGTCGAAGGCTATCTTTGACCCACTATAACTGCGCTCACGAATCTGGTTGAATGTCCAAAACGACACAAAAACGATCAGCGCTAATGCCAGAACCATACGAATCTTCTTGCCCATCTCCGACTCCTTTTAGAACATCATTGTGTCCTACTCATTCATATTTTTGTATAAAAGGAGTATAAAGGGGAGATGTTATAGGGGTATTCAGCCCATGTTCAGGTCCTGAAACATGGAATGTTACGGTGGGGAGATGAATGGTAGGGTGAGGGACACGGCCGTTTCCACCCCTGGTTCGCTGTTCACAGACACTTTGCCACCGTGTCGCTCCACAATCGCTTTCACCAGCGTCAGGCCAATGCCGCTGCCAGACACTTTTTCCTGCATCTGTTCAGCACGGTAAAGCTCTTCCCAAATATGTGGCAGCGCTTCCGACGGGATGCCCCGGCCGTTGTCTGTCACCCGGATGACCAGCTCGGTTTGGGCCTGTACATTTAGCTGCACGGTATCACCTGGCTGTGTGTATTTGAAGGCATTGTCCAGCAGATTGTGTACCGCCAGCGTCAATAAATCCTCATCCACAATCCATTCGCTTCTGCCAGCCTCAACCTGGCTGGCTAGCTGTCGCTCTTCATTCTCAAAGCGCTCTCGCTCTATCAGCATCAGGTCGTGAATGAAGGATTCGATGTGGATCAACTGCAAATTAAGTGGCTGGGCTTCCAGGTCAGACAGTTTGCGCAAATCAGACACCAGCCTGCTCAAGCGCAGGGTTTCTGTTTGCATCGTTTGGATAAGGTGCTGCTGTCTTTCGTCCAGATTGGTTAAGGAGAGGGTACTCAATCCTGCTCGTAGGGTAGTCAGGGGATTTTTCAATTCATGATCGAGGCGGCGGAGGAAACGGCCGTGTTCCGTTAACGTTTCTCGCCTCACCCGCTGTACACTCAATTCCCGTAAATAGCTCATCGACAGGCGCACCAACGTATGAATTGCCACCACAATGGCGACACACAAAAAAAGCACCAGAAGGACGGCATCGATATCCTCTGGCACCAAAATTAGAGAACCGCTCACAAATACGCGCAGCAGCAAAAGCAGGCCCACAAGACCAAGCGTTAGGGGGAGCCAAAAGTAACGATTCTTAAGCAGTCTCATGAAATCACTTCAACCGGGGCAATAAACCGGTAGCCCGCGTTGGGCACCGTTTCAATAAACCTCGGTGCAGAGGAATCATCTTGCAGAGCACGGCGCAGCTCCACCATGCGCGTATCCACTACCCTTTCCCCCACACCGCTTTCCCAGCCCCACACCACATCCAGCAGCCGCTCCCGCGTGATGAGTTCGTCTGGGTGTGTCATAAAATGCTCCAGAATAGAGACGGATTTGGGGGTCAATGGTGCTTCCTGACCGCGCACAAAAACGCGGCGGGCGCTGCGGTCCAGCTCAACATAGCCGCTTTTCAGACGGCGGGTGGATTGCAACGGCCGTTTACCTGATTGAGCACGGCGCAAAACAGCCCGGATGCGCGCCACCAGCTCTTGGGGATCAAACGGTTTGTTCAAATAATCATCTGCGCCTTCTTCGATAGCCATGACACGCTCTGCTGTTCCCGCGACCTGAGTCAGCAAAATAACAGGCGTCCAATCGTTGCGCTGGCGAAGCTGACGCAGCGCGCCCCGCCCATCAAGTTGGGGCATCAACACGTCGAGGACCACCAGATCAGGCCGATGCGCCTGCACCTTATCCAGCGCTTCCAGACCTGTTCTGGCGGTAATTATCTCAAAACCGGACAATTCGAGGAACATTTTTAGCGTGGACAAAATCGACTCCTCATCGTCCACCAGCAAAATCAAAGGGGTTTCTTCTTGTTTCACCAATTGCCTCAATACCAATTGATCTGGCAACACTTAAATCGTTACAAATTTTTTGCCAAGTAAATCATTACCCGTTTGGCTTAGCCTGTCAACACAAGATGTGGGTAAAACCTCAGGGGGTCTTCAGGAATTCAGGGGGTTTACAATCCGTGATGCGTGAAACGTGAAACGTGACCAGAGAGACATCACGTTTCACGTTTCACGCCAAACCCCACGAAATCCCAAAGAGCCACCTCAGGTTAAGGCATTAATGCCTGTAAAGCAAAATGATTTGCTCAGCATAGTCCAGAATGCTCCTATGCAGGGCGTATGGCTCTACCACCTCAGCCCCCCGGCCGAAACTTAGAAGACGATCTCTGGCGTCTTCAAAGGATTGGAAAGAGAGCTCCAGCGTGATCCAGCCCGCTTCATCTGGCGGACCAGCCTGGGCAATTTTGTGATGGATCTGGCTGCCAAAACGCCGGGGCAGTTCCGGCACAAACTCGGGCGCAACACGAACCGTCGCTGTGAAACCGGTCAGCAGACTTTCGTATTCAAGGCACCAGGCCTGCCAAAACGCAGGCAGGTCAAAGTCCAAGGGATGATCAAATGTCTCCTCGGCAATTTGCACTTCCAGCAGGTCAGAAACGCGGTGGACGCGCACCGCCTGGCTGCGGGCACCCGCCTGCTGGCGGGCACACACCAGGTACCAGACACCGGCCTTGGCCACCAGTCCATACGGCGCCACCCGTCGTTTAATCGGCATCCCGACGGGCGAGCGGTAAACCAGGTGCAGCTGGCGATCCTGCCACAACGCGTGGTGAATGGTGGGCAGGTGGGGCATCTGTTCCTCACCCTGTCGCCACCAGGCCGAATCGAGATGGAACCGCTGACGCACCTTCGCTTCGTTACGGCGGTGGCTGTCTGGCAGCGCCGCCGACAGCTTTAACAGCGCCGAGCGTAGTTCCTGGCTGACGCCCAGCTCTTCCAGCGGCGCGGGAATGCTCAGCATAAACAAAGCCCGCACTTCACCTTCTGTCAGCCCGGTGAGGTTGGTGCGGTAGCTGTTCAGCAGCGCAAAACCGCCGGTCGGCCCCGACTCGCCGTAGATGGGAATCCCGGCTGCGCTGAGCGCATCAATGTCCCGGTAAATGGTTCGCTCCGAAACTTCCAGCCTCCTGGCCAGCGCCTCGGCCGTCATCTGCCCCCGGCTCTGCAGGAGCATCAATAGTGATAATAATCGGTCTGCTCGCATAATCCTTTTCCTGAACTGGATAGGTCATAACCAAACAGAATTTCATCAACAGATTTCGCGGATTACGCAGGCAAAATCTTTTCAATCTGCGAAATCTTTGATTTTTCTTGCACACTGCACAAGCACTTCACTGATAAGGTTCTAACTTGCTGAATTATGCCACAGAACCCTGACAGGAGATGTCAGGGATCGGATGGTATCGTGAGGTTATTCACAAAACGGTTCAAAAGGCACGAGACACGTGCGAAAAAAGGAGTTGACATGAGTAATAACGATGTGCAAATTGTTAAACTGGAACGGATGCGGCTGGCCAGCCTGTGGGGTTTCGGCCCCAGCCCTGAAAATGAGGCCTGGGCAAAGCTCAATGCCTGGGCGGAACCGAAAGGCCTGCTGAACGACCTGGAAAACCACCCGATCTTCGGCTTCAACAACCCGAACCCATCGGCGGGCAGCCCGAATTACGGCTACGAGCTCTGGATCAAAGTAGACTGTGACACCCTCCCCGAAGGCGAGGCGCGACTCGTAGACTTTGATGGGGGCCTGTACGCGGTCAAACGGTGCCCCGTGCCGAAGGGGCAGTTCGAGGTGATTGGGCAGACGTGGCAGAAATTGGTGACCTGGTGTGAAGACAGCCCGTACAAACAGGCAACGCACCAGTGGCTGGAGAAGAGCGTGGCGACAGACGACCCGGAACTGGAGTTTGTGCTGGACCTCTACCTGCCCATCGCGGAGTAGCAAAAACTTAGCCACGAATTACGCGAATTTTCCCGAAAGAGAACGAACCACCTTCGCGTCAATTCGCGTCATTCGCGGCACCAATCATCTCAAACTCAGGAAATAAAAAACGACAGGCGGGTGCCTGTCGTTTTTTTTGGCTCCTCAGGTTGGACTCGAACCAACAACCCTGCGGTTAACAGCCGCATGCTCTGCCATTGAGCTACTGAGGAAAGCAGCGAGCGGAATTATAACAAAACAGATACTCGTGTCAAGCGGGGCAACGGCCGTTTCCCACTCTAAACTGCCCACCGAACCCCAATATTCTCTTTATGGCTCCTTCATAACTCCTGAACATCTTTTCCCTATAGTTCCCGCACAAATTACCCCATCTGCACCAATCGTGCACCTAGGGACAACAAACTTGAAAAGAGCGGGAGATTACTGATGAACAAACGAAAATTCCTGGTCCTGGTGACCATTATTCTGATGTCCTGGCTGCTGGTCGGATGCGGCGCCACAAGCATAGCTGAAACGGCCGCGGCCGTTTCAGCCGCCACTACCGAGCAGATGGTTGTGAATGAAACAAGTGAGGGAGATACGGCCGTAACCACCGCCTCCACCGCAGCCAACCCCGACAGAGGCGCCGCCTCTGTCGTCGAGGCCGCGGCGGCCAACGCCCCCGTCCACGAAGACGAAACCGACTACGTCTGGGACAGCAGCAGCGAAACCACCATTGCTCTGAACGGGGATACCATTGCCGTAACCGGCCAGGGCGTGACGGGTGAGGGCAGCACCGCCACCATCACGGCCGCCGGTACTTACACCCTCAGCGGATCCCTGGCCGATGGGCAAATCATCGTGGACACTGAAGCTGAAGAAACGGTGCACCTGGTTCTGAACGGCGCCAGCATCAACAGTTCCACCAGCGCAGCCATTTATGTGGCCAACGCCGAAGAAGTGGTGATCTTGCTGGCCGACGGCAGCAGCAACTTTTTAGCAGACGCCGCCAGCTACGTTTTTGCCACTGCCGAAGAGGACGAGCCCAACGCCGCGCTGTTCAGCACGGCGGATCTCACCATTTTTGGTGGCGGTTCACTCACGGTTGCGGGCAACTACAACGACGGCATCGCCAGCAAGGATGGGCTGATTATTGCCAGCGGCACGATTGTGGTAACGGCCGTTGACGACGGCATTCGCGGCAAAGATTACCTGTTGGTAAAGGACGGCAGCATCACCGTGAGCGCGCAAGGCGACGGCCTGAAAGCCGACAACGAAGAGGACAGTACCCTGGGCTACATCAGCATCGCGTCCGGCAGCTTCGATATTACCGCTGGCGGCGACGCCATCCAGGCCGCCACGGACGTGTTGATCAGCGATGGCCAGTTTAACATCACCTCTGGCGGGGGCAGCAGCAGCTTTGTTGATGAGAGCAGTTCGGCCAAGGGCATCAAGGCCACGGTGAACCTGAACATTGAAAACGGCACCTTTGTCATCAATTCGGCCGACGACGCGGTCCATTCCAATGCCAGCATAGTTATCAACAACGGCCGCTTCACCGTGGCCTCCGGGGACGATGGCTTCCACGCCGACACGGCGCTGACGATCAACAATGGCGAAATTAACGTCACCAACGCCTACGAAGGCATCGAAAGCGCGGTGATTACCATCAACGGCGGCAATATCCACGTGGTTTCCAGCGACGACGGCATCAATGTGGCCGGTGGCAACGACGGCTCCGGCACAGCCAACGGCTTCGGTGGTGGCCCTGGCGGACGCCCTGGCCGTGGGCAAGACAGCTTTGCCACCTCGGGCAACTACTTCCTCTACATCAACGGCGGCACGATTGTAGTAGACGCGGGCGGCGATGGTCTGGACGCCAACGGCTCCATCGTGATGACCAACGGCCTGGTACTGGTTAACGGCCCCACGGAGCAAATGAACGGCGCCCTGGACTATGACGGCGGCTTCAACATTAGCGGCGGCTTTTTCCTGGCTGCCGGGAGCGCAGGCATGCCGCAAGGATCGGACTCATCTTCCACGCAAAACTCGCTGTTGTTGGGGTTGAATGGCACACTGCCAGCAGGCTCGCTCATTCACATTCAGAACAGCAGTGGTGAAGATGTGCTCACCTTTGCCCCAACTAAAGCCATTCAAATGATTGCTTTCTCGTCAGCAGAGCTGGTTTCTGGGGAAACGTACGAGGTGTTCTATGGCGGTAATTCAACTGGGACAGCCAGCGATGGCCTTTACGAAGGCGGTACGTACAGTGGCGGTACAGCGTACACCAGCGTCACACTCTCTGGCACTGTAACCAGCGTCGGCGTAAGCGGCGGCTTCCGCTAAGTTTTAACCGAATCAAATTGATACGGCCCGTCTTTGCTGCCGCAGTGTGGCAGAGGCGGGCTTTATTGTTGGCTGGCAGTTTGTGAATAGATTCCTGATATTAACAGTGAACGGCCGTCTCCCTACCATCCGTGATGACTTGAGCTGAAGGCATCTGGTAGATGTTTCACCTCACCCTTCAACAAACTGCCTCTATACAACAAAGAACTCCTCATTGCTCGCACCTAGAGTCGTCCGGGCTTATGGCGGCAAACTATGGCAGCGTTAGCTACCCCACTTCAAACCGATGCTCGCCGCGCCAACAGGTCGTCGAGCCGCCCCCTACCCAGGAAACAGGCAATTTTTCATCTCCTACGTTTACAACCTCTCCCAGACTACTGCGTATAACAAACGCGCCGCCAAGGCCTTATCTGAAGCAATAGACACCTGCAACTTATCAACCATCGCTGCCACGCAGCCCAGCCTACGAGCGTGAAATCCTGACTCTAACAGTCAGACAAAGTCGCCTCAAAATATCAAACAAAGGAACAACATGAAAAACCAAACACCCGGCCGGTTAAAAACGGCCGCAATTTTCACTGCCACTATTATCATCGGCTATATCCTGTTTATTCTGCCAAATTTATTTTTTGGTATTACCAAGATCAATGGCGGTTTCACCGGGGTCAATTTATTAATCACAGGGCTTTTCCAATTTGTCGCCGTCTGCCTACTTATTTACTTTTCACTCAAATTATTGAAGAAGGATTTTCAATACATCGGTTTGTCAAATAACAATTGGCAAAGAGATGGCCTGCTGGGACTAACAGCCGGCTTGGCCTGGGCCGCTTTGCAGTTCGGATGGTTGATTCCTAGCACAGGCGGTGCAGCAAGAGCCGACATCGCTCAAATGATTGAGATGATGGACGGTACTTTATCCAGTTTGCTGTTTTACATCGGTTTGGGCGTTATTGGCGGCGGTATTACGGAAGAAATTTTCAATAGAGGTTATTTCATCACCGTTTTAAAAGACATGTTTAGCAATCCACGGCTTGGACTATGGGTAGCTTCGATTTTGTCGATCCTGCTTTTTGCGCTCGGTCATTTACCCACAAACGCCGTGGAGTGGTTTGATATTTTAGTGCCAACGATTATTTACACGGTCCTATTCTTGTTTACCAAACGGTTGACGGCCCCGATTGTGGCTCACGGAATTTATAATATGTCCGCTGTTTTGCTCACCTATTACCTGTATTTTAGCTAAACCACTCCCGAATTTCCCCGGAAACATGAGATGTGCAGTCGTCCTGCACACAGCTTCCGGGGAAATGGGGATTGACTATGTCTCTTCAAACAAATGCTCGCCGCGGTGCAGCCGGGCAGCAATCTGGTAGGTCTGGCCCTGGGCACGCACCGTGGGCGAATGGGCCGCCAGGTAGCGCGCCGCCGCGATGAGTGCGTGGCTGCCCTCTTCCCCAACCCCCAAAAAGCTGTACAAATTAAGAGCCGCTTCTACACACTGGATGGTGTGGAAATCCCGATCCTCGCGCAGCAGCAAACTGCCCAGCTGGGCCAGCAGGTCGTCCGCATTGCCGTCGCTGCCCAGGAAGCGGGCCACCAGCTCAGCGGATTCATTCACCTGCTGCTGCCGGTTGAGCAGCGCCGCAAACTGAGCCAGCATATCACCCGGCTGAACCACCTGTCCATTAGCCGACGGGATGCGCGCCGCCGGGATGTTGAGGAAGCGGTCCAGATAGATGCTCATCGCCGCGTCGAACACGCCGCGCAGCAGCTCCACCGACGGCGCCCGCCGCAGCCCCTGCATGATGGCGTTGGCAAAGGTGAAGGTGTGCAGCGCCGTGTCCCAATCACCAAATTCGTTACTGGTGTGGAAACGAGCGATACGCAGCGCGGCCGCGTAGGCTACCGCTTCGGCCAGTTCCACCATGCTGGCACCGGAGGCCAGGCTGTTGAGCAAGGCGTCGGCGCTGGCCTGGGGATCATCAGCCAGCAGAACGGGAATCAGATCGGTACGGCCGTTCCACCCCCCATCTTTCGCGGCCCCAGCCGCCACCACCTCTGGCAGCCTGGCAAACGCTTCATGCAAAATCTCAATCAGGTCAATAGGATGCCGCCAGGCGTTGGATTCCTCCATGCGGCTGGCCCCGGCGTAACCCGCCACCAGGCTGGTGAGCACCGGTTGGGCGTATTCCCAGCCCACAATATCCAGAGCCTCAAACGCCTTGTTGGTAAAGTCGGCGGGATGGCCAATCTGGATGTAGCGATGGTCGGTTACGGCCGTAAACAACATGTCGGCCATCTGCTGCGGCGTGGCTCCCGCCTCAATAGCCGAAACGATGCATCGCTCCGCTCCCTCATCGTCGCGCACTTCGATGAACTGGCGGAACCAGCGTTTGAAGGTGGGGATGTCGGCGGTTGTATCGGGTAACGGCCGTACCACAAAGCGCGGTGCGCTGCCCGCCGTGTCCGCCGCCACAGCCGAGAGTCCATTGTACAAGGCCCGCGGCCGGTCGGCTTCATGGAGATGGGGCAGCAGGTTCATCAGGCAGGTGAGGATGGTCAGGCCCTGGCCCCAACCGGCGCTGCGGTAGCGGGTGCCAAATTCCAGGCCGATGCGGAAGGGGGATACGGCCGTTTCTGGGGAACGGCCGTCTATCAACGTCAGCACCGCCTTGCCAATCACCAATGACAGGTTGCGCTCCAGCCCCACCTGGAGGCGATCCTGCTGGTGTGCCCGCGCATCACGCTGGCTGGCCAGGTTCACCCACACCTCGCCATCGCGAATTTGCACGGGGAAGGCGCGCACGTCGTCGGCCCATTGGTCGAAGGTGCCGCCGCTTTCCAGGTCGAAGCGGGCGTGGTGCCAGTGGCAGGTGAGGATGCCGTCCTTCACGCTGCCGCGATCCAGGGGGAAGCCCATGTGCGGGCAGCGGTTGTCCACAGCGTACACCTGCCCATTCACGTACCAGAGCGCCAGCGTGTGGCCGTTGAGGCTAAGGGTCTGGCAGGCGGTTTTTTGCAATTCGGCCAGGGAAGTGGCTCGAACAAAGGTGAATTCAGCGGTTGTGGTGCTCATATTTTCTCCTTTAGGCTAATCGATTGGCGTGGGGCTAGAGTATATTGTGGGGGAAACGGCTAAAACCCACCCCCGTCGCGAGGCCGGATATTTTCCTGTCCATTAGTACAGGCAGTCACCATTTCTGTCTACTCTGTTTTAAGACACTAAATATAGTGCTATAATGACGCCATGGTTGGCAAGTCTTATCGCGTTGTTCTGGATACAAATGTACTTTTTGAGGGGCTGACAAAAAAGGAAAGTTCTTGCGGCTTGCTTGTTGATGTTTGGTTAGCCGAATTAATTCAGGTTTGCGTGTCTGATGCTTTAGCTTACGAGTATGTAGACGTGCTTTCACGAAAATTTTCACCGGCTATATGGCTCAATACACAAACGGCGCTAAAGACTTTGCTACTCAAAGCCAACTTTACTTCTATTCATTACACTTGGAGACCAGCATCACCAGACCCAGGAGATGATTTAGTGATTGACTGCGCTATGAATGCCAATGCATTGCTCGTAACGTCAAACAAAAAAGATTTTCTTAGGGCACAGACTGAACTTGGTTTAGTCGTCATGGCACCACTCGAATTCATAGCGATTTTGGCTGAATAAATGAGGTTATTATGGGACGCTTTACACTCCGACTACCAGAAACTTTACACAATGAGCTTGAAAACCGCGCACAACAAGAGGGCGTATCCCTCAATCAATATATCGTCTACATGCTGACACGTCAGGTTGCATCCACCTATACGATTCAAGTGCTGCCGGAAAAAACCGTTAGAGAACAAAAAGCCAGTTACGAAAGATTGTTAGACAGCTTGGGAGAGGCCTCCCTGGAGAGAACAAAGGCGTTCCTGGCTGAACGGGAACCTGCAGAACCAGATAAAGGCTTAACAGACGAAGTAGTTGCCCGTTTGAAAAAACGTATCGAAGAAAGCAGTGCTTGAAGTCGGTAAACAAACGGCCGTCTGCAGCTGCGTTGTTTTAGTTACCAGATGAAGCTCATAGCCGTCGATGGCCTTACTGTCAGCAAACAGTAACCCTCATCCCAAGTTCTGCAAAAAGTGAATGCTGGTTTCGATGCCCCGGTAGAAGTTGGGCAAGTAAAACCGCTCGTTGGGCGCATGGATCTGGTCGCTGGGCAGGCCAAAGCCCATGAGTACCGTTTCCACCCCCAGATGGCTCTGGAAAGCAGAAACCACCGGAATAGAGCCCCCCTCGCGCATGAAAACCGGTTCCTGACCAAAGGCCGTGGCGTACGCCTGGGCCGCGGCCTGCATCGCCGGAATGTTGAAGTTGGTAATGCTGGCGGCCGCGCCATGCCCCACGGTAACCTCCACATGCACGCTCGGTGGCGCCAGCTCGGCAATGTAGGCTTTTAGCAAACGGCCGATTTCCTCATGATCCTGGTCCGGCACCAGGCGCATACTCACCTTGGCGTGTACTTTGGACGGCAGCACTGTCTTGGCACCCTCGCCCGTATAACCGCCGATGATGCCGTGCACGTCCAGTGTAGGCCGCGCCCCCAGCCGCTCTACCAGGGTAAATTCCGGTTCGCCCCACGGCTCCGGTGCGCCCGTTTCGGCCAGCCAGGCGGCTTCATCCAGCGGGAATTGGGCCAGGATAGTGCGCTCCTGTTGGGATAACGGCCGTACCCGATCGTAAAAGCCGGGGATGAGAACACGGCCGTCTTCATCCTTCAACCTGGCAATGATGTGCCCCAACACGTTCAGCGGGTTGTTGATGCCGCCGCCAAAGCTGCCCGAGTGTAAATCCCGCTTTGGCCCCTCGATGTCGATGAAGGCATAACATAGGCCGCGCAAACCGTACACAATCGCCGGCTGTTGAGCGCTGACCATCGCCGTGTCGGATACAAGGGCCAGGTCCGCCGCCAGCATCTCGGTGTTTTGCGGGATGAACGCAGCCAGGCTCTCACCGCCGCTTTCTTCTTCGCCTTCCACGATGAACTTGACATTGACGGGGAGACGGCCGTTATTCTTCAAAATGGCCTCCACCGCCTTTACGTGAACATAAACCTGCCCCTTGTCATCCGAAGAACCACGCGCGTACAAATAGTCATCGCGCACCGTGGGCTCAAACGGCGGCGACTCCCACAGCGCCAGCGGCTCGGCAGGCTGCACGTCGTAATGGCCGTAGATGAGCACCGTGGGGGCATCGCCTGCATGCAGCCAATCTGCATAAACCAGGGGATGGCGCTGCGTGGGAATAATCGCCACATTTTCCAGGCCAGCCTGCGCCAACTTGTCTGCCAACCATTGGGCAGCAGCGGCCGTTTCTGCCTTCCGTTCTGGCTGGGTGCTGATGCTGGGAATACGCAAAAAGTCAATCAATTCAGCCAGATAGTCAGCCTGATGTTCGCGAGCATAGGTGATAGGGTCAGACATTTTCGTCTCCGTTTAATGTTGTCGTCACAATTTGTGGGTCTGCGATAAAGTTGCCATTGTATCTCACGCAAAGGCGCAAAGGAGTAATATTATTTTTTGCGCCTTTGCGTGAAATTTAACCTGTTAACGCGTTGTTCTTACGCTAAAAATCGGCTCATTTTCTGCCGATTGTCAGTTTACGTGTATAATCCACTCGTTTTGGGCAATTCCATGTCCCAAACCGTGATTATAAGCAACAAGGCAAAGTTAGCCACCATGGAAACATCCGATTCAACGCAAAACGAAACGGTCAGCCTGACCGCCTTACTGGAGAGCGTTCTATTTGTGGCCAGCGGACCGGTTTCGCTGCAGCGGCTGGCCAAGGCGCTGGAAACTACGCCTGCCGTGGTGCAGAGTCTGCTGGATTCCCTGGCGGAACAGTACGCCACGCGCGGGCTGCGCCTGCAGTGGAGCGGCAGCGATGTGCAGCTGACCACCGCCCCAGAGTCCAGCGACGTGATCGAGCGCTTTTTGGGCCTGGAACTGACTACGCGGCTCAGCCAGGCGGCGCTGGAGGTCCTGGCCATTATCGCCTACATGCAGCCCATCACCCGCCCGCAGATTGACCAGATTCGCGGCGTCAACTCCGATGGCTCGCTGCGCACGCTGCTCAGCAAGGGGCTCATCGAAGAAGTGGGCCGCCAGGAAACGCCGGGACGGCCGATTCTCTACGGCAGCACCCCGGAATTCCTGCAGCACTTTGGCCTGAGCACAGTAACCGAACTGCCTGAACTAGAAGAAGTCAGTGATGAGGACGAGGAAGAGGCCATTGGAGATTAGAGATTGGAGACTGGCAAGTTTATCAATCTCTAGTCTCCAATCGCCAATCTCCTTTTTATAAAATGGAAGAACGAATTCAAAAACTCATGGCCCAGGCCGGACTCGGCTCCCGGCGCGAGTGTGAAAAGCTGATTGAGAAAGGCCGCGTTTCGGTCAACGGCCGTACCGCAACGCTGGGTGATAAAGCCGATCCGGCCACCGACACGATTGTGGTGAACGGCCGTCCCATCAAGCCGCTGCAGACCGAAGCGATTTACATCGCCCTGCACAAGCCCAAAGGCGTCATCTCCTCGCTGGACGATGAGATGGAAGAGGGCCGCACCACCGTGCGCGACCTGGTGCCGCTGCCAGGGCACCTCTACCCGGTGGGCCGCCTGGACAAACAAAGCACCGGCCTCATCCTCATGACCAACGATGGCGAGCTGGCCCACAAGCTCACCCACCCGCGCTACGGCCACGAAAA
Source organism: Candidatus Leptofilum proximum (assembly GCA_016710325.1). Taxonomy (GTDB): domain Bacteria; phylum Chloroflexota; class Anaerolineae; order Promineifilales; family Promineifilaceae; genus Leptofilum; species Leptofilum proximum. The sequence continues at coordinate 1,904,567 of JADJXK010000001.1, read as the reverse complement.
AACGTACAAAGTGGTCGTAGAAGGGCGCATCAGCCAGGAGGCGCTGGCGAGGTGGCAGGAAGGTGTGTACCTGGACGGCCGAAAAACCATCCCCGCCAAAATCACCGTCGTTCGGCAGGATGTCTCCTTCACGCAGCTGGAAATCGTCATGCGTGAAGGGCGTAAGCGGCAAATCCGGCGTGTGGCCAACATGCTCGGCTTCCCGGTGACCCAGCTGGTGCGCGAGAAAATCGGGCCGCTCAGCCTGGGCAGCCTCAAGCCCGGCGATTGGCGGCTCCTGACCGACAAGGAAGTGACGGCACTCAAGGTCACCGTTGCCGCGTCCAAAGCAAAACGGCCGCACCGCAAATCCGGAGCTCCAACCAGCCCCAGCCGTCGTCCAGGTGGTGCCACACCCCGGCAAGGTGATGACAGGGGCCGCGGCAACAAACCGGGTCCGCGCCCAACCGGCTCAGGGCGCAAAAAAGGGCCGCAAAAAGGACCCAGAAATTAATCAACGGAGTGGCAAAAAAGACGTAAGGAAACGCGGCAAAGAAAAATCAGCGTCATCAGCGTTCATCTGCGTCCCATTCACTTCGGCAAACAGACCGCGAGGAAATGTATTGGTCAAGAAACAAATTTCGCTGATTGCCATTGACGGCCCGGCCGCTTCCGGCAAGTCCACCGTGGGGCGGCTGCTGGCCGAGAAGTTACACTTTTTGTATCTGGACACAGGCTGCATGTACCGGGCCATCACCTGGGCGGCTTTGCAGCGGGGGATTGACGTGGCGGATGAAACGGCCGTTACCCAACTGGCCCGCAATATCCAGATCGACATCTACCCGGCGCGTGGTGAAGCAGACGGCCGTCACTACACCGTTCACGTCGATGGGCAGGACATCACCTGGGGGCTGCGCACCCCTGCCGTCGATGCCAATGTGTCGCAGGTGTCCAGCTACCTGGGCGTGCGCCGGGAAATGGTCAAACGGCAGCGGGCCTTTGGCCAACGAGGCGCAGTGGTCATGGTCGGGCGAGACATCGGCACGGTGGTTATGCCCGAGGCACCGCTGAAGCTGTACATCACCGCCAGCAGCGCGGAGCGCGCCCGCCGCCGCACCCACGACCGCCAGGCCCAGGGCCATACCGCCGACTACGGCGACATCCTGGCCGACGTGCAGCGCCGCGACGAAATCGACAGCAACCGGGAACATTCCCCCCTGCGCCCCGCCGCCGATGCCATCCTCATCGACAGCACTGATCGTTCACCAGTAGAAATTGTGGATGCGATATTCCAAATGCTTAAAGAGCCGGTGAACGGTAATCGGTGAACGGTTATCGGTTATCGGTGAACGGTAATCGGTAAACGGTTATCGGTAAACGGATTACTGACCACGGATTACGAAAAATGCCTCTCTTCCAGGAAATAGACCTCAGTACCTACACCGGCGGCCAGATTGTGGCCATCGAACCGGGCAGCGTGGCCGCCAAAGCAGGCTTGCAAGCCGGAGATGAGCTGCTGGCCATCAACGGCAGCCCGGTGGAAGACATCATCGACGTGCAGTTTTATGCCGCCGAAGAGGATGTAACCCTGCTGGTGCGGCGCGGCGGCGAGATGCTGACAGTCAGAGCCCGGCGGCGCTACAATCAGCAGCTTGGCCTGGAATTTGCCCACCCCACCTTCGACACCGACATTCGCCGCTGCACCAACCTGTGCGAGTTTTGTTTTGTACTGCAAATGGCGCCGCGCTTTCGCCGTACACTTTACATAAAAGATGACGATTACCGCTACAGCTTCCTTTTTGGCCACTACGTCACCCTCACCAACCTGAGCGAGCACGACTGGTGGCGCATCGAAGCCATGCACCTCTCGCCGCTTTACGTTTCCGTGCACGTCACCGACTGGGAAGCGCGGCGCCGCTACCTGCGCAACAAAACCGCGCCAGACATCCTGGAGCAGCTGCGCTGGCTGGGCGAACGCGGCATCGAGGTCCACACCCAAATTGTGGTCACGCCGGGGGTGAACGACGGCCGTTTGCTGGAACAATCCATCGCCGATTTAGCCGAACTGTGGCCGACAGTGCAGTCCGTCAGCGTGGTGCCTGTAGGGCTGACCAAGCAGCACAAGTATGGTATGCGCCCCCACACAAAAGAGGAAGCGGCCGTAACCCTTGATTATGTCGAGTCGCTACAGCCTGGCTTTCTGGAAAAGTTTGGCGTCCGCTTCGTCTACCCCACCGACGAGTGGTACCTGGTCACCAACCGCGCTGTCCCCCCACTGGACGCCTACGACGGCCAGGAACTGCATGAAAACGGCCTGGGCATGGTGCGGCATTTTTTGGATGAGTGGCAAGAGGTGAAAGAGGAGATTGGCGATTGGCGATTAAAGACTGGTAATCAATCTCCAATCGCCAATCTCCAATCTCTCACTCTGGTAACAGGGGCATTATTTGCACCAATTTTGCGGGAAACGGCCGTTCAATTCCAATCCCTCACCGGCGCCAACCTCACCGTGCGCGAAATCAAAAACGAGCGTCTGGGCGGCACCATCACTACTGCCGGGCTGCTCATGGGGCAAGACGTGCTGGAACAGCTCAAAGCCAGCGGCGTCGGCGACCTGATCCTGCTGCCCCGCGTTATGTTTGACCACCCCGAACGCATCGCTCTGGACGACATTGCGCCGCAAGACATCGCCAACCAGCTTGGCGTCCCCGTCATCCTGGCCGACACCATGGGCGACGTCTGGGACGCGCTCATCGGCGCCTCGCAAGTGGTCTACCAGCCCGGCAAATCCGCTGGCAACCACATCCCCCTCAAACTCATCCCCCCCGACGAGCTGGACAATAACCAACACTTTTCTTAGTTTTTTGCCACCGAGAGCACAGAGAATTTAGAGAATATTCCTGAGGAGTGAGCATCCTCAGATGCGAACGGCATCCTGTAGCCGCGCTTTCTTAGCGCGTCCTGCCTCACCCAACGCTAATCGGCATGAAGCAAAGTCCCTTCTGCCTGCGAGGGGTGAAGCAATGTTTGCGCCAAGTTGCCCGGTTCCAGCCCCGAAAAAATACGAATTGAAAGCTGCGGAAAGTGATCCACCAGGGCCAACATGCCCTGCACCTTGCTGGCCATGCCGCCGGTTACGTCCGTGCCGCGCGAGCCGCCCAGCGCCGCTTCTATTTCGAAATAATTGGCCCGGCTGATGGCCGGAATCACCTGGCCTGACTGGTCGTAAACGCCAGTTGTCTCCCCCGCCAGCAGCAGCCAAAACGGCCGTATTTCCCCCGCCAGCGCCATCATCACCTCTTCCGTGGATACAATCGTACCGCCCCGCACCGCATCAAAGGCCACGTCCCCATACACCACCGGCACGATGCCCGCGTCCAGCGCCGCCAGCACCGGCTGGCTGGCAATCGTTTGGATACGGCCGTCCACACACCCCACCGACGCTGACGGCGACAAACTCACCGCAGAAACATCCGCTGCCAGCAGGGCCGCCAACACCAGCCGGTTCAGCCGCGCCGCCGCATCGCTAACCTCGGCGAAACCGCGCCAGCCTGCGGCGTCCTGCACCCCCTGGCGTGTGCCGTGTTTGGCCCCGGCCACGTGCCCAAACGAGCCGCTGCCGTGCCCCAACACCAGCCGCAGCGCCGGATTCTCTCGCCGCGCCTGAGCAATTTCCGCCGCTAAGCGGGTCAAAACGTCTGCGCGTACCGTTTCTACCTGCGTCTTGTCCGTAATCAGCGATCCGCCGAGCTTCAAAAAAATCGTTTCCATTTTTAGGAGATCAGAGATTGGAGATTGGAGATTCAATGCCACAATCTCCAATCTCCAATCTCTAATCACATCCTCCTATTTCCCAAAATAGTTTACGATGTGGTTTACGGCCGTTGCCGCATCATCCGCAAACAACAGCAGCGCCATATCTTTTTCGCGCACGTACTCGGGCGCGTAAAACGCCTGAACCGTTTGCCGCCACAGTGGCCCCAGCAGCACCAGCGGCTGCGTCGGCACTTCGCCCACCTGCAAAAAGCTCCACGCCAGTGCCATCTCAGACAGTGTGCCGATGCCACCGGGCAGCACAATCATGCCGTCGCTTTTGGTCACCAGGTGCAGCAGCCGGTCGCGCAAAGTCGGGTAGCGAATCTCTTCCTTTACCCAGCGATTTGGACCCAACGGCCGAAACCGCTCAATCTGGTCACACGTCACCCCAATCACATGCCCGCCTGCCTCACACGCGCCCTGGGAAACGGCCGTCATCGTGCCGGAATAGCCGCCTGTAGCCACGGCAAAACCAGCTTCCGCCAGCCGTCGGCCCACCTGCTGCGCCTCTGCAAATGGCCCGCTCCCCGGCTGCGGCGCAGAACTGCCAAAAACGGAAATGGTACGTGTTTTCATGGAAACTCCCGGTGGTGATGTGATAAAAACCGTCTGGCAATCGCCTGAAACTCACGCTGCTTTTCCAGCATCGGCGCATGGCCACATTCGGGCAGCAGGTGGATTTGGGTGTTGGGCAAATGGGCCGCCAGCTGCTGCGCGTCGCTGGGCGGCACGACAGCATCATTTTCGCCCCACACCAGGCAGACTTCGTGATTGATTTGGGCCAAATACGGCCGTAAATCATGAAACGCCGACGCCTTCAGCACATCGGCCGACTGCCGCGCCAGTTCATAGTCCGCCAGCCGCCGGTCCCACACCGAGTCGTGCATCAGGTCCGGATTGTAAAACGGTGTCTTGATCTGCCGCCGCACCCACAATTTTGACTGCGAAACGGCCGAGCCCAGGTCAATCAACCCCAGCCCCACGCCAATCCGCTTCACAAACTCCGGGTAGTTGGCCGAAGACAGCACCGCGGGCGCCAGCAGCAGCATCTTTTCCACCTGCTCCGGGTAATCCACCGCGAAAGAGACGGCCAGCGTACCGCCAAACGAGTGCCCCAGCAGCGCCACCGGCGGCAGGGGCCGCGCTTCCAGCCGGAGCCGCGCCTCGCAGAACGCTGCCAACCACTCCACCAGGTGCGAAAAGTTGAACGGCATTGTTGAAGCAGTGTAGCCAAAACCGGGAATGTCTGGCGCTATCAGCCAATGTTCATCCGCCAGCTCGTGCATGGTCTCGCGGAAGTTGTCGGCGGAGGTGGACATACCGTGCAGCAGCAGGATGGGACGGCCGTTTGGCCTCCCAACTTCATAGTAACTGGTGTGAATACCCAGGGCGTCCAACTCAAATCGGGGTAGTGCAGGGTAAGGATTGAGCATAACTTCAAGTAATTGTGAACTAAAACTGAATCGTACAGCGTCTCCAATCATAGCAAATTTGGCGCCAGGTCGTTAGCAATTGGCAAAAAAGTGCCTCTTTTGCATCAAGTGATCTTCTTCAACTTCATTTGTGAAATTTATCACTTTCCCCCATCCAGGAGAAGACATATAGTCCGAATTAAGAATGGTTATTCCATTTGTTTCTATCCATACCTTACCAGGCAGTCGCTTAGACATCCCCGCTTGTATTCTGCAGTGAATGTATCCGACTGTTTATCCACTTTAGGAGCCATCACTTATGCTTCAATCTATTGTTTACGGCATTCTGGCCGTTGGCATGGTTGTGGGTGCTTTGCAAGCCATTCGCGCTTCCCGCCTGATTGCAGCGGCGCTGTGGCTCGCGGCCGTCAGCCTGCAATTGGCCGTGATGCTCTTCCTGCTTGGCGCCCCCGAGGTGGCCGTTATTGAACTCAGCGTTGGCGCGGGTTTGGTGACGGTCCTTTTTGTTTTTGCTATTAGCGTTGCTGGCGAACTCACCGAAGATTTACCCACCATCATTCCACGGCCGTTGGCCTGGAGCATCGTGCTGTTTGTACTCATTCTGCTGGGACTGTTTTTACTGCCCGCGCAGGAGCCCCTGCCGGCTGCTGCGGAAGCTGGATTTTCCGAGGTGATGTGGCAGCAGCGCGCTGTGGACGTCTGGCTACAAATAGCCCTGATTTTTGCCGGGGTACTGGGCATGCTTGGCCTGCTCACGGAAGAGTTGGTGCCAGTGAAAAAGCCAGCGCCGACCAAACCTGAGGCCAATACACAGCCTGTCCTGGAGGAGGTAGCCGATGTTGTTGCCCATTAAAATTGCTCTGTTTGCTATTTTGGGACTGCTGGGCGTGAGCCTCTACGGCCTGCTGGTGACGCGCAATCTGATCAAGATTGTGTTGGTTTTGCAGCTGTTGGTGAAAACGGCCGTTCTCGCCCTGGTTCTTGCCGGTAAGGTCAATGGGCAGATCAACCTGTCACAAAGCCTGGCCGCCACCGTCATCGTGGCCGACACAGTGGTGGCGGTGATTGGCCTGGCCCTGGCGGTGCAGGTGCAGCGGCGCTGCGGCACGCTGGACTTACGGCAACTGGCTTCCTTAAAAGGTTAACTTTACCGAAAAAGCCACAGAGAACACAGAGCTCACTGAGAATGACGAGAGAAAATCTGTGTTTATCTGTGTTCATCAGTGTCCTTTTTTCGGCAGATTAAAGGTTGCGTTTTATGACTCCGAATCTCATTCTTCTCACGATAGGACTGCCCTGGCTGGGGGCGCTGCTGGTATGGCTGGTGGGTGAAAAACGGCCGTCTTTGCAGCACGGTCTGGCGGTCACCTTTGCCGTCGCCGCCGGGGTTGCCGCGCTCGTCTTGCTGCCGCTGGCGGAAGCAACGGCCGTTATCCAGCTCAACACCCACGGCCTCCTGGGCGAACTCACCTTTGTGCCCGATGGCCTGGGCACGCTGCTGGCCGCCGTGGCCACGGTCATCGGCAGTTTGGCGGTGATTTTTTCCGTCTCTTACATGCAGGGGCACGCTCAACTGCGGCGTTACTACGTGCTGGTGCTGTTGTTTATCGGCGCGATGGCCGGGCTGGTGCTCACCGGCAGCCTGCTGCTGCTGTTTATCTTCTGGGAGATCACGGCGCTGTGCTCCTATGCCCTCATCGCCTTCGACAACGACAATCCCGCGGCAGTGAAGGGTGGCATCAAGGCGCTGATCATCACCCAGCTCGGCGGCGTGGGTTTGCTGCTGCTGGCGTTGGTGGCTCAGGCTCAGCTGGGCAGCTATCAGATTGATCACTTTTTGGCAGAGGCCGGCACTTTACCAACGGCCGTTCTCACCCTGCTTGCCTTTAGCACCCTGGCCGCCGCGGCCGCCAAATCAGCCCAAATGCCCTTCCACACCTGGCTGCCGGACGCGATGGAAGCACCTACTCCGGTGAGCGCCCTCATCCATGCCGCCACGATGGTGAACGCGGGTGTTTACCTGCTGGCGCGGCTATATCCGGCCTTTGCCGAGGTAGCAGGCTGGCGCACGGCCGTTGTCATCGTCGGTCTGCTCTCAGTACTGCTCACCGGCATCATGGCCCTGACCACGTACGATTTGAAGCGGGTGTTGGCCTACTCAACGATCAGCCAGCTGGGGTACATGGTAACGGCCGTGGGGTTGGGTGGCATCTTTGCCAGCCAGTTCCACCTGCTGAGCCACGCCCTGTTTAAGGCGATGCTCTTCCTGGCCGCCGGGGCCATTATCCACACGCTGGGCACCCGCGACATGCGGCAGATGGGCGGCCTGGGCACCAAAATGCCTTTGCTGCGCAACGTTTTTGTGGTCGGCGCACTGGCGCTGGCCGGGCTGCCGCCGGTGAACGGCTTTTGGAGCAAAGAATTAATTCTAGAAGCTGGTTTGAAATCTGAAATGTGGTGGGCATATGCGGGCCTGCTGTTGGGGGCGGGTTTAACGGCCGTTTACACCAGCCGCATGACCTGGCTTGTTTTCTGGGGCGAGGCGCGGCAGGAACACCACCTGCATCCGCTGTCGCACGCCATGACCATTCCACTGGTTTTGCTGGCAGCGGGCACGCTCACTTCCTGGCTGCTGGCCGGAGCTCTGAGCGAGACGCTGCATGTTACCCTGCCCTTCCACGAGCTGCACGCCCACACCCTTGGCGAAATGATCACCGAAGTGCTGGCGTGGGGAACGGCCGTTGCCCTGGCCGTTGTGCTGCTGGGCATTGCCGCCTGGTGGCAGCGGGAACGTTGGCGCGGAGTTTTGGCGCAGTTGAAGTGGCTGGAGAATACGGCCGTTAACAGCTTTGGCTTCGAATTTATTAACCACAGCCTCACCGTTGGGGCGCAGCGGGCCGGCGCCCTGCTGCAAAAAACGCAAACCGGGCAGCTAAACTGGAACGTCGTGGGCATCCTCGCCGGGCTGCTGCTGGTTCTGCTCATTTTATGGGGGAGCGCCTGATATGGACATCTTCTCACCCACCTCGTTAATTCTCATTCCGCTGATCGCTACGCCGATCATCTACCTGGGCGGGCGCCTGGCCAACCTGCAAAGCGGGCGGCAGCTTTCCCTGTCTCGCTGGCTGGCCTTGTTTGCCCTGCTGCTAATGTGGCTGCCCTTTGTGCAAACCGCTCGCGAAAACATCTTCGTTTGTCCCTGCGAGTTTACCGTGGGGCTGATCACCCTCCGTTTTGACGGCCTCAGCGTGCTGCTGGCTGGGTTGGCCCTGCTGCTGGGTACGCTGGTCGTGTTTTTCTCCAGCGAGAGCATGGCGGGTGAGCCAGGCGAATCGAAATATTACGCCATGCTCGTGGCCATGGTCGGCATGATGATTGGCCTGGGCGGCGCCTACGACCTGTTTAACCTGTGGCTCTGGTTTGAGGGCATGGCAATTTCGTCGTACCTGTTGGTGGCGTTTTATCGGGAACGGCCGTCTACCCTCGAAGCCAGCATGAAATACCTGGTGCAAAGCAGCCTCGGTTCCGTCCTGGTGCTGTTGGGCATTGCCCTGGTCTTTGGCACAACCGGCCAGCTGCGCTTCGATGCGCTGGCACAGGCCACTGCTTCTGCCAACCTGCCAGTGCTGCTGGCCGCGGGTGGACTATTTACCATCGGCTTTGGCGTGAAGGTGGCCCTCGTACCGCTGCACACCTGGCTGCCCGACGCGCACAGCCAGGCGCCCAGCGGCATTAGCGCCATGCTTTCCGGCGTGGTGATTGAGGCCGGGCTGGTCGCCCTGCTGCGGGCGTTGAGCCTGCTAGGCACAGTCCCTACCACCTGGGGAGAGCTGTTGATGGCTTTTGGTCTGCTGAATATGGTCGTTGGCAACCTGCTGGCGCTGCGGCAGCAGCAGGTAAAGCGGCTGCTGGCCTACTCCAGCCTGACACACATCGGCTACATGCTGGTGGGGCTGGGCATCGCCCTCTACGCGGGCCAATCGGCCGGGGCGCAGGGCAGCTTTTTCCACCTGCTGAACCACGGCCTGATGAAGGGCCTGGCCTTTCTTGCCGCCGGGGCGCTGCTGTACGCCTTCACCAGCCAGCAAAAGGATTCTGGCGACCACGGCCTGACGATTGCCGACCTGGCCGGAGCGTCGCGGCGCTATCCGCTGGCGGCCCTGGCCTTCAGCCTGGCGATTTTGGGGCTGGCGGGGCTGCCACCGTTGGCTGGCTTCATGTCCAAGTGGCAGATTTTTGTGGCGGGCGTGGCGGCTGATGACGGGTTGATTACGGCCGTTATCCTCTTCGCCGCTCTCAACTCTGTTTTCTCGCTGGCCTACTACGCTCCCCTAGTGAACATGATTTACCGGCAAACCCCGTCGCTGGCGGTGGAGGGTGGACGGCCGTTACCGGCCACCATTAACCTGCCCCTAGTTTTGCTGGCGGCAGCGGTGGTGGTGCTGGGCATCTGGCCCAATCTGGTTAGCAATTTCACGGAACTGGCGGCAACGGCCGTTATGGCCGCGCTTGGCGGATGAAAATGGGGAGATTGGAGACTGGAGATTAGAGATTGCAAAAATCTCTAGTCTCCAATCTCTGGTCTCCATTTTTAAGGAACAAAGCATATGGAAATCATACTCACTCCCCCTATCGCTTTTTTGATTTACCTGGTGCTGGCGGCTGTGCTGAGCGGCCTGGGCCGGATGTGGGCCTATCGCGGCGAACAGTCGGCTGAGAAGGTGAGCACTTACGCCAGCGGTGAAGAAGCGCCGACGCATCTGGCGGCGCCGGGGTATCGGCCGTTTTTTATTGTCGCCCTCTTTTTTGCCATTTTGCACCTGGGCGTCCTCATCGTTGGCAGCAGTGCGTTGGCCCCGGCCAGCATTGTCTTCCTGGTGGGGCTGATTTTGGCGTTGGTGGCGCTCATTGCCGGGTAAGTTTTGCTGTAGCCGCGGTTTCTTACCGCGGTCTGAAGACGCGGTAAGAAACCGCGGCTACAAAATAAGAAAATCTCATGACAAGCACTTTAGAAGCAATAAAAGAAAACATCACCTCCTGGGCGCGCATTAATTCGCCCTGGGCTATTCATTACAACAGCGGCTCGTGTAACGGCTGCGACATTGAAATTCTGGCCACGCTGACGCCGCGCTACGACGTGGAGCGCTTTGGCATCAAGCTGCAAGGCAGCCCACGCCATGCCGACATTCTCATCTGCACCGGCCCCGTCACCCGGCAGTCGCGCGACCGCCTGCGCCGTATCTACGACCAGATGCCGGAGCCAAAGTTTGTGATTGCCGTGGGTGCCTGTGCCCTGTCCGGCGGGGTGTTTGAGGGCTGTTACAACTGCCTGGGCGGAATTGACCAGGTGCTGCCGGTGAACGTCTTTGTACCCGGCTGCCCGCCCCGGCCCGATGCAATTATTCACGGCGTGGTGACGCTGTTGGAGAGTTTGAAACAGTAGGAAAGGGAGATTAGAGGTTGGAGATTAGAGATTGAAAAATCTCCAATCTCCAGTCTCCAATCCCCAGCTCTTTATTTTGGAGTTCACAATGAACGCAGAAGCTCTATTAGATTTTGATGTTGTAGAAAAGCTGTTAGCGCCCTGGGCAAAATCGGTGGAAAGGCCGGAGCCGGATCGGATGGATGTGGTGCTGGCGGCTGAGGATTTGCTGGCGGCTGTCGCCGCGCTGCTGGATGCCCATTGGGGGTACCTGGCAACCATCACCGGGCTGGACGGCGAGACCCTGGAAGTACTGTACCACTTTTGCCACGATGCGGCCGTTCTCACCCTGCGCGTGGCGGTAGCAAAAGAAGCGCCTGTGGTGCCCAGCCTCTGCCCCCTGATTCCCTCGGCCACGGTGCACGAGCAGGAACTGATGGAAATGTTTGGCATCACGGTGACGGACACGCCGCACACGGAACATCTTTTCCTGCCGGACGATTGGCCCGCGGAGGTCTATCCGCTGCGCAAGGATTTTGATGCGAGTGTGGTGGTGGGAGACGGCCGTACCGCAGCCCCCACCCCCGTTGAGCCCGGTAGCAACAAATTTATCGTGCCCATCGGCCCGCAGCACCCGGCGCTGAAAGAACCGGCTCATTTTGAGTTTGCCGTTGATGGTGAGATTGTCACCGATGGCGCCGTGCGGCTGGGTTATGCCCATCGCGGCATCGAAAAAGCGACCGAATCCCGCACCTGGACACAGGACCTCTACCTGCTGGAGCGCATCTGCGGCATTTGCTCCCACATCCACACTCTGGCATACGTGCTGGGGGTGGAGAAGTTGGCGGGCGTCACCGCCCCGCCGCGCGCCCAGGCCATCCGCGTGCTGGTGGCTGAGTTGGAACGGTTCCACAGCCACCTGCTCTGGTTTGGCGTGGCCGCCCACGAAGCCGGGTTTGACACGCTGTTCATGTACACCTGGCGCGACCGGGAAACCGTGATGGACATCCTGGAGAATCTGACGGGCAACCGGGTCAACTACTCGGCCAACCTGCTCGGCGGAGTGAAGTTTGACGTGACGCCGGAGCATATCGAGATGATCCACGAGGGGCTGGACTTTCTGGACGGCCGTATTGCACATTATCTGAACGTGGTGAGCAACGACGGCATGTTCCTCCAGCGCACGCGCAATATTGGGGTGATGACGGCCGCTCAGGCTGAAATGTTAGGCTGCGTAGGACCCAACGCCAGAGCCTCTGGCGTGACCCGCGACGTGCGGGTGGAGGCGCCGTACGCCGCCTATGATGTTTTCCCTGTTGAGCCAATCATCGCCATCAGCGGTGACCTGGAGGCGCGCTTTATGGTGCGGCTGCAAGAGCTGCAAGTCTCCAGCGCCGTCCTGCGCCGCCTGCTGGACAATCTGCCCGAGGGTGAACTGACCACACGCATGCCGCGCAAAATCAAGCCGGGTGAAACCATCAGCCGGGTGGAAGCGCCGCGTGGGGAACTGCTCTACTTCATCAAGAGCAACGGCTCCAACATGCCGGACCGCATCAAGGTGCGCACGCCAACCCTGGTCAACATGGCTTCGGTGATCACGCTGGCCGTCGGCCACCAGCTGGCAGACATGCCCATGCTGCTGGCCGGGGTCGATCCCTGCTTCTCCTGCAACGATCGGGCTATCTCGGTGAAATCTGCACAGGCAAACGGCCGTATCTGGACCTGGGAACAGCTGCGGCAGTATGGTATTGATTGGTACGCAAAAAAGTAAGGTTTTCTAGGTGAAACGTGAAGCGTGAAACATGACAAGAGGCACTTCACACATCACGTTTCACGTTTCAACAACTCCCGGAGAACCTAAATAGTTAACGAGTACACTATGAACGAAATCCTAAACATCCTCGCCATCCTCCTTTTCCCCAGCGGTATCTTTTTGCTGCTAAACGGGTTGGCCTACGAATGGGTGGACCGCAAGATGCTGGCCCGTCTGCAAAACCGCGTCGGGCCGCGCTGGTTCCAGCCGGTAGCCGATGTGGTCAAGCTGCTGGTCAAAGAAGAAGTGCTGCCCCGTGATGCCAACCACACCTTGTTCATCCTGCTGCCTATCATCGCGGTGGCCGGGCCGCTGACGGCCGCGTTGTACGTGCCCATTGCCGGGCTGCCGCCAGCCTTCAGCTTCAAGGGTGACCTCATCGTGGCGCTTTACCTGCTGAGCCTGCTGACGTTGTGCACCGGCCTGGCCGGGGCCAACACGCGCAGCCGCTTCTCACTGGTGGGGGCCACGCGCACGCTAACGCAGCTCTTTGCCTACGAGGCACCCTTCCTCATGGCGCTACTGGGTCCAGCAATTGTCGCGGGCAGCTGGCAGATTAATGAGATTATGGGGTTTGTAGACGGCCGTTGGCTGCTCCTCACCCAACCGCTTGGCTTCATCGTGGCCATCATTGGCCTCATGGGCAAGCTGGAGCTGCCCCCGTTTGATGCTCCTGAAGCCGAAACCGAAATTGTGGCCGGGGCGCTCACCGAGTACAGCGGCCGGGGCATGGCCCTCTTTCACCTGGGCAAGGTGGCCGAACTGGTGATTGGCCTGACGTTGGTGGCTACGTTTTACCTGGGCGGCGTTGGTTCGCCGCTGGAATACTTGCTCAAAACAGTGCTGCTGCTGGTCGGGCTGGCTGGCTTCCAGGCGTTGATGACTCGCCTGCGCATCGACCAGACGGTGGGGCTGTGGTGGCGCTACGGCTCGCTGCTCGTCATCGTGCAGTGGCTGATTCTGGCCGTGGTTAAATTTGTTCAGGCAGGAGCTGTATCATGAAAGTTGGAACCATGCTGCAAGATGTTGTTACCTCCCTCTTTCGCCGCCCGGTGACGGAGCAGTATCCGTTTGTAAAGCGCCCGGCCCCGCCGCGTACGCGTGGCATGCTGCACTGGGACCCAGAAAAGTGTACCGGGTGCGGCCTATGCAGTTCAGACTGCCCGGCGAATGCTATTGAGCTGATCACGCTGGATAAGAAGGCAAAACAGTTTGTGATGCGCTACCATCCAGACCACTGCACGTTTTGCGGGCAGTGTGTGGAAAGCTGCCGCTTCAGCTGCATTGAGATGTCCAGCGAAGAATGGGAACTGGCAGCTACCAGCAAAGAGCCGTTTACGGTGACGTATGGACGAGACGAAGATATCGAAGCACTGCTGGCAAAGCTCGCTGCAGGCGACGTTGAACCGGCTCCAGAATCAGAAAGCTGAACGGCCGTTTCGCCTCGCAATTTTAGGGGTAGGCCAGACGCTGCGCAGCGATGACGGTGTGGGGCTGGCGGTGGTGCGGGGGTTACGGCCGTACGCCCACCCCAATCTGCTCCTCATCGAAGCCGCCCATGCCCCGGAAAACTGCACCGGCCAGGTGCGCCGATTTGCCCCGGACCTGGTGCTGCTCATCGATGCTGCCAAAATGGATGAGCCGCTCGGCACCATCCGTTGGCTGGACTGGCGCTGCTGCGACGGGCTGAGCGCCTCCACCCACACCATGCCGCTCTCCTTGCTGGGGGAATATTTTACGGCCGTTCTCCACTGCGAAGTTGCCCTGATCGGCATCCAACCGGCCAGCCTGGAAATGGGGGAAATGCTGTCGCCAGAAGCCACCGCCGCTGCCGAGCAGGTGATGGAGGTTCTGGCAGGCATTTGTCTTCCGGTTTAGAAAGCATTATTTCGGACGCGGACGAGCGTGGATGAACGCGGATTAGTAAATATCCGGGTTCATCCCCGTTTATCCGCGTTCTATTTTCTTGTTTGCCAGAACGGCCGTATTCCCCGACAATACCCCTAAACAAAAACTCGTTCAACAAACCATAATGACCTTTGAGTTAGCACCCTTCGTGCCCAGCAAATGGCTGCCCGGCGGCCACACCCAAACCGTTTTTAGCCGCATGATGCGGCGTAAGTTTGGCATCATTTTCCAGCGCCGCCGCCTGGATACGCCAGATGGTGATTTCATTGACCTGGATTTCCCAGAGGTAGCCAGTTATCTGCTGCCCGATGATGCCCCGGTAGTGCTGCTGCTGCATGGGCTGGAGGGCAATGCCCGGCGCAGTTATGCCCGCGAAACCTACTACCGCCTGGCGCAGCTGGGCATCCGCAGTGTAGGCATGAACTATCGCTCCTGCAGCGGCGAAATCAATCGGGTGGCCCGCTTTTACCACTCCGGCGCCACCGACGATGTGGAACTGGTCTTGCGTACCCTAACTGAGTGGTTCCCCCGCAGCAAGCGGGGCCTCATCGGCTTTTCGTTGGGGGCAAACCTGACGTTGAAGTTTGTGGGCGAACGCGGTACTGAAGCGAAAGATTGGGTGGATACGGCCGTTGCCATTTCCCCACCCTTTGACATGAAAAAAAGCAGCGACCTGCTCGCCCGGGGGTTTGCCCGGCTCTACGTTCGCTACTTTTTGCACTCCCTGCGCCCTAAAGTCAAGGCCAAGGCTGAGCTGTTGGCGCCACTGGTTGATATAGAAACACTGCTAGCCGCCCGTACCTTCCGCGAGTTCGACGATTACGGCACGGCCCCGCTGGGTGGGTTTCGTGATGCCGATGATTACTATGCGCAGTGCAGCACGGCGCAGTTTCTGCCTTCTATTCGCATCCCCACCCTGGTGCTGCGCGCCCTTGACGATCCGCTGTTTGCCCCGGACGACATCCCTTACGATGTCATTGCCGCCAACCCGTGCCTGGCAGCGGGCATCACGCCAAAAGGTGGGCACATGGGGTTTATCAGCGGCCGCCCTGGCCAGTTCACCTGCTGGGCCGAGCAAGAAGCGGCACGGTTTCTGGCGGCAAAATTAAGTGAAGCATGAAGCGTGAAACGTGATTTTTCCTTCACGTTTACATTTCACGCCTACAGCTTCAACCGCATCACCAGTTCCCCATCATCTTCTTCACCCGTGTATTCAAATCCCAGCTTCTGGTAAAAGGGACCGGGATTACCGGGCAGCTCCGGCACATGGCTCACTTTTAGCTCGGTGGCATTCGGGCGGGTTTTGACGTAGTCGACAAGGTGGGCGATGGCTTTACGGCCGTATCCCAACCCTTGAAACTCGTCAGCCACCATCAGCCGCCACAAAAAGTAGACCGGCTCGTCTGGATCATCAAACAGCATAATAAAACCCACCGGCGTCTCATCGGCGTAAATGCCCCGGAACCACGCCTTTGGCTCAAAATGGGCCTGGGCAATGGAGACGGCGTTGTTAGCCACCACATTCTGCTGCGACTCAGCCACATTCATCTTGAGAAACGGCCGCAGCGTCTCCTTCGTAATCTCCCGCAAAGTAACCACTGCATCCCACCCCGGTTTAATCATTGTTTCTTCTAACATATCTACCTCCTCTATTCACTTGTCACCCCTTCACCCCTTCACCCTTTCACCCTTTCACCCCTCTTTTACTGCCACCACCCAAACGCTCTGTTATGCTATAATTTGCTACCTTACATAAGCTTTGCATCGTTCCTAAACACGATCGTCACCGAGTTCTATCAGATCCATGACGTTGTTACCACAGATCATCCAGCTGCTAACCGAATCACCCGGCAACCTGGTGTACCACCTGGTCACCTTGTTTGCCTTGCAGGCCGTGCTGGGGATTGCTTTTAGCCAGTGGCGGCGCAACCCACACAACAAAACGGCCGTGCACACCGCCCTCGCCGCCGCCTTCCTCATTGCCGGACGGCTGATCATCCTTATTGCCAGCCTGATCATCATCAACAACGCGGTTTCTTCGATTGTTGTTTTGCCGCCGCTGGAACAGGCCGTTAACACGGTAACGGCCGTTTTCCTGCTCTGGGCGTTTATACCTTCCCCACAAAACCTGCCGCGCCTGGGCCATATTTTACTCCTTTTTGCCCTGCTCACACTCACCGTCATGACCATCTCCTTTGCCCAGGTTTGGGCCGGGCTGGTGGCCCAGGCTCCTGTGCCCAACCAGCTGCCCTACAACGGCACCACCCAGGCCACCATCTGGGGCCTGGTGCAAATTGTACTGCTCGTGGTCGGACTGATGGTGATAGTGGGGAACGGCCGTCTCCGCCCCACCCTGCGCCCTGTGATCCTTGGCCTGCTGCTGCTGGCCCACCTGGCCCACTTCTGGAACTACCCGGAACTCATTCCCTCCGGCACCGATATTCCGTACTGGATTCGCCTGGGCTACCTGGTGGCCCTGCCGCTCTGGGCGGTGATGGCCTACCGTGAATCGCTGGCGCCGCTCATTGCCCTGGAGCACGCCGCCCTGCCCGCATACCAACAGCTCAACCGCTCCCTGGCCCTGGCCGCTGCCGTCGTTGCTGCCGACACCACACCGCGACGTCTGCAAGCGGCCGTGGACATGGTCGCCCGCCTCACCGACGCCGCTTTTGTGGGCATTGGCCTGCTGCCCGAGGAGTCGCCGGAGACCATTCGCCTGGTGAGCAACCTGCCCCAGCCGCAAACCAACTCACCGCGCTCCTGGCAGCTGCACCTGGCCGATTGGGAACCGTTTCAGCAGCTCATTCGCAGCGGGGAAGGAGCCCATTTGCCGCTGACCGGTTCACGCGCCCGGCAGGTGTATGCCCTGTATGAAGCGCTGGGCATCGGTGCGTTGGGTGGGCTGCTGCTGGAACCAATGACCCAGGAAAATTCTGTCATTGGGCTGATTGTGCTGGCGCTGCCCGACGGCCGTATCCGCTGGACTGAAGCGCAGCAGGCGCTGCTGCCCGGTCTGGCTCAATTTGTGGCCCAGGCCGTTACCCACACCCCGGCGCTGCCCGTGCCGGAAACGGCCGCAGCTGCCCCCTTACCCGTCGAACCAGACCCTGCCGCCCTAGCCGCCGCCAATACCGCCATCAGCGGCCGTCTCATCGCCCTGGAGGAAGAGCGAGAGCGGCTGGTGCAGAACCTGGAAACCGCCAACAACCGCCTGCTGCAAGCCGAAACGCGCGCCGCTACGGCCACAAAACGTGCCCAGGACCTGGCCGCCACCCTGGAGGAAATTGAAACCCTCAGCCGGGACGAGAAAATCAAGGCGCTGGAAGAAGAAGTGGCCACCCTGCGCGAATCTCTGTTTGAAGCCGAAGAAGCAATGGCCCTGGCCTCGGCGGGTGAAGGCGGTTTAAGCACAGAATGGGTCATGATGACCATCACCCGCTACTCCGGCCAGCTGGAAGAAGCGCAGGCGCGCATTATCCGGCTGGAAGCAGACCTGGCCAAGCGCGATCGCGGCACGGCCGATGAAATGCTCGTCTCCCTCATTCAAGAGCTGCGCACGCCCATGACCTCCATCGCCGGGTTTACCGATTTGATGCTGGGTGAAACGCTGGGTATCCTGGGCGTGAAGCAGCGCGACTTTTTGCAGCGCATCCAGGCCAATACCGAGCGCATGGGCAGCCTGCTGGAGCAGATTTTGCAGCTGACGGCCGTTCAGGAACCGCAGGCCCAGCTAGAAGATGAACCGGTCAACGTGCGTGAGGCCCTGGAAACGGCCGTCAACGGCGTGGTCAGCCATCTACGCGACAAAGATTTACAGCTGGACCTGGACATTGACCAGAATTTGCCCGCCCTGCCCGTCAGCCGGGGTGTCTTGCACCAGATTTTTAGCAACCTGCTCAGCAACGCCTGCCTGGCCTCGGGTAAAAACGGCCGCATCGTGGCCACCGCCCATGCCGAAAGCATCCCTGATGCCAAAAGCAGCAGCGCCGAAATCATTCGCTTCATCCAGATCAACATCAGCGACAGCGGCAGCGGCATCCGCCAGGAAGATTTGCCCCGCGTCTTCAACCCGATATATGAAGCGGAACGGCCGCTCATCGCCGGGCTGGGCGATACGGGCGCAGGCCTCTCCATGGCCTACGAATTGACCAACACCCACGGCGGGCGCCTCTGGGTAGAAAGCCAACCGGGCATCGGCAGCACCTTCTCTCTGCTCTTCCCCATTGCCCAGGAGCCGCCCGCCCTGGATAAGCCCGGCAACGGCAGCAGAAGCAGTTCATGAGCCAGGAAACGATTCCGCAAAGCAGTTGGCGTACGCAGGTGTTTGTCACCGGCAGCGTTTTGTTGACCGTGCTGCTGGCGCTGCTTCTGGCCGGGGCCGACAGCCTGCAGCGGCAGATTTTGCCGTCGCCCATTGCCATGGCCATCACCAACCTGAACGCCACGCCCACCAACACGCCGCCGCCCGCCATCCTGCTGGCCACAGGCGCCCCAACAGCTCCTGGCGGCACGGTACCAGCTGGAGATTTGGATACGGCCGTTGCCGTCCTGCGCACCTGCCGCGCCGCCCCACCGGATTGGGTGCAGACATCGATCAACCCTGGCGAAACCCTGTTCGATCTGTCGCTGCGCAGCAACGTTTCCGCCGAAAAAATCCGCCTGGCCAACTGCCTGGAACCGGGCAGCTTGCTGAACCTGACGGCGCTTTACCTGCCTAATCCGGCAGCGGCACCGGTCCCCACGCCGCCTTGTGGCCCACCGCCCAGCTGGCGCCACTATGTGGTACAGCATGGTGAAACGATGTTCCGCCTGGCCCTTCGCTCTGGCACGAGCATCGCCGCCATTCTCAACGCCAACTGCCTCACCAGCACCAATTTGCTGGCGGGCCAGCGCATCTTCCTGCCGCCAATGGGCGCTGTACCGCCCACGGCCGTTGCCACACCCACCAACACCGCCACGGCAACAGCAACAGCAACGCCGACGGCCACCACCACCGGCACTGCTACCGGCACTGCCACAATCCCGCCGCTGCCCACCAACACGGCCACCGCCACCAGCACCGCCACCGGCACGCCGACCGCCTCGCCTACCAGCACCGCCACCGGCAGCACCACACCGACGGCCAGCGTCACCGCCACCACCAGCCCAACGGCCAGCAGCACACCATCTGCCACGCCCACCACCGCACCCACCGACACGGCCACCAGCACGCCGTCGGCCACACCCGTCCCCACCGACACCGCCACGCCCACCGCTACCGCCACGGAAACGGCAACGGCCACGGCCACAGCCGCGCCCACCGAAACCCCTACGCCGTAACCAGAGGAGACGACATGAGCCCAGGCTCAACACCATGAATGAAAAATCAGCAGATTTGCACAACTTGTGCTTGCGGATTGGCGCAGATTTCACCCAGATTTTAATCCGCGTCCCATTTCAGAGGAGCTGACTGCATGTCCCAGCCCAGCCTGCCGGAACAAATAAGCCAACACTTCAACCTCGAAGAACTGCGCGCCCTGTGTTACGAACTGGCGATCAACTACGAAAACGTACGCGGCGAGACGTTGGAAGCCAAAGCGCTGGCGCTGGTAGAACATTGCGCCCGGCATGGCCTCACTGAGCGCTTGCTGGACCTATGCCGGACGCAGCGGCCGTTCCTACCCTGGACCACCGACCAGGTCACCCTGGCCAGCGAGGCCATTAGCCAACAGTACCGCCAGCACCTGATCGCCCGCTACCAATACCTCGATTTTCGCGGGTTAGGGCAGGCCGGCCGCCAGCCCATACGCCTGCCGCTTGAAGCGGTGTATGTGCCGTTGAACGGCCGTCTCAACCGCATCCCCCTGCCCGCCAGCGAAGCCGACACACCGCCACCGCCCCCGGTGCAGCCCCTGCTCAGCTTGCTGCAAGAAAACGCCGGGCTGATCGTGCTCGGCGTGCCCGGTGCGGGCAAAACCACCTGGCTTAAATACCTAGCCTTGCAGCTGGCCCACGGCCACGGCGCGGCGCTTGGCCTGGGCGACCGGCTGCCGCTGGTGCTCTCCCTCTCCAGCTACGCCGCCGCCCTTGCCGAAAAAGATGTGCCGCTCAGCCACTTTCTGGCCGACTTCTACCAAAATCTCGGCTTTGTCCAGCCGCTCGACGGCCTGATTCAATCCACCCTGGCGCAGGGCAAAGCGCTGCTGCTGCTGGACGGCCTGGATGAGGTCGCCGATCCCACTCTGCGCCACCTACTCAGCAACCGGCTGAACGATTTTTTCACCATCCAGCAGCAGCTTGGCAATAAATTTGTCATCACCAGCCGCCCGGCCGGGTATGAGGCGGTGCGCCTGATGGCCGATGGGCTGCTGGAATGCACCGTCGTGCCGCTGGACCAGGCGCAAATCGAGCAGTTTGTGCAGCAGTGGCAGGCGGCAATAGAACAAGAATCAGGGGGGGATACGGCCGTTCCCTCTCCATCTCGCCTGCTCAGCCTGCTGGCCGAAAACAAAGCGGTGCAAGAACTGGCTGCCCTGCCTCTGCTGCTCACCATCCTGCTGCTGATCCAGCGCCAGGGTGTGCTGCTGCCCCAGCGCCGCGTGGCCCTCTACGATTTGTACCTGCGCACCCTGCTGCACCACTGGCAAATTGCCCGCAGCCTGGATCGTCCCCCCGCCAGCCCGCTGAACGTGACGGCCGTCCTGCAAATTCTGGCCCCGCTGGCCCTGTGGATGCACGAAACCAGCCCGCAGCGCAGCCTGGTCAAAACCGCCCTGGCGCGGCGGCAGCTTATCAGCCAGCTGGCCGCGGCCGGGCAGGCCAATCCCACCCAGGCTGCCGACAACTTTCTGCAAGAGCTGCAGTCGGTGCTGGGCCTGCTGGTAACCCCTGGCCCAGACAGCATCGGCTTTTTGCACCTGACGTTCCAGGAGTACGCCGCTGCCATGGCCCTGGCCCGCCTGGCCGATAATTCCCCCACGCCGCTGCTGGCCGAACTGAAAACGCGTCTACAGCAGCCCGGCTGGGATGAAGTTGTCCTGCTGACATTGGGCATCGTGGCCCTGGTGGAGTTTCGGCCGGAGGTGGCCCAGGCGCTTATGCAAGGGCTGCTGGACGCCGCCCACCCGCCCGAGGACGCCGCCACGGTGCTGCTGCTGGGTGAAGCGGCCATCATGATGGGCGACGAGGTGGTGAGCGGGGGCTTAAAAACGGCCGTAGCCCATGCCCTACACCAGACGGCAACAACGGCCGTCTTGCCCGCCAGCCAGCGCGTCCAGGCCGGTGTGCTGCTGGGTCAGATTGGCGATCCGCGCCCGGCGGTGCTCACTGTGGATGAGATGCCGTTCTGCTGCGTGCCGGGCGGCCCGTTCTGGCTGGGGCGCACGGCCGAGGCAGCGCTTTACGAAGGGCTGGACAAGCCATACTGGATCAGCGTTTTCCCCGTGACGCAGGCGCAGTTTGCCCAATTTGTGGCGGCGGGCGGTTATGCCCTGCCAGAGCTGTGGTCAGAGGCCGCTACCGTCGACCGCTGGCGGCCAGGCGAGGTGCAGGATTGGGCGCAGCGCGGTTGGCGTTCCGGGCCGCAGGGCTACGGCCGTCCCTTCAACCTGCCCAATCATCCGGTGGTGGGCATCACCTGGTACGAGGCGCTGGCCTTTTGCCGCTGGCTGACGCAGCGCTGGCGTCAGCAGCAGCTTTTGCCCGAGGGCTGGCAGGTGCAGCTGCCTACAGAGGTCGCCTGGGAAAAAGCAGCACGGGGTGGCCTGCACATCCCGCAGCGGCCGCTCATTTTGCCGGTGGCCGAGGCCGTGCGCCAGGCTGACGCAGCTGCCGTGCCGCTAACCGACAATCCCGCGCCGCAGCGGCCGTATCCCGGCCAGACCAGCCTGACGCCACAAACGGCCAACGTGAACGATACGGCCGTGGCCACCAGCAGCGCCGTGGGCAGCTTCCCGCAGGTGTCGCCCGTGGGCTGCCAGGAGATGTGTGGCAACGTGTGGGAATGGACGGCGAGCCGTTTTCGGCCGTATCCATATGATGCCAGCGACGGCCGTGAAGCGCCCGACGTGAAGCTGTTCGACCAGATGGTGCTGCGCGGCGGCGCCTACTGGAGCGACACGCGGGCGGCCAACAGCACCTTCCGCGCCCGCCGCAGCCCCAACGACCAAAACAGCAGCTATGGCTTCCGCCTCATGCTCTCTATTGCATGACACTTTCAGGGGCCACTTAGGAGACCGTGTATTCAATTGTCGCTAAAAAATGGCTGTGGCTCTCGCTAGAAGTGTGGTGTGATAACTTCTAGCCGTTCCCCCGCACCCTGGCGATGACGGAGACTACTAAAAGTTGATCACACGGGCATTACGGCGAAAGCCGCAACTCTGCGATTGATCAATCGTGAGAAACGTGGCGGGCGGTACGGCCGTTTGCCAACCCAGGCGAC
The DNA here is from genome assembly GCA_016710325.1 of Candidatus Leptofilum proximum. Taxonomy (GTDB): domain Bacteria; phylum Chloroflexota; class Anaerolineae; order Promineifilales; family Promineifilaceae; genus Leptofilum; species Leptofilum proximum. The sequence goes on along the minus strand of JADJXK010000001.1, from coordinate 1,881,777 downwards.
TCAGCTGCACTTTTTGGTCGACGGTACTGACCGGTCCATCCTGCAACGTTTCGCCCTGAATACCCAAAGGGTGCCAGGGAGTGTACTGCTGCATCTTTTGGTTCATGACGAACCTCCTTTCAAATGAGAATTCAAACTTAACTGCAAGTTGTTGCACGAATCGGAAAGTGCCTGCCACGAATCTTTCAATGGCGGCACACATGAATATTAACGATACTTTCTGACGGAAAGTGTCGTCCACACTGCAATTTTAGGTGAAAAAATTGTGAAGAACCTGACAAAACGGGAACCATTTTGCGGTGAGGAGCAGGTAAAGGCAACGGCCGTATTTTTCCTCACACCCAATTTCAGATACACTTTCAGGCGGCAAAAATTGAGGGTGAACGAGGGGTATGACAAAAAGACAGTTAGGTTTAACGTTTATTGCGCTGGGCGTCCTGGGGGTATTAGGGCTGTTTGGTGTTGATTTGTTGGGGGCGGGCCAGTTTAGCGGCATTGGTCCGGCGCAGCGATTGGGGCTGCTGGCGGCTGGCGCGGTCATCCTGGTAGGGTTGACCCTGCTGCCCTTGGGGGACAAACCCGCATGAGCAGCCCAGCCATCGAACAAACACCAACAAAGACGGCTGGCTGGGAAACGGCCGTCACCACCGTCCCCAAAATCCTCATCGGGCTGGCGCTGCTGGCGTTTGTGGGTTACTTCATTGTGTACAATTTGTACGCGGTGGCCCTGTTCCGCTTCCCCTTCGACTACGACCAGGGCGAAGGCTTTGAACTGATGGACACGGTGCTGTTCAGCCAGGGCGAATGGCCCTACCGGGACAACAACAGCTACCCGTTTTACTCCTCTAACTACCCGCCGCTGTTCCACGTGATCACCGTGCCGCTGGTGTGGGCTTTTGGTCCAGAGTATTGGACCGGACGATTGGTTTCCTACCTGGGCACGTTAATTACGGCCGTAGCCATCGGTTACGCGGTGCAAAAAGCAGGCAAACGATGGTGGCTCTCGCTGCTGGCCGGGCTGGCCTTTTTGGCCTCGAACTACGTTTACCACGTCGGGCCGCTGTTCCGCCAGCACATGTTTATGGTGATGTTTGAGACGGTGGCCGTGGTGTACCTGGCCCGCACAATTGAAAAAGAGGAAGCAGACGGCCGTTTCGACAACAAGCGTCTCCTCGTCGTTATGCTGCTGCTGCTGGCTGCTGGTTACACGAAGCAGCTGGCTTATGCGACGGTAGCGGCCGTTTTCATCTTCCTCTTTTTGCGCCAGCCGAAACGGGCCGTCCTCTGGGCGGTGCCGTTTGCGGTGGTAACGGGGCTTGTGTTCCTCTGGATCAACGTGGCCACGGACGGCTACTGGTTCCTCAACACGGTGACAGCCAACATCAACCCGTTTGTGCCCGGCCAGGCGGAGGGGCTCTTCCGCCAGTGGTTTAAGCTGCACATGGTTTTGACGGTGACGGCCGTTCTCTTTGCCGTCTACCAGCTTTATTTTGAACGATTGTCTATCTACTCGATCTGGTTTGTGGTGGCCACCGCCAACAGCGTCACCGCGGGCAAGTGGGGCGCGGGCGAGAGCTACTTTGCCACCGCCATCGCCGCCAGCTGCATCCTCACTGGCCTCGCCTTCAACCGCCTGCTTACCTGGTCCAAAGCAAAACCATTAACCATTAACAATTTACAATTAAACATTAATCATTTGGCCGTCATCACGGCCATTCCTCTGCTCTTCCTCTTCCAGGCCCGCCAAATGTTCCACATCCCTACCCACACACCCGCCCTGGCGGCCATCGCCAACGCCGTGGGCTACCCCAGTGAGGTGATGATTGCCCCACAAACTTCGTGCTCTGCGCCGCGCGACCCCGAACCGATTCCGTACATTGATTCGGCGGGGGTGTCGCTGCTGGGCCGTCTGCCCACGGCGGCGGACACCGCCGCGGGAATGGAGATTACGGCGCATATTTTGCAGGGGGAAACGGCCGCTTTCAGTGAGGATGCCGGGTTCAACTTCCAGGCACAGCGTGATATCGTTACCAACCCCACCCAGCTGCTCAACCTCTACAACAACAACCAGGTGGACCTCACCGAGATGCTGGCTATGCTCAACAACCAGGCATTCGACACCATCGTTCTGCGCGCCCAGTTCTACCCCCCGCCCGTCCTCGACGCGATTGGCCAACAGTACCAAACCACTGATCTGGTGCAGATGAACGGCTTTGTCTACTGCATCATGCGACCAAGGTAGTGTGTGTGGGGTGGCAGGTTTGAAAGTGGCAAGTTGCAAACTACCTGCCACCTGCCACCTGCCACTTGCACCTTTTCATCCCCTTAAGAAGCGTTGATACTTTCTTCCTGTATCTTTTTCCCCGGCATGTTTTTATACTTTCGTTATGAAAACTAGTGTTCCGCCAAACAAATAATGACGGATACAACTTCAAAGCGGAACACTTAAACTGAAGCAGTTTGCGCCAAAGCTATTCGTCAAAAGATGTTTGCTTCAGTACTAGACGGAAACGGCCCGATGAATGACGAAATTTTGACCGAACTGGCGTGCCCCAACTGCACCCACCCCATCGAACTAACCGCGGGGCAGCAGCAGATTGTCTGCCCGGCATGCCAGAGCCGCTTCCTGCTAGAAGGTCATGTTTGCCCCACCTGTGCCCACTACCACACGGAAGAAACGAGCTTTTGCCGCGTTTGTGGCACGGCCATGCTGCGCACTTGTGAGCGGTGCGGCACCTCCAACTGGTCTGGTGCGGAATACTGCCAGGATTGTGGCGCGGCGCTGGATATCTTCCAACTGCTCAACCTGCACTACAAACAGGCCACCATGACCCGCCTGGATGAACAGATGCGCAGTGCGCAGTTCTACAAGGACAAAGAACGCGAAGATTCGGAGCGGCGCATGGCCATCCTGATGGCCGATGAACGAGAACGGCTGCGCCAGCTGCGCGAGCGGCGAGAAGCTCAGAAAAAGCAGGACCGGCAGCTGATGGCTACGGCCGTTATCGTCCTTTCCATCTTTGTTGTCATTGTGGCGGCTTTCGCCGTTTTATAACCACCAAGTTACAATAGGGCGCATGGCTCGCCCGTACACCATCGACCTGCCCAGCTTTGCTGGCCCCCTGGATTTGCTGCTGCACCTCATCGAGCGGCAAGAGCTTGACATCACCGCCATTTCCCTGGTTAAAGTCACTGAACAGTACCTGGATCAAATCGAACAGATGAAGCAAAACCGGATGGAAGAGCTGATCGACTTTCTGGTAGTCGCGGCGCGCCTGGTGCAAATCAAGAGCCGCGCTTTGCTGCCGCAAATGACGGTCATCATCGAAGGCGAGGCAGAAGAGGAAGATCCGGCAGAGGCGCTGCTGCGCCAGCTGCGCGAATACAAGCGGTTTAAGCAGGCCGCTGCCTGGCTGGCCCACCGCGAGGAACAGGGCTTACGCACCTACCTGCGCGTGGCCCCACCCCCCAAGCTGGAGGGCCGGTTGGATATGAGTGGAGTGACGGTGGATTTGCTGTTAACGGCCGTTCGCGATGCCCTATCCCGCGTAGAAGACCGGGAAGAAAGTGTGGCCATTATCCAACCACGCCGTATCACCATCGAAGGACAGATTACCCGGCTGCGCCACCGCGCCAAAACCGGGCTGCCCTTTGGCTTCACCGACCTGCTCTCGCCCGAGACCAGCCGGGTGGAAATCTCTATCACCCTGCTGGCCGTGCTGGAATTGATCAAGCGGCGGGAAATTGTGGCGCGGCAGACAGAGATGTTTGGTCCGATTGAGCTGCAAGCGAATCCAGAACAGCCGGTTGAGGAAACGGCCGTTCCATAACCCAGATCCAGCAAATTCCCTTAACCCTATGAAGAAAAGTGAGCCCAGGCACCGGTAAACGGCGGCGCAACCAGGGTGGCGCTGTTGGCTACAGCTTCCTGGCGCAGGCGGTCGGCCAGAGTTTCGATTTGCACGTCAACGGCCGTTGCCACCCCCACACGCTCCATCAGCGGCAGCAGCGTGTGCGTCAACTGGGTAACTTGCGAGTAAACGGGGGAATCGGCCCCATGCCCCAGCCGGGCTGACTGCCACATCTCCGGCTGGGGCAGACCGGCTTCGGTGTAAATCTGGGCCAGCTTTAACCCGGTCCGCACGTCGGCCCCGGCGCGGGTAAATGTCTGGCTGATGCGCGAGATGGACGTCGCAAACAGCTCACACGGCGGCCATGCCTTAGCTGCCGTCAAATCCAGCTCGTGGAACACTACCAGCCCATCCGGCCGCAGAAAGCGGCAGAGGCGGCGCAGCAGCACAGCCGGATCGGCAAAATACATCAGGATCAAACGGCCGATTAGCGCATCCACCGGCTCATCCAGAACCAGTTCGGCTAAATCGGCGGTGATGAACTGGACGTTCGCCAGCCCAGCTGTGGCCGCCCGCTGGGTTGCCACAGCCACCGCCTGCGGCGACCTGTCCACACCAATCACCTGCCCGGTCGGGCCGACAAACTGGGCGGCCAAGAAGGAAACGTCCCCCGTGCCGCAGCCAATGTCCAGCACCCGCATCCCGGGCGCCAGTCCGGCCATCTGGAACAGGTGCGCCGTCAGATCGCCAAAAAATCGCGCCTGCTCCGTCAGCCGCTGCAACTCCAGATCGGTATGGGTCAAAATCTGTTGGTAAGTAAGTGGTTGGGCTTTTGTTGTCATGCTGTACCTCCGCAAGTTGTTTGCGGTACAGCGTAACGCGGCAGGCTGTTCAATTTCCAGCCGAAAAGATGTCGAATTTTGGGATGAAAAATAGGAACAGCGAGGTACACAGACAGAGCGTTAAGCTTGTTCGCGCGTCCAGAGCCAATCGGCGATGCGCTCGACACCTTGGGCGAGGCGGTAGCGATAGGTGCCAAAGGGCAGGTTGAGCAGTTCGGCGGCAGCCTCCTGGCTGGGTGCGGGTTTGAGGTAGGTGCGGTAAACGGCCGCATAAAACTTTTCCTCTTTGGGTGAAGCTGTCAGGCTATCGGCTGCCTGCTGGATGGCTTGCTGCAAGGTGGTTGGGGACGGATCGGCCGTTTCCCGCACGATTTTGGTGCGCATGAGGGGATTATTGGCCAGCAGGTGAGGGCGGGTAAAGTCGCGCAGAGCCTGCCGCACAGCTTCGGCAAACTCGGTTTGGGAAAGAGCCAGCGAGGCCGGATTCGCCCCGTACTGAAAATATTGTGCACCCAACCACTCCAGCCACTCACCCACCGGTTCCGTGCGCCAGTTGTGGGTAAAAACGCCATAGCGATGACCGCCCACCGTGAAATCGGCCTCGCCCGTGTAGTCAAAATTTAGGCGGCTGAACATTCCTTGCCATTGTTGGGGAACGGCCGTGCAGGCAAAAGTCCAGGCCATGTGGCGATGGCTGATCCAGGTTGCGGAAGAATTCATGGCCACCAGCGTTTGCACATCGGCTTCCTGGTAGCTGTGGCGCCCCATCCAAAAGCGCACCACATTGATGACCTCTGGTGGGCGCAGGGGCACCTGTTTTTGCATAAAGGCATGGGCGGCCACCAGGGCAGGATCGGCCGTTACATCCTCCACTGTAATTGCAGGCAGCATGAGCACAACCACAAATCCAAACTGCTGCTCCTGGATGGTGCGGAAGATGATGAAGCCCTGCGGCTGCTTTTGCAGCCAGTACCGGGCAATGGCCTCCGCCTCTTCGCCTTCATGCTGCCGGATCATTTGCAGGATGAAGGGGTGATCGGCTGGCGTGGCCCGTTCCATGTACGCTTGGCTGAGAATGTTCCAATCAAAATAGGGGTCGAGGGCAGCGTAATACCGCAGTAAATAGATCACATCGGCCGACAAGGCAAGATTGGCGCCAGACCCCAATTCACGCTCATAAAAGCGGCGCGCCGTGTGATGCATCGTTTCATAAGCCTGGGCGTTACGCCAGCGAAAATTGGCATCCAGCACATCGCGCGCCAGGTCGTGAGGAAAAAGCCCCTGAGCTCCTTGCTGGATAAACGAGAGCGAACTCAACCAATCAAACAACGCATAGGCAGCCTCGTGCCCCAAAAAATGGGCCAACAGCGCCTCGCTGGTAACGCGCACGTGCGCGCAAATTTCCAGGGCCTGGCGGTGTTGGGCATCGGGCACATTACGCGTAAAGCGCTCTAAAAGCACGCGCACGATGTCTGGTTCAGTATGGGGGTTAAAGGCGGTCAGCCCGTCGCCCTGGCCCAGCACATCGGCGGCCAGCGAGAGGGCCAGCGGGTGCCCATGTGTGTAGGTTAGCAGGTCCTCATGCCGGGTCGCGGGAATGCCGCGCACGGTGAGATAGGTCTGGCTTTCTTCACGGTTGAGGTTGGGCAGAGGGAGCAGACGGGTGAGATGGCCCCAATCCGGCTCGGTGCGCCAGGCGGCGGCAGGCGCGCGGCGTCCTGCAAAAACGATGAGCACGGTAGAAGGCAGCTGGGGCAAAAATTCATGCCGCAGCCAGCCATCTAACGGCGTCATCAGTTCGTAGGTGTCAATGAGAAGGACAAGTTTTTGCGGAACGGAATCGGCCGTGCTGCCTTGCTGGGCCAGGGCCATATGCCACGCCTGGGTGAAGCCGATGGGCGAGAGTTCCAGATTGTGCCCGTCTAGCAATACGGCCGTTCGCCCTGCCGTCCGCGCAACCCGGGCATATTCGTGCAGCAGCGTTGTTTTGCCCACCCCGCCAGGTCCATACACGTGCAGCACGACAAACGGCGCCAGCTCGGCCAACAGGGCGGAGCGAAACAGCGCCAGTTCTGTTTCACGCCCCACAAAACGGCCGTGCCGCACCGTGGCTAAGCGGTCAGCCAGTTTAGCGGGAGTTGTATTTGATTGGCGGGATTGAGCCATTGCCATGCCTCAAACGAGTTGTTTGTTCAGTGGAGCGAAGTATAACATAACCGACCAGCAGGCAGCAGCAGGTGCTGCTTCATTATTGCTTTAAGGACGGCTCTTTGGCAAGAAGTTGGGGCTGTGGCGTCCATTGTCGCCAATAAATCAACCAGAGGCAGGTAAATGCGCCAAACATGTCGATGGCCACATCCACCGGGGTGCCGTTGCGGCCGGGGATGAAGGTCTGGTGGAACTCATCGCTGACGGAATACAGAAACACGATGAGGATGGCGGCGAGATACGGCCGTTTCCCTCCCCATACCGCCCGCAAGGCTAGCAGCGCCAAACCGGCATACGCTACAAAATGGCCCGCCTTCTTCACAGTTAGATCCCACAGGCCAAAACTGGGCAGATCGTACGAGGGCTGGTTTGAGACAAAAAAAATGACCCCCATTGCTATCAGCAACGGCAGCCAGCGCGCAGCCCAGGATGAACGTTTGGCAAAGACCCATCCCCTCACAACTTCTCCCTCCTTACCACCACATGCGCTCCTTCCCCAACAGGTACACGGCACGAAAGACAAAAACTGTTATGGCCAAGGGTACGAGGTAGCGCACAGCCACCAACCCACCAAAATAAATGAGCCCGATCAAAACCAGCCCAATCGCCACAAAAATCAGCCGCAGCCGGGCTGGATTCAGTTCTACAGATTCTTGATCTTTGACGGTACGCTGGCAGGAGTTCATATTGCCAACACGCAAAATATCCCCACTCAGTTCCCACTGACAGCCGCACATCTGGCACTGATAACAAACCTGCGCCGGCTGGCCCGTTTCCTGGTCGGTTCGTTCGAGAATTTGCCCGCCACAATGATCACAGTCGTAACCACTGTCTTTCCAGGTGGTTTTGGTTTCAATCATGCGCCTCGCTCGCTTTAAACGTATGCCCGTACCTGACAATGGTAGTGGATGTGGGCCGATATGCAAAACGAGTTGAGGCGCTTTTCAAGAAACGTTTAGTAAACCGCACAAAGGTTTGGGCAGAAAAAGGCCTGCATTGAGGGCAGCTTACTTATTCTTGTTTGATGCGTTCGCAGGTTTCTAGCAGCAAGTTATAGCTGCTGTTGTAACTGACATAAATAAAGCCACCACACATCTGGCAGGAGGTCTGGTACTCCATCACCGAACCGATAACCGGTTCCCACGCTTCCAACTGGTGGCCGTGAATTGAGGCCCATGCTTCCGCTTCACACATTTGGCGCTCCAGGGCATCGGCCTGCTCGTGGCGTGCGGCTTCATCATGATCGGTGGCAGCTTCTACCAGGGCGCGCACGGCCGTTCCCTGCACCAAATTTTCCGGCACACTTTCGGGCAGACCCTCCACTTTATGCAGCAGGTGCTGCAACACCACACCAATCTCTTTGCGCGTTTCTTCATCGTAACGCGGTACCAACGATCCCTCTTCCAGCAAGCCGATGAGGTAACGTACGGCCGTCTTTAAATATCTTAGTTCTGTTTCTGCAGGATTTGTCATACTACTGCCTCGTAAAGGTAAATTTGCACAGCTTTATTGTGGCATCCCCTGGGGCACTTCACCAGAGGAAGATTGTACGGGGCTACAGGTTGTTGAACTGAGCGCGCAGCATGTCGCGTTCGGCCGTTTTGCGGGCGATTTTGCGTTCCAATTCGGCAGCCAATTCGGCCAACAGATCGCGCCCTTCGCGCTGGGCCAGCTTCACCTGAAGCGCCAAGTCTACCATAGCGCGGTTAGGCAGATTTTGCAGCTCGTTGTCGATGCGGCGCAGGCGGCGGCGGCAGCGTTCAATCTCTTCCTGCAACGCCTGGGCCATTTCCTGGTCCGGCGGCTGGACCGCTTGCTGGCGGCTTTGGTGCACCGCCATTTCTTCGGCCAGGGCCAGCAGCTCGACCATGCTGTGCGCCTTATAGGCATCATTGATGGCCGCCATTTTGTTGGTGCGGTACTGACGGTCGGCTTCGTCGATGGCTAAATCTGGGTGAAACTGGCGAGCCAGTTCACGGTACATTTTTTTGAGCTGGGCCTGGGTGGCGGGTGGTGGTGCGGGTTGGGGTTGGGGTGCGGCCGTTTCCGGCTCGTGGCGCCAGGTCTGGCGATACTGCTCCTCCACCGGATCAAAAGCTGGGCCCGATTCACCAAAACTTTGCTGGTGACGCATCAGTTTGATGCGCGTTAGGTAGCTGTTCACTTCCACTTCAAGCGCGGCCAGCTGGTCCAGCAGCTGCCCAACATGCGCCTCAAAACGAAATTCAAACGCCTGCACATCTTCCAGCTGGCTTTCGAATTCAGCTTCGGCTTCGGCCAACTCCGCGCGCAATTCATCCAGCTCCAACCGGAGCCGTTTTACTTTTTCGGCTGGGGATTCAGACATGGCAGGCATAAATTCAAGTTTACCGCAAAACGGACTGGCGTGAAGAGAGAAATAAATCACGAATGGACGAATGAAACGAATGAATATTATTTGTGCAATTCGTTTATTCGCCTCATTCGTGTTTCCTGTTTACTCAAAAACTTTTCATCCCCAACGCAAAATTCTCAAGTACAATGGACCCATGTTACGCAAGCGGTGGCTGTGGTTGGCATTGTTAGCTGTTGTGCTCATTGGTGGCGTGGGCACGTATTTGTTGTATCCGCGCCTCATCCTGGCGGCCCATGAGCGCTATCCTGATGCAGTGCCCAATCAGCTGCTCTTTTTGGTGGCTACACCGTTGCCCACTGCCCTGCCCGCGCCAACCATGGCAGCGGATGGCAACCAGTTGGCCGCAATCAGTGAACAGCTGGCTGATTTGCAACCGACGGCAACACCTTCGCCTGTACCCACGCTGCCGCCCACCTTTACGCCGCAGTTTCAAAGTTCTGGCCAGCAACCTGACACACCAGAACCAACGGCGTTGATAGGGCCTACCACTGCCACCACACCACTGCCCCCGACGCCGACCCCGCTGCCAACGGCCGTTCGCCTGGAAAACATCAACATCATTCCCCAAAAATTTAATAACTGCGGCCCGGCTAACCTCACGATCACCCTCGGCTATCACGGTGTTGTGGTCGATCAGCTAGAGGTGGGCGACGCCGTCAAACCCAACTACGATGACCGCAACGTGAGCCCGTGGGAGCTGGTAGATTATGTCAATTACGAGACTCCGTTGCAAGCGCGCTACCTGGTGGGTGGCACCGAGGTACTGCTGAAACAGCTCATCGCCGCTGGCTACCCGGTTATCATCGAAAAAGGACTGTACCCCAACGCCTGGGAAGGGTGGATGGGCCACTACCTCACCGTGGTTGGCTACGATGATACCAGCCAGGAGTTCATCAGCCTGGACACGTTTTTGGGGCCGTGGGACAGCAGCGGGCGGCGCGACAGTTACGATACCGTCGATGAATTCTGGCAAATGTTTAACTACACCGTCATCCTGGTTTACCCGCCGGAGGATGAAACCCGAGTTTTATCGCTCTTGCCGCCGCAACTGGTTGATCCGGTGCAAATGTGGCAGCAAACGGCCGTTACCAACCAGCAGCTCACCACCACCCAGCCAGACAATCCTTACGTCTGGTTCAACCTGGGCAGCAGCCTCACCCACTTGGCCCGGCTGACAAACAACGCCACTTTGTACACCAGCGCCGCGGCCGCCTTTGACCAGGCACGCACCATCGGCCTGCCCTGGCGCATGTTGTGGTACCAGTTTGAACCGTATGAGGCGTACCTGGAAAGCGGCCGTCTCGAAGACGTCTTCACCCTCTCTGATGCCATCCTCTCCACCGAAGGCGGCTACACCGTGGAAGAAACCCACCTCTACCGCAGCCTGGCCTACACTGCCCAGGGCAACGAAGCCGCAGCCAACGCCGCCCTGGCCACCGCCCTGGAACTCAACCCCAATCTACAACTGCCAATCGACAATTGATCTTGTGGACTTTGAAGCCCGGTTTCCGGGTGACAAGCGCATGGGGAGCGGAAACGGCCGTTTATTGTGAAACTATTCACGAATGGTTGCGTACTGTGCAACGGCCGTGAAGATGATAAATTCTCGTTTCACCCCGGAGCAAACATGGAACTTGCCAACCAATTTATCACCCCTGGTATCCTTTTTCTGCTAACCGTGGTCTTTGGCTTCTGGCTGAGCCATACCGGGAAGCCTTACAATGGCGTTTTGTTCAACATCCATAAGCTGATTGCCCTGAGCCTCGTTATCCTGGCAGCCATACAGTTTTGGAAAATAGTTCATGCGCCCAATGGGGAGCTGGCTGCCTTGCTGGCTCTTTTGGCCCTGTGCGTCATTGCCTTGTTTGTCAGTGGGGCTTTGATGAGCGCCGGGAAACTGGATTACACCACGATGTTGACCATTCATCGCGCTGCGCCGGCAGCGCTGGCGTTTTGCGGCGCGTTGATGCTCTACTGGTTGGGCAATAAGCCGTGAAGCCCCACAGTCTGATTGTCCGCAGACATGGCGGGCAAGCTTCTCCACCCTACAATCCCCAAGGAGATTGACATGAGTACCCAAACCCAAGCAACTGACGAAAAAAGCTTCCCTTGCGAAAGCTGCGCCATGCGCCAAAAAGCCCAGACTAATCCTAAATCCTTCTGGTCGCGGCTGTGGCGCTGGCATACCACATGGTGCCCCGGCTGGAAAGCGTACCAGGCGCACCTGGCAGAACAGGGGACACAGAATTTGGAGTCCAAATTGTCACAAGAAGAGTGAACCGGTCATCAATTTTCGTCGAAGAAGCGGCGCACGCGCTCCATAAACAAGGTGTCGGCATCGCCGCGGAAGGTGTGGGGCGTGGCGTAGTAGGTAAAACATTCCACCGGTTTGGCCAATACCTGCAGCCGCAAACACAACTCATTGCTCCAGGCAATCGGCACCGTCTCGTCCCCCTCGCTGTGGTGGATGCTGATGGCGGCGTTGATGCGTTCCAGGTGATTGATGGGCGAGATTTCCGCCAGCCGTGTTTCGTCGGCGCTCAGTTCAAAGGGGCCGTTTTGCCCGCCGGACCAGACCTGGATCTGCTCGAAGTTTTGCCGCTCATCCCCGCTCATCGACCCGTAGAGAACGGCCGCACGCAAATAAGGCTCATTGTTCACCGTAACCACCCGCAGCGCCACGCCACCACCCATGCTGTGCCCCCACAAATGAATGCGTTCCTCATCCGCCCGGCGCAAGTAGCCAAACGGGTCCTGGCTCTGTTCGCGAATGATGGCAATCAGATTCAGCACGTCGATGGCATAACCAACGCGGAACGGATTTGGCCCGCTGTCTGACGGCGGGTAATTGCGGAAGTTGGGATGAATGACAAAGTAACCCGCCTCAGCCAGGGCATCGGCGTAACGGCGCGTGTAGGTGAGGGTGTCGTACTCAGACGGCGGAATGTAGCCGTGCAGCACCAGCGCCACGGGGAAATTGTTCCCCTCGTTGGGCACGTTCATGAAGCCATACACCGTCAGCCCGTCACTGGGATAGGTGATCAGGTAGCGGGTAAACGTCTCGTTTTCCTCCAGCGTATCAACGATGTCCAGCTCCCCGCCGCCATAACTGCGTGCCGCCAAAGCATCAATTGTCAACTCAGCGTACGGATCTGGCGTAGGGGTAGGCAATGGTGGTGGCAAAGTTGCGGTTGGTGAAACGGCCGTTGGCGACACAGTAGGCGATTGGAGCTCGGAGACTGGAAATTGTGTCGCCGTCGCGGGCAGTTCCGCCAGCTGTTCACCGCCCATCGACAACGGATCACCGTTTACCGTCGATGTTGGCTGCGGCTGGGGTACAAACGTCGGCGGCTGCAAATCCTCTGGACTGATGGGCTGAGAGGCACAACTCGTCAGCCACCAGAAGCCAGCCACTAAGAACAGATAACGTTTCCACCAAACCATCATGCGCCGAGTGTAACAAAAAAACGGCCGTTCGTCTGCGTAAACTGGCAAAAAAAAGCCGCCACACGAGGTGACGGCCGTATCAAGACTCCCGGTCAGAGGTGGAAAACGACTTCTTAATTTAGCGAAAAGGGTGTGGCAGCTTCGGTGGCTACGGTTCCAGTTTCAGCCTTTTCAGCATAACATTCTTCGAGCCCCTCTCGCTCACTCAGGCGGGAGGATAAGGCGCAAGCAGATACTACCAAAGCAGAAGCTACAAATGATGCGGTGGTTAACGCGATGATAATGGTCATGATAGTCACTCCGGCCCTTCCCCTTAAAAATAGTGCTAAAGATTTCTATTGACTGAAATTAATCCGTAATCTTCGCTGTAAGATATGGTTTAGTCTACGGTTTTCCCAAAATGAAGTCACTAGTACGGTCAGTTCAGTACTATAGTCTCACTATTTTGGGCCGGAAGCGGTGGCTGAAGGTAAGGGGAAACAGGAAGGAGAACGGCCGTTTCACCGTCAACTTACCGTTATTTCTAGAGGTTACTTCACCAGGTTGGGGTTGATGATGTACTGCCACCAATTGTGAGCAATGCCGCGTGTACTACCCGCCACATGCGGTAGATGGCCCAGCCACCACAAATGGTGCTGGCGAATATCGCCGTTGCCCCATTCACGGCAGTTTACCGGCTGCGGCTCCCCACTGAGGTCGGGGAAGTTGAGCCAGGTGTGGCAGCGGCTGAGCACGGTGCGGTGGTTGCCCCAATCGTAATCGCGCTGGCTGTTAGGGGCAAAATGCACATTGCCGCACTCGGCCCGCCCTGGATGTTTCTGGTCATACCGAATAAATCGTTCCCACAAGTTGGCTTCCCCTCGATGACGGCGGTACACATGGCTCATGATCGATTCAACCCGGTGCCCCAAATTCTCCAGCATCTCCCCCGGCCCGCGCTCAAAGCTGAAACCCATGATGACAAAACGGCGCTGCGCCCGCGGCTCAACGAGCGGCGGTGCATTGCACCAGAGGGCATCCCGCCCCACCATACGCGACTCGAAATAACCGGCATAGGGGAAAGCCATCAGCCATACTTCATCAATCGTGCCTGCGTTGATTTTGGGAATGATGTTGAAGTCGTGGAGGATACGGCCGTAATCGGCCGCATCTGGCCGGTGAAAACCGGTGCGGGTGACAAAACGCTGCACATACGTCTCCGGGTCGTAGACAAAGCCATCCTCCTTCACCGGAAAACCATCCACCTCAATGCGCTCGGCTACCTCGTAGTTGGCGTAGCCATGACTGGCCGCATTCACGTCGTAGATGTATTGCGCCACCAGCTCATCCGGGTTTTGCCAGCGCATCACCTCGTGCAGCCGCCGCCCGCCGTAAGACGGCACCCGCGGATTGTGGATCACCAGCAGCACCTTCGGCTGCACGGGCGGCAAGGCTGATTGTAGATAGGTGGAGGACGGCCGTATCAGCCCAAATAATCGTCGCAGCACAAAACCCTCATTAACAATTCACAATTGACCATTCACCATTAACAATTGATCAGTCTTCGGGTCGCTCGCCTGCCGGAGCCATTTTCACTAACTTCGGATCAAATCGGGCCATCGTTTCCACCAGGCCTGCTTGGGCTGCCATCACCTCGTGGATGTCTTTGTAGGCCATCGGCACCTCATCCAGCCCGGCCGACAGCAGCGTCACGTCACGCTCGCGCAGATACTTCTTCACGTCGGACCAGGTAAACGATTTGATTGCCTGCTTGCGGCTCATGCGCCGCCCCGCGCCGTGCGCCGCCGAATTCAGCGACGCCTCGTTGCCCCTGCCGCGCACCACAAAGCCAGGCGCACCCATCGAGCCGGGAATGATACCCAACACGCCCTGGCCCGCAGGCGTCGCCCCTTTGCGGTGCACAATCACCGTTTCGCCATCATGCTGTTCTTTCCAGGCAAAGTTGTGATGGTTTTCAATGTCCAGCAGCACCTTGGCGTTGAGCGCTTTAACGACGTGCTGGTGAATACAGGCGTGGTTGGCGGCGGCGTACTGCCCCATCAGCTGCATGGCGGCCCAATATTCGCGCCCGGCATCGCTGTCCAGGTCCAGCCAGGCCAGGTGGCGCAGCTCTTTGGGCAGCTCAGGATGCAAATCCATGGCCAGCTTGCTGTAAAAATCGGCCACGGTAGCCCCGGCGCCCCGGCTGCCGCTGTGGCTCAGCAGCGCCAGGTATTCGCCTTCGGCCAGGCCAAGTTCATCATTCAGGATGGTGAGAACGCCAAACTCGACAAAATGGTTGCCGCTGCCGCTGGTGCCCAGCTGCTCCCACGCTTTGTCTCGCAGGCGGCTGGTAACGGCCGTTACCCCCCAATCCGCCTCCATCACCGGGTGATCGCGCCGCTCGCCCTTGCGGAAATTGGCGCCAATGCCAAAACGCGTTTCGTACTCGATGGCGTTGGCCAGCCGCTTCTGTTCGCCGCGCAGGGTGTGCGGCGACAGGTTGAGCACGCTCAGCTTCATGCGGCAGGCGATGTCTACCCCCACCGCGTAAGGAATGACGGCATTACGCACCGCCAGCACCCCACCGATGGGCAGGCCGTAGCCCAAGTGGGCATCGGGCATCAGCGCGCCACGCACGGAGACGGGCAGCTGGGCGGCGTTTTTCATCTGGTTGATGGAATTTTCGTCGAGGTCTTCACCCCAAATCTGGAAGGGGGCAGGTTCTAGGCGCGGCCTAAAGGTAGGCTGTTCTTCTTCGTGGGCCAGGATGGCCGCGGCCAGTTCGCCAAACAGTTCGTCTTGCAGATAATCGGCCGGGTTTTCCACAACGGCCGTAATCAACTGGGGAATATCTCGCTTGGGAATGCCAAAGCTGCGCGCATCGCGAACGGCCGTACCGGCCAATCGCATCGCTTCCCCTTCAGGCACACCCAACCGGGCAAATTTTCGTGCATTCATTGTTTACACACGTTCCTTTCTCACAACTTCTCCACAACAATTGTAGCAGAAACAAAAAAAGGCCGTATCGAAATGAAACGATACGGCCGTTCTCGCTAGACCACAGAACCTTCCCAGAATACTCTGCGTTCTCCGCGCCTCCGCGATCTATTTTGCCGCTATAAGCGAAGCGCTATACGCGGACGATGTGGGGCAGGATGACCGGGCGGGATTGCGTCTGGCGGTAGAAGAAGTTTTGCAGCGTTTCCCGGATGGTGTCATCGTGGGAACGGCCGTTTTGCTTCAACGCCCGCTTCAAATTCCGCTTCGCCTCATTCATCAAAGCCTGCGAGGCGTCCATGTGCATAAAGCCCCGGCTGATAAGCTGTACCTCACCGGCCAGCTTACGCCGCTTGTCGATGGGCACGTACACCAGCACAAAACCGTCCTGCGACAGCCGCTCACGATCGCGCAGCACCAGGTCGCTAATTTCGCCAATCAGCGAGCCATCCACGTACACATCGTTGGCTGGTACAGCATCTTCCAGCCACGCTTTTTCCCCGTCGCTGGTCCATGTTGAACCATTTTCCAGGATGAAAACGTTGTCGGCGGCCATGCCGCTTTTTTGCGCCAGCTGGGCATGCAAATGCTGATGACGCGTTTCGCCGTGCACCGGAACCAGGAAGCGCGGATTAACGGCTTCCAGCATAATGCGCATGTCCTCACGGCTGCCGTGCCCAGACACGTGTACCGTGGCCAGCGGCCCGTACACCACGTTGGCACCGCGGCTGAACAAATTGTTCAACATCCGGCCCACATCTTCCTCGTTGCCGGGGATAGTGCCACCAGAGATGATAATCGTGTCACCATCGTGCACCTGCACTTCGCGGTGTTCGCCCTTGGCCATGCGGTTCAGCGCCGAACGGGGTTCACCCTGGGAACCAGTGGACAAAATCACCAGTTCGCCCGCTGGCACGTTGGCGGTGATGTCTACCAGCAGCTTCTTAGGAATCTTGAGATAACCCAATTCGCGGGCCAACTCCACGTTTTGCTTCAAGCTGCGCCCGGTAAGCGCCACCTTGCGGCCGTGTTTTTGCGCCAGGTTCACAATCTCCTGCAAACGAGCCAAGACGGACGAGAAAGTGGCGATGATGATGCGACGGCCGTTTGCCTCGACAAACAGTTCGTCCAGCGCGTTGGTCACCAGCTGCTCCGTCGGAGTGCGGCCTGGACGATCAGCATTGGTGCTGTCGGCCAAGAGGGCCAGGACGCCGTTGGGCGTCAGCTCTTTTAGGCGCTTCAGGTCGGTGGTGCGGCCGCCAGCCGGGGTTTCATCCAGCTTGTAGTCGCCCGTGTGCACCACAGCCCCTACCGGCGTATCGATCACCAACCCCACCGAAGCGGGAATGGAATGAGCCACGGCAAAGGGACTCACGCGGAACGGTCCCAGGTGCAGCGTCTGCGTGTCGTCAATTTTTTCCAGGGTCACCTGTTCCAGCAGGCCAGCTTCTTCCAGCTTGCTTTTCACCATACCCAGGGTCAGATCAGTGCCATAAACTGGCACGTTCACCTTCTTGAGCAGGTAAGGCAGACCGCCGATGTGGTCCATGTGCCCATGTGTCAGCACGATGCCGCGGAGAATGTCTTTGTTTTCGACGACGTACTGAAAATCTGGCAGCACAAGGTCAATGCCGTACAAATCGGCTTCGGGGAACATCACCCCGCAGTCAACAATAATTTGGTTACGGCCGTATTCCAGAACTGTCATATTCTTACCAATTTCCCCCAGGCCGCCCAAGGGAATAATCTTCAAATTTTTACTCATAAAACGTCTTTTATCTGTATCCTTTGCCACCCCAAAAGCGAGGGGTGGCTGTTATCTCAATAATTTTCATCGAATAAGTGCGGGCAAAATGGCCGCACCTGTAATTTATTTTGTAGATCCACCCAACACCCACATTTACGCCCTGGCAAATTTCGCCAGGCAGCGTTAACCGTTGTTGGTGGTCATTTCCTAAACTGTGTCTAACTAAGGCGATTGGCTCGGCAGGAGCGTGGAGGCTCAAAAGTTGGAATCAGGCAGGTATGGCAAAAGATCGTTACTTATTAATCACGGAGCTTAGAATAACACAAGCGAATAAGAAAGTCATTAAATTGGGAGTTTTCTCATATTCTGGCACAGCAAAAGCGACCTGCCAGACGGACAGGTCGCTTGAAAATTCCTTCAACTCCTGTGGGAATGAGGGTAATTTAGAGGTTGTATAAACGGCCGTCTCCCTCTTTATCTACCCATTGGCAAGGGTCTTCCAGGTGGGTGCATTGGTAACCGGCAGAGCATTTACGCGCCAGAACGCGGTATTCTTCGCCACCTTTGTTGATAAGACCCACGGGATACACCCGCTTCTCAAACAGCTCGACTGCTCCGTTGACAAAGTTGCAATTCTTGGTGCCCAGCTTAATCCATTCTACGTGTGCCATCGTCCACTTCCTTATTTTTGAACCAGCAAAACAAACGTAATCTGTTGGGCAGTGTAAAAAAAACGGCCGTTCCTCAACAGTGAAGAACGGCACGGGCACATTTGATAAATGTCACGCAGAGAAAACTACATCTGCAAATAGAGTTTCCACGCTTCAGGGATATCGCCAGAGGCCACCAGGTAATCGACGCGCGGCGTTTTAGGTTCCCAGAGCATGTGCATACCCGCTTCGTGGGGCAGCCGGTTACCTTTGCGATTATTGCAGGCCGAGCAGGCACAGGCGGTATTGGTCCAGGTGTTACGGCCGTTGCGGCTCTTGGGCACAATGTGATCGACCGAAAAATCGACGTGCCGCAAAATACGGCCGCTCTGCCGGCTGCCCGGCTGCACACCGCAGTAAATACAGGTGAAGTTATCCCGGCGCATCACCGCCCGGCGGCTCCAGGAAGCACCCCGTTTGGGCACGTTCACATACCGCCGCAGCCGCAGCACCGTGGGAATCTCCAGGGACGTGGCCGACCCGGAAAGAGCCACCACTTCCTCTGTTGCCGCGTCCACCACTTCACGCAGCAGCAAAGACAACGCCCGCCGTTTTGGAATCACTGCCAGGGGTTCGTAGCTTGCATTCAAGAGCAGGACTGCAACCATGTTCTTCTCCTAATAACAATCATCCTCCCGCAGGTTCCATGTAGGAACACTGCTTGGAGTCAAACCTGTGGGAGGCTACGTAAAACCTGTAATCGACTTTTTTAACATGCTCATTGGCTAAATTTTTCACAATGTTCCAGCCAAATTCGCGCGCATTTTACCATAAAGTTAAAAAAAAGCGGTTAATTGATTGTTAAGATTTCCACACGAGCCAAAACCAAGGCATGGCAAAGCCCTTCAAACTGAAAAGAACAAAGGGTACTGACTCCCGCTGAGGATCAACGCATCTTAACCAGCCGGCCCGCTACAAAACCCAGCAGGGCAAACGGTATCAGCCAGTGGCCCGCCGCAACCCAGCCATCGGCTTCGACTAACGCGCCAAACAGCACCGGAGCCACAAACATTCCCAGGTTCTGGCCCAGCATGATCACCGCCAGGCCAAGGCCAGCCAGTTGGGGTGACTGCATGACCTCTGGCGCAGCGGCAAAGGTGGCCGTGGGCACCGCCCCGGCAATCAAACCGAGCACCGCAAAAAAGGCGATGATTTGCCAGCCTACCACCTGGAAAGGCAAAACCATCAACCCTGCCACCAGCAGAAACGGCAGGGTCAACACCAGCTTGCGCGAACCGATGACGTCAGACAGCCAGCCTGCCAGCGGGGCGGAAATGAGGATAACGGCCGTAAAAATGCTGGTTACTGAGGCGGCGGCAGTGAGAGAATAGCCTCGCACCTCCGTCAGAAACGTGGGAAAGTAGGTTGCCAGGGGAAAAAAGACCAGATTGAAGCAGAAAAACGTAAACGCCAACAGCCAGATATCGCGGTTGGCCAGGGACTGGATTAAGTTGGGTGTAGGCGGAGCAGACTCAGCCAGCAGACCCGGTTCGGCGGATGGCAGGCGAAGCAGCATGTAAAACAACAGCAGCGCCACCAGGGCAAACGCAGCACCAAACCACCAGACCAAGGCCCACCCAAAAGCCTCACTCATGCGCGGTGCCAACAAGAGCATCAGAATGCTGCCCAATGGCACCCAGGTCGCCCAAATGCCCATCGGGCTGCCTTGCTTTTCCCGAGGGAACCAGAGGACAATCAAGGCCGGGGCCACTACGGCAATCAGCCCCATGCCCACACCTTCGATGATACGGCTGGCCAGCAGCAGGCTCATACTGCCGGAGACAGCGCCTAATCCCGCGCCAATCACCAGACTGGCCAGGGCAATCAGCCCGGTGGTTTTGGGTCCAAAACGCTGGATGATGAACCCGGTTGGCAAGGCCAGCACAAAGCCGGTGATGCTAAACACCGACATGAGCAGCCCAGCCTGACTCAAGGTAATGTTAAACCCCTGCATGAGCACGGGCATGAGGGGTGGCACCTTGTTCTGGTTCAGCGAGGCGGCCACGCTGGCGATGAAGACAGCAAAGAGGATGACCCAGGCATAGGAGGTGCTAGATACGGCAGTTTCCCTACCTTCACCTGCTTGAACAGCGCTGGATCGATTCATAGTCACCCAAAATGTGAATAAAAGAGCAAGCATTCTCAAAACCGGACAGTGGAGCCCGCCTTCTTTTGGGAATGCTTACTTCGTCAAACTGTATTGTTCACCCGTACCAGACCACTACCGTTTAACCGAATCGATGAACGCCCGCATTTTGTCATCGGTGGTGTTTTCAAAGTAGCAGCCGTGGGCCATGATGTAGCCAGGGGCATCGCCAAACAGGTCCATCAGGTTGTCGCAGTAGGCGCGTACTTCATCCGTCGTGCCAGTAGCCATCAAGGAGGCAGGCACATTCCCGGCAATGATGTACTTGTCGCTCAAGAGTTCCTTCACCGGTCCCATGTCGGTCTGGTCAAAGTGGCACACCAGGGATTTTTCCGGCATTTCGGCCAGGTTTTGCAGCCGCTTGTTGTAGGAACCTTCGATGAACAGGTAGCTGGTGATGCCTTCTTCGTACAGGGCCAGCATCACCTGCTTCCAGGTAGGCCAGTAGAACTTCTCGAACTGGGCCTGGGACATGAAGGAATCTGCACCCTTGTGCAGCACGTACAATGCCGCGGGCGCGCCGTTGCGGTCACTGGCGTTGACTACAGCGTTGATCAACACAGGCACGTACGCCTCGCAGGCGGCCAGCAAGTCGTTCGGGTGGCGGTACATGTCCGTGAGGATGCCCTTGGTGCCGCGCAGCGTGTCGCCCAGGTAGTCAAACGGGGTCTTGACGATATTGAAGCCCATGCTGGGGAAACCGGACGCGGCAATCATGCCAGCTGTCTGGCCAACGGCGCCGAGCATCTTCATCAGCTCGTTGCCCGCTTCCATGAGGGTTTGCAGCATGGCCTGGAACGGCGGCAGGCCAAAGGGCAGGATCATGTCGATGAGGTCCACATTTTCGGAGACGCGGGGGAACTCGGTAAGCATGGCCAGCGGGCCAAGCGCCGGCATGACGCGGGGCAGATATTTTTTCAGCCAGAAGTCGGTCGGGTCGGCGGCAAACACGCGGTATTCGTCGGCCATCATGTATTCGCCTTCAACCGCCTGGATGGTCAGCTCATCGGGCAGCTTTTGTCCGCCCCAGATGTAGGTCTGGTAATTGAGCAGATCCATCACTTTGCCGGGGTATGGTAGGGGAGATACGGCCGTATCCGGCTGAAACTCGTTATGGAACGCCAACAGCGGTTCGCGCAGCTTCTCATGGTTGTACACCATGTCCTTGCCGTTCATGCCCTTGCGGCGCACCACGTATTCGTTGGCCCCCATAAACCCATCAGCAATGGGGCGATCGTGCGGTGCCATGTCGTAGATTTTGCGCAAACGGCCGATTCGCTCTTTGTAGTTGGCTTCCGCTTCCGGGCTCATAAATTCTATCGGCGCATTCTGCCAGTTATCCAGGCGCACCTGGCGCCGTTCCATGGGAGACAATTTATTCCAATTATCAGGTCTCACGAACATGATGACTCAACTCTCCTTTGCCCATTCTTTGGCCAGCGCCACGGCGGCCATTGCGTCACGGCCGTAGGCATCTGCGCCGGTGTATTCACGGATTTGCTCATCAACCTGCCCGCCGCCAATCATGATCTTCACATTCAGGCCGTGGTCGCGCAGGGCAGCGACAGTGTCCTTCATCGGATCGTAGGCCAGGGTGAGGAAGCCGCTGAGGCCTACGATGGTGGCCCCGGTCTCCTGGACTGCCTCGACAAATTTGGCCGCCGGGACGTCCACGCCCAGGTCGGTGACCTCAAAGCCGTTCAAATCCAGCATGAAGACCACAATGTCCTTGGCGATGTCGTGAATGTCGCCCTCGACCGTGCCCAGGACAATCTTGCCCAGCTTTTCGCTGGCGGCTTCTTCAGCCATGCGCGGTTTAAGGACGTCGGAAACGGCCGTCATCATTTCGCCGGCCAGGATCAATTCGGGAATAAACGCTTCCCCCGTCTCAAACCGCTGGCCAATGACCTCCATGGCCGCCTTGCATGCGTTCAGAATGTCCAGCGGCGAAGCACCCGCGTCCAGCAGTTCGTGGGTGATTCTAAGCACATCATCTTCCCGCATATCGGTTATTGCATCAATCAACTCTTGTGACATATTTCACCTCTTCCTGATGACCTGTTTTCCCTTCTCTACCAGCAATCCTGGCAAACCTTGCTGTTCAAAAAGCGTTTCCTGGTCAATCACTGCGCCCGTAAAAACCGGCGCACCATTAAAACGATTGTGTTTGTAAAGCCTGCTCTCCAGGCGAAAGAACAAAAAAGAGCTATACCGACAAAGGGCACTATCTGTCACCTTGTCACCCTGTCACCTTGTCAAGTACTTTTAGCTGGCGGATCAAACAACCCCTTACGTGAAGCCCGCACATAGTTCATGCAGTGCCGGTCGCGGCCTAACAGCAGTTCTGTGGTCAAAATGGCGGCCACCAGTTCCTTGTCCAGTGGGTCCATGATGGCGCTGTCTAAACCGGCCTGCATCGCCAGGGTCAAAAAGGCGCGGTTGATTTGCTTGCGCGCGGGCAGCCCAAACGAAATGTTGCTCAAACCCATCGTAAAGTGCACTTCGGGATACTTTTCGTGGACGGCGCGAATGGTATCGCAGGCAATAGCGGCGCTCTGGTTTTCGGTGGCAATGGTCATCACCAGCGGGTCCACATACACCTTGCCGTCGGGCACACCGGCCGCTCGCGTAGCCGACAGGATGTGGTCGATGATTTCTATGCGCTTTTCGGTCGTTTTGGGGATTTTTTTGTCGTCCATGGCCAGGGCAATGACCTCGCAGCCATGTTCGGCCACGATGGGCAAGATTTTCTCCAGCCGCTCCGGCTCGCCGCTGATGGAGTTAATCATCGGTGTCTTTTTCACGGCGGGCAGCACTGCGTGCAGCGCGGCCGGATTGGCACTGTCCAGGCACAACGGCGTCGCCACGACGGCCTGAATCGTTTCAATCAGCCAGGTCAGATCCTCCGGTTCCTGGGCAGGGTGCGTGCCCGCATTGACATCCAGCCAGTTTGCCCCAGCCTCACTTTGTTTGGCCGCCAGCTCCTGAATGTAATTCTGATCCCGCTCGGCAATCGCCGCCGCGACCCGCTTGCGGGTGCCATTAATCTTTTCGCCAATTATTTTCATCCATTGCTCCCTTTTTTCGGTAATCGGTGAACGGTAATCGGTAATCGGTGGTCGGTAATCGGTTTGCTCACGGATTACCGATTACGGTTTACCGTTCACGGTTCCGGAAACAACATACCCAGGGCAAACTTACGGCCGAATTTCGGGTACGTCGTCAATTCGTTGTAGCTGGTGTTCCGAGCGATTTGTTCGGCGCGCTGGCGAGCCTGGCGAGAGATCAGCATCCACTTGGCGCCGATAACGGCCGCATTGCCCACCTGCCGGTATTGAGCCCTGGGCAGCTCGGGAAACAGCCCCATGGCAATGGCACTTTGCACATTGAGGAAGGATCCAAACGCCCCGGCAATGATCACCTCGTCCACCGCTTCAGGCGGTGTGTTGGTTGCTTCCAGCAAAATTTGCAGCCCGGCGTGAATGGCGCCCTTGGCCAGCTGAATTTCGTTTACGTCCTTTTGGGTGATGAGCACATCCCGGCTGCTGCCGCTTTTAGAGGCTGGCACCAGGCAAAATTCGGCGCCAAAACGGCCGTTCCCCACCCGCACATTGCCCTGATCAAACCGCCCGCGATGGTTGATGAGGCCCGAGCGGTACAATTCGGCCGTGGCGTCCACAATGCCGGAGCCGCACAGCCCTACCGCTGGGGCATCGTCGATAGTCGTCAGCTCAACGCTCGTCGCGGTGATGCGCACCTTCTCAATCGCCCCGGACGCCGCCCGCATCCCATCGCTGATGTGCGCCCCCTCAAACGCCGGGCCAGAAGCGCAAGAGGCCGACGTGAGAAACGACAGTCCTGGTTTGCGAATAGCAATCTCGGTGTTGGTCCCAATATCTACCCCCAGAGATGTTTTGTTCCCCTCATCCAGATCGCAAGCCAGGATCATCGCTACGTGGTCGGCCCCCACAAAACCGCCAATACAAGGTGGAATGTACACGGTTGCCCCAGGGGCCATTGGCAAACCAAGTTCAGCAGCAGGCACGGTGAGCGAAGTGCCTACGGCAGCCACGTACGGCGCGGTGGCCAGCTGGCGCACCGGCAGCTGGAGCAGCAGGTGGGTCATCGCTGTGTTGCCCACAATGCAGGCCTCGGCGATTTGTTCCAGGCTAACACCTGCTTGATCGGTCAGTTCTTGCAGCAAATCGTGCAGTGTTTCCTGCACCTTGCTGGCCAGCACCCGGCCGCCTTCGGGATGGCGCGAGACGTGGTTGAGGCGGCTGATGACGTCTTCGCCGTAGCCAATCTGCGGATTGGGCGCGCCAGCCGAGGCCAGATCTTCCCCCGTGGCCAGGTCCACCAGGTACGCCGCGATTTTGGTGGTGCCCAGGTCAACGGCGAAGCCAAGCGGCCGTTTCTCACCCGCCACCACGCCCACAACTGCATGGTCACGGACGAGGGCAGTGACCTGCCAATTGTTGTTACGGAGCGTGGCGGGGAGGGTGCGGAGGACGGCCGTATCCGCCGACAACTCCGTTAAGCCATGTACTTCGGCCAAAGCAACCAACAACCGGGTAAAGTCCGGGCGAATATCCTCCAGCGTCGGCGGCGTCAGGGTCACCGGGTAGGCGTGAATCATGGGATCGGGGGCAATTTCACGCAGGTTGCTGGCAATTTGCAGCCGCTGCCCGGTAATGAGCGATTCGCGAGGCACGTGGATGGTTAAATCGGACCGGGCAAAGGTGCAGCAAGCCAGGCGCTCCCCCTGCTGCCGCTCCAAATCGCTGAGAATAAACTCCTCGTCCGGGTTCGGCGGTGTGGCCTGTCCGGACAATATCACCACGCGACACTGGCCGCAGTTGCCCTCGCCGCCACACGCCGAAGCCAGGTCCAGCCCCGATTCGCGCGCCGCTTCAAACAAGGAGACATCGGGCGATGCCGTGACACGTTTGCCAATCGGCTGAAACTGGACCTGGAAGGTTTTGGCTTCAGGCATCACTATC
Source organism: Candidatus Leptofilum proximum (assembly GCA_016710325.1). Lineage (GTDB taxonomy): Bacteria > Chloroflexota > Anaerolineae > Promineifilales > Promineifilaceae > Leptofilum > Leptofilum proximum. The sequence goes on along the minus strand of JADJXK010000001.1, from coordinate 1,856,449 downwards.
TTTCCTTCGGGGACGCGCCAGGGAAAACGCGTTGAGATTGTTGGTGGTTGTCGCGCTGGTTTTGAAGTCGGTGTACTGAATCGTCTGGCCGGGATGGGCTACCACAAAATCACCGTCCCACGGGCCAAAAAGGGTGCGGTAAATCAGATTGTTTGAGCCTTTTACCTCTTCAAACTGCAAATTAAACCGGTCCGCCACTTTGCGGGCATACTCGCGGTAGTAATCCTGGTTGTCGGTGCCGGTGTCGATGTAGACCAGCCGCTTGTAATGGGCCAGCATCACTTTCATGATGCGCTCGGCGCGCGCCTCGCCGTATTTGGCGGCGGTGCGATTGTACTCATCGAGCAGCGTGTCGCTGACTTCAATCCAGCCCTTGGTGAGGTAGTAGGTGCCGGGTTCCTTCTTGTTTTGCGCGGTATATGCTTCACGGGAGCCTAAAAAGCAGGCAATGCAGTCATCGACGCGGGGAATAACGATGGTGGCGGTGTGGGTTTGCAGCCCCACCACAGCCATCGAGCACAGGCCGTAGCCCAAAATGACGGTGTCATAGCCGTCCTGGCAGGCAATGTCGATGGCTTCTTGCAGACAGGCCTTCAAGCTGCCGGGGACGAGGTGCAGACCAAAGTCCAGCACTTCGTAGGCCAGCTCAGGCGGCATGAGGGGCAGCATCTCTTCGATGACCGTGGCACAGGCAATGACTTTGGTACGGCCGTTTCCCATTCTTCCACCTGTTGTTCCGCGCCGGTTGTGCAAATTCCCCAACACTTATATACTTATATAGGGAAGTGCAGCTACAGGGTAATTTATACTTATATAGAGAAGTTGTCAAGAAGCTTTTTCTTATTCATTTTACGGCCGTTTTGTAAGTAAAAATACCCCCGTTTGTACCGGAACCTTTGGCAAGTGGAACGTATTATGAAGCCTGAAACAATTAACTCTCTCACCCACCCCCAACAAATTGACCGCGACGCCTATGAACCGGCCTACGCCCAGCTGGCCAACATCCTGCGCCGCCAGATTGCCGAGGGCGCCTTCCGCCCGGGTGACCAGCTGCCCTCCGAGGCGCAGCTGTGCCGCACCTACGGCATCAGCCCCATGACGGTGCGACGCTCGATTAATTTGTTGTCCGACCAGGGTGTGGTGAGCACGGCCCAGGGCAAAGGCACGTTTGTCAAGCCGCTGGAGTTAGGCACGGCCGTCTTCGATCTACACGAGTTACAGGCGTTGTTTCAAGAGGCGGCGGATACGGCCGTTAAGCTGCTTGAAGTGCGCGTGGTGTCCGCCGACGAGCGCACAGCACGCAAGCTGGGCATTGCCGAGGGGGCCAATACCATCTACATTCGCCGCCTGCTCACCCGGGCAGGCCAGCCCATTTTTTACCATCGCGCCTACCTGGTGTACGATCCTACCCGCCCCATCGTGGAAGCAGAAATGGACGTCACCTCCCTGCACGGCCTGTTCTCCAACGCGGTCAACCACTCGCTCAAGCGCGGCGAACTGGCTATCGAAGCTACACTCATGAACGAGGAAGAAGCGAACATTATGCAGGCAAGGCTGCCAACGGCCGCTTTTTACCTGGAACACCTTTTTTACGATTTTGAGGAACGGCCGCTCAGCTGGGGCTGGTTCATCTTCCGCAGCGCTCACCTGCGCTTCTCCACCCAAATTGGCCTCCAGGAGGGCAAAAAAGATGCCTGATCCCACTGCCCACGACTCCCAAACCTTCATTGCCCACGTGGCCGACCTGAACGAAAAAGAAGTTTTGCTGCTTGTCGAGGAACGTCTGGCACAAGGAGAAAACCCGCTGGTGATCATCGAGGATTGCCAGGAAGGGCTGCGCCAGGTGGGCGAGCGGTACGAGCGGCAGGAGTATTACCTGTCTGGCCTCATTATGGGCGGCGAAATTTTCCGCGAAGTGATGGAGCTTGTGCAGCCGATCATCCAGGAAAAGTTTACCGGCAAGGAAAGCGGCGTCATTTTGCTGGGCACGGTTCAGGGGGACATTCACGACATCGGCAAGAACAACCTGAGCATGCTGCTGACCTGCTACGGCTTTTCCGTGCACGATTTGGGCGTTGATGTGCCGCCCGCTAAATTTTTGCAGCAGGCGGAGCAGGTTCGACCCAACGTCATCGGCCTGTCCGGCCTGCTGACCACCTCTTACGATGCGATGAAGGAAACGATCGACCTCATCCGCGGCAGCGAAGACGCAGCGCTGCGGACCGTGCCCATCATCATCGGCGGCAACCAGCTGAACGAGCAGGTGTGCCAGTACGTCGGCGCAGACTACTGGCTCACCGACGCCATGTCCGGCGTGCGCCTCTGCCAGAAACTGCTGCACCGTTCTTCGTAAGCCTTAAGCCTTCGACTCACCTCAGGGATTTCTCCCTTTGGTCGAAATGACAATTGCAGGTAGCATGCTATCCAAGCTTCATTAAGATGGGGACAGATGGCGTAGTGGACTTAGTGCAGCGGAAAAGCAAGGGTGAATGTGGTGGCCTGGTTGGGCGTGCTGGTGACGGTGATACGGCCGTTATGTGCCACCACCATCTGCTTGACAATTGCCAAACCCAGCCCACCGCCTGCCCCGCCGCTGTGCGTTCTGGCCCGGTCGCCGCGCCAGAAGCGCTCAAAGACAAAGGGGAGGTCGGCTTCGGGGATGCCTTCGCCCGTGTCGGTGACTTGAATTTGTATCTCGTCATCCACCAGTTTGGCGCTGAGGGTGATACGGCCGTCCTCCGGCGTGTGCCTTAGCGCGTTGACCACCAGATTACTGAGCACCTGGTCCAGCCGATCGGCGTCACCCTGGATGTGGGTGTGGGGGGGTAAGACGGCCGTTTCCACTACAAGCGCCACCCCCTGCGCCTCTGCCTGGCCGGAAAAGCTGGTGGCCACGTCGGCCAGCAAATCGGCCACGTCCACCGGTTCCATTTTTAGGGGCAGCTGCCCGGCATCGGCCAGGGAGAGCGTGTGCAGATCCTCGACCAGCCGCGCCAGCAGCCGCGTTTCGTCCAGCGTGGCTTCAATGTGGTCGGGCGTCGGTTCGTAGACCCCGTCCAGCACGCCTTCCAGGTTGCCCTGGATGATGTGCAGCGGCGTGCGCAGCTCGTGGGCCACGTCGGCGGTGAGGTTGCGCCGCTGCTGGTCGGCTCGCTCCAGCTCGGCCGTCATGTGGTTGAACGAGTGGGCCAGCCGGGTGAACTCGTTGCGCCCGCTGAACTCCGGCACGCGTACGCTCAGGTCGCCTTCGGCCACGGCGTCGGCGGCGTTCATGATCGCCGCCAGGGGATTGGCCACGCGGCGAAAGGTGCGGAAAGCGAGCACCGCGGCCAGCACAGGCAAGGCAATCGCCAGGCCGCAGCCGCTGATCCAGACGATAACGGCCGTTCCCGCATTCCCCTCTACCAGCCGCGTAATCAGCAAAGCGACAATCGTCATGCCGCCCGCCACCAGCAACACCAGCAAGGCAAACAACGCCAGCAAGCGCAAAAACATGCGGCGCTGACGCGGCGATGGGCCGTGCCCGCGCCAATGCGGTGGCCGCGAATGTTCACCCCGCCGCCAGGGCGGCCCGTCGCGATAGTCGCGCCAATTCTTGTCGTGCCAATTCTTGTCGTGCCAGTTCTCCTCCGGCTTCACGCAGGCACCTCATCGTTAAATTTGTAGCCGATGCCATACACCGTCAGGATGTAAACCGGGTTCGACGGGTCTGGCTCCAGCTTACGCCGCAGGTTTTTCACGTGGGCATCGATGCTGCGTTCGTAGCTGTCTTGGGCGAAGCCGTGCAGCCGGTCCAGCAGCTGCTCGCGGCTCATCGTCTGCCCGGCATGTTGGGCCAAAATCGCCAGCAGATTGAACTCGATGCGGGTCAGCTGCACCGTCTCCCCGGCGCGGCTGACGCGATGGCCGTTCAGGTCAATTTCAATGTCGCCTACCTGGACAAGTTCGGTCGGCACCAGACCCCCGCGCACGCGGCGCAGCACGGCGCGCACCCGGGCCACCAGCTCACGCGGCGAAAAGGGCTTGGTGATGTAGTCGTCGGCCCCTAGCTCCAGGCCAATCAGCCGGTCGGTTTCGTCGATGCGGGCGGTGAGCATGATGATGGGCACATCGGATTCACGGCGCAGGGTGCGGCAAACGTCCAGCCCGTCCAGCTCGGGCAGGTTCAGATCCAGCACCACCAGGTCTGGCTTTTCGCTGCGGGCGATGGCGAGGGCGGTACGGCCGTCCCCAGCCGTTAGCACCGTATAACCGCTGCGCTCCAGGTAATCGCGCGCCAGCTTCACAATTTTTGGTTCATCATCAACCACCAGGATGCGTTCGTTCATAAACAAAGTGTGTCGGAAAAGCGCCAAACTGCCAAGAATTTATCCACAGATTACGCAGATTGCACAGATTCTTCTTTAATGGGATGCTGATTGGCCTATTTTGCCTGATTGATCAAGATTGTTAACCATCTGTTGAAGGACGCGGATTGTGGTGGCGTAGTCATCAGTGCTGATACCCTGCATGGCGCGCTGGCGAACTTCTTTTTGAGTGGTGAAGATACGGCCGTGCTGGTGCTGGCCTGCCTCGGTGAGCTGCCAATCGCGGCCATCGTCTCCAGCAGCAATCCAGCCCTGTTCGCTGAGGCGGTTCAGGATGGCCTGGAGTTCGGGCTCGGCCAGAAAAGTTTGCATGGTGGCGAAGAGGTGGGTAATGGCGGTACGGCCGTTCTCCGCCAACAAATTCAACACCTGCCACTCCGTCCGGGTAACGCCGTTGGCAGCCTGCGCCTGGTTGATTTGTTCCGTCAGCAGCCGGTCAGCTTCTTTGAGCCAGTAGCCAATCGGCAATGTTTGTGTCTTGGTAGTTTCCATCATATGTATTCCTTATTTTGCGGGACGGCCGTTTATCAGTACGATTCGGCCATGCGAACCAAAGCCATCTTCCTGCTGTTCATGTTGCTGGGTGTGATGGGGTGTGGAACGGCCGTTGCGCCCCCACCACTCCCAGCTGCTGCTATCCCAACACCCACTAACCGTGCCGCCGCTGTAGTTGTGACCATCATGATCACACCCACCCCCACCTCGGCGACACCTGCAGCGGCAGCAGCCGCCACTACGGTGACGGCCGTACCACTGCCCGACGCCACGCCTCATCCGATGGCGCCTTACACCATCGAAGGGCTGCGCCAGCGTGACTACCCCGGCGGCGCCATTGAAATCACGTCCTGGATGGCGGATGCGGACTATTTTGACAAGTATGCCATCACCTACCCCAGCGACGGACTCACCATCAGCGGCATCATGCAAATCCCCAAGGGTGAAGGCCCGTTTCCCGTCATCATTTTGAACCACGGCTACCATGAGCGGGAATCCTATTTTTCCGGCGCGGGCACGTGGCAGCAGGCGGAGTATCTCAACTACTACGGCTACCTCACCATCGCGCCGGACTATCGCAGCTGGGGCAAGTCGGACGTCGGTCCCAGCTTTTTCCACACGGGCCTGGTGGCCGACGTCTTAAATTTGCTCGCTGCGCTGCCTTCCATCCCCGAGGCCGACACCAGCCGGGTGGGCATGTGGGGCCACAGCATGGGCGGGGGCATCACTACCAAGGTTCTGACGGTGACGGGTGGGGTGAAAGCGGCCGTTTTGCACGCTCCCAACTCCGCCAACGACGCCGACCTCATTGCCCGCTGGGGACCCGGCTGTTTGCCCGGCCAGACCGAGCTGCTCGACTGCAACCCTGGGGAAGTCATTCCCGCCGATCTGCCCGCCGAGATTCAGGCAGCCTACCTGGCTGCGGCGCAAAGCCCGGAAATGCTGCAACAAATCGCGCCGATCTACCATCTGGAAACTGTCTCCGCGCCGGTGCAAATTCACATTGGCCTGGGTGATGGCGCTGCTGTGGAGGAAACGCCGCCCGATTGGGCGCCAGCGCTCCATGCCGCGCTGCAAGCCGCGGGCAAAGAAAGCACGCTGTTTACCTATCCTGACCAGGGGCACTTTTTCAACGGCCCGGACTGGACCACAATGATGCGGCGCACGGTCGAATTCTTTGACACCTATGTCAAAAATTGAGGGGCGGACCTGAAACGTGAAGCGTGAATCGTGTTGGCTCTCTGCTCACGTTTCACGTTTCACGCATCACAGGCTGCAAACCCCTTGAATTCCAAAAGAACCTTCGTTTATGATGGCGATTCAAAAATAAAATCGGTAATAAACTTGACACTGAATCGCCTTAAATGAACCTGAAGTGTCTCTGTTGGCGATTACCGATTTATTTTCTTCAGGTTCATAATAACCGGTAAGGGTGCCGTTAAACAGTCATCACCGGTTCGTCATCGTCGTGGTCATTCATCCACTTGGGCGCTTTTTCTTTGCCGGGGCCTTCATGCCCGTGCCAGTGCGGGTGGTGGCCCCACGGTCCATGCCGCCTCGACCCGTGTCCCCACGACCCGTGTCCCCACGGGCCACCGCGATGCCGCCAGCGACGGCCGAAAATCAACCGCATGAAGAGCATCGCCAGCAGGAAAAAGAAGCCGATCTTGAAGAAGATGGCGAAGATACCCAGGATGCCTAACGCACCCCAACCGAAGAAACGGCCGTGGCCATCATAGTAAGGTGCGGCAGGAGGGGCGCTTGTTGTCCCTTCTTCACTTGATTCGCCGACCTGCGCCTGCAAACCGGCGGCGTAACCTTCGTAATAGGCGGCGCGAGTACGGCTGCCAAACCCACCAAAAATGCCCATCAACAGCAGAATGAACAATCCAATCCCAAAAATTCTGCGAAACATCTGAATCTCCTTTATATATTCGGAGGTGCGACGCACCTGTTAGCTCACTAAATCTCAATGCTGGCAGTATGCGGTACAAATTTGAAGAAATTGTGAACAGGTAGCGGAAAGGTGGTGAAGGTGGTGGTAGAATTGCGCGGGGCGAGTTAAAAGAAGCATTTGGACAAAACTGCGTGAAACGTGAAACGTGACAAAATCCTCACGTTTCACGCTTCACGAATCACGCTTTCCAGGAGGTCTGTCATGTCTAACATTCGATGGGGATTACTTTCAACAGCTAATATCAACCGGCGGCTGATTCCCGCCATTCGCGCCTCGGCACGAGGCGAACTGGTGGCGGTGGCCAGCCGCAGCCAAGCATCGGCCCAGGCCTACGCCAACGAGTGGGACATCCCGCAGGCGTTTGGCAGCTATGAAGCGATGCTGGCCTCAGACGCGGTGGATGCGGTGTATATCAGCCTGCCCAACCACCTGCATGCGGAGTGGTCGATCAAGGCGATGCAGCACGGCAAGCATGTGCTGTGCGAGAAGCCATTTGCCCTGACGCTGGACGAGGTGGATGAGATGACGGCCGTATCCCAACAAACCAACCGTGTCCTCACCGAAGCGTTTATGTACCGCCACCACCCCCAAACCAAAATTGTGGGCGAGATGGTGCGGAACGGCCGTCTTGGTCGCATCACCGTGGTGAGAGCCGTCTTTAACTTCGCTTTTACCACCCGGGAAAATATCCGGCTGGTGCCAGAGATGGGCGGCGGTTGTTTGTGGGACGTGGGCGTTTATCCGCTGAGCTTTGCCCAATACGTCATGGGCGGCCCGCCGCAGCAGGTGTTTGGCACCCAGTGGCTGGGCGAAAGCGGCGTCGATGAGGTGTTCTCCGGGCAGATGGTGTACGCAAACGGGGCAATGGCCCAAATCAGCTCATCATTTTGCACGCCGTTCCATACCCAGGTGGAAATCATCGGTACTGAGGGGCGGCTGGTGCTGAATCGGCCGTTTATCGGCCACAACGACGGTGACCGTACGTTGATCTTTTACCCAAATGAGGGCGGTCCCGAAGAGATTGACGTGCCGGAAAAAGAGCTGTACCTCGGAGAAATTGAGGATTTGCATGCGGCCGTTTTAGACGGCCAAGCGCAATATCTTTCCCTCGACGAAACGCGCAACCACGTCAAAACCGTCCTGGCGCTGTACGAATCAGCCCGGACTGGTCAGGTCATAACATTGTAAATGGAGAGAACGCGGACGAGCGCGGATAAACGCCGATCAAAAAAATCCGCGGTCATCCGCGCTTGTCCGCGTCCAATTGTTGCGTCACTGTCACGTTTCCATCCAAAATGGTAAGGCGGATGTGGTGGTGGGTACGGCCGTTCTCCTCAAAAATCCTTGGCACGCGGGCGGCGTTGATGTAGTGGATGCCGTCCTGCACCAGGTGCCAGGTGCGCTGCCCCTCCCGCTTGACGTGATGGTGCATGTGCCCGGCCGCTACCGCCAGCACCGTTTTTCCCCGCTGCCGGGCAAACTCAATCGCTTCGCGTAAATCCGAATCGCCAAAATCGCCCTGCTCCGGCTGGAAATCGTTGCCCCAGATCGATTCGCGCGTACTGCCCAGCCCGGTGGGACCGTTGTGCGCCAGGAAGATGAGCCGCTGCTGCGGCGATTGTTCGACCAGCTGGCACAGCCGCGCCGCCGATTCGGCCATCGTGCCCACGCCAAACTGGCGTTTTAGCTGCGGCTGGCAGTGCAAAACCGAACCACCCATGGCAAACGGCCGTGCCACCACCACCGCCACGTCTTCAACTCCCGGCGCCGGATGCACCGAGTAACCACCTACCTGCACCGGCCCCAGCGCCCGCCGCCACTGCCGCAGGCGGTGTGGCTGCCCCCAGGCCAGCCAGCGGCGCAGCCGGGACCACTCCTTAATTTCGGCCACCAGCTGGGGCAAGGTCAGCGTATCGTGGTTGCCGGGAACAATGAGGGTAGGCTTTTGCAGCCGGGCCATCTGCCGGGCCACGGCCAGCCCCTCGTGATGCCAGTAGTTGGACAGATCCCCGGTGCAAAGCAGCCAGTCATAGTCCGACCAGTTGAACTGCGTCACATCGTACTCGTCAAACTGGCGGTGAACGTCGCCAATGATGGCAATGCGGAGAGGTGTACTCATGAGGTTGAATTATGGCACGGAGCCGCGCCGGAGGCGAAAGCCATGACAGGCTGCCGCGTGCCGGTTACAATCCTTCGCGAACAATTCACAAACGCACAAACCGGGAGAAAAGTATGACAACTGAGACGGGGAACGGCCGTTCCCGCACCTACACCTGGCAAGACCCCACCCCCACTGCCAACACCGCCCGCGAAAAAAGTGGGCCAGACCTGTTTGCCGCCATGATCGGCGGCAAGCTGCCCCAACCGCCCATTGCTCACACCCTGGAATTTGCCCTGACAGAAGCGGGGGAGGGAACGGCCGTTTTTGAGATCAACTGCTCTGAATTTCACTACAACCCGCTGGGCACCGTACACGGTGGCGTCATTGCCACCCTGTTAGACTCGGCCATGAGCTGTGCCGTGCATACCCTGCTGCCCGCGGGCAGCGGCTACACCACCGTGGAAATGAAGGTCAACTTCGTCCGCCCCATCCTGGCGGACACCGGGCCGCTGCGCTGCCTCGGCACCGTGGTGCATGGCGGGCGGCGCATCGCCACCGCCGAAGGCAAGCTGGTCGATGCCGACGGCAAGCTGTATGCTCACGGCACGACGACTTGCTTTATTTTTTCGGTTTAGGGGAGTTTTGTGATGCGTGAAACGTGAAACGTGAGGGCAGAAAATTCACGTTTTACGTTTCACGCATCACCAAGTTCGGCCTGGATTTGTTGGCAGATTTCGGGAATGGCGGTTTGAACGGCCGTACTCAACCCCATCTCCCACTCAAGCGTCTCTGGCTGCACGCCATACACGATGATCTCTGGCGGCAATATGCCCAGCGCCGCACCCAGGGCCACTGCCTCGGCAAAACCGGCATCATGCAGCGTGCCGTTCATCTGCGCCTGCTGCACCAAGTTGGCTTCCGCCAATGAAAAACGCCGCCAGGTCCCCGGAGCCTCCCCCAGGTTGGCGGCGTCGATCACAATCACTTTGTCGTAGCCTTGCAGCGTGAGGGCGGTTTCCAGGCCAGGGGCACCACCATCGAGGAGCGTGATGTGGGGGGGGAATACGGCCGTATCCTGCAAAGCCGCCAGCACCACACACCCCACCCCATCATCCCCCCGCAGAGGATTGCCCAAAGCCAGAACCAGGATCTTCATCAACCCATTTTTCGACGCAAAGAGCGCAAAGAAGCCGATGGCGCAAAGGGGGTTTTCTTTTCCATCTTTGCCCCTTCGCGCCTTCGTCAAAATCTCATAACTGCTACTCAAACCGCACATCCAGCAGATGAGTTGAGCAGGAAATGCACGGATCATAAGCGCGCACCAGCATCTCCAGCGCGTGGGTGATTTGCTGCTGCGTGCGGTCCAGCAAAGTGGGCACCAGCGCCTTCATGTCCAGCTCAATGTTGGCCAGGTTTTGCCCGGTCGGAATGATGCAGTTGGCCCCCACAATCTGGCCTTCCTCAATGACGTAGTGATGGAACAACGTGCCGCGCGGCACTTCACAGGCGCCCACGCCTTCGCCAGATTGCCGGGTGGGCAATGCCGGGTCTTCCCAGGCAATCTCCCGCTCCAGCAGCGCATCGATCAGCTGAATCGCTTCTTCGACGCAGTGAGCAATCTCCACCACCTGCGCCACGGTAATCAGGTAGGGATTGGTCGCTTTCGGCTTCAGTCCTAATCCCGCCGCCACTTCCTTGGCCACCGGATGCAGCAAGTCGTGATTCACGTTAAACCGGGCCAGCGCCCCCACCATGTACGATTCCCGCTGGTTTTGCGCATGTTTGGCCGATGAATGTGGTACCAAGTATTCGTTCGTCACCGTTTTGTAAGCCGAGGCGGGCCACTTGCCGCCGTCCGTACTCACAATATCGCCATCAATAAAGCCATACACACCATCGTCGCGGCGCAGGGCAATGTACTCCGTTTCCCGTTCAAACTGGGGCAGCTTGAGCGTTTGGAAAAGATCGGCCGTAGCCACCACATCCTCACGCACTGCTTCAAACCGCTCGCGCAGCTGGTACAGCTGGTTGGCCGTCGGGAAGTGGGTGAAGCCGCCCACCACCATGGCAATGGGATGTGTGTGCCGCCCGGCAATCGCCTGGCACAAATCCCCAGCCAACTTCTTCATGCGCAGCGCCCGCAGCACCACGTCTGGCGCCGTGTTGGCCAGCGGAATCACGCTGGGCGCACCCAAAAAGTCCGGGGCCACCAGCATGTAGGCGTGCAGTACGTGGCTGTCCAAAAGCTCGCCCAAGAAGTTGAGACGGCGCAGCAGCTTCGTTTGCTCACTCAGTTCCACGCCCAGCGCCACTTCCGACGCTCGCAGCGAGGCCGTGGCGTGGCCCACTGCACAAATCCCACAAATCCGCGAGGTGATGTGCGACGCATTTTGGTACGGCTTGCCGCGCAGCATCGCCTCAAAAAAGCGGGGCGTCTCCACAATTTGCAGATCGCACTGCTTCAGCTCGCCATTCACCACATCAACCACAATGTTGCCATGCCCTTCCACCCGCGTCAGGTGATGCACGTTTACTTTTACATTAGCCATGAACCAGCTCCTTTTCCAGCAGCGTCTGGTTGGTTAAAAAGAGGCTCAACTTCTCGTCGATCTCCGCCTGGCTGAGCCCATGCTGAGCCAGCACTTCCTGGAATGATTCCATGTTAGGCGCAGAGACCAGCCCGCGGCAACCTTCGCAGCCGTAGCCATAGGCCGGGCAGATGGCATTGCAGCCCGCCCGGGTAATCGGCCCGAGGCACACCTGGGCGCGCTCGTAGACGCAGATGTTTTCGTGCAGCTTGCACTCGATGCACATCGGGTAGTCGGGCAGCTTGGGTTGGCGCCCTTGTAGCAGCACGCTCACAATGCGCACAAACTCATCCCGGTCAATCGGGCACCCGGGAATCACGGCATCCACCTTGATCACCTGGTCGATGGCCCGCGCCGGATAGGTGTCGTACCACTCCGCCCTGTCGCCGTAGACGTACTGGCGCACGTCCGGCAGCGGCTGGCGGTTGCGGATGGCGTTGATGCCACCCAAATGGGCACAGGCACCGAGAGCGATGACGTAGACGGCCGTTTCCCGAATCTTCCTCAACCGGGCCTCATCACCTGGCCGCGTGCACGACCCCTCAATAAAGGCAATCTGGTAATCGTCGCTGCGTGCGCTGGACGCCTCGCGAAATTCAACGATGTTCACTACTTTCAGCAGCTCGGGATGGGTTTGCAGCGCGTCCAAGACGGTGAGCTGGCACCCTTCACAGCTGGTAAAATCAAAAAAAGCAACCCGTGGCAGTTCATTCACTGTGCTGCTCATAACGCTTCCTCCAGGTCCTTAATTTCGGTGTAAGACAAAGACGGACCATCCAGGCAGGCATAAATGTGGTTAATCTGGCAGTGGCCACACTTGCCCACGCCGCACTTCATGTGCCGCTCAAAGCTGAGCCAGATGTCGTGCTCGGCCACACCCAGCCGGATCAAATCGTCGATGATAAACTGGTACATCACCGGCGGACCACACACAATGGAAACGGTGTTGTGCGGATTGAGGGCCACTTTTTTGAGCAAACAGTTGACAAAGCCTACCTCGCCGCGCCACTTCTCATCGCCGCAGTCAACCGTGGTGTACATTTCCACATCGTCCATCCAGTTGAAAGCGTTCACTTCGTCGCGGAACAACATCTCTCTGGGCGAACGTGCCCCGTACAAAATGACGATGCGGTTGTACTTTTCACGATGGTCAATCGCCTCATAAATTACCGAGCGCAGCGGCGCCAACCCCAGGCCACCGGCAATAAACACCACGTCCTTGCCCCGGTAGCGCTCCATGGGGAAACCACGCCCAAACGGACCACGAATGCCCAGCGTGTCGCCCACGTTGAGTTCGTGCATCTTGCTGGTGAGGTCGCCCACGTTGCGCACGCACAGCTCAAAGGTGCCGTTGCTGCGGCTGGGCGACGAACAAACGCTAATCGGCGCTTCACCCACGCCAAACAGTGACACCTGCACAAACTGGCCCGGATCATGGTCCAGGGTGAGACCGTAGGGCAGCTCAATGGTGTACAGTTTTTCCAGGTCAGTGAGGGTGCGTACGGCCGTTATTCTCGCTGGCACCGGCATGTAAATCGACGGCGACTCCCGCACTTCTCGCAGTAACGTCTTCATAACTCAGCTCCAATTCTTGATTTTCGGGAGCAGTGGGCTCCCCGTGTTGCTCGTGATACAAGGCATTTAGCACGTTGATGGGCGTGATATTAACCAGGCAGGTGTCGCCACACCGCCCACATCCCACACAGCCCAACAAACCGTAGGCATCGTGCATGTACTTGCCTTTGCGCATAAACCGATGCCGCTGCCGCGACATACGCGCCTCGCGGAAGTTGTGGCCGCCAGCCACCAGGGCAAACGTCGTCGCCTGGCAGGAATCCCAGGTGCGCGTTCGTTGGCCCTCCGTCTGGGTCAAATCCGCCTCATCCACCATGTTGAAACAAACGCAGGTGGGGCAAACCTGGGTACACATGCCGCACACCAGACAATCATCGCCCACATCTTGCCACAGCGGACTGCTGTACCCGTCGCGCAGCAGTTCTTTTAGCTCCGTCACCTCAAAATCGAGCCGCTTCTCAAACGCCTGCATCTTTTTGGCAATCACCCGGTCGTAAATGGGCTGCCAATCGGCGGTAAAAGGCTCGGCCAGCGTGTCGGCCAGCAGCGATTCGCCCTTGGGCGTGTTGACGTGAACTACGTACATGTGCCCTACATCCGTCAGGTGCAAATCGGCCGCTTCTGGCAGGTGCGATGTGCCCATGTCGTGGCAGTAAGCGTGTTCGGTACACGGTGCCATACATTCAACGCTGATGAGATAAATATCTTCCCGCCTGGTGCGGTAGTGTTGGTCGGCAAACCCCTGGCTGAAGATCTGGTCAAACAGCCGGGTAGCCTGCACATCACAGGTGTGAATGCCAAAAATGACGGTGGGTTCCGTCTCAATCACCGCCTGAATGTGGCTGCCGTCCAGGTGGTAGCGCAGCAGGGTTTCTTGTTGGGGGAAAAGATATTTCTTGGGGGGTACACAGGTTGTGGGGTAATCCAGCGCCATCTCAACGGCCGTTTCTATTTCAGCAAAAACAAACTGGCCATTCTTCGGCCTGGGTCCAACCACGCGAAAACGCCTGCGCAGCCGCTGAATCCACTCGTTTAAGGCGGATTTAGGAATCGTCTTCAGATCGCTCATCAATCACTCTCTCTTGTGTATTGGGTGGCTCTGTTTGCTAAAAAACGTTAACAATGGTAAAGGTGGACACAACAAATTGATACAATACGCCCTATTGTGAAATATTGCACAATCTACTTCGTATTGTGCTTTATTTCACAAACGGTGGCTACTGAGCATAATCCCCAAAATAATATGAATATTGTCATGGCCAAAAACGGGAATATTTGGTAAGTGAGCTGTTTATTTTGCCGTTTGCAGAATGTTGATTGATTGCACAGCCAGGCGCCGCGTCTCTTCATCTGGTTCAAGTGTGAGGAGCGTGTGGTAGTCGGCAATGGCGGCGGTGTAGTCGCCCAGCTGGGTATAAGCAGCAGCGCGGAAGAGGTAGATGGAGGGGAAGGTTTTGGGGTGCATTTCGACCACCCGGCTGAAGTCAGCCGCGGCCATTTCATACCGCCCGAGCGACATCCACGCCTCCCCCCTCCCCCAATAGGCCTGGGCAAACTGATGATCCACGGCCACGGCGAGGTCGAATTCGGGAATAGCGGCTTCGTAGTTACCTTCATCGAGCAGGGCAACACCGCGTTGATAGGCGGTAACTGCCCGGTCGGGGAAAAGCTGCTGCCAGGCCACACCCAGCATCAGTCCCAGCAGGATGACAAACGCCAGCCGCACCAGGCCCCATGTTGAGGCGGCAAAAAACGGCCGTTTCTGTGCCAAAACCGGCCGCATCGCGGGGGGTAAAGCCGGGGCCTCGGTTACCGCCTGCAGCTGGGTCAAAATCTCCTCCAGCTGGCGCGTTTCCATGGCCACGCTGCCCAGGTCAACCGAGCGCTGCAGCAGACGCAGGCTTTGTTGTGCGGCCGTTTTGGCCAGCGCCAGCTCCCCTGCCTGCAGCAGCAGCTGAGCCCGCACCCGCAGCAAAACCTGCGCCACTTCCTGAGCCAGCGCGTTGTACTGCTCAGGGCGGATCAGGGCCAACCACGCCTCGGCTTTTGGCAAATCGCCGCCGTAGCGAGCAGTAAAGTAAGCGGCGCTGGCAAAAAAGATGGGCGAACGCTGCACCGGAGGATGGTGGTGCAGCAGCGTCAGGGTCTGGTCCAGAAATACGGCCGCATCCGCAATATCCCCACGATCCAATGCTTGGGTGTGAGCCACGTAGTGCCCCACCAGCGCCTCGCTGCTGTGTGGCGGGGCAGCCAGGATGCGGGCCACAAACACCGGATCCAGTTCCGCAGGCGTCACGCCGCGCAGCGACGCCTCCACCAGGTTGGTCAGGGCCAGCTGCTCGGCCAGGGCCGCACCGCCGCGCCACATCTGCCAGATGCGGGCGGCATCGGTGTAGCTGCTGCCAATCTTCTGGGGGATGATTGTGGCAGGCAGGGTCATCACAGTCGCCAGCAGCAGCCAGAGCAGTGCCAGGCCCCAACCATAGCCGATGTCCTTATCGCGCAGCGAGAAGTTAATACCCAGCAGCAGCAAAAGCTGTACCAAGGTAGCCAAAGGACCACCGGCCAGGAAGACCATACGTGGCCGCCGGTGATCGCCAAAAGTGCGAGGCACGGCCAGGGCGCGCCCCTGCCACTGGAGCAGGTTGGTGTGGATGAGGCTCAGGCGCAGGCCGCCCGCTTCGCGGGCAATACGCAGCGGGCCAAAGGTAACGAGGACAAAACGAAAACCGGCCAGGCGAGCTGCCAACAGATGCCCCAACTCGTGCCAGACAACAGTGACAAACAGGGCCAGTGGAAACAAAATAAAGGTGCTCAAGACGAGAACGGCCGTTGACGGCACCACAAAGTCCGGCCGGGGCGCACGCAGCACCAGCGGCAGCAGCACGGCCATACTGGTAATCATGACGGCCGTCCCCACAACCTGCTGCCAGCGCTGGCTCTTTTTTTGCTGTGGCGTAGGGCGCGGATCAAACTCTTCTGGCTGGACGGATAGCTTCATAACCCAGAAGTATAGCGAGGCGAGCAAACCGGTACAAACGCTTGATAGAATAGAACATCAGTGCTAAAATTTCATCCGTTGTCCTGATTAACATGACGAATTCACCGCAGGCGCGGGCATGCAAAGCAGCAACCAAGTTTACACCGCTGGCCGTCTACCCAAGGAGAAGCGTATGAGCACCCCTCAAGTTGGCATCTATCTGATTGTTGAGTTTGAATGGCCACGGCCGTTTTCCCAAGAGCACGCCAAAAATGCCCGAGCCCTGCATGACGTTGTGCAAAACCAGGAATGGATTCGCGAAGTTGTGGCGGCCAGCGGCGGGCTGGGTGACGGCCCACCTTCGCTCTGGATCTTCTGGCTACCGGATTATGCCTGCCTGGATCGCCTGTTACGTAACCAGGAAGACCCGGTAAGCCAGGCCTACAACACCTTCTTTAGCCAAATGCCCATCGTTAAGGACAAAATTCGTGAAGAAGTAGCCTTCTTATAAGCAAGGAGTTTTCCCATGGATATTGATTTAGAATTGGACGCCTGCCTCAGCCGCACCACAGTAGATGCCGCCGCGGCGGGGCTGCACCTGTTGGACTATATCACCGGCCTGAGCCAGGGCATCACCTGGTCACTGCACCGGGGGCAGATTGATTTTGCCGCGGCACGGCCGTTTTGCACCCTGCGCCCCGCCAAAACCCACATCACCTGCCAGCTTGCGGACACAAAGACGGCCGTACGCCTCACCCATCTCTACGACGTCGATGCCACCCTACAGGCGCGCATCCGCCAGGCCTACCAGCAAGCCCAACGCCATTAATTTCACGCGAAGGCGCAAAGGAAAAACTTCACTCCTTTGCGCTTTCAGGTGCTCTGGTTCACAATCAACGCGTAACGGAACAACATTTGCTCGGCTTGTTATGAGCAGGAGGTTTTTATGGGGCAAGATGTTTTGTTTACGGCCGTTTCCACATTGGCCGAAGCCACCCACACATTTTCCGACGCGGACATGGCCCAGCCGTTTCACTGGCGCAAACACGGCGAAGGCGTTCGCCTGGGACTCATCGGCACGCACCACGAACTGCAAGATTTAGCCGCCACGCTGGCCGCCGAGCGCAGCCAAAGTGGGCCACCCACGCCGCTGGTGCAGCAGGTGCTGGGACAGGTGCACACCGCTTACCGCGAACTGCAAGCAGCCCTGCTGGGCATCACCGATGCTGAGTTTGACCAGGAGCCAGCGGCCGGGGAATGGCCGCTGCGCATTATTTTGGGCCATATTTTTACGGCAGAACGCACCTTTTTCACCCTGATCATTTCCGGGTTGGCACAGCAGCGGGCGGGCGCAGCACGGCCGTTCACCTTCCCCGATGATGAAGTAGAGCGCGTCAACGGCAGCCAGGATGCCTTTTACGACCTCATCGACAACCAGCCGCTGGCGGCTATCCTGCAGCATTACAACGAATTTCACCAGCGCGTCCGCACTGAGCTGGCCGATTTGACGGATGAGCAGTTTCTGGGGCCGTCGCCGATTTGGTGGGAGAAGGAAGAATACTCGCTGCAGTACCGGCTGCACCGCTTCGAGGCCCATCTGCGCCAGCACCTGGTGCAAATCGAGAAGACCTTGCTGCTGCTCAACCGCCCAGAAACCGAAGCCAGCCGCTTTTTGCGGCTGATTTTTCGCGCTCTGTCCGGAGTAGAAAACGCGGTGCTCGGCGCGTCAGAATTGGGTCTGGCCGAACGGCAGACGCTGGCGACTATCATTCATGAGCGTACGGCCGTTCTACAGCAAGTGGTGTCTGACGGCCGTCGGTTGGAAACGGCTGTCAACAACAACGACCACGAGACTATCAAGCAAATCACGGCCGCTAATCCAGCATTGGCCGGTGCGATAGGGCAAAACAGCTTGCCGCTGCTGATGAACGCCGTTTACCAGCGGAAAACGGCCGTCGTCGATGCCTTGCTGGCCGCCGGAACCAAGCCGGATGTGTTTGCCGCCGCCGCGCTGGGGGATCTGGTGCGGTTGCAATTCCTGGCCGGGGAGTGGCCCGGTTATCTGAACCTCTTTGCCAGAGACGGCTTTACGCCGCTCCAGCTGGCCTGCTACTTCAACCAGGAAACGGCCGCGCTGTGGCTCATCGAGCAAGGCGCCGATGTCAACGCCGTGGCCAAAAACAAGATGAAAATCGCGCCGATTCACGCCACGGCCACCCACGGCAACCTGGCGATTTTGCGCGCCCTGCTGGAAAAAGGCGCTGATGTAAATGCGGCGCAAGAAGGGGGCTATACGGCCGTTCATCAAGCCGCCCACCGCAACAACGTCCCCATGGCCCAACTGCTGCTCGAATTCGGCGCCGATCCACACCAGCCAGACGCCAACGACCAGACCGCTCTGCAGCTGGCCCAGGCAGAAGGCAATGAGGCCGTTGCGGCCGTTCTTGGAGGTCAATGATGCAAATCGGGCATATCAAGACCGCCCGCATGCTTGCGCAGCGCGGTCTCCAATTTCAAGGAAGCAATGGCGACGACGGCTGTCTCACCTCCACCGATCCCGATGGCCATTGGTTCCAATTGGTTAAGCCGGAGGACCGTTGATGGATATAGAATTAAACACAATTTTTCGCTGGTGTAATGATGTGGCCCCGATGCGCCAATTTTACAGTGATTGTTTGGGGCTTGAGGAAACTTTTTTTCGTGACGATGAGGAGCACGGTTGGCTGACGTACCAAATTGGCCAGGTGCAGCTGGTATTCATCCGCGCTTCTGTCCCGCTGCAAGTCGCAGCTGAATTTGCCCGAAATCCCGGTTACAGAGGCGGATCGCTTGAAGCAGAATCGTGGATATTAAAGATGGAACGGCCGTCTTTCGAGGCCATCGTTAAACGGTTGCAGGCCAGCAGCTACAAGCTTTATGCCATGAAACCAGAACAATCCCGCCCAGGCGCACTGCAATTTTTGGCCCTGGACCCCATGGGCTTTACAGTTGAGATTTATACCGAATTTGAAGCTTCATAAGTTTGTTTCCATGCAAAAGCCGGGGCATCTGAAATGGATGCCCCGGCTTTTGCATGGAGGTGACCAATGAACGGCCGATTTAGACCAAAGTCTATACCAGCGGCTGCCAGCTGCTGGCAAACACGGCAAATTTTTCTCTTTCTTGTACCTCAAACTCAGAGAGCTGGCTGGCCAGAATTACTACATCGACGCCGTAGCGGTCGGCATAGCAGGAAATGGTCTGGTCGTTGAAGCCAACGGCCGTATCAATCGTGAGCGAAATCCCCGAATAACACCTGAGCGTGTGCCTGAAAGCCGCGCAGTGTCGAGAAAAGCATCTCCCGGTCAAAGTCACTGTCTTCGCGAATGATCAACAGCACCAAATCTTTCTTGATCTTGGCGGCAAACTCCAGCACAGAGGTCACCAGCATGTCAGACAGATTCTGCAATTTGACGGGCAAAAGCATACGCTGCACAACAGGTGGATAGCTTCTCGGGCGCTGCCATGCCGTGGTGGTCACCGGTAAATAGTGCCAGGCACATTCTGTCGGAGTAGATTGGACAGACGAACGGATCATCAGGGCACCTCCCAAGTTAGAAATACTGTGTGTTATACTAAACGGGACTACGAAGATTACGTTAAGCTTTATCTCTTCCAAACACCGCCAAGTGGGTTGGCGTCGACGGGTCACTTCATCAAGTGTTCCAAACAAACCGGTATATGCAGTTTCAGTTTGTTCAGAAAGGTAGGTTTGTGGTTCAAGTTACCTTACAATTTACCTTACAACTTCATTAAGTCTAAACGATTCAAAAACTTAGCACAAGGGTCATGGGCACTGCGTACTAACAACTCTCATGCGTAAATAATTTTGTCATGTCAAGCATCTGGCAGATTATAAGGTTCACCATTTAAAAAGCTTTCTGCCAACACACAACAAAGGAGGAGGCAGCAATGGCAGCAGAAGATTTGGCAAGAGATACGGCCGTAACCACCCCCCAAACCAAAAGCATCCTGCGTAAAGACGGCAAGCTGAAAACCAAATTCTACAACCGGGAGCTGGCGCGGTTGCAAGAAGAGTTGATTAAGCTGCAATACTGGGTACAGGAAAAAGGGCTGCGTGTGGTGATTCTCTTTGAAGGCCGCGACGCCGCTGGCAAAGGAGGGGTGATCAAGCGCATCACCGAGCAGATGAATCCCCGCATTGCGCGCATTGTGGCCCTGGGCACGCCCAGCGACCGCGAAAAAACGCAGTGGTGGTTCCAACGCTATGTGGCCCAACTGCCCGCCGCCGGGGAGATTGTGCTGTTCGACCGCAGCTGGTACAACCGCGCCCTGGTAGAGCACGTCATGAGCTTCTGCACCGACGACCAGTATCGCGAATTTTTGCGCTCTTGCCCGCAGTTTGAACGGATGCTGGTTCGCTCCGGCATCATCGTGCTGAAATACTGGTTTTCAGTTAGCGACGAAGAACAGGAGCGGCGCTTTCAGTCACGCCTCACCAGCCCGGTGAAGCGCTGGAAGCTCAGCCCCATGGACGTTGAGTCGCGCGACCGCTGGGTAGAGTATTCTCGCGCCAAAGATGTGATGTTTGACCACACAGACATCAAGCAGTGCCCCTGGTACGTGGTGCCTTCCGATGACAAAAAGCGAGCACGTCTTAACTGTATCAGCCATATCCTCAGGTTAATCGAGTACGAAGACATCACCCCAGACCCCTTTGAACTGGCCCCGCGTGAGAAAGAATCCGGCTATATTCGCCCACCGATGAACGAACAGACGTTTGTGCCGGACTTATACCCGGTGCTGAAGAACGAATAGGAATCTGTCACCCATTCTCACGCAAAGGCGCCAAAAGTAAACTTTGTCCCTTTGCGTCTTTGCGTGAATATATCAAGTGTCTCGGGCCACAAAAGATTAGTACTTCTTGTAAAAACGTGGAGCACGGCCGTTTCCCCCTCTAAACTAAAACGAAAAGCAACCAGCGGAGGTTGTGCATGCGGCGTAATAAATGGTTAACCGGGTTGTTGGTAGTTTTGGGGATTTGTGTGGCAGCGGCCGTTGCCATCTACCTCTACGCGCGCCAGCAAATTAACCTGGCCGGTGTGCTGGGTGATGCCGCTGTGGCCAACGTCACTGTGCCTGAGGGGTTTGCGGTGCAAGTTTTCGCCGATGGGCTGAGCGGACCGCGCTTTATGGCCGTTGGGCCAGATGGTATCCTTTACGTCGCCGACCGGGGCAACGACCGCATCGTGGCCCTGCCCGACGCCAACGGCGATGGCCGGGCCGACGAAGTGCGCGTCCTGGCCGATGGGCTGAACAACCCGCATAACATGGTATTCCACAAAGAAGCCTGGTACGTGGCCGTCACCGAAGGCGTGGTGCGGCTCACCGACAAAGATGGCGATGGGGTTGTTGAATCGCAGACCACACTCATTGACACCTACACGCCCCCTGGCCAGCACAGCAGCCGCACCATTGCCTTTTTGCCCGACGGCCGTTTGCTCATCTCCGCCGGGTCCACCTGCAACGTCTGTGAAGAAGAAGACCCGCGCCGGGCGGCCATCACCAGCTACGACAGCCCGGTGGGGCAGGAGGAACTCACCGGAGAGCAAATCTACGCCAGCGGCCTGCGTAATGCGGTAGGCCTGGCCGTGCATCCCGACACCGGCCAGCTGTGGGTCACCAACAACGGCCGTGATCTGATGGGCGACGACACACCCCCCGAAACTGTCTACATCGTCGAGGAAGGCGGCGACTATGGCTGGCCGTCGTGCCACAGTGGCACGGTGGTGGACCCCGAGTTTGGCTTTGAAGGCGCCTGCGCGGCGGTGGGGCAGCCCGCCGTCACCATGCAGGCCCATTCGGCGCCGCTGGGACTGGCCTTCTACACCGGCAGCACTTTCCCCGCCGAGTACCACGGCGATCTGTTTATTGCTTTCCACGGCTCGTGGAACCGCAGCGTGCCCACCGGCTACAAAGTGGTCAGGGTACCAATGGCTAACGGCACACCTGCCGGACCTGTTGAAGATTTTGCTACAGGCTGGTTAAATAGTGACGGCAGTTCAGACGGCCGTCCCGTAGACGTTGCTGTCGGTTCAGATGGCGCCTTATACGTCAGCGATGACAAAGGCGGTTTTATTTACCGGATTTATGCACAACCATAAAACAATTGAGATCGGAGATTAGGGATTGGAGTCTGAAACAGTTTCTAATCTCCAATCGCCAATCTCCAATCCTCCTATAAGAAACGGTAAAGGTGACCAACACCTGGTAAACTTTCAAAATGGCAATCTTCTCACTGCTTGTTCTTCTCCTCATGTTTATTACGCCGGTGGTTTCTGTCCTGACGGTGGTGATGAAATTCACCGAAACGCGCCGGGCGGTTAGCTGGCCGCAGGTCTTGGCGCAGGTTCGCGATGTACGCCTGCTGCAAAGTGGCCAGCAGTACCAGCCAGAGGTAGACATCGCCTACACGGTGGGCGAAACCAGCTATACCAGCCGCCAACGCCCCGTCAGTCCTGCTGGGCAAAGCAAAGGCAGCAAGGCGTGGGCCAGGGAGTTGAGCTTGCAGTTTAAGCCGGGAACGGCCGTTCCCCTCTACTACGATCCCACCCGCCCCAAACGCGCCACCCTCACACCGCGGCACATGGAGGCCCACTCCACCCGTTGGCAGGTTACCAGCGGGCTGATGATTTTGCTCTCAATTGCCATGCACATCATCGGTTCCCGTGCCCTGCTCACCAACTACCTCAACCTGTCCGGCAGCACTGTTCTCATCAGTGTCGCCATCACCACCGTGGTCACCTTGATGCTGGGGGTCGCCCTGGCGCTGCTGGTGCAGGAAACCCGCCAGCCCAAAGTTTGATCCATGCCGTTGTCCCGTGCCCTGCGCCGCTGGCTGCTGCTAAGCGGCATTTTGCTGTTGTTCCTCTGCCTGGGCGGCCTGGCCTACCTCATCACCAGCTACCCGATTTTGCGCAGCACGGCCGTTTCGGCCCCACCCATCACCTGGACCAGCCTGCCCATACCCCGCGTCATCCAGCCCAACTTCACCAGCTACAGCCACGCCGCCCCACTCAACGACCTGGCCCGGCGCGATGGCCTGCTGTGGGCCGCCAGCAACGGCGGGCTGCTGGTCTGGGATGAACGCACTGGCGAAGTAGCTAAATTCACCAGCGAGCACGGCCTGGCCGAAAACCGCACCACCAGCGTGGCCATCGGGCTCGATGGCTCAATCTGGGTCGGCACGGCCTCAGCGGGCGTCGGCCGGTACGACGGTGCAGCGTGGCAAACGTTCACCAGCGCCGACGGCCTGCCGGGCAACAGCGTGCGCGACCTGGCCATAAGCGCTGATGGCACCGTCTGGGCCGCCACGGCAGACGGCATCGGGCGCTACGACGGCCGTCGCTGGTTCAGCTACAATCGCCGCCGCACCCTCTTGCCGCTACCCGGCAGCAACGTCACCAGCCTGGCCCTGGCCCCCGATGGCGTGACCATTTTTGCCGGGACCAGCGAAGGTGTGTTGCGGTTCAACGGCCGTTCCTGGAACAGCCTGGCTCAGGTCGGCAGTGAGGCCATCAACACCGTGCAGGATGTGGCCGTGACGCCCGACGGTCGTCTCTGGGCCGCCACCCAGGCCGGACTCACCGTGTATGATGGCAGCGGCTGGCAGATCTTCACCAGCGCCGACGGCCTGGCCAGCGATGACATTCGCCGCGTGGCCGCCAACACCGACGGATCGGTCTGGGCAGGCTACGGTGACCAGGGGTTGGGGCTTACCCGTTTTGAACTGAGCAGCGGGATTCCGGTGGCAGCGGCCGTTACCCCACCCAACGAGCAAATCAGCGCCATCCTGCCCGCCGCCAACTCCCTCTGGCTGGGCAGCAGCGACGGCCTGCTGCGGCAAGATAGTTCGGGCAGCTGGCAAAGCTTCACCCCGCCCAACGACATTCCCGCCAACGACCTCATCGACCTGGTGCTGGCCGACGGGCAGCCGTGGCTGGCCACCGCCACGGGCGTCAGCCGCCTCGACGGCACGAGCTGGGAAATGGTTGCGGGACTGCCGGAAACGGCCGTTTCCAATCTTGCTTTGGACAACAGCGGCCAACCCTGGGTCACCTTCGCCAGCGTGGGCCAGGGCGCGGCCTTTTACGACGCCACCAGCGCCAGCTGGCAAACAGTCAGCTGCCCGGTGAGCGGCCCGGCCTCGCCCTACGTGCGCCATATCGTGCAGACCGACGACGGCCGTCTCTGGCTGGCCACCGAAGCCGGGCTGGCCACGTTCAACCCCGACACGCAGCGTTGGAACCTGTTCACTCGCGAAGATGGCCTGCCGGGGGACGCGGTGCAGGCGCTGGCGCGCCATCCCGACGGCACCTTGTGGGTGGGCACAAATGAAGGACTGGCAGTGGGGGCGGACGGCCGATTCACCACTCTCAACGAGGACGACATCCGTGAACTGGCCATCGGCCCAGACGGCACCGCCTGGTTCATCACCGAAGACACGGTGTACCGCTGGCGCAACGGCCAGTCGGAGAGCCTGCTCGCCCCGCCTGTCAGCCAGGTGTTTGACGTGCTGGCCACGGCAGATGGTTTCTGGCTGGCTGCGGCCGAGGGCGTGGCCTTTTTTAACGGGGGGCAGGCGGCGAACGGCCGTTGGCTGCGCTTTGGCCGTAATGACGGTCTGCCGGGCAGCCGGACCACCGCGCTGGGCGTCGCCGCCGACGGCACCGTTTGGGCCAGCAGTGACCTGCTGCCGAACGAACCGCCGTTGAGCAGTGGCCTGTACGGCAGCTACACCATCGGCCACCACTACGTGAGCTTTTTTGATGGCCAAGCGTGGCGGCCTGCGATTTTGCCACTGGCCAACGGCCCGCTGCACCCGGTCATCACCAGCATCACCACCACGCCCGATGGGGCGGCCTGGCTGGCCAGTTTGGGCGGCATCAGCCGGTTTGACGGGCAGCGCTGGGACCATTTCACCGTGCTCGACGGCCTGCCCGGCTACGAGGTGTACCAGTTTTTGGCAGTGGAAACGGCCGTTTGGGCCGTCACCAAAGGCGGGCTGGCGCAGTTTAACCCGGCCACGCAGCAGTGGAAATCGTTTGCTGGCGTGGGCGATTGGACCGACTTTGCCGCGGTGCGCCTGGCCGCCGACGCCAGCGGCATGCTCTGGGCGGGCAGCGGCACCGAGCTGCGCCGCTACGACGGGCAAACCTGGCAGCTTGTGCCCATCGATTTGCCCGATCCAGCCGTGACCGTGCAGGATTTTGTGGTGGAACCAGACGGCCGTCTCTGGCTCACTGCGCACCTGGAAACGCCAACAACCAGCCAACATTTCCTGGCCGAATTTGCCGATCAACAATGGCGGTGGCACGAAGTTGAGCTGCCTGATTCGTTTGAGCCGTTTTCGTGGCTCTGGCTGGGGCCAGACGGCCGTCTCTGGGCCAGCAACAACGCCAGCCTGTGGCGCTTCAATTTACCCGGTGGCAGTGTCACCCAGCCCGGCCAATACCCGGAACTGATCCGGGCCATCACCGACCTGGCCTTTTTGCCGAATGGCAAGCCGGTGGCCACCACGCGCCTCGACGCGACGCCGCTGCTGCTGGAACCGGACGGCGCGGTGCCCCTGGAGCAGCCGCTGGCCGCCAGCGACGCTTTTGCCATTCACACGGATGAAAACGGCCGTCTCTGGCTGGGCACCAACGAAGGCGCGGCACGGCAGTTGGACGATGGCACCTGGCAGGCATTTCCGTTGAGCGAACAAACAGCGGCCGAAACTGTCACCGAGCTGGCAGTTGAGCCAGACGGCCGTCTGCTGCTGGGCACCAGCGGCGGCAGCGTCTTGCGCTGGGCTGCGGGACAGATCACTTTGCTGGACAGCACACCTGGCAGCGCCGCTGGCTCGCCCATCAGCGCCCTGTTCACCGCCGCCGACGGCACGCTGTGGCAAGGCAGCTTTGGCGGCAGCGTGGCCCGGTTGAACGCGGATCGCTGGCTGCCCTTCCCGGCCAGTCCATCCATCTACAACGAACGGGTGCGCGAAGCGGCCGTAAGCGATCCTGGCACTCTCTGGCTGGCCACAGCAGACAGCCTGGTTTCCGTCACCACTGTGGGCCAGCGGACCGTTTGCCAGCGGGTAGCGGTAGATTATCCGGGCATTGCTGGGCTGGCGGCCGATCTAGCCGATCAGCTCTGGTTGGTGTCGGAGCGGATTGTGTACCTGGGTAATGCCGCCGGGTTTGAGCGCATGGGCACGCTGGCTTTGCCGGTAACGGCCGTTGCCCCCGATGGTGCGGTCTGGTACGTCACGCAAACGGAACTGGTGCGCGTGCAGGGCAGCCAGCGGCTGCCGGTGGCCCACAACCTGGACCACAACACGATCACTGCGCTGGCCATCGCCCCCGACGGCACAGTCTGGCTGGGTACAACGGCGGGAGCGGCCGTTTTTAGCGGCGGTCAGTGGCAAACAATCACAGCGGCGGATGGGCTGGCCAGCAACCACGTCACGCACATTGCCATCGCCGCAGATGGGTCTGTTTGGGTGGGAACTGAGGGGGGAGTAAGTTGGATACGGCCGTAAGGCAAGTAATTGGGTAACTGAGTAAGTGAGTAATTTTGTCAGTTACTGCGCCGGGTTTCTTTGACTCAGCCATCTCTTGAAAGAGGTGGCGCTTTCATTGGACTTTTTGCCAAGCAACAATCCTTCAATGCCAATGTCTTCGTCAAGATCAGGCCAATGGATACCGCGTCCGGCGCCGCTGATCTGGAAATTTGCTCGTTCTTCTGGCGAGCCATAAGCCAGACGCGGGAACCAGCCGATGGGCACAGAAATAGTACGGCCGTCTTCCAAATCTACGGTTAAAGTATCATCTGTCACTTCCACATCAACTGCTTTCGGTGGAACGATCACCACAGAAGCCATCCCATTCATCGCGTAACCTCTTCAAATTTTCTCTGGTAATACGTTCAATATCTCTTAACTCTTTGCGGTTGAATCCATAATTGGTAGCCAGGGAAACATCCGGATCAAGCCAAAATTTTGCACTGCTGTTCTCTCGATCAACGTGCATATGCCGCGGCTCATCACAATCGTACGAGTAGAAGTAAAAGCGGTATGGTCCGATTCGTAACGAAGTTGGCATGTCTGATTCTCGTCATTACCTCCCCAGTCAGTTTAACACAGGAAATTTTTTGGCGAAACAGTTTCGTATGGCAAAAGTCTGTTTACTGCGACGCAGTGGCCGCATCCTCGCGGACGCTGAGGCGGCGGACATAGTTCACCAGGTGCCACGCCTGTTCTTCTGTCAACTGGTCATCAAAGGCGGGCATGGCGGTGTCCTCAATCCCCTGCAAAATCCAGAAGAAGAGATCGCCGTCGGTGTGGGTGGCGGTGTGCCCGGCGGCAAAGTCGGCTGGGGGCGGCGAGAGCGTTTGCGCCGTGGGGCCGTTGCCGCGCCCTTCTGGCCCGTGACAGGGCACGCAGTTTTCGGTAAACAGCTCTTGACCAATGGCAATCGATTCGACGTCGGGCAGGATGGGGTTGGTGGCAAATTTGGCCGGGGTGTATTCGTTGGTGAAAAAGTCGAACAGCTGTGAGCTGCCCAGCCAGAAGCACACCAGGCTGATGGCCAGCAGGGCTACGAGCTGCCCTTCATTTTTGGCAGCACGTACGCCAACAAAGCCCCACAGCAGGGCAAACAGCACAATACCCGCCCCGGTCGCCCCCGTATTGGCCCGGTTCATGAATTTTGCGAATTCTTCTAACGGCCGTACCCCCCTATCCAGCTCCCGAATATTACCGCCCACGCCCGCCTCCAGCCGGTAAGCGGCAAAGGTATCAAACGTGTTAGGGCGGCGAATCGACACTTCCACCTGCCAGGTGCCAATCAGGCTGATGTAGCTGCCTTCGAGGCGGTAACGGCCGTTGCCCAACGCTTCCGCCTGTCCGGTCGAGGAGCCCAGCGACTGCCCCAAAAACGTATAGCGCACTGACACATCTTCGGCGTTGGTCACCGGTTCGCCGTTTTCATCGGTGATGCGGATGTCGAAGGTGTTGCTGCCCACCAGTGCCGGTTCAATCTGCAGCTCCACCTGCAAATCCTCGGCCGATTGGGTGACGGTGGTTTGCCCCGGTGCGTCGGCCAGCAGGGGTGCATCCACGCCGCGCTGCAGGTCGGTGAGCACGCCCGCTGCCAACAGGATGAGCAGGGCCACGGTCATTTCGGTCCACACCAGGCGGCTAAAACGGCGCAGCACGCGCGGCGTCTGCGCGCTTTCCGGCGTTTCGTACACGGCATTAAGGCGCGGCCTGACAAACAGCAAGTTCACTCCGGCAATGGTGATAGTGAGCAGCGCCAGGCCAATTTTGCCCAGCAGCAGCAGGCCGTAGGCCGTGCCCACCAGCTCGGTCCAGCCGCCCACGTGTTTGGCTGCCAGGTAGCCACCGCTGGTCAACAGCAGCCCCACCGAAATGGCGGCAACGGCCGAAAAGTTCAGCATCAGGCTGAGGTTGAGCCAGGCGCGGGCCTCGTTGTTTAGTGTGCGCGCCTGCCAGAGTGAGATGGCTAGAAAGAGCAGTCCACCAACCCAGATGGTGCCAGCCAACACGTGCACCCAATCGACCAGAATGGCCTGCACGCTGTCTTCGGTGAGAGCGGCACTGTGGCTGATGAGGGAGACGGTGAGCGACAAACCAATGACCAGCACAAAACCGAGCCACCATTCCCAGCCGCGCAGCTCTTTACGGCCGTTTTTCACATCCACAAACAGGCTCAGGTTGAAGTGCGACAGGGCCAGCAGCAAAAAGCGCACCAGCCACATGGTGCCAAAGCGGGTGCCAATCCACGTCTGCAAATTGGCCGTTTGCAGCAAATCATACACACGCGTCTGGTCGATAAAAACGAGCACCAGGCCAATTCCCACCAGCACAATGCCAATGATGCCGATGCGAATACCCAGCTGCGCCAGTTTGAGGTCCAGCGCTTCTTCGTCGGCTTCCAGGTCCACATCGGCGACGATGGGATTCCAGACGAGCAGGCGGTAGGCAAACAGCCCCATCAGCAGGGCAATGCCGGTAAGGGTAAGCCAGCGGGCGATGGCGCTGAGGGGGGATATTTGAGCGGTGACGATACTTTCGGTGGTGGTAACGGCCGTTGCCGCCACCCCATAACCAAAGGCAAACGTGCCGTTGGTGGTGTGCCCGTCCACGGCAGAGAGCACCTGCCAGCTCACCAGGTAAGCGCCAGGTTCCAAGGCGGGCAGCGAGACGGCGGCGGTACGGCCGTCCGCATCAATCAGCTGCAGCGGACCAGCTGCCACCGCTTCACCGGACTGCGTCAGCAAATCAATCCGGCTCAGATTGGCCACAATCGGCTCGTTGAACTGGATGATTAAATTGTCCGGCAGCTCATCGATCAGCGCGTTGGGCGCCGGGTTGGAAAACTCCGGCACGGCGTGAGCAAATACAGGCTGCACCGCACCCCACAACAGGCCGACCAGTAGCAAAAACAGCAGTAAGCGTTGAAACTTCATGATGGGAGAGTGATAAGTGAAAAGTGAAAAGTTTGAAGCACTTTTCACTTTTTACTAACTTCTATTCTTCAACCACAATGGTGACGGAATCCCCATCTTCATACTCCTCGTGGGAGCCGATGGACATGAAGACCGAAACTTCATGCTCGCCGGGTTCCAGACCGGGCAGCGCCTGGTCGGTATTGCCGCCCATCACCATGCCAAAGGAGACGCCATCCACATAAACATGCCAGTGGTTGCCGTCTTCACCCAGCTCAAAGTTTTGTATGTCCACCTCCACCAGCACCTGGTCTAGCGTGCTGAAAGTCGCCCCATCTTCGGGGGAGGTGATGGTGATGGTTGCACCGCCTTCGTTGGGGATACGCGCATGGTCATCACTCTCTTCATGGTCATGGTCATCACCTTCTTCGTGCTCGTGATCCATATCTTCCTCATGGTCCATATCTTCCATGGACGCATCATCGGCGGCGGGTTCGGTACCGCCAGAGCTAGAGCAGGCCACCAGGGCCAGGCTGCCCAGCAGCAGAGCCATCAGGAGCCAAAAACGAATCAGGTTGTGTTTATTCATCGTGATTTTCCCTCGTTGGTGTGCCAGCAAGAGGCAAAACGCCATTCTGGCTGGCAGCAGTTGGTGTTTTTATTTTAGGGCCGATTTGTGAGGAACGGCCGTTTCTTCCCAAGCTTCTCATCAACCGGAGCCACGACGCAGCAGCCCAGCCACTCCCAAAAGCACGCCCAACAGGCCCACGCCACTGCCAATGTAAGCCAGGGTGCGGGCCGTTTGCAGCTCCGCTTGCAGCTGGTCTACCTGCTCCTGTAGGGCAATGGTATCGGGCAGCGGCTGGGGAAAGTGCAGGTTGCTGGCGGGCAGCACTTCTTCCGGGTCTACTTGCACGTCCACATCTGTGTTGGGCAGGGTGCCAAACAGCCGCACGGTGTAAAGACCGCGTACGGTTGGGAAAAGTGTGGCGGTGTACAACCCCGGCGTCTCAGTGGGATTCAGGTTTACCCGCCAGGTACGCCCGGCGTACAGCACTTCAGCGTCCAGCGTGGCCTCGGCCCCGGTTACTGGTTGTTCATCTTCGCTAATTTCGATGGTGAGGGCATTACGTTCAGCAACAATGGGCGGCTCTTGCAGCCAGCCTACCACAATGGCATACGGCCCGACTTCCACACGAGTATGGGCCAGCGCCGTTTGGATGGACCGGGTTAAGCCGATCCCCGCCAGGAAAACGGCCGCGCCGACCAGCAAAAACATCCGCACCCTTCGGGATAATTGAGTTGTCATGGGTATTTCCTAATTTATGTAAAGCTAAAACGATGCAATTTTTCGATTGCAAGTGTAAGGGGCGCCATTTTAAATTGCAACCCTCGCAAAAATGGGAACGTCAGGCAAAGTGGGGAGGGGGTGTGAGGGGTGGATCAACAAATTCGGCCGGTTGGTGGAACGGCCGTACACGCGCCCGGCAGCAGCTGTACCACGTGACCAGGCTCAGGCCCGCAGCCGTGAGAAAGGAAAGTGACAGGTAAGTCAGGAGGGTGGAAACGGCCGTGTGGCCAGAAGAGACCTGCCCCGTAGGGTGATCGAGCGCATCCTGCTCCTGCAGCACCGGCTCACCAGGGACAAAACAGGCGCAGGTGTAAATTCCGGCCGGTGTCAGGCCCACGTAAGCCAGCAGTAACAGCAGAAACAGGAAGCGCGAACGAATCATCATGATTTAAGGAGCCGGAACACCCACACCTTGTGTACATGCCCCGCCCAGCTCAGGCGTCTGTGAGCCAAGCCGGTACCGCTCAATGAAATCTTCGATACGGCCGTCATTGGCCGAATCGACTTCAAGCTGCAAACCCCAGGCGGTTAACACAATGGGGCTGCTTTGGCCTTCATACGGACTCAACAGCAAAAAGGTCTGGCCACGCACAAGCTGTTGCAGCGCAGCAACTTCATCCGCCGCTAAGTCGGGGCGATACGTGATCCAAACCGCGCCATGTTCCATCGAATGAATTGCATTGCCCGTCTGGATTGGTTCGGTATAAATACCGCAGTTTTGCCAGACATTGTAATGTTCACCCCCGGCTGGCGGTGATTCTGACGCGGCGAACACGATGGTGTCATCATGGCCACGTGCCGGGCGCGGGAACTGCACCACCCCCTCAATCTGAGGTTCTGGCCGCACATTCAAATAAAGAATAAAAGCCAGGCCCAACACCCCTAAAACGATCATGCCAAGAACAATGAGATTGCGACGATTACTTAACATCTTCCACTCCGAATTTTAGAATTTTGCAGATTAGCTCAGGGGGCTGCCCACGCCACCGCTGCAGCCAGCGCCAGCTTCTGGGCCGCGAATTTGTTTGTACCGATCAATGAACTCCTCAATACGCGCGTCGTCGGCAGAGTCAACAGCCAGCTGTCGGTCCCAAACCGTTAAGACAACAGGGCTGTCCTGCTCAGGATAAGGACTGACCAGCATGTAATTTTCACCGCGGGCCAAATCCTCAAGAGTTGCCACCTGATCTGCAGGCAAGTCTGGGTTGTAGGTTATCCAAACTGCCCCATGTTCCATGGAGTGAATAGCATACTGCGCTTCAACGGGGGTGGTGTAAATACCGCAATTTTGCCAGGTGGATGCATGAGGGCCGCCCATCGGCGGCGTATCGCCAAACGGGATAACCAATGAGTCATCATGTTGGTTGGAAGCGGCCGATTCCACCGCAACCACACCCTCCACTTCTGGCCGGGTAGCCCGGTATATCAACAGCCCCACCAGGGTCAATACCACAACCGCGGCCGGAATCCAAATGCGCAAGGAGCGCATTCGCTTCTCACGAGCCACCTGCTCGCGCCTGATTTCTCGCTTACTTCGTTTCTGCCCCGAGGGAGTTTTACTCACAGCGTTTCTCCGTAGATGTTTAGTTGTTGTTTGTTGTTAGTCGCAAACCGGGTTGCAAAATTGCGTTAGCAATTATCCGCGTGAATCCATTTCTTACAATAATTTTTCATACGAAACTCAGACTCAAGTCCGCTTTTGCCACAGAAAAGCCCTCGGCCGTTTGGACAAAACAGCTGAGGGCTCTAAATTTTTATAATGTAGATAAGTATGGTTTCCAATTTAGGGCACTGTTTCGGGAGGATTTCTCGACCCTCTCTGTGCCCTCGGTGGCTGGCTTCTACACCTTGAGACGGCGCAGCCGCAGGGCATTGGTCACCACGCTGATGCTGGAGAACGCCATCGCCCCGGCCGCCAAAATTGGATGTAGCTGCTTGAGAAAGTCCGGCGCCCAGGCAAACGGCGCCAAAATGCCCGCCGCTACCGGAATCAGAATGGTGTTGTAGCCAAACGCCCAGGCCAGGTTCTCGCGAATGTTGCGCATGGTGGCTTTAGACAAATGAATGGCCTGCGGTACGCTGCGCAAATCGCCGCGCATCAGGGTGACATCGGCCGTTTCCATAGCCACATCGGTACCGGTGCCAATCGCCAGGCCAACATCGGCCTGGGCCAGCGCCGGGGCATCGTTGATGCCGTCACCCACCATGCCCACGATGTAGCCTTCTTCTTGCAGCTGCTTCACATAGCTGGCCTTGTCGCCGGGCAGCACCTCGGCAAATACCCGATCAATGCCCACCTCGGCAGCGATGGCGTCGGCTGTGGCCTGGTTGTCACCGGTCATCATCACCACGGTGAGGCCGCGTGCTTTCATGGCCGCCACCGCTTCTTTGGAGCCTTCTTTGATGGTGTCGGCCACGCCAATCACGGCCGCTGCCTGCCCATCCACCGCCAGCCACATGGCGGTTTTGGCTTCGTCTTGCAGCGCCTGCGCTTTGGCCACCAGCCCATTGAGCGGCACACCTTCGCGCTCCATCAGCCGCAAATTACCGAGGAGGACGGCACGGCCGTTTACCTCCGCCGCCACCCCATGCCCGGCAATGCTAGAAAAGTTGGCCGGTTCGTCCAGAATCAGCCCTTTTTCCCGCGCCGCGCGCACAATCGCCTCACCCAGCGGATGCTCCGAACCGCGCTCAGCGCTGGCTGCCAGCTGGAGCCAGTAATCGGTAGTTTGGTAATCGGTGGTCGGTAATCCGTTATCTACTACCGCTTCACCGATTACCGATAACCGTTCACCGACTACCGATAACCGTTCACCGACTATCACGTCTGTCACCGCCGGTTCGCCACGCGTGATCGTGCCCGTTTTGTCCAGGACGATGGCGTTGAGCTTTTGCACCTGCTCCAGCGCCGTGCTGCTTTTGAAAAGGATGCCTTTCTCAGCCCCCTTGCCCATACCCACCATGATGGACGTTGGCGTAGCCAGCCCCATCGCACACGGACAGGCAATGACGAGAACGGCCGTTAACCGGATCAGCGCCGGTACAAACCCGGCATCGCTAAACAGCCAGACCACAAACGTCAGCACCGCCACCGCCATGACAAATGGCACAAAATAGGCTGCCACCCGATCCACCACACGCTGAATCGGCGCTTTGCTGCCCTGCGCCTGCTCCACCAGCCGGATGATTTGTGCCAGGGCAGTTTCTTTACCCACCTTGGTGGCTTCAAACTTGAGCAGCCCCTGCTTGTTGAGCGTGGCGCCAATGACCGGATCGCCCGCTTTTTTGCTCACCGGCAGCGATTCCCCGGTCAGCATAGATTCATCGATGGTGGAACGGCCGTCTACCACCACACCATCCACCGGAATCTTTTCTCCCGGCCGCACCAGCACCACATCTCCCTGCATCACTTCGGCAATGGGAATGTCCACTTCCTGGCCATTGCGCACCACGCGGGCGGTTTTAGCCTGCAGGCCCATCAGCTGCTTGATGGCTTCGCTGGTGCGCCCTTTGGCCCGGGCTTCCAGCAGTTTGCCCAGCACAATCAGCGTAATGATCACCGCCGAGGTCTCGAAGTAAACGTGATCCCCCAGCGCCGTGCTGTCCCAGAAAGTTTGCGCCAACAAGACGGCGATGCTGTAAAAATAGGCCACGGACGAACCCATGGCCACCAGCACGTCCATGTTGGCGCTGCCGTTGCGCAGACTTTTGTAGGCCCCCACGTAATAATCCCAGCCCACGTAAAACTGCACCGGTGTGGCCAGCAAGAGGAAAAGCCAGTTGACCCAGGTGGCGTGGGCCCAGTGGCCCACCAGGCCAAAGTCACGGCTCATGCTGAACAAAAAGAGCGGCAGGGAGAAAAGGATACCCACGATGAGCCGGGTCTTCTGGTGCTTGATCTCAGCCTCGCGGGCGGCGGCTTCGGCGTCTTCCAGCTCGTCGTCGCTGGCAGATTCCACCACGTCGTAGCCAGCGCGGCGCACGGCCGCTACCATTTCGGCGCGGCTGACGGCGCCAGTGGCGTAGGTGACGGCCGCTTTTTCATTGGCATAATTCACCGTCGCCGACAGCACGCCATCCAGCTTGTTCAACGCTCGCTCGATGTTGGCCGCGCAGTTGGCGCAGGTCATGCCCAGCAGCGGCAGTTCCAGGGTAGCCGTAGGAATTTCATACCCTGCCCGTTTGACGCGTTCGATAACGGCCGTTGTCACATCGCGCCCCTTCACCAGGGACGGATCATAAGTAAATGTTACCTTTTCATTGGCAAAATTAACCGTTGCCCCGGTAACACCTTCCACTTTCTTTGAATTTCGTTCAACCGCCGCCACGCAGTTGGCACAGGTCATGCCCAACACCGGCAGCGTAATTTGTTTCTCTTCGGACATGATGTCCTTCCTGTTCGTTTGAATCAAAAAAGGGGGCTAAATTAGCCCCCACAAATGGTTTAGCTCAGTTGGATGAGCCCTTCAGGCGGATAGTTTATCTCTTGCAGCAATGCCCGAATCTTGTCCCATGAAGCGGGTTCTTGCCATTCCACGGTGACTTGCCTGGTTTCTTGTTCAGCTTTTACGCTCTGCACACCCGGCAGATCGCCCAGCTCCATTTCAATGGTGTGGGTGCAGTGACCGCAGCTAATGTTTGGGACTGTAAACGTTTTTGTTGTCATGGTTCTCCTAAATTTATGTGTGGCTGCGGTTTTGTTTGCCGCTGGTCAATCGTTCTGACCAACCACTCACAACCAGCCACTATGTTATAACTTGCTCGACACATTAAAAACGCTGGTAATCTCTTCCAGCACACGCTCCCGCTCATCCGGTTCATCCCCGCGAATGGCCGTGGTAACACAGGTCCGCAGGTGATTGTCCAGGATGAGCGTACTTACCTTACTCAGCGCTGCCTGCACCGCCTGCACCTGTTTGATGACATCAATGCAGTAAGTATCTTCATCCACCATACGCTCAATGCCCTTCAGGTGCCCCGAGGCGCTGGCCAGGCGCTGTTTCACTGTCTTCTTTGTTAAATCGTCCATGTTGCTCCATTTTACCCCACCCCCCAGGGGAGGGGGTACAGGCATATTATAGACCTAATTTTTCTAGTCTGCAAGTAGGAATTAGGATTTTTCTTCAAGTCCGTTTGCCTTGCGTTCGTACAGTGCGGCCGCTTCATGACGGCTGTCTACGTCCAGTTTTTTCAGGATGTTATGGACGTGGTTTTTCACCGTACCTACCTCGATACAGAGGATATCGGCGATGTCCTGATTGCTTTTGCCTTCTCGGAGCAGGTCCAGCACTTCTTTTTCTCGGGGCGTTAACTCTTCCAACAGCTCAGACAGGCTGTCGATGTCGGCGCACAGCTTCGAAAGCGCGTTTAGCCGGGTCATAAAGGCCGAGACCATCTCGGGAGAGGCCAACGCCTTGTTCTTGTCGATGGCGCGAATGCTTTCCACCAACTGCTCGACATCAACCGCTTCCAACACATATCCAGAAGCGCCCGCCTCGATGTAGTTCAAGATGATCTCTGGTTTCTCCTCGACTCCTGTTACAAGAACGCGCACCTTGGGAAATTCCTCGGCGATTTTCTTGGTCAATGCCAGGGCGCCATCCTCCGGCATGTGCACATCGATGGCCATAATGTCACAGGTTTTTGCTTTTTTTAGGGCTTCAACCACCGATGTGGCATAACCCACTACCTGCATATCCGGTTCATCCTGCAAGGCGGCTGCCACAACACTACACACGAATCTGGTTTTATTCACAATTAAAATGCGCATACTTCCCGATCCTCCAGTAAAAACATTCCATGATGCGGTAGTGAGTGAGCCACGCTGCTGCACCTTTTCGATACTCAGAGGGCAGGCAGGGGAATTTGCATCTCACCATGGATATACTCAAAATCACATAAATTTGACGCGGTCTGCTTTACTTCTTCCTTCCGTTTCTTATAATGCGCAAGTTGTTGCCACAAAATCTGTACCTATTATGCCTGAAGGTATAAAAATGGCATAAACTTTTCTGGGTCTTGGGGATTTTGTGCGGTTTGGCGTGAAACGTGATGCCTCGGTGGTTACGTTTCATGTCTCACGCTTCACGGCTTGTCAACTCCCTGAGTTCCCAAGGAACCAAAACTCGTCCAAAAAGTCCGTACTTCTGTCTTATTGACAAAGTGATTGACGAGATAAACTGATAGTGTTATACTGTTAGCGGCTCCCCCCCCAGAGGTGGTCGGACTAACGCCCGTTAGTTCGCCACCTCCTTTTTTTTATCTATCGTTTTACTTCAGGAAGCTGCCATGCGAGAGAACAAACCTGTTTTTGTGGACGGCGACACGGCCGTTCTCCCCCACCGCGTACACCAACCCAATACCCCTGGCCCCCACCCGACCGTGGTAATGATCCACGGCCACCTGGGTAACGAGGATGTGATGTGGATCTTCAGCCAAACGCTGCCGGAAGAGTGGCTGGTGGTGGCTCCCCGGGCGATTGTGGACGATGGCAACGGCCGTTACAGTTGGCACCCCCGGCAGCAAGATGAGTGGCCAACACTGCGAGAGTTTGATACGGCCGTTGACATCCTCTTGCAATTCTCAGATTCCCTGCCCGGTACATACGATGCCGATCCCAACCAGATTTACCTGATGGGCTTTAGCCAGGGAGCCGCCGCGTCGTTTGCCCTGGCCATTCGCGAACCGGAGCGCGTGCAGGGCATAGCCAGCCTGGTGGGATTTATGCCGCTGGGTGTAGAAGAAGCGATTGAGACGGCACGCCTGGCCGATTTACCGGTGTTTATGGCCGTGGGCACAGAAGACGAGCGCATTCCGCTGGAGATTGCCCGCGAGTGTGGCAAGGCGGTGCGGGCCGCGGGCGCCTACCTGGAATACCGTGAGTACGAAACCGGCCACAAACTCAACGGTGCAGGCATGCGCAAGCTTAAGAACTGGTGGGCGGAGCGAGCTGCTGAAGTAACGCGGCCGTAACGGCCGTAAACGCCGCCGCCTGTGGTGTATCCGGGTGATTGTGCATGAGGGGGTCGGCGCGATTGATGCCCTGGGAAACGGCCGTTGTCAGCGGAATCTGCCCCAGGATGGGCGCATCGGCCAGCGCCTCCGGGCGCCACTTGGCCGAGCGCTGGAAGATCTCGTGCTTTTCCTGGCAGTTGGGGCAAATGAAGTAGCTCATGTTTTCCACGATGCCCAGCACCGGCACGTTGGCCTCCTGAAACATCAGCAAGGAGCGGGATGCGTCTAGCAGGCTCAAATCTTGCGGCGTGGTGACGATGATGACCCCGCGCAGGGGCACACG
The DNA here is from genome assembly GCA_016710325.1 of Candidatus Leptofilum proximum. Lineage (GTDB taxonomy): Bacteria > Chloroflexota > Anaerolineae > Promineifilales > Promineifilaceae > Leptofilum > Leptofilum proximum. The sequence continues at coordinate 1,818,226 of JADJXK010000001.1, read as the reverse complement.
CTGCACCAGGGACGCCTGTGGCTGCCCAGCCGACGGCGGCAGATCGATAAGCAAATAATCCAGCGGCCCCCACAGCACATCCTTCAGCGTTTGCACCACCAGCTGGCCCACGGCATCGGGAGAGCGGGCCGGGTCAATTACCTGGTTTTCCGCCACAAGCAGACCAATCGACATGATGTTGAGGCCAAAGCGGGTGAGCGGTTTGATGTACGGGGCGGCATCGGCGCGGCGGGCGATGGCGGCCAGCCCTTGGGCTGCTTTGCGCCGGTGAATGCCGAGCATGATGGGCACGTTTGGTCCGTACACGTCGGCGTCAAAAATGCCCACGTTGGCGCCCTCCCGCTGTAGAGCCAGGCCCAGGTTCACTGTGACGGTGGTTTTGCCCACGCCGCCTTTGCCGCTGGCCACCGCGATGATATTTTTCACTTCTGGTAAAATGATTCTTGTGCTCAACTGGCTACCTCTTTGCTCGTCAATCGACGTTTGATCTGCATTGGGGTATTCAATCGGAATGTTGGCTGCACGTCAACTGATTGGACCTGAACTATAATTTATTCTATGACTGCCTCGTTGCTAGACCGTTTGATGGACCTGGAAACGGCCGTATCCTACACCACACCGCCGCCCGAGGGGGAACGGCCGTTCACCTACCAGGCCGGTGATCTGCCCATTCTCATCTCCGCGCCACACGCCACCGTGCACCAGCGCCGCCAGCGCGAAAAAGGCGAAGAAGAGTTCACCGGGGCGCTGGCCCAGCTGCTGGCCGAAACCACCGGCGTGCACACGCTGTACAGCTGCTACCGCTCGATGGATGATCCCAATTGGGATCGGGTCAGTCCGTATAAAACGACTTTGCAGGAAATTGTGCAAAGCCGCGGCATCCGTTTTGTGCTGGACCTGCACGGTATGTCTAACCGGCACAGATTTGGCCTGGCGCTGGGCACGATGAACGGCCGTTCCTGCCCCCATTTTGAGCCGCTCATCCTGCAAACTGTAAAGGAACAGTTTCAGCAAACCAGCCAGGGCACGGCCAAAAGTTATGAGGAACTGCGCTGGAATCATTTTGTACTGAACCATGCACGCTTCACGGGCGGTGTGGCCAACTACACCGTTACCCGTTTTGCCGCAGAGCAGTTGGGCGTACCGGCGCTGCAAATCGAACTGTGTTCCAGTGCGCGGGTGGTGGAGAGACGGCCGTTGAGCCAGTGGCGCGCGCCATTTCGTGGCCAGCCAGATGCGATCCACCAGGCGGTTATCTTGCTGCAATCATTAGTGGCGGTGCTCCAGGCAGCCATCTAGTGTTTTGCTCCATAAATCCTTACCAGGTTATTGTGGCACAGGAGCAAAACACTTAAGCAGTTGCCTTAACATAAATACCTATGAAGGACTTCCGGGCAACTGCACTAGTACAGTCCGGCGGAAATGCACCTAAGGATATTATGACAAGTGCGCCGGACTGTTTAAGTATTGTGCCATGAGCGTAACTTGATGCGAACTTCTGAAGCGCAATACTAGGGCAGTGTAAGAGTTGTGTAAAGAGAAAAACAAGCCGTGTAACCTGTGCTAAAATTTTGCGTCTGAAGATGAGGTAAATATGGCAAAACAACCGTGGTGGAAAGGTGCAAAGGGCGAGTGGTATGTGGCGATTCAGGTCCTATTGTTTGGACTGGTGGCGTTTGGCCCTGCTGCTTTACCGGGATGGCCTGCCTGGAGCGGCACCTGGCGCACGGTTTCCCTCGTGGTAGGGCTGCTTTTGGGCGGGATTGGCGGTTTGTTGGCCTTTGCCGGGGTGTTTAGTTTGGGCCGAAATCTGACGGCCGTTCCCCATCCCAAAGAAGATGCCCACATGGTAGCCCACGGCGCCTATCGCTTTGTGCGCCATCCCATTTACAGCGGCATTATCCTGGGCGCCTTTGGCCTGGGCTTTTTGCGCGGCGGTTGGCTCAGCCTGCTGTACGCCCTGATTCTGTTTATTTTTTTCGACATCAAATCTAGACGTGAGGAAATGTGGCTGCGCGCAAAGTATGTGGATTACGCCGATTACCAGCAGCGGGTGCATAAACTCATTCCTTTTGTCTATTGAGGACCAATCTGGAGGATATTAATGAAACGGATTTTGTTATTGATGATTTTGCTGGTGATGTTGGGTACGGCCGTTGCCTGCAGCGGCCCTACCGAAGCCCCCGCCGCCGCTTCGGCAGCGGCCGCTGACCAAACCGAAACCCTCGACCTGGCTGATACGGTCGATGTGGACACCGTGGCCAGCGTGAAAGACCGCACTGATGTCTTTGTGATTGACGTACGTGAGCAGTGGGAGTATGACGAAGGGCACATTCCCGGCGTGACGCTGATTCCCATGGGTGAAGTGGCTAACCGCCTGGCCGAGATTCCCACCGACAAAGAGGTGATCGTCACCTGCCGCAGCGGCAACCGCAGCGGCCAGATCACCGACTTCCTGCGCCAGCAAGGGTTTGACAACGTGCACAACATGGATGGCGGCATCCTGGCTTGGCAAGCCGCTGGCTACGACGTAGAACAGTAAATTAATTCGCCACAGAGATCACAGAGAAAAAAGAGGCAAGGTGCGACGCGCTTTATGAAGTGCGTTGCACCTTGTTGTTATTTGTCTTTTTTGGGTTCGCTGATGATCATGACGTCCTGGCGAGGGAAGGCGAGTTCAATCCCTTTTTCGGCAAAGACCAGGCGAATCTGGCGGTACAGGTAGCGCTGTACCTCAAACTGGGCGTTGGGCAAAGTTTTTACCATGAGGCGCAAGCGCACGGCCCACTGATCCAACCCTTCGATCCCAGTCACCACGGCCGTTTCCAGCAGCAGCAAAGATATGGATTCATCGGCGGCCGTTGCTTCGCCGATTTCTTGCAGGGTTTGTACGGCCGTATCCACATCCTCTTCATACGTCACGTTCACATCCACAATCGCCCGCGACCAGTCGCGCGATTTGTTGGCCACAATGCGAATCTCGCCATTGGGAATCACGTGGACCGTGCCAGCCACATCGCGCAGTTCGGTCGCCCGCAGCGTCATCTTCTCCACGTTCCCGGTAATGCCGCCAATTTCGACCACATCCCCCACGGTGTACTGGTTCTCGATGAGGATAAACAGCCCGGCAATCGTATCTTTGACCAGCGTTTGCGCGCCCAGGCCAAAAGCCAGTCCCACAAACCCCACACTGGCCAGCACGGGCGTAATGGCCACGCCCAGCTCCGTCAAAATCATCATGAGCGCCGTGCTGATGATGAGGACGACGCCGGTGCTGTGAATAACGCGAAAGATGGTCTTGGTGCGCCGGTCCCGCTCGCTGTCCTCCACGTCGTCCAGCGCCTGAATGCGGCGGCTGATGGCCCGTGTCAAAATCCCGACCAGGTAGTAGGCCACCACCGCCACGAGCAAAATTAGCAGAATCGCCAGGCCGTGCTCGCGCAGCCAGGCTAATGCTTGTTCGTTGAAATTCTCCATAGCCACTTGTTGAAAGAAATTTATCCACAGATTGCACAGATTTCACAGATTTATGGTTTTAATCTGTGCCATCTGTGTCATCTGTGGTTCATTCCTTCTCGTAGGTGTAGAAGCCGTGGCCGGTTTTGCGGCCCAAACGGCCGCTTTCCACCATGCGCTTCTGAATAGGGTGCGGGCGATATTTCGGCTCCTGAAAATAGGCGTCATACACCGTTTGGGTCACCGCCAGGTTCACGTCGCAGCCGATCAGGTCGATGAGTTCAAACGGCCCCATGCGAAAGCCAATGGAGCGCATGAGATTGTCCACCGTGGCGGCGTCGGCGGCGTTTTCGCCTAGCAGCCGGAAAGCCTCACCGTAAAACGGCCGTGCCACCCGGTTCACAATAAAAGCGGGGGTATCTTTGCAGAGAACGGCCGTTTTTCCCAGCTGCTCCACGTAGGCACGAACGGCCGTTACCGTCTCGTCACTCGTAAAATCGCAGCGGATTAGCTCTACCAGCTGCATGATGTGCGCCGGATTGAAAAAATGCACGCCCAAAAAGCGGTCAGCACGATTTGTGGCCCCGGACAGGGCATTGATGCTCAGGCTGGAGGTGTTGCTGCCCAAGATGGTGTGTTCCGGCGCGGCGGCATCCAGTCTGGTAAAAATTTCCCGCTTGAGCGCCAGCCTTTCCGGCGCGGCCTCGATGATGAGGTCGGCATGAGCGGCCGTTTCCAGCGAGGTAGTGGTTTGGATGGCGGATTTAGCAGTTGTGGCGGTGGTTGCGGCCGTTTTGCCACGTTCCACGCCCTTGTCTATCGACGCCCAAATCCCGTCCAGTGACTGCGCCAGCAGTTCCGCCGCCAGGTCATACAAAATCACCTCATACCCCGCCAGCGCCGACGCCTGGGCAATTCCCGCCCCCATCGTGCCCGCACCGATGACTGCTACTGTTTTCATCCTGTCTTCCTTTTTCCGGTTTTCCGTAGTCCGTTATCGGTAATCGGTTTACTGCTCACCGCTCACCGTTCACCGGTTCACTCGCCTTTAAACTGCGCCGCCCGCTTTTCCAAAAATGCCGCTACACCCTCTTTGTTATCGTGGCTGCGCCCGGCGATTTCCTGCAGGTAGGCTTCGGCTTCCAGCGCGCCAAACAGGTCGGTGTTCCACGCCTGGTTCATGGCCCGCTTGGTCAACCCGTAAGCCACTGTCGGTCCGGTCGCCAGAGGACCGGTCCAGGCCGCTACCGTTTCCATGAGTTGGGCCGCAGGCACGACGTGATTCACAATACCCCAGGCCAGCGCTTTGTCCGCCGGAATTTTGTCGGCGGTGATGGCCATTTCGTAGGCGCGAGCCTGCCCGATGAGCCGGGGCAGCAGCCAGTTGACGCCGCTGTCCGGCACCAACCCCACTTTGCTGAAGGCGAGCATGAAACTGGCAGTGTCAGCGGCAATGCGGATGTCGGTGGCCAGGGCCACGCCGCAGCCCGCCCCGGCGGCAATACCGTTAATCGCGCCGACGATGGGTTTTTCCAGCTGGACCATTTGTTTGATGAGTTTGTGGTAGCCATGGCGCAGGTGGTCGCCAATGGAGAAGGCGTCGCCGCGCTCGGTGACGTCGGCCAAATCCTGGCCGCTGGAGAAGGCACGGCCGTTTCCCGTGAGCACCACACAGCGAACGGCTTTATCACGACCGGATTGTTTGAAAGCGGCCGTTGTCTCCTCAATCATCTGGTCGTTAAACGCATTAAGCTTATCCGGTCGGTTCAGCGTGATAGTCGCCACGCCGTCCTTGACCTCAAACAGAATTGTTTCGTACCCCATGTGAGCCTCCTGCATGTAGTTGAGAAGTGGGAAAAGGAAGTGAAAAGTGACAAGTGATAAGTAAAAAGTTTGCAGGAAGTGGCCTCTTTTCACTTTTCACTATTTACTTTTTACTCAAAAAACCGCCGCTATGCTACCACCGCCCTGAGAAAAACAAAAACGTAGCCCGGACGTCTGCCAGGCTACGTTGTATTTGGTTATGTTATTGGGGGAAACGGCCGTTACCACGCTTTAAGGGAAAAACGGATCGTCGTCTTCGTCGCTGTCATCCATCTCTTCCATTTCTTCGATGTCCTCCAGCGGCAGTGCCACCCACAACATGAGGGCTTCACCCTCTTCCAGCTGTTCCAGGCGAAGGGAGACCACGTCCACCTGCTGGCGCATACGCATCTCATCGGGGAAATCGAGCCGGACGGGACGGCCGACTTTCCAGGCATTGCGGCACCGTTCCATGATGTCTTCGCCGTTGCCGGTGCGCAGCTGGCACACCGCCACCAGCCGGTCTTCCGGTCCTTCCAGCACCGACTGCACCCAATCCACAGGGGTAGGGCGGAATTCTGGCGTTGGCCCTTCGATGATCGTTATTAATTCAGGTTCAATTGCAGACATGTTGTATCCAAAGGTTAGATTTGTGGCTCGGTTGCCACTGGGTGGCCAAACGCCACACCATGTTCACAATAGTACAGATTCACCGAGTGCTTGGCAACCATTTATTATTAATATCCTCTTTGATTTTACTGGAATCACGCCTGATGGGCCTGGATCTTTACAAATGCCCCAGCGAGACGCCAGTTAATTTTTCCAGCTTGGTCAGCTGATCCCGCGTACCAACCACAATCAGTTCATCACCTGCCTGCAGCATTGTGTGGGCATCGGGAATGTAGGAGTGGTTTTCGCGCAGCATGGCGATGATGGACACGCCCGTTTCCTGGCGAATATTGGCCTGCCCCACAGTACGGCCAACGAGCTCGGACGTCTCACCCACAATCAATTCCTCAACCCACAGCTCAATGCCCCCATCCAGCGTCACCACGTCAAAAAAGTCGGTGACGTGCGGCCGTATGATGATATTGGCCATGTGCTGCCCGCCAATCCGGTAAGGCGACACCACCCGGTTAGCCCCGGCGCGGCGCATTTTACGTTCGTTTTCCGCGTCAACAGACCGGGTAACGATGTACAAGTTGGCATTGAGCGCCCGGGCCGAGAGGACAATAAACAGGTTGCGCGCATCTTCGCCGGTGCACACCAACACACCCCAGGCCCGCTCGATGCCTGCTTGCAGCAGCACCTCGTCTTTGGTAGCGTCACCAACCAGGTAAGTTAGATCCAGCTCGTCCAAAACGGCCGCTTTGCCCCCATCCCACTCAATCACCACCACCTGCCGCTTGCTGCCCAACAGGGAGGTGACGGCACTTTGACCCACACGGCCGTAACCGCACACAATCACGTGGTTCTCCAGGTTTTCAATGAGTCGCATCATGCGTCGTTTTCTCCAGGTATCGCCCAGGTTGGCGGTCAGCAGATATTCCAGGCCATAGGCCACAAAAGCCACCCCCGCCACCAGCAGCACCACGGTGAAGATACGGCCGTTTGTCGTCAGCGTCCGCACTTCGCCAAAGCCCACCGTGGTCAGGGTGATGGCCGTCATGTAAAAGGCGTCGCTCAAGCTCCAATCCTCTATGAGCACGTAGCCAACGGTGCCAAAGGCAAACAGCAAAAAGGGGATGAGGATGAGAGCAAGGACACGACGGTTCATAACTGCCAGATTAGCAAACAAAACTACCCCCGTCTAGATGTTGGCAATGCAAAACAAAATAGTCGCGCCAGGCAGAAGATGGCATCACAAAAAACATCCCCCAAAAGTCCTATTTTTTCACGGCGCCTTAACCCGGCACCAGAGGTAAATCCTTTACCATAACCTGGATGAAGTATCAAAATTTACGCTCACGGCTCACTGCCGCCCGTACCAGGCTAGGACTCAGCATTGGTACAAAAATTATACTGCCGTACTTTTTACTGACGCTAGTTGTCGCCAGCGTTGGTGCTTACGTGGTGACCAACCTCGTCGCCAGCTCGCTTGAAGAAAGAATTACCAACCAGCTCCTCGATGCGGGCCAGATTGTAGCCGAAGGCATGGTACGCCACGAAGAACACCGGCTGCAAACCCTGCGGACCGTTGTAGGTACGATCGGCATTCCCCGCGCCGTGGCTGAAAAAGATCCTGAGGCCCTGGCAGAACTCGCCCCCCAGATTATTATCAACAGCAACACCGATGCCGTCATCCTTCTAGACATGACGGGCATCGAGATTTACGGTTGGCAGCGCCTGACTTCCGCCACCGACACTGAGGGGTTCAGCCGCCGTGGGGCTGACTTTTCAGACGTGGATGCGGTGCAAAAAACGCTGCAAAATGAGGCTGACGAGGCGGGCACGCGGCAGGTTTTCATCACCGAAACCGAAGATGGTTTGATGCTTTTTACCGCTTCACCGCTTTTCCTGCAGGGGGAGCAGGTGGGCGTGGCCCTGGTAGGCACCTACAGCCGCCGCATGATGCTGGAACTCACGCTCAGCGCTGTAGCCCGCGTCACGCTGTATGACGCCGAAGGAAACGTGGTGGATACGTCGCTGGGCGGCGGCGAAATTGGGATCAACGCCCTTTACCAGGATGATCCCGACATGTTTGAAGAGGTGTTGGGCCAGCTAAAGGAGTCGCCTGAACGGTATGCCCTGGTGAGCAGCACGGCCAGCAGCCAGGTGCCACTGCGGCGGCTTCAGGTGCTGGACCAGCTGTACGTGCTGGCTTATGGCGATTGGCGGCTGCGCGGGCAGTCGTTTGGCATGTACAGCGTGGCCTTGCCCAGCAACTTTATCACCAGCACCATTTCCGTGAGCCGCCAGCAGTTTACCGCGATTTTTTCGTTGGCCATTGTGGCCGTTTTTATTGGCGGATTTTTGATTGCCCGGCGCATTACCGACCCGATTCACTATTTGGTGGATACGGCCGTTGCCGTCACCAAAGGCGATCTCAACCGCCGTTCAAACTTGAGCGGTCGGGACGAAGTGGGGCTGCTCTCGCGCTCCTTCGACGAGATGACTGCCACGCTGGCCGAACGAAATCAGGAACTGGACGAGCAGCGCAGCCAGCTCAAAGCCATCCTGGACAGCATCGTCGATGGCATCATCGTGCTAGACACCAACGACAAGATTCTCAGCGTCAACCCGGCAGCCGAACAGCTGCTGGCCGACCTGTCTCGCGATTTCTTTTCTGGTCCGGTGCGCGAACTGAGTCCTTCCAACAACGGACAAAGCGAAAAAGCAGTCACCAACATAAGCGATCTGGTGTCGCTGCCCGCTGCCATACGTTTGCCGCGGCGCTACCAGGTGGGCAACCGCGTGCTGAGTGCCCTGTCAGCCCCCGTTGTTGGCAAAAATGATGAAAAGATTGGCAACGTGATTGTCATGCGCGACATCACGCGCGAAGTGGAAGCAGACAACCTGAAGTCGGCCTTCATCACTTCAATATCGCACGAACTGCGCACCCCGCTCACGGTGATCAAAGCCTACACGAACCTGATGCAGACCAAAGCGAACGGGCACATGGACGAAAACCAAAAGCAGTTCATCAAGTACATCAACAAAGGCAGCGAAGAGCTGGAGCACCACATCGATCAGCTGATCAAAATCTCTGAAATCGAAGCGGGCACCATCAACATGAACATGAAACGGGTCAACATGCAAAGCCTGGTCGACAGCGCCGTCACCCGCTGGCACGATCGTTTTGCGCAGAAAGAGATTGGTTTGGTAATCACCGTACCAGACGAGGACCTGTGGATTCGGGCGGACGCAGAGCACCTGACGCGAGCCGTTGAGAATTTACTCAGCAATGCGCTCACCTACACGCCGGAAGGTGGCCACGTGGAGTTGGTCCTCTTCCGCCAGAACGGCACCATGCGCCTGGATGTGCTGGACAACGGCATCGGCGTGGCCGTGGCCGACCAGCCGCACTTATTCAACCGCTTTTTCCGGGCGAACAACAACATCAATTTTGCGGCACGCGGCGTGGGATTGGGTCTTTACATCACCCGCACGGTGGTGGAACTGCACGGCGGCCAGGTGAGCGTAGACAGCGCGCTGGGTGTGGGCAGCACGTTTTCTATTGAGCTGCCGCTGGAGGGGACGGCCTGATGCGCACCTCCCCGATGATCCCACCGGCATCAGTGCGGGCAGCGTCCGAATCGGCCGCTACGCAGAACTCGCGGCGTAACATGTATGCACTGCTGCTGCTGGCCTTGATTTTGAACTTCGCCTGCATCTTTTCGGCGATGTGGCTGGGGCTGAATTTACGGCCGTTACCCACCGTCAAAACCAGTATATTGGCCCATTCCGCAGCCGACTATGACGCCGATTTTAACTTTGCCTTTGCCCCGCTGGACCCCACCGTTGCCGCCGCATCGGCCGAGGATTTGAACAATTTACGCGGCGGAAATACACCTGTGCCTGAAGAAACACCAATCAGCATCATTCCCTTCCCGCCCACGATCACGCCATCACCCACACCCTCATCAACCCCATCGGCAACGGCAACAGCAACGGCCGTTCTGCCCAGCCCCACACCCACCGCCAGCCACACGGCAACGGCCGTTCCACCCACCGAAACCAACATACCAACCCAAACCTCTACGCCGTGGCCAACCGTAACGCCATCGGCCACCAGCGCACCGGTTCACACCGCCACACCGCTGCCCACCGTGCCGCCACCTTCCAGCACACCAACGGCCGTCTCCCCCACCGCCACCAACACACCGCAGCCCTCCACCGCTACCCCATCCCCCACCCCACTGCCCAGCCCCACGGCGTCCGTGCCGCCAACGGCCGTTCCCACCAATACCGCCACGCCAAACCCGCCAGGCACACCAACACCGCTGCCAAGCCCCACCCCCTCGCCTGCCCCCACAAACACCTTCGCGGCCACGCCGATAAACCCCACACCCACCAGCACCACCAACCCCTAGGTCAACACCTCCTCCAGGACCGCATCGGCTCAATATTGGCGCTCCAATCGCCATCTACTATAATCCTGCAAGTGACACAATGCCTGATTATCAAGTTAGAGAACCAGACAAACACGTGAACCCGGGCAGCATCCCTTGTCAAAAATCACGACACTCCCCACTTGTGCCTTCAAAACAAGCGACGCTTGAACTTTCTTGTGGACGATCTGCGTGAAGTGGATTTCTGGAGAATGAATGATGTTTCAAAGCTATATTAATCCAACAGAGAATCGTGAAGCCAAACGGCAGCTGCCAAGATTAATGGTTGAAGGATTGCTCTTGGGGGGATCGGGACTGGGGGTACTGGCCCTCATTTTCGAAATCGCCGCCGACGCCTTTAGCGTGGCCGCTTACCAAACCCTGCTGGCCATCCACGGGGCAGAGGGCTACCACGAAATTGCCATCCTGGCTTTTGTGGTGCTTTCCGCGCTGCTGCTGTTGGGCATTGTCCCGGCTTACCAGGCGGGCGCTTACCTGAGGCCCAACGCTGGCGGCAGCGGCCCGCTCGTGGAGGCTATCGGCCCGCCGAAACTGCGCTGGCTTTCCTGGATTGGCACCAGTCTATTCTTTCTCGATGCCATTTTGACCATCATCATCAGCTCCATTTCGGCTTCCGATGTGATCATGCTTTTGCTGCCAGAACTGGCACCATACCGCATTATGCTGGCCGAGCTGTTTGCCTTTTTCATCATGGTGGTTTTGGTGGCTCTTGGCCCCAAACGCGCCGTACCGATCTTCCTCATTGGCGGCGGGGCGTTTACGTTGTTTACGGTAATTGCCTTGAGCCTGGTGGGGGGAACGGCCGTTGCCAACCCAGAATGGGCCTTTCTCACCGAAGGCATCGTCAGCCGCCTGGAAGCCAACGGCGTGGTCGAACACGTGGTCCGTGCCCAGCAAGACATTTCCGCGCTCGGCACAGTGGTCTTTTTCCAGCTCTTCTTGCGCTCCATGTCCAGCGCCATGCTGGGCTTCTCCGGCTACGAAGTGATTCCCGCCAGCGGCAAACACGCCGCCCGGCCCAAGTGGAAAGTGATCAACACCTCGCTGTCACTGGCTGCGTTCTTCCTGATTGGCACCGGCGTGGTGCAGCTGCTTGCCGCTCAGCAGTGGAAAATCCCCTCGACCGAAGGCTACAGCACCCTCCTCATTGAATATGAAATCATTGCCGCCCAAACCTTTGGCAACGGCCTCACCGAAGCCGACATCGTCATCAGCGGGCAAGATCGCGCGGCCGCCGAGGAGCTGTACGAACTGCGCATCGCCGAGCAGGCAGATGAGGAGCTGCTGGGGCAAACTCCAGAGGAGCCAGATGACCTGGCCAACCTTCCCCGCGGTGAGTACGTTGATGCCCTTGCCTACGACCTGGCAGTGACCCGGCAGCTGGCCCGGGCCACCAACGGCACCTTTGGCCAGGTGTTCCTCATTGTGGCCGGTACCCTGCTGGCCATTATTTTGCTGCTGGCGCAGGGCGGTGGCTATGTGGGTGGAGCGGCCGTTGCCGCCAATGCCGCCCGTTTGGGCCGCCTGCCCAGTGTTTTTGCCGATGATCGCATCGGCATCGCCGTCATCTGGGTAGTTTCGGCCATTCTCATTCCCATCATCCGGGAAGTGGTGATCGTGGAATCGTATTATGCCTTTGGCTTTGTCAGCGCCTTTGTCATCACCAGCACCACCGTCTTTTTTGTGCGCGATGAGGCCATGCGCGAACGTGGCATTGAGCCGGGTTCCCGAGAAGCGCGGTCGCTCAAATTTGCCGGCCTGCGCGGCATGATTGCCAGTTACCTGATGATGATTGTGCTGGTCACCCAGAAAACAGATGCCCTGGTGGTGATTGTGATTTTTGGCGCACTCATCACCATACTGCAGATTTTTATGGCCAACGGCGGTCTCAAGCGGCTGTCTGATATGGCCGTCAAACCAGCCACGCCGCTGCAGCCCAAAGAAAACCTCACCCAGATTGGCCTGGAGCGCGCCCACGACGAAGCGCGCCAGCGCGGCATTGTGGATGCTGTCGAAGATCTCATTCACTCTGGCGGCTTTGCCAAGTTCAACGTTGGCCCTGAACGAATTCGGACGCTCATTTGCTATCTCTACAAACTCAATCCCGACTTGTTTGAACACGAGACACACCACGAACGGATAGAAGAGCCCAGCACCGAGCTGGAAGAAACGTACCGAGCAGCCTATAACCAGCGCGAGCGCATTGTGCGCGATGTGGAAGATTACTCCCACTTCGGTGTTTTCACCTTCATCCACAATTACCACATCAACTGGGTGTCGGAAGAACACGGCCGTGATGCCGCCATGGTGCAAAAAGCCATGCTCAATATCTTGTTCCCACAAACCGACGCCAAAGTTATCTGGGAAGAGTTCAAAGCGTACGCCCCCAAAACGCTGCCGGAACCTGTCTGGCAGTTCAGCCGCCGCCGTTACCACTGGGCCAAGGATCAATGGCCGAATCTCAGCGACCGCATCACCACCATCTGGACGCTGCAAGATTTTGGCCTGATCTCCAAAGACATCAATGTAGAAACCGTCATTGCCGTGGCCGACGGCCGTAGACAAGTGCTGGTCAAAATCCCGTCCAATCCCAGTGATGAAAACAGTAACGACACCAGAAAAGATTTGATAGACAGTGAAGAATAACCGAGGGAAAGGTATGCAAGCAATTTTAGACAAGTTACAGATTAAACCGGTCAACAGCGGCGTGTGCACGGGGCCAGGCGCCTGGCTGTCTACAGAGGCAACACCCATCGTTTCACTCAACCCCACCACCGGCGAGCCGATTGCCAGCGTGCGGCCCGCCACGGCCGTTGCCTACCATACGGCCGTTGACGCCACCCAAACCAGCTTCCAAACCTGGCGCCGCACGCCCGCCCCGCAGCGCGGCCAGCTGGTGCGTGACCTGGGCAACGCCCTGCGCGACAAGCTCGAACCGCTCGGCGAACTGATCAGCCTGGAGATGGGCAAGATTCGCGCCGAAGGCATTGGCGAAGTGCAGGAAATGATCGACATCTGCGACTTTGCCGTGGGCTTGTCACGCCAGCTCTACGGCCTGACAATGCACTCCGAGCGGCCCGGCCACCGCATGTACGAGCAGTGGCACCCGTTGGGGCCGATTGGCGTCATCACCGCCTTCAACTTTCCCGCCGCAGTGTGGGCCTGGAACGCCGCCATTGCTGCCGTTTGTGGTGATACCGTCGTCTGGAAACCGTCGGAACTGGTGCCGTTAACGGCCGTTGCCATCCAACACATCGCCAACCAGGTCATGGCCGATCATGGCGTCAGCGGCGTCTTTGCCCTCACTGTGGGCGACCGCGCCGTCGGTGAGCTCATCACCAACGACAGACGCCTGCCGCTTGTCTCTTTCACCGGCTCCATTCGCACCGGCCGCATCGTCAGCGAGACCGTGGCCCGCCGTTTTGGCCGCACCATCCTGGAGCTGGGCGGCAACAACGCCATCATCGTCGCCGCCGACGCCGACCTGGACCTGGCTACGCGGGCCATCCTCTTTGGCGCAGTAGGCACCGCCGGGCAGCGCTGCACCAGCACCCGCCGCATCATGGCCCACAAAACCATCGCCAACGAGCTGACCAACCGGCTGGCCAGGGCCTACCAACAGGTGAAAATTGGCGATCCACTGGTGGAGGATACATTGATGGGGCCGCTGAGCACGGCAACGGCCGTAACCGCCATGCAGCGCGCTCTCGAACAGGCTCAAAGTGAAGGGGGTGAAATTGTGGTCGGTGGCAGCACCCTGCCCGACGTTGGGCCGCAGTTTGTCCAGCCCACCATCGTCAAAATGCCCGGCCAGACGCCCATCGTCTGCGAAGAAACGTTTGCGCCAATCCTCTACATCATGGAATACGACAACCTGGAAGACGCCATGCGCCTGCACAACGAGGTGCCCCAGGGCCTCTCCAGCGCCATCTTCACCGACTCCATCCGCGCCGCCGAAGCCTTCCTGGCGGCCACCGGCTCCGACTGCGGCATTGCCAACGTCAACATCGGCACTTCTGGCGCAGAAATCGGCGGCGCCTTTGGCGGCGAAAAAGAAACTGGCGGCGGCCGCGAATCCGGCTCCGACGCCTGGAAAGCCTACATGCGCCGCCAGACCAACACCATCAACTGGTCCAAAGATTTGCCCCTCGCCCAGGGCATCAGCTTCGGGGAATAATTTTTTACCGCAAAGGACGCAAAGAACGCGAAGAAATCAATCAAGTAATCTCTGCGTCCTTTGCGTCTTTGCGGTTTAACTTATTTTTCGGCCAGGTACCCCTTCACCTTCGCCGTTTCCACCTGCCAGATCGTCTGCGACAAATACGGCTTGAAGCCCAGCTCGCGGTTGATTTTGAGCATGGCGGCGTTGGAATCGGCGTTGCCTGTGCGGATGAAGTGGACCGACGGCCGTTCCGCCAGCACCCGCTTCAACATCGCCGCCTTCAACCAACGCCCCAGCCCCTTACCGCGATACTCAGGAAACACGCCTGTATCCCCCTGGCTGGCCACGGCCGGCCGCTCCGGTAAAAACATCATTTCGGTGTAACCAGCCAGCTTCCCCGTCGCTGTTTCCTGCACGTACAGCGTCCAGCGCGTCACGTCCTGCGCGGCCAGATTGGCCTCGATCTGGCGCAGCTGCTCGCCGGTCATGTGAAAATCTTCCACATCCAGGTCATCGTACGGCTGCTGGTTCATCACCTCATGCAGGGCCACGATGTCGGCCAGCTGCGCTTCCGGGTATGGCCCTTCCCAACAGCCCAGAGCAAACTCGGCCGCCTGGCGCTGTCCCGCCTCCTGCCAGCTTTGCAGCAGCGATTGGTCCAAATCGGCCAATGCCAGCTGGTTGAGGTGTGTGGCCAGCCCGCGGCTGCCGCCCAATCGCTCCATAAACGGCTCACCGGCAGGAACACGGCCGTTGGTGTTCCCCACCAGCAGCCTCCGATTTTGCGCCTCCGCCTCGGCCGCAATAAGCGCCAGTAGCGCGCGGGCAATGCCCTGCTGGCGGTGTTCGGGCAGCACGCCAATGCTTACTTGCGCCAGGTGCTGGTTCTCATCCGTGTTCATGGTGGCAATGAGGCCTTGGGCGATAACGGCCGTTTCCGCCGCATCCCACACCAGCCACACGCGCACCTGCAAAAACGGCGGCATCGACTGCCAATCGGCCTTCACCGCCACCACCGACTTGGGCGGATCTTCCGGCGTGCGCTCCGCCCGCATCGCGTTTTCATACACCTGCAAAGCCACAAACTCGGCGTCTGTGGCTTCCGCCGCCTTAAATTCCCGAATCTTAAACTGGTTATCCATCTCTCAAACCTCTTAAACCTCTGTGATCTCTGTGGCCAAAAGCTCACAAAATCCGATCACCCAGGGCGTTTTTTACCTTGTCGCTGGCCTTAAACACGCCGTACACCTTGATCGACTCAATCGTGTCCAGGGCCAGCTCGGCCGACACGTCATCGGCGATGGTCAGGCTGCCTACCACCCAGGCGGACACCTTTTCCCCGGCCGCCTGGCGCGCTTCGAGGGCTTTACGGCCGTAACCCACCACCCCCACGGCCATCGTCTTGCGCGTCACGGTCTGCTTCACTTCGTCGCTGTGTTTGTCTAGCTGGTTGCGAATGCCGGTGCGAATGAAGTCGGTCCGGTTCGAGTAGAACCCCTCTTCCACCAGCAAATCGATCTTGCCCAAATCCACCACGCTCATATTGATTGTAATTTTTTCGCTGTCTGCCATTTTGCCCTCAAATCATCCATTTACCATCCATATGGATGGCATACGGCGTATTTTAAGGATTTTATTGCGTTTGTCAACCAGCAAATATCCATTAACCATCCATGTGGATGGCCCAGCAATAGTAGAGGTTCTATGATGCTTTTGTTAGAATGGCTCAGGTAAAGAACTCTATTTTGCCAGTCATACCCACCCCACGCCTTCGCGGGGGCAGGCTGCGGGAATCCACCTCGGGTGCAAGATGGATACCCGCCTTCGCGGGTATGACATTAGCTCTGGCAAGAAAAAGGAGCAGCAAAATTCGCGGCAGATTGAGGAATTGGAACGCTTTTTTATGGTTATTGGTGATAACGGCCGTTGCTGCCTGCACCATCACCCCTGCCAGTTCCCAGACCCAGGAAAACACCATGTTCAACGTGCTCGTGTTTAGCAAAACGGCCGGTTTCCGGCACAGCTCTATCGAGGCAGGCGTTGCGGCGATTCAGGAACTGGGTGCGGCACATAACTTTGCCGTCACTGCCAGCGAAGATGCCAGCCTCTTCACCGACGCCGGACTGGCACCCTTTGCCGTGATCATCTTCCTCAACACCACTGGCGACATTTTGAATGCGGCGCAGCAGGGCACGATGGAGCGTTTCATCCAGAACGGCGGCGGCTTTGTGGGCATCCACAGCGCCACCGACACGGAATACGACTGGGCCTGGTACGGCCAGCTGGTGGGCAGCTATTTCGACGGCCACCCTGCCATCCAGCCCGCCGAAATCAATGTCGTCACCACCGATCATTTGGCCACGCTAGGGCTGCCCAACCCCTGGCTGCGCACCGACGAATGGTACAACTTTGCCCCTACCCCCAGCGGCGTCACCGTCCTGCTCACCGTTGACGAATCCACCTACAGCGGCGGCACAATGGGCAATCCCCACCCCATTGCCTGGTACCATGAGTTTGATGGCGGCCGTTCCTTCTACACCGGCCTGGGCCACACCGAAGCCAGCTACAGCGAGCCACACTTCCACCAGCACCTGCTGGGCGGCATCTGGTACGCCGCCGGAATCAACGTCTCGCCCGTCAGCTACCTCCCCTTCGTGCAAAAATAGCACTGCACCGTTATTGAACGGTGTCCAAAGCTTGACATCTGCGGCTGCGCTTTGCTAGAATTCAGCTTGTGAAATTGTTCACAACTCGCTAAGCAATCACATTATTGCAGCAAACAGCCCGCCTTGGCTGGCTGCTGCTCACACCCGGAGCAAACCATGACCACCGCAACTGTTAAAACCGGTGCCAACAGACTGCCCGATCCCCCAGGGCCGATGGGCAAATGGCCGCAAGGCGTGCTGAAGCAGTTCCAAGGGCAGCCGCTGCAAGCGATGATGGACATGTTCCGCGAATATGGCGACGCCGTTCGCTTCCGCGCGGTGCTCAATCTTTACGGCTACCTGTTTTTCCACCCCGATCATTACAAACATATTTTGCAGGACAACAATCGCAACTACACGAAGATGCCTCATCCAGCGTTGGCTTTGCTGCGGCCCGTAGTGGGCAACGGCCTGCTCATCAGCGATGGCGACTTCTGGCGGCGGCAGCGGCGGCTGGCGGCCCCGCGTTCCATCGCAAGCGCATCGCCGCTTTTGCCACCACTATGACCGAGGCGACGGATGCGATGCTGCAAAACTGGCACACGTTGGCCAAAGACGGCCGTCCCCTCGACATCAACGAAGCCATGATGCACCTGACGCTGGAAATTGTGGGCAAAACGCTCTTCAGCATCGACCTGACCCGTGAAGCAGACACGGTGGGCGAAGCGTTTTCGGTGGTAAACGAAGAAATTGCCCGGCTGACCAGTATTCCTTTTGCCAACATTGGCCTGAAGATTCCCTTTTTGCCCGGCACGCGGCGCATTAACAAAAATACGGCCATTCTCACCCAGGTCGTGCACGGCATCATCCAGGAACGGCGCCAGTCCGGCCTGGAAACCGAAGACCTGCTGGGCATGTTAATGGCCGCTCGCGACGAGGACAGCGGCGAGGGCATGAGCGACCAGCAGCTGCACGACGAGGTGATGACCATCATGCTCGCCGGGCACGAGACAACGGCCGTGGCTCTGGCCTGGACCTTCTACCTGCTGTCCGAGCATCCCGCCGTGCGCGCAGAATTGGAAGCGGAAGTGGATGGCGTGCTGAACAGCCGTTTGCCCACCATCGACGACATCCCTAACCTGCCCTACACGACGATGGTCCTTGAAGAAAGTATGCGGCTCTACCCGCCCGCCTACACCATTGCCCGCTGGGGTAATGAAGAAGATGAGGTTGGCGGCTACTACGTGCCCAAAAACTCGGTCATCACCACCAGCCCGTATATCACCCACCGCCACCCGGAATTTTGGGACGACCCGGAGCGGTTTGATCCGCAGCGCTTCACCCCGGAGCGTAAAGCGGAACGGCCGCGCTACGCCTATCTACCCTTTGGCGGCGGGCCGCGCATCTGCATCGGCAACAGCTTTGCCATGACGGAGGCCACGCTGCTGCTGGCCAGCATCGTACAGCGCTACCGGCTGGCGCTGGTGCCCGGCACGCGGGTGGCGCTGGAACCGCTCATCACCCTGCGCCCCAAAGGCCACCTGATGATGACCTTAACGTCCAGATAATCCCGTGTTGTAGAGACGTTGCAATTAGTGTTTAAAAAATAAAACGGGTAACAAAATGGGTCTGGTATAATAGTAGCGAAAGAGTTGTCATAATGAACCAGGAGAACGCTATCTCTAAACCAAGAACCCTTACCTTAACAACCGAAGAAAAAGCAGAACTGATTGAGCTGCGTGACCATGCCGCCAAACCCTATTTACGGGAGCGTGCTTCGGCCATTTTACAAGTGGCCGACGGCTGTTCGGGCCGCTGGGTTGCGCTTCATGGCCTGTTGCGGCCACGCAAACCAGACACCGTTTACGGCTGGCTTGACCGCTACCAGGACAGGGGCGTAGACGGTTTGCCCATCGACGAGGGGCGTGGTCGTAAAACGGCCTATGACCCTTAGCACCCCAGAAGCAGCCAAGGCTGAAATCGAGCATCTGCTGCACGATTCGCCGCGACAGCATGGCATAGCGCGGAGCCGCTGGCGACTCAAGGACCTGCGCCGGGTGGTTGCCTGGCTGCAAGATTGCACGCTGCCCGGTGTGCACCAGATTTTGCGCCGACTTAAGGTGAGCTTGAAGCAAGCCACCAGCTATGTAGAGAGTCCTGACCCAAGACGCCACCTGAAACGACGGCGCATGGGGTACGCTTACAGCGCTGCCTTGTATCACCCCCAGCAGTATGTCATCTTGTTTCACGACGAGTTGACCTACTACTTTGACAACGTTAGATTCAAGGGCTGAGAGCCTTGCTCAGCCGCGATTTACGAGAACGAGTCCGATTATCGAGATGTTTGACAATCAACTCGGTTGCTTGTTGCGGGGAAAGTTGTGGTAAAGGCATGGTAGCTCGCAACAATTCACGCACATTAGCCACGGATAGCGCCGGTAACACATCCGTTTCGTACTTTTCCAACAAATCTGGGTCACGCTCATACTTTTGCGCCCACGCCAGTCTGGTTTCAGTGATAAACCAATTGGCCATGATGGTGAGTGCCAGGTGGTGCACCCAGGCTCGATACTTGATGGCCTGGAATTCATCCCAGCCAAACTCAGATTTGGCATCCTGATTGGAACGCTCAATGAAATATCGTTGCGATTTTCGTTGCGCCATTGTCCACAAAGGTGTGTCCTCCGGCGCATTACTCAAAGAATAGATTGTTTTTTGCTTCGTTTGACGAATGAGCAGCCACTCTGGTCGTAATGACCCATCATCGCGCACGGTCCAGGCCCGACAACGAGCAAACTTGGCCTGCAACATACCTCGTTCATTGGGACGCAAAGTGATGTGCTCCCACTCGATTGCGGGCTGAGCTTTCACCTCGGCAACCGTGTAAGCAACACCAATCACCTCATGATTCTTGGAGGGCACCCCTCTTTTTGTCAGCGGATATACGATTTGCGGCGGGGCAAGATACACTTGGGTATTGTGTGGCACATCTGCATAATACTCGAATCTTTCTTGGTCAAGCTCATCGCGGAATTCGCCAGACCGACCATACAAAGTGTCGCAGTCAACCGCGCAGAATGAGACGCCGTTTTCATAAGCCCGTTTGGTCATTTGCAAAGCCAACTCCAGTTTGGTGGCAAAGCTGCGCTCCGGCGGCAGTCCAATCCGCTTTCGCTTGGTGGCGTAGGCATCTGTGAACCATTTTTCAGGAAAATAGAGTTCGCCATCGATCCAA
This sequence comes from Candidatus Leptofilum proximum, assembly GCA_016710325.1. GTDB lineage: Bacteria > Chloroflexota > Anaerolineae > Promineifilales > Promineifilaceae > Leptofilum > Leptofilum proximum. The sequence goes on along the minus strand of JADJXK010000001.1, from coordinate 1,797,853 downwards.
TTGTGGTAGCCACTATTGGTCAAGGAGAGAAAAACGCCTACTTGGCTCATTTCGATTTTGCCTAAACGGCCGTTATGTTGCCGCCCGGCACCAGCACTGTGTTCCCCGGCCTTCTCATCGGCACTTTCGTCAATGAGTAGGACGCTCTCTGCTTGAAATTGTGGATGGGCACTTATATCTTGCTGGAGAACAGAGATTAAATCGTAACCAGACCAGGGTGAATCACTGATGAATTGTTGCATATTCTGCTCGGGTACACCGACCGTGCGAGCGATGTTGTTGATATTGCGCTTCGTTTTCATGCGTAGCAGTCCGCTGATGTAATCCAGTCCAAAACGACTGGTGTCTCGGGTGCAGGTTCGCATCCAAGCGTGATAACCTTGATGAAATTTTGTGAGACGTTCAGGCAGGTCTTCAATTTCGTCAAGATTTAGACCCCATTGGGCGATAAGATTGGTTTTTGTTTTTTCATTCGCTATTTTTACAGGCAATGGCTCTCATGAGCCTAATTTAACATTGTCAAACTATTCAGGTTCCCTGGCACAACTCTAAGGGCTGCCACTTCACAAAACCATTAGAGTCCGCCTAGTTACAATCTCTTTACAAAATCTGTTCAAACTTGCGTTCTGCCCATGTTTTTAAGCCATTTTTAGCCAAAACGGCCCAAAAAAGAGCAAAAACCTAAACAATACCTTGACAAACTGTGCCTGGTAAGCTAACATTCTTTATAACTTGGTCTTCTGGAATTCAGGAGGTTTACAATCCGTGAAACGTGACGCGTGAAACGTAACCAGAGTGACATCACGTTTCACGCGTCACGTTTCACGCCAAATCCCACGTAATCCCGAAGAGCCTGTAACTGTTAGTACAGTTTATGACTTTATGTGCCTGAATCAGGGGCATCCTTTTCATCAGATGATGCAGTTTTTGGAGGAAATATGGCGTTAGAAACGCTCGAACCAGCCATGTGGGAAGCTCGCCTGCTGCGCCTGGCCCATCATGCCCTGGACCACGACACCGGGAATGAACCAGTTCATAACGGCCGTGAACACCTGTCACAGGCTTATGAATATTGTGCGGCCATTACGCGGCAGCACAGCCGCACCTTTTACCTGGCGTCCGGCCTCCTGCCCACCAAGCAGCGCCAGGCGGCCCGCGCCCTGTACGCTTTCTGCCGCGTCAGCGATGATCTGGTAGACAAAGAGAAACACAACCAGCACCAGCGAATTTTGCAGTGGCGGCAGGAAAGCCTGGCCAACCATCCACCCGTCTACAACCTGGTGGCGCTGGCCTGGGCCGATACGCGGGCCAACTTCAACATCCCGCGCCGTTATGCGGAGCAGCTGCTGGACGGCATCACCTCCGACCTGGTGCACACGCGTTATGAAACGTTTGGCGAGCTGGCGCAGTACTGCTACGGAGCAGCCTCCACGGTGGGGCTAATGGCGATGCACATTGTGGGGCATGATGGCGCCAAGGCAATTCCGTACGCCATCAAGTTGGGCGTGGCGCTTCAGCTGACCAACATTTTGCGCGATGTGCAGGAAGATTGGCAGAACGGCCGTCTCTACCTCCCCCGCGAAGAATTACGCATGTTTAACCTGGACGAGACGGATATTGCCGCTGGTAACATTGACCACCGCTGGCGCGCCTTCATGCGCTTCCAGATTCGGCGGGCACGGCAGCTGTATGCCGAGGCTTTGCCGGGGGTAACAATGTTGGGCAAGAGCGGTCGTTTTGCCATTGCCGCCGCCGCCGAACTCTACCGCGCCATCCTGGACGACATCGAAGAACATAATTATGACGTGTTCAGCCATCGCGCCCACACCAGCGGGCGGGAAAAGCTGGGCCAGCTGCCCGGCATCTGGTGGCGCGCCACCAACAATCAATACGTACACCTGGTGAATGAACCCGTGCATACCCAACCAGCCCTGGTGGCCTGTACCCACAACGCTCCTGTCGAGGCAGATAATTTTTGTGCGGTGCCGCAGGGGTAGCTGGTACAAGAAACTCTTAAAAATGCCGGGGAGGAGTGGGCATCCTCAGATGCCCACCGCCCGCATCTGAGGATGCGGACTCTGCAAATTCAGAAGTTCGATGTATTAGCGGAGAAAAAGTAGCAAAAAGTAAATAGTGAAAGGAAAGCAGGGGACAGAGCCAGCATTATTCAGTCGTGGCTTTAGCCCGAAAAAAACGAAATGCAAGAAAAAGTAATCGTAATTGGCAGTGGTTTCGGCGGTTTGGGCGCGGCGGCGCGCCTGGCAGCACGAGGCTATCAAGTTGATATTTTTGAAAAGCTAGACCAGCCAGGCGGCCGGGCCTATGTGTTTGAACAAGATGGCTTTAAGTTTGACGCCGGTCCCACGGTGATCACCGCGCCGTTTATGTTTGACGACATTTTTGAGCTGGCCGGACGCAAGCGGGAAGATTACGTGGAGTTTGTGGCCTGTGATCCGTTTTACCGCATTTTTGACCACAACGGCCGTTCCCTCGACTACAACAACGACGAGGAATTTATCCTCAACCAGATTGAGCAGTGGAGCCGCGCCGACCGCGAAGGCTACAAGCGGTTTATGGCCACCACCAAAGCCATCTTCGAGAAAGGATTTGTAGAACTGGCCGATCAGCCGTTCCTCTCTGTGGGCGACATGATTCGTGTCGTGCCGGACCTGCTGCGCTTGCAGTCACACAAGACGGTGTACAACTACGCCTCCCAGTTCATCGAGAACGAGTTTTTGCGCCGCTGCTTCTCCTTCCACCCGCTGCTGGTGGGCGGCAATCCGTTTGACACCACCTCGATTTACGCCATGATTCATTACCTGGAGCGGGAGTGGGGCGTGCATTACGTCATGGGTGGCACCGGGGCACTGGTGCGTGCCCTGGGGCGGCTGATTGAGGAGTTGGACGGCCGTTTCCACCTTAACGCCGAAGTGGATGAAATTCTGGTAGACGGCCGTCGAGCCAAGGGAATTCGTCTCAAAGACGGCACGGTACACCACGCCGACCATGTCATCTCCAATGCCGACGTGGCCTTCACCTACACCCGGCTCATCAACAGCAAAAATCGCAGCCTGCGCAACTCCGACTTCCGCTACAATAACCTGACGCGCTACAGCATGTCGCTGTTTGTGATCTACTTTGGCACCAAGAAGCGGTACAATGACGGCCGTTTGGCCCACCACAACATCATTCTCAGCGAACGGTACAAGGGGCTGCTGCAAGACATCTTCAAAAACAAGCAGCTGGCCGACGATTTTTCGCTCTACCTGCACATGCCCACGATGACCGATCCGAGCATGGCCCCCGAGGGGCATGAAGCGTTTTACGTGCTCTCGCCCGTACCGCATCTCGGCGCTGGCATTGATTGGAACAAGACGGCCAAGCCGTACCGCGACGCCATCATGCAGTTCCTGGAAGACAACTACCTGCCCGATTTGCAGGCCAACCTCGTCACCGAGCACCACATCGATCCACGACACTTCAAGGGAGTGCTCAACAGCCACCTCGGCTCGGCCTTCTCCGTCGAACCAATTTTGACGCAGTCGGCCTGGTTCCGCCCGCACAACCGGTCGGAAGACATCGACAATCTCTACTTCGTCGGCGCAGGAACGCACCCCGGCGCAGGCCTGCCCGGCGTGCTCTCCTCCAGCAAAATTGCCGAGCATTTGATTATCGGCGCGCCGAACGGTGTTCGGTAAACGGTAATCAGTAATCGGTGAACGGTGAGCGGTAAATAAACCGATTACGGTTCACCGATTACCGACAACGGAAAGATATGACCTACTTCGGTTTTCTCGGCCTTTTTTTAGCCCTTCCTATTGCCATCATGTTGGGGCTGACCTGGCGCGATGCCTGGTTGGGCCGCCAGCTGCCGCGGCGCTTTGCCAGCTTCCCGCCGGGGGCAATTTTGCTGCTCCACCTGGCGCTGGCGCTGGTCTACACCACGCCGTGGGATAACTATCTGGTAGCAACCTCTGTCTGGTGGTACGACCCGGCCAAGGTTAGCGGCATCGTGCTCGGTTATGTGCCCATCGAGGAGTACACGTTTTTCCTGGTGCAGCCGATATTGACGGGTCTGTGGCTGCTGTTTTGGCTGCGGCGGCAGCCGGATGTGGTAAAAAGGGGGTGGGAGAACGGCCGTCTCCGCCACACCGCGCTAATCATTCTTGGGATTGTCTGGCTGAGCATGGTAGCCATCCTGACCATTGGTTGGCTGCCCGGCACCTACCTGGCCCTCATCCTGGCCTGGGCCCTGCTGCCCATCATGCTGCAAGTGGGTTTTGGCGGCGATATTTTGTGGCAGCACCGCCGCATTGTGGCGCTAGGGCTGATTCCTATCACACTCTTCCTCTCCGCCGCCGACGCTCTGGCCATCTACGACGGCATCTGGACCATCGATCCGGCCCAGACGCTCAACTGGATCATCGGCGGTATTCTGCCGTTTGAAGAGTTCCTGTTCTTCCTTATCACCAACACGCTGGTGGTTTTTGGCATAGTGCTGTTCCTGTCCGCCGAAAGCCAGGAACGGTTGGAAGCGGTAAAAACGGCCGTGGCCCAATGGCGTGCAGGTAGACTGTCTTTGGGAAGTGAAAAGTAAAAAGTGATAAGCGAACGCGTCAAAACTCTCCTACCGAATACCGTCTACCGATCACTGATTACCGCTCCCCCCTCCCTGACCACCACCCTCATCCTCCTCTGGGTGCTGGCAATGATCAGCCTGCCGATCATGAAGTGGATTTGGGGGCCGGGGATCATTCCGCTGGGGCTGACGCTGGGGGTGATGCTGCAGGCAGCGGCCGTTTTCCTCGTTCTGCGCGATCGTTGGGGCTGGCAAAAGACGATAGGTACGGCCGTTCTCATCGCCGCCTTGTCCCTGTTTGTGGAATGGCTTGGCTCCACCACCGGCTTCCCGTTTGGCCGCTACCGCTACATGGATTTGATGCAACCGCAAATTGCCCACGTGCCCGTGCTTATCCCCTTCGCCTGGTTCATGATGCTGCCCGCTGCCTGGGCCGTCGTCCGGCAGATTCAAACGCAGCTTCCCACACGCTGGGCGCACAATCGCTGGCTTTACCTGCTGCTGGCCGGGCTGGCCTTCACCGCCTGGGACCTCTTCCTTGATCCGCAGATGGTGGCCTGGGGGTTGTGGCGGTGGGACAATCCCGGCGGTTATTTTGGTATTCCGTGGAGCAATTATTTAGGTTGGTGGGGAACGGCCGTTCTCCTCACCGCCCTCATCCGACCCCAAAAACTGCCCACCAGGCCCCTGCTCCTAATCTACACCATCACCTGGTTCCTGGAAACCTTCGGCCTGCTCTTCTTCTGGGGGCTGGCTGGCCCCGCCCTGGTTGGCGGCGTGGTGATGGGGCTGTTTGTCTGGCTGGGCTGGCGTTCGGTATTCGGTAAGCAGTAATCGGTAAACATTTCACAGGCAAACTTGCACACTTGCACACTTTCTTATGAATCAAATTCTCACCACCGTCCTCTGGACCCTCTTTGGCTTTGTGCTGGGCGCGCTGCCGTTTTCGGTTTGGGTGGGCAAGGTGGTGCTGGGCAAAGACATTCGCCAGTTTGGCGACAAAAATCCGGGGGCAACCAACGTGCTGCGTGCGGGTGGGGTGCCGCCGTTTGTGCTGGCGCTCATGCTGGACATCGCCAAGGGGGCGCTGCCACTGGGGCTGGCAGTGCACATTTTTGGCATCGCAGGCTGGGGGCTGGTGCCGATATCGTTAGGACCGCCGCTGGGCCATACCTTTTCACCGTTCTTGAATTGGCGGGGTGGCAAGGCTATTGCCGCCGCTTTTGGCGTCTGGATTGGCCTCACCATCTGGACCATGCCGCTGATCTCGCTCTCGCTTTTGATTGTGTTTACGCTGCTCATCACCCCCTCCGGCTGGGCAGTGATGGCGGCGCTGGCGGGCATGCTGGTAGCGCTGCTGGTCTGGTTCGAAAACCCGATTTTGCTGGGCGTGTGGGCGGGGCAGGTGCTGCTGCTGTCCTGGAACCACCGGGGAGATTTGGCGCAACGGCCGTCCCTTCGCCGCCGTAAGCAATCCAAACAAAGTTCAGGATAAAAATCAAAGATTTCGCAGATTAAACGAACTAAAAAATCTGTTCAATCTGCGCAATCTGCTGATAAAAAACTTGGCATGACATTGACACTTTTCGAGGAATTCATTTCATTGGCGTTGCTGATTTTGGGGATGACGGCCGTATCCAACTTCCTCTTTTTCCCCCGCCTCAAAGCCACCCAGCTGGCGCACCAGCCCAAACTGTCTATTTTGATACCGGCACGTAATGAAGCGGCCGTTATCGGCCAAACCATTCGCGCCCTGCTGGGGCAAAGTTACGGCAACTTCGAACTCATCCTGCTTGACGACCAATCCGACGACGGCACCGGAGCCGCTGCCACACAGGCAGCACACGGTAACCCGCGATTTCGACTGATTTCCGGTACCCCGCTGCCGCCCGGCTGGCTGGGCAAAAATTGGGCCTGTCACCAGCTCAGCCAGGCCGCCACCAGCGATTACCTGCTCTTTGCGGATGCCGACGTGCGCTGGGCGCCCGACGCGCTGGCGGCGCTGCTGGCCCTGGCCCAACGCGAGCAGGCCGGTCTGCTCACCGTCTGGCCCACGCAGCAGACGGAAACGTGGGCCGAGCGGCTGGTGGTCCCCTTGATGAGCTTCGCCATTTTGTGCTACCTGCCCATCCTGCCGGTGCATTATACCCGCTGGCCAGCCTTTGCCGCCGCCAATGGACAGTGCCTGCTGTTCCGGCGCGCCGCGTACGAAAAAGTAGGGGGACACACGGCCGTTCACAACAACGTCATCGAAGATGTGGCCCTGGCCAAAGCCATCAAATCGCACAGACTGCGGCTGCGCATGGCCGACGGCAACCGGCTGGTGAGCTGCCGCATGTACCAGAACTGGCCAGAGGTACGGGCAGGCTTTGCCAAAAATATCCTGGCCGGGCACGGTGGCAGTGTACCCTTTTTGCTGCTCTCCACCCTGTTTCACTGGCTCGTTTTTCTGTTTCCCTGGCTCTGGTTTGCTGTAACGCTAGACGTGTGGCTGCTGGTTTTGGGGCTGGCTGGTGTGGTGTTACGGGGGGGAACGGCCGTCTTCACCCACCAGCGCCTCCTCGACGCCATCTTCATGCCCGTCTCCGTCCTGCTCATGACCCGCATCGCCTGCCAATCGATCCAATGGCAGCGGCACGGCACGGCGGAGTGGAAAGGAAGGAGATTGGGGATTAGAGATTAGAGATGGGCGCAATCTCCAATCCCCAATCTCTAATCTCCATGAGTGTTTGCCTATGAACGAAATCCTCATCATCGGCGCTGGCATTGGCGGGCTCAGCACAGCCATCCGGCTGGCCGCCGCCGGGCAGCGTGTGACCATCTACGAGAAGAACCCGCAGGTGGGCGGCAAGATGGGCCAGATCGAGGCTGATGGCTTCCGCTGGGACATTGGCCCCTCGGTCATCACCATGCGGCACGTATTCGAAGCGCTGTTCGCCAGCGCCGGACGCCGCCTGGATGATTACCTGACGCTGGAACCGGTGGAGCCGCTAACACGCTACTTCTACGCCAACGGCACCATCCTCGACGCCACGCAAGACCGCGAGAGGATGATCGCCCAAATCAGGCAGATCGAACCGCGCGATGTGGACGGCTACCTGGCTTACCTGCGCTACGCCGAGCAGATTCACTGCATCACTGGTCCCGTCTTTATCTACGACCGGCCGCCTACCTGGCGCAGCTTTTGGCGCGTCCCCTTCCTGGATTGGTTCAAGATTGACGGCCTGCGCACCATGCAGCAGGCGATTGAAAATTTCGTACGTTCGCCAGAGCTGCGGCAGCTGTTGGGCCGATTTGCCACCTATGTTGGCGGCAGCCCCTTCCTGGCCCCGGCCACGCTCAACGTCATCGCCCACGTGGAGCTGAGCGGCGGCGTCTGGTATCCACGCGGCGGCATTTACGCAATTGCCCAGGCGATGGCCCGGCTGGCGGAGGAGCTCGGCGTAACCATTCATACGAACTGCGGCGTGCGGGAAATTGCGGTGGAAAACGGCCGTTTCTCCCACCTCATCCTGGAAAACGGGACAATCGTGTGGGGAACGGCCGTTGTCAGCAACCTCGATGTCACTACCACCCGTCAGCATCTTTTGCGGAATTTTTTTCACGCAAAGGCACAAAGCCGCAGAGGGTTGGGCAGATGGTTAACACAGTTGTTTTCTCCGAAGAAAACAGCTTCCTCTGAAGAACAAATTAACAATTTACCATTAACAAGTAGCCATTCACAATTCGCCCCTTCCTGCTCCGGCTTCATCCTCCTGCTCGGAATCAACAAGCAGTTCCCCGCGCTGGCCCACCACAACATCCTCTTCTCGCCCGACTACCCGGCCGAGTTTGAAGCCATTTTTGAAAACGGCCGTCCGCCCGCCGACCCCACCATCTACATCGCCATCACCAGCAAAACCGACCCAGAGCACGCACCGGACGGCGGCGAAAATTGGTTTGTCCTGGTTAATGCCCCGCCGCTAGATGATCGCTACGATTGGCAGACAAACCAGCAAAGCTATCGCGACCTCGTTCTGCGAAAAATCGCCAGCTTCGGCTTCGACGTGCGCGAGCACATCGTCTCCGAGCGGGTGCTGACGCCGCACGATCTGGCTGAGGGCAGCGGTGCGTGGCGTGGGGCGCTTTACGGCGCCTCGCCGAATTCACGCTGGGCTGCTTTTAAACGGCCGCATAACCGCGCCAAACAAATTCAGGGGCTCTACTACGTTGGCGGCACCACCCACCCCGGCGGCGGCGTACCGATGGTCACGCTCTCCGGCAAAGTGGCGGCAGAGTTCGTGCTGGAAGATTTATCCGCTGCAAGAGACTCATGATCCGCTTTCAGGGAAAACGATGTCTGTGTTAATCCCGCTCCCTGCCGCCAGCCCCGAAGCGGCCGCAGCCATCACTTGATGAAACGGCGAGGCCATATCACCGGCGGCATGGACGTTGGGCACACTGGTGCGCCCTAACTCGTCTACTTTCACATAACCATGATCATCAAACTCGCAGCCTATTTGTTGAGCCAAGGGGCTGTGCTGCTGCGGTTTTGTGCCGACAAAGATTGCCTGACACGGGATTAAACGGCCGTCTTGCAGCCGAACGCCGCTGACATGCCCGGAACTTCCTTCAATGGACTCAATACCAACTTTGACCAAAGCCACGCCCATCTGGTTAAGCGTTTCTATCTCCTCGGCAGAAGGTTGTTGTTCGCCATGCAAACACGCCGCAATATCATTGCTAAGAGAGGCTAACAATGGCGCGAGATGGGCAACAACAGTTCCATTACCGATAAGCACAATTTTTTGGTCACGCACTTCCCAACCATCGCAGTAGGGGCAGTGGTGTACGCCACCTTTCCCCCAATAATCAGCCAGGCCGGGTATGGCTGGTAGTTCATCCCGAACCCCTGTGGCCAGCAGCACCCGGCGGCCTTGCCAGGCAGCGCCATCGGCGGCTCTCACCTCAAACCCATTTTCCAGGGCGTTTAGGCTGATGACCTCAGCTGGGCGATACTCGACGGTGGGATACGGCCGTAACTGTTCCCGCCCAATTTGCAATAACTCACCCGGCGGTGTGCCATCGCGCGTGAAGAAGTTATGGGCCGCCTCCGCCGGGGCGTTCCGTGGCCTTTGATGATCGACAATTAACACATGCCGCCGGAAGCGGCCCAGTACCAGCGCCGCGCTCAGTCCCGCGGCGCTGCCACCAACAATAATGACGTCATACATAACGTTTTCCTTTTCCCGTTTACTCCAGCCGGGATTAAGTAAAAGCGGGAAAGCTTTTGAAATTAGGAAAGCTTGATTTGCCCGCTTTTACTCAAGCAATTGGCAGATTTGAAGCTAATCTATTTTGAAAAACTTTCTGCAAATTACCTACTGCAAGCCCGCTACAATCGCATCCACATTGGCGCGGAACATGCCGATGTAGCTGTCTGCGTTGCTGCCCGCTGGCCCAACTGCCCCGGTATACAGCTTCAAGACCTGCACCTCATCACAGCCCGTAAGCTCACCGGCCACTGTTTGCGCCAGCGCATCGTTCACCGTCGTCTCGGTAAAAATGGTGCAGACACCATGTTCGGCCATGGCTGCGATTAAATCGGTCAGGTCGCTGGCTGAAGGTTCCGCCACCGTGCTCATGCTGGGAATGACGGTGCCCAACACGGTAAACCCATATTCCTCTGCAAAGTAAATAAACGAATCATGATTGGTAACCAGAAAACGGTTTTCTGCTGGAATGGTGTCTAGCTGCGCTTCGGCATACGCTTCCAATTCTTCCAGCGCTGCTGCATAGGTGACCGCATTGGCTTCAAACGTGGCAGCGTTTGCCGGGTCCAGGTCACTGAGGACATGCTGCACATTTTCCACCCACTGCTCGACGTTATGCACGCTAAACCAGACGTGCGGATCTGCCCCGCTGTGTTCATGCGCTTCTTCCTCTTCGCCATCATGATCAGCCTCATCTTCGCCGCCGGACAGTGGACTGACGTTGGCCGAAATGGGCACCACCAGGGCCCCTGTGCCAATGTTTTCCAGGTCATCGACCAGGCCCTCTTCCAGGTCCCACCCGTTGACAAAAATGACGTGAGCGTCGGCAACGGCCGTTAAATCCCGCGCGGCTGGTTCGTAGCTGTGGGGATCTTGTCCTGGCCCAATCAACACCGTCAGGTTGATGGCCTCCCCACCCACCTGCGCCACCACGTCGCCAATGATGCTGGTGGTGGCCACCACACGCAGCGATTCCCCGTTCAGATCAACGGCCGTTACCTCCGGCAGCATCAGCATCGCCGCTTCTGCTTCGTGTTCATCCTCGTCGGCATGTTCATCTTCAGCCGCTGATGCCGCAGCAGAAGCCTCCGGCCCAGTCTCGGCAGACCCCGTAGAACAGCCAGCCGCAGCCCCCACCAGGACAATAGCCGCGGCCAACAGCAAATACCACAGCAGTCGGTTTGTCATCGTATTCATTCTCCAAGCTCCTTATTGATATTTAATCTCATTTGGTATTTAGTATCAAATATAGCTTTCGGTTTTCTAGATGTCAAGCCTGTTTTGGGGAGAGACTGGATGCTGCCAAAAAAAAGGGGCGACCACAAGGGTCGCCCAATATTGTCCTCAAACGCTAAAGAGGGTGGAGAAGCAGAGGTCTAGAGCACAATCGCGTCGGCAAAGACCAGGCGGGGGCGGAAGCTGGCCTGCCCCACCGTGCTGCCCGGCGTGTCTTGGTTTTCCCACCACTCATTGCCTGGGGGATCAACGGCCGTTGCCCGATCCGCCGCAAAACGTTCATATTCCCGCACCACCACACGCAGCGGCGTGGGCTGCGGGTTGGGCAGGCCAAGCGTCAACTCCCAAACCGATTCTTCGATGGGTTGGCCGGGCAAGTTGGGAATCAGCGTGGGTTGGGTGATGGGTTGCCAGCCAAGCGGGTCCGTTTCATCGGGCACACGGCCGTCGCGCTCCTCCAGATGCACCACCATGAGCGTGGGAACGTCACCAATGCGGGCGCTGGGGCCTTCGACGCGGATGCCCAGCGAACCGGCGGCCACGTTGTTTTTGTCGTAGGTGATGCGCCGGTGCGGCACCATCTGCATGAAGTCGGCCAGAACAATGGGGGAGAGCTCCGCGCGCTCCACGGAAATGGGCTGGAAACGCGCCAGGGCCAGCCGTACAAAGGGGAAATAAGATTGGCCGGGGTCCATCTCGATGTTGGCGTACCATAACTGGCGGTCGGTGTCGTAACCGGGTTCGTACCCGGCCACGTGCACCCGCAGTGCCGTGTCTTCCAGTTCGGCCAGCACCCGGTTGGTGGCCGTTTCCCGCAGGCTGTCACCCACAAAGCGGTTCAGCGTCATCGGCTCGGTGGGCACAGAATTCCACAGCGGGTCCATGCCCCATTGGCTGGTGTACGGCCGTAACGCCTCCCCCGCCTCCGAATCAAAGGCCACGCTGCCGGGCCGGATCACCACCCCCAGCCGCTCGTTGGCCCCGGAGGAAAACCAGGGACGGTCCAGGTAAACGCGCAGCCCGTTGCCGCGCCGCTCTTTAGTGAGGATGCCGCCTGTTTCCTGTTCATCCCAGCGGAAGGTGGGCAGCACGTATTGGGGTTTGGGCGCGGCGGGCCGGGAGGAGTTGGGGATGTCGATCACGGTGAGGATGGGTGCTTCGCTGGGCAACGGCCGTATCAAATTTGTCGGATCGCTGGTGACGGCCGGTGGAAAATATTCGCGGAAGCGGGTGGTAGCGATGGGCCAGTAGGTGACACGATGGTACTTGGTGTCACCCAGGCTGTGGCGAATGGCATCGATGAGCAGTTGGTCGTTGGCCGGGTCAGCAGCACCAATTTCGGCCACGTGCATCTCCTGGCTCTGCGTCACAAACGCAGGCTGAGAGAGATCGTCGATGGGGTCTTCCCAGCGGGACCACAAATCAACCTTGCTGGTGCTTTTGGCGTCGATGGTCATGGCGCCATTGAGGGTAAAGGCCGTATCCCCCAAATCCTTGACCGCCGGGTCATCCAGGGTGTCAATCTGCGGAATAACCAGCGGCTGCTGCACGGCGTGCACCAGCACCAGCGTGCGGAAAGGCAAATGCAGCCAGGTGCGCCCCGATTCGTACTGCGCCGTCAGTGCAGCCAGGTCGGCCGGATTGGCCTCTTGAATCCAGTCCCACACACCGGTGTCAGGCAGATCGGCGGCGTCGAAGTAGGAACTGATGCGGATTGCGGCCGTTTCTCCCTGGGCCAGCTGCACCGTCAGCACCCGGTTGGTGGCATCCCACTGCGGCTGGGCCGGAGCCGCACCCGCTTCCAGCCCGGCCAGGCGCAGCCGCACCGCCTGGGGATTGGGCCAGGTGCCGGCGAAGGGGATTTTGTTCACCACCTGCACCGCTGGATCGATAATCTCATCAAACGAATTCATGCCCGGCAGCCCCAGCAGCAAAACGCCGCGGGCAAACGGGTCGGGTAGATAGGCCATCTCAAACTGCGCGTTGGTTTGCAGCCAGATCGTTTGCTCCGGTGTGGTCACCTCCTGGACGCCGGGGATCAGCTCCAGGTCGCCAGAAACCAGGTTGAGGCGATGGGTCATCGAGCCCGCTTCACGGCTGGCCAGGTCGTAGGCGGCCTGGTTGTTGGGCATGCCCGGTGAGCCGTCGAACAGGCCGTGGTGTTCGGCCATACGCTGGGCCGTTTTGGGCGGCACCAGGTGGCGCTCGGTGGACTGGCTCTGGATGGTTGCTGCCGGATCAGTGACCTGGCTGCGCACCACCAATCGCTCCAAAGACTCGCCTTCGATGGGCTCGGCACGCAGCATCAGCGGCGGCGGGCTGACCGGTTCAAAACGACGGTAGCGGGTAACGGCCGTTTTCTCCGTCACATCATCGCCAAAAGCCGGGTCCTGCGGCGTGAAGCGGCTGTTGCCCGCCAAATCCACCACGCGGGCGCGCAGCTGGTATTCAGTACCAAAGCGCAGCCGGGGCAGGGAACCGGGCCTGGCGCGAAAAGTGGTTTCCATGTGGAAGACGGTGACGGCCGTATTTTGCACTTCACCTGGCGTCTGGTCCGGCAAAATGGTCAGGCCCGGTCGCGGCGCGCACAGGCTCCAGCCGTCCCAGGTGAAGAGCGACTCATGGGTGCGCAGCACGCGCGTCGCCGAGCCGGGAATGGGTTCGGTGGCGCCCATCTGCACAAAACCCTCGTCTTCGAGATTGGTCAGCGTTTCTGGTCCGCCGGGCACATCGGGGAAGTGGTAGGTGCCCACGCGCTGGCACAGCGAGTGCCAGGTGTTGGATTGATCGTCAAACACGTCGATGCGGTAGCCGCGCACCAGGTCCTCGGCGTACAGCTCGTCGGTGGGCGTGGGCGGTGGTCCCGGCACGGTCACCGGGGTCACCGGCGAGTTGTCGATGGCCACCAGGGCGGCGTTGAGGGCGTAAGACTTGTCGAATTTGGCCTTCAGCTCGGTGCCTTTTTCTGGCCGGACGATGCTGATTCCGGCCGTTTGCAGGGCGGGCAGACCGGTTTCCTCCGGGCTGTTGGCCGGGCGGGTGTTGAAATCGTGCAGGGCCACCAGGTTGGTGGCCGTATTTTGCAGCTTGACGCTGCCGCCAACCACATCGACCTGGGTGACGGCAAAGAGGGCGCTGTCTTGCAGGCGCAGCAGGCCGTTGGCAATTTCGGGGTTAACAGGACGCGGTTGTGGTTGGAAACGGCCGTCGCCCAGTTCATAATGCGTGCGCGGGCTGTACTGCGTGGTGGCCATCTGCAGATTCAGCGTGGGCAGCACGCGTACGGTACCCGTGGCGGCGGGCAGCGTGGCGGGCAGCGTCACTTCAAGATCGATCACCAGGCCAAAGTGGCGCTGCAGCAGCGGGTAGTCGCCCAGGTTGGCCACCGTCTCGTGGAAGTCGAACTTGGTTTCCATCTCCTGGGCCGTGGGCAGCGGCACCGACTGAGTGTTGTATGGCTGGAGGTAGGTGTTGAGCTGGTTGAAGGCCGTGTTGGCCGAGGGCGGCGGCGGGGTATAAACCACTTTCGCCTTTTCCTTGGCCTTTGGCGCAGCGACGGGGCCAGCCTGAGGGACAGCAGCCGGAACTGAAGCTGCTTTGCTGGCGCTTTGCGGGGCGGCCTGGGCAGCGCTGGTCGGTTCCAGCAAGCCCAGCCAGATGAGCAGCTGGCGCAAGAGCCGCCAGGGCCAGAGCAGGCAGCCGACGCAGCCATTGCACCCTTTGCCGTCGCCTGGTTCTTCGCCGTCGCCGGGCACCTCGCCCGGTTCGTCCAGCACCACCGGGCCGCGATCGGTGTCGGTGGGCACGTAGGTGATCTCGGGCCTGACGGCGCGGGCAATGTCGCGGATGGTGGCGTCGCCGACCAGCACGTCGTTGGGCGGCAGGTCCAGGCCCGCGCCGTAGGTGGGGTCGGTGGCGGCCCGCTGGTAAACGCCTTTGAGGATTTCGTGCAGTCCGGCAGCGGGGAAAGTTTGCACGGGCACGGCGCGATAATCCTGGAAGATGTACGGCCGTACTTCCGTGTCGTTATTAAACAGCCCCTGCCATAAATCTGAGCGCAGGGAAACGGTGGTGGGAACGGCCGTTACCGTCGGCCCACCGGCAAATTCCACCTCAAACGTAGCCGCGCCCACCGTGGTGGGCCAATCGAGAAAATCAGGGTACTGGCTCAGGGGCAGCAGCGTGACGTTGGGGTCATCGGACCAAAGCCGTGGTGCGACGTGTACCGACAAATGCAAAACTGTGCCTTCAGCCACCGGGCCACTGCTGCGGTGGGGCAGTGTCGTCCAGATAATCGTTTGTTTTTCCACGAGAACCTCCACGTGAAGCGTGAAACGTGAAACGTGAAGGCATTGTCACGTTTCACGTTTCACGCTTCACTCATCTATGGGTAGGCCGCAAAGGCGTCGGTGTACTCCACCCAATCGGCGGGCGTCAGCATGTCGCGGAACATCGGGTCTGACCCGGCGAACTCTTTTTCCATGCTGACGCTGACCGAGGTGCTGAAGAACAAAATCTCGATTTTCACCGTCAGGCTGGCCTGGCCCCACAGCGTGCCGCCGTGCGGCGTAATGCCCTTGGAAGCGTAAGACAGCCCCAGGTAAAACTCCAGCGACACGGTGATGATGCCCAGCACTGACAGCGATCCGTAGGCCCGGAAGTAACCCGTCAAAATAAAGTCGGCGCCCGTTTTCTGGAAGTAGAAACCGGCCATCATGCTGGCCTCGCCGCTGGCCACGCCCAGGTTGATGGCTGCGCTGACGCCAAATTCCAGGGCTGCTTCGATCATCACCACGCCCTGGCTGCCCACATCCATGCTGAAGAAACCGCCGCCGCCAAAGATGTACACGGTGAGGATGAAGGGCTGCTGCCGTTCGCAGAAGGCGAAGTGGAAGTTCATCGGGTCTTTAGCGAAGGGCAGGAAGAAGCTGGCCCCCAGGCTGATGTTCTGGATGGTCAGGATGCCGATGCCGATGGTGGGGATGCCCATGCTGAAGCCCACTTCCACGCCGGGCGGCGATTGGGAAATCTCCAGGCTGGGCGGGTCGCTGAAGCCGTCCATGGGAATGAACTGGCTCAGCTGGGCTACAAATTCCAGGATGCCCAGGAACTGGATGCCGCCCAGGTTGACCTCCATATCCAGCTTTTTGTCTTTTTCGGCCACAAATTTGGCCGACTGGAAGTCCAGCTGCACGAGCTGGAACTCGGCTGGCGGCAGCAGCAAAATGGAGAAGTTGGTCAGTTCGCCCAGGATGGTGAAGGTGGGATCGCCACCGTTGAGAGGGGTTTCTAGAACGGCCGTCAACGTAAACGTCGCTCCCGCATTGGGCACAAAGAGACCGGTGTCTACCAGCTTGTCCTGGTCCAGGCTCCAGGTATATTTGGTGCGGAGGATGTCGCCGTCCCGCTCGGTGGTCAGGCCGGGAATCTGGCTGCCCACGTTGGCGGCATTGTTAAAAATCAGGTCCTTGATAATCTGGCCCAGGCTGATGCCGCCCAGCAGCTTGACACTGTTGAGATCGAAAATTTCCAGCGGGTTAAACTGGCCATCGGCCATCTTTTGCGCGTCGCCGCCGGTGGGGCCAAAGGCGCGCGAAATGGCGCTGATGCTGATGTCTGGCGCCACCATGCCGCCCACTTTCTCCGTGGCAAAGGTGAGCGCTTCGTCATTGACCAGGCGGGCAAAAATATCGCCCTTGTTGCCGATGTTCTGGCTGCCGCTGGCGCTGGTGTAGCTGCTGTCCCACTCAATGGTGGCGGGCGCGTTTTTGCCCAGCAGCTGCTTCACGGCGGGAATATCCACCGCGGCCTGGTGCATGGTGGGCAGGAAGTGGGGGAAGGTGTTGCTTTGTGCTTTGGCGCCGAAGATGAGTGCGGCCGTTTCCAGCGAGGTATCCCCCAATTTTTTGTGCGGCGCATAAGCCACCGACTGCCCGCCCAACGGCCGATTGCGCCGGGCGCTGCTGGTGTCCAGGCCGTTGTAATGGTTGATCACGCTGGCAGGATTGCTGTTGTCGATGTTCTGGTTAACAAAAATGAGCGGCGCAGTGAATTCCACCGTCCGCCCTTCCCAATCCAGGGCGTTGAGCTGGAACTGGAAATCCACCGGCTGCTGGTTGACGGAAATCATGGGCCAGAATGCTTCCTCGCCGTGCCCGGCAATGTCGCTGTCGTCGGGGTCGTTGAGGCTGGGGGTAACGGCCGTTTCCAAATTCACCGTGCGGAAGGGCATATCGCGGTTGGTGTATGTTTTGCTGGGTTCGCGCACCAGGATAAAGATGCGCTGGAACAGGTAGGCCACAATGCCCGGTGGATCGGCCTCACCCTGGAAGAAAAATTTGCGCTCGGTGACTTTGATCAGCGAGGCGCGATGGCCAAACGGGAAGA
Source organism: Candidatus Leptofilum proximum (assembly GCA_016710325.1). Lineage (GTDB taxonomy): Bacteria > Chloroflexota > Anaerolineae > Promineifilales > Promineifilaceae > Leptofilum > Leptofilum proximum. The sequence continues at coordinate 1,780,399 of JADJXK010000001.1, read as the reverse complement.
GGAACCCGGCGTACATCACGCGCACGTAATGGTCGCGGCCCATGGTGGCAATATGCCGCCACTGCTCCACGCTAAGCAGCTGGTTGTCCGGATTGATGGGTGTGGTGGGCGGTATCCAGTCGCCGCGCAGGCGCAGCCAGGCGCCCAGGGTGGTCAGCATGAAGCGGTCGCTGCGCACCGGGTCCGGCCAAAAGCCGCCGATGTGGTAATTAGAAGTGAGATGCACCAGTTCGTTACGGTCACGGCCGTTGAGCGACATGCGGAAGGGGATGTTCTGTTTGGGTTGCAGCGTCAGGCTGAAGTCGGGGGACCAGATGGCGCGGAGTTGGGGACGGCCGTCACTGTGCGTAGTATTCAGCCGCGTGTGCCACAGCTCGGTCAGGGCGTCTTTGGTCACCGGTTCCAGAGCATGCTGCCAGCGCGAGAAGTTGTCTGGCGAAAGAATGAGCCGGTAAGGTGCTTCGATGGCCGTCTCCGTCGCCTGGGGAAAAACAACGGTGGGCGGCGTGGGAATCTTGAGCCAGCGCAAAAGCTGGTCCCAGGGCGCGCAGCCGGTGTTGGGTCCGTAAGTGAGCAGCGGTGAGACGTTGAGCGTGAGCTGCGTCAGCGCTTCCAGCAGCCCCGTCAGCGAATAGTCGATGGTAGTGCCAACGGGCAAACGAAATACCAGGCGGCTGGGACCAGACAAAATGGAACGCACGCTGCCCGGCGGTGAGGGAAATTCGGAGTTGGGATCGTCGGGATCTTCGACGCCTTCGGCCGTTTCAAAAAAAGCTTCTTCGGCGATGTGTTGGGGCTGGAAGTAGACAACCAGGAAAGAACCTGCCTGGCCGACAATTTGCCCCGGCGTACTGCCTTGTGGCGGTGTAAAACCAACATCAACAAAGTGGAAAAGCAGCTCCAGCAGGTCTTCTGGCCTGAGGACACGAACGAAAAAGGTTTGTGGGGGCACTGCACCGTCTCCTTCCAAGGAAGAGGTTCATCAGGGGGTGGTGACAAACCTGATCCAGGGCTTAAGAGTAACTGGCAAAATCCAGGCAAGATCAGGCCAGTTACCCTATGCCGGGCGCCATGGTGACAAGCAGATTCGGAGGGATGTCTGGGTAGTTGGATCGTGTCGGAGCGTTGGTGTTTGTTTCGGCCGAACCTAGGGAATAGGATAGGGAATTTGAGTTGTTTGTCAATCCTGCCCTTTAATTTTTCGGCCGTTTTCCCGCCTTACCAGCTCAAAAATTCGCTGAATGAAAACCAGAAAGGGTCTTTCGGACTTGGCCCAAAAATATATAGTGGGTATCTTGTAAACGGCCGTACTTCCGCTATACTGCGAGGAAATTTTTTGTTTCGTTCTTGTAAAGAACAAGGAGCAGCACCAATAAAAATATGATTCATCCGGCAACTGAATTACGCTACATCAGCCCCTCGATTGGCTTTGGCGTGTATGCCACCGCGTTTATCCCTAAAGGCACCATCGTTTATGTGCAGGACGCCCTGGAAATTGTTCTCCCCGCCGACCATCCCCTGCTCACCGCTGAAATTTACCAACCCATTCTGGACAAATATAGCACTGTGGAAAAAGATGGCTCTCGCTTGCTCAGTTGGGACATTGCTCGCTACGTCAACCACAGCTGCCAGAGCAACTCCCTCAGCACCGGCTACGGCTTCGAGATTGCCGTACGCGACATTCAGCCTGGTGAAGAGATCACCGACGACTACGGCATGTTTAACCTGCCCTACGACATGCCCTGTTCCTGTGGTCATCCTGAATGCCGGGGGAACGTACGGCCGTCTGACTTCGAGCGGCTCATCGACCGGTGGGACAGCCAGCTTCACAGCGCCCTGGCCCAACTGATTCCCCTGGAGCAACCCCTCTGGCGCTATTTGGACGAGGTTACACAAACGGCCGTTTACGCCGACCTGGCCACCGGAGAGTTCCGCTCCGTCCAGGCCCTGCGCCAGCCCTAATAGAGTGTGTAGGTCTTGTGTAGCCCGAGCGAAATATATCTAAGGTTAGTTGGTTTGCCACCCTTTCCTGGCTAAAATGCACCTATGAACGGGTCGATGAAAGTCCCGGCCAAACGCCATTTGTTCCGGGCAGCGATCCTGGTTGGTCTTTGTGTCACGCTCCTGTTGATGAATGAGCAGGCAGGTTCCTGGTTTGGCAAAAGCGCCCCAGGCGCGGGCAGCCGGGCTGCCCGCTCTTCCTACTACCTGGTCGATTGCCCCAACGACGACAACAAAGTCATGCGCTTTGTTTACCCGCTGCCCGACTCGCGCTACTTCTACAGCGATCGCTACGGCTGGTTCGACGAAACCCACTTTGACGCCGGAAATCCGGCCCAGGTCATTGCTGATGTCGAGGCAGCTGCGACCACTGGCGGCGGCATCATCACCATCTCCCAGTCCGTGCGCGATGGCATAACCGGCTACACTGCCCAGTATCTCGTCTCTGGGGACGTAAATCCCGGCGAAGTGATAGGCGTGGCCTTGGGGATCTACATGGACTGGTCCACCCGTTTTGAAGAGTGGCAGGGCAGCCTGCCACGCAACATTGTTGGCCCGTTTACTCCCTTTTCCATTGAGGATTTGCCCACGCAGTACATCGGCTTTATGGAAGATGCCACCCATCAGAAGCGAGAAGTGATCTTTACTTGCTACCTGGGCCAGATAGAAACGGCCGATGCCCCACCGCACCTTTGGGTCTCCACCGAACCTGGCACCCCAACCGATGGTCCTGACCTGCCCGATATTAAACGCCTCACCAACAGGCGCTTTGAACCTCTTGTCCTCACCGAAAACGGCTGGGAACACGTCGCCTGGCCGTCCGAACTGCGCCTCAATCCGCTGCCCAGCGGCAGCACCACCTGGCTCTTCGACGCCGACGAAACCTGGTACCTGGATCAGGCCATCCCCTAGATAAATCTGCAAACTGTCTGCCACACTTCTCCATAACTTCTCCAGATTTGGCCGTTAAGCTGTTCATTGTGTTGAAAAAATAAAACAGAACAGTTACAGCAAGAATCAGGAGCATCACGATGAATAGAAAAAGATGGGTTGTTGTCGGCACGATCACAACCGTTTTAATAGCCGCACTGTTTTACGCCAATTGGAGCACAACCAACAATTCCGCCCAAGCACAAGTGGAGGCAACGGCCGTTGCCTTCATCGGCGATTTGTCTGCCAGTGCAACCGCCAGCGGGCAGGTTTTGCCGCAGCGCGAAGCCGTGCTCACCGCCAGCACCGCCGCCCGTGTCACCGAAGTGGCTGTGCGGTTGGGCGATGCCGTGCAGCCCGGCGATCTGCTGGTGCAGTTAGACACCACCGATTTGCAGTTTGACCTGGCCAACGCCGCCCAATCACTCACCCTGGCCCAAGTCCGGCTGGCCGATTTGCAGGCCCCCGCCAGCGACGCCGCAATCGCCAGCGCCGAAGCCGCTCTGGCAAGCGCCCAGGCCCAGCTGGATGACCTGCTGGCTGGCCCCAGCAGCACCGAAATCGCCCTCGGCGAGGCGTCGGTTGCCTCCGCCCAGGCGCAGCTCAACTCCTCTGTCGCTGATCTAAACAGCAGCCAGAACAGCACCAGCCAGAGCCAGATCACCGCTGCGGAAGCCAACTTACTGGCCGCCCAGCAGCAGCTGGACCGCGCCGTGGAAGTCAACGAAGAAAACCCGAATGAAGCCAACCACCAGGCTCGCTTGCAGGCAGAGCAGGCCGTGGCGAACGCCCAGGCGCAGCTGGACGCGCTGCTGGCTGGCCCCAGCGTCAGCGCGGCGCAGAGCAGCGTGGCGGCAGCCAGCGCCCGCGTCGATGGCAGCCAGATCGATCTGGACAGCACGCTGGCCGGCGCCACCGCCGCCGACATTGCCAGTGCGGAAGCGGCCGTAGCCCAACAGGAAGCCAATCTGGCCAAATTGCTGGCTGGCCCCACTGCTGAAGAGATTCGCGCCGCCGAGGCGGAAGTGACCCAGGCAGAGCTCAGCCTGGCCGACGCCGAAGCAGCGCTGGCCGATGCCTCGATTGTGGCGCCGTTTGCTGGGGTGGTAACGGCCGTTTACGTCGACCAGGGTGAAATTGCCAGCGGCCCGGTGGTGGAACTGGTAGACAGCCGCAGCCTGCAAGTGGTGCTCAGCGTGGATGAAGTGGACATCGGCAGCTTTGCCGTGCAGCAGCCCGCCACCATTACCCTGGAAGCGTGGCCCGACCGGGAGCTTGACAGCGAAGTTGTGGCCATCGCCCCCAGCGCCAGCGACGCCAGCAGCGCCCTGGTGACCTACGACGTGCACCTGGCCTACCGGGCAGACGATCTGCCCACGCTCATCGGCTTGACGGCTAACGCCAGCCTGATCACCGCCGAGCGCGACGACGTGCTGCTGGTGCCCAACGCCACCATCACGCCAGACCGGGCCGCGGGCAAATATTACGTCGATGTCCAGCAGGCCGACGGCAGCTTCCGTCAGGTGGAAGTATCGCTTGGGCTGCGCGACAGTGAAAACACACAAATCACGGCGGGCCTGGCCGAAGGCGACGTTTTGCGCCTCGTCACCAGCCAGCCGACGGAAGAGATTGGTGGCCAGGGGCCGTTTGGAGAGTAAAGTAATACGGTGAAATGTCAAGGAGCAAAACAAGCCCAAATTCGCCGAAAAGCAGGCAAGCTACCGCAAACCTGCCATTCTGAACTTTTTCAATCGAATAGCAGGTCATATAGCTGCTCACCAGCAAAGGCTGGCTATTGTCGCACTAACCAGTAGGCACCTGCCTGGCCCGGAACGGTTCATGGGTCGTCAGCAGCCGCACAACTAACCGAACGAGCTTGCGAGCGGTCAGGACAATGGCTCGCTTATGTTGATGATGACGGACTTCGTCATGCTTCTTCTGGTAGAAAGCGCCGTACTCAGCATCGTGCATTCTGACCAACTGAGCCGCTTCACAAAGATAGTAACGTAGGTAAGCCGACCCGGTGCGTTTGAGATGTGTTTCTTCCGCCGTAAAGTCGGCCGACTGATGCTTAGACCACTTGAGACCGGCAAAACTGGCGACCTTTTCATGACGATAGTCAAAACGAGCCAGGTCGCCAATTTCAGCGATGATGCCAGCGGCGAAAACAGGGCCAATGCCGGGAATGGTGGTCAACGAATTGGGAATCTGCGTCATCAGGTCGGCAATGGCTGAATCGAGACGGGTCAGCAGTTGCTCTAATACCGTCAGGTGACGCAGGCTCAGGCTGAGCGCCGTGTTGACGGCCGCCAACCACGGCTCCGGTAGGTGGTAGGAGTCCTGAGCAATGCGATGTAACCGGCGGGCATTGTCCTGCGGGTCAGCAAAGCGCCGTTTACCCTTCACATCCAGCCACTCAACCAGGTCGTCAAAGGGCATGGCCGCCACCGCTTCCAGAGAAGGGAACTCCTTGAGAACCGCTTGGCTGGTCTTGCCAAAGACGTCGCTGAAAGCCCGGTCAACCGTGTAGTCGCTGGCCTGAAGGTAAACCAGCGACAGTGCGTAGGACTTGACGCGCACCACTTCGCCCACCAGGTGGTAGCGATAACGAGTTAGCGTGCGCAGCGGCAGGTAGCGCTCTTCCATCTGAAAAGGATACGGCAACTGGCGGCCCAAACGCAATCGCTCGGCAATGACCAGGGCATCGAGGGTATCGGTCTTGTCCCAATCGCCCAGGCAGTGACGGAATTTGTGAATCACCTTGGGGTTGAACGGATAGAGGGAGACGGGCCAGGCAGCCAACTCTGGCGACTGTTCTAGTTCACAGAAGAAGGGCAACCAGTAGTTACCGGTGGCTTCAGCGGCGATGTGGATATGGGCAAAGCCTCCTGCCTGCGCCAGGTCAGCTAACTGCTGAATGAGAGCGGCTGTGCCGGGGCGATTGTTGGCCACATGTTGCGGTTTGGCCAGGCTATCGCCAACGCCATTCATGACCTGCACCACATTATTGCGGCGGTGGATATCCACCCCGACGAGTAAATCGCTTGTTGTGAACATAAACACCTCCGATGGGGGTTGTTGCGCCAAAGAGGATTGATTCCCTGAGTCCTGTTGAGGTCAGCAGCCTCGTGGTATGAGAACTTGACCAGCCAGATGAATGCCCATCGTTCTGCTGTCCGAAACCTGGCTGGGGTGAACAGAATACGGGTTAGAAGTTCCCAACAGGCTGAGGGATGCATACTTTGGAAGAAGTCCTTCTGCGGAAGGCAACAAGGAATAAGCGCATTTCCTCTTGGCTGTTTAGGTCAGCATCTCAGGGATTCAATTTATTGTCAACGGGGTAATCCCGTTACTTCATATCATACGAGGAATAATCTAATGAAAGAATTTCTACGCAATAAATGGAGTTGGATTGGAATGGGCGCGCTGGTGCTGCTGGTTGCCCTGTTTCTGCTGTGGCAGGGGCAGCGCAGCGCCGCCGCGCAGGCGCCGCAAACGGGCGACATTGTCACCGCCTTTGTGGGGGATTTGTCGGCCAGCGCCACGGCCAGCGGCAGCATCCAGGCTGAGCAAACGGCCGAACTCGCCCTGCTGCGCGGCGGCACCGTGGCCGAAATTTATATAGCTGTGGGTGACGCGGTAAACGTTGGCGACCCGCTGCTGCAATTGGAAACGGCCGCTCTTGAACGCGACGTGGCCAATGCCGCCCAGGCTGTGGTCATCCAGGAAACCAACCTGGCCACACTGCGGGAACCGGCCACAGTGGCCGACCTGGCCGCCGCTGAAGCAAATGTCGCCAGCGCCCAGGCCAGCCTGGCCGATCTGCGAGACGGCCCTGACGCCTACGACATCGCCGCCGCCGAAGCGGACGTGCGCGCCGCCCAGGCGGACCTCAACGCCGCCTACGCCCGCCTGTCTGACCTGACCGATACAGCCGGTGCCGACGAAGTTGCAGCGGCGCAAATTGAACTGGCGCTGGCCCAAACGGCCGCAACCCAGGCCGCCGAGCAGCACAGCACGGTTTTGGTAACCGAGAGTGAGTACATCTCCGAAGACCAGCTGGCGGAAATGGAGCTGTCGGCGCGAACGGCCGCTTTGCAGGCCAACGCCGAGCTGCAAGCCGCCCAGGAAACGCTGGATGCACTGCTCAACGGCGACCCGAACTCCATTGCCGCCGCCCAGGCATCGGTGAGTCTGGCAGCGGCTTCGTTGAAAACGGCCGAACTGCGCCTGCAGCAGGTGCAGGAAGGGGCCTCCGCTGCACAGATTGCCCAGGCAGAAGCAACGTTGGCCTCGGCAGAAGCATCGCTTGACCAGCTGGTGCGCGGCGCTTCTGACAAGCAAATCGCCATCGCCGAGGCGCAGCTGGTTCAGGCGCAAAACAATCTGGCCCGCGCCGAGCAGAATCTGGCGAACGCCACATTGACCGCGCCTTATGCCGGGGTGGTTACGGCCGTCAACGCCAGCATCGGTGAGCAGGCCAGCGGCACGGTTGTGGAGCTGTTTAATCCCGACAGCCTGGAACTGGTGCTGGACGTGGATGAGGTGGACATCAGCAGCATCATCCTGGGGCAAGAAGCCGTCATTACCCTGGAAACGTGGCCAGATGAGCAAGTTGCCGCCACCGTCGTCTCGATAGCGCCGCGCAACACCGCCTCGCAGGGCAGCGGGCTGGTGACCTACGCCGTCTACCTGGCATTGGGCGAGACGGAGCTGCCCATCCGCGTGGGCATGACGGCCAACGCCAACCTGATCACCGCCCAGCGTAACAACGTGCTGCTGGTGCCCAATCGGGCCATCACGCCGGATCGCAACGCGGGCAAGTATTACGTCACCCGCGCCGACGGCGAGGTGGTCGAAGTAACAATCGGCCTGCGCGACGCAGCAAACACGCAAATCACCAGCGGCCTGGCCGAAGGGGATGAGCTGATTATTGAAACGTCCCAACCGGTGGAAGGATTTCTGCCAGGACCCGGCGGGGGACCGTTTGGGGGTAATTAAATTAGGGGATTTAGGATTTGGCGGGGTCAGGCTGATTTTTGCAGCGAATTAGCCCGAATTAACGCTAATTTTCGTGATAATTCGCGTTAATTCGTGGCAAACCCCAGGAAATCCCAAAGAGCCTCAAGTTACTCAATTACATATTGATTCAGGATAAGAACATGATCGAACTAACCAACATTACCAAATCGTATGAAATGGGCGAAGTGATGGTGCATGCCTTACGCGGTGTGGATTTGAATATCAAAGAAGGCGAATTTGTGGCCATTATGGGGCCATCTGGCTCCGGCAAGAGTACCTTGATGAACGTGATTGGCTGCCTGGACGCACCGACGGGCGGGCGGTACACGCTGGACGGCATCGACGTGAGCCAGATGAGCGACGACGAACAGGCGCGCATTCGCAACCAGCGCATTGGCTTTGTCTTCCAGCAGTTTAATTTGCTGCCGCGCACCACGGCCGAAAAGCAGGTGGCCCTACCGCTGATGTATGGCGGATACGGCCGTACTCAACGCCTGGAACGCGCCCAAGAAGCCCTGAACGCGGTGGGCCTCGGCGACCGCCTGGACCACAAGCCAGACGAGCTCTCTGGCGGGCAGCAGCAGCGTGTGGCCATCGCTCGCGCCCTGGCCCCCAAACCAAGCATTATCCTGGCCGACGAGCCCACCGGGGCGCTGGACACCCAGTCGGGCAATGAAATCCTGAACATCTTTAAGGAGCTCAACAGCCAGGGCATGACCGTTGTGATGATTACCCACGATCCCGAAGTGGCGGAACATGCCCAGCGCACCATCTGGATTCGCGACGGGGTGATAGTGGAGCATTTATAGGCTTCAACTGTCATTCCCGCGCAGGCGGGAATCCAAACACCTGGACTCCCACCAGCCTGCCCCCGCGAAAGCGTGGGGCGGGAGTGACAGACAATTGATCGAGGAAACAATGAACATTTCTGAAAGTTTTTTAACGGCCATCGACAGCTTAATGGCCAACAAGATGCGCGCCATTTTAACCATGTTGGGCGTGATCATCGGCGTGGCCGCCGTGATTGCCCTGCTCTCCATTGGCAACGGCGTCAGCGCCTCCATCACCAACGAAATCCAGTCGATTGGCACCAATTTACTTACCATCAGCACTGATTTTGAAAACAGTAACGGCCGTTCCGCCCTGAGCATGGATGATGTGGCCGCTCTGTCGGACCACTTCAACGCCCCAGCAATTGGGCAGGTGGCGGCCAGCACCAGCGGCAGCCAGGAACTTGTCTACAACGGTGTGGCCCAAAATGAAACCGTAAGCGGCGTCACCGCCAGCTACTTTGCCGTCAACAACCTCACCAAGTTTAGCGCCGGTGACACCCTCACCGAAAACGACATTGAAACCAGCGCCCGCGTGGTGGTGTTGGGGGCAACTGTGGCCGAAGACCTGTTTGGCGAGGTGTTTGCTGTCGGCCGTTCCATCAAAATCAATGGCGTGAGCTACGAGGTGGTCGGCGTGCTGTCGGCCAGCGGCCAGGGGTTTGGCGGCAACCCGGATACCACCGCCTTTATTCCCATCACCACGGCGCAAAGCCGCCTCTACCCGGAACGCACCCGCAGCGGCGCCAAAGCAGTCAGCGCCATCTTTGCCCAGGCAGCCAGCGAGGAACTGGCCGACGAAGCCACCACTCAGGTAACCGAGATTTTGCGCGAACAGCATCGCATCACCTACGCCGGTGAAGATGACTTTTCCATCTTCAGCCAGACCGATTTGCTTTCCACCTTCGATACGGTGACGGCAACCTTAACCGCCTTTTTAGGCGCGATTGCCGGTATCTCGCTGCTGGTAGGCGGTATTGGCATCATGAATATCATGCTGGTCAGCGTCACGGAACGAACGCGGGAAATTGGCATTCGCAAAGCAGTGGGTGCCTTAAAAAGGGATATTTTGGTCCAATTTTTGCTGGAATCGCTGCTGCTCAGCCTGCTGGGTGGCGCGTTGGGCATCGCGCTGGGTCTTACCATTGCCAGCCTGACAGGATCGGCACTGGCCATTGAAGCAGCGGTCGATGTGGGCACGATTGGACTGGCAACCGGTTTTGCCGCCAGCGTGGGACTCATCTTTGGCATCTACCCCGCCTGGCGCGCGGCTGGTTTACGGCCGATTGAAGCCCTGCGGTATGAGTGATATAGTGGGGGTGGGGTGATAGGGTGACAAGGTGAAGGGGTGAAGGGGTGAAGGGGTGACAAGGTGAGTTGCTGAATTACTCAATTACCCAGTTACCCAATTTCTCAATTACAAAAAAACGATGTTAAAGCAGCAAATTTTGGTGGTTGACGACGATAAAGAGATTGCCCGGCTGCTGCGGGGGTATCTGGAGAAGGCGGGGTTTGGCGTGTGGGTGGCGCATGATGGGGGTACGGCCGTACACACCCTGCGCCGCCACAAGCCAGACCTGCTTCTGCTGGATTTGATGCTGCCAGACATGGACGGCTACGACATCACCCGGCTGCTGCGCAACGACGCAGCGCTGGCCCAAATTCCTGTCATCATGATTACGGCCCGGGTAGAGGACAGCGACAAGATCGTCGGGCTGGAGCTGGGCGCCGACGATTACGTTACCAAGCCGTTTAATCCCGCCGAAGTGGTGGCCAGGGTGCGCGCCCAGCTCCGGGCCAAAAATCGCCTCACCGGCGGGGGTGACAGCCTGGAAAGCAGCGTTTTTGCAGTGGACGGAATTCAATTGGATACGGGACGGCGGGAAGTGAAGGTAAACGGCCGTCCCGTTGATCTCACCCCCACCGAGTTTGACCTGCTCCACACCTTTTTGGAAAATCCCGGCTTTGTCTTCACCCGCAGCGAGCTGATTGAGCGCGGTCTAGGGCAGGCCTACATCGGTATAGACCGCACGCTGGACAGCCACATCAAAAATTTGCGCCGCAAAATTGAGCCAGATCCCAAAAATCCCACCTTCATCCAGACGGTTTATGGGGTTGGCTACCGCCTGGTGGAAAGCCGATGAACCGGTTACAAACGCGTTTTATTCTCGCTTTTGTCGGCGTCGTTTTTCTAGTCATCCTGATTCCGCTTACTTTCTCTGCTTTAATGCGCAGCTTCAACCTGGTGCAGCCTTCACCGGAACTCATCGCCGCGATTGAGACGCTGCCCGAAGAAACCGTCACCCAGCTGCAGATATTTTTTCGAGAGTTTATCCCGCGCCAGATTGCCATTTTTATCATCGGCGGCGGCATCTTAGGTGTCGTGATGGGTATCTTTTTGGCCCGTTCTTTTGTACGGCCGTTAGACAAGTTAGCCGCTGCGGCCCGCAGCTTTGGCAGCCGCAACCTGAGCCAGCGGGTGCACGTGCGCGGCAGCGAAGAAATTATGGCCGTGGCCGAGGCCTTCAACGAGATGGCCGAGCGGCTGGAAAAAGCCGAAACCCTGCGGCGCAACCTGCTGGCCGACGTGGCCCACGAGCTGCGCACGCCCGTCACCGTCATCCAGGGCAACTTGCGTGCTATTTTGGACGACGTGTACCCGCTGGAAAAAGAAGAGGTCGCCCGGCTGTACGAACAAACCCGGCTGCTCACGCACCTCATCGACGATTTGCGCGAGCTGGCCCAGGCCGAAGCCTCCCAGCTGTCGCTCAACGTGACGGCCGTGGACGTGGCGCAGCTGGTAAAAGAAACGGCCGCTGCCTTCCAGCCCATCGCTCACAGCAAGCAAATTGAACTGCACGCCGAGCTGCTGGGCGCAATACCTGCCCTGCAAGCCGATGCCGCCCGGCTGCGGCAAAGTGTGCATAACCTGGTAGACAACGCCCTGCGCCACACGCCCGCCGGAGGCCACATTTTGCTGGAAGTTGAGCAGGTGGGCCAGGCAATCCAGATTCGGGTGAAAGACAGCGGCCAGGGCATGACGCCAGAGCAGCTCAGCCACGTCTTCGACCGCTTCTACCGCGCCGATCCGTCGCGCAGCCGGGAGAGCGGCGGCTCGGGCCTGGGGCTGGCCATCGTGCGGGCTATTGCCAGGGCGCATAGAGGGGAGGTAACGGCCGTTTCCCCCGGACCCAACCAGGGCAGCACCTTCATCCTCACCCTACCGTTCCCTGCGTGATAGAATAGAAGAATAGGACACAGATTTCCACAGATGAACACAGATAAAAGCAAAAAATCTGTGTAAATCTGTGTCAATCAGTGTCCCATTATTGAAGGAGTAATTTATGGCAGCAAAGATGAACGGCGGCGTGCTGGTGGGGGAAGTGCTGCATAAGCAGGGCGTGCAATTTTTGTACACGCTGTGCGGCGGGCACATTTCGCCAATTTTGGTGGGGGCAGAGCAGCAGGGCATCCGGGTGATTGATGTGCGGCATGAGGCAACGGCCGTCTTCGCCGCCGACGCCACTGCCCGGTTGACCGGTATCCCCGGTGTGGCCGCCGTGACCGCTGGCCCTGGCGTCACCAACACCATCACCGCCCTCAAAAATGCACAGATGGCCCAATCGCCGCTGGTGCTCATTGGCGGCTCGGCGGCGACGCTGCTAAAAGGGCGCGGCGCGCTGCAAGACATCGACCAGCTCTCCCTGGTGCAGCCGATTGTGAAGTGGGCCGGCGCCGCCAAAAAGGTGCGCGACATTGTGCCCCTGCTGGAAGAAGCGTTCCAGGTGTGCCAGCAGGGTGTGCCCGGCCCCGTCTTCCTGGAAATCCCTATCGATTTGCTCTACCCGGAAGCACTGGTGCGCAGCTGGACCATGGAGTCAAGCGGCAAAGGCTGGCTGGGCAAGGCAATGTCACTCTACTTTGAGACCCACCTGCGGCGCACCTTTGGCCACGCCTGGGACCAACGCGCCAGCGACCCGCCGCTGGTCATTCCCGAGCTGCCCACCAGCGGCGAGGTGCAGCAGGTGGCCAGGGCGCTGGCCAGGGCGGAACGGCCGCTGCTCATCATCGGCAGCCAGGCGCTCATCGACGCGGCGCAGAGCGAGGCGCTGCAAGCCGCGGTGAAAAAGTTGGGCATCCCCACCTACCTCTCCGGCATGGCGCGGGGGCTGCTGGGGCGGAACCCTTTGCACCTGCGGCACAAGCGCAGCCAGGCGCTGCGCGAGGCGGATGTGATTATCCTGGCCGGGGTTCCGGCGGATTTTCGGTTGGGCTACGGCCGTTCCATTCCCCGCCGCGCCACCTACATAGCCATTAATCGCAGCAGAGAAGATCTCACCAAAAACCGCCGTCCAGACATCGGCGTGCTGGCCGATCCCGGCGCCTTTTTGCGCACGCTGGCCGCAAACTGGCAGCAAGAAAGCGATGACAACACCTGGCAGCCGTGGCACGACAGCCTTATGGCGCGTGACGCCGTGCGGGATGCCGAAATTAACCAGACGGCCCAAGAGCGCACCGGACTGGTCAATCCCGTCTGCTTGTGCCAGCAGCTGGAAACGGCCGTGGCCGACAACAGCATCCTCATTGGCGACGGCGGTGATTTTGTAGCCACAGCCAGTTACATCGTACGGCCGCGCGCCCCGCTGAGCTGGCTGGACCCTGGCGCGTTTGGCACGCTAGGCGCGGGTGGCGGCTTTGCCCTGGCCGCCAAGCTGTGCCGCCCGGACGCCGAAGTGTGGCTGCTCTACGGCGACGGCTCGGCGGGCTACTCGCTGGCAGAGTTCGACACATTTGCCCGGCACGGCGTGGCCCTCATTGCCGTGGTTGGCAACGACGCCTCGTGGGCGCAAATTGCCCGCGACCAGGTGGAAATTTTAGGCACGCCGCTGGGCACAGAGCTGGCCCAGACCAGCTATCACGTCGTTGCCCAGGGGTACGGCGGCGAGGGTTTTTGCGTAGACGATCCGGCACGGGTGAACGAGATTTTGGCCAGAGGGAAGGAGGGGGCGGGGAACGGCCGTCCCGTTCTGATCAACGTGCTGCTTGGCAAAACGGAGTTCCGCAAAGGGTCTATTTCGATGTGAGGGGGAGGAACGGCCGCAATCAAATCACGCTTCCAAACATAACCAAAGATAGACGACACCCTGCACCTCTTCCGGGTATCCTCAAGGCATCATTTGCCCCAACACCGGGGCAGGGAGGAAATCATGGAAAAAACCAAAACTGATCACTTATTGGGTTCAACCGCTTATTGGACGGCCGCCGTTCGGGCCAGGGAAAGCGAACGCGCCGTAAGCCTCTTCAATGATCCGTGGGCAAAAATGCTGGCCGGTGAAGTCGGTATGAACTGGATTGCCGAAAAAACACCGGAAAGCGTAATACCTATCGTTCTTCGCACCCGCTTTTTTGATGATTTTTTACAGCACGTCACGGGCGAATTGGGCATCAAGCAGGTGGTGCTGGTAGCCGCCGGGCTGGATACCCGCGCCTTCCGGCTGAACTGGCCCCAGGGGGTCCGGCTGTTTGAACTAGACCAGCCAGATGTTTTGGCCTACAAGGAAGAAATCCTGAGCGAGGCTGGCGCCAAGTCTGCCTGTGAGCGGCAGGTCGTGAGCGCAGATCTCACGCTGCCCTGGACAGACAAACTCATGGCCTATGGCTTTGATCCGCATCAGCCAACCGTCTGGCTGCTGGAAGGATTCCTCTTCTACCTGACCAGCGACATCATCACCGGGCTGCTGGATATGGTGACCAGCCTGGCCGTGCCGGGCAGTTGGCTGGGGTTCGACATCGTCAACAGCCACGTTTTAACCTCGCCGCTGACGGTGAGATGGGTGGAGATGCAGGCCCAGGCAGGCGCACCCTGGCTGGGTACGATGGATGATCCGGTGGCCATTTTGGCCGAACGCGGCTGGAAAGCCAGCCTCACCCAGGCCGGTGCGCCAGATGCCCATTACGGCCGTTGGCCCTACCCCGTCATCCCCACCACCATGCCCAACATGCCGCACAACTGGTACGTCACCGCCAGCTTTGGGCCGGTGTAGCTGGTAAATGGTGTTTACCTGGAGAACATGAATTGAGGAGATTGGAGATTAGTGGCTGGTTCAATCTCTAATCTCCAATCTCCAATCTCTAATCTCCCATTTCAGCTCACGTTTACCCCTCACCGCTCCGCCACGGCGGCCCGCGCCGGATGACCTCATTCACCACCTCATCTGTCGCTTCCCACAGCCCTTCAATCCACCAGGTCACCCCGGCGTCTTGCCAGGCTAGCAGCGTTTCTTGCTGCTCGGCGGGTTCCAGCTCCTTGCTGCTGCCGTTCATGACAATGTCAAACGGCGTGGTGAGCGTGCGGTTGGCGTCCACGAAGGCTTTCATCTGGCGCACGTCGTCGGGGGTGGCGGCGGTGGGACGGCCGTCTTCGCCCAGCTTCTCCACCAACAAGCCATCACACTTCAGCACACGCTGCATCGACTTCTGCCGCGGCCACAGCCCCGGCACCCAGAGGGGAATACGCGGCTGCTGCACCGGCTGCGGCGGATAGTGCATCAGGTCCATCTCGGTTAACTTCAGGTGATAATGCTGGCCATCGTAATCAAACTGCTTGCGCTGGTAGAGCAGGGTCAGGATGTCGATGGTCTCGTCGAGCATCCCGGCGCGAGTTTTGGTGTCGGTGATCTCATCGGGGAAGGCGTGCCAGCCCATCCACACGGCTCCCGCGCCAAGTCCGAGAGTGAGACGGCCGTCTGACAGCCGGTCCAAGGCCAACGATTCGCTGGCCAGCTTCCAGGGACGGCGCAGCGGCACCGGAATAATCATCGTGCCCAGGCGAATGCGGCTGGTGGCTGTGGCCGCCGCGGCCAGGGCAATCATTGGGTCTTCACACCAGATGGCATCCCCCAGGAAGCAGCCATCCCAACCCGCAGCTTCCGCCTGATGTGCCCAGCCCGCCACAGAACGAATCTGATTGTACGGTAAAGCCAAACCAAACTTCATGGCCATTTTGTGCCTCCTTCGTCAATGTAGGTCGGATTGGCAATCCGACCTACGATTTTCAGGTGATTAGTTCGGTTGGTAAATGGTCCAACCGGTTCAGGTAGAGCAAATCCACCCGCCCCTCGCTGAAGTCCAGCCGGGTGATGGAGGTGTTGTGTGCGTGCAGCCAGATGCGATTTTCGCCCTCCTCGTTATCCAACGTGGCAAAACCCAACAGCGTGCGCAGCACCGCCACAAAAAAGCCGCCGTGTGTCACAACCGCCACCCGATCGCCTGGCTTGTGCCACTCCAGAAGCTCCGATAAAAACTGTTGGGCGCGCTGCATCGCCTGGGCGCGGGATTCATACGGCCGTTCCCCCCACCAACCCACTTCCCCCAGCGATTCTGGCATTACCAGGTACGGGTGGTGTTGGGCAAAATGCGCCCGGTTTGGCCCGGGCAGGCCGGTGCGCTCCTCCGTTTTGTGATTGTGCTCAAAAATGCCGCCCGTTTCGTGGATTGTTTCCCAGGCCACCAGCGGCAGGTTCACCCGGTCGGCAATGGCCCAGCCGGTGGCCACGGCGCGCACCATCAGGCTGGTGTAGAGGTGGGTAAAGTTGAATCCCAGGCGGTTGTGCGGATCGTTGTCGGGGTCTGCCTGAGCCCAGCCCTCGGCGATGTGTTGGCCCAGGCAATGCGCCTGCTGTTCGCCAATTTTTGTGAGAAGCGGGTCGGGGGAACGGCCGTTGCTGCCGCCCGTCCGCGCCCACAATTCATTGTTTTCCGATTGTGCGTGTCGAATCATGTAAAGTTGCATGGCTAGATTTTAGGACTACCGACTACCCCCGGCAACCTGAATCAGGCATCCTGGCAGGGCAATTAGGCGTTTTGTTTGTTTTATGACACACTTTTTGAAGGTGAGAAATTTCACGCAAAGGCGCAAAGTCAATCCCTTTTCCTTTGCACCTTTGCGTGATCATTCAATTACCCCTACATTTTCCACAGGCCTGTTCTTGACAAAGACGATATGATAGATAGAATATCTATCATGTCGTCTCAAAACGATCTGGCTGTAGAAAAAGAGGTGCTGCGGGCCGCGCGAGAACTGGTGGAGGAAACGGCCGTCTCCTTCACCATGGACCAGCTTGCCGCCAAAGCTGGGGTCTCCCGCGCCACCATTTACCGCCAGTTGGGCGGTAAAAAAGCCATCCTCAAGCGCCTGGTGGATGAACATGGCCTGGATGAGCTCGACCAGCCCGATGCCCCCAGCCGCATCCTGCACGCCGCGCGCAAGCTGTTTGCCGAAGAAGGCCTGCTCACGCCCACCATGGAGCAGGTGGCCGCTGAGGCTAACGTTGGGGTGGCCACCGTGTACCGCCACTTTAGCGACAAGTTCGGTCTGATACGCGCCTTCTTGCAGGCCTCTCACCCCTATCTGCCTCTGGAACAGGCCGACATGAGCGGTGATATGCGCCAGGATTTGCTCCGGCTGGTAGAGACGATGGTGCGGTTCATTGTTGAGAACCAGGACATGGTTCGCTTGAGCTTTAGCAATGCCCGAGAATGGCGCGATCAGTTCAGTAACTTACGGCCGTTTCAAGAACGCACGCTCAACCGGGTGGCCAGCTTCCTGCAAAGCCAGATCGACGCCGGGCAGCTGCACCGCTGCGATCCGCAGCAAGCGGCCACCGCCTTGCTGGGCATGATTTTGTCGTTTGGCCTGATCATGCCTACGTTCTACAACCTGCCGAACCCGGAGCCGCGGGAAACGGCCGTGTTCATCACCAACCTGTTCCTGGACGGCCTAAATCAATCATAGAGAGAGTCTTGTCATACCCGCGAAGGCGGGTATCCATTTTGTTCACCCGAGTGGATTCCCGCAGCCTGCCCCCGCGAAGGCGTGGGGTGAGAATGACACGTTTAAGCCCATTTAAATCTGTGACATCTGTGAAATCTGTGGATGACTGACGAGGAAAGATGAAATCACTGCTGGGTGTGCTGATGGCTGCCGTTGGCGGCATTGGCGCTCTGATTGTCGCTTTTGTGCCCCAATTGGACATTGGTGTCCTGGCCCGCCTGGGCAAAGTGAACCCGCTGCGGCGCTCCCTGGGCGTGCTGGGCTGGCTGATCATCTGGCGCGAATGGCGGCGCACACCGTCGCTGGGTCGCGGCCTGGCCCTGCTGCCCGGCACCCTCTTTGCCCTTCAAGCCCAATTTCTTGAGCCACGGCGCATTTTTGTGGACCTGGTTGATCCGCCGCATGTAACGGCTGCAAGAGCTGGGCTGGTGGAAACGGCCGTCGTCCTCGGCGCCATCGTGGGGCAGCAGCCGCACGCCTGGACCCACGCCAACCTGGTGCCACGCCATCTCATCAACGACGTCATCGGCCAGATGCCTGTTCTGGCGGCGTACTGAGCTGCGTGTCGCAGCGGCCTCGTGTATGCCGCCACCGTGAATGGGCAGCGCCTCACCTTTGAAGTGATCGGCGTGTGGCGGCGCAACCTGATCATGCAGGACCGCGAAACGGGCACCGTCTGGCAGCAGGCCACCGGCGAGGCGCTGTACGGCCCGCTCAAGGGCGCCCAACTGGCACTGATTGGCGGGGAACAAACCACCTGGGGCGATTGGCGGGCGCGCCATCCGCAAACGACCGTTTCCGTCGAACCGCTCCACCCACCGCGCGGCATTCTCACGTTCCAGCAGGTGGAATTTTTGCTCAATCTGTTCACCAGCCGCTACAAAACCCCCGGCCTCAGCCGCAACGACACGCGCCTGCCGTCCCACGAAGAGGTTGGCGGGCTGGTCCTCAACGGCGCAGCCCGCGCGTACCCGCTGTCCAACCTCAAGCGGAGCCAAATCGTACACGACACGCTGGGCGGCGTGCCGCTGGTGGTGCGGTACGATGCCCAAAATGACCGGATCGATGCGTACCGCCTGGATGAAAACGGCCGTCCCAGCCACACCCACCGCCTGCCCATTCAGCGCCAGTTCTGGCTCGGCTGGAGCGAATTTCATCCCCAAACAACCATTTTTAACCACAACCCATCAGGATAAAGCCATGAAAGAGACCAACCGCTACACTCTCCCCTTCAGCCAGATTTCCGCCGCCGACCTGCCGCTGGTTGGCGGCAAAGGCGCCAACCTGGGCGAGATGAGCGCCGCCGGTTTCCCGGTGCCGCCCGGCTTCTGCGTCACCACCCACGCCTTTCGCGACTTTGTCGCCAGCTGCCCGCCCATGGCCCAGTTTTACGCTGAGCTGGAGGCGATTCCTGCTGAAGATTTAGTGGCTACGCGCAAAATTGGCGAGAGCATCCGGCAGACGCTGCACGAAATGCCCATTCCCGAAGCAATTGGCACGGCCGTTTGCCAGACCTGGCGTTCCCTCGATCCCACCGCGGCGTACGCCGTGCGCTCCAGCGCCACCGCCGAAGATTTACCCGACGCCTCCTTTGCCGGGCAGCAAGACACCTACCTCAACGTGCGCGGCGAAGCAGCTATTCTCGATGCCGTTCGCCGCTGCTGGGCCTCCCTCTTCACCGACCGGGCCATTTTGTACCGGCAGCAAAATGGCTTCGCTCACCAGGACGTCGCCCTCTCCGTGGTGGTGCAGCAGATGGTGCTGCCGGACGTTTCTGGCATCTTGTTTACGGCCGATCCGGTGAGCCAGAACCGGCACATCACCTCCATCGACGCCAGCTACGGCCTGGGTGAAGCGCTGGTGGCCGGGCTAGTTTCGGCCGATTTGTACAGGGTGGATACGCGAAGAAACGAGCTGGTTGAGGTGAAGATTGGCGATAAGAAGTTGGCGATACGGCCGTTACCCAACGGCGGCACCACCCAGGAAACCCTCAGCGAAACACAGCGCACCGCCCAGGTACTTGACCCCGCTCAGGCCACTGCCCTGGCGCAAATTGGCCAACGCATCGAGGCCCACTACGGCCAGCCGCAAGACATTGAGTGGGCCATTGCCGGCGGCCACATCTACCTGCTGCAAACGCGCCCCATCACCACACTCTTCCCCCTGCCCGTTCCCCGCCCGCAGGACGACGCCCTGCATATTTACGTCAGCCTGAGCCACGCCCAGGTGATGCTGGATCCCATCAAACGGATGGGGCTCGACATGTGGCGGCTCATGTTTCCGACGCTCAAACCCGCTGGCGCCACCAGCCGTTCCCAGAGCATTACCAGCGCAGGCGGCCGTATGTACATGGATGTCACTCACCTGCTCAACCTGCGCCTGGGGCGGAAAGTGATCCCGGCAATGCTCACCATCGCCGATGAGATGATTGCCGCCAGCCTCAAAACAGCCCTTACCCACCCTGAATTTCGCCAGAGGCTGCCTCAGCTGCGTCCCCAACCGGGTCTTGGTGACGTCTTCTTTTACCTGAGACCCATCGGCAAAGCGTTATTTTCCTTCCTGTTCCGGCGCGATCCGGCCCAAATGCTGGCCCGGCTTACCGTGCAAATGGATGAAGCGGTGGCTGCCAGCCGCCAGCGCCTCCTGGCCCAACCGGCCGGAGCAGCCCGCCTGCGCCAGGTTGAGCTGGAGATTGGTGAAGCATTTTCCAGGCTCATCCCCGAGTTTCCCGCGTTGGTGGCCAGCGGCATTGCTTCGCTGCGAATATTGGCCTTCCTGCTAGGTCGTCGTGCCAGGCCAGAAGATCTAACGGCCGTTGCCCGCGGCCTCTCCGGCAATGTCACCACCGAAATGGACCTGGCCGTGGGCGATCTGGCCGACCTGGTGCGCCAGTCGCCGCAGTTGGTAACCCACTTCCAGCAAAACCCGCCGCTGGCCGCGCTGACTTCGGCCCACACCATTCCGGGCAGCGCCCCGTTTCTGGCGGGCTGGGCGCAGTTTTTAGACCGTTACGGGATGCGCGGACCGTCGGAAATTGATATTTCGCGGGCCCGCTGGCGCGAAGACCCTACCTCGCTGCTGCAATTTGTCATTGGCAACTTGCAGCACAAAGCGCCTGGCAGCCATCGCCAGCATCACGCGCAAATGGCCGCTGCCGGGGAAGCCGCCGCCAGCCGTTTGATTGAGGCTGCCGGGCGAGGGTTGTTTGGCTTCATCCGCCGCCCGCTGGCACGCCGCCTGGTGCAGGACGTGCGCCATTACTCAGCCGGTCGCGAGCATCCCAAATTTTATTTGATCAAAATGTTGGGGTTGATAAAAGAGGTCCTGTTGGAAACGGCCGAATCCCTGGTGGCAGACGGCCGTATCGACCAGGCCATCGACATCTGGCACCTGGATTTGGCCGAGCTGATCGATTTTGTAGCCGATCCCTCACGGGAAATACGGCCGCTCGTCACCCAACGCGGCGCCGAATTTAGCCGGTTTCACAAGCTCGCTCCGCCCCGTGTCATCACCAGCGATGGCGAGCTGATCAACGCCCGGCCCAGCCGTGAAGGGCTGCCGGAGGGCACCCTCGTTGGCAGCGCCGCCTCCAGCGGCACCGTCGAAGGTATTGCCAGGGTGGTGCTGGACCCCAGCAAAGATGTCTTAGCCAAGGGCGAAATCCTCATCGCTCCGTTCACCGATCCGGGCTGGACGCCGCTGTTCATCAACGCCGCCGCCCTGGTGATGGAGATTGGCGGCCTGATGACCCACGGCTCGGTCGTGGCCCGCGAATACGGCATCCCGGCCGTAGTTGGCGTGCCCGACGCTACGCGCCAGATCAAGACCGGGCAGCACATCCGCGTCCATGGGGATGCCGGGTTTGTGGAAATTTTGGATGGGGAAGTAAAGTAATTAGGCAATTAGGTAATTGAGTAACTGGGCCAGCGTTAGCCAATTACTTAATTACCCAATTACTCATTTAGACCAGGCAGTGATCGGCCGTTTTTCCTTCACACCATCTACAAAAATATCCACCTTTTCGTTGTAGAAGCTGAGCAGCCCCTTGATCTTGGGCGCTTCGGGGATGGGGTCCGGGTAGCTCCAGACAAGGTCTTTGTACACATTCTCGCTAATTTGCACGGACCAGTACGAGGCGGTGCCTTTGTAGGGGCAGGCGGTGTGGCTGTCCGTGGCGTGGAGCAGGCTCATGTTCACGTCTTCACGCGGCAGGTAAAAGCGGGTGGGCAGATTGGTCTCGAAGAGGAGATACGGCCGTCTCGACTCTGCCACCGTCACCCCATCCACCTCTACCCGGATGTGACGTGAGCTGGGCATCGTGTCTACCCGGTGATACGGATCACGTGGATGCACAAACACCTCTTCTTCCTCCTCAAACCAACGATCCATCTTATGCCAGCGAAAGGCAATATAACCTTCGATGCCCGCTAAACCTTCGGGCGCCTGGGCATAGCTCCAGGCCGCATTTTCGGCCACTTTATCGCCAACCTGCACGTGCCAGGTAGTGCGCTCCCCACCGGAACGGCCGGTTTCCCGCAAAAAATCCTGATTGACATCATCCCGAGGAAAGTAGTAGTGGAGGCGTGCGCCACCACCCTGCCACACCAGCAGCGCCCGCCGGCTGTCGGCCACCCAGGCACCACCCAACTGCACCCGCACCCAGCGCGGCGATGGCTCCCAGTAAAATCCATTCTCGTTTTTCATCAAGCACCTCCACTGCTACAGACGCAGTTCACGGCCGTTTCTTACCCGGTAATGGTGCTGGGAAAACCAAACGGCCGTTTCCAGGGCGGAAGACGGCCGTTTGGCTGTATGGGGTGCCGACTAAAACGAAGGGCTAAACGTTAGCTCTTTGCCTTGAGCAAATCACGGATTTCCATCAAAAGTTCTTCGGTGGTTGGTCCTGAGGGCGATGCGGGTGTCTCTTCCTCTTTCTTCTTCATATTATTGGCCGTGCGCACAATCATGAAGATGACAAAGGCGATAAGTAAGAAGTTGATGATCGCTTGAATGAAATTGCCGTAGGTAATGGTCGCCTCGCCCACCTGGATGGCCAGAGTGGTGAAATCAACACCGCCCAGAATGACGCCAATCAACGGCATGATGATGTCGTTCACCAAAGAGGTCACAATCGCGCCAAACGCTGCGCCTATGATGACCGCCACGGCCAGGTCCAGCACATTGCCCTTGGCAATAAACTCTCTGAATTCCCTTAACATATTTTCTGATCCTCCAATTTATCTCGATAAAACAGGCACTTCCACCGTGTCCAGGGGCTAGAACCCCTACCTGCCAGGCAAGTCACAAACTTTATGGGTCCTTTAGGCGATTGTTTTCACCTCCACCGCTTCAAACCAGCCGCCCCCCCAGGCATCTTCGCGCCAAAAACCGGTCAGCCGGTAAGGCAGCCATGATTTGACCTTGGTTCTGGCCGCGGCCGTTTTTTCCAGCTGCACAATTTCGTAACTGTCGCCATCGCCAAAGTAGAAGCCGCGGCCCCCGGTCCAACCCGGCAGGCGCACCCCGGCGACGGTGGTCTTCTGGTTGCGCAGGCGCGGCGCCAGGCGCAGCGGCACGTCATCGGCCGTTTGCGCCTTGCCAACCACTGCCACTGGATTCGCCGAAACGGGCCAGCCGAGCACGGCCGTTTCCCATTCCAACCGCTCCGCCACACTTTCTGCCTGCACCGCCGTCTTAATACCAAAATCGAACCCCAGCTGGTGAGCGCTGCCCGCCCG
Organism: Candidatus Leptofilum proximum; assembly: GCA_016710325.1. Classification (GTDB taxonomy): domain Bacteria; phylum Chloroflexota; class Anaerolineae; order Promineifilales; family Promineifilaceae; genus Leptofilum; species Leptofilum proximum. Next base: position 1,757,045 of record JADJXK010000001.1, on the reverse strand, counting down.
CGCCACGTCGGCCGCCTCGGCCAGCAGCGCCACCCGGCTTTCACCCAGGCCGTCCAGCGCGCCGCACTGGATCAGGTGGGTGATCTCCTTCTTTTGCAGCTCAACCCGGCTCAACAAATCACGCAGGCTGGTGAACGGCCGTTCCCCCCGCGCCTGCACCATCATCCGTACCGCCGAGCGCCGTAAATCTCGCACCTGGCCTAAACCCATCCACAAAACAGGAGATTGGTTATTGGAGAGTGGAGATTTTGCCGACTCAATCTCCAATCTCCAATCTCTACTCTCCCCCATCGTCAGCGTAAACTTGCGCCCGCTAAAATTGACGTGCGGCGGCCGTACTTCAATCCCCAGCCGCTGCGCCTCGGCGATGTAGATGGCCGGGTGGTGAAAACCGCCGTAATCGCGCAGCCGGGCACACAAAAATTGAGCCGGGTAATGCGCCTTCAGGTAGGCCGAGCGATAACTGATGTCCGCATAGGCCGTGGCGTGGCCCTGGTTAAAGCCATAACCCGCAAAGGGCATCACCTGTTCCCACAGCGTGGTGGCCTGCTCTGCGGTAAAACCGCTTTTCTGCTGGCAGCCAGACACAAAACGCTGCTGCATCGCCGCCATCTCGTCCGCCTGGAATTTGCTCATGCCCCGGCGCAAATGGTCCGCCTCGGCCCAGCTCAGGTGGGCAATTTCGGTGGCCACACGCAGCACCTGCTCCTGGAAGAGCATTACGCCCTGGGTGCTGCCCAAAATCGGTTCCAGGGCCGGATGCAGAAAGTTCACCGTTTCCTCGCCCCGGTAGCGGCGCACAAATGCCTGGGCCATGCCGCCCATGGCCGGGCCGGGCTTGAAGAAGGCGTTGGCCACGGCCAGATCGCGCAAATTGGTGGCTTTTAGCTGCCGCAGCGTGCGCCGCGCCCCGGAGGATTCACATTGGAACACGCCCACCGTTTCCCCCTGGCGCAGCTGAACGGCCGTTACCTCATCGTCCAGCGGTATCGCCTGTAAATCAAAAGCGGGGTCCAGGGTGGCGCGGATGGCTTCGGCCGTGTCGGCCAGCACCGTCAGGGCGCGAATCCCCAACAGGTCAATTTTGGGCAAGCCAATCTTCTCCACGTCGTGATGATCGTACTGGGTAATGAGAAAGCCCTTGGGCGCCAGCTGCACCGGCACCAGGTCGGTCATCGGCCCGGGCGAGATGACAATGCCGCCGGGGTGAATGCTCATGTGGTGCGGCTGGCCGATGATGGCAAACGCCTCGGCCAGAATTTTGTGCTGGGCCACATCTTCGACCTCGGCCAGCAAATCCGCCAGCGTTTTTTCGCTGCGGCGGCGCGGGTCCGGGTGCCAACCGCGCGGCAGCAGCGCCGTCAGCGCCTTAATCTCCGCTTCGGCCAGGCCATGGGCTTTGGCCGTCTCGCGCACGGCCGATTTTGGCTGCATGGTGCTGATCGTGGCCACCAGCGCCACGCGGTCTTCGCCGAACTTTTGCCGCACGTAATGCAGCACCTCGTCGCGGCGGCGGCTGCAGAAATCCAGGTCGATGTCCGGCAGATTGGCCCGCGCCGGGTTGAGAAAACGCTCAAACAGCAGCTCGTTGGCGATGGGGTCCACGTTGGTGATGCCCAGGCAGTAGGCCACCAGCGAGTTGGCCACGCTGCCGCGCGTGTTCACCGGCACGGCCGTTTCCCGGGCAAAGCGGGTGATGTCGGCCACCAGCAAAAAGAGCGGGGCAAAGCCATGTTTGTTGATGGCGACGAGCTCTTTTTCCAGCCGGGTGATGACCTCTGGTTGGGGGGAACGGCCGTACTTTTGCTGTAATCCCGCTTTAGCCGCTGCACCGAGCGCCTGTTCGGCCGTTTGCGCCTCCGGCAAGTCCAGCTTCGGCCAGATGGGACGGCCGTCTGGCAGCGCCGGTTTACAAGTGGCTACGATCTGGCCCACGGCCGCCACCGCCTCCGGCAAATCGGCAAATCGTTCTGCTATGGTCTCCGCGGGCAGCCAGTGCAGCTCGGCATCCGGCGCACCGCCGCCGGGCAGGCTTTCGGCTGGAACTTCGGCCAGGTGGCAGTTCTGATCAATGGCTGCCAGCAGCCGCAGGCGAGGCGTATCGGCTGGTTCCAGGCAAAAAACGGGCTGGAGGGCCACGGCTTGCAATCCAAATCGAGCGGCCACGGCGCTGGCTTCGCGGGCCACGGCCGTATCTCCTTTACGGTTCAGCGTCACCCCAAGGTAGCCATTTTCCTCAAACAGCCCTGCCAGCCGCGAGGCGTAGCGCGCCGCCGCCTGCAGTTCCCCCGCGCCCGCCAGCCGGGTCAACCACCCCGTTTGCCCGCTGTCGATGGCGATGAGGCCGTGGGTGAACGGCCGTAACTCGTGCCATCCCAATCCATGCGCCAACAACTGCTCTCGCTTTTCGCTGCCCTGCACCAGCGACGATAACCCGCACAGCGACCGGTACCCATCAGGCCCAGTGGCCAGCAGCACCAGCTGCCCCCAGGCGGGTGCGGGCAAATTCACCGCCTCGGGCAGCGTCACGTTCACCACCATGCCAATGATAGGCTGAATCCCGGCCTCCAGGCAGGCGCGCTGAAAAGCGACCGCGCCATACAGGGCATGGCTGTCGGTGAGGGCCAGGGCGGGCGCATTTTCGGCCTGGGCGCGATCCACCAGCTGCGACACAGTGGCAGTAGCGCCCAACAAGGTATAATGGGAATGAACGCGTAGATGGGTGAAGGTCTCATTCATGCGTCGTGGATCATATGTTCGGGTAAGCGAGTTGGCAAGCCCAAACCGAGGACTTTATGATTTCGTTACAATTGGCTCTACAGCTCAAAGAGGCCGGGCTGGTGTGGCATACCAGCGTGCACGATTTTTTTGCCATCCCGGATCGGGACATGGACGGCCGTCTTTTTGTGCTGTCCGACATGATGGTAACGATGGAGCTGCTGCGCGGCTGGCCTGCCGTGGTGTTCCACGGTACAGCAGAGTGGGCGTCGGATTATTTGCTGACCCATGAAGCGGTCTGGATGCCTACTGAAAGCCAGCTGCGGGAACAGTTGGAGGAAGAATTGGCGGCCAGGAACGGCCGTTTTCACCAACTCCTGCGCCTGCCCGATGGCTACCAGTGTGATGTATCGCTGATTGATGAACCGCTGGAATTTACGGCCGTATCCCCCAGCGAAGCCTACGGCCTGGCTCTGCTCGATCTGCTGCAAAAACCACTGCCTGGCGTTAACGAGGTATAATCAGGACCATGCAAGGAAAAGACCGTTTTGGCTTTGTGGCTTCTCTTTTGTTGGGCGTTTTGCTGGTGGCGTTGGGTCTGCTGGCTATGGAATACGTGGTCAACAGCTGGTGGCCCATCGACATCAACCGGCTGGACCTGGTGCGCGCGGCCGCCCAAGGTCGGGCTGACGCGGCGGCGCTGCTAGAAGCAGCCAATTTTGAGATTATTCTCGTCTTTTTGGCGACGGTGTTAACGGCCGTTACCGGCGTCATTCTGCCCATTTCTTACCTGCTCAACCGCCGTTTTGCTCGCTACACAGACCACCGCTTTGGCGAGTTGGCATCGTCTCGCCTGCTGGTGGCCCTGCGCCAGTCCATGGCTGTGGGCCTTTGGGTTGCCTTTTGCCTCTGGCTGCAGATGAACCGCTCCTTTGGCCTGGCGGTAGCCCTGCTGGTCGCCGCGGTACTTATCCTGTTTGAAATCTTGCTGCAAATTCGCAGTCGCGCCGCACAGGCGAACTTACCGTGATCGGTAAACGGTAATCCGTAATCGGTAATCGGTCAGCCGTTCTCCGATTACCGAATACCGACCACCGTTTACCGATAACCGACCACCGACCACCGATAACGGACTATGAACGATCAATCTCAAAGCAAAACACAAACCCTGCTGCGCGAACTGCCCAGTGTGGACCGGCTGCTCAATACGGCCATGGCGGTGGACATGATGTTGGCTTACGGCCGTTCCCTCACCGTAGAGAGCCTGCGCCATAGCCTGGACACCGCCCGCAGCGCCATCCTCAGCGGCGAGGCGCGCTACGCGCCCATGAACGCCGTTTTGGTTGATGAGGCCCGCCTCTGGCTGGAGCAGTTCCTGGCGCCCACCCTGCAGCCGGTGATCAATGGCACCGGGGTGATTGTGCACACCAACCTGGGCCGCGCCCCACTCAGCCAGGCAGCGCGCCAGGCCATCGATGAGGCCACCAAAGGCTACAGCACCCTGGAATACGATCTGGCCAGCGGCCAGCGCGGCTCGCGCACCGTACACGCCGAGCAGCTGCTCACCCGCCTCACCGAAGCGGAAGCCGGGCTGGTGGTGAACAATAATGCAGCGGCCGTTTTGCTCATGCTCACCACGCTGTGCCAGGGTAAAGAAGTGATCATCAGCCGGGGGCAGCTGGTGGAAATCGGCGGCGGCTTCCGCATTCCAGACGTGATGGCCCAGTCCGGCGCCAAGCTGGTAGAAGTGGGCACGACCAACCGCACCCATTTACGCGATTACGCCAAGGCGATCACGGAAAATACGGCCGCTCTCCTCGTGGCCCATCACTCCAACTACAAAATCATCGGCTTTACCAGCGAACCCACGCTGGCCGAGCTGGCGCAGCTGGCCCACGAGCACAACCTGCTGCTGCTCTACGACCAGGGCAGCGGCGCCCTGCTGGACAGTTCCCCCTACGGCCTGGAACCAGAACCCACCGTGCTGGACGGCCTGGCCGCAGGCGCTGACGTGGTGGCCTTCAGCGGCGACAAGCTGCTCGGTGGGCCGCAGGCGGGCGTTTTGGTCGGGCGGCAGGAGCTTATAACACGGCTGAAGCGGCACCCGCTGGCGCGCGCGGTGCGCGCCGATAAGCTGTGCCTGGCGGGACTGTCCGCCACGCTCACTCACTACCTCACCGAAAACGCCCTCACGGAGATTCCCATCTGGCGCATGATAACTCGCCCGGTGGCGGAAATTGGTGAAGAGGCCGACACGTGGGCGGCGCGTTTGCAGGAGCGGGGCATTCGGGCGGAGGTGGTGGTCGGCCGTTCCACCGTCGGCGGCGGCAGTTTGCCCGGCACCAGCCTGCCCAGCCGCGTGGTGGCCGTCCAACACAACGATCTGGAGCACCTGGCCGCCCGCCTGCGCCAGGAGAAAATTCCGGTGATTGGCCGCATTCAAGACGGCCGTTTCCTCATCGATCCGCGCACCGTTTTGCCCGAACAGGTTGAAATTTTACTGCAATCACTGGTAAACTGTGCGGCGGAATAAACACAGACTGGAAAAATCATGAGCGCAATTAGGCAAACCAGCCGAATTTTGGCCATCGAAACGTCGTGTGATGAAACGGCGGCGGCGGTGGTGGAAAACGGCCGTACCATTCTCAGTAACATCATCGCCAGCCAGATTGATCTGCACGCGCAGTATGGTGGCGTCTTCCCGGAAGTCGCCTCTCGTAAGCACGTCGAGGTGATTCACCCCGTGGTGGAGCAGGCGCTGGTAGAAGCCCACATGGGGCTGGACGACATCGACTGCATTGCCGTGACTCGTGGTCCGGGGCTGGTTGGCTCGCTGCTGGTGGGCGTGAATATGGCCAAGGGATTGGCTCTGGCGCGCCACAAGCCGCTGTTGGGCGTCAACCACATCGAAGGCCATATCTACTCGCTCTGGCTCACCGACCAGGTGGACGAAATTGAATTCCCGCTGCTGACGCTGGTGGTCAGCGGCGGCCACACGGAGCTTTACCTGATGGTGGATCACGGCCGTTACCAGCACCTGGGCGGCACGCTGGACGATGCCGCCGGCGAAGCGTTTGACAAGGTCGGGCGGGTGTTGGGGCTGCCCTTTCCTGGCGGTCCGGCAATCGACAGGCTGGCCGCTGCGGGCAACGCCTCTGCCTACAAGTTCCCCCGCGCGGTGATGGAAGATGGTTTTAACTTTAGTTTTAGCGGCTTAAAAACGGCCGTTGCCCGGCAGATCAAACATTTTGATAAGGCCAGGATTCCCGTGGAAGATGTAGCGGCCAGCTTTCAAACGGCCGTGGTAGATGCGCTGGTGACCAAAACAGAACGGGCGGCGCTGGCTTATGGGGCAACGGCCGTTCACCTGGCGGGCGGCGTCTCGGCCAATCGTGAGCTGCGGCGCACCATGACCGAGCGGCTGAAGGTGCCCGTACGGTACCCAAGTCCTATTCTCTGTACCGATAATGCCGCTATGATTGGCGCTGCAGCACACTGGCACTTTATTAACGGCCGTCGAGACAATCTAAATATAGACGTTATTCCCAGCCTTCAGCTCGTCTAGTTGGTTTATTCTTCCATATATTTTTGGTAAGAGTAGTTCGTTTTTCTCCTTTACAATGAAGGATAAAGCCTGTTACGATCAGAATGTAAACCAACAGTAGTAAACTTGTAACGTTACGTGGTAATATGATTCAGATGGACCACTCTATTCAAGATGCAGACTTCCCGCCTGAATTGAGAGACAGCGAGCGGCTTCACACGCTTTACGTCGTTAACGACATGCTCAAACAGGTAGAAGCCGACGGCCTCAATATCAACCTCATTCTGCCTCGCGTTCTCAACCTCTCCGTGCAGCAGCTTGAAGCCCAGGATGGCAGCATCATCGTTGTCAACGAATCATTAAAGATTGAATATGCCTGGCTGACGGGGGATAACAACCAAAACACCCAGTCTGAAGAATTTTTAGAAACCATCATGGACAGCGGCGTGGCTGGCTGGGTCATCCGCAACCATGCCCCCTGTGTAATCGACGATACCCAAAACGACCAACGATGGCTGCCCCGTCCAGGGCACACCACCAGCAACCACGCCTGGTCAGTCATTTGTACGCCATTTTCCATACGCAACCGCGTCATTGGCGCCATTACCATCCACAAGATTGGCGCCAACCAGTTTGATGACCGGGACCTCAGCCTGCTGACGGCTATCTCTAACCAGGCGGCCAGCAGCATTGAAAATGCCCGCCTCTATGAAGCATCCCTACGCCAGCTAAAAATCTCAGCCCTGCTCAATGACGCCAGCCGGGTCATCAACTCTTCGCTGGACATCAACGAAATTATGCAGTCGCTTCTGGCACAGATGAATGATTTCCTTAATGCCGAAGCGATTTCTATTGCCCTGGTGGATAAACAAACCAATGAACTGGTTTACCAGGTAGCCGAAGGCGCTGGTTCTGAAGAAATTGTGGGCCTGCGTTTGCCCGCCAATCATGGCCTGTCTGGCTGGGTGATGGAAAATTCGGAACCAGCGTTGGTGGCAGACACCAGCCTGGACCCGCGCTTTTTGCAGTTGGGGGACCAACGCACCGGCCACGAAACCCGGGCCATGATTTGCGCCCCGATGATTTTTAAGGAAGATGTACTGGGCACCATCCAGGCCATCAACCCCATTAATGGCACGTTTAAGGCCGAAGATTTGGATGTGCTGGTGAATCTGGCCAATATCGCCAGTACGGCCATTGCCAATGCCCAGCAGTATGCCCGCACCCTGGCGGCCGAGTCCCGCTATATCAGCCTGTTCCAGGACACAGTTGACCCGATTATTTTGACAGACATGCGCGGCCGTATTGTAGAAGCCAACCGTCGGGCATCCGACATGCTCGGCTATACTCGCCAGGAACTGGTACACATGGCCATTCAGGATTTGCATCCGGACACGGCCGTTCTGCCCAAAGCCAAAAAAATCCGCTCCGATAAAGTGTTGGTGTTCCAAAGTGAAGTGCGCACCAAAAACGCACCGCCCATCCCGATGGAAGTGTATACCAAGCGCACCATCCACGGTGATGACCAGCTGCTGCAGTGGATTCACCACGACATCAGTGAGCAAGTGGAACTGGAAAAAATGCGGGAAGATCTCACCGCCATGCTGTTCCACGACCTGCAAAGCCCGCTGGGCAACGTCATCTCCAGCCTGGAGCTGCTGGCCTATGAAATTCCGCCGGAATCGGCCAACTCGCCGCTGTACGCCATGCTAGACATTGCCCGGCGCAGCAGCCGCCGCCTGGAAACCCTGATTCGCTCCCTGCTAGACATCAACCGCCTGGAAGCCGGACAGCCCATTACGGAACAAACCCGCGTCGATTTGCGCCTGCTCTTGCAAGAGGTTTACGAGATCGAACAGCCTAATTTTGATCAGCGGCGGGTGCACTTTGCCAACTGCCTGCCGCCCAATCTGCCTCACGTTTACGTGGAAGAGGATATGATTCGCCGGGTGCTGGTGAACCTCATCAACAATGCCTTGAAGTACAGCTCAGAAGACCAGACGATCACCGTGCTTGGTCAGCAGCAAGCAGAAAGTGACCGGGTGCTGATTTCCGTCAGTGACCAGGGCAAAGGCATTCCCAAGCAGTACCGGGAATCGATTTTTGAAAAGTTCGAACGCATCGCCACCAAAGACAGCAATGCCAAAGGGTTGGGCCTGGGCCTGGCCTTTTGCCGGTTGGCGGTGGAAGCGCATGACGGCCGTATCTGGGTCGATGATGCTCCTTCCGGCGGGGCGCGCTTTAACTTCACCCTGCCGCTGGCCTGACGGTTTTACCCCCTTCAGATAACCCCAATTTCCGTTAGTTTCCTCTGGTAAACGGCCGTTCCGGACTAAGCTTTCTTTCTTCAACAGGCAGCTATACTTGCAAAGGGCACAATCTGACATGCTGTCACCTGGTCACCCTGTCACCTTGTCACCTTGTCAAGTATAGATGCACCCATTTATTATTTTGGTATCATTGTACCTATTCAAAAGATACCCATCCTGGGAACCTGTGGCATGACCAGCAAAAGGCTCTACTACCAAAACGCGTACACTACCCGCTTTGAAGCAACGATTGTGGAAAGGATAAGGCAAGAGGGGCAAACGGCCGTTATCCTTGACCAGACCTATTTCTACCCCACTTCCGGTGGGCAGCCGTTTGACACAGGCACCATCAACAACCTCCCCGTCTACGACGTTTCTATCCGAGAAAGTGATGAAGCCGTGCTGCACTGGCTGGATACCAGCGAGCTGTGGCAAGACACCATCACCGGGCAGATTCACTGGCCACGCCGGTTTGATCACATGCAGCACCACACCGGCCAGCACATACTCTCCCAAGCCTTCATTCAAATTGCCCAGGCAGAAACCGTCGGCTTTCACCTGAGCGAAAATACGGTGACCATCGATCTGCACACCATGCAGCTTAGCCCGGCCCAGGTGGAAGAAGCCGAACACCTGGCCAACCAGATCATCTGGCAAAACCGGCCGGTACACATTCGTTCTGTAACATTAGAGCAGGCCCAAAAGCTGGCCTTGCGCAAACTGCCGCCAGTGCGCGGTGGGCAGCTGCGGCTCATCGAGATTGAGCAGTTTGACCTGACCGCCTGCGGGGGAACGCATGTGCGCCGCACCGGGGAGGTCGGCCTCATCAAAATTGTGAGGCTGGCGCGGCAGAACAATCAGCTGCGTGTGGAGTTTTGCTGCGGCCAGCGGGCCCTGGCCGACTACCGGCTTAAAAACAGCGTTGTAAACCAGCTGGCCAATGAACTCACCACAGGCATTGGCGAGGTGGTGGAAAGCGTGGCGCGCCTGAGGGATGAAGCCAAAGAAAGCCGCCGCAAGTTGAAAAAGCAGCAGGAGCAGCTGCTCTATTTTGAAGCGGCCGAACTGCTAAAAAACGGTAAAAAGGTGGGGGATACGGCCGTCGTCAGCCGCGTCTTCACTGCCGAAGAAAGCGATGCGGCACAGCTGCGCATCCTGGCCAACCACCTGACGCAAAACGGCCGTGTGGTGGCCCTGCTGGGGCTGGCCGGGGAAAAATCGCAGCTGCTTTTTTGTCGCTCGCAGGATGCCCCTGGCGAAATGAACCAGCTCATCAAGCCGGCCCTGCAGGTTTTGGGATCGGCGGCGGGTGGCGGAACGGCCGTGCTGGCCCAGGGTGGCGGTCCCGGCGCCGACCAGGAGCGGGTGCAGCAAGCGGTGGAGAAGGCAGAACGGCTGCTGTTGGGCCAGCTGCGCTAGGCAGGATATTTTATGCAAGAAATAGCCGAAAACGTTTTTATCGAAACAGAATACGAGGGCGTAAACGTTGGCGCGGTGCGCACGCGGCGGGGCATTGTGGCCATTGATGTGCCCTCCTACCCGCGCCAGGCCCGCGATTGGGCCATGCGGCTGCACACGCTCACACCGCGTTCGGTGGCCTACACGATTCTGACGGATTACCACGGTGACCGCATCATCAATGCCCGCTGGCTGAATGCCCCGGTTATTGCCCATGAGGCCACGGCCGAAAAGCTGCGCAGCTACGACAAACGTTACCCTCAACCCTTACTGGAAAGCCTGGCCCACCGCAACCCGGACCACGGCCGTGAACTGAGCCAAAGCCCCGTAGAACACGCCAGCTTGAGCTTCACCGGCTTAATGCAGCTATGGAAAGGCGGTCTTGAGATTCAGCTGTTTGCCGCGCCAGGCCCGACGTTGGGCAGCATTGGCGTGTATTTGCCGGAGTCGGGCGTCTTGTTCACCGGGGACGCCGTGGTGACCAATATGCCCCCGATGCTGGGCGAAGCCAATACGGCCGTCTGGCTACAGACCATTCACCACATGCAGCACTGGCCCGATCCCGTTTACCACATCGTTCCTGGCCGGGGTGAACCGTGTACCCTGGATGAGTTAACGGCCGTTGCCAGCTATATCCACACCATGCGCCAGCGACTTGAGGAACACATTGCCGCCCAAAAACCGCGCGAAGAAATTTACAGCTACCTGGTCGAGTTCCTCAACCAGTACCCCGGCTGCACCCTGCCCGCTGACTGGCTCAAACGCCAGTTAAAGTATAGTTTGGATCGTGTCTACGATGAGATACAATTAAACGGATTAATTTGATAGGAAGAGAGTTATGAAAGATTCAAAATACGCCGCCAAGAATGCCTTACAGCTGGTGCCGTTTTTTAATAATTTGCAGGATGATGAAGCCAAAAGCCTCTCCAAGCGGCTGGTGATGCGCCGCTTTGGGCCGGACCAGATTATTTTTCATCATGGTGATCCCGGCGGCCTGCTCTACATCATCATCAAGGGCAAGGTGAAAATCACCCACTCTACGCTGGATGGGCAGGAAGCCATGCTGGCCATTTTTGGCGCCGGGGACTTCTTCGGCGAGCTGGCCCTGTTGGACGATTCCCCCCGCTCTGCTACGGCCGAAGCGCTCGAAGAAACCGAAACACTCACCCTGCACCGCGAGGAATTCATTCGCTACATCAGCGACAATCCAGATTTTGCCCTGCACGTGCTGCACACCTTAGCCCAGCACATCCGCCGCCTCAACAACCAGATCAGCGACATCTTTTTCCTCGACCTGCCCGCCCGGCTGGCGCGCCAGCTGCTGCAGCTCGCCGCCCAGCACGGCCAGAAAACCGACGACGGCATCCGCATCGAACTCTCCCTCACGCAGACGGACCTGGCTGAAATGACCGGCGCCACGCGGGTGAGCATTAACAAGGCGCTGGGGCGCTTCCGGCGTGCGCACTGGGTGAAGGTCAGCGGCCGTAAATTCACCATTTTGGACGAAGAAGCCCTGAAGAACTTGATCCAAATCTCAGGCGGCTCCATCTAGTGAACCGTAAGCGGTAATCGGTAAGCCGTAATCGGTTCACTGATTACCGGTCGCTGATTACCGTTCACCGATTACCGCCATATGAGACTGCTCGCCATCAGCGACCTGCACATCAGCCACGGCGAAAATTGGGCCGCACTGAGCCGCATGCCCGCCCACCCGGATGATTGGCTGATTGTGGCCGGGGATATAGCGGAAAAGATCAGCCACTTTCGGCAGGCGATGGATTTGCTGAGCCACCGCTTTGCCCGCGTTTTTTGGACCCCTGGTAACCACGACCTCTGGACACTGCCCACCGACAGCGACAGCCAGCGCGGTTTGGCCAAGTATTTTCAGCTGGTGCAAATCTGCCGTGAGTTTGGCGTGGTGACGCCGGAAGATCCGTTTGTGCGCTGGCCCGCCAGCCGCGAACCGCTGTTCATTGCCCCCATCTTTACTCTCTACGACTACAGCTTTCGCCCCGACACCGTAGCCGCCGAGGAGGCGCTGGCCTGGGCTGAAGCGACCGGCGTAGTGGCTACGGATGAGATCGTTTTACATCCAGACCCATACCCGTCGCGGCAGGCATGGTGCCAGGTACGCTGCCAGACCACAGAAGAGCGCTTACGGCAAACGGCCGCATCCGGCTCCCTCATCCTGGTCAACCATTTCCCCCTGCGCTACGACCTGGTTAACCTGCGGCGCATTCCCCGCTTTTCCATTTGGTGCGGCACCAAACAGACGGAGGATTGGCATGTGCGATTCCCGGTAACGGCCGTTGTCTACGGCCATCTGCACATTCGCGGCACGCACTACCGAAACGGCGTGCGCTTTGAAGAAGTTTCGCTGGGCTACCCGGTTAACTGGCAGGCCAGCCGGGGCATTGAAGCCTACTTGCGGCAAATCTGGCCGCTTCCCCACCCATAAAACATTGAAAAAGGATTCGTTATGTCAACCACAATGAGAGCCGCTGTTTATACTCTCGCCGCCTGGGCGGCAGCCATCCTCTGCCACTTCTTGCTCATTGTTGGCGCGGCCGTGGCGCTGGAAGAAGCGCCCTTGGCAGCGGCCGAACGGGCCAGCGTCATCCTCCTCCAGGTGCATCTGCTCATTGCCATCATTGCCACCGTCTTCATCTTTTTCAAAACACGCGCGTTTACCCGGCTCAAACGAACCCTTTGGGTAGGTGGCTTTGCCGTGCTTCAGTTAGGCACGTGGGCTTCGGCAGCCATCACCCTGCTGGTCGTTTTGAACCGCTGATTTACCTATTCCTGAAGCGTATCGCGAATACGACGCTCCAGCCGGTTTAGGTCCCAGTTCCCCTGCTCGCGCACGATGCGGCGCAGCATGGGGTCAATCTCCTGCACGGTCTCCAAAATGTCGGACAGCAGTTGGAACTGTTCTTGTGCCCGGGTCGCCTCAACCGGCAGCGACACCATATCACGCAAGATGGTACCCTCGGTACGCGAGGCGATAAACGGTTCTGTTTGCCCCTCAACAAAAACACGGGTACGCTGGCCGGGACCGCGCCCCTCGTCCTCTTCAATCGGCTCCAACCCCACAATACTGTCTGACCGAAAATACTTGCCGTAGCCCAGGGCTACCATGATACCTTTTTCAACTCGCATGGGATTTCCCTCCAGCAAATAAATAATGGCGAAGACGTGCAGCAATCTCAGTATAACATAGCCGGGGAGTAACATTAATTTTCTGGTGGCAATTCGGCATTATGTAGAGAGTTCGCTAAAATAGCGCCTTTGCTTAATCTGAATCTCAGCGGAAGGTAAGTGGCCGTCCGCAAATAGGGTTAGCGGAATTGTGCGGACGGCTTGGAGTAAGCGGCCTCCCAATCAGGTAAGTTGTTGTTGGCCGCTTACTAAGCAAACTGTAAGAGTGACTGTGTATAACAAGGTGGAACTCTTACAGAATTAAGCGCTTATGACCATTTTGGAAGAAAACAATCCGGGAACAGTGCCAGAAACGGCCGTTCCACCCCCAACTGAAGCCGAAGCGGCAGCCAAGCGGCCGTTTTCCTGGGAATCGCTCGGCCTGCTGCTTTTGCTGCTCATCCTGTTGATGGCAGCCACCTTTCGCTTTACCGGGCTGACGTGGGGCGAGGGCAACTTCCTGCATCCCGACGAATTTTTCCTGATGGACGTGGCCAGCCGCCTGCGCCCCGCCGATGGTTTCCTCGACTATCTGCGCACCTCCGAGTCGCCGTTGAACCCGTACAACGTGGACAAAGGGTTCTACGTCTACGGCAACTTCCCCATGACCTTCACCCGCTACTTTGCCGAGTGGGCCACCGCTGCCTGTAACAACTTTGCCGACCTGTGTACCCAGACCTATAACAGCTTTTACGGCTTGCAGCAGAGCGGCCGTTTCCTCTCGGCATTGGTCGATTTGCTCACCGTTTTTATCACTTTCTTGATTGGACGGCGGCTGTACAGCTGGCAGGCGGGCCTGCTGGCAGCGTTTTTCCAGGGAACGGCCGTTATGGCCATCCAGCAGTCCCACTTTTTTACGATGGACAACTGGGCCGCCTTTTTTACCACGCTGGGGGTGTATACGGCCGTACGCGCCGCCGGATTTGGCGACGAGAAGGTCAGGTGGCAGCTGCGCTGGTGGCTTTTGTTTGGCCTGAGTTTGGGGCTGGCCGTAGCCTCCCGCATCAACGTTGCCCCACTGGCGCCCATCATTGGCATTTCGGCCGTGGCCTGGCTGGTGCGCCGGGGCCACACCTGGCAAAGCCTGCGCCAGACCAGCCTGGGCGCGCTCGACTTTCAGCGCGTCTTTTTAGGCGTGCTGGTCGCCGCCACCATCTCGCTGGTGGTGTTCCGCATTGCCCAACCCTACGCCTTCGCCGACGCCACCATCGCCCGCAATGAGGTTATCACCCAAACCGGCGAAGAACCGGGCGCCGTTTCCGTCTGGCTGCGCTCGCTCATTGGTTTTAACCCGCAGTGGCGCAGCAACATGGACGAGATTCAACAGCAGCAAAGCCCGGAAGCCGTCTTTCCGCCTGCGCTGCAATGGACCGATCGGGACGTCATTGTCTTCCCCTTCACCAACATGGTTTTATACGGCATGGGCCTCGCCGCCGGGCTGACCGCCTGGGCGGGGCTGTTTTGGGCGCTGTGGCGCATCGTCCGGGCGCGACCCGATTGGCTGGTGCACGCCATCCCTGTCGCCTGGAGCCTGGTCTACTTTTTGTTCATGGCCACCCGCTGGGTGAAGTCGATCCGCTACTTTTTGCCCATCTACCCCACCCTCTTTTTGCTGGCGGGCTGGGCTTTGTGGATGGTCTGGCAAAAGGCGCGGCAGAGCGAAGACCGACGGCCGTTGAAGCAGGCGCTGGCGGCCGGGCTGATTGCCGTGGTGGTCATCCCCAGCTTTTTGTGGGCCAATGCCTTTGTGCAAATTTACCGCGAACCCATCACCCGCATCGCCGCCTCGGCCTGGATGTTTGACAACATCCCTACCGGCGCGACGCTACTCTACGAGGCCAATGGCGAGAGCAAAGAGCTGGCGCTGCCGCTGAAAGGGTACGACTTTCAGATCGGGATGCCGCTGTATTTAACGGCCGTTCTCCCTGAAGATGCCACGATTACGGCCGTTCGCCTCAACAACATGCGCGTCTCCTCAGCATCTGAGGTCCGGCAAGAGCAGGCAGTGACGATGCAGGCCGGGCTGATCAACAACGGCAGCGAGGCCACGGAGCTGGTTGTCACCGATACGGAAGCCAGCTACACCTTGGACATGCCGGACACGGCCGTTCCCGCCGACTCGGCCCAGCAAATTGTGATTGAACTGACCGCAGGCAGCCCCGTCCGCGCCGAAACCAGCCTGCTGATGAATGAACATTGGGACGGCATTTTGCCTTACGATGTGAACGGCCGTTCCGCCTACGGCGCCTATTTCACCGAAGTCACCGGCGGGCAGCGCCCCATCACCAACCCGGACAGCCCGGAAAAGCGCGAGGAAATGGTCACCTGGCTGGAAGAGGCGGATTACATCGTGTTGAGCAGCCAGCGTGCCGTCTGGTCGCTGCCGCGCCTGCCGCTGACTTACCCGATGACCACCCGCTACTACGAGGCGCTGTTCAGCGGCGAGCTGGGTTTTGAATTGGTGGCCGAATTCCACGCCCCGCTGCAAATTGGGCCGCTGCACATCAGCGACACCACCGGGCAGGTTGGCTGGGGCGAGCTGCCGGAGATCGGCTGGCCGCCGCCGGGTGACCTGGCTGCCGAGGAAGCGTTTAGCGTCTACGACCATCCGCCGGTGTGGATTTTTGCCAAGAGCGAGACCTACAGCCGGGAAAACACGGTGGCAATTTTGGGTGAGGTGGATTTGGGCACGGCCGTTTTCACCAATCCCGGCCAGGCCACCGAAGCGCCCAACGGACTGCTGCTGTCGGAAACGGCCGTGGCCACCCAACGCGCCAACGGCACCTTCAGCGACATTTTCAACCCGGACGGCCTCCTGTCGCAAAATCCGTGGCTGGCCGCCGTGGTCTGGTGGCTGGCGGTGATTGTTTTGGGACTGGTCACCTTCCCGCTGACCTTTGCCGTTTTCCGCGGCCTGCCCAGCCGGGGCTACATCATCTCGCGCATCTTCTCGATTTTGCTCATTTCCTATTTTGTCTGGCTGACGGCCAGCATGGAGCTGTTCCACAATTCGCGCGGCACGCACCTGCTGGCGCTGCTGCTCATCGTCATTTTGAGCGCCCTGGTGCTGATCCGGCGCGGCGGCGAGATTCGCGCCTGGGTGCGCGACAATCTGGCTTTCATCGGCGTGGTGGAGCTGATCGCGGTGGGATTGTACTTCGTAGCCATTCTCATCCGCGTGCGCAACCCGGACGTGTGGGACGTGATCTGGGGCGGCGAAAAACCGATGGACCTGACGTATTTTACGGCCGTTCTCAAATCCGCCACCTTCCCACCCTACGATCCCTGGTTTGCTGGCGGCTACATCAACTACTACTACTACGGCTTTGTCTACGCCGGCGTGCTCACCAAACTCCTGGGCATCATTCCCACCATCGCCTACAACCTGAACCTGTCCATGCTGTTCAGCTTCACCGGCATGGCGGTGTTCAGCGTGGCGTACGATCTTGTTGCTTCGCGTGACAAGGTGACAAGGAGACTGCAACCTGCGGTTGCCGGTGACAAGGTGACATTGCCTCACCCGGTCACCCGGTCACCCGGTCACCCGGTCACCCGGTCACCCCTTCACCGCCCCGCCATCGCCGCCGGTCTCATCGCCGCCACCCTGGCCATCCTCCTGGGCAACCTGGGGCAGGTGGGCGTGTTGACCGATGCCTGGTACAAGGCGGGCAATCCGACGCTGGAAGAGACGATACCGCTGGTGGGAACGGCCGTACGCACCCTCGACGGCGGCTTTAAAGTGATGAGCGGCACGCCCGCTCCCATCTACCCCGGCGACTGGTTCTGGACGGCCACGCGCATCCTCAACTTCAACGAAGGCGAAGTAGGGCCGATTACCGAATTCCCGTTTTTCACCTTCCTCTACGGCGACCTGCACGCCCACATGATTGCCCTGCCCCTAACGATGCTGGCGCTGGCCTGGGCGGTGTCGTTGGTGTTGAGAGCAAGAGATTGGAGATTAGAGATTAGAGATTTAGAAGCTCTTTCAATCTCCAATCTCCAAAGGTTGCCAATCTCCCCTTTCTGGTGGGAAACGGCGCTCATCTGGTTCAGCGGGGCGCTGGCGATTGGTGTACTGCAGGCCACCAACATCTGGGATTTGCCCACTTACGGCGTCATTGGCGCGCTGGCGGTGATGTATGCGGCGGTGGAGCAAAACGGCCGTTCCTTCAACCTTCAGCTTTTGGGGCAGATTGGGCTGAAAACGGCCGTGCTCATCGGCCTGGCCCTGCTGCTCTTCTGGCCCTTCTCCAGCAACTTTGGCGCGGGCTTCAACTCGATTGTGCCCTGGGAGGGTTCCACCAGCTACCTGAGCAACTACCTGGTCATTTACGGCCTCTTTCTCTTTTTTGTGCTCACCCACCTGGCGCGCGAGTTCCGCGCCTGGACGCGCACCTGGACCGAAGACGGCTTGCGGCGCTGGGAACCCGCCGCCGCACCGCTGCTGCTGGCGCTGGGGCTGTACATCATTATCCTGCTCATTTTGTTCCGTCTGGGCTACTGGATTGCCCCGGTGGTGCTGACGCTCACCATCGTGGCCGGACTGCTGGGCCTGCGGCCCGATTTGCCCGCCGCCCGCCGCGTCGTGCTCATTTTGATTGCCTCAGCCCTGGGCATCACCCTGTTTGTGGAATTTTTTGTGGTGGAAAACACCGTCGGCCGCATGAACACCGTCTTCAAGTTTTACATGCAGGTGTGGCTGCTGCTGAGCGTGGTGGGGGGTGTAACGGCCGTTTGGGCCTGGCCATCTGTTGAAAAGAAAGAAACAACCCGCCGGTTGTGGCTGGCAGTGCTCGGTGTGTTGGTGGCGGCGGCGGCACTCTACCCCATCCTGGCCACCAAGGCCAAGTGGAACGTGCGCCTGACGCAAGAAGCGCCGATCACTCTAGACGGCATGGCCTTCATGCCCTACGCCAGCTACCTCGAAAGCGTCAACGGCATCAGCGGCAACGTGCCGCTCTCGTTTGACTACGAGGCAGTGAAGTGGATGCAGCAAAACATCCCCGGCTCGCCTGTCGTGGCCGAGGGGTACAGCGACAATTATTATCGCTCGGCCACCAACCGGGTGGCGATGTACACCGGCCTGCCGGGCATCATCGGCTGGAGCGGCCACCAGCGGCAGCAGCGGGCCATCTTGCCCGGCCAGTTCATCGACCAGCGCATCCGCGACGTGGCCACGCTGTACAACACGATCTCCGTCGTGGAAGCGCAAAACATCCTGGCCCGCTACGACGTGAGCTACGTCTACGTCGGCCAACTGGAGTGGGTGCTGTACACCCCCGACGGCCTGAACAAGTTCGACCAGATGGTGCAGATGGGACTGCTGGAAGAGGTGTACCGCAACGCCGGGACGACTGTTTATAAGGTTTTGGATAACGGAACGATTTCATTGAGCAATTAACCGTAGGGGCGGTTCGCGAACCGCCCCTACCAGGACACATTTATGCTGCCTTGGGAAGACATTTTTGCGGCGATTCGGTGGTGGGGCGTGCTGCTGCTGTTGGGAACGGCCGTTACCCCCCTGGCCTTCACCCTCTTCAAACGGCTGCCCGACCGAGGCTACGCCTTTGTCAAGATGCTGTCGCTGCTGCTGGTGAGCTACCTGTTTTGGCTGTTGGGCAGCCTGGGCTTTTTGCAAAACAACCTGGGCGGCATCTTGCTCGCCGCGGCGGTGGTGCTGGGGCTGTCTTACTGGGCCTACCGCCGCGATGGGGCCGAGCTGCGCGCCTGGGTCTGGGGGCAGTGGAGCCACATCCTGTTCACCGAACTCATTTTTGCTGCAATGTTTGGCCTGTGGGTCTGGGTGCGGGCGCAAAACCCGGCCATCACCGGCACCGAAAAGCCGATGGAGTTTGCCTTCCTCAATGCCGTGGGGCGCAGCGCCACCTTTCCCCCAGTTGATCCGTGGCTGTCTGGGTTTGCCATCAGCTACTACTACTTTGGCTACGTGATGACCTCGGTGCTGGCACGCTTAGCGGCCGTTGCCGAACCGGTGGCCTTTAATTTGGGCATTGCCTGGCTGATGGCGGGAACGGCCGTGGGCGCCTTTGGCCTCGTCTACAACCTGGTGATGAGCTATGGGCAGACCCTCAAGCAAAGGTCCACCCGCCTGGCCGTCCTCTTTGGCCTGATGGCCGCCATCGCTCTGCCCATCGGCGGCAACCTGCAAATCATTTTGGAAGCCCTGCACGGCAACGGCATCGGTTCGGCCGACTTTTGGGCCTGGCTCGACGTGCGCGATATCAACGCGCCGCCCAGCGCTGCCAGCAGCCCACGCTACGACTCCAGCGCCTGGTGGTGGTGGCGCAGTTCGCGCGTCATCAACGAGCACACGCTGGCCGGGGAAGTGATTGAAGGGCTGGAACCCATTGCCGAGTTCCCCGGCTTCAGCTTTGTGTTGGGCGACATGCACCCGCACGTGCTGGCGCTGCCCTTTGCCTTTTTGAGCCTGGCGGTGGCGTTTTTGTGGTGGCTGGAAGAAGAAAGGTGGATTGGAGATCGGAGATTGGTTCTGCTTCATCTCCAATCTCCAATCCCTAATCTCCAATCTCTAATCCCCAACAAGCCCTTGTGGCTGCTCACCGTCATTGTTCTGGGCGGACTTTCTTTCCTCAACACCTGGGACGTGCTGATTCACCTGTTTGTGGTGCTGGGGGCGTTTGTGCTCAACCGTTGGCGGCGCTTTGGCTGGCGCAGCCAGTGGCTCACCGACGCATTCTGGCTGGCGCTGCTGCTGGTCATTCCCGCCATTTTGCTCTACCTGCCGTTTTACCTCGGCTTCCGTTCGCAGGCGGGCGCGCCATTTTTGCTGCCGACGCTGGTGCGCCCCACGCGCCTGCCGCACTTTTTGATTATTTTTGGCCTGCCACTGCTGGGCATCTGGGCGCTGGTGCTGAGTCTGGCCGCACGCTTCCGCTTCAAGCAGTGGAAATCGGGGGTGGTTACGGCCGTTTCCCTCATCCTCGGCCTCTTTCTGCTGGCATTACTGCTGGGCTGGATTGTCGCCAGCAGCGCCGACGGCGCGGGACGTATCGTCAACCTGGCCACGGAGCTGGGGCTGACCCTGCCCGCCCGACCGGAAGGAAATGTGGCGCTGGGCTGGGGTTTTACGGCCGTTGCCACCCTCCTACCCACCGTGCTGCAAGCCAAACTCACCACCCCTGGCGTCACCCTCATGCTCGCCGCCCTGCTTGGTCTCGTCATCATGGCCTGGCAAGGGCTGTTGAGGGAAGAAGAAACAGGAACACAGAGTAACACAGAGAACACACAGAGTTTCACAGAGAAGATGACCCTGTCACCCGGTCACCTTGTCACCTTGTCACCCCCTCACCTTGTCACCTTGTCACCCTCTCCCCTCCCCTTCGCCCTCCTCCTCATCGCCACCGGCGCGCTGCTCACATTGGGGCCGGAGTTTGTCTACCTGCGCGACAATTTTGGGATGCGCCTGAACACCGTGTTTAAGTTTTACTACCAGGCGTGGGTGATGTTTGGTGTGGCGGGGCTGTTCGGCCTGTCCTATTTGTGGCTGGCGGCCAGGGAAGGCGGCCGCAAGCTGGTGCCTGCGGGCGTGACGGTGGTGTATACGGCCGTATTCCTCCTCACCCTGCTTTTCCCCGTCCTGGCCGTGCAATCCCGTGCTATCGAGTATCGTGGACCGGTGGAGTCGGCCAACCGGCTGCCCGCCACGCTCGACGGCCTGGCGCAGATGGCCGTGTTTAACCCCGACGATTACGCCGCCATCATGTGGCTGCGCCAAAACGTGAGCGGCACGCCAACGATTGTGGAAGCCGTCGGCGGGCAGTATTCGCCGCAGGGCCACGGGCGCATTTCCGCCAGCACCGGGCTGCCCACGCTGCTGGGCTGGGCCGGGCATGAATACCAGTGGCGCGGCTACAGCACCCCCGAACCCGCCGAGCGCGACCCGGTGGTGCGCGACGTGTACACCGTGCCCGGCTGGGACAACGGCAACCTCGTCGATAGGCTCAACGCCTACGGCGTGGACTACATTTACGTGGGCAACCTGGAACGAAACACGTATGGCATCGACGGCCGTTTAACCGGCCAGAACAAATTCAGCGAAAACCTGGAAGTTGCCTACGAGAATGGCTCTGTTACCATCTACCGCTGGCAAAGCGGTGTACGGTGAACGGTAATCGGTAAACGGTAAACAGTTCTGACCGATTACGGATTACCGATTACGGATTACCGACCACCGATAACGGATAACGAAAAAATGGAAATCTTCCCGACACCCCAAGCAATACATCACCAGCCCGTTACCGGCTGGTTTGGGTGGTTGAGCCGTCTGACGGTGGCCGACGGTCTGTTGGGGCTGGTTTTGCTGGCGGCGGCGCTGCTGCGGCTGGCCAACCTCGGGCACCTGCCTCTGTCGGACGCGGAGGCGACGCAGGCGCTGGCCGTTTGGCAGTTCTGGCAGCCGGGTACGGCCGTTCTGCCCCCCGGCAGCCCCGCCTACTTCAGCCTCACCGCCTGGCTGACCCAGCTGTTTGGCTTTGGCGACAACGTGATGCGTTTTGTGCCCGCCCTGTTTGGCATTGGCCTGGTGTATCTGCCCTGGCTGCTGCGCCACCGGCTGGGCACCCAGGGCGCGCTGGTGACGGCCGTTCTCCTCGCCATTTCGCCGCTCAACAGTACCGTCGCCCGTACCGCCGGAGGGGACAGCATGGCGCTGTTTGCCCTGCTGCTGCTGTTGGTGGCCTTCATTCGCTACCAGGAAACGGCCGCACCGCGCTGGCTCACCACCCTATTTGCCGCCCTGGCCCTGGGCCTGACCAGTTCGGCCCTGTTTTACAGCGGCCTGGTCACCCTGCTGCTGGCCTGGTTTGTCCACTCACGGCTGGGACTGTCCCTCTTTGTGGCCGGCTGGCACGTGCAGCCCACGGAAACCAACTGGCGCCGGGGAACGGCCGTTGGCGGCGTTATTTTTCTGCTGCTCAGCACCTTCTTCCTGCTCCAGCTGGCCGGATTGGGTGCGGCGGCGCGGCTGACCGGTGAATGGTTCCAGCAGTTTGGCGGGGCGCTGACGCTCGATCCGCTGCTGGCGTTTGTGCGCTACGAGCCGGTGCTGGTGATTTTGGTGGTGATTGGGCTGATTTGGGCCATTTTGCGCGGTGAACCGCTGGCCCTCTTTGGCGTCTACTGGTTCAGCGGCGGGCTGATTTTGCTGCTGCTGCAGCGCAGCTTTATGAGCAACGCCCTGCTGCTGACGCTGCCCGTCGCGCTGTTGGGCGGCCTGGTGGTCAACGCCGCCTGGCGCCGCCGCTGGGATTGGTACAGCGGGATCACCGCGCTGGCCGGGCTGGCCACAGCGCTGATCCTGGTGGTGAACACGGCTCGGCTGGGCCGTGTTGTGCAGCAAAATCCGCAGGAGGGCAGCACCTTCCTGCTGGTGATCCTGCTGACGCTGCTGGCGGTGGGCGTGGTGCTTTATTTTGTGGCGACGGAGGAGAGTACGGCCGTTGCCCAGGGCCTTCTGCTATCCATCTTAGGCTTTTTTGTGCTGTACCAATGGGGCACTGGCTGGTGGCTGGCCCAGTTTGCCGCCAACGATCCGCGCGAGCGCTGGGTGAGCAGCGGCACCGATCTGGCCATCCGCGAACTGGATGACCTGGTACGCACCGTTTCTCGCCAGGTGGCCAACTCCGACACCCAACTCCAGATTGCCACCACGCTGGACGTGCCCGCGCTGCACTGGTACTTGCGCGATTACAAGCGGTTAGAAACGCTCAACGCCCTGCCGCTGACGCCTAACCAGCAGGTGTTTATCACCGCAGAAAATGCGGAATCGCCGCTGGCGACCAGCTACAGCGGCACCGATTTTGTCGTCCGCCGCGGCGAACCCTTGCCTCCGGCAGAGCGGTCCGAAACGGCCGTCTACGATACATTTCGCTGGTGGATTTTCCATGACACAACGGCCGTTGCCCCCGCCGAACGCGCCATCGTCTGGGTGCGTGGTGATGTTTTGTCTGGACAGCCATAATGATGAAGATGATTTGGGGAACACAGAGTTACGCAGAGCCAAACAGAGTTTCACAGAGAGAGTTTTCTCTGTGCACCTCTGTGCTTTCTCTGTCCCGCTCTGTGTTCCTTTTTGTGAAAAATGAGCTCAATTTCTGATAGCAGCGTCACCCCGTGGGGCATCGAAGCCCCAACCTATGCCGATGAGCAAAGCCAATCGCTCATCCAGCGCTGCCTGGCTGGTGAGGAAACTGCCTACGTGGCGTTGTATAACCAGTATGCCGGGATGATTTACCGGCTGTGCGTCAGCCTTTTGCAAAACCGCGAGGACGCCGAGGAGGTGCTGCAAGACAGCTTTGAGTACGCCTTCCGGCGGCTGGCACAGTACGACGCCAACAAGTCGGCGTTTAAGACGTGGCTGTACCAGATTGCCGTCAGCCGCTGCCACAACAAGCGGCGGCGCAAGTGGCTGCCCACCTTCTCGCTGGGCCAGCTGGCCGGGCAAGATATAAGGGACACCGACTCACCCACCCCGGCCGAATCAATGCGCCTCACGGAGCAGCAGCAGGTGGTGTGGGCCGCCATCCAGGACTTATCAGACAAGCTGCGGGAAACGGCCGTCCTGCGCTACTATGAAGGATTTTCTTACGTGGAAATCGGCCAGATTTTGGGGATTCCCACCAAAACGGCCGAATCTCGGATGCGTCTGGCGCACAATGTACTGCGCGAGGCGCTGGTGGAGCAAATTGACCATGATTGAAACCAACAAAGCGCCTAATCTGTTAACGGAATACGTGCTGGATTTGCTGCCTCCAACCGAAAAGCAGCGGCTGGCCCAGCAAATCGGGGCAGACCCGGCTTTGCAGGCCCAGGTGCGGCAGGAACGCCAGGTGGGGCAGCTGGTGAAGCAGACCGTGCAGCAAGCAGGCATCATCGATAACGCCCGGCTAACCCAACAAATGCCCGCCATTCCCCGGCAGAAACGGCCGTTCTGGCACAATCCCGCCGCGCAGCAAGCCATGCGGCAGGTGGCCATGGCCACCATGATGTTTATTTTGCTGCTGGGCGGCTGGCAGTGGTTTAACGGCAGTCAAACGGCCGTCCTATCCCAGACGCCCACGGCCATCGCCGTCACGGCCACAATGACCCACACGCCTACCGCCACCCAAACACAGCAGGCACCGACGGAAACGGCCGTAGCCCGCGAGCTGACGCCAGACATGATCTACACCCCGGCCCCGCTGCCCACACCGGTAGCGGCCGTAGCGATCAATACAAATTGAGAAAATCAGTAATTGGGTAATTGAGTAAGTGGGCAATTACCTAATTACTCAATCAATTACCTACTTTTTGTTGGATATTTTATGACTGACCTGACTTCATCTGAACCCAAAACTGACTTCCTGGCCCGGCCGCTGCTGGCCACTGTCAACTTCGACTGGGAAAAACTGGCCTATCTTGCCATCATTCTGGCCGCCATCATCACCCGTTTCTGGGGGCTGGGCGTCCGGGTGATGAGCCACGACGAGAGTCTGCACACGCAGTTCTCGTACCAATATTTTATCGGTGATGGCTTCAGCCACACGCCGCTGATGCACGGCCCGTTTCTGTTCCACCTCACCCCCATCTTCTACTGGCTGTTTGGCGACAGCGACTTTTCGGCCCGGGCGCCCGTGGCCATTTTTGGCATCATCCTGGTGGCCATGCCCTATTTTTTACGGCCGTGGCTGGGCAAATTAGGCGCGCTGGCCGCCAGCTTCTTCTTTCTCATCTCACCCTACCTCACTTACTACTCTCGCTACATTCGCCACGATACCTACGTCATCGTCTGGGCAATGATCGTTTTTATTGCCATCTGGCATTACTTTCGCACGCGGGAAGAAAAATATCTCTGGTGGTTTGCGGCGGGCAATGCGCTCATGTTTTCCACCAAAGAAGTTTCGTTTATCTACGTGGCCATCTTTGGCAGCTTCCTGGTTTTGCGCCTGCTGCCGCAAATCTGGATGGCCCCCTGGCTGCGCAACAACCTGGGCAAGCTTACGCTGCCCGTACTGTTAATTCTGCTTGGCCTGGTGTTGATTGGCGGCGGGCTGGTGGTCCAAAGGCTGGCCGCCATCCCTGAAACACCAGGCGAGACACAAGATGGCGGCGTGTTTGCCGTCGATCCAGAAACCGATGCGCTGGTTACCCCCGAAGCCGAACAAAGCAGCACGGTGCAAAATCGCCTGGGCTGGGTTGAGATCTTTGGTGTCCTGGCAATAGGCGGCGGTTTGTTTTGGATGGCGGCGCGTTTTCGGCCGTTTCTCAAGAACTACAGCGAATTTGACTTGATCATCCTGTTCACCACGCTCATCTTGCCGATGGTGTCGCCCCTGTTTGTAGTGATGGTGGGCGGCAATCCACGCGATTACACGATGAACACCTGCCTGCTGGAAGGGCAGGAAACGATGTCGGCCGTTCAGCTCTTTTTTGCCCGGCTGGGTGAAGGCGTTTGTCGCCAGGCGTTTTTTGATTCGTCGATGTTTTTAACGGCCGTTTTCCTCGTCCTCACCTTGACCATTGCCGTGCTGGTGGGGTTGTGGTGGGATCAGCGCCGCTGGCTCATCGCAGCTCTCGTCTACCATGCCATCTTTTTTGTGCTGTACACCTCGGTATTCACCAACATTCGCGACGGCTGGATCAGCGGCACGATTGGCTCGCTGGGTTACTGGCTGGAGCAGCACGATGTGCAGCGCGGCAACCAGCCACCGTTTTACTACTTCTTTGTTGTTCCTTTCTACGAATTCCTGCCGCTTATCTTTTCGCTGCTGGCCATCCGCTTCTGGCTGGTTAAACAGCGCCTCAGCGAAGTAACCGGGTACTGGTTTACGGCCGTTCTCCTGGCGCTGCTTGGCTATAGTCTCAGCACCTGGCTTTTCAACCTGGACGGTGCCGCCCAGGGGCTGGAACCCAATCGCCTGCCGGGGCTTCTGGTGGCCCTATTTATCCTGGGTGCGGCCGTTATGCTCTGGATCTTCGTGCGGCAGGAGCAAATTATGCGCACCCACGACGTGAAAGACAGCCTCATGAGCCTGCTGGCGCGCGACATCATGTGCGAGTTTGTGGCCTTTGTCACGTGGTGGCTGGCCCTGACCTGGGTGGCCTACAGCGCGGCTGGGGAAAAGATGCCCTGGCTGAGCACCCACTTTGTGATTCCGATGGGGCTGCTGGCGGGCTGGTACATAAACGAACGCTACAAGGACTTTCACTGGCGCGAGCTGTTCTCGCGCCAGGCGCTGCTGTATCTCGGCTTAACGCTTGGGCTGATTCTGGCCATTTTTGTGGCGATCGGACCGGTCTTGCTGGGTAAGGTGCAGCTGGGCAACCAGCAGCTGGGCAACCTGGAGCAGCTGGGCCGGGTGTTGGGCGGCATTGTGCTGGCGGCCGTTGTTTTTTGGCTGTGGCAGCAGGTAAGGGAGGGGGTAGACGGCCGTTTCCGCCGTCCCTTAGCGGTTTTGAGTGTCCTCATCCTGCTCACCCTGCTCACCGTGCGCTTTACCTACCTCTCCAGCTGGCCCAATGCCGATTACGCCCGCGAATTTATGGTGTATGCCCACGGCGCTCCGGCGGCCAAAAGCATGGTGCTGGACCAGATCGAAACCCTGTCGATGCGGCTGCACGGCGACAAAAGCATCAAGGTTGCCTTTGGCGGCAGCGGCGTTTCCTGGCCCTTCACCTGGTATATGCGTGAATACCCCAACCGCGTCTACTTTGCCGAAACGCCCTCGGCCAGCCTGAACGACTCACCGATTGTGCTGGTAGGGCGCAGCAACTGGGATGAAGTAGACCGGCTGCTGGGCAACAATTACACCTACCGCACCTACACTTACCTCTGGTGGCCGATGGAAGATTATCGCAACATCGGCTGGGCGGCCATTTTGGGCGATCCCAACCGGCCAGAGGGCATGGAGCGGCGCGGCCTGCTGAACCCCAACGTGCGCGAGGCGCTGTGGGACATCTTCTTCTACCGTGACTTTACCAAGTACAGCCAGGTCTTCGGCGGCACGCTCACCGACGGCCAGTGGCCCCTGCGCGACGATTTGCGCCTGTACCTACGCAAAGACGTTCTGGCCGACTTGTGGGATTATGGCCTGGAAACAGTCGGTGCGCCGGGTCTGGAAACGCCTTATGCGGAAGGCGAGTTCACCGTCTTCCCCACGCTGGTGCTGAATCCCAGCGGGGTGGCCGGGGCAGCCGATGACCAGCTGTTTGCGCCGCGCAACGTGGCGGTGAGTGGTGACGGCCGTATCTTCGTGCTCGACTCCGGCAACCAGCGGGTGCAGGTGTTCAGCGCCGATGGGCAGTTGATTGACAGCTTTGGCAGTGCCGGGCCGGGCAACGGCCAGTTCAGCCCCGAAGGGCAGGGTCCGTGGGGCCTGGCCATCGACGACGAATTTCTTTACGTGGCCGATACCTGGAACCACCGCATCCAGCAGTTCACCCTGGACGGCCAGTTTGTGGCCAGCTTTGGCCAGCCGGGCAACACGCTGGACGATCCGGCCGGGCTGGGGCTGGGGCTGTTTTTTGGCCCGCGTGACCTGGCGCTGCTGCCCGACGGCCGTCTCCTGGTCACCGACACCGGCCATCACCGCCTGCAAGTGATGGATGAAAACGGCCGCTTCATCGGCCAGCTGGGCGCGGGTAACGACCAGTTTGGCACCGCCCTGGGCCAGTTCTACGAGCCAGTGGGCGTGGCTGTTGGTCCAGACGGTTTTGTGTACGTGACCGATACGTGGAACGGCCGTATCCAGCAGCTCACCGCCGACCTCATCCCGGTTAATGAATGGCTGCTGGACACTGGCTGGCCCGCCAACACCTCCATCAACAACAAGCCGTACCTGGCGGTAGACAGCGGCGGCCGCGTCTACGTCACCGATCCGGAAGCGGCCCGGGTGCTGATTTTCGACCAGACCGGCAACTACCTGGGCAAGTTTGGCCAGTTTGGCACAGACAGCAGCAGCCTCAACCTGATCAACGGCATCTTCATCGACGATCAGGACAATATCTACGTGGCCGATGCGGGCAACAACCGCGTGCTAAAATATGCGCCGCTCTTTGCGCCGGTCCTGCCCATCGAGCCGGTTGAGGAAGAACCGGTGGAGGAACCTGCCGAAGAGCAGCCGGTGGATGAAGCGCCCAGCGAGGAACCGTCTGAGGAGCCCAGCGAAGAACCGACGGAACCGGTTGATGAGGCGGAACCGGTGGAACCCACGGCCGTTCCCACCGAACCAACCGATGAAGACACCGCACCAACCGAAACGGAAAGTGGAGGAAATTAAACGGCCGTCTACCTGACCATTCAGACCTGCCAAAGTGAATTTGGCAGGTCTTTTTTATATTCACAGAGGGGACGCAGAGCGTGGAACGAGAGAAACTCGTAGGGGCGAGGCAGTTGCTGTCCATCCTGGCTTGCAGACAAATGCACCAACCAACTGCCTCGCCCTTCTTAAATGGAGGAGACAATGGATTTTTCCGGAAAAGTGGTTTTAGTCACCGGCGGATCGCGCGGCATTGGCCGGGCGATTTGCCAGCAGTTTGCCCAACACGGAGCACAGGTGGTGGTGCACTACCACCACAACCGGCAAGCGGCAGAGGAAACGGCCGCTTCCCTCCCTGGCAGCAACCACCACACGGCCCAGGCGCAGATGGCCGATCCGGCGGCGCTGGAACGGTTGGTAACAGAGGTGGTGGCGAAGTACGGCCGTATCGACATCCTGGTCAACAATGCGGGCGTTTATGAAGACCATCCCCTGGCCGAGGTGAGCTTTGCCGACTGGCAGGCAGCGTGGCACAACACGCTGGCGGTGAACCTGGTGGGCGTGGCCAATTTGTGTTACCTGGTGGGGCGGCAGATGATTGGGCAGGGATACGGCCGTATCGTCAACGTTTCCTCGCGCGGCGCGTTTCGTGGCGAACCGACGGCCCCGGCTTACGGCGCCAGCAAAGCCGGGTTGAACGCCATGAGCCAGTCGCTGGCTAAATATTTAGCCCCGTACAACGTCTTTGTGGGTGTTGTTGCCCCCGGCTTTGTGGAAACGGATATGGCCGAAGAATTCCTGGTGGGCAAAATTGGCGAGAGCATTCGCGGGCAGAGTCCGCTGAACCGGGTAGCCACCCCAGATGAGGTCGCCTACCCTGTGCTCTTTTTAGCCGCCGAAGGCACCCAGTTCCTCACCGGGGCCATCATCGACGTCAACGGCGCCTCCTACCTGCGCACTTGAGCAAACATTTTCCCGGAGACTTGGCTTAAATTGAAGATTTGTAACAGCAGTTTCCGGGAAAATTGCATCCACAACTACGGCAAAAACCGGAACGTCTCCAGCACCTGGGCATACAGCCGGTCGGCCGCAGCCGGCACAAAGGTCAGCTCGTAGAACTGATCATTGTGCACCGCAAACAGCACCCGGCTGATGTCCTGGCCGGGCATGTTGTTGATTTGTACGGCCGTTTCTCCGTCGAGCACCACTTCCGCAAATTCCAGACCAAACAGTTCCTCGTTGGCCCGGTAACCAGCCACCAGTTCCTCCAGCGGCTGTCCCTCGGCTGGCGAGACTTTCACCTGGAGCCAGACTACCTCGCCATGCAAGATAAGCGTGTCATCGGTGCAGCGGTTGGTGGTCTCATCCACCGGATCCATGCTGACAAAGGTGTGGGTCAGGGCATCCTGGCCGGGCAGCCAGCAGTAGGTTGGCGGGTAGATCAGACAGTAACCGCCCTCCTCGCTGGTGAAAAGTTGGCCATCAGCGGAAATGGGATCGCAAATGACCGGGTCCAGCGCTGCTTCAGCCGTTGCTTCGGAAGTGGTGACGGCAACGGCAGTTGCAGGAGCGGCTTCTTCGGTCGGCGGAGTGCAAGCGGCTAGCGACAATAGACTCCAAAAGAGCAGCAGAATCAATTGTGTTTGCATGGTGTTTACCTCACAACAAAATCTTCAAGTCAGTAAAACCATACGGGAAACCAGTACACAACCGCTAGACGCACCCCCAACGCCATGCCCACGTTACCGCGCAATCAACGGTAAATACCCGTAGAAGTAATCGGAAAAGTAGACAGCGAAGCTGTCGCGGCTGGTCACCACCACCTGGGTATTCACCGGGCTGCTGCTCTTGCTGCCGCCCGGATCATCGGGGTCGTTGGCCTGGGCCACGTTGCTGATGGTTAGCTGGCCAGTGGCCGTGGCCGTGGTAGCCGCCGGAGAGGCGGGGTTGACGTTGGGGCAGGTGTAGATCTGGCTGACCCCTGGCCCCAGCGTTTGCGACGAGCCAAGAGCGGGCGTACAGCCCGTTACGCCAGGCGCGCTGACCTGCACGCTGCTCAGGCTCAAGCTGCTGTGGCTGTTGGTGACGCTGATGGTGTAGGTGGTCGTTTCCGTACTGACAATGACGGCGGGATTGGCACTGATGTCTACGTCCAGCGCCAGGGAGGGATCGACCACGGCCGTACACACATACGCCACGCTCTGGGACGGGTTGATAACTACTGTGTCTATAAGATCCCCCGGAACGCCGTTACAAACTGGATTAACCAGTGCGGAATCGAACGTATCGGTTACCGTCGTGTTGTTGGCGGGGCCGCCACTGTTATTCACCTCAATCGAATACGTAAGCGTATCCCCCGGTGCAACGCTGCCGGTCGGGTTCACGCTCTTGCTCACCGTGAGCGACGGATCACCCAGCTGAATGGTGAAATTGGCGTTGGAAATATCGAAAAAGATACTGCCTGCGCAGCTGACGCGGACGCGGGCGGCGCTGGTGCTGATATTGGGCGCCACCACCGTGGCACTGCCGTCGTTGGCGGTGTTGGCAGCCAGGATGGTGGGATAGGTGAAGCCGCCGTCGGTGGAGAGCTGGATGTTGACGTTGGCGCAGCTGATCGGCGCGGTGTTGGTGCCCGCCACGTTCCAGGTGACCGTCTGGTTGGTGCTGCCGGTCCAGGTGACGGCCGTATTAGGCGCCGTCACCAAAAAAGGTCCGGTTCCGGAAACGGCCGTTACCTGAGCCGAATCATAGGCCACACCACCAGCCGGGGATTGGTTGTCGCGCACCGTCAGGCGGAAGGTCATGGTGCGCCCATAGCCGGGCAGCAGTTCGCCCATCGTCTGCGTGTTGTTCACGATGTCCGAAATGCGCGGGAAGGTGCGTGATGGCGTTGCGGTGGCCGGGAACGAGCGGAAAATCGGTGCGCTGCCGGAGGGCGAATTGGGCGCACCGGCTGGACCCAGATCAAACTCTTCCCAGTTGTAGGTTAAAACGGCCGTCCCGTCGGGATCAGTCGCCGAGCCGGTGAGGGTGAACGGCGTGTTGAGCGGGATGCTGTAATTGGCCCCGGCATTGACCGTCGGTGCCGTGTTGCCGGTGTTGGAAACGGCCGCACAACTGTTGCCATTACCACTTGTGATAAAAGAAACAATTTCATCAAAGCTGATGCCGTGGAAATAATCATTGCTGTTGCTCTGGATATTTTGTGGGCTGCAAATGCCCGCGTAAGCCATGATAGTGGTGCCGCTGCCCGGCTCGTAGGCGGTGGCGGCGTTGCGATTGCCTCCGGCGCAGCTGCCCGCGCTGCCGTTAAAGGTGTGATTCCCGGCAAACTGGTGGCCCATCTCGTGTGCCACGTAGTCCACGTAAAACGGGTCGCCAACCGGGGTATTCAAGCCAGTCACACCCCGAGCTTTTGTGCTGGCGTTACACACACTGGCCAACCAGGCAACACCACCGCCTCCCGTACTAAAAACATGGCCGACATCATAGTTACTTGAACCAATCACGCTGTCAAGATTCGTCTGATTCTGGCCCAGCATGGTGCTGCCGCTGTTATTTGTGTAGGGGTCAGTGGCGCCGTTGGTGTAGATGATCTGGTCGTTGTTGGCGATGAGCTGGAAGGTGACGGCCACTTCACGTTCATAGATGCCCGCCACGCGGTTCACGGCCGTGACTATCGCCGACAGCCCCTGGTTCACCGTGCCGCCATGGAACTGGGTGTACTCGCCCGTAGCGGCCATTGCCAGCCGGTAAGTGTGCAGCTGGCTCCCTGAAGCAACAGCCCCGGTAATGGCCTCGGGCTTATTCTCGGTCGCTTCTTCAATCTCAATAACTTGATCGGGGGCAAAATCGGCGGGCAGGTCGGGCACAAAGTCGCGGGCAAAGTAGCTCTGGTAGAGGTCAATGCCGTCACTGGTGTAAGGATCGATGAAAACACGGCCGTTCACCGACAAAATCATGGCGTGGAAGCCATGTGGCGTGGTGTCCAGCCGGGCGTAAGCCGTGGCATCGTCCAGGCCAATGCCCGCGTAGGTTTTGATGTCCGGGAACTTGGCGGCCAGGTCGGGGTGCATGACGGCCGTTTCGCTGACCTGGAAACGGCCGTAGCCACCATCCGGCAGCGGCAAGGATAACACCACGTCCGACACGGCCATCTGGTCCAGCCCTTCGGGCGCGGCAGCCAGCAGCGCGTTCAGCTTGGACCAATCCAGCGAGACGGTGCGGTACGCCGTTGGCACGATGGGCCGGTCGCCCTCCAGGCGCAGCAGGGCTTCATTCACGTCCTGCCACAAGCCATCGTCCGATTGGGCACCAACGGGAGCGGCCGTTGCCGCCCGCTGCTGACTCGCCGCCAGCAGCAAACCCAGGAACAAAGCCAGGCCCATCAAGGCCAAAACGAGTAAAAAATTCCACTTCTCACGCGCAGGTTTGTTTGTTTCATTCATGAAGTGACTCCTTGATGAAGATGGGTCTTTGGGTTTGGGCATGAAACGTGATGCCTCTCTGGTCCCGTTTCACGTTTCACGCATCAAGAAAAATCGCACCAAATCCCAAAGAGCCCTACAATGACGCAACCCTCTGTTGGCGCTGCTGCCAGGTGACGATGGCAACACCAAGGAGAACGGCCGTCCCGCCCAAAAAACCCTGCCAGGTGGGCGCTTCGCCAAACAACAGCTGCGACCAGAGCACGGCAATCACCGGGCTCAGCGTCAGCAAAATGGCGTGGTGGCTGATCTGCAGGCGGCGCAGCGCCAAGTAGTACAACACCCGGCTGAAGATCACATCTACCGTGGCCACCAGCAGCAGCACCAGCCAGGCCACGCCGCTGGGCCACTGCCAGCTGGCCGGCCCCTGCACCAAAACAAACAGGAGCAAAAAGAAGGTGGTGCTGGCTACCCGAAACAAGAAAAAGTTGGCAAAATCAATCTCCTGGCCAAATCGCTTGACAACGGCCGCATGCAGCGCATACAAAAACGAGGAAGCCAACACAATCAGCGATCCCAACCGCAGCACGTCACCCGGCTGGAAGCTGATGACAAAAATGCCGAGCAAGGCCACACCCGCCCCCAGCAGCTCATTGCGGTGCAGCCGCTCGCGCAGCCAGAAGAGGCCAAACGCCAGGGCAAAGAGAGTTGTCGTTTGGGCCAGCATGGAGGCGGTGCCCGCATCCACGTAACGCACCGAGGTAAAGCTGAGCGAGGTGGCCGCGGCTACCAAAAAACCAACGGCCGCAAAAAAAGCCAGGCGCCGTCGCAGCACGTTCAGCTGAATCTGGCGCTTCCAGGCAAGGAAGACGGCCGTTTCCACTGACGCAAATCCCAACACAAACAGGGCCGCTGGCACCGGGGGCAAATAGGCGCGCAGGAGGCGGGCAAACACAAAGTGAAAACTGTCGAGTAAAAGCAGGACGGCAATTACCAGCGAGGCGTTTTTTAGCAGCGGAGATGCGGTTGAAGCGGGATTTTGTTGTAACATTGCGGAGGGAAGTTTAACGGCTGGGAAAACGGCCGTCAACCAACAAAACCGTACCAAAATCATCCACAGATGACACAGATTACACAGATGAAGCGTCATAAATCTGTGCCATGGTTCGACTTTGCTCACCACAAGCCTGTGAAATCTGTGGCTAACTTTCAGGAGATAACCATAATGAATTGGCAACCAGACATGCTGAAAGGACAAACGGCCGTTATCACCGGCGTCAGTCGTAAAATTGGCATTGGCGCGGCGATTGCCCGTGCCCTGGCCGAGGTGGGCTGCAATATTTTTACGACGTATTTTCGGCCGTACGACGCCACCATGCCATGGGGCAGCCAGGCCGATGAAGCCAGCCAACTTATTGCCGAACTGCGGCAGATGGGGGTGGAAGCGGTCGGCATCGAGCTGGATTTAAGCCAGCCCACCGCCCCGGCAGAGCTGTTTGCTGTGGTGCAGGAGCGGTTTGGCCGGGCCAATATCCTGGTCAACAACGCCACCCACTCGGTCAACGGCGGGATTGCAGAGTTAACGCCAGTTGACCTGGACAATCATTACGCGGTGAACGTGCGCGGCATGGCGCTGCTGTGCCAGGCGTTTGTGCGGCAGTTTGCGGGGGAGAAGTGGGTGGAGAACGGCCGTATCATCAACCTGAGCTCCGGGCAGAGCTTTAGCCCCATGCCGGATGAGCTGGCCTATATCGCCACCAAAGGTGCGGTCGAGGCGCTCAATCTGAGCCTGAGCGCGGCGCTGGCCCGCCAGGGCATCACCGTCAACGCCATCGATCCCGGCATCACCGACACTGGCTGGATTCCCAACGAGCTGCACGAGCAGTTTGTGGCCCAGGCGCCAATGGGCCGCATCGGCACGCCAGAAGACGCGGCCCGGCTGGTGCGCTTCCTGGCCTCGCCGGAAGCGGGCTGGATCACCGGGCAGCTGATTCGCTCGCGGGGCGGTCTATGAGGCAGTAGACGTCGATCCGCACGCCAAAAGGATCGTCCACGCAGCCAAAGCGCATCGGCACGTACATTTTTGTGTCCTCCGGAGTGTGGAGCGGTCTAGACCCGGCAGCCACCAAAGCGGCAAACAGCCGATCCACCTCGCCCGGTTCAGCCAGTTGAATGGCAAACTCGGTGTTGTGCGGATTGGTCTGGGCCGCCGTGCCATGTTTGCTTTCAAACATGGTCAGCCAGGTGGCGCCAAGCTTCCAGCCATAGTGTGGATCCGCCTCGACAACCTCGTCGGGTGGACCAAAGATCCCGGTGTAGAAAGCCACCGCCTGATCCAGTTCCAAAAAGTAGAGAGACACAAAGTTTAAATCCACAATCTTGAACGGTTTTGTTTGTTCCGTCATCCGGCACCTCCTTTTTGCAGCCGACAGGTAACAAATAGTAGACCATTCGTTCTAAAACAGCAACCTTTCCTGTCCTTTTGTCCAGGTGAGGCGCCTTGACGAATGATCAATGTCACGGCCGTTTCCTCATGCGATAATCGTGGTGAAACCCCCAAAAATCTAACCACCAAACTGGAGGCAAAATGCGTTACAAATTATTAGGCAAAAGTGGTTTGCGCGTGTCGGAATTGGCGCTGGGCACCATGACCTTTGGCGAAGATTGGGGCTGGGGTGCCTCACGAGAGGTCAGCCAGCAGATTTTTGAGGCCTACGCCAACGCGGGCGGCAACTTTGTCGACACGGCCAACAATTACACCAACGGCACCAGCGAAAAGTTTGTCGGCGAGTTTATTCACAGCGACCGACACCACTTTGTGTTGGCAACTAAATTTACCTTGTCGGAACGGCCGTCTGACCCCAACTTCGGCGGCAACCAGCGCAAAAACCTGATGCGCTCCGTCGAGGGCAGCCTCAAGCGGCTCAACACCGACTTCATCGACCTGCTGTGGCTGCACGCCTGGGACGGCCTGACGCCGGTGGAAGAGGTGCTGCGCGGCCTGGATGACCTGGTGCGCAGCGGCAAAGTCAACTACATCGGCATTTCCGATTCGCCTGCCTGGATCGTGTCGCAGGCCAACGCCGTAGCCGAGCTGCGCGGCTGGTCCAGCTTTGTAGCCCTGCAGCTACCCTACAGCCTGGCCGGGCGCGCGCCAGAGCGCGATTTGCTGCCCATGGCCAAAGCCCACCAGATGAGCGTAACTGCCTGGGGCATATTGGGCGGCGGCGTCCTCACCGGCAAATACAATAAGGATAACAACGATCCCAAACGATACAATGGTGCGGGTGAGAAGTCGAAGGGTCTGGCTGAGTTGGTAATGGCAGTGGCGGAGGGGAACGGCCGTTCCCCAGCCCAGGTTGCCATCAATTGGGTGCGGCAGCAGCAAGAGAAAAGTTCCATCATTCCCATTATTGGGGCCCGCACCCTGGTTCAAGTGGAGGATAATCTGGCCGCTCTAGAATGGGAACTTTCTCATGATGAGCTCAACCAGCTCAGCGAAGCCAGCCCCATTGCCCTCGGCTTTCCCCACGATTTTCTGGCAGACGACGAGGTGCGCCATCTCATTTTTGGTGATACCTTCGCCATGATTGATAATCATCGGGAGTAAGTTTTGCCTAGTGGCTGGTGGCTAGTTCCGCTTACGAGCCACTAGCCACCAGCCACGAACCACAAACTATTGGAGAAAAAGATGAACCAGGAACCACTAACCCAGGAACAAATCCGTAATTTTGTACTGCCCGCTCACGGCAATTTGGAGGTCGTCAAGCAGATGCTGGCCGAGGAACCGCGCCTGCTCAACGAAAAGTACCAGGAGTTTGACGAAACGGCCCTGGAAGCTGCCTCTCACGTGGGCAACCGCCCCATCGTGGACTTTTTGCTGGCCCAAGGGGCGCCGATGAATATTTATACCGCCGCCATGTTAGGGCTGAAGGATGAAGTGGCGGCCTACCTCGATGAGTCACCCGAACTGGTGAACGGCAACGGCGTACACGGCATTTCCCTGCTGTACCATGCGGCACTGAGCGGCAGCGTGGAACTGGTGGAGATGCTGGCGGAACGGGGCAACACGCAGGAACCAGATTCGCCTTTATTGGGGGCGGTGGGATACGGCCGTTACCAAATGGCAAAATGGCTGCTCAACCGCGGCGCCGATACGGCCGTCACCAACTTCCAAAACAAAACCGCCCTGGAAATCGCCCGGGACCGCCAAGACGAAGCGCTGATTGCCTTGTTGTCTGCCTAAACAGAATGCAAGAACAACACGGCAAAAAAATCTGTGTAATCTGCGAAATCTGTGGATTTTTCTCTTTATGACGTGGGATGCTCCGTAAAGCGTTTGGGCCAGCGCGTCAGGTTGAGCGCGTGGCGTACATCGATGGCGTGTTCCCGCTCGTGCAGCGGCCAGATGGTAAACCAGCGGTACAGGCTGATCTGTGTCTTCCACGGCGTGGTGAATTCCAGCGCCAACTGCGCGTCGCTCAGGCTGTCCAGGCCAGCCAAAAGCGTCTGGTACACCTTCTCGTACGCCTCCCAGATGGTGTCCCACGGTAAGCTGGCCCGCGGCGCGGCCTGCTCCATATTCCAGGCGTTAAAATCCGGAATCGGCTCAAAGCTGGGCATCTCGCCCGCTAACGCCTGGGCCACCCCCTGGCAGCCCACCTCGGCCCAGGCGGTGAGATGCCCCACCAGATCCTTCATCGTCCACACCCCACACACCGGACGGCTTGTCCACTCCGCTTCTGGCACCAGCGGCAACAACGCCAAAAACTCCTTACGACACGCTTTCAGCAAGGCCCGCAGCAAATAGTTCGGCCCGTCGTGGCGCTTCTCTTCTCGCGGCAGATCGTCACGCCAGGCTTGAATGTGCTGGGCGTGTTCGGCATCGTGCTGGTAGCGCCACCTGGCCCAGACGCGCATGTAGGTGCGCCAGCCCCACGGCAGCCGGATCTGGCTTTGCAGCTCCATATCGCTCAGCCGCTTGAGCATCTGCAAAAAGCCGCTGCGCTCCTTCAGCAGCATGGCGATGGCCTGTTCCAGCGACATCGTTTTTTGGTCGGCCAGCAGCCGGGCGTTGAAGGCGGCCATGTCCGCATCGTCGCCAATTTCCCTGATTTCGTGGATACGGCCGTCCGCCACCACCTGCATCCGGTTCGTGTGAAAACCATCCCAAAACGCCACATGCGCCAGCAAATCCTTCACCGTCCAGCCAGGCAGCGGCTCCCCTTCCGTCAGCTGCGCTTCAGACAAGCCCAACAGCACGGCAAACAACCCGGCCCGTTCCGCTGCCAGCCGGGCCACCAGGTGCAGCCGCCACTGGGCCATGATGGCCTCAATCCGTTCAGTTTGCGCCTGCTCGTGGGCCAGGATCTGGGCCAGCACACGCGGCACGTCCCAGCCGTCGGCAAATGTCTCCGCCAGTTGCGCCTCGCCGAGCTGCTCCAGGCGCGCCAGCACAATTTCACGCGACTGGTGCAGGTAGCGCATCAGGGTCACTTCGCTGGGCGCCGAAACAATTTGCCCCAGTTTGGAGACCCACTCACACTCGCTGCTGCCGATGTGCATCAAAATTTCGTGGATGTTTAGCTGGCTGTCGTTGGACTTCCAGCTGCGCATGGTGTGGGAGAGCGGCCGTACCAACCCCAAAAGTTCCTCGCGCTGCACCTGCATCTGGTCTAATGCTTGTTCAAACTGCGCCTGGGTATACTGATCTTTTTTTGTCATCACTTCGCTCCTAGAACACAACACTACCAAGGATAAGGGGAATCCCATTTCCTGGCAATAAAAATATTTCCACGCGCTGCGTCTAATCCATGAATCCTACAGAAAAATATCAAGTCTATGGAGCGCAAAATGAAAATCTCACGACCTCTCTTTTTTGGGTTAGCCCTGGGTATTGTTTTGTGGGGAGGGCTGGCGGCTTGCAGTTCAGCACCTGCTCCAACGGCCACGCCGCAACCGGCCACGGCCGTTACCGACCTATCCGTCATTGCCACCACCGAACCAACCGCAACACCTGTGCCTACGGATACGGCCGTTCCGCCCCCGCCATCACCACTTCCCAGCCCCACACCCTCTGTCACACCCTCCCCATCGCCCACACCGGTCGGCCCATTTGCCAATTACAAACTGATTTTAGGCACTGGCAGCAACGTCTGGGAATCGGCCTTCATCGATCCGGGTGCGGTAATTTTTCATGAGGGCCAATTCCACATGTTTTACAACGGCATTTCCGGCTGGCCAGCGCATGTGATGGTAGGCTACGCTACCTCTCCAGACGGAGAGAATTGGACGCGCATGACTGATGAGCCAATCTTTACCGGCGAAGGCATTGATTACACCGGTGTGTCTGTCTTTGTCACCTCTGCCGTCGTGGCCGATGATGGCACCTGGATGCTCTACTTTTACACCATCGACACCGGTAACTTTTCTGGCCCCGGCAAAATTGGCCGGGCAACGGCCGCTTCTCCCTTTGGCCCATTTGTGGCCGATCCAACCCCTGTGCTGCTGCCCGGCCCAGAAGGCAGCTGGGATGAACATGCCGTGCTA
This sequence comes from Candidatus Leptofilum proximum, assembly GCA_016710325.1. GTDB lineage: Bacteria > Chloroflexota > Anaerolineae > Promineifilales > Promineifilaceae > Leptofilum > Leptofilum proximum. The sequence continues at coordinate 1,717,567 of JADJXK010000001.1, read as the reverse complement.
CATCCTAGCGTGGTGAAAATAGATGAGGGCTATGCCATGTATTACGATGGCAGTCGCGGCGATTTGGCCGAGGAGCGAGACCGGCAAATTGGGCTGGCGTTTTCAGAAGATGGCGCGACCTGGACTAAGTACGACATTCCCAGCACTACAGCAACAATTGTCGCCGAAAGCGACCCCATTTTTAAGCCGGGACGCTTTGGTACCTGGGATAATGATCGGGTCATGGACGCCAACGTGATGCAAACGCCAGATGGTTGGGTCATGATCTATGAATCTTCCCATTTCCTGACGGATCGGCAGCGACGGGATTACGGATTAGGCATTGCGTTTAGTGAAGATGGCATTAGCTGGACACGGCCAGAGGACAATCAATTTTTATCAACGTTTATGGACACAAGCTGGATGAATATTTTTTTGGTAACGGCCGTTTACCATGAAAACCGCACCTATCTCTATTTTGATGTGCAGGTAAGCGGCACCAGCCCAACCGCCATTTATTACTCCACCTTCGATGGCTCGTTGGTCATGGAATGAGCCTCTACAGGCACGACGCGCCACAAATTGAAGCATTCATCGTCGAACCCTTTGAGCTGGGTCATGAAAGCCGTTGCCTGCATGGGAGAGCCTGGGGCGGTGATGAATTCCTGTACTTCGGGATCACGGTAAACAAAATCGGAGATGATCAGGTCGTCCCCCTGAGAAAACTGCTCCAGGCGGGCAGCGATGTTGATATTGGTGCCAAAGTAGTCCAGCCGCTCGTTGAGCGTTACGGCGATGGAGTGACCGGCATGAACGGCCGCTTTGAGCTGTAACGGCCGTTCCCCACCAGTCGGATTGGCCAAAATGTGCTGCGCCTTCATCATCGCCCGCAGAGCGGATACTGGCCGCCGAAACACGGCCATCACTGCATCGCCAATCGTCTTCACGATAGCCCCATCCTCGGCGGCAATCGTGTCGTGCAGCACGTCGAAATGGCTGCGCACCAGGCCAAAGGCGGGCGCATCGCCAATTTCGCGGTAGAGCCGGGTCGAGTCGCGCAAATCAGTAAACAGCACCGTCAGGCTGCCCACGGCAAACTGCTCGCCCGGCTGCAAGCGCTCCTGCCCAAACAAATCGCGGAAACGCTGCAAGGTCAGCACCTCGGCAGCGGTGATCGCCTGGTCGCTCCAGGCCATTTCTTCCAGGATAAACAGCTGCTCGTCAGACGTGTCGTTCACCAGCTCCAGCGTCACATCCCGGGCTAGAAGCGACACCTCTGGCTCCCAACTGGCGGGGTTCAGGCGAACGGCCGTTTGTGCCTCCCCCTCCTGCGCCACAAGAAACTGCTGACTGCCAGGCAATCCCATTGTGCGGGCACGGTACCGGCCAAAGTCCAGCGACAGGTTAAGCGTGCGTTTGGCTCCCGGCAGCAGCAGCTGCTGCACAGCGATGTGCGGCGTTTGCTGGGGTCCCGCCACGCAAAATTCCACGCGCTCTACCGGCCGGATCGAGGGATTGGGGGCAAAGGTCAGCTCAATGGAATGTTCGCCGTCAGCCTTAAAATCAATGTGGCAGGTGGGGCAGTGAACGTTGGTTACCATGTCAGACAGATGGTTGTGCACCCGGTCAGACGCGCCGCGGCAGAGTGGACACAGCACTTCCCACTGGAAGTCCAGCAGCCCTACGCGCGTGGCCATCATGGCCAGCTCCAGCACATCGCGCCGCCGCACACCCCACTGATCAGCCAGGGCATACGGCCGTAAATGGGCCAGCACCAAATCATCCGCCTCTTTAATTTCTGCCAACAGCTTTTCGACCAGCACAGGATCAGCACCCTGGGCCAACAGCTGCCCGGCCATAGCGTTCATGCGGCTCTCGGCACCAGGCGCCAGGCGGTACGGCCGTTTGAGCAAAGCAGGCGCGGCCGCAAGGGCTGCCACCCTGTCGTAAGCACGCACGGCCCTGTCAAAACGCCGCGGCGCCACCAGGCCCAGGGCAATTGGCTGCGCCAGCACCCCCAAAATGTTGCGCGGCTCAGCCCACGTCTCGTACACCAGCGTAGAGCCAGCGTCCGGGCGCGGCGTCAGCGTCGCCAGAATTTCCAGCGAACGCAGCGGGCCATTTTCGTAGCGGCGCAGCACGCTGTACTGGTGCGGGGCAACCCACTCAAAAGGCTCTTCCACCCAGCGAATGGGCACAGGCAAACGGAACTTGAGGCGGCGACGGCCGTTAATCCCCACACCATCTGGCCCTGGCAGTTCCTCGACAGGAAAAACGCCCGTATCGCGGTTGACGCGGTTGGTGTCCGCAAAAAAGGGCCAGAAGGCATCGGCCTCAGCCTGGAGCTGCCATTCCCAGCGGTAGTAGGTGCGGTTGTTTTGGCGGGTGTGTACGCTCATGATTTTTAGTATACCTTGCCTGGCACAGCCCTTCCGTGAAGAGTTCGATGAAAATTCAGCCGCACCGGTTCGCCAATGAGATGGCTTGACCAGGAGAAAAATTACCTCTTTGTGCCGCCCTTAAGAAACATGTAAGCATTGGGCTCACGAACAACTCGTCAGGTAAAGCCATTAACTCACGCAAAGGCGCCAAGGGCAAAGGGAAAACTTGCCTTCTTTGCGCCTTTGCGTGAAATTCAATGACAATTTGTTCACGGACCCAAGCATCGGGCCAGATTGAAGGGATAGCTTAAGTGACATATACTCGTACGCGATGAAGAAAGCAATAACGGCCGTAACCACCCCCACCCACAACCGCCAACAGATCGAGGCCGACCTCGAAACAGCCCGGCAGCAGCTCCTGGATGCCGAAGCCAAGCTGGCCCAGGAACAGGCCGCCGTGAACGCGTTCCGCATGCAGTGCCGCCTCAAGTTGGGCGACCTGATTGAAGAAACGCTCGCCCTGCGCGCCGAGCGGGAAAGCTGCCTCACTCACCTCAAGCTGCACCAGCAGAAGCTGGAAACGGCGGCGCCAGATCCGTTTGCCCCCGAGGGCGAACCTCCGGCCACCGAAACGGGCCACTTCGACGAAATTGTCCTGCCGGAGCTGGCCACACCACAGCAGGAAAAAGAAGCGGCCAAACGGTTGTACCGCGAGCTGGCTCGCCGCTTTCATCCCGACCTGGCCGCGGGCAGCGCTGAGCGCGCCTACATGACGGCCATCATGGCCTCGATCAACATTGCCTACGAGCGGCAGGACGTGTCGGCGCTGCATAATCTGGCGGGGGAACTGGATCCAACGGCCGTTGCCGAGCTGGCGGCCATCGACAACCTGCACATTCGCAAGCTGCGCGAACAGCTGCTGAAAATTCAGCGCCGGCAGCGCAAGGTGCAGCAGCAGTACCGCGCCCTGCGCCAGGACAACGTGGCCAAGCTGTGGCGCAAAGCCCAGCAGCTAGAAGCCGAAGGCAAAAGCTGGTGGGAAGCAGTGAAACAAGACTTGCAAACTATCATCGCGCACACGCGGGCCGAACTGGCACACCTGCAAACCCAGCTGAACCAGTTCGAAGGCAACGTATCACAGCTTTAAACCGTAAGTCGGATGGGCAATCCGACCCACCAAGGAGCAAAAGATGAGCTTTGGCATCACCAAAACAATCCCCGCCCAGCGCGGTCAAGAAGGCATCGACAGTTTGTATGATGGCAGCCTGGATGAGTTTGTGTTTCACATGGCGGGCAAGCCGTCCAAACTCAACGTGGGTGATTACGTCTACACCATTTTCAACGATGAGCTGGTGGGCCGCTTAAAAATCAAGGAGCTGATTGGCGGGGCGGTCAACCCGGACTCGGGCAAGCCGCGCACCCTGGTGATGGTCGCCTGCCCCGGCGAGCGGCTGGCAGTCCCCATTCCCCGGCAAGGCCATCGCGGCACGCGCTACTACGACGGCGCCGATTGGCCGAAAGATTAGCCCAGTGCCGTTCCGTCAGGCGAGGCCAGCTTGCGTTTGCCGGGTGGGCTGACCCGGCCGGGCTGCACCTGCACCGATACCACCAGGCCCAACTGGCGCACGGCTGGCAGGTTCATGATCGTTTCGGTAACGGCCGTTGCCAATCCCCCCACCCCCTCTGCCTGCACCGTCACCTGAAGCTGTGTTGCCGAAACGGACGCGGCAAAATCCAGCACGCCCGGCAGCGGGAAAATGGTGTCGTCCAGGTCGGCCATCGTCAGGAAATTGGCTGAGGTGTGGGGGAAACGGCCGTGCCAGCGATAGCGCACCGTCTCCAGCCGCCGCAGCACCGTGTCGCAGGCACACGCTCCCAGCAGAAAGCGGCTGATGTCCCCCGTACGGTAGCGAATCAGCGGCATGCCCTGCCGCGTCAGCGTGGTAAACACTAGCTCGCCGTACGCGCCATCCGGCACTGGCTCCCCCGTCCCCGGATCGACAATCTCAAAAAACAGGTCCGCCTCGCGCAGGTGGTAGCCTGTCCGCGCCGCGCACTGCACGCCGCCACCCAGCCCCATCTCCGTCATGCCGTAATGATTGTACACGGTGCCGCCCCACGCATCTTCCACCGCCTGCACAATGGCGGCGGGCACATGATCGGTGGTGAGCAGGATGCTTTTGAGGTGGGGACGGGGCATTTGTTGGGCAACGGCCGTTCGTACCAGCGCCAGCACCTGTACCGGCATCCCCACCACGCCAGCTGCTTGTTCACGGTGCAGCACATCCAGCGTTTGCGCCACGTTCGCCACCAGCCCGTGGGGAACACCGGTGGCCTCCAATCGCGGCAGCGCCTGGGCCAGCAAATCGCCCACGCTGCCCGGACGTTCACCGGGCAGCAAAATCAGCACCCGGTCGCCCGCCCCGGTGAAGGTGGACATGCCGACGTGGAAAAAGTCACGCGTCAGCTCCTGGTCAGCGGTGGTGAAGTAGAGCCGCTTGGGAGGACCGCTGGTGCCGGAGGTGTCCAGCGTCACCACCCGCGCAATCTCGCTTTGGGAAACACAAAGGAGGGACAACGGCCGTTCCCTTACATCATCGGCCGTGGTAAACGGCAGCGTCTGCAAATCGGCCAGCGAAGACAATTTTTCCGGCAGTCCCGCCAACTTTTGCCGGTAAAACGGACTGCGCGCGCGGCACAGTGCCAGCGTTTCGTTCAATTTGTCCAACTGGTACGCCGCAATCACCGCCCGCGTCAACGCTTCTGGCGCGCAGGCAGTCTTTTGGGCAATCCAGGGGTGGAGAGGCGTCAACTCAATCACGGGAGAATTTTACCCAGGTGGTTCTTTTCCAGAAACCACAGATTAAAAACTCTGCGTACTCCGCGCCTCCGCGGTTAAATCTTTCCCCGGTACAGGGCACGGCCGTTTCTATCCGTCAAATTATAGGCGCAAAAGGGAATGAGACGGCCGTCTGGGCTGACGGTGTGAATGCAGCAGTCGCGCAGCCGCTCCAAGTCCAATGTCCAGGCGTCCTGGAAGGCCATGCCGGAGATGAAAAAGGTGTGTGTTTTGGCTCGCTGCAAGAGCACATCCCACTCGCCCAAACTGGGGCTGCCCAAACTTGGGTTGCTGCACACCGGGGCTACATCGTCCAGGGCAATCCAGTTGGTGGCGACAAACGCCCGTGCCTTGGCTGCGCCATCGGCGGCGCTGGCAGGCTGGCAGCCGCAGCTTTGTGATTCGTTTTTGGACCAGGGGATCAGACGGCCGTCTGGCATCAGCACAAAATTGCCGTGGAAGGAGCAGAGCGCATTCTCGCAGCCGCCAGGGGCCAGCGCCTCAGCTGCGACCAGCCCATCACTCTGTGCCACTACCAATCGCATCACGTCGGGGATGGTCAGGCGATCTGCGTCGGCGGGTTCGATGGGGTAGCGGCCAAAGTAGCTGATCGGCTGGAAGTGCACGCCGCGCACCGCCGGGGCATAACGCAGGGCAAAGCGGAGGATGTCGCCGACGTTGTGGTCGTTGACGCCCGGTTTCAGCACCGGCACCAAGATCACGCCGATGTCGTTGGCGGCACAGTTTTGAATGGCGGCGATTTTTTGGGGAAGCAACGGCCGTCCGCGCAGCGCCTCAAAAATGTCCGCCTCTGTGCCGTCAAACTGCAAAAAGACCGAACTCAACCCGGCGGCGCGCAGGGTGGCGGCGTAGGCCGGATCTTCGGCCAGGCGCAGGCCGTTTGTGTTGATCTGGATGAAGCCAAAGCCCAACTCCCGCCCCAGGCGAATAATCTCCGGCAGGTCGTGGCGCACGGTGGGTTCGCCGCCGGAGAGCTGGACGTTGCAAGGGCCGTTGCTGGCCAGCAGCATCCGGTACCAGTTTTCGATGGTCGCCAGGTCGGGGTCAGGCGGCGGCTGGTGGGCGGCGTCGGCAAAACAAACGGAGCAGCGCAGGTTGCAGCGCTGGGTGATTTCCAGCAGGGCGGTGCAGGTTTGCTGGCGATGGTCGGGGCAGAGGCCGCAGTCGTAGGGGCAGCCGCGGGTTACGGCCGTTCCCGGTCGCTCCGGATAAGCGGGGACTTTCGGCCGGGTCCAGCCTGCATACAAATCCGCACCGCGCCAGACCACGGTTTCAAAAGTGCCATGTTCCGGGCATGTTTTGCGCAGATAAATTGCGTCATCCCCCAGTACCCGCTCGGCTGGCAGCACGGCCAGACACTCCGGGCAGACGCTTCCTGTCGTGGATGAGATTGGAGGGAAATCGATCATTTGCCACAGAAGTAGATTAGAGATTGGAGATTAGAGACTGTTGAATCTCCAGTCTCCAATCTCTAATCTCCGGTTACCTCGTATTTTTCCAACAATTCGTTCGCTTTTTCGTACGTTGTCAGCACCAGGTTGGGGCAGCGGGATTTCATGTTGGCCGGTTCATCGGCCAGGATGTCATCACAGCGAATGCCGCCGTAAGCCTGGCCGTGCTCCTCCTTGAACCAGATGACCAGTTCCTGCACCATCTGGTCCAGGCGAGGATTGTCTGGTTCGTCCGGCGTACCTTTGCCTGTGTACAGCCCCAGCAGGCAAGCGCCACCAGTGAGCGCACCACACGTTTCACCAGAAAAGCCCAGGCCACCGGCCAACGCCCGCGCCGCGCGAATCAGCGCCGGGTTGCTTTCGCCCCGATCCTGTAGGGCCATGCTTAGCAAAATCTGGCTGCAATAAAAACCCTGCTGCTTCAATTCCAACATGCGCATCAACTCTTCCATCGCGATTTCCTTTTTTGCCACAGAGAACACAGAGGGCTTAGAGCTTTTCTTTTTCTCCGTGTTCTCTGTGCCCTCTGTGGCCATTTTTCTTTGCCAGGAGGAGGAAGTAGCCGGGTTTGAGGGTGGAAACGGCCGTTTCCACCCCCATCCCGTCCTCCCCCGCACACCCCCAAAAGTTGGCCAGCGAGCCATACTCCCAAATGATTTGCACCGTTAGCTGTTTGAGCGCTTCTTTGTTGTCTTCCCAATAGGAGATGGCAAACCCGGCCTCAGCCAGCAGCGCCTCAATTTGCGCCTGGCTGAACGCCCCGCTGACGCAGCAGGAAAGCGGCAGCTGCCGTGCCGCGGCGATGCCTGCCGGATTGCCCGCCAGCATGTCGCTGAGGATCAGCGTGCCGCCGGGCCGCAGCACGCGGGCAAATTCGGCCAGCGCCGTCGCCGCGTCGTCCATGAGCGAGAGGCAGCATTCGGCCAGCAGGGCGTCGAAGGTGTGAGCAGCAAAGGGCAGCGTTTCGCCCCGGCCTTGAGTGAGAGGGAGGTGGGGAGAACGGCCGTTTCCCTGCAACAACAGTTTCCGCGACGGGTCCATTCCTAAAATCTGCAAGCCTAATTCGGCCAAGAAATCCAACGTCGCCCCGGCCCCGCAGCCCACATCCAACACCTGCGCCCCCGCAGGTAGCTTCGCCAGAGCCAACGCCCGCTGCGTCAGCGCCAGCCCGCCCGGCCGGATCGTATTCCCGGTCACACGCTGCACGCCGGGGAGTTCGTAGACGTTGCAAACTTTGTTCATCGTTGCTTCGTAGGAGATTGGAGATTAGAGATTGGAGATTTTGCTAATCTCTAATCTCCAGTCTCCAATCTCACTTCTTATTTATCCTCCAACGTTTTTTCCACTTCCGCCATTTTGCCCAGGGCCAGCACCTCCGGCACAAAGACCTGGCCGCACTCCGGGCAGACGGGCATGTCCACCGGGAAGCTGCTGCCCAGGTAGGCAACGTCCACTTTTTTGGTCACCAGCGTCACCTGGCAGCGGGCGCAAATCCAGTTGGCAGCATCGGAGAGATCGAGTTTGATGTTCACGGCCGTTTTCCCTCCCCCACGTCCATACGATGGCTGTAAGCGTTAAACACTGTGTAGCCGTCGCCAGCGCCGTCGCCGTCGGGCAGATATTCCACCCAGTACGTCACCGCATTGGGCCGGTACTGAGCCAGAAAATGGCCGGACTGCGGGCTGAGCAGCTTTTGGCCGGACCGCTCGGCAAAGGCAATCACCTGCTGCACGTCCTCCACCAAAATCAGCCGATCTTCCATCACAGCCAGAACCTCGTCGCTTAAATTCAGCCGGATGCTGGTGTATTCTTCCTGTCCATTCACTGTTTCACTCCATCGTTCTTGCAGCAGCTGCCGTTTTAGCCGGGCGCGATTTTCATGCTTTTGCGAAAAGCCCGGCCCGCGTTCGCCGTTAGTGGTCGAGCCAAAGATCAGGTCCAGCAGATGGCGCGTCGGTTTGCCCTGGGCGGCAAAATAATCGCGGCAGACGGCACAGTAGGTCACATAGTCGGCCGGGCTTTCGGCGATGCGCCGTGCCACCACTTTTTTGGCCAAATCCCGATTAGCATACACCATCAGCCCGCCAAAGCCACAACAGGTTGTTGTTTCGCGGCTGCGCGGCAGTTCCTCCACCTCATACCCCAACTGGTCCACAAGATGGCGCACACTGTCCTGCACGGCCGTTTCGTACCGCGTGGTGCAGGGATCGTGAATGGCGATTGCGTCGGTGGGCGTGAGAACGGCCGTTTCCGGCAATCCCTTCTCCGCCAGCACCGTGTACAAAGACACCAACTCCACTTCCGGCAGCTGTGCCTTAAACGTCTGCAAGCAGCTAGAGCAGGCCAGCACTACCTTCGGGCGGCCCAACACCTCGTAGCTGGCCTGGAACTGCGCCAGGGCCTCATCGCGCAAATCGCTGCGTCCGGCCCAGTCGGCGGGAGCGCCGCAGCAGCCCAACATCAGCCCCACGCCGCCGCTGAGAGTGGCTTGCAGGTAGTCGTAAACGGCCGTTACCTGCCCCGGCGATGATCCTGCCAACTGGCAGCCAGGGAAAAAGACGTATTCACTCGTCGTCGTGCCTGGCTGATTGCGTGATAGGGCAAATTTGTCGCTGTTGCTGAAGGCCATGTCGCGCAGGGCAAACTCGTGCGCCGAGGGCGGCATACGCTTCTGCTGCACCATGACACCGCGCGCCGATTTACACACCGCGCCCATGTCGAAGTTTGTGGGGCAAACGGCCGCACACAACCCACACGTGGCGCAGGAATTGATAAACTGGTTGGCGTGCCGCTCGCCCATCACGATGGACAAATTGTTATACACCTTGCGCACGTACTGGCGCGGGTAGCTGCCGTACTCCTGCAGATACTCACACACCTTCACACATTCCAGGCACTGGCACTGGATGCAGCGCTGCGCTTCGGCGATGGCTTCGTCTGGACTGTAGCCGGTGGCAGGCAGGGATACGGCCGTTTCCAGCTTAATCCCCGCTGTGTTTGTGTACAGCTTTGTCTCGTACGCCCCCTCGTTGCTGCGCGAGGCTGTGAGCGACACGTTTTGCAGGTAACGGTCTATGGAGATGGCGGCGCGACGGCCGTCGCTCATCGAAGTGATGGGCGACCAGTTGTCTCGCAGCAGGCTGCCCCCGGCAAAAAGATTGGGCCGATCGGTGGCATAGGTCACCGGATCGACAGTCACCTTCGCCTGCCCGGTGGCCAGGTAAACGGCGTCGTAGGCAGTGCACATGGCCTCGATGTCGGGCGTGGTTTCCAGCTGCACGTCCACGTCCAACCCGGCCAGCACGGCCAGATCCTGGGCGATGAGCGCGCGCGGCAGTGTGGTTTCCAGAACGTCCCAAATGCGCCCGCCCAGTTGATCGGCAGCTTCAATGAGAGCCACGGAGTAGCCTTTGCGCGCCAGGTCGAAAGCGGCCGTTAAGCCGCTCAACCCGCCACCAATTACGGCCACCCGCTTGCCCCTGGCTGGCAGCGGCTTCACGGGCGGTCGTGCCGTGTCCAGCGGCAGGCACGCCTGCTCCAGCGCGCGAATAGCAATCGTGTCACCAATTTTGCCACGATGGCACACGCCCCGGCACGGCTCGTCACAAATCCGGCTGATGATACCGGGGAACGGCACACTTTTGACGAAGATGGCGCGACCCGTCAGAAAATCGCCCTGCCCCAGCGCGGCCAAAATGCCACGCACGTCTACGTGCAGCGGACAGGTGGCCTGGCATGGCGGCGCTTCATCCTGGATGCATTTTGCTTCCAGGTCACGCAACCCTTTTTGATCCATGAAGTCAGTCATAGTATCGAAAAAAACGGAACAGTGGACGGCCGTTTGCCACCGCCCACTGTTCCGAATTGTTAAACGTCAGGACTTGACAGGTTTTGCGCCACGACGATTGCCACAGTCAGGGAAACCTGTCAAGTCTGCAAAGCTAAACGTCAAGTCGCCCTATCAGGCGGGTTCCAGTGCGGACTCGGAGGCCATTTTATTGCGCAAACCGGCCAATACCTTCTCTGGACGAGCTGGCAGGTGGGTGATGCGCACGCCTGTGGCGTTGTTGATGGCATTGACGATAGCCACATGTGGCGAGGTCAGCGGCAGTTCGCCCACACCGGCTGCGCCAAACGGGCCATCGGGACGCGGGGTTTCCACGTAGATGAGCTCGATGTTGTCCGGAATGTCGCGGGAGAACGGGACACCGGCCCCCAGCATTGTCGAGTGCTTCTGGATGTCCTCGAAGTCCTCAGACAGCGCCAGGCCAACACCCTGCGCCAGGCCACCGTACATCTGGCCGTCCACCACCAGGCGGTTGTTGATCTTGCCCACGTCGGCAACGGCCGTTAGTTTCTCTACCGTCGTCTTACCTGTCTTTGTGTCCACATCTACTTCAGCCATGAACACGCCATACATGTAAATCACAAACGGATTGCCCTGGCCATTCTCGTCACAGTTGGTGCCGTTAGCGGCCGTCCACTGGCCCTTGTAGAGCAGGGCCAGGTCTTCTTCTACCATTTCTTTGTAAGTGCGGTAGCTGCCGTCCCTTTTGCGCATGGCTGTTAGCAGCTGGTCAGCAGCGTTTTTGATGGCGTTACCAATCATCACCTGGCTGCGGCTGCCGCCCGCCGGACCACCGTTGGGGGCAATGCCCGTGTCGTTCAGCTTCAGGTGAATCTCTTTTGGATCGAGTTCCAGCGGCAGCAGCGCTTCGTGGGTAGTGCCTAACACGCCCATATCTGCACCCTGGCCGTGGTCGTGCCAGGTGGTGTACACGTTCACACCATCGGGGATCAGTTCAATCCATGCTTCCGCGCCGTCAGCCCCGTCCAGACCACTGCCATAGATGCCGAGCGAAATACCGACACCCTTCTTGTACTGCTCTGTCGAGTTGGCTTTGGCCCGTTTGAGGGCTTCCAGGTACTTGGGCCGCAGAATATCCATCATCTCCGGCAGGCTGTACACTTCTGGTTCTTGCCCAGTTGGGGTGGTAGCACCGGGACGATAGAGGTTCTTGTAGCGCAGTTCAAACGGATCCACGCCCATCTTTTCTGCCAGTTCGTCCATCAGGCTTTCTGAGGCCATGAAGGCCTGCGGCGAACCGTAGGAACGGAAAGCAGCGCCCCAGGCGTGGTTGGTGGCCACGGTACGGCCGATGCCGCGAATGTTGGGGATGTTGTAGCCCGCGCCCATGTACTGAATACCACGCAGCGTCAACAGATCGCCAAACTCAGAGTACGGACCATGATCCACGGAATAGTCACTTTCCATGGCCAGGAGCTTGCCTTCTTTGTCGGCGCCATACTTCAGGTTCATGAACCAGGGCGAGCGTTTGCCGGTGTAGGTCATGTGTTGGTGATAGTTGTAACGCAGGAAAACCGGGCGACCGGTAGCCATCACGGCCACACCCAGCAGCGCTTCCATCGTTGGGCTGAACTTGTAACCAAAGGTGGCGCCAGCCGGATTCTGTACCAGGCGCAGCTGCTGCGGTTCCAAGCCCAGGCCAGGCGCAATCATCGCATGATGCAGGTAGAGGCCAATAGACTTGGAATGGATCGTAACACGCCCTTCTTCATCGTAGTAAGCAAAACCAACGTCTGGCTCCACGGTCAGATGGGGCTGCCGCTGCAGATAGAAATTGTCTTCAACCACGTAGGCGGCTTTTGCCATAATTGGGGCGGTTTCCTGGCCCTTGGCGATTTTTTGTTCAAAGTAAACGTTGGGGGTGCCGGGGTGAATTTCGATGGCATCTTCAGCCATGGCCGCCGGAGCACTCATGTAGGCGGGCAGTTCTTCAAGCTTAACCACAACCTTGTCGGCGGCGGCGCGAGCATTTTCAATAGTATCGGCGGCTACGATGGCGATGGCGTCACCATATTGGAAGATTTTTTCATCGCACAAAATCGGCCGGTCCCAGCCGTCGCCCTTGTTGGTGGGGAAGGTGATCAGACCGGTAATGCGGTTCTTGCCTTTCACGTCTTTGTGGGTGAGGACGGCATGCACACCGGGCATCTTCTCCGCTTCACTGGTGTCGATGCTCAAGATATTGGCGTGGGACACTTTAGCCTGGACCAGCGCCAGCTGCAGGGTGTTCGGCGGCATCTTCAAGCCAAGGTCGGAGCCGTAGTCGAGGGTGCCGGTGACCTTAGCCACGGCCGTTGGCCGCGGATATTTGCTGCCCCAGAGACGGCCGTTGCCGCTGTACTCCAACACCGAGGCAGGCATCTCACCACGCATCACTTTGGCCGCATCCATCACCGCATCCACATACGGCTTGTAGCCGTTGCAGCGGCAAACGTTGTGCCGCCGGTGGAACCAGGCACGCACTTCTTCACGGCTGGGCGAGGGATTCTCATTCAGCAGCGCCACGGCCGAAACCACAAAACCAGGCGTGCAGAAACCACACTGCGCTGCGCCATGCAGCACAAACGCCTGCTGTACTGGGTGCATCTTTTGTGGCGTGCCGATTCCTTCTACCGTCACGATTTCTGCGCCTTCCGGCACGCGGCTCATCTTGGTGATGCAGGCCAGCGTGTATTTGCCATTGACCAGCACGGCGCAGGCGCCGCAATGGCCATCTTCGCAGCCATCCTTGGTGCCGGTGAGCACCATCTGCTTGCGAATGACGTCCATCAAAGTCATCTCTGGTTCAACGATGAGACTCTTGCGAACGCCGTTGACAATAAAAGTTGATTGATGCATATTAACCTCCAAAATTGTTCAGGTCGGAAAATAAAACAGGCAGCACCTTCAGGCTGCCTGTTTTCCCAGCAAATAAAAAATGAACCGCTGGCCAATTGGGTGAAGGGGCGCAGCACACGGTTTTTTGGGATAAAAATTGTGTTTTCTCATTTTTCTTACTGGTTGGGAAACCAATTCTCTACTCTTCCTGCGGGATTGAGAAATATTTCACAAAGTATAGCGGTGGGCCTGGAGTGTGTCAATCGAATTGATACACTTAGCACAATCACGATTTTTAATACCTTTCAATAAGTTTTACTTATCGTTTTGGTGTGTACATGACAGTATTCAAAGAAATCACGGCGGAAATCCGGCAAAAGATCATGAATGGCACGTTGAAAGTAGGTGACAGCTTACCTTCGGTGCGGGGGATGGCGGACCGTTGGGGCTGCGCGCCGGGCACGGTGCAGCGCGCTTACCGGGAGCTGGCCGTACAGGGATTAATCACCACCAAAGTGGGACAGGGAACGTGTGTGGCGTCAACGGCCGTAGCCCACACCACCATTCGCCATGCCACGCTGGTCAATCACGTAGAGGTATTTTTGCTGGAGATGATGGCCGCCGGGTATTCCCCCAAAGAAGCAGAAGGTGCCTTACAAGAGGTGCTGACCCGCTGGCAGACACGGTTTCCCGCGTCGGCCGAGACGCCGAAGCGGGTGCTCCGCTTTGTGGGCAGCCATGATCCGGTTATTGCCCTGCTGCACGGCCGTTTCTCCGAACTGGCGCCGGATTATGAATTGAGCGTCAACTTTGTAGGCAGTATGGGCGGCTTGCTGGCCCTGGCACGGCAGGGTGCAGACATTGCCGGCTGCCATTTGTGGGATGACGAAACGAACAGTTACAATCGGCCGTACATTGAACGCATGTTGCCTGGCCACCGAGTGGCCATGGTCACCCTGGCCCATCGCCGCCTGGGATTGATTGTGCCACCAAGCAACCCACTGGACTTACAAGACATCCCCGATTTGCTGCACGCACAGTTTATCAACCGGCAGGCAGGTACCGGCACGCGCGTCTGGCTAGACAAACGCTGCAAGGCGTTGGGCATTGACACAAGTAAGATTAACGGGTACGACTGGGAAGTGAGAACCCATTTGCAAGTTGCCGGGGCAGTGGCGGAAATGCAGGCCGATGTGGGGCTGGGCGTGGAGGCGGCAGCATTGGCCTATGGCCTTGACTTTGTGCGGCTGACCACGGAGCGTTATGATCTGGTGATCACCGAAGAGACATGGTCGGTGCCGGGTGTGCAGATTTTGGTTGAGTGGCTGCAATCCGCCAATGCCCAAAAAGCCATCAATAATGTGGGCGGGTACGACGTGACCGAAACCGGGCGTGTGGTTTGGGTGAACTAAAAAGCGGCAGCGGGCCAGGATCGCCCGCTGCCGCTCATCATAGAGATATTCTACCAAACGATAAACCTGAGCAGCCGCACCTACACCTCTTCAATACGGAAGCTGGTGTTTATCTTCGTTCCAGAACGATGGAACATTTGGCTGGCTGAGCAGTAGATAGTCTCCGAAAGTTCGATAGCTCGGGCCACATTGTCTTCGTTGATGGCTTCACCGCGTACCACATAGACAATATCGACTTCGGTATACACTTTTGGATGCTGCTCCGCCCGCACGCCGCAAATTTCCACAGAAAAATCGTGTACTTTTTGCCGCATCTTCTGCAAAATACTGATGACATCCATGGCTGTGCAGCCAGCCACACCAGCCAGCAAAAATTCCATCGGGCTGCCTGCGGCTTCCCCGGCATGGCTGCTTAAGTCAAACTGATAACCGGAACCCAGCGTGCCGCGAAACAGTAAATCGTTACCAGACCAGACTACTTTGGCTGTTTTTTCATTGCTCATTGTTATTCCACCTTGGCTATTAAATTCATTAAATCATCCACCAGTTCAACACGCTCCGCTTCGCTTAGCTCAGGCCCTTGCAGTAGGCAGTCCCGCGCGTAGGTACGCAAGAACTGGAGCCGGGCATTGTGTACGGCCGCTCGTACGGCCGTCAACTGCTGCACAATTTCCTGGCACTCCCGATCCTCATCCAGCATCTTTTGCACCCCGCGCACCTGCCCTTCGATGCGGCGCAAACGGGTTTGCAGTTCATTTTTTACGGCCGTATTCGGGACTTTCATTTTGTACTCCTAAAAAGCGGAACGCAGAGTTTTCGCAGAGATAAGAATCTGCGTAATCTGTGGATTCTTCTGGCAAGCTAACTGCTTGCCTAGCAGCCACCCGCTCAGGTGAACCGGCTGGTAGGCGGCGGGACAGAAACCGCCGGTGCTGCGCTGCGTCCACCCCCGCCCACCGCAAACGCGGAAGACATATGACGACGCGTATCGTCGCTGCCGCAAGTTGGGCAAATCTGGGCATCGCTGGACTCTGACATTTTTAGCTTCTTTTCAAACACCTGCCCACATTCGCGGCAGGCAAAATCATATAGTGGCATAAAAATCAACTCCCTTAAATATACTGTGGGGGAGTATAGTATTGGCGAAAAATTTTGTCAATTGATTTTTGCCACAGAGGACACAGAGATTCTAGAGATTTTCTGTCTTCTCTGTGGCGAATCATGTAAGTTGGTGTTTAAGGATGCGGAACCAGCCGCGGATTTGGATGCCGGAGAGGACAACGGCCGTTACCAACCACGGATACTGCTGCCGGTAAAACTTGCGGTAGAAAATCTTCATCGCCCGCACCGACTCTTTAGCCACCTTAATGCGCGTTTCTCGCGGCGGCCTGGCAATTTTGGCCGACTCTTTGCGCAGGCCAGAGCTGGCTCCCTTGTAGTGCAGCACTTCCACGTGCGGGTAGTAGATAATTTGGTAGCCCGCCTGCCGGATGCGGTAGCAAAAATCGATGTCTTCGCCGTAGAAAAAGTAGGTTTCGTCCCAGCCGCCCAGCTCGCGGCACAATGCTGTCGGCATGAGCATGTACGACCCGGCGATAACGTCCACCGGGTGCGTTTCCATCATGTTCTGGTAGCTCTGGAAGTAGCCGTTGAAGCGCGGATCACCCGGGAAGAGGCGGCTAAGGCCAGAGAAATGGCAGATGGCGTTCCACGGCGTCGGGAAGCCGCGATGGTTGTCCGGGTCGCGCTGGCCCGTGGGGTAGATGAGGCGCACCGTCAGTGCACCCACCTCAGGATGCTGGTCCAGGTAGGCCAGCGGCTCCACCAGTGCGTCCGGCTCCAGGCGCGTATCGGAGTTAAGGAAGAGGATGGTACGGCCGTTGGCCACCGCCACCCCCAAATTGTTCGCCGCCGAAAAGCCCCGGTTCACTTCGCTGGCCACCAGCCGCGCCGATGGGTACTTTTCCCGCACCAGCGCCTGGCTGCCGTCGCTGGACGCATTATCCACCACGATGATTTCCATGCCACCCGGCGGTGCCTCGGCCGCGAAAAGAGACGCCAGACAGTCGTCTAGCAGCTGGCAGGTGTTGTAATTCACAATAACAATGGACAAATCGGGATTGGAGATTGGAGATTGGAGATTGGGCATGGTTGGCAAAAAAGCCAATTGCCCAATTACCTAATTACTTTATTACCGTAATTGAGTAATTGGGTAATTGGGTAATTATAAATGTCGCAAATACTGCTCCGGGTTGTTCAAAAATGAGCGGGTGATGGTGACGTGCTCCAACGTCTCGTACTCCACAGCTTGAGCCGGACTGTAGTCAAAGCTGAGCAGGGTGGCACCGGGAAAGGCCATCAGGATGGGCGAATGGGTAGCGACGATGAACTGGCAGTTTTGGGCCACCATCTCCTTCATCATGGAAAGCAGCGTCAGCTGGCGCATGGGGGAAAGCGGCGTTTCCGGCTCGTCGAGCAGGTAGAGGCCGTTGGGCTGCAAACGCGATTGGAACAGCTCTAAAAAGCTCTCGCCGTGGGAGTAGGTGTTGAGGTGACGACCGTACTGCGAGCGCAGCGCATTCAGTTCGGTCATGTACGGCATTTTGGCCAACCCCTTGGCCTTCTCGGAGCGGCCCACATAGGTCTTGTCTACCTGCCGGATTTCCGCCAGCAGCTCCGCTTCCATCTGGCTGAGCCGCTTGATGTAGCCAAAAAAGTCCTCGGCGCGCAAAAAGAAGCCGCTGCGCGTTTTGATCGACCAGACCAGCCGCAGCCTGTCGGCCAGTTGACGAACAGGGGCCAACGTTTTGTCCTGGGTGATGTCTTCGCTGCCGACGGTGTAGGCGGAAACGGCCGCTGCCAGCGCCTCGATCAAGGTAGACTTGCCCGAGCCATTTTCCCCCACCAGGAAGGTCACTGGACTGGTCAGCTCAATTCCTTCTTCCTGCTGCAAAGCGGGAATGTTGAAGGGGTACTGCTGCCGCTCGGTCTCATCCAGGGAATCCAAATTCAGGCGAATCGTGCGCAAATGAAGCATAGGCGTATTGTCCCACAAATACACGCCGCTATCCAATTCGGATCGTTTCAGGGGGGAAATGAAAACATGAATGAGACGAATAGACGAGTGAAACGAATGGTTAAAAAATTCGTCCCATTCGTTCATTCGTGCAATTCGTGATTTTTCTTCTAGCTGATGGGGAGCAAAACTTTGGCCAGTTCGCCTTCGGGTGGATAGCCGTAGGCAAAGGAGAGCAGCTCGATGGGGTGCACGGAGGCCTGCCCGGTGGCGGCGGTGATTTGCCAGCGGCAGGTCTCACTGTCACACACGTTGATCGGGCCGTTAACTTGGTGGATAAAGTCGAATAACGGCCGTCCCACATCCATGGCAATCTGGTACTTTTCTTCTTTGTAACCATACGTCCCGGCCACACCACAGCACCACGCCTGGCTTTCCACAATCTCCAGCTCGGGAATCAATTCCATGATTTCTACGCTGGGGTGGCCAATGCGGTGGGCCTTAAACTGGCAGGGCATGTGATACGCCAGCCGCAGTGGGATCGGCCGCAGCCCCTCGGTTTTGAGCTCGCCCGCGTCGTACAGCATCGTCAAAAATTCATCGATGTCGTAGGTGTTGGCCGCCAGCAGCCGGGCATCTTCCGTGAAGTAGTCCAGCAGCTCCGGCGCCTCTTCTTTGAGCGTGAGGGTACAGCTGGTCGAGGTGCCCACAATCACATACCCCTGCTTCACGTACCCCACCAGCTTCTCGATGTTGCTGCCGTGGTAAGCACGCGCCGCGTCAAACTCTCCGTTGGAGAGCAGCGGCAGACCACAGCAGTTTTGCTCCGGTACCAGCACTTCAAACCCGTTGGCTTCCAGGACTTGAACGGCCGCTTTGCCCACCCGTGGCTCAAAATATTCCGTCGAACAGCCCCTGAAATAAACAACTTTACGCGTGGCGTTGGCCGGGGCGGGTCGCTTTTTCAGCCAACTGCTAAACCGTTCCCGCGAAAAGACAGGCATCGGCGCTCTGGTGGCAAAACCAAACAGCTTGTTGGCAAAAAAACGGCCGATGCCCCCGTGCAGTAAGAAATTAGCCAACGGCGCCACCGGCTGGCCAAATCTCCCCAGCGTTTCCGGCCTGGCAATCAAATTGTTGCGCACCTTGTTCCGGGCCGACTGCTTGCCATCTTCCACGATGTTGTTGCGGGCGCGCGCATTAATTTCGGCAATCTTCACGCCTGTGGGGCAGGCCAGGTTACACGCCCGGCAGCCGCTGCAGTAATCAACCGAATGGTCCGGTGTGGGCTGTTTTGGCTGGCGGAAGCGGCCTGCCTGCGGCGCTTCGTACTTGGGACCGGGGAATAGATCGGTCACGGCCGAAACCGGGCACACCGTCACACAAATGTTGCACTTGATGCAGTGATCCAGGGTCAGCTCTACCGGCCCTGCCTCGTCCAAATCAATGTTTGTTTCTGCTTCCCAAACGTTCCGCATGGTTAAACCCCGTTTTTAGTCACAGAGATCACAGAGAAAAAGAGAAAGAATCTGCGAGCGCAAATTGCGCCAATCTGCGAAATCTTTGATGACAATCTTTACCTGGCCAACACATTCCCCACGGCAAAACCCGTCGCCAGGGCCACCCCTTCAAACGACCGCTCGCGAATCACTTCGGCGTGGCTGAGGGTGGTGCCTGCGGCGTATACGTTGTCGTACGCTGGCTGGTTGCCGCCGTTGAGCGGTTGGAATTGGGCATTCACCTTCAGCCCGGCACGGTACACCGGGTGGCCTTGCGGGTCCATAAAATCTTGCCGGAACCAGTCCAGGCGGCTTTCCGGCACGGAAACGGGCAGATCAAACACCACTTCCCGTGCCTGGCCGTGATGGTTGGTAACGATACCGCCACCCAAAATACCGCCTGTGGCTACCACGTAACGAGTAAAACGGTGGGGTTTGTGACGCGCGGCGGCTTCGGTGAAAACGGCCGTTACCCGCCCCCCATCACTCTCAATGCCCACACCTTCCAACCCATGGTAAATACGGCCGCCAGCTCGCTCAATTGCCTTTACCAAAATCATATGCAGCCGCATTCCCGGCAGCGACGGCGGCAGGCCGGGAATCTCAAACACCTCTGCACCCAGCCGCGCTTCCAGATCCTTTTTGATGTCCAGGGTAGGCCGTCGCCCCAAATAGGCAGGCAGGCCCACGCGCCGGGCCGAGCCTAACTGCGGCTGAATGCGCCGCACCAGGTCGGCCCGCAGCTCGTCATCCTCCATCAAGCTGGCCATGATTGTGGGCGTGGTAAAGTTACGCTCCGCCAGCTGGGGCAGATCAACCATCACGTGGGCGGCGTCTACGCCCTGCTTCACCAGGTTTTCGGCAATGATGTTGGGGTAAAAATCGCCCAGCTGCTTGATGCCCACAATCAGCATCGGATCATCACGGCGCAAATCACCGGCGATCATCGTTTCTGGGGCCAGGCAGGTGGGGCGAAACGTGCCCACGGCTGAAGGCAGCAGCCAGTTTTTGTCCAACGACCCGTGCAGCGGGTAACCCGCTTCGGCACACAGGGCCTGGAAGGCGTTCAGCGCCGCCTCCACCCCAGAGACGCCCACCAGGGCATAGGGATGCTCCGGCTGGTCGGCAATCAGTCTGGCCAGCGTGACGCCGGGAGAGGCCACCGGCTCCGGATCATCAACCGGATAGTAGCCCAGTACATCGATACAACCGCTGTGCCAGTGGGTAGCACCCCACCCTTTGCTGACCAATCGAACCTTTTTTCCATGGGTGGCGAGCTGCCAAACGGCCGTTAACCCCGCCAACCCCGCACCTACAACCAAAACGTCATTTTGTGTACTCATATTACTGCATCCGGGTTCTGCTCAATGGTGCCTTTTTCATACATCGCCGGGCCAAGCCGAGACGCTTTTTCGCCAGGCAGGTGATCTGCATTGAGCACTGATAAATAAATCAGTTCGTCCAACCGTTCTTGCTTCAACTGCGCCCCCCACAAAATGGGCAGCAACCCTTTCCACCGCTCCTGCAAAAAGTCGCGCAGGGCGACGTTGGCCTTTTCGATGGGCAGCTTGTGCAGCTGGTGCCAGATGCCAATGGTGCGCAGGGTGCAAAAACCGCCCTGGCATGGTCCCATGCCCAGCCGCACATCGCGGCGAATGTCGTCGAGGGTTTTGGCTCCCCCTTCGTTGATGGCTCGTTCGATGTCGCTGCGGGAGGCCAGCTCACACTCGCAAACCAGGCTGCCAAACGACTGCTGCTGCTCGGTGCGGGCCAGCCGCGCCCCCAGGAGGTGGTACGATTTGTTGTGCCCCGGCTCAAACGGATGGGGCAGCACTTCCTCGTGGGTGCGGCATTCACGCTGGGTATTCAGCTTTTCGCAGACGCGATCGGCCGTTACCTGGGCCATCTGGCGGTAGGTGGTCCACTTGCCGCCGGTGATGGTAATGAAGCCCTGCAGGCCGTCGCGCGTTTCGTGGTCCAGCAGGGTGTAGGCGCGGGTCACGTCGCGGGTGTCGGCGGCTTTGGTTTCCTGGTATAACGGCCGTACGCCCGCCCACGCCCGCAAAATTCGCATCTCCGAGAAGCCCGGCACCAGCTTGTCTGCCTCTTGCAACATCAGCTGCACTTCCCACGGCTCGATGGCAAAATGCTCGGGGTCGGGCACCGCTTCATCCGTGGTGCCAATCACCGAGACGGTGTGAATCGGCACGATGATGTCGCCATCGGCGGGCATTTTGCAGCGGTTAACCACTGTGTTGATGATGCGGTAGCTGAGGGCCACCATGGTGCCTTTACCCGCCTGTACATTCACTTCCACGCCGCCAGTGTGGGCAATTTTGCCCGCCCATGCCCCGGAAGCATTCACCACCATGTCGGCCAGGATGGTAACATCTTCATCCGTCACCAGATCGTGGCACACTGCCCCGGTGATGCGGTCACCTTCGCGGATCAGAGTTTTAACTTCATGGTACGTCAGGATTTGCGCACCGTACTGCCGGGCGCCTTCAGCCACCACCTGCGTGGCCAGAAACGAGTCGGCCGAACCATCCGGCACGCGGAAGCAGCGGGTGATGTTGGGGTTGAGGTGTGGCTCCTCACGCAGCATTTGGGCCCTGGAAATTTCCTCGCAGGGCACGCCGGTGTCGCGGCAGCCCTGCATGAATTTGTCGCCAAAGGCCGGGTCATCCCAGGGCGTACAGACAAAAAAGCCGCTCGTGTCTTCCAGACAGTGCGGCATGATTTTGCGGAGGATGATATTTTCTTCGATGCATTCTGTAGCGGCTTTGGGATCTTTCACCACGTAACGGCCGCCGCTGTGCAGCAGGCCGTGGTAACGTCCGGTGGTACCGTGGGTGAGGTCCCGTTTTTCTACCAGGATGGTCTTAAACCCGCGCTGCGCCAGATCATAAACGACACCGGTCCCTGTGGCACCGCCACCAATAACCAGAACTTCTGTCTCTATTTTGCGCATGTTGTTTTCTCTTCCTTAATACAAACACAAGGCACAGTCCAGTTTTTGTTTGGAATCTGCGCAAGAAAGGAGGTGCGGCAGCAGTTGTGTTTGGCGCGGAATTGACGGGGAGGCAGCGATACGGCCGTTTAAAGCTGAACTGCACCACGCTGTACGGTCAAGGTCGCTGGCCAAACTCTGTTGCCAGGAACGCCGGAAGGTGAAGGCGTCCGTTTGGTGAAGCTTCTTTGATATTACGCCACTGGGTAATTTTGTCAACTTGAATCACCCTATTCTGAATGATTTTAATCACCTGCTGCCCGATGCCATTTGTCACCACTTGGCAGGCGCTAGTGGCGAGTTTTTTTGTGAGAATCTTTTGTTAGGGTTATGCTACCTCAAGCAGTGAAAGGGGCGTGAAGAGACGGCTGGGAAACGGCCGTCTGCCAAGTTAACTTTTCGGGAGTTTTTCATACATGCAATCCTTACAAGGTTCTATCCTGGTTGTGGATGACAACGCCGTCATTCGGCAAATCTTGAAACTGTCGCTGGAGCAGAACCAGCATCGTGTTACCCTGGCCAGCAACGGCCAGGAAGCCATCGAACTGATGGAGAAACATTCTTATGACTTGGTTTTGCTCGACATCATCATGCCAAAGATGAATGGGTTCCAGGTGCTGGAGTATATGACCCAGGTGCCTGAACTGGCGCAAATTCCGGTTATCGTGATCTCTGCCGACAGCCAGATCGATAACGCCATTCGCTGCATCCAGCTGGGCGCCGAGGATTACCTCGTGAAGCCGCCCAACCAGACCCTGCTGCGCACGCGGGTTAATGCCAGCCTGCGCAAAAAGTTTTTACACGATCAACAGCAGGCGCACCAGGCAGAAATGGAACGCATGTATGAGGCGGTTAAAGCCGCTAACCAGGCCAAAACCGAGTTTATCTCTATGGCCGCGCATGAACTGCGCAACCCTCTCAGCCAGATTGCCACCACCAACACCTTGTTCCGCCGGGTCGGCACGCTTAACGAAAAACAAACCCAGCTGCTGGATACGGTCAACTTTAGTTTAGAGCGCATGAAAGCGCTGCTGGTGGATCTGGACGATATTGCCCGGTTGGAAACGGGCAACATGCGGTTGGAGGTCCAGCCGCTGAATCTGCCGGAACTCATTTACAAAGTTGCGGAAAGCATGCAGCACGATGTGATAACGCGACACCATTCTCTCACCCTGCATGTGCCGCCAGACTTGCCGCTGGTGTGCGCCGATCGGCAACGGATGATTCAGGTGTTGACCAACCTGGTGGGCAATGCCTTAAAATACACCCCAGACGGCGGCCAGATTACGGTAACGGCCGTTCACAACAGCCAAAACCACACCGTTCATGTCACCGTGAAAGATACCGGGCTCGGCATCCAGGCCGATGAGCAAAGCCAGATCTTCTCCAAGTTCTTCCGCTCCGACGATGCCGAAGTGCGCGCCCGGCCCGGCACCGGCCTGGGATTGTACATCACCAAATCGCTGGTGGAAATGCAAAACGGCCGTATCTGGTTCGAAAGCAACTATGGTGAAGGCACCGAGTTTCACTTCACCCTGGCAGTGGCAGAGGGGGCGGTCGAAGCAGAGATGGTTCAGATTACGGCCGTTACCTGCTGACCGTCACCCCCACTACCCGTTCAATTTGAGCCTATGAAAACAAACGGCCGACCACCACAAATGCCGCCAGACCCCCCAAAATAAGGTTAGGCACCAGCATAGAGGTTTCACGCCGACGAATGTGCGTTAGCGCTGCCCCAATCATCGTCAAAACCAGGCCCAGGGCAGCCGCCCCGGTTAACACCGGCAGAATGCCTAGCGCCAGGGGCAAAATAAGGCCAATCGCGCCCAAAACCTCTAAACCCCCAATCAAACGAACCGTATTTTGTGAGAAATCCTCTACCCAGCCCATATTGCCCGCTAGCTTCTCCTTGGGCTGCGTCAACTTCATGCCACCGGCCATTAAGAAAGCGGCTGCCAAAATTCCCTGAACGATCCACAATGCAATATTCATTTTTCTCTCCATGTTTGTGTGCGTGAATAAATGGACCCAAGTCCGGTTGTGCAATATTAGCGGACCCTGGTCCGCTTGTCAACACAAAACAGGAGAGCAGGCAAAGATTTTATTGTGCGCTATTATTCTTTTATCTTGCTGACTGGAGTATTGTTTTGACTGATTCGTCGTCCAATCCAGAACCGCGTTCAGCCCGCAGCGTCTCTAAAAAGGAGCTGCGCGCCAGCTTTATCCTGCCGGTGGTGATTACCCTGCTCATTTGGGGCGTAGGGCTGCTGCTGTACGTCGTGATGCCGGGAGAATTTAATACGGCCGTAGCCCTCTTCATCAGCCTGGCCCTACTGGTTTTTTTGCTGTACTGGACCCGACATGCCGAAAAGCGGCTGCGGCTGACGGCCGTAGCCATCGCCGTCCCCGCCCTGATGGGCATCAGCCTGGGCCTGATTCGTGGCCGCGTCAGCGATACCCTGCTTGGTGTGGGCATTACTTTCCTGCTGCTGTTTTTGTACCGCACCTTCAACACCCCCATCTCCTACCGGGTCGCTTTTCGCCACTTCCGCGCCGGTGACATGGCCACGGCCCTGGAGCTGGTCGACAAAGCCATCGCCGCCCGGCCCGATTTTTGGGAATCGTACCAGCTGCGCGCCCTTATCTTCCTCACCGAGCTGGATTTCAGCCGCGCCGAGCGCAGCGCCAAAGAAGCCATCGCCCGCAAAAGCAATGCCCACCCCGTGTTCAACACGCTGGGGCAGGTTTACCTGGCCGAGGCCCGGTTCGACAAAGCGCAAACCAGTTTTGCCCAGGCGCTTGAGTTAGACCCCGGCAATGCCTTTTATCGCTATCATTTGGGGTTGTGCCAGTACCGGCAAGGTAATTTTCGCGAAGCGGCCGCCAGCTTTATGGAAGCCATCAGCGGTTCGCTGCGTTTTCTGGAGTACGAACTGCAAGCCCACTACTATCTCTGGCGCTGCCTGGTGGCCCTGGACCAAACCGAACAGGCGCAAACGGTGCATGAAAAAATGCAGGCCTTTGCTGAGGGCGTCCCGCTCATCCGGGAACAGCTGGTCGATCAGCCCGACTACCCTCATCTGCCCCTTCTGCAGGCAGACACCGCCGACCTGAGCCAACAGTTCAAGTCGTAAATCGAGATTCGGCCAATCTTCAATGTGGCAGTTGCTCAGGGAACACGAAAGGTATCGGCGTTGTGGCGGTTGTCTGGCGAGGCCACGCAGCCGGTAAAGGTGAAGGAGTACAGCGCCAGCCCGCGCGCTTGAAAGGTGAGCCACACGGTGTGGTGGCCAAAGTCGGGGTTGTTGATCAGGTTAACCATTCGCGGTCGGTCGATGCGCACGTAGCTACGGCCGTTTTCGCCCCACAACACATCGCTGCCCGCCTCTTCTTTGCTCAGGTAACGGCCGTCTTGCACTACCTCCACCACCGGGTCCGCCGCCGTGGGCTTCAACCCCAGCGCGGACTCCACCGGATCGGCTGTGGGCGCTAACACCGCGTTGACGGAAACGGCCGCATACGGCAGCACAATCTCCCCACCCTGCTCCCCAGCAAAGGCCAGCGCCTCCGGCCAGGCTCGCCAGATACCATCGACAAAAAACTGGCCATCCTGCCACGTCTTTGCTGGCGGCAGCTGGTAAATCGCCGAGCTGTTTGGCATGTAGCCTTCCGGGTTGCCCAGCGCTCCGCCAAACAGCCCACCTCCCTGAAAACCGGCGTACAGCTCCGGCGTAGGCCGGTAGCACACCGCCCCCGAAGCGTCCTCGGCACGCAGCGGCGGCAAGAGATCAGGCAGGGAAAGTTCCGGCTGACGCTGGCGCAGCAGCATCTGGATGGCCTGCTCCGTTTCCTGGTAGTAACCTTCCCCCTGGCGGCGGAAGCGCATATAGCCATCCGCATCGATGAGGAACTTGGTGGGCCAGGCCCTGGCGGCAAACCGGGTCCAGTTTTCCTGTGTATTGTCTAGCAGGACGGGATAGGGGATTTCATATTCAGCAATGGCTGCTTCCAGATGCTGGCGGAACTGAGCAAAGTGGAACTCTGGCGTGTGAATGCCAATGATCACCAATCCAAGGTCAGCATATCGTTGGTGCCACTTTTTTAAATAAGGGAGCGTCCGCAAGCAGTTAATGCAGGTATAATCCCAGAAGTCAATCAGCACAACCTGGCCACGCAGCGGGTTGGGGCCAGGCGACTGTTCATATCCCTGGGGACGGCCGTTTAGCCAATCACCCTCAGCCAAAGGCGGCATGCGGACAATGCGGGAATCAAGTAAACCACCAGACATGATTCAATTTTAACACGACAAAAAGCAGGGAAAAAATCGCGAACCGTGAACGAGGACCTTACAGCCAGCCAGGAACTAAATTAGCAGGACAAACTGTCGTTGGATTCTTCAGATTTAGGCGTAGGAATGAAGGTTACAACAAGTATGGTTATAAGGATAAATACTGGTAGCCAATTCATTACGAACTCTCCAAGAAAATTTGTTAGCGAATCTACTTGCATTATCGTTGTATTCGCATCATAAATCACTAAGATGATAGTCATTCTGACGGTAAAATTGTTTACAAAACATGGTGTTTTTGCCCCAAATGAGAGGAATTTCCTATGAGCCGAAAGAAGGTAACCATTCTTGATATTCAAAAGCGGAAGAAAAACAACGTCCCCATTACCATGCTGACGGCGTATGATTTCACCGCTGCTGCCCTGGTTGACCAGGCCGACATCGACATCATTTTGGTGGGGGATTCGTTGGGCATGGTGATGCTGGGTTATGCGGGTACCACCCAGGTGACGCTGGACGAGATGCTGCATCACTGCAAAGCCGTGGCGCGTGGGGCAACGGCCGCGTTTTTGGCGGGTGATATGCCCTTCATGAGCTACCAGGCTGACCTGGCCGAAGCGGTGCGCAACGCCGGGCGCTTCTTGAAGGAAGCGGGCATGGACTGTGTGAAGATAGAAGGCGGCCGCGAAATTGCCGACACGGTGCGGGCCATCGTCCGGGCAGGCATTCCGGTGATGGGCCACGTTGGCCTGACGCCGCAAACGGTGTCCCAATTGGGTGGCTATCGCATTCAGGGGAAAACGGCCGCTTCCGCCCAAGCCCTGCTCGAAGATGCCCTGGCTTTGCAGGAAGCTGGCTGCTTTTCGCTCGTGTTGGAAGCCGTACCGGCGCCGGTGGCCACCTACATCTCGCAAACCCTCACCATCCCCACTATCGGCATTGGCGCGGGCGTGGGCTGCGATGGGCAGGTGTTGGTTTACCACGACCTGCTGGGGCTGTACGACCGGCTACAGCCGCGTTTTGTGAAGGAGTACGGCAAGATTGGCCAGGCGGTGGTGACGGCCGTTCAGACCTACGCGGCTGAAGTGCGCCAACGCCAGTTCCCCGCCGAAGAGCACACCTACCCGATGGACGAGGCGGAAGAAGCTGCTTTCCTGGCGGCGGTGGCAGGCCGGTAAGATGCGCCAGGCGATCATCGGCATTGGGGCGATGGGCTGCCTGTTTGGCGCAAAGTTGAGCCAGGTAGCCGAGGTAACGTTGGTGGGGCATTGGCCCGCCCAGCTTACGGCGCTGCGCCAAAACGGTTTGCGCTTGATTACGCCAGACGGCCGTTCCCAAACCATTCACCTTGCCGCCACCAACGACCCGTCAACGGCCGCGCCCACTGACCTGGCCCTGATTTTGGTGAAAAGCCACCAGACTCGGCAGGCGGCCGAGGCGGCCCGGCAGCTTTTGTCCCCCAGCGGCGTGGCGCTGACCCTGCAAAATGGACTGGGCAACCTGGAACAGTTAACGGCCGTTCTCGGACCCCAGCACGCCAACCTGGGCATCACCTCCGAAGGGGCGGCGCTGCTGGAGCCGGGTGTGGTGCGCCATGCGGGCACGGGGCACACCACCATTGCTGATGCAAGGGAAACGGCCGTTGCCCCTCAAGCCATTGTCGAACTGTTCCAGGCGGCCGGGTTCCCGACCAGCCTCGCAGCCAACGCCGACGGACTGGTGTGGGGTAAGCTGGCGGTGAATGCTGGGATTAATCCGCTGACGGCCGTTTTGCAGGTGCCCAACGGGTTTCTGGCGGAAAATACGTCCGCGCGTGAGCTGATGACGCTGGCAGCCCAGGAAGTGGCTGCCGTGGCTGCCTCACAAAACATCCAGCTCCCCTTTGCCGACGTGGCGGCTCAGGCGCTGGCGGTAGCGCGGGCCACGGCCGCCAACCACTCGTCGATGTGGCAGGATCTGGCCAACGGCCGTCCCACCGAAATTGGCGCAATTTGTGGGGCGGTGGTGCAGGCGGGCCGCCGCTGGGGTGTACCCACGCCGGTGAATGTGCTTTTGCAAACGGCCGTGCAGCAAGCCGAACAAGGCACCTGGCCAGGCGCGTCCTCGCCGGAAGTCACCTTGAAACTGCTTCTCGCCCAAATCGAGCAAGCGAAAGAATAATCCACAGATGGCACAGATGGCATAGATTTTTTCTTCTCTGTGCAGCTCTGTGTCTCCTCTGTGCAACTCTGTGTTCCTAAAAAGGAATGAGTCATGATCGTAACCTCAGACATTGATGAAGTGCGGCGGCAGCGCTGGGTAGAGCCGGGGCTGACGTGGGGCTTTGTGCCGACGATGGGGTATTTGCACGCGGGGCATTTGTCGCTGGTGCAGCTTTCGTTGGCGGGCAATAACAGGACGGCCGTTTCCATCTACGTCAATCCCACCCAGTTTGCCCCCACCGAGGATTTAAGCACCTATCCGCGCAACCTGGCGGGCGACCTGGCCCTGCTGGAAGAAGCCGGGGTAGACCTGGTCTTCACGCCCAACGATGCCATCATGTACCCGCCCGGTTTCCAGACGACGGTGAGCCTGAGCCAGGTGACGCAGCCGCTGGAGGGCAGCTCCCGCCCCACGCATTTTGCCGGGGTGGCTACCGTCGTGGCCAAGCTGTTTAACATCGTGCAGCCCACGCGGGCCTACTTTGGCCAGAAGGATGCGCAACAAACGATTGTGCTGCGACAGATGGTGCGCGATTTGAACTTTAACCTGGAAATGGTCATTGGCCCCACCAGCCGCGAGCCAGACGGGCTGGCCATGAGCTCACGCAACGCCCTCCTCTCGGCAGAAAACCGGGCGGCGGCGCCGGTGGTGTACCGGGCGCTCAACGCGGCCAAAGCAGCGTACAACGCGGGCGAACGCTCCGCCGAGGTGCTGCGGCAAACGATGCGGGCGATGATTTCGGCCGTTCCCCAGGCCCGCATCGACTACGTCAGCGCCGCCGATCCGCGCACGCTGCAGGAATTAGAAGTTGTGGCGGATGGGGTGTTGTTGTCAACGGCCGTCTTCTTCGGCCAAACCCGGCTCATCGACAACATTTTGATCGAAGAAGATTAACCGCAAAGGACTCAAAGAGCGCAAAGGTTTTATTTTCTTCGCGTTCTTCGCGTCCTTTGCGGTTCAAAAATCAGTCAACCAGGCTGCGGCCGGTCATTTCGGCGGGTTGGGCGATGCCCAGGAGGTCGAGCACGGTGGGGGCCACGTCGGCCAGGATGCCGCGGGGGCGCAGCCAGATGGGGTCGTTGCAAATCACGAAGAAGGAAACGGGCTGGGTGGTGTGGTAGGTGTGCGGCTCGCCGGTTTTTTCGTTGATCATGATTTCGCAGTTGCCGTGATCGGCCGTCACCAGCGCCGCCCCGCCCTTCTGCACAATGGCGTCTACCAGGCGACCGGCACACTCGTCTACCGCTTCCACGGCGCGAACGGCCGCTTCCAGCACGCCCGTATGCCCTACCATGTCTGGATTGGCAAAGTTCACCAGGATGAAATCATCGTCCTGTTCGTGAAGGCGCTGCAAGACGGCTTCCGTGAGTTCATAAGCGCTCATTTCCGGCTGGAGATCGTAGGTGGCTACCTTGGGTGACGGCTGCAAGTGGCGCTCTTCGCCGGGGAACGGCTTCTCGTCACCACCGTTGAAGAAGTAGGTGACGTGGGCGTATTTCTCGGTCTCGGCGGCGTGGAACTGTTTGCCGCCTGCCTTGCTAATCACTTCGGCCAGCACGTTGGTCAGTTCCACGTCGGGGAAAATCACGTCCACCGGAAAACGTTCTTCGTAGTTGGTCATGGTCACCAGGTGCAGATCGGGGATAAACGGCCGTTCAAACCCGGCAAAATCTTCAAACGCAAAAATCTCCACCGGTTGGCGCATGCGGTCGGCGCGGAAGTTGTAGAAGATGAGGCAGTCGCCCGGCTGCACGGTCACGTCGCGGCCACCGACCTCGATGGCGACAGGCTTGATAAACTCGTCTGTCACACCGTTGCTATACGAATTTTCCAGGGCAGTGGTGGCAGAAACGGCCGTAGTTCCTTCGTGCCCTTCATGGTTGGCAATGACGCGGTAGCCCATCGCCGTGCGCTCCCAGCGCTTGTCACGATCCATGGTGTAGTAACGGCCGCTCACTGAGGCAATGATGCCGGGATGATCGGCCAGGTAGGCTTCCAGCTTTTTGACGTAGCCCAAACCACTCTGCGGCGGCGTGTCACGGCCGTCGGTGATGACGTGCACAATTGGGTCGACGCCCGCTTCTTCGGCCAGGCGCAGCAGCGCGTAAAGATGATCCTGGTGGCTGTGTACGCCGCCGGTGCCCAGCAGGCCGATCAGGTGCAACTTGCCACCACTCTGTTTCACCTGGGCCACGGCTTCACGCAGGACCGCTTGTTGGTCAAAACGATCTTCGCGAATGGCCAGGTTGATGCGGGTTAAATCCTGGTACACAATGCGGCCCGCGCCCAGGTTCAGGTGCCCCACTTCCGAGTTGCCCATCTGCCCGTCTGGCAGGCCCACGGCTTCGCCAGACGCATCCAAGATGGCCCGTTCGCGGCTGTGCAGCCAGCTTTGATAGTTGGGCGTGCGCGCCTGCACCACGGCGTTACCGTGCTCCATTTCACGAATCCCCCACCCATCCAAAATGATGAGGGCGACTGGTTTGACATTCATTTCAAGCTCCTTTGGCTGTCCTGCCATGCCGCGGCCCAGGCAGTTGTTGGCGCAGCCGGCACAGCGGGCTCAGTTTATTGTTAATTAGTGGCAAATTTGGTGGGCGAAGTGTACTTGAGAACGGGGGAATCTTCAATTTTGACGGCCGTTTGGCAGTTCCTGCCCCGCTACATCTATTCTCATTTGCTCTTTTGGATCGCTTTGATATGCTTAAACGTGAATTGCCTTCAACCAACCTCACATTAACGGAGAAAAAATGGCTCAAGTTGAACTCAATGCCCCGGCACCTGACTTTACGCTGACCGACTACCAGGGGAATGATGTGACCCTGTCGCAATTTAGCGGCATGCAGCGTGTGCTGCTTGTGTTTAACCGGGGCTTTTTCTGACCGTTCTGCCAGGCGCATATGGCGCAGTTGCGTCAAGACTATGACAAATTTGTGGGCCGGGATACGGCCGTCCTCGTCCTCGGTCCTGAAGATGCCGAAGATTTCACCGACTACTTCACCGAACACGATCTGCCCTTCATCGGTCTGCCCGATCCCGAACACAGCGTGTTAAAGCTGTACGGGCAGCAAATCAAGCTGTTCAAATTTGGCCGGATGCCCGCCCAGGTGCTGGTGGACAAAGCCGGAATTGCCCGGTATATCCACTACGGCCACGACATGCGCGATATTCCAAAAAACAGAGAAATGCTGGCGTTGATTGATTCGTTGAACGACGATCAGGCGTGACAAGTGAAACGTGAAACGTGATGTTTCTCTGGTCACGTTTCACGTTTCACTCAACTCCCCTTTTCTAGGCAGCATTGAGCAGTTCTTCTTCAATGTTGTGCACTTCCAGGCCAGCAAAACGGCCGTTCCCCGCAAAAACCAGCACATCCCGCCCACCTTCCCACCGCGACAGGCGCACCGCGGCCGTGGCAGTCAGCGATTCGGCCACACGCTTGCCCATGTCTACCCTGGATGGCCCCGCCAGAATGCCTTCTTCCCCCCGGCTGGCAATGATTTCCAACCGGTGTTTGGCTCCCGCCGTTTTGCCCGTCAGCACCCAGTGAATTTGTTCCCCCTGGACGGTAAGCGTTTCTGTCTTGGCTCCGGTGTAGGTGGCAAAGCGGTACAGCGTGCCCCCATGCCACAGGCCAACGATGAAGCCACGAAATCGGGTCCACCGCCACGGGATCATGGCAATTGAGGCAGTGAGGCAGGCGCCGGGGCTGTGTTCAAAGTGGTTGGTTTGCAGCCAGATCCAGGCCGAGGGGAACGATTGACCCCAATCTTTCTCGATGTAGCCACGGCCGTTTGTAAAATCCACCGTCTGCCCATCAATTGTCATCGGCCCGTAAATGGTGTGATCGAAGCTGAGGACGCCGTGGTAACACTCCATCGTCGGCACCCAGGCATACCAGCCCATGATGCCCGGAGAGGTCAGCGACACGGGCCACGGCTGCCCGCCGCCAAAGGACAAACGCGCCTCAATTTTCTGCTCGGATTGGTCAATCAACAGGCTCATGGCCTGCGGCGTAAAGCGGCTGGCGCCGATGTGGACCTCAAACCGATCCGCGGCGGCCCAAAACTGGCTGAGCGGGTAGCGGTGGTAAAAGGCTTCTTTGGTGCTGCCGTTGAGCACCTGGATAAACGCGTGGGGCTCTTCGCTGAGAAAAACGCCAGGAATAACGGCGTATTTATGCTGGCCGGTGGCATCGATGAGTTTGAAGTACCAGCCTTCGAAGAACGGCCGTTTCGCGCCAAACCCGTGATACCAGGCAGGGTTGAGGACGGCCGTCCAGAACGCTCTCATTGATCCGGCGTCACCGAGCGCACGTTGTTGAAGGTGTTGATCTCCAAAATCCAGCGACTGCCAGGTTCAAACTGGGTAAATTCGCTGAATTCATCGGGGTGGTAGGTGTAGGAACGGCCGTCGGCATTAAAATACACCTCGTACGTTTCCGTCTCTTCACCGATCCGCTGATCCTGCGCCAGGGTGGGATTGGGCCACCGTGGGGCGAAATCTTCGCCTGCCAATGACACCAGATCAAACTCACGCCACTGGAGTTCGGTGAAGGTGCAGTAATCATCGTACACCTGGTATTCGCAGTCCTGCACCACTTCGCCCACACCGGTGCCGGTATCGACCGTGTAAGGCGTGCCGCACACCTCCACCGCGCCCGGTGCGGGGTTCGGCTGGGTGCGTCGCACTTCCTGCTGGCAGGAGAGAATGTCGGCATCGTCCGGCACGCGGTCACGCCAATCTTCATCCTCTACCGGCGTCAGCGCCTCGATGGCTACGGAATATTCCCAGGAGACGCCTTCTACCTCGCCCACCACTTCCTCGGTACGGCTGCTGAGCACAATGAGGGCGATGCAGGCCACAACCACCAGCCCCAGGATGCCAAACAACACATAACGAGCCGTTTGGGACATTCCCGTGGCGCGTCTCACCTGGGGAGCGGCAGCTGGCGGGGTGGCCTTGGGGAGAGCCGCCCCGCAGTGCACGCAGTGCAGTGCCGTGCCCGAATTCATTGTGCCGCAAAAAGAACAGGCTACATCTGGCACCCCTTTGTTTTGATGGGCACCAATGATCTGACCAGCTTCGCGGGCCCTGGCTTCGGTGAGGTCGGCCAGGCATTGGCTGCATTGTTCGGCCGTGGCCGGATTGCGCGTGCCGCAAAACGGACAGTGCACGTCGGGGCCAGCTTTGGCCTGAGCAATCAGCTGTTCATCCTGGATAAGTGTTTCCTGGGCCACCTGCTCAAACTGCACGTCGTCAGGCTGGGCTGCACCGCAGCTGCGGCAAATTTTGTCGACGCCTTTGTTGCGAGTGCCGCAGGCAGGGCACTCCCACTCCAGATGGACATAGCCAACGGTTTTTTTGGTCATGGCACACTCCAGTTATGTGTACGGTGTTTATTTTTGAATCGTCATCAGATGCCAGTCGTACCAAGGGTGCTCCCACCTCGTTTTCAGAACAATCGTTGTTCAACAAAAAGATTGTAGCGCAGGCGCCAGCTTGATTCAATTGGTTTTCGTTCAAGCCCTTTCCCTCGCAGAAGCAAACTTAACCAACAAGCGGCCAAAACTAATCATCTAGATCCACGTGCCAGGAGAGGCCGTTTTCGCCCATGGTAGCAACCGTAAAGTCCATCTGGCCCGACAGGACGTACAGTTCCGCTTCAAATTGTCTGCTTCCCACAAATTCCCGGAAAGAAGCCGAAGACCGATACAACTCAACGTAGTAATCGCTCAGTCTGGACAAAATAGCTAGCGCTTCTTGCCTGGTTGGTCTGGCAAAGGCACTCAACCGGTGATGAAACACCACCTTTACCTCGTTCATGGTGGCCTCCAGGTCAATCCCCTCCACCGTGCCGAGTGACACCATATATGCACTCGATTGAAGCTTTTTGATCATTTCTTCAGCAAATAATTTCTTGTTTTCCATAAGCTGTATCACGGTTTGTCAAAGAGTGTAACACCGAAACCCGCTCACAGCTTTGTCAGTGCTCTGTTTGCTCGTGAATCAGACGGGGTGACGGCCCAATGTTGGGAGAGTTGTGTTGTTGGTTATACGGCCGTTGCTAACCACTTGTTGCATAGCTAAACATGCCACAGTCAGCCGCGCGTTACAGCACCCATCAGATTATTGATATTGATCACGGGGAGATTGTTATCTTCGTCACGTCAGGCAATGTGTTTTGTCACTTGAACCCCTCGAAGGAAGGAGCCTACTATGCGAGCATAGTCAGTTCAAATTCGCGGTCACTGCACCTTCCCGACCCATCCCAGCCACCTCGCTGTACCCATATCCGGAGAACAGACATTATGCAGGGTAAACATCCCTGGAGGAGGCAAATGATCAAATTCACACCCCCATAAATCTGGATGCCAACCAAAAGCTGCGATTGGTCAAAACGGCCGCTTCCCTAGCCTACCCCTCACCCCCAGCGCACCCATCAGCGGTCAACCGTTTTGACCAGCACAAGGGAAACATAAGGATAATTCGATGTATGCCAGAATGGTTACCTCACGCGTTAAGCCCCATAAACTAGACGAAATGACAGCCTTTTATCGAAATACGCTGCGGCCTCTGCTCAACTGCCAGCCAGGGTGTAAGGGATTCTTTGTGCTGAACAACCTGGAAGCACAGGAAGAAGTCACGATAACCTTTTGGGAAAATCTGACTGATATGGAGGGCTTCAATGTGAATTTGGCGCCGCTAAAGGACAAGATTGCCTCACTTTTGGCCGAAGTTCCAGAAGTACAAATCTTGCGGGTGGCCTTGCCGGAAGATGTTCACCCTCTCGGTATGGTGAGCCTCAGCGAAGCCGCGCTTGGACTGCGTACCGAAGACCCGTTCAGCCGGTCGTAAGGCTTTAGAAACTACGGGGTAGACAAACAAATTGTTGGCAGCAGCAAACGCCACGCTGCCAGGGCGTTTGGCTGTCTTGGTTGTGGTTCTTTTCCAGCTTGAATCAAGCAATTTATTAAGGTTTGTGTTTGGAGGTCTCACACGAAACAGACATTAGTCCAAGTTTCATGCGAGAAAAGTGAGAAATTGTGATGTTAAAGGAGTTAAACAAGGAAGAGGCAACCGCAGAGGTATTAAATCCGTTTGCCATTGCCCAGGCCCAACTGGACAAAGCGGCCGATATTTTGCAGCTTGAGCCAGAGGTCCACATCTTCTTGCGCGAACCGATGCGCGAGTTTCACTTCACCGTGCCTGTGCGCATGGACGACGGCCGTACCCAGGTTTATCGGGGTTACCGCGTACAGTACAACGACGCGCGAGGCCCAGCCAAGGGTGGCATCCGCTTCCACCCCGACGAGACGATTGACACGATTCGAGCCCTGGCCGCCTGGATGACCTGGAAGACGGCCGTTGTCGATATTCCTCTGGGCGGGGCAAAAGGCGGCGTCATCTGCGATCCCCGTTTCCTCTCATCAGCCGAACTGGAACGGCTTAGCCGCGGCTACATGCGCCAAGTTGCCCGCTACGTGGGATTGACCAAAGATGTGCCCGCACCAGATGTGTATACCAATCCACAAATTATGGCCTGGATGATGGATGAATACCAGGTCCTCACCGGCCACCAGGAACCGGGGGTTATCACCGGCAAGCCGCTGGAAATTGGTGGGGCCGCAGGGCGCGAAGATGCGACGGCCCGGGGAGGAATTTATACGGTGCGTGAAACAGCCAACGTGTTGCGGATCGACCTCATCAACCAGACGGCCGCTATTCAAGGGTATGGCAACGCGGGCCAGTTTGCCCATGTACTGGCCACGGAATTATTGGGCATGAAGGTGATTGCCGTCAGTGATTCGCGGGGCGGCATTTATAACCCGGCAGGTCTGGATGTAACGGCCGTTCGCGCCCACAAGGCCAACACCGGTTCCGTTATTAACTTTGCCGGAGCAGATAACATTTCCAATGAGGAGCTGCTGGAGCTGCCAGTGATGGTTCTCTTCCCCTCAGCGCTTGAAAACGTCATCACCACCCGTAACGCCGATCACATTCGTGCCACCATCGTTGCCGAACTGGCCAACGGGCCCACCACACCAGGCGCCGACGAGATTCTCTATGACAAGGGAATTTACGTCCTGCCAGACTTCCTCTGCAACGCCGGTGGTGTTACCGTTTCCTACTTTGAGATGGTGCAGAACGCCTATCAATATTACTGGGATGAAAGTATGACCCACCAGCGGCTGGACCAAAAAATGACTCATGCTTTCCACGCCGTACACAACATGGCCCAGGCTAAACAGGTGAACAATCGCGTGGCGGCTTACCTGGTTGCCGTCAACCGGGTGGCACAGGCTATGAGGTTGCGGGGCTGGGTATAGGTAAAACGCAGGTAACGATACAGGCTCCCCCGGCGAGGCCCTAAGGGTTCAATCAAAAATAACTTTGGACATTAACAATCGAATATCATCCAGAACAAACCTGTGGTTGAAGGATATAGTTCCAAGTAGGACAGGTACGACAACGCTGTAAATTGAGGTTGTCCCGTTCGTCAGGGTCATACTTGATCCCTTTATCAAAGACCCGTTCAACTAGGCACGCTTGGACCTTCAGCCCCGTTTCCGTTGTGGTATCCCGAATGTAATTGAGTGTGGTCTGAAAAGAGCGTAAAGGTTTACCCGCCCAATTCTTGGAAATCTCGCTGAAGAGCCGGTGTTCAATGGGATTCCATTTGGAGGCCCCGGTGGGATAATGACAAATCATCACCTCAATGCCAAACGCGTCAGCCAGTTGCTTTTGCACCTCGATTTTCCAGCGCCAGTAACGGCAATTATTGCTGCCTCCGGCATCACAGAGAATGAGCAGTTTGTCTTCGCGGGCAAAGCGAGGGCGGTCGGGGTCAGCCCACCACTGGGCAATGGCATAAGCAGCGAATTCAGGCGTATCATAAGAAGTGCCGACATAGACAGAGCCTTGCTGATGGACCAGGTCATAGATGCCGTACGGTGTTGCCCGACCCATTGCTTCAGAAAGAAA
Organism: Candidatus Leptofilum proximum; assembly: GCA_016710325.1. GTDB lineage: Bacteria > Chloroflexota > Anaerolineae > Promineifilales > Promineifilaceae > Leptofilum > Leptofilum proximum. The sequence continues at coordinate 1,679,799 of JADJXK010000001.1, read as the reverse complement.
GTCATGGGCATTAACCAATGTGGGCGCTTGTTCCCAAATACGTCCGGCATTTTTGACATTGCCAATCAACTCCTTCTTTTTGGTATCGACACTGATAACCGGCCAACCTGCGGTCAGGAATAGTTTCTTCACCCGGCGGATGAAGCGAAATTGCTTATCTCGGTCAGGATGCCGGGGTGTCAGACTTTGACAATTGCCGAACAAGCGATAGTTCAGTTTCTTCAACAAACGGCGCACAGTGGTCGGACCAATCCGAAAACGCCGTTTAACCAGGGCCTGGGCCAAATATTGCAGAGAACGACGGACCCATTTGTGGTCAACCATCGGGTCGCCAGCAATGTCATCATCAATTACTTCTTGGAGGGCGGTGGTAATGGACGGCGTTTTTTTCAACTGCTTGACGACCACCCCGGCCTGGCGTACCCGGTCAACGGGTCGGTCCGCCAAATCGTTGTCTAATTCATATCGACCGCGCCGAATGGTTTCCACAGATAGCCCGGTTATCCTGGCTATCAGCGTCGTTCCGCCGTGACCCAATTTTTGGGCTTCAAGTGCGGCATACCAGCGGCGTTGTTGTTCATCGAGGCGGCTCATAAACAAGTTCATTCGTTGATGTTGCGCCTGTTCTGGATGAGATTCAGATTGCTGACAAATCGCACATTCACATTGATGGATTACGGTCATATGGCCTCCAATTGGCTAAATTGATTGGCGGCTATTTTACCCAATATCCAAAGTTGTTAACGAACGAACCCTAAGGGTTTGCCACTTTCAGGCGCAAATTAGTCGAGTTCAAAACCCTTAGGGTCTGTACAGTTACAAACCTTCAATGTCCGGCAGGAGACAATGATCTGCTGGTACCGCCCCGGAACAGCCCCAAAAACTTGTGACAAAAATCACAGATATCCGATGCTTTTAGCCACTGGTCGCTTTTCCCAAGGGGCCATTACAGTGGCTGCATGGGCCAATAGACTCTCTTTTCACGATAGAGCCTTGCGCAATCACAACTGAATAGTGATGAATTTCTTTAAGTGACGAAAGGAGAAACAATCATGGACTGGAAGGCAATTAGTAAGTCTACTGGAGCCTGGCCCGTTCCACCGAACCTCCTCAATTACAAAGAGACGAGAGCCAGTTTCTCCTGGAAAGATGCCTGGCAGCTGCTGGATGGCTTACCGCAAAATCGAGGGCTAAACATTGCCCACGAAGCGGTAGACCGGCACGCCAATGGGGGGCGCCGGGATCATCTCGCCATTCGCTGGCTGGGCAAGCAGGGAGAGGTGTTTGACTTCACCTATGGTGATCTCAAGCAGCTTTCCAACCGCTTTGCCAACGTGCTGCAAAAGCTGGGCGTGGGCAAAGGGGACAAGGTGTTTGTGTTGTGCGGCCGTATTCCCGATCTCTACATCGCGGCCCTGGGCACCTGGAAAAACGGCAGCGTGTTCTGCCCACTTTTCTCCGCCTTTGGGCCGGAACCCATTTTCCAACGGCTGAGACGGGGTGAGGGCAAACTGCTGGTGACCACCGAGCGCCAGTACGCGCAAAAAGTGGCCCAGCAACGGCCGAATCTGCCCCACCTGCAAACCATCCTGCTCACCGACGTGTACGAAAACATTAGCGAGGATGTGCTGGCGCTGTCGGAACAGATGACGGCCGTTTCTGACCAGTTCACTATTCCGCCAACCGACCCGGAAGATGTGGCCACCATCCACTTCACCAGCGGCACGACCGGCATGCCCAAAGGCGCCATTCACGTGCACAACGCCGTGCTCACCCACGCGGTGACAGCCCGGTACGCCCTGGACCTGCACCCAGAAGACGTGTTCTGGTGTACGGCCGATCCCGGCTGGGTAACCGGCACTTCCTATGGCATCATCGCCCCGCTTACCCTGGGCGTGACCAACATCATCGATGAGGCCGGGTTTGATGCCGACCGCTGGTATCACATTTTGGACGAGCAAAAAGTGACCGTCTGGTATACCGCCCCCACCGCCATCCGGCGGCTGATGCGGCTGGAGTTCGATCCGCTGGCACAGTACGACCTGAGCCACCTGCGCTTTGTGGCCAGCGTTGGCGAACCGCTTAACCCAGAAGCGGTGGTTTGGGGGCAAGAAGTGCTGCACAAAACTATCCACGACAACTGGTGGCAAACGGAAACGGGCGGCATCATGATTGCCAACTACGCGGCTGAAGAGGTGCGGCCTGGGTCGATGGGACGGCCGCTTCCCGGCATCCAAGCCGCCATCGTGCGCCGGATTGACGACAAACATGTCGAACAAATCACCAGGCCGCATGTTGATGGCGAGTTGGCCCTGAAGCCCGGCTGGCCCTCGATGTTCCGCGGTTACCTGCACGAAGAGGCGCGCTACCAGAAATGTTTCGTCGATGGCTGGTATATCAGCGGCGACCTGGCAATGCAGGATGAGGACGGCTACTTCTGGTTTGTGGGGCGTGCCGACGACATCATCAAGACGGCCGGGCACATGGTTGGCCCATTTGAAGTGGAAAGTGCTCTGATGGAGCATCCGGCCGTGGCTGAGGCGGGGGTCATTGGCAAGCCAAACCCGGTGATTGGTGAACTGGTGAAGGCGTTTGTGGCGCTCAATCCGGGCTACGAGCCCAGCAGCAAGCTGAACCTGGAGCTGCTTGGTTTTGGCCGCCAGAAGCTGGGATCGGCCGTCGCGCCCAAAGAAATTGAGTTTAAGCAAGATTTGCCCAAGACGCGCAGCGGCAAAATTATGCGGCGGCTGCTCAAAGCGTGGGAACTGGGTCTGCCGGAAGGGGACATTTCCACACTGGAGGAGGATTGATGTTAAAGGAACCGAAGCTTGAAGCCAAAGTTGAGGGCAAGGTGGTTGATGCGGAACACGGCCGTTTCCTCTTGCACCAGATGTTACGCATTCGCCGCTTTGAAGAAAAATGCACCGAACTGTACAGCGCCACCAAAATTCGCGGCTTCCTCCACCTATACGACGGCGAAGAGGCCGTAGCCGTGGGCGTGATGCAGGCACTGCGGCCCGAAGACGCCGTGTTGGCCACCTACCGCGAACACGGCCAGGCGCTGGCCTGCGGCGTGAGCATGAACACCACCCTGGCCGAGATGTATGGCAAGCAGGAAGGCTGCGCCCGCGGAAGGGGCGGCTCGATGCACCTGTTTGACGCCGCCACCCACTTCTACGGCGGCAACGCCATTGTGGGCGGCCACCTACCGCTGGCCGTGGGTATGGCGCTGGCAAATAAAAAGCGGGGGCGAACGGCCGTCACCTGCTGCTTCTTTGGCGATGGTGCCGTGCAGGAAGGCGAGTTCCACGAATCGATGAATCTGGCGGCGCTGTGGCAGCTGCCCGTGCTGTTCGTCTGTGAAAACAACGGGTATGCCATGGGCGTGGCCCTGGAACTTTCTGAAGCGATGCCGGACCTGGCGCGCAAAGCGGCTGCCTACGACGTGCCCGCGGCCACAGTGGACGGCATGGATGTGCTGGCAGTTGTAGCCGCGGCCCAGGATGCGGCCGATTACGTGCGCCGCGGCGAAGGCCCGTTTTTCCTAGTGTGCAAAACGTATCGCTATCGGGCCCACTCCATGTTTGATGCCGAACTGTACCGCAGCAAAGACGAAGTGGAAACCTGGCGCCAACAAGACCCAATCCAGCAGCTGGCCAGTTTACTGCAAGCCCAGGGCAGCCTGAGCCTGGCCGATATGGACAAACTGGAGCAAGAAGTGAGGGCCGAAATTGATACGGCCGTTGCCTTCGCCGAAGCTGGCACCTGGGAGCCAATAGCCGAGCTGGAGCGCTTTGTCTATTCAGAAAGGAGGGCGTGATGACTGTTGATGTGCCAACAATGCCGGTGATTGAAAAACGTGAAACGCGTGAAAAACAAACCGTCACCTACCGGGAAGCGGTGCGTGAAGCCATTCGCGAGGCCCTGCGCCTGGATGAACGTGTGTTCCTGATGGGCGAAGACGTGGCTGGCTACGGCGGCTGTTTTGCCGTGAGCAAGGGACTGCTGGACGAATTTGGCCCCGAGCGCATCATGGACACGCCCATGTCCGAGTCTGGCTTTACGGGCGCGGGCATCGGCGCGGCCCTGGGCGGCATGCGCCCCATCGTGGAGGTGATGACCTGCAACTTCAGCCTGCTGGCGGCGGACCAAATCGTGAACAATGCTGCCACGCTGCTGCATATGTCTGGCGGGCAGTTCAACGTGCCGGTGGTGATTCGCATGTCCACCGGCGGCGGCAAGCAGCTGGCGGCGCAGCATTCCCACAGTTGGGAAGGCTGGTACGCCCACGTGCCCGGTCTGAAGGTGCTCACACCAGCTACGGTGGAGGACGCGCGCGGCATGTTGTGGCCCGCGCTGGAAGACCCGGACCCGGTGCTCATCTTTGAAAACGCCTCGCTGTACAACATGAAGGGCGAGCTGTCGCTAGATGCTGGACCAGCGAACATTGACAAAGCCAAAGTACACCGCGTGGGCGAGGATGTGACAATCCTGGCTTACAGCGCCAGCCTGTTTAAGGCGCTGGATGCGGCTGACTTGCTGGCCAAAGAGGGGATTTCGGCAGAGGTGATTGATTTGCGGGTGTTACGGCCGTTAGACGACACCACCATCCTCAACTCCGTCCGCAAAACCCACCGGGCCGTCATTGTAGACGAAGGCTGGCGCTCCGGCAGCATCTCCGCCGAGATCAGCGCGCGCATCATGGAGCAGGCGTTTTACGATCTGGACGCGCCCGTGGCGCGGGTGTGCACGGCCGAAGTGCCGCTGCCCTATCCCAAACACCTGGAAGATGCCGCCCTGCCGCAGCCAGAGGGAATCGTAACGGCCGTGCGCCAGATGCTGGTTTGATCGTTTTCGCGATAACAAAAACAGGACACGGATGATGCGGAATTGGCGGAATTTAATCCGTGTCATCCGTTGAATCCGTGTCCCATTTTCAAGGGAGACTTCATGAGCGCAAGCTCAACACCATGAATGAAAGGGACACAGGTGAACACAGATTTTCACAGATTTTTATCTGTGTTCATCTGTGTGAATCTGTGTCCTATTTTCACAGGAGCAGCGACCGATGACTGAATTCAAAATGCCCAGTTTGGGCGCGGATATGGAGTCTGGCGTGCTTTACGACTGGCGCGTGCAGCCAGGTGACCTGGTGAAGCGCGGCGACATCGTGGCCGCGGTGGAGACCGACAAGGGCGTCATTGACATCGAGGTGTTTAGCGACGGCGTTGTGGAGCAGCTTCTGGTGGCAGAAGGAACGCGGGTACCGGTGGGCGCCGTGCTGGCGCTGATTCGCGCCGAAGGGGAAAAACCAGCGCCGGTTCCGGCGGCTGCTCCGGCTGCCGCCGTGGAAGCTCATCCGATGGATCAACGGCCGTTCATCCAACCGCCGTCCACCCAGCCCATCCCCACACACAACGGCGGCGGTCGGCTGCGCATCTCACCGGCGGCCCGCAAGCTGGCGGCCGAATTGGGCGTGGAGCTGAGCGCCGTGGTGGGCAGCGGTCCGGGCGGCGCCATCACCCTGGCCGATGTAGAAAAAGCGGCTCAACGACCGGCGGCACCGCCACAGGCCGCGCCGGTTCAGGCCTCGCCGGTGGCCCGCCGCCTGGCCGAAGCGCTGGGGATTGATCTACAAACGGTAAGCGGCACTGGCCCCCATGGAACCATCTGCCGCGGGGATGTGGAGCAGCGTGCGGCTGAGATCATCCGCCAGCAGGCAGCCATCCCCGTGACGGCAAAAGTGGTGCGGGAAACACCGGTGGAGGGAACGGCCGCTCCCAAGCCCCCCGCCACCGACTTCCAGGCCGGGATGCGCCGCGCTATTGCTGCCGCCATGAGCCGGGCCAACCGCGATATTCCCCACTACTACCTGGAAACCCAGATCGACATGACGCACGCACTGCAATGGCTGGAGGCGGAAAACCTCAAACGCTCGATCAAAGATCGCCTCCTGCCGGTGGTGCTGCTCATCAAAGCCACGGCCAAAGCACTGGGCGATGTGCCCCAGCTCAATGGCTACTGGCTGGAGGATCAGCTTCAGGTGCAGGAAGCGGTTCACCTGGGTTTTGCCATTGCCCTGCGCCAGGGTGGGTTGGTGACCCCGGCCATTCACCAGGCCGACACCCTGACCCTGGACGAGGTAATGGCGGAAATGCGGGATTTGATTACGCGCACGCGCAGCGGCCGTTTGCGCAGTTCTGACCTGACCGATGCCACCGTGACGCTGACCAGCCTGGGTGATACCGGGGTGGACAAGGTGTACGGCGTGATTTATCCACCGCAGGTGGCGCTGGTGGGCTTTGGCAAAATTCGGGAGCAGCCCTGGGCGCAAGACGGCATGATTGGCATTCGCCAGGTGGTGACAGCCACGGTTGCCGGGGATCACCGGGCGACGGACGGCCGTACCGGGGCGCAATTTTTGGTGACTCTGGAGAAATATTTACAGGAGCCGGAAAAATTATGACCACGTTACAAACCAAAAACGATGAATTGAAGGGGACGATTTTCACTATTCTGGGCAGCATTGCCCCGGAAGCCGACTTCGAGACGCTGGATCCAACCGTCAATCTGCAGGAGGCACTGGACATCGACTCGTTTGATTTCCTGAACTTTCTGATCGCGCTCAACGACGAGCTGGGCGTGGAGATTCCCGAAGCCGACTATGGACAGCTCGTGTCGCTAAACGACATTGTGAATTACCTGTCGGTCCGCGTATAGAGATTGGACCATTTCTACTCCGTATCAGAGGTGCGACGCACTTTTGTTAGCGAGTTTGGTTGTGCTTCACACCCTGGCAAGTGCGTCGCACCTAACTTCGGTGGGAAAGGATCTCGTAAGGAGGCGTCATGTTCGCGTTAAATAAAATTTTGGTTCCGCTAGATGGGTCAGAACTGGCCGAGTGGGCTATCGAACCGGCCTTGGAATTGGCGCAGTCAACCAAGGGAGAAGTGATCTTGCTGCGCAGCCTAATCCCGGTTTACACCACCATGCCGGTGGTGGCCGGTGAATATGAGTGGGCCTGGCCGGAATATGCCAGGGAGCAGGTTCGCGTGGAAGTCAAAGAGTACCTGGAGGCCGTTCGGGAGCGGTTCAGCCAGCCCGGCGTCACACTGAGCACACTGGCCGTTGAAGGGGACGCCGCCAGCGCCATTCTGGACACAGCCAATGCCAGGCAGGCGGACCTGATCGTCATGTCCACCCACGGTTGGTCTGGAACAGACAAACTGCTGCTGGGCAGCGTCACGGAACGTATCCTGCACCAGGCTGCCTGCCCGGTTTTTGTGGTCCGGTCACCGCGCAGCATCTCGCGCATGATGCTGACGCTGGATGGTTCGCGCCTGGCCGAAACGGCCGTTGAACCCGGACTGGCCATCGCCAATGCCTTCAAAGCACGTGCGACCCTCCTCTCGGTCAATGAGCCGATTACGGTCAGCAGCAAGATGATGGTGCAGCAAAAGTGGCTGAACAGCCTGGAAGGCCAGCAGGCGCAGCAGCAGAGCCGGTCCGAAAAAGAACAATACCTCCGGGATGTGGCTGCCCGTTATGAAGTTACCGGGGGTCATGCTGCTGTTGAGGTGATTGACGGTCCAGCGGTGGACAAGATTCTGGAGTTTGCCGATCTGCATGGCATTGACCTGATTGTGATGAGCACACACGGCCGTACCGGGCTGCGACGATGGCTGTATGGCAGCGTAACGGCCAAAGTCATGCGCCGCACCACCAGTTCCATGCTTATCATTCGGCCGGCTACGGAGGCATTCAATTAATCAGTTGGCTGCTGAACGATGGACCCGACGATCCGGCCTTGCCGCCCTGATAGCAACGCTGTTTACCATATTGCAGGGTGTGTGGCGTGGAACACGGAAACCGCTGGGGCGAACAACGGGGCGGGAGCCCAAAATGTTGCGCACGCGAATGTTTTACTTCCTAGCCAGTGTGGGTTATTTTGGTCTGTGCGTCCGGCTGTGGCGGCCGTTGCCGTTCGCCCTCTCTCAGCTGCCACGCGCCTTTGCTCTTATCCTGGGCAGCCTGCTTTACTTCCCCGGCCTGGCGCTGGTTTTGTGGGGGCGATTAACCCTGGCACAGCTGTACAACGTCTCCAGCAGCTTTGGCGCGCAGCTGTACGTTGACCAACAACTGGTAACGCGTGGTCCCTTTGCCTGTGTGCGTCACCCGATGTACCTGGGTATCTGGCTTGTCGGCTGGGGTGGGTTGTTACTTTACCGCACCTGGACCTTTGCCTTTGTGCTGTTCCACTTCCCGGCGTTATTGATCCGTGCCTGGCGCGAGGAGCAGCTGTTGGCAGCCGAATTTGGTGAGCAGTGGGCAGCATACACTCGGCGCGTGCCGGCCTGGCTGCCTCGGCTTCGCGTGTCATCATTCAAGTGAGGAGTTACAAAATGTCTCAAGAAAACTGGCTCTATAAAAACCGCTTAAAACTCGCTTTAGCTACCCTGACCCTCACTGGAATTGGGCTGCTCATTCGCCGTTGGTATCCACGTATGCCCTGTCCATCGAGCTTGAGCTTCCTGTTGGAAAACCCGTTCATGAACCGGGTAGCCGGGGCACAGCTGCTGCTTGATCGGGCTGGCGTAGTCCCAGGGATGAAGGTGCTTGACGTTGGCTGCGGTCCAGGGCGCATCACCCTACCGGCGGCGCAGCGGGTGGGGGGAAATGGGGAAGTTATAGCCCTCGACATTCAACCGGCAATGCTCCAGCGTGTGCAAGAAAAATTGGCAGCGCAAAAGGTAACCAATGTGCGTCTGCTGCAGGCAGGTGCCGGGGAGGGCAAAACCGAACCGGAGGTATTCGACCGTGCCTTTCTGGTAACGGTGCTGGGGGAAATTCCGGACAAAACGGCCGCACTCCGCGAAATCCACAACGCACTGAAACCAGGCGGCATCCTCTCTATCACCGAAGTCTTTCCTGACCCGGACATTCAGACGCCAGGGGCGATCCGCAGGCTGGCGCAAGAAGTTGGATTTGAGGTAAACGGTAAGATGGGCAGCTTCCCTGCGTTTACAATGAATCTGGTAAAACCAGCCTGAGCACAGCTTTGTAGGTAGTTTGCCGGGTTCTAAAACCAGGGAGCGAGAGAGCCAAGTGTAGAAGGAGACTTAGAAATGCTAGTAAATGAACATGTGATGAATCTGGATCAGTATTTCAAACATTGGCAGCAAGTACGCACTGACTTGCTGGCAACGGTAGATAAATTCAGCGATAAAGAACTCACTTATGTGCCTTTTCCTGGCAGCTGGTCGGTGGGGCACATCATCCGCCATATTGCCAACGCCGAAGATGGCTGGTTTCGCTACATCATCACGCGGGAATTAAGCGACTGGCCTGGGGAATTTACGTCAGCTGCCTATCCAACCGTGGCCGCGACAAAAGTGCTGCTCAATAAGGTCCATGATCGCACGCTTATGAGCCTGTCAGATTGGGACGAGACCGATCTTGACCGGCCCATCGAAGCACCGTGGGGGCAGACATTCAAATTGGGCTGGATCATCTGGCATGTGCTGGAGCATGAAATTCACCACAGAGCGGAGCTGTCGCTCATTTTGGGGCTGCTAGGGCGTGAAGGCCTGGAAGTGTAGCAGTGGACGGGGGCGTTTCCGGGCTGCACCTCCCAAGAAGGCAACACGCTCATCTCCTTGCTGGTGCTGGGCCTGTCCGCCCGTCTGGTGCAATGGCAGTGGCAAAAAACGTATGGTTGAGTTTGTCACCACCGATGCGCTTTTTGTCCTCAAAGCCGCAGAATGGCAGACAGTTCATTTACGGCGGTGACAAAGTCGCATCTTTGCCAGCGCATCCAGAAGTCGATGATGCTGCCACCTTCCTCACAGGCAAAACAGTACCAGTAGTTTTCATCGTCGTTTATGTTGAAGCTCGGATCGTGATCATCGTGGAACGGACAAAGCCCTTTGCCAGAGCGGGACAGCTCCACATACTGGCTCACAAACTGGCGCACGCTGATGGCCGATTTAATTCTCTCCGCCATTTGGGCAAAATGGCCCTGATGCCCATCAGGTCGATGCGACCTCGTAAAAGCTCGTTTCCGCTTTTGTTCCGCTACTGCCTCGCCATGCTGCCGGAAGTATTCAAAACTCCACCTATCCACCGTATCGGGGTGAGCCAACAGCTGCAGCTGTTCTCGTAACGTCGCCGCCAGAGGTTGGCCCGTCGGATAGTACAGGCCATATCGTTTTTTACTCTTCTGGTGGACACCAAACGGCAGCCGGATTTGCGAACCCGGTCCGTGGCGCAGCACATCTTGTTTGGGAAAAAGCTCCACGACATCCTTGTCGATGCCAAACATAGCCAACACGCCCCAACCAAATTGACGAATTGCCCGGCCATCATATTTTCGGCGCAAGAAGAGCCACAAATGGCCGCCGCGTCGGCTGGTTTCTAGATAGCTGGTAGTGCCACCCAGATAAAGGGCCTGGGAAACACAAACTAACCACTGCCAGGCCACTTTGTCATCAGCGTCCAACACCAGCAATCGGCCCTGGCTGCTTTCATCCAGTAGATAAGCCCCCAGTGTGGTCACGCCTCTCAGGTGATCGATTAGCCGATCCTTGTGCAGGGGCTCATGAATGGCCAGCCAACGGCCGTTTGCCAACTGCTGCGGGTACATATCCCATCTTTGAATAAATTGTTTGGCTAAAATGTCGGCCAGTGGGGCAAGCGTGCTGCGAGCGAAGCGTCGTTTTCCCTGGTCCCCTCGTCGTCGGCGTGGCGCTAAGAAATCTCGGCCCGCCGGTGATTGACCGGCTGCTGCTGGAGAACCGGCACCGGGGGACAGAGTATATCGGTGAAAAGAAGATTGGCTCCACATGTTTAACCTCCAGTCACCACCAGGTTTTCAAGGTGTCAGTGATACTTTAGGGAGCATACATGACGGTACATTTCATCATTCATGCTCCTTCATTATAAGAACAAATGTTCTATATAATTATACCACAACCCAAGGGCAACTACTGACACATTAACGCAGAGTTTATCAAGAACGATTCCCTTTGGCGCTGTTGTCAGCAGGTGATTATGTACGGTAGTCGGCGTTGATGGTGACGTATTCGTGGCTGAGATCGGTGGTCCAAACTACGGCCGTTCCCCCACCCCCACTGCCCAAATCCAGACGAATGACAAACTCAGGCTGGGCAAAAACGGTCGCTGCTTCTTTTTCTTGATAGGCGGTCGGCGTGCCACTTGCGACCAATTGCAGTTCATCCGGCTGCTGCACACCAATCCACAGGTTGATTTTGGCCTGGTCAAACACAACCCCCGCCCGGCCTGCGGCCATCAGCAGGCGTCCCCAGTTGGCGTCGCTGCCCGCGAAGGCGGTTTTGACCAGCGGTGAAATGGCCATTGTGTTGGCCACCTGGTGTGCGTCGGCTTCGCTTTTGGCCCCGGTGACCTGGATTTCGACAAACTTGGTGGCCCCTTCGCCGTCCCGCACGATCATGTGGGCCAGGGCGGTGCAGAGGTGGTTGAGCCCGGCGCTGAAGTGGGTGATGCTGTCCGGGTCGGCCACGGCCGTTCCGCTCACCCCATTCGCCAGCAGCAGGATCGTATCATTTGTGCTGGTGTCGCCGTCGATGGAGATGCGGTTGAAGCTCTGGTTGACGGCCGTACGCAGCAGCTCATCCAGCACATCAGGCGCAACGGCCGCATCAGTCGTCAGTACTGCCAGCATCGTGGCCATGTTGGGATGAATCATGCCCGCGCCCTTGGCCATGCCGCCAATCGTCACCGGGCCACCGGGCAGGTCCAGGCGCACCGCCAGGTGCTTGGGACGGGTATCGGTGGTCATGATGGCTTCGGCAGCGAGACGGCCGTTGCCTACCGACAATCCCTTCGCCCCCACGGCAATGCCCGCCGCCAGCCGGTCCATCGGCAGCGGCACGCCAATTACACCGGTAGAGAGGACCAAGATCTGGTCGGCGGCACAGTCGAGCGCCGCAGCCGCGGCTTGCTGGGTAGCGCGGGCGTTGGCCAGACCCGGTTCGCCAGTGCAGGCGTTGGCATTTTTGGCGTTGATGACCACGGCGCGCAGGCGGCTGTTGTTCGCCGCCAGCGTTTCGCGATCCACAATGACCGGCGCGGCCACCACCTGGTTTTGGGTAAACAGGGCGGCGCAGCTGCAATCCGTCTCTGAGACGACAAGGGCGAGATCAAGCTGATTTTCTTGTTTAATGCCAGCGGCCACGGCAACGGCCGTAAATCCCGCCGGTGAGGTCACGGTCCCTTCAGGTAGAGATTGAAATAGGTTCACTAGCTGCTCCATTTGGCAAACTTCGCTTGTTTTTTGGCTATAAAAGGGGCGACGCACTTCCCCCAAATGATCCGTTGCAAGTGCATCGCAGCTTGTCTTCTTTGAGAGCCAAAGTATACGCAACTGAAAAACGTTCACCAATACTTAAAACAGTCCGAGACACCTGATATCACAGACTGGGGCAAATTTGTATCGGACTGTAGTAGTCAAACCGTTTTGATTTTGCTATCTTTGCAGCAGCAACTGGGAGGCCATCGTGAAACCAACAATCGTAACATTCCCGCAACTAGAGACCGAACGCCTGATCCTGCGTGAATTTCGCCTGGATGAAACAGACCAGATGGCCCTCTTCCGCCTCTTTTCCGACGGCCGTGTTACCCGTTTTTACAACGTGGAGACGTTTACCGAGCCGGAGCAGGCCTGGCGGATGCTGCAGCGGCGTCACAGCCGGTTCTGGCAGGGACGAGGCATCCGTTGGGCCATCACCCTGAAGGGGCACGACGAGCTGATCGGCAGCTGCGGCTTTAACTCGCTGAACAAGAAGCAAAACGCGGGGGAATTGGGTTATGAGCTGGCACGGCCGTATTGGAACCGCGGCATCATGACCGAAGCCGTCACTGCCGCCACGGAATATGGCTTTGACGAGCTGCACTTGAAGCGCCTCGAAGCCTGGATCATGCCGGAAAACCGTGCTTCGGCCAACTTGCTGCTGAAGGTTGGTTTTCAGTCAGAGGGGATTTTTCAGGGGAAAGGGTATTGGAACGGCCGTTTCCATGACCTGGAACTATTCTCTCTGCTGCAAGAGCAGTGGCAGCACCGCTAACCAGCCACAGTGACGAAATCAGGCGGCTGGGTTCTAACTGTTCATTGAGCCGGGCAACATCATCCGGCCCTCAAATTAAGCATGTGAAGGAAACTACGCTATGAAAATCTGGGATTTAGTGGGAGTACAAGCAGCACCTGTGGGGGAAACGGCCGTAACCAGCGCCAACACCACCTTTAACCAACCCCTGTTCACCAAAGACAGCAATAGCAAACCCCGCGTCCGCGTGGACCGGCGGCGCAAAACCAACCAGGATGGTCCGCGCGACCGGGCTGAAGCGCCGCGCCGACGGCCGTCGGCACCGCGACCGGGCGGCAGCGGCAGCAGCGGTGGCAGCTACACACCACGCCCGACTTCTGGCGGTTTTTCGCTGCCGGGCGGTGGCGGCAAGCTGTCACCGCTGGTCATCATCCTGATCATCATCGGCCTAGCCGTGTGCGACATTCCCCTTTCCTCGTTCCTCGGCGGCGACGATGATGGCAGCACCACCGACAACCAACCCGTCTTCACCGAGCCGGACACGGACACCGGCAGCCAGGCGGTGGAACCACTGCCCACCCTGTCGGCCAGCGGCCCATCGGACCAGACCTGGACTGTGATGCTTTACCAGGACGCCGACGACAAAATCCTGGAAGAAGACATCTTCCTGGACCTGAACGAAGCCGAGCGGGTTGGCTCCAGCGACAACGTGCAAATTGTGGCCCAGCTGGACCGCTTCAGCGGCGGCTATGCCGGGGACGGCAACTGGACTGGCACCCACCGCTACTACGTCACCCGCGACGACGACCTGCAAACGATCAGCTCGGAGCTGGTTCAGGATGTGGGCGAGGTTAATATGGCCGATCCCCAGTCACTGGTCGATTTTGTGGTGTGGGCGGTAGAAAATTACCCGGCCGACAAATACGTTCTCATCATGTCGGACCACGGCGCGGGTTGGCCGGGCGGCTGGTCGGACCCGGACCCCGACGTGCCCGCTGACCGCAGCCTGCCGATAACGGCCGCTCTCGGCAACGACATGTTTTTGATGGAAATCGACCAGGCGCTGGCCGACATTCGCACCCAAACGGGCATTGACCAGTTTGAACTCATCGGCATGGACGCCTGCCTGATGGGCGGTGCGGAGATTTTTGCCGCGCTGGCGCCACACGCCCGCTATGCCGTGGCTTCGCAGGAGGTGGAACCGGCGCTGGGCTGGGCCTACGCGGGCTTTTTGGGGGAGCTGGCCACCAATCCGGGCATCAACGGCGGCGACCTGGGCCGCCTGATCGTAGACAGCTACATCCAGGAAGATCAACGCATTCTGGACCCCGAAGCGCGGCAAGGGCTGTTGGGCGGCGGCAATCCGCTGGGCGGGCTGTTTGGCCTGTTTGGCGGCCCGAGCAGCGTCTCTACCGACCAGCTGGTGCAGCAGATGGAGCAGAACGTGACGTTAACGGCCGTTGATCTCTCCCAAATTCAGCCGCTGGTCGACAGCATCAATGCGCTCAGCCTGGCCCTGGCCAACGACAACCAGCAGCTCATCGCCCAAAACCGTACCCGCGCTCAATCGTTTACCAGTGTCTTTGGCAGCAACGTGCCGCCCTCGTACATCGATCTGGGCCACTTTGCCCAGCTGCTGGCGCAAAACAGCCGCAGCGGTGAAGTGAACCAGGCCGTCGACGGCGTCCTGGCAGCCATCAACCAGGCGGTGATTGCCGAAAAACACGGGCCGAACAAACCGGGCTCTACCGGTGTGTCGATTTACTTCCCCAATTCGCAGCTGTATGGTAATCCGATTACGGGGCCGCAGTCATATACGGCCGTAGCCAACGCCTTCAGCAACGCCTCCCTCTGGGATAACTTCCTGGCCTTCCACTACACTGGCGAACCGTTTTCCGCCGCCGATGCAGGCGCGGCCATCCCCACCGCCCCGCTGCGCGCCCCCGGCGCTGGTGACATCACCATCGCCCCCATCACCGCCTCCAGCAATGAAGCCGCCCCCGGCGAACCGGTCCTGCTGACCACCGAGATTTCCGGCGAGAACATCGGCTACGTCAAGCTGCTGGTCGGCTTTTTAGACACCAGCGCCAACTCGCTGCTGGTCATCGACTCCGACTACCTGGAAAGTGAAGAAACGCAGGAAGTCGGAGGGCTGTTCTACCCGGTCTGGCCAGACGAGCCATTTGTGCTGGAGTTTGAGTGGGAACCGATTGTGTTTGCCATCAGCGACGGCACCAACCAGGTGGTGACGCTTTTCAAGCCGCAAACCTACGGCGAATCGTTTGAAGACGCCACCTACACCGTCGACGGCATCTACACTTACAGCGACGGGGCGCAGCGCGTGGCCCGGCTGCTGTTCCGCGATGGCGTTTTGCAGCAGGCGTACGGCTTCAACAACGATGACGGCACCGGCGCGCCCTGGGAAATCATTCCGCAGGCGGGCGACCAGTTTACCGTGCTAGAAACGTGGCAAGATCTGGATGCCAATGGCAACGTGATCGGAACCGCCATGCAGGACGCGGGCACGCTCACCTTCACCGACCAGACCTTCACCTGGGTGGACCTGGATGCGGCGGCAGGAGAATATGTCGTTGGCTTTATCGTGGAGGATTTTGACGGGAATCAGTTCCCGGCGTATACAGAAGTGACGGTGCGGTAGTAGGTAATTGAGTAATTGGGTAATTGGGTAATTAATCACGAAATTACTCAATTACCCAATTACTTTTTTTACGGCCGTACCACAAAATCATAAATCTCCGTTGCGCCAATTTTGTTGCCGTCTTTGTCATAGGCGGAAACGGACCAGACGTAGCGCGCCGGAACCAGCACGCCGGGAATCTGGTAGCTGGATTCGTTGACTTCAAAGAAGTCCAGCACGTTTGTCCGGTTGGGATCGTCGTCGTTCCACATGAGGATTTTGTAGCTTTCGGCCAGAGGGCTGTCTTCCCAGTTCAGCAGAATGTTGTCGCCGCGCACTTCAGCGCCGTCGGCCGGTTCCTGGATGGCTAGCTGGCACGAACCCGGCAAGCTGTCCACCACAAACGTAAAGGGTTCGGCTGATTCGGTAATCTTGACGCCATCACCATTGAACGCTTCCACATACCAGCGGTAGCCGCAGCTCACCGGCAGGAGCTCAACCGCCAGCGTGGATTCCTCCACACGCTCGTCGAAGACAATGGCATCCCCCTCGTCTGGATAAAGCGACACTTTGTAATAATCTGCCTGGGGATTGCGATATGGGTTCCAGCGAAGATGCGTGCTGTCCCCTGGCACAGTGCCACCGTCGATGGGCTCCAGCAAGATCAGGTCTAATTTGAAGATATCCTGAATGCCAACCGTTAACGTCTTGCCCGCCTTCACGTCAAACTCCATTGAGCTGAAGATGCCGTTGGAAATGTAAAGCCAGTCGTCCGTTTCAAACACCTTCACAGAGAGGGCGTAGACACCGGGATCGATATCTTTGAAAAGGTAACGGCCGTTGGCATCGGTCGTGGTGGTGAGAGGCGAATTCTTACACCCGCTAAATGAGGAAAAATCACTGCACAGCGCCACCTCCAGCTTATCTGCCCCGGTGCCGTTCCAGCGAATCTCGCCAAAGACGTTGCCCTTGTCGTCGGCCGGCGGTTCACCGGTGTATTTCAGTTCTTCGGCAGCGGCCGTTTCGTCGCTGCTGGCTTCTGCGCTGTCGGCCACATCGCTGCCCCACAAGTCACAGCCGGTGACGAAAGTGAGCAGCAGCAGCCAGAGGAAAAAGGTCTTTTTTTGTGGCATACAAATTCTCCGCTTGGATGGTTCTTCCATCATTCAAGTTTGGTCGTCCATTCTAACAGTTTACCCTGCACCACAACTGCTTTCTGGCCGGTTGGGTGGTATGCTTGGCTCCATGAATGATCGCTTGCAACCCTATTTTGGACAATTCTCCTTAACCGGCGACTTAGGTTCGGACGTTACGGCCGTACTCACCCACCATCACCTGCCCAAAGTGGGCGGGCATGTGGCCCGCGTGGCGCGGGAGGCCAGGCAGCTGGCCAGCCAGTTTGGCGCGGACCCGGATCAGGCGGAAACGGCCGCCTGGCTGCACGACATCAGCGCGGTGATTCCCAACCCGGCGCGCGTGGCGCTGTGCGCCGCTTTCAACATTCCCGTGCTGCCCGGCGAGGCGGCTTTCCCTATGATTTTGCACCAGAAGCTGAGCGCCGTGGTGGCCCAGGAGGTGTTTGGCGTGACGGAAACGGCCGTGCTCAGCGCCATCGGCTGCCACACCACGCTCAAGGCCGGGGCGAGCCTGCTGGACAAGATTGTTTTTGTAGCCGACAAAATTCAGTGGGACCAGCCGGGTGAGCCGCCGTATTTCGCTGAAATTGAAACGGCCGTCTCCCACTCCATCGACGACGCCTGCCGCGTTTACCTGACCTACCTCTGGCAGCAGCGCGACAGCCTGCGCTACGTGCATCCCTGGTTCATAGCTGCCCGCGAAGAGCTGGTGTAATCTATTCACAGATTTCACAAATGACACAGATTTTCTTCTCCTCTCTGTGCTCCTCTGGGTCTTCTCTGCGCAACTCTGTGTCCCGCTTTTTAGGAGAACAACATGATTTTAGAAGTTGCCATTTTGAACGTGAAAGAGGGGGAAACGGCCGCTTTCGAAGCCGCCTTTGCTCAAGCCCAAACAATCATTGCCGGGATGCCAGGGTATGTCAGCCACGAGCTACAAAAATGCATCGAGGCGCCGAACCAATACATTTTGCTGGTTCGCTGGCAAACATTGCAGGATCACACTGTTGGCTTCCGCCAGTCAGCCGAATACCAGCAGTGGAAAGCGCTGCTGCACCACTTTTACGATCCGTTCCCCACGGTTGAGCATTACGAATCTGTCTTTTAAACCAGGAGTTACCGTCAAAACAGCGCAATGGTTTGCAGCGTTTTGTGCACCAGCTCGGCCAGGGCGTTGGCGCTGTTTTCGCCGATGAGTTCGGCCGTTTCCGGCTGGCGCGCCCGGAAATAGAGGCTGCGCAAAAAGTTCTTCACGTTTTGCGCCTGGCGGTAACAGTCAGGGAAGGGTTCTTTTTGCTGGGCCAGCGGTACAAAACCGTCCAGCCAGCTCTGCACGTCGGGCGGCGTCAGCACCTTGCGCCCCAAAGCTGCAATGACGGGCGTCACCAACCGCTCATCCTCCAGATGAACAAAAACAATTGTGGATTCGGCCGCCTTTTGCCGGATGGCATTGAGCACTTCCAGCAGCTCCTCACTGCCCATCTCCTTGCAGCGCACCAGGTCGTCCAGGGCATCGGCCGTATGGGCGATGGCGTGGGCCCACCCCTTTGGCTCCCCGGCTTCATCTTCATCCAGGACAAAGCCGCGCAAATCCTGCTCTTTTTCCAGGTAGTCCAGCAGTTTCACCTTCACTTCGCGCAGTTCGTACGGCATGAGGAACGGCCGTTGCCGGTGCCAGCTCAAAATCAACGGCAGCAGCAGCACAGAAAAGCTGCGCATAAACACAGAATCCGTGTCCGCTTCGCCCAGCTTGAAGAACAGATGATCTTCTGCCAGCAGTTGCCGCAGCAGCGTTTTGAGGTCGTCCTCCTCAAACTTGTCGGCCAAAATCCAGTTGGCCAGCGTGCTGTAGATCAAATCATCACGCAGCTCCGCATCCGGGCTGCCCAGGTGGGGCAGCATTTCCAGGGCGCGGGGCATCGCCTTGGCCTGTTCCGGCAGAGCAAACTCATTATCGGCAATCTCATAAAGCTGGTCTTTGAGGGCGCGTTCACTCAGTTTCATCGTTTTTTAGGGGGATTAGAGATTGGAGAGTGGGGAGTGGTCATCGCCAATCTCCAATCTCTAGTCTCCAATCTCCTCGACTTGTTGTTCGATGATGCGGCGCACGTCGGCCGGTTGCCAGCCGGGCGGCTTGAGAATTTTGCCATCGGCACGGCGTGGACCACCTGCTTTGCTCAGGTTGGCCCGGTGCACCTCGGCAAACACCGGGTCAGGATCGACGCCGCAGGCCAAAATCGCGCCGTAGGTCACGTAGAGCAAGTCGGCCAGTTCATGCACCCAGTCGGTCACATCGACGGGCTGGGCGTGGTTGCCGGATTGGCGTACGGCCGTTAACGTCTCCCACGCTTCAGTCACTTCGGCAAACTCTTCCTGCAGCAGCTTGTGGCGCAGCTGCAAGATTTCCATGGATGGCACCACCGGCTGGGGCGGCACGGGTGCGCCCACAGCCTCGTGAAACTCAACGATCTTTTGCGCGTTGGTCAGGCCGGGCTGGGGCACAGGTGGCTTAGCGGCTTCCACGGGTCACCTCGGTGATGAGCTGGCTGAGCGGCATGTCGGTGAGCGCCGCCAGGCGGTAGTCGGCGTGGTCAAAGTTGAGATCGCGGGTCATCTGGTTGGGAACGGCCGTACACCATACCCCCGCCGCCTTGGCCGCCCGCACCCCGTTGGGCGAATCTTCCAGCGCCAGCGCCTCGTGTGGGGCCACGCCCAAAGCGGCCACCGCCGCGCGGTAGACCGCCGGGTCGGGCTTGCCTACTCCGCCGACATCGTCCGAACAATGAATCTGTTCAAACCAGTCAAACAACCCCAGCCGCTGCAAATGGCCATCCACCCAGTCGTGATCAGAACTGGAGGCGATGGCTATTTTCAAACCCAACGCCTGCGCCTGTTCCAGGTACGCTTCCACGCCGGGCAGGATGGTTTGGGCGGCCAGCAGTTCATTGTCGCGCGTCTTGCGCACCGTGTGCACCGCCTCCCGGTCTAACGGCCGTCCCAACAGCTCCTCCAAATGCAAATACGGATTAAACGTAATCGCCCCAATTTGCGCATTCCACACCTCCCGAGCCAGCTCGACGCCGTGTTCGGCAAACGTTTCCTGCCAGGAGACAAAATCGGGGGTTTCAGAATCAAAAATCAGGCCATCAAAGTCAAAAATTAATGCTCGAATCATGGGTCGGATTATATCACTTTTGCTGAGTCACAAAGGGCTGGAATGAAACGTGAAACGTGATGCGTGAGATTCCAATCACGTTTCACGCATCACGTTTCACTCAACCAAACAGCAGGCTAACGAAACTTTGGCCCAGGATGAGCTGGAGGCTGACCAGTACCAGGATGACGTAAAGCACCCGGTTAAACCACAGTTCGCTGACGTGCTGATTGAGCCAGACGCCCAGACGGGTGCCCAGCCAGAGCACCGGCAGCAGCAGAAGGGTGACGGTGAGGTTGCCCACGGCCAGCAGGCCGAGCAGGTAGTAGGGAATCAGTTTGACCAGGTTAACGATGAAGAAAAAAACGGCCGTTGTCCCCACAAACAGATTCCGGGGCAGCTTTTGCGGCAGCAGGTAGATCATCATTGGCGGGCCGCCGACGTGGGCCAGGGTGGAGGTAAAGCCAGAGGTAGTGCCCAGGAGAGCGGCGGTGAGGGGGGACGGCCGTTTCTGCCCCGCCACCTGCAAAATCCGGCTGCGCACCGCCTGGTACAGCACAAACCCCAGGGCAATCAGGCCAATCCCCAGCTCCAGCACCCGCTCCTGGTCGCTAAACTGGCGGAAAAAGAGCGCCCCCAGCACAATGCCCAGCAGCGCCCAAGGCAGCACCGCCCGCAGATTGGGCGCATCGACCTGGTTGTAGTAGTGACGCACCACAAACACATCCGCCAGCAGCAGGATGGGCAGCAGCAGCGCCGCCGCTTCCGGTACGGGAATCACCAGCGAGAGCAGCGGCGTGGCAATCACCCCCGGCCCACCGCCAAACCCGGCTTTGGAGACACCGATGAGAACGGCCGTTGCCACCGCCGCCAGCCAAAACTGGAGCGGGTAATCAGGAACTTGAAACAATGTGAGCATGGGAGGGAACACAGGGATGCACAGAGTTACACAGAGAGAAAAAATGGCTCTTGGGGATTTCGTGGGGTTTGGCGTGAAACGTGAAGCGTGAAACGTGATGTCTCTCTGATCACGTTTCACGTTTCACACATCACGGATTGTAAACCCCCTGAATCCCTGAAGACCCGAAAAAATCTGTGTAATCTGTGCAATCTGTGGATTTTTACCTTTTAAGAGCCGCGATGACTCTGGGCGCGGTCATGGGCAAATCGGCCAGGCGGGCCTGGGTAGCGTCGGCGATGGCGTTGCCTACGGCCGCCGCGGTAGCGATGATCGGCGGTTCGCCCGCGCCGCGCGCGCCAAAGGGGCCAAACTCCGTGGGCACCTCGACAAACACCGCCTCGAACTCCGGCACGGCATGGATAAAATGCGGCACGTTGTAATCCATCCACGACCCGGTAAGCGGCGTGCCGTAGCTGTCGTGAGCCATCTGCTCGTACAGTGCCCAGCCGAGCCCCTGCATGGCGCCGCCCATGATTTGGCCTTCCAGCGTCAGTGGGTTGATGACCTGGCCCACATCCTGCACCACCACCAATTTATGCACCGTCACCTCGCCCGTCTCGGCGTCCACGGAAACTTCGGCCAGCTGGGCGGCAAATCCTGGGGAATTGGTGGTGTTAGCGTGACGGCCGTTCCCCACCACCGGCGCATACTTCCCACCAAAACGCATCGTCTTCTGGGCAATATCTTCCAGCTGGATGGCCCGATCCGGCACCCCTTTCACCTGCACACAGCCGTCCACCACCTCCATGTCCGCCACGTCTGCTTCCAGCTCGTTGGCGGCAATCTCCATTACCTGCTGGCGCGCATCCTGCGCCGCCTTAATCACCGATGGACCGACCATGTAGGTAATCTTGCTGCCACCCGTCGCCCCGGCAAAGGACGCTGTGGCCGTGTCGCCGCTGATAACCCGCACCCTGTCCGGCGTCACGCCAAACGCCTCGGCCGCGATGAGGGAAAAGCCGGTTGTAGTCCCGGTCAGATCGACGGACCCGACGTGCACGTGCAGCGTGCCGTCGCGATGCAGCTGGCAGGAAGCGGCCGTAGGCTCAATGCCACCCGGCCAGCCGCCTAAAGCAATGCCCACGCCGCGCCCTTTGGCCCGCGCCTCGGCCCGATTTTGCCAGGCAGGATGGTCCTGAAGCCTTTGCAGTACCTCCGTCATGCCCATGGTGGACCAGGGCTTGCCGTGGGCCATTGGGTCGCCTGGCTGGCTGGCGTTTTGCAGGCGCACGGCGATGGGGTCCAGGTTGAGCTGCCGCGCCGCCTCGTCGATGGTGCTTTCCAGCACAAAGGCCGCTTGTGGGGCACCGGGGGCGCGGTAAGCGGCCGTCGAGAGCTTGTGGGTCAGCACCTCAGTGTAGCGAATCTCCAAGTGGGGAATCTGGTACAGGCTGCCCATTAAGAAGGCGGCGATACCATGCTCGCTGGGGTAGCAGCCCGTGTCGAACGTCACGTCCGCTTCCAGGGCGGTGATGGTACCGTCCTGCTTCATGCCCAGCTTGATGCGGAACCGGGCGGATGGCGCGGGATTGGCGGCCAGCATGTCTTCGCTGCGGGTCAGCGCCAGCTTCACGGGCCGGTTTACGGCCTGGGCTGCGACCGCGATCAACAGTTCGTAGTGCAAAAACTTGGCGCCAAAGGCACCGCCAACAGAGGTGGGAATGACGCGCACGGCCGTTTCCTCCACACCCAGCACGTCGGCCACTTCTTCACGCACGTAAAACGGCGCCTGGGTGCTGGTCCACACGGTGGCCCCCTGCCCCATCGGGTCTGGCTGGACCAGCATGGCGAACGTTTCCAGGTAACTTTGGTGCACCATGGCGGTGGTGAACGGCCGTTCCACCACCACATCCGCCGCGGCAAACCCCTCAGCCAGGTCACCGCGCGCAAACTTCGATTCGCCCGCGATGTTGCTCGGCTTTTTCTCTTTTTTGTCGCCGCCTACATCCGCGCCGTGAGCGGCCGCTTCGCCCGTCTCGCCCGGCATGCCGGACGGCCAGACCAGCGGCGCATCGTCGGCCAGCGCTTCATCCAGGGTAACGACGGCGGGCAGCATCTCGTAATCAACCCACACTTTGTCTACCGCATCCTGGGCCGCGCCCAGGTCTTCCGCCAGCACCAGGGCCACCGGCTGCCCGGCAAAGATGACTTTGTCGCGGGCCAGCAGCAGGCGGCTGCGGGCGGTAGGAGCAATATCAGGCAGGTCGGCGGCGGTGAGAACGGCCGTTACCCCTGGCACTTCTAAAGCGGCCGACACATCAATGTTTTTAATGCTGGCATGGGCGTGGGGACTGGTGACAAAACGGCCGTGCAGCATGCCCGGCACCGTCAAATCAGGGGCGTAACGGGTACGGCCCGTCACCTTATCAAAGCCGTCCAGCAGCGGTTTGGGACGGCCGATTTGCTTAAACTTGCTCATTCTGCTTACTCCAGGTTGATTAACGGATTCAGTGAGAGGGCGGTACTGCCCGCCCACTGAATCATAAAGTGAATAATCAATTGGGGCAAACCAGAAGCGGCGCCGGAAGGGGAATCACATATTGCCTCCCCACCGGTGGCTAAAGCCAACCGGCTAGTTGTGGAAGCCCCATTGGGCTTGAAACCCAGGCCCGTGGGGCCTTCCACATCTAGCGGAGGCGTTTACACCTCCGCGTACACGGCAGCAGGCCAGATACATCCCAACGGGGCTACTCCGTACGGTTCAGCTGCCAGTTTACGTTGAGAAACGCTGTCCAGAATAGGGCAGCCGTCATAAAAATCCCCCAGCCCAGCTGTGGCGAGTTGATCCACAGCCACTCCACGCCATTTTCATCAAAACGAAAGGCGATAAACAGTAACGTTGTGCCCACAGACAGCGTCAGGAATAACTTTTGCTGGAACAGCAGCGACTTGGTTTTCTCGAATGATTTCATTTCATCCTCCTTTTGCAGCGGAACGGGAATCTCACCGTTCCAATTATCTACTTTTGCCTGTTCAGCCAACTTTGCCAGAGCGGGATCATCCGCTAAAAAGTGCTCAACCAGCTGCCGCGTATCTTCACTCGCCTCACCGGCCAGGTAAAGCGGCAGCAAATCGATGATGACGTCTCGACTCACATTCATGTTTCCGGTATCTCCCAGGCCGTGCGCACGCGGGCCAGCTTTAAGCGCGCCCGGTGAACTTTGATCTTGGCCGCCGACAATGAAATTTCCAGCACGCGGGCAATTTCTTCATACGGAAGCTCATGCTGCACGCGCAGCACCAGCGCTGCCCGTTCGCTTTCTGGCAAATCTTGCAGCTGTGCCAGCACCTCAGCCAGCGCCAAACGGTGTTCCACCAGGCCATGTGGTCCGCCATGTGTGTGCCCGGCCGCCTGCGCCAACGCCACCTGCCGTTTGTGCTGGCGCTGCTGCTGCAAAAACAGATTCCGGGCAATGGTGAATAAATACGCCTTCACCGTCTCTGTACGGATTTTGCGGCGTCCGGCCCAGGCGCGCACAAACGTCTCCGAGGTGATGTCATCGGCCTCAGCCGGACTGCCCGACAGCCAGAGGGCAAATCGGTACACATCAGGCGCATAACGCGCGTACAGGTCGTGAAAAGCCGCTTTATTCATGGTGGTGGTTCTGTAAATAATATCCAGTCACAGGCAAAAAGTTACAAAACAGGTAAGATTGGGGATGTGGCAAGTGGCTGGTGGCTAGTATTGCGCCATGAGCGTAACTTGGTGCGAACTTCTGAAGCGCAATACTAGCCACCAGCATCGAAAGAGAAGGAGCAACCTTATGACACCGGATATTTTGGACATTCTGCTGCTGTTGTTCGGCGGTTACTATTTATTTGGGGTAATTTTTAAGCCAGCGATTTTTTGGGAACGCGGCCGTATTTTACGCACACGAGACATCATTGGTGATCAGAAAACGCTGATCCTGTACGGCGGCCTTGCGGTGTTTATGCTGGGCGTGGGGATTTGGGGCAGTTTTCAGTAATCGGTGAACGGTAATCGGTGGTCGGTATACGGTAAACCGATTACGGAAAACTGATTACCGATAACCGAAAAAAGGGAAGCGACGATGAGCAAACTATGGGGCGGCCGTTTTGCCCGGGGCACGGACGCATTGGTCCATGAATTTAACGCCAGTCTGCGTTTTGACCAGCGGCTGGCGGCGCAGGATATTGCGGGCAGCCAGGCGTGGGCGCGCGGGCTGGTAGCTGCGGGCGTGTTGACCCAGGCCGAAGCGGACACAATCGTGGCTGGATTGGCCCAGGTGGGTGAGGAGTTGGCTGACGGCCGTTTCCAATTCCACCCCGCTGATGAAGATATTCATACGGCCGTAGAGCGCCGCCTGACCGAACTCCTTGGCCCGGTGGGTGGCAAGCTGCACACCGGCCGCAGCCGCAACGACCAGGTGGCCACCGACTTTCGCCTCTGGCTGCTAGACGCCTGCGACCAGGTTGCCTCCCTGCTTACCGACTTGCAGCAGGCGCTCATAGCGAGTGCCGAAGCCAACCTGAATTTACCGATGCCCGGCTACACCCATCTGCAGCACGCCCAGCCCGTCACCTGGGGGCACTGGGTGCTGTCCCACTTTTGGCCCCTGGTGCGTGACCAGGAACGATTGGCCCAGGTACGGCAGCGAACGGCCGTCCTGCCCCTCGGTTCTGGCGCATTGGCCGGAACCGCCTTCCCCGTTGACCGGCAGGCGCTGGCCGACGAACTTGGCTTCACCGCCGTCAGCCAGAACAGCCTGGACGGCGTCTCTGATCGGGACTTTGCCGCCGACTTTTTGTATGCAGCGACGATGATTGGCCTACACCTCAGCCGCGTCTCAGAGCAGCTGGTGCTGTTTAGCAGCAGCGAGTTTGGCTTTGTGCGGCTGGACGATGGCTACAGCACCGGCTCCAGCCTGATGCCACAAAAGAAAAATCCGGACACATTGGAACTAACGCGGGGGAAAAGCGGCCGTTTGCTAGGCCATCTCGTCGGGCTGCTCACCACGCTCAAAGGGCTGCCGTCCAGCTACGACAAAGATTTGCAGGAAGACAAAGAGCCTGTCTTCGACACCTTCGACACGCTCAGCCTGATCATCCCCATCATGGCCGGGCTGTTCCGCACGCTGACGCTGCGCCCGGAAAAGATGGCCCAACAGCTGGAACCCAATCTGCTGGCCACCGACCTGGCCGATTACCTGGTGAAGCAGGGCGTGCCCTTTCGCCAGGCGCATCACCTGGTGGGGGAAGTCGTGCAGCTGGCGGAAAATCGGGGGGTGCCGCTGACGGCGCTGACCGTAGCAGATTTGCAGTCGGTGAGTGACAAATTTGGGGTGGAGGCTGCGGCCGTTTTCAACTTCGCTACTTCCCTGAGCAGCCGCAGCAGCACAGGTGGCACCTCACCTGAGGCGTTACAGGCGCAGCTCAAAGCGGCGCAAGCAGCGCTGCCCAAACACGGCCGTTAAGTTATTGTCTGTTGGAAAGCTCCCCAGCTTTTTGGTACAAGAATCTGACCGGCTCCAAACAGCTAATCACCAAATTGGGAAGGGATACCTTGCAGCACATCGCGAACCTGGCGAACGAGCTCTTCGCGGCTGATTGGCTTGCTTAAATAGCGGTTGGCTCCCGCCTGCATTCCCAGGCGAACGGCTTCCGGATTGCTTCGGGCGCTGAGCAGAATGACGGGGAGATCGGCCGTTTCTGCCTCGGCGCGCAGCGTTTCGCACACGGTAATGCCATCCATGTTGGGCATCATCACATCCAAAATCAGCAAATCGGGGCTATGTTCGGCCACCACATCCAGCGCCTTCAGACCATCCTCTGCTTCCAAAATCTTGAACCCAGCCCGCTCCAGCATCAAGCGGAGCAAGTTGCGGGTCATCGGCTCATCATCAACAATCAAAATGGAGGGATTCAAGGTTATTCTCCTGCTGCGTAAGGTAGTTTGGCCTTTGTACTTCCGCATTATGACCACTCACCAGCATCTTCATTCGTGTCATTTTAGCTGCTGCCAGTTACAGCCATTCTTACAAGGTCCTAGGACAAATGTAATCTTTTTTGTAACAATATTCGGCTAACTTGTAGCCAAGGAGCCACATTCCCAAAACAAACATGGTTGTTTTATGACTATCTTTGCGTAGTTTCCGTCCGAGCGGTACGCAGCAAATACTGGGGAGCAGAATTGCTGGCGTATTTTTTTCAGGTAGATGACAATGACACAGAAGAAAATATTAATCATCGATGACGAATTTCCCATGCGTTACCTGATTGAGCACCAGCTTAAACGGGAGGGTTTCACCGTTACCCTGGCCAAGGACGGACCGGATGGGCTAACGGCCGTTACCCAACACCGCCCCGATCTGGTGGTTCTAGATGTCATGATGCCCGGCATGGACGGGTTTGAAGTGTGCCAGCAAATTAAGACCACCCCAGAAACCGCGCAAATTCCCGTGATTTTCCTCACCGCCAGCGAAGCCAAAGAGTACAAAACACGCGCCTTTGCCGTGGGCGCCGATGATTACCTGACCAAACCGTTTATGGCCGAGGAATTGCTGGCCCATATTTCGGCCGTATTAAAACGTTCTGAACGCATCAAAACCGGCCTGCTCACGTCCAACTCGGGCCGAGTAGTATCCCTGTTCAGCCCCAAGGGCGGCGTGGGTACCACCACGCTGGCCATCCAGCTGGCCGAAGCCATCATCATGCACGAGAATAAACCGGTTGTGCTGATTGATCTGGATTTGCCTCTGGGCGGCATCGCCCCCATGTTGAACTTACACACCCAGCGCAACCTTCTGGACTTGCTCAAAGCCCCCACCGCAGAGCTGTCTTTGCCCTTCATTCGCCAGTACGCGCAGCGCCACCGCGCCGATTTGCTGGTGATACCGGCGCCGGGTTCTTTTATGGGCAGCGGCAGTAAAGATATTCCGCGCAAGCTGGAACTGTTGTTTAAACAGCTGGCCAGCAGCGGTTACCAGGTGCTGATTGATTTGGGTTCTAACCTGAATGAATTGACCCGCACGGCCATGCGCCAATCCGATATTGTGTTTGTGGTCACGTCTGGCCAGCCGGTGGCCAACAAACTGTGCGAGGCGTTTATGCGCGATGCCACGCAGCTGGGCATTGAGTCGCGGCGGTTGATGCCAGTGGTGAATGAGACACACGGCCGTATCCAAAATATCGACTTAAACCGCCTGCCCGTGGCCCGCATCCCCCACACCAGCGAACGCTCCCGCACCCGCCTCTGGCTGCAAGAGCAGGGCATCCGCAAATTGGTCTCCATCATGAGATAGGTCGCAGCAGAGTTCGCACGCCCACGTGCGAACGGTCAGCACGTAGGCGTGCTGACCTCCTCCATTCAATTATTCCGGCAGCTTCATCTTCATCCACGGCGCCGAGTTGTGGAAATTGGCCACCGCGCTGCCGGGCGGCACCAGGGCGTCACAGGCAGCGCGAACGTCATCATCTAACGTCATCTCCAGCACCGGCAGGTAATGCTCCAGCTGTTCCAACGTGCGCGGCCCGATGAGCGGCGCGGTCACGCCGGGCTGGTCCTTCACCCACAGCACCGCCAGCTGCACCGGCGAAATGCCAACGTCCTGCGCCAGCTGCACAAACTTGTTGCCGATCTCGATGCCCCGCGCCGTCACGCGCTCGGCGTAGATGCCGCCGCGCAGCTGCGCCCGGGACGCTTCGGGATAGCTGGCCGCATCGGCATAGCGCCCGGCCAGGATGCCCATCGCCAGGGGTGACCAGGGCAGCAGGCCCAGGCCATACGCCTGGCACAGCGGCACCAGCTCGTTCTCGATGCGGCGATCCAGCAGGTTGTAAGGCGGCTGCTCCGACACAAAGCGCACCCAGCCGCGCAGCTCGCTGACCATGATCGCCTCCATCACCTTCCAGGCGGGCGCGGTGGAGCTGCCGATGTAGCGCACCTTGCCCGCCCGCACTAAATCGGTGAGGGCGGCGAGTGTTTCTTCGATAGGCACGTCGAAGTCGGGGCGGTGCAGCTGGTAAAGGTCGATGTGGTCGGTTTGCAGCCGCCGCAGGGACTCTTCGCAGGCCTGGATGAGGTGGAGACGGCCGTTCCCCCTGTCATTCGGTCCCGGCCCGGTTGGGTAATGTGCTTTCGTGGCAATGAGGACTTGTTGGCGACGGCCGTTCTCTTTCAGCGCCCGGCCAATAATTCGCTCGCTCTCCCCCTGGGCATAACTGTTGCTCGTGTCGATGAGGTTAATGCCCGCCTCAATCGCCCGGTGCAAAATCGCCTGGGATTCATCTTCGGGAGTCGGATTGGCAAAGTTGTCTGTTCCCAGGCACAGCGGGGCAATCTTCACCCCGCTGCGGCCTAATCGTCTGTATTCCATCAGGTTTTCCCCCTCAAAAATGGGACACAGATTTACACAGATGAACACAGATTGGATTAAAAAATCTGTGAAAATCTGCGTTCATCTGTGTCCATAATTTCTATCTGGCGGTGTAGCCTGCATCCACGTTGACCATGGCCCCAGTCATGTAACTGGCGTCGTCGGAGGCGAGGAAGAGCACGACGCGGGCGATTTCTACCGGGTCGGCCAGCCGCTGCATGGGCACGGTGCTGGCGATGCGCTGCAGCATCTCGTCTGTCACCGGCTCGCGGCGCTCAGAGGCAAGCATGGGCGTATTCACCTCGCCAGGGCAGACGGCGTTGATGCGAATGCCGTCTTTGACGTGGTCCAGGGCCATCGCCCGCGTGAGCTGGTGCACCGCGCCTTTGGAGGCGCAGTAGGCCACCACACCCGCCGCGCCCACGCCACCCCAAATCGAGCCAAAATTGACGATGACCCCTTTGCCCTGCTGCTTCATCACCGCCACGGCCGCCCGGCTGAGGTAAAAAATGCCGCCGACGTTGACGTTCATCACCCGCTGCCACTGCTCGTTGGTCGTGCCCGGGGCGTCGGCCCGGACGATGATGCCAGCGGCATTGACGAGGATGTCGAGACGGCCGTATCTCGCCACCACCGCCTGCACCACCTCCTCACAAAAAGCCGCATCGCTCACGTCGCCAATCAGAACTTCTACACCAATTTCCTCCGCAAAAGCCGTGGCCAGCACCACGTTCTTATCCACGATCGTTACCCTGGCTCCAGCCACCGCCAATTCCCGCGCTGTGGCCGCCCCCATCCCCGACGCTCCGCCAGTGACGACGGCCACCTGGTTGGTAAAATCCATGTTTGTCTCTCCTAATTGTAAATTGCAGCGTAGGGGCGGGACGGCGCGGTCTAATCTCTGAAAAACTTATAATCTTCATTCCGCGCCGTCTCGCCCCTGTAGCTTATTTTGGGCGAGACAGGCGGGCCACCATCTGGATGGCAATCCTGAACAATTTGCCGCCTGTCCCGCCCCTACGGACAACGTCGTTAAAACGCTGTGTGACACACCGGCTTGTTGGCCGTGTAAAACAGTTGATGCACCACATCGGCATAGGCGGTGTCGGAGATTTCGGCCAGGTCGTAAGCCAGTAGCTGGCGGAAGGTGGTTGCCCCGGTGATGAGTGACGAAAATTCGGCGATGTCCAGGCCGATAGTGACATCGGGCTGGGCGTGGGGATCGAGGGTGGCTTGCCCATCGTCCACCCGCACCACCCAGCTGCCCGCACACACCGGCCAGAAGCTGTCGGTCAGATCGATCTGCACCGTCACGGTTTGCCCGCCAAAGTTGTGGTGGGCCAGCAGCTCAAACAGCCGCGGCACGTCGATGACGCGGTACATGATGCCTACACCCTGCGTATTGGTCTCGTGGTAGCCAGACGGAATCAGGTTCTGGCTGCCGTTGCGCGGATCGTGCAGCAGCAGGTGAAAATCTTCTTCCTGGGTGTTGATAACCACCTTCTCAATCTGGTCCGCCTGCACGCGCAAAAAACCCAGCAAGCCGCGCAGAGCGTCGGCATCCTCAACCATCAGGGCGCGCACGGCGATGTTGTTGCGCAGAAAGTTGCCGTTGGGGATTGGCTCGAAGGTGAAGAGCAAATAACCGCGCAGCTGGCCATCGGCCCAATAGCCGTAACGCTGCAAATTTTGGCTGGTGAAAATTGATTCCAGTTCGTAGTCAAATTGGGCCATGATGCCGTTGCTGGCCACCATGATGCGCCGGTAGCAGTCGGCCAGTTCCTGGCGATGGCTGCTGCCTAAAATGCGGACGTTTTGGCGGTTCCCCTGGGGTAGATCGGCAGGATTGAGGCGGTATTGGTTGATTTTACGGCCGTAGCCATATCCCATCTGCTTGTAAAAATCGGGCCGGAATGGATAAAGTGTGGTCAGCGCCGCCCCTTTTTCCCGGTAGTGGGCCTGGAAAAATTGCAGCATGTCGTAGGCAACATGCTCCTTTTTATGCAGCAAATCAACCGCCACCCCACCGACACCGCCCACCAGCATATCGACCCCGTGCAGCCGCATGGTAAAGTCGTACAGCCGCATCGCACCGCGCAGTTCCCCCGATTCAAACAACCCAAACACTTTGACGATCGGGTCGGCGTGCATTTGCTGGGCACGTTCCTTGAGGCGGCGGCGGGCAGCATCGTCGGTGGCCCGCACGCCAGGATAAGCATTGGTGGAAACGATGGTGAACTGGTCCCATTCGTATTCGCTTTGTAACGGCCGTATTTCCCGCCCTTCTTTCATAACTTTTCCTCCATAAATCCAAAAATAAGATAAAGCACCCAGATGCTTCTGAGTGCTGTTCTGCTCCACTGCGGGGTGCTTGATTGTATCTGAATTTGGGAGGATTGCTTTAGCTGCCAGCCAGCGGAATATAGATTTCTGTACGCAGATTTTCCGGTTTGGTGCGGCGGGGATGGCGGTTGAGATACCGCTCAAAGGCGGGCACATCACGTAGACGCTCGCCGCTTTGGGCCAGCCATTGGCCAAAAATCAGACGGTATGTCTCGGTAAAGTTTTCGTACGGCCCCTTGTGCACAAAAAGCGCGTACCGGCCACCGGCAATCGTTTGCACGCCAAACTCCCCCTGGGGCTCGATGGGCTGGTTAAGGGTGAGACAGGCATCATAACGCAGCTTGTCGGCGTCGGTGATGTCTGGGCTGTCATGGGAGATACCAATCATTTGCGTGGTTTTGTTGATGAGCTTGTGACGGTAGGCAAAGGGCATGAGCACGCCAAACCCAGCCGCTGAAGCTTCGCCGTATGGCCCAGTTTTACGCACAAACAGGACCGTTTGTGGTGCTAGACTCAAAATCTTTGGGGTCATTTTTAGGGGTTCCTGGGTGAGGGATTGGCGGAAGACGGCCGTATCCAACACATGCCGACTCTCGCGAAATTCCGTGGGCGACTGGCCAAACTGCTGCCGGAACGCCTTGCCAAAGTTGGTCGGTGTCTCGTAACCGGCATCCAGGGCAATGTCGGTGATGGGGTCAAACGTCTGGCGCAGCCGGTTGGCCGCCCGCTCCAGCCGCAGGCGGCGAATGAACGTGCTCAGGCTCTCGCCCGTGTAAGCCGTAAACAGGCGATGAAAATGGTAGGGCGAAAAGGCGGCAACGGCCGCCACTTCTTCCAGGCTGGGCGGCTCATCCAGCCGCGCCTGGATCAACAGCATCACCCGCCTGATGCTCGCCTGGTGTTCCGCAATTGTTTCAGACCGTGATGCCATAGAACCTTTTGGGTCTTCAGGAATTCAGGGGGTTTACAATCCGTGATGCGTGAAACGTGAAACGTGACCAGAGAGACATTACGTTTCACGCTTCACGTTTCACGCCAATCCCCACGAAATCCCAGAGAGCCAATTTTTCTTGAAGCTGTAATTCAACTGGGAACAGCTTCCGCTACCAGGAATGGCTGGCGAATGATGGTTTTCAGCTTTTCCGGCGCGGTGCGTCCGGGCTCGCTGAGATAGATCTCGTGATGCCTGCCGGTCAGCTGGCCGCCGCTGGCCCAGATGAAGTTATGCAGTTTCTGGATCGTAGGGCCTTCATCGGCGTACGGGCCAAAGTACAAGATTTGCGCCGCTTTGCCCTCGGTGAAACGCTCAAAGTTTACCTGCGCAACGGCCGTCAACCCTTTCTTTTTCTGCACCTGCATTTTGGCCTTAGCCACCATTTCGGCGGTGATAAAGTCCGGCTGCATGATCATCGCCTGCCACAACCAATTGGATTTGTCGTCCGCAGAAAACTGGCTCATGTCCTCGGTCCACCATAATCCTTCCAGCGGCATCACGCCATAATCTATGGCCAGATCGCCCTTTTTGACCGTAAATTTCAGCGTGTAGGCCACGGCGTATAGGGCGGACACAGCATCTTTGTACCACTGCGCGGTGTTGGGATCACCTTCACCCAGAATGGTGAGAAAGTTCATGGCGGGTACATCAACAACGGCCGTTTCCTTCGCCGATGGATTATACAAAAGAGTTGTTCCTAATTAAAAAACGGGTAAATTCCAGCCAATTCAGCTGGAGAAAACTAAATGAGCCTACAAATTCGTGATGATCGTCATATGCGTGCTTTAACCGGCGTATCAGAAACACAATTCGAGATTTTACTAGAAGTATTTTTCATGACTTACACCAAGATGCAATGGCAAGCCTATCAAGACGGTAGCGCAGCCGGTGTGCGTCAACGGCGTCCAGGCGGTGGCCGAAAAGGTGCTTTGCCCACGATGCGAGATAAATTGTTGTTTCTGCTCTACTATTTCAAGGTTTATCCCACCTTCGATGTGTTAGGCACTCAATTCAACATGGCCCGGTCCAAAGCGAATGAAAACCTGTATAAGTTAGTCCCTGTTTTATATCAAACCCTGGTTCACCTGGAGGTCATGCCCCCTCGTGAGTTTGCCACGCCAGACGATTTACTCGAAGCACTGGCTGGTATGGACACGATTCTGATTGATGTCACCGAAAGGAGCTATCGCCGTCCCCAGGATAACCAAGAGCAGCGTGAACATTACAGTGGCAAAAAAAAGACACACGCTTAAAAACACGGTGATAACGGCTTTGAACAAAACGATTCTTTTCCTGGGACGGACCTTTGCCGGACATGTTCATGATTACACCATGCTTAAAGAGGAGTTTCCGCCAGAACAAGCTTGGTTTGAATTCATGGCAGTCTTAGTTGATTTAGGCTATCAGGGCATTCTCGCCGATTATGTGGGAGAAGAGATTCATATCCCCACAAAAAGCCACGTAAAAGTAAGAAGAACCCTGTGACCACCTTATCAACCGAACAAAAAGCTGACAATAAAGCGTTGAGTCAAATCAGAATATTGGTTGAAAACGCGATCTGTGGTTTGAAGCGATACAATATTCTTGTGCATCGATTTCGTAACCACAGAAAGTCTTTTGAGGATGACGTGATTGGCATTGCCGCTGGTCTCTGGAACTTCAATCTCAATTATTAAGGAACAACTCTAAATGTTTCAGCTCTTTTTTGAAATCTATTTTTTTCATAGTTCACTCCTGGTAAAGTTCTGCAGATTGAGGGTAGCATAACATGGGGCAACGGCCGTTCGCTATTCCAAACTTGCGCATTGTGCAAAAAACAAAAGGAGTGTCAAACGACTTTTCCACCGTCTGTTACTTTTCGCTATAATGCAAGGTGTCATTTTCAACGGCACTTCCACCCTACCGAATGACTTCATCATAGGTTTATCCAATTCTGTGGAGAAAGTGCATGAGCGAACTGTTCGACGTCATTTTGGAGCGTCTGCAAGTCTTGTTCGATCCGGAAACATTGGGCACGCAGCTGGTCGATTTTCTAATCAATTTTGTCGTGGCCTTCATCACGTTTGTGGTTTTTTACCTGGGCTGGCTCATCGTGCGGCTGCTGCTAATACGGTTCCTGCCTAAATCGCGATTCGACCCCACATCGCAAGCCTTTATTACCACCATATTGCAGTACAGCATCTTGCTGCTGGGTCTAGTGAATGCGCTGTCGCTATTGGGGATAGACACAGCCGGACTTCTGGCATCTTTAGGCATTGTGGGTATCACCATCGGTTTTGCTGCCCGGGATGCATTCTCCAATCTCATTTCCGGCATCCTCATCTTTCTGGATCGGCCGTTTGTGATTGGGGATTTGGTAGAGGTTGGCGAAAATTACGGCCGTGTGGCTCAAATCACGCTGCGGTCAACGCGCATCATCACCCGGGACGGCAAAATGCTGGCCGTACCCAATGCGGAAATCATCAACAAAACGGTCACCTCCTACACAAATTTCCCGCATCTGCGGCTGGATGTGGCCGTAAACGTAGGGGTGAATGAAAACATTGACCGGGTACGCCAAATTTTGTTCGAGGTCATTCAAGATGATGCCGACTTTTTGCTGGAACCGCCCGCCAGGGTGGTGATTACGCAGCTGAATGATTACAATGTAGCGTTGGAGCTGCAAGCCTGGATTAAAGATGAGCGAATTCATGTTGAAAAACGGTTTGAACTCCGCGAAAAAGTCTTCAAGGCACTGACTGAGCAGCAAATTGACATGCCATTTGAAACAATACAGCTAGCACCCCTCACCGTAGACGTGGCACAGGGGCAACTACCGGAGATAACAAATGAGTGACGAGACAAACCATCCTGTCATTGGCTGGGAAAAAGAAACGGCCGTTCCCGACAACCACCAGTTTAACCATTACCTGCACGCCCAAAACGGCCATCTGCACCTCGATGGCCTGGACCTGGCCCAATTTTTCCTCGATGAAGCGCCCCAAGGCTTTACCAAAATGCTGCCCAGCCCGCTGGAAATCGTCTACCTGCCGCTCATCCGGCAGCAGATCCACAAAATGAACCAGGTCTTCACCGATGTTATTACTGAACTGGGGTACGGCGGCCAGTTCCACTATACCTATGCCTCCAAAGCCAACGCCGCCGAAGAAGTCATCCGCACCACCCTCGGCGCGGGGGCCCACCACGAAATGTCCTCCACCGTCGATGTGGACATCGCCAAACTCATGATCCAGCGCGGCCTGCTCACACCAGAACGCATGATAGTGTGCAACGGCTTCAAAGGGCCGAACTCCCTGTATGCCGCCAACATTTTGCAGCTGCGCCTCCTGCATGAAAACATCATCCCCGTCATCGAAGATCTGCCGGAAATTTCACCATTCCTCAGCTCCGGGCAGACGTTTAACGTGGGGCTGCGCCAGAAAAGCTACGGCCCCCATGAAACCCTCGCCGAAATGGACACGGCCAACTCCCGCTTTGGCCTGAACACGGAGGAAATGTGGAAAGCGGCCGACTACATCGCCGCCGCACCAAACCTCACGCTGAAAATGTACCACTACATGGTCGGCAGCCAGCTCACCGATATTCCGGCCTTCATCAGCTGGCTCAAGCCGGGGATCGAGCTGTTTGCCCGGCTGCGGCAGCGCTATCCCAGCCTGAGCATTTTCAATTTTGGCGGCGGCATGCCGGTGGCCATGACGCTGGACTTCCACTTTGATTACCACGAATTTGCCCGGCAGCTGCTAACCGCCCTGCAGGAAGCGTGTCGCCGCTACAATGTGCCTGTGCCGGACGTGATGGGGGAATTCGGCCGTTACACTACCTCAGAGCACGGGGCACATCTGTTTAGAATCATCACCGCCAAAGACAACGGCTCAAGGCTGCCCTGGTACATTATCGATGGCTCGATCATGAGCTCCTTCCCAGACAGCTGGGCGCTTTCGGAGCATTTCATTGTGCTGCCGCTCAACCACCTGGACAAGCCGTTCCAGCAGGTACAGCTCGGCGGCATTACCTGCGACAGCGATGACGTTTATCCACCCAAGCCAAGCAAATCGCCGCTCTATCTGCCGGTAGAAACAGACGAGTTGTACATTGGCTTTTTTAGCATTGGCGCGTATCAGGAGATGTTAGGCGGCGTGAAGGGCAGTAAACACTGCGTGCTGCCAGAAGCGTATGAGTTGATTATTGATAAGGGGGAAGACGGCCGTTTCCAATTCCAAATTCTGCACGGCCAGCACCCCGATGACGTCCTGCGCAACCTGGGCTATGACATCTAGCCAAATGCAACCCTGGGCAAAACTGACCGTAAATACAGGTAAAACTGCCCTAAAATACAAACCGATCCCCAGATACAGGGGAAACATTAACCGTTAACCGTTTACAATTAACCATTTTTATCGTTTCCTGAGGAAAAGCACATGAAACTCGATCGCACCCGCATCATTTTCATCGCCATCATTGGCATAGCCGCCCTGGTCATTTGTGGTGTGGCGGCCTCCAGCCTCATTAACAGCTTCAACGACACTGACGAGCCAGAAGTTGCTGACGTCACCGATAACAACAACAGCAACAACGGCTCCACCGTCAGCAACGTCGACCTCGACTCGCCAGACCCGATCTGGGGTCCCAACTACGACGCCAATGACGGGCTGCCCACCTACATCTGCGGCGCCGATGCCTTTGGCAGCTACTTTACCCTGCAGCAAATGCAGATGAGCGGCAAAGACATTGCACACGGCTTCCACCTGGGCATCATCCCCTTCTTCCTCACCGATGAATATGACATTACCGAGGAGCAGCGCACCGCCCTGCTGGACTCCGGCCAGTGGAACTGCCTGCTCACCACGCTGGACTCCGTCGCCCTTTCCAGCCCCGGCGTCATCACGGCCATCGTGGATGAAAGCGCTGGCGCCGACCAGCTGTGGGGCCGCGACATCAACACGATTAACGACCTGGCGGGCAAGCGCATCGCCTTCGCTCGTGACTCCGTAGGTGAATATTTCGTCTACTACGCGCTGTCGATTGCCCAGCTTAGCCCGCGCTCTCAGGTGACCCTGGTGCCACAAGACAGCGTCGAGGACGCCATCGACGTCTTCAACAGCGGCCAGGCCGACGTGGTCTCCGCCTGGGAACCCAACATCTACGATGCCGAACAAAGCGGCGGCGAAGAGCTGCTCAGCTCCGAGCAGCTGCGTATCGTCATCGACGTGATTGTCACTTCCCGCCAGTCCATCCAGACCAATGCCGACCTGGTGCAGAACTTCCACGACGCCTGGTTTGATACGCTCAAGGCGCAGGTAGAGGATTTTGCTACGGCCGCTTCCCAAATCGCATCCTGGGGCAACAACGACTGGACCTTTGTCTATCCCGAGACCGCCAGCGACGACCTCACCGCCTGGCTGGAAAGCGTGGCCCAGGCCGACCTTGGCGACAACTCGTTTGTGATGCGTGACACGCGCCCCATCATCTCCCGCCTGCAAATTGCCCGCCGCGTTTGGGCCGCCTCCGATGTAAACATTCCCAACGACGATGTGGAGGACCTGGTCAACGGCGGCTTTGTCCTGCGCGCCGCTGATCAGGCCAGTTTGCAGCCCAACGGCAAGCCGGTGAACGATACCTTCTCCATCTCGGCCCAGGTGGATCTCTCTGGCGTCTCCACCGATGCCGCGGCCACGCTGGCCGTACTGCCCTGCCGCACCTTCGACTTCCTGCCGGAATCGACCGAACTGACGCTGGAATCGCGGCGCATCCTCGATAACTGCGTGGTGCCCACCATGAGCCAGAGCATCGGCCTGCTGCTGCGGGTGCGCGGCTCCTCCGCCTGGCCCGCCAACGACCCGCCTTACGAAGAGGCAGACATCCTGGAAGTGGCCGAAGGACGCGCCCAATCGGTGGTGGATTACCTGGTCTCCCAGGGCATCGACCCGGCCCGCTTCATTGTGGAGGCCGTACTGCCGCCCGAAGAGCGGCGCGGCACAGATGATCCCTCTTTGCAATCTCAAGACCGTTACGTGGAGCTAACGCTGGTAACGGCCGGACGGTAATTATGAAACGACAAAATTTTCGCGGGTTTCCCCTGCTTTTTGTTCTGTTGGCGTTGCCGATGCTGGCCTGCAGCGTGTTTGGCATTGGGGGCAGCGACGACATTCCTAACAACGCGGTGGTGGTGAATGTGGTGGCCAACACAACGGCCGCTCCCTGGCTGGAAACGGCCGTTACCACCTTCAACGAATCTGCAACCGAAACCAGCAGCGGCGACCCCGCCTTTGTGGTGCTCAATGTGGTGGAATCGGGCCAGGCAGTGGGTCAGGTTCAAAATGATCCGGCGATTGCCCTATGGCTGCCGGAGGATGCCGTGTGGACCGACGTGCTGGCCGACGGCGGTGACACCAGCTTCCAAGACGACTGCGTCAGCGTGGCGCAAAGCCCGCTGGTGATCGGCATGTGGCGCGAGGTGGCCGAGGCGCTCGGCTGGCCTGGTCTGCCGCTGGGCTGGCTGGACATCGGCAGTTTGGCCGCCGACCCGGCCGCCTGGGATTATTACAGCGGCGGTACGCTGGGCGAATCGTTTAAGTTGGGGCACACCCATCCTGGCCTGTCCGGCTCCGGCGCCAGCACGCTGCTGGCCGTGGTCCAGGCGGCCGAATCCAAAACGGAGGCCGTCAGCGTGGCCGACATCGGCCAGCCGATTGTGCAGGCCAGCGTCGGCGCCTTTGAAGGCGGCGTGACCTGGTTCAGCAGCAGCACGCAGACCCTGGCCCAAACAATGGCCGAGCGCGGCGTCGAATACCTGACCGCGGGCGTCATGTACGAGGCCAACGTGGCCCAGCTGGGCGGCGATGCCATCGTGGCCATTTACCCGCTGGAAGGCACTTTTGTGGCCGAGTTCCCGGCGTGTATTCGCGATTCCGCCACGTCGGCCGAGATGGAAGCGGCCGTTCTCTTCCGTGACTTTTTGCTGAGCGAGGCGGGGCAGCAGCTGGCGGCAGACAATGGCTTACGACCGGTGAATACGGCCGTCACCCTCCCCGCCACTGAAGCCATCGACCCGACCCAACCAACTACCATTTTTGACGCACCGTCCGTGAACGCCATTTTTGCTGTGCAGGAATTGTGGCAGGAAGCGCGCAAAGACGTGAACCTGGTGATGCTGCTAGACACGTCTGGCAGTATGCGTGGCTCGAAGATGGACAACATGCAGGAAGCGGCCGTTCAGTTTGTGCAGCAAATGGGCGACGACGACTACATCTCCATCATCGCTTTCAGCACCGAACCGGACCTGATTGTGCGGCACGTGCTGGTGGGGGAAAACCGGGACAAAATCGTCCGGGCCATCACGGATTTGCGGGCCATTGGCGACACGACGCTGTTTGACGCCATCGGCGACGGCGCAGCCCTGCTGACGGAGACCACTCAACCAGCCACGGCCAACGCCATGATCGTCCTCAGCGACGGGCAGGATACGCGCAGCTACCGCTTCAACGCGGCCACGGCCATGCAGGAAGCGACGGCCAACAACGCCACCGTCTTCACCATCGCCTACGGCGGCGACGCCGATGAACAAACGCTGGAACAGCTGGCGATCCAGGCCAACGGCAACTTCTTCATCGGCGATGAAGCCTCGATTGCCGCCATTTACGAAGAGATGTCCGCCGCCTTCGGTGGCAGCGTCGGCGTGGGGCGTTAAATCAACCACCGTCCTACCTTGATCCAATGCCAGAGATCGGGGCGAGGCGGCAGTGAGGGGAGATATGTTGATAGAGGCAAGGTAATTTGCCACCGCCTCGCCCCTACGGGATCATCACAAAATTATGTATGAACAACTGATCCACATCAACCAACGGCCGTTCCCCTTCTCCATCTACACCGCCGACACCTTGTGGACCGATCCGCATATTGCCCAGCAGA
The DNA here is from genome assembly GCA_016710325.1 of Candidatus Leptofilum proximum. Lineage (GTDB taxonomy): Bacteria > Chloroflexota > Anaerolineae > Promineifilales > Promineifilaceae > Leptofilum > Leptofilum proximum. Next base: position 1,639,247 of record JADJXK010000001.1, on the reverse strand, counting down.
TGCTCAAGGCGCACCTGAACCCCAACACGGACAGCGCCTCGCGGCAGCCTGCCTTCATCGAGGCGTCGGTTGACTGGCTGAAACAGCGGTTTAACATCGGCCCCGGCACACGCCTTGCCGATTTTGGCTGCGGCCCTGGGCTGTACACCACGCGGCTGGCCCAGCTGGGAGCTGAGGTGACGGGGATTGATTTTTCAGCCAATTCGCTGCGGTATGCAAAGGAAACGGCCGTATCCCATCACCTCCCCATCGACTACATCCACAGCAACTACCTGGAATTCCAGTCAGACAAACGATTCGACCTCATCCTGCTCATCTACTGCGACTTTTGCGCCCTGAGCCTGGCGCAGCGGCAGCAGCTGCTGGACATTTTCCGCGAGCACCTGGCCGACGGCGGCGCGATTGTGCTGGACGTGCATTCCCTGGTGGATTTTGCACGGTTCGAGGAAAGCGTGAGTTACGGCCGTCGCCAATACGGCGACTTCTGGACCGACGAGGATTACTTCGACTTCATCAACCAGTTCAAATACGACGCCGAGCGGGTGACGCTGGACAAATACACCATCTTCACCCCCACGCGCACCTTTGAAATCTACAATTGGCTGCAATATTTCGACCGGCAATCGCTGGCCGCCGAATTTGCCGCCAGCGGCCTGACCGTCACCGATTGGTACGCCAACGTGGCCGGGGAACCATTTGATCCACAGTCGCCCACCATCGCGGTCGTGGCGCAAAAACTATGACGCCGATTTTTTGTTAAAATACCCTCCATGATTCAACAACCCCTGTTCACCGTGGGCGACGTGCCCGTATTTGGCGACGCCATCCTGGCCCCGATGGCCGGCTATTCGGACGTACCGTACCGGGCGCTGTGCCGTGCCTACGGTTCCGCCATGCACTACACCGAATTTGTCCCCGTAGAGGCGCTGCTGGGCAAACGCGTCCACGAGCGGTTCCGCATGCGGCTAGACACCCAGCCGGGCGAACACCCGATGGTGTTCCAGATTTTCGGCAACAATGCCCAGATGCTGCTGGACGCCGCCCTGCGCATCCAGGAATGGGGGCCAGACATCATCGACGTGAACATGGGTTGCTCCACGCGCAAGGTGAGCGGGCGCGGCGCGGGCGTGGGCATGATGCCCCAGCCAGCGCTCATTGCGGAGACGTTTAAGCTGCTCAGCCAGCACCTGGAGGTGCCGGTCACCGGCAAAATCCGGCTGGGTTGGGACGCTACGCAGGAAAACTTTTTGGAAATCGGCCGTATTTTGGAGCAAAACGGCGCGGCGCTGATTGCCATACACGGCCGTACCAAGGTGCAAAAGTACGGCGGCGAGGCAAACTGGGACGCCATCGCCGCGCTGAAGCAGGCGGTCAGCGTGCCGGTGATTGGCAACGGGGATGTGCAAACGCCGGAGGACATCGACCGGATGAAGACCCACACCGGCTGCGACGCGGTGATGATTGGTCGGGCGGCCATCGGCAACCCGTGGATTTTTGCCCGCCAGCGCCGCGAGGAGCTGGCCATTGGCGACATCATCAAAGCGGTGCGCCTGCACGCCCGCGAAATGGTGGCCTACTACGGCGAAGCGCCCGGTCTGCGCCAGTTCCGCAAGCACCTAAAGCGCTATTTTGAGGACATTCCTTGTTTTGAGCTTGATTCTTTGTTGGGTACAGAATCTCTTGCTGAGTTTGAGGAAGGATTAGAGGGGGTGGGAACGGCCGTATCTAGTGTAGGGCCAAGGCGCGCCTTGGCCCTACACTAGATACGGCCGTTCATCGTCGCAAAATAGCCAGTCATCTCCAAGTAACCCCAGGCCGACACCGACTGCCCCGCCAGCGTGCCGCTAAACTCGGGGGCGCCTTCCAAATAAACTGTCGATACATTGAGCTCCTGATTGGGCATTAACGGCCGTTTCTAGGCAAAGACTCAGGTGCTTTTTAATTGGAACCCATTTTGTTGAGGTAGAATGGAGTCTAAACGGCCGTTCCCCTTTAGAAAACATTAAGCCAGAAACAGGTAAGGAAACGGCCGCACAACCCATCTAAAATGAGCACGTTGCTGCCGCAAACTGACGTTGCACGAAGAACAACCCGTTCGACAACATCGGGCGGGGACGACGCCCAAATGTGCGAGCTTAACGACCCTGCCTCTTTTAGGCGCCGCTGCATCCTCCTCAAAAGGGGTTTCAGCATCAAGGAGAACATTATGTTAAATGCAGTGAAGGAATTAAACGGATACCCCAAACATGATCCGGAACACCGCAGTGGTCATGCCAATGGCAAGGCTAACGGCAAGGCCAATGGCCACCGCAACGGTACTACCGAGCATCATGACGAACCAGCCGCTAAACAAGCTATAGAAGCGGCCGTACGCACCATCTTGGCCAACGTCGGCGAAGATCCGGACCGCCAGGGGCTAATTGGCACCCCAGACCGTATCGCCCGCATGTATGACGAAATCCTGGCCGGTTACAAAACCGATCCGGTCAAATTGGTCAACAACGCTTTGTTTGACGTGGACTACGATGATCCGGTTATCGTGAAGGAAATTGAATATTACAGCATGTGTGAACACCACATGCTGCCCTTCTTCGGCCGGGCACATATCGCTTACATTCCTTCCGATAAGGTGATTGGCCTCTCCAAAATTCCGCGCATTGTAGAAATGTTCGCCCGCCGCCTGCAGGTGCAGGAGCGCATGACGCGCCAGATTGCCGAAATGATCGATGAAATTCTCCAGCCGCAGGGTGTGGCGGTTGTCGTAGAAGGTTCCCACATGTGCTCCATGATGCGCGGTGTGAAAAAAGAACATCCACGCATGATGACCAGCTACATGATCGGCAAGTACAAAGAAGATAAAGAACTGCGCCGCGAGTTCATGGACCAGCTGCGAAAGTAAGTTCCACCCTGCTCATTGATTTGTTAGAGCAGCTTCTCACCTCGGGATGCTGCTCTTTTTGTTTTGTTAAGAAAACGACGGCTTTCCCACCCGTCATGCCCGCGCAGGCGGGCATCCACCCATTCTCCAGCTTGTTCTCACTCTGGTTGGCTTACAGCGCTTCATTTTGATAGTAGCCAAGCACGCTATAAACCGCTATAATATGTGAAAAATATCACAAAAGGTATTTTTTATCCGATTCAACGATTTACAGCTTTTGAGCCTACGCTAAACACCTTGCAGTTACGCGCTCAAAAGCAAAAAGGCATCCCAAAAATGAATACGCAGCGACCCCGTATAATTATCATCGGTGCGGGTTTTGGTGGATTGTTTGCCGCCCGTACCCTGGCCAATCAACCGGTTGACGTGCTGCTGATCGACCGCAGCAATTTCCATACCTTCACTCCCCTGCTCTACCAGGTCGCTACCTGCGCCCTGGACCCGTCGGAAATCGCCTACCCGGTGCGCACTATCTTCCGCAAGAATCGGAACATTCGCACGCTGCTGGGCACCGTCACTGATATTGACTACGCGAATCAAGTGGTGATGGTGGAAAACGGCCGTCAGCGCCTCCAGGAATCGTACGACTACCTCATCCTGGCCACAGGCAGCGTGCCCACCTACTTTGGCAAGGACGTGTTCCGTGAACATGCCCTGGAGCTGCGCACCCTGAACGACGCCATCAACCTGCGCAACCACATCCTGGAGCTATTTGAGCAGGCAACCTGGATTGAAGATGAAGCCGCCCGTGAAGCCATGACCACGATTGTGGTGGTGGGCGGCGGTCCCACCGGGCTGGAAACGGCCGGAGCGATTTACGAGCTGTACAACCACGTGCTCAACCGGGAATATCTGCATCGCAATCTGCAAACCAGGGTGGTTTTGGTGGAAATGCAGCCTTACCTGCTGGCCCCTTACCCGGAGAAGTTGCGGCAGGCGGCACTGGAGCAGCTGCGCTCTCTGGGCGTGGAAGCTTTGCTGGGCAGTCCTGTGCAGACGGTGGACGAACACCAGGTGGTGCTGGCAGACGGCGCCGTCATTCCCACCTACACGCTGGTGTGGGCCGCCGGGGTGAAAGGCTCACCTCTGGCAGAGATGCTGAACCTGCCCCTGCAGCGCGGCGGGCGGCTGCCCATCCTGCCCACCACTGAAGTGTCCGACCGCCCCGGCGTTTATGCCGTGGGCGACATGACCTACCTGGAAGACGAATCGGGCCAGCCGTACCCGATGGTGATTCCGGTGGCCCAGCAGCAGGGTGAACTGGCGGCGCAGAATATTTTGGCGGAGATTAATGGGAGGGAGAAACGGCCGTTCCGCTATCACGATCGCGGCAGCATGGCCACCATCGGCCGTCGCCGCGCCGTGGCCTGGATTTACAACAAGGTCCAGCTGCGGGGTTACCTCGCCTGGCTGGCCTGGCTGGCGCTGCACCTGGTCACTCTGCTTGGCTTCCGCAACCGGCTCAACGTGTTTGTGAACTGGGTGTGGAACTACTTCACCTACGATCGCTCAGTGCGGATTATTTTGGAGCAAGGCCGTGGGGAGGAAGTGATAAGTAAAAAGAGATTGGAGATTGGAGATTAGAGATTTTCAATCTCCAGTCTCTAATCTCCAATCTCCTAAATTGAGAAGACAGTGCGGGCGATGTTTTTCATTTCGCTGATGTTGTCGGCGATTGTTTTTTCACCGCGGAAGATGGCGCTGCCAGCGACCAGGGCGGTGGCCCCGGCGGCGACCACTTCGGCCGTATTTTTGGCGCTGATGCCACCGTCTACCTCCAGCCAGGCATTGCTGCGCCGCTCGGTGAGCATCTGGCGCAGGCGGCGAATTTTGGCGGTGCTTTGCGGGATGTAACTCTGCCCGCCAAAGCCAGGATTCACCGACATAATGAGGATGAGATCCACGTCGGGAATGATCTCTTCCAGCGTGGCCAACGGGGTGGCCGGGTTGAGCGTCACCCCGGCCTTGACGCCCAACTCCTTGATGGCCTGCACGGTACGGTGCAGGTGGTGGGTGGCCTCCACGTGCACCGTCAGCCGCGAGGCGCCTGCTTTGGCGAAATCTTCCAGGTAGCGCTCCGGTTCGGCGATCATCAGGTGCACGTCCAGGGGAATGTTGGCGGCTGCGGCCAACGGCCGTATCGCCTCCACCACCAGCGGTCCAAACGAGATGTTGGGCACAAAACGGCCGTCCATGATATCCACGTGCAGCCAGTCTGCCCCGCCAGCTATCGCTTCGGACACCTGTTCACCCAGCCGGGTAAAATCCGCCGCCAGGATTGAAGGGGCAATCTTTACGGGCAGCATTGCTTAACCCAGCAGCGACAGTGCCGCGTCCACCATCGCCTCCGCCGTGATGCCCAGACCCTGGTAAATGGCCTTGTACGGAGCCGATGCGCCGTAGCGGCTCAGGCCGATGGCCTTGCCGTCGAGTCCCAAATAACGCTCCCAGCCAAGCGTGACGCCGGCCTCGATGGAAACCCGGGCAGTGATTGCCCTGGGCAGCACCGATTCCCGGTAAGCCGCATCTTGAGCCGCGAAGATTTCCCAGCTGGGCATAGAGACCACGCGGGCGGCCACGCCCTTCTCAGCCAATTTTTCCTGCGCCTCCAGGGCAATTTGCACTTCGGAGCCAGTGGCCAGCAGCAGCACCTGCGGATTGTCGGCGTCACTGAGGACGTAGGCGCCCCGGGCCGCACCGGACGCAGCGGCGTACTGGCTGCGGTCTAGGGTGGGCACACCCTGCCGGGTGAGGACAAGCGACGTGGGGCCGGTTTTGTGCTCCAGGGCCAGGCGCCAGGCTACGGCCGTTTCCGCCGCATCGGCCGGACGAATCACGGTCATGTTGGGCATGGCGCGCAGGGACATCACGTGCTCGACAGGTTGGTGGGTGGGGCCGTCGGTGCCCAGGCCGATGCTGTCGTGGGTAAAGACGTAGATGACAGGCACACCCATCAGCGCTGCCAGGCGAACGGAGCCGCGCATGTAGTCGGAGAAGACGAGGAAGGTGCCGCCATACGGCCGTACCCCACCGTGCAGCGCCATTCCGTTCATGATGCCACCCATAGCGTGTTCACGCACGCCAAAATGGATGTAACGGCCGCAAAAATCGTCGCGCGTCAGCGCCGCTTCGCCCTTGATGTCGGTGTTATTGGAGCCGGTAAGATCGGCCGAACCGCCCAGCAGATACGGGACGTGTGGGGCGATGGCGTTTAGCGTCTGCCCCGAGGCGGCGCGGGTGGCCAGGCTTTTGCCCGCTTCGAACGTAGGCAGGATATCGTCCCAGTTGGTGGGCAGGTCGCCATTGAGGAACTGCTGGAAGAGGTCCGCTTCCTGCGGAAAGGCGTCCTGATATTTCTGCCACAAGAGCTGCCATTCGTTTTGGAAACGGCCGTCCGCGTGCAAGAAGCTCAGTGCCTCATCAGGAATATAAAAGAGTGGTTCCGTGGGCCAGCCCAGCGCTTCCTTGGTCAGCACCACCTCGGCATCACCCAGGGCCGAGCCGTGTACGGATGATGTGTCCTGTTTATTTGGGCTGCCATAACCGATGTGGGTACGGCAGGCAATGATAGACGGCCGTTCTCCTTCCGCTTTGGCCGTCTTGATAGCGGCTTTAACGGCCAGCGGATCGTGGCCATCGATTTTTTGCGTGTGCCAGCCATAGGCAGCAAAACGGGCCAACACGTCCTCGGTGAAGGCCAGGTCGGTTTTGCCGTCGATGGTGATGCGGTTGTCATCGTAGAGCACGATGAGCTTGCCCAGGCCCAGGTGCCCGGCCAGAGAAGCGGCTTCTTGCGACACACCTTCCATCAAGTCACCGTCACCGGCAATGACGTAGGTGTGGTGATTGACGATGTCATAACCGGGGCGATTAAACCGTGCCGCCAGCCAGCGCTCAGCGAGGGCCATACCCACGGCGTTGGTGAGGCCCTGCCCCAACGGGCCGGTGGTGGTCTCCACACCGACCGTGTGGCCAAATTCTGGATGGCCCGGCGTTTTGCTGTCCCACTGGCGGAAGTTTTGCAGCTCTGCCAGGGGCAAATCGTAGCCGCTGAGGTGCAGCAGGCTGTAGATAAGCATCGAGCCATGCCCGGCGGACAGGACAAACCGGTCGCGGTCGGGCCAGTGGGGGTCTTGCGGATTGTGGCGCAGGAATTGGGTCCAGAGGACGACGGCCGTATCAGCCATACCCATCGGCATACCGGGATGGCCCTCGCCAGCTTTTTGCACGGCATCCATGGTCAGGCCACGGATGGTATTGGCTGCTTGACGATGTAATTCTAGATTGTAATCACTCATGTTCTTCTCCATTTTGGGGGAGATTGGTAATTGGAGATTGGAGATTGGAAATAGCCCATCTCCAATCTCCACTCCCCAATCTCTACAAATTAACGGGGGGCCATGCGGATGGCACCGTCCAGGCGAATGACTTCGCCGTTTAGCATTTCGTTTTCGATGATGTGTTGGGCCAGGGCGGCATATTCCTCGGGGCGGCCCAGGCGGGAGGGAAAGGGCACCTGTTCACCCAGCGAGAGGCGCGCTTTTTCCGGCAGTCCGGCCAGCATGGGCGTCTCGAAGATGCCGGGGGCGATGGTCATGACGCGAATGCCGCTGCGGGCCAGGTCGCGGGCAATGGGCAGGGTCATGCCCACCACACCGCCTTTGGAAGCAGCGTAAGCCGCCTGGCCCATCTGGCCGTCATAGGCGGCCACAGAGGCGGTGTTGATGATGACGCCGCGCTCGCCCGCCTCGTTGCGCTTGGCGGTGGTCATAACGGCCGCTGCCAGGCGAATGACGTTAAAGGTGCCAATGAGGTTAATTTGAATGACTTTGGCAAAGGCGTCCAGCGGATGCGGTCCATCGCGGCCAATGACTTTAGTGGCAATGGCGATGCCCGCGCAGTTGATGACGCCCTGGAGGCCGCCAAAGTGGGAAACGGCCGTATCCACTGCCCCCTGCACATCTGCCTCTGAGGTTACATCGGTTTTGACAAACCGGGTATTGACACCCAGCTCGCTGGACAGGGCTTCGCCCGCTTCGCTGTTTAGATCGGCGATAACAACATTGGCGTCTGCGCCCGCCAGCCGCTGCACGCAGGCTGCGCCCAGGCCAGAACTGCCACCTGTTATCAAAAAGGTTGACCCTTGTATTTTCATGAATTTCACCTCGGCTGAAGTTGTCCCGCACCGATAGGCTACCTATCGACCCCTGGGTTTGGTTTAGTGGTTTGGCGTTGGCTGGTCCTATGAACCTGAACTGTTTGGGCGGGCGTTTACCGATTTAATTTCTTCAGGTTCATAGGAGCAGCGCCTGAATTGTAACAACTCTTAACGGCCGTTCGCAACAGCAAAATCTGGCAATAGTTGTGACCACAGAAGCCACTTGCCCGCATGGTGGCGGTGTATTACTATTGCGCCAGCGCCGCTCGATGGATCAATCGGTGGTTGCTTTTTACTGGCGCCATGCCAGCAAGCAAAACCTGAATTGCAGGTCGCTGGCGCGCCCTGGCGGTGATCGGTAATCGGTATTCGGTGATCAGTAGCGCTTAACTGCTCACTGATTACTGCTCACTGATTACCGATCACGGATTACGGAAAAAGGAGTCAACGATGTGTGGTCGGTTTGCCTTGATGACGTCAACAGAACAATTGGCTATGCTGTTTGATGTGCCGGAAACGGCCGTCGCTGCCCTGCCGCCTTCCGTCCCTCGTTACAACATTGCCCCCACGCAGCCCGTCGCCGCCATTCGTCTGGGTGAGAACGGCGAAAGGGAGTTTACGTTTTTCCATTGGGGGCTTATTCCCTCGTGGTCGAAGGACATCAAGATGGGGGCGCGTATGATCAATGCGCGGTCAGAAACGGTGACGGAGAAACCGTCGTTCCGCAACGCGTTTAAGCGCCGCCGCTGCCTCATCCCCGCCGACGGCTTTTACGAGTGGCAAAAGCAGGCTGATGGCAAGCAGCCGATGTTTATTCGTCCGAGCGATGGGGCGGAACGGCCGTTTGCCCTGGCCGGTCTGTGGGAAGTGTGGCGTGATCCCGATGGCAGCGAGCTGCAATCGTGCACCATCGTCACCACCACGCCCAACGAGCTGATGGCCGCCATTCATAACCGGATGCCGGTGATTGTGGAGCCGGAGGATTACGATTTGTGGCTAAACCCGGAACCCGATCCGGAACAGGGGCTGCATTTGTTACGGCCGTATCCCGCCGAGAAAATGGTAGCCTACCCGGTCAGCACGCTGGTCAACAACCCGCGCAACGACACGGCACAATGCATTCAACCGGCTGCTTGAGAACTGGGCACTATTCTGATGCTGTCTGCAGCCGTTCAACCAGCTCTTGCCAGTTGGGCGGCTGCACCTGTTTGAGTAAGGCTATCTCTTTGTCCACGTCGTATTCCACATATTGGTGAGTCATCGTCCAGCCATCGTCCCAGGTGAGCAGCCCGTACTTGGCTCGTTGGTCTCCGTCCAGCGGCAATGAGACGGAGCTGATGTTGGCCAGGGTGATGCCGTGCCACTGGCGCACGTTCGGGATGTGCAGATGACCAAAGGCGACCACGGCCAGGGTTAACTCCCCCAACATTTTTCTGAGGGCCAAATCATCATCTGGCTGGCGGACTTCGCCGTACAGCGCTTTCTGCCTTTCTTCCGAGGGGTAGATATGCTGGTCAATGTCCATGGGGTTGGCGTGCACCACCAGCAGGTCATCGTGGAGGTTGGTGGTGGGCGACACACGCTGATGAAAGGGCAGCGTTTCCAGCCAGGCCCGCTCATTGGCAGTTAGCTGGGCCCAGGTCCAGTCATCATTGTTTTCGATTTCTCGCTTAGGCGGTTCGGTTTCCCCTTTGAGGTCAAGCGAAAGCACGGGGCGGTTGCCGATGCGCTCGTCGGTGTTGCCGCGGATAACGCCAATGTCCTCCGCCCGCAGCCGCTGCACACACGCCGCCGGGCGGGCGCCATCCGCGCAGAGATCCCCGGCACAGATGGTGATGTCCGGGCTGTGCTGTTTGATGTCGGCCAAGACCGCTTCCAGTGCGGTCAGGTTGCCGTGAACGTCGGAAAAGATTGCAACTTGCATGGTGCCTCCTCAAGCCGGTGCGCCCTCAGGAATTGAGCGCCAATAAACTTTTGTGCGCCGGGATACCTTAATCGTAAAGTTCAGCCACCTTTGCCACTATAGGAAGTGATACAAAGCCGGATACAAAATAGGCACAACTTACAAGGATTCTCCTGATTCATGAGCAAACAACCTGCCATTTTCCTGGATCGTGACGGCGTTTTTATGGAAAACCGGGCCAATTATGTGCGCTGTTGGGAAGACGTGGCTTTTTTCCCGGAAGCACTGGCCGCGCTGGCGCGCATCCGGGCGGTTCCTTACAAGATTATCGTGGTGACCAATCAATCAGCCGTAGGACGAGGCATTATGAGTTTGGCAACGGCCGTTGCCCTCAACCAGCAAATTTTAGACGAGGTGAGAAGGGCCAACGGCCGTATCGACGCCGCCTACCTTTGCCCGGCCCCACCCGGCACCAACGATCCCTGCCGCAAACCGCGCCCCGGCATGCTGCTCCAGGCCGCCGAGGAACACAACCTCGACCTCAGCCAATCCTACATGATTGGCGACGCCCTGACAGACGTCATGGCGGGCCAGGCGGCGGGCGTTAAGCAGGCCATCCTGCTGCTCACTGGGCGCGGTGTGGCCCAGGCGCAGCTGCCCCTGGCCGCCGAGCTGCCCCCCTTTGCCACCTTCCCCACCCTGGCCGGTGCCCTCTGGCACCTGTTCCCCGAGCCAACCCACTAAAACAAAAAGTGGCTCAATCTGGGTAGATTGAACCACTTTAGAATTACTTTTCAGGCCGCAAGTTTAAGACTGCACCGCTTCCTGGCTGCGTAGGAACCGTTTACGCAGCTTGCTTTTTGGCTGGGGATCGCCTTTGCCACCATCATCGCCGTGGGTGTAGTACGGGTCCTTGTAGTAATAGTAGAAGTTGTGGCCTTCGCTGCCCGCCTTTAGTGAGTTGAGCACGACACCGGCAACGTTGGCGTTCACGTCTTCCAGGCGCTCCACTACCTGCTTAAACTGATTCTTGCGGCTCTTGTTGGCCCGGACAACGACCAGGGTTGTACCAGACATGGCACCTAAAACCGCCGCATCCGTCACCGAAAGCACGGGTGGGCTGTCGATAATGACAAAGTCGTACTGCTGGTCCAGCACATCCAACAGGCGGCGCATTTTGGTAGAGCCTAGCAGTTCGGAGGGGTTGGGTGGAATGGGTCCGCAGGTCATGACCTGCAGGCCTTCAACCTGGGTAGGTTGAACGGTGTCTTCCACCAGGTTGCGCACTTCTGTATCCGCATCATCAGCGTTGAGTTTAAGCAGCAGGCTCGTGACGCCTCGTTTATTGGGCAAGTTAAAGATGCTGTGTTGAGACGGCCGCCGCAGATCACCATCCACGAGCAGAACGTTATGCCCTGCCTGCGCCAGGACCACCGCCAGATTTCCCGCCGTGGTGCTTTTACCCTCGGCAGAAACGCCGCTAGTCAATAACAACAAGGAGTTTTTCTTGTCCGAGACGGAAAACTGTATGGCGGTGCGCAGCACACGGTAGGCCTCAGAAGTAGGCGACCTGGGATCTGTTACCGTGATCAACTTACTGTCATCTTCGGAGTCAATGAAGGCGATACCTGTCAACGTGGGCAAATTACCCAGCTTGGTGATTTGCTCTGGGGTTCTTACCGTGTCGTCCAGGTACTCTAACAAGTAAGCGGCCGTACAAGCTAAAACAAAGCCCACAGCCGAGGCCACCAATATCGTTATCGTGTTCTGAGGATCTACAGGAGCCTGCGGCATAGAAGCCGGTTCAATCACTCTGATTGCGTTCTTGGCACCTTCCTGTGTACTGGCAAGCAAAGAAGTGTAGTTTGTACGCAACGTCAGCAAGCTGCTCTCTAGAGATGCCAACTCAGTTTGAGCCTCGGCAATTTCCAGGGCACTCACCAAGGTACCCAGCTCTTCTCGCTTGGCAGCAATTTGATCTTCTGTTTCCGTTATCGCTGCTTCATAACTATCTAGCTGGTTCCGGGCAAACTCCTGGCGCTTGTTGTTATCCTCGGCTGTTGGACTGCGAAGAATGAGCTGTCTGGCGAGTTCAGCAGCAACAGCCTGAGCACGCTCGGGACTTGTATCCGTGACCATAATGTCGATGAAGTTTGTACTGTTAACCTGTTGCACCACGATACCAGGGAGATTTTGTAACCCAAGAGCTTCCCTTACAGCCGAACGAACTGAAGCCCGATTGGCAAAGTCAACGTATGTTGAGGCCAAAGATTCGGTGATCGTTAAGTCTGAGGTAGAAGGGTTGGGATCCTCAATAGCGCTTCCAATCATTACCGTCGCTGTTGATCGGTAAAGTGGCTGTTGCTGGCGCGTCGCATAATAACTCGAAGCCCCAGCTATCAGCGTTGCGCCTAATAGAAGCCACCACCACTTAAGTAACGGACCAATATACTCTTTCAATTCCATAGTTCTCATCCATCTAACAATTAATTGTTATTCACTTAAGCGAAATCTCAAAGGAATTTGAGATCACTTCCTCTCCTACAAAGATACAACGGCAAAGCCCATACCTACCAGCCACCTGGCATTGCCTTGCCATGATGATACTCTTCCACGCACGCCTGTCCCATTTCAGCTGACGGTTGTTACAATTCTCGAACAATAATCAAGCTGATAGACGTATTTGCAAATAGTTTTGGTATTTCGGCAACATGTAAACACCTGCCGGGAACAGCTTCAAGTTAGGCAATTGGACTTCCATGACGGCGCGATGCAGGCAAGGGTATAAAGTGTCTACTGTACCCATATTTTTAATCGTCGGGTTTGTACCAGGGTTGGCACATACGGCACAGCAGAAAGGGTATCCATAGTAGCGATAGTATTGGATCAAACTTACCGACAGCCTTAAGTGCAAGGTCGGCGCGGTAGTATTAAACGGCCCTCGCGCGCACGCTTCGGTAACGCTCTACCTTTTCTATCAGCTCGACGATGGCCAGACCCGCAAATAAAACCAACACAGCATCGATAGGCAGCCGATAACGAATAAGTGTCCAGGTCAAAATATGTATGCCCGTGTAGATAATGATAAACAAGTAGAAGAGGAACAATGGGGACGCAACCCGCTCTGAAGAAGGTAAAAAGAGATGGCGTATAGAGAAAAACAGTCCATATAACATCCATGGCAAAAAAAGACCAAAACTTGCCACACGAGAGATGTTACTGAGCAGGCTAGACTGGGTCGAGGGCCAGAACATAAAATAGTCTTGGACCCGACTGAGAGAAAGCAGCAGGTAGCGCACCGGATCAGCAGATATGTTTTTTAATGCAAGCCCTAACAAAGCAGTATCACGCTGAGCTTCGTTCAAATGACGGAGCTCCTCGGGAACCAAAGAGTAATAGGAACCCATTTCAGGTGTCAAAATAGAGACAAAGTTTGTGCCATAAATAGTGTGATTTCCCCAAAAGAAAGCGTAGCCAGCGTTTGTGTTCAGAATTACAAACTGGCCGAAAGCCAGATAGTTGCGTACAGTCCAGGGCACTATCATCAGAACCACAACAAGGACAGGGACAACAAGATAAGCTAGCTTAGGTCGCAGTGCCCACCATAGCCAAAAGAGTAAGAAGGGTATAAAAAGCAGAAATACCTGGCGCAGCAGGACGGTAAGGCCTAAAGCAACCCCGAGCCATATCCAGCGAGACATTTGGTGCCTGAAAGTAGATCGGCGCATTTGTAAGGTCAGATCAAAGAGCCAAAGAATGGTTGTGATATAGAAACTTTCGGTTAGCAGAGCAGCTGCATAATAGATGAAGTAAATATAAATGACAACGATACCTGCACTAAGCAAACCGATTTTTTCGCCTCGCCCAAATGTTTCGTCGCCTTCTGGCCTTGTTTCTTGAGGGAATAGATGAAGGGCCAAACGATAAACGAGCCAGGGCATGAGAATTCCCACGGTAACTGCCTGTATCAGGCGGGCAATCAGGGGATTTGGACCAAAAAGTGCATATACGGCTGCCAAGTAAAGTGTGTACAAGTAAGACCAGTGGGCAGTTGGCTCGTTGGCGGCCGTTCCTGGCCACCAAAATTCTCCAAAGGAAAAGCCGTGTCCGTCTAGAACACGTAAGGCTAAATTATGATAAGAAATTTGGTCAAAGATGCCGGGCAAGTCACTGACGACGTTGCCCATCATGAATGCATTCCCAACACGGGATATGATAGAAAGGATAATAATAGCTATCAAAATTCTATAAGGGGTTATTTTGAAGTTATTGTAGGGTTTGTTCTGTGGCTTGAGCATAAATTTGGTCCATTTTTTTCAAGACAATCTGCCAGTCGTATATAGTCGTAGCGAGCAAACGGCCGTTTGCTGACAAACGATTTTGCAATTCTTCGTTTCGTAAAAGCTGCACCGTGGCAGCAGCATAAGCAGCGGGATCGTCAGCTACCAGAACTTCCTTACCATCTGTCGCCTCAATACCCTCCAGGCCAACAGTGGTCGTAACAACGGGCATGGCTCGGGCGAAAGCCTCAAGAATACGTACCCGCATACCTCCCCCTGCTCGCACTGGCACAACCATTATTGAAGATTGTTCCATGTACGGCTTCAGGTCAGGCACGTAACCGGTAACAGTCACCACTTCAGGGTATTGTCCGGCTGCTTCCAGAAAATCTTTAGGGGGATTCTTGCCAATGATAGTGAGAGTCGCGTCTGGTATCTGCTGTCGGACCAGCGGCAGAACCTCGCGCAAAAACCAGCGAATGCCGTCGGCGTTAGGCGGATAGTGGAGTGTGCCCAAAGTGACAATTCTGGCTGACGGGGGCTGCCGGTGAATTGGGTAGAGTTGTCTAGTATCTACAGCAATGGGAATTACAGTGATACGATGACGCAGCGACTCTGTTGAACCATCTCGCACGCCAGCAAGCAGCGCCCGCCTGTCAGGTTCAATTACAACCATGGTGTGATCAAACTGCTCCACCAGCATCCCTTCGTACCGTTTAATTCGCTGCGACTCCAGGCGAAGGACAGGCTTCAAGAACCAGGGAGCAGACTCACCCATTCTCTCAGTGATCGTCCATACTGCATTATGAGCATCAAAAATTAGAAACGGCCGTTTTTCCCCTTCAGCCCCTAAAGCAAACTGGGTCATCGTTAACTGATCGGCATGGATAACGTCAAATTTCTCGGCGGCCAAAAGCTGGCGTATGTAACTACGCATTTGCGGCAAATCATCTCGCTCAATAAGAAAGGGGCGGCCCGTTATATGGCTGCGCAGCCAATAACCAACGTCATGGAGGCGAGAACGACGAATGGGAACTGTATGCACCTGATGGCATATCTGCCGCAGATGGTCCACGTAAGCTTCTTCCTCTGGGCGGACAAACGAAAGCAAGGTGATTTCATGGCCGCAATCTGCCAAATAGCGCAATACATGCCACGTTTTCACCTTCGGCCCGGCATCAGGTGGATAAGGAATAATTTGAGTGAGGAGAAGAACTCGCATATATTAGGAAAGTTTCCTTCACTGGCGCGGCAACAGCCTATTCAACAGCTAGAAAATCATAAAGTAGGTAAGATCGTCAGCAGACGTCGGTAGTTACTCGTCAGCGCAAGATGTTGCTTGCGCAAGGGCTCTTTTTGCAACCAGGCCAAGGGAGAAACCAATAGACGCGCAGCCGAGGCCACCAGTAGAATAAGTTTGTAAGCAATTGCCGGAAAACGGCCGTAATGTTTACGAAAAAACTGAATCTTACTTTTATAAAGCTGCAAGAACATTTCAGCCGCAACCTGCTTAGTACTCTGACCACCAAAATGAATAACTTTAGACTGGGGTATCCAGTAAAGGTGCCACCCCGTTTGCTGCAGACGGTAGCACAGATCTACCTCCTCGGTATAGATAAAATATCCTTCATCTAGCAACCCAGTTTGGTCAAGCGCTTCGCGGCGCAAGAGAAGACTGGCACCTTGTATAACGTCTACTTCTTGCGGCCGTTCTTGATCCCAGGTTTGTGTAGGATATTGGCCGTACGGCCGTAACTTATCAAGGTGAAAAAGTCGCCACAATTCGCGAGAGAGTGTAGGCCTGGGAAAACATGAAGGTTGCAAACTCCCATCTGGATTAAGCAACAGCGAACCAACCGCCCCTGCATCTTGGCGCGTCTCCATGAACTGCACCAGAGCATCAAGCGCACCAGGCAGCACCTCTGTATCAGGATTCAACAGTAAGATGTAAGATCCGTGACACCGTCGGATGGCCTGATTATTAGCCGGCGCAAAGCCAACATTCTCCTGATTTGCAATCAATTGCACCTGCGGAAATTGTTGCCGAACCATATCCACGCTACCATCACTGGAAGCGTTATCCACAACCCAAACTTCAAACTCAAAACCTGGCGAGTGATCGAAGACACTCTTTAAGCAACCAGCCATCAGCATCTTGATATTCCAGCTAACGATAACAATTGAGAGCTTCATAAGATTCTTAAAACGAGAAAACAAGTACGCTCAACTCATCTCTGAGGAAGAAGTACTGTTTGATCCCACTCATCACTTAGTTCATAACCCAACTCTATAAGCTGCTGTCCTGCAACCTCTTTAAATCTCTGTATATGTGCATCTTTCAGATAATTTCGCCAATCTCCCACTATCCCCTTGCGAAAATGAGAAGATTTGTCTTCCTGACCCGGCCGCCGCGAACGCCAGATCCGCCGTCCAACCGATAGGCGCTCGAACCGGTTCCGCGCCACAATAGCTCCTACCAGTTTGTTCGTTTTTGGAATATTCAGGTAGGTCAATACCCGGTTCAAACCCTCGGACGGAGCTTCCAACAACTCCTCATACTTAACTATCAGCGCGTCCGCTCTAGCGTCAAGCCAGGTCTGTGTAAGCCGGATCATCTTGTCGGTTCCCGGCAGCCCTTCGGCTCCCTCAATGCAAAACATAAGCGCTTCATCGTCACTCATCCGCTGAAGGCGTTCGTGCCAGGCATGAGCAGGGCTGCGCTTGATGTGGAACATTCGCGATACAAGTTGATCTCTGGGATCCCGAACCATTAAAACAACTCGAATTTTTGTAGTTGATAAAATATGGTCTAGTTCTGTTGAAAACCATTCATGACCATGTAAAACTTGGCCTGATCGCACAGTACCGTACTTGGAATAATCCCCAGTAAAGTTACCAACAGCCTCGTAACCCGGTACAGAGGTTATCATTCTCAACATCCACGTCGTACCTGTTTTGGGGCTTCCATTTACCATCACCTTGATCGGCTCTTTTTTGTCGCTTGCTGTAAGCTTATATTGCCAGCATGCCAGCTTGTATTGAAAGTCCTGACCTACATTTTGTGCAATCTGTCCAAGCATGCCTAAATCCTTTGCACCGTCTATGCATACGAATTAATTTGGATATTTTATCCAGTCGGCCGAACGAGCATTGAGGTCAAAGGGACCACAAACTTGCTCCCCACAAAAATAAATATCGTAGTCATCAAATTCCTCAATAGGTGTATTGCCTAATGGCACGCGGAATGTGGCGCTGCCTGAAGGAACCTTTTCCAGTATTAACGGCACACACTCTGAGCCGACCGCTGTACAAGTGGGATCAATGTTACCCTGCAAGTCGGTATAGCCACTAAAGCTAACCAGACCGTCTCCAAGTTCTTCCGGCACCCTAAAAATAATTTCGTACATGCGCATTGTGCTGTGGTTGAACCGGCAATTGGGTTCGTCGGCACAAATAAAGTGAACAGCACCCAAGTCGTCGGGATCCAGCACATCCCAGGCGTCAGCAGTTTGCCAATCATATTGAAGTATCTGGTTGTGGGGATCAGAGTAGTAAGGGAACTGTGCCGGTAGGATACCGCTGTTCCAAATTTGAATATTTTTTCCGTTGGTCAACACACGTGGTAGGTCCATAATATGCGTTGAGGCCCGGTAGGGAGGCATTTCGAAGCGATCGGCGGGTATTGACGGGTCGCTCTCAAGTGGGCAATACTGCTGCTTGTAGGAACAGTGCAGAACCCCGAAGTCTGCCCAGCCGCCAGTCTGAGCTATACCGCAGTTGTTGCCGTCGGGGCCACAGATCATAGCTACAGCGCGAAAGGAATGGAAACGCGTCTGCGCTCCCATAGTACTACCAACGATATGAAGCTGGACGAGAGCGTATTTGAGACAATTGTCGCCAGACTCAACGGTCGCACACTGGGGGTTTTGCACGTAGACGTATTTGTAGCCGGCGTGTTTGTGCTCATTTTCATGAGGCGTTTGCCAGGGATAAGAGATCGTTTGTTCCCAACCTTGTATCTGGTCTGCAAGAACGGTTTCAAAAGGATTGTGGTTATGAGTATGGTCATAGTAGCAACCTGTTTCCTCGTTCCACAGATCATGCCATGACGTTGACTCATGATCGCTGCAAGGAAGCGCATCAGGAAATGGTTCTATTCTTTCTGTTGTTGCATTTGAGGCAGCAGTAGGTGTCTCTTGGACCAATATGGCATTTGCCTGCTCTTGATGATCTACATCAAGTCCCTCTGGCGTGTCTTGTGAGGGTAAAATCGCTGTATTCTCGCCAATGTCACTGACCAACTCCGCCTGCTGCGTCAGTTCGGATCTTGAAAGGTACAAGACGATCAATGGGGCTAACAAAAGGATGACTGCCGCGAATATAAGGAAATATCTTCTTTTCATTTCAAATTCCTTAAATTGGCAATCTGCCACACATGCAGCAAATGGAAAGATTGCATAAGGTGCACGTGTATTATTGCTATTTTGTTTCAGGCTTCAGGGCAAGTCGCCCGACACTAACCAATGCACCTGAAAAGAGCCAACCAACGGCTGCTGAACGAAATCCTAGCATACCCAAGTTATAGAAAAAGGGGATCACCCAGTCCGCCATTGCTGCCAGAATAACTGTGCCCACCGTAGCCCCTATTGACGCGAAAACAAAAGCTTGAGCAAAACCGCCTGCAACACGATAGCGCAATTTTAAACCCAACCAGCCTACCTCAATAAAGATCCATATGAAGGAAAGCATGCCAAGAAAGCCGGTTTGCGCCGCGATGTCGGCGTAATTGTTGTGAGAGTTAAAGGCAACATCAAAGCCTCTGATTGCGAATAAAGGAGTGTACCAGCGGTAATTAGCAGGCCCCAATCCCAAAATCGGATTCGTTTTGATCATTTCGAGGATAATAACTAATGCATCAATACGGGTTAAATAGCTGTATTCGTCTGTAGCAATTGCATCTGTCACTAAGTAAATGGCAGGGAAAGTACCCAAGAAAGCCAATATTAAAAAATTACGCCAAGACTGCACTCCCCAAATAATTGCCAGGCTGATAAGCAAAGCCAGCCAGCCTGATTTCTCAGCGTACTTTACAACAAAATTGTAGTAAACAATAACCAACGTTAGGACGCCCAAAGCCAGGCGCCAACGCAAGCTTAGGTCTTTGTTAAAGTACGCCATAGCAAAAGCCAGGCAACCAAACCAAATCATCAAAACGCCGCGATATTCTCCACCCCGTAGAAACAGGTTTGGAATACCAAATGGAGATAGACGCACTAGCAGAAAAAACGTAGCTGTTGCCAAAAAAGCCCAGACCATCCATCTCAACCAACGCAGATCATGAATCTGATTAGCCCCTAGGAAAAAAGCCAGGGCGGCAAGGACAAATATAGATAGTGCTCCCAGTTGAGCCCCCAAGGGGGCGGGCGCAAGTGGATCGAACCAGCGCAATTGGCCGACAAGGAATGAAAGGCAGGCGCCTACAAGCATGATGAGCAAGGGTCGGGTTGTGCGGGAAGTTACTAAACGGATTTCTCTATCCCGCACAATCATACCTATAATCCAGAGCAAGGTAAGGAGGGCAATTAGACCCATGGTGGGATTCAAACCACTAGGTCCACTAAATGGGACTATCATGCTGCTCAACAAGATGCCAATCAAACCTAGCCCGGGGCGGCGTATGGTAATGCTTACAGTTGCAATGGCTACAAACAAAACCAATACGAGCATTAAATTTTGATAAGAGACAAAGAAAGATAAAACAGCGCTGCCTAACAAAACCCCACCAATGAGTAGGGGCCGCAACCAAAAATCGAGGCCGTATGAAGTTTGTCGGCGGAACTGGGAGCTAATATTAAACATAAAACCTCAAATCACGCACAATTTTGGCATCAAATCTCTACTTGAGTGACGGGCTTAAATTTACGCAATCCTGCTCTATATCCTTGAAATATATGCCCTCCTACTATCCAGCGGAGCAACGCCTGAAACAGTGAGGAAGAAGAAAAATACTTGCTAAGAACTAAGGCAAACTTTTCCAAGATCCATAGAATAAAACTTGTGGATGATAATATGCGCCCGAACTTGCGCACAATAAGTCGCACGGAATCTTTTTGCCAATTAATGGGCGTTTTATCGCTGAACATTGGCAGGTGCGCCTGCAAATCCGGATATTTCTGGAAAAGCGCAGCGGCTCGGTAGGCTGTTTCTTTCATCCGCCGTTTGTGGCTCTCCAGATCACGCTTTACGTAGTCACGATGCCAACATACAGCTTCCACACTACGGTAAAATTCAAATCCCTGACAAAAGGCACGGTAGGCAAAGTCAACGTCACACCAGATGCTAGAACCAGGAAAATCCAGTTTTTGCATCATCCCTACCTGAAAAAACTCCTCTCGGCGAATTGACATGTTGTTGCTACATATGTCTACGAAATCCAACTCCTCTAGCTGCTTGGTGTCATTGTGAGCGGTTGACACCGACGGGCGGTTGAACAACGGGTTAGTTTCTTCAATCCAAAGATGCTCCGTACCTACCACAATTCTATTTGTGCTTGCATTATGTGCTTCAACCAGATGTGCTAAATAGTCTGGCTCTACAAGAATATCATCATCCAGGAAGACCAAAATATCGGCTTGACTATGGTTGACGCCCAGATTGCGAGCTTCGGCATCTCCCTGGTTTGGCTGCCAAAAGTATCGCAAGGTGAAGGGGAAAGTTTTGGCTGCAACCGCTTCGGTTCCATCCATTGAACCGTCATCCACAACAATGACTTCAAAGTTATGCTTTGGGAATCTTTGTTGAGCAAGTGAATCCAGGGTCTCACACAGAAATGCCCGGCGATTGTAAGTTGGGATGATAATGCTAACCGTCGGTGTCATATTGCCATCACTCTAGTCAGGGTACAAGCTTTAGCTTACTTTGCCCCTTACTTTTTGGCCGCTTGTTTTAAGAAAGCCTCAATGCCATCCAGCATTCGAGTCACCGTAAAGTTTTCTTGGACAGTCTTGTGCCCGTTTTGAGCCAGACGCCAACCCAATTCGGAATCCAGCGTTAGTTTCGCAATTTTCTCCCCCAGATCTGCCGCATTCCCAGGGGCAAACAATAACCCATTCTCACCTTCGTGTACGATTTCGGCCGTTCCTCCACTTGGTGTAGCCACAACAACTAGACTTGCTGCCATACCTTCTAAAACCACCCGAGCAAAAGGTTCAGGCCAGATAGAAGGCACTATCAATACATCGTACTGTTTGTACAGTGCGGGCATCTCCTCAGGAGGGATTCGGCCCAGCAGCGTAACCACGTCATCGAGCTGAGCTTCTGCAATCAAGTTTCTTAGGTGCTGCTCGTACTCAAACGCGCCAGCGCCTGCCAGCCCAAGATGAATATTGCTCAAGCCGTGTTGATGCCGCAGCCAAGCGATGGCCTGAATGGCAGTCTCAACACCTTTATCGGGAGATAGGCGGCCAGCGTATAGGAGCTTTAGGCGCTGCTTGTCATTTCCCGATTTAATATCTCTTTGGTCGTTTAAATATTGGGAAACATCAAGTCCTGTGTGGATAACCTGAGCATGGTTCACGGCAATGCCTGCGTCCAGCAACACATTCTTTGTCGCTTCGCTAACACACATAACATGAGCAAAAGCTAACTGCGGCGGCTCCTCTTCCCTTTCTAATATCCTCATGGCGATTCGTCCCAGCAGTTGTTTTAGCCACCGTGCAACTATATTCCTTCCTGGCGCCTCCCAGTACATCTTATGTTGGCTAGGTAAGGTTGGCCAATATTCGGCAAAGCGATAAGCAACCCTTCGGGGGCAATACGCTTCAGCTGTAGCCGCAAGTGAACGATCCAGGTTCCACATGCCCCAAACAAAAACAACGTCTGGATCAAACTTTTGCAGAACATTTTTCAGGAGGAGATGATTGTGGTTTTCTCGGTATTTTCGGCTGGTAAAGAAAACGAGGGCATGTCGCCAGGGAGAAAGTTCCATCTCTAAAAATAGAGAGCGATGAACATCTGGTTCTATTACGGCCGTTTCCCCCACACCGTGTCGACTTGTCAAGACCAGTGTCTCGTGCCCTCGAGCCTGCAATCCTTGAACAACCTGTTGACAGGAGCGGCCTTGCCCACCAAGCTCATAGGGGGGATAAAAATTCGTGAGGAAC
Source organism: Candidatus Leptofilum proximum (assembly GCA_016710325.1). Taxonomy (GTDB): domain Bacteria; phylum Chloroflexota; class Anaerolineae; order Promineifilales; family Promineifilaceae; genus Leptofilum; species Leptofilum proximum. The sequence continues at coordinate 1,616,806 of JADJXK010000001.1, read as the reverse complement.
AAGATACGCATAGCAGAAATTTTTATGGTGTGGCAGGAAGCATCTCAGTGGCAGGATCAACTGCCACTACCTGAAGATAAGCTTCAATTTCACTCACCATTCTTTCAATTGTAAAATTTTGTAGTACGTAGTCACGGCCAGCCTGAGTTAGCTCCACCCGCAGTTCAGCATCCGTGACTAACCGAGCGATCTGCGCCGCTAATACATCTGCGTTCCCTGGAGGAAAGGTAAGTCCTGTCTCTCCTTCGATGATGAGCTCTCTAGTGCCCCCTGTTGTCGTGCCAATAACGGCTAAACCGCAGGCCATTGCTTCTTGGGGCATACGGGGCAGCGCCTCAGCGCTAATTGAAGGGAAAATAAGAACGTCAAACTGGCGCAGCAATTGCGGCATACTTTCTCGATCGACACGACCGCGAAATTCCACATAGGGTTCTAGCTGGTGCTCTTCTACAAGGCGTTGTAACGAAGTCTCGTACCCGGGCAATCCTTCCCCGACAACCGTCAACCGCACATCCTCAATTTGGCGCTCCTCTCTGAGCTTAATCATAGCCTCGATAACCGTATGCACTCCTTTATCAGGTGTTAGGCGACCCGCATAAACAAGCCGCAAAGTGTTTTCCGATAAATGGCTTTGTTCTTTAGAAAAGAAATCTTTTACATCTATTCCGTTATAAACTACGGTGGCATTCTGTACTGCCACTCCTTTCTCTACCAAACTATCACGCAGCGCCTTGCTTACAGACATCGCATGAGGGAATTTGAGTGGAGGCGTATCTCCCTCTAACCACAGCCCAATCCTGACAAGTGAAGCAAAAACATTCTTAAACGGCCGTAGGTAGCGCCGGCGCGTGGGTAAGCACCAGTACTCTTCGTGGGGTGTTGGCAAGGCCGGCCAGTGGTCGGCCAGGTAATAAACAACTTTGGGGCTTCCAAGCCCTTCGGCAACTGCTGGTAACCGGCGCGACATGTTCCACATGCCCCAGATAAAAATTAGGTCTGGCTGGAAATTCTCGACCAGCGCCAACAATGCCATTTTATTTTGCCGTTGATAAAAAGGGCGGCGCACAAAAAAGGCGATGGGATCGTAAAAGAAAGGATCACTCTCCAAGTGTAACAATCTGTGGACATTTTCTTCTGTGCCGGAGATCTCTTCACAACCGTAGTTGCTGGTCAACACCGCTATCGTGTGGCCATGCTCCTGCAGGCGTTGGCTGACTTCCTCGCACAATTGAGTGTAGCCCCATGACCGGGAAGGTGGATAGAAGTTGGAGAGGATGAGAATTCGCATACACTTTGCCGTTACTATGGTTGAAAAATGTTTACTGTACATAGCCTAAATCACGCAAGCGCCGGATGATTGCTTCGTCGAGATCTGGCTCAACTCCATCATGGGCATTGATATTACTCTCGTCTACTCGCTGCCGGTGCTCGTCCACATGGGCTTGCAGTTGGGCTGCTTCTTGTGGGAAATCTTCAAAAACGTTGTGCCGTTCATGAGGATCAGTCTGCAGATTAAATAGACGTGGCTGATCAGGGCGCTGGTTGTCCCAAATGTACTTAAAACCTTCTGTACGCACTGCAATCATATGCTGGCCACCGCGCTGCATCTCACTAATGGAAACTTCCGGATCGTACAAACCTGCCTCGCCTGACCACAACGGTCGCATGCTGGTGCCCTGCAGGCCCTCCGGCGGAACACAAGAGCATAAATCAAGCACTGTTGGCATGATGTCCAACAGGCGTACCTGTCGCTCAATAACCTGGCCTGTAGCTCGTCGAGGCAAAGTGATTATTAGGGGGACCTTCAGGATCTCATCGTGTAAATTGTTCTCAAAGTGACCCCAGTAGCGACGTTCCATAAACTCTTCGCCGTGATCAGAAACGAGAATGACAACCGTGTCGCCGGACAAATCCAGACTATCCATATAATCCAACAAACGGCCGATTTCCGCATCGGTATATTGCAGGGCCTGCTCGTAAAGATTAATGTAATGCTGGCGCTGCGCTGCAGTGATGGGTACACCTTCCCAATTAGCCTTATGCATGTGGTCTAGGTCGTGCCACGCCTGGGCAACCTCTTGCGGCTTCTTCAACTGGCTTTCGCAGTGATAGGGCCAGTGTACATCCATGTAATGCACCCAGGCGAAGAAAGGACCATCCACCTCATCTAGCCACCGGCACACCTCGTTGGTTAATTCCGTGGCCGATACGTAGAGGCTTGCCGGCCGGATTTGTTTGTTAAATACGGCCGCTAACTGGTGCGTTAATGGTTTGCGCAAGAGGAACTGCCCTCCCTTTATTCGCCGCAAGAAAGGATCCGTCTCACCAGGTACCAAATCAACAAAATGGTGAAATCCTCGATCGTAAGCATAAGTGCGGCTGAGGAGAGGGCTGGTAGAAAAAGCACCGGTGGTATAGCCCTGGGCAGAAAGCGCGGAAATGGGTGACGGCCGTTGCCCAGCCAAAGGCCCCAGGCACCCCCCGTACATGGATGCATAGGTAGACGTCAGCAGAACAGGAAATGCCGCCTGCGTCCATGATCCACCGGTGATGGCCTGCTGAAAGCGAATCCCTCCTTCCGCCAGCCTGTCAATGTTCGGCGATATCGGTTTTCGGTACCCATAGCAGCCGAGTATATCTGCTCGTAAAGTGTCTATAGTGAGAAGGAGAACGTTTGGTTTGTTACCCATTGCATATCTTTCCATCACGCTACTAGCGAATGTAACTATTCAGGTTCCCTGGCGAGACCCTAAGGGTTTGCCACTTCCGAAGTCAAATTAGTCGAGTTCAAAACCCTTAGGGTTTGTATAGTTTTTTAGCGAATTACTCGAATGAATCGAAAAACCACAAAACCGCTGATTAAGAGCAATGAAGCTGCAAAACCATACCAGAGCACCTTGCCAGGATCGTTTGTATCTGTTGCTAGCGGCCCCCCTTGCAAATCAACCGGTAAAGGAGTAGGACCCGCCACCGCCTCTGTGATATCATATCCAGCCTCCGGCGCTAAAGTAGGTATCGGTGTAGGCGTTGGCGTAGACATGAGGTGTGACTGTGGAATGTCTGTCAGCGTGTGGATAGTAACAAACAAGCGGCGTTCCGGCTCTGGTGGGGAATCCGCAAACGTAAGAACCACCTGATTGCCAGCGAGAATCGCTGGATGTGTGTGGTGGGCATGAATCCGGTTACCAATAGGATCGGTTGAGTTGCTGCTGATCAGATATATCAGCTCCGGCTCTGTCCATTCTTCACCATCCCAGATGGAATGGTAGATCCCCTGCGGGTAACGTATCTGGCCAAAGTAATGGATTCGGCCTGCGCCGTCGGCAGCCAACGCTTCGAATGCCTGACCATTTAAGCTGCCAAAGATGCGAGTAGGTTCGCTCCAGGTAAGGCCTGCGTCTGTCGAATAGCGGTGATTTCGTAGATGGTTCACCTCACTACCCGCCCAGACAACATGCACCGTTTGGCCGGTTACTGCCATCACCGGACTGGCAGCATCTAGCTGTAGGCTTCCTCCCTCTTCACCCACCTTATCAATCGTAAAAGGACGCGACCAGGTTTGACCTCCATCCAATGAGTGAGCATAGCGAACCCAGTCGCCGCTAACAGCAACCAGCGAGATGTAAAACCAGACAACATGTATCCCCCCGGCATCATCCAGTTGAACCTGAAGGGTGCCTGGGCCTTGCTCCGCTGGGACGTCGGGATCGATCCAGGTAGGCAACGACCAGGTACGACCCTGGTCTTTGGAGCGTACGGCAAATACACCTCTTTCTGAGCCGTTAAGATTGGTAAAAATCACGTGGATCACACCCTGGCTGTCTACAACAATCTTAGATCTATCGGCGGCAACAGGGATCAGCGTGGGCGTTTCCCAGGCCTGCGCCGAGAGTGCACTATGCGCCGGTGCCGACGTATAGCGTATGGGGCTGCTCTGTCCCGTCGTCCAAACCAGATGCAATCGCCCATTATCGTCTACAAAAGGCGAAATTCCTTTTATCGGATTAACGACGGAGCCTATTTGAATATCGATCGGTGTGGACCAGATCCAGCCGTCATAGCGGGAGTATTGCAAAACAGACGTCGTGCCATCAGCAAGATCCTCAGTCCAAAAGGCGTGGACATAGCCATAGGAGTCGGCAATGACCGAAGCCTCGCTTGCTTTGGTACCTGAAGCAGACAGCTGGTAAGGGGGTGACCAGCCTGGTTGAATCTGCGCCTCCGCGTCAAATGTCCATAACAATACGCCCAAGAGCGCAACGAAAAGAATAAGAAATTTTTGCCTAATCATAACTAATCACCACTCATTTTGATAAAACAGCGTGGTAGACTGCTTCCAGAGAATCAATATACTGTTTCCACGAATGCTGCTCCAGTACCTGTTGTCGTGCATTATCCCCTAAACGCTGGCGCTCCTGCGGCGCTTGCAGCAAAGCTACCAGGCTACGGGTGAAGGCAGCATTGTCATCAGAACCAACTAGAAGCCCGTTGTGTCCTGAACGAATAACCTGGGCCAGCTGCCCGGTACCTGAAGCAACAATTGCTTTTCCAGCTGCCATATACTCATACAGCTTAAGCGGCGAGAACCACAGCTCTTGCGGCAGGCGCGGGTAAGGCAAAACGGCCACGTCAATGGCCGCGAGCATTTGCGGCACACGTGCCTGAGGAATAAAACCGGTAATTGTTACGGCCGTTTGGATACCAAGAGCAGCAGCCTGCCTCTCAATTTGAGAGCGGATAGGTCCATCCCCCACCAGCAAGAGTCGGGCATCAGGTACTTCTCGCAATATGTGAGAAAAGCTGCTTATAAGCCGATCCAGCCCGTGCCACGCTTGAAAACCACCAACAAAGCCAACTACTGGCGCATTACCAAGACCCAGTTCAGCTCGAACCGGATTGGGGTCGTAGTGGGGATGAAAGAGTTCGGTATCAACGCCATTAGGCATGACAACAATCTTATCTGCATCAACTTGCCAATGTTTAATGAGATGCTGCCGGGCAGGTTCCGAGACGGTGACAATTTTGTTTGCCAATCGATAAGTAACTCTTGCCTCGCGCTTAGCCACGGCGGCATGAATACCGCGCAGCGGCGTTCCTCTCACCGCATTCTCCAAGAGCGCATCCGCCTCTGCGGTTAGGACGTACGGAATACGTAGTCGTCGACAAGCGAGAGCCGCTCCCAGGCTAAACAATCCCCCATATTCATGGCACAAATCATAGTCTGCCAAAAATCTACTGCAAGCTTCGTAAAAACGAAAGGAATCAATGAAAGCAAAATACGGCAGCTTTAGTTCCCGCTGCAAGCGCCGCACGCCGCTTTCAGCAAACTTGAACAATCCCGAATTACTGAAACCGAGTGGGATGGTGCTGACATGAGCCATATCATTAAGATCATCGATCTTAACGACTGACCGTCCGCGCAATCTGAAAATGCTGACATCATGACCGGCTTGTTGCAAACCGCGAATCTTGTGCTTGATGAGGATAGCCTGCCCCACATCCTCAGACAGATCATTACCTGCATTCTGCATCACATAAGCAACCCGTAACGGCTGCTCTTTGGGAAGCGATGGGCGCATATTTGGGTTATCGCTTACAGCTGATGTCGCAATCACAATTTATCCTTTCAACTGTCCGTTTCGGCAATTAGTTTTCTCTATCTGGAAGACAATCACTCTCTTACCTGTATGATCGTTTTGCGCAGGGCACGGAGGAACAAAACCTGTACGCCATGGTTACTTAACCAAGAAAAATCATAGCGAATGCCTTTAAAAAGGGCACTAAACATTGCAAAGCCGCTCATCTGATTCTGGTTTTCAAAGCAATACAAAATAGTTATCCGAGCTAACACTCTTTTCTTTAATACGGCAAATTCTTCCGCACCGGGAGGCAGGTTATCAAAAATCAGTTCTGTAAACTCATACGGAGGTATCGTTGTACGTCGTGCCGTCGTCGCCAACAGATCCACCAGATCCACAGCTTCCGCCCAATTCTGCCTTCCGCTTGTTAGAGCATCCGTAAACAGGTGTTTAGCTTTATCTATTTCACCGCGCCGAAAAGCGATTAGGCTGCGATGCAGACTGCTTTCCCACGGCTGGCAGGGCAGGAAAAAAAGCGCGCTCTGCACGTAACGAGTCGTCATTCCTCTCAGTTGTCCTCGGGTAGAATTACTTTTTATCTGCCTCCATACGTCAGCTGCTTTATGCCGCCGCACAAGCAAACAGGGACCCAGGAAACAGGCCTTGTCAGGCTTCTGGCCTTTATCGAGCCTTACCTTACGCTCAATGATGCCCCCCTGAGTAAGAAAGAAGCTAGTGTGGACCGCATCGACTGCCAGCTTTTCCATGAGCGTGGCCACAAGTAAGGCCAACGCATCATCTGTAAACCAGCAGCCAGCTTCCAACCAGGTTATATAATCACCTGAGGCAGTGGATAAACCGGCTGTTACCCAATCTTCAGCATCTTCTGGCAATGGCAGCAAGTGAACAAGCAGGTCGCCCGTGATCTGCGCCAACGGCAGTTCATCTTCAGCACGAGCAGTGAGAATAAGCAATTCGAGGTTATTGTGAGTCTGACGCAGACAAGAAGACAATGTCCTCTTGAGGGCATCGTCAGCGTTATTATCACGAATAATTATGCTCACTTTTGGTTTTGTTTTAGTCGGCTGTGTTATGGTGAATTGCTGTCGGGCCATGGCTTCAATCACCTGCCTTGGTTCTTCCAGCGCCTTATGCAGCCGCACTTGCGCCGTGCTTGTATAGACATTCATCCGCTGCCGGATTACCTCTCTTTCGGTCAATGCCTGCTCGTAACAAGAGCGCAACCTGTCCCACTCATGCCATTCCAACATATACTGGCTTAGGCCAATCTCGTGCATGAGTCGGTAGACTTTAGGATCGTAATTAATAGCGATAACGGGAATACCCAGTTGAATGGCGAAGACAATAGAGTGAAAGGCGGCGCCAACGACGATGTCTACTGCGGCAAAATTGTTCAGGTTGAATTCGTCAGGGCAGTTTGGATCCAGTTCCAAAAGCGCTTCACGATCGCCCAACTCGGGGTGAATGGAAAAAGGGAATACTTTTTTGGTGACTGGCAGATCAAGCAACGCGTGTCGCCAATTGGCGACGGCATCGTGAGACGGCCGTAAATTTACCCCACACACAACCTCTTCACCTGAGCTTCCGGTCATCAACGCTTTTATGGGATTATAAAATGTCAAATCCGGCGCTACTTGCACACGGGGATGCCCCAGAATACGCTGGCTCTCTTCATCACGCACAAAGAAAAAGCTGGATTTATCGATCAATTGATGCGTCGCCGACATGTGATGAGGCGCCAACTTCTCCACACCCAGGCCCAGCACGCCAATGGGCGTTGTGACCGCATCCCCCCAATCGCCAAAAACTCCGAAAGGGCTGGGCGGTGCTTTGCGATACAATCCCCCTCCGCCCAAAATAAGAAAATCTAAAGCATTCAGACGTCTGATGAGATCCGGGCTTTTTGTAAGTCCCAGGGGCATAGGAATGACACGATGCGGTGAAAGGAAGCCCTGGAGATTTTCCAGAATGACTTCATCCCCGAGATTTCCGTAACCATAGTAACCCATCACACCAATATTGATCATCACAATTCGCCGTTACAGTGCATTCTCAACTGGCAGCTGCCACCGATGAGGCATGCATACACTTACTTCACGGAAAGGTCGCACGACACGGCCGTCCAAGGGACCTTCCTCTACGTCGAAAGTAACGGCCGCTTCCACATAATCCTGCCACTCACCACCACCGCGCAGCAGCACACCTAACTGATAGCGACCGGCAACCAGCAGCAGCTTTTCCATTTCACAGACAAACCGGTTGCCCATGGCCGGATCATAGACATCTTCTGGTCCAGGGGCATCGCTCTTAAAAGAGGCCACACGCTGACCAAGCTGATTAAATATGGTGAAGGAACAAGACAAACCGGCAATCGCACCTTCAACGTCAAACACAAACCGTGCCGGCGAGCCAGTCGTTAATGCCATACCAGCCCCACCGTTTCCGTTGCAAACTTCCACATTCACCAGCTTAACCTGACCACGTCCTTGTCTGTCTGTCCGCTGCGCCAGATCTTGCAGACCAGCTTGCTCTAGAGTGTGCAGGTAAGCCTGAACTGCTTCTCCAATCGCCCCATCTGTGTGCACAACGCCTTGCTGCAAGAAAATACCGCGCTGACACAATGCCTGCAGCAGGCCCATATTATGGCTAACAAAAAGGACGGTTCGGCCTTGCTGCGCTACATCATCCATTTTTCCCAGGCACTTCTTCTGGAAGGCGACATCGCCAACGGCCAACACTTCATCCACCAGCAAAATCTCCGGCTCCAGATGGGCAGCGACGGCAAAAGCCAGACGCACATACATACCGCTAGAGTAATGTTTCACCGGTGTGTCGATAAATTTGTCAATTTCGGCAAAGGCGATGATCTCGTCAAATTTTCGTTCAATTTCGGTCTTGCGCATACCGAGAATAGCGCCGTTCAGGTAGACATTCTCTCGCCCAGTCAGTTCAGGGTGAAAGCCGGTACCGACCTCCAACAGGGAACCAACACGGCCGTAGAGGTCAATATACCCCTTTGTCGGTTCAGTGATGCGTGAGAGAACCTTCAGGAGGGTACTCTTACCTGCACCGTTCCGGCCAATTATCCCCACAACTTCCCCCGCCTTGATCTCAAATGAAACCTTTTGTAACGCCCAGAACTGTTCATCCAATTCTGCGGCACCGGTAGCCTGGCCGCGCAGCAGCTTTTTTACTCGCCGGAAAGGGGAGGTGAAGGCATCCACAACCTGTTCCCCCAACCGATCGTAGGTGCGCTGGGGGCCACCAATATGGTACTGTTTAGCCAGATCAACTGCCTTAATAACAATGTCACTCATTTAAACCACCTATACAACGTCGGCAAACGTCTTTTCCATACGCCGGAAGTAAACGATACCGCTAATAAGCAGCGCTAACGCCACGAAAGAAGAAGCAATGATCATAGGACCCGGCGCAGTATCGGTGCCCAATAAAGCCCAACGGAAGCCTTCGACCACGCCAGCCATTGGGTTGAGGCCATAGATCGTGCGCCACGGTTCAGACAGCAGGCTGCTGGGGTAAGCGATCGGCGTGGCAAACAGCCAGGCCTGCGTAAGAAAGGGAACTGTGTAGCGCACGTCGCGAAACTGCACATTCATTGCCGAGAACCACAGGCCGACACCGAGTGAAGTAACCAGGGCTAACAACAAGAACAAGGGCAGCCACAAAGCATTCACTGTCGGTGTAATACCGTAGTAGAACATCATGAGCAGCAAAACGAGAAAAGCCAGGATGAAATCTACAATGCCAGCCAGCACTGTGGCAATTGGAAGAGATAGACGCGGGAAGTAAATCTTTTTGAGCATGTTGGCACCAGCAACTAGGCTGTTAGATGCCTGCGTCAGGGCATTGGCAAAGAACGTCCAGGGAACCAGCGCTGCATAGCTGAAAATAGGATAGGGCAAATCGTCTGAGGGAACTTGGGCCAGCCGACCAAAAAACAAGCTAAAAACGACCATCGTAAATATGGGCTGGATAATTGCCCAGGAAGCGCCCATGATTGTCTGCTTGTAGCGCACCTTGATGTCACGCCAGACAAAGAAAACAACCAGCTCACGGTACTCCCACAGCTCACCCAGGCCAAGGGAAGTCCAACCCTTTGACGCTTCGATGCGCGTTTTTGAAATGATTCTCGGCGCTATTGGCGCAATATCAGTATGGGGCAGTCCTCGAGGTTCTGCGCTTTCTTGCATAGCCTTTGTCATATTATTATTTCCGTCTGCTAAGTTGTTTATTCACAGGTACCGGCGGCCAGGTACCAGCATCGAGTAACAGGAGAAGACTTAAAAAACGCCAACAGCATCTCGGCAACCTTCGTTTGTCCACTCGGATCAGGATGTACGCCATCCTCAGCCAGGTCGCTCTCAGGCCAGATCAGCCCATCAGAACGTGGATTGGTGCCATCAGCCCAGAGGTATGGCCCCCAGGCCAACCAGGGTGCAACTGTGTTGTAGTTTAAGTCGCCAGTTAGCGAGTTTATCTCGCCACTCTCCATCTGATTAATCTGTGCTTCAATAAGCCACTTAACGGCAAAGCCGGATTCGTAAGCGTATGGTTCTGGGTGACGCTCTTCACCACGTTCGTCGGCATAACCAGCGTATATGCGGCTAGAAATGAACACCTGCTGCAGATTCGGATAGCGCACTTTCAGGGACCGCACGATATCGGCCAGCGTTGCGGCCAGCTCAAAGGCGTCGGCGTCCGGTGAAGGCAGAGTGGGACGGTCGCCAGCCGGGTTAACGACTTTAAGCCAGATTACCTGCACCTGCTGCTCGCTATGGCCAAGTGGCCCCAATAGTTCATCCCGAATCCTGTCATAGTTGTTTTCGTCAGGTGAGTCCCAAGTCGTGCCCACCTGGCCACCACGGGCCCCACTAAGTATCACCAGTTCGGAATGGTTAACGGCCGTATCGGCGGCACTCTGACCCATAAACGAATAGGGATTACAGGGCGTCAAATAATCATGGCCGACACCCAGTCCACGGCAAAACTCCATTCCCGTATTGGAAAGACCAACAGAGAGTAAGATGTAGTTCCCACCGCCATTGGGTCGGCCCTCTACGTCCAAAGGCTGGATCATCAATGCTCGTCGCAGACCCTCTGCAGCATGGGCGGCAGGCATTTCGTTCTGTCCACCGGGATACAAACCACCTTCAAAGCCAAAGTATGTCGACTCGCCCATGTCCATCAACGGCACCATCGCCTCGGGGTCTACAGGAACGGTCGGCTCAAAAGTGGCAGTAACTGTAGCGCCACCTCTGGGCGGAGCGCTGCCTTCAGCACCGGGCGTTCCGGTCAGAGTCATCGCGGCAACCAGGGTCGCCTCGCGAAAGGCTCTTCTCGTCGCCAGGCGCTCATCGGATGTCAACGTCTCCTGCGTACCGGTTGGTGATATTGGTGTTTCGATGGGCGCAGCGCTCGCAACGGCCGTTGCCGCTGGTGGCGACACGGTCTCAATGACCGCTACAGACGTCTCAGGCTGCTGTGGCCCCGACTGATCACAACTGGGCAAGGTGGCGCTAATAATGAACAAGACAAGCCAGCCAAGGAGGAAGCGCTTCCCCTTTTTTTGAGAAATAAACATATAAATCACTTCTTTAACCAAACATATATCGGTAAAGAGGCCGCAGCATAGATTTTCGCACAATGGTCATCAACAGCAGCGGCCCTCCTAAACCGGCTGCAATAAGCACGGTTTGATATATCAACTGATTGTCAAGAATCCAGGGTATCAGGTGGTAAATAAGCACCGCCACAACATAAATAGCAGGAATATTGCCCATGTAAATGCCTAACGACTTGGTCCCCAGTTGAGTCAATTCTTTAAAGAACGGCACAGGAATGCGGTCAAAAGCAATGAAACAGAGAATAAAGGCAAGCGCATACAGCGTTCTAGCCACACCGCCAAAGGTGGGCCCGAGCCAAACCTGTTCCGTATAATTTGCAATCGCCTGGTATTCGAGTGTGCTTAAGAACGGCAGCAGGAGCAATGCCCCCAATAACAACCACCTAACGCGCACCAGCGGCTTGCTGACTTTCTCCAGGTGTATTCCCGTGACAACACCAAATGGGAACCAGAAAGGCCACATTATGAAGATCCAGCGCGGGATCCCGAGGATAAACTGCTGTCCCGGCACGGTAATCCCCAGCTCCCGGAACAGCGACAAAATTACCAGGCTAATTTGCAAAAAACCAGTGACAAACAGCAGCAGTTTCCATCTAGCTTTTGCCCAGCTTACAATCAGAGGTGCAATAAGATAAAACTGCACGAGAACAGGGATGAAGAAATAAGGGCTAAAAACGTCATCAAACGAAGTTGGCACCATTGGAATAATTGCCAGGCGGATAATCGTCCATATGATGAAAGGAATGACAAGGACTTTGATCCGGGGCATCGTCGTGGTCCACTTTAGTTGTGCCTTATCTCCTTTACCCATAATGCCAATGAAAAAACCAGAGACAAAGAAGAAGGCTGGCACAGCAAAGAAAACCAATATACGAATAAACATCGTGACATGGTAAGATGCGCTGCCTATAAGGGTATAATCAGGTTCATGCCAGCCAAACATAGCCTGTAATCCATAAGCAGCCGCATGGTGCATCGCGATGGCAAAGGCAGCCAAGCCGTTAAGTACTAACAATCTTCTGGCCATACAATTCTCCTAAAGTGGGTAATCTTCTCATCTTTGTATCGCGCGTTGTAGCAGATAACCGATGGTTACATGCGTGCCCGACAGCTCCTAGTTACAAAAATTCCACTTGCAGTTACTGTCCCTGCATTTTCTTCTCGATGAAGGCACTTGTCATACGGATGCTTTGAAAGTTATCTGGAACCACCTCACCGTCATCGACCATCACACCAAATTGGTCTTCAACGAAGGTGATGAGCCGCAGCAGGGTAAGCGAATCCAAAATTCCCGCCTCAATGAGCATCTGATCTGGATCAATTTTTGTCTGACGATCTCCCAAGAGAATCTCTTCCACCAGAAAACGTTCAATTTTTGTTTCAATGTTCATTTCACAAACCTTTTTCTTATCCTAGACTAAGATTTATAGTAACTGTTCAAGCTGGATAAATCCGCCCGAACAGTTACAAATCTTGATAGGTTCCCAAAGGGAACCCGACAAACTCTACGCTTATATCTAGATCTTTAAGCTATGAGTCAAAGTAGTTGACCAGTGCTTCTCCATCTGCCGTACGTACCATAGAAGATGCCGTATTCCAAATGGGCGCACGCTCGGGGTGATAACGCGAACCAATTGGAACTGAGTAGATATCTTCACTGTCGTACTGGCGGTCACGTCGCAGCAGTTTTTGGAAGGCCAAAGCTGCTGGCGAAGGCTGCCCTTCATAAATACGACCGGCAAACACGTCAATCATGTATGGTCGGTGCAGGCTGTAGACGATTCTGGCAAAAGCCAGCGGTTGTTCCCAGAAGGCGTCCAGCGAATCTTCCAGCACGTCAATCCCTTTCTCTACGTAGGCTTGATAATCGGCAAAGGGGTTGTCCGCATCGCGGTTGGCGCCATCGAAGTACGCTTTGATGGCTTTGCTGGCCAGTTGGGCTTCTTTCATGCTCACGTACAGCCCAAACGAGAAGATAGGATCCAGGAACCGGTGGGCATCGCCGATGCAGATGTAGCCTTTGCCCGTGAACCGCTTCACCTGGAAGGAGTAGTTGACCACGCTGCGTGCTGGCTCCAGCAGGGTTGTATCGGGCACACGCCGCGCCAGTTCGGGATTCAACTCGCGCAGTTCTCGTTTGACAAAGTCGTCCTTGCTCTCCCCTTTCTCCACAAAATAGGCCGAGGGCACAACGATGCCGACGCTGACCACATCATCATCCAGGGGGATAAACCAACCCCAATGGTACTTTTTCTGGTAGAAGATGAGCGTGTTGTCCTTGTGATGTTCAGGATCGTCCACTCCATCACGAATGGTGTTCGCTACCTGGGAGAAGATGGCAATCTGCTTGTCGTAGTTACCTACATATTTAGGGCCGGTAATACCCGAGTTAGCTAGAAAGGTATTTTGACCTGAGCAGTCGAGTACCATTTCAGCTTCAATATCTTCAAGGTTTCCGTCAGGCATGCGTACCTGGATACCGCAAACGTCGCCGTCCTCATTAATCAGGGGTTTGACGGCCGTTGCCTGCAGCAAAGTCGCCCCTCGCTCAACGGCCGCTTCTAGCATTCTTTTATCGAATACGCTGCGACGCACCTGCCAGGTAAACTGGGTCTGCAAATCATTGTTCTCGTCCCGAGCCATCACCGGGATAAACCACCTGTTCTTTCCTTCGGCGCCATAGACGTTCACCCCATACTTCTGGGGATGCTCGTCATCCAGCATAATAGACTCCAGGCCGAGATCACGGATAATGGCGCCACATTCGCCGGTCATCGATTCGCCAATATGATAACGAGGAAAAAGATCCTTCTCCACAATAATAGACTGAATACCCTCGCGGGCCAGGTACATGGCGGCCGTTGTTCCCCCTGGCCCACCACCTATAATCACCACATCTGTTTTCATCGTTACTCTCCTTTGCAAAAATAACTCTATAGATTATGTATAAATTTCGTTAAAGGCCGGACAAGCGAGCAATGATCATGCGCTGAATATCGGAGGTTCCGGAGTAGATCGTGCCGCCAACAGCATCGCGCAAATCGCGCTCCACCTCAAACTCAGTCATGTAACCGTAACCACCCAGCGTTCTAATAGCATCCATGCTCGACTGCACATAACACTCACTCAGATAAAGTTTGGCTACGGCCGCTTCCATAACCGCCGATTTGCCTATCTTCTTCAGCCAGGCTACTTTGTAAAGCATCAGCCGGGCGGTTTCCAGCCGCACTTTCATATCGGCAATGCGGTTAGAAACGGACTGAAATTTGCCAATGGGCTTACCAAACTGGCGGCGCTCACGTGCGTAACGGATGCACGTCTCCAACTGCCGCTCCATAGCCCCGATATGGCTGCCCAGTATGCAGCTGCGCTCCCACTCCATGGAATCGTTAAAAATGCTGCTTCCGGCCCCTTCTGGCCCTAGCCGATTTTCTTCGGGCACAAAACAATCCTGCAAAATTAATTCTCCCATAGGCGAGGTCCGCAATCCCATCTTATCCAGGTTGCGACCGAGGCTAAAATCAGGCGTTCCTGTTTCGACAATGAAGGCCGTAATGCCGCCGAAACCCTTGGACGGATCTACCGTGGCAAACACAACGGACAAATCGGAGATAGGGGCGTTGGTGACAAACATTTTTGTTCCATTGAGCACATACCCACCGTCAACCCGCGTGGCTTTGGTCCGCAGGCTGTAAGCATCGGACCCAGAGTCAGGCTCCGACATGCCGTGAGCTCCGATCAACTCACCGCTGCAGAGACCAGGCAGATATTTGCGCTTTTGCTCTTCGGTACCAAATGAGAGGATTGGATGTTGAACGCTCCACATTTGGGCATTCATGGCAAAAATCAAGCCATTATCGTGGCAGCCATACCCCATGCCTTCCATGACGAGCATGGTTGTCAAAATATCACTGCCAGAGCCGCCGTATTCCTCGGGAATGCCCATTCCCAAGATGCCGAAATTGGCGCACTTTTGCCAGTTATCGCGAGATAGTTCACCTTTTTGATCCCGTTCGAGCAGGCCCTCATTTAGCTCATTCTGAGCAAACTTAATGACTGCCTTTTTGAATTCGAGTTGTTCCTCGGTCCACGAAAAGTCCATTGATTATTCTCCAAGTGTTGAACTCTATTTGGTTATATAAGCTCACACTTACAAGTGAGCTAAAGGGGCTTCAGACAGCAGAACCAGGGGGTAAATTGGTGGCTTCTCTTTTCTGCAGCTGTTGCGGTCTGGTTTAACTACCGGGTTTTAGGTTGAAGGCTTCCTGCAAAAAGGATTTAACCTCTACGGCCGTAATTTCATGACCATAGGCCGATGGATGCATCCACACGTCCGCAAAGAGATAGCGATCTTCTAAGCGACAACCATCCTCTTTTTGATGACACGCCTCTTGATAAACCGGTAAAAGATCAAGCACGGGAATACCAGCCGCCTCGGCTTTCTGACGAATAAGCTCCTGCGGCAGCGTGGAGTAATTCTCGTCCAGCACTTGAAATTCAAGAGGAAAGAGAATTAATCCGAACTCAGCGCCATTCTGTGCGGCCAGCGCGTTCATGCTTTCAATCCAACTCCATACTTCTTCCCATCGTGGGTGGGCCGAATCTACCGGAAAGTAGCTGGACGCCTCTTTGGGAGGATCGATAACGTCGATACGCTCACGATCTTGAGAACGAGCTTCTATCCAGCGCATTTGCACGGTGAGAAAAGGCCAGAAGTAGGTGTTGGCCCGCAGCCACTCAATAAGCGCCGGTCGATCCTGTTTCTCTAGTGCACTGCGGCCATATATATCGTTAACGATTGTCAGATCCAACAACACCAGGTCTGGCTCATATTTCAAACCTTCAGCTTCTAAAAAAGCAAGCTCATTTGCCGGGTTCCAGCCGGGCACACCAGCATTGATCACCTCATACTGCTGGTCGGCGTCACTTGTGTTCAGCATATCCTCCAACTGCCGACCGTATGTCTCTTCCATCCGTACCCCCCAACCCATGGCAATCGAGTCACCTAGATTGAGAATGCGGTATGTATTGGCCGACTTTTCATACGCTAGCTCAGGATTGCGCAAACCGTTGGAATTAATATCAACCGGAATCTCCTGCCACTCGTACTGGCTACCCGGCTGCATCAAAGTATAGCCAGCACCTGGCTGCGAATATTCAACCAGGTCAATGCGCCGTGAAGCAACGAGTTCCCAGGCATACAATCCATTTGCTTGTGACCGCTCCCAAAGATAGGCTGCGCCTTCAATCAGGCCGATGAATAATACAAAACTTAAGAAGGAGGTAGTTAACTTCAGCAGGAGCTCCGCTCTTCGGCTTAAAACAGGTGTCTTGACAGATGTAACTTCTAAAGGTGTGCTCATAAGTAACTATTCTTTTATCAAACTTTTTCCGTTTGTAGGTAAACAGAAAATTCACGCTTGGGCAGAAGTTTTACCAGCGCCACAGCAGCCAAAGTTACAAAACCAGGGGCAAGGGGCAAGGCAAAGCGCGTACCACCATATAGTATGAGTGTGATCAGAATGTACCAGGCGATTAAAGTCATCAACAGCGTTATAAGTTCCTTGTTTAAACGCCAGCCGACAATAATACCCCCGGCGACAAACATGAGGAATACGCCATAAATTACGTTAAGAACGAGAGTCCAGCTTCCTAGAGGTCTACCTGCGCCGACCATTTCAGCGGGCGAGAAAAGCTTATACAATTTCCAGGGCAATAGGGCAATAAACTCTTGAGGATGATTACTGATCCATTGCACTCCCATGCGCTTGAACTCGGCATCGGACTCTAATTCTGAAAAACCGGGCAAGATAAACGGTACGTCTAAATAATATCCGCCATCAGCATCGTCGTTGTTACCCCCGTAAAAAACAGCCCCCGTATTTGTAGTCAGAACGACCACCTGATCGTGCACAAGCACATTTCTCACTATCCAGGGTAAAAGGACAATGACCACAGCCACCTGAGCAACGAGCGCGAATCCTAAAAGCCGCCGTGGCCAGCGAAAGATCCAACCCGCAACCAGGACAAGGGCAGGAAAGGCCATCACTTCTGGCCTTACCAGGGTCGCTGCTCCTACAAATAACCCTGCCAAAGCCGCTTGAAGAAGAGAACTGTTATCAAACGAACGTACCAACACCCATAAACCAGACCAAAGCAGTAAGAAAAACAGGGTTTCCGAGTAGAGCCATGCGGTCATATAGATCATGATGGGATGCAAGGCAACTCCCAGACCGGCAAGAACGGCCGTCTTTCTTCCACCTAATCGCTCAGCCAGTGCAAAGGTAGGAATGCATGTTAGCGCACCTAAGACAGCCTGCACGAGGCGCACCGGCTCTGGGTCTGGTCGCGTCAGTCCATATATAAACGCTAGAAAAGCAGGATAACCCGGCATACGAAACGAGGTAGGTATTTGACCATCCCAGGTAAGTCCTAAACCCTTAAGAAGATTTACAGCCAGAAGATGGTAACCGGAGGCGTCACCATAAAGCGGTTGCTGCTGGATAATTGGATCTATCCGAGGAGCCAGCAGCACGTATGTGACCCGTACCAAAAGTGCCAGAATCACAACACCTATTACGGCCCAGTTAAACCGATTTTCCTTAAGCTTTACCAGTATCGGATTCATTGGCTTCACCCTACCACCACTTTCCATTTCTTGTTTGTAGTTTGCTAAATCAGCTAATCGTCAGAAGGAAGCGGAATCACAGCATTTTGCTCCTGAAGAGCGTTGTATAGCCTCTCGGCGATCAGCTGGTGCGCCCGTACGTTAGGATGCCGGTCCCAAGCTGCTACAATCAATGAGTCCAGATCCTGCCCTTGATAGAGATCAACCAGATTAATAGTCGCAAATCCTGCCTCATCAGCCAAAGTTTTTAGCTCCTCGGCATAGCTTTCGGTTGTGGATACCTCTAACGTCGGTAAAAAGATCCACACAGGAACGGCTCCTACTTCTTGAGACGACGTAACAATGCGCTCATAAGACCAGGTAACCAGCTCCCGGCCATAGGGCTGGAGGCGTCTCTCGGCCTCAACTTCAGTCATTTCAGGTGTAATACCTGCCCGCTGTATCAGCTCATCAAAGTAGTCGTAGGGCAAGCCAACTCCCCTTTGCGCCAGGCTAGCCAGGTTGCGCACGGCAATCTCCTCTTCGTGCTGGTGGGAAACAAGAAAAACAGCATCGGGTTTGAATGCAAGCACTCGCTCTTCCAGGATCAACAGTTCTTGCAACACAGAATGGCCAGCAACGCCAAAGTTCAAAAGCTCATAATGTTGATACTCGCTGAAATCATTTTGACTATTTGCTTGTTTTTCTATGAGGGCCTCAAAGGTCTCGTCATCTGCAACACCTGATCCCATAACGAACGACGGACCAAGCAGAGCCATGCGATACGTACCTTGTGCCGGCATCAGTTCGTAAGATTGATCGCGCATCCCCCAACCGTTGACACTAAAACGCGCTCCATGAAACATGATACTAGCATTTGGGCTCAGATCGACGCCATAAAAATCATCGGTGACATAGGCCAGCTCTGTATCCTGCAGCAAGGGCCAATCGGTCGGCCGTTTTGTGTAAATATCCCATAATTCTGTATTGAAGCTGTTAATATTAGTCAGATCTTCGTAGTATCCTCGCAGCAACAGTTCTGCCTCACGATCACTTAGGCGCGCCTGAGTGATATCAGCCAGAATCTCTTGGGGACGGCCGTTAAACTGTTTGTAAACCAGGGGATTGCCCAAGGCAAAAACAGCCAACAAAGCTGTACCCGTCACCAGAGCAGTTTTGTAGAAAACTGGTTTGGCAAGACGCTTGGCCGAAGCTTTAACATCAAGATACTCTGTATAGAATTTAGCGCCGATCAAAGCACCGACCACCAAAAACAAAGGTGTCAGGTTGCCGATGCCACCCAAAGGTTCCCCTAACACAGCATAGAGAGAAAAGAAATCTGGCACAGAAGGACTTGTCCAGAGTGACCAAAGCACGGTAATTGTTGTGAAGGTCGCAACTGTACCCAGCGATGCCAGGGCAGCCTGGCGAAAAGACCAGGTACGGCCACCCAAACTGCGTCTCCGCCCATACTTAGTCTCGTAAAGTGAATTGCTCAGAACGAGGATGGCAAAGAAGACCCAGAAGAGGACATCCGGCGCTGTCAGAAGCAGAGAGCCGCGCAGCCAAAACCACTGGTAAAAGTGCAAAATCCAGGTCATAAAAAAGGCAAACAATGTAGCCACAATCAACCGGTTTGTATCGCTCAGGTTACGCAAGCGAAAGTAGGTTGGGTAATAGAACACCTTTACCATGAAGTCTTTCCAATAAATATTGGCGCGCCGCCAGAAATCGGTAAATCCGGAAGCCAAAAAATAGCGATCATTGGTAACAGGTAAGTTGAAACCAAACAGATGAAGAATGCCAATAGCCAAATGGAACTGACCCGTAATACGCAAAAGCAACATAATATTGGGAACCAGATACTGCACTAAGTCACCAACATTGGCAATTTCTTGCGGTGAGATCACCAAATAATAATTGACAAAACGATAAACAATAAGCTGGAAGATACCCCGAAGCATCCAGGACACACCTGTCTGGTAGATTTGATGTTCCTCTTCGTTATAGTATGTGCGCCGGAAATTACTGTAATCAACGATAGGAAAAAGAAGGAACACAATATTCGGCAACAAGAAGAAATAAGAAAGTGTCCTTATGACGTTAGACTCAACTTTCTTGTGCTTCAAATCATACATGTAGGCAATAAGCCGAAACATGAAAAGCGCAGCCAGAACCGGCCAGATAGCACCAGATAGGCTGGTAGTAATTACGCCTAGATGCATAAGCGCGAACACTACCCCGGTAGCCAGCAGCAAAAGTGCTCGCATAATGAACGGAATAGGTAAATGGCAAATAGCAATCAAACCAAGGCCAAAGACAATCATTGGAAGGCCAGCGGAAAGCCCAAAAACGCCTAATATTGCTGCCAACGAGATCAGCAAGAAGTAAGTCAGCCGAAGCTGGGCAGGCAAGAAATAATGGATGATAAAGCTGTAGAAAATGAGAAGAGAAAGGTTGTGGTAGAATGCCTGATTTTCTAACTCAAACTGCCGGATTATCAGGGTTAGTAATCCTAACTGAAAAAGAACACCAAAGAACTTACTCCACTTCACACGATCTGTGAGAAAGGAACCCAGCCACGCACGAATACCTTGTCCTCTCAAGGAACCAATAGGCGCAACGCCTGTGAGGAGCAAACCACCAATTACGGAAGCCAGAAAAAGATGTTTAGCCATCTGGCCCGGCAACCCCCCAATAACAACCATATCAGCGGCAAAGGCAGCGGCAACAACCCCCACAATTACTAACAGCCACTCAGCCAGGCGACGCTGTGCCACCGGCACCGTTAGTATGACGCCACTTATTAAAACGACAAATCCACTGAGAGCCAGGGAGGCCCGGTTAGGACTCAGGCTGCTTTGACCACTGATTCCCAATAGACCGGCAGTTACTGCAAAAATAATAGCAACCACACCCACCGTTATCATAATAACCGGCAAAATTCGGTTACTTTCCGCATTAAAAATTTCAGTTCGTTGCATCTGTCAGGATCTCCTTACACCAGTCACACATACCCACCTACCTTGCGGTGACATCCTTTCAATTCGGCTTAATTGCGTGAAATCATTTGACTTTTGTCAGGACTTAAAAAGAAATGTTTTACGGTTGAATCACGTAGAAATGGTGGCGTATGGCAGAGGAACACAGAGTAGCGCTACAGCCACTACTCTGTATTGTGCATTTCAATTAGCTCCAGCTTCTATGAGATTACCAGGACGCCTGTTCAGAAGAAATTTATATTACTTCTTCGATCTTCTGTTCGTCCAATGTCGAAGAAAAGACCTCTTGTGGGCTGGCGCCGCAAGTTTCTGCATGGAATTCTTTCCGATCTATGATGGTGTATTTGAACTTCTCAAACAACGAAGGACTTTGCAGGTACTCAATGAACTCCATGTACTCCTCGTGACGGTCAAAGAAATCACCTGCCAGGAGGTAGTGACCAGCAGCCATGGCGTCTTCATGCTTGGTATGATTTTCACCAACCACCCCGCTGGCGGCCGCAAAAGTAACGGAGTGCGGGTTATAAAACAGGCGGATAAGATTGTGAACGATGTTGTACGCGCCGTTTATTTTGCCGTAAGCCGCAACCAGTGGATCATCACCGCTGCCATTGCTGTTGGTGAGCTTCTGATGGATAGCTTCCGACACCAAACGGCTGCCATTCATGGAAAGGAAGATGCCGCTGGAGAAGATAGGATCAATAAACGTAGACGCGTCACCGACCAGAGCATAATTAGCGCCAAATTTAAGTTCCTTCGGCATAGAGTAAGAATAGTTGCCTTCAACCCGCAGGAGCGGTTCTGGCTGTGCACCTGCAATCAGTTTCTCGACAAAAGGAGAAGTCAGCAGCTCCTGTTCATATAAGGCTTGCTGCCAATCCTCGTGCTGTGCGGAGAGCAGTGACTTTTGCTCACGAATGTATTTATTCTCCAGCACAACACCGACGGTTAGCCAATCCTTACCCAAGGGGAAGACCCATATCCAGCCTTTCTTTTCGCCACCGAGGTAAACGATGAGCGACATACCTTCTTCCAGACCACCCTGCAAAGTTGCCCCGTGCCAGTGTGTCCAGAGGGCGGTGCGATCGAGTCCTTCCAGGGATTTGCGCCAGCCATTACGCGTGGCCAAAAAAGCATTACGGCCGCTGGCATCCAGCAGGAACCGGGCATTCAAAACCATTTCCTCATTGTTTGGCCCTACCGCGCGCACCTCTACTGTACCATCTGGCCGTTGCAGTTCAACGCTCTGCACGCGGGTCTCTTCATAGACCTGAGCGCCGTTGTCGCGAGAGTTGTCCAGAAGCAGCTTGTCAAATTCGCCGCGGCTGACCTGGAAAGAAAGGTAGCTTTCATCGTGGATGACGCGGTTAAAGCACCAGGAGGTGCCATGCTGCCCATCAATATCTACAAAACGAACACCAGGCTTGCGCACAAAACTTGTTTTCATTTTGGATAAAAGGCCAAGCTCTTCAAAAATCTTGTAGCAGAAGGGCAGAAGAGACTCACCAACGTGATCTCGCGGAAACTTTTCTTTTTCCAGCAGGGTGACGCGCAAGCCTTTCTTTGAAAGGAGGGTCGCAGCGGTCGAACCGGCCGGACCACCGCCAATAATTACCACATCCTGTAGAGGCTGGTCAGAGGCCATAAGTTAATACTCCTTAGTGTTCGAGTGTCTTGAGTCTTTGATAATCAATTTTGTCGGTAGATGTTTTGGGAAGCACTTCCTGAAAAGAGAAAAGATCAGGAACCATATAAGCGGGCAGATTCTCGGTACAGAACCGCTTCAGGGCGATAAGCGACGGCCGTTTTTCGTTTTCGCGACAGCTGAGAAAGGCTTTCAGGCGCACGCCGTTCTCTTCGTCGGACAGGGCGATAACGGCCGCTTCTTCAATAGCCGGGTGACGGTAAAGGCCAGCCTCTACCTCGCCAAGCTCCACGCGATAGCCACGCTTCTTCACCATGCGGTCTTTGCGTCCCACGAAGGTGTAGTTGCCATCGTCTTCCTCAACCACAATGTCGCCGGTCTTGTACCAACGTTTGCCGTCGGCGTCGATGAGGAAAGCGCTGGCAGTACGCTCCGAGAGGTGCCAGTAGCCTTGCATCACCCCGGGACTGCTGCCACACAGCTCACCCTCTTCGCCTACCGCCACTTCCTGCCCGGTCGAATCCACTACCTTTATCTCGTAGTGAGAACACGCCTTGCCAATGGGAAACGGCCGTGTCCGCTCTTCAGGAATGTGGGCCGGAATTTCGTAGTAGGTGCAGACGTTGGTTTCCGTCGGTCCGTACAGGTTAAAGTAGCGCGGCACCGGCAGCCGTTCTTTCAGGCTCTTTAGATGCTTAACCGGGAAAACTTCACCGGCAAACAGCACCGTGCGCAAAGCTGCATAATTATGCTGCTCGAGTTTCCCATACTGAGCCAGCAGGCTGAGAATCGAAGGTGTGGAATACCAGACGGAAATCTGCTTTTCGGCGATTAGCGCTGCCAGACGCACCGGGTCTTTCCCCAACAATTCTTCAACAAGCACCAGAGTGGCGCCATGCTTAATGGGCACATAGATGTCGAGAATCGAGAGATCGAAGTGAAACGGAGCATGGGATGAAAAGCGATCTTCGTTCGTAGGTTCAAACGCCTCTGAACACCAATCGACAAAGCTGATGGCCGCCCAGTGTGAAAGCATCACACCTTTTGGTTTCCCTGTAGACCCAGACGTGTAGAGAATATAAGCTAGGTCAGTCAGAGTGGCGTTTTCTGTCACGGCCGCGGAAGCGGGGTCTACCTCTTGAGCCTGCGCCAGAGCTTTTTTTAGCGGAATGCCAGCGCCGGTGCCCGCTACGCAGATAATTTGCGGCTTTTCCCCGGCTTGCTCCATCTCTTTGAGCAACCCCTCAACGAAGCGCTCTTCTACAATAACAACCTTAACTGAACAATTGCTGAGGATATAACTATTTCTGGCTACAGGCGCACCAGGATCAACTGGGACGTAAGCAGCGCCTGCTTTCAGGATACCAAAGATTGAGGCCACAGCATCTATAGACTTGCTCATATAGATGCCCACTCGATCCCCGCGACAAACGCCCAAATGATGCAGTCTGTTGCACAACAGGTCAGAAAGCTCAGCTAGCTCTCGATAGAGAATTGCCCCCTGCCCCGGCTCATCAACAGCAACATGTTCGGGCCATTGTTTTGCAGATAGATCGAGAAAGTGGTGCAGTGCCTGGGTAGCCATCGTCTCGCCTCAATTAATACTTGGAGTGTACCAGCGTGGCAATGTCGGGAATTGTGTCCAGATAATCAACAGCTGTTTCGTGGGGCTCAATTTGGACTCCGAAGTGGTTCTCCAGAAACGCCACCAGCTTTAAGGTAGCCAGAGAATCCAGAATCCCCCCAGTGATCAGTGCCGTAGAATCGGTGAGTTCATTAGGATCTTCTCCGGGCAAAAACTCATCCAGGATGTATCGCTTAATCGCAATTTTTGTTTCGTCCATCTTAAAACATTCTCCTGTTAAATGGTGGCCATTGCCGGCCGCATTTTTTTAATAATGCACTACGGAAACGATTCCGGGCTATGGTAATGCTAGGTGAGGCTCCTTACAATAAGCCTTACCTATTTCTCCTGATACGAAGCGCGATAGCTGTAGCGATAATTACAATTAACGCTGCCGGCAGCACCCCCAAGATTAGAAGCCCGGTAGGAGTACCAGTGTCGATCGGTCCTATTTGCAGCGCCGGCCGATCATCTTGACTCATAGGTATAATTACGGTTGGTGTAGGCGAAGGCCCAGGCGGTGGCGTCTCAGTTGGAGTGACCTGCGGTGTCGGGGTTAACGTGGGCACTGGAGTGGCCACAGACTCAGATTGTTCCCATTGTCGGTTTGAGGAGAACAGCCCATTGTATACGCGTCCACTCTCCGCCTCGGTTACCAGGCTAGACAAGATTACAGCCAGCAAACCGTCAGGGCCCATCGCTGCTGCCAGGCCATCGGCGTCAATCATCTCTTCATCGAGCTCTATATCTGCTTCCTGGTTCCAGCGTCCATCCCTCCAGGACCAGTGCTTAAGCTCTATAGCACCCACCAAACTGCTTTTCCCTAGCATCAGCACATGAGGTTCATTGGCTGAATCCCTGATCAGCGTCGTTGGACCCACCCGTACTGATGGATCGGACAGGCGCAACGGTTCACTCCAGGTGATGCCGCCATCCAGCGTCTGCTGGTACCACAAGGCGGGCAGATCATTGCTGCTATCTACCCAGGCGCGGTGCAGATGAAGTTCATTGATGGCGATAATTTCGCTCCAGATTATGGTACCTTCCACGACAACCTCTGGTTCAGACCAGGTTTGTCCACCGTCTTGTGATTGAGCGTAATAAAGTGCCAGGGGTTGGGCTCCCTGCGAAGCAGTATGCCGGGTCCAAAGGAGATGAAACGTGCTTTCGTCACTTATGATAAGATGGGGTCGCCCAACCATTTCCCAGTCAGCCGCGTGTCCATCAAATATACGTTCCGGTGTAGACCAGACAAGCCCGCCATCCTCCGACCTGGTCAAATATAACCCCCGCTCTTCATTCAGGGGCACCGAGTAAACGACAAGAACTTCATTTTCGCCAGTGGTAACCACGCTGGGCCATTCTCCACCAGCTTGTGAACCTGAAAGTATTTGCGGCTCAAACCATTCCCCTACAGATGCCGCCCGGTTAGCGAAGGCCCGCCTCAGCGTAATCTCATTCGCTTCCCCACCGCTCCAGGCTAGATACAAACTACCATCTGCACCAGCAGCAAGAGACGGCTGCTTGGCATTGTTTGACGACTCTACGAGCACTCGTGGCGGCAGCCAGCTGTCTGCATTCAACTGAGAATAGTAGACAGCTTGACCAACCAGAGCCGAATCGCTCAAGAAGTCACCGGCTACTGGATTACCTGTTTCGCTCCACACCCCGTGTATACGGCCGTCTGCTCCAACTACCAACTGCGGCATTTGCAAATGGACATCACTCTGCACTAAAGCTTCTGGAGTGCTCCAGACAGGTGTGGCGCTGAAGCGATCCGCCCATTCTTCCAGCCCACCCAACGGCCGCTGCAATAACCAGATATCCTGACTGACAATGCTAGTTCCGCAGCCAAAAACAGCCAATCGACTGTTACTGGAAACACTGATATGGAGGCAATCCAGCGTGACCGTGCGGAAAGTATCCGGGTCAGTAAAGTTTACCAATGGTTGAAGAGTGTGTTCGCTCCACTGCCGACCATCCCAAACCTGAAGATTAGCCTCAGTGTCTATCCGCGTCAGCAAAAACAATACATCATCTCGGACGATAAACTGCCCGTCTGTGGGACAGGTGGTTCTGGTTATAACAACCTGCTGTGGTTGCCAGGATTGTCCCTGGTCTGTAGACCACGTATGATATTGAGCACATTTCTGTTCTTCGTCACTTGCCTGCCAGGTCAAGTGAACTTCATCAGCTACTAAAGCGATGTCAATGCGTGAAGGACCAGGCCTGTCTTCACCATCATTCTCAAACGTTTGCTGATCGACTAAGATAGGTTCTGCCCAAGTTTCTTCATCGTTAAGCAAATACGTTATGAATACCCTATCTAACAAGCGATTGTCCCATACGGTGTAGATCCGGCCATCTTCAGCAGCCACAATCTTGACATGTGCCTGGTCGGAAGCATCTACATGATAGTAATCGGATTGGTATAATTGAACTGCATCTGTCCAGGTTTCCCCAGCATCATCCGAAAGCCGATAGTAAAGGCCGGCAGTGGTCTCATCCGATGTTTTCGGTCTGATATAGACAAGGTGCAGACGGCCGTTGGCATCAACAGCAACATCGTGGGCAATCGCAACTGGTGCGAGCCGGGCACGGGCAGTCCAACCGGCTCGCGTTGTTAACTCAGCTATGGCACTGCGACTGTACCACAATACTCCCTCTTCACCTTGCCAAAAGCCATGAATCAGCTCCTCTTCTGCATCCGCCACCCACAGGGGCGAAAACAGATTCTCAAAGCTTTCATCTCCAGGGGCTGTGAACGGTGGTTCACTAAATGGAAGCAGCAGGATAGAAGGTTCACTCCAATCCTCACCATTGCCACTCAAGTATTCATAGCCAACAAACTCGTCTTGCCAAAGAAGGTGGTACGTTCCACTGATGTCTACTGTAAACGCCAGCCCGGTCGCCGAACCAGACTGTGACAAATTCACAGGCGCATCCCAGACCTCGTCTTCAGATTGAGCGGCCGTATGCAGGACAACACTCATGAACAACCCTAGCAAGAAAACGAACAGAAGTAAATTACGAAGGTTTTTCTTCAAGTATTTCATTCAGACCTTGTCATTTCACGCAGCGATTTCGTGATCAAATGTTCTAACATCAAGTGAATGTCTTCAACTTGCTCAATACAATTACTGGGCACATGGACGTGAATGTCTACCATACTGCCCAGTTGCCCGGCATCGAATCCGGTAAAACCCACCGACGTTGCCTTGGCATTATTGGCCACCTCAACAGCGCGCAAGACGTTAGGCGAATTTCCGCTCGTAGAAATACCAATAACGACATCCCCGGTTTGCACAAGATTTGCCAGTTGTTGGGCAAATACATTCTCATATCCTTCATCATTAGCGTAAGCCGACATAATCGCCACGTTATCGGATAAACCTATAACCCTAAAGTGAGACCAACCATCTTTGCGAGTGTTCTTTGCCAGGTCACACACGAAATGCGAAGCAGTAGAAGCGCTGCCCCCATTCCCCATAATGAATATTTGCTTGCCTCTCAACCGGGCTTGATGCAGGAGATCAATGGTGGCCTGAATTGGTTCAGCCGCAAGCTGATCAAGTACCTCTTTAAGCTCTCCCACGTATTTTTGCACCTGATTCATATTAACTTCCTTTTTGCTGCAATGAGGCAGCGAATTCTTTTAGGACTTACGCAGTTGATACAGATAGTGTGTAGGCAGGATCGGCCAAATACGACCGAACCGCATCTCGGATGATATTTCCTTTAGCCTCAAACCAGGAGATACCGGTACGCAATCGATGAACTTCCAAGCGCAGAAAGGCACGCAAAGCCAAGCCGATATGGTTTCGTTGCGGTTTTTCTTTCCGATGCTGCGATTTTTCAATCCCGGTGAATTGTTTCAAGCCGCGATGGTAGACTTCGATTTGCCAGGCATCCAGGGCATCTTCAGCCATCTGCTCAATGGGCATCATCAGTTGGCTGGTGGCCCAGTATTCAGCGTCGCCGTTTCTGCCAACTGTCCTGAATACTTTGACCCAGCCATAGCCCTTGAGATGGACTTGTCGACCATAGCGGGGGATGTGAATCGCCTGAATCTGGCGATTGCCTTGCCCATCGGGGTCAACCTGACGGTCTTTTTGCAACCGGCAAAGCCAGGACCACTGCAAGCGGCGCAGCAATTTCAAATTCTTCAGGCTGGCATACCAGCTATCGAAGGCTACCAGTTCCGGCTCGAAGCCACGCTGTTTTGCCTGACGCACCATCGCCCGGAAGTGGTCGTTTTTGCTCAAGCCATCTTCTTTCTTGTTGTAGATGCGGAAATCGCAAGGCAAACGCGCTTGGCCATCCGTCCACAGCAAGGAGAGCAAGTTGATCCCTTTGACCACCGCTTGATGTTTGCCCGACCAATGGTAGCTGACCAAATCCATCTGTTGCGCATAGGGTTTATCCAGGGTGCTATCATCCAGTACCAGCATGCCTTCTGGCAACGCAATCAGCGATTTAACCTCCTGCCACAGCGTTGTGCCATCCGACTGAGTCCGGTACAGCAGGCGCGTGTAGGCATCGTGCGCTGGACCCTCTTCCCCAGCGGGATGGGTTTTGGCCGCTTCAGTAGCCGTGAAGGCATGCTGGCTGGCAATCAGGAATTGGATATAGTCGTGGTCGTTACATTTCGGTGGATTCATACTCTCAGTGTAACAGAACTCAAATTTCCCTCAACTGCGTAAGTCCTAACTATATTCCGCCCAAAAGTGAGATAAAGATCCCGGCGCAAGACTTAAACAGTCCGATGAACTCAACATAGAATTGTTGTACAGATTTCGGCCAGACTGTACTGATCATTTCCAATCAGCGTTGATAGTCAAAAATCACTTTGCTCCCATCCTGCCCCAAGGAAAATGGATATTCCTGAAATCCTTTCAAGGCATCACGGACGGAATCATGTCGACCTTGGGGGACGTACAGCAGCAGGAAACCGCCCCCACCAGCGCCTGAAATCTTACCGCCGGTTGCGCCCGCGCGACGTGCCGTCTCGTACATATCGTCTAAAGACCCGTTGCTAATCTGGCTGGCAAGCTGCTTCTTTAAGAGCCAACTCTGGTGTAAAAGCGCGCCAATGGCATCCACGTTCTCTTTCTGTACCTCATCACAGGCAGTATGGACGATCTGTTTCATTTCATCCAAGATTGACAACTTGTCTTTGATATTACGCTTTTGCTCGTTCAGAATGTTATCCGCTTTGCGTGTAACTCCGGTGAAAAAAAGTAACAAATTCTCGCTCAAGCGACGTATGGCCCTTTCACTTGGCGCAATACGATAGGAGATCACTTCACCAGACGTCGTAAATTCCATAAAACGAAAACCGCCATAGGCAGCAATATATTGATCTTGAATCCCAATTGGTTTTTGCAGAACTTCTCGCTCAATCTCGCAAGCTTCACTGGCCAGGCGCTCGGTTAAAACGAGTTCGCGTTTGAATGTGTACATGGCGTGCAAGGCGCCTACGGTTACGGTGCTGGATGAACCCAGACCGGAGCCCTGATCGGGGATGTCACCCATTGTGGTAATTTCTACACCCCCTGTAATCTCCGTTTTGCGCAGAGCCTCACGGATCAGCTCATGCTGGATCTGGTCTATGGTGTCAACCATTTCTGTACGCGTATAACCGATGCGAAACTTGGCGTCAAAACGCTTTTTGATGGTGACAAAAATATATTTATCAATTGCTGATGTAAGTACGCATCCTCCATGTTCAAGGAAATACGAGGGAAAATCGGTACCACCGCCAAATAAGCTGACGCGCAAAGGTGTCTGGATAATAATCATGACTCTATCTCCAAAGATAGTGTTGCTATCAAATTTACTCCAGCGACCTCAACTGTTTACACGGTGCAAGCGGGAATGATTTTGCGAGGAAGCGATGGCCTGTCGGTAAATGTTTTCTAGCCCAGCAGCGACATTTGGCCAGTGATGATGTGTCTCAACATAGGTACGGCCGTTGCGGCCCAATACGCTTCTTTTTTCCGGATCGGCCAACAACTCCACGATGGCCGCAGCATAGGCTTCTGGGTCGTCAGCTACCATGAGATCGCGACCGGGAACGGCTTGTAAAGCCGACATGGCCTGGGAGGTAGTAATCACTGGCGTAGCACAGGCTAGAGCCTCTAGCACCTTGTTCTGAATACCGGCCCCATATTGTATGGGAGCCACGGAAATGGCGGCCCGTTGCAGATAGGGGGGTAGCGCCTCAACGGTCCCGGTCACAATCACGTTGGGATGCTCCGCCAGGGCCTGAATTTCCCGCCCGGGATCTGTGCCAACGACATACAATTTGACCTCCGGTCGTTTGGCCCACACGAGCGGCATAATTTGCCTAAAAAGGTGCAACACCATGGTGGTGTTGGCGTGGTAACTCATCTTGCCACTGATCACCAGTGTGTCTTGATCACGCGTAACGGCCGTATCAGGGCGAAAGTGTTCAATGTCGACACCGTTGCCTAAGACTGAAATTGGCTTCGCCAAGCTGTGATTTTGGCCCAGTTGCAACATGGCTGCGCGATCGGCCGGAGACGTCACAATGACGTGCTCGAACTTATCCAACAACCAAGCTTCATAATATTCAGTTCGGTCCAGTTCAAAACGGCTGCGAATACGGCCGATCATGTTCTTACTTTCTACCGACGCCTGACGGAAAAGATGTGTAATACAGTCCACGCTGTCCCAGACTACGGGTAAGCTGGTCTGCTGTTTGAGGTAAAGACCATAACGGGAGCCGCGCAGGTGCTCTATGTGAATAACGTCGTAAGGTGAACGGCCGTTCAGAGAGGAAACCAGCTCGGGTCGCCAGGAAAACACACTTTGCAGCGGCCGGCGGCTGGGTAAAGCCCAGACGCTGTTTAGCAAGGAGCGCCAAAGCGGCATCGGTAATGCTATTACTTCGTGGCACAGCTGCCTTAACTGATCCAATTGTTCTCGTTCCTGTTCACTTGTCCATAGCGTCAAGACCGTTACCTGATTGCCTCGCTTAGAAAGGTGGCGAATGAGGTTGTACGGCCGTGTACGAACTAAATTGGGCACATACGGAACAACAAAAAGGATGTTCATAAGCTACATTTAGAAGACTTATCGATTAATATAGACAGTGTGGCCGTGGCGTTGCTAACTTAAGCGCCCCCTCCCCTTACTGTCAGCAATCACCTCTCATGATGGAAATCAGTTGCCGCCAACATTGCAGATCATATTGACTTAACCTTAACGCTCATCTTACACAAGTACTGGTCGGTAAGAGAGCCTTTATTTCCTGCAAGAGAACTGAAGTGATTGGGGTGACCAACCGGCACGCGACAATTTATTGTCTGATTTGCTGCAAAACCCGCTCAGCCTGCTCCATGATTGTGGCAATAGACGTTTCCAGGCGAAGATTTGTTTGCATGTGGCTCAACATGCTCTCAGAAATCAAGCGCCACTCTTCCTCATGCTCAATATAGTGCACGATCTCGTCTGGCATTTCCTCAATGGAAGAAACAACCAGATGCTGTCCCGGCACAAAACGGTACTGATGAGGTGATGGCTCAGTGATAACGGCTGCCCCGTTGGCTGCAGCAAAATAAAAGCGAATGCTTAATTCATTGGTCGGATCTGAGAAAAAAATATTTGGAACAAACCATGTTCGATTAAGAACTTCCATCCTGGCATCGCCAAAAATGAACGGGTTTTCTACGCCATCGTATATGTGCATCGTCAGGCCCCGTTTTTCCAACTGCTCCCTCAACCAATACACTGCCTCCCGACGACGCTTCGTTCTTAACTTACCCATCCACACTACAGCAATATCGCGTTCATTGTTTAAAATCTCGCCATAATCCGGATGGTAACCTCGCGGAACAACGATCGATGAGATACCATACTCGGCTAAGAGGGTACTGTAGTAAGAAGAAGAGAGTGCCAGGACATCGAGCAAACCCTGACGATGGAGCCAGAGCAGATCGCCAAGAAAACCGAGACGAGCCCCTTTTCCAGCAACAACTCGGGACATGACTCGGCTCAAATTCCTTCTGGCCCATCCTCCACTGTGAAAGTGCCTGTCTAGTTCTGAAAACAGGGGAGACACAAGCCTGCGAACCCTTTGATAAGGGACCAGATCGAAACTCTGCTGAAACCAGTAAACGAGAATGGGTCGTGAACTTGACGGCATCTCCTTCAATTGCTTAATTAAAGGCAAAAGAGAGCCATAAGGACCCTGAACAAATATGGCATCTGTCTGGGGAGGTATCGGGCTACCTAGCTGAAAGAATTCATGAGAATAACCTAACTGCTTAAGCACCTCCCCCTGTAATGTGTGCAGTTGGCCGGGCGGCCACTGCCATACAAGACTAGCTATCAATAGCTCTTTTCGCTTCTGCATCTTCCTTACCTGGTTAGTTTAGTGTACATAAGAGAAAAAGCCGTCTCCCGCAACGTAGAGCTAACTTTACCTCCCGACTCATATCGAAACCCGGCTCGTTGTGAATCATCGGGACTGTAAAGATAGACGCGCAAGTCGTACACTTTTCCTGGGACGTGGACATCCAGCACCTCAATTAAGACACAACTATTTTCAATCCATGCCAGGACAGAAGGAGCAACGTAACCGGTACTGGTACTAACAACGATCCACGTTCTTTGGTTACGGCGTTGGATCTCTTCAGGGAGTCCTCGGTTGAGTGGATTCACGTCCTCCTTAAGGTAATATTCTCCCAACTCTGGCCTGCTGGCAAACACTAGATCATCCGGAGCGTGTTGCTCCTGGATGACGGCAAAGGCACCTTTCCAATTTTCTCGACCACCATTGTAGTACTGGTAGTAAAGCATATCCTGGGTCAACCCATCTGAGACGACTACAAAAAGCATAGCCAGTCCAAAAATCCACCCATACTGCGCTTTTTGCGAAAGCGCCTGGTCAATGGCGATAGCAGCCAAAACAAGCCAGCTGGGCAGTGATATAAAGGCATAGCGATCAATTGTAAATACGATTGGTGAGGCTAGAAACAGGAGCGTTGGAGGTAAGAGGGCAGAAATGACCAAAAGTAAACCCAGCCTGTCTTTCTTGGTGAGTACAAAAAAGCTACCGGCCAAACCAAGACCTAGAACAGGAATGCCGGCCCGGTAAACAAATGAGGCTAAAAATCTAAGTGGACTCGTGTTGGGCGCACCGACAAACTTCAGGAAAAAGCTGAGAATAACAGGATCATGTCCGGCGGCAGTGCGGGAAAGTTCGTGAATGACCAAGCCACCAACAGGCACTAGAAACAAAGGGAGGATTTTTGCTAAACGCAATTGTGACGCAGCTCCAAAAGACCCTAATTGACGTGAGAGTATATAACAAATTGCCACTGGGACGATGAAGAAAGCAATAAAACGTTCATAGACTGCGAAAATAAGAAGGACAAATAAAAAAATTAGATCGTACCAACTCTTTCTGTGTTCTGTAACTCGATAGAACCTGAACAAAAGCAGCATGTAGAGCAGAAGCAGCATCGTGTAAAACCGCATGTTCTGCGACCAGTACAGGTGCCATGGTGAAATGGCCAGGAATATTGTAGACAGCAAAGCAACGCGCAGTCCGTAAGCCTTCTTTATGGGAAAATATAACAATGGAAGTGTCAGAAGGCCAGTAAGCACAGATACCAGGCGTGCGCTCCACTCGTTTGTACCAATAAGGTGAATAACGCCCCCAGCGAGGTAGCTCGATAATGGCAGAAACCTGTCAGTTTCTCTTGCAATTTTGGCACTCTGGAGTGAATATATCTCGTCAATCCAAAAACTCCACTCCCCTAACATATAAAAGCGTAATAAAGCGGCCAGCGACATGATAGCTCCTAGCAACAGAAGCTGAACAAGCAGGTTCGTCTGTACGGCCGTCTTCACTCCTCCTATAATTCGTATTCCCTTTTTAGGTGAAATCGGTTCAATCATTGATCAATCACAGAATAGTCATTCACAGGCATACTGATATCCCGCCGGTCAGGCAACCACCTTCTCCGCAACCTAGTATTGCGCTACAGAAGTTCGCCTCAATTTACGCTCATGGCGCAATACTTAAACAGTCCGCTACACTTGTCATAATATCCTTATGTGCATTTCCGCCGGACTGTACTAGGGTACTTGAAACACAACTCAAAGATCCGATGAAGAACGACCCGGGGTGCGATGTTGCATCACGGGCAGTGGGACAGACCCACCAGTCCGTCTTCGTAACGCTCGGCTATTTCAGCAGCACTCAAAGCTCTTTCGTAGACCGCAACGTCATCGATAATACCATTAAAGTAACGATTGGTGCCAAACGCTATGTGGGAGGTCCAGCCGATATGATAAGGCTCCTCACTATTGCCGATAGCGCTGATGCTGCTGATTTTGCTGCCGACGGCCGTTCCATTAATGTAAATTACCATCGTAGTACCATCGAAAGTAGCTGCCACAAAAGTCCAGTCACCGACACCAATCTGATTGCTGCTGACATTAGGTTCAAACTCATCAAACGACCCACCGTTGATAAGCGTTAGTGAGAGAAGGCTGCCAACGGATTCTACTTCGAATACAAAAGCATCTGCCTTCGAGAGGATGCCCCTATCGCGCCGACTCAAATCGCTGGGATTGATCCAGGCCATCACCGTAATCTCGTCGGTCGGATTAGCAGTTGCTGCTGTATGCAGCGTCTGAGTTGTACCATTAAAAGCAAGGGCGCCGCCTACCTGCCCCACCGCGTAATTCGGCGTTCCACTCCCGGTAAAGGTGGCATCGTTGTCACCGGAGAGGTCAGCAAACAAAAAGCCGCTCGTTTCATTTAGCGTCCAGTAAGAAACCATATCACCTGGACAGCTACCTACGGAGGTTGCCGTTGGGATGAGTGTCGCCGTTATGGTTGGTGTGATCGATGGCGTGGATGTGGCAGTCGGTGTTGGCGTTAGCGTCGGTGAAGGACCACTTGTGGGTGTATTGGTCGCCGTAGGCGTGAAAGTGGGAGTCGCTGTAGGTGTGAAGGTCGCCGTAGTTGTTGGTGGAATTGTTGGTGTAGGCGTGACATCAGGGTCACACGCCGCGAAAAGAGCATCTAGGGCAGCAAACCAGACGTTGGACATTTTAGTATAGCCTGTTTCGTTGGGATGGAGGTTATCGGCCATGTCGGTTGAATAATTTAAAGCGCTCTCCATATCCACGACAATAATGTCGTCTCCATTGGCAACTCGATCCAAAGCCATTGCCTCGATATTTTGGTTGAATATCGTGATTCGTGGATTGTAAAAAGTGCGATTAATGATGCGTGCCAACACAACGGTGATATCCACGTTAAAGTCGTTTTCGTAGCGATCGATCTCATTGAGGATATTTTCAACGTGAATTGGACTCGTAGTGGGGTTATTTGTTCCAATATGAAGCAATATGATATCGGCTTGACTGGCCACCAACCAATCATAGACGGTGACTGCTACTTGGGAGGCGGTCCAGCCGCCGTGCCCCTCATGTTCGGGATCAAAAGCGGGAGTTGCTGACTGACCGGCTATCAGACCGCCCACAAAATCAACATCATAACTCGAATTAGTGAGGGACAGATATAGCGGCTGACGATAGCCTGTTACAAGCGCACTGGGACGAGGATCGCCACTCCCATAGGTACCAAAAGTGATGGAATCTCCCAACGGCATAATTCTGTGTGTTCCACTACATGCATTCCCTGGCGTTACTGTGGGCGATGGACCAATTGTTGGCGTCATCGAGGAAGTAGGCGTGGCGGTTATGGTTGGCGTAAAGTTAGCTGTGGGCGTTGCCGTGGGTAGGTGTACTTTCCCAGCGTTCATACCATAAGCGGTAGAAATGTTACTGGCTAAGAGCATTCTCAAGAAAATAATAAAGAGAGTCGTCCAAAAAATTTTTACGGTAAACCACGGAGGGAGAGAGTTAGGCTTTTTCACACGGCTCTCCTTAAACAAAGCACTTCTTGAATACCAGTACAAAGTTGGGGGCGTTGGCAGGTTATATCTTACCTGCCAACCCTTAAGCAATTTATTACGCTTTGAGAATCACCCAGGCTAGTGGAGAGCCTGGCGGCTTACGGCCGTATGTACAACCAAATTAAGAAACAGGACAAAACCCAGTTCAGTAACCAACGTCCATATGTGGCGTATACTCAGCCAGCCATCTGAACGGTGAAGCCCGTAAAAAAGTTTAAACATTGGTTCAAAACGTTCTGGCGTCAACGGCCAAAACAGCATTACGCCTCGCCCCACCGTAAAAAAATCCATGATGACGTGCGTCTGGTAGCAAACCAACGCAACCATAAACATAAACCAAAAATCGTTCCGTTGCCATATCCGGGCACCCAATCCAATCATCAGGGCAATGCCCAACCCTACGATGAGACTATTGGTAATCGTGTTGTGAAATTGATCAAATTCCCCGGGAAGGAGAAATCCTGGCACGAAGTCAAGATCAGGAAGTTGGGATACGGCCAGTGTATAAATTAAAAGTCGTGGAAAACGACCAATGCGCGGCTGTTTCTTTTCCGGCTTTTTGGATGCTACTACACGATAAATAGCATAACCCATGGCGGCATGGGCAATTGGTGATGGCATTGATTTGTGGATTAAACCATTAAGTTTGGAACTCGCCATTTACGGCCGTTAAATCAAGGGTAAAAGTGCCACCCCGGGACAGGTAAGGCAAGTAAACTTCGCCCAGGATACTACCATTGGGCGAATCGTAGGTAGTGTTATCGGGATCAATCCAGACCGAACGCTCCCAATACGGCCCCAGACCACGCTCATCGCCACCAGGAGTAATGCCTGAAGTAGTTTTCTCATCTCTTACAATACCGTTTACTTTACAAACAGTGCGGCCGACCGAACCCAATCGACATACAAATAGAGCGTGCTGGCCGCAAAAAGCAGCGACAACAGGAGCCCACGCGCCGTTCCTCGGGAAATTTGCTGCAAGCCCAGGGCCGCCAGCATGGCGACGGCCGGAAAGGAAGGCAAAAAGTAGCGGTGGTCGGGTAAGGTGAGGAACAACGGCAGCCACACGCTGAGAATCCACAGCAGCACCACCCAATCAACCGGGCGGCGGCGATTAATGGTAAACAATCCACCCAGGGCCAATAAGGGCAAATTGTACACCCCCAAAGCCGAAGGCAGCCGGTTTGTTATCGTTTCAAGCAAGACGCGACGGCCGTATTCATTGGTCAACACCAGCCCGGCATATTCTCTCATGGTGGCCAGCTGCTGCTGCAAAACACTCACCCTGCTAGCAACCACCACGAAACCAGTGACGAGCACCCCCCCCGCCAGCACACCCGCTCCAGCCAGACACAGCGCCTGCTTTTTCGAGCCGCGTACAGCCACGATACCCACAACCAGCGGCAGCACAAACACCATCGTGTATTTGGAGAGTAAACCCGCCGCCACGACCAGCCCCACCAGCAGCCAGCGGTCCCAGGACGGCCGTTCCACCACCCGTAAGGTCAGCCACACTGTCAGCGTAAAAAAGAAGGTGAGCGGCATCTCGACCATCGCCGCCGAACCCAGGCGAAGGACCAGCGGGAAGCTGAACAACAGCAGCGCGCCCAGCAGCGCCGTCTGCCGGTTGAACAGGCGGCGGCCGATGAGGTAGGTGAGCCAGCCGGTGCTCATGGCGAAAACGGCCGTTATCAACCGTCCCGCCAGCTGCGTGGGACCCAGCAGGCGCATCGCCGTGCCATAAATGATGGGCACCAGCGGCGGGTGCTGCTTACCCAGCCAGGGGCGTCGGTCATAATTTTCAAAGAGCGCCAACACACCTTTGCGCGCCACCGAGTAAGACGCTGTTAAATTACCTTTTTCGTCAAAGGCCCAGAGGTGCTGCTGGGAGGCAAAAATGAGCAGCGTCGCACCTAGCAGCAGCCCCGCCAGCAGCAGCACACGCGTTTCCATGCGGGCCAGGCGATCTTCATCCAGCGGCAGCCAGGCGAGATACCGCTCTGGCAGCAGATAAATGATCGTGCCCAGGCCGACCGTTACCATGATCAACGGCAGCAGCTTGTAGGTTGCTTCAGTCGCCCCGGTCAGCCAGATGGCGGCCAACCAGCCCAGCTGGAGCAGCGTCATCAGGGCCACCAGCGAACCAGCGGTGAGCCAGCGAGTATGCCGGTGGAACGGCCGCTCCACCGGCTGCGTTGGCGTGACAGGCATCGGGCCAGACATAGCTACCGGCCCCTTAAAGTAGCTTCGTAAACACGCGCCAGCGGCTCTACAGCAGCAACCCAGTTCTGCACCAGATTTTCCCTGGTCTGCGTCGAAACGGTGACGATATGATCGGCCAGTTGGTAGCTCTTACTAGCTGCCCAGCGGGCCGCCCAGCGGCGCAGACCGGTGATGGGCGTGTCCATCACGTCCGCTTCCAGCAGCAAATCGGCATCGATGGTGAGTACGTACCAGCCAAATCGCCTAACCAAAATAGGTGATACATTCCAGATCTGTGGCATGTTTGCAGGTAGCTCCCCGCCATCGCCCGAGGTGGCAACAACGGGGAGATTTTAACGATTGATAGGCGAATTAGAACAGCGTGTAGATAAACGGCGCCAAACCTGAAGCTGAACCGAAGATGACCAACAAGCCAAACAGCAGCAAAACGGCTACCATGGGAATGAGCCACCACCGCTTGTTAGCGCCTAAAAAGCCCAACAATTCACCCACAACACCAAAGTTGGATGACATACTGCGCAGAAACTTTTTCATGGTTAAATCTCTCCTAAATCAACAAAAGAACAACCTGTCCTCAACAAATTTTATTCGTCTGTAATTATACAGACCCTAAGGGTTTTGAACCGGATCACAAATGTCGGGGCGGCGCGGTGGGGTTTGTACGGCCGTTTCCGTCCCCTTGGCCCCATCTGGTTCAACTGCCGAATCGATGTCAGAAGCGGCCGTTGCGTCCCGGCCACCACCAAACAGGCGCACGACTGAGGCTAAACAACCGGAAACTTCACCACTTTACCATTGTTTTGCAAAGCTTTCGCATGTTAATCCTTCGCAAAGGTGATTTCTGGCTTTTTTATCGTGCTGTGCTTGTTTTGACTCTTACGAATAATAAAGCCATCCATGTACAGTGAATCAATATCGCTTTGCGTGAAGGTATTCAACGCGTTGGTGGGCGTCGTCACAATCGGTTCGCCGCGCAGGTTGAAGCTGGTGTTGAGCAGCACTGGCACGCCGGTGGCTTCACCAAACAGCTCGATGGCCCGGTAGTAGAGCGGGTTCCATTCACGCCGCACGGTTTGGATACGGCCGCTTCCCTCATGATCCACCGCCTGAATCTTCTCACCCTGGCCTGGCTTGGTGCGGCAAACCGAGAGCATAAAGCGGTACGGGTAGGTCCTTTTGTGGTCGTCCAGATCTTCCCAGAATTCTGGGGCGCGATCTTCCAACACCACCGGGGCAAACGGGCGGAACGGCTCGCGGAACTTGATGCGCTCGTTAACAATGCCTTTCATCTCCGCGCGGCGCGGATCGGCCATGATGGAACGATTGCCTAGCGCACGCGGGCCCCACTCGAAGCGGCCCTGGTACAGACCGATGACACGCTTTTCCAGCATGTCATCCACCATGTGCTCGGCCACCTTGTTGATGTCTTCTACATATTCGTAGCTGTAGCCGTAATCCTCGATGGCCGCTTTGTGCTCGTCGTAGCTGTAGGACTTGCCCCAGTAC
Organism: Candidatus Leptofilum proximum; assembly: GCA_016710325.1. Taxonomy (GTDB): domain Bacteria; phylum Chloroflexota; class Anaerolineae; order Promineifilales; family Promineifilaceae; genus Leptofilum; species Leptofilum proximum. Next base: position 1,576,992 of record JADJXK010000001.1, on the reverse strand, counting down.
GCCGACTCCATAAAGAATTTACGCGGCTTGCCCAACAAGACGTGGTAGACGTAGAGGGCTGCGCCCAAGGCGCCACCGGCGTCACCGGCGGCGGGCTGGATGTAGACGCTCTCAAACGGACCTTCGCGCATGATACGGCCGTTGGCCACCGAGTTCAAGGCCACACCACCAGCAATACACAAATTCTTCAACCCGGTCTGCTCATAGGCGTGGGCCGCCATTTTGAGCATGGCATCTTCCGTCACACGCTGGATGCTGGCGGCGATGTCAGCGTAATACTGGTTCTTTTCGGCCGTTTTCTGGTCCCACTGCGGATGATCCTTCTTGGGATTTGTCGTGGGTGTGTAGAACGTGGAATCGTGCACCCGAGGCTCACCAAACAGGTCGGTAAACTTATTGCTGAACGTCCTGGAGGTGGACTTGTGGAAGGAAAAATAGTCCATGTTCAGGCGGAAGCTGGCGTCGTCGGCGATGTTGAACACTTTATACACATCGTCCATGCGGGTGGGCTGGCCGTAGGGGGCCATACCCATCACCTTGTACTCGCCATTGTTGACCCGGAAGCCCAAAAAGGCGGTAAAGGCTGAATACAGCAGGCCAAGCGAGTGGGGGAATTTCTGTTCATGGAAGAGCTCAATGGCGTTGCTCTTTTGGGTGCCGGGCGTGCCATCGGGGGTCTTGTCCCAAACGGCCGTTGCCTTGCCAATCGTCGTCGTGGTCCATTCCCCCACACCATCGACGGTGAGAACGGCCGCTTCTTCGTACGGCGAACAGAAAAAAGCGCTGGCCGCATGGCTCAGGTGATGCTCCACAAAAAGCAGCTTCTCATCCGGGATATCCAGCTTGGTCAGCAGTTCACCCTTGATCCACAGTTTCTCATTAAACCAGGCCACCATCGACTCGCGAAAAACGGGGTACGACTGGGGAAAGGTTTGTAGCGTGGTCATCAAAATCCGCTCAAATTTTTGCAGCGGCTTTTCGTAAAAGACAACGTAATCCAGATCTTGGGCAGTGATGCCTGCCTGCTCCAGGCAAAAGGCAATCGCCTGGGTGGGGTAACCAAAATCGTGTTTTTTGCGGGAAAAACGCTCCTCTTCAGAGGCAGCGATCAGCTCACCGTCGTGCAAGATGGCCGCAGCCGAATCATGATAGTAGCAAGATACGCCTAAGATATACATTTACCAGAGCCTCCGTGCATCATCCAATGTCAAATCTTTTGTTCTGCGGGCCAGCCAGGAGGGGGTTAAATCTTTCATGTCCAGCTGATCGCTAAATAGGGTGACAATGAGTCCAAACGGCATGAAAATAGTGAAATAAAATACGGTCAAAACGACACGGGCCACAAGGTCGCCGATGAAAAGACCAAATTTCTTCCAGACTGTCCAAAATCTGCTTAATGCGTCCTTCATGATTTTGCCTCACACAATAAAAGGATTAAGTTACCTATTTTGAATTTAATTTCAGCAAACGAGGTGTGGTGTTTCTTCATCCGCTTTCGCTTTCAATTAGCATACAGAATAATTAACCAAAGCTGCAAACTTTCTTAAGATGAATCCGGTTACGGATTTAGCAAGACCTTGTTTTCTAAAATGGCGACCATTTCTCCGGCCCGGGCCGCAAAATCGAGCCGGTTTTGCTGCCGCCACCAGCCCACATAAATGGCCATTTCGGCCCGGGTCTCACGCAAGTTGGTCAGATAGTGGGCCGCCTGCTCATACTGCCCCTGCCAGGCGTAACTATAACCTAACGACTTGATGACCCCACGATGGCTGTTGGCCTGACCTTCCGCCTGCTCCAGGTGCCAAACGGCCGTTTCATACTCGCGCGCCACCATGGCTATAGCGCCTAACCGGTGATGCGCCGTCTGGTTGTCGGGATTAAGGACCAGGGCCTGCTCAAAAAGGTCCGCAGCCGCGGCAAACCGTTCTAAATTTTGGCCGTTGTCCCATTTACCAGTGGGCCAGCCAACCAGTTCAACGCGGGCCTGTGCCAGCGCGCCCAAATTGGCATACCACTGCGCCTCAATTTGCTGGCGAAAACCGAAAAACAGGCCCATGAGAAGAACGGAAGTCACGCCCAAACCGATGCCGAGGCGACTCAACCGCCTGGTGACCGGGACGGCCGTTTCCAACTCGCTTTGCCGCGTGACCAGCACCACCATCGCCGGCGCAAAAAAGAGCAGTGGTGAGCCCTGGCTGCCATACAAGGCATTGTCTATCAGCCCATGCAGCGCCATTACCATCAGGCTGGCAAACGCGCCCCAGCGAAACAAGATCAGGTCCTCAGAATTCATCATCTCACCGCGCCACCGGCGGGATTGAGCCGATGAGAGACCAGATCGCCCCAGCAGCCAGAAGCAGCCGCTGATCAACACCACCATGGCGACCAGCGCCACTAATCCCTGCTCCAACCAGATGTCCAGGAAAAAGTTACTATACGCTGCAAAAAATACCGGGGTTACCTGGATGTACTGAGCGTACAAAGCGGGAAAGGTGGCCAACCCACTGCCGGTCAGGGCAAAATCCTGGATGAGAAACAATGTTTGCCGGGCCAAAAACAGGCGACCAGAGGCATCTGCCTGACCTAAACCGGCTCTAGCAGCCAAAAACACCAACAGCGGCCCAACCGCAACTATCACCAGCACGGCCGTCGCAAAAATTGTGGTGTGTGAGAACGGCGTTTTCCGCTGCAGACGGCCGCTAGCCTCCCACAACAGCCACAAGCCAAACCCTACCGCCAACGCCAGCCAGGCGCCCAGCGAGCTAGTGAAGAACAGCCCACCGGCAGTTATAAGGCCGGTCACAATCGCGAGCCGCAGCCAATGCATGTTTCGCTTGCGCCAGGCAAACAGGCCAAAAGCCACCATAAGCGGCAGCAGAAGCGCCATCATGCCGGCCAGGGTGTTGGGATGCAAAACGGGTAAACCAAATGACGGCCGTAACCTCGCCCACATCGTTCCCAGCCGGTTAAACATCCCAATCTCAGAAGGCCACAGCTGCCAATCGTTGCTAAGCGCAAAGTAGATGGCTAGCAGTGTACCAACCGGCCCGGCGCCTCCAGCCAACAGCCAGACGTCCTGCCGGGAAACCGAGACGACGGCAAAATAAAGGGCCATCGCCCCAATAAGAACCCATAGTTTGCCTTGGGCGACTTCCGGATCATAAGCTGTAAAAGTGCCGATGACGGCCGTTGCCGCAAAAAGCAGCAGCCAGCCATCAAACCGGGTGCGACGAAAGGGAAAGCGCCCCGCAGCGATGTGCATAATCCAGGGCACCAGGACAGCCACCAGCAGGGGCCAACCAATTTTTCCCGAAGATAAGTACCAAAGAGCAGCTGCTCCCCCGGCAATAACCGAATTCACTACCGGGAACCAACGATCGTTTGCAATCTCAAACATGAAACTACTGATTTTTTAGTTACGGCCGTGGGTCAGGTTATGGCAGCGTTGAATCCGGCCAATTGCTTTCAGAATGGTGTCCGGGCGCAGGCCCAGCCACAAAGTCACTCAATAATTGTGTACATTGAGGGTGAGAGCGGCTTATACTTCCCGTTGCTTTCACCAAGAAGCACAAGCCGCCAGAACAGCTGATTTTTTAATCCCGGTTGGTCTGCCAGCTCAGCGTCTGTAAACCGACGCTCAAGGCTGATTTAACTGTAGAAACGTCAGACGCAACCATCTTGAGGTAGGTCATGATAGGACCAGGCCGCAGCGCCCATTCGCGGAAGGCGCGACGCTGCCAGTATAGCAGCCGTTCCGCAGACAGCCCATCGTAATCTAACACCGTTCCCTTGTCCATGTCCACCTGCTCCCAGCGCGTGCCCGGGCGGAACCAGCCATTTTTCACCACTTCAAAGAAAAACGGCGTACCGGGATACGGCGCGGCGACGTGGAACAAAGCGATATCCAACGGCAAGCCCTTGGAGAAATCAATGGTCTGGCGAATCGTTTCTTCCGTTTCGCCGGGCAGGCCAATGATGAAGTAGCCCCAGTTTTTGATACCGGCATTGCGCGCCCACTGCAGGGAACGTGCGGCTTTGTCAGGGTAAGCGCCCTTGCGCGCATGGCGCAGGATCTGCTCGCTGCCGCTTTCAATACCCCAGGAGATGAGCCAGTTGCCTGCTTTGCCCATCATGGCGAGCAGTTCTTCATCCACATAATCAACCCGGCTGTTGCAAGTCCATTTAAGATTGATTTTCTCGTCAATCATCCGCTGGCATAAATCCATAACCTGGTCTCGATTGACGGTAAATAGGTCTGCATACATGTGGATGTTGTTCAGCCCCATCTTCTTGAGCTGCCACAGCTCTTCCATAATCTTTTCGGCGGAACGCAGGCGTACCGAGAACTGGTAGCTGACGTGTTTGATGCAGTAGGTGCAGCCCGCCGGGCAGCCACGACTGGTGACAATGAAGGTAAACGGCCCTTTGATGAGCGGCATACGGTACTTGTCCCAGGGGAGTAGATGGTGCATGGGAATGGGCATATCGTCGAGGTTGGGGATAAACGGCCGTGTCAGATTCACCATGATCTCGTCACCATCACGCCAGACCAATCCCTTCAGCTTGCGCAAATTGACCGTGCCATCTTCGTTGTAGGCCGGGGCATACGTCGGGTCGTGGGTGTCAAACATCTTTTGGATGTTCTCCGGGCGCTGGTCGACCTTACCTTCCAGCACGTCCAGCAAATCACGAATCGTCAGATCCGGTTCACCCAGCAAAATGAAGTCGAGGGCTGGATACGGCCGCATCGTCTCGCGCGGAATGGGCGTCACGTGCGTGCCAAACGCAATCGTCTTGGCGCCGCGGGCTTTGGCCAGGAAACAACCGTACATATCATTTTCCAGGGTCGGGGCAGTGACCTGGGTCATGTAATACTTTGGCTTATATTTGTCCAGCTTCCGGGCGAATTCCGGCCAGCTCATGCGCTCGGCGTTGGCGTCAATCACCGCCACTTTGTGCTGCGGGTGCAGCATGGCCGCCATCTGGGCCAGCGAAACCTGGGGCCATACCATGTTTTCCCGGGTGCGGCGTCCCACGCGGTGCTGGGTGCGAATCCACAAACCCCCATCAGGCGTAGGCGGGTTCACCAGCAAAATATCAACCGCCTCCGTCCCACGTTCGTCTTCCAACAGCCCCTGCCGGACAATATCGTCGGCATCGGGGAAGTTGGCCATACGCAGTTTGGGTACCCGGCGTGTGCCTAAATTCTCTCGCAGAGGATCATCTCTGCGCTCTTCTTTATCTTTTACCGCTACATCTTCGAGCTTAACTTGACTCATAGTCTTTCTCCTTGCTACGCCCGTTTCTTTTCTGAGGCTGCTCAAAATGACCCTGGATCGGTCTCGATCTAGGAGCCATATCCTTGTAAATCGCGTTTGGCTAAAATTTCACGCTGGCTCAGCTCTTCAAGAACCCGCAGCAGAACCCAGTAAATAATCAGCTGCAAGCCAACCAGTGTAGACATCGCGCTGCCCAAAAGGTAGAGCCATACGCGCTGAATGGGCCAATGTTGATTAATCGCTAATGTGAGGGTGCCCACGCCTATTAAGATGCCCAGGAAAATGCCCAGGATGCCCAGCCAGCTGAAGTGGCGGTTGATGGGTGTTTTAAAAATGGGCTTGCGGAATAAACCCTGGCGAATGGGCTGCTTGTGGAAGATGGATACCAGGTAGTTGAAGGTAACACCGAGGGCAAAAATGCTGATGCCGCTAACCGAGGCAATGAGGGCGGTGAATACGGCCGTTACCCCCCAGGCCCCTAATCGCGTTGTATCCCCAATGCGGGCAATCACCAGGCCCAACAGCACCAGGCCAGCCAGGCCAATGCCCGCCAGACCAATCAGCCCCAGAATACGCACCGGGTTGTAGGTCATGGCCGTCCAGATCATCGATTCGAGGAACAAACGGCCGTCATGCACCACGCTCAACTTAGAACGTCCTAGCCGTTCGCTGTACGGAATCGGAATTTCCGTCATCTTGATTTGTTCGTGCAGCGCGCGAGTGCTCATCACCGGGGTCAGGTTCAACCCGTCCGGCAGCGGGTAGATTTTCTCCAGCACTTCGCGTTTAAACACCCGCATGCCGCTGGCGCTGTCGGTAATACGCTGGCGCCCCAAAATGCTGAGCAAATTGGCAAAAAAGAAGTTCCCCACCCGGCGTGTGATGGGCATCTGGCTGTCGGCACCCGCCATGCGCGAGCCAACCACAATTTCTGAACCATTCATCGCTTCCACGCACAGTTTGGGAAAATATTCGGGCGGATAGGTGCCGTCGGCGTCCAAAAAGCCGATGAGTTCGCCTTTGGCCTGGCTAAAGCCCGTCTTGAGCGCGCCGCCATACCCCTTGTTTTTGGGGTGTTTGATCATGGTCACGCCCTGGATATTGCTGGCGATTTCCACGGTTTTATCTTTGGAACCGTCATCTACCACGAGCAGTTCCAAATCATCAACACCGACTTCACGCAGGGAATCCCGCACCGCCAGTACGCGATGGGCAATATCGGCAATTCCATCTTCTTCATTGTAGGCTGGTATAACAACAGAGAGTGTGGTCATAGTTTTGTTGCACCGATTGTTCATCAGCAAAATTCAGAAATTTTGCCAACTGTTTGTGTAAAAACGGGCGTTGAGCATTTTGGTTGTTTCGGCAGCCGCCCCGCTTTCACATTTTGAGGTTTTTACCAATTCAAGATTCGTTTGAGCATTACTATAAGCGGGTTACCTTAAGCTTTGTCTGTAGACTGGCAGACACCGGTTAAAAATAAACGGCTGCCTCGCGGGCCGAAGTTTGCCCGTCGATAGTTTTAATCACTTTGGCCGGAACACCGGCCACCACCGAATGGGGCGGCACGTCCCTGGTTACCACCGCGCCAGCAGCCACGACGGACCCCTGGCCCACGCGCACGCCATCGGTAATGACGGCGCCAGCCCCCAGCCAGCAGTCGTCTTCGATGACGATGCCTTCGGCGGTGATGCCCTGGTGGGTGAACGGCCGTTTCGGGTCATCAAAAATGTGGTTCACGGCAATAATCTGGGTAAACGGCGAGGTAAACACCCGGTCGCCAATGGTCACACCGCCCTGCCCGCGAATGATGGTGTATTCACCAATCAGGCTGTCGCGCCCGATTTTGATGCCCGCGTGGGGCAAATTGCGAAAGTTGTACACGTGCAGCACCGCCCCGTGCATCACAATTGTTTCCTCGCCAATTTCGATGCCCGCCGGACAGGCGTGTAAATAGCTGCCCTGGTCCAGGTAAACCCCATTCTTGAGCGTGATGTGGTTGGCAAAGCGCAGGCGCACGTTGTTTTCGATGGCCGCCATGCCGTCCATGTGCAAAATCAGGCGATACAAAAAGCCGCGCAGGGCAATGCCCACAATTGTGGGCACCCAACCGACCAGGAAAAACAGCAATTGTTCCAGCACATACCGCCCCAGCCCAGAAGCCTGACGGCTTAAATATAGTTGAACACTATCAAGAACTTTTGACACTGCGATATTTTTTAACCTTGGGGATTGATTGTCACTGTGCTTTGTGTGCAGCTTCAGGTGGATTGCGATAACAGAGTTGAATCGTGGTAGGTGTTTGTCATTAGCCCACACCTGGTAAGCTTTTACTGGTGCAAATTATTGGTGGGCTATCTTACAACAGTACTTACATCCCTTTGTGGCCCTGCGCTGCACTGTCTCCCGCTTTTTGGGACTTCAGCATTTCGTGGGGTCTGGCGTGAAACGTGAAGCGTGAAACGTGATGGCTTTCTGGTCACCTTTCACGTTTCACGCATCAGAGGCTGTAAACCCCCTGAATCCCCAAAGAGCCCGCTTTTTTAGGGGCTTGGCCACATTCCCTGTAAATCTGTGCTTGACAGTCTTGGCTGTTGGGAATAAAATCTTCTCAATCATTTTAATTTTTTTAAATGTTCAGCTCGGGTAAAATAAGACAGATATGTCCCCCCAAAACGAACTGGCCCACGAATTTGTGGTTGACGACATCGAGTTGCTAAAAGTGATTGCCCACAGCACCCGGCTCGATATCTTGCAATCCCTGAAACATGCCAAGACCGTCAAAGAGATTGCCAAACTGCTCAAGCTCCCGGCGACCAAGCTGTATTACCACGTTAACCTGATGGAAAAACATGGCCTGATCCAGGTGGTAGAGACCAACGTGGTGTCGGGCATTGTGGAGAAGAAGTATCAAGTGGTCGCCAGCAACTACCGCATCGATAACCAGCTGCTGACCGAACAATCGGCCGTTTCCGAAAACATGACCCGCATGGTGAGTGCAATGTTGGACGTGACCCGGTCTGAAATTCAGCGCACCATGGAGGTGACCCAGCAAAATCCCTTCGACGCCTCTCGGGGCATCTTGTGGCGCGCCACGCTGCGGCTCACGGCCGAACAGTACGAAGCATATTACGGCCGTCTCCAATCCCTGCTTGATGAAATCGCCGCGCTAAGTCCAGATAGTGAAGAAGCAGAAACAGCGCTTTATGGCCTCACCGTGGCTTATTACCCGGTAGTCACTCCAGCGGAGGACAAGGAATGACCCCCCGCTGCTCCGGCATGGCCGCCCATGGCCCAACGGGAACAACTCAATAAAAAATCTGTGTTAAGCTGCGAAATCTGTGGATAAATCAGGAGAAAAATATGAAACGCATTGAATCTTTTCTGTCCGCGCGGCTCTTTTTGGTGCCGCAAATTGTTGGCGACCGCATTTATTTCATCAGCAACTTAAACGGCCGTAACAGCCTCTACGTCATGGATCGCGGGGGCAGCGTGCCGGAACCCCTGCTGCCGCCCGACATCGCCCTGCAAAATCCGCATCTGATGGACGGCCGTTCCTTCATCGTCTTCCCCAAGCTGGAAAAAATCGTGGTTATGATCGACCAGGACGGCGATGAAAACTACCTGCCCATGACCATCCCGCTCGACGGCGGCTACCCAGAACCCCTCTTTGCCGAGGCATTTGCCGACCACCGCGTCGGCGCCGACGATGCCGACCTGGAAACCAACACCCTCATTTTTGTCGCTGGCGCCCGCAGTGAATCACTGTTCCGCTCCTACCTGGCCAACCTGGAAACCGGCGAATTGACCAAACTCAACGAAAGCCGCTTTGGCGGTATGCCCAGCGGCAGCGACCAGAACAGAACCAGGTTCATCCTGGCCGAAGGCTACGGCGCAGGCGATGGCGTGCTGTTCCGCTACAACCTGGGCGATGAAAAGCCCACCACCCTGCTCGGCACACCGATGGCCGAACGTACGCCAGACAGCGAACCGCGCAAGTACAACGTGGGGCAGGCGCACTTCATTCGTAACGATAGCGGGATAGTGGTAATCACCTCCGAATTTGAAGACACCTACGGCCCGGCCTACCTCAGCTTCGATAACCCAACTGACCTGAAGCAGGTGCCCATCACCGGCACGCAGCATGAAGGCGTGGGCGAGCTGGAAGAAATTCGCCATCTCACCGGGCAAAAATACCTGCTCATCTACAACATTGATGGCAGCTCCTGGGTGTATGAAGCAGAGCTGGACGAAGCCAACCTGACGATGCAGGCCACACACCTGCTGTGCGGCCAGGGCGAACTGGCTGGCGGCGTGCTGGAATCGATCCGGTACAACAAGGTGCAGGATGAGTATTCGCTGTCGTTTTCAACGGCCGTATCCCCCACCCAGCTCTACACCATCGGCGGCCCCAACCGGCACGTTTGCCAGCGCCATACCCACGAACGCATCCTGGGCCTGCCCGGCGAATGGCTCTCCCCCGGCGAAGACTACCCCTTCACCAGCTACGACGGCTTACGTATTTCCGCCCGGCTCTACCTGCCCGCCGCCGAACTGGGCTACGAAGGACCGCGCCCCCTGGTGTACTACATCCACGGCGGCCCTCAGGGGCAGGAACGGCCGGATTTTGCCTGGTTCTCCATGCCCTTCATCCAATACCTGGCGCTCAACGGCTTTGCCGTTTTTGTGCCCAACGTGCGTGGCAGCACCGGCTATGGTTTCAACTACATGAAACACGTCGTGCGCGACTGGGGCGGGGCCGACCGGCTGGATCACGTCCATGCCATGACCGAGGTTTTGCCCAAGGATGAGCGCATCGATGTGAGCCGCGCGGGCGTTGTCGGCCGTTCCTACGGCGGCTATATGACACTCACCCTGGCCAGCCGTCACCCCGAGCTGTGGTCCGCGGCCATCGACATGTTTGGCCCCTACGACCTGCTGACCTTTGCCAGCCGCGTGCCGGAAACGTGGAAACCGTTCATGAAAATGCTCGTTGGCGACCCGGAAACGGAGCAGGAGTTCATGCGCGAACGCTCGCCGCGCACCTACATCGAGCAGGTCACCGCGCCTATGCTGGTGGTGCAGGGCAAAAACGATCCCCGCGTCATCGAGCAGGAATCGCGCGAACTGGTCGAAAAGCTGCGCGAGATCGGCAAAGAAGTCGATTACCTCATGTTCCCCGACGAAGGCCACGACGTGCTGAAATATGAAAACCGCGTCAAGGTGTACACTACCATGACCGACTTCTTCAAGAAACATCTGGGATCGTAGAACAAAACAGTTATGAGAACAGAAAAGAGCCAGGCCTGAAAAAGCGCCTGGCTCTTTTTTATTTCTCTGTATGTTCTATTTCCCATGAAAGGCTGAAAAAAGAACTCAAAGAAGATGGCCTTTTACCAAGTTGAATGGAAAAATTCTGCTATTTACTTAGCTCAACGTCATCGTCAAAATGGCAGGCTGCTGCTGACCCTGTTCCTGCAACGTCATGGTAGCGCCGCATTCGGGACAGACGGACGGGTCTGGGCCGGAGACATGCCAGGCGGGAGCGTGGCTCATTTCCAGGGGGAGTTTGGATACGGCCGTTAACTTCACCAGCCGCCAATTCTCCGGTGCCAGCCACTGGCTCAACCACCAGCGCTCGCAGTGGGCACAGGTCCACAACACGTTATCAAACACGTTTTTACACATGGTGCCCCGTCTGGGTGATGGATTGAACCGGCTGGTAGGTTGGGGCGGCTGCGGCCGTTTTGCCACCCCGCAGCACGCGCCACAACACGCCCGGATGAAACAGGCTGGTGGGCGGTGCCAGCAGGTTCATTACCTGCAAGAAGGCAGCGCTGACCACCGCATCATGGTGCGAAGCACGGTTCACTTTGGCCACATAGCGGTTGATGAAGTCGGTACCAGGCGGCTTGGGACCGGTGGTGGTGGCAAAACGAAAATCCTCGCCGACGGCCATTTGCCAGGGAATATCGACCACTTTGGCGGCCCGCTTAAAGAAGGCGGGGGCTAATTTTTGCAAGGACGGCCGTTTCGCCAACAACTGATCCAACTCTCGCGCCTGCATTGCCGCTGAGGTCATGCCCTGGCCATAAGTGGGGTTGAAGCTGGAGACCGCATCGCCCAGAACCAAAAGCCCCTGCGGGAAGCGAGCCATCTTTTCATAGTGGCGGCGCAAACTGGAAGGCATCTTGTGTGCAATGATGTCAGAAAGCGGTTCGGCCTTACTGATAATGTTGTATATATCCAGGGCGGGCAGAGAGCGAGCAAACGCCAAAAAGCCGGCCTCGTCACCAGGGCAGTGATCCCCACCCCAGCCGCCCATCGAAATAATCCAACGGCCGTCTTCAATAGGAAAAATACCGGCAAAACGTGTCTCACCGGGGGCATCAGGCGTGAACAATGTCCACTGCTGCCCGCGCGGGTCGTGTGGATCGCGCCGGTAAAGGCGAGAGGCGTAACCAATATCGACCTTCACTTCACTTTCCGGCGGTGCCTCATATCCCAGTTCCTTCAGCCACTGCGGCGTCCGCGAACCGCGCCCCGTGCAGTCCACCACCAGGTCGGCGTCGAGTGAAGTGTTTGCGCCGTCTTCCCCACGCTTCTCCAGCAACACACCCCGTACCTGCTGCCCGCCTGGCGAGGTGAGCAGCTGCTTCACGGCACAATTGTCCCACAGCGTCACGTTGGGCAGCGCCAGCACCCGCTGCCGCACCTGGTACTCTAAGAACGGCCGACTCATCGTTGCTCCGTAAAGGCCCGTGTGCACCGGCCGCCGGTAACCGCCGTGTGTGTACCAGTTCATATTTTCCCCCATGTCGCCAAAGAAAATATCGCTCTGAGCCAGCGTCTCTACCAGGTCAGGGAAGTAGTGGTTGAAGATCTGAAAGCCACCGCCCAGCAAACCATGTAAATGGCGCGTATGCGGTTGTCCCTTACGCGATTCAGGCCGGTCATGCACCGCATCGCGCTCTAAAATAGTAACCTGGGCAAAATGGTTGCTTAAAACGCGGGCCGTCAACAGCCCAGCCATACTGCCACCCAATACAATCGCTTGCTCCGAACCAACTGTTTGTTTCATGATTCACTCCTTTACACTAGACTTTTGCGCTTTTACATCATGCTCGCATCAAGCTTTGGCGGCCCCTCACTTTAGGCAGTCACACGGCCTAACTTTCGTCTGGAAGATGAAAAAATTTATCGCCAGGCCAATAAACTGCGCTATACTTTGCAGCCTACACGCCCATCATTTTTTCATCGTATTTCTACCGTTAGTTGAGGACCGAAATTGACGGACGGACTGAAAATTTTTGTTTTGGGCAGCCCGATTCTACAAATTGAGGAACGGCCGTTAACCGCCGATCTCATCTCGCTCAAGGGGCAAGCCCTGCTGATCTACCTTGCTGTCACCGGCCAGCCGCATTCCCGCTCGGCCCTCGCCGGACTGCTGTGGGGCGACCTGCCCGAAGAGAGCGCCCGCGCCAATCTCCGCCTCACCCTCACCAGGCTGCGCAAATTCCTGCCCGAAACCATCCTGCACACCACCCGCGTGAACGTCGCCCTGGCAAACACCTGGCTAGACGCCGCCGAGTTCGATCAGAGATTGGAGATTAGAGATGGGAGATTGGCTGAATCTCCCATCTCTAATCTTCAATCCCCTTTTGCTCTGTACCGCGCAGATTTCCTCACGGGCTTCGATATCCCCAATGCACCCGAGTTTGAGACCTGGGTGGTGGGCGTACGGGAGCGGCTGCGGCAAACGGCCGTTACCCACCTTTACCATCTGGTGGAAACAGCCGTATACACCCAACAAGCCCAATCCGGCATCCAGGCGGCCCGCCAGCTGCTGGCCATCGAGCCCTGGCACGAAGAAGCCCACCGCCAGCTCATGCTGCTGCTCGCCGCCGACGGCCAGCGCAGCGCCGCCCTCGCCCAATACGAAACCTGCCGCCGCCTGCTGGAGGAGGAGCTGGGCGCTCAACCTTCCGGAGAAACAACTGCGCTCTATCAAGAGATACTCAATGACAAGGTAACAAGTTGGCATAGTGACAAAGCTTCACCCGCTCCCTCGCTCACCCCTTCACCCCTTCACCCCTTCACCTTGTCACCCCCTCACCTTGTCACCCCGTCACCCCCCCACAACCTCCCCCCCCACTTCACCCCCTTCATCGGCCGCCACCACGAGCTGGAAAAACTCACCGGGCTGCTGCAAAACGGCCGTTCCCGGCTCATCACCCTGCTGGGCGAAGGTGGTGTGGGCAAAACCCGGCTGGCCCTGGCCGCGGCCGAACAGCTGCTGCCGCACTTTACCGACGGCATCTGGTTTGTGCCCCTGGCCGGGTTAGAAAACATCGATGAGGCCCACACCACCGATCCCGAAAACAGCGTCGCCAGTGCCATCGCCGCTGTGTTGGCCCTGAACTTTGCTGCGGGGGATCCCCCCCGCCAGCAGCTGGCCAGCTACCTGCGCCAGCGGCAGATGCTGCTCATCCTGGACAACTTCGAGCCGCTGCTGGATGCCGCCGGACTGGTGCTGGCCCTGCTGGCCCAGGCGCCGCACCTCACCATGCTGGCCACCTCGCGCGAACCGCTGCGGCTGCAGGCCGAGCAAATTGTGCGGGTGGAAGGGTTAGCCGTGCCGGAGGGGGAGGATTGGGAAACGGCCGTCGCCAGCGACAGCCTGCAGCTTTTTGCCGAACGCGCCGAACGGGCCACCGGGCAGAACCTGCTCACGCCAGAAAACCTGCCCTTGCTCAGCCACCTCTGCCATTTTGTCAACGGTCTGCCGCTGGGCATCGAACTGATAGCCGACTGGACCCGCTGGCTGTCGCTCAGCGCCATCGCCGCCGATTTGCAAACCAACCTGCTGCACATGGAGCGCGCCCAACAGGACGTGCCGGAGCGCCACCGCAGCCTGCAAGCGGTCTTCAACTATTCCTGGCAGATGCTGACGCCAGAAGAGCAAACAACGCTGGCCCAGCTTTCTGTATTCCGTGGCAGCTTCCAGATGGACGGCATGCGCGCCGTGACCAGCGCCGCACCGGCCACACTTTTTGCCCTCATCGACAAGTCGCTGGTGCGCTACCATCACGGCGATTTCTACAGCCTGCACGAGCTGCTGCGCGTTTTTGCCCAGCGCCAGCGGGCTGCCCTGGGCCTCGATGCCGACGCGCTGCGCGACCGGCACGCCCGCCATTACCTGGCGCGGCTGGCCCAACGCACAAACAACTTCTTCGGCCCGGAACCTGTACAAGCGCTGCACCAGACTCAGGCCGAAAACGAAAATCTGGCCCGCGCCTGGCAGTGGGCAGCGGAACGGCCGCTCCCCGACGATCTCCTTCCCGCCGTCCCCGGCATGGGCGCTTACTGGAATTACGCCGGTCTCTTCCTGGAAGCCGACGACGCCCTGCGCAGCGCCATCAGCCGCGTGGCGCCGGTTGCCGCGAACGGCCGTTTGCTGGCTGCCCTGCAGGTAGAACACGCCGCCATTCTGTACGAGCTCACCCGGCTGGACGAGATGAAACACGCGGCGGAAACGGCCGTCTCCTGGAGCCAGTCGGCGGGGGATGAGCCGTTGGAGGCCAACGGCCGTTTGCGCCTGGGGCAATATTTGTGGCGAAACGGCCGTCTGCCAGAAGCTGAGACGGAGCTGCGGCAGGCGGAAGAGCTGGCGCAGAAGCTGGGGCTGATTAACCTGGAGGGTTCGATCTGCCGCTCGCTGGCGGTGAACGCCTGGCGACAGGCCGATCTGGCCGCGGCACAGCAGCTGGGCGAGCGGTCGGCCAGGCTGCACCAGCAGGCCAACGACGTGCGCAACCTGTATCGCAGCCACTATTTTTTGGCCATCCTGGCTTCGGAGCAGCAGCAGCTGGCCGCGGCACACACCTACCTGGAACCGATTGTGGACAAAGCGCGCCAGCTTGGCGATCGGCTGCTGGAAATGGGGGCGATTGGCCTGCTGGGGCACATCGCCAGCTACGAAGGGCAGCATGAGCTGGCGCTGGAGCTGCTGAACCGCCGGCAGCAGCTGGCCGAGGAAAGCGGACGGCTGTGGGAACTGGCCAGCACGTTGAGCAACCTGGGCGATGTCTGGCTGCGCCTGGGCCAGTGGTCAGAAGCCACGGCAACCTATCAAGAAGCGTTGGCCATTTTTCAGCAAACTGGATCACGCCAGGGGCAGAGCAACGTGCTGGCTCACATGGGGCTGCTGGCGGCGCTGCAAGGGGGTTTTGAGAACGGCCGTATGTACTGCGAAGAAGCCCTCCAGCTGGCGCAGGAAGAAAACGCCCAGCGCGAAATCGCCTTTGCCCGGTTGTTTCTGGCACCCAACCTGTTGGGCTTGCAGCAGTGGCCCGCGGCGCTGGAAGTATACAGACTAGCGGCAGACGCCTGGGAAAAGTGGGGTGATGCTCCGCGGCAAATCGAAGCGCTCGCCGGGCAGGTGTGGGTGCTTTTGGCCATGGATCGAGTAGCGGAGGCAAAAACGGCCGCTGCTCCCCTCCTGAGCCATCTGCAAACCAACAACTTAAGCGGCGCCAACGACCCCGTGCGGATTTACCTCACCTGCCACAACCTATTGGCCTACGAAGATGCCGCCCAGGCGGAGAAATGGCTGCTGCGCGGTAAAGCCTGGCTCGATCAGCGCGCCGCCGCCATCAGCGATCCCGCCATGCGCCAAACCTACCTCAGCGACATTCCCAGCCATCGGGAACTACAGGACCTATTCAAAAAACAGGGCACAAATGCAGCAATTCTCAATTTAGATTGAATCTAGTCATTACCCCCGGTTGAAACCGGCGGTTGAGATGAAAAACCTTCTGAAGCAGGTTTGTGGGCCTGTTTTTAACGTGCTTCAGCACGTTTCCATATGTAGCCTGGGGATTTATCCCCAGGCGGTGCGGCCAAATTGAGAATTGCTGGCACAAATGCGATAGATTTGACGGATTTTTAGTTTCTTATCCGTGTCCCAGATTTTTATTTGGGTTGGTAAACGGCCGTACTCATATCCCCCACAAACTCCGGCAAATCGGGATGGCCCAACATCTGGCGTACGGCGCAGGCTTCGCCGGTGTGGAACCAGTAGTGATAGGTGTTGCGCAGCAGCATCGTGCCGGTTGTTTCCCGGGCTTTGGTTTGGCCCTGAACCAGGTGAGCGGTCAATATTTCGGGGGTAATTGTGCCAACAAATTCATCGGCAGCGGCGGTAATATTGCGCCATGCCTGCCACATGTCGGCCAGCGGTGGGGTGCTGGCGGGACGGCCGTAGCCCACCAGTTCATACAAGTTAGGGTCAACAATCTTGCCTTGCGCCAGATAAACCCAGTAAAACTGCTCCTGAACGGCCAAATGCCCTACCATCCAGCTGATGCAGTTCATTGGCTGGAAGCGGTGGCGGGCATCCTCGTCGGAGAGGCCTTCCAGACAGCGCACAAATTCGCTGCGAGCAAAACGGAGTTGGGTTACGAGGGGATGTGTCATTGTTGCTGTTCCTGTTGGGTGGGAATCAATCCTTTTTCCTGAAGATGTTTTTGCAGCCAGTCCGCTTCTGCCTCTTGCAGCGGCACGTCCGGCATTTTGCGGTAATCGATCAGCAGATCGTAACTGCCCACGTCGTAGCAGCGGTTGAAAACGGCCGTTAAATCCAGCACTGCATCGCCATCCGGCGGGCGCAAAGGAATGCGGCAGTTAGGCAGCCTGTCGCGCAGCGGGATCGCGTACACTTCCAGCACATTGCGCCGCCCACCCCGGCTAATATCAATCAAATAGCGCCAATCGGCTGGGTTCACAATGCCCACTTTGCGTGCCAGGACCGTCTCATTACCATAGCCAAGCAGGTCAATTTCTACTAAATTAACCTCGGTAGCTGTGAGATCATCTTGTTTCTGCAAATATTCTTCACGCCCCTTGCCGACCTTGTTGGCCGGGCTGAGTACTTCGATCACTGTTACCAAATCGCCAGACTCACGCGCAACAATCTCAATAAATGGCTCACGAACCGCTTCATCAAGCGTGGTGATAAGCATCGGTTCATCAACGACAACGGAAGAGGTCAGTTCCAAAGTAGGCGCTGGTTCACGCATAGTGTGCAACAGCTGAACATCTGGCACATACCGCTGATCGAAAGTTGCCAGTTGAATCCGCTCTTCAATGCGGGCAATATATTTGGGTCGAAGTTGAGGCTGAAGATATTCGGAAATGTAGGTAATCAACCGTTGGTGCAAATCAGACCAGCGGCGGCTAACTTCTAAATAGGGATCCATTCCAGGAAATGGGCTAGGCATGGTTTTCTCCTTACTGAGAGACGGGTAAAAACGGCCGTTACCAGCCAAAATTATAACACAGTCCCCAACCCCCAGCTTTGAGGTAAAATCACGCAATCTGGCAAAAAAGGAGCATTTTTGATGGACGCCAATTCCTACCAATACCCACCCGCACAGAAGGGTGACGTAGTTGAAAACTTTCATGGCACGGCCGTTCCCGACCCCTACCGCTGGCTGGAAAATCCCGACGACCCGGACACCCTCGCCTGGGTTGAAGCCCAAAATGAACTCACGCAAAACATCATGGCCGAGCTGCCGGTACACCAGCAGTTTAAAGAGCGGCTCACCACCTTGTGGAACTACCCCAAAAGCAACGTGCCGCGCCGCAAAGCCGAGCGCTACTTTGTGCAGAAAAATAACGGCCTGCAGAACCAGCCGATCCTCTACCAACAGGAGACCCTAGACGCGCCCCTGCAGCAAGTGCTCGATCCTAACACGCTCAGCGAAGATGGCACCATCGCCCTCATCAACCAGAGCTACAGCAAAGACGGCCGTCTCCTGGCCTACTCCCTCTCGCAAAGCGGCAGCGACTGGCAAACTATCCATGTGCATGACCTGCAAAGCGGTGCCGACAGCCCGGAAGTGCTGCGCTGGGCCAAGTTCACCAACGCCGCCTGGCTGCCCGATGGCTCCGGTTTTTTCTACGCCCGCTACCCGAGCCCGGACGAGATGCCCGACGCCCCGCCAAGCACTCACCAGCAAATCTTCTTCCACAAAGTGGGCACGCCGCAGAGCAAAGACAGCATCGTTTTTGCCCGGCCCGACGCGCCCAATTTGGGTTTTCACCCGCACGTGACGGACGACGGCCGTACCCTCACTCTGCACGTTTGGGACGGCACCGACCGGCGCAACCGCTTCTACTACCGTCCCATCGACGGCGAAGAGTTTATTTACTTACTGGACGAGATGGACGCGGCCTACAGCTTTTTAGGCAACGACGGCCCCGTGTTTTATTTCCACACGGATAATGGGGCGGACAACGGCCGACTCATCGCCATCAACGTCAACAATCCAGCCCCGGCCAACTGGCAAACCCTCATTCCCGAAGGCGACGACGCCATCGCCTTCAGCCTCATGGTCAACAACGAGTTCATCCTGGGCACGCTGCACCATGGCCACCACAAGCTGCACCGCTATGGGCGAGACGGCATGCATCTAGGCGAGATTGAACTGCCCGTCCCCGGCACCATTTTCGACATAGCAGGCGAGCGCGACCACACCGAACTGTTCATCCAGTTCCAATCCTTCACCTACCCGCCCACTATTCTGCGCTACGATTTCACCAGCGAAGAACTGACCGTCCTCGACCAGCCGCAGCTCGATTTTGACCCTGACGCCTACGAAACCACGCAAGTTTTCTACCCGTCCAAAGATGGCACCAGGGTGCCGCTTTTCATCACCCACAAAAAAGGGCTGGCGCTTGACGGGCAAAATCCAACGCTGCTCTACGGCTATGGCGGCTTCAACATCGCCATGACGCCCATCTTCTCCCCCACCCGGCTGGCCTGGCTGGAGCGCGGTGGTGTCTATGCGCAAGCCTGTCTGCGCGGCGGCATAGAGTACGGTGAGGCGTGGCACCAGGCTGGGATGCTGGAAAACAAACAAAATGTCTTTGATGATTTTATTGCTGCCGGGGAATGGCTAATCGCTAACGCCTACACGAATAGCAAGAAGCTGGCCATTGAAGGGCGCAGCAATGGGGGACTGCTGGTGGCTGCCTGCATGGTGCAGCGGCCCGATTTGTTCGGCGCAGTGCACTGCGGCGTGCCGGTCATCGACATGCTGCGCTA
Source organism: Candidatus Leptofilum proximum (assembly GCA_016710325.1). Taxonomy (GTDB): domain Bacteria; phylum Chloroflexota; class Anaerolineae; order Promineifilales; family Promineifilaceae; genus Leptofilum; species Leptofilum proximum. The sequence goes on along the minus strand of JADJXK010000001.1, from coordinate 1,557,603 downwards.
CCACAAGTTCACCGCCGGGCGCTACTGGACCTCTGAATACGGCAACGCCGAGACGGACCCCGAGCATTTCCGCTTCATGATGGCCTACTCACCCCTGCACAACGTCCAGCCGGACCACACCTACCCGCCCCTGCTCATCACCACCGCCGACACCGATGACCGGGTGGTACCCATGCACGCCAAGAAGTTTGCCGCGGCGCTGCAGGCGGCAGACAACGGCCGTAACCCCCTCCTCATCCGCATTGAAATGCGCGCCGGGCACGGCCTGGGCAAGCCCACCGCCAAACTCATCGAAGAAGCCACGGATGTGTACAGCTTTTTGTGGACGATGTTGAATAAGTGATCCAAAGATTGGACCAATTTGCCTTAATCTGATACGCCTCAAAGCAAGAAAATTGGTCCAATCTCACGTAGAAGGGGCGGTTCGCGAACCGCCCCTACGTTGCCCCTTTGCCCCTTCGCGTCAAAATCCGCCTCCGGCCAAGCTGGACCAACAATGTACCAACAATGGCCACCACCAGACCGGTTACCTGACGGCCGTTCAACCGTTCCCCCAAAAACAGCACCGCCAGAATAGGAATCTGCACCGCCATCGTGTTGTTGATAATGCTGGACTCCATCGCCGAGAGAATGCGCAGCGAGTGGTTCCACAGCGTGAAGGCCAGGGCCGTATTCACCACCGCCAGCCAGCCGATGATGGCCCAGCTTTGCCAGCTCAATGCGGGCACACCCTGCGTGGCGATGCCCGCCACCAGCAGCAGCAATGAGCCAAAGCCCATGCTCACGGTGGTAACGGTTAACGGCCGTAAATGCCCGCGCCGGTTAATCGATCGTCCCAGAACCGACGACCCCGCATTGGCCAACACGCCCACGATGGTCGCCACAAAACCTACTAGCTGCGCCTCTGGCATCTGCACCGGGTAGAAGTAGAGCAGCCCCCCGCCCAGCGCCACCAATATGCCCAGCCACTGCCAGAAGGACGGCCGTTCGCCCAGCAGCCCCAGCCCCAGCAGCGCCACCACCACCGAGGTGAAGCCCAGCATCACGTTCACCGTCACTGCGGGCAGGTAGGCCAGCCCGACAAACTGCGTACCCTGCGTCAGCGCGTAGTAAATCAGCCCGAGGGCCAGCAGACCCAGCCAGCCGGAACGCGGCAGCTGGCGCACTTCGGCCACACCGCCGCTGCGGAAAAAGAAGGGCAGCAGGCACAAGAAGGCCAGCCCGTAACGCAGCCCGGCAAAAGTCAGCGGGGGAATATCATCTAAACCAATTTTGATGAGAACCCAGGAAGTGGACCAGAGAAAGGTGACAAAGAGGGCCTGGAAAACGGCCGTGCTATGCGGGGAACGCTGCCAACCAATTGAACGAAACATGAAAATAACCTCCAGAGAATGCGTAAACAGCATAAGCACAACGCTCGTTTGTGCCCATGCCAACCGCAATCCCCAAGGCTTTTCTCCGTCCAGATGCTGCCGTAAGAATCTTTGGCCACAGAGAAAAGGAGAAATCTCTTTCATCTCTGTGCCCTCTGTGGCTCAATCTTCCCACGGTTTATGCGGCGCTCGGACCAGCCAGCTCACGCTGCGGAACCCTAGCCGCCAGTGTTGGTTGGAACTATAAAATTTTTACGCAGGCATTGTAGCTCCCTTGTATCGATTGGACAATCCGGGCGTTTGTCTGGTTCTGCGAACAAGTTGTTACTGGATTTCACGCAAAGGCGCAACGGAAAAACTTAATTGCTTTGCGCCTTTGCGTGAGTTTACGAACGAACTTGGCAAGTTTTGATGAACTCGGTTTGCCTTTCCGCGTTTCCGCGATTACAACTGGCAGATGAAAAGGTGCGAGGTACTTTTGAAGTGCGCCACACCTGACGCCCGATAAGGAGAAAGTGATGAAAATTGGACTTGTTTTCCCCCAAACTGAATTTGGTAACGATGTCGCCGCGCTGCGCGACTACACCCAAACGGCCGAATCCCTCGGCTTCAGCCACGTTCTGGCCTACGATCACGTCCTGGGCGCCAACCCGGATCGCCCCGGCGGCTGGAAAGGCCCGTACACCTACCAACACCCCTTCCACGAGGTGTTTGTGCTGTTCAGCTACATGGCCGCGCTCACTACCAAGCTGGAATTTATCACCGGCATCCTGATTTTGCCGCAGCGGGAAACGGCCGTTGTCGCCAAGCAGGCCGCCAGTTTGGATGTGCTCAGCAGCGGCCGTTTTCGCCTGGGCATCGGCATTGGCTGGAACAAGGTGGAGATGGAGGCGATCGGCTTCGATTTTCACACGCGCGGGCGACGCGTTGAGGAGCAGATCGATGTGCTGAAGCTGCTGTTTACCCAGGAACTTGTCACCTTCAACGGCCAATTCCACGATTTGCCCGACGTCGGCCTGAACCCGCTGCCCATCCAGCGCCCCATTCCCATCTGGCTGGGTGGCCATGCCGATGTGGTGCTGCGCCGCCTGGCCCGCAAGGGGGATGGCTGGCTGCCGGGTTACCGCACGGCCGAAGCCGCCCAGGAGTCGTTGGACAAATTGGCGCAGTATCTGGCGGAGAACGGCCGTTCCCGCCACGACATCGGCCTGGAACCCCGCCTGCACATCACCGACGGCCCCGACGCCTGGCAAAGTTACCTGACTGGCTGGCGCGACGCGGGCGCCACGCACATCTCCTTCAACACCATGGGCGCGGGCTTCGACACGCCGCAAAAACATCTGCAAGCCATCGAAAACTTTGCCCAAACCATTGGCCTCTAGTTCATCAAATTAATGAATTTGCGGAGTCTGCATCAGATGCGGACGGTGGGCATCTGAGGATGCCCACTCCTCCAACCCGCTTTTTTACAAAATTCTTGTCGCGTTTACGAAGGAGACAGCGATGAATTCTTACCTGGCTTTAGTCCTTTTGGCCGTGATCGGCGGCGTGGCGGTGGTGCTGCAAGCGCAATTCATGGGGGTTTTGGACCAAAATTTGGGCACGGTTGAAAGTGTGTTTATCACTTACGGCAGCGGCGGATTGGTGGTGGGGCTCACCATGCTGGCGCTGCGCGGCGGCAACCTGGCAGCGTGGCGCACGGTGCCGCCGCATATGTTCATCACCGGTCTGCTGGGGCTGGTGATTGTGGGTACCATTGGCTACGTCACGCCGCGGCTGGGCCTGGTGACGGCGTTTACCATTTTGATTGCCACCCAGTTTGTCCTTGGCGGCATTATTGATCATTTTGGCTGGTTTGGGGCGGTGGTACGGCCGTTCGACCCCACAAAACTGCTCGGCGTCGGCGTGCTGCTGCTGGGAGTCTGGCTCATCATCCGCCGGTAAGATTTAGCCACAGAGTCCACACAGCAGAAGAGTCTTTTCACCCACTCCCTTGTAGTTTAGAAAGCTAGCTGCAAAAAGCTGGCGCATTGTAGAAGATAACGTCGGTGATGAACCAGCCGCTGCCTAACTGCTCGATGACAATCGTTTGCGGGACCAGTGCGGGTGCATCGCTGCTCAGGTAGCTGCTGTCCCACACACTAAAATAATCCGCCGACCAGACTTCACAACTGTCCACCTCGATGCGGAAGTCATCTACAAACTGAATATCAACGATGTAGCTAAGCGTCTGATCGTAATATTTGGCCTGGATGATGCCTTCGTTCAGCAAGCTGGCGATTTCTGTCTCCATGATGCTGAGCAGATCCCCGGCGAAGTACCAGGAGACGTAGCTGCTGTCCAGGTAGAGGTAAGCGGCCGTTTCCGCCAGCACCGCTTCGTACAAAAACGTGGTCACAGCCTCCTCAGTCGGCCGATTTGTATTTGGCTGGTTCACAATGGGCATGGGGGTGGGAACGGCCGTGGGCACAAAGACATCCTCCGGCAGTTTCACCACCGACTGCTGGTCTGTGCCGCTTGCGCCATCGCTGCCACTATTCCCCGAGTTGATGGTAATGACGATGGGTGTCGGTGCTGCCGACGGTGGTGGCGTTTGGCCACGGTCCAGCAGCGCCACCAGGCCACCCAGCGCTCCCAGCAGCGCGATAAAGGTACCAACCAACCACTTAAACCAACCGGCACACCCCTCCTTGTTCGATCTTTTTTCCTCGGACATATTTGCCTCCGTTCAAATGGTTCACTTTGGTAAACGTAGGCCTGCTGGGATTTCCGGTACTTTTACGTTTATCAGCCTGAGAGTCCGGGGGTTGAGTCGGCAATGAGGTTGGCTTATACTGGACCCATCTCGACCATTCCCACCAAAGGAGTTTTCTGTGGCTACCCCATTACGAATTGCGACGTTTAATCTGGAAAATTTGGATGATAAACCGGGCGAACGGCCGTCTCTCTCCGAGCGTATTGCCGTTTTGCGCCCCCAACTGCTGCGCCTGCGCGCCGACGTCATTTGCTTTCAGGAGGTGCACGGGCAGGAATTTCCCGGCGAGCCGCGCAAGCTGGATGCCCTCAACCAGCTGCTGTCGGAAACGCCTTACGAATGGTTTTACACCGCCCACACCAAAACCAGCAAAGGCGAGGCCTACGACGTGCGCAACCTGGTGGTCATCAGCCGCTACCCCATTCGCGACGTGCGGCAAATTAAACACCAGTACGCGCCGCGCCCCAGCTACCGCCAGGTGACGGCCGATCCGCTGGCGCTGGAGGCAAAAGAGATTAGCTGGGAACGGCCGATTTTATATGTGACGATTGATCTGGATTACGGCCGTCTCCTCCACGTCCTCAACGTCCATCTCAAATCCAAGCAGCCCACCAGCATCGAAGGCCAGAAGGTCAACAACTACACCTGGCGCACTATGGCGGGCTGGGCCGAAGGCAGCTTCATTTCTACCATGAAACGTGTGGGGCAGGCGCTGGAAATGCGCATTCTCATCGATGACATTTTTGACCGGCTGGACGTGAGCGGCGAACCCAAATACATCGTGGCCTGCGGCGACTTCAACGATGACAAAGACGAGGTGGCCATGCAGGCCATCATGGGACCGGTGGAAGAAACGGGCAATACGGGGCTGATCAACCGGGTGATGATTCCCTGCGAGCAGTCGGTGCCGGAATCCTCGCGCTTTTCGCTGCTGCACCTGGGGCGCAAGGAAATGCTGGACCACATCCTGGCCACTCGCCAACTGCTCACCTACTATCGCGGCACCGAAATCCACAACGAAGTGCTGCACGACGAATCTGGCGCCTTTCGCACCGACGACAAGTTCCCCGAATCGGACCACGCGCCGGTGGTAGCGGAGTTTGTGCTGCCTTAAAAAAGAGATTAGAGATTGGAGATTGTTTCCATCTCCAATCTCCAATCTCTAATCTTCCTCTTTACCCCCACTTTCGCAGGGCCAGCGCCGCGCCAAAACGGCACACGGCCGTTACCGCCAGCGCCGCCGACAACCCCATGTGCTGGGCCAGCAGCGGCCCCAGCATGGAGCCGATGAGGACGGCGGCATTCAGCGCCAGGTTATACCACGCCAGGTGCGACGGCCGTTCCCCTTCCGGAATGCGTTCCAGCATGTAGTTGGCAATCGCCCCACCCACCAATGACCAGGACAGCCCGCCAATCGCCGAAGTGATGAGAAAGAGGGTAAGGTCCTGGGTAACGGCCGTTAGCGCCGGGTACAGGCTCATGGTGATCATGCCCAGAACAAACACACCTTTGTGGTGGAAGCGGTTGGTCACCCGCGTCAGCTGCGTGGAGCCGATCAGCACGGTGGCGTAAAACACCGCATTGCCCAGGCTGATTTCCGAATCCGTGAGGTGCAGCGTGTTGACCCAGTACAGCGGGAAGATCGGAATGGCCAGGTACTGGGCCAGGTGAAAGATGAACAACAGCCCCACAATCGGCCCAAATGGCCCGGCAAGCACCTGCGGGCGGATAATCGTCTGTAAACGGGCCCGCGTCAGAAAACGCAGGCCGGTTCCCGCGCCGTAGCCATCCCCGATTGAGCGCACCACACCGGGGCGGGCAATGTCGCCCAGCGCCTGGCCGTTTTGGTAGGGGGTGGTTTGTAACGGCCGTATAAACCACAAGTGCAAACTGCTCATCATCCCGCCAAACAAGCCAATGGCAAACACCACCTGGTAGCCCAGCGGGAACGGCAGCAGGTCTAGCAGCTGCCCACAAATAATCGAGGCCACCATGAAGGTGACGGCCAGCAGCGCGTTGCGCCGCCCGGTGACGTAGCTGCGCCACTCTGGCGGCACTGCCGCGGCAAACATGGCGTTAAAGCCCACCGCCAGCACCGTGCCGGGCAGGCTCATGAGCAGCACCAGCCCAACCAGCGCCCACACCTGGAACTGACCAGTGCCCACCAGCGGCAGAAAGATCATCGGTAGATAAACTAACCGATGCCCCAAAGAGGTCCAAAAGACCGCCCGGCTCAGCGAGCGGCTTTGCAGCCACTGCCCGGCGGGCAGCGTCACCATCAGGCTTATTATGGCCGGGGCGGCGCTGAGCAGCCCAAGCTGGAAGCCATCGGCTCCCTGCCGGGTGGCAAAGATGGTCATAAAGGAAATGGCGCTGCCATTGAGGATGCCAAACCAGGCAATATCCAGGTAAAGATGAATAAAATTGGCGCGGTGTTCGGCGGGTAACGGCCGTTTCACCGGCGCACGTGTTAAAGCAGTCATAGTGCAATCACTCTCAACAAATTTTTAGCGCAAAACGGGAAATTATATGCTTTTTGCGGCCGATGGCGATAGGCATTTTGGTGGCTTTTGGGGTCGAATTGTGGCCCAAGCGGCAAAAAGGTGCACGAGCAACTTGTGGGGCAGATTACTTAATGCACGCAAAGACGCCAAGTTTTTTTTCTTTGCGCCTTTGCGTGACAATTAAGAGACAATCTGTTTAGCTAACTGCTATAAAAAGGTGCTTGACATTTTTCCGCCAGGCGGTCTAATCGGAGCCAAATCGAGCAGACAGGAGTGAAAGGATGTTTACCCACGTAGTCATGTTTAAGCTGAAAGATAAGGCAGATTGTACAGAAACGGCCGTTGCCGTCGACTTCGAAAGTTAACATGATATTTTCCAATCTGCTTTTTGATCTGGACGGTACCCTCACCGACCCAAAAGTGGGCATTACCGAATCGATCCGGTATGCGCTGGCGAAGATGGAACGGCCGTATCCCCCCGACGCCTCCCTCGACTGGTGCATTGGTCCGCCGCTGCAAGAGACGTTTGCCACCCTGCTGCAAACCACCGATCCGCAGCTGCCCATAGAAGCCCTGCGCCTGTTCCGCGAGCGCTTTGGCACCATCGGCCTCTTCGAAAACACACCCTACCCGGCCATCCCGCAGGTTTTGCAAACGGTGCAGGCCGCCGGTCTGCGCCTGTTTATCGCCACTTCCAAACCGGCCGTCTTTGCCCGGCAAATTGCGGAACATTTTGACCTGGCGCATTATTTTTTGGTAGTGTATGGCAGCGAGATGGACGGCCGTCTCACCCACAAAAACGAGCTCATCCACCACATTCTCCAGCAAGAAGCCCTCGACCCCGCCCAAACCCTCATGATTGGCGACCGCGAGCATGACGTCTTGGGAGCAAAGGCCAACAATGTGACGGCCGTTGGTGTTACCTGGGGCTATGGTTCCGCAGCAGAGCTAACGGCCGCAGGCGCCCACACCCTGCTGCATCACCCTGCCGATCTACTGACCTTCCTGGATCTGGCATAAGGCTACCTGCCAATCCCGGCCCTTTTCGTTACAATAACGTCCAGCAGTTCTATCAACCCCGATTCAACAATCTGTTTTAGCCAACTGAAAGGAGTGTATTCATGAAAGTTGCGTATGTGTTTGCCACCTCTGGCCATACTGCCAGCTACAAGCTGGGCAAGATGATCCTGCCCCAACTCGAAGCTGGAACCCACGGCGTTGATGTCATCGGTATGTTCTTTTTTGACGACAATAACTACGTCCTGCGCCAGGGCGATCCCATCGGCGAGCGGCTGGCCAAGGTTGCCGCCGACACCGGCATGATGCTGATGATGTGTGACCAATGCGCCCTGGAGCGCGGCCTGGCCGAAGGCGAAGCGGGCAACTGTAAGCCCTCCGGCACGGTGGACGGCGTTATGGTCGGCTGCTTCCCCGACCTGTACGGTGCCCTGGCAGGCAACCCGCCGGATCAGGTCATCACCCTGTAACCAGCAGCTAACAATCGCGGAGTGAGCATCCTCAGATGCGAACGAGGCTATCAGCTCGCATCTGAGGATGTTCACTCCTCCACTTTCACCCACATAAAAAGACCCTGGGCCAACTGCCCAGGGTCTTTGAATTTTTTGGGGTAGGGTTGGGAGCTACGGCCCGCTAAACGAGGTTACCGGATCGTAGCGGTCAAAGTAGTGGTTGGGGTCCGAGGTGTGGACCCACACCCATAAATCGTTGGGCGCACCGGCGGACCAGTTGAAGATCCATTCCGCATCACGCGGGGGCATATTCACGCAGCCATGACTGTGTTTGTAGCCAAACCGATCATGCCAGAAGGCGCCGTGCAGGGCGATGTCGTTATCAAAATACATCGTGTGCGGCACGTCCTCAATGAAGTAGTAGTCGATTTTGCCCTCAGCGCCCGACATTTTGGTCTTCAGATGGCGCTCCCACACCTGGAACAAACCTTCATGTGTGGGCCACCGGTTTAAGCCGCTGGAAACCAGGCTGGCAAACACCATGCGATCACCAATGTAGGCTGCCACGCTTTGCTCGTACAGGTCAATTTCCACCCAAAATTCATTGGGGCCAACACCCTCGGGCCGGGGATTCAAATCAATCAGGCTGACGTAGGTCTGGCGCATCCAGCGCCCGCCGCCGATGTTGTACCAGATCCAGCCATCGTCGGCGGTGACGGCGTCGTACACTTCGAAGAAGGTGTAACGGGGCAGCTTAACGTTTCCTGGCGCAGGTTCGGCGCCCGGTTCGTTGCTGTACCAGTAGTCCACGATCATCCAGCCAAACGGCCGTTCCGGCTGCGACTTAATTTCAATGCCCGTAAAATCAGACGCTTCCGTCAGCGTCAAATCCGAAGCCCGCACATATTCCCCGTAGTTGATGATGTACCACAGCGTGCCTTCACCTTCCATTGCGCCTTGAATGGTGGCAAACAAAAAGCCATCACCCACGTTGCGCACAATGCCGCTGCCGCTGCTGGGACCGGCATAAACGTTGATGTTGTCATGCAGGCGGGCATAAGTTTGCGAGGGTAAGATGCTGTCGTAAAAAGGCTGGGGTTTGGAGAAAACCGGCTGGGGCGGCTCGGCATCACACACGTGACCAATTTCGTCGGATTGGACGAAGCACTTGGCCGCAGCGGCCGTTTCCGGCCAGGCAAAAACAGCAACAAAAATCACCAAAAGGGGCAGGCTCCAGCGTAAAAATCGGCTCATAGGTCGATGAAAACTCCTTTCAAAAAGTGGCATTGAGTCAATTATATGTCATGTCAGGCGGTTGGCGATACGGCCGTACCACGGTTAGCCTACGATACAAATAGTATCACGAATCAAAAATGGGACACAAGTCCGAATTTGACCCAAGCAAAAAGCTTAAGAATTGTTAAGTTTGTTTTTCCAGGCTCACAGTGCAGCCAGTAAACGGCCGCAGCCGCCGCAGTACACCTTAAGCCCCTCGTCAACCTCTTTCACCTTGTTGGCCGACACGGTCGTGCGGCAGCCCAGGCACATGTTTACCTGCAGCCCGACCACCGCCAGGCCGTGCTTTTGCTTGCGCAGCTGATCATACTCCTCCAGGGAAGCAGCATCGATGGCCGCGGCTTTGTTCTGGCGCGTCTGCATTAGCTTGTGCAGGTTGAGGGCCAGTTCGTTTTGCTCGGTTTTGAGGTGGGCGCTGGTTTTTTCCCACTGCGCGGCGGCGGTGGCCAGGGCTTCGTCTGCGGCCGTTTTCTCCGTTTGGGCATCCTCCACCATCACCAACGCTTCCAGCACCTCGTCCTCCAGAACCGCCTTGCGCCGCCCCAGCGAGTCAATCTCCTGCTGCAAATCCGCCAGTTCCTTGGTGTTGGTCACCTTGCCCGAGTACAGTCGGCTCTCGGAATTTTTGGCCTTGGTTGTGACGCTGCCCACTTCCAGTGTCAGATTCTGGTGTTGGGCCTGCCATTTTTGCAGTTCTGCAGCGGCCGTTTCCGCCCGCTGGCGCGCCGCCACCAGTGCCGGAGGTTCCTTTTGCGCTCTGAGCACATCTCCCAGGCGCTTTTTCTTGTCGTCAATTTCGGTGTCCAGCTTTTGTAGTTGAAACAGTTGGTGAACTTGTGTCATGTTTTGATTGTAGCATAAAGCCCCTTGACAGCCATCTGCCAAGATTACGGTATAATCGGCCCCTATGTTGGACAAATTTCTAGAGATTGGCGAACGGCCGTACAGCGAAGAAGACACCGAGTGGGATGCCTTTGTGGCCAACCATCCGCACGGCTCCATTTTGCAAACCACCAACTGGGCCCGGCTCAAAAACCGCTTTGGCTGGACCTCCCACCGCGTCTGGATGCGCAAGGAGGGCCAGCTGGTGGCCGGGGCGCAGGTGCTCTACCGCTCGGCGGCGGCTGGACTGGTGAAGATGGCCTACGTTCCGCATGGCCCGCTGGTGGATTGGGACGATGACGAACAGGTCACGATTCTGTTTAACCAGATCGACCAATCTGTGTACGAACGTGGCGCCAGCATACTGAAGATCGAGCCGCTGCTGTGGCAAAGTGAGGCGATGACGGCCAAATGGCACGCCATCTGCCAGCGCCACAACCTGCTGCCGGACAGCGATACGATCCAGCCACCGAATACGGTTGTGGTTGATTTACGGCCGTCTCCCGATGACATCCTGGCCCAAATGAAGCAGAAAACCCGCTATAACATCCGGCTGGCGGCCAAAAAAGACGTCACCGTGCGGCAGGGCAGCCTGAAAGATATCCCTGCCTTCAACAAGCTCATGCGCCAGACCGGCGAGAGGGACCAGTTTGGCGTGCATACGCCCATGTACTACTATGCCGCCTTCGAGATTTTTGAGCCGATGAACCAGGTGGCCCTTTTTTTGGCGGAGTATGAGGGACGGCCGTTAGCCGGGGTGATGGTGTTTGCTATGGGCGAAACGGCCGCTTACCTCTACGGCGCCTCCAGCAGCGAAGAGCGCCAGCGCATGCCCACCTACGCCGTGCAGTGGGCGGCCATGGAGTGGGCCAAAGCCCACGGCTGCCAGCGGTACGATCTTTGGGGCATACCCGACGCCCCCGAAGAGGAGCTGGAAGCCAATTTCGCCGACCGGCACGACGGCCTGTGGGGCGTCTACCGCTTCAAACGCGGCTTTGGCGGCCAGATCCAGCGCACCGTCGGCGCGGCCGATCGCGTTTACAACAAACTCGTTTATAAACTTTATCAATGGCGTAGGAATCGGTGACCGGTAATCGGTAAACCGTAATCAGCAAACTTACCGATTACCGACCACCGATAACCGATTACCGACCACCTGCTTTTTCAAAGAATGACAACAACTCAAAAAGAACCCACCTACCGGGCTTCTACGTTTAAGCTGGAAAAATCGAAAACGACGTTTGCCCAGGCGCTGGCCAAAATGCCCACCGCCCATGCGCTGCAAAGCTGGGCGTGGGCCGAGCAAAAGTCGCGCTGGGGCTGGACGCCCATCCCGCTGACCCTCACCATTGGCGAGAGTAGCTGGGAACCGCTGGCGGCGGCGATGGTGCTCAAGCGCCAGCTGCCGCGCACCCCGTTTTGCATTTTGTACGTGCCCAAAGGGCCAGCGCTGGACTACAAAGACGGCGCGCTGCGCCGCGTCGTCCTGGCCGAGCTGGAAAACATTGCCCGGCGGGAGCGAGCCATTTTTATCAAGATTGATCCCGAAGTGGTGAAAAGTTGGGGCGATGAAGTGGAACGGCCGTCTCCCCTCGGCAGCATATTCACCCAGGAACTCAAAGACCGGGGCTGGCGCTTCTCCAACGAGCAGATTCAGTTCCGCAACACTGTGGAGCTGGACCTGACGGAGTCGGAAGAAAATCTTTTGGCGGCGATGAAGTCCAAAACTCGCTACAATATCCGCCTCGCTGAGCGCAAAGGCATTGTGATACGCGCAGGAACAACGGCAGATTTCCCCGTGATGGCCGAGATGTATGCCGAAACGGCCGCTCGCGATGGCTTTGGCATTCGTCCCACCGCTTACTACCTCGATGCCTGGCAAAGCTTTCACCAGGCCAAAATGGGCCATTTACTTGTTGCCGAATTTGAGGATGATCCGGTAGCGGCCGTTTACCTGGTGCGTTATGGCCAGCGCGTCATTTACATGTACGGCGCGTCTACGGACAAAGAACGGCAGCGCATGCCCAACTACCTGCTGCAATGGGAAGCGATTCGCTGGGCCAAAGCACAGGGTTGCACCGTCTACGACTTCTGGGGTGCGCCAGACGAGTTTGTGGAAGAGGACCGGCTGTGGGGCGTGTGGCGCTTCAAGGCTGGCTTCAACGGCCAGGTGGTACGGCACATCGGCGCGTGGGACTTTCCGGTACGGCCGTTGCTCTACCAGCTTTACACCGTCATCTTGCCCAAATATCTCAACTACCTGCGAGGCAGAAAATAAGTTGGGTCTTTAGGATTTTGTGGGTTTTGGCGTGAAACGTGAAACGTGATGCCTCTCTGGTCACGTTTCACGTTTCACGCACCACGCTCGTCAACTCCCTGAGTTCCTAAAGAGCCAATAAGATTAAACTAACTACAGGAGACCCGAAATTATGACCCGAACCATTGTTATTCTGGAAGGTGACCAGACCGGCCAGGAACTGCTGGAGGAAGCCGTGCGTGTCCTCGAACCCGGCAACATCCGCTTCGATTTAGAATTTATTCGCTTCGATTTGAGCCTGGAAAACCGCCGCGCCACCCAAAACAAGGTGGTTTATGAAGCCGGTAAAGCCATTCGTAAACACCGCCTGGCGCTGAAAGCCGCCACCATCACCCCCGAGCAGAAAGGGGACGTGGGCAGCCCCAACCGTATTTTGCGTGAAGAGATGGACGCCGAAGTCATCCTGCGCACCGGGCGGCGCATCCCCGGCGTACGGCCGATTGCCGGTGTGTATGCTCCCATCAGCGTGGTGCGCATGGCCCGCGACGATGCTTACGGGGCCAAAGAATGGCGCGAAGGCGAAGAAGGTTCACCCGACGAAATTTCTTTCCGCACTGAAAAGATCACCCGCCGCGTCTGCCGTGCCGTGGCCGAATACGCTTTTTTGCATGCGCGTAATACCGGGGCCAAAGTGTTTGGCGGCCCCAAATTTACCGTTAGCCCGGTGTACGAGGGCATGTTTAAGGAAGAGATGGACGCCACCGCCAAGAAGTTCCCCAGCGTGCGCTACGAGCCGCAGCTCATAGACGCTACCTTTGCCCTGCTGTTGGCCACCACCGGCGAGCCGCTGGTCATCCCCAGCCTGAACCGCGACGGCGATTTGCTATCTGACATGGTGCTGCAAATGTTTGGCTCCATCGCCGGGTCGGAGTCGATGGTGATTTCGGTGGATGGCAAGGGTGAGGTGGACTGCGTGATGGCCGAAGCGCCGCATGGCACGGCGCCCACGCTGCAAGGGCTCAATCGCGCCAACCCCATGGCCATGATCCTGGCCGCCGCCGGGCTGCTGTCTTACATGAAAGAGCCGGAAGCCAAGCGAGCCAGCCGCGCCATCTACGAATCTACGCTGGAAACGGTATACGATGGCACCAAAACGGCCGATATTGGCGGCACGGCCAACACGGATGAGTTTACCAATGAGGTGATTCGCCGGGTGAAAGCCAAGCTGGAGGTGTGGTCGGCTCTGTCGTAAAACAAAAATTTCCCCGGAAACTGCTCATTTGGTTACTTCTAAACAGTTTCCGGGGAAATGGGTTACGCTTCTACTTTTTTTTTTGAAACCAACGAGCCCGTTTCGCCCAAAACCTCGTTGATGTTACGGGTCAATTCGTCGAGGCCGGTAGGTTTGACCAGGTAGCGGTTGGCCCCCGCCTTGAGTCCCTCTTGAATCGCTTCCTGGTGTGCCTTGCCGCTGAGCATGATGATGGGGAGAGCGGCCGTTTCTTCTGTATCACGCAGCTGGCGGCACAACGTCAGCCCATCCATGCGCGGCATCATCACGTCCAAAAGTAAAATGTCAGGTTGGTATTGGGGGATTTTTTCCAGAGCATCCAGGCCATCCTGCGCCACAAACGATTGGTACCCCATCATCGTCAGCATGGTAGACAGCAGCTGTCGGATTTCAAATTCATCGTCCACAACCAGGACTGAGCAACTCATCTTCGGCCTCTCCACGGTTAGAATGAAGACCCCAGAAACTGCTCGGGGAGTGTCTTGTTGAATTGGGATTTTGCCAGTTGGGAACTACTCTGGACAGAGTCTGACTTACAGTATTCAATAGGACTTACGGCCTATATTAAGAATCTGAGTAGAGCGTTTGGCCTCGCTGTGGCGTCATTCAGAGAGATTTACCGCAAAGGACGCAGAGAACGCAAAGGAACGAGATTTAAGAGAGACGGCCGTTCCCAGGTAAAATAGGGTCATCATCACGGGGATGTTGTTTGACTCGCGCTTCACGTTTCACGTTTCACGCGTCCCCATAATCTGTGCAATCTGCGCAATCTGTGGATAAACAACTATGGAAATTCTAGGCGGACCTCTCTTCAGCGTCGCCGGTGCGGGTGAATCGCACGGGCCTGGTATCACGACTATCGTGTTTGGCTGCCCGCCAGGGCTGTTTCTCAGCCGGGCGCAAATCCAGGGGTACCTGGACCGGCGGCGGCCGGGCAGCAACCGGCACGGCACCCCACGCAACGAGAAGGATAAAGTGCTGCTGCTGGCCGGGCTCTACCAGGACGATCATGACGCGCTCACCGCCGGGCCAGCCATCTCCACCAAGGTCGATGGCCTGACCTTTGCCACCACCGCCTACGAGGCTGGCTACACGACTGGCGAACCGATTAGCGCCCTGGTGCTTTCCGCCGCCACCAAATCCGGCCATTACGACCAGTTTGTTGGGCCAACCGGCGCGGTACGCCCCGGCCATACCGACCTGGTGAAGTACCACAAGGCACGGGGGCACGTCGATGTACGCGGCGGCGGCCGTTCCAGCTATCGCAGCACCATTTCAGACGTGATTGGCGGCTCGATTGCCCGCATCTTCCTGCAAGAAGCGTTTGGCACCGTCTTCCTCTCCTCGATCAGCCAGGTGGGGCCGCTGCAGGCCCGGCACGGCCTGAGCGATCACTTCACCCGCCTGCTCAAAGAAGGCCACGCAGTGACGGCAGAGCAAATCGAGCACGTGCAGCAGCAGCTGGCCAGCGCCGAAATTCACAGCCTGGATGCCGAATTTGCTGCCGAAGCGGGCGAGTTGATCAAACAAACCCGCATCGACGGCGATTCGATTGGTGCGGCGGTGGAGGTGGTGGCGGTCAATGTCCCGGCCCTGGCGGGCGACCCGCTCTACCACAGCCTGAAGCTGCGGCTGATGGGCAGCCTGGGTGGCCTGCACGCGGCCCAATCATGCGAAATTGGCGATGGCATTCAGGTGGTCGCCCGGCGCGGCAGCGAAAACAACGATCCCATCCGGCGCAGCGGCTACCAGGCCAACTCCCACGGCGGGCTGATTGGCGGCGTCACCACGGGCATGCCGCTGGTGTGCCGCGTGGGGTTTAAGCCCACGTCCACCATTGTCAAACCGCAGCAGTCGGTGCAGAAGAACCTGGAAGAGATCGATTTTCTGCTGGACAAGGGGCGGCACGACCCGTGCGTGGGCGTGCGCGCCGGGGTGACGCTGGAATCGCGCCTGGCCATCGAGCTGATGAATGCTGTCCTCATGCACCAATCCCGCGCCGTCGACCCGAAGCAGTTCAAATTATTCGAGTAGCCGCGGTTTCTAACCGCGAAATGGGGTAAGCGTAAGCGTTCAGCTCTTGAACAAGGGCATCGCCTCGGCGCTTCGCGCCTGGCGATGCCGTAGAGAAGGAGGGTTTTTTCAGTTTTGGGGTCAAAATGACCCCAAAACTGAAAAAACCCAAACCCTTCCCCCGCACGGGGCGCGAAGCGCCCTCGTGTGGGAAGCCAATTAGACGGTGACAGGATGGGAGCGCGGTAGGAAACTGCGGCTACAGCCAGAGGTCGCGCAGGAGTTGGGCCTGTTTGCGGTGCTGGAACGGGCCGCCACCTTCGTGGTTGTTGTAGCTGTAGACAGCCATTTCCTTGGGACCAGCATAATAATTGTACGCGGCGTAGACGGTGCTGGGCGGGCAAATGTCATCCATCAAGCCCACGGAAAAGAGCGCCTGGGCTTTGGCCCGCACGGCAAAGTTGACCCCATCAAAGTAGGAAAGCGTGTGGAAAACCGTTTCTACCTGGTCGCGATGGCCAACGCAGTAGCGGGTAATTTCGTTGTACGGCGAGGTGTCCACAATTTCGGTGGCGTGGCGGTAGTGGCAGAGGAAGGGCACATCGGGCATGGCGACGGCGACGGCCGTATCCAAGCCCGCCGCCGCCAGCGTAATCCCCCCACCCTGGCTGCCTCCGGTGACGGCCATGCGCCCGGCATCGACGGCTTCATGCTGGCGCGCTGCTTCCAGTGCTCGCACCGCGTCCGTAAAAACGCGCCGGTAGTAATAGGTGTGCGAGTCCTGAATCCCCTGGGTCATAAAGCCGGGCACGTGAGAACCGGTGCCCTGCGGCGCCAGATCGACCGTTTCCCCAGGGCTGTAAGGCGCCCAGCCCTGGCCACGGGTGTCCATGACCAGGCAGGCAAACCCCAGGCTGGGCCAGCCGAGCCAGTTCATCAAGAAGCCGCGGCCGCCACTATAGCCCTGGTACTGCACCACACACGGCAGCGGCCCGGTCCGGTGGCGCGGCAGCAAAAACCAGCCCTTCACCAGCTGGCCGCCAAACCCGGCAAAAGTGACGTCGTAGGTGTCAATGGTTTGCAGGCCTTCGTCTACCGGTTCAAAGTCGGCGTTGAGGGGAAATTCGGCCGTTTCGGCCAGGGTCTGCTGCCAAAAGGCGTCAAAATCGTCCGGCTCCTGGCGTGGCGGCAGGTATCGTTGCAGTTCGTTGAGGGGCAGGTCAAAAAAGGGCATCTGGTTTCTCCGTTGGGTTGGTATGGGTTAGTTTTGTTGGCGATAGCAGGAACGGCCGTCGCCCGCTACAATTTTAGCAGAGGGAAGGGGAAGTAGTGAAAAGTCACTCGTTCACTGGCATACTGGCAAACTCGCACACAGGGGCAACCATTTATGAAAGCTGTTATTTTTGATTTAGGCAATGTATTGGTGGAGTATGATGGTCCGGGCATGTTTACGGCCGTAGCCAATCTGCTAAACGTTACCCGCGATGCCTTAATTACCTACTGCCGCAGTTACGACGCGGCTTTGGGCACAGGTCAGCTGAACGGGCCTGATTTTTACAGGCAGGTCAGAGACACCTTTGGCGGCTCTGCCACCTACGACACCTTTGCCGCCGCGCTGTGCAGCACCCAGCAGCGCAATGACGTGGCCCTGGCTTTTGCCCGCGCCCTGGCCGCCCGGCCAGATGTGAAGGTGGGAATTATCAGCAACACGAATGAGGTACACGTGGCCTGGCTGCGGGCCAATTTGCCGGAGCTAAACCAGTTCAGCAGCGTTATCATGAGCAACGAGGTGGGTTTACTCAAGCCAGAGGCAGACATATTCGAACTATCCTTAGCCCAGCTGGGCGTGGCTCCGGCCCAGGCCCTGTTTGTGGATGACGTAGCCGAAAACGTGGCGGGGGCAACGGCCGTGGGCCTAGCTGGCCTGCATCACACGGATTGGCCAACCACTCGCCATGCCGTGGAAAGCTGGCTAAAAAGTTGAGCGGAACGGCCGTTCAGTCCCAAATTTGCCGGAATATTCCCCATCTGTAATCTGGTTATCGCAAATTCGTAGCATTTGGCTGCACGCGCCAGAGAAAAATCAGGTACAATGAGGGCTGCAACGCACCTGCAATCCACCTACAACTGACCTGTATACGCATCAACCAACACCACAAAGTCCTATGTCTACCCATGATGAAGTCAGTTTGCTGTCCTTGCGCAGCCTGTGCGATCGATGCCACCGGGAAAGCGAACGGTTTTTTGCTCAAAAAGAACACGACCCGCGATTCTGTTACGAACTGTTTCGCCGGGCGTTTGTGCATGGCAATGAATTGGCCTGGCACTGCCTGTACGAGCGCTACCATAAACTGGTTATTTCCTGGGTAATGCGCCATGCCCTGTATTCGGGTTTGGGTGAAGAAGCAGACTACTTCATGAACCGGGCGTTTGAGAAGATGTGGCAGGGCATTCCCGCTGAGAATTTTGCAAAATTCCAAGATTTAAAGTCGCTGCTGCGCTATTTGCAGATGTGTACCAATGCCGTGATGGTGGACTTTGCCCGCTGGAAGGAACAGGCCCATCTATGGGACCGCGCCGCCCAATCCGACAATGGCGAGGAGGAATATGATCCGTTGGCTACCCTGGTTGGGGACAGCCTGCCACCGGAACGGGAAGTAGCCCGGCGCGAAATGCAGGAACTGTTGTGGCAAAAGCTGCAATCGTTGAGCAATTCAGAAAAAGAGGATGCGGCTATCTTCGGCTACTTTGTTTTGAACTTAAAGCCGCGAGAAATTTACGATTTGTATCCCGGCCAATTTGAGGACGTCCGGGATGTATCGCGTACCAAGGACAATTTCCTGGCGCGGGTGCGGCGCAGCGACGAATTTCGGCAATTTTTGGACGATGCGTGAAAAATGGCGGGGCATTCGTTTATACAGGTAGCAGCATAAATTGCTCGCTTTGGCAGAATTAACCCACTTTTGGGAAATCCCTGTTCTGCCACACCATTGCGCTCTCGCTTTATGTAAAGCAATGTGGGAGAACACAGGTTACACTGATATGAACGAAAATAAACAATCTTTTCTGTTATACCCGGTTTTCTTTTCATTCTCGGCGTAACGCTGTCTCCTATTCTTTTCATTTTTAAGTAAAAGCGGGAAGGTTTTTGAAATCAGGAAAGCTTGATTTGCCCGCTTTTACTAGGCGGCTTCTACCACGCAATGATCAGGAGATTTAACTATGGCGCATATTGATGACAGTCTCAAGGCTGCTCTCTACCGAATTACCTGTCCCGATAGCGCAACATTAGGCAATTATCATTTGGGGCTACTTTCGGAAACGGCCGCACATCAAGTTTCCAATCATCTGGCAGTTTGCCCCTTGTGTACACGAGACATTGCGCAGTTAGAGGCATTTTTGGCGGAAACGGCCGTATCGCTGCAACCCTCAACTGGGGAAAGAATCAAGGTCTGGATTGCCAAACGCATTCGCAGGGGCGGGCAATCCAGGAATATGTTGGGAACTCCCGCGTTTGCCATGCGCGGCGGTGATACCGGGCCATTGATGTATGAAGCGGGTGACGCCCAACTATCGTTGGAGGTCCAGGATGATCCGGAACATCCAGGCCGCAAATCGATTTTGGGGTTGGTCTTAGGCATTGAAACGGAGGCCGTTGAGGCGAAGCTGCTGCAGGGAGATGGGGTGGTAACGGCCGTAACCCTGGATGAAATCGGCAACTTCAGCTTTACCGGATTGGCGCCAGGCCAGTATCAATTAACTTTATCAGGTGAAACCATGGAAATTCATGTACAGGATTTAAACATTTAGCAACCACGCACCACCTCGCTCGCAAAAATGAAGTAAACACAATCCGTTGAGGAGCGCCCGCTGCTCAACGAAGGGCGTATTGGGATGATTAACAACCTGGCAGCAGTAAGACCCGGGGCGGAAACGGCCGTAAAAGACGACCTGACGCCCCAAGAACTTCTCACCTACCTTCTGCAAGCCGCCTCACAAAACGAGCGGCTTTATTTGCTTGCGCAGTACACACCCCTTTTTGCACTAGACACCGCCAAAGAATTTGCCAACCTGCTCAAAGCGGAAGCCGACCGGCTCATGTGGGAAAACATCGAGCTATGTTTTCACTTTGCCGATCTCATTGCCCAGCTGTCCAAGGCGTTTGACACGCCGCTTTTTCAGGCGCTCAGCCTCCGGGCGCGGGGCAATGGTTACTCTATCGGCCTGGGCGAATATCAAAAAGGGATCGACTGCTACGATGAAGCCACTCAAATTTATGCTACTTTAGGCTGCCAAGTTGAACAAGCTTGGTCTCAAAATGGCAAGTTGTATGCTCTTGTAAATCTCAGCCGCTATGATGAAGCCTTTGCCACAGGGATTAGCGCCTCAAAGATTTTGGAAGCAAATGGAGAGTTAATGGCTCTCGCTGATATGACGGTCAATATTGCAATCATTCATGGCCAGCTTAGCCAAGATATAGAAGCTCTTCATAAATTAAATGAGGCAAGAGATATTTATAACCAATTGGATGAAAAAGCTAATGAGTCCCTATTGGGGGTTGAATTAAATCGAGGGATTCTGCTTCGTAATTTAGGCAGATTTGAGGAATCAATCAAATCGCTCAAAAAGGCTCAGAAATATGAGCAGCTTGGGCAATCAATAGCAGCTGCTCAAGCGCAGCAAAATTTGGCAATGACTTATTTTGTGATGGGGCGGTATAACGAAGCTTTAGCATTGTTCGACATAGCACGAGAAACATTTTTAAAAGATGGTCGAGAGCGTCATGCAATGCTTACTGAACTTCTCGTAAGCGAATGCTTGCTTTCTTTACGGCGCTATAATGACGTATTAACAAAGTGCAAAAACGTCAGGCAGTACTTTAGCAAGCTTGACACCTTGGCGGCTTTGGGGCAGGCGCTCTTAAATGAAGCTGAAGCATATGCTGGACTTGGACTGTTTGCCCAGGCGCAGGCCTCAGTAGATGAAGCGCGCCAGCTCTTTTTGCAGGATGGCAATCCCACGGCCGTGGCCGATGCCGAACTGCAAGCGGCCGTTTTGCTGGCCTACCAGGGTGAATATGCCGCCGCGCTGGCCAAGGCTGAAGCCTCCGGCACCATCTTTGCGGCGCACGAACTGCCCATCGGCGAGGCGCGGGCCTGTCTGGTAGCCGCGCGGGCGGCGCTGCACCTCCAGGCGTTTACGCAGGCCGAGGGCTGGGTGAACAAAGCGCTGCAAATTGGCCGGACCAGCCAGCTGCCCGCCATTGCCTACCAGGGATACCAGCTGGAAGGGGAACTCAATTTAAACCAGGGCCGCCCGCAAGCCGCCCTGGCGGCCTACGAAGCGTCGATTGATGAACTGGAACAGCTGTACGGCCGTCTCATGATCGAGTTCCGCGCCGATTTCCTGCAAGACAAAGAGCGCATCTACGAAGAGACCGTCTTGCTTTGCCTGAAGCTAAAACAGCCCAAACGTGCCCTCGAATTTTGCGAGCGGGCCAAGTCGCGCGCTCTGCAAGATTTGCTCAACTTGCGTATCAATCTCAACATTGAAGCCCGCAGCGAGGCCGACCAACCGCTGGTGACTCGCCTGCAAGCCCTGCGTGCCGAGCGAGATCGCCTCTACCGCCGTTGGGAGGTGGATGAAGAAATTGGCCAGCGCGGCGAAACGGCCGATCTCCTGGCCGCCCAGCAGCGCACCGAAAACAAGATTCTGGCCATCGAAAATGAAATCACCGAGCTGTGGCACAAGCTGCTCATTCGCAACGCCGACTACGCCCGCGACGCTTCGCTGTGGCAGGTTCGTGCCGAACAGGCCCAGCCCTACCTGCCGGAGGACACGCTGCTGTTGGAATTTTTTGTCGCTCGCGGGCAGCTGATTGTTTTTCTGGTGACGGCAGAAACCATTGAGGCCTTTCCGCTGGACGTTTCTGTTCCGGTGGTGCAGCAAAAGCTCCAGCTGCTCTGGCTCAATTTACGCTCCGTGCCGCGCAGCTCCGGGCGGCAGCTGCAGCGCCTGAGCCACAACGCCCAAACGATTCTGCACCAGCTGTACGACCAGCTGCTCGCGCCAATTGCGGCCTTCACCCAGGCGTTTTCAAAGTGGATTGTAGTGCCGCATGGCCCGCTGCACTATCTGCCTTTCCACGCCCTCCATGATGGGCAGCAGTACCTGGTGGAAACGGCCGAAATCAGCTATCTGCCCGGTTCCAGCCTATTGCGGTTTTGCTACGAAACGCCCAAGACGCCGGGACCACTGGTGGCGGTGGGCAACTCCTTTAACGGCCGTTTACCCTACACCGTCACCGAAGCCCAGGGTATTGCCGAACGGTGGCAGGGTCAGGCATTCCTGGAGGAGCAGGCTTCCTTGAGCACCCTGGCTCCGGCGCTGGCCGAGGGGCGAATCCTGCACCTGGCTACCCACGGCGACTTCCGCGCCGACAACCCGCTTTTCTCCGGCCTGGCCCTGGCGGATGGTTGGCTGACCACCATCGACATCTTCAACCTGAAGCTCAAAGCGTCGCTGGTGACGCTGAGCGCCTGCCAGACCGGGCGCAGCGTCATTGGCGGCGGTGATGAGCTGCTGGGGCTGATGCGCGCCTTCCTGGGCGCGGGGGCTGCCTCACTCATTGCTTCCTTCTGGGCAGTGGAAGACAAAACCACGGCCTGGCTGATGCACCAGCTGTATGAAAAGCTGGCCAGCGGCGAAACCAAAGCGGCTGCCCTGCGCCAGGCTCAGCTAAGCTTCTTGCACGAACCGGAACTGGCCGAAAGTCACAGCCACCCCTACTTTTGGGCGCCATTTTTCCTGGTGGGCGACGCCGGAAATTTGTAGCCAGCAGTTTTCGCCCAAAACACAGCGGATACTGGAAAAACGGCCGTTCTCTCGTTTAATCCCTCAGGAAGAGAAACGGCCGTTTGTGCGCCTTGTTGTATTGGTGTCTGTGAGGGAAAGCGGCCGTTTTCACACCCACTGTCTTTGTGATACCCATTTTGAAGGAGGGAAAACACTATGTCTACTGTCGCCAGCAAATCAAACCGCGACGCCCCGGTAAACCGGACCAACCGCACCGTCTTAATCATTCTGCTTCTGCTTGTGTTGCTCATCGCTGCCATCTTTTTGAGCTATCGCAATGCCGCCCAGGCTGCGCGGGATGAATACTTTATGGATGGGGAAATCATTTTGGTGGGCACAACAACCGAACTGGATGCCCTTATTCAGGAACTGCAAACGATCGATGACAACATCATCTTGACTATCGACCCCAACCGGTCTTTTAGCTTGCAGGACCTCGGATCACCGGCCGAACAGACGTTAGGGCCACAAACAGTCGCGTCTGCTGCCCTGCAAATTGGCAGCGGCAGTGCCGCCTGCAGCCAGCTCAGCAGCGACCTGGAGATCAATCTTTACGAGCTCACCGGCAGCACCGATGATGTCGAGGCCGTTTTAGAGGCTATCGATCAGACCACCGCAGGCAGCAGCGTATTGGCCGACGCCAACTGGGTGATTGGTGCGCCCTGGCACCCGACGGGCAGCCCCTGGCACCCGACCGGTAGCCCCTGGCACCCGACCGGCAGTGATGTTGATCAGGGCAAGCCCACCCCGGCCACCATGGATGACTACCTGGAACAGTGGGCATTTAGCACCATTGGCCTGGTAGATGCGCAGGCCGTGAATACCGGGTCTGAGCTGGCCCGCATCCGCGTAGGTGTGTTTGATACTTCTCCGTTGGAAAGTAATGGGCCCGCAGCGGCGTCGGTACAGGAAAGCCCAACGCAAAATGCGCTGAAGGTGCAAATCGATCATCCAGAATTCATTAACACGCCGGTACCGCCGGAAGAAGGCAGCCGGCAGGATATTAACGTGGCAAATCACGGTTACTTTGGCACCAGCTTCATTCGCCAATTGGCTCCCGCCAGTGAAATTGAGCTCATTCGGGTATTAACCAAAAACAACCGTGGCGATTTGGCGACGTTGAATCACGAACTCCTGACCTTTATGGGTCAGGCAAATCAAAATGGCATCATGACGGTGGTCAACATGAGCCTTGGCGTGCCGCCGCTGGAGCCGTTTCGGCCGTTTGAACCCTGGTTGGACTGGGAATTTCCGCCGCCATTTGAGCTGGTACGCCAGCTGAACTCACTGGAAACCGTGATGCAAATTGGCGAATGTCTGGATGTGGTAATGGTAGCCGCCGCGGGCAACGATTCGGCCGAATCGTTGAAAGTGAGCAACTACCCCGGCCACTGGGGCACAGTGCTGAGCGTTACTGCCAGCAATCAGGACAACCAGCAGTCCTGCTACGCGAATGATGGGGACCTGGCTGCACCGGGCGGTGATGGCGGTCCAAGCGATCCGAAGGCAGAGGAACCAATTGCCTGCGAACCCAAGCTGCACGAATGTGTGAACCTGGGGCCGAACTGTCCGTATTCGGTCATTGGCTATGTCCATCCGAGCACCCTGCAAAGCACAGAAGCTGCTGTGACACATCACAACTGGGTAGGCACCTCGTTTGCCGCGCCCATGGTAACAGGTCTGGCCGCCCTGGTCCGGCAGCTCAATCCTGGACTGAGCGCGGCCGAAGTGCGAGATGTTATCCAGTGCGGCACGGTGAAGCCCACTACGCCGCAAGAAGTGCCGGTGATCAATGTGGCCCGCACGCTGGCGTGTGCGAGAGATTTGAATAATTGAACAGTGCCGGAAACGGCCGTTCCCCCTTCGTTCATCTCCTTGGAGAGGTGTGTTCTAGCCAAAAAAGGTTGGGCAGCGCCAGTTGAGCGTTTGCCCAACCTTTTTTGCTGCCGGTTGATTATTCGCAAATTGCAAGGTAAGCTACTTTTAGCTATGCCACAAATAAGACCCGCTTCCCAACCTTTTCTCACCTGGCTGCTCGTTGTGGGCGGGGCGCTGGTGGTGCTGGCTTTTTACCTGGGCTATGTGCTGCTTCACCAGAACGCCATCGCGCCAGACAAAGCCGAAGCCACCACCATTGCCCTCATCGCCACGCAGATTGCTACCTTGCAGCCTACCATGCCGCCGCCCACCCGACTTCCGACCGCCACACCGACATCCATGCCACGGCCGAATTCGTGTGCCATGCTCAAAGAGCAGCAGCCCAGGGCCGAAGATGGACCCCAAACGATTTACCTGCAGGGCAGAACGGCCGTTACCCTCTACTGCCACAACATGGATACCACCCCGCAGGAATACCTGACGCTGCCCGCCACGGCCAACGGAGCCAACTACAGCGTGATCAGCTACCCGGAAGGCGCCATCATCACCCAGTATGAAAAGGTGCGGCTCAATCCCAGCTCCCTCATCGTCGATCCCACCGACATGACCTTTGCCACGCTGGCCGAGAGCCTGGCGGGGTATAATAGTATCATGGGCGAGCAGCTGGAGGGTTACCCGGTGACCGCTTCCGACTTTGCCCTGGCCACTGGCTGCCACCGCAACCAGCCCGACGCGCCGTTGGGCCGGGCCAACATCGACCTCACCGGCACGCCGTTTGTGGTCAGCCCAGACATCATGTTCACCAGCTATGGCGGTGACGTGCAGGAGACGCTTAGCGAAGTAAGTGCGGATGGCAAGGTAGTGAATCTGGCGGTGAACGGCCGCTGCGGGGTCATCCAGCCAGCCGGTCCCATCCAGCTCGTCTACCAGCAGCCCTGATCTGTAAATGGAGAGAAACAATGTGTCGTAGTATTAAACAGTTACGCAGCAGTGAAGTTCCCGCCACGCCGGAAGAGATTGAAGCCGCGGCCCGCCAGTTTGTGCGCAAGGTGTCGGGCTACCGGCAGCCTTCCCGCCGCAACGAAGCCGCCTTCGAACAAGCCATCCTCGACATCACCGCCGCCACCGAGAAACTGCTCAATGACCTGGTAACACCTGCACAAAAATCTGTGTAAATCTGCGTCCTATTTTTACAGGAGTTTGCCATGCCCACTGGCCCACTCAGAACCACCACCCCCACCATCGACGTTTACATCAAGCTGGCCCAATACCCCATCTTGTGCGATCGTATTCGCATGCGCATGCGCGAGGAGCTGTTCCGCCGCGGCATTGTGGATAAAACGGAGTTTGAACAGGAAGTCAAAACGCTGGCCATCGAGTCGCAGCGGCGCGAGGGGCTAAACAACCCCACCGTGCAGGAAGATGAAAATGCCTGGCAGCGCCGCCTGGAAACAATCCGCGATCTGCACACCGACAACTATTTTGCCAATAACCTGGGCAGCAGCCTGCTGGAGCAGATCATCGACGAGGTGCTGAACAACCAGGACAAAGCTCCCAAGGCGATGGAACTCACCTTCAACCCGGAAATTGCGCCCTGGGCCATGCTGTTTGAGCAGGGCAGCATCTACGATGCCCTGCCCCCGCCCGAGCAAGAAAAGGTGAAACACCACCTGGAAGAAATCAAGGTGGTGCTCATCAAGCGCCTGCTCAGCGATCACCTGCCGTTTATTCGCCTGGCCAAGCAGGTTTTTTCCATCAAGGACTTAAACTGGATTTACGAACGGCTCATCGGCGGGGGCAAAATTGGCGGAAAGGCGGGCGGCATGCTGCTGGCCTGGCGCATCCTGGAGCGGGCCAACCATGACTTTGGCCCCAACATTGCCAGCCACGTCACCATTCCCGACACCTACTTCATTGGCTCAGAAATCATCTATGAATTTCTGCTGCAAAATAAGCTGGAGCGGTATGTCAACCAGAAGTATCTGTCGCTGGAAGACATGCGGACGCAGTACCCGGAAATTGTGGCCTGCTGCCTGGCGGGCAAAATTCCCAACTACATCATGGAGCAGCTGCGCGATGTGCTGAACCGGCTGAACGGCCGTCCCTTCGTGGTTCGTTCGTCCAGCCTGCTGGAAGATCACATCGACTACGCCTTTGCCGGGAAATACACCAGCGTCTTCTGCCCCAACCAGGGCAGCCCTACGGAAAACTTCGAGGCGCTGCTGGAGGGTATCCGCCGCGTCTACGCCAGCACCTTCAACCCCGAAGCGATGATCGAACGGCAGGAACACGGCCTGATTGATTACGATGAGCGCATGGCGATTATGATCCAGCCGTTGATTGGGCACCGCTACGGCCGTTACTTTCTACCCACCATCGTGGGTGCGGGGCTGAGCCAGAACCCCTGGTACAAAAAAAACGACAGCCGCGCCAGGGATGGCTGCCTGCGCCTTACGCTGGGGCTGGACGAGCGTGTCAACCTGCCGCTGGAAGAAGGCCAGGCGTGTATCATCTCGCTGAATGCACCTGATTATCTCAACGGCAGCCAGGCGCTCATCCAAAAGAATGTCAAGGTGGTAGACCTGGCAGCCAACAACTTTAAGCTGCTGCCCATTTCCGAGATTTTGCGCGAGGATTATCCGTACGGCCGTTACCTGCTCGACCCCCAAACCCACCAGCTCACCTACGACCACCTCATCAACGACGAAAAGTTCGTCCGGCTGATGCGCACGGCCCTCACCCGGCTGGAAAAAACCTACGACGTGCCCGTCCAGTTTGAATTTGCCCTGGAAATCATCCCCGCCCCCGGCAGGCCGGATTACAAGCTATATGTCTTGCAGTGCCACACGGCCGTAAATGCGGCATGAACGGCGACCCGCCCAGGAAGTGGGAAAACCTTTACCCTCTCTCTGCTGGCGGCGAAGTTGATTGGGAACGGCCGTTCCGCCCCCACCATCATGGCCCAAAAAGCCATCGGCCTGGAAACTTATCTGCCATTTGTCCAAAAATAGTTCTTGCTGCGTGAAACGTGAGGAAGAAAGTCAATCAGCTTCGTTTCACGTATCCACTACAGGATTCTTGAAACCATTTGCCCGGTTTGTTTGTCATACTTGTTAGAGTACACAAAAGGACAAGCATGGGAGTAAACCTGTAAATGGCGGCAGAGGCACAAGCAGAGGAACCAGTGACGCAACAAGTTGCTAACTTGTTCGAACTGTATCATCAACCCATTTTTGCTTACCTCTATCGCCTGGTGAATGATTGGGAATTGGCCCATGATCTGACCCAGGAAACCTTTCTGCGCTTGTTGCGCATGACCGATCAGCTGCCAGCCATAGAAAACCCGCGTGCTTTCACCTACCGCATTGCCACCAACCTGGCCCACAACAGCCTGAAACGGCGTCGCCGCTTCACCTGGCTGCCCTGGCGACACGTAAACGAACAACAGACAGCCACAGAAGATCCGGCAAAACGCATTCACGACCAAAGTGACGTGGCGCAGCTGCTGGCTGGTTTGCCGCTAGATTACCGTATTCCGCTGCTGCTTTACAGCTATGATGGACTGAACGTGCGAGAAGTAGCGGCCGTTTTGAACTTAAGTGAAGGGGCCGTGAAAACACGTTTGTTTCGCGCCCGCGAAATGTTTCGTAAGGCTCACGAAGAAGAGGTGGATGATGAATCCTCGTGAAGAATTGGCAATTTACCGTGATTTATCATCGGCCGAACTCGCAGCTTGCCTGGAAGCGGATGAAGCTGGCGCCAAACGGTTGGCCGCTTACCAGGCGATGGATAAACGGATCACCAGTTTGGCACGCCCAGAGCCAGAATGGTGGCTGCGTACAGCCTTTCATCAGGCGCTGAAAAGTCACTCTACTCCGCAATCTACGTTTGCCAATTTATCGGTGACAACCGGGCAGATAACGGCCGTTTTAGCCCTGGGTCTATTAATCATCGCCGCCTGGCTGCTGTTAAGCCAGCAATCTGACAACACCTTGCTGCCACCTTTCGACTGTTCTGTCTCCCCCACCGAGCAAGTTAATTTTGGCGGAGGAACAATCGCCGGGGAATTTCCTGTATGGATGACAAGTCAGGGACAGCAACAAGGAGTAACAAGACTTTCCACCGCCTCTGGCAAACCTGAACAGGTGAGCGAAGCTCGTTGGAGTCGAGAAATTCTTTTGGTAGATGAGAACGTTGAAGGTGATTTGTTGATTACCGGCGAGCAGTTAGATGGCCCAGGCCAGTTATTTTTCATCGTTGGTGTAGAGGCGGATGGCGAGACGCGGATTTGGGAACCCCAGCAAGTTATCACTGACGCAAACACTTCAACAATCAACGGAAGAGTATTAGGGCGTGTCCAGCATATTATCGCCTGGGGCGTTACCAATCCGGGGTGCTACCAACTAACTTTCAGACTGAATGAATACACTGTGCTCATTGTGGTTGAAGTGATTGATACGCCAACACCGAATGCAACTAAAGTTGTCATCGACGTACTGCCCTCCCCATTGATTACTCCTACACCAACACCGGATCCCCAGGGAGTCCAGTTGCAGCTGGACAGCTGGTCACCCGATGGCCAAACCCTGGCTTACTGGCAGCAAACGGCCGCTGATCTGGAAAGAAGCCACATCCCGCCAGGGCAGTTGAGCTTTTACAACACGTCTTCGGGTATTATCTGCTCTTTACCAGCCACATTTGGCTATGATGGTGGGGGTGGAACCCATCATCGCTACGCCTGGCGCTCCGATGGTAACTTCCTGCTCTTTAAGGGGCGAGATTTGTTGGTGCTGCCCAATCCCTGTGACGAAAGCCACACCACACTCACTGACATTTTTCCCGAAAACATTCAAGAGGTAGTTGCCGTTCATCGTTTTCACGCGTTTTATCTGTTAAGAGGGCAAAGCCAATACTGGCTGTATCAACCTTTCGCCGACAGCAATCTACAAGTTTTACCCATTGCGGACGTGACGCCGCACAGCTTTAACGCCTATGCCATCTCACCCCGGGGCCAGTATGTGGGGATCAATTTGACAGGTGGCGGTACGGCCGTCATAGAAACAGCCACTGGCCAGGTGAAATCTACTGTCGCCTGGTCTCATCTGACGGATGTCGATATGCTGCCACCCGTTTGGCTGAGTGAAGACAGGTATCTCATTCAATGGACCACAGCCGAGCAGGGCCCTTTACTCGTCACGCTAGATGGCGACATCAAACCAGTCGCCGAACTATTTGGTTTATCAGCCTCACCCCAGCAAATGGCCTGGGGAGTTCCAACAGGGATTGAAGAATATGCCATTTTGTTCCAGGATTTTTCAGTAAGTGCGAACAGAAACCAGGTCTGGCTTTATCATTCAGGAACTGGGGAAGTGGAAACCCTGGCCTTTACCGGTGGGGAGTTTGATCCAA
Organism: Candidatus Leptofilum proximum; assembly: GCA_016710325.1. Taxonomy (GTDB): domain Bacteria; phylum Chloroflexota; class Anaerolineae; order Promineifilales; family Promineifilaceae; genus Leptofilum; species Leptofilum proximum. The sequence goes on along the minus strand of JADJXK010000001.1, from coordinate 1,527,621 downwards.
ACGGCCGTTGGCTCTTTTTGCGCCAGGACCAGGAGGACGAATCCGAACCACATTTCGAGCTTTGGCGGCGCGAGATCGAAGCCGTTGGTTCGCTAGCCCTACCTCTGGCCAGTGATGATGAATTTATCCAGTGGACGACCGGCCCAGGCCCAAGCGACCTCGTGCACATCTCAAAACAGCTAACTATTTCCGCTGGCAATCGAGTACTCATTGTGTCAGAAGGAGGCGAGATTCAAGAAGAAACCCTTGTGGGCAGCATCACAGGCTTGCCTCTTCGCTCGCCCGATGGCCATCATCTGGCCATTGTGATTCGTTCCAACGCAACAGATGCTGATGAGCTTGTTGTGCTGCCAATCGAATAATTCTATCTGCTGGGGTTCAGGCACATTCGGCTGGTACTGAAAATCAGTTAAAATAGAGGGATGAACGACCTCCAGTTGCGACCTGCCCAACAGAAAATTTTAGAATATGAAAACGGCCGTCTCGCCATCAGCGCCGTACCAGGGAGTGGAAAAACATTTACCCTTTCTCTCCTCGCGGCGAAATTGATTGGGAACGGCCGTATCGACCCCAACCAGCAGCAAATCCTCATCGTCACCTACCTCAATTCCAGCGTCGACAACTTCCGCGCCCGCATCCGCCAGCGGCTGGAAGCGGCCGAGCTGCCGCCCATCGGCTTTGAGGTGCGCACGCTGCACAGCCTGGCGCTGGAAATTGTGCGCACCGCCAACTCGGGCCTGACGGAAGACAGCGGCCCGCTGGTGCTCGACGAAGGCCAGGCCAACCACTTCCTGGCCCGCGCCGTCGATGGCTGGATCGAAGCCCAGCCTGGCGCCTGGAGCCAGTTCCTGCCCGACGACTCGCCGCAAACCCGCGCCCGCTGGCGCGACGTGACGCAAAAGATGGCCAAGTCGTTTATCCGTGCGGCGAAGAATGAGCGATACCGGCCGGAGCAAATTTCAGAGAGATTGGAGAGTGGAGATTGGAGATTAGAGAGCGAAGATGACAATCTCCACTCTCCAATCAACCAATCTCCCCTCCTCTGGATGATGGGTGGGATTTACGGCCGTTACCAAACCATCCTCGACCGGCAGGGATCGCTGGACTTTGACGACCTCATCTGGCAGGCCGTGGAGCTGCTGGCCCAGCGCGCCGGGCTGGCGGAGCAGCTGCGCCAGCGCTGGCCCTACGTGCTGGAAGATGAAGCGCAGGACAGCGTGCCGCTGCAAGAGGCACTCATCAGCCGCCTGACCGGGCCAGACGGCAACTGGGTGCGCGTCGGTGATCCCAACCAGGCGATCACCAGCACCTTTACCGCCGCCCACCCCCGCTTCTTCAACGCCTTTGCTGACCGGCCCGACGTGGTCTCGCGGCCCCTGCCCAACAGCGGCCGCTGCGCCCCGCTCATCATCGGCGCGGCCAACACGCTGCTGCATTGGGTCATCGACAAACATCCCGTGCCCGAAGTGCAAAGCAGCACCTTCCGCCGACAGGACATCGAGCCCACCCCGCCCGGCGACGCCCAGCCCAACCCGCCGGACAGCGAAGCCGCCATTCGCATTCGTGTCTACAAACACCGCGAGGACGAGGAGTTGCCCGAAGTGGCCAAACTCGCCGTCCGCTACACGCAGAAGCGCCCGGATCACACCGTCGCCATCCTGGTGCCGACCAACAACCTGGGCTACCAGATCGCCGAGCACCTGGACGAGCTGGACGCCGACTACGACAACCTGCTGCGCGGCGGCACCCGCGAGCGGGAAATCGCCGCCGCCATGCACGCCGTGCTCCAGGTGCTGGCCGATCCGCTGGACACCAAAGCGATCACCGCCGCGCACGCCAGCCTGCACGCCCTGGGGCACCCCGTCGCCCTGCTGCCGGATGAAGAGCTGGAGCAGTTCCATACTCTCCTGCGCAGCGTGCACCAGCCGGAATGGCTGCTCTACCCGCACGATGAGGCCGAGGTGGACCAGGCTCTGCCCGCGGGGGTGGCCACCGAAACACAAACCCAGGTGGCGGCCCGCTTTGGTGCCTTTTTGCGCGAACTGCTGGCGTTACGGCCGTTACCCATCGACGATCTGGCCTTAGCCCTGGGGGATGAACTGTTTGCCTGGGGCGATATACACGAAGGCGACCTGGCCATCGCCTACCAGATTGCCACCCTGCTGCGCCAGTGGCGCGACAGCCAGCCCGATTGGCGGCTGCCGGAGCTGGTCGCCGAGCTGGGCAACATCGTCAGCGGGCGGCGCAGTTTGCCGATTAGCAGCCCTACCGATTTTGGCTACGAGCCGGTACCGGGGCGCGTCACCCTCACCACGCAGCACAGCGCCAAGGGGCTGGAGTGGGACGCGGTCTTTATGATTGGCGTGGATGGCACCTGGATTCCCGGCAGCCTTGATGCCTACTTCATGGGCGTCAGCGACATTTTGGGCGGCGATCCCACGGCCGAAGTGGTGGCCCAGTTACGCTATTTGATGGAGGGGGATGCGGGGATTTATAGCGGCCGTTCCGCCACCGAATCGGCCCACATCGACATTATTGCCGAGCGCCTCCGTCTCCTCTACGTGGGCATCACCCGCGCCCGCCGCTTCTTGCAGCTCAGCCGCAGCCGCGCCACCCGCAGCTACAACAAAGAGCGCGACGCCGAACCGGCGACGGTGATGGGGGTGTTGTACCAGTATCTGCAGGATACTAATTTTTTTTAATCCGTTCCCTTATAAGACGAATGCCTTCAAAAGCAGGGAGATTACCCTTGATTCGTTCCTCTAAAACACACAAATCTATAAAAGCACTAAAATAATTCGTCGTCAACTGCTCAAGAAACTGCTGATCCTGTCGCCACTGATTCGAGCGCCTTTGAAGAAGAGAGGTTGTTCTAAATCGCTCCTGCCGAATCTTCTCAATAAGTATTCCAATCAAATATAGTACTTTACGAAGTTCACTACATTCATTTGTTCGGTCGTGAGCATGATTAAGAGCGTGCTTAATATCTTGGGTAAGCTTATAGGAGAGCTTATAGGCATCGACAAGATCTTGAACATATTCAGTTTCAAGAGCATCGACAAGGGCAGAGGCATGTTCCAATGCATGGTTAAGATCTTGTGAAAGTGCATGAGAAAGATTACCAAGTAACCTATAAAGATCATATGAATGCTCATGATCAACAGTACCACGGGCAAGGGCAAGGACAAAGGAATGCCTAATACCATCAATTTGATTATGAGCAAGGGTATGATCAAGGCCAAGGTTTCTTGCATAGTTTCGTGCATAATCACGAGCTTGATCGCGTGCATTAGCAAGGTATCGAGTCAAATTAACAGAGGAAAGACCAAGGACACGATCAAGCGCATCGTCTAGATTTTTAAACAACTGGTCAAGGTCACCAAGCGCATAGTTATGAATACTAAATATATGCTCGAGGTTATCAAGGGCATAATCAAGGTCAAGGTGGTGAATGTAGTCCTGGGCATAAGAATTGTATTTTTGTAAAATTGCAATAGAGATGTGTGGAATAGCTCTGGGCATTTCCATTGTAGTTTGGCTATCTTCGAGAATCCAATAGCCATTTGGCCCGAAATCTACTTTTATTATATTAACCTCTCGCTTATTTGGCAGCCGGAAGTTGAATTTCTCCTCCGTTCGATTAGAAAGCCATTCACAAAAAACAATCGCATCTCCAGGTCTCACCCCAACAATAGGCAGCTGACCCATTTCTCTTGGAAATTGATTATCAGACCAATGGTCAGGCTGGTAATATCCTCCCTTTTCGCGTTTCTCATCTAAGAAAATTTGATACTCAGCATGAGATACTAATGTGGAATCAATATAAATATCTTCACTAAGACGAACAAGATGTTTTAATCGTCTGTTTAGCCACGCTTCGCCTACAATGCGCCGAAGCTCAATGTTTTCACCAGTTACGGCCTTGGTCACTACTTCATTGAGTTGTTTGCGAGTTTCTTGTGCAACTTGCAGTGCCTCTTCCTCACAATCCAGTGCCAACACCAAAGTTGATGGCAACATTCTCTTGCTTACCAACAGCTCGGTATCTTTCCCAGTTGCAGCCTTCGTCCTCGCCTCTTCAGTATCAGGTAACAATTCTTTATCTGTATCAATACACGCCTTAATGATAGAAGTGGCATCCTGCTTGGCAGCGTAGAGCAGTAATGTTTCATGCCACCAGCTTTCCTGAACTTTTTTCAAAATAGGATCCAATCGCGTCTCATCACCTTGTAAGTGTATTGCTGCTAAATATTCTTGAAACGTTAAATGAGCAAAAGCAAGAAACCCATTTTCCCTTTCCACCAGAAGTCCACTTTGGTTGCGAACAATTTCTAAAAAATATAGTGGAGCCATTTCTCGGTCCACCCGTCGCAACGGCTTCTCAATAATCTTTTGCCCGTCGTTAGTTGAAATTTGCCGCACCTTCTGTTCCATCATTGTCCAGGCCAGCGGTTGCAGCACCTGTTTCCGTTGATCTGGTGTCAACTCTTGCTCAATTCCCCGTGCACCTCGCCACGTCCCCAAAAAGACAGAAAAGATTTCATCATATAGTTCCACCCGTCGCTTCGGCAGCGCACTGCGAAAGCGGTGCACCGTCGCAATCATCGTCAGTAAAAGTGGATTCACTGCCAGTTCAGCCAAATTGGGTGAATCTCCCAACCGTCGCAATAAATCATCTGCCCCTTCTTTGGCCTTCATCCGCACACCAGCATCTTCTTTACCACCCCGACTCATCACTTCATTGGCCAAATACCAGTTACGAACAAACTGCGCCTGCTGCCGGTTGTCGTACGGCCGAATTTCCAGCGTCGTCACCCCAGCAATTGGATTAGACTGGTAACCATGCGGCCTGGATGTCACAGTCAATTACCACCACCAAAGGTGGTGGCTTGAAATAATGCACCTAGAAGGTGCGATGGTGCTTACCTAGTCAAACAACTTACCTTGTGTGGCTTCCGCGTCGCTCTCTTTCTTGTGTTGCCACCTTACATACTTGCGGATGCGTTCCTCATCCAAACCAATGGTACTGACACAATACCCTCGTGACCAAAGGTGTTGTCCCCAGTACCGTTTCCGCAATTGCGCAAATCGGTCAAAGGTTCGCAGGGCCAGTTTACCTTTCAGGAATCCCATGAATTCCGATACCGCATACTTGGGTGGCAGGGACACCACTAGATGGATATGGTCTTCTTGAATGTTCACTTCCAATACTTCGACGCCATCTTTTTGACTGCACAGTTGGTAGATCTGCTCTTTGAGATACGTTGCCACTTCCTTCTGCAGGATTTTGTACCGATACTTTGGACAGAATACGATGTGATACTTGCACTCATACAACGAGTGGGCTAACTTCTTGAATTGACGAGTAGTCATTGTCTATCTCCTATTAGTTTCGCACCTTCTAGGTAGATAGATACTACTCGTCACAATCAATACACTGGTGGAACCATTACTTTTTCCACTGCCAGAGGCAGTGGTTTAATCTGATTAATAAATTGGCACTTTGGATACGCTTTCATTTGCCGTTCTACCCACGTAACCACCTTTTGCCGCTGCGCTTTATCAGCTACCTCATCCAACCCATCTAGCAAAACAAGGTATCTTCCCTTATCCAAAGAACGTCGCACCCACCCTTCCGGCACCTCTTTTTTCCACTTTGTCAAATCGGCCCGTACCGCATCTTCCATCGCAAACTGCTCATCCCCTTTAGCAGCAATCGCCTCAGTATGTTCCAACAGTGTCAGCAAAATCGGCAGTTTGTTCGGCAGACCTTCTTTTCTAAGTTGAAACCAATTTTGAGTCAGCGTTAAGGCAATATGGCTCAATAAGGTTGTTTTACCGCTACCGGGTGGCCCAATAATGGCAAAATTCTGCTCCGTTTGCTGCACATATGCCCAAATATCGTGCCGCCCACTCTGTAATTTTTCTGGCAACTGAATAATATTTGAACTTGCCGCATGAAACGGTTTGGGTGCCACACTCAATTCCACATAAACCCGCGCCAATTCCAGCGTGTACGGCCCATGTGTACTCAATCCCTTCACATTAAAATCCCGAAAGCGGTAACGAATGTATTGGCGGTAAGTGCGGTTCGTTAGCTTCTTTGGCCCACCCAAAGATGGCTCTTTCGCTTTATCATCGCCGCAAACAACGTGAAGCAAGTAACTATTCCCGCCTACAAGCACAAAAGTCACAAAGGTAAGCAATGGCTCAAGTACAGCTTCATTGTCCTGGTTAAAAATCCAAAAGCCATCCTCTCCCAGCCAATTTGCTGCCGAAGATACCCAAAGCACAACAACAGCTACACCCAAAAGGACAAATAGAACCTGCGTTATCCATAAAATGATACAAAGTGGTTTGCGACTATCCATATCCATCAATTTCTCTAACTTGTTTGTAATCAGAATCAATCTGCTTTATAAAGGCACACTGGCATTATACAAAATGTCCTCTAGAAAGGAATATCAGATGTCAGCAAAGATCTTTCTTCATGGGGTGGGGACTGGGCTGAAAGCCGCGCGGCGACGTTTGGGCGGTTTGTGGCTGCGTGTATTCGCCAGCCAGAGGATAAGTTGGCGTTGGTGCTGGCGTCGGCGGAGGAAACGGCCGTTCCCCCCACAAACTCGCCTTGCTGAACGGCCGTCCCCCCTTTAGAATCTCTCCATACCTTTTGGCCTAAACGCGATTCAACCCAAGGCACGATGGATACCTATTCTTTCGGTGAGTGGCTCAAACAGCGACGCAAGCAGCTGCGGCTGACGCAGCGAGAAGTGGCAACGGCCGTTTTCTGCTCCACCGCCATGATCAAAAAAATCGAAGCTGACGAACGCCAACCCTCGGTTGAATTGGCCCAATCACTGGCCGTCGCCCTGCAAATTCCGCCAGAGCAGCAGCCCATTTTTGTAGCAATTGCCCGCGGCGAACGGCCGCTTGACCACCTTTCCCTTTCACCCGCTTCCCCGGTCACCTTGTCACCCAGTCACCTTGTCACCCCATCCCTCCCCACCCCCTTCATCGGCCGCCAATATGAACTGGCGCAAATTGGGGAACGGTTGGGCAACGGCCGTTTACTCACTCTGCTCGGTCCCGGCGGCATAGGCAAAACGCGACTGGCAATTGAGGCGGCGCGGCAGATGCAAGCTAGTTTTGCGGATGGCGTGGTTTTTGTGGATTTAACGGCCGTTACCGACCCCGCCCTCCTCGCCGACACTATCGCCCACGCCCTCAACCTCTCCTTGCCCGGCCCCGCAGACAGGCATCTGCCCCGCGACCTACGCCAACGGCAGATGCTCATCTTGCTTGACAACTGCGAACAGTTGGGTGATGGCGTTGGGCTAGAATGGCTCTCTGCTTTGCTGGCCGCCGCGCCGAACGTTACCCTGCTGGCAACCTCACGAGAGCGGCTGCAATTGGCGGAGGAGTGGGTCTTTCCGGTGGCTGGTTTAGATGAAGCGTTGGAGCTGTTTGGGCAAACGGCCGTTCGCGTTAAACCCGATTTTGATATGAGCGTGGAAGGAACGACCGTTTCCCACATCTGTCAACTCGTCGAAAACTTGCCGTTAGCCGTGGAACTGGCCGCCAGTTGGACACCCTTTCTCACCTGCGCCCAAATCGCGGCTCATATCCAAAGCGGCTTGGACATTCTCGCCACAACCGTCCGCAACATCCCTGCCCGCCACCGCAGTATGCAAGCTGTTTTTGATGCCTCTTGGCAACTGCTCACCGCGCCGGAAAGGGATGCGCTGATGCGGCTCTCTGTGTTTCGGGGTGGCTGGCGCGTAGAGGAGGCAACGGCCGTTGCCAAGGCCAACCTCTTTCTGCTGCGGGGATTGGCTGAGAAGTCATTGGTGCGCGTGGGGGGGAACGGCCGTTTTCATATACACGAACTCACGCGCCAATATGCCGCCGCGCACTTACAAGCGGCCGATGCCGAAAAAGAAACGCGCCAACAGCACGCTAACATCTTTTTTGCCCTGGCCCAACGCCTCGAGCAGACCCAATCCACGTCAGAGGGGCCTGATCTTTTTCAGCAAGTTCAGCAAGAATTTCACAATATTGAAGCCGCCTTGCAGTGGCTCTTAGACAGCGAACAAAGCAGCCAGGCTTTGCAACTTGCTGGCCACCTATGGATGTTTTGGTTTGGGGGTGGGCACCGTCTGGAAGGCGTGCGCTGGCTAGAAACGATTCTGGCCCGCTCAGATCAGGCGGACAGTATAGCCCGCTGTGGAGCCCTGCTCACCGTCGCCAGCTTATTGCCTCTTATTGGCCGTGAGCCTGAGGCCCTCACCTACATGAACCAGCTCAAACCGATGGCGTACCGCTTAGAAGACCCTTTCCTCTTAATCCGCGTGCTATTTACTGTGAGCCTGTATCTGGGTGACCGCGAGGAAGCCAAACGAACCCTCGAAGAAGCGCTCCCTTTATTTGATTTGATTGAAGACGAAAGAAAGGGAGCTATTGTGACGTTTTACGGCTTTTATGGCGATTTATTGCGAGAAACGGGGTACTACTCAGACGCCAAAGCCTATTATCAAAAAGCGGAGGAGGTTCGTCTTCGCTATGGGTTTAGTATGGCTGACAACCATACGGGAAACTTTGGGCGGCTGGCCTTACAAGAAGGCAATCTGCCCGAAGCTTACGCCCTCGTATCCGAACAGGTAGAGAACATGAGGCAGCTTCGCCATCAAAAATGGCTAGCCGATTGGCTGGTGCGGCTGGGTGAAATTGAAACATATTTGGGTAAATGGCCAGCCGCTCAGGCCCATTTTCAGGAATGTTTTCAGCTAATGGAGATGATGGGAGATTTGCGCGGGCAGGCCGATGTATTAGCGGGGTTGGGCTATCTAGCTTTACAGCGCGGGGAGGTGACAACGGCCGTTTCCCACCTCCAAAACAGCCTCCACTGGTATGCCGAACTCATGCCAGAAACGGTTGTGCCCAACATGCGCAGCATGACACCCGAACTGGTGGATGCCATTTTACGGGCTGGCCTTGGCGCCGCAGCCAATGATCAACCAGCTCAAGCCGCCACCTTGTTTGCCGCCGTCACTCGTTTTGGTACGCCATTGAATCACACGCCCCCACCGCCACTGGCACAGGCAATGAGTGAAGCGGTAACGGCCGTTCGCGCTGCTCTCTCGTCGGTGGAATGGGAAACGGCCGTTGCCCACGCCCAACAACTAACCTTAAATCAACTCCTCGCCGTATGGCAACCGTGACAGATAGAAACGAACCAGTCCGGCGCGATGCGCCAGAATGTCAGCCAGGGGCTTGCCTGTTTTCTGCTCCCATTCGACGGCGTAGGTGGGGTCAACGGCCGTTCGCAACATACTCGCCACCGACATAGGCGCAAAACGCAGCGGCATCACATAGCGGTACGCTTCCTCGATCAAAGCCTCATTGCCTGCCCAACCAGCCGCTCGCAAACCAGCCAAATAACCGTCAAAGGCCACCTGCTCCAACTGATCCGCATCGGCCAATGGCACAAAATCCAGCAGCAGACTCGCCCCCACAAAAGCAGCTAACTCTTCACCCAAGGCCCCTACGCCCACAAAAGCCCAATCCAGCATCGCTAAATCATCCCCCTGCCAACTGAGGTTGCCGCGATGGGCATCCAGATGGCACACCGTTTTGGGCAGCTGCGCCAACCGGTTCACGACAGGTTGCCGGTTGGCCCAAAGTTGGCGCAGGGCGGCCAGTTCTTCAGGGGAAAAGTAGGCGGTGAGCAGCGGGTGATGATAGCCATCCATGCCCTCTACCATGCTAAAAATGCCGGTGAGGGGGCCGTGTACCCATTTGGCCAACCAGTTTTGGCTGAGCCAGGGATGGTTAGGCAAGTTGGAAACGGCCGTTCCCTGCCACCGCCCCAACCGAAACGCCGCTTCACGGTAATCCGCCCAGGTCCATTCAGGCTCCAGCGGTAGGCATTCCTGCCACAGCCAGCATTCGCGCTCGCTAATGTGAGTAACGCCCAAAAACCGGGGCATTTGCAGGCCAGCAGGCAGTTCGTCCGACAAACTCGACTGGGCCACGCACATTTCTCGCCGCCAGTAGCCAAAGTTGTCCGGCGCTTCAACCATCTCTTTGGTCAGCGTAGTGCCGTCTGGCATAATGAGTCCTTCTGGCGAGCATAGGATTTTGACGACGAGGCACCAATCGAGGCTGGTTTGGGCGGCGGTAACGGCCGTTCCCGTCACCTTGTACACGCCATTCGCCATAGGCCCACTATCCAGACCACCCAGCAAATCCACTTGCCAATTTTTTACGGTCACAGGCTGGTCAATTGCCTGGTAAACGATTTTTTCTAGCGCAACCACCTCCATTTGGGCAATGGCCTGCGCCCCATCACGAGCAATCGTTTCTGGCATCATTAGATTTGCTCCTCGTAATGTTTCACGTCGGCCAGGTAATAGTAGGAAGTAGCTTCTTCACAGCCGAGACCGCTGTGGTACATAAACAGCTGCGATTCGTAGGGAGACAGGCCTATTTCACCTTGACACAGCCAGTTGAAGAGTGCTGCGGAAACGGCCGTTACCAGTCGCTTAAAAATTCCCTGCTGCTTTACTTCTTGCTTGTGATTGATTGTCTGGTTCATCTCATGACCTCCAAAAAGTTCATTTCTTTTCAATGAAGGTATTGAACCAGACTCAAGGGGCGCGTAGGTCACCTTGAACGGATACAAAGAGGGATACAAGTTGGTCAAGGCCAAGTGGACAAATACGGCTGTACCGCCACTTTCACTTCACACTTTTCACTTCCCCAACTCCCTGCAAGGTCTTCCGGTTGTGCTTTGGAACGTAACCAACCATGTTTCCTCTGACTTAACCCACATAAAAAACAGGCCAGGCAAATTCCTTTGCCTGGCCTGCTCTACAAAGTGACTCAATTTCCCACTAACGAATGACCAGCGGCAAATAAAGCATAAAGTCCTCTTCCGTTGAAGGATCAGGCGTTGCCGTGGCAGTCGGGGTCGCCGTGTGCGTCGCCGTGGCCGTGGCAATGCTCGTGCTGGTTGCCGTGGCTGTTGCCGTCGGCGTATTCGTCACGGTTGGCGTGTTGGTGGCCGTTGGTGTGTTGGTCACGGTTGGCGTGTTGGTAGCGGTTGGCGTGTTGGTGGCCGTGGCCGTCGCCGTACTGGTCGGCGTGGGTGTGGCTGGCGTGCAGGAACCCATCGTCATCGAGGCGATGTAGGTGCCCCAACGCCCCTGCGTCGTTCCTGTATTTTTGCTGTACTCACCCAAATACCAGAACGTCACGCCGTCCGGGGCAATCGTCATTTCCGTGTAATCCCCCCAGCGGCGCGGGGCAGTCGTCTCAAATGAAGTGTAGGCAATTTCGCCCGCCTTCAGCTGGACTTCCGCTTGCAGCGTGCCCGCCGCATCCGAGGCCAGACGCCCGCTGGCAAACACCGCCGGGAACATGCTGCTGCTAGACTTGGTGTAGCCAACCGCCATATCGTTGCAGGCGTTCACCGCCAGGTCTGGGAAGCTGCGATATTCGCCATTGCTGCCATAGACCCCAGCATTGGCCACCGTCATCGTGCTCAGGTTGATTTGCGCCCAACGCACACAGTTCACCGACCCACTGCCAGGGTTGCAGGCGATGGCGCCGGTGGTCCAGGCATAGCCATTGCGGTACTCAAAATCCTGGGGACGCCAGTCGTTACCTTGCAGCGTGCCGCCACTTTGCTGGGGGAAGGCAAGGGGCTGCCCGGCAGTGATGCCTGTCGCGGTGTTCAGGTTGATGGTCCCAGCACTCGTTAACGTATTCGCCCCAAACGGATCGGTCCAGGCCCAGACGGTGTGGTTGGCCCCGTTGTAGCCGGTTTCAGTGAAGATGTAGTGCGGACCGCTGGTGGGCCAGGTGCCCTGGTTCCAGCCATGCAAATTGAGCGGCTGGGGTGTGTCATCATTGTCGCCCAGATTTTTCATGACAGAAGCGGCAGGCTGGCCGTTGTACATGGCTGTTTTGTCAAAGGCCCAAACGCGGGAGTCCAAAAACGAACTGGTAAAGATATTGGCGCCCATGTAGATGGCATCCCGACCCACACCAGCATGGGGGTAATCAAAAAACAGGCTGGCGCTGCCCGTCTGGAAGGAGTAAAGATTCCAGGATCCGGTCGGATCGCCGGTTTGCGAGACAGCCATGCAGTAGTGGGTGCCATCGGCATCAATGCCCAGGATGTAGCGGTCGGTTGATTCATCGTACAAAACGTTGGGATCAAAAACGCCGGTGCAGTTTGAATCGGCATTCATGAAGCTGGCAAAAGTAGTGGGGCCGACCAGGGAAGTGCCCGATTTGTTGTAAATCTCAAACGCCACGTTCACCACAGCAATGACATGATCCGGCCCGACTGCCAGTTCCGGGTCTGGCGGCACGTTGCCGCCACCACCACAGCATTCAGTGTAGTCGATGCTGTCGAAACTAGCGCCCACTGTGGGCGCAGCCAGCCCTGGCCCTGATTGGGCGACCTGAACCTGGGCATCTGGTTCCAGGTCCGCCGCTTCGGCACGCAGCGCGGCCATTGCCGCACTGTTGATAATGCCATCGTTTTCAAAAATATCGATTTCGCCCCGTTTCCAGCGCGCCAGCTGGTTATCGGGATCAAGAACGCCAGCCGGAATATCGCGCAGATTCACGGTGACGGGCACAGCCAGCTCTCCAGCCGGAGCAGGCGTACCGCTGTCGGTGGCACTGCCGGAGGCAATTGATTGCACAGCCAGCTGCCGGGCCACAGATTCTGGCTGTGGTCCGGCGGATTGAAGCAACAGCCAAAGTCCGAGGAAAATGATTAAGAGGGGCAGGAAAAATCGAGGCAGCTTGCGGAAAACCATAACTACTCCAGTGGATGATTTTAGTCTTTACAGACTAAATGAGAAGATTGATAAAAAGCGAAGCCAACAATGGTGGCTGCGAAAGGTTAAACGTATCTAGTTTGACAACGTTAGATTCAAGGGCTGAGAGCCTTGCTCAGCCGCGATTTACGAGAACGAGTCCGATTATCGAGATGTTTGACAATCAACTCGGTTGCTTGTTGCGGGGAAAGTTGTGGTAAAGGCATGGTAGCTCGCAACAATTCACGCACATTAGCCACGGATAGCGCCGGTAACACATCCGTTTCGTACTTTTCCAACAAATCTGGGTCACGCTCATACTTTTGCGCCCACGCCAGTCTGGTTTCAGTGATAAACCAATTGGCCATGATGGTGAGTGCCAGGTGGTGCACCCAGGCTCGATACTTGATGGCCTGGAATTCATCCCAGCCAAACTCAGATTTGGCATCCTGATTGGAACGCTCAATGAAATATCGTTGCGATTTTCGTTGCGCCATTGTCCACAAAGGTGTGTCCTCCGGCGCATTACTCAAAGAATAGATTGTTTTTTGCTTCGTTTGACGAATGAGCAGCCACTCTGGTCGTAATGACCCATCATCGCGCACGGTCCAGGCCCGACAACGAGCAAACTTGGCCTGCAACATACCTCGTTCATTGGGACGCAAAGTGATGTGCTCCCACTCGATTGCGGGCTGAGCTTTCACCTCGGCAACCGTGTAAGCAACACCAATCACCTCATGATTCTTGGAGGGCACCCCTCTTTTTGTCAGCGGATATACGATTTGCGGCGGGGCAAGATACACTTGGGTATTGTGTGGCACATCTGCATAATACTCGAATCTTTCTTGGTCAAGCTCATCGCGGAATTCGCCAGACCGACCATACAAAGTGTCGCAGTCAACCGCGCAGAATGAGACGCCGTTTTCATAAGCCCGTTTGGTCATTTGCAAAGCCAACTCCAGTTTGGTGGCAAAGCTGCGCTCCGGCGGCAGTCCAATCCGCTTTCGCTTGGTGGCGTAGGCATCTGTGAACCATTTTTCAGGAAAATAGAGTTCGCCATCGATCCAATTGTGGTAGCCACTATTGGTCAAGGAGAGAAAAACGCCTACTTGGCTCATTTCGATTTTGCCTAAACGGCCGTTATGTTGCCGCCCGGCACCAGCACTGTGTTCCCCGGCCTTCTCATCGGCACTTTCGTCAATGAGTAGGACGCTCTCTGCTTGAAATTGTGGATGGGCACTTATATCTTGCTGGAGAACAGAGATTAAATCGTAACCAGACCAGGGTGAATCACTGATGAATTGTTGCATATTCTGCTCGGGTACACCGACCGTGCGAGCGATGTTGTTGATATTGCGCTTCGTTTTCATGCGTAGCAGTCCGCTGATGTAATCCAGTCCAAAACGACTGGTGTCTCGGGTGCAGGTTCGCATCCAAGCGTGATAACCTTGATGAAATTTTGTGAGACGTTCAGGCAGGTCTTCAATTTCGTCAAGATTTAGACCCCATTGGGCGATAAGATTGGTTTTTGTTTTTTCATTCGCTATTTTTACAGGCAATGGCTCTCATGAGCCTAATTTAACATTGTCAAACTAGTTACGGTTTTCATTAAGCAATTGAAACTTTTTCCCAAGACAAAGTGGGGGAGAACGGCCGTCTCCCCCACCTTTCACTTCTCACTCCCCTCCCACAACGACAACCACATTCCCCTTCTTTTGCCCGGTTTCTACATACCGGTGCGCTGCCGCAATCTCCTCCAACGGATACTGCCGATCGATGACGGGTTTAATCGTTCCGGCTTCAACCAGCTCTTTCAGGGCAAGCAGGTTACTGGCAGTGTAGTCGCCTGACCAGCGGATCACTTTCTTGCGGCTTTTCTGCACCATCAAGCGCCATTGAAGCTTGCCCAGTAATCCGGGGTTGGCGTTCAGATACGTCCCACTTTCGCTTAAGGCGCGTAAACTCGCTGTAAATGGACTCTTATCGATCGTGTCTAGGATGACGTCATATTTCTGGCCGCTTTTGGTGAAATCTTGCCGGGTGTAATCAATGACGTGATCGGCCCCAATCGAGCGCAGCATGTCCAGCTTGACTGTGTGGTCCACCCCGGTTACCTCCGCCCCCCAATGCTTCGCCAGCTGGACGGCAACCGTGCCAATGCTGCCGCCCGCGCCAACAATCAACACCTTTTGCCCGGGCCGAATGTTGGCTTTTTTAAGCGTGTGCAGCGCTTCGAGCCCGCCAAACGGAACGGCCGCTGCCTCCGCATAGCTCAAATTAGCCGGTTTTAGTCCGATTGGCCCCGCCAGGCCTGCCGGGTTTTCTGGCAGACATATGTACTCAGCATACGTGCCCATCTTTAGAGCGGTATAGCCAAGAACCGGGTCGCCTTGCCTAAACCGGGTCACATCCTGGCCCGTTGCCACAATCTCCCCGGCAAACTCCGTCCCCAATATCGTGATCCGGGTTGGTTTTCGTAATCCTATGTACAGTCGCAGGGAAACTGAAAATAAGAAAGGAAGCTTGAGCCTGCGAAGCTCGGTGTCCGGTGTTGATGCCGTGGCAGCGTGTACTTTAATCAGCACTTCATTGTCTTTGGGCTCAGGCGTTGCTACCTCGCGAAGTTCAAGGCCGTCTGGCGCGCCATACTTTGTCCACACAACTGCTTTCATCTGTTCTCCTTCAAGCTCGCCGGGGTGATGCTGCGCTAACAAAGAGCATCGTCTGACATCTTGTCACCCCGTCACCCTGTCACCTTGTCAGACTTACATCACCGTGACGACAACCTTTCCCTGGGCGTGTTTATCTTCAACATAGCGGAAAGCTTCCACAGTCTCACTTAACGGATAACTACGATCGATGACCGGGACGATCTGGCCAGCCTGCAATAATTCTCCGAGGTAGGTCAAATCTTCCTGGTTTATTTTGGCGATGCCCATGAAGGCCAGTTTCTTGCCGCCCTGCTTCGAGAGCAAAGATCCAAAAAGCATAGCCTGGAAGATTTGGGGCAGAGTGCCTCCCGCACAAACATAGGCCCCCTGAGGATTGAGGGTACTTTTATAAGCTGAAAGCGAATGATAGCCATTCACGGCATAAATCAGGTCGTAGCGCTGTGGCTTTCGGGTGAAATCTTCTTTAGTGTAGTCTATGACGTGGTCAGCCCCAAGGGAACGGACCATCTCTAGATTTCTGGGGCTGCATACGGCCGTTACCTCCGCCCCAAACAATTTGGCCAGCTGCACAGCAAACGTACCCACGCCGCCCGAAGCCCCCTGGATCAAAACCTGCTGCCCGGCCTGAATGCCGCCGGTATCGCGCAGACCTTGCAGCGCGGTAATCGCCGCCACAGGAACGGCCGCTGCCTGCTCGAAGGAAATATTGGCGGGCTTTAACACAACAGATGTTTCCTTGGAACAGCTATACTCGGCAAAAGCGCCGCCGGTAAAGCCAAATACCTCATCCCCTGGCTGAAACAGCGTAACGTTTGCCCCAACCGCTTCAATCCGTCCCGCCACATCGCTGCCCAGGCGCGGGTCCTTCGGTTTTAGCAGGCCGCCCATCAGCGCGCGCAGCAGAAGGGGCCTACCGCCCAGCTTGCGGTAATCCCCGGCATTTATCGACGAAGCGTGAATTTTAATCAGGACCTGATTTTCCTTCGGCGAAGGTTTTTCCACCTCTTCCATGTGCAGAGCATCGGGTGAGCCGTATTTGGTAAATAAAATCGCTTTCATCAGCTTTCCTCCAGGTCGTTAAGTTTTGTTCTTTTGTTCCACGGTTTCAAGGCGAATGACCGCGAGCAATGGTGTGCCTAAATCACGCACTTTTCTAAGTAATCCATGCAGCGCAGCCTGGTCGAGCACCGGGCCGGTCAAAAGTGTATCGCCGTTGTCTTCTAGCGTAATGGTGAGGCCCTCAAACCAATCGGCCCATTGATAGCCCAGATGGCCCCTGATCCTGATTTCATAGATGGAGGGCTCATGTGGATCGGTTTGTGGGTCGAGATTGTTTGACATCACCTTGTACTCGTTAGGGCCAACAGGCATTTCCTACAGCGTACAGGTAATATACCCAGCACAAGATATTAACTTAAGATACTAAAGTAGGGTTTTGGGTACCGATTGACCTACACCAGCCCCAGCTCACGAGCGCGGGCGACCGCTTCGGTGCGTCTCTGCACTTGCAGCTTGCCAAAGATGTTCTGGTTGTGTCCCTTCACCGTGCTCAGGGCAAGAACAAGCCGCTCGCCGATCTCATGATTGGAAAGTCCCTGGGCGATGAGCCGGAGGACTTCCAGTTCGCGTTGGCTCAATGGCTCAATAAGTGGTTGGGCCGAGGGTAAATCAGACCTATCGTTGCCCTTTTGCACCTCTGCTTCAAACGCAGCCAACAATTTTTCTACATAGTTGGACGTGATGCCACGCGCCGCTGCGGCCGACAGTAGCTGAGCCATCGGCACGCCTTCGTCTACAAACGTACGGATGAAGCTGCCCGGCTCTGCCAGGGTCAGGGCATTACTTAACAGCAGCACAGCTTTATCTGCTTCCGCAAGCACCTGGTAAACCCTTGCTTCCAGGATCATTGCCTGGAGGCGTTCCGCTTCCCATCCTCTGGCTTCTACCTGCTGCCGGAACGCCGCCAACACGGCCAGCGCCGTGGCTGGGTCGCCCTGGGCCAGACTAACGCGGGCCTGGCTGAGGGGCAGCTCGTAGGCCTGCGCCAGGTGAGCAGCTGCCGCCAGTTTGCCTTGACGCAGCAAGGCCAGCACCTGCACGGCCGTAATCTCAGGCATGCGGTGCACAAAGTTTTGCTCCCGCGCCGACGAGTCAACTTGCGCCAGAAGAACGGCCGCATCCGCCACATCGCCCCGGGCCAGCTTCAGACGGGCCAGAAACAATTCCGCATTAATAAATCGATCGATAAAACTTTCATATTGCCGCGCCAGGTGGAGACTCTGCCGGGCATGCTGCTCAGCGCCATCCAGGTCGTTCCATTCATAAAAGATACGCGCCAGGCCAAGATGCGCTTCATTGATAATCTGTTGCGGGTGCTCACCGGCCAGCTGCAAGACATGCCGGTAGGTCTCGGCCGCCTGGTAAAGCTGGTTGTCCGCTTCCTGTATCTGACCCAGGCCAATCATGGCCAGGATGGCGGTGAAAATCGCCCCGGACGCCTGGCTGAGGGAGATAGCTTCCATAAACGACTGGCGGGCTGCGGCACGGTTTCCCTGAAGGGTGTAGGCATAACCCAATGTCCAGTTAGCGGTGGCGCGGGTAAACAGGCTAACGGGCTGTAGATACTCCAGGGCGCGGCGTGACTCTGCCAGCATGTTTGCTACATCGTAGCGAGTCAGCGCCAGCGTAGCCTTGGCAGAAGCAATTTGCCCGATGAGGTTTCGGGTCTTGTCGTCCGGCTCGGTGCCTTGCAAGATGGCCGCTAAGGCGGTTTCGGCGGCCTGGAGTTTCTCGGCTACGCCGACGGTCTGGCCGTTCACCAGCAGCAGCGCCGCGTGTTTCCACCACAGCGAGGGCCGGGCATTTAAGACGGCCGTTGACAGCGACGCCAACCAGTTCAGGATGGGCGTTATCCCGCCGCTAAAGTGGAGCGGAATCCCCTTCCCGTCTGCCAGCCGTTCGGCACGCGCCACATCGTTGGCAGCGGCCGCATGTTGAAACGCTTCCATAGCCAGGCCATTTTCTTCATACCACTCACTGGCCCGTATGTGGTATTCGGCCACGTCTTCGCCAGACAAGAGGGCCTGCTGGTACAGCCGCTGCCGCAGCAAATCGGCAAAAAGATGGTGATAGCGATACCAGCGCCGCTCGTGATCCAGGGGGACAATGAACAGGTTGGCCCGTTCCAGGTATTCCAGGGTTGCCTGCCCGGCGAGCGACGGGTCGCGCAGCACAGCATCACACAAAGACCCACACATACGGTCGAGAATGGCGGTATGCAGCAAAAAAGTCTGAACCTTGGCGGGCTGTTGCTGCAAAACCTCTTCAACCAGGTAGTCCAGCACAAAGCGGTGGCTTCCGGTGAAAGATTTAATGAAGCTTGCAGTGTCTTGATGATGCTGTCCTGAAGTTGTTCCGCCCAAGGCTAAGTGCCCTCGCACAGCGAGGGCCGCCAGCTGCAGCCCGGCAATCCAGCCTTCGGTACGGGCTTCCAGGGCAGCCACGTCTGCCGCGGCCAGGTTCAAGGCCATCGCTTCGTTGAGAAATCCGGCGGCTTCAGCCAGGGTAAAACGTAAATCGGCCGCACGCAGTTCAGTCAGCTGGTCGCGGGCGCGCAACCGGGCCAGCGGCAGGTTTGGATCTTCACGAGTGGCCATGAGCAGATGGATTTGCGGTGGCCGGTTTTTAAGCAGGAAGGTGAGCACCCGATCAATCAGTTGGGCGTCAATAACGTGGTAGTCGTCCAGAATCAGGACAAAATCACGCGGAATGATGGTTATTTCATTCAGCAGAGTCGGCAGAATAGATTCGACCGGCGGTGGTTGCGGGGATTGCAGTGCAGCCAGCATCCCTTGACCCACAGCTGGTTCCACCGTCTGCAACGCCGTGATGAAGTACAGCAGAAAGCGGCTGGGATCGTTGTCCTCTTTGTCCAGGGAGAGCCAGGCAATCGGCCGTTCACATTGAGCCACCCATTCGCTTACCAGTGTCGTTTTGCCAAAACCGGCCGGTGCTGAGACGAGGGTTAGTTTTCGATGCAGGCTCTGGTTCAGATGCTCGATTAAGCGGGGTCGGGAGACAATCTTGGGCGGCGGCGGTGGAATATAAAGTTTGGTGGCTAAAATCGGCTTAGACATAGACTTTTCACTTCCCTAACCAGGACAAGCCTGAACCAAACAAGATTTTTATCAACAGATTTTTTCTTGCTCACTGTACGAGAATCTCACCGGTTACGGTCTAGCAGCGATGCAAGCACCTCTCCAAGTTCTGGAGTTGCCTCCACATCCTTATAATGGCCCAGCCGCTGGTAGACCTCGGCCGCCGCTTCGTGAAAGCCCGATGGCAGGCCCACGCTGGCAAAGGTGGCGGCAATTTCGTGCATCTCCCCCTCAAAGCGCCACGCCTTGGCCGTCACACGCCGCACACGCTGCTGCGTCTGCGCGGCAAAATCGGAACCGCCGCGTGACCACTGTTCCTCCAGGCTGGCGCGTACGCCCAGCGCTTCGGCCCCGGCCAGAATCATGCTCAGCAGGGCTGTGGTGCCTTTGCTGTAGGCGGCAAAACACATCTTCAGCGCCGATGCCTGCCCAATTTTGTGGCCGATGACGGCCGTTTCCAAGAACCCTTCCGCAAAAAATGAAGCCACCAACGCCGCCTGCTCCCCGGACAAATACAGCCAGGTTTTTTGCGGCTCCCACGCCGGACCGCCAATGATGCCACCATCGACAAACTCCACGCCTGCCGCGGCCATCATCTCGGCCATATGGACTGTTTTTTGGGGCGCAATGGCGTTGGCATCCAGATACACCCCGGTAAAACCCGCTGCCAGTACTTCTTCGGCGACGGTTACGGCCGTATGCGGCGGGCACACCGACACAATCGCCTCACACGTGGCACACAAATTCTCTACCGAGTATACATCAATCAGATGGTGCGCCTCAGCCCGCGCCACGCTGTCCGCACTGCGCCCCGCCGACGCCCAATACACGTCAAACCCGCTGCGCCGCATCGCCGCCGCCACCGAAATCCCCATCGCCCCCGGACTTACAATCCCAACCTTCCGCATCGTATCGCTGTTCATCACCTTCTCCTTTCAGATTACATATTAACCGCAGACCCACAAAAAACGCGGAGAGAAATAACAAAGAGACTTCCCACCTCTCACCCCGTCACCCTGTCACCTTGTCACCTTGTCACCTTGTCACCCCTTCACCCCCTCACCTTGTCACCCTGTCACCCCTTCACCCCTTCACCCCTTCACCCCCTCACCCTGTCACCTTGTCACCCTGTCACCCCTTCCCCTTGTCACAAACTTGCCACCCAATTTTACCTTTTCCCCATTCCCCGCTACAATTAGCCCTTAAAGGAATCTTGAATGGGCAAATGAGCATGGATAACCCTTTTTACCATCGGGGCGCAATTCGCCGCCAGCATGATTTTTACAACCGCGAGGCTGAAATCAGCCAGATTCTGGGGCTGCTGCGCAACGGCCAGAGCGTCTCGCTGATCGGCCCGCGCCGCATCGGGAAAAGTTCCCTGCTGATTCACCTCACTCGCCCCGAAGTCCGCGCGCAGCTTCAGCTGGACCCGCCGCACGCGCTGTTTGTGCTGATCGACTGCCAGGAGTTTGGCGGTTCGCCCCCGGAAGAGATTTACGAGGCGCTGCTGGATAGCCTGCTGGATGCGGCCCAGGACGCAGGCATGGATATTGAAGCGGACCAATCCCCTGGTACGTACCGGGCACTGGACCGGGCGCTGCACCAGATTCACAAGAACGATACGGCCGTTGTCGTCCTGCTCGACGAATTTGAACTGCTGGCGGCTAATGAACAGCTCACCCCCTACTTTTTTGCCCGCCTGCGCGGCCTCACCACCAAATACGGACTCGCCTACCTGACGGCCAGCCAACGGCCGTTGTTCGACATCACCGCCGAAGAAGAAATTCTCAGCTCGCCCTTCTTCAACATTTTTGTCACCCTGCCGCTGGGGCTGTTTACCACCGAGGCCAGCCAGCAAATGATTCGCGACCGGCTGCAAAGCGTCGAGTGCAGCTTCTCCGACGCGCTGATCGACTACCTGATTTACCTGGTCGGGCCGCATCCCTTCTTCTTGCACGTGGCCGCCTACCACGCCTTTCAGGCGTTGACCCAGGGCAGCACCTTAAACAACAAAGAGGAGTTTGCCCAGCTAGACGGTCCCATCGAGGTAGAAGCCGATTCGCACCTGGGCTACCTCTGGCAAAACCTCACCCCCGACGAGCAGTACGTCCTGGCCATCGCCGACGGACCGATCGACAGCCTGCGCCTGCTGGAACAGCAGTGCCTGCTGGTCGCCAACGAAGAAGGATACCATTACACCAGCGAAATTTTGCGCCGCTACGTGCGCCGCCAGCAGGTGAGCGGCCTCATCCAGGCCGGGCCGTTTGTCATTGACCAGCAGCGGCACCAGGTGTGGGGCCAGGGCCAGGAGATGAGCCTGACAACTTCTCAGTTTGCCATTTTGGTCAGCCTGTGCCAGAACGCCGGGCAGGTGGTGCACGGTGATGATTTAGAAACGGCCGTCTGGGGTGATGTGCTCGTTGATGATCCGGATCGCCTCAAAACGCTCATCAAGCGGCTGCGGCGGGCCATCGTGCCCTTCGATACCTGGATCATCAGCGAACGTGGCGTGGGCTACGCCCTGCGCCCGCCGGATGGCCAGTAATCGGTAATCCGTAATCGGTTATCGGATTTACCGATTACCGTTCACCGATTACCGTTCACCGGAACTTAAAATATGACACGGGGCAATGCACAACTGGCTGGCTTACTGCAAAACGGCCGTTTCCGTCGGCTGCCTCTTCTTGTGTTACTCCTTACCCTGTTTCTTCTCCTGCCCACTACGCCCCAACCCGCCCAGGCGCAAGACCAGACCCAGGCCTACTGGGGTCACTCTGCCTCACGGCGCATTAGCCACGTTATCACCCACGATGTAAACCGGGATGGCGTGGATGAGTTTGTGATTGCGGCGGAAAACGGCCGTGTTGATCTGCTCAGCTCCATGGGCGCCCTGCAGTGGAGCTTCCCCGCCGGGGACATCATCCAGGCCATCAACGTCCTCAACATCGATGAAGGCCCCCAGGAAGAAATTGTCCTGGTTTCCAACCGCCAGCTCACCATGCTGAGCACCAGCGGCACGCCGCTGTGGTCGGTTGAGCTGACGCCCATCTCCCCACCCCAGCCGCTGCTGGCCTTCAGCAGCAGCACTGTTGGGCAAGAATGGCTGGCTCAATACAACGTTGCCGTCCGCCAGATTGAACCGTTTGACCACGATGGTGACGGCCGTAACGAGCTCCTCGTCCTCTACAGCAACGGCCAGCTCCAGCTGTTCGACGCCAATGGCAACGTGATCTGGTCAGATACCAAAAACAGTACCCCGCTGCAAAACACCCAGGTCATGATGCAAATCGCCGATCTCAACGGTGACGGCCTGGAAGAAGTAGCCCTGGGTTTTTTCAACCCCGCCCTGCGCTTTAGCCAGCTTCGGCTCATCAACGGCAGCCAGGAAGACATTTGGGAGCAGCCCCAGCCCATTTCCGACGTGATTTCCGCCATCACCGTGGTGCCCTTTGGGCCAGACGGCGAACTGTACCTGGCGGTCGGTTCAGAAGGCGGGCAGATTCACCTCATCGACTATACGCGGCAGCGCGTCTGGTGGCCGCGCACGCTGAACAAGCCCATCACCGCCCTCACCGCCGCGGAGTTTCGCGGCGAGCCGCTGCTGCTGGCAGGCACTGAAGTGGGCGTCGTGGTGGCCTACCGGGCGAACGGCAGCCGCCTGTGGACCCGCCGCATGGTTCCCGATGCCAACCGCCCCATTGTGGCGCTCACCACGGCGCCGCCCACCAGCGACGAAAATGAACCGCTGCTGGCCGCCATTTTAGGCCCGGTGGAAGGCTCCAACGCGGCCAGCGACGTGCTGCTGCTGGGACCCACCAACCGCCTGCTCACCGCCTACGAGCGGGTAGACGCCAATGGGCTGACCAGCCTGCTAGACATCAACAAAGACGGCCGTTACGAACTGCTCCTGGCCCGCTTTGCCAGGGTAGAATTGGTGGGGCTCGGTGTGGGCACCAGCGAAATTGCCCCAGAATGGAGCTATTCACTGGATTCAGAACCGGGCGCCATTTTGGTGGTTGATTTTAACAACGACGGTGAAGACGAATTGGTGGTGGGGGCTCAAGACGGCCGTCTCCACTACCTCAACCAGCAAAACAGCGTCGATTGGCTCGTCTCCCCCGGTGGCAATATCACCCACCTGGCCCAGCTGGAAACGGAAAACGGCGCCAAGCAAATTGTCGTCATTCGCAACAGCGCCACCATCGGGCCAGGCAACCAGGAGCGGCAGCAGGGCTGGATTGACGTCCGTGATGTAGATGGCGAGCAGCTGTGGGAACGGCCGCTTGAGGCCAATATCACCAGCCTGCTGGTGCAAGACATCAACGATCGCGGCGACCCGGAAATCATCGTCGGCACACGCACGGGGGAAATCTACGCCTTCACCACCAACCAAACCGAGCTGTGGCACCGCAGCCTGGAACCAGATGGCGGGCTCGGTCAGCCAGTCACCCGGCTTTTACTCATCGATAGTTTGGAAACCGATCAGCCGGTGCTCGTGGCCGCTTCAGGCAACCGCCTCTTTGCCGTCCAAATGCGCACGGTCTTCTCGCCGAGCATCCTGGCCACGTACCCCACCCCGATCCACGATGTTTTTGCCCTGGCGCAGCCGGGTCTGGAACTGGCCACGCGCCTGCTGGTCCTCACCGAGAATCAGGCCAGCGGCCTCACCTGGCGCGGCATCCAGATGCCCGACTGGCCCGTTACGCTGCAAGGCACCCCCATCACCAGCATCCGCGCCGATGATGTCATCGAAGAAGCGTTTGAAGAAAGTACGGCCGAAGCCTTCCTGGTGGCTACCGACGAGGCGGAATTGATTCGCCTGCGTGTGGAGGACAGTGTTCCCAGAGCGCTGTGGTGGTTGATTGGGCTGAACAACGTCACCAGCCTGTACTGGGGCGACCTGACAGGTGACGTTTTGCCGGAAATTGTGGTGGGTAACAGCGAAGGAAGCGAAGGGCGTATCAGACTCTATTCCTACCAGACCGAATACATTGACGAAATTCCGCTCTCCAGCGGGGTGTTTGCCCTCACCGTTTTGCGGCGCGACGACCGGCAAAACGCCGACCTGATTGCCGTGACCGAAAACGGCGTCATCCAGCTGTTCCGCACCAAGGAAAACCGCCCGCCCCTGCTCACCAATCCGCAGGTGGAGGGAGAGTACAACTTCAGCGTTTCCGTCACCGACGTGGAGGGAGATGAGGTGAGGCTGCGGCTGGAGATCTTTAACCCGGCAAACGGCCGTTGGGAAAGCCAGGGCACCGAAATCATCCCGAACGGCAACGAACGCCGTATCTGGTCCGTTCCCAGTCCCCCGGCCACGGCCAACACCGTGCTCTACCGCTTTCACTACGACGACGGCGCCTACGAGGGCACGTTGATGCCCCAGGCGCGTACGATTACCCCGCAGGATAGCGGACTGCTGCGCCTCAGCGCCACCTCGCTTTCCGTCATTGGCCTGTTGATTGTCGCCGGGACGTTTTTGCTGGTGCGCCAGACACAGCTGCCCGCCTCCCGGGCGCGCCGCTTTTACCGCCAGCTCAAACTCCAGCCAGAACTGACTCTGGTCCTGCTGGAAAAACGCTACAGCTTCACCAACGCCTCCCCGGACTTCCTGATTTACCTGGCCAGCCAGGCGCGCCAGCAGGGTGATTCGCTGGTGAGCAGCCTGGCCGACGGCCTCTTTTTGCTGGCCGACCGGCCGCACGTGGGGCTGCCCATCATCAACGGGGCGTTGAAGGATGCCAAAAACCAGGCAGCAGCCTGGCAGCAGCTGGAACGCTGGCAGAAAATCTTCGAAACGGGCCAGGCGCTGCTGGAAGCCCCTACTATCACCGAGGTGACCCTGCTGCGCCCGCAGCTGGTGCACCTGCTGGAATTCCTGGAGCGCAAAGATCTCTGGTCCCCGGTGCTGGACGCCCTGCTGCCCATCGTGACCAACCTGCGCGACAGCGAGCGGGTCGATTTGCCCGATGACCGGCTGGTGTACCTGAACGAAGCCACACACCTGCTGACGGGTCTGCAAGAAACGCTGCCCGAATTTTCGGTGCGCGTAGAGAAGACGCTCGTGGAAGCCATCGTGCGGCGCTGGTCTGGGCTGGTGAGCGCCGCCAACGAGGAGCTGCGCGGCCAGGCCAACGTGGTGGTGCAGCTGAAAACCCGGCGCATTGTGCCCAGTGAACAGACGGAAGTGACGCTGGTTTTGCAGAATAACGGCCGTTCTCCCGCCGAAAACATCATTGCCCTGTTAGATGACGATCCGGGCTACGTAGTGAAAAGCGAACCGCAGCACATTCCCCTGCTGCCGCCGGGGCGCAACCGTGCCGTTACCTTCCAGCTGGAGCCGCAGGTCACCGACCGCTTCCGCCTGGGCATCACCGTCACCTACGACGACCGCACCCAGCGCAACCGCCAGGTGGCCTTTGGCGACATGGTCAGTTTGCTGCTGCCCACGCGCGACTTTAAACCCATCTTCAACCCTTACCTTCCGGGCACGCCGCTGCGCAGCAACAGCCGCCTCTTTTACGGCCGTGAGCAGCTCTTCAGCTTTATCGCCGACAACGCCGGCGGCTGGTCCCAGCGCAACGTGCTCATCCTCATCGGCCAGCGGCGCACCGGCAAAACCTCCACCCTGCTGCGCCTGGGCCAACACCTGCCAGACGATTTACTGCCGGTGTACATCGACTGCCAGTCGCTGGGCGTCAGCCCCGGCATGGGCGCGCTGTTCCACGACATGGCCTGGCTCATCTCCGATGCCCTGAGCCTGCGCGACATCGACATCGCAGTGCCGCCGCCAGAAGTGTGGCAAGCCGACCCCACGGGCGAGTTCCAGCGCCGCTTCATCCCCGCCGTGAAGGCCCTGCTGCCCGCGGGCACCACGCTCCTGCTGGTGTTTGATGAGTTTGAAGCCTTTGAGAACCTGGTGGAAGACGGCATCTTGCCGCCGACGTTTTTCAGCTTTATGCGCCACCTGATGCAGCACAGCGAGGGGTTGAGCTTTATCTTTGTCGGCACGCGCCGCCTGGAGGAGATGAGCGCCGATTACTGGTCGGTGCTGTTTAACATTGCCCTGTACGAGCGCATCACCTACCTGCCGGAGGAAGCGGCCGTTCGCCTCATCACTGAACCCGTCGCCCCGGACCTGATTTACGACGACCTGGCCATCGACAAGATTTTGCGCGTGACGGCCGGGCACCCGTATTTTGTGCAGCTGGTGTGTTACGCCCTGGTGAAGCGGGCCAACGCCGAGCGCACCGGCTACGTCACCATTTCCGACGTAAACGCCACGCTGGACGAGATGTTAAGCCTGGGCGAAGTGCATTTTGCCTACCTGTGGCAGCGCTCGTCCCATGCGGAGCGGGTGGTGTTAACGGCCGTAGCCCACATGACCCACGACGAAACGGCGTTCCACCCGGAAGACATCATGGAATTCCTGGAACCGTTTGGCATCCAGCTGGCGCCAACGGAAATTACGGCCGCATTAAACATGCTGGTGGAACGGGAAATCATGCGCGAGGTGACCGACGGGGCCAACACTCTCTACGAGCTCAAAATTGGCCTGGTCGGCCTGTGGACGGCGCAGCACAAGAGCGTCAGCAAGCTGCACGCCGCGGCGCAGAACGGGACGGCCGTTGCCGGGAAACCCAAACTTCCTGCGCGACGCAGTTGACGGTAATCGGTTATCCGTTATCCGTTATCGGTAATCAGATAAGTAACCGCTTACCGTTCACCGCTTACCGACCACCGTTCACCGATCTGGTAAATCCCTCGGCTGCCAGTGGTGCCGCAAACGGCCGTCCGTAAAGATCGACAGTTCCCCCCACGAATCTATCGGCAGTTCCACTACCGCGACGTTGGCCGTGGTAAACGGCCGTTCCTGCTCCGTGAGCAGCGCCACCAGCTCTTCCATGCCCGGATTGTGCCCCACGATCATCACCCGTTCGAAGCTGTCGGCTAACTCGTTCAGCACTTCGATGTACTCTGGCGGACCGGCCAGGTAAAAATCCCGCGTCGTGCGCAGTTCACCGGCAAAGTCACAGGCCAGGGCGACTAATTCGGCCGTGGTCCACGCCCGTTCGGCCGTAGAGCTGATGATCAGCTCCGGCACCATGTCTTGCTGCTTAAGCCACGCCCCCATACGCGGTGCATCGTACCGGCCCCGGTCGTTCAGCGGCCGGTCATGGTCCTGCAAATGGCTGTTCCCCCAATCCGATTTAGCGTGACGCAAAATGAGCAATGTTTTCACAAGTTATCTCCTGAGATTGACTAACGAACTTCTCTAGGAAAACAATAACGGATTTCTGAAGTAGCGAATAATGACTATTATAAAATTCGTTTGTTAGTTAAATTCGTTGTTGTCGTTAATAAAAACACTTTATCTGTCAGCCCTTACTAAATAAGCCCCTAGCCATACCAAAAATTCTGACTATCGAGAGAATCAGAATGCCAGCCCCTGCAACAAAAAGAGCAAGGGCCAAGTAAATTTTGAGCAATCTCAAGGGTTGTATCGTAGCAACCTCGCTCTCTCCATAACGCAGTCCCTCTGGCCTGCGAGTCAACTGAGTTTCGATTTCTAAGATAGAGAACTCATATGCTATCGTAAATTTAGGTCCAAATCCTATAGAGACGGAATCCTCCTTGCAAAACACCTCAGAAATAAAAGGGGTACCATAACTGTAAAAAAACTGCTTTTCAGGCTGCTTCTGATTGGGCTGATAAGTAACAGAAGTCCAGTCTCTTCCAGTTATCGAACTGTGATAACCATGATAGAGACGTACAACAGCCTCGCGATCTGGTAAAGAACATTCCAAAATTTTCCTTTCAGAATTTGGATTACCAAACCAATTTCGGCTTGGTGTCAAAAGCCGAAAAGCTATAACAAACAGAAATACACAAAAAATTATTTCTAGCCCAAAAATCAAGCGTTGTCGGTTTAGCCACATGATAGATTGTCCATTTTGTTCTTTGTATTCTAACCGCAAACAGATTTTTTACGTTTCTACTTGTTTGTACACATGTAACGTTCCGTTGTTTGCACCATCTAACAAGGTAGTTGGCACGCAGATTGGAGCAAACCATGCAGGCATTTAAGCGACGAATTTATGGCAATTTTGGCGAGATGATGGCCGATTTGATCTGGCCGCTGCGGCATCGGGCGCAGATGCGGCAGGCCATGCGCAGTGGGCTGGTGTCGCCGCAGTTTCGCGAGCGATTGATGATGGCGGTAACGGCCGTTAACCAATGCCGCTACTGTGCCACCTTCCACACCTACGAAAGTGAGCGTGTGGGGCTGGACAATGACGAAATTCGCGAGCTGCTGGCCGGGGATCTGGCCCACGCCCCGGAGGAAGAGCTGCCCGCCCTACTCTATGCCCAACACTACGCCGAGCACAACGGCCGTCCTGACCCCATCACCCGCCAATCGCTCAAAACTACCTACGGTCCCGCCCGCGCCGACGCCATCGAAACGGTGCTGCGCCTGATTCGCATGGGCAACCTGCTGGGCAATTCTACCGATTGGCTGCTTCATAAAGTGTCATTTGGCTACTTTGGCGGCAATTAGGTAATTGAGTAATTGGGTAACTTAATTTCTCGATTACCTGGTTACTAATTACCGATACTGATCACCGATTACCGATCACTGATCACCGATTACCTCACCGTGCGCCGGAAAGCGGCCAGCGCCAGACCCATACCCAGCGCCGCAAAAACGGAAATCACCACAAAGCAGAGCCAGACGGGCAAAAATTCCGTCTCTCCAAGGAGCGAATTAGACTTAAGCAGCGACTGGCGCATCCCGGAAATGATATAGGTGGTAGGATTCATCAGCGCCGCAATGAACATCCAGCGAGGCAGGGTAAACAGCGGGTAGAGGGCGTTGCTCAAAAAGAGCATCGGCAGGTTGAGGATAAAGATGAGGCTGTGATAAGCGCCCATGCTGCGGGTTGACGAGGCCAGCGCCAGGGCGATGCCCGAAAAGCCCAGACCGTAACCAAAAATCAGCAGAAAGCCCGTCAGCCAGTGCAGCGGATTGCCGCTGAGGTTGGCCCCCATCAGGACGCCGATGACTAAAATCAGCAGGGCTTGCAGCACCGAGCGGGTGATGATGGCCAGGGCATTGCCCATGAGAATGCTCAGCCGCGGAATGGGCGCCACCAGGTACTCCTTCACAATACCGCGCAGCCGCTCGTTGAGCCAGGTCGACCCGCCGCCAATTGCCCCGTCGATGGCCGTGAGAGCAATGATGCCCGGCAGCATGTAGGTAATGTAATCGGCGCCTTCACCGGGCAGTAATTCGCTGAACAGCCCGCGCATGCCCACGCCAAACAGCACTACCCACAGGATCGGCTGGATGAGAAAGCCAAAAATCTCTTCGGTGTGCACCAGAGATTTCTGCATATATTTTTGCCAGAGAGTAATTGAAGCGTTCATTTATTTATTCATCACGGAATTGGCGGCCAGTGACCTGTAGAAACACATCGCCAAGGGAGGGTTTGGCTACGGAGATATCCTCGATGACAAAGCCGGTGTCCCCGGCCAGCTGCACCACTTCCACCAGCCGCTTATTGCCCGAATCTACCCCGATGTGAATCAGCCCATTGGCCCGCACGGCGTTTTCGACAAACGGCCGTTCCCGTGCCGCATCCAAAAACATCAGCTCATCACCCTGGCCATGAATGCGCAGCACGTCGGCACCCATTTGCTCCACCAGGTGCTGCGGTGTGCCTTCGGTGATGATACGGCCGTTGTCAATAATGCCCACCCGGTCAGCCAGCTGCTCTGCCTCGTCCATGTAGTGCGTGGTCAGCAGCAGCGTCATGCCCCGCTCCGCCCTGAGATCGCGAATGTAGGCCCAGATGCCCGCCCGGTTTTGCGGGTCCAGCCCCAGCGTCGGCTCATCGAGGAAGAGGATTTCCGGCTCGGTCATCAGGCCGCGGGCCAGCTCCAGGCGGCGCTTCATGCCGCCGGAGTAGGTATTCACGCGCCGGTCGGCGGCCACTTCCAGCTCCACCAGGGCCAGCAGGTCGCGGCTTTTTTTCTCACACACTGCTTTGCTCAGGCCGTACAAACGGCCGTGATACAACAACGTTTGCCGCCCGGTCAAATCCATATCCAGCACCGTCTCCTGAAACGTCACGCCGATGCGGCGGCGCACCTCGCCCGGCTGGCGCACCACATCAAACCCGGCGACTTCGGCCGTACCTGCGGTTGGTTTCGCCAATGTGGTGAGGATGGAGAGGGTAGTGGTTTTGCCTGCCCCGTTTGGCCCCAACAGGGCGTAAATGCTGTTGGCGGGCACGGCCAGGTCAACCCCCGCCAGGGCCAGAACATCGCCAGCGTACCGTTTGGTCAGGCCCTGGGTCAAAATCGCGTGTTTGCTTCCTTCCATGGTTCTCCCACAAAATGCAGCTTCGACGAAGCTGCATTAGTTGAATTCCCCTGTACTTTAACGCTGAATGGCTGTGGAAGCCAATCACGAATGTAATCACTCACTTTCAACCGCCAGACAGGATTGCCTGGTGACAAAGCAGCGTACTTTCATGTAAAGTGTCCCGGTACCTACCGCACGCAATTTATCTATCCCTGGAGAGAATCATGCCTATTCAACCAAATATTCTGGAGCGATTTGCGTTTTTCACGCTCAATGCGGCCCCCACGCCTATGCTGGATCTAGCGGGCGCGTTAGGCTATCAGGCGCTCAGCACGGCCGTTCGCCTGCACCTGTTTGAAACCTTACAGGAACGGCCGTTAACCATCTCCGAACTGGCGCAAAAGCTCAACTGCCAGGAACGAGGCCTTAACCATCTGCTCAAAGCATTGGATGGGTTGGGCTACGTAACGGAGAAAAACGGCCGTTACCACAACACGACCATGACCGAAAAATGGTTCACCGACGGTACGATCCTTGACCTGAACAGCGCCATCACCTGTTGGGATGCCTTTTTGCACGACCTTTGGCCCCATGCACCGGAAGTGATTCAGAGTGGGAAACGGCCGTACAACTTCTACGACTACACCGCCAGCCAACCCGGCCTCAGCCACGCTCACCAACAAATGATGTCTGGCAATGCCAACCTGAATGCGCCAGACATCGTGAAGCGGGTTAAGCTGCCCGCCGGGCCAACCCGGCTGCTAGACGTAGGCGGCGGGCATGGCGCGTATGCCATCCACTTCTGCCAGGCCAACCCAAACCTGCAAGCGACCATTCTAGACAGCGAAATTGCCCTGGAAACAGCAAGGCAGCACGTGACGGCCAATGACCTGACCAAACGCATTCATCTTCAGCCTGCCGACATCTGGCAAGTTGAGTGGGGCACAGACTTTGATCTTGTGCTGCTGTTTAACTTCATCCACCATTACGACCTGGAAACCAACGTGAAGCTGCTGCAAAAAGCCCATGCCGCCCTGAAACCAGGCGGGCAGTTGGCCATTTTTGACCAGCTGGAAAGCAAGCAGTTTGGTTCCGCCATTAATGGCCTGTTGCGGTTAATTAGCCTGATGTATTATTTATTTGCCGACGGCCGTATCTTTTCTAGTGAAGAGGTGCAGCAATTGCTGGATAAGGCCCGCTTTAGCAGCGTGCAATTTTTCACAACGCCGATGTGGGCCGGGCAAAGTTTGGTAACGGCCGTAAAACAGTCATCAGTCCAATCGGATGCGTCAAATGACAAACAATGATTCCGTCATCACCAATCTGGACCAGGTAACCCCGGGGTGGCTAACGGCCGTTCTCCACCAATCAGGCGCACTCTCCACCGGCTGCGTTACCGATGTAACCGCCAGCGATGGTCGTGGCAACTGGTCGCAGAACGGCCGTCTCACCCTCACCTACAGCCCCGAGGCGCAGGGCGAATGCCCGACCCAGCTTTTCCTCAAGCTGGTCAGCACCGATTTGGGCGACGGCGAATTTTTCCTGCCCGCCGAAGTGACCTACTACACGCGCGACTACATCGACGTGCCGGACGCGCCGCTGGTGCGCTGCTACCACGCCGCCTACGACCCGACGCAGCACCGCTACCACCTGCTGCTGGACGACCTCTCCGCCACCCACCAGGCCGGGTACGACAAGGTGCCCAACCTGACCCACGGCCAGGCCCTGGCCGAAGCACTGGCCAGTTTACACGCCCGCTGGTGGGGTCCGGCCAGATTGGGTGAGATTGGTGCGGCCGTTCACGATGCCACCCATCTCCAGCGCTTTGTGGCGATTGGCGCACCGGGCCTGCCGCACGTGCTGGAACAATTTGGCAGCAAGCTTAAACCGCACTGGCCAGAGCAAATCGGCCGTATTTTTGCCCAACTGCCGGGCAAACTGGCAGCCCGCGCCGGGGACCGCACTCATTTCACTTTGCTGCACGGCGACGCCAATCCGGGGAATATGTTGGTGCCGAAAGATGGTGGGGAACGGCCGCTTTACCTCATCGATCAGCAGCCGTTTGACTGGAGCATTACCACCTGGGCCGGCGCGTTTGACCTGGCCTACGTGATGGCCCTCTACTGGCCCACCGACCTGCGCCGCACGCTGGAAATCCCCGTCCTGCGCCATTACCAGCTGCAGCTGGCGGCGCGCGGCGTGGCGGACTATGCCTGGGCGCAGCTGCACGCCGACTACCGCCTCTGCGTGGCGCTGATGGTGCCCGTGGCCGTGGAGTACATGCGCGACGGCGGCGACCCCGATTGGAACGACTTCCGCTTCGGCCTGGTCCAGCGCACCCTCACCGCTTTTGAAGATTTGGATTGTGACGAACTGCTGGATTGACCCCCACCCTGGCCCTCCCCCTGAGAGGGGGAGGGAATCTGCTCCGCTCCTTCCCCCTCCCAGGGGGAAGGCTGGGATGGGGGTTTAAATTTCTCCCAACACCTGCCTGACCGCCGCCGCCAGGTTGGGCGGCAAACCAGACAAATCCGGCTGGCGCTCGCCGCTGAGGATGGCGTTGAGCACCCGGCCCAGCCCTTGCAGCTCCGGCGGAGCGTTGGGGTCCGTGGCCAGGCCGCGAGTAAAGTCATGCAGCTGCACCCCCAGCTCCGTCGGCCCCTCGCCGCGCGCCACCGCCACCACCCCGTTGAGCAGGCTGTTGAAGAAGTCATTGGCAGATTGTTCGGCCGATCCTCCCGCAGGCTCCGTTGGTGGAGTGGCATCTGGCAGGGAACCTGCGGGAGGTTCCGCGACGGCCAGGCTGGGCAGATTGGCCAGCGCGGGATGATCCACGCCCAGGCCGCGCAGGATATTGCCCGCGATGATCGTGTCTGTTTGGTCTAGCCCTTGCAGGAGGGCGGCGTCCCGCGCGCCGCTGAGGATTTGGCGCAGCACGCCTACCAGCGCCGACCAATCGCTGCGGCCCGCCAGCTCTTGCAGCACCGGCTCCAGCTGGGCGGCGGCTGCTGTATTGCCCTGGGCGGCGGCGATGGCGGCGGCCACCACCGGCCCCCACACCTCACGCAGCTGGGCCAGCGGGTCTGGTTGGGTACCACCCTCACCTCCAGACAGCTGCTGGAGAATAGTTAGCACCATGAGCGCTGGTGTGTGACTTAGCTCGTCCGTTAGAGTTTCTGAATCTCGCTCACCAGCCAGGATTTGGCGCGCTGCTTTGGCAAAAGAGCGATTTACCTCATCCCCGTTTGCCATATTTTGCAAAGCTGGCTCAATTTGCTGCTGCGCCTGTTCATTCCCCTGTGCTGCAGCCACGACGGCCCGAATCAAGGGTTGGTACTGCTGCATTTCGTGCGAGGACCCGGCGTAGGCGGCGTAGCTTGCCTGCTCTTTGCGCCGCCAATCGCGGGCGGCGGCCGTATCCCCCTGCGCCGCCGCAATTTGGGCCAGAATATGGTACGTTTTCCATGGCTGGGCAGAGAGGTCCAGCGTTTCCTGGATACTCAGGGCGCGGCGGGCGTACTGCGCCGCCTCGTCCAGCCGATTTTGCTCTAGACACAGACTGGCAAGGTTGCCCAAGGTGCTAAAATCCTGTGGCGCAACCTGGTCTTTGATTTCCTGCGCCCGCAAATACCAGCGCTCGGCGTCGGCGAAACGGCCGTCTCCCTCCGCCACAAGCGCCAGCTGGTTACAGGTACCAGCCACCCACTGAAAGTCCCGAATACTTTCGTACAGTTGTAGTGCTTGACGATAATATTTTTCTGCGGAATCTAACATGCCTTCTTCAAGATAGGTCGTGCCAATCCTATTAAGGTTGTGCGCTTCTTCTCGCGGCTCGCCCAGCCGCTGGAAGGTGGTCAGCGCCTCGGTGTACCGCTGGCGCGCCGCCGCCCGGTCGCCGCGCCACAGAGCCAGCGTCCCCAGCTGGCCCAACGTCACACCAACAGCCCTTTGGTCATCTACTTCACGCTTAACTTTCAGCGCCGTTTCATAATTTGCTTGCGCTTCATCAAACTGACCTACCGATGTAAAATTGTCGGCCAAATCGTTGTAAACTTTGCCCAGCATATCTTTGGCGCTTTTGTTGTTCTCGCTGAGGGCGGAAAAACCTTTGATGGCCTGCTGGTGGAAGGGGATGGCTTGAGACGGCCGTCCCTGGGCTGCCAGGCAGCGGCCCAGGCGCGCCTGCGTCATGGCAATGTCATATTCAAGCTCCGCTTGATCGTCATAATCGGCCCCGGTTTGCAGCCGGGCCAGCAGCTGGCGGAACAGCGTTTCGGCCTGCGCCGCCCGCCCCTGCTGCAAGAGCGTCTCACCCTGCCGGGAATACAGCAAATATTCGCCTTTGGTGAGTTTGGGCGAGGCAGGCGGAGCATCACCTGTCTCGTTTCCGTCGGGTTGAGCACCGCCTGCCTCGCCCCTACCAGACCGATTACCGATTACCGAAAACTGATTACCGACCTCCGCCATCATCGCGTCCCGCTCCCGCCAACGGCCGAAATCAGTCAGGAAGCTGGCAATGTAGGTGGAAAACCATACAACCTTCTCCTGAAGCGCCGGGTCGGCGGCCGGGTCGGCCTGGGCGGCGGCCAGCGCCAGGTCCAGGGCGCGGCGCAGGTTGGGCAGCTCCCGCACCGCAATCGCCCGCGCCTGGTGCGGGTTTTGCGTGTCGGTTTGGTACAGGTAGCTGGCCAAAGCGTAATACCGCTGCCAATATTTCGTCTCCAGCTCAGCCCGCCGGGTGGCGTCTAGCTGGGTGGCCAGGTAAGGCAGCAGCGTGGGGTGAAAGTGCAAAAACGGCGGGCCAATGCCCGGCAGGGATTCAAGGCGCACCAGCGCTGCCTGTTCCAGCTCACTGCGGGCCACGCGCCACTGCTCCTCGTCTATTTCCACAATCGCCAGCAATTCAAGCTCCATGCAGCCACCCTGAAACACCGCCAGGGCAGGCAGGGCAGCGCGGGTTTCCTCGCCCAGCCGCCGCAGGGAAAAGTCCAGGGAAACGGCCAGGCTTTCGTTGCGTTCCTCCGCCTTGCCCTGGACAAAGCCGGGCAGCAGCTCCTCAAAACGCTCAATCAGCTGCTGCGCCGTGTAGTGGTGCAGCTGGGGCAGCACCAGGTTCAGGCTCAGCGGGTGGCCGCCCAGGTGGCGCATCAGGGCCACCAGGTCGGCGCGGGGCACGGCAGCCCGGTCGATGGCATGGTGGTCCAGCACCGCCGCCGCCAGCGCCAGGGCGTCCGTCTCCGCCAGCCCCTGCAGCGCCACGTGGCGGCACTCTTTGGAGGGCGCAAAGCGGGCGTCGTTGAAGGTGGTGTCGCGGGTTGTGATCAGCACTCGCGTGCTGGTAATCGGTAATCCGTTATCGGTAATCGGATTACCGTTCACCGATAACCGATTACCGATAACCGACCACTGCCACACCGCGTCCAGCACCTGGGCCACCTCCTCCGGCGGCATCAGCGGGCTGCGGCCGAGGACGGATTCGAAGTTGTCCAGGATGAGCAGCGCCGGGCGCTCCGCCAGCAGCTGGCCAACGCGGTCCACCAGCGGGCCTTCGCCATGAATGACCCAATCGGGGTCGCCGCTCACCGTCTGGCCCACCCAGCTGCACAGCTGCTCCAGGCTGCCGCCCTGCTCAAATGAAACAAAGGCCGCGCCTCCAGGAAAACGGCCGGTGCGGCTAAACCAGCGGCCCGCCTCGGCGGCCAGGGTGGTTTTGCCCAGCCCGCCAAAACCGTGCAGCACCACGATGGCGCTGTCCAAAAAGGCGCGGTCGAGCAGGAGCATTTCGCGGGAACGGCCGTGGAAGCCGTGGCGGGGTGGAGCGGGGAGGGCGGCGGGGGGGCGGGAGGGGGTGAGGGGGTGAACGGGTGAAGGGGTGTGCGATGAGGACATCGCGGGGTGAAGGGCGGCGGCGGCGGCGCTGGGGGTGAGGGCGGCGTCCCAGTTGGCCAGGGGGCGGGTTTGGCGCGCCACGCTCACCAGGGCGGCGACGGCGTCCTGCCGCTCGGCCAGTTCTACCAGGGCCAGCGCTTTGGCGGCGTTGCCAGCGCCGGGCAAATCGTCGTACTGCACGCCCAGGTTGTGACAAAGCTGGCGCAGCTCGCCTTCGTTGAACTTCTCCTGCACCAGCCGCACCAGCGCGGGGTACGTCTGCCGCACGGGGATGATCGGCGCAGCGCTCGCCGGAAGCTCAGAGTTTCCGGGAAGCGGGGCAGCAGGTGCGGCAAAAATGACCGGGTCGCTGTTTTGCTGGTAGAGCGCGGGCAGGAACCAGTCGTAGAGGCGAATGGTTTCCTCGGCCAGTTCGCCGCTGGAATCGGGGCGCACCAGGGTGTGCCGCTCGACGTCTTCCAGCAGGGCAAAGCGGCCCGCGTCCACCGCCTGGCCCACGGTGCGGCCCGCGGCCAGGGCGGCGTAAAAGGCGGCCACAAATTTGTGCGCCGCCACCACCAGCACGGAGTAGTTCATCGCCAGGACGCTGCCCACCCCGGCGCGAATCAGCCGCGAGGCGACGCTGGCGTACGGATTGCCCTCCTTCTGCATGGCGCTCTGGCAGGCGTTGAGGACAATCAACGGCACGCCGCTCTGGTTGAGCAGCGTGCCCAGCCGGTTGGCGTCCACGGGGTCGCTTTCATGTTTGTCGTTTTCAAACAGCAAAAAGCCCAGCCCCAGGCTGCGGTCGTAAACGCCGTGGCCGTCGAAGTGGACCACGTGCACGGGCGGCGCGTTTCGGTCGCGCAGCCGCTGCGACAGTGTTTTGAGCGTGGGCCGGGGCAAAAATTCCACCACCACCTGCTCACCCAGGCCGTCCACGGCATCCAGCAGGGGGCGGGTGATGGCCCGCCCGTCGATGAACCCGGCATCGTCGGGCCGGGCCACCACGACGAGGATGCGCACCGGCAGGGGCAGCGCCGCCTGTTTGGCGGGCGTGGTCGGCTGCTGTAGGCGGCGGCGTATGCCAATCTCCTGGCTGAAGAGGTGGCCGCCGTCGTCGGCCAGCAGCTCCCAGGGCAGGCGCAGCACGCGCGGGTCGGTGGCGTCCAGGGTCAGCAGCCGGTCGTCACCGCGGGCATCGACAAACTGCTGCCACAGCCGGGCCGCTTCGGTGTCGGTCAAAATGCTGTCGCGCAGGGCGCGGCCCCACTCCTCCAGCTGGCTTTCAATTTCCCCGGCGCGCACGTAGTCCGGGCCGGTGGGCCAGGTGCTGAACGTTTCAAGGTACCAGTGGATGTCACCCAGGATTTTGTCGTCCAGCGGCGGTTCAAATTCCTGCGGCGCTGTGCTAACGCCGGTGTCTGGCCGGAAGAAGGCGACCTTGATGGGGCCATTTTCGTCGTTTTCATCGGTGGTGGTGAAGCGGATGGATAGTTCGATCATGGTGGTTCCTATTTGGTTTGCGGTCGCCTGTAGGGCAATAGCGCGCTATTGCCCTACGGCTGGATTTGTGATTTCAAACGACAGCCGGTCGCTGGCGGATTGGGGCGGGCCGTAGCGCAGCACGCCCCAGCGGTGGTACTCGACGTCGGCCACCAGGTTGAGCCGCAGCACCAGGGGCGCGTCGGCCGGACCTGCGGCCAGCAGGTAGAGCTTCTGGCTGCCCTGCAAGGGAAACTGGCTGTGCTGCTTAAATTCCCAGTACGGGTTTGGTTCGCCCAGTCCATAGGCTTGAATGACGGGGTAAACGGCCGTATGCTCCTTCTCCACGCCCACTTCCAGCAGCTTGGCGGCGATGGCGCTGGCAAACTTCAGCTCCGGCGTCAGGCCGACACTCAGCTTGCCCTTGTCCTGCACGGTGTGGCGCAGGGGAAAGAGGTCGTGGGCCAGGGCGGTGCCACGGCCGTAGCGGGGGCGCAGGTAGGCTTCCAGGCGGGCGGTGGTGTAACGGCCGTCTTCATTCGGCAGCGGGTGCAGGGTACAGGGCAGGCCCACCAGGGCGTAGGCCAGGTCAGCCCGAGGTGGGGACCAGTCGCGGCCCAGCTCGTTTTTAACGGCAGCCGCCGCATTCCAAACCATCGGCTGGCCCAGGGAAATACGCGGCGGGGTTGGCGCGCTGCGCAGGGTTTCGCCCAGTGGTTCCAGAGCGCCTTCCCAGGCCAGCGCGGCGGTGGATGATTGATCGAGGAAGGTAGTCATGGCTGTTCCTTCTAAAATAGTTTTACCGCAGAGAGCGCGGAGAACGCTGAGAAAAAGATGGGGGCATTGTAGCATAAAGAAACGGCCGTGTCTGATGCCAATGTGAAGAATTTGTTGAAACTGGGGGAAACGGCCGTTACACTTTGCCACACACGCCGCAGGAGACGTTCATGAAAATCACGTCCACAACGGTCATAGATACGAAGCTGGCCAGGGCGGACGATTTACCCCTCGTCATGGCAATCCTGGCTGAAGCCGCTGCCTGGCTGAAGGCCAAAGGCATCGACCAGTGGCCGTCGCCGCTAAACGAGCATTGGCAGCGGCGCATGGCCGAAGACATTCAGCGTGAGGAAGTGTATACGGTGGGCGTCGTTAAAAATCGCCTGGGCATTGTGCGCTTCACCTGGGCGGACCCTTACTGGTCCGATGACAACCTGGCGGGCTACGTGCATTCGATGGCCATTCGCAGCAACATGCATGGGCAAAATCTGGGCGGTATGATGTTGTTTTGGGCCATGATGAAGGCGAAGCGAGAGGGGAAACAGTTCTTGCGGTTGGACTGTTTGGCGGGGAACGGCCGTCTGCGCCGCTACTATGAAGCACATGGATTCCTCTACCGGGACGAACGCACCGATCAGGATTACGTGGCCGCGCTGTACGAAAAGGAGATCGGCCTACAGGCATGACCCACCTTACAATTCTGGCGTTGGGATCACGTGGCGATGTGCTGCCCTGTGCGGTTTTGGGACAGGGCTTGCAGGCCGCCGGTTTTGCTGTCCGGCTCATCTCTTCGGAAAACTTTGCGCCGATGGCGGTGCAGTATGGCCTGGATTTTTACCCGGTGCCCGGTGATGCCGAAGCCCTGCTCACCAGCGGCGGTGGCGTTACGCTGGCCGAATCGGGGCAGAGCGTCTGGAAGATGTGGCGCTCGGTTAAAGCGCTGTTTTGGGAGATGGCCACCGGCATTGCCGACGTGCTGTCGCAGGCAGAGCTGTGGCAAACAGATGCTATCATCAACCAGCTGCCGGGCGGCTTGTTTGGTGTAGACCTGGCCGAAAAGCTGCAAATCCCCCTAATCACAATGGCCGTTATTCCTATGATGCGCACTCACGCGTTTCCCATGGTGGCCTTCCCGCCGAAGCTGGCATTTTTGCCCGGCTACAACGCCCTGTCCTATCGCCTGGCCGAGCAGCTTGTCTGGTCAGGCTTTCGCCGGGCGGTGAACCGGTGGCGGCAGGAAACGTTGGGGTTGGCGGCACGGCCGTTTCTGGGCCGCTTCTACCAGATAGCGCGGCTGCCAACGCTGCTTGGCTTCAGTGAAGCCATCGTGCCTCGCCCACCGGATTGGGGCCAAAATGTTCATTACACCGGCTACTGGCGGCCCGAGGAACCTGAGTGGACACCGCCAGACGCGCTGGTCAATTTTCTGGCCGCGGGATCAGCGCCGATTTTTGTTGGTTTTGGCAGCATGCCGGTACGCCAGCCGCAGCAGGTAACGCAGGTGGTGCTGGAAGCGCTGCGACAAACCGGGCAGCGGGCTGTGTTGCAAGCAGGTTGGGCAGGAATTGGGCAAAGTGAGCTGCCAGACACGGTATACTTGCTGGATTACGCACCATACGGCTGGCTCTTTCCTAAAATGGCCGCAGTCGTACATCACGGTGGCTCGGGCACCACAGGCTTTGGCTTTTGGGCCGGGGTGCCCACCCTTTTGATCCCGTTTCTATTTGACCAGTTTTACTGGGGACGGCGCATTGAGGCGCTGGGCGTCGGTCCGGCGGCGGTGCCTTTCAAAACTCTGACGGCGGCAAAGCTGGCCAGGGCGCTGGAAGCGGCCGTATCCGACACCGCCATGCGCCAGAAGGCCGCCGCCCTGGGCGAGAAAATCAGGCAGGAAGACGGTGTGGCAACGGCCGTTCGGCTCATTGAACAGTTCGTGCGTTTGAACGCAGATAAGAATCTGTGTTAATCTGTGTCCAGTTTTCTTGAGGAGGCAGCATGAAAAGCGACAATATTTTGGTTCGATTTATCGTGAATGGCCTGGCGGGCGCCGTGGTTGGCGCTGTGTTGCTGGGTCTGCTGGGGGCCATTTTTGCGGGCGGCCAAGGATTTATCAACGGCGCAGTGATGGGTGCCGCCTTGGGTCTGGTGGGCGGTTTAAGCTCCCTGGGCATGCTGGAAAGCACCTTTTGGTTTACCGGCCTGGTTACCCGCTACGGCCGTAAATACCTCGCCGACGAACCGGAAGAGTAACCCTTCCTTTCCCCACCCTGAAGATAACCATTTCCACGCTTGACAAAGTGTAATTTATACACTATTATCCATTCGTGTAATTTATACACAAACAAGAAGCGCAGCCCAACCTGTTCTTTTACCCTTT
Organism: Candidatus Leptofilum proximum; assembly: GCA_016710325.1. Taxonomy (GTDB): domain Bacteria; phylum Chloroflexota; class Anaerolineae; order Promineifilales; family Promineifilaceae; genus Leptofilum; species Leptofilum proximum. The sequence continues at coordinate 1,486,084 of JADJXK010000001.1, read as the reverse complement.
GCGCCTCTGCGTGAATCCACCACACGAAGGAGCCTGAATGATCAGCCACGCCACTGTTTTGGGCCGCGCCCACCGCCTGATGCAGCACAACGGCCAGGACTTTGCCGCTGCGGCCGTCCCCACCCCCCACATCGCCATCGGCATTGTGTGTGATGGCTGTGGCAGTAAATTTGTGGGGAACGGCCGTACCACACCCTCGCACAACGAAACCGGCGCCAACCTGCTGGGCCAGTTCGCCATCACGTTTCTCAACGAGCGGCTGCCCGGGCTGCCCCACCCCATCAGCCCGGACGCCCTGGAAGCGTTGCTGGCCGATTTGCACCTGGCGGCGCTGACCTTTTTGCACCACCTCACCGCTCATTTTCCCGAAGCCACACGCCGCGAATTTATCGCCACCCGCCTGCTGGCAACCCTGGTGGGATTTGTGCGGACGGCAGAAACGGCCGTTTTCTTCTGGCAGGGCGATGGCTTTCTGGTAGCCGACGGGGCCATTTGCCAGCTGGACAGCGGCAACCAGCCCGACTACCTGGCTTACCAGCTGCTTCAGCCCAACACGGCACAAACCAACTTCCAGCTTGCCTTTGTGCCCAATCCGGAACAAATCGGCTGGCTGGCGGTAGCCACCGACGGCTGGCGAGCAGAGCTGCTTGCTCAGCTAGAGGAACCACGCTCGACGCTCGCCTTGCAGCGCTGGCTCAACGTCCAATCCCAACAGCGCGGCCAGTTTGATGACGATGGCGCGGTGGCCACTTGGCACCGCACGTAGAGACGTTGCTTTGCAACGTCTCTACACGAAGATACCATGGCACACACAATCTACATCCAAAACCAACGTTACCAGCTAGACGCCGCCGATTTGATCCAATCCGGCGGTGAGGGCATGGTGTTTGGGCTGGGGCATACGGCCGTCAAGCTCTACCACCAGCCCACCGCCGCCCAGGCCGACAAGCTGCGTCACTGGCTGGCCCAGCGCTGGCCGCTCCCGCCCGACGTTTTGGCGCCCTGTGCCCCCGTGCACGACAAAAAAGGACAGCTGATCGGCCTGCAAATGCCGCGCCTGCCTGCCGCCGCGCAGCCGCTCAAACAGCTTGGCCAGCCCACCTTCTGGCAGCAGCAGGCGCTGTCCACGCGGCAAATTGTGCCCCTGTTCCAGAGGCTGCACCAGACGCTTAACCGCCTGCACCAGCTGCAAATTGTGGTTGGCGACCTGAACGAGACGAACATTTTTTTCATCCCCCAAGGCAGCCAATCGTTCTGGATCGATGCAGACAGCTACCAGTTTGGCCCCTTCGCCTGCCCCGTGGCCATGCCCGCATTCCTCGACCCGACGCTGTACCACGTGACCAATTTTGGCACACGGCCGTATTTCACGGCCCTCACCGACTGGTACGCCTTTGCCGTGCTGCTGGTCAAAAGCCTGCTCCAGGTGCATCCCTACGGCGGCGTGCACCGGCAGCACAAATCGCTCCAGGCCCGCGCCGCGGCAGGCGTGTCGATTTTGGACAGCAGCGTCATCTACCCGCCGCACGCCCGCCCGCCAGAAACGCTGTCCGACGATCTGCTGCACTACCTGCACCACACGTTTGACAAAGGCGAGCGACGGCCGCTGCCCGCCCAGCTCCTCCAACAATACGCGCAAAACCTGCGCACCTGCCCCCACTGCGGCCTCGATTTTCCCGCCAACAGGCGCGGCTGCCCCGCGTGCAGCCATCCGGCACCGGCACCAGCCGTACCGGCCAGCGGCACCAGGCTGCGCACGCTGCTCCAGGTGGACGGCTTCATCGAGGCGGTGTTTGTGCAGCCCAACGGCCGTCTCCTCGTCATCACCCGGCACGGGGACCAGGTACGACTGGTGCGTGCAGGCATTGGCGGCAAGCTGAGCGAGGTGGTGCTGTTTAACAGTGTGCCAGGCTACCGTTTTGGCGCCTTCACGCAAGCAGATGGGCACGACTTCCTGGTGGTCAATCCGCCGCACCAGCCCCAGCTGCTGCTGCTGGACATTCACGCTTCCCAACCTCAGCAGGTGACGCTGCTGGAGACGGCGATGTTTCAGAATACGGCCGTTTTTGCCACCACGCCCAACTATCTTTACCGCATCAGCGGCGGCTGGATCATGCGCGGCACGGTGCGCCAGGGTGCCGTGAAACGCGGCAGCTATTTGGAGGACCCCATCGGCACGGCCCACCAGGCGCAAACGCAGCTGTTTGGCTCGCCCTTCAGCAACAGCGTAGCCGGTTTCCACCGTGTTTTTGCCGAACACCAATTTTTTGTACTGGGAGCAGATGGTTTGGAACGGCCGCTCCCCTTCGTCCGTCCACCGCAAAGCCACATCACCCAGGCTACCCTCACCTTCACCCCACAACACATTGCGATTGTGGCCCGGCTGGCGAATAACGGCCGTTCTCCAACACACGTTCAAACCTTCAACCACCAGGGGCAGTGGCAGCAAAGCTGGGAGTTAGGCGAGGATGAGTGGGAAACGGCCGTGAACCATCTTCCGTACGGGCAACCGTCCCTGCCCCATCAACCGGAAGCAGGCGACCGCCTGCACTTCCACCCCGCTGGCTGGCTAATCCAGCAACCAAAGCAACTAATGTTTTTGCCTGCCCGCCCATAATGCTTCACTTCCGGTAACGACGCACAACTAAACGATAGGCGCAGTTGTGGCATTGGTAAAAAACTGTGTACTGCCGACGCAAGAAACTACGCTTGTCAGGCATATGTTCAGGATGCTGGAACGCAAAAGCCACATGACAGTTCGGGCATTTAGATTGATGTCTTACCCGGAGGGCAGCCACAAATAACAAGGGGAGTATTAACAGCAAGAGGTGTGCAATTCCGGGATACCCGGTTTTACAAAACATATAGGCCAGACCAGAGTCTAACAGCATGAAGAACCGATACATTCGCCACTCGAACCGGTGATCCACCCCAAACCCTCCAACAAATGGCAATCCAAAACAAACGACAAGCCGCGAATTCCACAAGAGATTTTGCCACGAGAGATGCGGCCGGTTACAAGAGTAGCCCAAGATAAAAAATTACTCAAGCCCCCACCAAATGGTTTTGGCAAACAGATTAACATCTCGCCAGACCGTAACCACAGCTATTTGATGTTATAATCCAGGCCGTAAACCGTGCGGCACGAGACGCTGCACCCATCTTTTTCTAGGAGAATGTTTTATGGCTAAACAATGGCAATCCCCGCCAGCACTGCAAATTGACTTGAGTAAAAAATATACGGCAACCGTCTCTACCAGCAAAGGCGACATCGAACTGGAGTTGTTTGTTGAACACGCGCCGGTGACTGTAAACAACTTCGTCTTTCTCTCGCGTGAAGGGTACTACGACGACGTGGCCTTTCACCGTGTCATCCCCAACTTTGTAATTCAGGGCGGCGACCCCACCGGTACGGGCGGCGGAGGTCCGGGCTACACCTTCAAGGACGAATTTGTGGGCAACCCACACAAACACGGCACCGGCTACCTGTCGATGGCCAATCGCGGACCGGGCACCAACGGTTCCCAGTTTTTCATCACCCACTCGCCTCAGCCGCATTTAGACGGCCGTCACACCGTCTTTGGCAAAGTCACCAGCGGCATGGACGTGGTCAACAGCATTCGCCAGGGTGACACGATGAACAGCGTCACCATCCACGAATCGTAAATTTCGCCCAGCCAAGATCAAAAAAGGCCAGAGGGATCCTCTGGCCTTTATATTTCATTCATCCACTGCACAAAGATTCTCAAAATCTCATCTAACTCTGTGCCCTCTGTGGCAAGTTTACTTCGGCAGAATACGTACCTTGCGCCGCTTGCCTTCGCCGGAACTTTGTGTATACACCTCGTCGTTGTCCCGCAGCGTCATGTGAATGATGCGCCGTTCGTGCGGCGGCATCGGCTCCAGGCTGACGGGCCGGTGGCGGCTGACCACTTTCTTGGCCATACGCTCGGCCAGGCGAGCCAGCGCCTGCTGCCGCCGTCTGCGGTATCCTTCCACATCCACCACAAAGGAGGCACGCCGCTGGAGCTGGTTGCCCACCATCAGCCGCGCCAGGTATTGGATGGCGTTCAGGGTTTCACCACGCGGGCCAATCAAAACCCCCAAATCTTCCCCTTCAATGTCAATGACGTTCACGCGGCGCCCGGTTAAATCATCGGGATCGGAAACGGACACGGCCAGCTCTGCCTGCACATCCATTTTAGCCAGCAAAGTGGCAATGACGTCCAGGGCCATCTCTTTTTCTTCCGGATCGGCATCAGTGATTTCAGCCTCGCGGGTAGGCGTGCGGGTGGGAACGGCCGCTTCCTTCTTCGCTACCGGTTTAGCAGCTGGTTTGGGGGTGGGAACGGCCGTAGGCTGCGGCTGCACTGTGGGCACCGGTTTAGGAACAGGCGGCGGCGTAGGCGCAGACAATGCCGTCAAACGCACCACGGCATCCCGGCTGCCAATCCCCAACAGGCCGCGGCTGCCTTCATCCACCACATCAATAATCACTTCCGACCGGCTGACTCCTAATTTCTGTAACCCCGCTTCAATCGCTTTTTCGACATCCGACCCCCGAGCTTCAATCTCACGTTTGTTAGACATAGATACCCCTTTATGCTCGCTAAACACACCTGGCAGCCAGAAGCAGCGGGCCGCCAGGGTGGGCACAGCTTACCGCTTGGCCGACCGGCGTTTCCGCTTCGATTGGCCCTGGCTGCGGCTGCTGCCCTGTGTAGCTTTTTTCTGATTTTCTTTAACTGTTGGCAACGCCTCATCCTGCGGCATTTCCGCCTGAGCGGCCACGCCATCACCGTTCAACCCCATCGCCTTGCGCTCTTTAGCCACAGCCATGGCCTCTTTCTCCGCTTCCATCACCCGGCGGGTGTACAAACCCTGCACAATACCGATCACATTGGACAGAATGAAGTAAATCGACAGGCCAGACTGGAACGACAGCGAGAAGAAGCCAAACATAATTGGCATCGTGTACTGCATCGATTGGGTCATCGCGGCCGTGGGATCATCCTGCTGTTCCTTACCGCCCTTCTTATTTTTGGCCGCATCGTCCTTCTTTGGTGCCGAAGGCGAAGTGAACTTGGTCTGCACAAACATCGTCACAAAGACCAGGATGGGGAGGATGTACAGGGGATCCGGTTGGCCGAGATTCAGCCAGAGGAAGTTGCTTTCAATCGGCAGCAGGTTGGTCAAATCAATACCAGGATACACACGCTGCGTCAATTCAAAAAGCGTTTGTGGCGTAGAGCCCAAGACCAGGCGCAAAACCTGGAACAGACCAAATAAAATCGGCATGGTGGCCAATAAAGGCAAACAGCCGCTCAAACTTTCCGCCGGATTGTAACCAATCCTTTGGAACTCTTCCTGCATTTTTTGCGGATTGTCCTTGTACTTCTGCTGGATGGCCCGGATTTGGGGCTGCATCTCCTGAGTTTTTACCATGCTGCGCTGCTGCCGCAGGTTCAACGGCAGCATTAACACGCGGGTGAAAATAGTAAAGACTGTCAGGGCCAGGATGAAATTGTTCCCTAAGACGGCATACAGCCACAACAAGGCGTTGGTAATTGGGTTGATAATTAATAAATCCCACATAAGGTGATTAAGTCCTGTCTAAAGCGATGGACTGGGGCTGCCAGACCCTATCGCTGCCAATATTCGATGTTTGCAGCCAGCGAACCAAACAACGCTACGATTCCGGCGGCAGATAGCTCCAATCTAGATCGCCCGTCTCCAGTTCATATGCCTGCAAAATCCCGGCTTCACTTTGCATGGCCACCACAAGGGTGTCGCCTGCAACCACGGGGGTAGAGAAAAGTGGTGCGGGAGTCGTGGCTTGCCACAATTCTTCACCATTTAAGGCGTCCAGCGCCACCAGCAAACCTTCTTCACTTTGCTCATTACCCAAGGACGCTACGTAAACCACACCGTCATGCACAACCGGGCTGGCCTGAATGGCGCCCTTGATTTGGGCGGGTGGGTTCTGGGTGGCGCCAGCAACAACATTCATTGTGTGTACCCCGCTTTGCCACAGCAGCTCACCACTGGCGGCATCCACCGCAAAAACATTGCCGCTGCTGTCACCAAAGTATAACGCACCATCGGCCAGGGCTGGAGCGCTCCATACCCAGTCAGAGGCAAGCACGGACCACACCTCTTCACCAGTGTCTATATCCAACGCATGGACTTCCCGGTCATAGCTGGCGGCGTAAACGAGGTTTTCGTCGGGGTTCACAACAGGTTGGGCCGACATGGCGCCGCTCAGCTCCACGGCCCACTTTTCGCTGCCATCGGCCGCATTCACGGCATACAAATGACGGTCCAATGAGGAGACAAACAACGTGCCTTCATAATAAGTCGGCTGAGCCCAAATGGAAAACCTGGTGTTAAAGCGCCACAATTCGGTGCCAGATTCGGCATCCAGGGCCAGCAGCTGGTTATCGGCCGTTGCCACGTAGGCGACACCGTCTACCTGCAAAGGAGCCGCTACAATGCGGTCTTTGGCCAGATCATTACGGGCCCATTCAGTTTGCACCGTATTGCCCGTCACGTCCAACGCGTAAATCGACACCACTGTTTGCGGGGAGAAAAGACCCTGCGCTGCGCCAAAGTCACCAACGACGGCACGGCCGTTTTCCACGGAAGGTGGCGCGTAGAAGGACAGTGCAGCATTTTCTGGCCGGTATGACCAGAGCAAATCTTGAGAATCCGCCGCCAAACCCAAAACACCAGGGCCGTAAGCCACATACACGTTTTCACCATCGGTTGACAAGCCAGGCCAGTTTTGCGCCGTGGCTGCCCCGGCACAAGAGGTTAAACCAAACATAGCCAGGAGTAGTACAAATAAAAGGGGCCGCGATAACGGCCGTTTTGCAATGAACAAAGAGTGCCTCCGCAAGAGCAATGCCAATGATTGCTGTGAAATCAATAAGTTAGGGAACCGGGTCATACCCGCCTGGGTTAAGCGGGTGGCACCGGCTGATACGCTTAACAGCCAGCCAGCCGCCTTTCCTAAATCCGTATTTTTCAATTGCTTCGTACCCGTAATGCGAGCAGGTGGGGTAAAAACGACAGCTAGGCGGGGTAACCCGAGAAATAGTCCGCTGGTACAAACGAATTAAAAATAGAGCAATTCTTTTCATGCCCATCATCATACAACATCTGAAAAAATTTGTATTAGATTTGCACAAATTTTTTCAGCTCACTAGTGGCGCTTATCAGTAAACAACGGCGTACCCTAGTATTGTGCTTCAGAAGTTCGCATCAAGTTACACTCATGGCGCAATACTTAAACAGTCCGGGGCACTTGTCATAATATCCTTATGTGCATTCCCGCCGGACTGTGCTAGCCCTCATTCCGCTTCTGTACGCTGTGACGCGGAAATGAGTTCCGACCGCGCCAATAACTGCAAAACGGCCGTTTCCACCTCGGCAAAAGTAGCCTCAGGCAAAAGCGGCCGTGCTATCCATACACAATCCCAACCCGGTTGAATTTCGTCCAGATGCAAACGAACCGCTTCGCGCAGGTAACGCCTGACCCGGTTTCGTATCACTGCCTTCCCCACACGCCGACTGGCAATAAAAGCAAACCGGCTTACCTCGGCGCCCCCCTGCCCAACCACCAGGATACAAAGCGGGTGACGCCAGCTGCGCCCATGCTGCTGCACGGCCTTCAGGTCAGCCGCGCGCCTCAGGCGATGGGGGTGTGGCAGCATACATTAGTCAACCGGCGGGTATTATTTACCCCCGCCAAAACGTTTCACCGAACGGTAAGCCGTAGCTGACGAACCATTCCAGTTAATCCGCTTGACGTGATCATTCATTTCTACAGTCAGCTTATGACGCCCCTTGGCGCGGCGGCTCTTCAACACATCGCGGCCACCTTTGGTCTTCATACGCTGACGAAAGCCGTGAACCCGTTTCCGGCGACGAATTTTTGGTTGATAAGTACGCTTTGGCATAAGAAGTTCTCCTAAAAAAACCAGGGCGTGAAGCCCTGAGGTTAATATCTGCTGAGTTTAACGGCCGTTACCCTCTTCAATCTCATCAAAAAACAAAGGGTATGACCTCGTTTCATCCTGTAAACGACGGAAAATTATACCCAAGCCAGGGAGGCCGGTCAAATGATTTTTCAGGCAATGTCGGCTAAAACGGTTACGAAACCCGTTCGATGTGCGCCCCCAGCCCTTGCAGCTTCACCTCAATCTGCTCGTATCCTCGATCAATTTGCTGAATATTGTTGATGGTGCTGGTGCCCGTAGCGCACAGTGCCGCCAGAATCATAGCCATACCGGCGCGAATATCCGGGCTAGGCACACCGTGTGGGCTGGCATTGAGCCGGTTGCGGCCCAAAATCATCACCCGGTGCGGATCGCACAGCACAATGCGCGCCCCCATAAAGGTGAGATTGTCCACAAAGAAGAAGCGGCTCTCGTACATCCAGTCATGCAGCAGCACTGAGCCTTCTGACTGCGTGGCAATGACCACGGCAATGCTCATCAGGTCCGGCGGGAAGCCGGGCCAGGGCATGGGCTTAATTTCAGGAATACGGCCGCCCAGCGCGGGTTTAATCTGCAGGGACTGGTTGGCAGGCACCACAATGTCCTGGCCATCCTCGTGCCAATGCACACCCAGCTTTTCATACACAATACGGATCATGCCCAGGTTTTGCGGCTGGGCGTCCTGAATGCGAATCTCGCCGCCCGTAACGGCCGCCGCGCCAACAAAACTGCCCACTTCCATAAAGTCTGAACCAAGGCGGAACTCACCGCCGTGCAGACGGTCCACACCTTCAATCGTCAGCCGGTTGCTGCCAATGCCGGTGATGCATGCTCCCAGGCTGTTGAGAAAGTGGCACAGATCGCGGACGTGCGGTTCGCAGGCGGCATTGTCGATGACGGTTTCACCCCGGGCCAGGACAGCGGCCATGATGCTGTTCTCGGTGGCAGTGACGCTGGCTTCGGGCAGCAGCAGGTAGCCGGCACCTTTCAGCCCGTCGGCATTCATGTGGAACAGGCCGCGGGTTTTCATTTCTACGGCCGTTCCCAACGCCTCCAACGCCCGGATGTGGGTATCCAACGGCCGTCCGCCAATCACATCACCACCCGGCAAAGGCAGGGTCACCTGCCCCATGCGGGCCAGCATCGGCCCGGAAAACACAAACGAGGCCCGAATTTTGCTGGCCAGGTGGCTGTCCAGCTCCGTTTTGCGGACTTCGGCCGCATGAATGCGCCAGCTGCCATCGCCCAGGTCAGTCACCTCGGCGCCCAAATCGGCCAGCAAATCCAGGGTAAACATGACGTCTTGAATACGAGGAATATTGTGCAGCACAACCGGCTCATCCGTCAGCAGGCAGGCAGGCAGCAGCTTGAGGGCTGCATTTTTGTTGCCGCTAACCTTGACAGTACCGCTGAGTGGCTGCCCTCCTTCAATAACAAACCGTTCCATTGTTGTTTCCTTTTGTTGCTTCTCTTCTCTCTTCCACGAAAAGGGTGGGTAGATTCTAACGGTCAGCGCAGAGGGACACAAATTAGCAAAACAAATGCTCACCTGGAGTTAAGTCATCTGTTGTTTGTCTCTGACTCAGCCCAGGGCTACACTTTGCCCATGCCAACCATTACCCTACCCCATACCACGCTCTATTACGCTCCGTTTCTGCCCACCGATGCCCGGCAGACGCTGGTTCTCATTCACGGCGCAGGCAGTTCACACCTCACTTGGCCGAGCGCGCTGCGCCGATTGCCGCAAACGGCCGTCTACGCCCTGGACTTGGCTGGACACGGCCGTTCCGCTCCGTCCGGCCGCCAAACCACTGCTGACTATGCTCAGGATGTGATTCAGTTTATTGAAGCGCTGGAACTAGAAGATGTGGTGATCCTGGGGCACTCGATGGGTGGGGCCATTGCCCAACAGATTGCTTTGGCGCCGCCACCCGGCGTCGTGGCACTGGTGCTGCTGGGCACCGGCGCCAGACTGCGCGTCGCCCCTGCCTTTACCGAGGGCATCCAGGCCGATTTCTCGGCCACCGTGGATTTGTTAAACCAATTTTATTGGGGCGCGCTGCCCAATCCAGACCTGCTGGCCGCCAACCGGCGCAGCATGCTGGCCTGCGCCCCCCAGGTGATGCTGGCTGACTTTCTGGCCTGTGATTCGTTTGATTTACGGGATCGCCTGTCGGAGATCTCCTTACCTGCCCTCGTCGTTAGCGGCGGCCAGGACCAGATGACCCCGGCCAAGTTTGGCCAATTTCTGGCGGAGCAGCTGCCCCGGGCAGAATTTGCCCTCATCGAAGAAGCGGGGCACATGATGATGCTGGAATTTCCCGAGCGGGTTGCGGAGCTGGTGCAAGGATTTTTGGCAAAGCTGCAAGGGGAGTAAACAAAAAGGCTTTTTTGGAATTCAAGGGGTGACAGCCCATGAAACGTGAAACATGATTCATCTCTGGTCACGTTTCACGTTTCACGCCAAACCCTACAAAATCCGAAAAACACAAATTCTTTAGTGGTTTAACACCACCTGCCGGGTCAGCGCACCAGCGACGGTTTGCAGCAGTTCATCTGCCGTGAAGGGTTTGGGCAAAGACCGGTCAGCGACGCTGCGCAAGCCCTTAACGAGTTCATTGTTACTTGCCCCGCTGGAAATGGCAATGATGGGAATGGCCCGCGTTTCGGCCATCTGGCGCAGCTGCCTGGCGGCGGCATAGCCATCCAGAACCGGCATTTCCGCATCCATCAGCACCAAGTCAGGTCGTTCCGTCTGGGCCAGGGCCAGCCCGTCGGCGCCATTTTCCGCCTGCAAAATGCGAGCCGTAGGGTAAGCCATGGTGAGGAAATCAGTGAGCACCATACGCACGGCCGAATTATCATCAACCACTAAAACCGCTTTCATCTTATCACTCCTTCAACAACTAAAGACAACTATGTAGACAATTTATCTAAAGTATGTGGGAAGGAACGGCCGTTTGCTGTGAATCATCCAGCAGCTCCATCGATCAGGTTGCTACAGGCCAGGTGTGAGGTAGACACACAACCTAAACGTTGCCTAATTTACAGGCAAATTCTGGCAACTGCGCTAACCGGTGGTGCCTTGCAGAACGGCACGCAGGCGGGGTGCAATGGCCTGCATAGCCCGTCCCCGGTGGCTGATCTGGTGCTTTTGTGCGGCCGTCAGCTGGGACATCGTCTGGTCAAATTCGGGCAGGTAAAAGACGGGATCGTAGCCAAAGCCGTTGTCCCCAGCCGGGACCTGGGCGATGCGCCCCTTGCACACGCCTTCCGACTCGCCCAGGAGGGTGCCATCGGGCGCGGCCAGCACAATCACACAACGGAACCGGGCGGTGCGCTGCGCCTCGGGCACGTGTTTGATGTCGTCGAGTAATTTTTGGTAGCGTTGAACGGCCGTTAACCCCGCCCCACCATACCGCGCCGTATACACACCGGGCGCACCATTCAGCGCATCCACCTCCAAACCCGAATCATCGGCCAGGGTCAGCAGGCCCGTTTCGGCCGCATAGGCTCGCGCCTTCAGCACGCTGTTCTCGCGGAAGGTGCGGCCCGTTTCGGCCACATCCTGCGTCACCCCCACATCATCCAGGCTGAGCCACTCAATTTCCAGGTCTTGCAGCATGTCGGCGAAGTTGTGCAGCTTGCCTTTGTTGTGCGTTGCTACCAACAGTTTTGTCATCCTCACACTCCTGTATCCGTTAATAAATAGATGAGCCTTTTTCCTGTTTCGATAAGCGTATGTTATACTCCACTCCTAACTTTAACAGAAGGGAGGGACCCCATGACAAATAAACGCCCTTCACGACTGCGCTTTAACTTTGGTTTTTTCTTAGAAGCCACGTTAGGCACCAGTCGCACCATTGAGTTAAACTATCCCACCATCCAGGTGGAAGATTTAACATTAAGCCCACTGACAGGCACATTTACCGCCACGCGTACTTCAGAAGGTGTTTACCTGAGCGGCACGCTGCACAGCACATTGATTGGTCAATGCGTGCGCTGCCTGGAACCAGCCACCACGCCCATCTCCATGCAAGTGGATGACCTGTTCTACTATCCGCCGCAGACGGCTCCGGAAGGGGAATATGCTATCGGTGAAGATGGTTTTATTGACCTGGCGCCGCTGGTGCGTGAGCTGGCTGTGCTGGAAACACCCATCCAGCCCGTCTGCCGGCCAGACTGCCAGGGCCTATGCATAGAATGCGGCCAAAACCTCAACGAAGGCGACTGCGGCTGCGAGTCGGATCCAATCGACCCGCGGTTGAGCGCCCTACAGCAGCTTTTGAACCCATCCGACAACTAGAATTCGCGCCTGTACTTACAAAACTTGATAAGGACGTGCGGCGCGAAACACTTAAGCAGTTTTGCGGAGCAACCAGACATAATAACCTGCTGCATTTCTCCGTAAAACTGCACTAAAAGACTATGTTTTTTGATCAAGCCAAAATTTATATCCGGAGCGGCAACGGCGGCGACGGAATGATTAGTTTCCGCAAGGAGAAGCACGTGCCCTACGGCGGCCCCGATGGTGGGGATGGCGGTGACGGCGGTGATATTATCTTTGCTGGCAATCGCCATCTCAACAGCCTGATGCGCTTTAACCGGCAGGCCCACTTTAAAGCCGAGCACGGCACACATGGCAGCAAGCAAAACCGCAGCGGCAAGCGTGGTGAAACGCTGCGCATTGAGGTGCCTGCCGGAACCGTGATTCGTGATGCAGAGACGGGGGCCATCTTGGCCGACATCACGTCCGAGGATCAGGAGATTACGGTGCTGCATGGCGGCAAGGGTGGACGAGGCAACAGCCATTTTACCAGCAGCGTGAACCAGGCGCCGCGCATCGCCGAACGGGGCGAGCCGGGCGAAGAGCTGTGGGTCACGCTGGAGCTGAAGCTCATCGCCGATGTGGGTATCGTGGGCGTGCCCAACGCGGGCAAATCGACGCTGCTGTCGGTGATTAGCGGGGCCAGTCCAAAAATTGCCAACTACCCGTTTACCACGCTGCAGCCAAACCTGGGTGTGGTGGAGCTAGACGATTACGAGACGTTTGTCGTGGCCGATATTCCCGGCTTGATTGAAGGGGCAGCCAGCGGCATTGGCCTGGGGCACGATTTTTTGCGCCACGTGGAGCGCACGCGGGTGCTGATCCATCTGCTAGACGGGGCGGCCAAAGAGCCGCTGGTAGAGTGGGCGATGATCAACCAGGAGCTGGCGTTATATGACGTGGCGCTGGAAAAACGGCCGCAGCTCGTGGTCCTCAACAAAATGGATTTGCCCGATGCCGTGGCCTGGGAGCCGCTCATCGAGGAAGAAATCAAGAAGGCGGGCTACCCGTTCATGTCCATTTCGGCGGTGACGGGGCAAAACGTGCAGCAGATGCTGTACCGCGTGCGGCGCATGCTGGACGAAGCGCCGCCACCCAAAACGCGCCACGAAGATGAAATTGCCGTGATTCGCGCCGCCAATGATGAAGGCTTTACCATTGAACGCGAGGACGAAGGCTGGCGCGTGCGCGGCAAGCAAATTGAGCGCGTGGCGGCCATGACCTACTTTGAGTTTGACGCCACCCTGGTGCGCTTCCAGAAGATTCTAGAGTCGATGGGCATTTCCAAGGCGCTGGAAGAAGCGGGCGTGCAGGTGGGCGACATTGTGCATATTGGCGAAGAAGAGCTGGAATGGGGTGAGTGAGTAACGGGCAAAAAATCGGTTTGCTGGGGGGGACGTTTGATCCACCGCATTGGGGGCATTTGTGGCTGGCGGAGCTGGCTCGGCAGCAGTTGGAACTGGCCAGAGTGCACTTTTTGCCTGTGGGCCAGCCGCCTCACAAAGCAGGTCAAGAAATTACGGCCGTCTCCCACCGCCTGCAAATGGTTTCCCTGGCCATCCAGGACAATCCCCACTTTGTTTTAGATCCAACAGATTGTGAGCGAGCCAGGCCGCACAGCACGGTCACCTTGCTGCCGCTGCTGCAGCAGGCGTACCCCGGCGCCCGGTTCTGGCTGCTGCTGGGCGGTGACTCCCTGCGGGACCTGCCTACCTGGACCGATCCCACACGGTTGATTACGCTGTGCCGCCTGGCGGTGCTGCCCCGTCCAGGGGCGACCATTGCCTGGGATCCGTTGGAAACGGCCGTTCCTGGCATACAAACGGCCGTCGATCTGCTCTCTGGCCCCACCGTGTCGCTGTCGGCCACAGCCATCCGGGCATGGTTAAAAGCGGGGCACATGGCGAACTATTTGCTGCCAACGGCCGTAGCCAACTACATTACCCAGTACCAGCTGTACCTGGCTGACAACACTTAACCTTCGGCTTCATCCTCAGCGGGCAGTGCGGGCGCGTAGCGCTTCATTTGCGGCACAGACACTTTGATCGCCTTGCGGCAGTTGATGCATTCAACCGTGTGGTACTTTTGCCCTTTCTCATCCGCTTTGGCGATGGCATCGACCAGATAGTCCCGGCTCAAATTAAACGATTGACGGCAGTAATTACAACGAACATTCATAACAATTCTCCCTGTTGATCAATGGCCTCATTGTAGCCTCTTCAGGCAGCGGGGGGCAACCTTCCTGTGGGCCGGATAGTGCCACTCTACCTGACCGTAGTCGAGACGGCCGTTGCCGCCCAACTTCATCAGCCAGCAAAACAGCCGGGGCGCCAGGGCAAACAGAGCAAACATCAGTCCCAGGTAGCGCGGCACGTTCACCACCGCGCGGCGGCGGCGCAGCCCGTCGATGGTGGCTCTGGCCACGTCTGGCGGGGTGATGTACGGGATAATATCGGCCCAGCGCGGCAGCTTGTTGGAGGCCACCTGCTTGCGGAAAAAGTTGGTGCCCGCCACCGCCGCCGGGCGCACCAGCATCACGTGAATCGGCGAGTTGGCCAGCTCCAGCTGCAAAATCTGCACGTAGGCGTCCACGGCCGCTTTCATTGCGCTGTAGCCAGCCATCGTCGGCGTAATGAACAACCGTCCCGCAGAAGAACCGAGCGTAACCAGGTGGCCGTGCCCGGCCTGGCGCATGAGGGGCAGCACCGCCTGCGTGGCATAAACCACCCCGAGATAACCCACCTGCATCATCTTTTCGATGTCGGCCGTCGGTAACCGGTCGGCCAGGTCCCAGCGGACGTAGACGGCATTGTTTACCAGGATGTCGATCCGACCTGTTTGTTGGTGAACGGCCGTTACCCACGCCTCCACCGCTGCCTTGTCCGACACATCACAAGTGCAGAACTGAATTTGCGACGCCCAGGGCGAAACGGCCGTTGCCGCCCTGGCCTCTGACAGATGATTCTCCGCAATGTCGCAGACAAACACTTGAGCGCCATAATCGGCCAATGCCTGGGCAATTCCCCAGCCAATGCCCTGCGCCCCTCCCGTGACCAGGGCCACCTGGCCCGCCAAAAATCTGCTCATCTCTTACTTTTCTCCTGTAGAAACAAAACCCAAGGCAATGTATAGTTTCTTTTTGGACAACTATTTCTCCATTTGGCAACAAATCATGGATTCATCAAACACTCTGCTCACCGGCACCGCCCTGGTCATTGATGATCAGGAAATGCTCTTAACCCTGGTGTTGGATATGCTCTCCATCCAGGGCATGACGGTGTTAACGGCTCAAAGCGGCCTGGAAGGCATTCGGCTGTTCGAGCAATACTCCCACCCCATCGATGTGGTTTTGCTCGATATGAAACTGCCAGACATGAATGGGGATGTGGTGTTTGCCAGGTTAAAAGCTCTCGACCCGGAAGTGCGCGTGATTGTGACCACGGGCTATGCTGAACGGGAAACGCTCACCCACTTCAGCGGCCAGCAAGAGGTGACTTTTATTCAAAAACCATACCGGTATAAGGTTCTGGTGGAGATGATTGCTGCAATTCTGGCCGAGAAATCGTAGGCTACCAGACAAACTTGTAACGAACCCCGTCTGGCGTCTTCTGCTCTTGCCATCCAAACTGCTTTAGATGAACATCGGTCCGCCGACCAAAAGCGGCTACTTTCTCAGCCAGCCCCGGCCGGGCAAATTGGGCCGCCTCCGCAAACAAGCCTTCAGGGGACTCATCAATCTTTTGCGCACAGTGATAATACACAGCCAGGCTAACCTCTACATTTCGTTTGGCGGGAATGACGTAGTTGGCGATCACGGCGCCGATGAGACCGCTCAGCAGCCAGTTGCGACTGGTTTGCCGTACCGCCAGGGTAGCGGCCCAGTGGCCATAAATGCCAAACAGGGAACGTTGTTCGGGGGCCAGGGATTGTTGGAACGCCTCGCACTCAACGGCCGTTCCCTTCATAAATCGCGCCACAATCCCCCGCAGCCGCTCATCCACCACCGAGGGCAGCGGCTCGGCGTAATAAATGACCACCTTCAGACCAGCCAGGTACAGCCCTACTTCATCGGTAAACGTGCGAAAAGCATTGCCGTTGTTCATGCTAACGCGGACTCCAAAAAGGCATCAATCCTTCAGCCAGGAACCGTTTTTGGCCTGTGGTAATGTTGATGATAAAGATTTGGTTACGGCCGTCTTCCACCATCGACAGCACCAGGGCATCACTCTGCGGCGACCAAAGGCGGTGGCTGAGGGCATACTGATCAAAAAAGGGCAGGAACTGCGTGGCAAAGGTGATCGTGGGTACAAAATCGAACAGCAAACGGCCCTCGTCGCTGGTGACATCATAAACCAGCAGGCGCAGACGCGGCAAGTTTTGCTGGACGGCCGGTTTGGCCACGGCCGTTTTACCGCCCTGCACGTTGATATCGCCTTCCCCGTTGCGCAAAAAGCTGATGGCGGCCACGTAACGGCCGTCTGGCGACCAGAAAAAGGCCACAATCGGCTCCTGGCTCAGCACCCGGATGTCGCCGGAGGCGGCGTCTATCAGCCGCAGCGGGCCCACAAAGCTGCGGCTGTCTGGCTCGCTGCCGGTGGTATAAGCCAGCTGGTTGGCCGTTGGGCTCCAGGCCATGGCGACCAGCCCGGCGTGGCGCTGCTGAGCCAGATTGTCTGACTGTGTATCCACCACCACCAGGCGGCTGCTGGCCCCACTAATTTCCTCGGCATAGGCCAGGTAACGGCCGTCGGCAGAAATACCCGGCGCCTGGAAAAAGCCCGGTGCGGCCAACGAGTCACCCGTGCCATCACCCGCGGCGTCGATCAGCTCCAGGCGCGAGTTTTCCCCGGCAAAGCCGCTGTGGATCAGCATCTGGCGGCTGTCGGCGGTCCACTGCCAGTAAAGCGGGCCGCCAATAGTGAGCAGACGGCTGTCGGCCGAGCCGTCGGCCTGCACCAGGTGCAGCCCCATGCCATCCGGGTGGCTGGCCAAAAAGCTCACCTGGCGGCTGTCCGGTGACCAGTACAGGTAAAAGGGTCCATCACGCCGGTGGGCATACAGCGGCTCGGGCGTGGCGTCTGTTTCGCTATCGTCAACCACAAAAATACCGGCACCAGTCGGGTCAGCACCAACGGCGGCGACAAAACGGCCGTCTGGCGACCAGGCCGGGAATTGGAAACGCTGCTGGGCACTGGTGAGCAGGCGCTGCTCGCTGCCGTCTGGGGCCAACGACACCAATTGCCCCTCGCTGTTCACAAATACAATCCGGTTAATGGCGTCTTCGGGTTCAAGGGTGGGCGGGAGCGATAAAGCGGTGGCCTCCGGTTCGCTGGCAGCGGTGGTGGGGGAATCTTCAGCAGGGCTTTCTTCGTTGGGAACGGCCGTAGCCTCAACCAGTTCATCACGCTCAACCGGCTGGGGCTGGTCGTGGAAGAAAAAAAACCAGATCGCCCCACTGGCCGACGCGCCAATCAAGGCCAGCACCACCAAAATGGTGAGGGCAATGCGGCAGCCGTTCGGCCGTTTTTCGGTTTCGGGCATGGCTACCACAGGACCGTTGCCGGGATCGTACTCGTTCATCTGCTACCTCATCATGTTTCCAAAGGCCGGAAGCCGCCGCCCCGCACGTCTTCTACGGGCGTGAGGATAAAAAATGCCTGGGGATCCGCTTTGTAAACCAGCCGCTTCAGGAGTGCCTTCTGGCGTGCTTCCAGGGCACACATCAAGATGCCGTGCTCCTTGCCCGTGTACATCCCTTTGGCGTTGATCAGCGTCACGCCCCGCCCCAGCTCTTTCATGAGTACCTTGCTCACCTCGTCAATTCTGTCGGAGATGATGTAAGCCAGCTGTTTGCGTTTGTCAAATCGGGCCAGACGAGGCAAATCCGTCTCGAACGTTTCCCAGGCAAACCGCCGTATGCGTTCTAAAAAGTTACTCCAGCGCGACGAGGTTTCTGAAAGCACTTCACCTTGAGATTCGCGCAGCGTGGCGGTAAAAATTCCCAAGAAGATCAAACCGCCGTTGAAAATAAACCCCACTGCCAGTACCAACCAGCCAGGAAATGGCCCCAACTGAGATCGCTCCACAAATTCCGCCAGACTGGTGACCGACATAGGGTGCATGTAAATCTTACCCACCCAGCTGCCCGCCAAAATGAGGAAGATGGGCGCATAGTTGCGCCGGTAGCGCCGCCCCAGCGCCTCCAGCAGGCCAATGGGAAAGCGCGGATTGTTCAGGCTGTCGGTAATTTTGTCGGCCCAATCGGCGTGGGGCATGAAAGGCGGCGAAAGCAGTCCGGTAAAGAAGTTTTTCTCGATGACGCGCACGCGGTAGGTCCACAATTCGTAGTAGCGGTAGCGCCGGGCCTCAATGAACAGAAATAGCAGCACAAACAGCGAATCAATCAACAAAATGGAGGCCGTGTTAGATGGATCGCTAAAAACAAAGGTGAGAGCGGCCCCGGTGGTGATGACAGCCCAGTTGGTGGTGGCATCCAACCGCAGCCGCCAGGAGTTAGACCGGGACATTTCACCCCGGTAAAAGTGGATCATGGCATTGGTAAAATTGCCGCTGTCCAGGTGCTGCCCGGCAAACTCCCACACGTGCTCTAAATCGGTGGCTGCTGGTGGTGGCGGATAGGCAAATTCGGTTGTGTTTTCCTCAGGTGTTTTATCCATAGTTTCCTTTACTTATCTTATCGTACCCGGAAGGCAGCATTTGCTAATTTTAATCCAATGCCAAACTTAAACGGAAAATTGGAGAGGTTGTTACGGCCGTTCATGATAAAATTCCCCACCATGAAACAACAAACTATGCAACCACCACATTCGCCGCAGCTGCCGGAAGACGTTCGTTCGCCGTTTATCCGGCGGGCAGGCACCATTCTGGCTTTTTCCTATCCCGTATTGGCCATTTCTACCGGCTTTCGCGCAGTTTACCAGCTGTTTCTCAAAGAAGACGTCGTTAACACCACCGGGCCGCTGCTCAGTGCCGTGGCGGCGCTGTGTTACCTCACCGCCACCGTTGGTTTTGCCTACCGGCGGCGTTGGGCCTGGTGGCTTTCGGTGCTGGTGTTAGGCTTTGAATCGCTGATGACGCTCATCGTCGGCACGATCAGCATCGTTAATCCTGAGCTGATTGGCAGCACGGTCTGGCGCTGGTTTGGCATCGACTACGGCTTCTTCCCTCTCATCCAACCGCTGTTGGGGCTGGCCTGGCTGTTTCACCCGGAAACCCTGCAATCGTACGGCATTCGCCAGGGAAGTGGTCCTGCAAAAGGTGAACAGGCCGCGGATTAGAGGTGGATGCCATGCTCGGCGTGGATAAAACGCCGGGTGCCTGTTTCTGAGCGAATGAGCAAGGAATGGGTAGAGGCGTAACTGCCCCAGAACTGCATGGCTCGCAGCAGGGCGCTGTCGGTGATGCTGGTAGCGGCAAAAAAGATCTGGTTGCTGGTTACCAGCTCTTTGCAGGTCATGATGCGGCTTTCATCCAGGCCCGCCCGCTGGATGTTTTCCCGTTCAACAGCATTTTGCGGGCGCAGCCGGGCCAGCATGGCTCCGCCAGAAGCCTTCACGGCGCAGGCGGCCAGCACGCCCTGCGACGCTCCGCCAATGCCCATGAGCACATCCACATCGGTATCGGCCGTGGCGGCAATGAGCGCCCCTTCGGCGTCGCCTTCATCACGCAGCAAGACACGCGCCCCGCTTTGCCGAATCTCGTCGATTAAGTGCTGGTTACGGGGGCGGTCCAGCACAATGACGGAGAGATCACGCACGGACTTTTTCTTTTGGCGGGCGATGAGCGCCAGCGTCCAGGCAGCGGGGGCATCCATGCACTGCGGCACCAGGGCCGTAGCCGCTTTGCGGTCAACCACAATTTTGTCCATGTAGACGGCCGGGGCAGGCGACCAGAGGGCGCCGCGCGGGGCTATGCCTACCACAGAAATAGCGCCCGGCTTGCCGCGGATGAGCAAATTGGTCCCGTCGATGGGATCCACCACCACGTCCACTTCTGGGCCGCGGCCGCTGCCCACCGTCTGCCCGGTACACAGGGGAGAGCTTTCGCCCAACCGGCCTTCTTCACCGATGACGATACGGCCGTTCATCTCCAAGGAGTTCAGCGCATCGGTCATGGCCCGGGTGGCCGCCCGGTGGGCATTGGCATAATCACCCGAGCCCACCCAATGCCCGGCCGCCAGCGCCGTCGTCTCCGTCACCCGCACTAAATCCAGCCCAATGTTCCGCGATAACTGCTCGTCAAATTTTTCGTTCATGCCTTGTTCTCGCTCTCAAAATTCCATCGCCTCCAGCAAACCAGCCGCGCCCCAGGCCAGCATGCCGCCCTGTAAAACCTGCACGTTCATGCAGCCGATGTGCTGCAAAGCGGCAGCGGCACGGCGGCTGCGACGGCCGCTGCGACACACCAGCACAATTTGCCGGTCGGCTGGCAGCTTCACTTCGCTGGATAAAATTTTGGGCAGCGGCACCAGCTTGGCTTCGGCGATGTGGCCCTGGTTAAATTCACGTGGCTCGCGCACATCCACAACATAGGGCTTGCCGCTGCTGCCGTTGCTGCCAGGAACCGGATGCAGCCAGGTCCACAAGGCCAGCGCCTCGATCTGCAAGATGTGGCTCGTTTCGATCTCATCCACCAGCGGAATTTCGGCCAGGGCAATGCGCTTGGGCAAATTTTGGCACTCACGAAAGGCGCGAATCGGGCATTCATAAATGCAAACGGCCGGGTCCAGTTCCTGGTAAAACAACTTCCCGATGGCTTCATCCTCATCCAAAATGTGGTCAGCGCCCAAAAACGAATCAAAGGCCGACGAGTACATCATCTGATGCACGCGGTGGTTGGTGCCCACCATAAACACATCGCCGCCGCGCTCGCGGTAAGAGCGTACCAGGGTCTCCAGCATGTGGATGCCGCTAAAGTCGCAGGTGTTCACATGATCCAGACGCAGCAGCAAATAGCGCTGGTCGGGATGGGCCTCGGCATAATTGGTGATGAACTCTTCCACGTAGTTCACTGCACCAAAATATAAATCGCCGTACACCTCAATGATGGCCATTTGAGGACATGGTTCTTTATCGGGCCGGTAGGCGAAGTGGCTGAAGTTGTCGTCTGGCAGCACGGCCTGGATGCGGGGTGTGCTGGTGCGCCAGATGAACAGGCCCAACGAAAGCAGGATGCCCAAGAGCACCGCAAACTCAATTTCCAGAAACATGGTGCCCACCAGGGTGCTGACCATAATCGCCGCATCTCCCGGATGGCTGCGCCAGATACGCCGGATTTCTTCGCGGTCAATCATGCCGTAAGCAGTGATGATGAGCACGCCGGAGAGGGCGGAGATGGGCAGGTAGGCCGCCAGCGGCGCCAGGGTAAACATAGCAATCAGCATAAAAACGCCAGAAAAGATAGCGGCCATCGGGGTACGAGCCCCGGCTTTGAAGTTTACGGCCGTCCGCGAAAACGATCCCGCACCGGAGTACCCAGAAAACAGACCCATGAAGATGTTGGCCATGCCCTGCCCCACAAACTCCTGGTTGCTGTCCAGCCGCTGGCCGGTTTGGGCCGAGATGGAGCGGGCGATTGCGGCCGTTTCCACCAGCCCAATCGCCCCCACCGCCAGCGCCCCGGCCGACAGGCGGCTGATCAATTCCAGGTTAAACAAGGGTAGATTGGCCAGCGGGGGCAGCGTAGCGGGCAGCTGGCCGATCACGGCCACGTTTCGCTCGTCCAGACGCAGCAAAAAAACAACCACGGACGCCAGCACCATCGCCAGCAGGGGAATCGGCAGCCGGGAATTGATGCGCCGCATAACGAGGAAGAACAGCATGGTGCCGATGCCGATTACGGCCGTTGGCGTGTGTGTCTCGGCCGCTTCCGTCACCACATTCATTACCGTGCCAATGGTGCCCGAACCGGCGGCTGGCAGACCCAGCAGCGGGTGCAGCTGCTTGATGGCAATCAGCACCCCGGCGCCGCTGGCAAACCCTACAATAACGGAGTGGGATACAAAATTGACCAGCATACCCAGGCGCACCAGCCCCATGCCCAGCTGGAACACGCCGACCATCACGGCCATCACCCCGGCGGCAATGGCATACTGTGACGTACCGGGAATGATTACGGCCGTTAACGAACTGGCAATCAGCAGCGAGATGGCATTGGCCGGGCCGGTGTGCATCTGGTTTGAGCAGCCCCACAGCGACCCAACAATCGCGCCGATGATCGCTGCGTAAAGACCCATTTGCGGCGGCAGTTCAGCCACCAGAGTAAAGGCAATCGACTGCGGCAGCAAAATGACGGCCACGGTCAATCCGGCAATCAGGTCAGGGCGTAAGTTGGCACGATCGTAAGTGCGAAAAAGGTCGACAGGTCTTTTGAGGTAGTGGACAGCTGGAGCGAAGGTTTGTTGCACATTCACCCTGGCTCCCATCTTGGCAAACATGGAAGACATCTCCTTCAACATAGAGTTCGGCTGGCTGTGGTGGAGCGCACCAGCTGTTGAGCTGTGGGCAACCAACCACAAGTGTTATTCATGGATTCAAGCCATGTTGTTTGCTCTTCTTTTTTTAGCGAGGTATTGACTTTGGTGGAGTGTACGTCGGGTGCAAACGGCCGTCAACCCGAATTGAGTAGTTTTTACAGGACCCTTACACTGAGCGAGATGCCACTTTGAGTTCGGAGCAGGCATTGGTTGCAAGTTGCAGGTGGCAAGTTGCCGGTAGCAAGTGGCCAGTATGCCCCTTGCCACCTGCAACCCATTTACGAGTTGTTCAAGATTAATTTGGTTTCTCCCTTCGCTAAAAAGGGGGCAGTTCGTGGGGGGCCGGTGTGCCCGCGGGCAGGTTGTGAAAATCCAGCACGCGGTACGGATAGACATTGACGATGGTGGTCTCTTCAAACTGGGTCACGGTAACCGTATCGCGCCGGTAAATGTGGATGTGGCCGTGCAGCATCAGCCTGGGCTTTACCCACTGCAGCAGGTTGCGCATGATCTTAAAGCCGGTGTGCGGAATGTCTGGCTTGTCGTGGATGCCGTACGGGGGTGAATGGGTGACAAGAACGTCGAGGAAACGGCCGTATCGCAGCTTGTTCTTCAGCAGCATCGGCAGCAGCTGGGCTACCTGGTAACGCATTTCCGATTCGGTGTACATAAACGGCGCGTGGGGACGGTAGCGCATGGACCCTTCCAACCCGGCCAGCAGCAGTCCCTCACGCTTCACCACGCGGGCATGAATGTCATCGCCGCCCTGCACCTGCTCCAAAATGCGTCCCTCCACCGTGTACTGCGGCCCCTTGTCGTGATTACCGCGCACGTACACCAGCCGCTGGTCCAACGCCGAGACCAAAAATTCCAGGTAATAAAACGGCAAATCACCACAGCCAATGATGAGATCAATGTCGGGATACTTGGCCCGCACATCAGTGCAGTAAAGCTGGTCCATTACCCGGTCGCTGACCGCCAAGATTTTCATGGGTCAGGCCATTCACGGTGTTGGTTGAGGGCCAGTTTGTCCAAAATGGCCGCTTCCAGGTCGATGCCGGTAACGCTGGCCAGCTGCAAGAGGTAAAGCGCTACATCGGCCAGTTCACCTGCCAGCTCGTTCGGCTGGGTGGCATCGCTGCGCCATTGAAAATGCTCCAACACCTCCGCGGCCTCAATGGCCAGCGAAGCTGCCAGGTTGCGGGGGGTTTGGGGTTTGGGTGAATCGGGGTCATACCAGCCCTTGCTGCCCACAAAGGCATGCATTCGGGCTTCCAGTTCTTTAAGTTCCATCAGGTGTTAGGTGCAAAACCATTTCCGGCTCTTCAGGATTTTGTGGGTTTGGCGTGAAACGTGATGCGTGAAACGTGATTCACCTCTGGTCACGCATCACGTTTCACGTTTCACGAGTTGTCAACCCCTCGAATTTCCTGAAGAGCCACTGTATTTAGGCGGCTGCGGCCATGTGCCGGATCAGGTCCAGGCATTTGCAGGAGTAGCCCCATTCGTTGTCATACCAGGCCACGACCTTCACGAAGGTGTCGGTGAGAGCAATACCGGCCTCGGCGTCGAAGATGGAGGTGCGGGAATCGCCCAGGAAGTCGGTGGAGACCACGGCGTCTTCGGTGTAGCCCAAGATGCCCGCCAGTTCGCCTTCGGAAGCGGCTTTCATAGCGGCTTTAATCTCATCGTAGGTGGCCGGTTTGGCCAGGTTGACGGTGAGATCGACCACAGAGACGTTGGGGGTAGGAATACGGAAGGACATGCCGGTGAGACGGCCGTTCAATTCCGGAATCACCTTGCCCACCGCTTTGGCTGCACCGGTGGAAGACGGAATGATGTTTTGCGCCGCGCCACGGCCGCCGCGCCAATCCTTGGCCGAAGGACCATCGACGGTTTTCTGGGTGGCGGTGGTGGCATGAACGGTGGTCATGAGCCCTTCTTTGATGCCGAAGGAGTCGTTGAGCACCTTGGCCACCGGGGCCAGGCAGTTGGTGGTGCAGGAAGCATTGGAAACGATGTCCTGCCCGGCATAGGTTTTGTGGTTCACGCCCATCACAAACATGGGGGTGGCATCCTTGGACGGAGCAGACAGCACCACACGTTTGGCGCCCGCTTCAATGTGGGCGCGGGCTTTTTCGTCGGTGAGGAAGAGGCCGGTGGCTTCCAGCACGTACTCGGCGCCCACTTCGTCCCACTTCAGGTTTTTGGGGTCACGTTCGGAAGTAACACGGATGGATTTGCCATTGACGACCAGGTTACCATCTTTGACCTCGACGCTGCCGTTGAAACGGCCGTGGGTTGAATCATACTCCAGCATGTACGCAATGTAGTTCACGTCGATCAGGTCGTTGATGCCCACAATTTCGATGTCATCTAGCTCTTGAGCACGACGAAAAACCAAACGGCCGATCCGGCCGAATCCGTTAATACCTACTTTAATTGTCATGGATTTCTCCTTTGGTGAATATTGAAAAAACGGAAACTTTCAAGTAAACAGCAGAAAAAGCTGGTTGTATCTTGCACTTAACCGCCGTTTACTATACTTCGGAACCCAGACGCACGTTAACGTCAAATGTCATGACTAAGCACGCCAGGTATCACGATAGCAGACGCATAACGACCTGTGCCAGTTTTGCGCCGTCATGCCGCCAGGGCCGGGCTTCATCCACCAGATCGGCCGTTTTCATGGGCAGGTTTTCCGGCGGGGTGAGCTGAACGTAGATGGTGTTGCCGCCGCCCCGATCTGGGGGAATCGATTGGTTGTCGTTAGCAATGACCAGGTCCAGGCAGCCAGTGGGAATATGCTCAAAAAGGGTTGCTACATGATCAGCTACAGTGTAATTATCCGTCTCTCCGGGCTGTGTGGCAAGATTACATATATAAATCTTAGGTGCGCGGGCGTGCCGCAGCGCTTCGGCCAGGTCGGGCACCAGCAAATTGGGCAGGATGCTGGTGTACAGGCTGCCCGGTCCCATCACGATGAGATCGGCCTGGAAGATGGCTTGCAGAGCGGGCGGGTAGGCCCGGACGTTCGCAGGTTGGAGGTAGACGTGCTGGATACGGCCGTTTACCTCCGGTATTGCACTTTCCCCCACCACCCGCTGAATTTCGCCGCCGGGCAGCCGGATGTCGGCCTCCAGCGTCACGTCGGCCAGGGTGGAGGGCAGCACACGGCCACTCAGGGCCAGCACCCGCTCGGCAGCCAGCAGCGCCTCGTCGAAGCTGCCGGTGATGCCCGTCAGTGCCGCCAGCAGCAGGTTGCCAAAGGCGTGGCCTTGCAGTTCGGAACGGCCGTTTTCGCCCAACGCCGCGCCAAACCGGTATTGCAGCACCTGGGTCATCAACGCCTCGTCACGCGCCAGAGCGGCCAGGTTGTTGCGAAAGTCGCCCGGCGGCAGCAAGCCAAACTCACGGCGTAAACGGCCGCTGCTGCCGCCATCATCCGCCACGGTAACGATGGCCGTGATGTTGCGCGTATAGGCCGTCAGGCCGCGCAGCAGGCTGGGCATACCTGTGCCACCGCCAATGGCCACGATGTTGGGTCCGCGCCCCTTGCGGCTGAAGTCGTAAATGCGGTCGGCCAGGCTGGTATCGGCCACCTGAAACGGGGCTATGAGGCTGCGCGCCATCTTGGCGACGCCCCACGCCACCAGCAGCCCGCCAAGCAGAAGCGGCAGGATAATTTGCAGTGGGCCGGGCAAAAATTGCAGCGTCAGGAGGTCATACACGGAAAGCGGCAGCCAGCTGCGCCGCTCCAAAAAGAAGAGCACGTTGACCAGACCGAGGCCGGTAACGGCCGTACCCACAGCAATCACCAGCAGCCACCGTTTTAAGCCCAGCCCAGGCGTCAGCCAACGGCTGCTGGAGAAGAAGATAAATCGTTTGAGTGGAGATGGTCTGCGCACAGGGGGATTCTAGCAAGGGGCGGGGGGTGGGACAAGGTGACAGGGTGATAGGGTGACAGGGTGACGGGGTGACAAGGTGACAGGGCGAACGGGTGAAGGGGTGAGGGGGTGACAGCCCGGAGGGCTTACATAACGAGCCGGTTGGCTTTAGTTGGCTTTAGCCACCGGCGATCAGGGCGATTCGTGAATTTTTTTGCGGTTGACAGGGGAAAACGGCCGTGTTACCATTTCGCCCAACTTAAAAAACAAAGACGTTGAACCGAAAGAGTACGCAGCAAAGCGGGTTTTAGAGAGTGGATTCTACTGTTCCCAAGGGCAGTTGAGCTGAAAAATCCACAACGGCGCCGCTGCCGAATGGGTCGGGGAGTTGCCTGGGCAAAATCTGAGTTGGATCGTTCAGAAAGTAGCACAAGCCGGAAGTGCCACCGTTATCTGGGCATAGATCTATTAATAATTAATTGTGAATAATTAACGGTTAATTGTTAATGGGTTGAAGAGAGTGGAGCTGGCTACACGGAACGCGCTGACACGGGCGCGTTTTTTGTTTCAGCTTAAGCCGGGTGGCACCACGGGAGTGATTTTTCAGACGCTCTCGTCCCAGCAGCGAATATTTCGCTGGGACGAGGGCGTTTTTTATTTTGCGAGATCAGAGACTGGAGATTGGAGATTGGGTTTATGCTAACAATCTCCAATCTCTAATCTCCAGTCTCCCTGTCAAAAGGAGTGGAAAATGGACGAGACAACAAAATTCATTCTAGACGAGAGCAAACTGCCCAAGGCATGGTACAACATCAATGCCGACATGCCCGTGCCGCCGGAACCGGTGCTGCATCCGCAGACGCTGGAGCCGGTGACGCCGGACTTCCTCAGCGTGCTGTTCCCCATGAGCCTGATCCTGCAGGAAATCAGCACCGAGGCGCAGATTGAGATTCCAGAACCAGTGCGCGAGGTGTACAAGCTGTGGCGGCCCACGCCGATGTTCCGCGCCCGGCGGCTGGAAAAGGCGCTGGATACCCCGGCACACATTTATTACAAATACGAGGGCGTCAGTCCAGTGGGGTCACACAAGCCGAACACGGCCGTTCCCCAGGCCTTCTACAACAAAGAAGCGGGCACCAAAGCGCTCACCACCGAGACGGGCGCGGGCCAGTGGGGTTCGGCGTTGGCGATGGCCTGTAATTACTTTGGCTTGGATTTGGAAGTGTACATGGTGAAGGTGTCGTACAATCAGAAGCCGTACCGGCGCATGGTGATTGAAAGCTATGGCGCGGAGGTGTATGCCAGCCCGACGGATAGGACGAATTACGGCCGTTCCGTCCTGGCCGAGCATCCCGATTCACCTGGCTCCCTGGGTATCGCCATCTCCGAAGCGGTGGAAGTGGCGGCCACTTCTGGCGGCGCCAAGAAGTACAGCCTCGGCTCCGTGCTCAACCACGTGCTGCTGCACCAGACCGTCATCGGCGAAGAAACACTGCTGCAAATGGAAATGGCGGGCGAATATCCCGACGTGATTGTGGCCTGCACCGGCGGCGGCTCCAACTTCGGCGGCTTTGCCTTCCCGTTTGTGCGTGAGAACCTGCGCAATGGCAAAAAGACCACCATCATCGCTGCCGAACCGGCCGCTTCGCCCAGCCTCACCCGCGGCACGTACGCCTTCGACTACGGCGACACGGCCAGGATGGCCCCGGTGGTGAAAATGCACACCCTGGGTCACTCCTTTGTGCCGCCTGCCATTCACGCCGGTGGCCTGCGCTACCATGGCATGTCGCCGCAGGTCAGCGCCCTGGTCAACAACGGCGACGTCCAGGCCCGCGCCGTGCCGCAGCTGGAAACGTTCGAGGCGGCCATCACCTTCCTGCGTTCCGAAGGCATCATCCCCGCGCCGGAATCGACACACGCCATTGCCGTGGCCCTGCAAGAGGCGCGCCGGTGCAAGGAAACAGGCGAGAAAAAGGTGATTGCCTTCAACCTGAGCGGGCACGGCCACTTTGATATGTCCGCTTACGACGCTTACCTGAAGGGCCAGCTGGTCGATTACGAATATCCCGCCGAAGCAATTGCTGAGGCGATGACGCAGCTGCCGACTGTTTAAATTGTGAATTGTGAACGATGAATTGTGAATTGTGAACGGACAGCTCATTAACAATTCACAATTCTCTATTCACAAGTCACAATTCACAATTAGCGAGGGGTTATGAACCAAGTTTACACACCATCTTTAACACAGTTTCGTGAATTGGCGGGCGGACCGGCCAACTTGATTCCGGTGTACCGGGAGTTTGCCGCCGATTTGGAAACGCCGGTGTCGGTTTATCTGAAGCTGATGGATGAGCTGGGACCGTCGTTTTTGCTGGAGTCGGTAGAAGGCGGCGAACAGGTCGGGCGGTACTCGTTTGTGGGCGTTGCGCCGCGCGGGTCGATTGCCCTGCACGGCCGTTCCATCACCACCACCCTCGGCGACGAAACCACCACCCGCAACCTGGCCGACGGCGAGGACATTCTGCACGTACTCAAAGCGGAACTGGGCCAGTTTGTCCATGCCGACCTGCCCGGTTTGCCCCGCTTCAACGGCGGCGCGGTGGGCTACCTGGGGTACGATGTGGTGCGCTATTTTGAACGACTGCCGGAAACGGCCGTATCCACCCTCAACATCCCCGACGCCATCTTTTTGCTGGCCGATACGCTCGTCGTCTTCGACCATGCGCGGCACCGGCTGCTCATTTTGGCCAACACGCATGTGAACGGCGATGTGGAAGCAGCATATGTGGGGGCGATTCAGCGAATTGAACGGGTGAGCGAGCGGTTGTTACGGCCGTTACCCGCCATTCCCCGCCGCCGCTGGCGCAGCGATAACAAAAATCTGGCCGAAACGCTCACCAGCAACATGCCACAAAGCCGCTACGAAGAAATGGTGCGCCAGGCCAAAGAGCACATCGCCGCCGGCGACATCTTCCAGGTGGTGCTGAGCCAGCGCTTCAGCCGCCAGACCAGCGCCCATCCGTTTGCCATCTACCGCGCCCTGCGCATGCTCAACCCGTCGCCCTACATGTTCTACTTCGACTTTGGGCCAGAGATGCAGGTGATCGGCGCCTCGCCGGAGATGCACGTGCGGCTGGAAGACGGCATCGCCAGCGTGCGCCCCATCGCGGGCACGCGGCCACGCGGCACCACGCCCACCGAGGACAGCGAACTGGCCAAAGAGCTGCTGGCCGATCCCAAAGAGCGCGCCGAGCACGTGATGCTGGTAGACTTGGGCCGCAACGACATCGGCCGGGTCAGCGAGTACGGCACGGTGCATGTGCGCGACTTGATGGTGGTCGAGCGGTACAGCCACGTGATGCACATCGTCAGCCACGTGGAAGGTAAGCTGCGCGACGGCATGGACGCCTACGATTTGATGCGGGCCACCTTTCCAGCGGGCACCGTCAGCGGCGCGCCCAAGGTGCGGGCGATGGAAATCATCGAGGAGCTGGAAGGCGTGCGGCGCGGGCTGTACGCCGGGGCCGCAGGCTACGTCAGCTACGATGGCAGCATGGACACCTGCATCGCCATTCGCACCATGCTGATGCAGGGCGACCAGATTCACGTCCAGGCCGGTGCCGGCATCGTCGCCGACAGCGACCCGGCAACCGAGCACCAGGAATCGGTCAACAAAGCCAAAGCCCTCTTCGTCGCCGTTGATCGGGCGGAGGATGGGTTGTTGTAATTACCCAATTACCTAATTACTCAATTACAGAGCGGGTAATTAGGTAATTGAGTAATTAGGTAATTATGTTAAGTAAAGAGGTTAACTATGACCACCAAAAAACGCGTTTTTAGCGGCATTCAGCCATCGGGCAACATTCACCTGGGCAACTACCTGGGCGCGGTCAAAAATTGGGTTGCCGGGCAGGATGAGAAGGAGAATTTCTTCTGCGTCGTCGATTTGCACAGCATCACCGTGCCGCAAGACCCGGTGGAGCTGCGCTTCCAAACCCGCGCCCTGGCGGCGATGCTGCTGGCCGCCGGAATCGATCCCAAAAAGAGCACGCTGTTTGTGCAGAGCCACGTTACCGTCCATGCTGAAGGCTGTTGGCTGCTGAACTGCGTCACGCCGCTCGGTTGGCTGCAGCGTATGACTCAGTTTAAAGACAAATCGGCCAAGCAGGCGAGTGTGGGCGTGGGGCTGCTGGATTACCCGGTGCTGCAAGCGGCCGATATCCTGCTGTATGACGCGCACGAAGTGCCGGTGGGTGAAGACCAGAAGCAGCACGTGGAGCTGGCGCGCGACATTGCCCAGCGCTTCAACCACATCTATGAAGAAGAGTTTTTCATCATTCCCGAGCCGAAAATCCCGCCCACCGGGGCGCGGCTGATGGGGCTGGACGACCCGACGGCGAAGATGTCCAAGAGCCTGGCCCACGTGCGCGGCCACGCCGTCCGCCTGCTGGATGATCCCAAAGAGATCATGCGCTCCTTCAAGAAAGCAGTGACCGATTCGGGCAACGAGATTCGCTTCTCGGACGATCCGGAGAAGGCGGGGGTGAACAACCTGCTGGGCATCTACAAAGCGGTCACCGGCAAGTCCAACGCGGACGTCGAGGCCGATTTTGCCAACGCGCGCGGTTACGGCGATCTGAAGGTGGGCGTGGCCGAGGTAGTGATCGACTTTTTAGCCCCACTGCAAGCCCGCTACCAGGCGCTGATGGACGACCCGGCTGAGCTGGATCGCATTTTGGCCATTGGGGCGGAGCAGGCAGCGGCCGTTTCCCAACCCAAGCTGCGTGAAATGAAGGAAAT
Organism: Candidatus Leptofilum proximum; assembly: GCA_016710325.1. Taxonomy (GTDB): domain Bacteria; phylum Chloroflexota; class Anaerolineae; order Promineifilales; family Promineifilaceae; genus Leptofilum; species Leptofilum proximum. Next base: position 1,454,575 of record JADJXK010000001.1, on the reverse strand, counting down.
GATGGGGCTTGTTTTGCCGGTTTCCGGTAATCGGTGAACGGTAATCGGTAATCGGTGAGCGGTTTACCGATTACCGATTACGGATAACCGATTACCTAAACAGAGGTGACTATGTTAGTTGTGATCGACAATTACGATTCATTTACCTACAACCTGGTGCAGTACCTGGGCGAGCTGGGGCAGGAGATCCAGGTGTTCCGCAATGACCAGGTGACGCTGGAGGAGATTCGGGCGCTGAACCCGGACCACATCGTCATCAGCCCGGGGCCGGGCGACCCAAACGACGGCGGCATTTCGCTGGACGTGCTGCGCGAGTTTGGCCCGACGACCCCGATTTTCGGGGTATGTTTAGGGCACCAGTGCATTGGCCAGGCGTACGGCGGCAAGGTGTCGCGTGCGCCGCGGTTGATGCATGGCAAGGTTTCGGCCGTTTACCACAACGGCAGCGGCGTCTTTTCCGGCGTGCCCAGCCCGTTTAACGCCACGCGCTACCATTCGCTCATCGTTGAGGAGCCAATTCCCGACGATCTGGAAGTAACGGCATTCACCAGCCAAGGCGAGGTGATGGGCGTGCGCCACAAACAGTACCCGACCGTGGGGGTGCAGTTCCACCCGGAGAGTATCCTGACGGAACACGGCAAGCGGATTTTGCAGAACTTTTTGGAGCAGTGGTAATAGTTCCCCAGAAACTCGGAGTTTCCGGGGAACTCGCAAAATTGACGATTGGCAGCAGACGCTTTACGATTGGAGTCATCATCTCATTCTCAAGTTAGAAGGGTATTTATGACGGTAAAACACGGTTTTGAACTGATACGCGAAGAAGAAATTGAGGAACGCAACACCACGGCGCGTCTGTACCGCCACCTCAAGAGCGGCGCGCAGCTGCTTTCCTTAGAAAATGATGACGAAAACAAGTCGTTTAGCATCGCTTTCCGCACCCCGCCCGAAGATTCTACTGGCCTGCCGCACATCATGGAGCACTCGGTGCTGGGCGGGTCGCAGAAGTACCCGCTGAAGGAGCCGTTTGTGGAGCTGGTGAAGGGGTCGATGAAGACGTTCATAAACGCCTTCACCTCGGCCGACATGACGGCTTACCCGGTAGCAAGCACCAACACGCAGGATTTCTACAACCTGGTGGATGTGTATCTGGATGCAGTGCTCAATCCGCTCATTACGCCCAACCACCTGGCGCAGGAAGGGTGGCACCTGGAGCTGGAAAAGGTTGAGGATCCGCTGATTTACAAAGGTGTGGTTTTCAACGAAATGAAGGGCGCGTATTCGTCGCCGGAAGGCGTGCTGTACCGCCACATCAAGCAGGTAATGTTCCCGGAGAATGCCTACCACAACGACTCAGGTGGCGATCCGGAAGTGATGCCGAACCTGACCTATGAGCAGTTCCGCAGCTTCCACGAGACGTATTACCATCCGGCTAATTCGCGCATTGTGTTTTATGGCGATGACGATCCGGAAAAGCGCCTGGAACTGGCGGATGGCTATTTGCAGGCGTTTGACCAAACTGAGGTGGACACGGCCGTTCCCGTCCACCCCTCCTTCGATAAACCGATCCGCGCCACCTTCCCCTACTCCGTCGAGGCCGACGGCGACAACAGCCAGAAACATTACGTCACCGTCAACTGGGTGCTGCCGCCCACCGACGACGACATGGTGCTGCAGCGCGCCCTGACCGTGCTGAGCTATACCCTGCTGGGCACCGCTGGCTCGCCGCTGCGCAAAACCCTGGTCGATTCCGGCCTGGGCGACGACGTGATCGGCGGCGGCTACTCCAGCCGGATGCGGCAGGGCACCTTTTCTGTGGGCATGAAGGGCGTGAAGGCCGAGAGCATCGAGGCCGTCGAGCGGCTCATCCTGGGCACGCTGGCCAGGTTGGCCGACGAAGGGTTTGAGCCGGAAGCGGTGGAAGCGTCCGTTAACAGCATCGAGTTCAGCCTGCGCGAAAACAACACAGGGTCGTTCCCCCGCGGCCTGAGCCTGGCCTTTGGCGCATTTGCCAACTGGTTGTACGACCTGGACCCGCTGGCGCCGCTGAAGTTTGAGGGGCCATTAACGGCCGTAAAAGAAGCCATCGCCGACGATCCCATGTTCCTGCCCCACCTCATCCGCACCTATTTGCTGGAAAACAACCACCGGGGCACCGTCGTTTTGGAGCCAGACCCCGCGTTGCAGCAGCGGCAGGAAACGGCCGAAAAAGAAAAGCTGGCCGCCATCAAAGCCCGCCTCAACGAGGCCCAGCTCAACGACATCATCCGCCAGACGCACGAGCTGAAGGCGCTGCAAGAAAAGGCCGACAGCCCAGAAACAATCGCCCTGCTGCCCCGGCTGACGCTGGCGGACCTGGACAAAGAAAACAAGCCCATCCCCACCGAACAAACCGAAGCCGCCGGGGTGCCCACACTCTTCCACGACCTGTTCACCAACGGCATCGTCTATTTGGAGCTGGGCCTGAATTTGCACGCCCTGCCCGCCGATTTGCTGCCGTACGTGAAGCTGTTTGGCCGGACCCTGGTGGAAATTGGCACCGAGTCGCAAGATTTTGTGCAGCTGCAGCAGCGAATCGGCCGTTCCACCGGCGGCATCTACCCGACTACCTTCCTGTCGTCCAAGCGCGGCGAAGCAGAGTCCGCCGCGTGGCTTTTCCTGCGCGGCAAGGCCACCATGAGCCAGGCACAAGAAATGTTGGACATTATGCGCGACGTGCTGTTGACGGTAAAGCTAGACAATCAGGAGCGGTTCCGCCAGATGGTGCTGCGCGCCAAAGCCAGCATCGAATCGGGCCTGGTGCCCAGCGGTCACGCGGTAGTCAACCGCCGCCTGCGCAGCTATTTTTCCGAGTCCGGCTGGGCTTCGGAGCAGATGAGCGGCATCGATTACCTCTTCTTCCTGCGCCAGCTGGCCGACCAGGTGGAGAGCGACTGGCCATCGGTGCTGGCCAAACTGGAGGCGGTGCGGGCGATTTTGATCAGCCGCCAGAATATGCTGGCCAACGTCACGCTCGACGGCGAAAACTGGACCACGTTCCAGCCACAGCTGGCCAATTTGGTCAGCCAGATGCCCGATGTGCCGGTGGAAATGAAGGTGTGGGATTGGCAACGGCCGTTGCAAAACGAAGGCCTCACCATCCCGGCCCAGGTCAACTACGTGGCCAAAGGCGGCAACTTGTACGAACTGGGCTACCAGGAGCACGGCTCCGTCTCGGCCATCGTCAACTACCTGCGCACCTCTTACCTCTGGGAAAAAGTGCGCGTCCAGGGCGGGGCGTACGGCAGCATGATTGGCTTTAGCAACTTCTCCGGCGTGTTGAGCTACTACTCCTACCGCGATCCCAACCTGCTGCCCACGATCGACGTGTACGACAACGTGGGCAGCTTCCTGCAGCGCGGCGTCTCCGACGATGACCTGACCAAGAGCATCATCGGCGCGATTAGCAACATCGACAGCTACCAGCTGCCAGACGCCAAAGGGTACACGGCCATGAGCCGCATCCTCAGCAACAGCAGCGACGACTACCGCCAACAAAAGCGCACGGAGGTTTTGCACGCGACTTCGGCCGATTTTGTGCGTTTTGGCGAGGCGGTGGCGGGCTTGGCTGATTACGGCCGTTCCGTCGTCACCGTGCTTGGTTCGGGCGAAGCAATGAAAACCGCCAACGCCACACGCGGCGAAAACTGGCTCCAGGTAACGAAGGTTTTATAAGTGAGGTAACGCCATGAAATGGGAGGAAATTCGCCACCATTATCCAGACCAGTGGCTGATCATCGAAGCGTTTGAGGCCGAAACCAGCCCAGAACAGCAGCGGCAAATTAAGCGGATGGGAGTTGTGGAGCAATGTAGCAACGGTTCCCGCGCCCTCGCCCGTTACCGCGAACTGCATGCGGAATTCCCGCAAAGAGAATTTTACTTTGTCCACACCAGCCAGGATGCCCTTGACATTAAAGAGCGAACCTGGATAGGCATCAGGAGCAGTCATGCAGTTACATCTCAAAGATGACTTGCCGTTTACGGCCGTTGAAGTTGTCTATCAAGGCGCCTCTTTAGAAATTCAAAATGTGTTGGTAGACACTGGTTCTGCCTCAACAATCTTTTCCGTCGATGCCCTTGCCGCTTTAAATGTGGCTCCGCTGCCCACGGATACCCTCCACATGATTCGCGGCGTTGGCGGAACTGAAGTGGTTTTTATGAGGCAGATGGATGAAGTTCGGCTGGGTGATAAACGTCTGGTTGGGGTTGAGGTGGAAGTCGGGGGTATGGATTACGGTTTTGAGATTTCTGGCATTTTAGGCATGGATTTGCTCCTGGCGGCCGGAACCGTCATCGATTTGCCACAAATGCAGTTAATTTTTCAGTAAAAAGGAACTGTCGGATGGAGATTAAAGAAGCAATTGGGGCGGTGATCAACGGCCGTCACCTCACCCTACCACAAGCCGAAGCCGTGATGGACAGCATCATGAACGGCGAAGCCACCCCGGCCCAGATTGGCAGCTACCTCACCGCCCTGCGCATGAAGGGCGAAACCGTTGCCGAAATTGCGGGCAGCGCCAAATCGATGCGCAGCCACGTGGTGCCGGTAACGCTGCCCGCCCTGGCCGCTGGCGAAATGGTCGTCGATACCTGCGGCACCGGGGGTGATGGCAAGCACACCTTTAACATCTCCACAACGGCCGCTTTTGTGGTAGCCGGTCATGGCGTCAAGGTAGCCAAACACGGCAACCGCGCTGCCAGCAGTAAATCCGGCTCGGCCGACGTGCTCATGGCCCTCGGCGGCAACCTCGATCTCAACGCCGCGCAGGTGGCCGACTGCATCCACGACGTTGGCATCGGCTTTTTGTATGCCGTCAACCACCACCCGGCAATGCGTTTTGCCATCGGCCCGCGCCGCGAAATGGGCCAGCGCACCATCTTCAACCTGCTCGGTCCGCTCACCAATCCGGCCGGGGCCACCCACCAACTCATCGGCGTGTACGATGCGGCGCTGACGGAACCGCTGGCCCTGGTGCTGGGCGAGCTGGGCAGCAAAGCCGCCTTCGTCGTGCACGGCGCGGATGGCCTGGATGAGCTTTCTACCACTGGCGTGAACCGGCTGAGCCATTGGCACAACGGCAGCGTCGTCACCCGCGATTTTGATCCGCTGGAGCTGGACCTGCCGCGCGCCACCATTGACGATTTTGTTGGCGGCACGCCCGAGGAAAACGCCCAAATCACGCACGATATTCTCAGCGGCAAAGACAGGGGTCCACGGCGCGACATCGTGCTGCTCAACGCCGCCGCCGCGCTCAGCGTCGATTGCAACGATTGGGCCGCTGGCCTGGCCGAAGCCCGCGCATCGATCGACAGCGGCGCGGCGCTAGACACGCTTAATCGCTGGATCGACAAGACCAAGAGTTTCAGTAATCGGTAATCCGTGTTCGGTAAACGGTAAGGACAAATATGAGCGTCACAAAATTAGCCCAACGTCGGGGCACCATCCTCGATGAAATCATGACCTTTCACCGGGAAAACCTGCCTAAAATCATGCGGGAAATTCCGCTGGCCGATTTGCGCGCGTTGACCAGCGTTGCCCCACCCACGCTGGACTTTTACGCCGCGCTCAAAAAGCCCGGCGTCTCGCTCATTGCTGAGTGCAAAAAAGCGTCCCCCAGCAAAGGTCTGATGGTGCCGCACTACAAGGCCGCCGAACTGGCCAAGGAGTATGCCAAAGCAGGCGCCAGCGCCATTTCGGTACTCACGGATGCGCGTCACTTTCAAGGCTCCCTGGCTGATTTGCGCGATGTCAAAGAGGCGGTGGTTAAGAAAAAGGTGCCTGTGCTGCGTAAGGATTTTATCTTCGACCCGTACCAGGTGTACGAGGCGCGGGTGGCGGGAGCCGATGCGCTGCTGCTGATTGCCGCCGTGCTCAGCGACACCGATCTCAAAGAGCTGCTGGCCCTCACCCACCGCCTGGAGATGAACGCCCTGATCGAAGTTCACACAGAGGAAGAGCTGGCGCGGGTGCTGACCTTGCAGCCGCGTATTGTCGGCGTCAACAACCGCAATCTGCAAACCTTTGAAGTTGACTTTAACAACACCGCCCGGCTGCGGAAGCAAATCCCGGCTGAGGTAGTGACTGTGGGCGAGAGTGGCATCAAAACGGCCGCTGACGTGCGCCAAATGGCCCAAATCGGCGTCGATGCCGTTCTGGTGGGTGAAACGCTGGTGAAGAGCAAAGATGTATACAAAACCACGGCAGAATTTGTGAAGGCGGGACGGCCATAGCCAACCACAGAAAATAATTGGAAAACGAATCAGGAACACATCATGAGCAATTCAGATCACGTTTGTTTTAACTGCCAGCGCAGCGAGATGGAAATACCAGTGCTCGCCTGGCGCTATCAAGGTCAAATGGTGTGGGTATGCAGCGAATGTATGCCTCTACTTATCCACAAATGGCAGCAGGTAGCCGAAAAAATGCAGCCGCCAAAAGAGTAAGTTGTTCAGCTCGGCCATTCTGATGCTCACCATTGTAAAAAGTGCTGTTTTTTGGCTGGCAACATTGACAAATTGGCAAAATTAGGTATTCTATTAGCCGCTCTACTCAAAGGCGTATTAATATTTTGAATCAGCACAAGAATCCAGTAAAATACGGGTTCTTGTTTTTTTGCCAGTAGCCAAGGCAATCTGCGTAGGCCGCAAAAAAGCAGGTCGAAGAATTACTGAAATAGAGGAACGATTATGGCTCGCAAATGTAAAATCACCGGCAAAGGCCCCCTGACAGGAAACAACGTCTCCTTCTCTCAAAAGAAGACCAAACGTCGTTTCCTGCCCAATATCCAGACCAAGAAAATCTATGTTCCGGAACTGGATCGGCACGTGCGCATCAAAATGTCCGTTCGGGCCATGCGCACCGTCGATAAGATTGGCTTGATGCCTTTCCTGAAAAAGCAAGGTTTGACGTTGAAGGACGTCGTATCGTAAGGAGCAGCACTCATGGCAAAGAAAAAAGGTATTCGCGGCGTCATCAAACTGCGCAGCACAGAAAGCCATCACATGTACTACACTCAGAAAAACCGGCGCAATGATCCCAACCGCATTGAGCTGAAGAAATACGACCCGACCCTGCGTCGGCACGTGCTGTACCGCGAAACACGTTAATCTACTGACTTCGTTGGCTATCAAATCGAACCAGCTTGAAGCCTTTTAGGGTTCAAGCTGGTTTTGCTTTTCTGTAAAAAAAGCTTCCCCTGGTCTATTTAGTAAACCAGGGGAAGCTTTTTTATTCTGCACGATGTATACAAAGATGGACGGGTGGTCGAACGAGCAGCATAACGAACTAACCAGAAGGCTGCAATGCTATCAGGAAAACTGGCCAGCCAGCTTCTCTATAGATGCTGCCATGCTCGCAACGGTGTATAGTGAAGTAGTACGGTAGGGTTGGCTCCCCGCCGAGAGCAAGCTCATCTGCTGTCTCTCGATTCGACCACCTGGCTAACAGTTTACGGGCGGGAATTCACAAGTACAATGGGCAAAGGGGGGCAGTTCTTAGGTCATGGAAAGGCCCGGCATTTATTCACCTGCGGTGGCTTGGTAGCTGTGGATGGTTTGGGCCAGGCCATCGGCCAGACTGGTAGTAGCGCGCCAGTTGATCCGCTCGGCGGTGTGTTGGGTGTCGGCCATCTGAACGGTTTCTTCGCCGGGGCGGCTGGGCAGGGCGCCAATTAACGGCCGTCCTCCACCCCCCACCAGCTCGTAAATCTGCGTCACCACCTGGGCCACACTGGCCGTTGTGCCGCTGCCCAGTTCCACCGTCTCCGCCGGAGCCAGGTTGGCCCGCAGCATGGCCCACAACCCGGCCACCAGGTCTCCCGCAAAAAGCCAATCGCGCTGCTGTGTCCCGCGCGTGGTGGGGAAGTCTTGCCCCGCCAGGGCGGCGGCGATGGCGGCCGGAACCACGTTGCGCGGCGTCTGGCCCGGACCGTATGCCTGGAAAATCATGGCGCCGTGAATGGGCCAGCGGTGGGTACGGCCGTACATCTGGCAAAAGTTCCAGGCGGCGGCTTTGCTGGCGGCGTAAACATTCATGCTGGTGCGCTCACCAGGGGTGCGGGCCACAATAAGCTGCTGCGCGCTTTGGCGCTTCTCAAAACAGGCGCGGAGCAGGTTGAGCGTGCCGTTGAGGTTGTGGCGCAGGGCGGTGTCCAGACCCAGAAACGGGTCGGTTACACCAACGGCCGCCAGGTGAATGACGTGAGTCGGGTCTGCCTCAGCCACAGCGCGGCTGGTGAGCTGGAAGTTGCGCAAATCGGCGTAGACCACGTTGAGTTGGGGGCGAAGGGTTTGGAGAAGGGTGGGGAACGGCCGTAAATTCACCTGGCTGTATACTTCTCGCACCAGAATGGTTACTTCGACATCTGGCTGCTGCACCAAAAACGGCACCAGCGCCTGCCCTACAAAACCGGTTGCACCTGTGACTAGAATTCGCACGACTCAACTTACGGAAGGCAATAATTGGGTAATTGGATAACTGGGTAATTAACTCATCGCTCAAGAATTACTTGATTACTCAATTACTTAATTACACTTCCCCTTGGTTCCAGGTTCAAAAATTCTCGATACCAGGTCATCGTTTCGGCCAGGCCATTTTCCAACGTGTACTGCGGCTCCCAGCCCAGCAGACGGCTGGCCTTTTCTGAGTTCATGAACTGGTCCTGCACCTCGTTACGCACCTCGTTCAGGATGATGGGTTCCAGCTCGGGATGATCCGACACGCGGATGATCGTTTTGACGATGTCCAGGGCCGTTTCTGAGTGGCCCATGCCAAAGTTGAACGCCTGGCCGTGCAGTTCCGGCCGCACCACCTGCTCGGCGGCCATCAGGTAACCGCGCACGGCGTCTTTGACGTAAACAAAATCCCGCTTAAACGTGCCGTCCGACCGGATAATCGGCCGTTCGCCCAAAAGCACGCTGCGAATGGTGCCGGGCAGGATGCGGTTCCAGTTCAAGTCGCCGCCGCCGTACAGGTTGGCAAAGCGGGTGATGATGACCGGCAGGCCGTAGCTGTACGCATAACACTGCGAGATAAGATCGGCACAGCTTTTGGAGACATCGTAGGGATGGCGGCCTTGCAGCGCGGTGGCTTCGTGATATGGCATGCTTGGTTGCTCGCCATACGCCTTTTCGCTGCTGGCGATAACCATGCCGCAGATAGTGGGATTGCGCCGGGCTGCTTCCAACAGCATGTAGGTGCCGCGAATGTTGGTCTCGAAGGTAGACAGCGGGGCGCGGTTGGCAATGGTGACGATGGTTTGGGCCGCCAGGTGAAACACGACTTCAACTTCATATTCGGCGAGCGTGCGCTCCAGCAAGTTATAGTCACACAAGTGGCCATGCACCACGCTGATCTGGTCCATCATGCCCGAGCGGACCAGGTTAGACTGCGGCACATGATCACGCACCAGGCCCACCACGTCGGCGCCCATGTCGAGAAGAGCATCGGTAAGCCAGGACCCCAACAGACCGGTGCAGCCAGTGATAAATACACGTTTGCCTTGCCAAAACTGTTTGTTCAATGTTTTTCTCCACAGTTGGAGATTGATTCGTCGATGAAGTTTGAATCAATCTAAGAGGATTTTGCCTCTCTGGATGTTACCAAACCTTCCACGGCTGGTTTTCTTGCCACGCATCTTTTAAGGTCAGCGCGTCTTTGAGGGTTTTCATGGATTGCCAGTAGCCGGTATGTTGGTAGAGCATAAGCTGCTGCTGCTGGGCCAACTGAGGCAGAATATCACGTTCCAGATCTAGATTTTCCCGGTTTTCGGCACGGATGCGGTCGAGCACGGCCGTTTCAAACAGCATAAATCCCCCATTCACCCAATAAGGCAGGGGCGGTTTCTCCACAAATTCGGTGATGTAACCCTGGGCATCTGCTTCCACCTTCCCGTAAGGCGAGGGAAAACGAATGCCGGTAATGGTAGCCACCTGCCCGTGCTGTTCGTGGAACCGCACCAGCGCATCCAGGTCAATGTTGGCCACGGCTTCCCCGTAAGCGACGAAGAAACGGCCGTTCCCCAGATAATACGCCAGCTTCGCCAATCGGGCGGCGCGCTCGGTGTCCAGGCCGGTATCCACCATCGTCACTTCCCAGGGTGGATGCTCGTATTCACCGCTGAAGGTGACCTGGGGGTGGCCGTTGCCGCTGCTAGGATCGGCCAGCTGGATGGTGACATCGCGGGTCATCGCCTCGTACTCCAGGAAGTAGCGGCGCACCTGGTCCGCCTGGTGCCCCAGCGCCAGGATGAAGCGGTTGTGGCCATACGCCGAAAAAATGCGCATGACGTGCCACAGCAACGGCCGTCCGCCGATGTCTACCAGCTCCTTCTTGGTGAGGGTGTTGCCCATGCGCGTACCCTGTCCGCCGCACATGATCACGACTGGAATTTGGGACATTGTTATTGGAGATTGGAGATTGGAGATTGTGACTTTGGCAGCTAATCTCTAATCTCCAATCTCTAATCTCCTTTCTTCTGTTCCGACTCCACGGCCGCCCGCAAATTCTTTACAAACGGCGGATAGACAATGCCCGCCTCGGTAACGATGCCGGTGACGTAGCGATGCGGCGTTACGTCGAAGGCGGGGTTGCGGGCGGTAATGCCCGCCGGGGCGATCGATTTGCCAAAAACGGACAGCACTTCTTCGTCGCCGCGCTCCTCGATGGGAATGAGATCGCCATGTTCCAGCTCCAGGTCAACAGTGCTGGTAGGCACGACAGGGTAAAACGGCACGCCGTTTTCCCTGGCCACCACGGCCAGCTTGTAGGTACCGATTTTGTTGGCGACATCGCCGTTAGCGGCCGTTCGGTCCGAGCCGACCAGCACGATATTCACCTGCCCGGTGCGCATAAAGTGCCCCGCCGCGTTGTCGGCGATGAGGTCAAAGGGGATGCCGCGCTGGTGCAGTTCCCAGGCGGTCAGGCGGGAGCCTTGCAGCGTGGGGCGCGTTTCATCCACCAAAACGTGAATCTTTTTGCCCTGCTCGTGAGCGGCAAACACCACCCCCAGCGCCGTGCCCCAATCGACGGTGGCCAGCGCCCCAGTGTTGCAGTGGTGCAAAATCGTATCGCCATCACTGATGAGTTCGGCGCCGTTGTAGGCCATGCGTTTGTTCAGCTCAACGTCCTCATCGGCCAGCTTTTGCGCTTCAGCCAGGATGGCGTCGCGCACGTCATCGACGGAATCCAGCTCCTCATTGGCGGCCACGCGCAGCATACGGCGCACGCCCCAGGCCAGGTTTACGGCCGTTGGCCGGGCAGCGTTGAGGTGGGCAGCGGCCGTTTCCAAATCACGCAGCAAGGTCAGCCGGTCGGTAGCGCTGGACTGCTTTGCTGCCAGGGCCATACCAAACGCCGCCGCCGCGCCGATGGCTGGCGCGCCGCGCACATACATCTCCTTGATGGCGCGGGCCACTTCTTGGTAGTCGGTGAACTCGGCGATGACAAAGTCCCACGGTAGCAGACGTTGATCGATCATCTTGGTGCTGCTGCTGTCATAATCCCAAAAAACGGTTCTCATGGTTGCCTCGAAAGTGGTTGCAAGAAGCGATTGTCATTTTCGGGCGGGATCATAACACAGCCCGGGGGGGACTGCCAGCAGGGGGAATGAATTGTGAATGGGAAGAGGAACGGTCAGACAACGACAAGATAAGGTGAAACCTGTTGAAGTTAATGAGTTACATGTTCAAGTTATCTTGTAAGATCATTCTAATCGCTCTCGCATGAGAATGATCTGGGAAAATATCAAGAAAATCGCTTACTTGCCTCAACGCTCTTTTGAGAAAATATGTAGGAACATTTAGATTATGTTGGTATAAGGTTCGGGCTTTGTTTTCATGATTGGCTGTTAAGTGATAAAAAGCAAGGTTCAGTGCCAATCCTGAATTTTGTGGATACCTTTCATAAACTTTTTCAATTAATGCGATAGCTTTTTGGAAGTCAGCCTTTGCATCATCTGTATTGTCGAGAAGTAAACAAGTGACGCCCCTTCCTCGAAGATTGGGCGACCATTTCGGATCCAATTCAACGGCACGATTGAAATCGGCCAAAGCCATTTCGTACTTTCCCATCTCTCGATAGGTAACGCCGCGTTCGCGAAAATTGCTAGCCCCTTTAGGTTGCAACTCAATGGCACGATTGAAGTCAGCCAAAGCTGCATTATACTCTTCCATCTCCCGAAAAGTTATGCCTCGTTCTCTCAATAAAGGCCAAGCAAAATTGGGTTGCAGTTCAATAGCGTGGTTGAAGTCAATTAAAGCAACCTTAAATTCTTCCATCTCCCGATAATTGATACCTCGTTCAGCAAAATTGCTAGCCCATTTAGGTTCCAACTCAATGGCACGATTAAAGTCAGCCAAGGCTGCTTCGTACTCTTCCATCTCCCGAAAAGTTATGCCTCGTTGCTGAAAATTGCTAGCCCCTTTAGGTTCCAACTCAATGGCACGATTGAAGTCAGCCAAAGCCACATCATACTCTTCCATCTCCCGAAAAGTTATGCCTCGTCCTAGCAACAAAGGCCAAGCAAAATTGGGTTGCAACTCAATGGCACGGTTGAAGTCAGCCAAGGCTGCTTCGTACTCTTCCATCTCACGAAAAGTTATGCCTCGTTGCTGAAAACTGCTAACCCCTTTAGGTTGCAACTCAATGGCACGATTAAAGTCAGCCAAGGCTGCTTCGTACTCTTCCATCTTCCGAAAAGTTATGCCTCGTTGCTGAAAATTGCTAGCCCATTTAGGTTCCAACTCAATGGCACGATTGAAGTCAGCCAAAGCCGCATCATACTCTTCCATCTCCCGAAAAGTTATGCCTCGTTCCTGAAAATTTCCAGCCCATTTTGGCTTTAACTCAATGGCACGGTTGAAGTCAGCCAAAGCCGCATCATACTCTTCCATCTCTTGATAGGTAACGCCGCGTTCGTGAAAAATGCTGGCCCATTTAGGTTGCAACTCAATGGCGCGGTTGAAGCAAATAAGAGCCTGGGTGAATCGTTTATGCTCTCGGTGAATTTCTCCTGTCTTGCGTAGGGTGGAAACATCGAAGCGTGATAGTTCGCCTAAAAAGACTTTTGTATTCTGTGTAGAACTGGCAAAGTGATCACGTAACAGTATATGAACGAATAAATGGTTATTGCCTGACTTACGAATTAAGCCACAAGCCATCATTTCATCCAGAAAGTGGTTTGCTTGCAAGGGCAATATATCGTTCAGTGCAAGGAACAATCTAAGCATAAAATGGCGGCAATAGTTTTCAAAATAAGTCAACAGAGCGAATATTGGTCGTCCGAGAATGTACAGAAGCTGAATTACCTCCCAAAATGCCAGGCTCAAGAACATTCCCAATAATAGAATTTGCCCTGAATTAAAAGGATATTCTCCAAGAGCGAACCCCACTAAACCCATATAAGCACCGATACCAATATCTGGAGCGATATAGCCAAGTATTCTTGGCAAGTTTCGACGAGTCACACCTTGGGCGAGAAAGAATTTTACATCTTTGCGAGAACGTATGAACCAGTAAATGAAACCCGCAGCTGCACCAAGAAAAATACTGTAAAAAAACGGGGTTTTTAACAATCCCATAGCTCCGGTTCCAAACCCAAATGCCGCAAAATGAAATAGTCCTGAATAATTCTGCGGAATTTTAATCTCGCGCAACCGGTCTCGAAAGCTTTTTTTGTCAATTTCGTTTTCGGATGCGATACCCAATCCAATTGCCCCCGAAATGATGGCAATGAATGCTCCTAAAGCGAAAGATGAAAAAATAAACCCTGTCAAAATGGTTGTGAGGAGCCAATAGCCAATTCCCACCATGATTACAAATGAATATTGTGCGACCTTCGATGGCAGCCAGGACTTTTGCAAAGTGTCTAGGGAAAAAGTTGATTGAGTACGTAACACCATATGCCGAGCTATCCATGATAAACGCCTGTTGTTTTTCTGTATTTCAGAATCTCTCAAGCCTTGCCGCGTGAACATATACTGCACATACTGTGAAAATAAGCGGCTGCGTTGGTCTGAGGGATTTGAATCGTTGTGAATGGCTTGAAGTGGTTGATTTGGATAAGTCATAGCCATCATACTTAACAGAAGAGGTGTTTGAGCTAAAGCTTGAAACGCTGCGTCCTCCTTTAAAATTTCTCGCAATGTTGCAAGCGAATCTCCACCCGCAGCAAGATAAGTATCAATCTGTTGTAAAGTCAAAGGCCGTAGCATAATGGCGGTGGCAATGTTTACACCTGTGTTTAAGTCTTCATAATCTGTAACACGGCTGCAAATGACTATATCTGCTAAATATTCTGCTCGGAAATCATTAATGGCTGCTACACAAGCTTCTCGATGTTCTTGTTGAACTTCATCCAGACCATCTAGCAGCAATGTTAGTTGGTAATCAGTAGTGATCCACTTATGGGACACTTTTCGGGAAACTTGATACTCTCGTAATAGCATGTCCTGGAGCCATTCGACTAACGATTGCTGTTTTTCGGCCCAAGATGAGAGGTTTAAAACAACAGGAATGGACTGCGTTTCATCTGCGTCGGCTAACTGAATCAGATCACGAGCAAGTTCCAACAGTGTAATCGTTTTTCCAGCGCCTGGTTCCCCTAAGATGAGCAATTCTCGCTGATGCTGACGGAATATTTCTAAAATGGAAACGTTTTCGGGTAATTCCTGCTCTGCCAAATTGCTTTGCTGTAAGGTTATGCTCCATGACCGAGATATGGCCTCTGGCCTGTAGGTAAAGCCTAAGTCCAAGCGCAGGATGTTATGCAACGATTTCTCCAAAATGCCTTGAATCCAATTTGCCTTTAATTTTTGCAGAAAATCATTGCGAATACGTCTTTCTGCAGGTGTCGCAGGTATTGGAGAGAATCCAGTAAGAGGTTGTTGTTTAAAGGGTAACTCTTTGGGAGTTTTCCAGTTTATAGCTGGGCGATGGTGATTAAGTTGTTCCATCAAGTCGTCAACTTGGCCATTACGTTGAAAAAGCGCTACCAGTTCAGTAACGTTTTCTCCTTTTCCACGGCCGCCCAAGTTTTCATAACTCACACCCAGGTCAAAACAAAGTGTTCGTAATTCCGCTTCATCAAAGTGCTGCTCAATTTGTTGTCTGAGGGTTGTCCAGTTCATAGTGTCATCAAGAGTAACGGTAAATCGGAACAATTATACACAATTATGAGGAAATCATTTTCCTCATCTCTTGATGACAAATCGTAAGGTGTGGGTTGATTAAGTTGATGTGCCAAAAAAGGTGATCACTGCGATTAATCTTGCAGGCCACCTTTTTCGATCAAATTACTAATCGGGGGAAGGCTTACATCCGGCTGGCTAAGGGCGCAGACGCTGTCCGGCGGCTAACCCAGCTGCCGTTGGGCCATAAGCTGCTGCAAAAACTTCAGCTTGTCGGCCAGGTTGCCGCCCACTTCCAGCTGCACCTTGATGGCCGCCACCAGCAGGTCCAGATCGCGGCTGGCGGTGCGTTGGACCCAGCTGTCCAGCGTGGGCAGCAGCGGCGCCTCGCCTTCCAACGCCTCGGAGATGAGTTGGGCCTCGGCGGCAATCGGTTCTGGCAAATCCCGGGCCAGAATGGCAAACGATTGGCGAATGTTGTAACCGGAGCGCAGCGTCACCTCAAAATGGCGCATCAATTCCGGAATCTGATGCTCAAACGTTGTTGGGCTTATCATCACAAATCCTCCTTGACGGCGCCCATTGCTTCCAGGCGCCTGGTGTATTCCTCGCAGCCAATTTCGAGCATGAACATCGTGGCGATGGCTCGCTCGATGACAGGGGTGTTGTGCCGCTGCGCAGGCAGTCCCCACCGCTCGGCCAGCGCCGCCATTTGGCGGGCTGTTTCTTCGTTAATTTGAATGCTTATCTGTTTCATGTGCAAATAATACACGATAATCGTATATTAATCAAGAGGAAGATCAGTAAATCAAAATTTGGAAAGTCTGACTTCAGCCCCGGGTGTCGTCGCCTCGGCGCTTCGCGCCTGGCGACGTTAACTTAGGGGGGTTTTTCAGTTTTGGAGTGTGTTCCACACTCCAAAACTGAAAAACCCCATAAAAATACCGCACGGGGTGCGTAGCACCCTCGTGCGGGCTGGCGACTTTGGTGTTATAACGCAATGGGGTTGGAAAATCTGGAAAGGAATTTAACTCAAGCTCAAATTTTGAATTGCTGGAAGGGGTATTGTAAAAAAACGGCCGTTCCCCACCCCCAAACTGCTAACCTCCCGCCAGCAGTTGCTCCGTCTTGGCCTGTTCGGCCGTCAGCCCCAGCGCGGCGAACTGGTGAGCGGCCTGCTGGAGCGCTCCCTGGCCAACGGCCGTGTCCCCTAACCGCAGCCAGGCGCTGCCCAAGGCCCGCCAGGCATACGCCGCCATGTAACGGTCGTCGTTAGCCTGGGCCTGGTCGCGCGATTCGGTGAAGTGAGCTACGGCCGTTGCCAACTGTCCCAGCGCCTGCGCCACCAGTCCCAGGGTAAACTGAGCATAGGGATAAGCGTGTGTTTCCTCGGTTTGCAGCACACGGTGGGCCATCGCCTGGGCCTGGTCCAGGTTGCCCACCTCGTAATGGGCCTCGGCCAGATTGGCGGCGGTAACGGCCGTCCAAAACGGCATCCCCGCGCCCTCAAAAAACGGTAAGGAAGATTCGGCTGTAGCGATAGCTTCAGCAAACTGGCCCGCCTGGATGTAGGCCACAGCCAAGGCATTGCGCACCATCTCTTGCCCCATGCGATCGCCAATGCGGGCGTAATAGCTAATCGCTGCCTCGGCGTGCGGCACAGCCTCGGCCACACGCCCATGACGGCCGTACAACGCCGCCAGCTCCCGGCTAATTTGGGCGATGCCTGACTCGTCGGCCAGCTCCTGCGCCAGGGCCAGGGCGCGCTGGAAGTGATCAGCTGCCGCTTCGTACTGCCCCTGCTCCTCGCGCACGATTCCCTGCAAATGCTCCACCTCGAACTGCGCCATTTGGGCTTCCTGCCAGGCCAGCGCCATCTCGCGCTGCTGCAAATGGTACTGCGACTGCTGGGTGCGGCAGCGGGCCAGCTGGCGCAGCAGCCGCTGGATCATCTCACGCCCATGCTGCAGCGATTCAGCCGCCTGCTGCGGATAGCCGAGCGCATTTTGGAAAGCCGCCTGGAGCAGTTGGGCCTGAACGGCCGTTTCGCTCGGCTG
The DNA here is from genome assembly GCA_016710325.1 of Candidatus Leptofilum proximum. Classification (GTDB taxonomy): domain Bacteria; phylum Chloroflexota; class Anaerolineae; order Promineifilales; family Promineifilaceae; genus Leptofilum; species Leptofilum proximum. The sequence goes on along the minus strand of JADJXK010000001.1, from coordinate 1,437,356 downwards.
AATCCACGTGGCAGCTTTCAACACTGCCAGACCCTCTTCCGGCTGGCCCGCCAATCGGTACAGATCGGCCTGAATCAAGGCCAACGCCTGCCGTTCGCTGCGCTTGAGCCGCTTAGGTGAGACCGACTCAAAGAGGCGCAGCGCCGCCACGGCCTGCCCCCGCTGAACTTCCTGCTGCCGGTGCGGATACCAGAGTTGAACGGCCGTGTTTTCCTCGCCCGCCTGGACAAAATGGTAGGCAGCGGCCGTGTACTCCCCTCGCGCGGCGCGAATCGTGGCCGCCGCCAGGTGACACTGCTCACGCTGCGCCGTGGGCAGCCACTGCCAATCTTCCACCAACAAATCGCGAATGACCGGCAGCAGGGTGATGCCGCCCAACCCATCTTCCTGCACAATCTGGCGCTGGCGCAGCGTGGCCAGGGCGGCGGCCGCTTCAGGCCAGGCATCTTGCGGCGCTGGGCTGCGAAAAACGGCCAGGTGCGCCAGCAAACCGCGCTCGTCCGGCGACAATCGCTGCCGCAGCCGCAGCAGCAGCGCCCGCAGCGAAGGCGTCCGGGGCAGCTGCTGGATCAACTGGGCCAGCGGCTGCGTGCCGTCGTACAGGGCCACACACAGGTGCAAAAAGCGCGGATTGCCGCCCGTGTAGGCTGCCAGCTGTTCAATTTCGTCGAGGCTTGCCTGCACCCTGGCCAGCGCCAACAGCTCCGCCACCTGGGACAACGTGAGACCAGTCAGGCTCACTTCTTTATGGGCTGGGAAGATGGAATGCTGCCCGATGAAGAGCAGACGGGCTGACTGGCGCAGGCTCTCCAGGAATTCGCGCAGGCGCAGGTGGTTCAGGCTTATGGTGTCGCTGTCTTGCTGCAGCAAATCTACCTCGTCAATGCACAGAAGTGGCGGCTCGGCACGCAGCTGATGCAAATCGCCGCGCAGCTGCTCCAGCGCCAGGTTGGGATTATCGACCTTGCCCCCGTCAGCCACCAGCTGGAGCCAGAGTCGTGACGCGCCGTGCTGGTGCAAAAACTGTCCCAACGAAAAGAGCAGGCTGCCTAAATCGTCGTTGAAGGTGGGACGGATGGTGAACCAGAAGCTAGCGTGCGGCCACTGGCTGGCTACCACGGCCGCTATCGAGGTTTTGCCCATGCCACCCATCCCGGTGAGGCAAACAGATTGCCCATCTAACACCGCCTCGGTCACCGTTTGGATGACGGCTTCGCGGCCCAGCAGTGGGGTGTGGGGGATGATCGGCCGTTCCAGGCGGTAGGTGGGATGCAGCTGACCCAGCAGGGCATCGGCCAGCGTTTCGCGGGCAGCTTTGAGGTGGCGAAAGTACGGACTGCGCCCCACGCCCAGGTACTCGATGATATCTTGCTCATGCCCGGCTTTGGGGTAATCGAGCGGGCGAAAGTAGCTGCGAAAGTAACGCAGCTCCAGCAGCAAGAAGGTGTAGCGGCTGCCCTTGTTGCCCAGGTCACGCCGCTCTTCGCTTACGCTGGCTTCCAGCTCCTCGCGGGTGTGCGGCAAATTAGCGTCTGGCCAGACGGTGTCGGCGGCTTTTTTGAGAATGGACTGAAGAGTACGGCCACAGCCAACTGCCGTTTGTCCATCAGCCGCCTGGCGCAGGGAATCGCGAAGCAGGGCATCGCCTAAAAAATAAGGCGCAGCCAGCGGGGAGTTCTCCCCCAGCCAGGCTGGATCAGCAACGTTGTTCAGCGCCAGGCGCAGCTGGTCATGAAAGGGTTCGCCCGTAAATACCGAATTTGCCTTACTGGACATGGCTATTTTGCTCCTTGTAATGAAACGGCCGTGGCAAGCATACCGCAATGCGTTTACCGCCACAATTTTACGGGAAGTATGCCCCGCTCAAATCCCACTTGGGCAGAAAACGGGGACTAAATTGATAAAATGCGACACTATCCGGCTAAATATCGATGGTAAAATGGCCGAAACTGATTGTATGTTCACCAACTTTACTGGTCTCAACCCAACCTCAAGGAGAAAGCGTTCATGAAAAGTCGATCTGTATTGGTAGCAATTTTTGTGATGTGTACGGCCGTTTTAACCCTCTTACCCTTTTCTCAGCCTGCCAGCGCCGCTCCAGATGAGCCATGGGCTCGCTGGTTTATCGAGCTGGAATTTGTCAACAACAAGCCAGCCGCCACGATGACCGTAGAAATTGGCCATGACACCCGGCTGGGCCAGCGCGTGGTAGAAATTCAAGAAACCTATGAACTGGCCTGCCGTGAAACCGGCACGTTAAACATCACGAACAATGTAGCCGAGTTTGATGGGAACAGCTATCTCACCTGCGAGATGCCCGTTTTTCAGGACCTCGTTGGCACATTGACCAGCGGCAAACTCAAGATCGACCGCACCTGTGAGTGCAAACTGGCCAACGGCCAGGCCCATTTTGCCTTTTCGGCCTCATCCGAGAACCCGTTTTTCTACCTGGAAGGCTTGCAGTTTGCTGCGCCCAATCCGCCCACTGGACCCAACGTGCAGTATGCGTTGACGGTAGCTGGGGTAACGGCCGTAAGCGAAGTTTTTGCCCCTACTAAACAAATTCAGCAAGGGGGTGGGGAATTTGTGCAGAGCGGCCCAGGGTACGAGATCAGGTTCCAGGTAAATGGGACAGTATTAGGCGGTTCGCCCTCTTCCATCTCAGGGCAGCTTGAGGTACCAACCGACCAGAACCAGTTTTACATCGGCTTTAATCCAGACAGTGGGGAAATATTGCAAGGCAGGTTGGAATACCTGTTTATTGATCCAGGTTGTGTGGGCCACGGCGGCATTTAACAGCCGCCGGAAGCAAAAAACGAGAGCTGGTTGGGGTTGGTCCGACCAGCTCTTCCTATTTTTTCTGGTTTAACCAGAGGCGGAAAAAGATAGGCATCAGCAAAGCCAGGACTGTCAGCAGTGCGCCAAACCATCCAGGTAAATTGATGGCTTCAGTCTCCAGCAAGGGCGCCGCCGCAGCAGTAAGCGGCAGCAGCAGCAAACAAAAAGCCAGGTAGAGGGCCAAACGAAGTTGTTTTTTCATAGAACGTTCCTTTTGTGTAAGGGGAGCGGCAGAAAACACGGTCGTTTATCAAACCTGCCAACACCTTTTGTCTGGCCTGATTATAAACCGGCTGCTTTTATTTGGCAGCAGAATATCGATTTGGCTTTGTAATTTTTTTTGTAATGTTGGCTCGGTATAAATAGACAAGGTTTGCGAAAACCTGAACTGGGTAGGACTTGACAATCATCCTAGCAGCACTGTTGAATCATCGCCGCCGCATCGCCGCGAACATCTTACCCGCACTGGAGCCAACATCGTCAAGCATTGCACCAACATCATAGCCGCAACGACGCTCACATTGCAGCCGCATCATTGCCTGTAAAGTTCCTACCCTATAGAGGAAGAGCTTAGGCCATCGTCATTTTCGTTCCCAGCGATAAAAGCCGGTCTAAGCTCTTTTTTCTTGGATTGTTTGCAGCAGAACCTGCAGCCCCAACTGGTAACTACGCCAACCAAACCCCGAAATTTGACCCAAACAAACGGCCGCTAACACCGATTGATGCCGGAATGATTCCCGGGCGTGAATGTTGGACAGGTGGACCTCAACTGCGGGCAGCTCCACAGCTGCCAGGGCATCACGCAGGGCATAGCTGTAGTGCGTAAACGCCCCTGGGTTGATGAGAATGCCGTCGGCCCAGCTGCGGGCTTCGTGAATGGCGTCGATCATCGCACCTTCATGGTTGGATTGGAAAAACTGGACCGAAGCCTGGGCTGCTTCCGCCTGTTCCGACAAGAGGTTATTGATGTCGGTAAGGGTGAAACGGCCGTAAACCTCTGGCTCACGACTACCCAACAGATTCAGATTCGGACCATGTAGTACCAGGACTTGAATAGCCATTCTGCACTCCTTGCGTATCATAATCATCTTGCCCCAGAGCAGTCAACACCCAATTGAGCACTTCTTACGCGATCTTAACAGCCGCCTGCGCCAATTTTTGCCCGTTGACGCATCAAACACTGTTTGTTACCATCTGCCGCGCTGTGACTTCCCCCGCGCAATCCACAGGTTTATTCTTAGTAGTGTTCCGCCAAACAAATAATGACGGATACAACTTTCAAGCGGAACACTTAAACTGAAGCAATTGGCGCCAAAGCTATTCGTCAAAAGATGTTTGCTTCAGTACTAGGCTGTTGTGGGTAACGGCCGTATCATCCAGGCACGTTTGCACAACACACCTGCACCCGGCCAACAAAACTTGAGACAGCCGCATAAACAACAGCCAACAGAAGTAACCTTATGCCCTTAGTCGCTCATTCTCCACTCCCAACCTTTGAAAATTTACGCCGCCAGGGCCAGGAAATCTTGACCCTGGAACATGCGCTGCACCAGGACATCCGCGAACTGCACATTGGGCTGCTGAACATGATGCCCGATGCGGCGCTCACCATCACTGAGCAGCAGTTTATGCGCCTGCTGGGCAGCTCCAACCAGATTGCCCAGTTTTATGTCTACCCGTTTTCAATCCCTGGGCTGCCGCGCAGCAGGGACACGCAAGCGTATATCGATGAGTTCTACACCACTTTTGAACAACTGAAACAAGACGGGCTCGACGCGCTGGTGATTACCGGGGCCAATGTGGCCAATCCAACGTTGGAAGAAGAGCCGTTCTGGCGGCCGCTGCAAGAGGTGATTACCTGGGCAACGGAAGGTGTAACCTCGGTGCTGTGCTCCTGCCTGGCGACCCACGCACTGGTGCAGCAGCTGTATGGCATCAAGCGGCAGCGGCTGCCCGCCAAAAAGTGGGGCGTGTACACCCATCGCATCACCCAAAAAGCACATCCTTTGCTGCTCAACATCAACACCCGGTTCGACGTGGTGCATTCGCGCTACAACGCCATTACCCAGGCACAGCTGGAGGCTGCCGGGCTGACGATTCTGGTGGAAAGCAGCGAAGGAGGGGTGCACATGGCGGTTAGCCCCGACCAGTTCCGCCTGGTCTTCTTTCAGGGGCATCCGGAATATGATTACAACAGTTTGCTTAAGGAGTACAAACGGGAGGTGCTGCGCTTTGTGGCCGGGGAGATTGATGAGTACCCGCCGCATCCCGAAAATTACTTCCCGGAAACGGCCGCAGCCATCGCCGACGAGTACCGGGCCATCATCCTGGCCAGCCAGGCAGCCAACACGCCCATTCCCCCATTCCCAGAGGCGGCCATCGAGCAGCATCTGGACAACACCTGGGGCGACACGGGCAAAGCATTGTTCAACAACTGGCTGGGGCTGGTTTATCAGCTGACGGCGCTGGATAGGAAACGGCCGTTTGTCCCTGGCATTGATCCCCAAAACCCACTGGGCCTGCGCAAATGAGCAAATTACCTTCTTTGGGATGAAAATTCGTGAAACGTGAAACGTGAGTTTTTCGCGCATCACGTTTCACGTTTCAGAAGTACCCAAAGGCCAACTTAAGGAGAAACACCTACGATGAAAGCAGCAACCATTGGTATTCACGGCGGTTACGAGACTGATCCCACCACCAGGGCGGTGGCCGTGCCCATCTATCAGACCGTAGCTTATGAGTTTGACGACGCCCAGCATGGGGCTGACCTGTTCAACCTGGCCGTGCCCGGCAACATTTACACCCGCATCATGAACCCCACGGCCGATGTGCTGGAAAAGCGCGTGGCAGAGCTGGAAGGCGGCATTGCCGGGTTAGCCGTCAGCGCGGGCAGCGCGGCCATCAACTATTCCATTCTGACCATTGCCGAGGCGGGCAGCAACATCGTCTCGGTGCCGCTGCTGTACGGTGGTACCTACACGCTGTTTGCCCACATGCTGCCCAAGCAGGGCATCGAAGTGCGTTTTGGCCAGGATGACAGCCCGGCCTGCCTGGAAAAATTGATCGATGAGAAGACAGCGGCCGTTTTCTGTGAAACGATTGGCAATCCGGCAGGCAACATTGTGGACGTAGAGGCGATTGCCACGATGGCCCACAAACACGGCGTGCCCGTTATTGTAGACAACACCGTCGCTACGCCCATTCTCATCCGGCCCATCGACTACGGTGCAGACATCGTGGTCCACTCGCTGACCAAGTACATGGGCGGGCACGGCAACTCACTCGGCGGTCTTATCGTCGATTCCGGCAAGTTCCCCTGGGCCGAACACGCCGACCGCTTCCCCATGCTGAACACACCGGAACCGTCGTATCATGGCGTGGTGTACACGGAGGCGTTGGGTCCGGCAGCCTACATTGGCCGGGCGCGCACCGTGCCGCTGCGCAACACCGGCTCGGCTATCAGCCCCTTTAACGCCTTCCTCATCCTTCAGGGCATCGAGACGCTGGCCCTGCGCATGGAGCGCCACACGGAAAACGCCCTGGCGGTGGCCAACTACCTGGATGGCCACAACAGCGTAGCCTGGGTGAATTTTGCCGGTTTACCCAGCTCGCCGTATTATGAACTGGCGCAGAAGTATACCAACGGCCGTCCCTCCGCCCTGCTCACCTTTGGCATTAAAGGTGGCTTTGAGGCAGGTGTAAAGTTCTACGACGCGCTCAAGCTGTTTAAGCGCTTGGTCAACATCGGCGATGCCAAGTCGTTGGCGGCTCATCCCGCCTCCACCACCCACCGCCAGCTCACGGAAGCGGAACTTGCGGCCGCTGGCGTCACACCAGACGCCATCCGGCTGTGCATCGGCATCGAGCACATCGACGACATTTTGGCCGATTTGGAGCAGGCATTGGCTGCGGCGGCATGATCTACAAGTATTTCCCCGGAAACTTCTTCACGAGAACGGTTTCGTAGGCGCAGTTTCCGGGGAAATTCCAGGAGGTTTTCATGTTCGAATGGACACGTTTAGCGACGTTTATGCTGGCGGCGGGGCTGCTGATTGTGGTGCCAGGGCCAGCGGTTTTGTACGTGGTGGCCCGCTCGGTGGACCAGGGTAAGCTGGCGGGCATCGTTTCGGTGTTGGGAATTGCGCTGGGGGCAGTGGTACATTCGTTGGCGGCGGCGGTGGGGATTACGGCCGTTCTCGCTGCGTCCGCTTTGGCATTCAGTATCGTTAAATATTTGGGGGCTGCCTACCTCATCTACCTGGGCCTTACTACCCTGCTCAAAAAGCCCGAAGCGCAGCAAAACATCGTGGTCGAGCCTAAACCGCTGGGGCAAATCTTCCGCCAGGGCTTTGTAGTGAACCTGCTCAATCCCAAAACCGCCCTCTTTTTCCTGGCTTTCCTGCCTCAATTTGCCGATCCGGCACACGGCTCAGTGCCGCTGCAAACGTTCATTCTGGGCCTGATCTTTGTGATGATTGCCCTGTTCAGCGACAGCATCTACGCGCTGCTGGCCGGGCAGTTGGGCGGCTGGCTCAAACAGAGCCAATCGTTCCAGCAGCGGCAGCGCTATTTTTCTGGACTGGTGTACCTTGCGCTGGGGGTGGGAACGGCCGTTTCCGGCAGCAAGACCAAATAGGGAGCCACAGAGGAACAGAGCAAGTTGAGGACAATGAGCAGCGATGGCCTACCGTTTCGCCACCGACAAGGAAGATTACAGCGATTTGGCCAGTGGGCAGGTGTTGGTCAGCGCTCCTGGCCAGCCCGCCTTCCCGGTGCGCCTGGCCAGCGAAATTTTCCAGCGCGCCCGGGCTTTGCTGGGCAATCCGGCGGCGGTGTCGCTGTACGATCCTTGCTGCGGATCTGGTTATCATCTGGCGGTGCTCGGTTTTTTGCACCGTGAAGCACTGGCCAGCCTGGCTGCTTCCGACATTGATCCCACAGCCGCAAAGTTGGCTACGCGAAACCTATCGCTTTTGACGCCGGAAGGGTTGAACCAGCGCCGCCAGGCCATCGCCGCCGATTGGCAGGCGTTTGGCAAGGCATCACACCAGGCAGCCCTGGCCAGCGCCGACCGGCTGATGGCGCGTCTGGCCGAAGCACCGGCCCTGTCCACCCACATTTTTGTGGCAGATGCTACCCAACCGGGGCAAATTGCCGCCAGGCTGGCCCATCCGATTGACATGGTTTTGAGCGATTTGCCCTATGGTCAACTCTCGGCCTGGCGAGGAGAACAGAAAAATCAGCAACCCATCTGGCATTTGCTGGAGCAGCTGCGTCCGGTGCTTCACGAACAAAGTGTGGTGGCTTTGGCGACGACCAAGGGAAAAGTGGTGGCCCATGAAAAATTTGGGCGGTACGGCCGTTTTCGCCACGGCAAGCGGTTGATTACATTTCTAAAACCACTCTCGGACTGAGAAAAGTAAATTGCTTATGTCAACCAATCCACTCTATGTTTCTGCTCTTTTCTAGGAAAAACCGTGGCAGTGGGGCCTGCGCGGCGATCCGCACCTCTGGCAAGAAATGGCCGACCACTTTGCCGCAACACCTTTACCCGGCACAACCGCGCAGCTTGAACAGCTGCTCATCCAGGCATTTGAGACATTAACCGGCCAGCCCATCACCGCCGAAAAGTATTTTGGTGTGGCGCGATTTCCGCGCAGCGGCATGTCTGGCGGCATGGTGTCACCGCAGTTTTGGCGCGAAACGGCCGTTCCCCTACTCTTGTCCCGGTTTTCAGAGATCACTTGACATTACTAGACCAGTCGTTATAATTTCACCCATCAGGTAAGCACATGAACACAAAACGAGACCAAATTATCTCTACCACCTGCCAGCTGATCGAAACTCAGGGCTACCACGCCACGGGGCTCAACCAGATTTTGGCGGAAAGCGGCGCGCCCAAGGGATCGCTTTATTACTACTTCCCCGACGGCAAAGATGGTTTGGTTGAAGAAGCCATTGCCCGCACCAGCCAGCTTATCGTCGCGCGGCTGCAAGAAGGTTTGGCCGCCTATGAAAGTCCAGCCGAGGCGATTCCAAACTTTTTGCGCAGCCTGGCACACCACGTCCAGGCCAGCAGCTTTGAGTCTGGTGGTCCGATTACGGCCGTTGCCCTGGAAGCCGCCTCAACCAACGAGCGCCTCAACGCTGCCTGTCGTGACGCGTACCAGGCATGGCAAAAAGTGATTGAGCAAAAGCTCCTGGACAGCGGCTATGAACCGGTGCGCGCCCGGCGTCTGGGCATGCTTGTGATTGCCATCATTGAGGGGGCAACGATTCTCAGCCGCAGCGAGCGCAATGTGGGGCCGCTGCTGGACGCTGCCCTGGAATTGGAAGCGTTGTTGTAGCGCTCTTTTTTTGTCAAAAAATTATACAGACTGGTCTATACAATGGAATCGCAAAAATCTCCTATTTTGATTACGGGCGCTGCCGGCAACGTCGGCAGCGAGGTGGTGCGACTGCTGCATGAGGCAGGTGAAAACGTGCGCGCTGCGGTCGTTTCTGAGGCGGAAGCCAGCCGACTGCCAGCAGGCGTAGCCTGGGTGCGTTTTGACTTTACCGATCCCGCCACCTTCCCCGATGCTTTTGCCGGAGTGGCGCGCCTGTTTTTGATGCGCCCGCCGCACATTGCCCAGGTCCGGCGCGACATGAAACCGGCCATTGATTACGCTGCCGCGGCAGGTGTGCAGCAGATTGTCTTTTTGTCGCTGCTGGGCGCGGAGAAGAACCGCTTTGTACCCCACGCCAAGGTGGAAGCGCTGCTGGCGGAAAGCGGCGTGCCAACCACACTGCTGCGCTGCGGCTTCTTCATGCAGAACCTGAGCACCACCCATCGCCAGGACATCAGCGAAAACGACGACATCTTCATTCCGGCGGGTGACGGGAAAACGGCGTTTATCGACGTGCGCGACATTGCCGCCGTGGCCGCCAAGACGCTCACCGAACCGGGCCATAACGGCAAAGCGTACCCGCTCACCGGCAGCGAGGCGCTAGATTATGGCACCGTGGCCAAACTGCTGACCACGGCGTTAAACCGGTCGATTGGCTACAGCCATCCCCATTTTTTGCGGTTTGCCTGGCGGCTGTGGCGGCGCGGCTTCCCGCTGAGCTACGTGACCGTGGTGACGGCCATCTACCTGACCACCCGCTTTGGCCTGGCGGAGACGGTGACGCCGGATACGGCCGTTCTCCTCAACCGACCACCCATCTCCATGCAGCAGTTCATTGCCGACTATGCTCCAGTCTGGCAGTAGGCAAACAGACTGTCAATCACTTTTTGAATAGGACACTAATTTTCACAGATTTACACTGATTTTTACCTGTATCTGTGCAAATCAGCGTTTATCAGTGTCCACTTCTAATGAGCCATTCAAAGGAATATTGTGGAGGCAAAACCATGAAGTTAACGATTTTTGGTGCCACGGGCGGCACCGGGCAGGAATTGGTCAAACAGGCGCTGGCCGCCGGGCATGAGGTCACCATCTACGTGCGCAATCCGGCCAAGGTGAAGCAGCAGGAACCGCGCCTCACCGTCATTCAGGGCGAAATGCACGAGGCCGCCAAGATCGAGCAGGCCGTGGCGGGTGCCGATGCCGTGCTCAGCGCCCTGGGACCGACGAGCAACACGCCGGAACGGCCGTTAACCACCGGTATGGCCCACATCGTCGCGGCCATGAAAAAGACGGGGGTGCGCCGCCTCATCGCCGCCACCGGGGCAGGTGTGGCCGATCCCAACGACCGGCCGCAGCTGATTGGGCAGCTGTTTGGGCTGGCGCTGCGCCTGTTTGCCCGGCACGTCCTGGCCGACAGCCAGGGCATGGTGGCCGCCATTCGCAGCAGCGGCCTGGACTGGATGTTGGCCCGCGCCCCTCGCCTGCACGATAAACCCAGCAGTGGCCAGATCAAAGTCGGTTACGCCGGGCAGGGTCCTGGCACCCAACTGGCCCGCGCCGACTTTGCCCGCTTCATGCTGGACCAGGTCGGAGCGGATCAGTGGCTTAAAAAGGCGCCCATGCTCAGCAACTGAGAACAAAACCTTCTCCTCACCCTCTGTGTCTTCTGTGGCAAAGCATTAGAATTTTGGGCAAAACGGCCGTTCCGTGTTACCATTTTCTCCCGGTGCAAATTCGGCACATAGATGAGGAGACCAATGCCTGAACTAACCGGTAAGAAACTCAAAATCGCAGCGCCTGGGCGAACAATCATTTGCTTTTCACAGCCTGATCCTTCTGGATTAGGCTTTTTTTTTGCCAAAACGCGTTGGGAGATTGGGCCAATTTCAGACAAACAAGCCGCATCGCAAACAAAATTGGCCCAATCTTCACCAACAAAGGAGGCACATGACAGAAACAATTACCCTGCCCGGACTGATCGATGTGCACACGCACCTGCGCGTGCCGGGTGGGGAGCATAAAGAAGATTTCCGCACGGGAACGGCCGCAGCCCTGGCCGGTGGCATCACCATGATTTTGGGCATGCCCAACACCAGTCCGCCGCTCAGCACGCCGGAAGTGCTGGCCGCCGCCCGCGCACAAGCCGCCCAGGACATTTTGTGCGATGTGGGCCTCTTTGCCGGGGCCAGCCCGAAGGTGATCGACCTGCTGCCAGACTGTGCGCCGCAAGCCGCCGCGCTCAAAATTTATCTCAACGACACCTTTGGCCCGCTGCGCGTGGAGGATGTGCCCACGCTCACGGCCTGTTTTGCCAACTGGCCGCACCACAAAATGATTGCCATGCACGCGGAGAAACAGAGCGTGGCCGTGGGCATCGGCCTGGCCGCGGCCTACAACCGGCCGGTCCATTTTTGCCACATCAGCCGCCGCGAAGAAATTGAGCTGATTGCCCAGGCCAAGGCCGCCGGGCTGCCGGTGACCTGCGAGGTGACGCCGCACCACCTCTTCCTCACCGAGGCGGACGCGGCGCGGCTGGGGCCGCTGGGCGACATGCGCCCGCTACTGGGTACGCCGTCGGACGTGGCCGCGCTGTGGGAGCACATCAACGAAACGGTCGACTGCATCGCCACAGACCACGCGCCGCACACACTGGCCGAAAAGCAGTCGGCCACGCCGCCGCCGGGGGTCATTGGCCTGGAGACATCGCTGCCGCTGATGCTGACGGCCGTTCAGCAAAACCGCCTCACCCCGGAACGGCTCATCGAGCTGATGCACACCAATCCGCGGCGCATTTTTGACCTGCCGGAACAGCGGGATACGGCCGTTACCGTCCAGCTCACCCCCACCACCCTCACCAACAAAATGGTGCAGAGCAAATGCGGCTGGACACCGTTCCACGGCACGGAGGTGCTGGCGAAGGTGCAAAAAGTGGTGCTGCGCGGGGAAGTGGTCTTTGAAGACGGCCGTATTCTGGCCAAACCGGGCAGTGGAAGATTGTTACCGTAAGCATTTGTAATTGAGTAATTGTGCAACTGAGTTGCCTCGCCAATTACCCAATTACTCAGTTACCCAATTACCTTTTGAGGAGAAACAAACCATGCAAGTGAAAACTTTAGAACCATTATTTGATTTTGACGCAATGAGCATTCCCACGCTCAACAGCAACGGGCTGACGGGGCACGATATCCTGTCTGTGTCCCAGTTTGACCGGGACAAATTGTCCTACATTTTTGGCCGCGCCCGCGAAATGCGGGCGATGGTCGAGCGCATTGGCGGCACCGATTTACTCAAGGGCAAGGTGCTGGCCTGCCTGTTTTACGAGCCGAGCACCCGCACCAGCTCCAGCTTCATCGCCGCGATGGAGCGTCTGGGCGGCAGCGTCATCCCGATTACCCAGGGCGTGCAGTTCAGCTCCATCAGCAAGGGCGAAACGCTGGCGGACACCATTCGCGTGCTGGAGCAGTACGCCGACGTGATTGTGCTGCGCCATCCGGAAATTGGCTCCGCGCGGGAAGCGGCCGAGGCAGCCAGCGTACCCGTCATCAACGCGGGGGATGGTCCGGGCGAGCACCCCACCCAGGCACTGCTGGACCTGTTCACCATCCGCGAGGAACTGGGCACGGTGGATGGGCTGAAGGTGGCGATGGTGGGTGATTTAAGATACGGCCGTACCGTACATTCCCTCACCAAGCTGCTGCTGCAATACAACGTCAGCCTGCGCTTTGTCGCCCCAGAAATCCTGCGCCTGCCGCTGAAGGTGATGAACGAGGTGATCGATTCCGGCCTGAACGTGCGCGAAACCCACGACGTGGCCGACGTCATCGAAAATGCCGACGTTTTGTACGTGACCCGCGTGCAAAAAGAGCGCTTCACCGACCTGGCCCAGTACGAGGAAGTGAAAAATTACTACGAAATCACCCCAGAAATCATGGCCATGGCCAAAAAGAAGATGGTGGTGATGCATCCCCTGCCCCGCGTCGGCGAAATTCACGACACGGTGGACACCGACCCGCGTGCGGCTTACTTCCGCCAGGTGCGCAACGGCATGTACATCCGCATGGCGCTGCTGGCGGCGGTGCTGGGCCGGGCGTGATAACTGCGGCAAACGAAAGGGAACGAACTTCTGAGATTGGAGATTGGAGATTAGCTCGGTCTCCAATCTCTAATCTCCAATCTCCCATGATTCATCCAAATGGAACCCGTTAACCTTCACATCGTACTGAACTGCATAGCTGGCTTGTTAAGCAAAATACAGAGAATGAAGCGGAAAAAAGGTATGCTAAGGGCAGTTAAGTACACAACCCCCTTCCCTTTCCTTCTTCTCCTCTTCTTCTCTTCCGCAGCAAGGCCCCCGCAAGGGGGTCTTGTTGTTTCTGTTGCTTTTGGCTGATAAGCTTACCGCGGCGGACGCAAATGCACGCTCACAAATGAAAATCCACAGATTGCACAGATGATACAGATTTTCTTTTTACTCTATGCATTTTCGTAAAGTTGTTTTCATAGGATAAAAACTCGGGGCCCTCGGCGTGCTCTGCGGTAAAAAACAATGGTACCGATCGAAATTAAACCGATTACCGATGCGGCGGGGTGTACGGCCGTTGAGCAGCTGCAAATCGACGCCTGGCAAATGGACGACAACCTGGAGGTGGTGCCCGGCCACCTGCTGCTGACCTTCCACAAAAACGGCGGCGTGCTGCTGGGCGCGTATGCGGGCGAGCGGCTGGTGGGGTTTGTGGCGGGCTTTGTGGGGCTGATGGGCAGCGGCCGTTTCAAACACGCCTCGCACATGATGGGTATACATCCCGACTTCCAGGGCCAGGGCATTGGCACCCGGCTCAAGCTGGCCCAGCGGCAGGCGGTGCAGCAGCAGGGGCTGGACCTGATCACCTGGACCTATGATCCGCTGGAGACGGCCAACGCCCGTCTCAACATTCACAAGCTGGGCGCGGTGTGCCGCACCTACATCCCCAACCTGTACGGCGAGATTGTGGGCATCAACGCCGGGCTGCCCAGCGACCGCTTCCAGGTGGAGTGGTACATCAACAGTGCACACGTGGAGAGACGGTTAGCGGGGATGGATGAGGGAGAAACGGCCGTACCGGAGCATCTCATTTTGAATGTGGTGGATGGGAACGGCCGTCCGCCCGAAACAACCAAATCCCCCAGCGAATACCGCCACTATGTGCAAATCCCCGCCAACATCCGCACCATCAAAGCCCAGGATATGCCGCTGGCGCGAGCGTGGCGGCAGCACACCCGCCAGCTGTTCACCGACCTCTTCGCCCAAAACTATACCGTCACCGATTTCGCTTTAAATCAGGGGCAAGCCTTTTATCAACTTGAGCACAACTTCTTCTGAACGCAGTTTTCCTCCCAAAACATTTCATTCTTTCTGCCAAATAAACCCCTAGGGATCATACTTACCTGAACTGTTGGAACGCTACACCAAGCAGCTCACCACCGGTGTAGAAAGCCATGAAATTGTGTATGGTTTAACCAGTTGTGCGGCGCACCAAGCGGATGCGGCTCAAGTTTTAGCCTGGACACGTTTCTATTGGCAGATTGAAAATGGCGTTCATCATCGCCATGATGTGACGCTGCAAGAAGATGCGACGCGTATCTCCAAACCGCCACTGGCTCAAGCCATCTCTATTATCAATAATCTCGTTATCGGGTTAGTTAACAAACTGGGGTACACCAATTTGGCATCTGCCCGGCGTTATTTTGATGCTTCTATTACCTTACAGATGTTTCAGTGATTTCTGCTGAAAAGCCCTGATTCCTCACGAGATTTTGTTGACTTTTGCCCGTCTCCTCCTACAATCAAGAGTAAGACTATTCACTCAATTCCGTCGAAGAGGAGTAACTCTAATGGCTCAACAACTGAAGATTGCTCATCTGGATGAAACGGCCGTTGCCAAAGTTCGCGCGCTGGAAAAAGAAATCGGCAAGCATGTGATGGCTTTTGAGAACGGTCCGGCTTTTGCTAAGCTAACAAGCGAAAATCTCGACAAAGTGCAGGCGCTCGAAAAGGAGCTGGGCACGGTGCTTCTGGTCTACGAAGATTAGGAGCAGTCTGGGTGTGATGCACTCAGCTGCGGGGTTTTGCTGGATCGCACATCAGGGCAAGTCCGTCGCACTTAATCGTTATGAACATTCAATCGCTCCGGCGCATCCCTAACTGGATTTACAACCTCGTCATCTCGGTGCCGGTGCGTATCAAGATCACCGGTATCATTTTGATGACGGTGCTGACCCTTGGACTGTCGCTGAACTATTGGGTAATCACCGGACTTTCTGACTGGCTCTCTTATCTGTTAACTGACGTGCGCGTGGAAGCCGCCATGCGGGCTGGCAACCGCAGCGTATTGTTAATGACAGTTCTGGCGGCGGCCGGATCGCTGGTCATTGCCTCGTTTCTCACCTTTCTGTTAACACGGCCGTTAGTTGATCTGCGTAACATGGCACTGGAAGTAGCTCAGGGGAACCTGGATGCTCGCGCCCCTGTATGGGCCAAGGACGAAATTGGTGAGGTGGCCCTGGCCATCAACACGATGACCGACCACCTTCTGCGCTCGCAGGACGATCTGGCCCAGACCAATCGGCGTTTGGCGGCCACCAACCGCATCATGATGGCCGCCGAACGTGAACACGAAGTGCATGATGTGCTCTACGCCATTTTGCAGAACATCGTGCAGGTAATGGAGCTGGAGACCGGCTGGGTTTATTTGCGCGACCCGGAGCGGAATGTGTACCATCTGGCCAGCTGGTATGGCGTGCCGTCTACGCTGGAAGACAGCTTACTCTACGAAGGGCGTGCCGCTGGCTGCTCTTGCCAGGAGGCATTGGTTGAGGGTAGCTTATCCGCCCATGCACACATCCGCCACTGTAGCCGGTTGTCAGGAGTCAACGGCCGTTCCCCATCCCAACACATCACCATTCCCATCGAAGCCCGTGGCCAGAGATATGGTGTGGTGAACCTGCTCTGCCGCCCCAACGATCCTGTAGACGACGCCGACATGGAAATGCTCACCATCATTGGCTCACAAATCTCGGAAATTGTAGCCAATGCCTGGCTGCGTCTAAAACTGGCCGAAAAAGAACAGGCGCGACAAATGCTGCTGGAATCCCTGGTAGAGGCCCAGGAAGACGAGCGCGGCCGATTGGCACGAGAGCTGCACGATGGGGCTGGGCAGATGCTTACCACTCTGTTGGTGCGCATCAAAACGTTGGAAAAGGAGTGCCCCACGGGCTCCATGCAAAATGGGCTCCAGACGCTGCTGGACATGGTTTCTCAAACGATTGAACAGGTGCGTGAATTATCCTATCGTTTGCGGCCTGCGGCGTTGGAGGAGTTTGGCCTGCCAGTGGCGCTGGGCATTTTAGTAGATGAAATGATGGCTGATTCCCCCATCACAGCCCGCTATTTGACTGACTTAACCGAAGATAATCTTCCTCCCGAAATTGAGGTAACACTGTATCGCATTGCCCAGGAAGCCCTGACCAACGTGATCCGCCACGCACGGGCTCGGACGGTTCAAGTTGCTCTCTCCATGGAAAATCAGGCCATTTTGATGAGCGTTAAAGATGATGGCTGTGGCTTTGAACCGCATGTGGTGACGGCCGTTTCCCAAAAACGTCACCTGGGTTTGATCAGTATGCGGGAACGCGCTGCCATCGCCGGAGGCAGCCTCACCCTAAACACGGAACCAGGCGCGGGCACGAGCGTGCTCGTCCGCTTCCCCTTACCGGAAGGAATTCCTGTATGACCGAGGCCCCTATCACCATCCTCCTGGTCGATGATCACAAAGTATTGCGCGATGGTCTGCGCGCTCTGCTGGAAAGCGAGCCGGATCTCAAAGTGGTGTCCGACGTAGGCAGCGGTGCGGCAGGCATCGCAGCCGCCCGCACCTGGCGGCCAGACATTATCGTCATGGACCTGGGTCTGCCAGATATGAGCGGGTTGGACGCCATTCGCACCATTCGCCAAGAAAACGACACAAGCCGCATTATTGTCCTCTCCATGCACAGCCGCCGCGAATTTGTCATCCCCGCTATCGAAGCAGGCTGCGATGGTTACATTCCTAAATCCTCCACCCATACCAGCCTGCTGCAAGCCATTCGCGTTGTACTCACCGGGGAAAGATACCTCCACCCTACGGCCGCTACCGCCCTGATGGAATCGCTCACCAACAAACTAACCGAGCTTGAGCAATATGAATCCCTCTCGGAAAGAGAGCAAGAAGTGTTGCAGTTGGCAGCGATGGGCTACAGCAGCCGCGAAATTGGCGACAAGCTCATCATCAGTCCCAAAACGGCCGATACCTACCGCCAGCGCGCCATGGAGAAACTCCACCTGGAGCACCGCACCGATCTCATCAAATTTGCCGTCCGCGCCGGCATTCTGGATGCTTACAAAAAATAACCTGCTTTGAGCCGCGATGCGTGCAACGTGATTTTTCTCACGCAGCACGTTGCAGACCCGCCCCAATATCCAGGAAGCGCCCGACTACCTTGTCAGGAAAATCCCCACACAAGACCATCCTTTTCCCGATACCGTCCTACTGCCTCCCCCGTTAGACTTAAAACAAAGGTTGGAAAAATCTTTTTTCTTTAATGACATGCACAAGTGGTGCACACCCAATGGCAAATTTGTCCATTCGGGTTAGAAGACAATCTGGATAGAACCAGAAGTCAGGAGGTAGGTAATGCCCAAAGAAAAATTAACCCTCAACCGGCGCGACTTTCTACGGATTGCTGGCCTAGGGGCTGGGGCAACGGCCGTAGCCACGGTTACCAAATCGGCTGCCGCAGCGCCCGCCGCCAGCTTCAAAGCAGGGACATTCACCGATCCGGCTGGTCGTCCGCAACGGCCGTGGTGGGTCAAGACCGTTGACGAGCCCACCACCGAGGTCGATTGGAACGTCATGCAGCGCTACAACGAGCGCACCGGCACCGTGCGCGGGCCAGGCATGGCTGGCTACGTCGGCGAAGACGAAGTAGATCGCCTGTCTGAAACCGCCGCCAAGAATGAACTCCAGCGCATGCTGGACAACGTAGACGGTTACACCCTGAAAGACCAGGCGCTAGATGGCGCCCATGTTGGCGTCGGCAAAAGCTTCCTGGGGCCACAAAAAGCCGATACGCCCGAAGATCGTGGCGTGCCCAAGTGGCAAGGCTCACCTGAAGAAGCGGCCAAGATCATTCGTGCGGCACTGCGTCATTTTGGTGCTGCCACCGTTGGTTTCTTTGAGCTAGATGATAATACCCGCAAGCTGATCTACGGTGTTGATCCCGATGGCAAGGATTTGATTTTTACCGACGACCCCATCGCCAGCGAAGACGACAACGCCCGTTATATTCCCTACAGCTGTAAGTATACCGTCGTTTACACGGTGCAAATGTCCACCGAGACAATGCGCCGCTGCCCCACCCCCTTAGGATCCCAAACAACCTCGCTGGCTTACAAACGTGGTGAATCGATCCAGGCTTCTTTGCAGGAGTTTTTGCGTGGGTTAGGCTACCAGGGTCTGGGTGAATCCAGCACCAATGCGCTGGGCATTGCCCCCGCGATGGGTGTATTTGCCGGGCTGGGCGAGATGTCTCGCCTGAACCGTTTGATCACTCCAGAATTTGGCCCGATGGTGCGCGTCTTCAAGCTGCTCACCGATCTGCCCGTGGCTGTTGATAAACCGATTGACGCAGGCATCATGGAATTCTGCAAGCGGTGCAAGAAATGTGCCGAGGCATGCCCGTCTGAGTCGCTCAGCTTCCTGGATGAGCCCACCTGGGAAACGCAAGGTGGCTGGAACAACCCGGGGCACAAAGCATATTTTGAGAATTCTGTCACCTGTATGACCTACTGGCGTGAACAGGCCGGCACCAACTGCGGTATTTGCTTTGCCGTTTGTCCCTTTGCCAAAAAAGACAAGGCATGGGTGCATGAATGGGTGAAAGCGGGTGCTTCGACGGCACCGTTCCTGGACAGCTTCTTCCGCAGCATGGATGACGCCTTTGGGTACGGCACGCAGGCCAGCGCCGAAGATTGGTGGAATCTGGATCTGCCTGAATACGGAATCGACAGCAATCAGCCGGTAATGGAGAGTTAAACGATGAATGACAATATTTCAATACACATCAAGAAACGGCCGTGGTACGAATGGCTGCTCTGGGCCATCTGGGCCTTCATCCTTGTATTCATTTACCAGAATGCCGTAGCCAGCGGTACAGAATTAGAACCGCGTGCGGCTACGATTCTCTGGGTTAGCTTTGTTGTCTGGCTTTTGGCCGGTGGCGTAGTCTGGTTCACCCGGCGCAACAGCTAGTGTTTTGCTCCATAAATCCTTACCAGGTTATTGTGGCACAGGAGCAAAACACTTAAGCAGTTGCCTTAACATAAATACCTATGAAGGACTTCCGGGCAACTGCACTAGGCAGCCGTCCAGTAACTAGGTAATTGAGTAATTGGGTAATTGATCGCTTCAATTACCCAATTACCAATAGCGATACCTTCCCGCAAGCAACGCCAACAACGCAGGACCGGATAATGAGCAACGGCCGTACCATCCCCCTCAAGCCAACTACAAGCAAATCCACCCGGCAGCAAAAAGTACAGCGTGAACGACTCCTCATCATCCTCACCGTGGCCCTGGTGGTGGCCGCCTGGATTTTTGGCTACTTCACCAGCGGCACCGACGTGGCACCGCTGGTGCCCGAGCTGCTGCCGGGTACCGCCCAGGTCCGCACCGAGGGCCAGCTTTTCATTGCCCTGGATGCCGCTGGCGAGGTGATTGGCTACGCGGCTCTGGGCAGCGCCCCCGGTTACGGCGGTCCCATCGACATGCTGGTAGCCGTCGATCCTGAAGGCAATATTCTTAATACGCAGGTGGTCACCGAGCGGGAATCGCCGGGCTTTTTCCGATTGGTCACATCTAGCGATTTGATGGGTGAGTATCACGGCCGTCCTATCACCGACGCACTCCAGTTAGGCCAGGATTTAGACGCCGTCACTGGCGCCACCGTCAGCGCCGAGGGTGTGGCCGCCGCCGTGCGCGCCGCCACCCGGCAGATTGCCGACGAGGCGCTCAACGTCAGCCTGCCAACCGAGCAAAAACCGATACAGTTTGGCTGGCCCGAGACTATTTTGCTGCTGCTGTTTGCCTCCGGCTACCTGACTCACAAATGGCACAATCGCAAATGGAAAATGCGCGCCCGCTGGGGCACGCTCATTGCCGGGATGGTCTTCTTAGGCTTTGTCTACACCGTGCCGCTGACCATCACCATGATTATTTCGCTGCTCAGCGGCTACTGGCCCGACTGGCACAATAATTTGTACTGGTATCTGCTCATCGGCGGCATTCTGTTTGTCACCACGGTTGATGCCAAAAATCCGTATTGCAGCTGGTTTTGTCCCTTTGGCGCTTTTCAGGAATGTGTGGCGGCCATCAGCAAGGCCAAACCGTACCGCCCGCGCGACCTCAGCGAAGTGCTCAAGTGGGTGCAGCGCGGCCTGGCGCTGGCCGCTGTGGTGTTGGGTCTGGCGCTGCGCCGCCCCGGTGTGGCCAGTTACGAACCGTTTGCCACCCTGTTCGATTTGCGGGGAACGGCCGTACAATGGCTTTTTCTGGCGCTGATTGTGCTGGCCAGTCTGGTGACGTACCGGCCGTTCTGTAACTATCTCTGCCCGCTGGACCCGGTGATCGATTTTATCGCCGCTGCCCGGCGCTGGCTGAAAGAAGGATGGGCCCAATGGCGCAAAAAACCAGCGAACGTCTGAAGCGCACGGCGCTGCTGGGTTTTGTAGCTGTGTGCATCGGCCTCATTGGCCTCATCTGGGCCGACGGCCTGACGGCCGATACACCCGCCACACCCAGCTACTATCGCGACACCTTCCGCATGGATGACAGCGTGTACCTCACCGTCACAGCCGAAGCGATGGAATACCAGCGCAGCCTGGAAAGCGGTACGCCAATCGCCACGCCCGACCCGCCACAACATCACGATTCCAGCACCGGCCAGGGCCATGGCCACAACCAGCAGGATGAATATGACGTACCAGGCGCGACAAAAACGCCATGGCGAGGAGAACCTTAGATGTCAGCAAGAGAGGATTCCCCCCAAATTTCTCGCCGCCACTTTTTGCAGATAACGGCCGTTGCCAGCACGGTCTTCCTGGGCGGGCGCTGGATCCAGCGATTGGCGCAAAAAAACACAACAATCCACCAAACCCGCCTGCTGATGGGCACCCTCATCAATCTGATTCTGGTGACCGACGACGCAGAACAAGGTCAGCAAGCTATCGATGCCACGTTTGCCGAGATGGAGCGGCTGATTGCCCTCTTCAACTGGCGGCAGCCAGACAGCCCGCTGGCTATTTTGAACCGAAGCAGCAGGCTGGCCCAACCACCAGCAGAATTGGTGGAACTTTTGCAGGAAGCTAATCGGTGCAGCAGGCTCAGCGGCGGTGCGTTTGACGTGACGATTTTGCCGCTGCTGCAAGCGGTACAGTCCAGGGCAGACACCGCACAGCCGCGTCAGCTGGTAGATTATCGCCGTTTGCACGTGACGGCAGACGAAATTCGGCTGGAGCCGGGCATGCAGGTGACGCTGGACAGCATTGCCAAGGGGCGCGTGGTGGATGGGGCAACGGCCGTATTACAAACCCACGGCTACGACAATGTATTGGTCGAGGCAGGCGGCGATCTCCTGGCGCAAGGCTCCCGCGCCGACGGGCGGCCGTGGCGATTAGTCGTTACCCATCCCCGCCAGACAGACAGCGCCCTAAATATTTTGCAGCTAACCAACCAGGCCGCCGCCACCTCTGGCGATTATCAGCACAGCTTCAGCCAGGATTTTTCCAGCCACCATATCGTCGACCCGCGCACCGGCGCTTCGCCCGGCGAATTGGCCAGCGTCACCGTGCTGGCGCCTACGGCCGCGGCCGCGGATGCGTTGAGTACGGCCGTTATGGTCCTCGGTTCCAAAGCTGGCCTGGCTTTCATTGAGCAGTTGCCCGATGTGGCCACACTGATGGTCACAAAAGAAATGAACGTGATACACTCCGTCAACTTCCCGGCGGTTTCATAGCGAGTAATATTATGTCAAATAATTTGGATGAAAAGCAGATAGAATTGTTGGAAACGGCCGTAACCTCTGCCCGCGAAAAGGAAGACGACACCGAACTTATCAACGCCCTCACCCAATTGGGTCAGGCGCTGTTGACCGCAAATAATGTGCCTAAAGCGTTGACCCAGTTTGAAGTAGGGCTGGAACTGGCCCAATCCATTGGCGACAAGCTGCTGGAAGGCCGCATGTGGGGCTATCGCGGCATCTGCCTGATGCGTTTGGGCAATTCTCACTTTGCCCAAATCGCCCTCTACAAATCCTACAATCTGGCCAAAGAGCTGGACAACAAACCGCTGCTGATAGACGCTCTCACCCAACTGGGCACGCTGCAAATGGATTCGGGTCAACCGACCAAAGCGATTTCCAAGTTGGAGCAGGCAATGGGTCTTGCTTTGCCCACCAACGACCAGCCACGCATCATGCATTTGGCGGGCAAGCTGGGCAATCTGTTCCTGAGTTTATCATCACTGGAAAAAGCGGTGGAATATTATTCTCTGGCGCTGCACGCGGCCAATGAGCTGGACCAACAATATGCCGCCTGTTCTTTCAAGCTCAGTATTGGTCAGGCGTATCTGGCCAACGAGCAGTACGACACAGCGCGTGAGCTGTTTGAAGAAGCACTGGCGCTGGTCAGTGAACTAGATAGCCCTGCGGCCGAAATGAGCACCCTCAGCAGCTTGATGCGCACCTACATTGGCATAGGCAACAACAGCATGGTGCTGCTGTATGCCGACAGCGCGCTGCGACTGGCTCGCAGCCTGGGCGATGAAAGTGCCGAAATCACTAACCTTAATCTGCTTACCGCCCACCTGATTAAACAGGGTCAGTTTAAGAAGCTGCCGCCTTATTTGAAGCGCGGTCTGGAAATTGCCACCGCCAACGAGGATTGGGAGTGGCAGCTCACCATGCAGGAACGGCTGGGGTTTACGCATTATCAGCTGGGGCAGTTCCCAGAAGCACAGGCGGCGTATGAAGCTGCCCTGGAAACCACCATACAGCTGCAAGACCCTGAAGCAGCGGCCCATTTATACGGCCGTCTCGGAGCCGTCCTCGCCGAACAAGACCAGATGGCCGACGCTACCAAAGCCGCCAGCCAAGCCCTAAAGCTGGCACGGGAGCAAGAAAATTGGTCGTTGGTTGGAGAGCAACAAGTTTTGCTGGCCTTTGCCTATGTGGAACAAGGTGATGTCAAGCAGGCGGTCGATTACTGCCAACAGGCTGTTAACACCTTTCAACAAACAGGGGACAGTGACCAGCTGGCCAAAGCTGAAGCGCTCCTGGCCGAACTTAGGCAGCTGGAGGTGACGTAACTATTTATGACTGATAGGCGTTGGCTCTATCTTTTTATACACCCACGAAGCACACCCGGGCGAAAATTATCCGCACCTCACGTCAGTGGCGCAGAAGTTCGAGCATGCCCGAGCGCTGCGGGACGTGTTGGGCATCATCCGGCCAATTAGAGAGGCGGCGAGCCATTGGTCACTTCATCGAGCCATCCGCCAGCAAACCCGGCGCGCCGCAAACCAATAATAATGTATGGACAGCGGCGCATAAGACGCCAGACAAGACCAGAAAGAGAATTTTCAATCATGGCCACGATGGGTCCCTGATCTAATCCATAGTAGCCTTCTGATACCCATCCTTCGGAACCATCCGGAAAGGTCGGATTGAAGCTGCACTTGAACCCATAGTCGCTGATCATGAAGGGGTAATGCTCGTCGAAATAGTCAATGGTTGGCAAGACAATCTCTGGAGCAAAGGGAAGGCTGGCCACAACGCCCCAGGGAGAGAGAGTACCATCATCTGGCCCTCCCGGTGCACCCCGAGCCATGTAGCCCCAGAAGCGGCGTTCGACATTGTCAACAACTTTGACCGTCTCTCCCGGACCATCGCTGGCCGTAATGCCCCACGTCCACTGGCCATACCCTTTATAGTTATCTGGGTTTTCGATTGCGTACTGCTGCTGGATGTAGGCGGCGTGTCGGCTGTTGTGAAAGTAATCAAAATTCTTTTCGCGCATATAAGCATCTTGAATACCGCGAAAGTCAATCCATAAATGAGACAGCTGGTGAATGAAAAGGGGCGGCGCATACAGACACTCAATACCGTAGTGGCTTTGCCATTGATACGTTTCCATCCAGGCGTCATAGCTGTCTGGGGGCAAAGGGTATGTTGGTGAAGCGAGGCCAAGTACATAAAGCAAAAGGGCCTCAGTGTATCCCTGCCACCGACTTTCATGGAAACCACTTTCCGGCCACCAACCCATTGTGACTAACCGGCCGCCGTTTAGCGCCCACTGCCAATCCACCCGAGCGTAGAGGGAGTTTGCCAGCTTGCGTATTTCTTGCTCTTCTTCGCTGGCGCGGTCAAAGTATTGCCCGGCAGTCAGGGCACCCGCTATCAGAAACACCGTATCAATGGTCGACAATTCGGATTGATTGTGACGCCGCCCGGTTTCCATATTAAGAAAATGATAGTAAAAACCTTTATAACCGGTTGCATTTGGCTCCTTTCCCTGCTCACTTTGCCAGAAGAAGCGCAGGACTGCCAGGGTTTTTTGTATGGCTTCAGCCCGGCTCAAGTACCCACGCTCAACGGCTACGGGATAGGCAGCCAGGGCCAGCCCCACGGCCGTAATGCTGCAAGGAGCATTTGTCCGTGAACTATCTGCAATCAATCCGTTTTGGGGATTGGCATGGTGCAGGAAGTAGTCAAAGGTAAGCCGCTGTAACTCAAGAAGCTGCCCCTTGTGTCGTTCAGCCAGGGTTTTCATTACTAAGAGTATAATTTTCTAATTGCTTCGATCAATGTAACAAAGCTTACGTGCTAGGATACAAAGAAGATATATTTTTGTGCTGGCAGGTCGTGGGACGAGCTGACCGGTCCAGAGACCGTCACCAATTGCCAACGAAACCGTTTCCAAAAAACGGCCGTTCAAAAAGAGAAACACAATGCCACCCATCTTTGTGATGAATGTAAGATTCTCAGCACAGACCTTGTCTTACCTAACGTGTCACACCAAATTCAAGGATTGTTATGATTCAACTTCAAACAGAACAAGAATCTTCCCCCTCATTCTGGCAGCGCCACTGGGCCAAAGGAATCGCCCTGATTTTCTGGCTGGCATTGCTGGGCATTTATTATTGGTACACTCGTCAAAATAATCTAACGTTAGCCGACAGCGTCAGCCATCTTGCAGATTTGCTGACAAACAGCTTGTTTGGGCCACTGCTTTACATCATTATTTATGCGGTCCGCCCTCTCTTGTTTTTCCCGGCGACGGTTCTCACACTGATGGGTGGATTTCTATTTGGGCCTATTGGCATTCTCTACACCATTGTGGGCAGCAACGCCTCGGCCATGGTCACGTTTGGCATTGGCTGGTTCTTTGGTCAGGACATATTGGATAATGAAAACGGGACGGGAGTTATTCAGAGATATACCCGACGGATGCGGGAGAATAGTTTTGAAACCGTCCTGGTTATGCGCCTTATTTTCCTGCCGTATGACCTGGTGAATTATGTTTCCGGGTTTTTGAAAATCAATTGGCAAGCCTTCCTGGCGGCAACGACCGTTGGCTCTGTGCCGGGAACTGTGTCCTTCGTATTGTTTGGCGCTTCATTTGGGACGTTAGATGAATTGTTGGCTGGCGATGTCCAGTTGAATCCGGTAACGGTGATTGCTTCTATCGTCATTATCGGTATCAGCTTTGCTTTGTCTCGTTACCTCAAAAAGAAGGAAGTCGGCGTGGACTAAGAATTTATCCGAGCCACAGAGATATAAAGAGGAGGTAGAGAACTTGAGACCAATCTCAATAATCTCTGTGACCTCTGTGGCTATAGGTATTAATATGGTTAGAAAAATAGAAGTTTCTCCCTACGATCAGCATAATCAAATACTGGTCAGTAATGCCCACCCGCCAGATTGGCAAAACCCGACGCCTGACGGCCGTTACAATCTCCTGGTCATAGGTGGCGGGTCGGCTGGACTGGTTGCCGCCGTAGGCGCGGCCGGGTTAGGTGCGATGGTTGCCCTGGTGGAGAAACATCTGCTCGGCGGCGACTGCCTCAACGCTGGCTGCGTACCGTCCAAGACCATTCTGCGCTCGGCCAAAGCTGTCGGCGACATCCGCCGCGCTGCCGAACTGGGGGTGCGGGTCGACGGGAATGTAAACGTGGATTTTACGGCCGTTATGGAACGCATGCGCCGGATTCGCGCCGACATCAGCTACCACGACTCGGCGCAGCGCTTTCGTGACCTGGGCATTGATCTATATCTGGGCGAAGGGCAGTTTACCGGTGCGAATACGTTTGAGGTGGACGGCCGATCCATCTCCTTCAGCAAAGCGGTCATCGCTACCGGTGCCAGGGCGGCGTTCATTCCCATCCCCGGCCTGCAAGAGACGGGTTACATCACCAACGAAGGTGTCTTTGAGCTGACACAACGCCCGGATAGGCTGGCGATCATTGGCGCGGGGCCGATTGGTCTGGAAATGGCCCAGGCCTTTGCCCGCTTCGGCAGCCAGGTCACGGTGTTCGACATCTTGCCGGTGATGGGCGGCCTGCGCGACCCGGAAGGTCTGGACTTAATTCGCCGCACGCTGGAAGCCGACGGCATCCAGTTTTTCCTGGAAAGCCAGACACAGAAAGTTGAGCGCGCTGGCGCCGACAAGGTGATCACCTTCACCCATGCCGGAGAAACGAAAACGGTGGCTGTGGATGAAATATTGCTGGCAGCTGGCCGCCGTCCCAACGTAGAAGGGTTGAATCTGGAAGCGGCCGGTGTGGAAGCCAACAAAAAAGGGGTGGTGGTGAATGATAGAATGCAAACAACCAATTCGGCCATTTATGGCGCGGGCGATGTAGCCATTCCGGCACAGTTTACCCACACGGCCGATGCCAGCGCCCGCATGGTGCTGCAAAATGCGCTGTTCATGGGGCGCAAGAAATACAGCGACCTGATCATCCCCTGGGTGGTGTACACGGACCCGGAGATCGCTCACGTGGGGCAGTTTGACTATGAGGCGGAGGAGCAGGGAACGGCCGTTGACACCTTCACCGTGCATTTGCAAGAAACCGACCGCGGCCGCACCGATGGAGAGGAAGGCTTTGTCAAAATCTATGTCAAACAAGGCAGCGACAAAATTTTGGGCGCGACCATCATCGCTCGCCACGCCGGTGAGATGATCAGCGAAATCACGACAGCAATGATGGCCGGTGTGGGCATGAGCAAATTAGCGCAAACCATTCACCCTTACCCCACCCAGGCCGAAATCATCAAAAAAGCGGCCGACGCCTGGAACCGCACCCGCCTGACGCCAACGGTGGCCAAAGTGTTCAACACGTGGCTCAGCTGGCGGCGGTAAAAAGGTTGTAAGACTTTCCCAAGCTTTTTTGCCTACAATAAACGGGTGAGCGGGTGAAGGGGTGATAGCCCTCACCCCTTCATGGTATAGATATGAGTAAGAAAACAAATTACGATGTGGCCATCATTGGGTCGGGGATTGCTGGATCATCTCTGGCGGCGATATTGGCCCGTCACGGGCAGCGCGTGGTTGTTTTCGAAGCCAAATCTCACCCGCGCTTTGCCATCGGCGAATCACTCATTTTGGAAACCTCGGAAATGATGCGGGCGCTGGCCCATTTTTACGACGTGCCGGAACTGGCTTACTTTAGCACGGAAAACTTCCTGCCGTTTGCCGGAACCACTCACGGCATCAAGCGCCATTTTGGCTTTTTGCATCACCAGCCGGGCCAACCCCACGACATCCGCCACACCCTGCAGGCGGTGATTCCCAAGGAGCCGCACGGACACGAGCTCCACCTCTACCGGCAGGATACCGATTATTTCATGATGAGTACGGCCGTTGCCTACGGCGCAACCGTCCACCAAAACAGTCCCGTCCAAGACATCGAACTGCACAATAATCACGTCACCCTTCTCACGGGGAAGGAACAGCCAATAACGGCCGAATACGTCGTAGACGCTGGTGGTTTTCGTTCTATCCTGGCACAAAAGTTTGACCTGCGCGACTTTGATTTACAAACTCACTCACGAGGCATGTTTACCCACATGATCAACGTGCCCTGTTATCACCAAACCGGCGGCTCACAGGAAAGCTACGGCCTGCCCTTCCGCATGTCTGAAGGCACGCTGCACCACTTGTTTGATGGCGGCTGGCTGTGGGTGATCCCCTTCGACAACCATGCCGAATCCACCAACCCGCTGTGCAGCGTGGGGCTGCTGCTGGACCCGCGCCAGCATCCGCCACGCCCCGATTTATCGCCGGAAGAAGAGTTTTTGGCCTTCATCGAACAATACCCCAGCATTGCCGCCCAGTTT
Source organism: Candidatus Leptofilum proximum (assembly GCA_016710325.1). Classification (GTDB taxonomy): domain Bacteria; phylum Chloroflexota; class Anaerolineae; order Promineifilales; family Promineifilaceae; genus Leptofilum; species Leptofilum proximum. The sequence continues at coordinate 1,408,659 of JADJXK010000001.1, read as the reverse complement.
GCCAATGCCCAAGCGGTACGTGACTGGACACGCGCCGGGCGGCTGCAATACACATCGAAGCAGGTGGTGGGGGATCGCTGGGCGCTGCTGGGGCACGCCGCCGGGTTTATCGACCCGCTCTACTCTAAGGGGCTGTACACCTCGCTGGCGACGGTGTTTGTCCTGGCGCACCAGCTTCTGCAGGCCAGGCAGACGGGCGATTATTCGGCCGCTGCCTTTGCCGATCTGGAAACGATGACGCGCAATTTTGTCTGTTCGGCCGACCGGCTCGTGGCCAACAGCTACCAATCCTTCAAAGATTACCGGCTGTGGCAGGTCTATTCGGTGATGTGGCTGCTGGGCGCATACACGGAACTGGTGAAGCTGAACATGATGCGGGCGCAGGCGAAGGGATCGCAAACGGCCGTTGCCCGACAGGCGTACTACGATGAGCTGGTGACGCTGAAGCTGGTCGGCGGCGGCTATCCAGAGTTCGACGAGGTGACCAGCCGGGTCGACCGGATCATTGAGGCGGTGGATCCAGGGGATGAAACGGCCCCTTCGGCAGGCTCAGGGCAGGCTGTTACCGCCGCCGTCAGCCAAATCAACCAGATTTTCCGCGGGCTGAGCTGGATTGCCGATCCGTTTGTGGCCTTGCTGGACGGTAAAACCTACTTGCCCAAGAATAAAATCCGCCTGAGCTTGCTCAAACCAGGCGAAGGGTTTATGCGCTCCGGCGCGTACAAGGAACACTTTTTTGGTAACCTGACCATGCTGGACTTGCTGAAATATGGCACAAAGGAAAGGATAAAATTTGCCCGAACCACCCTGACCCGGCAGCACCGCAGGCGGTATCAGGGACGGTTGAACCGGTAAGAGGCCATGCAAACGTACTCACACTTTTTGATAACGGCCGTTCTCCAGCCACCACAACCCCGCCACAAACAGGCTCTGTGGGCTGGCTCCGTGCTGCCCGATGTCCCCCTGATATTGATTAGTGCCGGTTATGTGCTGGACCGGCGCTACCTGCGCCCGCATCTGCCTGATAAAACACGCTGCAGCCCTACTTACAATCGTCTCTACTTCAACAACCCCTGGTGGATTGCCGCCCACAATATGCTGCATGCCCCTTTACCGCTCTTCCTCCTGGGGCTGATCGGTTATCTGTGGCGGCGGCGGGTCTGGGGCGAGAGGCTGCTCTGGTTTGCCCTGGGCTGTGGGCTGCACGCGGCCATAGACGTTTTCACCCATGCCGATGATGGTCCAGTTCTCTTATTTCCCCTGGAGTGGCACGGACGGTTCCGCTCGCCCATCAGCTATTGGGACCCGGCACATAACGGCCGTCTCTTTCGCCTCCTGGAACATTTACTCGACCTGCTGTTGGTGGCATGGTTGATTTTTCACCGCGCAGGCACAGGGAAGCAGCACGCATGAAAATCAGGCGTCATTCCCTATAACAGGTGATTATGTTTGATGAGAAAATGCGTCTAGTAAAGGACACAACATTTCACCCACTGGCTCAACTTTTGCAGAGTGTGCCACCCTGGTTGTTCACGACTGCCGGTCTTCTGGCCGGTGTGGCTGCGGCCGTGGCCCTGTGGCAGCAGCACTATGGACTGGGCTTCTTCCTCTGGTTCATCAACCGCCTGTTTGATGGCCTGGATGGGGCTGTGGCGCGTATGCGCGGAATGCAAAGCGATTTTGGCGGCTACCTGGATATTGTGGTCGATTTTGTTGTTTACGCGGCAATCCCGGTTGGATTGGCCGTTGGCGTGGCGAGGACGGCCGTTGCAACAGTCTCGGTCCAGGCCGTTACCCTCAGTCTCATCTTCTTGCTCTCAACCTACTATGTTAACGCCGCCTCGTGGATGTATCTGGCAGCCATTCTGGAAAAGCGCCATGCGGTTCATGACGGTCGTCTTACCACTATCACCATGCCGGTGGGCCTCATCGGCGGTACGGAAACGATTGTTTTTTACACGGCTTTTATCTTCTTCCCGACTTATCTGGCCTGGTTGTTCAGCCTGATGGGTCTGTTGCTTGTGGTGACGATTGTGCAAAGGCTGGTGTGGGCTGCCCGCCACCTGTCTTAAGGATGCGTTTACAAATAACTTTTGATAAGAAAACGCATCCGCAAGGTTTGCCCGTTTACCAAAACCCCAGGTTAAAAACGGGCAAACCCTAAGGAGCCTGGCTCATGACTCGTTTACAATCCGGCCAGGCAGCGCCGGACGTGATGCTGTCGTTGTTGGACGGGCGTTCTGTTGCCTTGTCTGAATATTGGGGAGACGGCCGTTCCCTTCTGCTCATCTTTCTGCGCCACCTGGCCTGACTGCCCTGCCGGGATCACGTGGCACAGGTTGTGGCACACCAGGCTGAGATCGAAGCCGCCCAGGCCAACGTGGTGACGGTTTCTTTTGGCACGCCCTACTGGGCACAGGTCTGGCTGCAAGAAACGCAGTCACCCTTTCCTTTCCTGGTTGATGCAGACCGCACCGCTTACCACGCTTATGGGCTAAAATCTTCCATCATGAGTTCCTGGAGTCCGGCTAATCTGTGGTATTACGCCAAAGCCGTGCTGCAAAAACGGGAGACGTTTGGCAAACGCGGCGATCCACACCAACTGGGCGGCGACTTCATCATTGATGCGCACGGTATTATCCGACTGGCCCACCCCAGCCGCGAGCCAACCGATCGGCCGTCTATTAAGAAGATAGTTGGTGAGCTGCAAAAATAGCCAGATCTCGGTAGCCAGCATTGGCAGCCAATTACCCCAACACTTGCACCAACCACTGCTGCACCGGGGCCATGTTCTGGAAATGTGCCAGACAAATGTCCACAATGGCCGGTGAACAAACCTGCGCCAGCGCAATGCTGTGTTGCGGATGCGCGTAGAGGCCGTTGTATAACAGCCATTCGGCCCTTTCATGAGTGGGATCGTAACCTTGAGGTGTCTTTTTGTAGTGCTGCCCTTTCAACTGGTAGCTGCCGGATTGGGTCACAGTTGTGGCAGCTGTTACCAATGCCTTGCCCCATTTGTCATCCACCACCGCCTGCCGGTATTGTTGTAGCTGCTCTTTGGAAAAAGCAAACAGACCCGCCATCAACTGCATTCCCTGCCGGTCTACCTGAAAGCCAAAGGCGGGACATTCTGTTTTCTTACCGTCGCCTTGCCAGAAGAGGGCGCTAACGGCCGTTTTATAAGGCGTCTTGTCCTGGCTAAAGCGCGTATCTCGATGAATACGCATCAGATTGCCACGGCCGTTGGTGCGGGTATCCATCCGTAGTTCAGGCACGATGGTTTGCAGTTGGGCACCTATCGTCTCCACAAACGCCAGCGACGGCTCCAACAAATCTCGTTGGTATGCTTCTTTGTGCGCTTCAAACCACGCCTTATTGTTATTCTCGGCCAGTCCGGCCAAAAATTGAAAGCCAGCCTCCGGGTAACCGCCAAAGCGGCTTGTTTTGTTCATCTCGTTTTCCTTTTCAAGCGAGTGGTTATTTAGGCGGCAGAGAGAGTGCGTAATTCACTCCCTGCCGCACCCAGCGAGCCAGCTCCTCATCGGATTCCAGCCCTGCTTCACTTACATAAACCCAACCGGCCATTGGCTTGCCTGTAAAATCCATGGGACGGGTATGCGGCTGCGCCAATGCTTCTGTATCGTATTCTTTACCCACCCGCACCACAAAATCTTCTTTGGTCAGGCCACAGGCAAAGTTACCTTGCAGCATAAAAGCAATGCCGCCAAACATCTTTTTCTCGACCAGATTGGGATATTCAGGCTCCAGTATGTCACGGATACGTTGGGCCATTCCTTCATCGTAAGCCATTGTCATGCTCCTGAATCCTGGGCGAGCAAACAGGTTGTCTACTCACCCAGGGCACAAATTTTACCCGCCGAAGGCGGCTACAAATATTCAATTCCACAAACTCGTCGGCACCGCTGCGCTGGTCCCGCGGACCCACAAAGCGGAAGTCATCGACCAGTAACGGCCGTATCCCTTCGGCATCCTTTTGCTTCAACGACACTTCATAAAACTGGTTCACCACTGCTATGGCACTGCTGCTCATCTGAACATCTCCTTTTCTTGAATCGGGTGATAGAAAGTATGTTCTACAGTGTAGCGGCAGCTAGTGACAGCTGTATGTCAGTAGCTTGCTTCATAGTTCTGGATGATTTTCTGAGCGGCAGCAACCAGCTTTTGCTGAAGGGAAACTGGCTCCAGGACCTTCACCTGGCCGCCCCAACCCAAAACTACACCGTGACCGATTTTGTCTTGCAGCAGGGTCAAGCTTTCTACTTTGTGCAGAAAAAGTAGCAAAACGACCGCTAAATCGTTGGGTATCCACCAATGCAATCGGCTATGGTAGTCACAGTTGATCCCCACATCGCAGCCCATTTCTATCCTATTTGATCAATGGAGGTAACAGATGAGTAAAAAGAAAACGGCCGTTTTGCTATTCATCCTCATTCCTGTAGTGGCTGGTGCTATCTTGATTCAAACAGAAATGGTCTACTTATCCCACGAAGCTGCGGTGAACGATACCGTCTTTAACTTGGTTGCAAAAAATGAACATGCATTGCCCAATCAAGAAGTTGATTTAGCCAGGCTAAACCAAAATCCAGACATTTTCCTCAATGAAATAAGTCAGTGGAAAGCTGAACAGATTGAATTAAAAAACACAGTTCCATTTTTCCAGACAATTCTTGATGATGATCCGATCTATCGCCTTCAGACTGACTTACAGGTTACCTTTGCCGACGGCAGCCAGTCCACGCTGGCCTGGGAAAGCTGGCGCTATGGCGTCATTATTGGGCCTATCGTGATTAGCTTGGGAGACGGCCCACCAGGGTTCATTACAGCTGTCGCAGAGAGTTAACGTTTACCAACGCCCAATACAGTTGCGGAAAGTTAGGCTATACTTGGCGGGATGAAGCTCTGTTTACCAACCCACAGCCAAGAGGTGATTTGTGTCTGACTTTCCCATTCTTGATGGCCACAACGATACGCTGCTCAACTTGCATTTAGAACATCGCGGCAACGGCCGTTCCTTCTTCGAACGCTCGGAAATTGGCCACATCGACCTGCCACGCGCCCGCGAGGGTGGCCTGGCCGGTGGCTTTTTTGCCGTCTTCACCCCCAACCGCCGCCGCCCCGCCACCGAAAAAGAGAAAAAAGCCGACGCCAAAAACATCAAGAAAACCAAAAAAGGGTACAAGGTTCCCTTACCCGATCCCATCCGCCACAAAGATGCGCTAAGGTTCACCACGGCCGTTGCCACCCGCCTCTACGAAATCGAAAAAACATCCGAAGGTCAGGTCAAAATCGTGCGCAGCGCCAAAGAGCTGCGTAAGTGCCTGAAGGACAGCACCTTTGCCGCCATCTTACACATCGAAGGGGCGGAGGCAATTGACACCAACTACGACGCCCTGCACATTCTGCACGCCGCCGGGCTGCGCTCATTGGGATTGGTTTGGAGCCGCCCCAACAAGTTTGGCTACGGCGTGCCCTTCAGCTTCCCCAAATCACCCGATGCTGGCCCCGGCCTCACCAAGGCGGGCAAAGGGCTGGTGCGCACCTGCAACGAGCTGCGCGTGCTGATCGATCTCTCGCACCTGAACGAAAAAGGGTTCTGGGACGTGGCCAAAATCAGCGATGCCCCCCTGGTGGCCACCCATTCCAACGCCCATACCCTCTGCGCTTCCCCGCGCAACCTTACGGACAAGCAGCTGGACGCCATCAAGGAGACGGGCGGCATGGTGGGCATTAATTTTCACGTGGGGTTTTTAAGGGAAGACGGCCGTTTCAAAGAACCCACCTCCCTCAGCGAAATTGTGCGCCACCTGGTCTACATCGCCGACCGCATCGGCATCGACCACGTCGGCTTTGGCTCCGACTTCGACGGCGCCACCATGCCGCACGACCTGGTCGATGTGACCGGCCTGCCCAAACTCATACAGGCGCTCCAGGAACACGGCTTTGATACGGCCGCTCTAAAAAAAGTAACCCATGAGAATTGGCTGCGAGTTTTGCGCCAGACCTGGGGTGAATGACGGAAAATCAACGGACAAAAGCCGGAGTTCTTTTGTTATCTTTTTCTTTATGCTAGAATGCTCACAGTCAATAACTGGCCTATAAGGTGACTTCATGCAGCAATCAATCAGTGCCATTTTATCTGTAACCGATATTTTCGATACGTTTACCGAAACGCAACTACAGTTAGTGGCCGCGCTCTGCGAAAGCAATACCTACCAGACGGGTGACATTCTGCTCAGGGAAAATGAGCAAACGACGGAGATGTACATCATCGCCCGGGGTGGGGTTGAGGTGATCATGAACCCAACCTTCGTGGGTAGCGATGTAACCGAAGGCGAAATGGTTGTGCTCACCGAGCTGCGCCAGGGGCAGGTGTTTGGCGAAGTGGCCCTGGTTGATCAGGGCATGCGCTCGGCCACGATTCGCGTGAGCCAGGCCAACACCTTGCTGCTGCGCATCGCCCGTGGCCGCCTGATGCAGCTGTGTGATACCTATCCCGAACTTGGCTATAAATTGATGAAAAATCTGGCCGCAGACCTGGCCTTTAAAATTCGCAACACCGATTTAACCATTCGCCAGTACCAACTGATGCTGTCTCAGTCCAAACTGGACGCATCGTAGGTGTTGGAAAAAGTAACAGAATCATCACACCCAATGCAGTGTAGTGCCCAACATCTTCGACTGACTTATTGACCCGAGCGGATTCTTCTCCAATCGTGGCATCTTGGGGAAACGGCCGCTTCGAGGATGACCCCAGGTTAATACTTCGGGAGCCTGTTACCCCAAATCGTTACCTGGCGAATCACTGCACCAATCATTTCTACCAATTCAGCTGTTCCAGGGTGGTTTGTAGTAGCAACATGAAAGTGGAAATCATCAGCATCGGCACCGAACTCCTCGTGAGTGACATCCTCGACACAAATGCCGCCTACATTTCTCGTAGTTTGCGGGAAGTTACTGTATCTCTCACCAGCAAGGTCACCATCGGCGATGATCCTGAGATGATTGCCGATGCCTTCCGCGTCGCCTTGCGCCGCGCCGATGTGGTGATTGCCACCGGGGGCCTGGGCCACGGCAAAGATGACTTTACGCGCCAGGCCGCTGCGGCCGTTTCGCACCGCGACATTATTCCTGAACCACCAGGCATCCAGGGCGCCATTTTGCTGGGCCACAGCGACGCCGGGTCCACCGGGATGATGCTGGAAGAAGAAACCGGTGTGCTGGTTTGCCTGCCCGGCAACCGGCGCGAAATGTCTTACCTGTTGGAGACGGAAGTACTGCCTTACCTGCGCCAACGGCTCAGCAGCGAGGCACAAACGGGCTGGACCCTGCTCCGCTGTGTCGGCGTCATGGAAAGCAGCCTCAAGCAAGACCTGGCCGACCTGGCGTCCAGCAGCAACCACCGCATCACCTACGATTCGTTTGCAGGCCAGACCAACATTCGCCTATGGGCCAAAGCCAGCTCGGAAAGAGCGCTGCAAGAACAGCTGCACAAGTTGAAAGCGGCCGTTTCCCAACGCCTCGGTGATCATGTTTTTGGCGAAGAAGCGGATCGCCTGGAAACTGTGGTGCTGCACCACCTGGTCAAAAACAACCTGCACCTCAGCCTGGCCGAATGTTACACCCACGGCATCCTGGCCCAAACCATCGCCCCGCTGGCCGGAGCGGCCGAACACATTCACCTGCATCCCGCGGAAACGTGGAAAGATCTGGCAGAAGCACTCCAGCTGGAAAATGTCAACAGCGACAACCTGAGCCAGTGGTGCCGCAGCGCCGCCAACGCCCTGCGCAGCCAGGCCAACAGCGACCTGAGCTTGATGGTGTACAGCAACGTCACCCAGGGCGGCGTGCAGGTGCTGGTGACCCTGGCTTCCCCCAACGGCGTTTCGGTGACCCAACGTTCCTTTGGCGGTCACCCGGAAAACATCGACCAGTGGGCGCTCACCCTGGGCCTGACCCACCTGCGCCGCTGGCTGATGGTACACAACTGATTGGAAACGGCCGTTTCTGCACCCAATCTCACGCCCTCTCGTACAGCCACACAGCCACACAGCGCTGAAACGTCTGCTCGCCTGAAACGCGGCTTCCAAAAATCGGCCGATTAGTGGTATAAATAAGTACGCACATTTGCGTTTTCGATTGGTGCTGTGTAAAAGACCAAAAGCTTTTGGCGTGAAGATAAGCACCTCTTGGCTTTTACTTGAACCAATCCCACAAAGGGAGAGGATTTGATGCGAATTGGGATGGTAACAGCCTGTTACAAACCCGTGATCAATGGGGTGACGCGCATGGTTTCCCTGTACAAAGAACATTTAGAAGCCGCCGGGCATGAAGTGACGATCTTTACCCTGGGCGATCCAGACCCCCAAGATGAGCTAGGAGTCATGCGCTCGCCGGGGCTGATGTTGGGCGATTACGGCTACTACATCACCATGCGCTACAGCAGCGAGGCGCAGGCTTTGCTGCAACAAATGGACATTATTCACTGCCACCACCTCTTCATGAGCGTAGAAATGGCCCACCGCTACGGCCGTTCCCCCATCGTCTACACCAACCACACCCGCTACGATCTGTACACCGGCTCCTACATTTCCCTGCCCCAACCCGCCGCCGACGCCATCATGCGCCAAGTCTGGCCCGAGTTTACCGACTACGCTGACGTGGTAGTGACCCCCTCGGCCAGTGTGCGCGACGTGATGCTGGAGTTTGGCGTGCGCCGCCCCATTGAAGTGATTGAAAATGGCGTGGATTTACGGCCGTTCCACAACCCCACCAAACCACTCACTAAAACGGACCTGAATGTGCCGGAAACGGCCGTGCTCGTTACCTACCTGGGCCGCCTGTCGCCCGAAAAAGATGTGGACATCCTGCTGGAGCAGTTTGCTATTGCCAAAGACGTGGTGCCCAACCTGCACCTGATGCTCATGGGCCAGGGCAGTGCCCGGCCGGACCTGGAACGGCTGGCGCGCCAGCTGGGAGTGGCCAACAGCGTACTCTTTACAGGGCCGGTGGCCTACGAACAGGTGAGCAATTACCTGGCCGCCGCCGACCTGTTTGCCACCGCTTCCGTCACCGAAGTGCATCCGCTGACCGTGATTGAAGCGATGGCCGCCGGGCTGCCCGTGGTGGCCGTGTCAGCTCCCGGCATTGTAGATACCGTCGTCAGCGGCGAATCTGGCCTGCTGACCAGTAAGCCAGAAGGCGGCCTGGCCGCCGCCCTGGTGGGGCTGGCCAGCAACGACACCCGCCGCCAGCAAATGGCCCAGGCCGCCCACTGCACCAGCCAACGGTTCGACATTACCAACACGGTGCAGCGCACGCTGGCGCTTTACGAGCGCCTGCGCGCCGACCGCCCCGACCTGAGGCGCAAGAAGATGCACGGCCGTCGCATTTTTGATTCAGAACGGCTTCAGCCAGTGGTGGACCAGCTGGGCAAACTGCTCTGGCCCGCCGAAAAAGAGCCGTTCAGCCGCCGCTGGTTTTTACCGGCCAGCAGCACACAAATCGAACGGCCGCATGACAACTAATACACCAGACGGCGCCTCCCGCAAAAAGCTGGGCGCCTGGGGCGAGAAAGTTGCCGCCACCCGGCTTGAAGCGGATGGCTACCGTATCGTTGCCCGCAACTGGCGCTGCGCCCAGGGCGAAATTGATCTCGTTGCCCAGGCGGGTGACGGTCTGCTGGTTTTTGTCTAGGTGAAAACGCGCCGGGGCCGCAGCATGGGCCTGCCGGAAGAAGCGCTGACGCTGCACAAAAGCCGCAAGCTCATTCGGCTGGCAGAAATTTACCTGGGCGAACACGATCTGGACGTCGAATGGCGGTTGGACTTGATAGCCGTGGAACTGGACAACAGCGGCAAGCTGCTGCGCTGTGAGCATATTCGGGATGCGGTGTTGGGATGGTGATGGGGTGATGGGGTGACAGGGTGAAGGGGTGACAAGGTGAAGGGGTGAAAGGGTGAAGGGGTGAATTTGCTAAATACGAGCCACTAGCAACCAACCACCTGCAACCTGCTACTTGCCACCTGCCACCTGCTACTTGCCACCTGCAACCGGCCCCCTGCCACCTGCAACCGGCCCCCTGCCACCTGCAAACCCGCTCACTCGCCCGCTTTTCAGGAGGACAACTTGGATCAACCATTAGTTGTTTTGGTGGGGCCAACGGCCGTAGGCAAAACTGCCCTCTCCCTTCAGCTGGCACAGGCGCTCAACGGGGAAATCATCTCGGCCGATTCGCGCCTGTTTTACCGCGGCATGGACATCGGCACAGCCAAGCCAACAGCCGAGGAGCAAACTCTGGTGCGCCATCACCTCATCGACCTGTGCACGCCAGATGAAACGATTACCCTGGGCGAGTATCAGCGGCGCGCCTACCAGACGATTGAGTTTGTGCAGGCCAACGGCCGTCTCCCCATTTTGGTCGGCGGCACCGGGCAGTACGTGAAGGCCGTGGTAGAAGGCTGGGGCATTCCCGAAGTGCCGCCCCACCCCAAGCTGCGCGCCGTGTTGGCCCGGCTGCCCGGCCCGGAGCTGGCCCGCTGGCTGGCCGTGCTCGATCCCGAAGCCGCCGAAAAACTCGACCCACGCAACCTGCGCCGCGTCATTCGCGCCCTGGAAGTGACCCTCCTGGCTGGACGGCCGATTTCCGAGCTACAGCGCAAGCAGCCACCACCCTACCGCATCCTCCAGATTGGCCTGCGGCGCCCGCGTGAAGTGCTGTACGCGCGCATCGACCGCCGCGTGGACCAGATGATGGCCAACGGGCTGCTGGCCGAGCTGGAACGGCTGCGCGGCTGGGGGTACGGCCGTTCCCTGCCCAGCATGAGCGGCCTGGGGTACCGGCAGCTGTGGAGTTACCTGGACGGCGAAATGAGCCTGGAAGAAGCCATCGAGCGCATTAAGTTTGAAACCCATCGCTTCGCCCGTCACCAGGCTAACTGGTTCCCGCTGGATGACCCGGCGATCACCTGGTTTGAGATGCAAGAAGGGGTGGAAACGGCCGTGCTGGAGCACGTCAAACAGTGGCTAAAAGAAGGCCAGTCGGGCAACGGCCACGACACCGCACCGCTATGAAATTACTTTACCTCCAAGAGTCTACAAAGTGAAACGTGAAGCGTGAAACGTGAGAAAATTCACGTTTCACGCTTCACGTTTCGCTCAATCTACCAGACCACAACCATTCCACAATTGAGGTTCTCCAAGTGAAACATCTTCTCAGCATCAACGCGCTGGATGCACCGCTGTGCCGACCCTACGCGGCAGGCGCCAGCGCAAACCGCTTAAGATTTGCGTAAGCAGCGCGTAATAATTCTCCTCTACTATCTGCCATTATCAATGTGTGGTTTAGCAATAGCACGGAGGAGAAAATGAACCTCGATCGACTTTCCTTCATTCGTCTGTTTGTCCTTGCCCTTTTGTTTGTGCTGCTGGGCAGCCTGGCTTTCAGCCCGGAGGTGCCTTTGGTGGAAGCAGCGCCGCGCGCCACGCGCCCGCCCAAAGCCACAGCCACCGCCCAAGCCAATCCCACGCCAACCGCACCCGCCAATCCCACACCCACACCGCTGCCAACAGCTACGCCCGGAGGCGGCTCGGGTTATCCCGGCAGTTGGAGCATTGTGAGCAGCCCCAACGTGAACGGCCGCAGCAACTTGCTAAACGCTATCACGGCCGTTTCCACCCAAGATTTGTGGGCCGTGGGTGAGCACCGCACCGCCAACGTCAGCAACGTGCAAACGCTCACCATGCATTGGAACGGCGCCAGCTGGACCATTGTTCCCAGCCCCAATCCAGACCCCAACCGGAACCGGTTGGCGGGCGTCGCTGCCCTGTCTGCCAGCGATGTGTGGGCCGTGGGTGAGCAGGGCGGCAGCACCGGCCCCAACTGGTCCAGCCTGATCCTGCATTGGGATGGCAGCACCTGGTCAACGGTTGCCGCCCCCACGCTCTCACCGGGCACCAGCGAACTGCGAGACGTGGCGGCCGTTGCCGCCAACGACGTGTGGGCGGTCGGCGCGGCCAGCTCGCCAGCCACCGACTGGTGGGACCAACCGCTGGTGCTGCACTGGAATGGCATCAGCTGGAGCTCTGTGCCGGTACCCAGTTTTGGCACGACGGCCGAATTAAATGGCATTACGGCCGTTGCCCCCAACGATATTTGGGCAGTCGGCACTACCCTGGAGAGCAACTGGAAGACCCTGATCCTGCACTGGGATGGCGCTGCCTGGACGCGCATCAGCAGTCCAAACCTGGGCAGCTTTGGCAACTATCTGTATGACGTAGAAGCCATTTCGGCCACCGACGTCTGGGCCGTGGGTTCGGCCAACAACGGCAGCAGCACGCTGGCCATGCGCTGGAACGGCAGCAGCTGGAGCATCGTGCCCAGTCCCAACGGCACAGCGCGGGCAGGCATCAATCGCAACGGACTCAACAGCCTGGCGGCCGTTTCCGCCAACAATATTTGGGCGGTTGGCGTGCAGGCTTATTCCACCATCGGCTCAGCCGGGCAGCCCATCTACCTGGGCTACGCACTCATCGAGCATTGGAATGGGTCCGCCTGGCAAGAAGTTCCGGCTCCGGCGCTGCCAGGCGTAGGTGAAGACGGCGAACTGCGCGGCGCCACTGCTTCCGGCGCCGGTGCGGTGTGGGCCGCTGGCGCCTACTACGACAGCTCATTCAGCGTTCAGGCACACCGCACGCTGATCGAGCAGTACACGTCCAACCCCTAACCATACTGTACAGGTGCGACGCACTTGCCCTGGAGTGGAGGGCAGTAAAACCTGCTTAAGAAAGTGCGTCGCCCCTCCAGTACCTGAATAGCTGCAAGGATTTCGATCAACAGATTACGCAGATTTGATAGGTTTCTTAGCCGCGCTGCAGGGCCGATTGCGCTGCATGAAATCCACACATGCCGTGCACGCCCCCGCCCGGCGGCGTGGAGGATGAGCAAATAAATACGTTGGGCAGCGGTGTGCTGTACGGATTCAACCGGGGCACCGGGCGCGTAAACAGCTGCCGCCAATTTTGCACCCCGCCGTTGATGTCCCCGCCGATGTAGTTGGGGTTGTAGCGTTGGAAATCGTGGGTGGTCATGGTGTGGCGGGCCAGGATGGTGTCGCGGAAGCCCGGCGCAAAGCGCTCGACTTGCGCCTCAATGGCAGCGGTCATGTCCACCGTGCTGCCGTTGGGCACGTGGCAGTAGGCCCAGCCGGTGTGCTGCCCCGCCGGAGCGCGGCTGTCATCAAACAAACTTTGCTGGGTGACGAGGGTAAACGGCCGTTCCGCCACCTCCCCCCGCCAGATCAGCCGTTCGCTCAAGGCCATCTCGTCCAAAGTTGGTCCCAAATGCACCGTGCCCGCCCGGCGGCAGGCCGCTGCCCGCCACGGAATCGGCTCGCTCAGCGCCCAATCGACCTTAAACACGCCCGCGCCGTAACGATAATTCTCCAGCTGGCGGCAGTAGCCCGAGGGCAGTTGGTCACCGGCAATGGCCAGCAGCTGGCGCGGCGTCACGTCCAGCAAAATGGCGCGGGCGGGCGGCAGTTCGGCCAGCGACTTGACCTCGTGGTGGGTCACAATCTCGCCGCCGAGGCTGGTGAAATAACCAGCCAGGGCATTGGCGATGGACTGGCTGCCGCCGCGGGGCAGCGGCCAGCCAACTTTGTGCCCCAGTGTACCGAGCATCAAGCCAAAAGCGGCCGTTAACGGCCACTCCAGCGGCATGATCGAATGCGCCGCCAGCCCGGCAAACAGGGCGCGGGCCTGCTCGGTGTGGAACAGCGTTTTGGCCAGCAGCGTGGTGGGCCAGACGGCACGCAGGCCCAGTTTGGCCATCGCCAGGGGATGGCGCGGCAGGCGCAGCGGCCCCAGGAATTCGCGGGCGATCTTGTCCCAGTCGGCTACCAGCGGGGCAAAGAGACGACGGTAGCGGGAGCCGTCGACGCCGAGCTGTGCGGCCGTTTCTGCCAGCGACTGGTGCAAGGCAACGGCCGTTCCATCATCCAGCGGGTGGGCCAGCGGCAGCTCCGGCTGAATCCATTCCAGGCCAAACTCGGCCAGATCGAGCGATCTGAAGAAGGGGGACCCCATCCCCAGCGGATGAATGGCGGAGCAAATGTCGTGGCGGAAGCCGGGCAGGGTCAATTCGGCCGTGCGCATGCCGCCGCCGATGGTTGGTTTGGCTTCCAGCAGCAGCACGCGCCACCCCTGGCGCGCCAGGGTTATGCCAGCGGCTAATCCGTTTGGCCCGGAACCCACCACAATTGCGTCATAGATGCTCATGGGCGCATTATGCCACAGAAATTCATGCTTTAGAAAACCTGCTAAAATTGGCGGCTATGGCAACCCAAAACAAAACGGCCGAATTTCTCCTTCACGAATACAGCTGGAACAAAGCCAGCCTGGCGCTGCACGACGTGCAGCCGCTGTCCGGCGGCGTGGTGGTGCGCCTGCCCGGTTGGACCACCAGCCAGGCGCTTGTCAGCCGCTTTGCCCCCGGCGGCGCCGAGACAAAATACAAGCTGCCGTTGAAATGGACTGAGGGCGAGAAGGCGGCACTGATTGACCTATGCGTGGCCCACGACTTCCTCACCATCCAGCCGGAAGAACGCCCCGGCATCCCAGACGAAGCCCGGCCCAGCCTGACACTGACCAACAGCAAGGGAGAAAGCCACACCATCACCAAGTGGGCGGGCGTGGCCGACGCCCGCTTTGACGCCATTTACCAGGCGCTGCTGGCCCTGGCCGCCCGCAGCGAAGGGCAACGGCCGCTGCCCAAACGGTTCAACAGTGCCCAAAAAGGGGCCGTGATTGCCGGTCTGGCCGTGGGGGTGCTGCTGCTGGCGCTGCTGGGCTGCGCGCTGGCCTGGCCGCTGGTCAACGGCTGGTGGCCGGAGCGATTTGGCCTGCTGCTGGTGCTGCTGCTGATCTTGATGGCGCTTCTGCTGGCGGGTATGGCGGGGCTGGCCCGGTGGGAGCGGCCCAAGCCGCGCTGGGACCGCTCGTTTACCCATCCCTGGGTGGTGATGGCCGTGAATATGTGCTTTTTCCTGGCGGTGATTGGCGCGTGGGGCCTGGGCGAAACGGCCGTCTCCGCCTGGCGCTCAGATGCCCTCCCAGTTGCCGGGGATGAACGACTTTGGTACGCGGTGTTGGGTTATGCGGCGGTATTTACGGCCGTGCTGTTGGTCGTCGCCGCGGGCCGGTTTATGACCCCGCTGCTGAATCTAATCGACGAGCGGTTTTAATTGAACCGCAAAGGACACAAAGCACGCAAAGAATAAAAAGAAAAACTTTGCGTTCTCTGCGTCCTTTGCGGTGAAAATTTTGAGGAGCGTGGTATGTATCGACGGGATTACATCATGCGGCAGATTGAGTTTATGGTGGAGGTGATGCAGCAGTTAACCGGGCTGGCGGCCGAAAAACGGTACCAGGCCGCCATGACCGTGGTCAATGAGTCGCTGGAAGAGCTGTTTGGCCTCAACGGCACGTTGGTAACCCGACTGTTTGGCCGGGAACCGCTCAGCCAGCTCACCTTTGGCGAGGAGGCTGATCTGAGTCAGGCCAAACTCGTTGCCGCAGCAGCGCTGCTGCAAGAAGCGGGCGACATCCAGGCAGAGCAGGGTGCGGAGGACGAAAGCTACCGCTCATACGCCAGCGCGCTGGAGCTGCTATTGGCGGCGCTGCTCAACCACGACGGCGCGCCGCTGCCGGAATATACCCCGGAGGTTGAGGAGTTAACGGCCGTTCTCACTCCCTTCCACCTGCCGCCCCACCTCAACCAGCTGCTATTGCGCTATTACCACAAAACCGTCCAGTTCGGCGAGGCAGAGGATGTGTTGTTTGATATGTTGGAAGAAGCGCCGGAGGATGAGGAAATCATCAAAATGGGCATCACCTTCTACCAGCTTATCCTGAAAGAAAGTGACGCCCAACTTGAGGCGGGAAACTTACCCCGCGATGAGGCGGAGGCCAGCCTGGCGGAACTATTGACCCTGTTAAAAAAGAGCCCTGGACACAGATAAACACAGATTTTCACAGATATAAGAACCAACTCTGTGTTCATCTGTGAAAATCTGTGTCCTATTTCTTCTTTAGGCCAGTTTGGATTTGATGAAGGTGCGGGGCGTAAACGGCCGTCCAAACAGCAGCCGGTACAGTTTCCCGATGATTTCCAGCGCGCCGATAATCAGCACGATAACCAGAATCGCTTTGGCGCTCCAGGTGAAGAAGGGCACGATGGAAATCTCTTCCAGGCTGAAGACGCGGTACGCAACGTACAGGCCGAAGAGATCTTTGCCCACCTCCAGCCAGCGGGTAACCCGGTTCCAGCGACCTTGAATGAGTACGGCCGTCGACAGCATCAGTTCCAGCAGCAGCGAAGCGGTAAACCAGGGGACGAGGGCGATAAATTCGGCCGTGAAGAGCGCAAATATCCCCTCTTCACCAATGTTCCCTGCACCAAACCAGTCCGGGAAGAAGTTTAGCCAGGCAATAAACGCCACCAGAAAAAAGATGCCCACGGCAAATTCACCGCGGTTGATGCGATCCGGGTCTTTAACCGGTGGCAGAGCGAAAGGATCCCACGTTTTTTCCTGTTTCTGCGGCAAATCCAGCGAATCGCCCGCCACCCGTTCAATCATGGCAAACACAAGCGTTACGATGCCAGCGTTGATAACGGCCGTACGAAAGAACGAAAAAACAAACGACACTATCTCGTCGATAAAGTTTTCTCCGGCGCTTTGCCACAGGATAAATCCCAGACCAACCAGGTGCAGCACCCCAATCACCACGAGCGTGATCATGACAACCACCTTGTAGGTGGGGAACAGCTTTGGACCAATCAGGTATTCATCCGCGTGGTACTGGGCGGCAATTTCTTCGGGATGGCCAAACTCGCGCAGCACCTCGGCCGCGATTTTGGGCGTGGGATCGCCGTCGCTGCGCTCTTCCAGCGTATCCAGCAGCAGCGAGCGCAGCTCCATTTCAATGTCGGCCCGCATCTTGCGCGGCAGGTGCTGGCCCACTTCATTCACGTAACGATCAATCATCTCATTTGTGTCCATTGATACACTCCATTTATTTGCCACAGAGCACACAGAGGTTTTAGAGAATTGTTTTGCCTCTTTCCGCTCTTTTTCCTCTGTGGCCAATTATTTCTTCTTGAGGCCCAGCAGCTGGTCCATCACCACACCCAGTGCCTGCCACTCCTGCACCAGGTTGGCGTAAACCATCTCACCTTCCTGGCTGATTTTGTAGTAGCGGCGCGGGCGTGTGTCATCCACCACCTGCCAGTCACTTTCCAGCAGCCCCTGGGATTCCAGGCGGCGCAGCAGGGGATAAAGGGTGCCTTCGTTGATCTCCATCCCTTTTTCATCCAGCGACTGTTTGAGCGAGTAGCCGTACTGTTCCTCTTGCAGCTGGCTCAAGACTGCCAGCATCAGCACCCCTCGCCGCAGCTCCAATAAAAGTTTGTCGTAAAGCGCTTCTTTTTCACTATCTGTTGCCATGTGGCGCATTATACTGTATGCCGCACAGTATTGTCAATACTCAAGTATTATTGAGTGAACCACAGGCAAAAAAAACGCTCTTTTGAGGACGGCCGTTTCCCAACCAACCTCAAAAGAGCAGCTATCGATCAAGTTTGGCCCAACGGCCGCTTCAGCCGTGTTTTGTGCCGGTTACAGGCTGGCCAGGTTTCTTTCGCTGACCTGCCATTTCTTCAATTGAATCGGCTAACATTTCGGCAAAAGCTATGTTTTTTGCATTCAGTACGTGGAGGGTTACTTTGGTGGCTGGCGGGGTTGACTGTAGATTCGCATCCATAGACAGCCAATGAGGCTGAACAGTCATGCTTAGATTATGGCCCGGAAATTCATAACGATAGGCGTCTTCTTCGGATTTCCGGTAAAACCGAATATTTTTGTTCTTAAATATGGTGCGAAAGTCGCGCTCAATTTCCTCATAGTCAAATTTTAAGACACGGACCATCGAATTAGCATAACGATTCTTGAGGAGGAAGGCCAGCGAGACTCGCGTAACAAAAAAAATAACAATGAAATACAGGCCCGCCATGTCTATCCCATATCCGAGCAATAACAAAAGGATTATCAGCAAGAGGGAGATCGCTGCTGAAATAGTCCAAACAATACGCCGAAAGTGAATGTGCTGTTTTTGCCAACGAGAGGCTCCCATCTTTAATCCTTCTTCTTCTGTAGAATATGAAGCGACACATCCTGTTGAACGCTACTGTACAAGATCAGCTGGACGAAACATGATGACTTTAATCAGTTCTCCAGCCTAACAATCGTAACTTAGTCTCTCTTGATGATTATTCTGAAAATCAGCACGGGTCTTCAGGAATTCAGGGGGTTTACAAATGGGGGCAACGGCCGTTTCTCCCCTCATCCACTGGCTCCCTCCTCCCTTTAATCTGTAACCGCCCACTCCCCATCTGCGCCACAACAGTAACTGTAGCGAAAACCGATAAATCCGTCTGGCAAGTAAAACTCGAAGGCAAAACTTTCGCCCCGCTGAAAATAGTATTGGCGGTTGTCATAGACAAAGGGAAATTCACCATGCAGCTGCAGCAGGCGCGGCACGGTTTGTTCATCTTCCAGCACCGTAACAATGCTGGCGGGATAGTCGCCATTGGCGCGATGGTATGCTTCCAGGTCCACTGCAAGATTTTCCAGGAAAGCTTGCGCCCGATCCACTTCCAGGTCTCGCATCCCGAGTGCCAGCGGATAGTAAACAATCTGCACCATCAGGAAAACGCCAACCATGAACAGCCCATTCTTGGCCCAGGTTGACCACCTGGAGGTTTCGACCCTTGTTCTTCTTTGCCAGGCGAGCAGGACCAGAACCAGGACGATGCCCAAAACACTGCTCAAACAGGGGTAAAGAATAAAGAAAGCCAGCTGCCACACGGTGACATAGGCCCATCCGGCCGCAACAACAAGGGCAGCAAAAACCACCAAAATAAAAATGTGTACTCTATTTACCTTCATAGATGTCCTACGGCCGTTGCCCCCCTTCATTCCTTACACCTGACCGTCTGCCACTCCAACGACCTCGCCATCATAACAAATTCACCGCAGGCCCACAATGAAATCCGTTCCCAAATCGGCCGTTCAGCCCGGCGCTGTCTATTTGCATCCTGGCCTGAATGACATATGATCAGGGGAGAAAAATCTGTGAAAGGAACCCATCATGACCAAGATTGTTGATCCTATGCCGGAAACAAACGAACAGGACACCCCCAGCGATTTCCTGCGCACGATGATTGCTGAGGATGTGGCCAACGGCCGTTTCGGCGGCCGCGTCCATACTCGTTTCCCCCCTGAACCCAACGGCTACCTGCACATCGGCCACGCCAACGCCATCCACACGGACTTCAGCATTGCTGCCGAGTTTGGCGGCAAGTGCAACCTGCGCTTCGACGATACCAACCCCACCAAGGAAGAAACCGAATACGTCGAAGGCATCATGCACGACATCCGCTGGCTGGGCTATGACTGGGAAGACCGCCTCTACTACGCCTCCGACTACTTCGACCAGCTCTACGACTGGGCCATTGACCTCATCAAAGAAGGCAAAGCGTACGTGGACGACTTGAGCCAGGAAGAGATGCGCGAATACCGCGGCACGCTCACCGAGCCAGGCAAAAACAGCCCGTACCGCGACCGCAGCGTTGCAGAAAACCTGGACCTGTTCGAGCGGATGAAAAACGGCGAGTTTGACGAAGGTTCGCGCGTGCTGCGCGCCAAAATCGACATGAGCTCGCCCATCATCAACATGCGCGACCCGGTGATGTACCGCATCCTCAAAGCGCCGCACTGGCGCACCGGGGACAAGTGGTCCATCTACCCCATGTATGATTGGGCCCACGGCCAGTCCGACGCCCTGGAAGGTGTGACCCATTCCTTCTGCTCACTGGAGTACGTCAACCACCGGCCGCTGTACGACTGGTTCCTGGACCAGGTGGACATTGACCACCACCCGCAGCAGATTGAATTCGGCCGTTTGAACGTAAGCCACACCATTACCAGCAAACGTAAGCTGATCCGGCTGGTGCAGGAAAGGCACGTTAACGGCTGGGATGACCCGCGTATGCCGACGATTGCCGGAATGCGCCGCCGGGGTTATCCACCGGCCGCCATTCGCAACTTCCAGGACATGGTGGGCATGGCCCGCTACAACCGCACCGTGGACATGGCCATGTTGGAAGCGGCCGTTCGCGACGAACTGAATGCCCATGCGCCCAGGGCGATGGCGGTGTTACGGCCGTTACGCGTCATCGTTACCAACTACCCGGAAGATAAGGTGGAATGGTTCAACATCCCGGTGTACCCGCAGGACAAAGGCAACATCACCACCCGCCAGGTGCCGTTCAGCCGCGAGCTGTTCATCGAGCAAGATGACTACATGGCCAACGCCCCCAGCAACTTCTACCGCCTGACAGAAGGGCGCGAAGTACGCTTCCTGGGTGCCTACCTGCTCACCTGCACCGAGGCGGTAAAGGATAGTGACGGCAGCGTGGTGGCATTACACTGCACCTATGATCCGGCAACAAGTGGAGGCAATGTGCCAGACGGCCGTAAAGTCAAAGGCACCATCCACTGGGTCAGCGCGCCGCACGCCCTCAATGCCGAGCTGCGCCAGTACGATGTGCTCTTCAACCGCGCCGAACCGGAAGAAGTGGACGAAGAGGGTCAGGACTTCACGGCCAACCTGAACCCGCACTCGCTGGAAGTGCTGGACAACGCCAAGCTGGAGCCCAGCCTGGCCTTTGCCGAGATTGGCCAGAGCTACCAGTTTATGCGCCAGGGTTACTACGCCAAAGACACAGACAGCACCGGCGAACACCCCGTCTTCAACCTCACCGTCCAGCTGCGCGATTCCTGGGCCAAAGCAAAGTAAAAGTTAGAGATTGGAGAGTGGAGAGTGGAGATTCGCTCCATCTCCAATCTCTAATCTCCATTTTCTGAGATACCTCTATGAACGACTATTTAGTTCGTGCCCTGGCTCGCGAGGCGGGGGTGCGTGTGATTGTTTCCAGCAACAGCCACCTGGCGCTGGAAGCCGCCCAGCGGCACGGCACCCTGCCCACCGCCACCATTGCCCTGGGCCACGCCCTCACCGGCGCGGCGCTGATGAGCGCGCTGCTCAAAGTGCGGCAGCGCCTGGCCATGAAGTTTGAAGGCAGCGGACCGCTGCAAAAAATATTGGTGGAGTCAGACAGCAACGGCCGTATCCGTGGTTACGTCTCCCAACCGATGATCGATTTGCCCTACCTGGATCGCAAGCACATCGCCGCCGCCCTGGGCGATACCGGCCTGCTCACCATCGTGCGCGACGTGCTGCTGCCAGAACTCGTCGAAAGCACCGTGCCCCTGGGCAGCGGCGACATTGCCGCCGAGCTCACCTTTTTCCTCAACCAATCGGAGCAAATCCCGTCATTGATCGACATCAGCCACACGGTGGATGACGAGGGTAACCTGCAAACGGTGGGCGGCCTGCTTATCCAGGCGCTGCCGCCGTATGAAACGGACATCGTGCAGCGGCTGCGCGAAAGCACCCAGGAGCTGCCCCCGGTGGCCGATCTCCTCAGCAGCGGCAAAACGCCAGAAGAGGTTGCTGCCCTGTTGTTTGGCGGGATGGCTTACAAGGAATTGGAGAAACGGCCGTTACACTTCGAATGTGGCTGCAGCCGTACCCGCAGCGAACAGGCCCTCATCTCCCTCGGCTTTGACGAAATCCAACACATCATCGATACGGAAGGCGAAGCGGTGGTTGACTGCCACTTCTGCCACGAGCAGTACCTCTTCAGCCGCGCTGAATTAGAGGCGCTGCTGGACAGTTTCTAGTTTTCCGATTGGACCAATCGTAAAGATTGGTCCAATCTCAGCAACAAACCGCCAACCGCATGAGCAACGAAACAGAAACTACTTCCCACGCCAGCGACTCCCTGGCTGACCAGATCAAATCCACCGAACGATTCACCAGCCTCAGCGTAAACGTGGTGGTGATTGCCCTGTCCCTGGTGGCGCTGCTTCCCCTACTCTTTTCCAGCCCCTTCTGGGCGCTGCCGCCGTGGCAGATTGGGATTGTGCTGCTGCTGTGGACCATCTACGTGGTTAACGGCACCGGCGGCATGATGCTGCACGAACGTTATTTGGAACGGCCGTTTGCCCCCATCCTCTACTTCGGCGTGCAAATTGGCGCACTGGCCGGTATGCTCTTTCTCACCCGCGACTTTAACGGCAGCATCTGGATTCTCATGCTGCCCATTGCTGCCCAGAGCCTGTCGCGCCGCTGGTGGTTTACGGTTGTGGTCAGTCTCTTGCTGCTCGGGCTGATCTGGCTGGCCTACTTTCCCGACCAGCCGTTACTAGACACCTTTCTGGACCTGCTCTCCGTCAGTTCGGCGCTGATCTTCACGCTCATGTTCACCAGCATCGCCGTGCGCGAAAGCAGCGCCCGCAGTGAAGTACAGCGACTGGCCACCGATCTGCGCCAGGCCAATCATCGCCTGGCCGAGTATGCCGCCCAGGCCGAAGAATTGGCCACCATGCGCGAGCGCAACCGCGTCGCCCGCGAAATCCACGACAACCTGGGGCACTACCTCACCGTGGTCAACGTGCAGCTGGAAGCCGCCAAAACCATCATGCACAGCCAGCCGGGCAAGGCGCAAGACGCCCTGGACAAAGCCCAGGCGCTCACCCAGGAAGGGCTGGCGGCCGTACGCCATTCCGTGAATGCCCTGCGCGAATCACCACTGGAAAACAAGACGCTGGCTGAAGCGCTGACCCAGCTGGTCAACGAGGCGCGCGAATCCGGTCTGGTGGCCGAGCTGACCATCGAGGGGGAAGCGGCCGAACGCGATCCCAAAGTGGAGCTGACTCTGTACCGCGCCGTGCAGGAAGGGCTGACCAACGTGCGCAAACACGCCCGCGCCTCGCGGGTAGACATCGATCTGCGTTTCCGCCCCCAGGAAATTGTCCTCACGGTGAAAGACAACGGCATTGGCACCAACCTGGCCGCAGAAAGTGCGGGCCGCTTTGGCCTGATTGGCATTCACGAGCGGGTGCAGCTGCTAGACGGCCGTATGCAAATCACCACCGCCCCCCAACAAGGTTTCCAGTTCACCATCACCCTGCCCAAAAACTAATCCCTTAAACCTGTCATGCCCGCGCAGGCGGGCATCCATAATTTACACAGCAAATGGATTCTCGCTTTCGCGGGAAAGACAATCAAGTGGGTCTGCGGACGGAGCCACTTTGGTCCTCTGGGCCGATGTGGCAAACAGGCACCTCCTCTAAACTGGTAACAGTTATTCGTTGCTGGTGGTTAATGGCTGGTACAAACATCCAGCCACAAGCAGCCAGCCACTTACTGGAGGCTTCGCATGAACAAAATCATTTTACAGACTGATGATCTGAGCAAAAACTTCGGGTCGGTAACGGCCGTTCAATCCGTCAACCTGCGCGTGCAGCAAGGAGAAGTGTTTGGCTTCCTCGGGCCTAACGGCGCGGGCAAAACAACCACCATCGGCATGGTGCTGGGGCTGATTCATCCCAGCGCCGGGCGCATTACCCTGTTAAACCAGCCAGTAACGCCGCACCAGAACGCAGCATTGCAGCAGGTTGGTTCGCTGATCGGTGCGCCATCGCTGGTGCCTTACCTGACGGCACGGGAAAATTTGCAGCTGGTGGCCAGGCTGCACAAGGGGGTGGATAACGGCCGTATCAACGAAATCCTCGAAATGGTGGGCCTCACCGCCGCCGCTGAACGCAAAGTGCAGGGCTTTTCCACCGGCATGAAACAGCGGCTGGGGCTGGGCGCAGCGCTGCTGCACCGGCCGTCACTCATCATCCTGGATGAGCCAACCAACGGGCTGGACCCCGCCGGGATGCGCGAAGTGCGCACCCTCATTCGCCAGCTGGCCGACGACGGCATCACCGTCTTCCTCAGCAGCCATTTGCTGCACGAGGTGGAGCAGGTATGTGACCGCATCGCCGTTATACGCCAGGGCCAGATTGTAGCCCAGGGCGCCGTGGCAGACCTGCTGAGCCAGAGCGGCCAATCGGTCCGGCTGAAGGTGAAAAATCCCACCAAGGCGGGTGAACTGCTGGCCCAGCTACCCCAGGCAGAAGTCGCGACCAACGGCGCTTACGTGCAGGTAAGCGGGGTGGAGAGTGAAACGGCCGTAGCCCACCTGACCCAAAATGGCATCATCCCCAGCGAAGTAACCGTCCAGAAGTCGGACCTGGAAAGTTTGTTTTTGGAATTAACAAAGTAACGTGCAGATGTTTAGGCGTTTGTGTGATTGGTCATTTCATGAAACGTGAAACGTGATGCGTGAAAAAACCAATCACGTTTCACGCTTTACGTTTCACGCAAGGAGAACCTCATGTTTTGGCAAATGGTATCTGTTGAACAAAAGAAATTAACCAACCGCAAGATTTTGTGGATTGAACTGGCCGTGGCGGCGATTACGGCCGTTTTTATTCCGCTGATGATTTATTTGGCCAGCCAATCAACCAGCAGCAACGTGGTCATCACCACGGATGGCCCGGTGGAAGAGATGGTCGCCTGGCCGCTGGCGCTGCGCATGGGCATTGACCTGCTCTCTGGCAGCGGCCTCGGTGGGCTGCTCATCGTCATTTTGATGGGCACGCTGACAGCGCAGGAGTACGGCTGGCGCACGATGCAGCTCTGGCTGAGCAATGGTGTCTCCCGTCCGGTGCTGATGCTGGCGAAATTTACGGCCGTTCTGCTCCCCGCGCTCCTGTTTGTGCTGGCCGCCTTTGTGGCGGGGGCCGTCACTACCGGCTTCATCACCCAGAGTATCCGGGGCAGCCTGCCCTTTGCCGAGGTAGACTGGTGGCAGGCGCTGCTGAGCGTACTGCGCACGGCCTATACACTGCTGCCCTACGCCGCACTCACCTTCCTGCTGGCCGTCGTCAGCCGCTCCACCGTGGTGGCCGTAGGCGGCGGCCTGGCCTACACCATGTTAATCGAGGGCGCGTTGATACAGCTCTTCGGCTTTGTCGGCGGCATTTGGAGTGACATTGGCCAGCATTTGCCCGCTGGCCTGAGCAACCGGCTGGCCCTGCTCAATCGTGTCAGTGCGGCGGCGGAGACTGGTGCAATATCCATCAGGCCCGTCGATGGCGTGAGCGTGGAAGCGGCCGTTATTGGCATCGCCCTCTACACCATTCTGTTTGTGGGCCTGGCGGTGTTGGCCTTCCGGCGGCAGGATTTGGGCGGGTAAGAGACCCCCACCCTGACCCTCCCCCTGGGAGGGGGAGGGAATTTGCTCCCTCTCCCTGCGAGGGAGAGGGCTGGGGTGAGGGTAAAAGAGACGTTGCAATGCAACGTCTCTACTTTATACTTCAACCATGAGTCACTTTTTTGGCCGATTTCGCACCCTGCAGTGGAAGCTTACCCTCTCATACACCTGGGTCACGACGGCGGTGATTGCGGCCGTTTTCCTCCTTCTCTTTTTGATTCTCGCCTCGATCATTGGCTTAGCTATCCCCAGTGTGGCCTCCGCCTTTCAGCCCATACTCCGCCCGGTTGGTGGGCAAATCGCTCCATTTTTGGCCCAAGACCCGCCCGATCTTGATGGCCTGCGCGCCTGGCTGGACCGCGCCCAGCAGGGAAACGAGTTCCAGGTGGCGTCAGACAACGACGTCAGCCGCTTCCGCTTCACGGACGTCTCGTTTGCTGCCGTGGTGGACCCGGCAGGCAAGCTGCTGGCGCTGGAACCGGGCGACAACCTGAACCAGCCGGTAGCAGCGCTGCTCTTTGCCGAGGCGCTGCCCGCCTACGAGCAGGCGCTGCTGGGGGAAAGTGATCCCGAACAGTTAACGGCCGTTCACCCCGAAACCAACGACATTTTTGTGGCTGTGCCCATCCTTGGTGCAGAGCAGCAGGTGCTGGGGGCTTTCCTGCTGGTCATGGATTTGCCCGACGAAGACCCGGAATTGTTTACGGCCAGCACCGTTTTGGGCATACTGCCCCTGCTGCTCATCATTTTTGTGGTGGCGGGTTTTACCGGCACCATCTTTGGCTTTATTGCCTCACGGGGGTTCAGCCGCCGCCTGGGACATCTTAAAGAAACGGCCGTTGCCTGGAGCAAAGGTGACTTCACGGTTTACGTGCAGGATAATTCGTCCGATGAAATTGGCCAGCTGGCCCAGCGGCTAAACCAGATGGCGGAACAGCTGCAAAATATGGTCAATACGCGCGCCGAACTGGCCACGTTGGAAGAGCGCAACCGGCTGGCTCGCGACCTGCACGATTCTGTAAAGCAGCAGGTGTTTGCCACCGCCATGCAGCTCGGCGCGGCACAAACGGTGCTGGAGAGCGATCCAGCCACAGCCAAAACCCATCTGCAAGAAGCGGAACAGCTGGCGCGGCAGGCGCAGCAGGAGCTCACCGGCCTCATCCAGGAGCTGCGCCCTGCCGCCCTGGAGGGCAAAGGGCTGGTCGAGGCGCTGCGCGGTTATGCCGAAGATTGGTCCCGCCGCACGGCGATTGCGGTGGAGGTGAAAGTGTCCGGGAAACGGCCGCTGCCGCTCAACATTGAACAGCCCCTTTTCCGCGTGGCGCAGGAAGCGTTGGCCAACGTCGCCCGGCACAGTGGGGCCAACCACGTTACCCTGCATCTGGCCTGGCAAGATGAGGCGGTTACGATGACGATCACGGATGACGGCCGCGGTTTTGACATGCAAGCGACGGCGTACGGTATGGGTCTGCGCAGCATGCAGGAGCGTTTGGGGTTGGTGAACGGCAGTCTCACCATCAACAGCACGCCCGGCCAGGGCACTCAACTCACGGCCACCCTACCCCTCTCCTAACTCATCCTGGCGGCGCAAAAACGGTGTCAGAAATAGTGTTCCTTTTTGCCACTGACATTCGGCTGGGCCTTCTTTACACTGCCTCTTCATGAAAAGCAATGGGTTTAAGGGAGCCAGCCAATGGTAGTACCTCGTTTTTGCGCAGGGAAGCCAAGGCCCTATGGGCCACGGCATCAACTGCGTGCCCTCAACCCCTCATCTCAACCACAAGGAGCCACATGAACACACAAACCACACGGGGATTTTTACTTGTCATCATTTTGTTTAGCCTGCTGCTGCTTACCGGCCCCAAGGACGCTGTTCGGGCAACGGCCGTTTCCCCCGAGCCGCTTCTCAACACCGACGGCACGCTGAACCTGGACAGCACTTTCAGCGGCGCGCTCGATTTACAGGGCTACAACGTGTCGCTGGACCCGGTACGTGGGCCGGTTTTCGACCCGGCCGCCAGCAAAATGGATTTGTCAGCGGCAGCCGCCCTGCCTGGCCACTGGGCGGGTGTGGGCGATGGCGGCGGCCATATTGATGGGTGGGTGCGCGAAATTGTGGTGAGCGGCGCAGACGTCTACGTAGGCGGCGACTTCACCGATGCGGCCAATATCCCCGAAGCCGATTACATTGCCAGATGGGACGGCAGCAATTGGTCGGCGCTGGGCAGCAACGGCAGCGGCGACGGTGCGCTGGGCGGCACTGTTTACGCTCTGGCAGTGAACGGCACGGATGTGTACGTGGGCGGCTCGTTTAGCAACGTGAATAACAACGGCACTGTTTTGGGCACGGCCGATTACCTTGCCAAATGGAACGGGGCCAACTGGTCTGCACTGGGCAGCAACGGCGCGGGCGATGGGGCGCTCAACAACACGGTGCTGGCGCTGGCATCAGATGGCACAAACCTGTACGCTGGCGGCCACTTTACCAATGTCAACAATAACGGCGCGGTTCTGGGCGCGGCCGATTACGTGGCCCATTGGGACACATCAACCAACACCTGGTCGGCGCTGGGCAGTGACGGCGCGGGCAATGGTGCGGTGAGCGGCCTCGTCAACACCATCGCCGTGAGCGGCTCCGATGTGTACCTGGGCGGCTCTTTCTTAAACGTGAATAACGGAGGCGTGGTGTTGACCGCCGCCGATTTTGTGGCCAAATGGGACGGCGTTAACTGGTCGGCGCTGGGCAGCGATGGCTTCGGCAATGGCTCGGTGAAAAATGCGGTTTATGCCCTGGCGGTGAACGGCGCAGACGTGTACGTGGGCGGCTACTTTACCAATGTCAACAATAACGGCGCATCCCTGGACGCGGCCGATTACATCGCCAAATGGGACGGCGCCAACTGGTCGGCCCTGGGCAGCAATGGGGCGGGCAATGGCGCGCTGGCGCTGAATGGCTATGTGACAGCTATTCTGACAAATGGCACAGACGTAGTCGTGGGCGGCGGCTTCACCAACGTTAATAACAACGGCGCGGTTCTAGGTGCGGCCGATTACGTGGCTAAATGGGACGGAACCAATTGGTCGGCGCTGGCAGACAATGGCGCGGGCGACGGGGCCATTCCCACTCAATCCGCCTCCTCCATTATGGCGCTGGCGATGCAGGGGGGCAGCTTGCTGGCAGGCGGCAGTTTTAATGATGTGAACAACGGCGGGGCTGTTCTGCCGCAGGCCGACTACATCGCCCAATGGGATGGCGCAGACTGGTCGTCGCTGGGGACGGGGGCAAACGGGGCGCTGGTCAATGGGTACAGCAGCAGCCAGGTCAGCGCAATTGCTGTTATGGGTACAGATATCTACGTCGGCGGCTGGTTCACCAACGTCTCCAATCACGGGCTGAACATCCCCGAAGCCGATTTCATTGCCAAATGGGACGGGACGGACTGGTCGGCCCTGAGCAGCAACGGCGCAGGCAATGGGTCATTGATCAACCGCGTGTACGCTTTAGCCGTGAGCGGCACAGACCTGTACGTGGGTGGGCAGTTTACCAACGTCAACAACAACGGTGTCTCTATGCCCGCTGCCGATTACGTGGCCAAATGGGATACTGTGACAGGGAATTGGTCGGAACTGGGCAGCAACGGCGCGGGCAACGGCGCGTTACCCGGCGGCAGCTACGTTCGCGCCCTGGCAGTGAACGGCACAGAGGTATACGTAGGCGGCGGGTTTACCAACGTCAGCAACAACGGCACCGTTGTGCCAGAGGCAGATTACCTGGCCCAATGGGACGCCCTAACGGGCAGCTGGTCGGCGCTGGGCAGCAACGGCGCGGGCGACGGCGCGTTCAACAGTTATGTGGCTGCACTGGCGGTAAGCGGTTCAACGCTCTACGCGGGCGGCGGGTTTACCGACGCCGCCAATCTGCCCGCTGCCGATTACGTGGCCCAATGGGATGGAAGCAGCTGGTCGGCCCTGGGAAACAACGGGATAAATGATGGCTCGCTCAATAACGGGGTTGAGGCCATTGCCCCGGCCGGATCTTCGGTATACGTGGGCGGTTACTTCACGGATGTCAATAACGGCGGGGTAGTGCTAAACACGGCCGATTTAATCGCCGAATGGGACACAGCAACAGGGAACTGGTCGGCGCTGGGCAGCAATGGCATGGGCGACGGGGTGTTCTGTATCGCTTGTGGCAGTTCCGTTTCCGCCATTTTTGTGGATGGAACGGCCGTATACGCGGGCGGTATCTTTACCAACCTCAACAGCAACGGCGCCGTCCTGAATGCAGCCGATTACATCGCCAAGTAGGATGGGACGAGTTGGTCGGCGCTGGGCAGCGACGGCGCAGGCAATGGCGCTATCCCTACCGTTATCAATTCCAGGGTCTTTGCCCTCTCTGCCGCCGGGTCCGACCTGCTGGTGGGCGGCCGGTTTGCTAACGTCAACAACAATGGCATAGTGCTGCCGGAAGCCGACTACCTGGCAGCTTACGGGATGACCAACGACGGCCCCGACACTACCCCACCGACGGTGGTTTCAGTCACCCGGCTTGACCCCAGCCCAACAAACGCGGCCAGCGTTCGTTTCCTGGTTACTTTTTCTGAAGCCGTCAGCGGCCAGGACGTGAGCAATTTCCACGTGGAGGCCAGCGGCATGACGGGCGCATCGATCACGCAGATGAGCAACTGCCCAGGGGCAACCTGCACCATTACGGTAGGGGTCGGCAGCGGCAGCGGAACCCTCCGCCTGGACGTGTGGGACGATGACACCATCAAAGATGCGGCCAACATTCCACTCGGTGGTATAGGCATAGGCAATGGCGACTTTACCAGTGGGGAACTCTATGACGTGCAGCACTATGAACTCTACCTGCCGTTTATTCTTAAATAACAGGGCTCTTTGGACATTTAGAAGACGGACAAGCCCGTGATGCGTGACCAGAGGTGAATCACGTTTCGCTCATCACGGCAAACCCCACGAAATCTGAAGGTCCATAAACAATTATATTTTTAGGAGATACCAATGGATGACAAAACACTTAATGAACATTTGAGTCGCATCGCCCAAGCCGTAGCCCGGCTGGAGCGCAAAACCGATTTTATTCTCGACCACCTCAACCTGACCTATGTTGACACGCCTGGCAGTAACATCCCGCCGGAGCTGCGAGAAGTGTATGCCTTGCTGCAACAGGGAAAGAAACTTGAAGCAATTAAGGCGTATCGCATTCTGACCAAAGCCGGGTTCGAAGCGGCACGGGCGGCCGTTGACCAGATCGAGATGGGGCAAGTGTAGGGTACTAGAAACGCTCTGCCCGATAACCGCACACCCAAGTTTGCCCTTTGGGTGTGCGGTATCGCTTGAGAAAGTAGGACATGATGCTCACCAAACAAATTGCCTGCCTGTTTTGCCTGGCTGCCGGGTTATGGCTTAGGGCGTGTCATACCCCTGAACCATCTCCCGTTCAGCTCGATCAATCTTTCACTATCTCTATCAATCAACCGGCCCAATTCGCGGAAAAGGGATTAAGCCTGACGTTTCAAGACGTTTTGGAAGATTCTCGCTGCCCCAGTAATGTTCAATGCGCCTGGGCTGGTCAGGCCAGAATTTCGATTCGTGTAAGCCAGACAGGTCAGGCTCCGGCCACCTTGGAAATGAATACCAACCCACCTCTCGAACAAGACGTGGTGACCTATGGCGATTTTCAAATTCAATTGTTGGCGCTTGATCCATATCCTGAAGAGATTGGTCAACATATTCCGGCAAAAAGATATGAAGCGACCTTCCTTGTGACGGACAACACACCTGAACCATCCCTATCAACCCCTTTGCCGCCCTCTGAAGCTGGGGGAACGCTTTCTATCCAGCTCGATCAACCTTTCGCTATCCCTATCAACCAACCGGCCCAATTGAGCGAAACGGGATTAAGCCTGACGTTTCAAGAGGTTCTGGAAGAGTCGCGCTGCCCAAGTAACGTGCAATGCGCTGAAGCCGGTCAGGCTAGAATTTCGATTCGTATCAGCCAGGCAGATCAGGCTCCAGTCACCCTGGAAATGAACACCAATCCACCTCTCAAGCTAGACGTGGTGACCTATGGCGATTTTCAAATTCAACTGCTGGCGCTCGATCCCTATCCTGAAGAGATTGGGCAACACATTCCGGCAGAAGCCTATGAAGCGACATTTGTTGTGACGGAACGGCCGTAAGGTTCTGGTTGATGAAAATTATCAAAATAGAGGATGATCCCTTTTACGAGTTAGGCTATCGCTCATCGGGTGCTCAAGGGGGCACCCAAAAATGCGTGTTGTCTTTTTACCAGGTGCGCGTTCAAGGCTTGCCTAAAGGGATTGATTCTTTCATCGCAGCTTCCGATCTCCAGGGAAGAGAAGATGGTGAAAAAAACCGGCTGTTGGGAGAGGTAGTGGCAGAGGAATTAAAGATACTAGAGGAGCTAGAAGAAATACCAAGTATTGATTTAATCCTATTAGCGGGTGACTTCTATGATTATCCCGACTGCCGAAAAATGGGCGGGACAGGCGACGTGACAGCGGTGTGGAACGCGTTTGCGGGTCATTTCCAACATGTCGTGGGCGTTCTTGGCAATCACGATATGGTTGCGGCGGAAAGATTAAAGCCCAATGTTACGATCCTGGATGGCACGGCAACGACTGCCTTTGGGCTGAAAATTGGCGGTGTTTCGGGAATTATCGGGAGACCGGATCGTAATCAAAGGAAAAGTGAAGCTGACTATTTGCAAGCCCTGAAAGCTGTGATGTCCAATCATATCGTTTTATTACATCAAGGGCCGGATTACCCGGATAACGGTGAAATTGGAGAGCCTGGAATCCGCAAGTTCCTGGAGCGTGCAGGCGCAGGCTTAACTCTTTTTGGTCACTGTTTCTGGAAACGGCCGTTGGCAACCATCGGTAAAAATCAGGTGCTTAATGTGGATGGTAGAGTTTTTCTGTTCATGAGGGAAAATAATGGCGTGTAAAAAGACGGCTCTTATACCCGCAGCGGTTGATAACAAAACTCCCCCGCAATACGCACGCAAAAAAGGCTCATGAATCATGCAAAGTCGCGTCGTCGCCATGTTTATGTTTGCTGTCATTCTTTCCTCCTGTTCTTCTATTTCTACACCCCGCCAATCAACCCCAGAAACAGATTTTAGGATAATCATTCTGAAAGAAAATTGGTTTGATTTAGAAGTTGGCTACGAAGCGGAAAAAGCACAGTCAGTTCTTAGCTCTGCTGATACAAGCAAACCTATTTTTGTAATAAGCAAAGATAACATCGAAAAATACGACTCGGATCTCCAAACGATTACCCTGACATCCAGTGCGACCAATGAACTGGGCACAGCGTTGATCAAGATTGACGCCAACTCTACCGAGATTGAAAAACTGACCAACCTGAAAGAAAGTCTTGGCTGGGGCAACTCTGTTGAACGAGCCTTGTATCTCCATCCCTTTATTGTGCAGGTAGATAATCAATTTAAATATGGAGGGATTTTTTTAGACGCCGCCTCGCAAATGGCTGTTAACTTTCCTGTTGCGCGGGTCACTATTGCCGAGGGCAAGGTTGTGATAGCCTTATTGCCCACCCACATACCCTTTGTAATGATTGACCCAATTGACGGAAGTGGAAATTTACGACAGCCTGTTATTGCCGATGAAGCAAAATATGACGTACAACAACTTGATGATTTCTTTTCTGATTGGTCTACTGAACTTGCCACCTCTGACACATCCGAAAAATTCAGAACCATGATTCGTGATGAGAAAATCAGGCTCATTTTTGAAGCAGCAGGTAAATAGCAAAACCCCGTCCAACAAAATCACAAAGGATATAACTGCTCATAAAGCAAATTCTCAAACCTACGTTATCAAAGCTCATTTTGACGTTTGCCTTGTTCGTCATCGCCTCCCTGCTCTGGCGGACGTATGTGATGGCCACGCTCTCGGACACCTTTCCGCTTGGCTTTCCCCTGCAATTTTTCCTCGCCTGGGGGCCTTGCCGGCCGGGGCAGAACTGCTCCGAGTCCAATGGGCTGTGGCTGGTAGTGGATATTCTGTTCTGGTATGCGGTCAGTGTGGGGATTGTGGAATCGAGGAAGAGGCGAGCCGAGTCATGAGTATCTCCGGCAACTTTCTCTGTTATGACTGCAAGCAACTCCTTTGGCTTGGTAAGGCTATCTTCGCGGGTGATCAGGTAGCCTATTACCATCTGGGCAATGCAACTGAGGCGCCCAACTGGAAACAATCCCAGCTCAACCAGGCGTTGTGGAAATTCCTGGCCGATCACACGAGTCACCACATCGGGGTACTTTGCGATTTTGAGCTGGACGATACGCTGCAAGATTACACAGAAATAGGTGGGGATGCTTTGACCGACATTTCGCTGGACGATTATCTAACCGGCTGGCCGGGACTGGCCGCAGAGGGATATTAAAAAACAAAATGGATGAAACGTTAGATAAGGAACCTTTGCCCCTCGGCTGGTTTTACGCCACTCCTGAGGAGAGAGAATCTCTTGAGGAGGAACTGCAAAAGGAACTGCCTCAAGGCCATCTCCTGTTTAACAAACTCGTTCAGGTTATTGCCCATCGCGCCGGGGCCACGGACGATATTTTGTGCCAACATTTGGAGGAGCCAGACCGTTACACGGTGATCCATCTGACCTGGTCCATGAAAACAGAAATAAATGAAAAGCACCCGACTGTGGAAGTAGACGGCCGTTTCCCACACTTCCTGGCCTATGAGCAACGATTTCAGCAGGTCAACCCAGAGCCAAAGGACGACCAGGCCTAAACATGGCCCGCCACTATTATTTGTTGATGGCCTTTTCAGAGCACGATGCGGCAATGGTGGCAGAGCGCTCGTTCGCCCAACTCCAACTCACTCTCGTAGATCTGGGGCTGCTTGCCTGCATCACCAATACCTGGCAGACGAACGAGGGAATTTGGCTGTTGAGCGTCCATCCCACCAGGGTTAGTTTGGGTGTCGCCAACGATCCACCCCGGCTCACCTCCACCGACCAACTCGATGAGGTCGCCAGGCAGTTGTATCAGCAGCTAAGGCGAGTTGAGAGTTATATTTGCGCTGTGGCCGGCTGGGAAGTGGCAGAACTGTTTATGATCGAGGCGCACAGCAATTATCAAGATTTGCATTTTGGCCCGGAGGCCTTTGCCAAGACAGGCTGGGATGGACTCGTTATGCAAGAGATGATGTGGACGCGTATGGACACACCGGCAGAGTTTGAGCCCTTTGCGCCAGGATATGTCTGGCGGCCCTACCAGATGCCCGGTATCTCCGGTTGGTAGGCAGATACACGCCGCGTGGACCACAGGCGTCAAGGGTAGACCGAAATATGGATGGCGACTATTGCCAATGTAGCAGCCAGGCCCAGGCGTGGCGGTGTACAGATTTAATCCAAAGCTGACAAGGGTCTACGAACAAGTTGTCATTAAATTTCACGCCAAGTCGCAAAGACGCAAATTTTTCCCCTTTACCCTTTGCGTCTTTGCGTGAGTTAATTGCTTTGCCTGACAAGTTGTTCGTGCACCCAGTTGACAATCCCCGGTTGGCTCACCTGGATGATCGAGGTAATATCGGGATGGCATGAAAACGAGCCATGAAAAGCGGCAGCTTTGGGAAAAGTGATATGAGCCGGAAGATTACGGTTTTACTGGTGGACGATCACAAGGTAGTGCGGCAGGGCGTGCGGGCATTTTTGCAAGCCCAGTCGGATATCGAGGTGGTAGCGGAGGCAGATTCGGGGGAAACGGCCGTATCCCTCGCCGCCGAGCACGCCCCAGACGTAGTGCTGATGGACCTGGTGATGCCCGGCATGGATGGCGTCACCGCCACGCGGCTGGTCAAAGCCCAAAGCCCGCGCACCCAAATTATCATGCTCACCTCCTACCACCAGGACGAACACATCTTCCCCGCCATTCGTGCCGGGGCGCTTTCCTACCTGCTCAAGGACATTGAACCGGCCGCCCTGGCCGAGGCGGTGCGGCAGGCAGCCCAGGGCGAAGCGGTGCTGCACCCGCGCGTGGCGGCCCGCGTGGTGCAAGAGCTGCACGGCTCGCGCCAGGAAAGTGTCAACGTCTTTACCGAGCTCAGCGACCGTGAGATGGAAGTGCTGCGTCTGATTGCAGACGGGGCCAACAACAGCAGCATCGCCGAGCAGCTGGTCATCAGCGAGAAGACGGTAAAAAGCCACGTGAGCAACATCCTCAGCAAGCTGCACCTGGCCGACCGTACGCAGGCGGCCGTTCTGGCCTGGCGCGAAGGCATTGTCCGCCGCGACAACACCTGATCCCCTACCCCACGCTCAAAGCTGACAAACATCACCTTCTCTATATGCCAATTGCGACTGTTCCCTGGTCGTGGCATAGACTACGATCAACCCTGGTTTAGTGACGGCCGTATTCCCACAACGGCCGTTTCGCGTTCACATTATCTTTTAACAAGTTGAGTATTACCTCAAGGAGTCTTTAATGTCTGGAAGAGAATCTCTACCGACCGGGGTTGATCTGCTGCACGATCCGCTGCACAACCACGGCACCGCTTTTACCGAACGTGAGCGAGATGCCTACAAACTGCGTGGTTTGTTACCGCCGCGTGTCCTCACCCAGGAACAACAAGTCCTTCGCTCATTGGAAAACTTTCGCAAAAAGCCCAACGACCTGGAAAAATACATCTACCTCATCGGCCTGGAAGACCGCAACGAAACCTTGTTCTACCGCGTGGTGATGAGCCATCTGGAAGAGATGATGCCCATCATCTACACACCCACCGTTGGCAAGGCGTGCCAGGAATATGCCCACATCTTCCGCCGCCCGCGCGGCCTGTACATTTCCGCCAACGACCGGGGCTGCATCAAAGAACTGGTGGCCAACTGGCCACACGACGACGTGGAAGTGATTGTGGTCACCGACGGCGAGCGCATCCTGGGCCTGGGCGACCAGGGCGCCAACGGCATGGGCATTCCTGTGGGCAAACTGTCGCTCTATACCGCCTGCGCGGGCATCAACCCGGCCAAAACGCTGCCCATCACGCTGGACGTAGGCACGGAAAACCAGCGCCTGTTGGACGATCCCATCTACATTGGCCTGCCGCAGCGACGGCTGCGCGGGGCAGAGTACGACGCGCTGGTGGACGAATTTATGACGGCCGTTACCGAACGGTACCCTAACGTCATGGTCCAGTTTGAAGATTTTGCCAACCTCAATGCCTTCCGCCTGCTGCACAAGTACCGCAATGCCTACTGCACTTTTAACGACGACATCCAAGGCACTGCCAGCGTGACGCTCGCCGGAATCTACTCCGCTTTGCGGCTGACCGGTGGCAAGCTGGGTGAGCAAAAGCTGCTCTTCCTGGGCGCGGGCGAAGCAGGTATCGGCATTGCCGACCTCATCGTGTCGGCGATGATGGACGAAGGGCTGACGGAAGCCGAGGCCCGGCTGCGCTGCTGGTTTGTGGATTCACGCGGCTTGGTGGAAAGCACGCGCACCGATCTGGCCGAACATAAATTGCACTACGCCCATGAATTTGCGCCACAGCCCGATTTGCTCGCCGCCGTCAATGCCCTCCAGCCTACGGCCATCATCGGCGTCTCTGGCCGGGGCCAGATGTTCACCCAACCGATTGTGGCAGCGATGGCGCAGCTCAACAAACGGCCGATCGTCTTTGCCCTCTCCAACCCCACCTCCAACTCCGAATGCACCGCAGAAGAAGCGTACACCTGGTCCGATGGTCGCGCCATCTTTGCCAGCGGCAGCCCGTTCGACCCGGTAGAGTTCAACAGCCAGAGGTTTGTGCCTGGTCAGGGCAACAACTCCTACATTTTCCCCGGCGTGGGGCTGGGTGTGGTGGCCGTGAAGGCGCGTCACGTACCGGACGAGATGTTCATGGCGGCAGCGCGCACGCTGGCGCGGCTGGTCACCGAAGAGGATCTGGCCAAGGGGCGGATATACCCCTCGCTGACCCGCATTCGTGAGGTGTCGGCGGCCATTGGTACGGCCGTTGCCGAAGTGGCCTACCAGCAAGGCCTGGCCCGCGTGCCGCGTCCGAACAATTTGCCCGCTTACATCGAATCGCAGATGTACCAACCTGTTTACAAGTAACCCGGGACAACCGGCAAACGTAAAAAAACACGCAGGTAAACACCATGTTCACCTGCGTGTTTTTTGTTTTTGAGTGCTCAGTTACACAATTTTTCTTAACTTGTCATTAGTATGATAAAGCAAAACGAAAGGCCGATTGTCATTTGGTTCAAAAACCGTGCGGGAGATGAGGCCCATCGTGAAAATGATAAAACAAGAGGCCAAAAAAGCGACCATCCGTTAAGATTGCTCAACTCTGGTAGGCCGATGTCATAGGCGCAAAGCCGCGCAGGAGCGCAGACCGCCAGAGTAGGAGAGTTCACGAGAACCCGAACAGTTGTTAGGACAGTAAAGTCCGTATTATTGCTAGTGCGGGTCACAAAGGAATGACGCATGGAACAGCAAACAGAAGAAACCTTTTTTGGCATCGATGTATCAAAGACCGCTTTGGATTTGGCCCAGTGGGGCCAGAAAGCAGTGACGCGATTCGAGAACAGCGCTGCCGGCATCGCCGCCCTGGTGGAGAGGTTGCTACCGGCAACGGCTATCGCTGCTATTGTGGTTGAAGCAAGTGGCGGATTCGAGCAAACCATGGTCACAGAACTGGCCGCTGTCTCTCTGCCTATCGTGGTTGTCAACCCCACACGCATCCGTAATTTCGCTCGTGCCAAGGGACAATTAGCCAAGACAGACGCGATTGATGCTCGGCTGATTGCCGCTTTTGCCGAAGCGATTCGTCCCGAGGTACGGCCTCTCGGTACAGAGGCACAGCAACTCATCAAAGCGTTGGTCACTCGGCGGCGCCAGCTGATCGACATGCAAACAGCCGAGAAGAATCGGCGTGCCACGACCAATCCAGAATTGTTGCCTCGTTTGCAGAAACACTTGGACTGGTTAGAAACCGAATTAGCTGAAATTGAGGATGACCTCAATAATTGGATTGACCAAAACGCCCAGTGGCGCGAAAAGCGTGCCAGTTTAGAAAGCGTCCCCGGCGTAGGCCCGGTCACCTCCTTTACGTTGCTGGCTGAATTGCCAGAATTGGGAACTTTGTCCCGGCAAAAATTGCCGCATTAGTCGGCCTGGCTCCGTTCAATCGTGACAGCGGCCGTTTTCGCGGGCACCGCCATATCTTTGGCGGCCGGGCTGATGTTCGTTCTGTTTTGTACATGGCTGCTCTTTCGGGCATTCGTTATAACCCGGTTCTTAAAGCCTTTTATAACCGTTTGATTGCTAAGGGAAAGCTCCCTAAAGTAGCGCTCACGGCCTGTATGCGAAAATTGTTAACCATTTTGAATGCTATCATTCGAGATGAAGCAACTTGGCAAATTGCTTAGACAAATTCGCTTTTAACCTTGACTTTTATCACAGTTGCTCCCGCGCAGGCGGGAATCCAGACTAGATACCTGCTATGACAGAGGTAAGCTCTTTGAACTTAATTCAAGGGTGACGGCGCAGGCAAAAGCTCGCGCACGCTGCGGATTAATTCCTCTACCGTGATAGGCTTGCACAAATAGCAGTTGGCCCCGGCCGCCATGCCTTCCTCCACTGCCCGGTGCTGCGTTTTG
Organism: Candidatus Leptofilum proximum; assembly: GCA_016710325.1. Lineage (GTDB taxonomy): Bacteria > Chloroflexota > Anaerolineae > Promineifilales > Promineifilaceae > Leptofilum > Leptofilum proximum. Next base: position 1,369,673 of record JADJXK010000001.1, on the reverse strand, counting down.
CCGCTCAGCATGATGATGGGCAGGCTCATGAATTCGGCATCACTGCGCAGCTGTTTACAAAGGCTGACGCCATCCAGGTTGGGCATCATCACGTCCAAAACTAGAATGTCGGGCGTCATCTCCTCCAGTTTTTCCAGGGCATCCAGTCCGTCTTCGGCTTCTACTACGTCAAAGCCACCAATTTCCAGCATTTGGCGCAGCATGTCGCGCAAATTAGGGTCATCATCCACTAATAAGATTGAGTACTTCACGGAAATCTCCTCTGTTTTGGACCTATAAATTGGGTAAGCTTATTCCCCTGTGTATTAAACCATGAAGAACCACTCTATCGCAGTAGGAAAATATAGCCAGAAAGTACCTACAGTATAAACCGGCAGACAAACACCAGCAGCACGGTCGCCCAGCCGGTTTGCTGCGAGAGGGTGAGCAGACGGCGGCTGGCCCAATGCACGGAGGGAGACGCCTGGTAGCGGGTATCCTGCTGCACATCGTTGGCCCAAACCCAGAGCAGCATCAGCAGGGCGGGCAGCAAAACCAGCCAGATGAGGGGTAGCATCAGCCAGGGGGAGAGGACGGCCGTTACCTCCGGCTGCCACAACGCCAGCAATCCCAGCGAAAGCAGGTGCGCCAGCTGATCCAGCAAAAAGCCCGGCCACTGCGGGTCGTGCGGAAAGCGCAGCTTGATCCAGTCAATCAGAAAATGCACCACGCCCAGCACCAGGAGAAGGTCCAAGTGACTGGCGGGCCGCCGCACCAGCAGCGCCGTGGTGAGGATATGAATGAGCACATGCAGCACCAGGCCGGCATTACCGGCAACTTTCAAGCGAAAAATGCGGTTCGTTTGTAGGGGAAAATCAGCTAATAAATGGGCCAACAAGAGGGCCAGAAAGGTCGTCATGAAAATAGAAACCATTTGCCAAAAGAGCCGGTGCACTGGGCAGCATGCGGCAAAGGTAAAGGAGGAGCTCGGCTAGCTTGGCAACTATACAAATTGATTTTTCAAACAGCGGTGTAACCGGCTCATAGATTGTGAGAAAGCGATTGTTTAACCAACTGCACAACGGCCGTTTACACAAGTGATGCCAAGGCATCATCACAACATAGCATGGTTAGCGTTTATCGGCTGCATACGGCCGTACGCATAACTTGTGAAATAATTTACAACCAGACATAAAAAGACCCGCTAATGGCCAAAAGGCCACAAACGCGCCTGACTTTTCACGATGGTTTCACTGGGGAATCAGGTAATTACCGGGGTTTTGTGCAAGAAGGTATCGTCTGTCAGCTGCTGTAAAACGAAGGCGGCTACGTCGGCCCGCGAAACCTGTCCGCTGCCAATGGCGGGATCGAGGCCAAACTGGTAGTCGCCGGTGGCCGGGCCGTTGGTTAGCCCGCCGGGGCGCACAATGACCCAGTCGAGATCACTTTTGCGCACCAGCTGCTCCTGGCGTTCTTTGTCTTCATACGCCTTACGTAAGACAGTTTTCATCAACATTTTGAACGTCAGCGTTACCTGCTCCAAGCTGTCGCCCACCCCCATGGCTGTCACCACTACCAGGCGCCTGATGCCCTGCTTGGTCATGCAGTCGATGATGTTGCGTGTGCCGTCGGAGACCGCCATGTCTGGATTGTTGGGCGTGCTGCCCAGGGAACAACAAACGGCGTCGGAACCAGCCAGCGTCTCTTCTACCTTGTCTGCATTCAACACATTACCGATGACCAGGTAGAGCTTGTCATGTTTGATCGTCAATCGTGCCGGATCGCGCACCAGAACGGTGACTTCATGGCCAGCCGCCAGGGCCTGCTTCACAATTTCTTTGCCGGTGCCGCCAGTGGCGCCAAATACCGCTAACTTCATGGTTGCTTACGCCTCACTTGTCTCATGCCAGATGCCAATTATCGCAAAAAGTTCATTTCATGCTACGCTGGGCCGCTGGGAAAGCAGGTCGGGAGGATATATTTCTACTTGGGTACGGCCGTTCCCTGAGGTGTTTTGCGTAACGGCCGTTGCAAAAAGTAGTAAGCTGGAATGATGGCAAACAGCGATAAGGCCATGCCTAGCCAGTACGGGTAACGCGGGTTAAAGGCAAAAATCGCCCCGGCCAGCGCCGTGCTAAAAATGGTGGCCAGGCTCACCGTCGATTGGAACATCCCCAACACGCCACCGCGCACCTCCTCCGGCACCGTCCGGGTAGACAGCGATTGCAGCGGCGGCATCATCAACCCCATACCGACGGGGAAGAAGATAGAACCAGGAATCCCAAACCACGGTGCGGTGGCAATCGCCAGGAAAAACATGCCAACCGCCCGCAGCGCCCCGCCAATAATCACCAGGTTCGCCTCACCCAGCCGGGGCAGCAGCCGCCGGATCAGCAGGGTTTGCGTCAAAAACTGGGACAGGCCCACGGTTGTGAGCAAAATGCCGATGCCTAAGTCCACAATGCGCTCGCTGTATTCGGCAAAAAGCACCGCATCGCCGTACAGGGCAAAGGTGGCTTGCAGCAGCCCCAGGGCAAACTGGCCAATAAAGGCGATGAGCAAGATGGCCAGCAGCGGCATATTGCGCACCACTTCTGCCGGGGCAATACCCCCGCGACGCGCCTGCCGGTTTTTCATGCGCTGCTCCGGCGTAAGGGTTTCGGTGAGGGTGCGCCAGGTCAAAATGACGGTAAGGGTTGCCGCCACGGCCGCCATGAAAAAGGGCACTCGCGGACCAAAAGCGGCCGAAAGCACCCCGCCCAGGCCCGGTCCAAACACAAATCCCAGGCCAAAAGCGGCAAAAATGTAGCCCAGCGACTCTGTCCGTTTGGCGGGCGGGGTAATGTCGGTGATGTACGCCTGGGCGACAATGATGTTGCCCCCGGTGATGCCATCCAAAATGCGGGCGATGAACAGCACGGCCACGTTCGGCGCGGCCCCAATCATGATAAAGCTGATGACGGTGCCGATCTGACTGATGATGAGGATGGGGATACGGCCGTATTTATCCGACAATCGCCCAATCACCGGCCCGGCCAAAAACTGCGCCGCAAAAAAGGAGGACAGCAGCAGGGTGTTGTACCGGGGCGGAATCGCAAACTGGCGCTGGGCGTAGAGCAGCAGAATGGGCAGGGCCATGGCTGCGCCGATCATCTGCACAAACACGATGAGCAGGATGGTCAATAAACGTTTATCGATATTGCGTAAGTTCATCAGGCGGTGCTGCCCGGTGGCCACCGGGCAGCGGCTCCTTATTAAGTTTGGTTATCAGGTGGGGTATGGGGGGATGGTGATGGGGGCGGAGCGGCCGTTTCTGGTGTGCCTGGGTCAACAACCAGGCTGTTTTGCAGGCGGGCAATGTGCAGCTGCTCCAACTGCTGTTCATACCGGCTGGCCACCTGGTCAAAATAGCCAGAGAGATCGCGCCAGGCGTTGGCCATCTGCGTGCGGGTATTGGCCATCATCTCATCTTCTTGTTTGCGGCGTAGCCAGCGCCAGCTGGAGCGCAAAATGTGCCGCACGTTGGCCACCACCTGCTGCGCCAGCTGGGTCAACGGGCTGGTGGTGAGGCTGTCCAGCACCTGATGCAGCGCTTCGGCAGCCAGGGGCGCATCTGCGCGATTCTCCAGGTCGCCTCGCTTCATCATCAAATCAAGCAGAAAGGCGCGGTGCCAGTAGTAGCTCAGGTTGTCCGTGGCGTCTTTGATGGTGAGGAAGTAAAGAATGGTGCGAAACGTGCGCTTGAGCAGCAGCCAGACCAGTTCCAGCGGCCAGAGCAGGCAGCCCATGCAGCTAAACTGGCTGCGGTTAAGCTGGCTGACGGTTTCTGGGGATAGAGTACGGCCGTTGCGCCTGGCAATCGCCTGGGGCATTCGCCGCTTAAAAAGCCACTCAAACAGCACGTCCAGCAACGGGATGGGGATCAGGACGGCCAGACCCGCCAGGGTAGCATCCACGTAAATTGGCCATTCAAATTTTTCGTCGCGTACAGGTTTCTCACTCGTCATGGTTTACCGAAAAAAGACCTGGATTGGGCAATTGAGTAATTGGGTAATTGCTCGCAGCTACCCAATTACTCAACCACTTCTAGTGGCTATACGAACCACAATTTCAAGGTGTTAACACATAGGGCAAATATAACTGATAGCTCACCGTTGTGCATGCATCTTCATCCAGCCAGGGAGCAAAAAGCACGTTGCCCAGCGCCGCATCGCCGCTGCCGGGGCCAATTCCGGCCGGGCCGGTGGCGTTGCCGTTACCCATCAGCGCCCAACTGCTGATTTGCACCGTTAGCTGTCCCGAGCTTGAGACAAAAACACCGCTGCCGGTGTTATTGGTGAAGCGGCTGCAAACGGCCGTTACGGCCCCATCAAAAACCAGTAATCCATCCATCGCCGCAGCACGTTTCATTGGTTGTCCTTTTTCATGACGCTTGTTTGACTGGAATTTGTGAGTGAAGAAAACGGCCGTTGCCTGGCACAGTTTTCACGACTGTCCAAGTATACAAATGACGACTTACTCTATCAATTAAAGGGCAAGTTGAAACACAGCTTTGCTGCCACAACAAAAAAGGCGGTCGGCAAGATTTCTCTTAACCGGCCGCCACGTCAGGGGAAATTATTCAGCACGGTGGAACAGCCTTAATCTTTGTTCACTTCGTCATACCCTTCGGTCCAACCTTCTGAACCCTCAGGATGGTGGCCCATACCTTCCGTCCAACCAGCCGAGCCCTCCGGCTCCTCACCTATACCTTCCGTCCAACCGGCCGACTCATGGGTCCGTTCATCGGTGAAGCCTTGAAGCCAGCCCAGGCCCGCCTGTTCTTCCTGCTTCATCCTGTTGGCTGTTTGTATAAAGACCAGGCGGAAGCGCCCCAGGCGCTCGTAGTACGCGGGGCGACTTTCGCGCCATTCCCGGGGTTCCCCTGCCTCAAGGGCCTGCAAGCGAAGGCGCAGTTCCTTCAGATGCTGCCGCATGACCGCAACTTGGTCAACATATTGTCGCTGCGATTCCTGGTTGAGACGGTGAATCTCATCTTCCAGCCGACCAATACCGATCTCCCACTGGTCAAGATGATGCTTCACTTCTTGTGTTGATGGATTTACTCTTGTTGGAGGATTTGTAGACATGATTTGCTCCTTTGGCCGAGGTAAGGCGACTGTTAGGTCTTCTCTGACTCAGCCTCAAAATTTTTGGTTTCTTTTAACCATTCTGTAGTCATTTTTTTGCCAGCTTGAATCCACTGCGGCGCCATTTCGCGCTCTTCATCGGGCCGGTTCATGACAAATGCCGCCAGCAAACGGCCGTCTTCCGCCAGCCACCACACGCTGAAACGGCCGTCTTCTACCTCACCGCGATGCACCGTTTGCGCCGCACCGGACGGATCACCCCAAAATTCGTAAGAGAGATCAAACACATCCGAGAAAAAATACGGAACGTGTGTATAGGGCTGGATCTCGCCCAGCATCACGCGAGCTGCGTGTTTGCCCTGCTGGACGGCATTATCCCAGTGCTCGATGTGCAGCTGTTTGTCATAAACAACGTCTTCGTAGAAGGTAATGTCCCCAGCAGCCACCACACTGGGAAAGTTCGTTTCCAGAAATCGGTTGACCACAACGCCTTCGTCGGCGATCTGCAGGCCGCAGTCGGCAAACAGCTCTTTGTTGGGCACCACGCCAATGCCCGCCACAACGATGTCAGCGGGCAGTTCCTTGCCAGACTCGGTGATCACTTTTTGCACACGGCCGTTGCCCACAAACGCCTTCACTTTCTCCTGTGAAAGTATCGTCACCCCGCGATCGCGGTAGTAACTTTCGAAGAAATGGGACATCTTCGGCGTAAAAAAGGCCTGCCAGACACACTCTTCCGGGAAAACCAGCGTGGTATCGACGCCATTACTTTGCAAGACGGCCGTGGCTTCCATGCCAATAAAGCTGCCGCCAATCACCACAGCCTGTTTAGCCTGCTGCGCCTTTTGCCGGATCGCCCGAGCATCGTTGATGTGGCGCAGATAGAAAATATTGTCGAGCTCGTGACCTGGCAGATCCAAAGTACGAGGCCGCGAACCTGTGGCAATCAGCAGTTTTTCGTAGGTGATCGTGTCCCCATTGGCGTACAGCTTCTTGTTGTCTAAATCGACGCGGGTAACGGCCGTATCCAACCGCACTTCAATGCCATTTGCTTCATAAAAACCAGGCTCGTTGATCAATATCTCTTCCGTTGTCTTCTCGTTAGCCAGGTAATCCTTCGAAAGCGGGGGCCGGTCGTAAGGCAGCGTCTTTTCATTAGAGACAATACACAGCTCGCCTGCCGGAATGCCACAGCGGGCAAATTCCTGGGCAGCATATCCCGCCACTACTCCCCCGCCAAGAATGACAAATCTAAAAGAGTCCATACCTTTACCTTAATTTTATAGTCGCCGACTTTTGTTCCTCTACCACTCTTATCCTAATCAAACAGCACGGCATTCTCCATAAACAGGGGTATAGACGGAGGGCATATCTTGGGTATGAAATCCAGCCAAGTTGGTTTAGAGTCATCAAAATGGGATAATTGCGGCATGGTAGATACGATTGAAATACGGCCGTTCCATCCCCGGCATCAAGATGAAGTTAAGAAGCTCATCCTGGCCGGATTGGCCGATCATTGGGGAACCCTGGATCTCTCCCTCAATCCCGACCTAAACGACATTGCCCACAGCTATGCCGGAGAAACATTCTTGCTGGCCTTTCAAGGGGATAAGATTGTGGGATGTGGGGCTTTGGTAACGGAAGATATGGGGGCGGGATACGGCCGTATCGTGCGCATGTCTGTGAACAAGACAAACCGTCGCCAGGGAATTGGCCAGCGAATTTTGTGGGAATTGGAGGAAACGGCCGTAAAGCGCCAATTCCGCAAACTGGTCCTGGAAACTACCGAAACCTGGCAGGAAGTGGTCGCCTTCTACCAGGCTAACGGTTACCGCATTGTTAAGCATCGCGATGGCGATACCCATTTTGAGAAGGAACTGTAATCAGTCACTCGCGTACCAAAACGCCTGCACGCGCTCGTTTGTAGAATTGCGGCGCGACCAGCTGTAAAAAGTAATCCAAACCAACGAGAACAAGGCGCCCACGCCCGAAAAGGCCAACGCCGTTGGCTGTATACCCCACTGTGGTGAATCTTGCAGCACCCCGGCCAACAGTATCGAAACCGACTGCGTCAGCGTGAGCATAGCAAACTCAAAGGCAAATACACGCCCCCGGTAACGATCTGGCACCACAATTTGCAGCAAAACGGCCGAAAACACCCAAATCGTGCCGCTGCCCACCGTCCGCACAAAGGTGGCCAGCAAAAACAGCCCAAACGTCGGCGCTGCTGCCAGTCCCCAGATGCCCACTGAAACAAGCACCATGCCAATTGTCGCTCCTAAAATCAGGCGGGGCGGCTTGCTGCCTAAAGCCCGCCGCATGAAAAGTGGGCCCAGGCCCGTTCCCAGACCGCTCACCACATAAATAATACCGAGGGAGGCCGTGCCTCCATCCTCAATACGCAGGGCCGCAGCCAAGGGAAATTTGGTAAAGGGAAACACGAGGTCGGCAAAACTAATTTCCAGGACGTTTACTGCCCCCCACACCAGCGATCCGGTTGCTTTGATCAGGCTGAGGATGAGGAGATACGGCCGTGCCCACAAATAGCGGAAGCCATCCATAAAATCCAGCCACCCACCCTGGCTTTCAGCTTCCGCCGCTCGCTTTTTCAACACCACCCGGCTGATAAACCAGGCCGAGAGCAAAAAAGTGAGCGCATCCAGCACAAAAGCGGTTTCTGCCCCGAAAACGGCCGCAACGACTCCACCCAGCAGTGCTCCCAGCGCCAGCATCGTGCTCCAGGTAAAGCTGTCCAAAGCATTGGCCGTCACCAGTTCCTTGCGATCCACCACCATCGCCACAACGGCCGAACGCGCTGGTGTAAACAATGCACTCAACGCAAACTGCGCAACGGTCAACAGATAAAACAGCCAGATTTGCCCCGTTACCCCCACAACCAGAAAACCTATCACTACCACAGCCCGCAGCACGTCAGAAATCACCATCAAGGTACGGCGGTCATAGCGATCGGCCAATACACCGGCCAGGGGACTAAACAAAAACAGTGGCAAAAACCGAGCCAAAAAAAGGTAGCTAATCGCTACCCCTGAACTACTCAACTCAGTTATCAACTCGGCCGCTGCAATCAGATTAAACCAATCACCCAGCTGAGACACCACATTGCCCAACCACAAAAAGCGATAATCCTTATTGTGCCTGAGCAGCCAGATATATTCGTGCATCAAAACTGACCTGGATTAAAAAGGGGAACAAAAAGAAGAAAACGCGGGAAGAAAAATAAAAAGGCCTCTTGGCAATGACTTACTCTCCCAGGGGGTCGCCCCCCAAGTACCATCAGCGCTAGCGAGCTTAACTTCCGGGTTCGGGATGGGACCGGGTGTACCTTCGCCGCTCAAATCACCAAGAGACCTTCTTATAAACAAGTAAGATCGTCTAAGAACTAAATAGTAATCGTTTCCATCACTGCAAAATTTGCATTCACGTCAGAAAACCGAATTCTCCGTATCAAGTGGAACGTAAGCCCTCGACCATTAGTACGGCTTAGCTAAATACATTACTGCACTTACACATGCCGCCTATCAAGCTAGTAGTCTCCTAGCGGTCTTACTCCAAAACGGATGAGGGATCTAATCTTGAGGCGAGCTTCCCGCTTAGATGCTTTCAGCGGTTATCCCTGCCAGACGTAGCTACCCAGCAATGCCGTTGGCACGACAACTGGCACACTAGAGGTCTGTCCACCCCGGTCCTCTCGTACTAGGGGCAGCTCCTCTCAAATCCCTTACGCCCACAGCGGATAGAGACCGACCTGTCTCACGACGGTCTGAACCCAGCTCACGTACCGCTTTAATGGGCGAACAGCCCAACCCTTGGGACCTTATCCAGCCCCAGGATGCGATGAGCCGACATCGAGGTGCCGAGCCTGGTCGTCGATGTGAACTCTTGGACCAGACTAGCCTGTTATCCCCGGAGTAGCTTTTATCCGGTAAGCCACGACCCTTCCACTCGGAATCGTGGGATCACTAAGCCCGACTTTCGTCCCTGCGCGACTCGTATGTCTTGCAGTCAAGCTCGCTTGTGCCTTTACACTCTACGGCTGGTTTCCATTCAGCCTGAGCGAACCTTTGGGCGCCTCTGTTACACTTTCGGAGGCGACCGCCCCAGTCAAACTACCCACCAGGCACTGTTCCCACACCGGATAACGGTTGCAGGTTAGAGCCAAAACTTAGCCAGGGTGGTATTTCAACGGCGGCTCCACCGAGACTAGCGTCCCAGCTTCAAAGCCTCCCACCTATCCTACACAAACTAAGCCCTAACTCAATGCCAAGCTGTAGTAAAGCTTCACGGGGTCTTTTTGTCCAGCTGCGGGTAACGCGCATCTTTACACGTACTTCAATGTTCGCCGAGTCCCTCGTTGAGACAGTGCTTCTCTCATTACGCCATTCGTGCGGGTCGGAACTTACCCGACAAGGAATTTCGCTACCTTAGGACCGTTATAGTTACGGCCGCCGTTCACTGGGGCTTCGGTTCAAAGCTTCGCTTGCGCTAACCTCTCCCCTTAACCTTCCAGCACTGGGCAGGCGTCAGCCCCTATACATCGTCTTTCGACTTAGCAGAGACCTGTGTTTTTGTTAAACAGTTGAAGAAGCCATTTCTCTGCGGCCTCCACCAGCTTCGCTTAATTGCTAACCAGCAGAGGCCCCCCTTCTCCCGAAGTTACGGGGGTATTTTGCCGAATTCCTTAACGAAGGTTCTCTCGATCCCCTTGGTATACTCTACCCACCTACCAGTGTCGGTTTGCGGTACGGTCACTTAAATATCAACGCTTAGAAGATTTTCTTGGCAGCTTGGCTCAATCACTTCTGGCTCTATAGGCACCGCCATCACGCTTCAGATTCAGGGTACGGATTTTCCTATACCCATCTTTATCCTAGACGTTTAGCACCCCAATCCAATAAGGGGCTGACCTACCAAACTGCGTCCCTCCATCACTCCAAATAAGTGGTTCCGGAATATTAACCGGATATCCATCACCTACGCCTTTCGGCCTCGGCTAAGGACCGACTAACCCGACGCGGATTAACCTTCCGTCGGAAACCTTAGGTTTACGGGGAACATGTTTCTCACATGTTTTACGCTACTCATGCCAGCATTCTCACTTCTGTAAGCCGCAGATATCCTCTCGGTTACCCTTGTATCTCTTACAGAACGCTCTCCTACCATCAGTAATTCAAAGAATTACCAATCCGTGGCTTCGGTACTATGCTTTAGCCCCGTTACATTTTCCGCGCAAAAGCGTTTGACCAGTGAGCTATTACGCACTCTTTAAAGGGTGGCTGCTTCTAAGCCAACCTCCTGGCTGTCTAAACACTCTCACATCGTTTCCCACTTAGCATAGATTTGAGGACCTTAGCCGTCGGTCTGGGTTGTTTCCCTCTCGACTATGAAACTCATCTCACATAGTCCGACTGCCGCATTTTAAAGTATAGGTATTCGGAGTTTGGTTGAGGTCGGTAAGCTTGCGCCCCCTAGCTCATCCAGTGCTCTACCCCCTATACTAAACACGCGACGCTAGCCCTAAAGCTATTTCGGAGAGAACAAGCTATCTCCAAGTTCGTTTGGCATATCACCCCTACCCACACGTCATCCCCTAATTTTGCAACATTAGTGAGTTCGGCCCTCCACGAGAGATTAATCTCGCTTCAGCCTGCACATGGGTAGCTCACCTGGTTTCGTGTCTAATTCCAGCGACTCTATTGCCCTATTCAGACTCGCTTTCGCTGCGGCTCCGTCTGTTCCTGACTTAACCTTGCCACTGAAATTAACTCGCTGGCTCATTCTCCAAAAGGCACGCCGTCACACATTGCCATCGACATAAATGTCGCGGCCATAGTGCTCCGACCGGTTGTAAGCACACGGTTTCAGGTTCTATTTCACTCCCCTTACCGGGGGTCTTTTCACCTTTCCTTCACAGTACTTGTTCACTATCGGTTGTCAAATGTATTTAGCCTTGGGAGGTGGGCCTCCCAGATTCCGACAGGGTTAGCGTGCCCCGCCGTACTCAGGAACATTGCGGAAGTTTGTTCGGTTTCGTATACAGGACTGTCACCTTCTATGGTCTAACTTTCCAGAAAGTTTTACTGCCAAATAAATTTATCACTTCCATATGCAAGTCCTACAACCCCGCTGCCATAAAGACAACGGTTTGGGCTGATCCCCTTTCGCTCGCCACTACTCAGGGAATAATCTCTTTTCCTAGGGTTACTAAGATGTTTCAGTTCACCCCGTTCCCTCTGTTACCCTATGTGTTCAGGTAACAGTACCAGGGCATCGACCCCTGGTGGGTTTCCCCATTCGGACATCCTCGGATATAGCGTCTGCACACGACTCCCCGAGGCTTATCGCAGTGTACCACGTCCTTCATCGGCATTTGACACCAAGGCATCCACCGTGCGCTCTTAGTAGCTTACACACATGATACGGAGAATTCGACTTTCTCACGTACGTTTCTTGTTTCAATGCACATTTGCAGAAATTTTGCGATTACTATTCAGTTATTAACGAGCGATAGTTTATACAAACTATCTAGTTACTTTGATAAGTAACTGGTTTTTAAGAACAACCACGTTATTCTCAAAAACCAACCACTTACACTTGTTTATTAAAGAAAAAAGTCCAGCATTTAGCCGGACTTCACAAAGTAAGAAGGCGACTAAATAACTATCTTAGAAATCCGAAAAACCGTTTAATCAAGATTGGTAAAAACCTTATGATTACTAACTTCTCAAACATGGAGATGAGGAGGCTCGAACTCCTGACCTCCGCCGTGCAAAGGCGGCGCTCTCCCAACTGAGCTACATCCCCTTAATCAGGTGGGCCTGGTTGGACTCGAACCAACGACCTCTCCCTTATCAGAGGAACGCTCTAACCAGCTGAGCTACAGGCCCTTAGTTATTAATCTGCATGGCTATCAAGCAGCTGCTAAACAGCACTTTTTAGTTAACCTTAACAACTGAAGAGTGATAAAAACAATCAGTAAAACAAGGGACACCACAGTTTACACTATGATGTTTGACCTGGAGTATGCAAAGCTTTTCAGCCTTACAAAAGCTCCTTAAAAGGAGGTGATCCAGCCGCAGCTTCCGCTACAGCTACCTTGTTACGACTTCGTCCCAGTTACCGACCCCGCCTTAGGCGGCTGCCTCCTTGCGGTTAGCCCACCGACTTTAGGCGTTGCCAACTTCCATGACGTGACGGGCGGTGTGTACAAGACCCGGGAACGTATTCACCGCACTGTTGCTGACGCGCGGTTACTAGCAACTCCGACTTCATGCAGGCGAGTTGCAGCCTACAATCCGAACTGAGACCAGCTTTGGGGGATTGGCTCCGCCTCGCGGCTTGGCAACCCATTGTACTGGCCATTGTAGCGTGTGTGTAGCCCAGGACATAAAGGCCATGCTGACTTGACGTCATCCCCACCTTCCTCCGGCTTATCACCGGCAGTCTCGTTAGACACATGTAACTAACGACGAGGGTTGCGCTCGTTACAGGACTTAACCTAACACCTCACGGCACGAGCTGACGACAGCCATGCAGCACCTGTATAGCCTCCCCGAAGGGTCGTTTATCTTTCGACTCACTACCAGCTATATGTCAAGCCCTGGTAAGGTTCTTCGCGTAGCCTCGAATTAAACCACACGCTCCGCTGCTTGTGCGGGTCCCCGTCAATTCCTTTGAGTTTTAGCCTTGCGGCCGTAGTCCCCAGGCGGTCAACTTAATGCGTTAGCTACAGCACAGAAGGGGTCAATAACCTCCTACGCCTAGTTGACATCGTTTACGGCTAGGAATACCGGGGTTTCTAATCCCGTTCTCTCCCCTAGCTTTCGCATCTGAGCGTCAGGAATGGCCCAGAGAGCCGCCTTCGCCACTGGTGTTCCTCCCGATATCTACGCATTTCACCACTACACCGGGAATTCCACTCTCCTCTACCATCCTCAAGTTTTCTAGTTTCGAACGGCCTCTCCCAGTTGAGCCGGGAGCTTTCACGTCCGACTTAGAAAACCGCCTGCATGCGCTTTACGCCCAGTAAATCCGGATAACGCTCGCCTCCTACGTTTTACCGCGGCTGCTGGCACGTAGTTAGCCGAGACTTATTCCTGGGGTACCGTCCTTTCTCTTCCCCCAGAAAAGGAGTTTACAACCCGAAGGCCTTCATCCTCCACGCGGTGTTGCTGCCTCAGACTTTCGTCCATTGGGCAATATTCCTTGCTGCTGCTACCCGCAGGTATCTGGTCCGTGTCTCAGTACCAGTGTGGGGGGTCACGCTCTCACGCCCCCTACCCGTCTTAGCCTTGGTAGGCCATTACCCTACCAACAAGCTGATGGGCCGCAGGCCCCTCCCGGAGCGCCGGAGCTTTAGTAATTGCTTTCTAAGCGCAATAACATCTGGGGTATTAGCCACCGTTTCCAGTGGTTGTCCCCCTCTCCGGGGCAGGTCACCTACGTGTTACTCACCCGTCCGCCACTCTCACCTCAGACGAATCCAAGGATCCCGTTCGACTTGCATGCATTAGGCACACCGCTAGCGTTCATCCTGAGCCAGGATCAAACTCTCCATAAAGAGAATTTGCATCCGTGGTATTACCACGGAACTACTTTCATATGACTCGAGAACCCAAGCTTTACTGTCTTGTTTTCATCACTCTTCAATTGTCAAGGTTCTAAAAAATCCCAACTGGTTTTCGAGACAGAGAACAAAAAACGACTCTGAGTGAGCCGCTTCGTTTTACTTGCTACTTCTTCTCTATGCTCTTATGTTGGATTTAATTTGTGATTGATGTTTTGCTTTTTGCAACGACATCTTTTCTCTCAACAGCGTGGTAGTTTACCATACTGCTCAATTGCTGTCAAGAGGATTTTCAAAACTCATTTGATGTTCACTTTTTTATTTTTCCGTGTCACATCAACGAGGCGGGATTATAACGGTGCCTTTAGGCAGTGTCAAGGCAATTTGCGATTGATTTTCAATTTGCCTAATTTTTGCCGATACTTTCTACAGGGGTTCACGAGGGATTCCCGCTTCCTTCTTTCGCGTTATACCTTATTATATAGACTGACTTTCGCCTACTTTTGCGTTGGTGCCACTTTGGTGAATCTTTGCTCGATTATTACGGCTCGTTTGGTCTTTGTAAGTTGGCGTCAATAATCATCCTACTCACTTAGCAACTCACCGAGCAAGCACTTCACTACGAATACAACTCAATGATGTACTTGCGCAATTCTTCAACTGTGGTGTATTGCTGAATAAGTGGATGATCTTCTATAAGCTGCTCCAGCAGCGAAAGGGCTAAACTGAATGTTTGGCTTCGATTAGCACCAAAAACAGCATTTAGCGTGCCATGAGCTCGACCTAACTCAATTACTTGCTGGGGCGAAACCCGGATTGAAGTCCAGCTCGGATCTTTTTCGCTGGCTGTCGGTAAAGGCAAATCCCACAGCAGATAGAGTGACTCTATGTCGGTGATGCCTTCTGGCATTTCGCGGTTGCGATCGGCGACGGCCCGGCGTAAAGCTTCGAGGCGAGCCGAAAGTACGGAAATGCTGAGATCCGGAACGTCGGCACGGCCGATTTCTTCGGCAAGTAATCCGGCCAGCTGCTTCATTTGCTTTTTTTGTGACTTTGCTAGGGCGACGTATACATTTTGACGACTGACGTTGTGCGACGGCCGTCCCCGTTTCGGTTTTTCTCTTAGCAGCGCAGCTAAAGTGCTGGGGCGCTGGGCTGCCTCATGATCTGGTTTCTCTTTTTTTTTGCTCATGCAAACTGCTTATTCTGGTGCTCGACGATAATCATCGTGTACTTCCAGAAATTCTTTGACAAATTTCTCATCAATTTGAGTGAGATTGTCATGGGTTAAGAATTCTAGGCATAAGTGCAAACATAACAGGCATATACTTCTGGGATAACCACGTGTTTCTCGCCAAATGGGCAAGATAGCATCATCGTTGAACAAGACGCTTTGCTTGGAGTCGCGGCCAGCGGCCAGCAGCCGGTATTCAATTAGAGACTTGGTGTCGTCTGGCGTGAGCGGATCAAGCGATGAGCGAGTCGCGACACGATCATTGAAGTCGGGGGACTCACGCAGGTTGATGTCTAGTTCAGGGCGACCTAGCAAAATGAGTTGGTAGGCCTTGCCGCCACGCGGATCTCTAAAATTGAGCAGCCGACGCAGCTCAACAAACTGCTCGTGGCTTAACTCGTGAGCCTCATCGATGATGATAAGTGGCAAAACGCCCCGTTCACTTTCCTCTACCAGGAAGGCGCGAAATTCGTTGAGTTGATCTTCGGTAGCACGGCGGGTGCGCAGCCCAAACTCGGCGGCGATGCGCCGCAAGAGAAGCAGACCGCTCTTCTTGGGCGCCTCATCGATTTTGGCCGCAGTGAAATCAGGTCGCCGATCATAGCGGCTGTGAAACCAGGAGGCGAGGGTTGTTTTCCCCGTGCCAATTTCGCCAACGATAACTGAAGCCCCCTGCCCCGCTTCCACCATGTAGCTCACTTTGGAAAGTGCGCGCCTGGTCTCTGTGGATAAGTACATAAATCTGGGGTCTGCTTCGATGGTGAATGGGGGAACAACAACACCCAACCTATCCCAATCCGGTGAATACTGGTTGAAATCAAGGTTAAAAGGAGTCGTTTCGTTCATTGCAATATGGTATATAAGTCGCAAATGGTTGTCAAGAGGGGGATAGATAGCAGGCTCGCAGCTTTTTTAGACATATAACCTTACATTTTTTGCAATCTATAGCATATAGATTAGTTGACATAGGTCATCAATTCTGATAGACTGACTTAACTTACGGATTATGTATATCAAATAAGCAGCAGATCGCCCACAAATGTTTTAAAGTTGTGAGTTAGGCGATGTGATGAGGTTAGTTTTGCCTTTCAGGGACATTATGGAGGGTAGAAACGGCCGTTTGACACTGCGATATGCGGGTCATCGTAAGGTCTTTGCTCGTTTAGAGCAAGCATAAAAAAAGGCCAAGCGTTTTAACGCCTGGCCTTGATTTGTATAAGCAAGCTACCATTTTCAGACTGTTTTGGTGCCGCCAACACCTTTTAAGACAGTGCCCCTTTGATGGGGAGGGGGATTTTTTGTCCCCAGGTAGCTCACTAATGCTGGGTAGAAGCATAACATAGGGCTGTAACCCTGTCAATGGATCAGATGTGCTGATTCTATTTTGTCAGGTGTGTTTAATGTTGCCTCTGCCCGCAAAGTCGAGCCGTTTGTGGGCACATCAGGCCACGCCATTTCGCCCGAGCTGCAGGCTGCACAGCAGCGGCTGCTGCAGCTGCGGGCACAGCATCAGAGTTCCCGGTCTGGAGCAACTAGTCAGCACGCTTCGTTGTTTGCAGCCGGGCAAACTGATGAACGGCCGTTGCCCAACCCCACATCCATTCCCCAACTGCCTCCGCATTTGGGCTGGGAAAGTACCGCCGTTACCCAAATATTGCGCCGCTCATCGGCTGGTGAGACGACCACACAGTCCAATGCCACGGCCGTTTCTGTCGAGACGGCCGTTTCTGATTCCCCTGCCCTGCCAAAATCGATCAAATTGTACCCTGACGTGGCGATTGGCTTGCTGCGGCAAGAAAAGGTGGCACCCGGGCGGCTGTGGCTGCTGCTGCAAGCGGTAGATGCGGCGGGCTGCGGCTGGGTAGACGAAGCGCGGGCGCGACAGCTTTATACCGGCAAGCGCGGTGAACTGCGTTTTTGCGGGGTACGGCAGCTGCGCAATTTGTTGGCGCAGGGTGAAGGTATTTTTTGGCGGCGAGAAAACAGCCGTATCTGGCTGCGGTCGGTGGCGAAGGTAGCGTTTGCCCTGAAGATTCCCCGGTTGAAGATGCGGCCAGTGGCCCTACCTGTGGCTGTTTTGCGGGAGGGCATTGGCACGGTGCGAGCCCATCTGTATGCTGCGTTTCACAGCAGTCGCGAACGGGCTGAGTGCCCCAGTGGCCCCATCGCCCGAACAACGGTGGCCCGGCTAACGGCAGTAAAACCACGCACCCAACGCCGGTATGAACACAAGGCGCGTGTCAAGCGGCAGGCCCAATTTGCCATTGGTACAGCAGCGACCTCTGAAAATTTCCAGGCGCGCGGCTGGGAGCAAGGGCAGGCGGCATTTGAGTTTAAGGATTTCAACGGACAGCAAGGGCCGCGTGGCAAAAGCTACGTCGCCTGGCAGCTGCCAAACAGCTACGTTGGGCCCCATGCCCAACAACCTAAAGGACGCCAAAAGCGAATCAACCAGGCGTTGACAGACCTGTTTATGCAAGGGATGACGGGGAACGGTCAACGGGCCAGGATAACGCGGCGTTTTTTTGGCAACGGCCGTTTGGCTGCCAGAGCCTACCTGCGAAATCCCCAACAAGATCATTACTGGCGCGGTTCGGGGAACGGCCGTTACCAGCTGTGGCAGGTGATGGAAAGCAGCGCTGTAAAAGGTTGATGTTTTTTTAGGCGCAAGCGGAAAAAACGATCCGGCATTCTAGGGATAAAATGATATTATTGCCACATGATGAAACAACCAGACATCCATGTTCTAGACCTTAACTTTCAAGGTTTGCCCGAGATAACGGCCGCTTACCTCGTCGTTGGACCTGAAGGTCCGATTTTGATTGAAACAGGCCCTGGTTCCACGCTCGAAACGCTTTTGAGCCAAATTCGGCAGCATGGAATTGAACCTGAGCAGATCAAACATGTTTTGGTGACGCATATTCACCTAGACCACGCGGGAGCAGCGGGCTGGTGGGCACAACAGGGCGCGCAGATTTACGTGCACAGCTTTGGCGCCAGGCATCTTATTGCCCCAGAAAAACTGCTGGCCAGCGCCCAACGCATTTATGGCGACAAAATGGACACGCTCTGGGGGGAGATGCTGCCCGCGCCTGCCAACAAAGTAACCGAAGTGTTTGACAACGATGTGCTAGAAGTGGCCGGTTTATGCATTAAAGCGTTGGAAACGCCGGGACATGCTCGGCACCATCACGTGTTTGTGGTGGGGGATGTGGCGTTTACGGGGGATGCGGCGGCGGCTCGATTACCCGGTTGGGATTTTCCAGATGTGCCCGCGCCACCACCTGAATTTGACATGCAAGTATGGGAAGCCACCCTGGACCGGCTGCTGGCGCAAAATTTCCGGCGGATTTATCCTACCCATTTTGGACCAGTGGACGGTGTGATTGACCATTTGCAAACGGTGAAAGAGTTGGTGCGAGAAACGGCCGTCTTCATCCGCACTCAAATGCAGGCCGGGTTAAGCCGGGATGAGATTGTAACCGTGTACGAGAACTGGTTTGCTGAACGGGCACGACAGGCGGGATTAACTGGGGAAGCCATCACCCATTATGCCACTGCCAATCCGCTGTACATGAGCGTGGATGGCGTTATGCGCTACTGGCAAAAGCAGGCGCAGGCGTAACCGGTACGTTGATCGTCACCCGGGTGAACTGGTTTGCGGCCGTATCCACCACTACTTCACCGCCCACCACAGCCATCATTGTGCTGTGCAGCGCCAGCCCCTGACCAGAGCCAGACGTTTCGCTGTTGCCCAGCCCCACGCCGTCGTCGATGATGGTGATTGCCAGCTGATCGGTGTACTGCATGGCGATGGTGAGAGTTAACGGCCGTTCCGCCTTTCCACCCCGACCATGTTTGGCCGCATTACGCACCGCCTCTCGTGCGGCGTAAAAAACGACTTCGGCAGTTAGCGTGGCCAGATTTTTTGCCGCCGCCTGGGCTTCTGGCGAAATTTCCCAACGAACCGCGTTAAACACGCTAGAAAACTCATTTTCCACAACCCGCTTGAAGGCGGTGATAAAACCCAGCCTGGCTACCTCCGGCGCGGACGTGGTGGGCATGTCGTGCAGCAGGTCGGAGATTTGTTTGTGGGCATCGGTCATCAGCTTGAGGGCGCGCTGCGTTTTTTCGCTGCCCGCCTGGCCATTGACCGCCTCGCCGCTGAGGGCGATGAGCGCGGCCTGGATGTCTGGCAGAATGTCGTCGTGGAGAGCGCGGCGGGTTTTTTGGTCGATGATTTGCGATTGGGCCAGCCGCTGCCGCTGAATTTCCATCAGGCGGCGCGACATTTCGGCGCTGGCGTGGGTGTCGATGAGGCGTTCGCTGATGACGCGGGCGATTTCGATTTCCTCCTGCGTGTACAGGCCGCTGTCGCTTTTTTCGCCCAGCAGCAGCACGCCGGAAAGGCCACGCTCGCTCCACAGCGGGATGGCCCAGATGGCCGCCCCAAACTCGTCGGCATCGAGGGATAGCATTTCATTTTCGGTGCCGGTGAAGCGGTCGGCGATGGCGGTCAGGGTGGGCAGTGGTTTGGCTGAGGCTGGGTAGCTGATCGGCGGGCCGACCAGGGGAGCCATCGGCCCAAGGGCGGCGAGGTAAGCGACACGGGCGTCCAGCACATCGGCACAGAGGGCGTAAAATGGGGTGATGAAGTCCACTTCTTGGGGGTCGGTTTGGGCGATGAGCTGCTCTACCAGGCGGTTGCTGGCGACAAACGGCCGTAACCGGGCAATGTACCGTTCGCGTTCGGCGTAGGTGCGCCAGCTAATCATGGCAAAGAAAAAGGTCATGAGCATGGTGGTCAGGAGGAGGCTGTATAACGGCCGAAAATGCACGACAACAGTCCAACCAATAACAATGCCATACCCGCCAGCCAGCATCAAGGCCTGTCGCCACTGCCGCTTTAGACCACCACGAGGCAGCGTTTTGCCTGTAAACACCTCGTACGACACCACCGCACGCCCCAACAGCATGATCACCACAGCAATAATACAGGAGATTAACAGGTCGAGAATGGAAATGGTGAGTTGAGCATCCAGGTAAATTTCCAGGAAGGTGCGCTGGCGCACGTCCTGCACAATCCACAGCATAACGCCGGTAACCAGCAAAGATACAGCCAGCAGCGCCAGCGACGCCGCAGATAGCCACGGCTGGGCACGGCGTCGGGCCACCATACCCATCACCCGGCGTGAGACTGCCGGTTGGCGCAGCGCATCCAGCGACAGGCCAATGCACAACAACACGTAGACTGAGTATCCGACAGCCAAAAGGGGGATACCGGCAATGGAGTAGCGGATAAATACACGCAAAGGCCTCAGTTCGGGGGAAGGCATGGCCAGCAGCAAAACCCCAGCAAATAGAGCCAGCAAACCAATAAACAACATGCCGGTAGTAATGTTGAGCCAGATTTGCTGCCGCTGGCGCAGCCGGCTGCGCGGTTCATTCCAATAGCCAGCATACCAGAGGATGATGATGTACCAGGCGAAAGGCAGCATAATGGCCGGTACCAGGCCCGCCGTCCACCAAAAAATCATATTACGCCAGGTAAGTTGCGACAACCCCAGGCCCACAATGGCCGAATGGCTAACAAAAAAGAGGGCGCCCAGCAGCAGGCCCACAGTGGCAATCCAGACTCCCCAGTCGCGCCGGTCAGCGTTAAACACCACCGTGAGGCCCAACCAGGTGAGCATGATGGTATTAAAGAGGCTTATGGCCATGATGGCCCAATCGAGGAGGAGGATATCGCTCATTTTCGGTGGTCGGTAATCGGTAAACGGTGAACGGTGGTCGATAATCGGTAAAACTGACCGATTACGGCTTACCGATTACTGTTTACCGGTTCATTCCCAGGGTGTCCATTCGCCTTGTTGGTTGAGGATGTGGGGCACACCTTCTTCGTTCCAGTGGATAAACTGCCCGGCGTTGAGGATGATGGCGACGCGGGTGCGGGCGACTTTTTCGTCAGTGGTGGTGTCGTTGAGGCCCCAGGCGGTGTAAATCTGGCCATTGATGCGGCTGATGGTGCGCTTGTCGCGGAAGCCCATGCGGGCAGCGATTTGTTCGTTGCTCATGCCCTGGGCCACCATGCGGGCCACGGCCTGCTCGTTGGGTTCCAGGATGTCCATGGGGGCGTTTTCATCTTTGCGGCGCACTTCCTGCACGCGAGATTCGATGTCGGGGTCGATGAAGGAACGGCCGTTCACCGCATCTTCCAACAACGGCACAATCATGGTGGGCAGGAGGTAGTTCGATTTCCGCACGTAAGCATAGTGGCTGAGGATGCCGCTGCGGCGAAAGGCCCGGTAGTATTCGTCGTCGTCCTGGATGGAGTAAAAGACAACGGGCAAACGAGGAAACTCCCGGCGAATGGCTACGGCCGTTTCGATTCCGTTCATCACCCCGGCCAGCTGTACATCCATCAAAATGACGTCAGGCGCCTGGCCCAAGCAAAATTCCAGCGCTTCTTCGCCCGTGGGACAGTCGTACACTACCTGGACCGACCCTAAATCTGCCAAACCCGCCTTGAGGGCTGGTCGTAGTTTTTCATTGTCTTCAACGATGAGTAATTTCAGCATGGGGTAACAATCCTTCTTTCGCTGAAAATGTTCAAGCACTTGAGTGCCTTAATGGTCGCAATTAAAGCGTCGTTTGTTGGCGACGGTTCTTTTATGCTGTGGCCATCATGAAATCTGACGGGAGCTTTGAACGATGCTTAATCTAAAACAACGCGAACAAAAAAGCAATATGGGCGGGCAACGGCCGTCTCTCATCCTGGCTATTTTGCTGTTCATCGCCACCGCCCTCTTCCCCTTTGGCTGGCTGGCGACGGTCTCACCGGGGTTTGATGCGGTGGCCAACTTTATTTTTGGCACGGAACTGGCCCACATCATTGGCCATTACACCGTTTTTGTGCTGATGGGCAGCGGTGTGCTGCTGATTTTCCCCAGCCTGCGACGGCACTTCTGGCTGTACTTTGGCCTGATGTTTCTACTGGCCATTTTGCAGGAATTTCTGCAAATTGCCTCCTTCAAACATTACATCCCGGCCTGGGACGAGGTGTTGGATTTGACGGTCGATCTGCTGGGGGCAGCAACGGTTTTTTATTTTTTGAAGCGGTAAATGAGGAGAGTAGAGATTGGATATTGGAGATTTTTGCTATCCGTCTCCAATCTCTACTCTCCAATTTCCCTCTTTGGAGCAAACATGGAAACTACACACGACGAACTCATTATCAAAACGACTGAACTTCCGAAGCCATTTCCGCTGCGTGCCCCGGTGCGGTTGGTGCAAACGGCCGTTACCCTCAGCATCCTCGCCGATTGGTTATTTTACGACAAACCGCTCGGCGCCTCGCTGCTGCTGTTTGTGGCGCTGGTGGTGGGTGGGCTGTGGTGGAACGGCCGTCTCCAAGCCATCTTCCTGGCGAAACGCAACCTCTGGCTGCTGCTGCCGCTGGGCTTTTTTGCCAGTATGGCGCTGCTGCGTACCAACAGCACCCTGACTACGCTCAACGTGCTGGCCGTGCTCTGCCTGCTGGCTTACCTGGCCTTCTTTTATGCCGCCGGGCGCGTGGAAAACCTGAATTTGTTGGGCTATGCCCTGCTGCCGCTGCGCGTCTTTGGCCACAGCCTGGCGCTGTCTGCACCGGTGATCCGGCCAGCAGTGCAGGAGATGAAGATAGGCGGCGACGGCCGTTGCCCCCTATCTTCATCTCCTGCACTGCTGGCCCTGCCCGTCCTGCTTGTTTTCACATTTTTGCTCAGTTCGGCCGACCTCATCTTTGCCGATTACGTGGCGGAGCTGTTTTCGCTGAACGTCTTCGACCACGTGGCCGAGTGGATCTGGCGCGGCACGCTCATTGTGATGCTGAGCGTACTGCTGGCGGGTGGATTTGCCCTGGCGCTCACCCGCCGGGCCGAGGACGAGGAGCAAAGTGAACTGGAGCGCGGCCTGGCGAAGCTGCCAAGCTACTTTTCTCTCGGTTTTACCGAGACAACCACCGTTTTGGTGCTGGTAAACATGCTGTTTGCCGCCTTTGTTAGCATTCAGTTTACCTACCTATTTGGCGGCGCGGCCAACGTCACCGGGGCAGGTTACACCTTTGCCGACTACGCCCGGCGCGGCTTTTTTGAGCTGCTGACAGTGGCCATTTTGACGATGCTTTTGATTTTGGGGCTGAACTGGCTGTCGCGACGGGAAAACAAGGGGCAGATTCGCCTGTTTAACGGGCTGGGCAGCGTGCTCGTCGGCCTGGTGCTGGTGATGCTGGTCTCTGCCTGGCGGCGCATGGCGCTGTACGAAGCCGCCTTTGGCTACACCGAGCTGCGCCTGATTGTGTACGTCTGCATGGCCTGGCTGGCCGTCACGCTGGTCTGGTTTTTGCTCACCCTGTGGGTCCGGCCGGACCGTTTTGCCATCGGTGCGCTGCTGGCAGTGATGGGTTTTGTGGTCACGCTGAACCTGGTCAACCCGGATGCGTTTATCGCCCGGCAAAACCTGGACCGGTACGCCCGCACCGGCGATCTCGACGTAGCTTACTTGACGAGCCTCTCCAACGATGCCGTGCCGCAGCTGGTGCGCGGCCTCAACCTGGCCGTTGGCGATGCCGAGGAGCAGCTCACGCCTGCCTGTGCCCGCTCCTGGATGATGGAGTATGACGAAGTGGATTGTTATGCCACGCCATATGAAATTATTTGGGAAGAGTTGAACGGCCGTTACCAATCCCTCGCCACAAATACCACCTGGCAGCGCTGGACGTCGTTCAACGTGGCCCGCTGGCAGGCGTGGGGTGTGCTGGGCTTTTTGGCCGAGTCGTAGCCGCGCTTTCTTAGCGCGCAAAAACGCGGATTGGAATCCGCGCCTACAAAATCGGAGAGCGTAAGTGAAAGTAGCATCAAAACCGACAAAAACTATAAATTTATCACCGACCAAACATACCCTCCTACTGCTGGCTGCGCTGCTGTTTACCTCCAGCCTGGCGGCTGCCATGTGGTTTGTTCGCTTTCTGTACACAGAGAGCTTTGGCTTTTTCTTCTTGCTGTGGAACTTGTTTCTGGCCTGGCTGCCGGTGCTGTTTGCCCTGCTGGCCCGGCGCGGCGGCGCCACAAAATTGGGTCGATGGCTGTGGGGCGGCCTGTGGCTGCTCTTTTTCCCCAACGCGCCTTACTTGCTCACCGACCTGCTGCATTTGGGTCGATTGAGTATGGTGCCGCTCTGGTACGACCTGATCCTGCTGCTGACCTTCGCCCTGGCGGGCCTCTTTTTGGGGCTGGCCTCACTCTACTGGCTGCACGAACTGGTCACCCGGACCTGGAACTGGCTGGCGGGCTGGCTGTTTGTGCTGGTGGTGCTGGGTCTGAGCAGTTTTGGTGTGTATATCGGCCGTTTTTTGCGCTGGAACAGCTGGGATGTGTTTTTCAATCCCACCGTTTTGCTGCGCGACCTGGCCGGGCATTTGCTGGTGCGCAGCCAGTTTTTAGAAACGGCCGTGGTGACGCTGTTGTTAACGGCCGTGTTTATCGTCTCCTACTTCATCGTCTTTGCCCTGCCGCCGCAGCTTGTCGTGAGCAGGGAACAGTGAAAGAGTGAAAAGTAAAAAGTGAAAAGTGAGAAGTGAATGCCACTTTTCACTTTTAACTTATCACCGTCCTGGGAGGAAAAGATGGATCACTCACTCAGTTCAGATGATTTGTATCGTCCGGATTTCCCATCGTTGGGGCTGTTTTCTACCTGGTTTGGTGTGGTGCTGATTGGGTTGACGGCCGTTTTGCAAGCAGATCAGGTGAATCGAGGCAGCACCTGGGCCGATCCGCTGGTGGAGGGCATGCAGTTTGTGCTGCTAGCGCTTGTCCTGGCGTCACTGTTTTACCTGCCGTTCCGGGCCGATCAGGGGGTGAAGTGGGCGGCGCTGCCCCTGGCCATCAACGTATTTACGCTCATCATCGTGCAGCTGGTGCCCTTTGCCGACCTCTGGGAGACGGCTCGTTTCCAAATGCGCCTGGGTCACTATGAGGCGGTGGCGGCGCTGGTGGAATCGGGTGAGCTGGTGCCTGGTGAAAGTGGGCTGATTTATCTGGAGGAACCGTACCGGTACCTGTCGACGGATAACGGCCGTATCGTCGTGCAAACCGAGGGAGATACCACCGCCATCTTCTTCTTCAACGAGCGCAACGCGCCGCGCAACTTCTCTGGCTACCTCTACCGCAGCGACAATAATCCTCCGCAGCAGGGTGATTTTCTGGGCCGCTGGCGTTACGTGGACCAGATACGGCCGCACTGGTATTTTTGCATTTCGGAGTAGTCGATTGGAAGTGTAGGAGATTGGAGATTGGAGATTAGAGGCTCGTTCAATCTCCAATCTCCAATCTCAGTTTTTACTCTGTTTCTACCGTGGTGCCCGGTGGGACGACCAAAATGATGGTGTTTGGTTCGTTGGAAACGGCCGTTACCAGCTTCATCCCCGCCGGAAGTTTGAGCGAAACGGCCGTGGCTGGCGCCTTGCCGCTGTCTGGAACGACGATGGGATCGGGCAAAATAACGGGCACAACTTCCTCGGCAGGTGCAGCTTCTGCCTCCAAAGTAAGACCATCAATAAAAAAGTCTTTTTTGCGCGGCCACTTGCTCTTAACCCGAATTTCAATAATGGCTGTGCCGTTACCTGGCACCGTAAAGGTGACCATGTGCCGGTACCATTTACGGTTGCCCATCTGGCCGCCGTTCACCCACTGCCCTTCGCCGTTTACCCACACGCCAGATTCCGCGCCATAGGGATCGGGTTCGTCATACAAAACAGCCAGGATCGGCACCACAAGCGTGGCTTTACTGCCCGGCTTGAGCCCGGTGACCACCTGCTTGAGCTCTACACCAAACGGGCTGCCCCCGTGAAACACTTTATAGGTGGTATCGCCCACCAAAATTAGCGCATCTTTGCCGCCCAATTGTTCATTGGCTGGCAGCTGGTTGGCCAGCTTATGGACACATTCTGGCACACCCCCGGCTGTATCACCTGCGCCAAACAGGGACTCTCCCGGTGCGATCCAGCGCAGCGTCCAGCCATTGGGCTGCTGATTAATCAGGTTGCCGTACGGCGGTAAATTTGTCCATCCTTCGGTAAATGATCCATTTTTTAGCATCGAGAACCCCTTTCACTTGTGGTGTATACCTGCGGTGTGTGACGATTGACGAGTTGGAGAAGATTATAAGGGGATAAAAACCGCTTTTGCAAGCGTATTGACAAAGTGTGTTTATTACACTATACTGTCGTCAGTAAGTGTGTTAAATACACTAATGCGATTGTAAAGGAGTGTTCTCATGTTTAAATTATTTGTGATTTTGACGGTTGGTATGCTGGGCGCGGCGGCTGCGTGGGGTGGATTGGTGTTATGGGGAACGGCCGTTTCGCTGGTCACGCTTCTGTCGGTGTGGACCTATTCCCGACACGGCTTTTTGCACATTCCTGAAATGGAAGTGGGCGTGGTGTTCAACAAACAACAGCAGGCGTTTGCCCGCTTTGTGCCCAGCGGTCGCCATCACATTAATCCATTTATAGAAGAATTAACTCACACCATTCCCACGGGTTCTGGTTCGGCAAACGGTCGTTGCCTGGGCGCACAAACCAACGGCGGTATTTCGCTGGACGTGGAATGGAACATCAACTATGACATCGATCCGTTCCAGATCAAACCGGCGGCCCGACCCAAGCTGGCACGTAACCTGCCCAAAAAGGCCAACAGCATTGTTACCAAGCATCTGGAAAACTGCCTGCGCCACGTCATTGGCGAGATGACCATTGACCAGATTTGTGAACCCGGCGCCACGCGGCGGCTGGAACGCGCCGTGCGGCAGCAGCTCACCGCCCGTCTGGCTGAAGCTGGCTTTTCCGTCTCCCGGGTGATGGTCGGCGCCATCGACATGCCCCGCCACGTCAAGGCCGCGTTGGAAGCGGTGCAAGAGCGCGCCGTGCAAACGGAAAACGAAGCGCGTGCCCTGGCACGGCTGCACGAAGTGGTTAGCCAATTCTCAGAAGCTGATATGCAAAGGCTGATGGAACTTGAGCGAATTCACACTTTAGGGCAAAATGGGGTAACGTTGGTGTATCCAACGGCCGTTAACCACACGGCTCCGGCAGGACGGCCGTCTTACACCCGAATCAACAACACACGCACACCGCTCCGCACTGGACTATCCTAGAAACAACTTCTTTTTAGTTTTGTAGTCGAGTAGCTGATTGAATATTTTATGAGTTACTCACAAAAAATGATTTTATGAAAATTGCCATTGGTTCCGACGAAAAATGTCACCTTACGGATCGCGTGGTCGCCCAGGTTCAGGAAGGCGGCCATGCGGTTTCCCTGTTTGGTCCGCTGCAAGATGGGCCGCAGGATTGGCCCGAAGTAGCACGCCAGGTGGCCGAAGCTGTCGCCAGCGGCGCCGCCGATGAAGGCATTTTGTTCTGCTGGACGGGAACGGGGGTAAGCCTGGCGGCTAACAAGGTGCCGGGCGTTCGCGCCGCCCTCTGCGCCGATGCCGAAACGGCGCGCGGTGCCCGGCTGTGGAACAACGCGAATATTCTCTGCCTCTCCATCCGCCGCACTTCCGAGGTGATGGCCAGGGAAATCCTGGAGTCCTGGTTTGCCACCAGCTACGTGCCCAACGAGGGTGATGACCGCTGTTTGCGCCAGGTTGATGCGTTGGATGCAGCGTATCGGGCTAAAGAACAATCTGCTTAAACGCTTCGGCGGGGAAACGGCCGTCTTCGGCCAACGCTTTCCACGCCACCTTCCCCCACAAAACCACCGTCAATTGAGCAAAGGCTGGCTGCTTTTGCGCCGCCTGCAAGGCATGCAGCAGACGCCAGAAGTCAGCCGCCAACGGCGCCCGCAGCAGCTGGTCCGCCTCATCGAACGAGAGCAAGACCGGCTGGTTGACCTGCGACAGTACCTGTTCGGCAATGAACTGGACCAGGGTGTCGATAGGGTCGTTTTCGGCGTGGGCTTTCCACCACACGGCCGTTGGCAGCGGCAGGTTGAGCTGGATAGCCAGCAGGCGAATGGTGTTTTGTGCCCAGGTGGTCAAATCATACTGGTAAGCCAGGTCAGACAGGTCAAAATAACCTGCCAGCTGGTTCAATTCGGCCAGCCGCAGCGCCGTGTCGGTAAGCAGGCGGTAGCGCAGCGGGGCATCTTCACCCTGAACGTAGCAGCTTTGGTGGGCCAGAACGGCCGTCACTACGCGTGCCTTGGTATCCATCAATCGTTCTTGAAACGGCCCGGTTACCCCCCGGCGCTGCGGTTGGGAACGGCCGTTGGCTTCACTTTGTAATCGCATCATTTTAATTCTACCTTTACAGGTGAGGACCGTAGATGGTCAGAAGGCCACATTCTGCTGGTTATCTCACACCGGTTTAACGTGGTGCACTGTAACCGGGTTCCGGGCCAACCCTTGTAGCCTCATTTACATCATGAGTGCTTAATTCACCAAATCGTCATAAAAATCCACGCTTTCTTCACTCTACAAGTGAGATTTCCAGCGGAAAAGTAACAGAACTGTAAAGAGACAATGCATTGCAACGTCTCTACACATGCAACGGCCGTCTCTACGTACCAATTTCTTGTGGGTTGCGAACGAATGTTCTATAATAGGCGCCACAATGGATACATTTATTAAGCTGCAAGATATCGCCCTCAACATGCACCTGGAACCGGCCGAGGAGACCAACATCAACCCGGCGCCAGAAGTCGCGCCTTGCGGCCAGGTGGTTCCAGCCGCCCCCAACAAAGGCCAGCGCAGCACCCAGGCCAAACAAGAAGCTTTGGGTATCAGCCACGCCGTCATGCCCGGCGGCAAAACGATGCCGATGCTCAAAACGCTGCTCACCTCGGCATGCGAGCGCGACTGCTACTACTGCCCCTTCCGCGCCGGGCGCAACTATCGCCGCCACACCTTCCAGCCGGAAGAGATGGCCAAGGCATTTATGCAGATGTACCGGGCGGGCATGGTGGAAGGGCTGTTTCTTAGCTCGGGCATCATCAAGGGTAGTGTGGCTACCCAGGATCGTTTATTGGAAACGGCCGAAATCCTGCGCCGCAAGTATCAGTTCAAGGGATATTTGCATTTGAAGGTGATGCCGGGGGCCGAAGAAGCCCAGCTGCGCCACGCTATGACGCTGGCAAGCCGGTTGTCGGTCAACCTGGAAGCGCCCAACGACAAGCGGCTGGCGCTGCTGGCGCCGCGTAAGGAGTTTTTCCGGGAGTTGTTACGGCCGTTACAGCTCATCGAGCAAATTCGCCAAAACGAACCGGCGCATTTGGGTTGGAACGGCCGTTGGCCCTCCACCGTGACCCAGTTTGTGGTCGGCGCTGTCGGCGAGACCGATGTGGAAATTTTGTCGACCACAGCGTACCTGACCCAGCAGCTGCACATCCAGCGTGCTTATTTTTCCCCCTTCAGCCCCCTGGAAAATACACCCCTTGAAAACCATCCGGCGGAAAACCCCACGCGCAAGGTGCGCCTCTACCAGGTTTCGTTTTTGTTTCGAGACTATGGTTTTGACCTGGAAGATATGCCTTTTGACCAGCAGGGCAACCTGCCGCTGGACATCGATCCCAAGCTGGCCTGGGCGCAGGCCAACTTGCAGCACAGTCCAGTGGAGCTGAACCGGGCCGAACCAGAAGAGCTGCTGCGTGTGCCGGGCATTGGTCCCAAGAGCAGCCAGACCATCGTGCAGGCCCGGCGGCACGGCCGTTTGCAAGAGCTCAATCACCTGCGCCAGCTAGGCATTGCCACCAAGCGCCTGGCGCCATACGTGCTGTTGGATGGGAAACGGCCGTCCTTCCAACTCCCGCTCAAGATCTAATTTCTCTCCCCCAAAAACAGGACACTGATTTACACAGATGAACGCAGATAAAATCTGTCTGCCGTCGCGATCCTCCTGCAAAAGCGGGTACAATTGCCCCATGAAAGTTGTGCGAATATTCCTCTGGCTGGGTTTGCTGGTATGGCTGGTGGCCTGTGGTGGCGATGCGGTGACGGCCGTTCCCACTCCGAACGATGGCTCGCCACCTCTGACCGGTTCCTTGTTTTACATTTTGCAGGAAACCCGTCGCCAGGCGCTGCTGCGCTACGATTTTGCCAGCAACACCAGCCAAGTGCTGTTTGAAGTGCCGCAAAACGCCTGGCTCAGCCACATGGCCGCCTCCCCCGACGGCAGCCAGATTGCCATGACCTACGCTCCCTCGCCCGGTGAAAATGAAATCCAGTTTGGTTACACCAGCCTCTACCTGCTCCTGGCCGATGGCCGCGGCGAACCGCGTCTGCTCATGGAGCGCAGCGCCGAGCAGGAGGTGTTTTTTAACCCCACCTGGTCGCCCGATGGGCAGCAAATTTATTATTCACACGTGCTGCCGCTGGATGAAGAGGCCTTTACCTTCACCACCACATTAGAACGGCTGGATGTCACCACAGGTGAAACCATGGTGCTGGCAGAAGATGGCATCTGGCCAAGGCTGTCCCCAGACGGCCGTACCCTGGCCTACATTCACATCGACCGGG
Source organism: Candidatus Leptofilum proximum (assembly GCA_016710325.1). Taxonomy (GTDB): domain Bacteria; phylum Chloroflexota; class Anaerolineae; order Promineifilales; family Promineifilaceae; genus Leptofilum; species Leptofilum proximum. The sequence continues at coordinate 1,339,195 of JADJXK010000001.1, read as the reverse complement.
ACTCTCTGGCGGCAGAGCTGGTGCTGGCGGCGAGCGATGGCAGCAATGCCGCTGTTGTGGTGCCGCAGGACCGCTTTTTAACGCTGGACACGCCTTTCTTTTCGGCAGATGGGCAGTGGCTTTATTTCTCGGCGGTGAGCAACCAGACCAGCTCGGCCCGGTGGTGGGAGCGGCTGCTGGGCATTGAGGTGGCGGCGGCGCACAATCTGCCCTCGCTCTGGTGGCGTTTGCCGGTGACGGGCGGTGTGCCGCAGCAGCTCACCACACAACCGCGGGTTGGGCAGTTTGGCGTGGTGTCGCCAGACGGCCGTTTGCTGGCCTTAAGTTCACAGTCGGGCATCTACGTGATGCAGCCAGACGGCAGTGAACTGCGCCAGGTGCTCAGCCTGTCCGCGGCCGATTCACTTAGCTGGAGCCCTTGATGCCCCCGACACGCTTTATCGGTGAACCGATTACCGTGGCGTTTGACCAGCCGCCGCTGTTTGCCAAGCAGCCGCCCTGCCCGGCGCGATTTATCTGGGGAGAGGAATCGTTTGAGATTGTGGCCAATTTGCAGGAGTGGCGCGACTACGGCCGTCGCGGGCGGGTGGCCAACAACATGCGGCCAGAAAATCTGCTCAAAGCGGCCAAACGAGGGTCTTGGGGTGTGGGGCGGTATTACTTTCGGGTGCAGGTGAGCAGCGGCCGTATCTTCGAAATCTACTACGACCGCGCTCCAAAAGGGCAGGAACAGCGGCTGGGGAGCTGGTTTTTGAACCGGGAGATTTTGCCGGATGGACCGAATGATGGGGTAAAAAGTGAAAAGTAAAAAGTGAGATGCCTCTTTTCACTTCTCACTTGTCCCTTCCGCTACTTCTTCCCAAACAAATTATCCAGTAAGTTCGCCGCCTGGTTGGCAGCTGCGGGATCTTCGACCAGTTTATCCAGCTGGCCAGCCAGGGGAGTGGGTAGTTTATCCTTCAAAAATTCCAGCACTGCTTCAGCCGCCTGCCGGGCTTGCGCCTCTGGCAAACCGGTTTTTTCTGACACTCGTTTCACTAATTCATCCATCATCAAACTCCTTTTTTGTGCTGCTGTTTGGACACTTACAGGCGCGCCAAGTCACAAACCGCTAAGTTTACTGCCTTCTCCTTACTTTTTACTGTGTACCGCCTCCCTCATGGCCCACCACGACTCACTCCTATCCTGTACCTCAACCGGCCGTTCCAGCTCGGCTAGGACGTCCAGCACGTAGCGCTGCTGGCGCATGCCAACGAGCACGCTGCTGACCCCGGCGCTGCTGCGCAGGGCGCGTACGGCCGTCTGGCTCAACGTATTTGCCTGCCATTCCGGATCGGCGGTAACGGCCGTTTCCTTGATCAGTCCCGTCCGCTTAGCAGCTTGTTCCTGGTAAAACGCGCTCAGGGCGGCCAGAAGGATGTTGGCTGCCTCAACGTACGCATCGAGCCACAAAGCCGTCTCAGCGGGCAAATCTGGGCGATTGGAGAGGAATTCTACGGCCGTCTGCGAGCGCGGCAGTACAAACTGCGTTTTGACATCCTGCCAGTTCTGAAACGTGCCTAAGCCACCCCAGTTACCCTCCAGCATGCGCCCCACGGCGAGGTAATCTAGCAGCTGCTGGTTTGTCTCGTCATCCAGCGCCAATCTGGCCAGGTGTTGGGTAGTGAACTCTTTTTCCAGCTGCACGCAACTGTCAACCGCGGTTGACACCTCCTCTGCGGTGGCCGGGTAGCTGGGCGGCAGCACGTCTGCCAGCCGGATGAGCGCCTCTTGCCGGATGGCGTTTAGCGGCCGGTTGACCAGCACAGCCAGCTGCTGCGCCTCGGCGAACTGGAGCACGGTTTGGCCGTCAGGCAGGCTGGCCTCAGTAGCGCCGCCGGTTTCCAGCAGGTTCAGCGGCAGCTGCACCCAGCGAAAATGATGATTTGGGCTGACTTCCTGGGCGATTTGCCAGACGCGGCTGAGATCGGTAAAGGTGTAAGTGCGGGCTGGCTCGGGGAAGGTGTTAGAGCTGATGCCGTAGCTTTGAATACGGCCGTCGGCCACAGCTTGCTCCAGGTACTCAAAAGCCAGGCGGATGCGTTGGTAGTAGGTTTGTAACGCTTCGTGCCGGGGAACGGGGCGCCGCTCCGCCCAGCTGAGATAATACTCCGGGTTGTGCAGCAGGTAAACGTCCAGCGTTGCCAGATTCAACCGTTCCAGGCTGCGCGCCAGTTGGTCTTCGAGGAACTCCGGGTGAATGCAGTGGTCGAGTCCTTCGGCATATTTCACCAGGTTGGGAAACGGCCGTCCCTCGCTTTTGCGCTGCTGGGCCAGGGTGTAATTAAACCCTTGCAGATAACCAACCTTGGACACAACCACTACCTGCTCACGCTGCAATTCGCCCCCGTCAATCAGCTCGCCCAGCATGCGGCCAATCAGCCGCTCCGAGCCGCCATCGCCGTAATTGCTGCTGGTATCGATGAGGTTGATGCCGCTTTGCAGCGCCTGGCGCAGCGCCTGTTCCTGGGTTTTGTCGCCTACGGAAACGCGGTAGCTGCCAAACCCGGCCTGGCTAATTTGCCAGCCGAATCCCGCGACGGTGGACGTGCTAATGGTTGGATGCTGACGAAAATAGGATTGGGTGGCAACGGCCGTTGCCTTACCAGGTATATGCATAAACTGCCTCTTTTTAGCTGTTGGTACCTGGCCCTCAATCGTAAAGCGTTACGGCCGAATGAGCAATGGGGGATACGGCCGTTTACATAAATGTTTCACGGGAAACGTCAACCGTGGTTGACAAATGAGCGTTTTTGACCAGATTTTGGTGGGAAGCTTATTTCTCTATGAGCATCGTCCTGATGGCCTTGGGATTCAGCGTGACCATAATGCTTTTCCGGTCACGTTTCACGTTTCACGCATCACAGCTTGTCAACCCCCGAATTCCTAAAGAGTCCTCTTTATTCAGGTCAAGATTGGTTGTGTAAATTATGAGATCGGTGCAGATGGCGGTTAGAAGAAAAGATTATCACTTTTTTTACACATATTTTGTGGCAAAGTCTCTATTTTTTTGGTCAAAACAGCGCAATCTTATTATAGTAACGCCTGCTTAAAGTTTGCCCGTTTTTAAACTTGGGTTTTCGTAAACAGGTAAACCTGGCAGGTCTGTTTGTACATCTGAATAGTTAAACATCTTCAAACGGAACCATCTGTTGGACTTCCCAGACAGTTGTTTATTTAAAAATAGCGTTTTTCGAGGTAAGCCAACTGTAATCTGGTTTGTTTACCGGGTGAGAGATAACTCTTTATAATTAAAACATATATCGACTCAGGCTGTACACCGTTGATTGGGAGACGGAACAATGGCGAACAAAGAGAAAATTCTGGTGGTTGATGACAGTCGGGAAATGCTGCTTGTTATGAAGCATTTGCTGCTTAACAACGGCTACCAACCGCTGCTGGCTGAAAACGGCATGGTGGGGCTGCAGATGGTTCAGGAACATAATCCCGACCTCATCGTGCTGGATTTAAATATGCCCATTGTGGATGGCTGGCAAATGTGTGAACAAATCCGGGAAAAATCAATCGTTCCAATTATCATTTTAACGGCCGCTCACGTCACCGAGGAAGATATGGTACGCGGGCTGGAAATGGGCGCTAATGATTACGTGACCAAGCCGTTTAACCAGCACGTCATGATTGCCCGTATTCGTTCTGCGCTGCGCTGGTCGGCCAAAAATCCAGATGGCAAGCTGTATGAAGATGATATTCTGTCAATTGATGTGCGCAAGCGGGAAGTCATTAAGAACGGGGAGCTGTTGAAGCTGACAAAGAAGGAGTTTGCCCTGCTCACGGCTCTCGTCGCTGAATCTCCTGCGGTGGTAGATCATGAGGCGCTTTTTACCAAAGTTTGGGATAGCAGCTACACCTTTGACGTTAACTATGTGCGCATTTTTGTAGGGCATTTGCGCAAAAAGCTGGAAACCGATCCAGCTAATCCGGTCTACATTCACAATGAGCGCGGTGTGGGCTATCGCTTCGAGCGTATGGACCATGCCCTTTTCGCAGATGAGCCCGAACTTACCGAGTAACGCCAGATAGATTAGCCAGTTGTGCCTTCTTTTTCCCCGATGGCAACCAACAAACTATTGACGTGCTGCTGAATAATTTTGAGGCGGCGTAACACCTCGGCTTTTTCGCCAGGCGGCAGCCCTTGTGCTTTAATGCGTGACAAATGCTGCAGGATGTAACCCAGGCGGGTGATGTTGTCCACGCGTAGAGTACCAGGCGCCAGGTCGGGCAGCGTATCGATCTCGCGCAGGAGGGCGGATTTGCTGCTTGTGTTGGTCAGCAGTTCTTCTTCTTCCGGCAGTTCATCTGGCAGGCTGAGGAGGGGGTCATACGGCCGTTCCGCCTCACTCTCCATCTCCTGCAAATCCCGAATTGTTTGGTAAACCGTCTTGTCTGGATTGGCTTTGAGGTAAGCAGCCACGTCCTTAACCTCGGCCGGAGACAGGTCGCCCGCCAGGCGCGCTTTGTGCAGCGCCCGCTGCTGCGAGGGCTTCAACCCCTGGTAGATGCGCGTGTCGCGCTCGCTTAGCACGCCGTCCCGCACATCGTCCTTTATTTCGTCCGGCAAATCTAGCAGCTTGATGAGCTGGTGGATGCGCTGGCGCGAATAGCCCAGCCGCTTGCCCACCTTGGCCCAGGAAATCTTGGTGCCCCACGGTTCATCGCTGGAAACGCCTTCCTCCTGGGCGGCGTCCAGCTCCGTTTGCATCAGGTCACGCAGGCGCAGCAGCCCGGCGGCGCGATCCACATCGTTTAAATCTTCGCGCTGGATGTTTTCTACCAGCTGCCGTACAAAGCGGGTGACGTTGTCGTAGTTGCGCCGCTGCACCACGGCCGGAATCGTTTCCAGACCAGCCATTTGGGCTGCGCGCCAGCGCCGCTCCCCATGCACAATCAGGTAGCGATTGACGCCAATTTCGGTCACCTCGATAGGCTGAATCACGCCGTCCTGGCGAATGCTTTCGCTGAGTTCTTCCAGGCTTTCCTGGGGGAACGTCTGGCGCGGCTGGGAAGGATCTGGCTGGATGGCATCGATGCGCAGCGCCAGCAGCACCAGGCCCGAGGCTTGTTCGACATCCTCTTTGGCCGTAAACAGTTTTTCCAGGTCCCCGGCGTGCGGCTTATTTGGCTGGGAAAGATTGATTTTGCCACGTTTTTTGCGCCCCATGCTACGCTCCCCTGGCAATTTGCTTGGCAATCTGGCGGTAGGCGTCGGCGCCCTGGCTGCTGCTGTCGTAGACGATGATGCTTTGCCCGGCGACGGCGCTTTCGGCAAAGCGCACGGAGCGCTTGACGATGGGTTCGAAGATGCGGATGCCGTTGCCGTACTGGCTGTCGATGGCGGCCAAAATGTCGCGGGTGAGGGTGGTGCGGGTGTCGGCCATGGTGAGCAGGATGCCCTCAATGTTGAGGTCGGGATTGAGCTTTTTGCGCCGCACCGTTTCGATGCTGGAGAGGATCATCAGGGCGCCGCGTGCGGCCAGATACTCGGTTTGGATGGGAATGATGACGCTGGAAGCGGCCGTTAACGCATTCACCACCAGCAACCCCAGCGAGGGATTACAGTCGATCAGGATGTAGTCGTACTGGCCTACCACGTCGCTGAGAATGGTGGTGAGCACCCGCTCCCGGCTAAGGGTGTTGATCAGCGCCAGCTCAATGAGGCTCAGCTCAGCCTGGGCGGGCAGCAGGTGGAATTTCTCGTCTGTTTCATAAATCGAACCGAGCACATTACTTTCGTAGCCCTCAATTTCAGCTTTGAAGGCGTCGTAGATAGTTGGGCTGAGATTGTCGGGATCAAAACCGGCGTGTTGAGTGAGGTTACATTGGGGGTCCAGGTCAACAGCTAGAACGCGGTGGCCCATCTCACCGAGGGCAGCGGCCAAATTGATGGCGGTCGTGGTTTTGCCCACGCCGCCTTTTTGCATGGCAATCGCAATAATTTTGGTCATTGCATCTCCTAGTTTGAGTGGCTGGTGTTTGGTAGCTAGTAGATAAACAGTGGCGTACTCAAAAAACCACACGCAACGAGCCACTAACTTTTATGGGCCAACGATAACACGAAGGGAATCGGGCGTCAAAGAAGTGTCAACCGTGGTTGACATGATTTTGTGGCGTGGGCACAGAGAGAAAAAGCGGAATTGGGTTGGTTAATTTGGCTAGTTGTACGGCCGTTTTCTTGATCAGGGTGTACAAAGTGTCCCAAATTGCATACAATATAACGCACCGTGTTATATTTGGTAACGCAATGTGTTATAAGTCGGGTTTGTGTTTAGGTGGCCAGGAAGTGCGGCCGCCTAACAATTCGAGTTAAAAATGAACCAACCATCCTCGCATCGATTGTCAGACGCTGATGATGTGTATGACTACATCATCGTCGGCTCAGGTTTTGGCGGCAGTGTTTCCGCCATGCGCCTGACCGAAAAAGGATACCGTGTGCTTGTTTTAGAGCGTGGTAAGCGGTACCAGCCTGAAGATTTCCCCAAAACCAATTGGAACATTTTTAAATATTTGTGGCTGCCGGTCCTGCGCTGTTTTGGCATCATGGGGATTAACTTTTTAGATGATATGATGATCCTAAACGGCAGTGGGGTAGGGGGAGGCAGCCTGGTGTATGCTAGTACCCACATCGAGCCAGGCATCGCGTTTTACAAGGCCAAGGAATGGGCCGATCTGGCTGATTGGCAAAATGAACTGGCCCCCCATTTCCGCACCGCCAACCGGATGTTGGGTGTACGCGAAAATCCGCTGTTCTGGCCCGCCGATTACCGTCTGCAGGAAATTGCCAACGAGATTGGGCAGGGCCATACATTCAAGCCAACTCCAGTGGCCATTTTCTTTGGCGATCCCGGTGAAACGGTGCCGGACCCGTTTTTTGAGGGTGAAGGACCAGACCGGACGGGCTGCATTCACTGCGGCGGCTGCATGGTGGGCTGCCGTCATAATGCCAAAAATACGCTGGACAAAAATTACCTGTACTTTGCCGAAAAGTGGGGGGCAGAGGTGCGACCAGAGGCAAATGTATTGGGGATACGGCCGTTATACGGTCCCCAACCCGGCGCAGCACGGTACGAAATTGAGTATGAAAAGATCACCGATTGGGTGCTGAAGCGCAAACAAACGGTGCATGCCCGAAACGTCATTTTATCGGCCGGGGTGCTGGGAACGGTGAATTTGCTGCTGAAATGCCGCGATGAAGCCAAAACGCTGCCGCTGCTGTCACCACGATTGGGCTGGATGGTGCGCAGCAACAGCGAAGCCCTCATGGGCGTTACCGCACGGGAAGGCGAAGTGGATTATTCCAAAGGGGTGGCCATCACGTCCCACTTCTGGCTGGACGAGATCACCAGCGTGGAGCCGGTGCGCTACCCGCGCGGATCGTCGCTGATGCGCAACCTGGCGGTGCCGCTGGTGAGCCTGCGCGGCGGCGGCTGGCAGCGTTTTGGCCGGTTTGTGGTGGAAGGGATCAAACGGCCGTATGACTTCCTCAAAGCCCGCTTTTTGCCCGACTGGGCCAGGGATTCCACGATTTTGCTCATCATGCAAACGGCCGAAAACCGGATGCGCCTTAAGCGCGGCCGCAGCGTCTTTACCCTGTTCCGGCGCGGCCTGGTGAGCGAACGGGACCACAGCCTGCCGATCCCCGCCGTGGTCGAAGCTGGGCGCTCCGTGGTGAACCGTTTTGCCGAGAAAATCAACGGCATTCCCCAGTCTACCGTAAACGAAGTACTGCTGGAAACGCCGTCTACTGCCCACATTTTGGGTGGCTGCGGCATTGGTGCCGATGCCTCGCGCGGGGTCATCGACGCGCAGCATGAGGTGTTTAACTATCCTGGGCTGTATGTGGCCGATGGCTCGGTGATTCCGGCCAACCTGGGCGTCAATCCCAGCCTGACCATCACGGCCATGACCGAGCGGGCCATGAGCCTGGTGCCCTCCGCTGCCGAAGCGAAGCAGGTACGGCCGTTAACCGCCCCCGCCAATTTGCCCCAACCTGCCAGGGAAAACGGCCGTCGTCAACGCATCCTGGCCTGGGCCGGGCTGGCTGCCCTGGGTGGTATGCTATTATTTGGCTTATGGAAAAAGCGATAACAGGTTGAATATTTAGAAAGCCGATAAGAAATAAGGAAGTAAGCAAAAAAATCTGCACGCGCACTCTGCGAAACCTCTGAAACTATGGATTTTTTGTAGCAAACTGTGAAAGGAGTATAAAACATGGGGACACCAACTGAAGTAAGGAAAGGTCAAGCGCTGAACGGCAAGGTTGAACTGCTGCCATTTGTGAATCCGGCGACGGGTGAGCAGTTTGGCGCGGTGCCCATGACAACCGAGGCCGAGGTCAACAACGCCCGGCGCGAGATGTCTGTGGCGGCACAGACGTGGGCGGCCAAACCGGTGAAAGAGCGGGTGCGCCTGGTGCGTAAGCTGCAAACCTTGTTGATTGATGAGATTGATGAGATTACGGCCGTGATGAACCAGGACAACGGCAAAAGCCGCCAGGACGCCATGGCTGAGCTGTTCATGACCGTTGATCTTATTAATCAATACGGCAATCGTGCTCCACACTGGCTGCGCCGCCGCCGCGTTTCGCCGGGGCTGCAAATTTTTAAACGCTGTTACATCGAGCAGCATCCACACGGCGTGGTGGGCATCATTGGGCCGTGGAACTATCCCCTGGTGCTGATTGTGCCACCCATCGTTTCGGCGCTGCTGGCGGGCAATACGGTGCTGGTGAAACCGTCGGAAGTAACGGCGGCCACCGGCGTGATGATTGAGCAGCTGTTCCGGAAAATTCCTGAGCTGGCTCCTTTTGTGCGCTTTTTGCATGGCGACGGCCGTGTGGGCGCCGCGCTGGTCCAGTCCAAACCCGACTTCATTTTCCTCACCGGGTCTACTAAAACCGGGCGGCTGGTGATGAAAGTGGCGGCGGAAAACATGACACCCGTGGTGTGTGAACTCGGTGGCAAAGATCCGATGATTGTGCTGGACGATGCCGACATCGAAGCGGCGGCCCGATGGGGCGCCTGGGGTGCTTTTTACAACACCGGGCAAACCTGCATGGCCGTGGAGCGCATTTACGTGGTTGAATCGGTCTATGATCGCTTTTTGGCAGCCTTTGTGGAGGAAACACGCCAGCTCAAGCAGGGCTACAGTCCAGAAATAGACAATCCCAACGACCTTGGCCCGCTGACGTTTCAGCGGCAGGTGGACATCATCGAGGATCACGTGCAGGATGCCCTGGCCAAAGGCGCACACATCATCCACGGTGGCAAGCGCGACGGCTTGTACATGGAACCCACCATTATGGTGAACGTGGATCACAGCATGAAGCTCATGCGCGAGGAGACGTTTGGCCCGGTAGTGCCCATCATGATGGTGGATAACGAAGTGCACGCTGTTCAGCTGGCCAATGATTCCAACCTGGGGCTAAGCGCCTCGGTATGGAGCCGTGATCTGGCCCGGGCGGAGCGGGTGGCTCACCAGCTGTACGTTGGCTCGGTGAACATCAACGACACGATGTCCCACTTTGCCATCCCACGGCTGCCATTTGGCGGGGTGAAGGAGTCGGGCATTGGGCGGACGCACGGCAAAAAGGATTTGCTGCAATTTACGCAAACGCGATCTTTTGTGGTGGGCAACCCGCCGCTGCCATTTGACATTGCCACGATTTTGCGCCAGCCGGGTAACTACCGGCTAGGGTCGGGGATTATTCACCTGGCGTTTGGCACGTCACCCAGGCAAAAGTTGAAGCCAGTGGTGGAACTCCTGGAAGAGAAAGAAGTGAAGCTCAAGGTGAAAAAGGTGGGTACGGCCGTTGGCCTGACGGCCGTTCTCGGAGCCATCGTTTTAACGTTACTACGTACCCGCAAATAAAAAAATCCCCGGAAACTGCTGAGTTTCCGGGGAATGATCTCTAAAAGTGGTGGGTCGGTCTTCAAGATTTCGTGGGTTAGGCGTGAAACGTGAAACGTGACGGCTCTCTGGTCACGTTTCACGTTTCACGCATCACAGGCTGTACCCCCCTGAATTCCCAAGGAGCCAAAGCGGTTAGCTGGCGCTGGGGCGCGCCATCAGCGTTACGTTCACCGTTTGCAGCTGGCCATCCCGCACAATTTGCAGTTCAATCGTTTGCCCCACCATTGTTTGCTGCACCAGATAGCCCAACAAATCATCAAAGGCGGTAATTTCGCGGCCGTCCACGGCGGTAATGACATCTGGATTGCTGCCGCCGCGCAGGCCCGCGATGGCCGCCGGGCTGCCAGAAATGACCTCGTTCACCAGGATGCCATTTTGTTCAGCGGGCAATCCAAGGGCAACGGCCGCATCTTCCGAAATGATCTGGCCCGAAACGCCCAGCCACGGGGTTTCTACACGGCCGTTGGCGATAATCTGCGGCACAATGTTGCTGACGATGTTGGCCGGCACCGCGTAGCCAATGCCCGATGAGCCACGCACGGGCGATTCAATCGCCGTGTTCACGCCAATCACCTCTCCGCGCAGGTTCAGCAACGGACCACCCGAGTTACCTGGATTGATCGCTGCATCGGTCTGAATGATGTCGGGAATCTGGAAAACTGTGCCGTCCGGGTTGACTGCACCGGGGAACAGGCGATCCAGGGCGGAGATAATGCCGGTGGTCATGCTGCTTTGTAGGCCAAACGGGCTGCCAATAGCAATAACAATCTGGCCCACCTTGAGTGCATCCGAATCGGCCAGGGTAACGGGGGTGATGTCGGTAATTTTGCTGGCATCCACCTGAATCACGGCCAGGTCAGACGACGGATCGGTGCCCACAACGGTGGCGGGAAGCTGACGGCCGTTGTCAAAATTCACCACAATCTGGCCGCCACCAGCGACAACATGGTTGTTGGTCACAATGTGACCCTCACGGTCAAACAAAAAGCCGGAGCCTTGCCCGCTGCCCATCATGATACTCACGACGGCCGGATTGACTTGCTCATAAACGGCCACATAGGCCTGTTCCTGAACGAACAGATCGGCCCACGGGTCATTGGCCGCCGTTTCCACGACAGAACTCAACGTTTCGGCCGTTTCTGTGGTTGCAACGGCCGTTTCCACCACCGGATCGGCTTCTTCAAGGACGGCCGTTTCCGGCTGCACTTCTTCGGTGAGGGTGTTGATGGTTTGGGTGATGGGATTGGTGACGGCCGTTTCCACCGCGCCGCAAGCCGCCAGCATCATGGCCAGCACCAAGGAAATCGACAGCCACAGCCACTTGATACGAGTTTGATTGTTCATTTTGCCTCCAAAATAGATAGCCTAATATTTATCATGGAAACAGTTTGGCGAAGATTTGCAAAAAAAGTGTAAAGTGGGGCTGAGTAACGGGTGAGGAGTGGGGAGATGGAAGACGAGATGGCCGCTCACTCATCAAAGCGCAATGAACGAATGCGGGCCGGCGGTGCATTAAATGGCACAATTTGCCTCTTGATTTCATACGCGCTCACGTACCGACGCACGACATTATCCACGCCCCTCAGACGCTTTCTGGCATCTTTGCGAGCAAAAACGCGGAGAATCGTCCGCCCAAAAATGAACTCAATGTAGGTTAGCACCCCATCTGGCCTTAAGATGGTGCGGTACGTTTCAAAAAAGAGTTTGACAGCATCAGGTGGCAAATTGGTAAAGGGCACGGCCGAAATAATGATGTCATACTGCGCTTGTGGCTTAATCGCCTCAATACTGTCTGTGTGAATGGCGACTTGGTGTGCCACCCGCTGAAAGTTGGGCTCCCTGGCAAAGCGCTCCACTAAAAAGGCGGTAAATTTTGGGTCGATCTCATAAATATCCAGATGATCCCCTGGCTTCATCTCTCGGACAATGCGGGCCGTGATAGGGCCAGTGCCAGCCCCCACTTCCAATATGCGGCGCGGTGCAGGCTGCTGGCGCAGCATTTGCGTCATTGATTGAGCCACAGCTTGCGAACTGGGAAGAATTGAACCCACCTGATGAATATTTTTGACAGCTCCACGCAGAAACAACATCCGTTCCTGCAACCCTTTACCCGATTTACGCACCTTTGTGAACTTTATTTGAAGCTTTTTTCCTGGCATTCTTTAGATCCTTTTTCCTTTCTATTTGAATTTAGAAACGTGGATTATATAACCTGCGGAGGGTAAGATGATTAGAAAAGGGTGATTAAGCCCGCTTCTAATCCTTGCATTCAACTGTATATGGGTGAGATTGTGTTCGGCTTTAGGTGCAGCGAAGTATAACGAAATCACTCAATGCCCGCTAACTATGCATGTACTGCCTCCAGAAAGGCTGTTTTGCACTTCTGCAAGGGGGTGATGTATGGTGATGTATGAAACGTATGCTTGTTTTCACGTTTCAGCATCAATAAAATCCCGATAATAAAACAGTGAGTTTTGATGTAGTTTGAGTTTAGGCACAATTTCGGTGCGGGGCAAGGGATGGTTGGGTATACTTGGCAAAATTGATTAAAGTGACAAGTTTTCCAGTGGAAGAGATTAAGCGTATGAAGCGAGCAGACGGCCGTTCCCCCAACGAATTACGTCCCATCACCTTTGTGCCCCATTTCACCAAAATGGCAGAAGGGTCGGTGCTGGCCAAATTTGGCGAGACACACGTGTTGTGCAACGTGACGATTGACAACAGCCTGCCGCCGTGGCTGCGTAACCAGGCGGAGCCGCAGGGATGGCTAACGGCCGAATACGCCATGCTGCCGCGCAGTACCCAACAGCGCACCAATCGCGAGCAGCGCTGGCCGAAGGGGCGCACGCAGGAAATCTCTCGGCTCATCGGGCGCAGTTTGCGCATGGCGCTGGATTTAGCGCAGCTGGGCGAGCGCACCATCACGGTGGATTGCGACGTGCTGCAAGCTGATGGTGGCACACGCACTACGGCCATTTGCGGCGGCTGGGTGGCCTTGCAGCTGGCGCTGCGTCCGCTCATTGCCCCTGGCGTTTTGCCCAGCGGGGTTAACAGGCAGCAGATTGCCGCCATTAGCGTCGGCGTTGTCGATGGCGTACCGATGTTGGACTTGCCGTATGTGGAAGACGTGGCTGCCGAGGTGGACATGAACGTGGTGATGACGGCCGCGGGTTTGTTGGTGGAAGTGCAGGGCACGGGCGAAAAAGCACCGTTCAGCCGCACCGAGTTTGACGCGCTGCTAACGCTGGCGGAGCAGGGGATTCGGCAGATTACGGCCGTTCAAGAACAAATTGTGAGTAGCTCATAATTAATATCATATCAAACTCATTTCGTATAGTATTAAGCAGAATCGGCCGTTTTTACCCCAAAATCGGCCAATTCCAGGGGGAAATCTTTGAAAACAGCCACACAACAGCCTAAACCCAACTGGCTTAAAGCCATCGTCAGCATGAAATGCCCTAACTGTCGGCAGGGGAATGTGTTCCATAAGCCTATGCGAATGTACGAGGATTGTTCCCACTGCGGCATCCACTTCGAACGCGAAGACGGCTACTTTATGATGGCCGTTTTTGTGGGCTACGTGATGAGCTTCTTGATTGCTGTGCCAGTTGTGGTGGCGCTGTATGTGACGATACGGCCGTCTATCTGGACCTATCTCATCGCGGCTACCGTGGCGCTGGTGCTCGCCTCGCCGCTCATCTTCCACTATGCTCGCGTTATCTGGTTGTACATTGACCAACTGCTCGACCCGCGACGGGAAGACGAATTGTGAATCGTGAATGGAGAATGAAGAATTTTTAACGGCCGTTCCCTTCGTGTCATTTGTGCAATTCGTGGCTAAAAAGGGAACGCCGGTTCACCCCTTCACCCTATCACCCTATCACCCTTTCACCCTATCACCCTTTCACCGCCCCAAACGCAGCAAAGACGCTGTTTTTGTGCAAAATCTCGGCCTGAACAAATCCCACCTGGCGTAACAAATCAATCTGGAAGAGCAGGGGGCGGGGGGTGTCCTCGGCGGCGATGTAGGCGAAGACGTGGTCGCGGTGGGCTTCGTCTTTGAGGTCGGTGAGGTAACGGCCGTATCTTTCCACCATCATCTGCTCAATGGCCGCCGCCGTGTGCGTCACCAGGTCAGAAATCCAGATCGAGCCGCCCGGCTTGAGCGCGCGATAGAACTTTTGGAAAACGGCCGTCCACTCCACCTCCGCCCGTAAATGGTGCAAGACCGCCGCCGCCATGATGATGTCAAACTGATTGTCTTCCAGCTCCAGTTCGCGAATGTCTGATTGGTGGATGTGGATACGGCCGTTGCTCACCGCCTGCACCCGCTCTTTGGCCCGATCCAGCATCGGCTGGCTCAGATCGATGAGGGTGACGTCTCGATGGGGCAGCTTTTCCAGCAGCTTCAGGCTGTAGTTGCCCGCGCCACAGCCCACGTCCAGAATGTGGCTGGCACTGGGATTGGTGACCGCCGCTGCGCTGGTGATCAGCTCCAGCGCCAGCGGTGCGTCGACGGTGGAGGACTGTGCCGTTTCCAGGTTGGCAAAGCGCTCGACATCGTTGTCGAACCGCTGCCGGATTTGGGCGACGGTGGATTTGTGGGCAAATTGAGTCATGACCATTTCCTTCTTCAAAAAGCGGAACACAGAGTTACATAGAGATGGCGCAGAGTTTCACAGAGAAATAATCTGCCCAATCTGCGAAATCTGTTGATTACTGAGAATGGTAATGGAGGAGTGGGAAATTGACGAGGGATAAAAAAAGGCGGTGAGGGGGTGACGTAGAACAATCGAAACGGATGATTGCCCTACGTCACCCTCCCACCGCCAAGGGAAGAGGGTTTTATAGCAGAAAAACGAAGTTATGAACGGCCGTTCAGCAGCGCCCCAACCCCAATCATGATCAACACCAGGGGCCAGAACAAATGCCAGCCGATGCTAAACAGGAAGAAGCCTGCGACGGTGGTCAGCAAGAGGCCGCCCAGCAAATCATTGCGTGTTTCTTCGGTGAGACGGCCGTTGCTCTGGTACCCCTGCCACGCCTCGTTCAGCTTAAACACGGCGGGAATGAGGATAAACAGCGCCCACCAGTTGTTGATGTAAAACCCGGTTACCTGGGTCAACAAGAAAATAACGCCGATCGTGATCAGTACCAATCCGCCGGTAATGTTGCCGCGTTGTTCGCGTCTGGCGCGGGGGCGGGGGCCGGTTTCCATTTTTTCTTTTTCTGCATCTTTCAAATCATCAATTGACTCGGTCATTCGTCTGCACCTCCAGATCCAATTGTGACTCTATACGGGGTACTTCCCGGCAAAGTTTCATGGTGCCGTACCGAAACACGGTCTCTATTAACGATGTCAAATAGCCCAGCGCTTGTGCTCCACCAACATGCAGGCATTTTGCACCACGTCCAGCCCGGCGTCCCGTGCTTTGGCAGCGGCCGTTTCGTTGGCAATGCCCAGCTGCATCCACACGGCTTTGGCCCCGATTTCGATGGCCTGGTCCACAAAAGGGGGCACGTTTTCGCTGCGCTGGAAGAGTAGTACCAGGTCAACTGGTTCGGTGATGTCGGTGAGGGCGGGTACGGCCGTTTCGCCCAACCCCTCGCTTAAATTCGGATTTACCGGGATGATCCGGTACCCTTGTTCTTTCAGGTAAGCGGGTACGTAATACCCGGCTCTGGTCGGTTTAGAAGAAAAGCCAACGACGGCAATCGTTTTGGCTTCAGACATGATTTTTTCCATCGGTTGTTTGTTCATACATCCTCAACTTATGCTGCTTTGATGATTTTCTACCCCAACAGGATACCCCATGGCATAATTTTGTCATGGATTGGCTCGATTTTATCGCAAAACCAAAACAATTGGGCCAGCCAAGTATTGTGCGGACTTACCCGGATAAAAATCTGCGATAATCCGCGCAATCCGCGGCAAAAAGGAAAACGATGACCAGAAATTACGGCAGCCAGAGCATGATTGCGCCTTTGCAAACGGTGTTGGTGAAACGGCCGTCTACCGCCTTTGGTAACGCAGACCCGGAGAAATGGCATTACACGGAACGGCCGTTCCTCCCCGAAGCGCAAAACGAACACGACGCCTTTGTTAATCTGCTGCGCGCCGAGGGGATCGAGGTGGTGTACCACGACGTGGAACTGCCGGACCACGCCGACGCCATTTTTGTGCATGACCCGTCCATCGTGACCAACGAGGGGACGATTATTTTGCAGATGGGCAAGGAGCTGCGAAGGGGAGAAGAGGGGGCGTGTACGGCCGTTTACCAAAAACTCGGCATCCCCATCCATTACCAGCTGCACGGTGCGGCGCGGGCCGAAGGTGGCGATCTGCTCTGGCTGGACGAAAAAACGCTGGCCGTGGGGCAGGGGTTTCGCACCAACGCCGCCGGGCTGGCCCAACTGCGTGAAGCCGTCCCCGCCGACGTGGCAATCATCCCCGTGCCGCTGCCGTACTACCAGGGTGAAGCCGCCTGCCTGCACTTGATGTCCTTCATCAGCGTGGTGGATGTGGACGTGGCGGTAGTGTACCTGCCCCTGCTGCCGGTGCCGTTTTACCAGCTGCTCAAGGCGCGCGGCTTCCGCCTGGTGGAAGTGCCCGATGCGGAGTTTGCCACGATGGGGCCAAACGTGCTGGCGCTCTCGCCGGGGAACTGTGTGATGCTGGAAGGGAATCCGGTCACCCGGCAGCGGCTGGAGGCAGCGGGCTGCCGCGTGCAGACTTATCGCGGTAATGAAATCTCGCTCAAGGCCGAAGGCGGGGCCACATGCCTGACACGGCCGATTTTAAGGATTTAGCCACAGAGGGTTGAGAGATTAGGAGAGAAAACGGCCGCTCCTCCCACTCATTACTTCAACCGCTGAAACCACCGCGGGGAATCAACGGCCGTTCCACCCTGCCACAGCTGCACAGTAATTTGCATGTGGCCCAGGTGCAGCGCCGTGTGGTCGATGACGTGCAAAATGGCCCAACGGGTCGGCACTTCCCGGTCGCGGGCCTGGCGGGTGCCGTCCAAATCGGCCTGCGTCAGGTTTTGCAGGATGCGGCGCGTTTGTTCGTGCACGGTTTGGAACGTTTTTTGCAGAACGGCCGTATCCGCCACCACCGTCTCAAATTCGGCATCCCGGTTGCGTGTGGCCGGCAACCGTCCCACCACCTCGCCAATCCAGAAATGCTCCGCGCCGACCACATGCGTGGCCATCACCGCCACCGAATTCATCGCATGGTCTTCTGATTCTTCGTCAGGTCGCCAGTTCAGCGCCTCCGGCGGCACCATCTGCACAATCCGCGTAATTTGGGCGCGTAAATCTTCAATCCGCTCCAGGTAAGCGGCCGCTTCCATCAACATGTGTCTGCCTCCTCAAAAAATCTGTGCCAATCTGCGTAATCTGTGAGTTTTCTTCTTGATTGTCATCCATCCTGACAACTTCGGCAAAAAACGGTATACTTCTGCGGTTAAAATGAAATCTTATTTCACAATGTGAAACGTAATAGGAGCAACCCAATAATGGCTGTAAAAGAAGCAAAACCCATTACCGAACAAATTTACACGCGCGCCCCCTATTGGAATGACGTCCCCGATGAAAAGTGGATGGATTGGCGCTGGCAGATGAGCAACCGGCTCAACACC
The DNA here is from genome assembly GCA_016710325.1 of Candidatus Leptofilum proximum. GTDB lineage: Bacteria > Chloroflexota > Anaerolineae > Promineifilales > Promineifilaceae > Leptofilum > Leptofilum proximum. The sequence goes on along the minus strand of JADJXK010000001.1, from coordinate 1,321,586 downwards.
GTAGAAGAACTGGAGAAAGTAATTAACCTCACCGACTCTGAGCGCAAGGCGTTGAGCAGCAAGGGGTTGTTCCGCGTGGATATTACCCCCTACTTTGCCAGCCTCATCGACCCCGATGACCCCAACTGCCCCGTGCGTAAGCAGGTCATCCCCACCGATGCCGAAATGGTGCCCTTCCAATCGATGATGGAAGATTCGCTGGCCGAGGACAAACATTCGCCCGTGCCGGGCCTGGTACACCGCTACCCGGACCGCGTGCTGATGCTCATCACCACGCAGTGCGCCAGCTATTGCCGTTACTGCACCCGCAGCCGCATCGTGGGCGACCCTACGCAAACCTTCAGCCGCGCCGAGTTCGACGCGCAGATCGACTACATCGAGCGCACGCCGCAAATCCGCGACGTGCTGCTCTCCGGCGGTGATCCGATGGTGCTGGCGCCCAAGCTGGTGGACATGATTTTGGGCCGCCTGCGCGCCATCCCGCACGTGGAGATCATCCGCGTCGGCTCGCGTGTGCCCGTCTTTTTGCCTATGCGGGTTGATGAGCAGTTCTGCGAGATGGTGAGCAAGTACCATCCGTTCTGGCTCAACATCCACGTGAACCATCCCAAGGAAATTACACCGGAACTGGCCGCCGCGGCCGACCGGCTGACGCGGGCCGGTGTGCCGTTGGGCAACCAAAGCGTGCTGCTGGCGGGCATTAACGACTCGGTCACCATTCAGCGCAAGCTGGTGCATGATTTGGTGAAGATTCGGGTACGGCCGTATTACCTCTACCAGTGCGATCTCGTCGAAGGCTCTGGCCATCTGCGTACCACCGTCAGCAAAGGCATCGAGATCATCGAAGGGCTGCGCGGCCACACCTCTGGTTATGCCGTGCCCACGTACGTGGTGGATGCCCCCGGCGGCGGTGGTAAGATTCCCGTGCAGCCCAACTACATCGTCTCGCAGTCACCCGGCAAGGTGGTGCTGCGCAATTTTGAAGGGTTTATCACCACTTACCAGGAGCCGCTGGATTACGATCCTGAAGCCATCAAATCCCAAGAAGCGCTGATCGCACCGCGTCCGGAGCCGGGCCAGGAAGGCATTCATGGCCTGCTGCAGGGCCAGCGCATGAGCATCGAGCCGGAAGGTTTTGCCGAAACCCGGTCGCGCGGCGGCATCGAGCACCGCCTGCGCAGCGGCGAAATTGCCCAAAAGTGGACGCCGTTGGGCGTGGGCAGCATCGACGCCAACAACATCCCTGTCGCACCGCAGTTGAAAGAGGGGAACAGCGCGGCAGAAGATGAAGAGGCGAGTGAGAAGTAAAAAGTGAAAAGTAGGGGCGAGGCAGGTGGTGAGATCCTTTGTCGAACCAAAGAACCTCATGGCCACCTGCCTCGCCCTTATTCTGTGGCCAAAAATGATGAAGACAAAAACGCAGCCATACCCCGGCACCCAATCCGTTTTACGCGCCATGTCGCTGCTGAAGGCGTTTGACGATGAGCGGCGCGAGTGGGGGCTGGCCGAACTGGCCCAGGAAGTGGGACTGAACAAAACCACCACCTTTCGCCTGCTGACCGCGCTGGAAAGTGAGGGCATGGTAGCACGACGGCCGTTTGCCGAAACGTACACCCTCGGCCCGGAAATTGTGGTGCTGGGCGGGCGCGCCCTGCGGGCCAACGATTTGCGCTCGCTGGCCAAGCCGGAGCTGGAGCAGATGGCCGGTGCCTCCGGAGAAACCGCCACGCTGGAAATCATTTCTGGCGAGGATCACGTGCTGATCATCGATGAGGTGATCGGCCATCACCTGGTGGGCAGTTCGCAGTCGTTGGGCACACGCTGGCCGATGGTGGCGACGTCTACCGGCGTTGCCATGCTGGCTCATTTGCCGGAGGAGCGGGTTGCGGCGATTTTGGCCCGGCCGTTGGTAGCCCTGACGCGGAAGACGGTGACGGATACGGCCGTCATCCGCCAGGAGCTGGCCCAAACCCGCCAGCGCGGCTATTCCTATTTACAGGAGTGGCTGGAAGAAGGGCTCATCGTGGTGGGTGCGCCGCTGTTTAACCATGACGGCCAGGTGGTGGCGGCCATCAGCCTGGGAGCCCCGGCCAATCGCTTTCCTGCCGAGCGTGAGCCGGAGATGGGCCAGCTGATCAAACAAACCGCCCGATGCATCTCGGAAAAGCTGGGTTGGGAAAGCTAGTGTTCCGCCAAACAAATAATGACGGATACAACTTCAAAGCGGAACACTAGTGTTTTGCTCCATAAATCCTTACCAGGTTATTGTGGCACAGGAGCAAAACACTTAAGCAGTTGCCTTAACATAAATACCGATGAAGGACTTCCGGGCAACTGCACTAGGGGGTTGGTGTGGCGCAGGGTGGCGGCGGGGTGAAAATGATCATGTACGTGTTGTTCGTTTCGTCCACTTCCACCACCTGCTGCGCCGAGTCTACCTCGGCATTAATGCCGCCTATCGGACCCGATTCAAACGCGACGGCCGCTTCCGCCTCTCCCAGCGATGCCAACCCATCCAGATTGGTGGTGCCATTGTTGATCGTTACTTCAAACGGCCCGGCATCACCCACGCCAAAGTTGTCGATGCTCACGGCCACGGTGCCAGGGCCGCCCCAAGGGCAGTCGTCGTAGGTGACGCGGTAGCTGCTAATTTCCAGGTCGGGCAGCTGGGTGGCCAGCGTGGCGGGAATGGTGGAGGTTGCGGTGGCGGGGATGGGGGTGGGTACGGCCGTACCGCCACAAGCCACCAAAGCCCATCCTACCAGCCCCATAAACACACCAATCGTCAGTAACTTCTTCAACCGCATTATGATCATCGCCAAGGTCCTTTTTCTATCCGCTTTCATTTTCACCAACCCAATCTCATCCGACTAACGGCCGTCCAACGATATCAACCCCCGCTGCGCCGCCACTGTCACCGCCTCGGTGCGGTTGCCCACGTTGAGCTTGCTTAAAATGGCGCTGACGTGGAACTTCACCGTGCGCTCGCTGATGACCAGCCTGGCGGCAATCTCCTTGTTTTGCAGCCCCTGGGCCAGCTCTTGCAGCACCTCCAGCTCGCGCGGCGTGAGCTGCTCCAGCGGCGGCTCTGGCGGCTGAGCCACGCGCTGCATCAGCTTGTGGGCCACGATGGGCTGCAAGAGCGAACCACCCTCGTGCACCACGCGGATGGCGTTGAACAGCTCCTGGCGCGGCGCGCCTTTGAGCAAGTAGCCTTGAGCACCGGCTTGAACGGCCGTTACAATCCGCTCGTCCGTGTCGAAGGCGGTAAACATGATCACCCGCTCGTGGGGGTTGGCGGCGCGCAGCTGGCGCAGCGTTTCCACGCCGTCCATGCCCGGCATTTCGATGTCCAGCAGCACCACGTCTGGTTTGGTTTCGGCAACCTGGTCGATGGTGGAACGGCCGTTGCCCGCCTGCCCCACCACCTCGAAATCCGGCTGCGTGCTCAAAATCGCCACCAGCCCATCCCGCACCACCGGATGATCATCCGCTAAAAAAATCCGAATCGTGTCACTCATCGGCTAACTCGCTCCGCTCTTTCTGGTCCAGCGGCGTCAGCAGCACCTTGTCCACCCGCCGCCAATCCATGTCTACCACTTCAAAACGGTACTGCTCCCACTCAAAATAATCCCCGGCCTGCGGCACCCGCCCCAGGTGAATCATGATCAACCCGCCAATTGTCTGGTAGTAATTGCTCTCTTCCTCGGGCAGCATCCTGATGTCAAACATCTCTTTCAAATCATCGACCGCGAACATGCCATCGATCAGCCAGGAACCATCTTCACGGGGCACGGCCTGCGGATCCGGCGGATCGCCCACCTCCGGCACGTCGCCCACAATCTCTTCCAGCAGGTCGTTAAACGTCATCAGCCCCTGCAGCTCGCCGTACTCATCAATGATGATGGCCAGCTGCGACTGGTCATCCTTAAACCGCTTCAGCACCTCCAGCACCGGCAGTCCTTCCGGTACGATCAGCACCGGCCGCATAAGAGATTTCAAATCCAGTGGATCGTCGGAGAGCGCCTGCGCCAGCAGGTCACGGGCCAGGACAAACCCAACAACGTTGTCTTCGTCCCCTTTCATGATGGGGTAGCGGGAGTGGCGGTTTTCAATGATGAGCTGGCGGTTTTTCTCCATGGAATCTTCCAGGTCCAGGTAGACAACATCCGGGCGTGGGGTCATCAAGTCGTTCACCCGGCGTTCGCGCAGGCGAAAGACCTGTTCCACCATCTCCTCGTTGATTGGTTCAAAAACGCCGCTCTCCCGTCCCTGCTCCATCAAAATCTGCACCTCTTCCGCGGTGACGGCCGGTTCTCTAGACGGCCGTAACGGCAGCACCTTCAACAAAGCCCGGGTCGACAGGCTGAGCAGGCTGACTAGCGGCGCCGTCAGCCGGGCCAGGAAGCGCATTGGCTGGGCCACCAGCGTGGCCACCCGCTCGGCATGGGTCAGGCCAATCTGCTTGGGCACCAGTTCGCCCAACACCAGCGTCAGATAGGTGATCACGATGACCACGAGGGCCTGACTGATTGCCTGGCTGTGCTCACCCACATACGGCAGTTCGCGAAAATATGGCTCGATCTGGCTGGTAACGGCCGCTTCGCCAAATACACCGGCCAAAATGGTGATCAGCGTAATGCCAATTTGAATGGTGGAAAGGAAGTCGTCGGGGTTTTCGGCCAGGCGCAGGGCGGAAGCGGCCCGGCTGCTGCCCCGGTTTGCCTGGGCGCGCAGCCGGGCCTTGCGCGCCGTCACAATGGCAATCTCCGACATGGCAAAGACGCCGTTGGCCAAAATCAGTAACAAAATAATCCACATCTGTTCAATCTCCTGCATGTCCCGCAGGTTCCGTCTACGAGCACTAATTGGGTCTAAACCTGGGGGAAGTTATGGTCTACGAAAGCGGCAGTTCGGCTTCAACGCGGGTGCCCTTGCCAGGCGTACTTTCGATGTGGAAACGGCCGTTTAACAACTTCACCCGCTCATTCAACCCCACCAGGCCAAACCGGCTGCCGGACACATCAGCCAGGTCAAAGCCACGCCCATCGTCTTCCACCGTCAGGATCACTTTTTGCGGGGTTGCAATCAATTTTACAACGATCTGGCTGGCGTGGGCGTGGCGGCAGGCGTTATTAATCGCCTCCTGAGCCAGGCGGTAAACGCCGGTTTCCACCCGCGGCGGCAGCGGCTGGTTGCCGCCGGTCACCAGCAGGTCCACCGGCAGCGATGCCTCCTCCGCCAGCAGGGCCAGCGCCTCCACCAGCGTACGCCCGGCCAGCGGTGCGGCGCGCAAATCCAGCACCGAACGCCGCGCCTCTTCCAGGTTGGCGCGTGTCAGGGCCAGGGCCTGCTGCACCATTTTGCGCACCCGGGCGGGGTTAGATTCAGCTTCCAGCAGGGCATCGGCGGATTCAAGTTGGAGGGAAACGGCCGTTAACCCCTGCGCCAGCGTATCGTGAATCTCCCGCGCCAGCCGGTTGCGCTCTTCCACGGCCCCCACTTGGGCGCTGCGTTCAAACAGCCTGGCGCGCTCCACGGCAATGCCCAGCATGTCGCCCACGGTGTAGAGCAGCTGCAAATCGTCGGCGGAGAGCTGGCGCCAGTCCGTACTGGCCACGTTCAGGACGCCCAGCTTCTTGCCGTGAGCATAGAGGGGAATGCTGGCGTGGTAGCGCAGCCCGTCGGTGCCATCCACCAGGTTTTTCAGGCGGCTGCACGTCACCACGTTCACGTTGGCTGCCCCGGCCAGATCACCGTCGCGGTAGGTGTCCAGGCAGTAACAGCTGCCTTCCATTTTGTGCGGATTATTGGCCAGGGCCGGTGGCAAATTTTGCGCGGCGGCCAGGTACGATTGGCCATCATCTTCGCGCAGCAGCCAGACCCAGCCGGTTTGCAAATCGAGCAGGTCCGCCACCTGGGCCAAGGTGGCCTGTAGCGCCTGGCCTAAATCCACGGAGCGGTTGAGCGCCTGGGCCATGCTGTTGAGTATCGAGAGTTCGGCGTTGCGCCGCCGTAACCTCTCGTCGTTGTCGGTGTCTTGGGACATAACTCTATTTAACTGTGAAAGTAGTCGAGTGGCAAGTTTGTCGGAAAGTAGAGCAGCCTGCAACTTGCAGACTTGCCTGCCTGCTATACAATCCCCCTCCATGTTACTGGCACTGGATATCGGCAACACCAACATTACCCTGGGCGTCTGGAACGGCCGTTCCTGGCAGCACCAGTGGCGTCTCCTCACCAATCCGGCACAAACGGCCGATGAATACGGCATTATTCTCAAGATGCTGCTGCAAGATGTGGGGGTGTTAACGGCCGTCGACCAGGCCATCATGGCCAGCGTCGTGCCCGCCCTCAGTCTCACCTTCAGCCAGATTTGCCAGAAGCAGCTCAACGTGCCCCTGCTGACCGTCACGTCGGACCTGCCGCTGGGGCTCACTATCGCGGTCGATGTGCCTTCGGCCGTGGGTGCCGACCGGCTGGTGAACGCCGTGGCCGCCTACGAGCTGTTTCAAGGCCCGTGCATCGTCATCGACATGGGCACCGCCACAAAATTTGATCTCGTTTCCGCCCAGCAAGAGTTTATCGGTGGCGCGATTGCCCCTGGCCTGGGGCTGGCCGCCGAGGCGCTGGCCAGCCGCGCCGCCAAGCTAAGCCAGGTGGCCCTGGAAGCGCCGCCGCAGACCATCGGCAAAAACACGGTGCACGCCATGCAGTCCGGCCTGGTGTTTGGCTACCTCTCGCTCATCGAGGGGCTGGTAGCCCGGCTTAAAGCGGAACATCCTGACCGCTTCCAAAAGATTCACATTTTAGGCACTGGTGGGCTGATTGATTTGATTGCGCCGCATACGGCCGTTATCGACCACATCGATCCGTGGCTGACGTTGACCGGGCTGCGGGTGATTTGTGAACGGGTGAAGGGGTGACAGGGGTGAACGGGTGAACGGGTGAAGGGGTGACAGGGTGACAAGGTGACAGGGTGACGATGTTTTTTAGCAAGCAAGCGAATGATATGTGGCAAGTGGCAAGTGGCAAGTGGCAAGTGGAGCAACTTGCCACCTGCAACTTGCCACCTGCAACCTGCAACCTTTCCCTTCTCACTTTTTACTTCCCACTTCTCACTCTCCTCTTTCTGAGCGCCTGCGGCCTGGCCAACCCGCCGCGGCTGGCGACCGCCACCGCCCAGGCGGCGTTTACCCCCACGCCCAGCCCGGAGCCGCTTGTGTTGACGGTGGCCACGCCCACGGCCGTTCCCGGCACAACTCCCGGCACGGCACCCGCTCAGGCCGAACCCAACCCGTCGATCACCGTCTGGGTCAACGAAACGTCCGCAGACCATAGAACAATGCTGGACCAGATGGCCGCCGATTTTGAGGCGCAGCACAGCGTGGACGTAGAAATGGTGCTGGTGTCGCCGCAGCTGCTGCCGGATTTGGTGAATACGGCCGTACTCTCCGGCACCTTACCGGACATCATCATTCATCCGCTGGAGTTTAGCGTGGGTTGGGCCGAGCGCGGGGTGTTTGATACGGCCGCCAATACCGAGGCGCTGGCGCAGTTGGGAGAAGAGTCGTTTAATCCCAACGCCCTGAGCCTGGTGCAAACCAGCAGCGGCCAGCCCGCTGCCCTGCCCAACAGCGGCTACCACCAGCTCGTCATCTACCGCACGGACTGGTTCGACGAGCGCAACCTGGCCATTCCCAACACCTTCCGGGCGCTCTCCACCGCCGCCGAAGCCACCACCGACCGGGACAATCTCATCGCCGGTTTTGTGGTGCCCACCGAGGCCAACCTGGTGACCACCCAGCAAATTTTTGAGCACATGGCCCTGGCCACCGGCTGCCAGCTGGTGGACGAGGCGGGTGAAATTCAGCTGCTGGACCCGGCCTGCGCCGAGGCGCTCACCTTTTATTACACCATCATCAACCAGAACAGCCCGATTGGTGTGCAGACGGATACCAGCACGCGCAACGCTTACCTGGCGGGCCGCACCGGGCTGATCATGGGGCCGCCCAGCCTGCTGCCACAAATCGCCGGGCTGGATCCCGCCGCGCCGCCCCGCTGCCCGGAATGTGCCGCCACGCCCGATTTTCTGGCGCAAAACAGCGGCTTTGTAACGGACATCAACGGTGCGGAGTTTGGCAGCATGAGCCTGTTGGGCATTACCAGTGCGGCGGAGCGGGAAACGGCCGTACTCTTTGCCACCTACTGGTTTAGTGAAGGGTATGAACAATGGCTGGCCGTCGACCCGGAGCGTAAGGTGCCAATGCGCTGGGGCACGCCAGGCAGCCCGCGCCAGTTCATCGACAGCTGGGGCAGCCAGCCGCTGGCGGGCAGCAACGAAACGCTGGAATCGCTGTACGGCCCCGACGTGGTCGCCGCTTTGCGCGAGGGCATTGCCACCACCGGCCGTTGGGGCTTACCGCAGGGCCAGGGTGAGCTCATCACCACCCTGTACGAAGAGCTGACGCTCTCCATCGTGCTGCAAGAAATGTTGAGTGGCTATTTTTCCAGTGACCAATCTATAATAGAGGCGTACAATCGAATTGTTGACTTAATTCCTAATTACGCCTTCCCGAATCTGACCGATAATTTGCCTGACGATTAACATTTTGGGCGTTCAAACCCTCAGGGCTTTGATCTCATTCGGCGTAAAAACCTTAGGGTCTTTCTGGTAAAACAATCAACTGGACGGTTACCCAACGCCACTAAACAATCCTGGCTTTTTCTACCATGACTTCGACTTTATCCTATACAGAAGAGCTGTTCGGCATTCTCACCGATGACAATTTGTATCTTGACTGCGTGCTGGTCAAGCCGGTGGGGATAGCCGATGAGCAGCTGCGCGCTATCCGCGTTTGGGTGCCCAAATATCCCCTCACCAAATCCAGCGTTATCACCTGTGCCCGTCAAGAGGTCAAGTCACATGGGCAAAAGCGCAAGGTTGCCCACCTGGTGTTTGACCTGCGCGGCACTGGCGACAGTGAAGGGACGATGGGCGACCACAACTTCAACCTGGATCTGCACGCCATCGCCGAGTGGGCCAAAGAGCGCTTTGGCCAGATCAATTTTGGCTTCTTAGGCACGCCGGATTCGGAAAACGGCCGTGTCCACGTCTGGCCCTTACGCACCGGGTCGATGATGGAAACCTACCACTACCCGGCCACCGGCAGCCTGCTGCCTCCTTCCGTCTTGTACATGTCTACCTACGGCAGCTTTGGCCGCAGCGACGACACCCTTTGCAGCCAGCTCGCCGCCGCCGGGTACCACGTCTACGGGCTGGACCCGCTGCGCTACCTGCTGCACGCCAGCGCCAACCACCGCCTCAGCCCTGATGACCTGGCCGCCGATCTGCAAATTCTGATCCAGATGCTGCCCAGCAGGCCAATCATCGTGGGGCAGCCGCTGGCCGCCGGGCTGGGGCTGATGTGGACCAGCCGGGTGAACAAGGTGGCTGGCGTAATTGCCGTCGGCCGGGCCCAGGCGGGCCTGTCACCCAGCCACATCTTCCACAACAACAATCCCTACACTTACCTGCTGCACCGCCATGTCGCCGAGATTTCACCGCGCCCCATGGCGCTGGTGCAGCTAACGGGCAATCCTCTAGGCGGTGACGAGGATGAGATGGCCACGCTGATGCAAAGCAGCAAGCTGCCCAACCGCCTGGAGCAGGTAAGCGCTCTCTCGTTAGAATTGTTACTGGAGTTATTGACCTGGATGCAACGGCCGTAAAAAAAACCATGCGACCAAGACTACGCGACCTCGGCATCACCCTCGGCCAATATCCCACCGGGGCGTTTAACGCCATCACCGACATTCCCGGCGTCACGGTGGGGCACTGCACGGTTATCCACGACCGGCCGCGCATCGCCCGCACCGGGGTCACCATGATCCTGCCGCGCGGCGGTGACATCTGGCACAATTATGCTTTTGCGGGCTACCACAGCTTTAACGGCAACGGGGAAATGACCGGCATCCCCTGGCTGAAAGAGTCCGGCATGTTGGGCTCGCCGATTGGGCTGACTAATACCCACCAGGTCGGCGTGGTGCGGGATGCGCTGGTGGAACATTCCGTGCGCCTGGGCTATACGCAGAGCTTTCTGCTGCCCGTGGTGGCCGAAACCTACGATGGCTGGCTCAACGACATCAACGCCTTTCACCTGACCAAAGAGCACGCCTTTGCCGCGCTGGACGCGGCCCGCAGCGGCCCTGTGGCCGAGGGCAACGTCGGCGGTGGCACGGGCATGATTTGCCACGATTTTAAGGGGGGAATTGGCACATCGTCGCGGGTGGTGGAGATGATGGACGGCCGTTACACCATCGGCGTGCTGGTCCAGGCCAACTATGGCGACCGTCCGCTGCTGCGCGTGGATGGCGTACCGGTGGGCCAGCTCATCCCCGATGCGCACACCCCGGTGCCTTTCAAGACGTTCCCCGCACCCTCCAGCTCGATTATCATCATCGTGGGTACGGATGCTCCGCTGCTGCCTAACCAGTGCAACCGTCTGGCGCAGCGGGCCACGGTGGGGCTGGCCCGTGTCGGCGGCACCGGCTACAACGGCAGCGGCGACATCTTCCTGGCCTTCTCCACCGGCAACAGTTTACCCGCCCAGGGCAGCAAGTTCCTGCGTGAGCTCAAAATGGTGCCGCACAGCCACATGAACGACTTCTTCAACGCCACGGCCGAAGCAGTGGAAGAAGCCATCCTCAATGCGCTTTGCGCCGCCGAAACGATGATCGGGTTTCACGGCCACACGGTGCACGCTCTGCCGCTGGATAAGTTGGGAGAGATCATGGCGGTGTACGGCCGGGCACAGGAGGAAATAAAAAGTAAAAAGTGAAGAGTACTTTTTACTTTTCACTTATCACTTTTTACCTGCTTCATGACTTTCAATTGAAAACGGATTTCCTTCCGGATCACGGCCGTCGCAGACCCACACGCCGGGCGCGGCTGAACGGACTTCGTCGAGAGAGACACCCTGGGCCACCAGTTCGGCCCGGGCGGCATGAATATCGTCGACACCAAAGACAATTTTAGGTGTATCGGCCCCGAAACGGCCGTGGCCGCCACCGTGCAGCGCCAGCAAAATACCACCCGCATCCAGCGTCACCCAGTACTGGTCGGCGTAACTCTCCAGATCGGCCGGGTAGGTCACCGCCAACCCCATAACATCCCGGTAAAAGCGCACCTGGGCTGCCATGTCCGTTACGTACATGATGATTTCAATCAACCCTGTCGTTTTCATCTGCCACCTCCAGGTAATATTGTCGAACAACTGTTCTGCATTGTAACGTATATGCCCACTTTTTTCAGCCCGAATTTTTCTAACTGCGTGGGTACGGCCGCAACGGCCGTGAAAATACTCACCAGGCAACAAAAAAGACCGCTGTTTAGGCGGTCTTTTTTGTTTTACGTGGTTTTATCGTTATCGCATGGATTGTGCGTTTAGCTCATCAAACGTGGCTTCGCTAACGAGCAGCACACCAGGGCGGCCCTCGTCGGTGCTGGACGCGTCGCCAGAGACACCAGCCGGTAGATCGTCCCAGAAGGGACCGGTGGCATCACCCAACCAGCGCAAATCGTTCCATTCGCCGGCACTGTAAGGGTCCATGCTAGCCTGGGATGTCGCGTCTACCGCCAGGATAACACCCAAGAAGCTGTACTCAGCATCTGGCGAATCCTGCGTATAAACCAGGTATTTGCTGCCAATCGACTCCGGCGCAGGTGGCCCAAACACACCAATGATGTTGTTGGAGGCCAGCGCTTCTTCTGGTGTCAGGTCTGCCTGGCTCTGGGTAATGTGTTCCATGATGGCGCTGCGAATCTCTGGCGTCTGCGCCACCTGATCGGTCAGGTCTGCTTCAGAGTCGTATTCAATCCCTTCAGCTATCTCCAGAAGATTCTGTTCACTTTCGCTGAGGTTGTCTTCAGTGACTTCCCCGGTATCCAGGCGACGATGTACTTCCAGCGCATTGTAGATCAGGTTGTCGATGCCTATGGAATCCATGGGGCCATAATAAACCAGGTACCCTTCGCTCCAATCGAGCGTCTCGCCAATGGGATCGCTTTCGATCTGGTCCTTGTTGACCTGCTGCAGCCAGCTGTCCAGGCTTTGATCATTCATGCTGGTTTCATCGACTGGGGCAGTGGCTTCCATGTCCGTATCCATGTCGGTATCTGTGTTGATGTCAGTGTCTGGGCTCTCTACCGTCATGGTGGTGTCGACGTCGGTGTCGTTGGCGCCGGGTTCATTGGCGTTGTCGTCGCTGCCACAGGCAGCCAGTAACAACACCAGGACCAGCAAGAGTGGGCCTAACTTTTTCCATACTATGTTTTTGTTCATGGTTCTAACTCCTTCATGTCGGTTTACGATTTGCAGGAGCCAGGCCCAACAGACGGCCGTTTTCATTTGCAGCGCGTTACGGCCGTTCCGCCTGAGCGTCACAAATGCGTGCCTTCATCTTTGTTCTCTGTCGTGTTAGGCTTTGGCTCCGTTACCAAACCTACTATAAGAAATCCGACGTGATAGAGCCTGTAACTATGTATAAGTGCAGTCACAAAAAAGGTTAGATATTCCCCTCACCAGCCTGGCACCAGAACTGAAGCTCGGCCCCGGACATGGGATGATAGCTGTAAGTTAGCCCCGTAAAGCCGTGCCCGCCGATAAACTGGTTTTGCGGCCCGCTGTCCAGGGGAAGCTGGTAGAGCGTGGCATGAAAAACGGTATCTGCCGTATCCGTTACCCACACCCGCAAGCTGCGTTCGTTGTCTGCCACGCCGGTGCGGTAGGTGGCATGGAACGTCATGTCGGCAAAGGCGACGGACTGCTCATCGTCTGCATCAGTGAAAGTGAGCGTTTCTTCGCGTTCGATGCCCACCTCGGTGCTGCTGCGGTAAGCGGCCGTACAAACGATTTGTTCTGCTTTGGCGGGTACGGCCGTTTCACCTCCTCCGCAAGCCGCAAGCAATAAGCCAACTAAAATTAAAACTTTGCCCATGGAAATTCTCCTTACGGTGCAATCAAACGCTGTCCAGCAATCTTCTGGCCAGCAGCTCTATCGCCTGACGCAGTTCGGCTGACTTTTGGACCGTGAAGGGCAGTTCCATTTGAGCCAGAAAACGGGCCAGCCAATGGGGATCGTCCGTGTAACAGCGCATAAGCGTCTGACCGGCTCTGTCTTCAAAAACGGCCGTTGATGCCGGCACATAATGCTGGACCGTTTCCAGGTCCGCATCAAGCAGCACTTCAAAGGTAAACATACCGGGCATGTTGGCCAGTGACTCAAACACAAACGCCCGCACATCCATTGGGCCATCCTCGTGATAGGGATGACTGCTTGACGCAACCGCTCGCAACCGATCTAAACGGAACAGCCGCAGATCGTCCCGAAGATGACAATAGGTCGGAATATACCAGGTACGGCCGTGGAGAACGACGCCATACGGCGAGATGATCCGCTTCGTTTCATCCCCACTTGCCGACACGTACGTGATGGCGACACACTGTTTGTCAGCGACGGCCAGCGTCAGCGTCAGAAGCGACTCGCTGGAAACCGCGTGGGCCGGCGTCAGCTCGACGGTCAGGACTTCGCGCAGTGCTTGAGACTTCTGCCGCAGCGCCTGGGGTAAGACCCGCTCAATCTTGGCCGTTGCCCGTCCGACTGCTAAGGGCGGAAATGAGGCCAGTTCTTGCATGAGCCGCAATCCAGTGATAACCGTGACGGTTTCGACCTCATCAAACATCATGGGCGGCAAACGGTAGCCTGGCCGCAAAACATAACCACCGAAACGGCCGCTCACACTGTCGATGGGTATCCCCATATCTCTCAGCATGGTGATGTAACGACGAACGCTCCGTTCGTCAACTTCTAGCGTGCGGGCAAGTTCTGAGCCACTTATTTGGCCCTGCGCCTGAAGCAGCTCAAGAATCGTCAACAGTCGGGTGGTTGGATTATACATGACTTACTCCATTAAATAGGACCGTTCCTGACCTGAATCAATTGTATAATAGTTCTAAAGTTAGCAAAAAGGAGAAAATCATGATTACACGATTAAACCCTGACACGTTAGCCAAGAACCCGGCCTTCAGCCAGATAGCCGTGGTAGAGCCGCCCACCCAACTCATTTTCGTCGGTGGCCAAAACAGTGTGAACGCGGCCGGTGGAATCGTCGGCGAGGATATCGCCAGCCAAACCAGGCAAACGTTGGATAACGTCGTTGCCGCCCTAGAAGCGGCCGGTGCAACCTTGCGCGACGTTGTCAAGATGACGATCTACGTTGTTCAGGGACAAAATATGCAGGATGGATATGCGGCCATCAGTCGCTACACTGAGCTGGGCACCGATCCACCCACCATCAGTGTGATCGTTGTCGCGGGATTAGCCAATCCGAATTTTCTGATTGAAATGGATGCGGTGGCCGCGATTGGGGTGGAGCAGACGGTATGAGTTCACAAAATCCAACTGGCAAGACAAAAAGCCAGGGGTGGCAGGTCGGTGTGAGCCGGACACTGCCCGTTAGTGAGCAAGCCGCTTGGCAGAAAGTATTGTCCGTCCTCTCTCTCGATTGGCAAAACACAGCCAAAGCCGATTACAAAAAGGGTGATACGTTGGTAACGGCCGATAACACGCAGGTTGAGATCAGGAGCTATGAACACGGTGCGCTGATTCGCATGAAGTGGCAGCCAAAGGGGTGGAGCAGCAACTCAACGCTTCAAGTTCGAGTTCGCCCGGCCAAAACGGGTACGACCATCAGCGTCCATCATGAATGGCTGCAAAATGCGGAACAGCGGGAGGCCATGCGGCGGCACTGGACCAATTTGCTGGAAGAACTGAAAGCTGACCTGGCTTAACCACAATCTATGCCAGCGTGATAACGACGTTTCCTTTCTTGTGCCCTTCCTCAACGTAACGATGGGCCTCGGCCGCCTGCTCCATCGGATAACAGCGATCAATGATTGCCTTAATCTTTCCCGCCTCAATCAGCGACTTGACCGTCATCAAATCTTCCCGCCCGCCAGGAGCTAGGGCGCAGATGACTTTCGGGCCGCCCGTTAGCGACGTCCAGAGCATTTGGATAAGCTGCTTCAGCTTAAAGCTGGCGTAAAGATGGACGCCGCCCGGCTTGAGTGCCCGTTTGCTCCGGGAAAACGAACTTTTGCCCAACACGTCAAAAATGAGGTCGTAGGTCTCGCCGCTTTGGGTAAAGTCCTCTTTGGTGTAATCGATGACCTTGTCTGCGCCCAGTGCTTTGACGAATGCCAGGCGCGGCGTACCGCACACGCCGGTCACGTCGGCCCCAAAGTGGTGTTTGGCCAGCTGCACGGCCGCTCCCCCTATCGCCCCCGACGCGCCATTGACCAACACTTTTTGACCGGGTTGGATATTCGCTTTTTGCAGCAGATTGATGGCCATGATTGCGCCGTAGGGTACGGCCGTTGCCTCCTCATCGCTCATGTTATCCGGTTTGAGAGCCACCACCCCGTCCTCGGGCATACAGAGATACTGGGCATAAGCGCCCATGTTCTGGCCAGCATAGCCAAACACCGGGTCGCCTGGCTTGAATTGTGTGACGTCTTTCCCGACCGCTTCAACCTCCCCGGCAAACTCGCTGCCCAGCAACGGCCGTTTGGGCTTGCTCAGGCCAAAACTGAGGCGTGCCAGCAGCCAGAAGAGGGACGGCATATTGAACTCGCGCGGCGAAACGTGAGAAAATTTTCTGGCCAGCAGATCGCCGTAATTGACCGTCGTCGCCTGGACGCGAATCAATATTTCATTGTCCTGCGGAACGGGTTTTTCCATCTCTGCCAGCCGGAGAACTTCCGGCGGTCCGTATTCTGTGTATACAATGGCTTTCATACTTTTCTCCAAATTTACCTTGCTGTTTAGTTACTCTGCCACCGTTATGATGACTTTGCCGCGGGCGTGCCCTTTTTCAAGATAGCGGATGGCAGCGGCCGTTTCACTCAAGGGATATCGCCTGTCAATAACCGGAACGACTTTACCGTCTTCCAACAGCTTTTTGATGAAAAGCAGATCGTCTTTATCGGACTGTGCCGTCCCCATGAGGCCAACTTTCTTGTTCCCGGTCATCGAGACCCACGCGCCTAGAACCACATGCTGGAACAAACGCCCCAGAGTGGTAAACCCGGCAATGACGCAGCTTCCCTGCGGCCGTAAAGCCCGCTTGTAGTCCGCCACCGAACGATTACCCACCGCGTCATAAATCAGATCGTACTGCTGCCCGGTTTTGGTGAAGTCTTCCTGGGTGTAGTCAATCACATGGTCGGCGCCAATCGAGCACACCATCTCCAAATTGCGCGTGCTGCACACGCCGGTGACTTCGGTTCCAAACGATTTAGCAATCTGCACCGCAAACGTGCCCACGCCGCCGGAAGCCCCGTTAACCAGCACCTTTTGCCCCGGCTGAATCTGTCCGTGGCGCAAACCTTGCAATGCTGTGAAAGCTACAACGGGAACGGCCGCTGCCGCCTCAAACGACAGGTTGGCTGGTTTAAGCGCCAGGTGCTTTTCGGCAGCACATACATACTCGGCAAAACCGCCGGGGAAGATGTCCCCAAACACCGCATCGCCGGGCTTAAACTCGGTCACGTTACGGCCGATTGCTTCCACCACCCCGGCCACATCAGCACCAAGTATCTGGTTTTTCGGTTTTAGCAGCCCGTTATCAAGACGGGCGATGAACGGAGCGCCTCGCATGAGATGCCAATCCAGCGGGTTAGCCGACGCCGCGTGAACTCTGATCAAAACTTCATCGTCACCTGGAATCGGCTTTTCCACCTCTTCGAGACGAAGCACGTCAGGTGAGCCGTATTCTGAACAAACAATTGCTTTCACAGTTTTCCTTCCTTCTTAGATTAGTCAGTATGATTGAAGCCTTTGACTATCAAAAATAAAGCCAGAGACAGCTCGAACAGAGCCGTTGGTGCATTTAACATAAAGTAGACCGGCGTTACTATCTTAATGAAGTTTAGCATTAGCAATAACGTGGCTAAGAGAGTGAGAGCAGAACCGACAAAACCCCAGACCGACAACCATTGTGGAACGAGTTTCATTTTGTATAGGCAGTAATAAAGTATCAAACCGCCTGTACTCCACGGCAGTATCATGCCAATATGATTCAGAATGTCTCTGCCTCGCCTGAGCAGTTCGCCTGTTGTTTGGAAATATGGTGCATTTACCTGGCCAGCTAATACGAAACTCTGGCTCAGCCATAACAAAAGAAGAAGAGAACCGATTCCGGCAAAGAGAAATCCTGCTCCAATAATCCTGAAGCCGAAGTACCCGGCTGCAAGACCTTCGCTATATTTTTTAATGATTGGATAGAACAGTACCGCAACCCATACATAAGCCATCGCCATAGCTGCTTGAAAAAAAACGGCAATCAATACCTGTGTTTCGATTGTTGACAATTTCGTAAGATAATCGGAGGACTCCAATGCCGGAACAGTGTTCAGTATTCCGAACAGAATGCTGCCTATTAGCAGTATCCCCAATATGACCGCCGTTCTTCTATCTGAATTCACGATTCACTCCTGTAATTGCTCAGATTAAACGGTTGTGCTGTGGTAGGGCGCAAATGCCTCTGCTTTTTTGGCTGCGCCTGGTGTCCGACGCAGCAGCACAATCCCTACCCAGGCAAACCACACAATCATGCCCAGGGCAAAAAAAGTTATGCCCACCTCATTAAGCGCCGGAATAATCGAGGCGATACCGGCTGCGCCGCTCACCAGGCCAAAGTAGCTTAAGGCCTTGGAAAATCCACCGGCGCGTAAGGCAGTCCAGCTTACCAGCAGGGCCCACAAGCCGCCGATCAGCTCGTTGCCGCTGACGATTCCGTTCTCTACGGCCGTAAGCGCCACCAAAACCACCTCAGCTTGAGCCGGGTTACTGCTATAAAGCTGTGCCACTTCGCCGAAGTCGTGGAGCATCAGATTGCCGCTGCCAATAATCAAACCGGCCCAGATGAGCCCTAAAGCTGTTCCAATCTGCATCAGTGCCGGTGAACCGGTCTTCAACCGGTCGTAAAGCGCCAGCGCCACGATAACCAGGCAGAAGGCAGCTACCCAATAAGCAATCAGTATCCATACGTACAGGAGGTTTTGGTGCTCGGCAAGCAGCGCCAGGTATTGGGCAGGATCAGCATCGAGGACGGGGTTCAATACGGTAAAATACAACCCGATTCCCACCACATACGCTGCCGAATGGATCAATGCAGCAATACCGCCTAATTTCCGTAAATCATTCATTTTTATTATCCTTTGTAACTGTGCCGACCCAAGGGTCTTGAACTCGACTAATTTGCCTCCGAAAGTGGCAAACCCTTAGGGTCTGAAATTTTCATCCTTCTGGTCGGGTTCAACCCGATTGACCGAGAGCAGCGGTATGCCTAAGTTACGCACTTTCTTCATCAATCCGTGCAGCGCCGCCTGATCGCGGATAGGGCCGCTTAAAACGGTGTGTCCAGCATCAGTGATGGTGATGGTTAAACCATCAAACCACTCCTGCCAGCAGGGATCTAATTGACCTTCGATTATGATTTGGTAGTGGCTCTGTTTACCAGTGGGCTTGTTCATCATGCCCTTAGAATACGACAGGCAGCACAACAAATCCCCACAGGAAACTGTAGTTCTGGTGGGGAAAAACTGTAGGAGAAGTGGGGGTAATCGGTTATCGGTAATCGGTTATCAGTAATCGGTTATCGGTGAACGGTAAAACGGTGAATGGTAAACTGACCACCGATTACCGTTCACTGTTCACTGAATCAAACCGAGCTCT
This sequence comes from Candidatus Leptofilum proximum, assembly GCA_016710325.1. Taxonomy (GTDB): domain Bacteria; phylum Chloroflexota; class Anaerolineae; order Promineifilales; family Promineifilaceae; genus Leptofilum; species Leptofilum proximum. The sequence continues at coordinate 1,302,791 of JADJXK010000001.1, read as the reverse complement.
CTGGCTTTGGCAACAGCCTGGGTGCGTTTGTTTACGCCCAGCTTGCCGTAGATATTTTTGGCGTGGTAGAGCACGGTATTGAGGCTGATCACCAACTGCCCGGCGATTTCCTTGTTTTTCAGCCCGGCGGCGATAAGGGTGAGAATTTCCAGTTCGCGCTCGCTGAGGGGATCGACCAGCGGCTGTGTCTGAGAAAGTGCCCCGGTTTCAAACGCGGCCAGCAGCTTATCGATGTAACCGGTCGTTCCCTGAACCGAAACCTCAGACAACAACCTGGCCATCGGCGGCCCTTCATCGATAAAGAGCCGGATGAAGCCGCCCGGTTCGGCCAGCGCCAGCGCCTCGGCCAGTAACTGCCCGGCCCCGTCCTTTTTGCCCTGTGCCTGGTGAGCCAACGCCTGTAAAACCAGCACCTTGAGCCGTGCATCGGGCCAACCTTTTGCCTCTGCTTCTTGACGTATTGGCGCCAATACAGCCAGCGCCGCGGCCGGATCGCCCTGGGCAAGGTGAACGCGCGCCTGGCTGAAAGGGAGGTCGTGCTTTTGGACCAGAGCAACGGCCGTTGCCACATCCCCCTGGCGCAGAAGGGCAAGCACCTGAACGGCAGCCGCTTCGGCCACCTGTTGTTCGAAATTGCGCAGACGCGCAGCCTGGCTGGCTTCCGCCAGCAGCGTAACCGCGCCCTCCACATCCCCCTGGGCCAGTTTCAGGCGGGCGAGAAAAACCTGGCAGGCTACAGATCGATCCGTATTTTCTAACGGCCGTGCCAGTTGCCGCCCCTGCTGCCCATGCTGTTGAGCAGCTTCCAGATCGTTCCATTCGTAAGTGATGCGTGCCAGGCCAAGGTGCGCTTCGCAGGCGATTGGCAGCGGCGGATCCCCAGCCAGCTGCACGATGCGCCGGTAGGTCTCAGCCGCCGAATAAAGCTGCGTTTGTGCTTCCTGCACCTGGCCCAGCCCCATTGAAGCCGATAGATGGATAATGTGATTACCGGTCGCCTGGCTGATTGTTATGGCTTCGGTATAAGCCTGGCTGGCCGCCGGGCGGTTACCCTGGAGCTGGTAAGCCCAGCCCATTTTCCAGATCGTGGCCGTGCGCACGGGCAGGTTGTCGGGGTGCAGATATTCCAGGGCGCGCTGCGACTGGGCAATAATGGTATCTACCTGGTCCTGAAGGGCGGCAATCAAGGCACGGATAGCGGCAATATGGCCAATGAGGTTGCGCGTCTGGTCGTCCGGCTCGCCGCCTGGCAGGGCAGCTTCGGCCGCTCGCAGTTTCTCTTCGACGCCGGGCATCTGGCCGGTCATGGAGAGCGCCGAGGCATACATCACCCACAAGGAAGGGCGGGCGTTCAGCACGGCCGTTTCCAACGAAGCCAGCCAGTTCAGCACCGGTGCCACCGCCCCGCGAAAGTGCAGCGGCATCCCTTTGCCAGCCATTAAACGGGCGGCGCGATCAATATCATGGGCAGCAGCGGCATGGTGGAATGCTTCCAGTTCCAGGTTGTTGTCTTCATACCATTGGCTGGCACGGTCGTGCAGCGCCTTCACCACCTCACCCCCCTGCTGCTGCAAGCGCTGCCGCAGCAAATCGGCAAAGAGGCGGTGATAACGGTACCAGCGCCGCTTACTATCCAGGGGAATGAGAAACAGGTTGGCACGCTCAAAAATTTCCAGGGTGTCCTGCCCGGAAACGGCCGAATCGCCCATCACCGCGTCACAAAGTGGACCGCAGAGACGGTCGAGAATGGACGTGTGCAGCAAGAAGGTTTGCCTGCTCTCTGGCTGCTGGTACAGAACTTCTTCAAGCAAATAGTCCAGCACAAAACGATGGCTGCCGGTGAAAGCGTCGATGAAGCTGGCGACATCCCCTCGATGGCCCTGCAGTGAGATCGCCGCCAGTTGCAGACCGGCAATCCAGCCTTCGGTACGGTTTTCCAGGGCGGCAATCTGATCAGGCCGTAACGTGAGGCCCATCGTTTGCTGCAAAAACTGTGCCGCCTCGGCCTCGGTAAAACGCAGTTCATCAGCCCGCAGTTCAACGAGCTCACCCCGGGCGCGCAGCCGGGAGATGGGGAAGCCAGGATCGCTGCGGCTGGTCAGCACCAGCGTCATCTGCGGCGGCATCAGGTCAAGCAGAACAGGCAGAGCCTCATCTATCGCCGCCGAATCAATGGCGTGGTAGTCGTCGAGAACGAGGATGAAGGGCGTAGGAAGGGAGGCCAAATCATGGACAAACGCCTTCATCAGCGTTCTGGCCGGGATGGTCTGATTGGCTTGCAGCAGTTGGGGTAGGGAGGATTGGGCGTTGGGCAACGGCCGTATCACCGCCGCCAGGTAGCGAAAAAACTGCTGCGGATCGCCGTCGTCTTCATCCAGCGACAGCCAGCAGACGGGCACGCCGTCCAGCTGCCGCAGCCAGGTGGTGACCAGCGTGGTCTTGCCGTATCCGGCCGGAGCAGAAACGAGAATGAGTTTGGTCTGCGGTTTCGTCGCCAGCTTCTCCAGCAAACGCGGCCGTTCTACCAGGTTTGGCAAATTCGGTGGCATGTACAATTTCGTTTGCAGGAGCGAGTTGAACATGAGGAGATTATAGGTGGAAATTGAAGGGAGGGGTAACGGCCGTTATCTTCACAAGGGGATTGACAGGCCGTGATGCGTGAAACGTGAAACGTGATTTACTTGCGGTCACGTTTCACGTTTCACGCCAAGCCCCTAGGGTCTCGCTGGGGAACCGCTTTGTGTACAGGGTCCTACTTGGCCACACCGCGCCTACAGAATCTGCTTACAGGATTTCCTTCAGAAACTGGCCGGTGTACGAATCCGCTGCCTGCGCCACCTGCTCCGGCGTGCCTTCCGCGATGAGTTGGCCTCCGGCTGCCCCGCCTTCCGGCCCCATGTCGATGACCCAATCGGCCGTTTTCACCAGTTCCAGGTTGTGCTCCACCACAATGACGGTATTGCCCGCGTCCACCAGGCGCTGCAACACACCCAGCAGCCGCGCCGTGTCGGCCAGGTGCAGGCCGGTGGTGGGTTCGTCCAGCAGGTAGAGGGTGTGGCCGCTGACGCGGCGGCCCAGCTCCTTGGCCAGCTTCACCCGCTGCGCTTCACCCCCGGAGAGCGTGGTGGCAGGCTGTCCTAGTTTGAGGTAGCCCAACCCCACGTCAAACAGCACCTGGAGGCGCGAATGTGCTGCCGGGACGTCCGCAAACAGCGCCAGCGCTTCCTCGACCGTCATGTCCAGCACCTGGGAGATGTCGTGATCGTGATATTTCACGGCCAGGGTCTCGCGGTTGAAGCGACGGCCGTGGCACGCCGGGCAGCGCACTACCACATCGGGCATAAACTGCATGTTGACCGTGAGCACACCCGCCCCTTCGCACCGTTCGCAGCGGCCGCCGGGCACGTTGAAGGAGAAGTGCCGCGCCGTGTAGCCGCGCTGCTTTGCCTCCGGCGTGTCGGCAAACGTTTTGCGGATGGCGGTGAACGTGTCCGTGTAGGTGGCAGCGTTAGAGCGGGGGATGCGCCGCAGGTGCTCCTGGTCGATGGTGACGATTTTGGCCACATGTTCCGCCCCGTCCAGGCGGTCGTGTGCGCCGGGTTCGTCGCTGGCGTGGGTCAGGCGCTGGCGCAGGGCTGGGTCGAGGATGTCGAACACCAGGGAGGATTTGCCAGAGCCGGAGACGCCAGTGACGGCCACCAGCAGGCCCAGCGGAAAACGCACGGTCACGTTTTTCAGGTTGTTCTGGCGGGCGTTGTGGATGGTTACGGCCGTTGCCCCCACCACCCGTCTTTGCTGAGGAATGGGAATTGACAACCGCCCGGCCAGGTATTCGGCCGTCAGCGAGCCGGATTGGGCCATGATTTCGCTTGGCGTTCCGGCCGCCACTACCTCGCCGCCGTGTTTACCCGCGCCAGGACCAAAGTCGATCACGTAGTCGGCTGCGGCCACCATTTCCAGGTCATGCTCGATGACCAGGACGGTGTTGCCCAGGTCGCGCAGGCGGCGCAGCACGGTGACCAGGCGGCGTGTATCGCGCTGGTGGGTGCCAATGGTGGGCTCATCGAAGACGTACAGCACGCCGCTCAGCCCAGAGCCAAGCAGGGCAGCCAGCCGCAGCCGCTGCGCCTCACCCGCCGAAAGCGTCGGCGAGGTGCGGTCCAGGGTGAGGTAGCCCGCGCCCACCTGTATGAGCCGGGCCACCCGCTCGTTTAGATCATCCAGCACCGGCCCGGCGATGATCATTTCGTCGGCGCTGAGGGCGGTGGGCAGGGTACGCAGCCACTCGGCCAGGTCGGTGAGCGGCATTTGCGTGAGGGGCACGATGGGCTGCCCGGCCACGGTGATGGCCCGGCTTTCCGGCCGCAGGCGGGTGCCGTCACAGTCGGGGCAGGGCTGGGTGACCAGGTATTCGCTCATCTTGTCGCGGTAATCAGCGTCCTGGATGCGGTCACTGTAACGCCGCAATAATGCTGTAGCCACGCCTTCGAAACGGCCGTCCTTCACCCGAGGTGGCGGCTCAACCTGGGGAAAATGGCGGCGGAAACGAGGACTCTCCACCCCATAAAGCAGCAGGTCCCGCTGCGGCGGCGAGAAATCCTGCACCGGCTGGTTTAAATCGAACGTGAAGCCGTAATGGGCCGCCGCGGCCATCATCGTGCCGCCGTAATGGTTGATGTAGAAATCATCCCAGCTCAGCACCGCGCCCTCACGAACGCTTTTGGCCTCATCGATGAGCCGCGGGATGTTGACCTCTTGCACCACCCCCAGGCCGGTGCAGGTGGGGCAGGCGCCTTCCGGCTTGTTGAAGGAGAAGTGGGCCATGTTGATTTCGGGAACGGCCGTGCCGCAGTGGGGGCAAGGGAACGTCTCTTCCCGGGCAGCGTCCGCACCGCTGGCTGGGCCGGGATCATCGGCCCATTCCGCGTTGGCCGGGTCGAAGGCGGGTGGGATGGTTTGGCCGCAGTTGGGGCAGGGGCGATGGCCCAGGCGGGCAAAGAGGATGCGCAGATAGGTGAATACCTCGGTGGAAGTGCCCACCGTAGAACGTGGGCTGCTGTTGGTGAGGTGCTGGTCCAGGCTGATGGTAGGCGACAGCCCGGTGATGGTTTCTACCGGCGGCTTGGCCACGCCGAAAGTCGCCAATCCCAGCGATTCCAGGTATTGGCGCTGGCCTTCCATGTGCAGAATGTCAAAGCCCAGGGTCGATTTGCCCGAGCCGGACAGGCCGGTCAGGACGACCAGCTGGTTTTTGGGGATCGCAACGGTAATATTTTTCAAATTATGCAGCCGTGCGCCGCGAACAATAATCTGCTCAGTCATCGTCATTTTCAAATTTTGCCTCCAGGGTAAGAGTTATTGACGGCAAATTGCCGCCTCGAACCTTGATTGTAAAACCCTGGTGTGCATAGGGAGGGTTTGAGGTGAAACGTGAAGCGTGAAACGTGATTGTTTCTTTTATCATGTTTCACGTTTCACGCTTCAACTTGTTTTTGGATCATCTCTTCAATGATGGCGATGATGGTATGGGCGCGCTGCTCTTCGGTGGCGAGGGTGGAGAGCCAGCGGTCGGCGGCGGTGTAGATGTCTTCGTCGGGGCGGGGGGTGTCCAGGGCGTGGCGCAGGTTGGTGGTGTCGCCGCGGTCGAGCTGAATCATCATACGCAGGATGGCCGAGAGGCTGTACCCGGCGCGGGACAACATGCGGATCACGCGCAGGCGGCTGATTTCGGCGGCGCCGTAGCGGCGGTAGCTATTGTGGGGATCGCGCGGCACGTCGATGAGTCCGCTGCGGTCCCAACTGCGCACCACGTCGATGGAGACGCCCAGCAGCTTGGCCACCTGGCCGATGCGCAGCGGCTGGCTGGTGGCGTCGACGGGTATGCCCTTGGCCCAGCGCTCCATGAGGGAGGCGGCCACATCCGCCTGGGCGCGTTCGGACTTGACGAGGATGAGGTGATTGTAGGCCAGCTCCAACGCGCCGCCGAGGTTGTGAGAAACGGCCGTTGCTACCACTTTCTGCCCCGACTGGTAAATCCCCTTGCCAGGATACTGGTTGCCGTACACCTGGCAGGCCAGGCGCAGGCAGTCCAGGTGGAACTCGGTAAAACGGCGGTAGCCGTTGGTCGGGTTGCGCCTCACGGGTGGGATGATGCCGCGCTCGGCGTAGCGGCGCACCGTGTTGGGGTGCACGCCGACGGCTTTAGCGAGGTCAGAGGTGCTGAGGTAGTTCATGGCAGGATTGTAATATTTTTCATTAAGAAGCATATGGGGGAGTATCTTAACAAAAAAGTCTATCAATGTAGGGCAAAGGCGTGCCTTTGCCCTACATTGTCAAATAATCATCCAACCCCGCATGATAATCCTGGTCCGCGGTCCAGTTGGCCGGGTTGTTGCGGATGTATTGCCGGATCGCGTTTAGCTCCCGCTCGTTGCGGATAATCCGATCATGGAACCGTGCTTGCCACACCGGCGGATATTTTTCATCGCGCAATTGGTTGATCTCGTTTGCAACGGCCGATTTAAACCCGCCCACGATTGCACCCAACGATTTGGATTTCACTCCCCGTTCCGGTTGTTGATGCAGGGCAAAGGCACGCCGTTGCCCTGCATCAACAAGGACCGGATTTTCTGGCAAAACGTTCGGAGCATCGTCGCTGATGATCCACAAAATCAGGTGCACGTGGTTAGGCATACATTGAAACACATCCAGGATCACATACGGCCGATGTTCTGGAATCGTGTGCCAAAACAATTTGCCCCCAATCGTTCAAGATCATACGGTCGTTCCGTACTTTTCCCAACGTGCATTGCCGCTGATGGGTACAGATAGTGACAAAATACGCACCTGCATTGCGGTAATCATACCCACGCAGCCTGATCAGTTTCCGTCGTCGCTGTGTCATGTTTCCCTCCTGAAACTGGCCAAATATATCCGCACACCGCCACGGTAGGGCAAAGGCGCGCCTTTGCCCTACCGCTCCCGCCGGACAAGCAGCAACGTGATGTCATCATGCTGGGGCGCGCCCCCCATAAAGTCGTACACCTGAGCCAGCAACTGCTCCTGAAGCGCCTCTACGGCCGTTGCCCGGTGATGGCCAATGGCCTGTATGAGCCGCGCTTCCCCCCACAGTTCACGCTCCTCATTCATAGCCTCGGTCAGACCGTCGCTGTAGGCTACCAGCAAATCGCCTTCTTCCAGCGTAAGGCTGCGTCTTCGCCAACGCTGATATTCGAACACACCAAGCGCCATGCCCGTTCCCTTGAGCAGCAGCGGACTGCGCCGTTTATCACGCCGGATGACGAAGGGCGGGTTGTGTCCTGCATTGGCATACCACAGCTTGCCGCTGCGCAGATCGAGCACCCCGTAGAAAAGCGTCACAAACGTCTCGCCGTTTGTGTCCTGGATTAAACGCTTGTTGATCGCTTCCAGCACCTCGCCGATGCGGGTGTGGTAGGTACGGCCGTAACGAATCGCCGACTCAACCGCATAGGTCCGCAGCAGTGTCAGGCTGAGGGCCATGTAGAAAGCCGCGCCAAGCCCCTTATCGGCGACATCGGCTACCACCAATCCCAACCGCCCGCTGCCCAGTGAGAAGACATCATAAAAATCACCAGACGTTTCCCGAGCCGGGATCAGCGTGGCGGTAAAGCGCCACCGGTCGAACTGGGGCAGCTCGTTTGGGAGCAGGCTGGCCTGAATGCGGGCGCCAAGGGCCAGTTCCCGGTCGACGCGTTCCCTGGCCACGCGTTCGGCGATGAACTGCTGGGTAACGTCCAGGCGCAGCAAAGCCGATGCCACCTGCCCGGACAAAGATTGAAGCGCAGGCATGAGCTGACCAGCCTCTCCCGGGTTTTGCGCTTCCAGGTAGATGTGCCCGGCAGGGCGGGTCGCCCCCGGCATGATGATCGGCGCGATCAGTCCGGCACCGCCAAGCGATGACTTTCGATCGGTCATCTGGAAGTCCGGCGGCAGGGGCACGGGCCAGTCGGCCGGGTAATGGAGTAAGGAGCGATCTGGATAAAGCACAGCGCTGATTCGACCATCGGGGAAAAGCTGTGGGGCGTGTTCGGCCAACAGCTTCGCCAGGAAATCAATGTCGGGTTCAGAGCGGATCACGTCCCGGCTGAAGTGCTCTAACTCGGCCATTTCGGCCGTACGCCGCTGCACGGCTTCAAGCGTGCGGCTGAGGCGGTCAACGGTGAGGGTGGCGCCCAGCATGATCAGCCAGAACGCCAGATAGCCTCCCCATCCCGCCAGGCTGTACAGTCCGGCGGGCAAGATGGCAACCAGGCCGATGAACGGCCCACCAAACTGCATTACGAAGCGCATCCCTGAGGCTCGGGGCGTCCTTATCTGCCCGGCCATTGCCCGCACCAGCGACATAGCACCAGCCACCAGGAGTGATCCCAGGCTAAAACCCACCAACGTCGCCCCAACAGCTGGCAGTACTGCCTCCAGGCTCAGGTCACGCATGGGGAAACGCCCACCTAGCGCCTGGTAGAGGTGGGCTTCCAGCAAAGTCAGAAAGACTATGGCAAGCTGAAGCAGGCTCCGCGACAGGATACGCAGACGATGGGCAATGCTGCCCCGCAGGCCCGAGAGCAGAAAATTGAGGCAGACGAGGATGACCCCCAGCCAGGCAACAGTCGGCCCGGCAACCAGCACCGCCGACCACAGCACCTCACCCCAAAAAGAGCGCCCTTCCGAGCGATAGCCGCCGCCTTCTGTGCGGTAGAAGGTCTGAAACCAGAGGCGGCTCAGGACGAACATCAACACAAAGGCGATAATAACCAGAGGCCACACAGGGGTCAGCGCCGCCAGATCAGTGATCTGCGCCAGCCAGATCAGGGCCGCTATCGCCAGTGGGGAAAAGACCAGCGCCCGGGTAGCATAACCGGCCGCAGCATCCTGTTCGGCGTGGGGCAGGGAGGCAAGGCGAGGATATAGGGTGAGCAGTATTCTGAGCGTCGAATGTCGCAGTTTCAAATCTTCACTCGTGTGCCAGTGTGTTCTAGCGTTTTCAGATTAGACCAATCTCAGTGATTTGTATTGTAGAACAGATGTCCGAATTGGCAACTGATAAAGAGCTTGAGGGTGCACGAACAACTTGTCAGGCAAAGCAATTAACTCACGCAAAGGGTAAAGGGGAAAAATTTGCGTCTTTGCGACTTGGCGTGAAATTTAATGACAACTTGTTCGTAGACCCAGAGCTTGAGAGGAAAAAGCTACTTGCAGACCGTGGTTCATAGCCATTGCCTCTTACCGGTAATGGCCTTGACAAAGAAGCCTATTTAACCTAATATTGGTACGTACCGGTTAGTATATATTGACCAGCTCCGAAATTAAGAGCCGACTGCCAATTACACAAAACAAGGAGAGAACTATGGAAATGCGTTATCCAGTCCACCAGGAGCAAGTGAAGCGAATGACCACCGACGAGCTACGGGCTAATTTTCACATCAGCCAGCTCTTTGCACCTGACGCACTCCATCTGGTTTACTCGCACATTGATCGGGTTATTGTGGGTGGGGCCGTACCCGTGAGTGAGCCGGTTACCCTCATGGCGGATAAACACGAACTGGCCGCTGACTACTTTCTTGAGCGGCGCGAAGTGGGCATCATCAACATCGGTGGCGAAGGCACTGTGCAGGCTGATGACGAGACGTTTACCCTGGCCAAACGCGATGCCCTCTACGTGGGCCAAGGCACGCGCCAGGTGATTTTCCAGAGCACGGACAAAAACGCCCCGGCCCAATTTTTCCTCTTCAGCGCCCCGGCGCATACCGTGTACCCAACAACACATCTAAAAATTGAAGACGCCGCGCCGGTTCACCTGGGTGATGCCTTAAACAGCAATAAGCGCACCATTTACAAATATATCCACCCGGAAGGCGTGCAAAGCTGCCAGATTGTGATGGGCATGACGTTGTTGGAGCCGGGCAACATGTGGAACACCATGCCCGCCCACCTTCATGCCCGCCGCATGGAGGTTTACTGCTACTTCGACATTGCCGATGAAAACGTGGTTTTCCACCTGATGGGCGAACCGGGAGAAACCCGTCACCTGGTGCTGCGCGACCGCGAGGCGGTGATTTCGCCGAGCTGGTCCATTCACAGCGGCATGGGCACCGGCAGCTATACGTTTATCTGGGCCATGGCCGGGGAAAACCAATCTTTTGCAGATATGGATCCTGTGTCAATGGCCTCTTTGCGGTAGAGGAGATTATGATTTTAGATCAGTTTAAATTAGACGGCCGTATCGCCCTTATCACCGGAGCAAGCCGTGGCCTGGGTCAGGCCATGGCTCTTGGGCTGGCCGAAGCCGGGGCCGACATTGTGGGGCTGGACCGTTCCGGGTCCGACGCAGACACTGGCACCCAAGTGCGCGCCCTGGGCCGCCGCTTTTATGAAATTACCGCCGACCTGCGTGAAACAAGTGCGGCCGAACTGAACGCCATCGTGGCCGAAGTGCAGCGCGAAATGGGAGCCTTAGACATCCTGGTAAACAATGCCGGGATTATTCGCCGTGCTCCCGCCCTCGACTTTAGTGAAGAAGATTGGGACGACGTGCTGCACATTAATTTGCGCGCCGTTTTTTTCCTTTCGCAGGCAGCGGCCAGGATCATGCTGCCTCGGGCTCGTGGCAAGATCATCAACGTGGCCTCCATGCTTTCCTTCCAGGGTGGCTTTATCGTGCCGTCGTATACGGCCGCTAAAAGCGGCGTGGCCGGGCTAACACGAGCCCTGGCCAACGAATGGGCCCGGCATGGCATTAACGTCAACGCCATCGCCCCCGGCTACATGGCTACCGACAATACCGCGCCCTTGCGCGCCGACACGGCACGGGCGGAATCTATCCTGGGCCGCATTCCCGCCGGGCGTTGGGGCACACCAGACGATCTGCAGGGCGCCGCTGTTTTCCTGGCCTCGGAAGCGGCCCGCTATTTGCATGGCGCGATTGTCCCGGTGGATGGCGGCTGGCTGGCCCGCTAGTAAGGAACTATAAAATGGAACAAGGAAACATAACAATAGACTCAACAACGAAGCAAAATTCGCCCAAACTTGACCTGGACAGGGCTATCCAGTGTGCTTTGGCCACCATCGACAGCAACCTGGTTACCTTTGCCGACACATTCCCCAATGACACGACGGTGAACAATATCTACTACCCGCGTCCGGCTCGGGGGAACTTTGCCGAGGGCAGCAACTACGAATGGACCACCAGCTTTTGGACCGGGATGCTGTGGCTGGCCTACGAGCTGACCGGCAGCGCCAAATATCGCCAGGCGGCCGAGCGGCACATTCTAAGCTTTGCCGAACGCATTGAGCAGAAGATCGATGTGGACACCCACGATCTGGGTTTTCTTTACAGCCTGGCTTGTGTGGCTCCCTGGCGCCTGACCGGCGATGAGCAGGCCAGAGGGGCTGCGCTGCTGGCCGCCAACCAGCTAATGACCCGCTACCATGAGAAGGCGGGGATTATTCAAGCCTGGGGGGATCTGAATGACCCGGCCCAACGGGGCCGCACCATCGTGGACAGCCTGCTGAACATGCCCCTGCTGTATTGGGCCAGTGAAATGACCGGTGATTCCCGGTTTGCCACGGCCGCTTACCATCACGCCATGCAGGTACATACCCACATGATCCGGCCGGACAACACCACGTACCACACGTTTTATTGGGATACGGAGAGTGGTGAACCGCTGTACGGCCGTACCGCCCAAGGCTATGCAGACGATTCCTGCTGGGCGCGCGGACAGGCCTGGTCCATCTATGGCTTCCTGTTGAACTACCGGTATACGCGCGATGCGACTTTCCTGGAGACGGCCCGGAAAACGGCCGATTATTATCTGGCCAACCTGCCTGAAGACCACGTCGCCTACTGGGATCTGGTCTTTAAAGAAGGGAGCCAGGAGGAACGTGACAGTTCCGCCGCGGCTATTGCCGTGTGCGGCCTGCTAGAAATGGTTCAATGGCTGCCAGATGGCCCGGAGCGGCAGCGCTATGAGACGGCCGCCAGGAAGATGCTCACCTCTCTGGCCCAAAATTACGCCGCCTGCGATCCCGCAGCGTCGAATGCGCTGCTGCTGCATAGTGTCTACGATAAAAATACAAATCGCGGCGTGGACGAGGGCACGTTATGGGGTGACTATTTCTATCTGGAAGCGCTTGTGCGAACGCGCCACCAAAACTGGCAGTTGTATTGGTAAAAAGCAGCGGAACAAAAAGCCAAAAAGGGCTTGACAGAGGTATTAAATTGGTCTATATTGGTACGTACCGGTAGGAATCAAAAAGCCTCTGGGAAATAGGAAGTGGAGGTGCCGTTATTGAAGAACAAAACAACAGAAATAGTGCCCAACCTTTAAACCCGCAACATGATCTTGGCAAATTTTGACCTCACCAGAGCTAGTGTTCCGCCAGACAAATAATGACGGATACAACTTCAAAGCGGAACACTTAAGCTGAAGCAGTTGGCGCCAAAGCCGTTCGTCAAAAAATGTTTGCTTCAGTACTAGTGATCACAAGAGGAGAGAAACTCAAATGAAAAAATACCCACTTATTACTTTATTCGTTGTTTTGATATTCGCCCTTGTCGCTTGTGGCGGGGGTGCCGCCGAGCCAGCCGAATCCAGCAGCACAGAGACCGAGAGCACAACTGCTGAACAGGCAGTAGAAGAATCGGCCGTAGAGGAACCGGCCGCAGAAGAACAGGAAACGGCCGCTGAACCCATCACCCTCAAGATGACCGCCTGGGACATCGCCACCACTCCCTATTGGCAGGCCGTTATTGATGCCTATGAAGCCCAAAACCCCAATGTTCAGGTAGAATTAGTCGAGATTTCTTCGCAAGAATATCAAGACAAGGTCAATATCATGCTCTCCGGCGGTGACGATACGGACATCATCACGGTGAAAGACATTCCTGGTTATTCCGCTATGCTCACCCGGGGTCAAATTGTCCCCTTAAACAGCTATATCGAAGCCGATGGCCTGGATCTGAGCCCCTACAGCGGTGCGGCCGAAGAGCTCACGTATGAAGGTTCGATCTATGCCCTGCCGTTCCGCAGTGACATCTGGGTGCTTTATTACAACAAAGACCTCTTTGATGCCGCCGGTGTCGCTTACCCCACCAACGACATGACCTGGGAAGAGCTGGACGCGGTCGCTCGTGAACTGACCAGCGGCAGCGGCAATGAGAAAGTGTATGGCACCCATTTTCACACCTGGCGCTCCACCGTCCAGTTGGGAACCGTGCAGGATGGCGAAAACACGGTCATTGCCACTGACTACAGCTTTATGCAACCGATGTATGATATGGTGACCGCCATGCAAGACGATGGCATTGTGATGGATTTTGGCTCACTGAAAGCCGGGCAAATCCATTACTCCAGCGTTTTCAAGAACGCGCAAATCGCCACCCTGCCGATGGGTTCCTGGTTTATTGGGTCGCTCATTGCCGCCGAGCAAGCCGGTGAATTCGATTTTGACTGGGGTGTGGTTAAATACCCACATCCCGAAGGCGTGGCGGCTGGAACCACAGCAGGCACGTTGACTTCTCTGGCCATCAACAGTCATTCAAACAATAAAGATGCCGCCTGGGATTTCATCAAGTTCTACAGTGGTGTTGAGGGCGCGAAGGCGCTGGCCGCTACTGGCAATCTCCCGGCCATTCGTACCCCAGAGGTGCTTGAAGTGTTTGCCTCTCTCGAAGGTATGCCGGAAGGCCTTGATGAGGCTTTGCAGACAACGGCCGTTCGCCTCGAACTCCCCATGCATCCGCAGGTGGGGGCTGTTGAACAAATTTTGAACGAAGAACACGAATTGATCATGACCAGCTCCGTCTCGGTAGACGAAGGGATTGGGTCCATGACAAGCCGCATCTCAGAGGCCCTGAACCAATAATTACTGACGTGAGTTGGACGAGGGCGGGGAAGTTCAGCTCTTTGGAAATTCACAGGGTTGACAGCTCGTGAAACGTGAAACGTGATGCGTGACCAGAGGAAATCACGTTTCACGTTTCACGCATCACACAAAGCCCAACGAAATCCGAAAACCCCTGAACTTCCCTGCAATGGTTTATTGATTGATGGATGCCATACAGCTGAATCCTCCCCGGCAAAAAACAATCAGTGCGCGGCGCAGGTCGTTCCAGGACAACCTGATCGCCTACTCCTTCATCGTGCCCAATTTGCTGGGCTTTGCCATCTTCACCCTGATTCCAATGGTCTTCTCACTCGGGCTCGCCTTCCTGCACTGGGACGGGGCAAACGTAATTTCCTGGGCCGGGCTGGAAAACTTCAAACAATTGTGGCACGACGACACCTTCCGTATTGCCTTAACCAACACCTTCTACTACGTTCTCGGCACGGTGCCCTTGACGATGGTGGCCGCACTTGGACTGGCCTTGCTGCTCAACCAACCCCTACGCGGCCGTAACTTCTTCCGCACCACCTTCTTTTTTCCCTATGTGGCCTCTTTGGTGGCGGTTGCCGTGGTTTGGAACATGCTCTTCCATCCGGCAGCAGGCCCGGTAAACCAGCTGCTGATGACGTTCGGTGTAGAAAACCCCCCGCGCTGGACCGCTTCTGTCGATTGGGCTATGCCTACCGTTATCATGGCCAGCATTTGGAAAGGCATGGGCTACTACATGATCATTTACCTGGCCGCCTTACAGGGCATCCCTTCAGCGCTTTACGAAGCCGCCGAAATAGATGGCGCCAATGCCTGGAAAAAGTTTCGCTACGTGACGCTGCCTATGCTTACCCCGGCCACCTTTTTTGTCAGCATCATGCTTACGATTGCCTCCTTTAAGGTGTTTGATCTCATCCTGGTGATGACTGGCGGTGGGCCGGGGCGGGCCACCAACGTGCTGGTGATTCACACGTACAACACGGCGTTTAAGCAGTTCAAGTTTGGTTACGCCAGTGCCATTGCCATGGTGCTGTTTATCATCGTCCTCGTCATCACCATTGTTCAATTCCGCATGGAAAAACGCTGGGTCAACTACATGTAAAGGCAGGATAAGATGGAATCGGCACCAGTTAAACTCGTTCGCAACGGCTTTCGTTCTTATCGATTCAGCAAGAACCTGAGCAAAACCTTCAGCTATGCAATCTTGATCATTATGGCAGCGCTGATGCTGCTGCCGTTTGTCTGGATGCTCTCGGCTTCGCTCAAGCTGGACAAGGATGTGTTTGGCTTTCCCATCGAGTGGATCCCTGAGGTGCCGCAGTGGAGCAACTATGCCAGGATTTGGACGCAAATTCCGTTCTTAACGTTTTTTGCCAACACTGCCAAGCTCACTGTAATCATCACCTTTTTGCAGCTATTAACGAGCAGCCTGGCCGGTTATGCCTTTGCCAAGCTGAACTTCAAGGGCAGAGACTTTGTCTTCCTGGCCTATATTGCCAGCATTGCCATCCCGTGGCAGTCATACATGGTGCCGCAGTTTATTATGATGCGGCGGCTGAATCTGTTTGACACCCACCTGGCCCTGATCTTGCTGCAAGCATTTTCCGCGTTTGGCGTTTTCCTGATGCGGCAGTTTTTTATCAGCATCCCCAATGATCTCATCGAGGCGGCACGCATTGACGGCCTGAGTGAATATGGCATCTACTACCGGATCATGCTGCCTCTTTCTAAGCCGGCGCTGGCGACGCTGACGATTTTCACTTTTGTTTTTGTTTGGAACGATTTCATGGGGCCGTTGATCTACCTCAATTCCGAGTCGCTGAAAACGATTCAGCTGGGTCTGCGCCTGTTTATCCAGCAATATTCGGCCGATTACGCCTTGATTATGGCCGCGTCGCTCGTGTCGCTGGTCCCTGTGGTCATTCTTTTTCTATCCTTCCAACGCTTTTTTGTGGAGGGCATCGCCACCACGGGGGTTAAGGGCTAGGAAAAGGAGAGAGGGGTTAGCAACCAATTAACGCGAATTATCACGAAAATTAGCGTTAATCCGGGCTAATTCGCTGCAAAAACGGGTCTGACCCCACCAAATCCTAGTAAACCGAAACAAGTTTTCGGAATTTAATAATTGTGGCATCATAGAGAGATGCCTAAAAAAATTGACTACACTTTAACAACTGAATCACTCGCGATAATCGAACAAGCCATCAAAAACCATGATGACCTCCGCGTTCGCCAACGGGCAACCATTATTCGGATGCTGCATTTAGGGCAAAAGCCGCAGGAAATCGCTGAACTCCTGTCGATACAGCCGAGTAAAGTCTACTATTGGCATCAGCGGTGGCGAGCGGAAGGGCTAGAAGGGTTAGCCGACAGGCCCCGCTCTGGTCGTCCCCAAGCGGCTGACGCGCAGTACCGGCAACGACTGGCCCAAGTCATCGAACAAGACCCGCACGATTTAGGGTATGCCTTCACAGTTTGGGATAGCAAACGGCTAATAGCCCATTTAGAAAAGGAAACTGGCGTGCGGGTTACCGAGCGCACCTTCCTCAATATCTTGGCCGAAGAAGAGTATGTTTATCGACGACCGAAGCATACATTGGACCCACTCCAGGACAAAGTGGTCAAAGCCAGAGCTGAAGCCACGCTGGAAATGCTTAAAAAAAGCTGAACGAGCCGAAATCGAACTATTCTTTGTGGACGAAACGACCCTGAGACTGCTGTGTAAGCTGGTCAAATGTTGGATGAAGCGGGGGCGACAGAAACGGGTACCTGCCCCTGGCCCGGCCAAGTGGCATCACCTATTTGGTGCTTACAATTGGCGCACTGATGCAGTCATTACCATGCCCGCCGAGAAGAAAAACACACAATCCTTCTGTCTCTTCATTCAACTATTGATGGCTTCGGCTCCATCAGATCGCCCCGTTGTGATTGTTTTGGACAATGCTTCCTACCATCACAGCTATGTCTCTGAGGCCCTGCTGGCCTTTTATGAAAATCAGGCAACGGTTTTCTGGTTGCCGCCTTACTGTTCAGACCTCAATCCGATTGAGCGGTTTTGGCGGCACCTGAAAGACAAAGCCTGTGCCAACCACTTGTTCGAAACGATTGCCGAAATGATTCATTCAGTTGATAAGGTGCTTACCATTCAGAACGATTTGTCTCATGCTGAAAGGTTTTTATTTACGAAAACTTTTTGCTGACTACTTAAAGACACTTTCATTTTTGCCCAAAATTACGATGAACCCGTTATCTGATAATCCACTCCGCAGCCGGGCTGATTGGCAAACGGCCGTTCGCCAACTCTTCACCCCTCTCAAACCACACTTCAGCCCCGGCGCGGCTCGTGTGCTGCCCGGCCATACGGCCGCTCTCTACGACAACCACGCGGCAGGGCTGGAAGGCTTTGCCCGGCCGTTATGGGGCCTCGTTCCCCTGGCGGCCGGTGGCGGAGACTTTGCCCATTGGGGCCTCTACCGGCGTGGGCTGGCCAATGGCACCAATCCCCAACATCGCGAATATTGGGGCGAACCTGGCAACAGTGACCAGCGCCTGGTCGAAATGGCCGCCGTTGGGCTGGCGCTGGCCCTGGTGCCAGACAAAATCTGGGAGCCGCTCCACAAACGGGCACGCCAACACCTGGCTGCCTGGCTTTTAACCATCAACCAGCGCACCATGCCAGACACCAACTGGCTCTTTTTCCGTGTGCTGGTCAATCTGGGCCTGGGCCGCGTCGGCGCGGCCCATGACGCCGTGGCCATGCACGCTGCCCTCGATCGGCTGGAGCAGTTCTACCTGGGCGATGGCTGGTACGCCGACGGCGCCAACGACCAGCGCGACTACTACATCCCCTTTGCCATGCACTACTACGGCCTGATCTACGCCAAACTGGCCGAGGACCAGGATCCGGAACGGGCACAGCGCTTCCGCCAGCGGGCCGCTGCGTTTGCTCACGATTTCATCCACTGGTTTGCCGCCGATGGGGCGGCCCTGCCCTTCGGCCGCAGCCTGACCTACCGCTTTGCCCAGGGCGGCTTTTGGGGGGCGCTGGCTTTTGCCGATGTAGAGGCGCTTCCTTGGGGCGTCATCAAAGGATTGGCACTGCGCCATTTGCGCTGGTGGTGTCATCAGCCGATTTTTAACGCGGATGGGACGCTTTCTATCGGCTACGCCTACCCTAACCTAAACATGGCCGAGCAGTACAACGCGCCTGGCTCGCCGTATTGGGCGATGAAATTCTTTTTGCCCCTGGCGCTGCCGGAATCCCACCCTTTCTGGCAGGCAGACGAAGAACCGCTGCCTGTTTTACCAACCGTCAAGCCGCAGCCGCACGCCTACATGATTTTGTGCCGGGATAAAGACGGCCGTCACGTCGTCGCCCTGGCCAGCGGCCAGCATGAACCCTGGATCCGGCACGCGGGCGAAAAGTACGCCAAGTTTGCTTACTCGACTGCTTTTGGATTCAGCGTGCCGGGCGGGCGGCGCGGCTTAACCCAGGCAGCGGCCGACAGTATGCTGGCCTTGAGTGATGACGGCGAATATTACCGGGTGCGGGAACGGCCGTTATCCGCCACCTTCGACCACGACGTCCTGCACTCAACCTGGCAGCCCATCCCCGGCGTGATGGTGGAAACCTGGCTGATCCCCCATCCGCCCTGGCACATCCGCATCCACCGTCTGCGCACCGACAAGCCGCTGTGGAGTGCCGAAGGCGGTTTTGCCCTGGACCGCACTGGCGACGATCCCCTCGCCAAGGCTGGTGTTGAGCAGGCAGAAAATGGCCTGGCCTGGGCTCGTTATCCGGCTGGGGGCAGTGGGCTGAGGGATTTGCGGGAAAAACGTCGGACGACGGCCGTCCGCGACGGCCGTATCCTTCGCGTTGATCCCAATACCAATTTACTGGCGCCGCGCACCGTCCTGCCCACATTGGTGGCGCAGCACGATCCCGGCGAACACTGGCTGGCCTGCGCCGTCCTGGCCGAACCGGGGGTAGATGACTGGAACAAGGCCTGGGAACAACCGCCAGACTTGCCAGCCTGGTTCACAAATGGCTACAACGAATGGGAGTAATTAACGAATTTTTGGGTCTTGCAGATTTCGGGGGGGCGTGAAACGTGATGCGTGAAACGTGATGTCACTCTGGTCACGTTTCACGTTTCACGCATCACGGCTTGTCAACCCCCTGAGTTCCTAAAGTTTTTATCAACAGCCTGCGCAAATCAATAATGTTATGCCGATAATCTCTGACCCTTCCCTGCCCAATTTCCCGGCCATTCGCGAGGCGATTATGGCTGCCCCGCCGCGCCCGGATGGTTTTCCGCTGACCGCTTTGCGTGATGCCGACCACCTGGGAGCGCTGCGTGACGCACCTCATTTTCAGCAATTTCTGGCCGAACTGCGCCGCGAAGCCGCCCGGGCCCGGTCAACGCCAATCCCCGCGCTGCCCTTCAGCCTGTTTCATTTGTTTGAGACGACGGGGGATCGCGCGGCGTATGAACGGCCGTACTTCGACCGTCGCCGTCGTCTTGCAGCCCTGGTGCTGGAAACGGCCGTTGCCCAAACCGACACCAGCCTGCCCGCCCTGCATGACCTGATCTGGGAAGTGTGCAGCGAATACACCTGGGCGCTGCCCGCTCATTTGCCGGTCGGTGTTGAGGCCGTGCAAGCCTACCGCCTGCCGCCGGAGCAAATCATCGATTTGTTTGCCGCCCACACGGCCCACGCCCTGGCTGAAACATTGGCCCTGCTGGGCGAACGGCTGGATCCCTGGCTGCACTACCGCGTGCGCACAGAGATCGAACAGCGCATTTTCCAGCCGCTGTTTCACGATCCGCGCCACTTTAAGTGGGAGGTTGAGCCGATCAACTGGGCGGCCGTTTGTGGCGGCTGCGTGGGCATGGCGGCGCTTATTTTGGAAGACGACCGCGAGCGGCTGGCCGGAATGATCGACCGGGTGATGCGGGCGCTGGCATGTTTCCTGGACGGGTTTGGCGCGGATGGCGGCTGCCTGGAAGGCATTGACTATTGGGCCTACGGTTTTGGCCACTACACTTACTTTGCCGCGATGCTTTACAGATTTACCAACGGCCGTCTCGATCTGTTCCAGAGCAAGAAAGTTCAGCGTATTGCCGCGTTTCCCCAGGCCATCAGTCTGGGCGGTGACGCTTTTGTCAATTATTCGGACGCGGCCGAACGGGTCACCATCCAGGCCGGGCTTGGCTCGTATTTGCGGGCACGGTTTCAGCAGCCGCTGCCAGCGCTGGGCCAGCCCAGCTTTCACACGGACCCGATTTACCGCTGGGGCAACGTGTCCCGCGATCTACTGTGGAGTGAGGCGGCGTTGGGGCCAACGGCCGTTCTCGACAGCTCGGTTTATCTGCCCGACTGTGCCTGGGTGGTGGACCGCCGCGTCATCGACGGCCAAACCCTCGCTTTTTCGGCCAAGGGCGGCCACAACGACGAACCGCACAATCACAACGATCTGGGCCACTTCATCCTGCACCTGGGCGGCGAGAGTTTACTGGCCGACCTGGGCGCCGGGGTGTACACACGCCAATATTTCGGCGCAGAGCGCTACGAGGCGCTGCACACCGGTTCACACGGGCATTCGCTGCCGGTGATTAACGGGGTGAGGCAGAGAAACGGCCGTGCCCACGCCGCCACCGTGCTCAATTACCAATCCCAACCCGACGGCGTCGTCTTTGCCCTGGACCTGACCCGCGCCTACCCGGAAACGGCCGCATTAACCTCGTTTACCCGCACCTTTGTTTGGACGGTCGATGCGGCGTCCGGCACGGCCGTCTTGCGGCTGGTGGATGGCTTTCGGTTTAAGCAGGCAACGGCCGATCTTGAAGAATGTTTTATCAGCCTGCACCAGCCCAGCCTGACCGGGGAAACGGCCGTGTGGTGTGGCCAACATGGTACAGTTACTCTACACTTCGGTCAGGAACAGTTCACGCCCAGGGTGGATGCAGTGGCCACACAAACCCATGCGGGTGAACCCATCACCGCCTACCGCCTGCGGCTGCGCGCCGGGCAGGCTGCCACCAACCAGGAAGCGGTGTTTGTGTTTACCTGTCATCTGTAGCAGAATGAAAATTTCGGACACAGATAAACACAGATTTTCACAGCTAAAAGGGCAAATGGAGGTCAGCTAAATCATGCCATCTTTGGCGTCATCTTCTCAGCCACAAACACCTGCTGCCGGGCGTCCCGATTGGGAGAATCCCCAGCTTTTGCACCGCCACCGCCTGCCCGGGCGGGCGCGTTTTGCCGCCTACCCTGATGAATCGACCGCGCTCTCAGGCACAGGCAGTCCCTGGGAAATGTCGCTCAACGGCCTGTGGC
Source organism: Candidatus Leptofilum proximum (assembly GCA_016710325.1). Classification (GTDB taxonomy): domain Bacteria; phylum Chloroflexota; class Anaerolineae; order Promineifilales; family Promineifilaceae; genus Leptofilum; species Leptofilum proximum. The sequence continues at coordinate 1,281,533 of JADJXK010000001.1, read as the reverse complement.
GCTTCCACTATGCCCTGTCGCCTCTTGAAGCACCGCAGAATTTCGCCGACGAGGCCTATGATGACAGCGACTGGTCGGAGATGCCGGTTCCGGGTCACTGGCAGCTCAACGGCTGCGGTGCGCCGCAGTACACGAACCTGATTTACCCGTTTGTGATTGATCCGCCGCGTGTGCCCGGCGAAAACCCCACCGGCAGCTACCGCCGACGTTTCATCGTGCCGCAAAATTGGTCGGGGCGGCGGCTTATTTTGCGCTTTGATGGGGTGGATTCGGCGTTTGAGGTGGTGGTAAACGGCCGTTTCACCGGTTTCTCCAAAGGCAGCCGCATGGCTGCCGAATTTGACGTGACCGATTACGTGCGCACAGGGGAAAATCTGCTGGCTGTGCGCGTTTACCAGTGGAGCGATGGCAGCTACCTGGAAGACCAGGATATGTGGTGGCTGTCGGGCATCTTCCGTGACGTGACGCTGCTGTCTACGCCGCCGCTGGCCTTGTGGGATGTGGCCGTAGATCCCGGTTTGGCGGAGGACGGCCGTTCCGCCACCCTCACCGTGCGCGCCACCATCCAAACTGGCAGCGCAACGCGGCCGCGTCTGGCAATGAAGCTGCTAGATGCCCACAGAAATGAGGTAGAAGGGGTAACGGCCGTTGCCGAAACTGAAACCGGCGCGGAAACGGCCGAACTGGTCTTGACTGCCCGCACTGCCACACTACACCTGTGGTCGGCCGATGATCCGTATCTTTACACGCTGCTGCTGACGCTGTGTGATGAGGCTGGTGAAATTGCGGCCGTTGTTCCCCAAAAAGTGGGTTTTCGCCGGGTGGAAGTGAAAGATGCGCGGCTGTTGGTGAACGGTACGGCCGTTAAGCTGCGCGGTGTCAACCGGCACGAACACCACCCCGATTACGGCCGTGCCCTGCCCTACGCCACCATGCTGGCAGATGTGCTGCTGATGAAACAGCACAACATCAACACCGTGCGCACCAGCCACTACCCGCCGCATCCCCATTTCCTCGATTTGTGTGATGTTTACGGCCTCTACGTGATTGACGAGGCGGACCTGGAGTGTCATGGGCTGCGGGAGGTGGCCCCGCCTTACTTCCTCAGCGACGATCCCGATTGGCGCGAGGCCTACGTAGACCGCGTGGTGCGGCTGGTGGAACGCGACAAAAATCACCCCTGCATCATTCTTTGGTCGCTGGGCAATGAGTCCGGCTTTGGCGCCAACCATGAAGCGATGGCTGCCTGGGTGCGCCAGCAGTATCCGCGCTTCCTCATCCACTACGAAGCGGACCGTTTTGGCAAAGTCAGCGACGTGATCAGCCAGATGTATACGGCCGTGCCCGACGTCATCGCCTTTGGCCAGGGAGAAGGTCCGGTTGGCCGCACCACTTCCTGGTCGGAGCCCGTTCCCCTGGCCGCCTACGCAGACAAACCCTTCTTCCTCTGCGAATACGCCCACGCGATGGGCAACGGTCCCGGCGGCCTGACGGAGTATTGGGACGCCTTCTGGCAGTACGACCGGCTGCTGGGCGGCTGCGTCTGGGAATGGATTGATCACGGCATTCGCACGACGACAGCCGACGGCCGTGCCTACTTTGGCTACGGCGGCGACTTCGGCGACCAGCCCCACGACGGCAATTTTGTCTGCGATGGTCTCCTTTTCCCGGATCGCACGCCGTCGCCGGGGCTGCTGGCGCTGAAAAAAGTGCTGGAGCCGGTACACGTGGAAACGGTGGCGATTGAAGCTGAGGCCGCCCGGCTGCGCCTGCACAACCGCTACGAATTCCTGACGCTGGACCATTTGCAGGCATCGTGGCAGATAACGGAAGATGGTGTGGGCATCCAGGCAGGCGTTTTGGCGCTGCCGGAAGTGCTGCCGGGTGGGGCGATACTGGTCGAAATACCCTGTGTTGTGCCCAACCCGGTGCCGGGGGCAGAGTACCATCTCACGCTGCGCTTTACGCTGGCGCAGGCCACCACCTGGGCCGCGGCCGGGCACGAGGTTGCTCTGGCGCAGATGGAACTGGGAGTGTTGGTGGAAGGGAAACGGCCGTCTTCCCACTACCCCACCGTCCCCCTGACCGTGCGCGAAGTGGGCACCCGCCTGCACATTCAGGGCGGTGATATGGAAGTTGTGTTTGACAAGGTCCGCGGCTTCATCCAGCAGTGGCGCGCTGCTGGCCAGACGTTGCTGCTGGCTGGACCACGCCTGACCATCTGGCGGGCGGTGATTGACAACGAGGCCCGCGGCGGCGGCGAACATATTGAGCGGGAATGGCGGGCACGTTTTTTGCACCTGGCGCAGCACCGGCTGGATGGCTTTACCTGGGTGCAGGATGAAACGGCCGTCTGCGTCACCGTCCTATCTTGCCTGGCCCCACCGGTCTACGATGCCGCTTTCGACTGCCAGTACCAATACACCATCACCGGCGACGGGACCATTGCCCTGGAAGTGCAGGGCACGCCGCGTGGCGAATGGCCTGCCATGCTGCCGCGCCTCGGGCTGGAGATGACGCTGCCGGGCAGCCTTGACCGGGTGACCTGGCTGGGGCGCGGTCCGGGCGAAAGTTACGCCGACACCAGGCAGGCAACATGTTTTGGCCTGTGGCAGGCGTCGGTGGATGAGATGCTGACGCCTTATGTACGGCCGCAAGAAAACGGCAACCACACCGACACACGCTGGGTAACACTGCAAGACGGGCGCGGTGTGGGGCTGCTGGTCTCGGGCAGCCCCACGCTGGAGTTCAGCGCCCACCGCTTTACCACGACCGATCTGGACCAGGCGCAGCACACCCACGAGCTTGTGCCGCGCCGCACCATCACGCTGCACCTGGATTTGCAGCAAAACGGCATTGGCTCGGCCAGCTGCGGCCCGGGGGTCATGGAAAAGTATCAACTGCGGGCACGGCCGTTTACTTTCCGAATACGTTTCCAACCGATGACCCCATGAATATCCTGGAAACCCGCCTGTACCGCTGGCTGGATGTGCTGGCCACTTTTTTCTTCCTGAACCTGCTGTGGCTGTTGGCCTGCGTCCCCCTGATTACGCTTTTTCCGGCAACGGCCGCACTGTTTGCGGTTGTGCGGGACTGGGTTAGAGGCAAAGACAAAGGGTTCTTGATGCCGTTTTTCCACTATGCGCGGGAGAATTTTGTCCAAAGCCTGGTGGTAGGGCTGGCCTGGACCGCTGTGGGGCTGGTGCTGGCAGTCGATTTCCTGTTTGTGCGCAGCATCACATCCTGGGTTCGGACGCCGATGCTGGCGCTGCTATTTTTGCTGGTGGTGGTTTATGGGGGAACGGCCGTTTACCTCTTTCCCGTCATGGTCCATTACCAGGCCAGTTGGTTCCACATCATCAAAAATGCATTGATTATCGCCCTGAGTTCACCCGTGATAACGCTCCTCAGCCTGTTCATCGTTGTTGTTGCGGGTCTGGCAATTTACTATATTCCCCTCAGCTTCCTGCTAATTGGCAGTGTCACGGCTTACCTTCTCTACCGCCTTTGCCACAGGAAATTTCAACAAATACAGTCTATTGACGCCAGCTAGACATTGACTTACAATTGGTACGTACCGGTATGCGGTGTAAAATCACAGTAAGGAACCCAACATGCTCGATTTTGAACGTATCATTAGCGACCTTCAGGCCCCGGCAGCAGCACCACTCCATGCGCGGGTGCGCGGGGCCATCCAGGCCCAAATCATGGATGGGACTTTAAAGCCTGGAGAAACTTTGCCGCCAGAGCGTACTTTACAGGAAAAATTAGGCATTAGTCGGGCCACGGTGCGCCAGGCCATCAAGAGCCTTATTAACGACGATCTCTTAAAATCCGTGGTGGGGTCCGGCACTTTTGTGCTGGAGCCGCAAGAAGCACCACCGCATAACACGCTTGTGGGCGTTATCGTGCCTGATTCCAATTATTATATTTACTATCCCGAACTGGCTTCGTCGCTCAGCTATTATCTGCGCGAAGCTGGTTATCGGGTTGACGCCAGCATTCACAATGAGCGGTACGGGACGCTGGCAGAGATTACCGCCGGTTTGCTCGCGCAGGATGTAGCGGCCGTTGTTCTGGTCGCGCCCAATCAACAAGATGGCAGCGATGTGCTGCGGCAGCTGCGCGCCAAAGGCGTGATCATTGTGCTGCTGACGCGCTACTTAGACAATTTTGCGGACGTTGACTATATTGGCGCGGACAACCGGCTTGTTGGCATTGAAGCCACCCGACATTTAATTGGACTGGGGCATTCCAGCATTGTGCACATTGCCGCCAGCAGCACGTCAACCGCCTTTGATCGTGCGGCCGGTTACGTGCAGGCCATGACCGACGCCGGGTTGACGCCGCAAATTTTTATGGCGCCAGATGAGCCCGCTCCCCTCCCTCCTGACCTGATAAAGTTTGTCATGAAAGTTGAGTCAAGCCAGTTCTGGAACCAGGTGGCAAGGAAAGAAATCACCGGCGTTTTTTGTTTTAATGACCATATTGCCAGCTGGGTCCAAAAAGAAGTGCGCAAACTCAACCTGGTGACCCCGCAAGATTTTTCCCTGGTTTCTGTGGACAACATGCCCTATGCCGGTTTTTTTGATACCCCGCTAACCACGTTTGCCCTACCGGGTGAGGAAATTGGCAACCAGGCGGCAGCCCTGCTTTTGCGCCGTCTGAAAGGTGATACCTTCCCCCCACAGCGTGTCCTGCTGCCAGCCCGGTTTGTCCAACGTCTTTCTACAGCAGCCCCGCCATAAAAGACAGTCAGGGCAAATACCGTATGTTGCGGAAACAAACTGTTTCGGCCGGAGTACCACTTTCAAATACAAATCCGGTGACCATGTACAGGCGGGTTAAATCGGCCGTGTTAAAGGCCGCCAACGGGATATTGTATGTTTGCCAGCTGGTTTTCAGGTTCGAGATCAAAACCTTGGCTTCACTTCCATTATCGGGGTCCGTATTATCCTTCAAAGCTAAGCGCACGCTCTCGCCACCTATACTCCCCTTCAAATCTAGAGAAAGCGTCTGGTACGCCGATAGATCCCTGCCTGGCCTTGGCGGTGGTTTGGGGGTGCCGAAGGTAACAAAAACCGCGCCCCAACTTTGGTTGGGTGGATAACTCATGCACATATGGCCAGCGTGGTCTGTGACCCAGTTTGTTTGACCACCAGACGTATTCACACCCATGTCGTAGCCAGAGGCAAGTTTAGGGCCGTAGTAAACGGAATGCGGCTGCAGGGGAATGTTGACATTAAAGAGATATTTGATGTCATCCAGGTAAAACGTTATTCCATTTGGATTATCCACACCTGATGCGGCCCAGAAGAAGCCGCCAATCATACTGCTCAGATCTGAATTGCCGGGGATGGGCAGTGTGTACACTTCCCACTCTGTAGTTAGCGCGATTGGATCTGGATCCAGGCGCAGGGCAGGGCACAGCGAGTCTGGGTAGGGAGCATTCGGATCGTTACAGCCAATGCCGCCAATGCCGAAGGAAATTAACTCGCCCCCGTGTTCGCCTTTAGCCGCAAAGGAAATGCCGGTGGCCCCAGACAGATCAAAGCCCTCGTTGGCCGTTTTCCCCCAGTTCCCGGCAGGTTCCTGCCAGTAGATACCGGCCCATCCGGCAGGCCCAGCTGGCTGGTAACTGACACGAATAGCAACATCTCCGCTGTAGGGATCGGAACGATCACACTCGTAATAAGAAATGTCGGCGAGATCACCCATCCAGCCAGAGGGGGCAAAGTGATTCTGCTCGCTGACATACTCATCGTAGACAACAAACTCTGTGGCTTGATTCGTTTGATTTTGCCAAACCAGGGGGAGGTACACTTGAGACGGGGGTAAAAACGGCGCGTGAAAGTAAGCAATTTCCGGTGCGGGCATCATGACACTTTGTATTTCATGTTTGCCAACACGAGCGGCATCAATATAACCCCAATGGCTGCCAACACCGCCTTCCCGTTTCCAGGCTTCATCAAAGGTATCAAAGTAAAAGAATTCAATATCATGTTCTTCCGCTTCAATCAAGAACTCGTAGAAGAACCTTCGTTGATTTTCCAGGCTGGGAACGGCCGTACCATTTTTAGGACCTGCCGAAGGCCAACCCGTTTCACCAATGATCACCCTTTTGCCATATGTTTGCTGCCAGTGAAGATATTCTTCGGCAACGGCCTGGGCGGCCCCTTCGATTGGTTTTTGCTCCCAGTAGGGGTAAATGTGAATCATCAGCAGATCGACGGCATTAATCACGTTGGGATGGTGCGGTAAAATGCCGGTTACTTCGGCCGTGGTGACCGGGATGTCTGCTGGAATCCGGGCCTTAACGTAGTTGATGTAGTTAATTAACTCTGCTTCTGTTAAATCTCCTCGTAGTAGAACCTCGTTGCCCACGATGAGCCCCTCAATGTTGGCCAGCGTCGGGTCATTGGCTAGCGCAATTAAGGCGTCTATCCCCTCCTGATTTTTGTTCTCAACAGGGTTGCCCTGGCTATCTTTTTCTGGCCCCAACCAGGCTCCGACAAAAACCGGTGTGTTGTTATAGTCCTTAGCGATTCGGGGAATCTCACCAACAATATCCAGGGTTGAATAGGTCCGAATGCTGTTGCCAGTATGAAACATGCGGTCCATGTCTGCTCTAATTTCTGCTTCTGTGGGAAAAGGTCCCCAGTGAGGATTCTGGCAGTCGCGGAAGGGGCTGTAGGCGATGCCCGCTACCCGGTCCGGCACCGGATACAGATCAATCGTGATCGTAGAAATATCCCAGGCAGTTTTTGCCGGTACGTGAAAAGATAAGCTGTGTGAACCACTTGTCGTTAAAACGGCCGTTGCTTTCAACGGATAATGCTGCGCTGCATAATAATCACCAAATGAGCTGAAGTCACGCGTAGCTTTGTTCCAAATCGTTACCCCGTCCCAGGCGATAGAGGAAATTAGCCCCTTTTGCGAGGAGTGAATGCCTTTGCCGTCACGAATCTCCCAACCGATGGTAATCACGGCAATAGTTGGCGCAGCAATACTCTGGATTGAAACGGAGGCCGTCGCCGTGGCGCCGCCCCAATCCGCGGGAAATGGCGAGTTAGGGTCAACGCCAAGCATAATGCTGTTTTCTGGCAGATTGTTACACCAGCTGGCAACCGTCTGGTTGGGAATATTGGCAGCATCGCACAACACAACGTCGCCAGTAAAGCTCATTTGATCGGGAACAACGGTATAGGCGGCCGTTGGTTGCGCTGGCCTTGCACCATTGAGCGACTGAGGCTGTACGGGTTTAACACCAGAAAACGAAATGAAGATAAAAAGGAGGCAAAGAAAAGGTGTCAGAAACGCAGGTCCACTTTGGGACTTTAGGGATTTCATTTTACATCTCCTGGAGAAGGCGCTTTATGTAGGGTTTGGCGTGAAACGTGAAGCGTGAAACGTGATGTCTCTCTGGTCACGTTTCACGTTTCATGCATCACGGATTGTAGATCCCCTAAATTCATGAAGCCCCTCCTAATTTTAACGGCCGTTGATCACAATGGTGTCTACCAACACGTAGCCGTTGTAGTTGGCTTCACCTTCCTGGCGAATTTCAAGTCCCAATAAATGAACCGGGATCGCCCACCCGGAAACATCACCGCTCCACTGAACCTCGGTCCAATCACCGGGTACCAGTTCAACAATCTGTCCCTCGCCCGTATCAATCCCATGATAATTCCACGGATCATGGGCATATTCCATGGCATAAAAGCTGGCAATCAGGTCAGGGGGAGCGTCTGGCGGAACGTACACATAGGCAGAAAACGTGCCCGCAAACGGCATGTTTTCATACTTTATTTGCGCCCGGTGGGAGGGAATATCAGCCAGATCAAAAGAAAAGTGAAGGGCTCCATTGCCTTCATGTGCCCGCTCGGCTGTATAGTCGGGTGGGTTACCCTGAGGCACATCGTTGTCCACGCGTACAGACCAGCAGCTGTGGGTTCCCTCCTCAAAACCGTAAGTGAAGCGTTCGGCCGTTGGCACAATCGCAAATGTCAGACTGGTAATCCACCAACGGCCGTTTTCATCCCGTTCAAATTCCCACCTGTCACTTTTGGGCCCACTATAGACAAACGTCTGCCCGCTAGAGTCCGTGAAGGCGCCACAGCTGTCGTTGGTCGCCACGGCCTCGTTCCCATTGATCTGGACGTCAATATTCGCATGGGTAATCTCAAAATGGTCTTCTAACGCCAAAGTTTCGGCATACCGGCTGCGGGCGTTCCACTGTTCTGAAGTTGCGGCATTAATTTTTACAGCGTCAGGGGCAAAAATCTCCTCGATAAGCGCCTGGCTTTTAGACTGAACTGCTTCGGCTTCCTTTTCGATTAGCCCCACAATAATTGTGGATTCAAGCTCATAAACCCCCACAATGCCCTGGGTCCGTGGATTTAACCACACATCCTGAACGCGCTCGGCCTGAAGGGCAACCGTTTTGAAACTGGTTTCATATGCGGCCGTTGCTACCTGCAGCTCTGCCTCGACCGTTGGCCCAGAAAACGCGAGATTAAAACTTGAAATGCCGTTTGAGTCAGTAGCATCCTCAAAAATGTCGCCCGCCACAATGAGCACAACCTTTGCACCTTCTATTGGATCGTTTGTGCTCTCGTCAATGACCCGGACAATGACATTCCGATTGCCCAACTCTTTTCGTTCCAGGGGAAGTTTTAAATCCTGGCGCTGTGGCAGCGAAACAGATTGTTCGTAAATTTTGTAATCTTCATGCTCTACGAGGATGCGCGCCTCGCCTCGATCTGATTCAACAGCAAAGACAGCTACCCCGTTGCTGTCGGTAAATTGGCTGAGCGGCGCCCCCTGATAAAAGAGAAGGACTTTGGCATTGGCCACGGCTTCTCCAGTCTCACCAGTTACGTAGATAGTAACCCGACCCCTCGTTGGGAGATCTATAGCAAGGTAGACAATAACTGCCGCCAAACATAGAACAACTAAAAACAAAACCACAGTTGCCATGGTTCCAAACTGGAAAAACCAGCCTTTCACATCCCCTGGACCATCGATAAATAGAAAGCGTCTGTTTGGAGGGAGGGCTCCAAGTGTTGGCCATACCTGGACGGGGCGTTCGGCTTGTAATGCCTTGAGCAGTGTGGCTAACTCCTCACGACGAATCATGTAGGTGATTAATTCTCTAATTTTGTCATTTTTGTTTGTGCCGGATAGGTTTTCAAAATCAATATCTAATCCCAAACAAAGGGTTTTTAGTTCTGACAGGTCAAAACGTTCAGAAATTAGCCGGTGAAGTATTCTCAGATTGGCGCTTTTGTTTTTTGGGTCGAATTGGATTGACATACGTTTAACCAATCAAACTGTTCAGACAAACTGATTGGCTCTTGGGGAGTTGGCGGGGCTTGGCGTGAAACGTGAAACGTGGTGCTTCTCTGGTGACGTTTCACGGCTTGTCAACCCCCTGAATTCCTGAGGAGCCGTTATGGCTGTTTAAGGGCCATAAAGCAGGGGTTAGCACTACATTACTCGAAGACACCCGGGGCAAGTTGGGCTTCGCGATTAAGGTGAATAATAGCCTATAAAATTCCGCGGATCAAGCGCCTTGAGGCTGTTTGTTCGGATTTTCACAAGTTATACTTGAGGAGTTTTAAGCCGTGTTTTCCCGAGAGCCAATAAATTAACCAAACCCTAGTCAGGTATGAAAACGGCCGTTGCACGCACCCCAGTCTATGTCTAAAATCAGCGGTTTATCTCTAGTTTAAAGGACCATCTTTTGACAGAAAACGAAAAACGTCGCAATACCCTCGGGTATTACCTCTTGTTCATCAGCCTGGGTTTTAGCCTGGGCATCACCGGACCCGCCCTGCCCTCGCTGGCCGCTCAAACCGGGAGCACGCTGGGGGCTATCGGCGCAATCTTCCTGGTGGGCGCTTTGGGTGGCATGTTGGGTACGGCCGTTAGCGGCCGTCTCTTTGATCGCATCAAAAACGGCCACCGCCTCCTGGGATTGGCCCAACTGGTCAGTGCAACCCTGCTGGCGCTGATCCCCCTGGCCAACAGCCTGCCCCTGCTGCTGATCATCTTTTTTATCAACGGTCTGCCCGGCGGCATCATCAACACCGGCGCCAACACGTTGCTCATGTGGACCCACGGCAAAAAAGCAGGGCCGTACGTCAACGGGCTGCACTTTGCCTTTGGCCTGGGTGCCTTTTTGGCCCCGACCGTTTTTGCCCAGGTACTCAAACTTGGCGGCACGTATCAACAAGCCTATTGGGCTTTGGCCGGGCTGGCCCTGCCCGTTGGCCTGTTCCTGCAGCTTTTGCCGGGCAGCCCCAAGCTGCTCGACCCAAACGAAGTCAGCGACCTGCCGCCAACCAGGCTGCGCCAGGTCCTGCCTACGATCATCATTGCCATGCTGTTTCTGTTTTTCTACGTGGGTTCGGAAATCACGTATGGCAACTGGATTTACACCTATGCCCTCACCCTCGACCTGGCCGACGCTACGCGCGCCGCTTACCTGACCTCTGGTTTCTGGCTCTCGTTCACCATTGGCCGGGCCATCTCGATTCCCGTGGCAGCCCGTTTTAAGCCTGGGCAAATTCTAACCGTCGCCTTTTTGGGCGGGCTTGCCGCGCTGGCCCTGGCCATCAGCGCACCAAATTCCCTTACCGTGCTGTGGGCCGCAACCGTGGCGACAGGTTTTTTCATGGCGCCCGTGTGGGCCACCGGCTACAACCTGGTGGGACAGTCGATCAAACTGACCGCCACCGTCAGCAGCATCATTATTTTGGGCGATAGTTTTGGCGGGGTTGTTTTGCCCTGGGTGACGGGGCAAGCCATCGAGCGGTTTGGCGCACACACCATGCCCTGGCTGGTCATTGGCAGCTTTGCTATCAACGGGCTCATCTTTGTCATCATGCTGGCGCAAAGCCGGACCACGCCGCAGGTAGCCCTCGCTGGGGAGTAGGTCGGTTACGGCCGTTCCCGCTTCAGCAGCACATTCACCGAACGCGCCGTCGCCAACTTGGTGCCATCGCCGCGCAGTACGTCGGCCACAAAGATGAGCTCGCGCTCCTGCTGCGATTCAAACGCTGCCATCACGGTGATTTCCTCTACGCTGGCCGGAATTGGGCGTAGGTAGGTCACTTCCATCGTTTTGGTGACGTTGGGCGCGGCTACCATGAAGCTGAGCGGCCCGATGGCATTGTCGATGGCCGCGGCAATCATGCCGCCCTGCATGTAACCCATCGGATTCTGGTAGCGCGCCTGCACCGGAAAACGCACCGTGAGCGTTTTGGCGTCCAGGTCCATGTCTACAAATTCGCCCGCCATGTCGGTAAAAATCGGTGGCGGCAGCTGGAGGGTACCGCTGGCCATCATATCATTCATGCGCTCGATAAATTCCGGAGGGAATGAAGTAAAATCCATTAACTTTGCCTCGAACTGTATTTGTCATACCTGGCGCGGTAGCCCAAAAGTCGGCCAATAGGCGCCAAAAAACCAAACAGCAGCCGCTGAACCAGGTAAGGCGGGCTGGAAGGGCGGAACTCGGCGGCATAGGCGCGTAGAATAACGGCTAATTGCAGCAGATTGGGGACGCCCTGGGGGTTTGTCTTACCATCGGCAGCCAGGCCCCACATGGTTTCAAAAAAGGCCTGAGTTTGCAGCGCTGGACGTACCTGCCAGAGCAAACGCCCTTCGGTGTCACTCACATTATGCATCCAATGATGGGTGTTGGCCGGTACGGAAAAGGTGTCACCGGTAACAAACGTTTTTTCTTCATCCCCAATTTGGGCATGAAAAGTACCCGCCAACACCTGGAACTGTTCTTCCTGGTATGGATGGTAATGGGCTGGTGGCTTTGGTGAGTGCGGTGGATAAACGGCTTCCATTTCCAGCAGTTTTCCTTGAGTGTCGCCGCCTGTCTGGCGAAAGATCAGGCGGTTACCGTCACTTCTAGCAAATTCATTCGGCTTGTTTCGCATCTGGTTGCTCTCTTTTGTTCACGGCCAAACGGCCGTTTTCTGCCCACCACCCAATTCTCCGGCAATTATACCCAACCCAACCAACTTGGCAGCGTGTTCATCCATGCCAACTGGCTGAGCGCCCGCTCCCCCAACCCTACATCATTTGACCAACCTGTGGCATAATTCAGGACCATATTTATACAGGAAGGTTATTTTGTTATGCACCTCTATATGATCCGCCACGGGCAAAGTTATGTTAATTTGCACGACTGGAAAGGCGGTAACACCGACGAAGGGCTGACCGAGCTCGGTCAGGCTCAGGCAGCGGCGCTGGGACGCTGGCTGCCCCAGGAGATCAAGCAGATCGATGCCCTGTACGCCAGCACCATGAAACGTGCCCAGGAAACGGCCGCTCCCATCGCCACCGCCTACAACATCCCCATCATCAACGACGACCGGCTGCGCGAAATTGGCAACAACCGCTTTGACCACACCCCGTGGCCCAGCGATGATTTACCCGAGTACGGCTCGTTTTGGGGCAGCGAACGGCCGTTTAACACCATTACCCCGGATCGCCCCGACGGCGAATCCATGATGCATTTCCGCGTGCGTATCGGCAAATTTATCGAGGAAATGCTGGAAAAACACCGCCAGGAAACCATTGTAGCCGTCTGCCACGGCGGCGTCATCGAGCTGGCCTTTGACCACATGTTTAACATCGGTCCCTGGCGGCGCTGTGAAGTGTGGAGCAAAAACACGGGCATCGCCCACTTTGAATACGTGGAACATCCCCTGCGCGAGACGTGGCGCCTGTATTACCACAGCCGGGTGGAGCACCTGGTAGACATTAAGCTGCACACCGACGGCCGTGGCCCAGAAAGCCCCCGCCCGGAAAGCCAGCGCCCCGACAAATGACCCCAGACGTGATTGTTACGGCCGATCCGGCCTTCGCTGAAGCGGCTCTGGCGGAAATTGCGGCAGTGAACGGGCGTGTCCTCCACACCCTGGCTCCCGGCATCTGGGCCATCCAACTTCCAGGCGATTTTTTTGCCCTGGCCGAGCAGTGGCGCCAGCAGCCGCCCATCTTTGTGCGGCACATCTGCCCGGTGCAAACCGTGCTGCCGCTGGCAGAGGGCGTCGAGAAAGTGGTGGCAACGGCCGTCACCTTCTTCACTCACCTGCTGGAACCCGACTGGCCTTTTTCCGTGCAAACGCGCGTGCTGGGCGACCTGCCCATCAAGCCGTTCGACGTCAACCAGCCGTTGGGCAACCAGCTGGCTACCGCCTCTGGCGCGCCGCTGGACGTGCGACGGCCGTTCCAAATCTTATCCGTTGTCCTGGCAGGCGAGGCCGCCTACCTGGGGTTGTCACTGGCTACCAACAACTTGTCCGACTGGGCGGGCGGCGTGCGCCGCTTTGCCCGCGAACCGGAGCAGGTGAGCCGGGCCGAGTTTAAGCTGCTGGAGGCGCTGGAAGTGTTTGCCATCGATCTGCCGCCGCGCGGTCGGGCGCTGGATTTGGGTGCCGCGCCGGGCGGCTGGACACGGGTTTTGCGGCAGAAGGAGCAGTATGTAACGGCCGTTGATCCCGCCTGGCTGCATCCCTCCCTGCAAAAAGACAAGGGCGTACGCCACCTCCGCCTCACCGCCGAGGAGTATCTGGAGCAGGACCCGGACACCTACGACGTGATTGTCAACGACATGCGGCTGGATGCGCGGGACTCGGCACGGTTGATGGGGGAATACGGCCGTTATCTCTACCCCCACGGCCTGGCGCTCATCACCCTCAAGCTGCCGGAAAAGAATTACCAATCCGCTCTGGACCACGCCCTCAACATCCTGCGGCAAAGTTACACCATCGCCGGAGCCCGCCAGCTCTTCCACAACCGCAGCGAAGTGACGGTTTATCTCAAGCGTAAGGTCGATAGCTAATTTTTTAACGCAAAGAACGCTAAGAAGCAGAGGGCGCGAAGGTTTTTCTCTTTCACCCTTTCAACCTTTGCGCCTTTGCGTCAAAATATTCGGCCGTTTCTTGTACAAAACCAGCTATGCTATACTATTTTCCATCTGGAGGTATTTGCACAATGGCTGAACCAAAAGGATCCTACGAAGCTTTTTCTGAGCAAATTCGCACTGTTTTGCCTGAACTACGGCAGCAGTTTGGCGTCACGGATTTGTGGCTGTTTGGTTCTTACGTGAGGGAAGAACAAAATGAAATCAGCGATTTGGACGTGTTGGTTTCATTTGAAAATCCCACTCTCTCCCTGATTGAATTTATCCAATTGGAACAGAAGCTGAGCGATTTACTTGGCGTGCAAGTTGATCTCGTTGAAAAAGAGACGCTCAAACCAGGCATTGGCCAGCGTGTTTTGCAAGAGGCGCTGCCTGTATGACCCGGCTTTACCGCGATTACTTGCATGACATTTTGGATGCCATCGCTAAGATTGAAAGTTTTGTGTCTGGCGTTGACTTTGGCAGCTTTCAGGCCAACGATGAAAAAGTATATGCCGTCATTCGTGCCCTGGAGATTATTGGCGAAGCAGCCAAATTTATTCCCCGAGAAGAACGAGAACATTACCCCGAGATACCGTGGCAAGCGGTAACAGGTATGCGTGACAAGTTAATCCACGGTTACTTTGTAGTGAGTCTGCCGAGAGTGTGGGCTACAGTTCAGCGCGATTTGCCACCTTTGAAAACGGCCGTCTCCCAAATGTTGGCCCACCAAGACTGAATCTTCACCAAAAAGAATTCAAAGCGTTCTTTGCGCCTTTGCGTGAAAAGTTCAATCAACTCGCTTAATGTGTAACGTACGGCTGTGGCCGGAACGGCCGTCTTCATCCCCCGGAATTCCCTGCACCATTAACTCATATCCGGTGGCCGTCAGGCGCACCTTCTCGAAGCGGTCCAGCACCTCGTAGGTGGCCGAGGGAATCAGCCCACGCAGCGGCACCAAACGCCGGAACTGCCCCAGCTTGTGGCTGTGCACCACGGTCGAGTAGACCGCTTCACTTCCATCCGGCAGCACGACCAAAATGGTTGACGCTTCTGCCTCTTCCAACCGCTCCAGCCGGTACAGGTCACCGCCCTGCACGATGTAGCGAATTCGCTTGTAAAAGGCAATGTACGCCGCGTACTCCTTCAGCTCTGCCTCGTCCAGCGCGTTCAGGCTGGCGCCGATGCCCAACGCGCCGCGCATAGCCACGTCGAAGCGGGTGCCCAGCTCGTGGAAGCGGCCCGTTTGGTGATTTTTTTCGTGTGTCACCCACGCTTCCATCACCCGCGCCGGGTAAGCCAGGCTGAACCCTTCCTGAATGCGCACCCGGTCCAGCGCGTCGGTGTTGTCGCTGGTCCACACCTGGTCGGTGCGCCCCAAGATGCCCAAATCGATCCGCCCGCCGCCGCCGGAGCAGCTTTCGATGGTCAGGTGCGGGTACTTCGCCCGCAGCCGGTCGATGATGCCATACACGCCCGCCACGTGCGCCTGCCAGATGGCCTTGCCTACCACCGAACCCGGCTCGCTGGCGCTGCGGTTCATATCCCACTTGATAAAGGCAATGTTGTACTGCGCTAGCAGGCTGTCCAGCGCGTTGAAGATGGTCTCAACCACCTCCGCCCGGCCAAAGTCCAGGATGAGCTGGCAGCGCGCTTCGGTGCGCGGCCGTCCGGGGAAGTGCAGCACCCAGTCGGGATGCGCCCGGTACAGGTCCGAGTCGGGATTCACCATTTCCGGCTCCACCCACAGGCCAAACGCCATGCCCAGCCGGTTCACTTCGGCGATGAGCGGTTCCAGGCCGTTGGGGAAGACGTCCGGGCTGACGGTCCAGTCGCCCAACCCGGCCACCTCAAAGCGGCGGCCGCCAAACCAGCCATCGTCCAGGCAAAACAGCTCCACGCCGATGGCTGCCGCCTTACGCGCCAGTTCAATCTGGTTCTGCTCGGTGATGCCAAAGTAGGTGGCTTCCCACGAGTTGTAGAGAATCGGCCGTTCTGCAAGCGCGTTTTGGGGCACGGGCAAGATGCGCTCGCGAGTGAAGGTGTGTAACCGACGGCTGGCTCCACCCCACCCCTCATCACACACGCCGTAGACAAACGCGGGGGTTTTGTGCCGTGCTCCCGCGGTCAGCGTCAGGCCAAAATCGAAGGGATGGTAACCGCCATGCACGCGCACGTCGGTGCCGGGCAGCTGCTCGAAGCTGAGCTGCCAGCTGCCGCTGTAGGCCAGCGCGCCAAAATAAACTGTGCCGTGCTCTTCCCACGCCTGCCCTGGCCGGTTGAGCAGGAAAAACGGGTTGGCCAGGTGGCCCGTCTGCACGCTGCGGTGCTCAATCACACGCCGACCCACCGGCAGCCGTTCCCGCTGCGTCTGGAACTCCTGCGCCCACGCGCCGGAGACGCTGGTGAGCTCGGTGGTGCCGTTGGGCAGGTGCAGCGTGGCAAAAAAGAGCTGCTCGATTTCGATGGGCGTCTCGCCCGTGTTTTCCAGCTCCAGCCAGCGCTCGATGATGTCTTGCGCCGGGGTAAGGCGGTAGCAAAGGGAGACGGTCAGCGGCTGCACCGGATCGGCCAGCTTGATGCGCAAGGTTTCGCGCGGCTCGCGGTTGACCGTAGGCAGCCCGTGGGCCGGGGCCAACCCTGGTTCTGCATCTGTCACTACTTCGTGCGAAATGTAACGCAGGCGCACGTCGCGGATGGGT
The DNA here is from genome assembly GCA_016710325.1 of Candidatus Leptofilum proximum. GTDB lineage: Bacteria > Chloroflexota > Anaerolineae > Promineifilales > Promineifilaceae > Leptofilum > Leptofilum proximum. The sequence continues at coordinate 1,264,901 of JADJXK010000001.1, read as the reverse complement.
AGGTGGGGCGCATCGCTGTCGGGCAGCGGGTCGGGCAGGGTGGCAAAGCTGGCTTTGAGCGTGACTTCGTGGACAGAGGTATCACCAAAGGTGAGCAGTTCGTCGCGGCGGGTTTGGAACTCAAAGGAGGCGTGATCGGAGGGAAACGGCCGTATCCGCCCCGACAACAATTCATTACCATCTGCGGGGCGCGGCCCCCAGACCACGTGCACCAGGCGGTCTTTATTGTCCACCTGCATGGCGTAGACGCTGCTTTGCAAAATCAAGTTAAAGGTACGGGATTCGGGATTAAAGTGAATCATAAATAGTTCCTTGGCTGAAAAAGTATGCGCAATGCTACCAAATTTTCTTTGGGTCTGCTCTACTTTTGGATCCGGCTTGCTTTCCCAACCTGGCATCTTTTTGGGGCTGGTCAGCTGGACGGGCTACTTTTACAGGGTGGGCCTCCATGCGTTGAACCGCGTGTTTGCAATACAGCCCTCCAATCGATTTGCCAAAGCCTGAGGGTGACCACGCATAAACAAAACCAATCGAACCATCTGGCGCATCGCTTGCGACGCCCAATCGCCACTCTTATACTGTCATTCATGGAGGACAAACTGCCATGAACGACACATATCAAATTGAAGCGGTAGACAATCCTGAATGGGCCATTATTGGCGGGGGCATCAGCGCATACAACAAACAGCAGGCTGGCCCAGACAACGGCAAAAACTTCTGCTTTGTGGTTAAAGCACCAGGCGGCGAAGTGGTAGGCGGGGTCATTGGCGCCACTTTTTGGAACTGGCTGTACATCGATCTGATGTGGCTTAAAGAGGAGCTGCGCGGTCAGGGTTACGGCCGTCACCTGCTCACCCTGGCCGAAGAGGAAGGACGGCAGCGCGGGGCCACCCACGCCCACCTGGACACCTTCAGCTTTCAAGCGCCGGGATTTTACCAAAAACAAGGGTATGAGGTTTTTGGCGAGCTGAAAGATTTCCCACCGGGACATACGCGGTATTACATGGTGAAAGATCTGTAGGAACGATGGCGAACCAATGAGCGAGATCATTCGAGGTGATGTAAACGAGGAATGGGCCCATGCCGGGTATGTGGTTGCGGGCGATTTTGTTTTTCTGTCTTACTGCGTGGGCAACATTGGCAAATCTGTCGAAGAGCAGATACACGGCGCACTGGACCACATGGAAGCCAAGCTGGCGGAAGTGAACCTGACCCTAAACGACGTGGTGAAGCTGGATATTCTCATGCGCGACGTTTGGAATTTGCCCCTTGTGGAAAAAGTGTTTAAGGAACGGTTTAACGGTGTTTACCCGGCGCGCAAGACCATCTCTACAGAGTTTGCCCATGTGGGCGGTGCAGAGGGTTTACAGGTGCAAATTGATGGGATTGCCTACAAAGGCACGAAAGCATAATTGCCCCGTTTTGGCAGCCCCAGGGAATTTATACGGACAAGCCAGAGGATACCCTGACATGAGGGAACGGCCGTAATGCCCACAACCACACCCATTGACAAATTTTTCGCCGGAAAGGAACTGGCCAGACAGCTCTTTGAAGCCGTCAGGGCGCGTATTGAGGCCATTGGCCCGGCGGAAATTCGGGTCAGCAAAAGCCAGATCGCTTTTCGGCGCAAGACAGGTTTTGCTTCGGTGTGGGTACCGGGCCAGTACATCAAAAGCGAGGTGCCGCTGGTGCTCACCATTGGCCTGCGGCGGCGTGATGATTCGCCGCGCTGGAAAGAGGTCGTGCAGCCAGCCCACGGCCGTTTCACCCACCACCTGGAGCTGCGTTCCCTGGCAGAAATTGACGAAGAAGTGCACCGCTGGCTCCAAGAAGCCTGGGAAGCAGCGGCTTAACAATCACCCACCCACGGAGAATCTGTTTGACGGCCCAACCTGCAGAACCAGCCACGACTGTTTTTGCCACCGAGCGCCTGATTGTGCGCCAGGCGGGGGTAGACGATGCCGCCATGTTTTACGCGCTCTGGAACAATCCCGCCGTCATGACCCATGTTGGTTTCCCCAACGGCCTGTTGATCACCCTGGAAGAAATTACCGCCCAGCTGCAAAAACAGGAGCCGGGTGTCTTCCACAACCTGCTGGTAGTGGCCCGGCGCGCCACGGGCGAGACCATTGGCGAATGCTTCATGACCCAACCCAACCAGGCAGGCATCGCCGAGACGGATGTGAAGCTGCTGCCCGCCTTTTGGGGAAACAAGTACGGCGTGGAGATCAAACGCGGACTGGTGCAGTATTTGTTTGAGCATACGGAGTGTACGGCCGTTCAAGCCACGCCCAATATCCACAACCTTGCCTCCATCAAGATGCAAGAAGCCGTGGGTGCAGTCCGTGCAGGCACTGGCAAATCCCTCATCCCGCAGCCCGACGGAGCCAGGTCGATCACTGTGGAATACTACATCTACCGCGTCTATCGGCGCATTTGGGACAAAGCCCAGCGTGATGTCCATGACGCGGCGGAAGATACTGGTTGAGGCGGATACACCCTCCCCAGCCCTGGTAGGGAGAGGACTGGGGAGGGTATGAGGGTAGTTACCGTTACTCCTTCGCCTTGACAACCGGCACCCCATTCAGCTGCATCCGCAGTAACTCTGCCACTTCGTCCGTCACCTGGTAATCGGGCGACTGGTGGCGGAAGTAGGTGTCGTACAGGTCGGCATAGTGGCCGCGCTGCTGCATCAGGCCGGCGTGGCTGCCCTCTTCGATGATTTCCCCCTGCTGCAAAACAATGATCCGGTCCGCATGCTTGATGGTGGACAGGCGATGAGCAATGATGATCGAGGTGCGGTCCGCCAGCACCAGCTCCAGGCTCTCCTGGATTTGCGCTTCGGCCAGCGGATCGACGCTGGCGGTGGCCTCGTCCAGAATGAGGATGGCCGGGTTTTGCAGCAGCACCCGCGCCAGGGCAATGAGCTGCCGCTGGCCCATCGAGAGGCCGCGCCCGCCTTCGCCCACTTCGGTAGCCAGACCCTGGGGCAGCGTCTCCAGCCAGTCGCCCTGGCCGATGGTTTGGGCCACCCGGCGCACCTCGTCGTCGCTGGCGGTGGGGCGAGTGTAGCGAATGTTGTCGGCCACGGTGCCGGTGAAGAGGAAGGGCACCTGCGGCACGATGCCCAGCTGGCGGCGGTAGCTCACCAGGTCAAACGAGCGAATGTCCTGGCCGTCGATGAGCAGCTGGCCGCCCTGGAACTCGTAGAAGCGGGCGATGAGCCGCCCCAGGCTCGATTTACCCGCGCCGGTGTGGCCGACCAGGGCCACCGTCTCGCCCGCCTGGATGGTCAGGTTGAAGTCATCGAGCACGTGCTCCTGCTGAGTGTAGCGGAAATGTATGTTGCGGAACTCGATACGGCCGTCCAACGCCCCCACCTCCCGATTATCAAACTGCACCACCCGCGCCTCGGCGTCGATCAAGGCAAACACCCGCTCGCTGGCCGACAGCCCCAGCTGAAACTGACTCCAAAACGAGGCAATGCCCGTCAGCGGGAACCAGAAGAGGCCAATTGCCTGGACAAAGAGGTACCAATCGCCAGGGCTGATTTCCGTGCGCAGTGTGGCGTTGCCGCCGAAATAGAGGATAACGGCCGTTCCCAACCCGGCAATAAACACCAGAATCGGAAAGATGCTGCTGAACACAAAACCTTGGCGCACCTGCACCTGGTACGCCTGCTCGTTCACGTCCAGGAACTCATCGTAAACCGTTTGCTCCTGGCGGAAGTTCTTGGCAATGGAGATGCCGCTGATCGTCTCCTGCACCTTGGCGTTGACCGTGGCCAGCAGCCGCTGTGCCTGCTGCGTGGTGGCCCGGGCAATGCGGCGGAAGGCCAGCGCCGCACCCACCACAAACGGAGCAATGGCCATAGCCATCCAGGCCAGCCGGGCGTTGATAGAAAAGAGGTAGCCCACGATGAGCACCACCAGCAGCACCTGGCTGATCAGGTTCAGCGTGAGGGTAACGACGTTGGAGAAGTCTTGCGTGTCGGACGTGACCCGGCTGACGATTTTGCCCGAGGGGAACTCATCGTAGAAGGACATATCGCGCTGCATAACGGCCGTAAACGCATCCTCGCGCAGCTGCAAAACCACGTCCCCCACCGCCCGCGCCGTCAGCCGCTGGCGCAGAAAGTTAAACACCCACGACAAAATTGTCGCGCCCAGGATGAAGAAGATGAGTTGGTTGATGGCCGCACTGCCTTCTACGCCAACGATATTGTCCACCGCCTGGGCAATGAGCACCGGCAGCACCAGGTCCATCAGCGAGTTGAGCAAAATGAAGCTGCTGATCGCCCCCACCCGGCCCAGGTGCGGCCGAAAGTAGCCGCCAATCCGCTTTAACAACTGTCGGTCCGTGTAATTCCGGTCATACCCTTCGGCCTCAATGCCGTCCATGATAAAACCCATGAGAATCTCCTGTAATTGTGAATCGTGAATGGTGAATTATGAATTGTGAATGTCAAAGACTTCACCTGTCACCCTGTCACCCCTTCACCCTGTCACCCTGTCACCCCTTCACTCAAATATCGTATCGCGCAAAAATCCGCTGGTACAGCCTCGAACTCGCCATCAGCTCTTCGTGGGTGCCCTGGGCCACGATTTCGCCCCGGCGGATCAGCAGCACGCGGTCGGCCCGGCGAATCTGGGAGAGGCGGTGGGTGATGAGCAGCGTGGTGCGGCCTTCCAGCACCCGCTTGATCGCCTTCTGGATCTCGTCTTCCGTGGCCGAGTCCACGGCGCTGGTGGCATCATCCAGGATAAGGATGCGCGGATCGGTGAGCAGGGCGCGGGCAATGGCAATGCGCTGCCGCTGCCCCCCGGAGAGGGTGACGCCGCGCTCGCCCACCACCGTGTCATAGCCGTCTTTGAAGTGCAGGATGAAGGAGTGGGCCTGGGCTTCACGAGCGGCGCGTTCGATGTCGGCGCGGCTCACCTGCTGCCCCAGGCCAAAAGCAATGTTCTCGGCCACGGTGCGGGAGAAGAGGAAGATGTCTTGCTCGATAATGGAGATTTGCGAACGCAGGCTGTCCAGGTTCCAGTCACGGACGTCTACGCCGTCGATGAGGATACGGCCGTCCGCCACATCATACGTCCGGTTTACCAGCTTGGTCATCGTGCTTTTGCCCGAACCGGTCTGGCCCACAATGGCGATCGTCTCACCTGGTTGGGCGCGGAAGGAGATGTTGCGCAGCAAGTCATCGGTGCCGTCCCCGTGGCGGAAGCTGACGTTCTCGAACACAATCTCGCCCCGCATGGGCGCCGTGTAGCCCGCGCTGTTCTGGTCCAGCTCTGTCTCTGCCTTGAGCAGTTCCAAAATACGCTCCGCTCCAGACAACCCCATCTGGACCAGGTAAAAGGTGAAGTAAGAGCTAAAAGCTGGCCAGCGCAGCACCCACATCAAGCCCATGTAGGCAATCAAATCACCCAGCGACAGCTCGCCCAGGTTCAGCAGGTAGACGCCGTGCACAAACGCCCCGGCAATGGCCACACCGATGAGCAGCGTGGGGATGTAGCGCGCCTGCACTTCACCCTGTTCCACAAACATATCGCGGTAGCGGCGGGCATCGCGGATAAATTTGCCCAGTTCCTGACGCTCCTGCCCGGCGGCTTTCACCACTTCAATGCCGGAGACGGCTTCGTTCAGGGTGGCGTTCATGTCGCCAAAGCGGGCCCGCACGGCGTCGGAAACGGGATCCAACTGGCGCATGTAGAGGCGCAAAGCAAAGTAGTAGAAGAAGCAAAAGGCCAGCGGCGCCAGCAGCAGGCGCAGATCAATGAAGGCAATGAAGATGATGGGCATGAGGATGGCCATCATCGAGTCGTAGAGCAGGCTGAAGCCAGGGGTCATCATTTCGTTGACAAAACGCACGTCGTTGGCCGCCCGGGCCATGATATCGCCCACGCGCTGCTGGTTGTGGAAGGTCTGGCTTTTGCCCAGCAGGTTGAGGTAGAGTTCGCTACGGCCGTCGCGCTCCAACCGCTTGCCCACCACCTCAATGCTCAATGAAGCCAGGGTGTCACAGAAAAAACGGCCGACTGCCAACCCCACCACGATCAGCCCCAGGCTGGCGATGGCCTGAAAGGGTTCACCAACCGTCTCGCCGGTCACCACGTTGAAGGCCGCACCGACCTGGCGCGGAATGGCCGCGTTAAAAATGTTGGTCACTGTCATGCCGAAGAAAAAGGCCGCCAGCCACCACTTGTACTCCGCCAGGTGCGCCCAAATCCAGCGTACCGGGCTCGACTGATCATAGTCTCGCGCCGTCGCCACGCGAAACTCACTCTTTGGGGGAATCGTTTGAACCGCCATAAACCTCCTGGAAAATCATCCACAGCTGACACAGATTTCGCAGATAAGAGAATCTGTGTCATCTGTGTAATCTGTGGATTTTCATTTGTGGTGGTGTGCCACGCATGAACGCTTCTGTCGTTAGAACCGGGTTTGCGCCAAAGTGGATCGTAATGAGTTGGCCGCAAGACATCACCCATTTGTGCATAGAACGCATATTCTAACACAGAATAGTGACATCTACTGTCATAAATTTAGGCGCTTTGGGAAGGCGGGGAAAAGGGAAAAGATGAAGGTTGCGCAGCAGGCATGATGCGTGAAACGTGAAACGTGAGAAAAATCACGTTTCACGCTTCACGTTTCACGTCAAAACTCTATTCATTCAGAACCGGCAAATTGCTCAGCGGCGAACTGGCGCTGAGGTAGCGGGCGCTGGACCAGCCTTCGGTGCCATCAGCCTCGCGCACTTTCACCCAGATGGTGAAAGCATCGCGGCCCAGCAGCGTCACGGTTTGGCCGCTGGAGAGGTAGCCGACCGGCTCATCGTCCAGGCTGGGGCCAGAACGCACCGTCAGGTAGAGCGCGCCGGTCATGGTGGCTGTACCGGGCACGCCGGTTCCGCCCTGCGGTGGGCCACCGGGTGCCGCCCCGCCGCCGCTGCCGGTCTGGGTCCAGTTTAGACGGGCTTCGGCCAGTCCGGTGTACTCAAAGTATTCCATGCGGATTTCCACGGGACCGCCTGGTAAATTGATTGTACCGGAAAACGGCCGTACATTGTGTATATCCCAAGCGTTGATGACCTGCTGGCCGTTAACCCACACCCGCACGCCGTCATCGCTGTTGGCGGTGAAGGTGTACTGTCCGGCAGGCAGGTTCACCGTTTGCGTCCAACGCACCGAGAAATGGTCACTGTTGATGGTGTTGGGGATGGGCGAGCTGGAACCCCAGACAAAGTTGATGGCGCTGTCGTTGCGCACCACCACGGGTGAACCGGCCAGGCTGTCATTGTTGAAATATTCGCCGCGCCATTGCGAGATGGTTGGCGGCTGCGGCGCGGGTGAGGGCGATCCGGATATTTTGGCCCAGGTGAGGGCGGCAACGGCCGTTCCCCCATTATCATAATGCTCCATGCGCACCGGCACGGCACCACCCGCCACGGACACATCTGCCGTGAAGGAGGTGGCCGGTTGGTCGCGCCATTGGTCAATCACCAGCTGGTTGTTCACCCACAGGCGCACGCCGTCGTCGGCTGTGGCGGTAAAGCGGTAAACGCCCGCATCCAGCGCCAGATTGCTGGTCCAGCGCACCGAGAAGCGATCGGCCGGCACGCCGCCAACCGGCGAGCCGCTCCAGTTGTGGTTGATCTGGCCCTCATCGCGCACTACAACCGGATTGCCAGAGAGAGCGGTGTTGTTGAAATATTCCGCCCGCCAGACGGCCGTTCCGCCAGACACCAGCGCCCAGTTCACGCGAGCCACGGCCTGGCCGCCCGCTTCGTAATATTCCACGCGAATGTCGTGGTTGCCGCCGCTCAGCGGCACATCGGCCGTCACGGTGTGCTCCTGGCTGTCGTACCAGACGTCGATCACCGGGTTGTTGTCGACAAAAACGCGCATGCCGTCGTCCATTGTCGCGGTGAAGCGGTAGGTGCCGGGGGCAAAATAGAGGTTACGCGTCCACTCAGCGGAAAAGCTGTCAATATTGATGTTTTCGTTGGGCGCTCCATCACCCCAGTCATGATCCAGGCTGGACTCGGCGCGGGTGAGCACCGGGCTGCCAGACAGGGTTTCGTTGTTGTAATATTTGGCCGTCCAGCCGGTGTCGGCCAGGGCCGTTTGGGCATTGGCCACGAGGAGGAATACGGCCGTAGCCAACACGCCGAGCAACAAGACGAATCGTTTGCGTGACATCTTTTTCTCCTTTGTATGAAGGCCGCCCATGCGCCTGATTTCTAAAGCAGGATGAAAACAGTTGTGAGGGAAAAGTCAGACGCCGTGCGCCTTGTATACACTTTGGCAGTCGTTAGCTGATTTACTTGTCTACGACTCTAACGTAAAACCGCGGAGCCAATTCTACAAGGTGACCCCGATACATTTTGGCCGTCAGGGGCTTACTTCTTATCTAGCATTAACGATACAAATCCATCTCTTTGGGGCGGACCAGGTCGCTGGCTTTGCCTTCGGTGACGGGCAGATGCAGGCCGCGTACCAGCACCACCGGCATCCCTTCGGCCGCCTGGCCCATGAGCAAACCGGCAGCGGCAGCAATTTCGTCAGCCACGCCCACGTCGGTGTGCTGCAGCTGGTAGCCGTACAGATCCGGTTCGCCACGCCGGTCCCACAGGGCGGGAATCCCAGCCACACCAATCGCCACCCCGACGGTGCCCAGGCGAAACGGCCGTCCATGACTGTCGGTAATCACCACCCCCACCCGCACGCCCAACTTCGCCGCAATCGCCTCCCGCAGCCGCGCCGCCGACGCGTCGGGGTCCAGCGGCAGCAGCAGCACCATCTCGTCGTCGCCGCTCTGCGCCACGTTGGAGCGGTCGATGCCCGCGTTGGCGCTGGTGAACCCCAACCGGTGGCGCACAATCAGCACGCCGCCCCGCATTCGCGAGATTTCGTCGCTTTCCTGCAAAATCAGCTCCACCACGCGGGGATCTTTGTCCGTTTGGGCCGCCACCGCGATGGCCCGTTCGCCGGGCTGCACGTCGGCCAGCCGCACCAGCCGCCCTTCGGCCTTGGAGACGATTTTCTGGGCAACGGCCAACACGTCGCCGTCGGCTAGGCCCATCTGCGCTTTGGCCAGCGCTTCCAGGATGAAATCAGCCAGGTTGTCACCGGGTTGGATGTGGGGGATGTGGGGAACGGCCGTTAACGTTAAGTTGGTCATATTTTTCTTTGGGAAACGTGAAGCGTGAAACGTGAGAAAAATCACGTTTCACGCTTCACGCCTCCAGTCCTGTGATGCGGATGCCCGCGCTTTTTACTTTGTGGATAATGTTGATGGCGATGAGAACGGCCGTCATCTCCTCCACTGCCCGCGCATTTTGCAGCGCGCCGGCATTAACGCCGCGCAAACCAGCATCTTCGCATAGTTGTAGGGCGACGGCCTTGTCTTCCTTCTTCTCGCCGCAGACCAGCACGTCGCAGTCCAGTTCGTGATCCAGGTCCAGCAAATGATGCGCGCCGATGTTCTGGAAGGCGGCCACCACGCGCGTGCCGTCGCCCAGCTGGTTCTGTGCCTCTTCGGCCGCCGACAGACCGCTCTCCAGCCGGTGTACCCGCGCCGCTTTTTCGCCAGTGGGGGCTACCACCGTCACCAGCAGCTTGCCGTCCAGGGCGGGCTTGACGCTCTCCAGCGTCCCTTCCTGCGCCCAGTACGGCACGGAAAGCACCACCACGTCCGCCTGCTGCGCCGCGCTCAGGTTGTCGGTGCCGCTGATCTTGCCCTGGGGTAGCTTTTCCAGCATATCGGCCGCCGCCTGCGCCCCCTTTTCCGCCTGTCGCGAGCCAATCACAATCTCATGCCCGGCCGCCGCCCAGCGGTAGCCCAGGCCAAAGCCTTCATTTCCCGTCCCGCCCAAAATTGCGATCTTCAATGTTCCATCTCCTGATGTATCGACGACGGCCGTGTTTTGGGACTTAACAATCAACCTCAGCTGTCATTCCCGCGAAGGCGGGAATCCATTTTCTTTCGTGGACTCCGCCTTCGTGGGAGTGACAAACAGGGTTTTAGGTTCGTTACAAAACATACGGCCGTTGTGAAGTTATTTACTCCAGGCCCTACGCAGACGGGGTTTTTAGCCACGAATTTCACGAATTAGCGCGAAATTTGGTCTTAAATTCGTGAAAATTCGCGTCATTCGCGGCTCATAAATTCGTCAGGGCCTAAGTCCTGTGCTCTTTCAAATAATCCAGCAGCCATTGTTCCTGCGGCTGCAAATTTCCTCGATGCAGCGTATCAATTTTAACCCACTGCGGATTGGTTGCCGATTCGTCATCGACCTGCGCCGACGGCAGCAGATCGAAGGTGAGGGGGGTGCAGCGATAGTAAAAGAGCAGGCCATGCCAGGCATCGCCGGTGGGATCGTAGTAGAAAAAATCTTCCTGGAAGTGCACCAGCGGCCCAACTTCTACCTGAATCCCGGCTTCTTCAATCAGTTCACGCTGCACCGCGGCGGCGTTGGTTTCATATGGTTCAATACCGCCACCGGGGAGACAGTAACGGCCGTTCTCCCCCACCGTCGTCATCAACAAAACCGTATCGTCCCGCTTTACAATCCCATACGCGCCAGGCCTGTGAGACAGCTTCTCTTTGGGAACCAAAATCTCTCCCCCCAACCAACACCGACAAGTAACCATTCAACCAATCCTAAAGAAGCGGAACCCAGGGAAAAATTCGCGTAAATTCGCGCAATCCGCGGCCAAACCTCTTATCTCTCTGGGCCCTCTGTGGCAAAAATTTAACTCAGCTTCTCGTACCGCTGCCACACATCAGCAGCCAGCATGCGGCTGCGCTCGGTGATTTCCGCCTCGTTCAGCGTCAGCAGTTCACGCTTGTGCATCAGCAGCTTGCCCGCGACCATCGTGCTGGTCACCAGGCTGCTCTCGAAGCCAAAGATGATGTGCCAGGGCAAATTGCCCGCGCTCAGCGGCGTTGTGGCATGATAGTCCACAAAAATGATGTCCGCCGCCGCGCCCTCGACCAAACGGCCGATTTTCTTGCCCGGCCAGAACATGTCTGCCAGCGCCGCGTTGTTGGTGATGGCCATCTGCACGATGTCCATGCCGTTGGCCCGGCGTGGATCGCGGTGCACCTGCTTGTGCATCAGGTACGCCATCTTCCACTCGGCCCACATGTTGTTGCTAAAGCCGTCGTTGCCCAGGCAAACGGGAATCCCCAGCCGCAGCATGCCTTCGATGTCCGCCGCGCCAACGGCGTTGTTCATGTTGCTGCGCGGTTGGTGCGTCACCCAGGTGCCCGTCTCGCGCAGGATGTTTTTTTCCACGGCATCCACGTGCACGGCGTGGGCGACGATGCTTTTTGGCCCCAAAATGCCCGCTTCGGCCAGGCGCGGCACCACACGCTGGCCATACTTGTGCAGCGAGTCGTACTCATCTGCCTCATGCTCGGCGACGTGGATGTGGAAACCGGTGCCCAGGTTGGCGGCCGCGGCGACGCAGTTAGCCAGCGTCTCATCGCTCAGCGAGAGGGAGGCGTGCAGGCCAAAGGTGCCCGCCAGTAGCTCGCTGTTGCGCTCCCTGAGCGAGTGCAGAAAACGTACATTTTCGCCAATCCCGGCTTCGGCCTCTTCTGGTCCATTGCGATCGGTCACTTCGTAGCAGAGGGCAGCCCGTACCCCGGCCATCTCCACGGCTTCGGCAATCATGTCCAGCGAGTTATTCAGCGCGCTCGGGCTGGCGTGATGGTCTACCAGGGTGGTGGTGCCGTGTTTGATGGCATCCACCAGGCAGACAAGGGCGCTGTACTCGGTGTCCAAATCGAGCAGGGCACGATCCAACCGCCACCAGAGCCGCTCCAAAATGTCTGGGAAATCTTTGGGCGGCGCGCCGGGGATGGCCATGCCGCGGGCAAAGGCGCCGTAAAAGTGGGTATGGGCGCAGATGTTGCCGGGCATAACGAGCTGGTTGCCCGCATCCAATTGTTCCAGGTGGGGATGGGCAGTGATCAGTTCAGCCGAGTTGCCGATCTGGGTGATACGGCCGTCTTCCACCAAAACCCCGCCATTTTCAACTATTTCATTGGGATCAGTCCAGGTGACGATACGGCCGTTGGTAATTAGAAATTTATGACTGTTTAGCATGGTTCAACTTCCTGTTTTGCCGGAGGTATTTGGGAAATTAGGTCATTGGATAATTGCCCAGTTACTCAATTACCCAATTACTCAATTGTAGGCTTTTTTGCTTGACAGCCCAAACGGTTTCGTTAAACTCGTTGGTAAGAAATTGCCGCGTAACCAAATCTAAGTAACGTCATCTAAAGAGAAGACAAACGAAAAGTACACGCCTACGGTGTGAAAAAACAAATGCAAGGAGCAAGAAAAAATGGCAACCCCTGTAGAAATTACTGACAGCAGCTTTCAGAACGAAGTTTTAGATTCCGATCTGCCGGTCCTGGTGGACTTTTGGGCCGACTGGTGTGGCCCCTGCCGCATGATCGCCCCCTCCGTCAAAGCGATTGCTGAGGAATACGGCGACAAAATTAAAGTGGGCAAGATGGACGTGGACGACAACCCAATGGTGCCTGGCCGCTACGGCATCGTGGGCATCCCCACCTTGATGCTGTTCAAGGGCGGCCAGGTCGTAGAGCGCATCACCGGCGCGCTGCCCAAAGACCGCATCGTGGCCCAGATTCTGCCGCACATGAACTAATCACCCATCACGTGATTTTGATAAACGCCCAGGCTGCCTACCAGCGTGGGCGTTTTTGTTTTGACAACCGCTAAGATTTCCCCGGAAACTCACCCACGAACGATCTGGTGTGAGGCAGTTTCCGGGGAAATGAAATACATTTGGGAGAAAATCATGATTGAAGTTGCGATTATGCTGGAAGGGCAAAATGGCTTAACGTGGGAACGCTGGCAGCGTATTGCCCGCGCCGTGGAGGAGTTGGGCTTTGTCGGGCTGTACCGCTCAGATCACTACACCAATGCCAATCCGCCGGACAAAGAGTCGCTGGAGCTGTGGGTCTCGCTGACCTGGCTGGCCAGCCACACCAGCCGCATTGAGTTTGGCCCAATGGTCTCCCCGGTTTCCTTCCGCCAACCAACGATGACGGCGCGTATGGCCAGCGCGGTGGATGATTTGTCAAACGGCCGTCTCCATCTCGGCCTTGGCGCGGGGTGGCAGGAGCGGGAACACCACAACTATGGCTGGGATTTGCTGGATGTGGACGGCCGTTTCGCCCGCTTCGAAGAAGGTCTGCAAATCATCAGCCACCTGCTGCAAAAGGACGAACCGCTGGATTTTGACGGGGAGTACTACCAGCTGCACGACGCCATGCTGCTGCCGCGCCCGCAGCGGCCCGGCGGACCGCCCATCCTCATCGGCGGTAATGGCCCCAAACGCACGCTGCCCCTCGTGGCCCAATACGCTACCGAGTGGAACGGCGTCTACATACCACCCAAAACGTTTGCCGAACGGTCGGCATTGTTGGACGAGCTGTTGGTGGGGAACGGCCGTCAACCCTCAGCCGTGCGCCGCTCCCTCATGACCGGGCTGGTGTTTGGCAAGGACCAGGCCGATTTTGACGCCAAAATGGCCCAGCGCACCCTCACCGCCGCTGAGCTGCGCGAGCGGGGTCTGGTGGTGGGCACGGGTGATGCGTTGGTGGATCAGCTGGAGGCGTTTGCCGAGGCGGGCGTGCAGCGCATCATGCTGCAATGGATCGATTTGGATGATATGGCGGGGCTGGAAGCGTTAGGAGCGGTAATCGGTGAGCGGTAAGCGGTGAACGGTAATCGGTGAGCAACTGACCACCGATTACCGTTCACGGATAACGGATTACCGTCTACTCGTTTGCTTCTTCCGATCCGGGAACCGGCTTCTCAGCGGGCGTAAAGCGCTCGGCCAGCTTGGCCAGCTGCTCGCTGAGCACCTGCAAGCCCTGGGCCACACCGACACGAGCCTTGTGGCTTACGTCGCTGGACTGGACTTTTTCACGCACGTGCACCGCTTCGGTTTTTACGCGGTCGGCAGCCGGGCTTTTCTTGATTTCCTGGATTGCCTTATCCACCTCATCGGCGAAGGAACGCATGCCGTCGCGCAGCTCGGTTTCCAGGCGCTGCCGCTCGGCGCTGTTCCAGGCGGTGCGGATCGTGTCGGCAAACTGCTTGCCAAACTCACGTAATTCTTCGGTTAAATCTGGATTTTTTACGTCAGCTTTGGTGACTTCTTCTTCCTCAACAGGAACTTCTACTTTCAATCGTGCTTTGATTTCTTCAACGCTGGGGGTTGTATCTTCGGTCATCGTTTCATACTCCTTATTGGGTATACAAAATCCGGTTTCTGATCTCTTGATTTAACTGCGTCTGGGAATTCAGGTAAACACCATCCCAAGTACAGTTTGTTACATCTTTTGCACGGGAAAAACCAGCGCCGCGCAAATTTGCCTGACTAAAATTTACATTCCGCAAGGTGGCATCCCTGAAATCAGCCATGTTCAAATTAGCCTGAGAAAAATCCACACCCAACAGAAAAGCGCCTGAGAAATCTGCACCTGTCAGATTGGACTCACCCAAATTGACCTCGCTTAACTCGGCCTTGCGGAAACTCGCTTCAACCAGATCCGCTTTCACAAGATCAACGTTTGCCAAACGCGCCCCCGTCAGATCGAACCCGCGTAAACTGCGTCGTTTGCCTTGTTCAGCCCAACAGCGGGCGATGGTGGCGTGTTCCTCTTGTTGCCGCGCAAGCAGCTTCTGCAATTCCGCCTTTTCAGTTCTGTTGTTGATAAAAAGCTTGAGCAAGGCAGCAGCACCATTCATCACCAACTCAACAACAGGGTCAAGCAAGCTCGTCATTTTGTCTCACAGTTTTGTAAAAGCAATAACGTTGGCTATACGGTGTGGTAAACCACAAGTTGCATATCGTGGCTGTGGATTCCAAGCCGCACTTTTGCTTGGGCAACTGGTTCGCAACCTGGCAAGCCAACCGTCATTCTGAGCGAAGCGAAGAATCCCTCAAGGAACCAGCAACAAGCACCTTGCCCAGCCAAAGCTTGGTTCATTCCTGAACGGATGGGATGCTTCGGAGGACCTCAGCATGACAACTTTATTACCTGAATTATATTTTAATTCACAACAACCCGCGCTTTTTACGCGCTAAGAAAGCGCGGATTGGAAAGCACGGCTACAGGTTGGTTTGGTTGGCGGGCAGGCGGGCGAAGATGAGCCAGTCGTGCAGTTCGTGGGTTTGGTGGTGGCGGCGGTAGTTGGCCAGGCGCGCCTCCAATTGGAAGCCGCAGCGCTGCGCCACGCCGATGCTGCGCTCGTTGTTGGGGTAACACTCCAGCTGCAGCCGTTGGGCGCCCAGCCGGGTAAAGGCCATTTCGGCGATGGCATTGACAGCTTCGGTCATGTAACCATGACCACCGTGGGCCACGTGCTGCCAGTAGCCGACTTCAAACTTGGGCACCTTCCAGTCGGGGTTGTGCAGGCCGCTGCCGCCAATCAGCTCACAGGTTGGCTTGAGGAAGATGAGCATCGTCATATCTTCGGCTTTCAGGTAGCGGTCGCGGTTGCGCAGGATGGAGGCTTCGGCGCGGCGCGGTGAGATGTCTGGCCAATCGGCCCAGGATAACCAGGCCGAGAGGTGCTCCTGGGATTGGACAATGGCCTTGTACAGCGCTTTGCCATCACCTGGCTGCGGGCAGCGAATGAGCAGACGCTCGGTTTCGATTTGCTGAGGTACCTCTGGTCCAGGTCGGTTTGTCATGGCGATAATTATGGCGGAGACGGCCGTTTTTGGCGAGTGGGTGGTGAGGTTTAGCGGAGGGGAAACGGCCGTTTGTCACTTCATTCTGCCCTGCCCCAAAAGTACCATGTCAGGAGAGGTAAACAGGTTCAGGGCGGGAGAATTCAGATGAACCAATTGCAAAAACCCACCACATTAATCCTTGTTTTGCGCTGGGTTGCCCGGCTGGGCAGCTTCGTCAGCCTCACCTTCCTGCTGTTCTTCTTTTTTGGCCAAGAGATGAATTTTAACCAGCTTACCACCTCAGAAATTGTGGGGCTGCTGTTCTTCCCGGTGGGCATCACCGTGGGCATGCTGCTTGGCTGGCGTTGGGAAACACTGGGCGGCGCGGTGACGGTGCTGAGCTTGCTGGCGTTTTACAAGGTGATGTATGCGGCCAGCGGCCGTTTCCCGAACGGCATCTGGTTTGCCCTCTTTGCCCTGCCGGGCCTCATTTTCCTCTACTGTGGCCTTAGCCGCCATCAATCAACCCGAATCATCAGGACGGTTTAATAATGACAACCATTTCCCCCGAGACAGAACAAACTTTGCGGCAGATGTTCCGCCGCTTCAACCGCTTCATGCTGCTGATGTGGCGGCTGGGGCTGGGCCGATTTATCAACATCTGGCCAGACGTCGGCGGGCGTATCATGGTCATCCAGCACATTGGCCGCAAGACGGGCCAGGTGCGCCAGACGCCAGTGAATTATGCGGAGGTGGGCGGCGAAATTTACTGCACGGCAGGCTTTGGCGCGGTGTCTCATTGGTATCGCAACCTGATGGCCCAGCCGCAGGTGGAAATCTGGCTGCCAGACGGCCGTCACCACGCCCACGCCACCGACATCACCGATGAACCCAACACGCTGCCCATTTTGCGCCAGGTGCTCATCAACAGCGGTTTTGCGGCATACGCCGCCGGCATTCACCCCAAAACCATGTCCGATGCGGAACTGGCGGTAACGGCCGCCAGTTACCGGCTCATTCGCTTCACCCGGCAGCAGCCCGCGCCCGGCGGTGCAGATTTAATGTGGGTTTGGCCGGTAGCGGCCGTTTTGCTTCTGGCAGGCTGGTGGTTCAAGCGTCGTTAAATACGGAGGAGACCTGATGGGTGCGTACTTTATAGCTCTCATCGATATTGAAGATGAGGACGGATATGCAGAATATCTTGGAGGTTTTGACCAGGTTTTTGCCAGCTATGACGGCAGGGTCGTGGCCGTGGAAGACAATGCCCAGGTTCTTGAAGGCGTCTGGCCCGCTGCCCGGACAGTTTTGATTCGATTCCCCGACGAATCAGCGCTCAGGGATTGGTATGACTCTCCTGAATATCAGGCGATTCGTGAGCATCGGCTCCGTTCAGCACGATGCAGAGTCGCGATTGTAAGAAGCCGGGAGCCAAAGGAAAAACGATGAATATGAATGGAAAACGTATACTTTACTGGCTGCCCAGGGTGCTGAGCATTGTGTTTGCCCTGTTCATCAGCCTTTTTGCCCTGGACGTTTTTGGCGAGGGGTACAGCTTTTGGGAGACCGTGCTGGCGCTGTTGATGCACCTCATCCCCACCTTCCTGGTGCTCATCGCCCTCATCATCGCCTGGCGCTGGGAGCGAGTTGGCGCGCTTCTGTTTGTCGTGCTGGCGGGGCTTTACCTGTCTGTATCCAGAGCCGAAAGCTGGAGCTGGATCATTGCCGGGCCGCTGCTGCTGCTCGCCATTCTTTTCCTGTTTGACTGGCGAGTTCGGACACAGGCAAGAACCGGGTAGCAAAAACAAAACGGCCGTTTCTCACCCGAGAAACGGCCGCTCCCCTCCCCCTCTCAGGGGGAGGGTCAGGGTGGGGGTAATTACCCACTCACTTCACAATATTCACCAACCGCCCCTTCACCACAATCACCTGGCGCGGCGGCTGGCCGTCCAGCCAGCCCTGCACCTTGTCTGAAGCCAGGGCAATCGCCTTCAGCGCCTCGTCATCCTGACCGGCATCCACCTCAATTTTGTCGCGCACCTTGCCGTTGATCTGCACCACCAGGGTGATGCTTTCCTCTTTGGCCGCTTCTTCGTCCCATTCCGGCCACGGCTGCTGGTGGATGCTGTAGCCGTGCCCGCGCTGCGCCCACAGCTCTTCGGTGATGTGCGGCGCGATGGGGGCCAGCACCAGCAGCAGGTTGTCGATGGCTTCGTTCCACACATCCGCGCTCACGTTTTTGGCCCGCTGCGCGTCGTTGATGCCGTTGCGCAGTTCCATGATGGCGGCAACGGCCGTGTTAAACGAAAAACTTTCCAAATCCTGCGTCACCTTACGAATCACCTGGTGCGTTTTGCGCCGCAGGGCACGGTTGGCATCTGCGTCTACCTGGCCTGGGGTGTAGCCGTGCGTGCTGATCTCCCACACGTCATTCAGCAGGCGCTGCGGTCCCTTGATGCCGTCATAATTCCACGGCCCGCCCTGGTCCCACTTGGCAAAAAACATCAGGTAGGTGCGCACCGTGTCTGCGCCAAACTTCTCCACCAGCGCATCCGGGGCCACCACGTTGCCCCGCGACTTGGACATCTTCTCGTTGTCTTCGCCCAGCACCATGCCCTGGTTGTACAGGCGAATCATCGGCTCGGGAAAGTCCACCAGCCCCATTTCGCGCATCGCCTTGGTAAAAAAGCGGGTGTAGATCAGGTGCATCGTGGCGTGTTCAATGCCGCCCGTGTATTGATCGACCGGCAGCCAGTATGCTCCCTCTTCTGGATCAAACGGATGCTCGCTGTCGTTGGGGCTCAAGTAGCGGTATTGGTACCAGCTGGAGCACATAAAGGTGTCCATCGTGTCCGTTTCGCGCAGGGACGGCCGTTCACAAATCGGGCATGTGGTGTGCAAAAAGGCATCGTGCTGCTTCAATGGACTTTCACCGGTGGGCATAAATTCCACATCCATAGGCAGCATCACCGGCAGCTGCTCGTCCGGCACGGGCACCGCGCCGTGCTCCGGGCAGTAAACCACCGGAATCGGCGCGCCCCAGTACCGCTGGCGGCTGATCAGCCAGTCACGCAGGCGATAGTTCACCGCGGCCTTGCCCATGCCTTTTTCTTCCAGCCAGGCCGTCACTTTTTCCACCGCTTCGGCCACCGGCGTGCCGTTAAATTCGCCAGAATTTACCAGATGCCCTTCATATTTGGAGGTGTACGCTTCGGTCAGCGGCCCGTCACTTTCTTCGCGGCCGGGCATCCGGATCACTTCGATGATTTCCAGGCCAAACTTGGTGGCAAATTCAAAGTCGCGCTCGTCGTGGGCGGGCACGGCCATAATCGCCCCAGAGCCGTAGGTCATCAGCACATAGTCGGCGATCCAGATGGGAATGCGTGCCCCGTTGACCGGGTTGATGGCATACGCCCCGGTAAAGACGCCGGTTTTTTCGCGATCGGCCGTTTCCCGGTCAATGTCCGTCAGCTTCTGCGCCTGCTCGCGGTACGCGCTCACTGCCTCCAGCTGCTCATCAGTGGTGAGTTTGCCCACCAGCGGATGCTCCGGGGCCAGCACCATGAAGGTGGCACCCCACAGCGTATCTGGCCGCGTGGTGAAAATCTCAATCGGATCGCCTTGTTCAGTGTGGAAAGTGACGTCGGCGCCGGTGGAACGGCCGATCCAATTTGTTTGCATCACCTTCACCCGCTCCGGCCAATCGATGCCGCTAAAGTCCAGCAGTTCCTCGGCATAATCCGTCGTCTTGAAGAACCACTGCTCCAGATCTTTCTTGATCACCGGCGTGCCGCAGCGCTCACAGTGACGATCCTCACCCCACACCTGCTCCCGCGCCAGCGTGGTGTTGCAGTTCGGGCAAAAATCAACCGCCGCCATCTTGCGGTAGGCCAGTCCCAGCTCCATCAGCTTCTTAAAAAACCACTGCGTCCAGCGGTAATATTCCGGGTCGGCGGAGACAGCTTCGCGCTCCCAGTCAAACATCGCGCCCATGCTGCGCAGCTGGCCGCGCATCCGCTCGATGTTGGCAAAGGTCCACTTGGCCGGGTGGATGTTACGCTGGATAGCCGCGTTTTCGGCGGGTAGCCCAAACGCGTCGAAGCCCATCGGGAAGAGCACGTTGTACCCCTTCATGCGCATAAACCGCGCCCGGGCATCGGATGGCGTCATGGCGTACCAGTGCCCAATGTGCAAATCCCCAGACGGGTACGGCAGCATCGTCAGCGCATAATGCTTGGGCCGGTTTTTATCAATTTCCTGCCGGTACAGACCGGTTTCTTCCCACTTTTTCTGCCACCTGGCCTCAACTTCGTTAGGATTGTACTTTTTGCTCATGCTGTCTCCTGATTGCGTTTGTAGAGACGTTGCACTGCAACGTCTCTACATGCCAAACAAAAAGCCCCGCTCGTCTATTCAGAGACGAAAGGGGCTTCCGCGGTACCACTCTGTTTGATGGCTGCTTTTAGTGGACCCAAAGGGGCTCGAACCCTTGACCTCTACAATGCCATTGTAGCGCTCTCCCAGCTGAGCTATGGGCCCATGTCAATTTCACAGTTGACGACTTTCTATTTTAATCCAGTTGCACACTTTGTGCAAAAATATTCAATCGTCAAAACCATCCACTCTGGCGCGTAACGGGCGCAACGCGTCACCGGTTAGTTCGGTAATCGGTATTCCGTAATCGGTGAACGGTATGAATCAATTTAACTGATTACCGTTTACCGACCACCGATTACCGAAATCGGTTCCCCGGCGCAGCTCCCAGGCGAGTTCGGGACGTTTTTGTTGCGCTTTCAGCCATTGGCACAACTCTCTAACCCCTTAACCGATAACCGTTTACTGACCACCGATTACTGTTCCCTACTACTCCTGTTCACAGCTTTTGCATCTTCATTTGTAACGTACGATTTGGTTCAACGTTGCAGTGGACCTGAGGAGATTCGAACTCCTGACCTCTACAGTGCGATTGTAGCGCTCTCCCAGCTGAGCTACAGGCCCGGGAGCGAACGGGATCGTAGCCCACCTGAGGGTTGTTGTCAAGGTTCCTTCGGCCCTTTATACTTGGCAAAATAAACCCCGTTTTGCGTCTTTTGTTTTTATTCACCGTAATCCGAATTCCAACAAAATTGCGGCGCAGTTAACCTTTGGAGGCAACATTATGGAGAAAAAATACACGATTACGCTTGAATACTGCGTGCCTTGAAACTATGCTGCGCGCGCCGTCCGTGTGGCGGAAGATATTCTGAGCAATTACCAGCACATCATTAAGGAATTTACGTTTATTACTGGCAGTAAGGGAGCGTTTGAGTTTAAGGTGAACGACGAGCTGCTCTACTCGAAGAAGCAGTTGGGACGACATGCAGAGCCGGGTGAGGTGCTGGAGCTGTTTAAGGAACTCATTGGCCCCGACGTGGAGCCATATCCCCAAAAGTAACGCGTGACGAGTGAAACGTGATTTGGTTTTGGTCACGCATCACGTTTCACTCATCGGGCCAACTATCAGCCACAGTTGCTGCATTAACTAATCCAATCGCGGCTGTAGCGGTCCCAATCGCGGTGTTTGTAGCTGCGGACGCATTCTTTGCACACCTGAGCCGAGTCAACTTCGCCGCTGCTGCGCCAGCGCCAGCGCACCGTGCCCAGATGATTGCCGCAGGTAGGCTGGTAACATACCGGGCAGACAATGCCGCTGGCCAGGGCGCGGCTGCTGGTCTGGCCGTGGCCAAAGCGATCTTCTTTGTTGCAGATGTGACAAAATTTTATGGCCATCGGAATTGTGAACGGTGAATGGTGAATTGTGAATGAGGGAGTCTGTTCACAATTAATCTTTTACCATTCACGATTCATACTTAAAAAAGCCTTCGCCGGATTTACGGCCGTATTTCCCCGCCAACACCATTCTTTTTAGCAAAGGAGACGGCCGATATCGATCCTCACCCCACTCGCTGAATAAGCCGTTCATCACCCCCAGCACCGTGTCCAGGCCCAAATAGTCGGCCCACTCCAGCGGGCCGTAGGGGTAGTTGGTGCCCAGCTTCATTGCCTGGTCGATGTCGGTGGCGGTGGCGACGCCTTCCAGCAGGGCGCTGGCGGCTTCGTTGATGAGGCAGCAGACGGTGCGGGCGCGCACCAGGCCAGGGCCATCGGCCACAACGGCCGTTTCATACCCCAACCCTTCAACAAACTTCTGCGCCTGCGCCAGGCTGGCTGCGGCCGTTTGCAGCCCGGCCGCCAGTTCGATCATGCCGCCTTCTTTGCGCAGCGGGGGCACAATGCCAAACCCGACCACCCGGCCCGGCTTTGGCACCCAGGCCGCGGCCTGCGTGGTGCTGGTGGCCAACGCCGAGGTCAGCAGCAGGGCGTCGGAGGGGATGAAGGCGCTGAGCGCCGCCAGCAGTTCCTCTTTGGCGGCGGCCGATTCGTTGTGCAGCTCGATGGCCACATCCGCCCCGGCCGCATCCGGCATAGCATAGCCGCTGTGCAGGGCAGAGGTGAAATCCTCCACCAGGTAGAGAATGGCGTCGTGGTCAGCCTGTGTACACAGCTGGCCCATCTGTTCCACAAAGGGGGATTCCCCGGCGATTACTACTTTCATGCAAAACCTTTTTGCGATAGAGATTGGTTCAATCTTGGCGATTGAACCAATCTGACTGCCCAAAATCGCCCGAATTATACCCAGTTTTAGGTGAGTGTGTTCAGGAAGTTCAGAACGGCCGTATTAAACGCCTCTGGTTGGTCGATGGGCGTGGCGTGGCGGGAGTTTTCAATCACGTGTAACCGCGACGTGGGCAGCTGGCGTTGGTACGCTTCTTTAAAGGCGACAGGCGTGTAATCCATGTCGCCACTGACGATCAAGATCGGACATTGAATGCGGTCCAGTTTGTCACTGACGCTCCAGCCGATGAGCGCATTGGTGGTTGCCCTGTACGCCTGGGGATCGTTTTCACTCATCTGTTGGATAAATTTCTTCTTGTATTCCGCCTGATGGGGCTCCGGGAAAAGCCGTCCACCAATCATTGCGCCAATCTTATCCATAGAAAAGAGGTTGAGGATCAACCGTCGCTGCATGATCATCCATTTTTCCCTAAAGCTGCGCGGCACCAGTTCTGGACCGCTGTTGACAATTGTCAGACTCTTGCACCGCTCCGGCTGGTCCACGGCCATCTGGAAGCCAATCATGCCGCCCATGGACAGGCCCGCCAGGTGAAATTGGTCAACTTGCAGCTGATCCAGCAGGGCGAAAATGTCGCTGGCAAACTGGGGTACGCTGTAGGGACCGGGTGGTTTGGCGGAACGGCCGTGTCCACGCACATCCACCACAATCACCCGGTACTGTTTGGCGCACGGCTCAATCTGGTATTCCCAGGAACGGCCGTCTGACCCCAGGCCATGCAGCAGCAGCAATGGTTCGCCTTCACCCAGTTGGTCGTAATAAAGGGAGATGTCATTTACATTAATGGTTGCCATTTGAGCCCTCAACAAATCGTGGATTAAGGTTAAGAAAAGCAGTCCGCTACGGCCGTTTCTCGTTGGTCACATGCGAACAGTCGTGCTATGCTTATGTCGATAATTTTTACCATGAGGATGCCATACTTTCATGTCTGAACTGCAAGCAGTGACAGGCCAACTTTACATCGTTGACGGCGTAATGCAAACGGTTGCTCCCGACTCAACTGTTCCCGGCATCCTCGTCCAGCCACCCCCCGGTAAGGCCACCCGCAGCCGCAGCCGCGATTTCCTGTTTGCCCATCTCACTTTAAGCGGGAACCCAGAGGAAACGGCCGCACTCACCCAGGATTTGCTCGATCTCATCAGCCAGAAATTTTATGCCACCAGCGGCAGCCTCACCGCTGCCCTGCGCGCCGCCATCATGGCTGCCAACCAGACGCTGCTGCGGCGCAACCTCACCAGCAAGGAAACCGTGCGCGAGGGTGGGTTGACCTGCGTGGTCCTGCGCCAGGGTGAACTTTTCACCCTGCAAGCAGGCGAGACGCTGGCCCTGCTGGGCCACAACTTCGGCATCGAACGGCTGCCGCCGCGTCCGCTGGACCACATCACGCCGCTCGGGCGCACCAGCGGGCTGGACATCCGCTACGCGCACCACCGGCTGCAATCGGGCGATCTGCTGCTGCTGGCCGATCCGCGCATCAGCCACCTGCCCACAGACAGCTTCAGCGACGCCCTGGTGGACACCGACATCGAATCGGGCCTGGACGCCCTCATCGACATCGTCGCCGAGGAGTCGGCCCGGCTGCTGATGATTGAGTTTAACGACGATTCGCTGCTGGATTTGCCCGACGTGGTAACGCCCCGGCCGCGCCAAGGACAGCTGGTCGCCCCCACGCCGCAGCCCCGCCGTAACCTTCCGGCCACTTCGCTGCCTGCCACCACGAGCGAACGCCGCCCGCAGCCCATGCGGGAAGGCCGCCCGGCCCCGGCGCGAGACAACATTCGCACCCTGCCAGCCATCGACCGGCAGCAGGTAGAGCACACGGCGCGTCGGGCCGGTTCGCAGGCGGCGATGGGATTATCTACCTTCACCGCCTGGCTGGCTGAACTGTTGGCCCGGCTGCGCCCGCCGCGAACGGCCGTTCCTATCGAAGAAGAAGAGCCCGTCAGCTGGACCTGGCCCGTGCTGATTGCCGTCCTTATTCCCGTGCTTATTGCCGTCATTGTATCGGGCGTCTACCTGGAACGCGGGCGTGTGCAGCGCCTGTCGGAAATCCGCGCCGAGATGAGTCAGCTCATCAGCCTGGCAGACGGCGCCGGGGAAGACGCAGCCCAGGCGCGGCAGTATTATATCGAGGCCCTGGCGCTGGCGGTGGAGGCCGAAACGGAAGTACGCCCCGGCGATGAAACGGTGGCCCAGCTGCGCGCCATCGCCCGCGAGCGGCTGGACGTGCTGGATGATGTGACCCGGCTGAGTGCACGGCCGTTTTACGAATTCAGCGAAGGCACCGCCCTCACTCACGTGGCGCTGCGTGATGGCTTCAATGGCGGCATTTTCATTTTGGACAAGGGCAATGGGCTGGTTTACGAATACGAAACCGACGAAACGTACCTCAATCCGCTGACGCTGGAACCGCAGGCGCGGGTTTTCAACGGGCAGGCGGTGGGCAACCAGGTTGTGGGCAGCGTGATTGATATATTCTGGCGGCCTGCGGGCAACGCCGTCAGCCGCGACGGGCTGGCGATGTTAGACAGCAACGGTGCGCTGCTGACCTATCAGCCCAACCTGGGCAGCACCTTTGCCGTGCCGCTGGACCTGGCCAGTGAGTGGCAGGCGCCCATCGCCATCGCCACCTTCGACGAACGGCTCTATATTTTGGACATCGGGGCGCGAGTTATCTGGAAATATTTCCCCAGTGGCGACGACTTTACGGCCAACGCGGACGATCGCACCATCGCTTTTACCGAAGACCCGGAACTGAACCAGGTGATTGACTTTGACATTTTCAGCCAGGATGGGGGATTGGTGCTGCTGTACCGCGACGGCCGTATCCGTTACTACGACACCCGCTCTGGCCGCCTGGAGTGGGACGAATCTGACGTGCTGGCCAACGGCTTGCAAACGCCGCTGGTGGCGCCCACCACCGTAGAGATTGTGGGCCGGGGGTTAAACGCCTCGATTTTTGTTGCTGATCCGGGAAGCGGCCGTATCGTCCAGGTGAGCCGACCGACCGGGCAGGTGCTGGCCCAATACCGCGCCACCGGCCCCAACGGCGAAGAGCTGTTCACCCAGATCACCGACTTTGCTATCGCCGAAACACCCCTCCGCGTTTTTGTCACCACAGAGCGAACGCTCTACCTCGCCGTGCAAGAGTAATGTGTAGTTTGAAGTTTTTATAGGCAAAGTGATATGACAGCAATTCAACCAGTAGAACAGAAAACCGTGTTGTTTTACGATGATGAAATTACGGCCGTTCGCTTGGAGGATGGCCAAGTGTTAATTCCAATACGCCCCATTTGCGATTTGATGGGATTGTCGTGGTCTGGACAAGCAGATCGAATTGAGCGTGATTTGGTTTTGTCCGAAATCGTGGCAACTGTACGTGTAACACGTACCGAAGGATCGCGAGAAGTAAACCGGGAATTGGTTGCGCTTCCCCTGGAATATTTGAACGGTTGGTTATTTGGCATCAATGCCAGCCGGGTAAAAGATGAGATTAGAGATCGCCTTGTTCGTTACCAGCGTGAATGCTACAAAGTTTTGGCTGAAGCGTTTCGGGACGGCCGTTTGACCACGGAAACGGATATTGATATTGAGACATTGCTGAAACAGGATTCCCCGGCAGTGCAAGCCTACCAGATGGCTATGGCCGTAGTCCGCATGGCCAGGCAGCAGTTGATTATGGAAGCGCGATTAGATACGGCCGTAACCACACTCACGGAGCATGGTGAACGTCTGGATCAGTTGGAAGCGGCCGTTGGCGGTAAGCATGTGACTGAGGCTCAGGCTGCCCAGATTTCTCAGGCGGTTAAGGCAGTGGCATTGGCTCTTGGCAAGAAAACCAAGCGGAATGAATTTGGTGGGGTGTATGGGGAACTGTACAGAAAATTTTCTGTTTCGAGCTACAAAGCTATTCCTCAGCGGCGTTTTGATGAAGTGATGGCCTTCTTAAATGAGTGGCTGCAAAATCAAACTAGTGACAACCCGTTTTAGAGAACTTAATACGGTGCAATTTGGGAATAAAAGGGGTATGTAAATTGGCTACCCCTTATAGAATAGCGTGCCAAACAGCACCCATTTACGTTATGTTAACTCCTTGCGTTTTGATACATGACAAAAAGAACACAGAGGGGCACGAAGGAGACACAGAGAAGGAAATAGCATTTTAGCTATTTGCCAAAGGCAGCTCGATGATGAAGGTGGCTCCCTGTCCCGGTGCGCTTTCGGCCCAGATACGGCCGTTATGCCCCTCCACCAAAGATTTAGCGATGGCCAACCCCAATCCGGAACCGCCCTCATGCCGCTGGCGCGACCGGTCGCCCCGGTAGAAACGGTCAAAGACGTGGACCAGTTCGGCAGCAGCCATGCCGGGACCGCTGTCTTGCACGCGAAGCTGGACGGCCGTTCCGTTTTGCCGCGCAGTGAGGTGGATACGGCCGTTTTCCGGCGTGTAGCGCAGCGCATTGCCCACCAGATTGTCCAGCACTTGCGCCAGGCGATCCGGGTCTGCCAACACGTCGGGCAGGGTGGGGGGCGTGGTAAGCGCCAAATCGATCTGCTTTTGCTGCGCGGCGGGCGTGTGGGCCACCACGGCCCGTTCCAGCAAGCTTTGCGGCGGCACCGGGCGCACCGCCAGGGGCAGTTCGCCTGCTTCAGCCAGAGAAAGCAGGCGCAGATCTTCCACCAGCCGGTTGAGGCGGCGCGCCTCGTCGTGGATGACGTCGAACGTTTCGGGAGTGGGCGGCAGCACGCCGTCGCTGAGCGCCTCGGCATGGCCCAGGATGAGGCTGAGCGGCGTGCGCAAATCGTGGGCGATGTCGGCCGTCAGCTGGCGGCGCAGGTCGCGGGATTTGGCCAGATCGGCGCTCATCTGGTTGAAGGAAGTGGCCAGCGTACCCAGCTCATCATCGGAGCGAACGGGCACCTGCTGCGCCAGGTTGCCCTGGGCTACCGCCTGGGTGGCCTGGGTGATCTCCTGCAGCGGCCTGGTCAGGCTGCGGGCCAGCACCACACCAATGATCAGGGAAACGGCCGTTGCCCCCAACGCCGCCAGAAAAATCGCCCGGTTCACCCGCGTGGTAAAGTCGGTACGCGGAGGCTGCTGCATCATAGCCCCCCCGCGCATGTGATTCTCCGCAAAAATTACCAGCCCGACCGTCTGGTCGTTTACTTCGATAGGAACGCCACGACTGAGCCAGCCGCGGGGCACGCGCTCGCCCACTTCCCGATTCAGTCCGCCTAAAACCACATTCCCCGCCACGTCTGCGACCAGAAACGGCCGTGTCTGGTCACCCTCTGGCCCAACGCCGCCAATGCCAATCCGGTTCAGGTTGTCCCAGCTCCCCGTCGCCTCGTAGTAATTCGCCAACTGAGACATCAACACGCTGTCCGATTGGGCCTCGGCAAAGGTATTAAACTCGCTGGAGGAAACGCGCCCGGCAAAAAAAGACACCAGGGCAATGCCCACCAGGCTCACCAGCAAAAAGGCCAGACTCAGCTTAAAAACCAGCGAACGCATCATGGTTTACTCCGGGGCAAAGCGGTAACCGACGCCGTAAACCGTTTCCACATAGCGCGGCTGGCGCGGGTTTGGCTCGATTTTGGCCCGCAAATTTTTGATGTGCACATCCACCGTGCGCTCGGAGCCTTCGAAGGTGGTGCCCTGCAGCCGGTCCAGCAAATCGAGCCGGGAGAAGGCGCGGCCGGGCGACCCCATCAAAATGGCCAGCAGATCAAACTCGGAGCGAGTGAGATCAATCCGTTCACCGTCTACCTCTACCAAAAAGCGCTCCAAATCCAGCGAAACGCCCGCAACGCGCAGGCGGGCACTGTTATCGACGGGTTGAGCGCAGCGGCGCAGCACAGAGCGCACCCGGGCCAGCAGTTCACGCGGGCTGAACGGTTTGGTGACGTAATCGTCCGCGCCCAGTTCCAGGCCGATGATCTTGTCGTCTTCTTCCACTTTGGCGGTGAGCAGGATGATGGGCGTTTGCCGTTCCTGCCGGTGCACGCGCATAAATTCGTGGCCGTCCATCTCCGGCATCATGATGTCCAGCAGAATGAGGTCGGGTTTTTCCTGGCGGGCGACGAAGAGGGCGTCACGGCCGTTTTTAGCCGTCACCACGCGGAAACCCCCTTGCTCCAGGTAGGCCTTCACGAGGTTCACCAACCGGGCCTCGTCATCGACAACCAGTACAGTTTTGCTCATTATTATCTCCGGTAGAGACGTGGCAATGCGTAGAGACGTTGCATGCAACGTCTCTACGCATTGCGCGCGGTGGTTAGCTCCAATTGCCGCTGCTTTTCGCGGGCACGTTCGATTTGGTCGGGCGTCAGCGTGTCGGCGCAGGTAGGGCAGGAGACGCCAAATTCATACTTGGGCGAGGTGCGGTGGTGCGGCTCGACGGCCGTTTTGCACATCGGGCACAGCTCCAGCGGGGCAGGCTGCAAACGATGATCCACCGTGACGCGCTCGTCGAACACAAAGCAGTTGCCTTGCCACAGGCTTTCCTCCGACGGTACCTGCTCCAAATACTTCAGGATGCCGTCTTTGAGATGGTATACCTCTGCAAATCCCTGCTCAAGCAGGTAGGCGGTGGCCTTCTCGCAGCGGATACCGCCAGTGCAGAACATGGCCACCTTTTTGTGGCAGCTGGGGTCCAGGTTTTGGCTGACAAATTCGGGGAACTGGTTGAAAGCGGCCGTTTTCGGATTCACCGCCCCCTTAAACGTGCCCAACACCACTTCAAAATCGTTGCGCGTGTCCACCAAAATCACGTCCGGATCACTGATGAGGGCGTTCCACTCGGCAGCGGGCACGTACTGCCCCACGCGCTTGCTGGGCGTGATGTCCGGTCTACCGAGGTTGACAATTTCCTGCTTCAAGCGCACCTTCATCCGGCCAAAAGGCATAAAGTCGGCGTGGGATTCTTTGTGGGTGAGGCTGGCAAAAACCGCATCCTGGCGCAGGTAAGCCAGCACGGCATCAATGCCCTGGCGGCTGCCCGCGATGGTGCCGTTGATCCCCTCGGCGGCCAGCAAAATGGAGCCTTTGACCGCTTGAGCGACGCAAAAATCGCGCAACGGCCGTTGCCGCTCCCGGTAATCTGGCAAATCCACAAATTTATAAAACGCCGCAATCACAATTGAAGACATTTTCTAACCTCAAAACAGTTTGTCTCCAATATACCCCAAGGCAAAAAGCGTGTCATCCTGCGGGAAGTGTGCAAGATGACACGCGAGGTAAAATGGGAAATTAGGTAATTGAGTAATTACCCAATTACTCAATTACATCTTCAACTTAAACTATGCGTCCAGGTCAGAGCTGGTGCTGGTGCCATTGCCGTTGCTGCCATTCGAGCTGCCGGGGCCAAAGCCACCGCCACGCGGGCCGCCGTGGCCGCCATGGCCACCACCTTGCATGCCATGCATCCCACCGCCACTGTGCCCACCAAAACCAAAGTGGGGACCACTCTGGCTCAGCAGCAGGTCAGCCTGTTCCTGGGTGAGCAGGCCATCAACGACAGCCTGTTCAAAAGCAGCGGTGCGGGCATCGGATACGGCCGTCATCAACGTTGCCATGTCAATGCCTTGCGCGTCGGCCAGCTCAAAGATGCGTGTGCCCTCGTCGCGGGCCGCCGCCAGTTCTTCCACCGTCAGACCCAGCTGCTCAGCAATGATCGCCTGGGCGTCTTCGCGGCTAAAGATGTCCTGCGCCAGTTCACGCAGCGCTTTCATCTCCAGCATTTCATCCAGCTGCTCCTGGGTAATGGTGCCATCTTCCACCAGTTGAGCCAGCATGGCTTCTTGAACGGCCGTTTGCGCCGCTTCCAGCGCATCAACGGTTACGCCCAATTCTTCGGCAATCAGAGCCCGGACTTCGTCGCGGTTGGGACGGCCGTCTTGAGCTTGGACGGCTGCCATGGCCGCGTCGTGCGCCGCTTCCAGGTCCTCAACGGTTACGCCAAGCTCTTCAGCCAGCAGTTCACGAGCCGCTTCCCGGTCGATGAGCCCGCGCCCACCCATGCCGTGATGATTAAAACGGCCGAATCCAGGCGTGGCATCTTCCGTCGTCGTGTTGTCTTCAGTTTCTGAACCGTCTTCCGGCGTGGTCACCGGATCGGCCGTATCTGGTTCGTCATCCTGGGCAAAGGTGAGCGTGCTGCCCACCAGGGCTGCCAGGGCCAGCAGCACAAGCAAAATGCCGCCGATTTTTACAAGTTTACTATTCTTCATTGGTTTACCTCCGAACAAGTTTTTTTTACGTTACTAAAACTCAGCAAGCCATTTGCTGATGATGTAAGATTAGCAACGACTTGTTCAGAAATTGTGAAGAACTTTTGGTAAATTCGTAAAATGTGTAACCGCAAAGAGCGCGAAGATCGCAAAGGGTAAAAGAGAGAAAAACTTGGTCTTTGGGTTTTTGTGGGGGTTGGCGTGAAGCGTGAAACCTCTATGGATTTTTCTGGATTGGGGCGGCCGTATCCCATTTATTTAGCCGCGGATTGCATGGATTTTCGCGGATTGTGCCCAGGTGCGACGTACTTCCAAAGTGCGTCGCGCCTCATTTATTTCTTCGCCGCTTCCAAATGGGTTTGTACGGCCGTTACCGAATCCAACTTCAGCACCTCAGCCGCCAGCGCCTCCGCTTCCGGCAGCGACCAGCGGCGCAAAACGTCTTTGACCGCAGGAATGGATGGTGCAGCCATGCTTAGTTCGGTCAGGCCCAGGCCCAGCAGCAGCGGTGTAGCCAGCGGATTGCCCGCCAGCTCGCCGCACATCCCCACCCAGATGTTTGCGTTTTTGGCGGCCACGGCCGTTTGCCGGATCATGCGCAAGACGGCCGGTTGCAGCGCCTGGGCCAGCTCTGCCACGTTGGCGTTGCCCCGGTCGGCGGCCATCACGTACTGCGTCAAATCGTTGGTGCCGATGCTGAAAAAGTCCACTTCCGCCGCCAGCAAGTCGGCCACGGCCACCGCCGACGGCAGTTCGATCATGATGCCCACAGAGAGGTTGGGGTCGAACGGCCGTCCTTCGGCCTGAAGCTGTTCACGGGCGGTTTGCAGCATTGCTTTGGCCCGGCGCAGTTCTGCCAGCGTGCCGATCATGGGGAACATCAGCTTCACGTTGGCCGGGGTGCCGTCGTCCCTCACGCTGGCCTGCAAGATGGCGCGCAGCTGCGGCAGGAAAATCTCCGGCTTGTCCAGGCAAAAACGAATGCCGCGCCAGCCCAAAAACGGATTCTCCTCTCGGCCCAGGTTCAGGTAGGGCAGCGGCTTGTCGCCACCGACGTCCAGCGTGCGAATGATGAGCGGCCGATTGCCCTGGTTGCCCAGGGTGCCCATGCCGGCCACCACCTGCCGGTAGGCCGCCAGCTGTTCCGTCTCGCCCGGCGCTTCTTGACGGTCCAGGAACAAAAACTCGGTGCGGAACAGCCCCACACCTTCGGCCCCATAGCCCAGCGCCACCTCGACATCGTTTGTCCCGCCAATATTGGCCGCCACCTCAATGCGCAGGCCGTCGGCGGTGTGAGCCTCCGCCTGGCTGGCCGTTTTGGGGGCCTGCTGCGCCGCCAGCCAGGATTCCCGCGCCGCTTGCAGTTGGCCAATTTGCTCATCGTCGGGGGTCAACCAGATTTGGCCGGTACGGCCGTCTACCCCCAGAATCTGTCCCTCATCCACCGTGGCCAGCTGGCTGCCTGCGCCCACCACAGCCGGAATCCCCAACGCCCGCGCCAAAATCGCGCTGTGCGCCGTTGCCCCGCCCAGTTCCGTGCAGATGGCCAGCACCAGCGCCGGGTCCAGCCGGGCCGTGTCAGACGGGGTGAGGTCGGCGGCGATAAGAATGTACGGCCGCTCCGCTGCCAGCGACGGCATAACCACCCCCAGCAAGTGGCGCAGCACCCGGTTGCCCACATCCTGCACGTCCGCTGCCCGCGCCTGGAAGAACGGATCATCCATTGCGGCAAACTTCTGCGCAGTCTCCTCGATGGCCTCTTGCCAGGCGGCTTCGGCATTTACTTGTTCGGTGTCGAGGGTGTGACGCACGGCCGTTTGCAAATCCGGGTCCTGCAAAATGAGCTGGTGGGCTTCAAAAATGGCAGCTTCCGCCGGGCCCACCTGCTGGGCGGTTTGGGTTTGCAATGCTTGCAGTTCGGTGACGGCCGTTTGCACGGCCGTTTGCAGCCGCTGCCACTCCGCCGCACTATCTTTGCCCACCTGCCGCTCGATGATAGGCAGCTTGGGCCGGTACTGCCGCACGGGCCCGATAGCAATCCCCGGTGAGGCGGCGATGCCGCGCAGTTGGCCAGGTTCAGGTGTCGTGTCGGGAACGGCCGCTGCCACCATTTCCGAAGCAGTGTCGCTCTTCCACTCACCAAAATTGTCGACGGCCAATTGTTTGATCGCTTCGATGGCATCGGCACTGTCTGGGCCAACGGCCGTTACCACCACCGTTTCCCCCTGGCGCACCCCCAGCGTTGTTACCTGGTTAATGCTCTTGGCATTGGCCGATTTCTCGCCTTTGCGCACGGTCATTTCTGCCTGGAAGCGGTTGGCCGTCTGCACGAAGTTTGCGGCGGGGCGGGCATGGAGCCCCATTTTGTTGCGAATTTCAAGGGTGGTTTTGTGGGTGGAAACGGCCGTTTGGTACGATAGTTGGGCAGTTTCCACTCCTGCTTCCTGGCCAGAGATCCTTTGGTTCAACTGCTCGGTTTTGCCCACCAGCGCACCTTCCGCCTCGGCCAGCACCTGGGACAGGCTGCCGCCTACCATCGCCTGCACCGCCGCCGCCAGTGTGCCTTCTACCAGCGGTGCGGCGCACAGCTTTACATTTGGCTGGCGCGCCTCTGGCAAAAATTCCAGGGCCATCTCGGCGCTCAACAAAGCGCTGCCCAAATCCATCAGCACCACCACCCCGTCATCGCTGTATACCGACTCAATGGCCGCCAGCACTTTCATGGGATCGGTGCCCGTGGGCTGATCCGGGTCGTCAATACCGCCAGCAGTGGCCAGCGGCACCTGCCCCTGCACCATCTGCTGGGCTAATTCACGAACCCCTTCAGCCAGTAAAGCACTATGAGAGACAACGACAATTCCAACCATCGCCATGCACACCATCAACGTCACAAAAAAGGTCCCCGATCGCTGTGTCGGCCACCGGGAACCCTTCTATTTTGTTACAGGTTTATAAACTTACTCGACCCAGTCGAAGGTGCGGGTTACTGCTTTCTTCCACATCTTGTACTTTTCAGTGCTGGCGTCGCTGTCTTTGTTCGGTTCCCACGTCTTGTCCATGCCCCAGTTCTGGCGCATTTCGTCTGTGTTCTTCCAGAAGCCAACAGCCAGACCGGCCGCATAAGCTGCGCCCAGAGCGGTGGTTTCGGCAACTTTCGGCCGGATGACCGGCACGCCCAAGACGTCTGCCTGGAACTGCATCAGCATGTTGTTGAACACCATACCGCCGTCTACCTTCAGGGCCGTCAGGTCTACACCGGAGTCGGCATTCATGGCGTCCAGTACTTCGCGGGTCTGGTAGGCCGTGGCTTCCAGCGTGGCACGGGCAAAGTGACCGCGGTTGACGTAGCGGGTAAGACCAGCAATCACGCCGCGAGCATCATCTTTCCAGTAAGGGGCATACAAACCAGAGAAAGCGGGCACAAAGTAGATACCGCCGTTGTCGTCAACCGTCTTGGCCAGATCTTCTACCTCGGGGGCAGAGGCGATCATCTTCAGGTTGTCGCGCAGCCACTGCACCAGGGCGCCGGTGATGGCGATGGAACCTTCCAGGGCGTAAACGGCCGGTTGATTGCCAAACTTGTAGCACATGGTAGTGAGCAGTCCGTTCTTGGAGGCAACTGGCTCAGTGCCGGTGTTCAGGATCATAAAACAGCCGGTGCCGTAGGTGTTTTTAGCTTCGCCGGGGCTGAAGCAGGCCTGTCCCACAGTTGCGGCTTGCTGGTCGCCCAGATCACCAGCAACCGGCACACGACCACCAAACGGGCCGTTGTCCAGGGTGTAGCCATACACCTCAGAAGAGGATTTGATCTGGGGCAGCATAGACATGGGGATGCCCATCGCCTTGGCGATGTCTTCGTTCCAGGAGAGGGTATCCAGGTTCATCAGCATGGTGCGGGAAGCATTGGTGACGTCTGTGACATGCACACCGCCGTTCACCCCACCGGTCAGGTTCCAGATGACCCAGGTGTCGATGTTGCCGAAGATGGCGTCGCCCGCGTTGGCGGCGGCGCGGATTTCGGGCACGTTGTCGAGCAGCCATTTCACCTTGAGGCCGGAAAAATAGGTGGCCAGCGGCAAACCAACCTGCGAACGGAAGCGGTCTTGCCCGCCGTCTTTGGCCATCTCGGCGACGATACCGGCATTGCGTGTGTCTTGCCAGACGAGCGCGTTGTGGTACGGTTTGCCGGTGTTTTTGTTCCAAATGACGGTGGTTTCGCGCTGGTTGGTGATGCCGACGGCAGCCAAATCTCTGGCGGTGATGCCGGCACGTTCCATGGCGCCTTTCACCACGTCCTGGGTACGAGCCCAGATTTCCATGGGATCGTGTTCAACCCAACCCGGCTTGGGGTAGATTTGCTCATGTTCCATCTGATGAGAAGCGACAGATTCGCCGCTGTGATTGAAGATCATGCAACGGGTACTGGTGGTACCCTGGTCAATTGCTGCTACATACTTTGACATTTTTACTCCTTCCTAATTAATCTACAGATTACGCAGATTTCACGGATTTTTCCGATGTTAGCGTTTCAGACTGCTTTGGAAGACCCTGAAGGTCTTATTCCTTCACTGTTTCTAGCAAGGCGTTAAGCATCAGGTAGGATGAGGTTGCCCCCGGATCCTGGTGACCGATGCTGCGTTCGCCCAGGTAGCTTGCTCTACCTTTGCGGGCCTGGAGGGGGATGGTGTTTTTCATGCCTTGTTCGGCGGCGGCAACGGCCGTTTCTAACACCTCTACTGTTCCCTTCCCGGCAGCCAATGCACCCTGCATCGCTTCCAGTGCCGGCGCCCAGGCGTCGTACATGGTTTTGTCTTCCAGGTTTGGCCGACCACGCTGTAAAATGCCCTCAACCCCGGCTTGCAGCAGCTTGAACAAGTCCTCGTCGCTCAGCTCTTCCTTGGCCGCCATGGCCATGCCGCTGCGCATAAAAAACGTGCCATACAGCGGACCGCTGGCCCCGCCCACACTGGAAATGAGCGTCATGCCGGTTGTTTTGAGAATATTGCCAACATCTTTATCGGAAACAGTGGGTAATTTTTCCATCACCTTTTTGAAGCCGCGATCCATGTTGATGCCGTGGTCGGCATCCCCAATGGCGGAATCTAATTCGGTGAGGTAAGTTCTATTTTTTTGCAAAACGGCCGCTGTTTTTTCTAGCCACCGCACGATCTGGTCCTTAGTTATCATGATGAGAGACCCGCTCCTTCTTCGGTAATCGGTAAAGGGTGATCAGTAATCGGTGTTTTCAGCTACCGATTACCAATAAACGGATAACAGATTACCTTTTTAGACGCCCCAGCGCAAACCTGGTGTATTGACCGGTGCATCCCAGAATTTGAGAATTTCATCGTCGGTTTTGACCAGCGTAATGGAACAACCCTGCATTTCCAGGGAGGTGATGTAGGGGCCAATGAGATTGCGCGCGATTGTCACGCCGCGGGCCTCACATTCAGCCGCCAGCTTGCGGTAGACGGCGTACAGCTCTGAGACCGGGGTGCCGCCCATGCTGTTGACAAAGGCGATGACGGAGTCACCGGATTTAAACGGTTCGTCGGTGAGTTCCTTATCGACCCAGTTGCCTTCTTCGTTGTCCCATTCGCGCACGGTGCGGCTGTAGGCGGCGTCGTCTAGAACGGCCGCAGCCATCATGGCCGTAATCTCATCCACCGACTTCATGGGCAGGCGCTCGCGGCCCGGTTCACCATGAATACCGATGCCAAACTCAAACTCGCCGTCACCCAGGTCGAAGGTGGGTTTCCCGGCGGCGGGCACCGTGCAAGACGTAAGGGCAATACCGATGGAACGGCCGTTCATGTTCACCTTACGCGCCAGATCGGCACATTGGTCCAGGTTGTAGCCAGCCTCTGCTGCGGCGCCCACGATCTTTTCCGCGATGACCGTGGTGCCCACCCCGCGCCGACCGGCTGTGTATAGACTGTCTTTTACAGCGGCATCGTCATCGATCAGAATAGACTGCACTTTGATGCCATCCGCGTAGGCTAGTTCTGCGGCCGTTTCAAAGTTCAGCACGTCACCAGTGTAGTTTTTCACCAGGAACAACACGCCTGCACCGCTGTCCACTGCTTTGGCACATTCATACATCTGGTCCGGCGTGGGGGACGTAAACACTTCGCCGGGGCAAGCGCCGTCCAGCATTCCCATACCCACAAAACCGCCGTGCATCGGTTCATGGCCGCTGCCACCACCGGAAATGATGGCTACCTTACCCTCAACTGGGGCATCGGCACGCGTCACGTAGTAGGGATTGTAATTGACTTTCACTGCGTCCGGGTGTGCCAGAGCCATCCCCTCAAGCTGTTCTCTGACTACATCATCAACAGCATTAATTAATTTTTTCATATCCATGCTCCTTTTCTAAAAACCGATGGAGTCGAGCTTTATGGAGGCGCAAACATTCGCCAAACTCGAAGGTCAGATTGGTTTTGGTCTAAACAGCACCCGCCTAGCAAGCCAGGTGCTGTTTAAACCGTTAAGGGGAATATGCTATGGTCATAGCCCGCCCCTACCTAAAAACTTGCTTTAAAACACCGAGTTCCAAACCAGGGCACCCAGGATGCCGCCGAGCAGCGGGGCAACCACAGGAATCCAACCGTATCCCCAGTCGGAATCGCCTTTGCCGGCAATGGGCAGGAGGAAGTGGGCAATGCGCGGACCAAGATCACGCGCCGGGTTAATGGCATACCCCGTGGGGCCGCCCAAAGAAAGGCCAATGCCCCACACCAGGGCACCAACCAGGTAAGGGCCCAGGCCAGAAGCGGGGCTGCCAGCGGTAGCACCTGTGAAAATAGCACCAACACCAATCAGCAGAACCATGGTGCCAATCAATTCAGTTACAAAGTTCCAGGCGGTGTCGCGGATAGCGGGGCCAGTGGAATGGACGGCCAGTTTGGCACCGGCGTCCGCAGTTTCTGCCCAGTGGCGATAGTAGGCCAGCCAGACAATAACAGCACCAACAAAGGCACCTGCGATCTGGATCAGCATCGTGACAATTGCTTGACCAGCATCGTAAGCACCCAGAATCAGCCATTTGCCTATCGTAACAGCGGGGTTGATGTCTGCCTGTGGGGCGCCTGCCGAAATGGCCACAAAAACACCAACCATAACCGCCATAGCCCAGCCTGTGGTTATGACAATCCAACCGCTGTTGTTACCTTTGGTTTTACCTAAAACCACGTTAGCAACAACGCCATTACCTAAAATAATGAGGAACATTGTGCCAAGAAATTCGCCAAGCAAGTTATCCATTTTAAATCTGTCTCCTTAATGATCCTACTTCTTCCTAAACTGTGGGATGTGAAGTGTACAGTTCAGCGCTGTACGGGTTGCAAGAACAAAGGCTTGTTCTTGCGGGGGTGAAAGTCGCGCATTTCTGAGATGTTTTTAGTTGGGGAAACCACCTCCTTGCCTGCTTAACGACGTCAGTGATGGATGAGTTTATGGGGATGCAAATCAAGTTTGTACCGCGGCGCAGGTGGGCAGCGTGTACGGCCGTTACCAACAATGCTCATTCACTTAGAAAAATTGGGCAGTGGCTACAATGTGAAGTTTCAGTTCGTTGTGTATTTTGTACAACACCTGGATACTATACGGGGTAAAGGGCCTCTGCTTCAACAAAGAGATCGTTTTTGTTTCATGATGGAACAACGTTCGTGGAAGATTGTTCCAAAATGAAACATTCCCTTCCTGGCTGCTTCTCAACGGCCGTTTCGAAAATACGTCGGGTCAATTTGGTGCAGCTTCATCTTGCGCCACAAAGTAGTGCGCCCAATTTTTAATTCGCGCGCCATCTCAGAAACGTGTCCTTTGCAAGCCCACCCCGCCCGGATAATCGCCTCACGTTCCGCTTCCGCCGCCGATAACACCGGCTGCGGTTCTGGCCCGCGCCCCACCACCACACGGCCGTTGCGCACACTCTCTGGCAAATCCACCACGTTTATCACGTAGTCGCTGCTTTGGTAAGCCGCCCGCTCCAGCACCATCTCCAGCTCACGGACGTTGCCCGGCCAGGGGTACCGGCTCAACACCGCCGCTGCCTCTTCATCCAGCACCAAATTCTGGCCATGCCGCCGCGCCGAACGGGCCAGCAGCCGCTTGGCCAGCAGCAAAATGTCTTCCGTGCGCTGCCGCAGGGGCGGGATGGTGATGTTAAAAACGGAAAAACGATAGTACAGGTGGGGCAAGAAGTGGCCTTCGGCTACGGCCGTTTCCAGGTCGGCCGCCGTGGCCGCCATCACCCGCACATCCACTGGGATAGGCCGGGCGCTGCCCAGGCGCATCACGTGCCCCGTCTCAATTACCTGCAGCAGCGCCGACTGCATTTCCAGTGACAAACTCTCTACCTGGTCCAGCAGCAGCGTACCCTCGTGGGCCAGCTCAAACTTGCTGGGACGGCCGTCTCGTCCCGACTCCTTCTCATATCCCAAAAACTCGCTGACGATCAGCTCGCGTGGAATGGCCCGGCAGTTGATGGAGATAAACGGCTTATCGGCCCGGCTGCTGTCGTTGTGGATGGCCCGCGCCAGGTGGTTTTTGCCCACGCCCCCTTCACCGCGCAGCAAAACGGGGGCAATGCCCCGCGCCGCAGTGCGTGCCTGCCGGGTGATCGGGCGCATGGCGGCCGATTCGGCAAAGATGTCTTCCAGCTTGAGCATGGCCTGGCTGCCAACCTGCTGGTGCACCAGGCGGCGTACCTGCTCCAGGGGCCGCAGCATCATCATGTAGCCCACGGGACGGCCGTATTCCCACACCACTCGCAGCGTCACAATGGTCTGGAGGTGTTCCCCCGTGAGCCGGATCGCCAGCGTGATCTCCGTGTCTTCTAAATCATGGTTATTCGCCAATGCCGTTTGCAGCACTTCAGGCATGCGCAGCACGTTCTCCATTTGTAAACCAAGCACCGAAGTGGGAGATAGGTTCAGCAGCCGTCCCGCCTGGGAGTTTACGTGGTTGATCTTGCCGCTGCTGTTCCAAGTGAGCACCCCTTCAGTGATCGATTCCATGATGGTGTTCAATTCCGTCAGGCGGCGGTTGGCCTCCTCCAGGTACAGCTCAGCTTGCAGCTGGTTGCCGATGGCCCGGGCCACGGCCATCACCAGCGAAAGGGTGTGCGAGGTGGCGTCTGCCGCACTGCTCAGCACACCAATGACACCACTGATACGGCCGTTGACATCGTGAATGGGAGCGGCCGTACTGGTAAATTTGTGCAATGTCTGGAAATAATGCTCCGACCCTACCACCTGCACCGGCATGGCGGCCAGCAGGGTAACCCCCAGCGCGTTGGTCCCCAGATAAGATTCTGACCAATAGGTGCCGATGCCCCATCCTTTTGCCTGAACCATCTCCTGCGCCGATTGGTCGCCGCACATAGCCAGCACGCAGCCAGCACCATCGGTCAGCAAAATGGCCGCACCCGACCCTTCGATAAACTGGTGCATATCTTCCATAAAAGGAATGGCCACGGTGATGGTATCTTGCTGGGATTTAAGCAGCGATTGCATAGCGGGGCTGTGCAGCACGGGGGGATGGGGTTCGTGGGTGGGGTCGGCCAGGGGAGCACAGCGCTGCCAGGATTGGATGATGGTGAGGTCCGGTTCGGCGCCGGGAACGGCCGTTACCTGGCCTGTCGCCATAAAGTTCTGCCAGTACTGCCGCAACAGCGTGTGATTAACCGGATAACCAATAGGCTGCATGATGCATTGTCACAAAAATCGAGCTCCGACGCAAAT
The DNA here is from genome assembly GCA_016710325.1 of Candidatus Leptofilum proximum. Lineage (GTDB taxonomy): Bacteria > Chloroflexota > Anaerolineae > Promineifilales > Promineifilaceae > Leptofilum > Leptofilum proximum. The sequence goes on along the minus strand of JADJXK010000001.1, from coordinate 1,224,519 downwards.
TTTTGCGCGGCTGCCATTGTTCAGATTTTGCTACAGGGAAGTCGGGATGGCTTCCAGCGCTGCCAATCGCTAAAAAATATGCTACACTGTTGGCGATTCTCGCTACTACTATCAATATGAATCAAAAATTTTTATCCCTTCAAGTAACCTTCTTGCTACGGCCGTTCCACAGCACTCGTTCAGGCATACATCGCCTGAACTCCCTGCTGGCACAGAACACCTCATTTGCTTAACACGATAAAGTCACGCCTTGGCGCGTGGCTTTTTTGTTTGTTGTTCTACATTCATCAAGGAGAAGTTTTCTATGACCAATCGGCGCTTGACTCACGCAGCGGCTCTCATCGCACTCCTGTTTTTATTTATCCCTTCTGTCTCCGCCGCCAATCCCCCCGGCGCGGGCGACGTGCTCATCAACGAATACGTGGCCAACAGCAGCACCGAATGGGTGGAACTATACAATACCACCGCCAATGACCTGGACCTGTCCGGCCACTACATCGACGACATCGCCAGCGGCGGCGGGGCGCCTAAAGTCATTCCCAACAATACCATCATTAGCGCAGGCGGATACTACGTGATGGAATTTAGCAGCTTCCTCAACAACGGTGGCGACGATGTGCGCTTCTTGAACCCGTCCCAAGCGGCGTTGGACAGCACCAGCTACAGCTCATCTACGGCCGAACAGTCCTGGTATCGCTCCCCCGACGGCGGTATCTGGAGCACCACCGAGAGCAGCTCACCCACCAAGGGCACGGCCAACCCTGGCACTGGCAACCCGCCCGGCCCCGGTGATGTGCTCATTAACGAATACGTGGCCAACAGCGGTGTCACTGAATGGGTCGAGCTGTACAACACCACCGGCAGCGATCTGGACCTGGACGGCCATTACATTGACGATGTGGCCAGCGGTGGCGGCTCGCCCCAGGCCATCCCCTCCAATACTGTGATCCCGGCTGGCGGCTTTTATGTTTTGGAGTTCACCAACCTGCTCAACAACGGTGGCGATGACGTGCGCTTCCTGGATCCATCCCAGGCTGTCCTGGACAGCACCAGCTTTGGTTCGGCTACCGGCGAGCATTCCTGGTTCCGCACGCCCGATGGCGGCGCCTGGAGCGGCGAGGAAACCGACACGCCAACTAAAGGCAGCAGCAACACACCGCCGCCAGGTGTCGGCGATGTGGTCATCAATGAATACGTGGCCAACAGCGCCACGGAATGGGTCGAGCTGTACAATACCACCACCACCGCGCTGGACATCTCCGGCCACTATATTGATGATATCGCCAGCGGCGGCGGCGCGCCCAAGCCCATTCCGGCGGATACGGTCATTGGTCCTGGCAGTTTCTACGTGTTGGAGTTTAGCAGCCTGCTCAACAACGGCGGCGACGACGTGCGCTTCATTGATCCCAGCCAGACAACGGTTCTAGACAGCACCAGTTACGGCTCGGCCACGGCCGAATATTCTCGCTACCGTTTCCCCGACGGCGGCACCTGGAGCGGTGTGGAAAGCGATACACCTACCAAAGGTTCGCCCAATGTCGGCACCGGCGATACGGCCTGGACGCCGGGCACCTTTGAAATTCGCATCTTTGATGTGGAGCAGGGCGACAGCCAGTTGATCATCTTCCCCTCCGGCTTCAGCATCCTCATCGATGTGCGCGAAGCGAGCTGGAACACGGGGGCTGGCGCTGCCTTTATTGCCCAGAAGATTCGGACGATCACCGGCGGCAGTCATGTCAACGTCGGTATTCTCAGCCACCATCACCTGGACCACATTGGTTACGCTGGCTATGGTGGCTTCTGGGGTTTGATAGAAACGGAAGGCATCACCTTTGACAAAATTGTGGACCGCGACGCCGGTGTCTGGGTAGACGGGCTAAACGGCGGGGCCTCCGATGGCTTGTGTGATCCCGACCTGGAAATTGAGTGGCACAATGCCGGGACCAGTTCCGGCACCAGCCGCAACTGGATCTGCTATGCTACCAATCCGGCCAACACCAATATCTACCCTATTCATGAACTGGCCCAGCTGGGTTCAACCACGCAGATTGACCCGCCCGATACTGGTGCCGTGGTGGAGATTGTCCAGGTGGACGGCGACGGCGTCACTCTGGTAGACGGCGTGACGCCGATCCAGGGCGACCACACCGGCGACGCCACGCCGCCCAGCGAGAACGACTACTCCATCGGCCTGAAGATTCGCTTTGGCCTGATCGATTACGCCACCGCTGGCGATTCCGACGGCGAGTACGACACCAGCCAGTTTGGCTACACCTACAACGACGTGGAGACGGTGCTGGCCAGCCGCTTTGGCCAGGTGGACGTGCTGCGGGCCAACCATCACGGCTCAGATCACTCCACCAGCCAGGATTACGTCGATACGCTTAATCCTGACGCCTCGGCTATTTCCTGCGGCAGCAACACCTTTGGCCACCCGTCGCAGCGCGTGGTGGATGCACTCTTGGGCACCGGCGATGTCTACCTGACCAACACCTGCACCACGGCTACAGACTACACTGGCACCGTAATTGTAGATGGCGACATCATTCTGCAATCATCCGATGGGGTCAACTACACCATTGATGGCAATGCCTACGTGGCCAGCGATCCGGCATCGGCTTACGGCATGGACGATATTGTTATCAATGAAATCATGCCCAATCCCAACGGCAGCGACCCGGAGTGGGTGGAGCTGTTTAATCCAACGCCGCAGAATATTGATATTTCCGGCATGTGGCTAGACGATATTTCCGGCGGTGGTGCCTCACCTATCCAGGTTCCAACCAGCACTACGATTACGGCTGGTGGCTACTGGACATTGGACACCAGCAGCGTCTTCAACAACGGCGGTGACGACGTGCGCCTGCTGCTGCCAGACGGCAGCACTGTGGTGGACACCTACAGCTACGGCAACAGCGCGAAAGGTAAATCCTGGTACCGCACACCGGACGGGGGCTCCTGGGCGGGCAGCATGACAACAAACACGACAAAAGGCGCGGCGAATCCGTAGGGTAGCGCGGCGTTTGCGGAACGGCCGTGATGCGTGAATCGTGAAACGTGACAAAAATGAATCACGTTTCACGTTTCACGCGCCATGCAACTCCCCATGAAACAATTCCTATCACTTCTCGCACTTTATGTCGTCTTGTTGGCCGCTTGTGCTGGTGCGGAAACGGCCGTACCCACCCCAATCCCTACGGCCGTGGCCATCTCCGGCGCGGCAGGGGAAACCCTGGCTACCCAGGAAGGGCCGCTGTGGGTGCTGCTCAGCGGCGTGGATGAACACGGCCTCATCGCCGAGCACGAGCTGACGCTGTTGTTGGAACCGGAGGCCCCTTCAAACTCTGGACCGGTTGTGCACACCGGCATTGCGGCGGCAGTGTTGGAAATCCGGCACGGCGGTCCACAAAACCTGCAGCGCTTTTACCGGGTGGAAACGGTCAACGGCGATACCGGCTGGATTTCCGATTACTATGTACGGCGCGTGGCTTACCTCTACGATGCCAGCAGCGAGACCATCCCCTTGCTGGCCGCCCCAGACGGACAGGAGGTAGCCCGGCTGCCCAATATTTCGCCAGTGGCCGTTAAAGCCCCGGCCGATGATGCCTGGTGGCTGGTGCAGGCGGTCGAAGACGGCACCCTGGGTTGGGTGCGGTCCGAACTGGTTAAAGAGTCGCCGCTGGCGGAATTCTTGCAAAACCAATCCCATGATCACCCCTGATTCTGCGGCAAGGCGGGCAGCCATCCGTGCTACCTTGCTGGCTGCCTATGAAAGCGGCGAGCTGTGGGGTGAGGCCAATCCCGCCTGGCCCCTGCCGGAAGGCATGACCAGAGGGGAAGAATCTCACCTGGCTTATCTGACGTTTGTTTATAGCATTAGCGGCGGCCGTGATCCGGTTCCATTGTGGCAGGCAGCCCGGCAAACGGCCGTTGCTGACCCCGAGCTGTTTGCCCCCAAGTTTCTGGCTTATGTGAAACCAACCGAGATCTCTGACCGGTTACGGCAGCCGGGGGTGGCGCGCAAGAAGAGCGATGTGACCGTCTGGCAGCGCTTGGGGCAGGCGCTGGTGATGCGCGCTGGCGGGTCCGTCAAGCAGCTGCTGGCCGACCACGCCTTTGATGCCCAAAAGCTGTTGGCCATGCTGAAGGGAAACAAGACCACCTTCCCTGTTTTATCCGGTCCACAAACAGCGCCGCGCTGGCTTTACGGACTGGCGCATGAAGGAACGCAGCCTATCATCGGCGCGGCGCATCTGCCTGTGCCGGTTTCCCCGGCGGCGGGCCGGGCACTGGCATCACTGATGATTGACGCGGACCAGGTCTCGGCCGAGATCTTCCCTGCGCTGGATACCTTAGGCCGGTTAGGCTGCCAGCAGCGGCCGCCAGCACAACCCCTTTGCCCGGCTGCGCCTACCTGCCCGGTAGCCGCCCATTGCCAGTACGGAATATCATGAATCTTCGCCCGCAACCTTTCTATGCCAGGGTAATCGCAAAGATGTTTATCAAACAACGGCCGTAAAACAGCAATTTCCGTGAAAATATTCACCTACGACCACATCACCTTTCCCCTGTCGGCAGGACATCGTTTTCCAGTCGAAAAGTACAGGCTGCTGCGTCAGCGCATTACAGCCGATACCGGGCTGGCCAATGCCGAACTGCGGGTACCCTCCCCGGCTGCTGTGTTCCATTTACGCAAAGCCCACACGGCCGATTACGTGGATCGTGTGCTGAACGGCCGTCTCACTCCAGATCAAATCCGCCGCATTGGCCTGCCCTGGTCGCCGGAACTGGTGGAACGGGTGCGCTGTTCGGTGGGGGCGACAACGGCCGTTTGCCGCATTGCGCTCCGGGAAGGCATTGCCCTTTCTCTGGGAGGTGGTACCCATCATGCCTGTCGCAGTGAGGGCCAGGGGTTTTGTGTATTTAACGACGTGATGGTGGCCCTGCGCGTGATGCAGGCCGAAGGGCGCCTGCGCCGGGCGCTGGTGGTGGACTGCGATGTTCATCAAGGGAACGGCACGGCCGAAATCGCCAGTGGTGACAATTCGATATTTACCTTCTCCATTCATGCCGAAAAAAACTTCCCCTATCGTAAGTTTCCCAGTGATTTGGACATCGGCCTGCCAGACAAAACCGGCGATGAAGCCTACTTAGCGGCGCTCCATACGGGGCTGGAAAGTGCCATGGCACTGGCAAGGCCCGAACTGGTTGTCTACCTGGCTGGTGCCGATGTACATGAGGGGGATCGGCTGGGGCGGTTGGCTCTGACCCAAGCCGGTATCGGCACACGCGACCGGCTGGTGCTGGCCAGGTGCCGCCAGGCTGGCGTGCCTGTCGCCGTGACGATGGCCGGGGGGTATGGGATCGATATTCACGAAACGGTAAACATCCAATTCCAAACGGTGCAGATTGCGCTGGAGGATATCATCTCACCAGGTAGCCTGCAGTCAGAATAGTGGCAAAGCTAACGGGCAGCAACGGCCGTTGCGTGAAATGTGAAACGTGAGAAGAGGCCATCACGTTTCACATTTCACGTTTCATTTCTTCCCTTGAATCCACGCCTCCATTTCCGTCAGCGCCAGCTTCAGGTTGCCCATCTGGCAGTGCATGTCGGCTTTTTCGGCGGCGGTGAAGATGCGGCTGGTGACCGAACGGGCGTTGGTCAGTGCCTTGGCCTGCTTGTGCAGCAGCTTCACCGGCTGGAAGGTGTCGTTTTCGCCGCCGACCAGCAGCACGTCTTGGGTCACTTTGTCGCTGCTGATGTGCTGGCGGTTCATGCCCAGCAGCCAGTGCACAGCATCCATCGGCTGCTCGCCCTTCACCATAAACATCGCCTGGTTCACGGCATGGTCCAGGATGGGAAAGAGGCGCATGCGCAGGCGAATGGTCGGGTTCATCAGCCCGTCCCACTTCACCATCTGCCGCACAAGCGTTTGGGCAAAGCCGGGAATCTGCTCCAGCCAGTCGTACACCGGCGACCAGGCGATGACTTTTGTGATGCGTTTTTCGTAGGCGGCGGCACGAATGCCCCAATAGCCGCCCATCGAAATGCCAATGAGCGTGGCCGCTTCAATCCCAAAGTAGTCCAGAATCGTGGAAACTGGTTTTTCCCAGTCGTGGTCAAAGGCCAGGTCGTAGAGCTGGCGTGCACCGCCTTGCCCTGGTCCTTCAAAGGCAACCACGTGGTAGCCCGCCTGGGCAAAAAACTTCCACACCACAAAAAATTCCTCGATCAGCGAATCAAAGCCGCCAAAGAGCAGGATGGTGCCCTGGCTTGGCTGGGTGGCGGGCTGGAGTTCCATGGCGGGCAGGCAGCGGCCGTTATACGGAACCTCATGCCGCACAATGCCCTCGTCGGCAAACGCCTGGTAGAACGTTTCCTGGAACTCCTGGTAGATGGCCTTACGCTGCGGCGAGGTGTGCGGGGCAAAAAATTCGGCAGCACGCAGGTAGAAGGCGGCGTTTTGGAAACGGCCGTCTCCCTTCGCCTCCTCCGCCAGCTGCAAAAACACCCGCACATAATCATCTCGCGTCTTGATCTGGCTGGCCGCCTGCTTGATGTCCGCCTGCCGCGCATAACCCAGCGCGTGCAGCCGGTTCATCTGGTAGTTGAAAAATTTTTCCTTGTGAAACGGTTGATAACCCAGGGGAAGATTCATTTCCCACCTCCTGAATTGAGGGTCTTTAGGATTTGGCAGGGTCAACCTGTTTTTTGCACCGAATTAGCCCGAATTAACGCTAATTTTCGTGATAATTCGCGTTTGTTCGGTGCAAACCCCAGAAAATCCCAAAGAACCTGAATTGAAAAAGCCCCAAAATTGGGACTTGCTTTGCTTGATAAAAATTGGCTGGTTGAGCAGCTGAATCGTTCATGAAGCGATACGCCTTGTATTTTAGACCAGAAGGTCTAGACTGTCAAGTCTAACGAATTGCCCGTTGTCACGCTGCTCATAATCTGGCATCATTGACCCATCTCGTAAGCACCACGTAGGAAAAAAAGAATGACAGACGTGATTGGGCGGTACGAAATCCAGGGGGAGCTGGGTCGTGGCGGGATGGCGACGGTCTACCGCGCGTATGATCCGCGCACGCGCCGCGAGGTTGCCCTGAAGGTTCTGCCCCAACCCTTGCTGGACCGGTCTGATCTGCACGCACGCTTCCAACGGGAAGCCGAAACTATTGCCCAGCTCAAACATCCCAACGTGGTAGAGGTGTACGATTACGGCAACCACGAGGGCCAGCCCTACCTGGTGATGCGCCTGATGCAGGGCGGTTCGCTGAAGGACAAATTGGCCCAGGGCCCGCTGACGGTGGCCCAGGCGCTGCCCGTGCTGACCGGTGTAGCCAGCGCCCTGGACGCTGCCCACCAGATGGGCATCGTGCATCGCGACCTCAAGCCGGACAATATTTTATTTGACCAGTACGGCCAGCCCTTTTTGTCTGACTTTGGCATTGCCAAGATGGGGGAAACCCACGCCACGCTGACCGGGGAGACGGCCATCGGCACGCCGCATTACGTCAGCCCGGAACAGGCCCAGGGTGACCGCCCGGTAGACGGCCGTTCCGACATCTACTCGCTTGGGGTGGTGCTGTTTGAAATGCTCACCGGCAGCCGCCCCTACGAAGCCGAAACGCCGCTCCAGGTGATGATGCAGCACATCATGGCCCCCGTGCCGCGCATCAGCCGCTATCACCAGCATCTGCCGCCCGGCTGCGACGAGATTGTCAGCAAAGCGATGGCCAAAAATCCGGAGGAGCGGTTTCCTACGGCCGATTCCCTTGTCAAAGAACTGTCCACCGCCCGCCAGATCGTACGCCGCCAGACCCAACGCCGCTGGAGCGTCTGGTTGGGCAGCATCGTGGGCGTGCTGCTCCTGCTGGGTGGCGGTGGCGGCTTTGCGCTGAACCGCGGCTGGATTGGCCCCGAAGCCGCACCGCCAGCCCTGGTCGCCGCGGGAATCCTGACACCCACCAGCACCTTTACGCCGACACCAACCTTCACGCCCACCTTCACCCCAACCCCCACACCGACCTTTACCCCAACGGCCACGCCGACCTTTACGCCCACACCGACCCCCACCTTCACGCCATCGCCGACGGCCGTTCCCAGCGCCACACCCACCTTCACCACCACGCCCGTTCCCCCCACGCCCACTCCCGCCAGCCTGGGTTTTAACAACCTGGCCGGGCTCACGGCCGTGCGCCGCCTGCAAACTGCGGGTGTTTTGTCCGATCTGGCCGTCTCGCCCGATGGTGCCCTGGCGGCCATTGCGGGCAGCCCTGGTTTGCAGCTGTTTACGCTGCCCGACCTGGCGCCGCTGCAGGAAACGGCCGTTCTCACCCAAACCACCAGCCTCACCTTCTGGTCAGCCGACAGCCGCCTGCTGGCCATTGCCCCCACCGACGGCGGCCTGGCCCTGTGGCAGCGCGATGACGGCGCGCTCACCCCGCTGCTGGACGGCACCACCCCCGCCACTATGCTGCGCTGGTCGCCCGACGGCCGTTTCCTGGCCGCCGGTTTAAGCGATGGGCAAATTTACCTCTGGACAGTGGGCGAATGGACCACGCCCGCCGTGCTGGCCAGTCACCGTGAACGTATCACCGACCTGGCCTGGTCGCCCACGGACCCCAGCCTGCTGGCCAGCAGCAGCACCGACGACACCGGCCGCCTCTGGCAAATTGGCGGCGAGGGGACTGCTACCGAGCAGGCCACGTTTAGCGGCATGGCCACCAACGTAGACAGCGTGCACTGGTCGCCCGACGGCACAAAACTGGCTCTGCACAGCAGCTTTGGCACCCTGGCCATGTGGTGGGATGTCGCCAGCGGCGCACAGCTGGACCGCCGGATCAACGTTTCGGCCATTGCCTGGTTCCCAGACAGCAGCCGCCTGGCCCTGGCCGCGGGCAGCAACATCGAGGTGCGCACCGCCGAAGGCAGCGGCGATTTCACGCTGACGGGTCACACCTCCACGGTGCGCAGCCTCTCCTGGTCGCCCACCAACCCGGACTGGCTGCTCTCGGTGAGTGATGATGAGACGATGCGGCTGTGGGACGTGAACGGCCGTACCACCCTCCAGCAGTTTCGCGGTCACAGCGAACCGATTGACGTGGTGCAATGGTCGCCCGACGGCCGTTTGCTGCTCACCGCCGACCTGGCCACCGTGCGGCTGTGGGACGCGGCCGCCGGAGAAGAGCTGTACCAGCTGCCCGGCCATTTCCAGACCAGCGCCATCAACTGGGTCAACAATGATCAGTTGCTCACCCTGGGCGGATTGGACCAGCTGGTGCGTGTCTGGGACGTGGCGGCACGGCAGCCGCTGGCCCTGCTGGGCAGCTACGGCACCACGGGCGAAATCCGCACCCTGGCCTGGTCGCCGGACAACACGCGGCTGGCCGTTTTGGGCAGCGACGACGTGGTGCGCATCTGGGACGCCAGCAGCGGCGCCGTGGTTCAGGCGCTGGTGGGGCACATCATTCGCGGTCCGCGTGTTGGCGGTGGCAATGGTTACCAGCCGGTGAATGACGTGGTGTGGTCGCCAGACGGCCGTTTCCTGGCCACCGCTGGGTCCGATGAGACGATCCGCATTTGGGATGCCGCCACCGGGCAGGAGCAATACATTCTGACCGAAGCCGCCCCGGTGCGCGCTTTAACCTGGTCCATCCAGGGCAATCTGCTGGCGGCCGTCACCAGCGACGAGTGGGACGAGGCCGGGCATGTGCGTGTGTGGGATCTGGACAGCCGCAGCGAATTATGGCGACGCAGCCACCCGATGATCCGCGTGTCCGACGTGGCCTTTTCGCTGGATGGTACCAGGCTGGCCATTGGCGGTTGGTCGGGCAGCGGCGGCATCCAGGTGCTGGATGCCACCACCGGCAGCATACTGAGCTTTTTCCAGCTGGCCACCCGGACGCTGGACGTGGCCCGTTTTTTATGGACGCCGGACAACAGCCGCATCATCACCGCCGCCCGCGACACGGGTGAGGTGCACATCTGGAACGCCATCGTGTTCGACAGCGCCAGCAGCTCGCTCGACTTTCTTGTGTCTGGGGTGGATCCAAGCGGCCTGGTGGACATGGCCATTTTGCCCGACAGCATCACGCTGCTCACGCTAGGCAGCAGCGGCAACCTGCGCGCCTGGCAGCCCGGCAGCAGCAACCGCATCACCGATGCCGATCCGCCACTGCCTGTGGAAATATCCAATGGCCACGCGGTTGGCTCGCGCAGCACCTTTGTGGGGCGGCACAGCTACCTGGCGCTGTCGCCGAACGGCCAGCGGCTGGCGGTAGTGGCCGGGGATGGCCAGACGGTGCAGATTTTTATGATTGCGCCGTAGGGTAGGCCGTTTATCACTGTGTAAAGTACCGGCTGAAACGTGAAACGTGAAACGTGAAAGGGATCGAGTTAACCGTCACGTTTCACGTTTCACGCATCACGAATAAAAGCGAGATTACCCAACCAAACCCATGACTGAGAAAACATTCGGCCGTTACATCATCAAAACCAAGCTGGGGCAGGGGGGTATGGGCAGCGTGTACCATGCTTACGACCCAAATTTTCGGCGCGAGGTGGCGCTGAAGCTGCTGGACAGACGTCTGCTGCACGACCTCAAGTTTCGCCGCCGCTTTGAGCGCGAGGCGCAGGCGGTGGCCAAAATCGATCACCCCGGCATCGTGCCCATTTACGACTTTGGCGAAGATGAAGGCTCGCTCTTCCTGGTGATGCCGCTGATGGAAGGCGGCACGCTGGGCAAACGGCTGGAAAATGGGCCGCTCTCCCTGGCGGAAGCAACCGACATTTTGCGCCAAATCGCCCCGGCGCTGGACATGACGCACCGGCTGAACATGGTGCACCGCGACCTGAAGCCAGACAACATTTTGTTTGACGCTTACGGCGTGCCGCGCATCGCTGATTTTGGCATCGTAAAGTCGGCTGAAAGCAGCATGACACTGACGGCGGGCGGCCTGGTTGGCACGCCAGCCTACATGAGCCCGGAGCAGGTCAGCAGCAAAAAGTCGATTGACGGCCGTTCCGACATCTATTCCCTGGGCATCATCCTGTTTCAGATGCTCACCGGGCAGCGGCCGTTTGACGCCGATGCCTCGCTGGCCCTGGCCCTGAAGCACGTCATGGAACAGCCGCCGGATATTCTTGAGGTGAACCCGGCGCTGCCCGAGGGCTGCCGTACCATCATGCACAAGGCGCTGCACAAAGAACCGGATCAGCGCTACCAAACCGCCGCCGCGCTGCTGGCCGACCTGGAAAACGTCGAGTCGCTGGCGGCGCTGCCCGCCGAGGCCGGAACCAGCAGCCAGCCCATTTTGCCGGATTTGGGCCTACAGCCGGAGCCGGAACTGCGGCCCGCGGCGCCCCGGCGCTGGCCCATTTTTGCCGCCCTGGGGGTGCTGGTGCTGCTGGGCGGTACTATCTTTTGGCTGCTGAACAACGGGCAAAACCAGCCACTGCCCACGGCGACCGTCGCTGCCCTGGTGGCTTTGCCCGCTACTGCCACAACAACTGCTACGGCCGTTCCGCCCACTGCCACAACTATCCCCACGCAAACGGCCGTTCCTGCCACCCTCGCCCCAGGCATCACCCCCACCGCCGCACCCACGGCGACACCCACGGCTACCCTGGCCCCGGTGGCTGTGCCGCTGTCTGCGGGCAACCTTGGCAGCCTGAGCGAGGTGGCCCGGCTGGTCGGCAGTATGGAGACGCTGCATCACGTGGCCGTCAGCCCGGACGGTACGCAGCTGGCGGCGGCCACGTCGGCGGGCATTGCCCTGTTTCAGCTGCCGGACTTTGCTCCGCAGGGCGTGCTGGTAGAGGGTGAGGTGCGTGAGATTGCCTGGTCGCCGGACGGCCGTTTGCTGGCAGGCAGCGCCTCTAACCAAACGATCTCTGTCTGGAACAGCGCCGACGGCAGCCCGGTGAACCAGCTTCCGGGCAGCGCCACGGCCCTGGCCTGGTCGCCAGACAGCACGCAGCTGCTGGTGGGCAGCGCCAGCGGGCAGGTGCAGCTGTGGCCCATCAACCAGGCCGAACCGGCTGCCAGTTGGAACGATCACACGGCGGCGATCAGCCAGCTGGCGTGGTCGCCCGATGGGCTGGCCTTTGCCTCGGGCAGCGCCAGCAGCAGCATCTGGTTCCGCAGCATGGACGGCACGGGCGAGGAGCGTAATTCGTTCCGGCAAAACGGCGTGCACGGGCTGGCCTGGTCGCCCGACGGCAGCCGCCTGGCCACGGCGGGTGTAGACGGCACGGTGCGGCTGGAAACGGTGAGCAATGGCCAGCTGCAGACGGTCAGCTGCGGCGGTGGGGGGGATCCGCTGGCCATCGTCTGGCTGGATGATGAAACCGTGGCCACCGGCAGTGAAGACGGCCGTCTACGCCTTTGCAGCATCAACGAGCGCACGCCGCAGCTTACGTTTGGTCGGCAGGCGGCGGTGGGGCAGCTGTTCTGGCTGGCGGAAAGCGGGCAGCTGCTCTCGCTGGGCGGGCGAGATGGCACGGTGGTGCTGTGGAACCGGGCCGATGGATCGGCCGTGGGCGTGCTGAACCGGTACACGCAGTACGCTCTGGCCAGCTCGGTTACCTGGTCGCCGGACAGCACCCGGCTGGCGGTAGGCACCAATGAAGGCACGATTTTGGTCTGGGACGTGGCGGCGCAGGCGGTGCTGGCGGTGTTGGGCGGGCACGAGGGCGGTGTCGGCATGGTGGCCTGGTCGCCCGACGGCGCGCTGATTGCCAGCAACGGCCGTACCGAGGCCGGGGTGCGCGTCTGGGAAGCGGAGACGGGCCGCCTGGTGCAGTCGTTTAGCGGGCATGGTGGGACGGTAACGGCCGTGAGCTGGTCGCCCGACGGCACGGTGGTGGCTTCCAGCAGCCACGACATGACCCTGCGGCTGTGGGATGTGGCCAGCGGCGAGCAAATACGCCCCTTTCCGGTCAATTCGCTGGGGCAGGTGCTGTTTGTGGCGCGGTCGCCCAACGGCGAAGAGATGGTGGCCACCGGCCAGACGGGGTTGGTGCAGCTGCGCCCGCCGGATCATTTGCGCCTGTCGGTGACGCTGAACTGGCACGATGCGCTCGTAACGGCCGCTGCCTGGCGCGGCGACAGCGGGGCCTTTGCCACCGGCGACAACACGGGCCGGATTCTACTATGGTCCTTTCCCACAACCGCAGACGATGTGCCTGTGTTGGATTGGAACGTGCAGGTGAGCGTGCGCAGCCTGGCGTTTTCGGCTGACGATACGATTTTGGCGGCGGTATTGGCAGGCAGCGGCCGTTTCTACGATGCCAGCAGCGGGGAACCAATCGATGCTGCCTTGACGCTGCACCCCCGCAGCGGCAACCTGGCCTGGTCACCTGATGGCCTGAGCGTGGCCGGGGTAGGCAGCGAGGGTTTGGTGCGGGTATGGCAGGTGTTAGAGGAACGGCCGTAACGGTCAGTTGGTTTGCAGCCAGGCCATCGTCTTGGCCATGAACTGGCGGGCCAGGTTGAAGACATCGTCGGTGTCGTAGTTGCGGTAGAAGCACTCGATGGTCATTACCAGGGCCAGGTGCAGCGAGTAGAGGTGGCTGCGCTGCTGCTCGGCAAAGGTGAACGACGTTTTGCCATAACCGCGCATGCTGTGGGTGATGCCGCCGTCGCCAAACTGGCGGAACTGGGCTTCCATCAGCGGTTCGGCCCACAAAGCCCGTTCAAAGTCGATGATGCCGGTGATACGGCCGTCTTTCACAAAAAAGTTCAGGTCCCAGGCGTCCCAGTGTACCAGGCAGGGTTCGGTGACTTCTTCCAGGGCCGGAACACATTTGTGCACCACGGCGCGCAGCTCCTCGTAGCTGAAATCAAACACGACCTCTTTGCGGGCAGCGTCCTCCAACAGCGATTCCACAATTTTGATAAACGCCTCGTGCCAGGTGGCGGCGCGCAGGTCCGGGTTGCCATCGTAGCCAAAATAGGTGCCAGGGAATTGGTTGATCTCCCGGACAATTGCGCCGGTTTGCCGGTCGATAGCCGACTGCGTTGCTTCGGGCAGGTCGGCCTTCACATGCGCCAGATTGTCTCCGTCGATCTTGGCCATGAAGAAATAATCCGCGTCGCACAAATCGTGGGTATCATCAAAAAAGTAGATTTCCGGTACGGGGATGGCCGGGTTTTGCTGCACCAGGCGCATAACGGCCACTTCGGTGGCCATGAGGTTCTTTTCGTACAGCATCACTTCGGCGTTTTGTGGGGGCGCAATTTTGAGGATGACGGAACGGCCGTCCCCCAGCCGCACCGTGTAAGCCGCATTAAACCAGCCATCTTTGAGCTCAGTGACGGCCTCCTCACCGGGGGCCAGCCCCAACCCATCAAACGCCCGCCGCGCCATCGCTTCAATCTCTGCCCGGGTCTTCTTGTTTTTGGTTTTGCTTTCCATTTGTTTTGTTTCTTAGTCCTCTTATCCTTAAAGAAAATAGACTTGTTCCCCAATAAAATTTAGAAAAAAAATGGGACACAGACAAACACAGATTTTCACAGATAAGAATAGAAATCTGTGTTTATCTGTGTGAATCCGTGTCCAAATTCTTCATCTCTTTAATCAGGAACAACTCTAATAAACGAGGAATCATCAGGTACCTTGGGTTGTCATTTCGACCAAAGGGAGAAATCCCTGGAACTCTACGAATCCTCAAAGACCACGAAGTTTAGAGGGATTTCTCGGAGGACCTCGAAATGACAGACGTGGGTACTCTGCAAAAGTTGTCCAATTATTTATTGAAATTACAACGAGGGAGAGGGAGCCAGATTCCCTCCCCCTCACAGGAGGAGGTCCAGGGTGGGGATCTATGCTTTCACAACCAACATTGTCTTCAACAAATCCCCATCGCGCGAGGACGGGCCAACCAGAATCTCGAACTCGCCTGGCTCGACCACGCTCTCGCCTTGCGCATTGACAATCTCAAACGCGGGCCAGGGCAGTTCCACCTGCACGCATTTTTTCTCGCCGGGGGCCAGCGCAACGCGGGCAAAACCCTTCAGCGCCTTGTTCACCCAGGTGGCCGAGGTCACCACGTCGCTCACGTACACCTGCACGATCTCTATCCCGGCCAGCTCGCCCACGTTTTCCACATCCACCAAAACCTGCGCCGTCTCCCCGATGTTTAACGTGGCTGAGGCCAGCCGCAGGTTAGAATAAGTATATTTCGTGTAGCTAAGGCCGTGCCCAAAGGGGAAAAGCGGCTCTTGGGTCAAATCGGCGTAGCGGCTGCCGTGCTGGCCGCGCACCTGGCTGTAAAAGACCGGCTGCTGGCCAACGTGCACCGGGATGGAGATGGTCAGCTTGCCGGGGGGGTTGAGCAGGCCAAAGAGGGCTTCAGCCAATGCCTGGCCACCAGCCATGCCGGGGTTGAACAGCTCAACGATGGCCGCCGCGTTTTTGGCGGAGGCGGGTAAAACCAGCGGCTTGCTGTTGATGAGAACCACAATCATCGGTTTACCGGTGGCGGCCAGGGCGTCGAGCAGGGCAACCTGCCCGCCTTGCAGCTCCAGCGTGGCCGTGCTCAGGGTTTCGCCGATGAAATTCAGGTGGTCACCCACCACTGCTACAATCACGTCTGAGGCTTCGGCGGCGGCAACGGCCGTCGGAATCCCCGACAAATCATCATTCACAATTGAACAGCCGCGTTCATAGCGCACTTCCAGGTTTTCCGGCGCGAGAGCACGAATGCCGTCTAACACGGTAGTGGTATTCTCGCGCGGGTGTTTGCCCGCTTCCGGCGGGTGCTGCCACGCACCCAGCGACCAGTCGCCCAGCTGCTGCAAATCGTCGTCGGCGTTTGGGCCGATGACGGCGATGGATTTTAGCTGCGCTGGGTCCAGGGGCAGCAGGCCGTTGTTTTGCAGCAGCACCAGGCTCTGACGCGCGGCTTCAAGGTTAGCAGCACGGTGTTCCGGACGGCCGATTTCCACCGCAGATTTTGCCAAGTCGGGGCGGCGCGGGTTTTCAAACAGGCCCATGCGGAACTTCAGCGCCAGGAACCGGGCGCAGGGGGCATCAATTTCGCATTCCGCCAGCCGCCCGGTTTGGACTGCTTCGATGGCGCCTTCGTAGAATTCAGGGGTGGTCATCATGATGTCATTACCTGCTCGCACAGCGACAACGGCCGCTTCCACAAAATCGGCGCACACCTTCTGTTCCTTCACCAGCCGCCCCACGTTATCCCAGTCGGTGACCAGCACGCCTTTGAAGCCCCATTCATCCTTCAAGACCTCGGTGAGCAGCCAGTGGTTGGCGGTGGAGGGCACACCTTCCATCGATTGGTAGCCGGTCATGAAGGTCATGACGCCGGCACGTACCGCCCGTTCAAAGGGTGGCAGAAAGTAGCTGCGCAGCTTACGCCGCGAGATGTCGGCCTCGGAGGCGTCGCGGCCGCCCTGCGTTTCCGAGTATCCGGCGTAATGTTTGGCCGTGGCCAGGATCGCATTGGGATCGTCCAGCCCGCTGCCCTGGTAGCCGCGGAGCAGCGCCACCCCCAGCTCGCCAATCAGGTGGGGGTCTTCGCCGAACGTTTCGCCCGTCCGGCCCCAGCGCAAATCGCGGCTGAGGCAGAGGACGGGGGAGAAGGTCCAGTGGATGCCGGTGGGGATGGCTTCAACGGCCGTTATCCGTCCCACCCGCTCCAGCAAATCCGGGTTCCAGCTGCACGCCAGCGCCAGCTGCGTGGGGAAGATGGTGGCGCCTTTCCAGAAGGAGTGGCCGTGAATGGCGTCTTCGCCGACCAGCAGCGGGATGCCCAGCCGATTTTGGGCGGCCAGATCCATCGCCCGCTCCAGCTTTTCGCCCAGGATGTGCAGGATCGAACCCGGCTGGCGGGTGTTGATGAAGGATAAATCGTTAGGACGTGCGTCCCACATGATGAGCTGCCCGACCTTTTCCTCCAGCGTCATACGGCCGAGCAGGTCGGCCACACGCTCTTCTACGCTGAGGGAGGGGTTGCGGTAGGCGGGTGTTTGTTCAGACATAGATTTTTCCTTTTGGGTAGAGACGTTGCATTGTAGAGACGTTGCATTGCAACGTCTCTACAAGTTAATCAACAACCTCAAAATCGGCGTGCAGCGTGGCCAGCGAATCGGCCCCAACCCAGAGGTCGAAGGCGGCGGCGTCCTGGACCCAGCCGTTGGCATTCGTGCTCCAGTAGCGCAGCTCGTCCGGGCCGAGCTGGAAGGTAACGGTTTTAGTCTCCCCTGGCTGGAGGGTGACGCGCTCGAACCCCTTCAGCTCACGCATAGGGCGTGAATCGCTGCCCCATTTCTGGTGGATGTACAGCTGGACCACCTCATCCCCGGTCACCTGGCCCGTGTTGGTCACATCGGCCGTCACGGTGATGGACTGGCCCAGTTTCACCTGAGCTTTTGAGAGCCGGAGCTTGGTAATGGCAAAGGTGGTGTAGCTGAGGCCAAAACCAAACGGGTAAAGCGGGGTGGTGGGGCTGTCCCAGTAGCGCGAGCGGTACATCGGGCTGCTTTCGGGCTGGTGGGTTAAGGTTCGGGCGTAGTACAGCGGGGCGTGGCTGCCACTGCGCGGGACGCAGACCGGCAGCTTGCCGCCGGGGTTCACATCGCCAAAGAGAATGTCGGCGACGGCGTTGCCGCCTTCGCTGCCCGGTTCCCATGCTTCGAGGATGGCCGGGATGTTTTCGGCAGCCCAGTTGATGCTGAGGGGACGGCCGTTTAACAGCACCAGCACCACCGGCTTGCCCATCGCATGCACCGCTTTGAGCAGTTCCTCCTGCCGACCGGGTAAATCCAGCGAACCACGGGAGGCAAATTCCCCGGCCATGTCGGCGTTTTCGCCCATTACCATGATTACCAGGTCGGCTTCTTTGGCGGTAGCAACGGCCGTGTGGAAAGCTGCCTCGGCATCTTCAAGCGACTGGAGCGGCTTTCGCTCTGACAGATTAAATTCGCCAAACGGGTGGGGGAAGTCCCGGTTGATTTCTGGCCCTGGGGCGTAGCTCACCGCGCCGTCCGCCAGTTTGGCGCGCACGCCCTGCAAAACGGTCACGGCGGCGGGCTGGTGGCCAAACACCATCCACGACCCTTCGGTGGCCTCCATCGAGTCGGCCAGCGGACCGATTACAGCTACATTTTTCAAGTTCTTTGAAAGCGGCAAGAGCCCACCTTCGTTGCGCAGCAGCACCATCGAGCGCTGGGCTGCCTGCCGCGCCGCCTGCCGGTGCTCCGGCAAGGCCACCACCTTGTCCAGCAAGGTTTCATCAACGTATGGGTTTTCAAACAACTCCATTTGCAGCTTGAGGGTGAGAATCGGCCGTACCATCTCATCGATCTGGTCTACAGAGAGCGACCCGTCTTGCACCAGATCGGCCAGATTGCCCACGTAGGTACCGGAGGCCATGTCCATGTTCAGACCGGCCGTCAGGGCGCGCCGGGCCGCATCCTGGCCGTCGCGCGCGTGGCCCTGGATGACCAGGTTGCCCACGGCAAAAGCATCGCTGACCACAAAGCCGGTAAAGCCCCACTCCTCGCGCAGCACGTCGCGCATCAGCCAGCGGCAGCCGCTGGCGGGGACGTTGTTCAGGTCCATGTAGGCGCTCATGAAGGTGGCCACGCCGGCGTCGACAGCTGCCTGGAACGGTGGGAAGTAGACGTTGCGCAGCTGGGCTTCGGAGAGGAAAACCGGGTCATAGTCACGTCCGCCGTCGGCGGCGCCGTACCCGGCAAAATGTTTGGCGCAGGCCAGCACGCGCTCCGGGTCGGCCAGATTGCTGCCCTGGAAACCGCGCACCTGGGCGGCGGCCATGGCGGACCCCAGGTAGGGGTCTTCCCCGGCGCCTTCAACGATGCGGCCCCAGCGGGCATCGCGGGCGATGTCAATCATCGGGCCAAAGGTCCAGTGGATACCCGCAGCGCGAGCTTCTTTGGCGGCGATGGATTGGGCCTGTTCGGCAACATCTGGATCCCACGAAGACGCTAGCGCCAGCGGCACGGGGAAAATGGTGCGGTAGCCGTGAATCACGTCCAGGGCAAACAGCAGCGGGATGCCGGACGGGCTCTCCTCGACGGCGACTTTTTGCAGATCGTTGAAGCGTTTGGTGTTGTTCAGCCACAGCACGGAGCCAGCGCCGCCCTGGCGGATGGTGTCTTCTGCCGCAGGGCCGGGCATAAATTCTGCCCCGCTGATTTGGGCCAGCTGCCCGATCTTTTCTGCGAGGCTCATTTTTCCCAGGAGTGCGTCTACCCGGGCGGTAATTTCCGGGCTGGGAGGTGGGGGGGATACGGCCGTACTTGCTTTTTTCATGGTCATCATTCTCCTTATCATGATTCATCATCAAAGATTTCGCAGATTAACCAGATTTTTATCTTTTCAATCTGGAAAGCCTTTAAAAAGCATGCTATTTGTCGAGGAACCAAAACGGTTAGCTTTCTGCAACCGGTTGCAGGAACCGACAATAAAAGCGTGCTCTCAGGCGGATTCCCGGATCACCAGTTCTACCGGCGTCGTTACGTTGGTCACAACCCCGGTTTGGATATGCTGGATGAGGTTCTGTGCCAGCAGCCAGCCTGCCAGGGAAATATTCTGCCGGATGGTGGTCAGCGGCAGGCTGTTGTACATGGCGATGGAGACATCATCGTACCCCACCACCGCGATATCCTCGGGCACCTGCTTACCGCTGGCTTTGATCACCTTGATGGCGGCTACGGCCATCAAATCGCTGTTGGCGAAAACGGCATCGAGGGTAGGTGCCTGTTCCAGCAAACGCTGCATGGCCACGATGCCAGATGCGTGCGAGTAATCGCCATAGACCACGTTTTGCAGCTCCACACTGCGCCCGGCCGCCTGCAGGGCGCTGGCATACCCCGCGTAGCGATGCTGCACGGTGAGATCATCTGGCGGCCCGCCGATGAACGCAATCTGCTGCCGCCCCATCTGGATCAGGTGCTGGGCGGCCAGGGTACCCCCGGTGATGTTATCGCCCGTGACGGTGCAGTAGCGGAAATTGGGCAGGGGCACGCCCCAGGCGATGAAGGGAGCGTTTTGGGCCAGCAGCTTTTTGACGAGTGACTGGCTGGTATGGGAACTCAACAAAATGAAGCCGTCAACCCGTGCGCTGTCAAAATAGGAATTGACCCAGCTGTTGTCCCGCGAGCTGGCATGGACGATGAGCAGGTCATACCCCAGCGTGCGCAGGCCGCTGCCGATGCCGCCCAAGATTTCGTAGCCAAACAGGCTTTCGGCCGCAAAAAAATCCGGTCCGCAATCTGGGGTGACCAGGGCAATGGTATGGCTCTGGCGCAGGCTGAGGTTGCGGGCCGGGGCATTGACACGGAAGTTGTGTTCTTGGGCGATTGCTTGAATGCGGTCTCGGGTGTCCTGGCTGATGAGTGGGCTGTTGTTGAGCGCGCGGGAAACCGTCGATTTTGAGACGTTGGCCAGGCGGGCGATATCTTTAATGGTTTGTACGCGCTTTTCGCTCATTAACTTTCCTTTGTCTTTGCAACCGGTTGCATTATACCGTTGGGCCAAATGGGGTGTCAAGCGAAACGAGCATCTCGTTTTGGAGATTTCATGAGTGGGCACACCACAAATGAAAAGGGACACGGGGGGAAACGGATTTGACGGATTTTTATCCGTGTTATTCGTTAAATCTGTGTCCTAATTCACTTGTTCTGCACTCACAGCTTTTAGCACACGCAAGGCGCGCAGGGTGACCCATTTGTTGGGCTGTTTCTTGGGGCCAAAGTCGATCCAGGTCTTGCCTATGTAGCTGTACTCCAGTGCCCAACGGCCGTTCCCATCCTGCTTGTCTCGAATGAGTGCCAGGGCACGGGCCAGGCGTGGATCATTCCCGTAGCCCAACAGCGCCAACGCCTCCACAAGCTGGAGCAAATCGGTGACGTAAAAGATGGGGAAGCCAAATTTCCACCAGTTCTGGCTGGGTTTGCTGCTGTACCCGGCGGGGTACGCGGCTTCTGCCGGATCGACACCAAGCAGAAAGTCAACACCTTGCTGGATGGCGCGCTGGATGAGTGGCCCGTGGCAGGAAAACGGCCGTTGCGCCAGGGCCAGCATTACCTTCACCCCGCCCCAGGCACAGGGCAGCTTGTTGTTGGCGCCACACGCAAACGTGGGGCCACACTTACCGGCATAGTAACGCACCGCCGCCTGCCTGTCTGTGGCCGGAGCGATGCCTTCGCCCGTTACGCTGCGGGCCATCCATTCAAACGCCTTTTCCAGGCGCGGATCGCGGCAGCCCAAAGCTACTAAAGCCCAGCATAGATTACCCTGCAAACAATCGGCCGTGCCAGAAGGGGCGCCGGAAGCGGTGAACTGCCCGCCAGGAGCGAGCGCATGATCAAGCAGATAGCGGCACGCCCGGTCGATGCGCGCATCTTCAGCAGCAGAAGCGCCCAGCTGCGCCAGCATAATGATTGACCAGACAGAAGCGTGATATTTCGGGTTATAGCCCGGGCCGGGTTCCACCCAATAGCCAGCCTCATCCATCTGCTCCAAAATGGCCGCGATGGGGCCAACCTGGTGGGCTGCGGTGCGCGCCTCGCCGAGTTCGCGGTCATTCTCAGGACAATCCAATAAATCGCGTAGGGCCAGATAACGCACGCCTGGTGTTTCAGGCGCTAACAGCCAGGACAGCGAATCCCCGTTTAGTTGCGTTTGCCATGACATGATATAACCTCCCGAACCATCAGCCTGCTAACCACAAGAACAATGACAGTTTAAAACGGTTGGTATTGCTGCACAATGACAAAGAGCGCCAACGCCAACGACGATCTGTCAATCAGGTGAGCGCCATGACTTTTGGCCAGCCAGCTTTAAAGGCTACGGGCAAGACCCAGCAGCACAAAAGCGACAACCGGCTGCCTGTCAAGGCAGCCGGTTGTCATTAGGGAAGAGGAAGCGCGTTAAGGCGTGGCGGGGAGCAGGTACAGTTTGTTTGGGTAAAAGACAAAGCCGTCTGATTCAAGGTGCGGGTTATGCACCAGCACCGCTTCTTTAAACGTTTCCCAGCTCATGCTGTGGCCGTAGCCTGCCACAAAACGCTCCCACACGTCCCAGCGGTTGCCGTAGTAGCCAGTGAGCTGGAGGTGCCAATCCTGGCCGTTATTTTGGCTGGGCAGCCGGACGAGCTGGATGTTACTTTCTGGTGCAGGCATGGGTTGGGGAACGGCCGTTGCCATGAACACAACCGCGCCGTTAGCGGCCTCATCTGTTTGATCCGTTAACAACGTCCTTTCATTAAGCCGCAGTCTGCCGGGCTGGTAAGCATCTGACAGTGCGGCCAGCGCTACGGGGAGCACCACTACACTGTAAGTAAGCTGTTTTTCGCCCACGTGAAAAACCCGAATGTCGCTGGGGTTTAATTCACCCAACCAACGGCCGATATAGCGCGTGCCCATCAGGCCAGGCACAGTGCTCATTTGCAGCTGGTTGTTGGCGTCATCATAAAATGTATGATTTACGCTGAGTTCATAAACGTTAGAAACGCGGAGTTCAAAGACGCCATCCATGGGGCCTTTTCCGGATAGGGGTGAGTTTAACAAGCGAGAGGTGGTGCGGGTCAGCTCCTCGCCGTTTTTGAACAATACAACGACATACTCGTTTTGCCAGGCGCCTGCCTCATTGGCAATTTGACCAGCAAAAACCAGGTCGGAGGGTGTTTCCAGCGTATCGTCTACTCTAGTACTGACTTCCCCGAGCAAGTTCCTCGCAGCGGCCTGCTGCGGTTGGGAGCAAGCGGTCTGGCTAATGAGCAGCATGCCACTAAAAAAGAGTCCAACAAGAAAAACGAAAAAGAGTTTGATGAGGCGAGACATACGATTCCTCCAAATAGATACGGCCGTTTTGGAGAAATTCGGCCGTACACTGCAAAGCCGAGAGAAGGATGTTCAGCCAATGCGACCTGCCTGAACATGGCCAGCATACCACAAGGTTCAACGTCGGGGCTGACAGCCAGCCTATACAAATCACACAGCGATATGACAAAAAACGATGGTTTGTGGCAAGTGAAGGGTAGGGACGGGTTTGATTTTTACCGCAAAGTCCGCCGAGATCGCGGAGAAAGAGAGAGGAATGTCAGCGCAGTTGGTAGTAGCTGTTGCCCGCGCAGGGTTGGCAGAGGATACGGCCGTCACTCCCCACCACTTCCCGATCGTTCATCACTTCTTCGCCGCACGCCTGGCAGGTGGCGCGCCGGTCGGGCTGGCTGAGGATGGCGGCCAGCGGCTGCCGCAGAGTGACGGGCTGCACCGTAACTAACTGCTCATCGGGGATGCGCTGGTAGCCCAGCAGATATTGGTGCCAGCGATCCGGTTGGTTGGGGGCAAATTGTTGGGCGAGATGGCGCGAAACGGCCGTGGGCGCTACGCGCACTGCCTGGCCCGTATGGATATCGACGAACGTGGCCGCCACCTTGCCGTAATCTGCCACGCGCAGGGTGCGCCGCCCTACAAAACAGCCAGTGGCCACGGCAATACCATCGGCGCCGCAGCCGTCCGTTTCCACGATAGTAAGCAGCCGTTTGTCGTCATTGTCGAATGTGGTTGTGGTTTCCGGGCAGATCAGGCCCAACGCTTGCAGGCCACGCAGTCCCAGGCGCACGCCCAGCACCTGGCGGGGACACAAATGGTGGTGCCTGGCTGCTGTGCGGGCCAGCAGTTCAGGCAGCAGAGGGTGTAACGGCCGTTCATCCTCTGGCCTGGCAGAAAAATCGGGGCGAAATGAAGTGGTCATGGTAATTCTGACGCACTCAGGTGCGTTAGCAGCGGCACGTATGTCGTCGCGTCAAGAGAGTGCGTCGTTTATAGTAAGGGCATTATTGGGTAAACGGCCGCAACCACGGCAAATTCTGGGAACAAAAATGATAATGGCTCTCCTCTTCTATATTCTCTTAAGTTTGATAGCTTCTACACTGGTAATTTTTGCCGCCATGCTTTCCGCACAAATTAGCCACCGTGAAAACCAGCCCGAGTGCTATGATAACGCAGAAGCCAGCAGCGACCAATCGTCGTCCTTCTGTGCACAGTCCCTCAGTCAATAAACCGCCTCTATCCCTGTTCGATCACTTCTGGCTGGGAGCCCATTTTACTCAGGGACGCCGGAAATCACCCATCCTATTACCCAATAGATTGTTTTGGTATGTGGGCCGTTTTGTAAACGGCCGTTTTGTTTGCACCCGTCTTCCCCACCCATTTTGCCCTTCAAACTGCCAGCCAAAGCAGCCCCTCTGCCTGCCAAAATCAGGACTAACCTCCCTGTGAAAACGGGATTTTTGAAAGTACTCCAGATTGACTCCTCCGATTCTGTGTCCCATAATAAAATCTCATCGAATACCTGTTTTTACCAGTAACTTTTAATAAGAAAACGCATCCGCAAGGTTTGCCCGTTTACCAAAGCCCCAAGTTGAAAACGGGTCAACCCAAAGGGTCTGCAAAACAAACCAAATACCTGGCGGTGCGGTGAAGGGTAGAGGAAGGAGGTGTAACGGTGAGCCGAAGGTCAAAGAAGATAGGAGGAACGGCCAGGCCTTATCGAGCTTTGGAAGAATTGTATCAAGCCCTTTTTGATCAGGCTGCCGATGGCATCTTTATTGCGGATGTAACGGGAAGGTATGTAGAGGTAAATCAGCAGGGTTGTGACATGCTGGGTTACAGGCGGGAAGAGATATTAGCACTCAAGATAGAGGACCTGATTCCATCTGAAGACAAGGAACGCAATCCCCTCCAGCTCGACGAACTGCGGGCAGAGGGTTCTCTACTGAAGGAACGTGTTTTGCGCTGCAAAGACGGCCGTTTATTACCCGTAGAAATCAGCGCACGCATGCTAACCGACGGCAGTCTGCTGGGCATAGTCCGTGACATCAGCCAACGCAAGGCGGTTCAAGAACAGCTCCGTGAAAGCAATGAACGGTTCCAGCTGCTGGCCGAATCCTCCTTAACCGGCATCTATCTTATTCAGGACAACCTCTTTCGCTACGTGAACCCGGCCATGGCCCATTTCTTTGGGTATGAGGTCGATGAAATAATCGACAAACTTGGCCCCATGGATCTGGTTTTGGCCGACGACCAGCCCCTCGTTGCCGAAAATATCCGCCGTCGGATCGAAAACGAAGAGGAAGCTATCCACTACGACTTCCGCGGCGTGCATAAAGATGGTTCTGTTATTGATGTGGAAGTACACGGCCGTCGGATTGACATTGGCGGCAAAGTCGGCGTCATTGGTTCCCTGGTGGAGATAACCAAACGAAAACAGGCCGAAGCAGAACATCAGGTTCATTTTTGGTTTTTGGAAAGCCTGGACAAAGTCAATCGGGCCATCCAGGGAACCAATGACCTGGAACAAATGATGATCAATGTTCTCGATACCTTGCTCACAATTTTTGGCTGCGACCGTGCCTTTTTAGTTTACCCATGTGATCCAGAGGCAGCCACCTGGCAGGCAATGATGGAACGAACCCGCCCGGATTATCCAGGTGTCATCCCGGTGGGGGCTAAACTGCCTATGGACCCGTTTGGTACTGAGGTGTTTCGCGCGTTGAGAGCCACCAATGGACCCGTACAATTTGGTCCAGAGTCTGCCCATCAAGTACCAGCAGTCATGACCGAGGCGTTCAGTATCCAGTCTTTCATTGCCATGGCCCTCTACCCCAAGGTTGGGCAGCCCTGGTCGTTTGGGCTGCATCAGTGCACCCACCCGCGTGTTTGGAAGCCAGAGGAGGAACGGCTGCTCCGGGAGATTGGCCGACGGGTGGCCGACAGCTTAACCAGCCTGCTGTCGTACCAAAATTTGCGCGAAAGCGAACGTCGATCAGAGGAAGCGGAGCGCATTGCCCACGTTGGCTGGTGGGATCGTAGTTACGTGGAGAACCGAATTGCTCTTTCCGATGAAGCATGCCGCATTTTTGGGATTCCATTTGAGGAGCGTGACCAAAGTCTCGTCGATTGGCATAAACGGTGGCAGCAGCTGATTCATCCTGAGGATCGGGCAAATTCGGCCGAAGTTGCCAAAGTAGCCCTGCAAGGCGGACCACGCTACGAGGTAGAATACCGGGTTGTTCAACCCAGCGGTGAAGTACGGGTTATTAAAAGCGAGGGGGATGTGACCTGGAATGAAGCAGGCCAGCCGCAGCGCATGTTCGGCATCATGCAAGATATTACTGAGCTAAGGCAGGTAGAGGCGGAACTGCGACGCAACCGTGAGGCCGCACTACAGTTCTCGGCACACCTGGCGGCGCTGCAAGAAGTTACCAATCAGCTCTCTCTGGCCGAGTCTACTGAAGATTTGTGCCGATTGGCAGTGCAGTTGGGTCTCACACATCTGGGGTTTGACCGCGTTGGTATCTGGTTTATTGACGAGGAGCAGGGCGTGATGCGCGGTTCGTTTGGCACAGATGAAACGGGCGAACTGCGTGATGAGCGAAACATAGAAGTTCCATTTAGAGCCGAGGGACTGGCCTGGTTGGTGTTCACGCGCAAGGAGTCGGCGGCTCACGTTGAACACCTTCCCCTGCGCAACCATTTGGGAGAAGAAGTGGGCCAGGGCGAAAACGCCATGGCTGCACTTTGGGACAGTGATAACGTGGTCGGCGTTATTAGCATTGACAATCTTTTCACACGTCAACCCATCACGGAACATCAGCTTGAAGTTTTAAGGCTTTATGCCACAACGTTGGGACATCTTATCACCCGCAAGCGCGCCGAGGAAGCGCGGCGTGCCAGCGAAGCCCGCTTCCGCACTTTTGTGGATCACGCAACGGATGCCTTCTTCCTGCATGACGAGCGGAGCGTAATTTTGGATGTGAATCATCAGGCGTGCTTGAGCCTGGGTTACAGCCGTGAAGAGCTGATCGGGATGTCGCCCCGTGACTTCGACGTCAAACTTGAACGAGGCTCCCTGGAAGAGATTCAGGAACGGCTGGACACTGGAGAAGTATTTACGTTCGATACGCTGCATCGCCGGAAAGATGGGCATATTTTCCCGGTTGAGGTTCGTGTTCGGCCGTTATGGCAAGGCGGACGACGGTATGCCGTCTCCCTGGCGCGAGATACGACGGACCGTAAGCGGACACAGGAGGCATTGACGCTATTCCGCACGTTGATTGATCACACCAATGACGCCATTGAGGTGATTGACCCGAAAACGGGCCGGTTTTTGGATGCCAATGTGCAGGCCTACCAGGCCCTCGGCTACACGCGCGAAGAGTTTCTGAACCTCACCATTCCTGATATCGATCCCGAGGTGGATGAACAGGCACGGCAGGAAATGGTTGAGGAGACTCGACAGTTCGGTTTCCTCGTCCGCGAGAGCCAGCACCGGCGCAAAGATGGCTCGGTCTTCCCGGTTGAAGTGAACATCAACCACGTGAACCTGGACCATGAATACGTGCTGGCGGTGGTGCGTGACACCACCGAGCGGAAACGGGCTGAGGAAGCCCTGCGCACCAGCGAGGAGCGGTATCGCGCCCTGTACCGCGACAATCCGTCGATGTTTTTTACGTTGGACAGCAGCGGCGTGATTATCTCGGTGAACATCTTTGGCGCCAGCCAGTTGGGCTACACGGTTGATGAGGTGGAGGGAATGTCGGTATTTGATGTGATTTACGAGGCAGATCGAACGGCCGTTACCCACCAACTACAACGCTGTGTCCAAAATCCCGGCAAGATCAACTGCTGGCAGTTTCGCAAAGTGCGCAAAGATGGCAGCATGCTGTGGGTTGAAGAACAGGCACGCGCCATTACCGATGCCAACGGCGCCATTAACGTCCTGCTTGTTTGCCAGGATATTACTGACCGGAAGCAGGCAGAAGAAGCCCAGAAACGACTGCTCGCCCAAATCCGAGAACAAGCTCAACAGGTGCAGAATATCATTGATACGGTGCCAGAAGGGGTTATCCTGCTCAGTAAAGATCAGTTTGTGACGCTCACCAACCCGGTGGCCAGGGAGTTCCTGGCCCAGATGGCGCCGGATTGGGAAAACAGCCGCCTCAATCAGTTGGGTTCTTTTCCGTTATATGACATTCTTACCTCACCCCCCAAAGGCTTGTGGCATGAAATTGCCAGCCACAACCTTATCTTTGAAGCCATTGCTCGACCAGTGGAAAACAGCCCACACAATGGCGGTTGGGTGTTGGTTCTGCGTGATGTAACCCAGGAGCGCGATATTCAGCAACGAATACAGCGCCAAGATCGCCTAGCGGCCGTTGGGCAGTTAGCCGCGGGCATTGCGCACGATTTTAATAACATTTTGACGGTGATCCGCCTCTATACTCAGCTTATCTCCCGGACAGTGGATGTACCCCGCCATGCCCAGGAGCGGCTGAATACCATCGAGCAGCAAACGGAGCGCGCAACGGACCTGATCCAGCAAATTCTCGACTTTAGCCGCCAGTCCGTGCTGGAACGGCAGCCGTTTGACTTATTGCCTTTTATGCGCAGACTGACCAAGCTGCTGGATCGAACCCTGCCCGAGAATATTTCTGTTGAACTTACTCATGTCGATGATTCTTTTTTCATCCGAGCGGATCCTTCACGCATCCAACAAATGATGATGAACCTGGCCGTCAATGCCCGCGACGCCATGCCAGACGGCGGCAATTTGCTGTTCACCCTTAAACAGGTGCAAACCGCGGAGCTAAAAACGCTGTTGGTTAATGAGCTGCCGCCAGGCAGATGGGTTGTTCTGGAGGTGACTGACAACGGCACAGGAATTGAACCGGAAGTGGTTTCGCACATGTTTGAACCCTTCTTTACCACCAAGCAGGTTGGTGTGGGAACCGGGTTGGGATTGGCTCAGGTTTACGGCATTGTGCAGCAGCATGAAGGCTGTATTGACGTGATGACAACAGCGGGGCAGGGAACTACTTTCCTGCTTTACTTCCCGGCGCTGGAAACCGGCGAAAGCCTGGCAGGTACACTGGACAAATCGCTGCTCAAGATGGGACAGGGTCAAACCATCCTGCTGGTTGAAGATAATCGAGCGACCCGCGAAGCCCTCATAGGCAGTTTGGCCCTCCTAAACTATGAAGTGGTTGCTGCGTCAAACGGCCGTGAGGCACTCACCCTCCTCACCGCCAAACAGGCGGACATTGACCTGGTGTTGAGTGACGTGGTTATGCCCGAAATGGGAGGAGTGGCTCTGTTCCATGCGATCCGCGAGCAAGAAATGCAGATTCCGATGGTGCTGCTGACCGGGCATTCGCTGAGCAATGATATGGAGAATCTTCAGCTGCTGGGGCTGGCGGGCTGGCTGCCAAAGCCACCGGACCTGGCCGTTTTGAGCCGTATGCTGGCAGAGGCTTTGGCCGCTGGGCTTGCCTGACATAGCGACGTCAGGCGCGTTTGCGCAGACTGTCTGCGCGTTTGCGAAGACTTAGGTAAAGTAAAATGAGGGCAACGGCCGTTCCCAACAATCCTGTGGCTACGGCCGTTCGACCCCTCCCCCGTTTTTCTACCAACACAGGCGTTGTTTCCGGCTTATACAGCATCGTGCGCCAGTCTGGAATGACGTCGCGCGGGGGCAGGCTGTAGTTGGCTTCCCAGCGTTTTTGGTACAAGTTCCATTCTGCATTCCAATGCGCCTCGTCCCAGCCCAGTTCCGCCTGGCAAATTGCCTGGATGCGTTCCTTAACCGCCGCACCACCTGCTGGCAGCAGCAGCCCCAGCCGCACCCGTCGCAGCAGCAAATCGTCCAGGTGCACCACGCCTTCGCTGCGGGCGGCCCAGCGCAGCTCCGCCCAGAGTACGTTGGTGTTGGGGATAGCCGCCAACTCGCCCGGTTGGGCCGCGGCTACCAGCGCCGCCGCATCCACCCCATATCGGCCGATGAGCCGCCGCCGCACGGTTTCCGGCAAGACGCCCGGCAAATCTTCCGTTACCTCGTTCAGCGCCGGAGCATCTTCATCAATTTTGGGCATGTCGGGCAGCACCAGGCGGGCGGCTTTGAGGGCATCCAGGGCAATGAGGCGGAAGGTGGTGAGCTTGCCGCCCGTCACGGTAAGCAGGCCATTTTCCAGCCACACCACGTGATCGCGCGATTCGGCCGAGGGGTCTGTTTTGCCGGTGTTGATCACCGGGCGCACCCCAGCAAAAGTGGCCAGCACGTCATCCAACGTCAGGGCCAGCGAGGGGTAGCGCGCCTCCACAGCGGCCATCAGGTAGGCCACTTCGCCGGGGGTGATGTGCGGTTCTTCGTCCAGGCTGTCGCTGTGGTCCACATCGGTGGTGCCCACCAGGGTGACACCATCCCAGGGAAAGATGAAGACAAAACGGCCGTCTAGCGGGTGGTTAAACGAGACGGCCTGGGCCAGCGGGAAGCGCCAATGGGGGAAAATGAGGTGGCTGCCGCGCAGCGGTCGCAGCCGGGGCGCCTGGTCTACCTTTTGCCGCAGTTCATCAGCCCACGCCCCGGTGGCGCTGATGACGATTTTGGCGCGAACGGCCGTTGTGGTCCCCGTCGTCTCGTCCTGCAGCTGCACCCCGACTACTTGCCCATCTTGGCGAACCAGGTCCGTGGCGGTGACGTAGTTAACGGCCGTACCGCCTGCCGCCACCGCCTCGCGCAAAAGGCGCAGCACCAGCCGGGCATCGTCTGTCTGGGCGTCAAAATAGTGGAACGCTCCGGCCAGATCCTGCACGTTCAGGCGTGGCGCCAGCATCCAGACGTCCTGCGGGCTGTAGTAGCGGTGGCTCCACTGCAGCGCCACCAGATCGTAAAAGGAAAGCCCGGCCTGGATGAGCCACTTTTCCCGCCGCTGGCCGCTGCCTTTTTCGTTGGCCAGCAAAAAGCCCAGCGGGTCCACCAGCCCAGGGGCCGATTCTTGCAGCTTTTGCCGCTCCTGCACGCTGGCCTGCGTCAGCCCAATTTTGCCCTGCTTCAGGTAGCGCAGCCCGCCATGCACCAGCTTGGAGCTGCGGCTGGAGGTGCCAAAGGCAAAGTCGCGCTGCTCCACCAGCAGGGTTTTCAATCCCAGCCGCGTCGCCTCGCGCAAAATGCCCGCGCCCGTAATCCCGCCGCCCACCACCACAATGTCCCACGGCTGGTCCAAATTCCGCCAAATCTCTTCACGCCAATTGTTTGTCCACATAAAAGCCATTCCCGTAACCGCCGTTTCTCACGGCGGAAAGCTACCCATATGCCAGTCTGCCAGTAAGCCAGTTTGTAATTGAGTAATTTGGTAACTGGGTAATTCACCCCTTCACCCCTTCACCCCCTCACCTTGTCTCCCTGTCACCTTGTCACCCCCTCACCCCCTCACCAACACCCCCGGATTCATCACCCCCACCGGATCAAACTGCCGGGCCAGGGCTTCCAACGTGGCGATGCCCAGTTCGCCTTTTTCGGCGGCCAGGTAGGGTTGGTGATCGCGGCCCACGCCGTGCTGGTGGCTGATGGTGCCGCCGTGCCGCACGATGGCTTCGCTGGCGGCCGTTTTCATGGCGGTCCATCGGGCCAAATTTTCATCCGGGTCAGCGGCCAGGCGGAAGAGGTAGGTGGTGTAGATGCTGCACCCGGTGGCGTACATGTGCGACAGGTGGGTAAAGACGTGCAGCCGCTCGTCAAAACTGGTCATCGCCGCTTTGAGGCTGGTTTCGATGTCGTGCAGGGTGGCGTCTACCTGGTTCCAGGTAACGGCCGTTTCCAGCGTATCCACCCCATAGCCAATCTCCCACAGCGCATTGCGCAGGTACGGCGTGCGGAAACGCCCCTTCTGCCACTGGCTGCCAAACTGCTGCCCCACGTGAATGCCGCCCTGCGCTTTGGCCAGATCCACCGCCTCGCTGCGCGCCGTGTTGACCACGTGCCGGTTGCCGCTAAAGCCCATCAGCAGCATCGCCTTGCCTTCATCCACGCCGCGAATGCTCAGCAGCCGCTCCAGCGTGCCGATGAGCATCTCGTGCCCGGCCAGCTTGAGCGTGGTTTCCGTTTCTACACCGGTGCTCAGGCGCAGCATGGAGAGGGGTAAATTGGCCTGGAGTATCTGGCGTACGGCCGTTTTGCCCGCCTCAAAACTGGGAAAGAAGACCGCGTTAAACGACTCCCGCTCTGGCAGCGGCGAGATGCGCACCGTGGCTTCGGTGATGATGCCCAATCGACCCTCGGAGCCAAGCACCAGCTGGCGCAAGTCGGGTCCGGCGGCGGAGGCGGGCAGCGGCGGCATGAGCAGCTCACCAGCCGGGGCCAGCAGCTTGCCACCAGCAAACAAGTCTTCGATACGGCCGTAGCCGCGCGATTGCTGCCCGCTGGAGCGGGTGGCCACCCAGCCGCCCAGCGTAGAATATTCAAACGACTGCGGGTAGTGGCCCAGCGTGTACCCTTTGGCGCGCAGCTGCGCTTCCATTTCTGGCCCGGCCACGCCCGCGCCAAAGGTGGCCAGCTGGCTGGTGCTGTCCAGCCCCGTCAGGCGGCTGAGCCGCTGCAAATTGACGGTGAGCACGGGCCGATCGCCCGGCTCCGGGTTGATGTGGCCCACCACGGACGTGCCGCCACCGTAAGGAATGAGCTTGATGTCGTGGCTGCGGGCGAACTGGAGCAAGGTGTGCACGTCGGCTTCGGTTTGGGGGAAGGCAACGCCATCTGGAAAGGTGTTGATACAGCCGCTGCGCAGGGCCACCCAGTCGGGGAAGCTCTGGCCGCGGGCGTGTTTGAGCCGCGTTTCGGCATCCTTCTGGATGAGGGGATGGTCGGGCAGGCGGCTGCCGGGCACCGTGGCCAGAACGTCGGCCAGGGTGGCATCTTGCGGCGGCGTGGGTTCGCCCACGAGGTCAATGAGGAAGCCGCCTGCTTTTTCGGGGAGGGGGTAGTCTACGGCCGTATCGCCCCAACCATTCCATCGTTTCATAGCTGCCATCCTTTGTGTGTTTACTTTCCTGAATGATAGGGCAGATGAGGGCTGGTTGTCCAGAAAGCTGCGGCGCGGGGAGAATGCAAGGTTCCTACTTTGTCAGGTAACGGCCGTTCGCCCCCGCCGCCCGCCGCGCAGCCGCAAGAACAGGACCCCCCCTAAAATCAATAAGCTGCCCGCAATCTGCAAACCAGACAGCTGCTCCCCAAGCAAGAAGTAGGCGAGTACGGCCGTAAACACCGGCTCGGTCGTCAAAATGAGGTTGGCCACGCTGGAGGGCAGCAGTCCCAGGCTGGTGTTGTACAGGCCAAAGCCCGCTACGGTGGGACCGGCCGCCAGCAAAATCACCACACCCCAACCGGCCCAGGCGTTGCCAAACCAGAAGATGTCGGCGGGGGAAATGGCCGTGCCCAGTACCATCTCTCCTGGCATCAAATTCAGCACCAGGAAAAAGAGCGTGGCAAAACCAAACATGTACAGCAGGGTCGTCCACGGGTTCAGTCCACGCTGCGCCGCCGAGCGCCCCATCAGGCTGTAGATGGCGTAACCCAACCCGGCCAGCGTGCCGGTGAGAATGCCCATCAGGTTGCGATCCCAGGCAGCGGGATCCAGCGCATCGGCGACTAGCACACAGCCCGCCAGGCACAGCACAATTGCCACCACCTTTACGGCCCCCAGCGATTCCTTGAGCAGCCAGCGCGCCAGCAGCGCCGTAAACGCCGCTGAGCTGTAGACCAGCACCGTGGCCACGGCCGCGCCGTTCAGCGCCACAGATAGGGTCCACAGCCCGTTAAACACGGTAAACAGCAGGCCATAACCCACCAGGTAAGGCAGCTGGCGGCGCGGCAAACGCAGCAGCGCCGGGTGCGAAAGTCCCAGAGCCAGCAGCAGGGTCAACACCACAAAAAAGCTGCGCCAGAAGGCCAGCAGCAGCGGCGGAATGTGGTACGTTTCGGTGAGGTAACGGATAAAAACGGCCGTGGTAGACAAAATTGCCGCGCTGGCCAGGGCAACCACGTAGCCCCGGCTGGCGGTTTCGTTGTGTGTAAGGGTAGACATCGCGCAATTGTAGAGCAAGGACGGCCGACATTACCACCCCAAATGACCACCAGTAGCCGCAGCCGCCCCCAATCCCAGGATCAATCGTCTGGCCAGCTTAGCGTTTCTGCCTGAGCCATCACGGCATCCAGCCACTCAATTTGCATCTGCTCATACCGCAGCCCAAAGTCAAGGGTATATTTGCCGAAGATAACCTGGCGAGCCATGACGGGATCATCAAAGGGCGGGAAGCCAATCGCCTGGTACTCCTTCAGCCGGTCCACATGCAGCTGCCGCTGGGCCTGAAGCAGTGACAGTAGTTCATCACGAGACAAATGACGGGCAAAATAAAGCTGCACCAGAAACGGCAGGCGCTCTTTGGGCAGCGGGCGTGACTCGGCCAGCCAGGCTTTTAAAGCGGCGACCCCTTCCGTGGTAATGGTATAGCTCTTGCGATTCGGCCGTTCCGTTTGCACTTCCCACTCGCCGGTCACCAGCCCGGCGCTCTCTAACCGATCCAATGTGCGGTAAATCTGGGCCTGGTTGGCCGGCCAAAAGTGCGCCACCGATCCATCAAAATGGCGGGTCTTTAAATCGTACCCGCTCATAGGGGCTAAAGTCAGGAAACCAAGAATGGCATATTCAAGCGACATGAGTTCTCCAGTTGGAATCTATTTTGCCTCTTGACAAGCAGGCACAAATCCCTATTATATCATATATTACTAGTATTATATATGCTCTCGCGTATATGGGCTGATTCAACTGCTGAAATATAAACGATTTGTAACGAAATCTGAGTGAAGTAAAAAATGGCCTTAAACTAGAGGATAGACGGCCGTATGCTGCCTGCGTACAACATTTATGCAGCAGCAAGGAAGTAAACACGTGAAGTTCCCCTGGTCAAACGTAGCGTTGCTGATCATCCTGGTTACCCTGACAGTTTCCGGTTACCTGGGGCTGGTGAATGGGCACGAGGATGCCGCCTGGCGCTTGTGGGTCCACGGTATTGCCGCCTATGCTCTGATTGTGCTGTTTGTCTGGAAGAGCCGGGTCATTCTGGATGCTTTTATCCGCAAGAAAAAGTGGACGCGCGGGCGTGTGGCTTTTAGCGTCATGCTGATTTTGCTGCTGGTTACGGTGCTGATGGGGCTGCTGTGGACGTTTAACGGCCCGATTCACCTTGGCGGGTTTAGCCTGGTGAGCCTGCACATTTACGTGGCCGTGCCGGTGATGCTGCTGCTGGTGTGGCACGTGCGGCGCATGAAGTTCATTTTCAAAGTGAAAGGCACCCTGGACCGGCGTCTGTTTTTGGGCACGGCCGTTTCCTCCCTGATCGGCGCACTTTTGTGGCGGTTTAGCGATGTGGGCAAAACGGCCGTTGGCCTGGAAGGGGCTAAACGGCGCTTTACCGGGTCGTACGAACGGGGCAGTTTTACCGGGCAGTTCCCCTCCGTCAGCTGGATTTTTGACTATCCCGATCTGGTGAACAAGGAAGAGTGGCAGCTGCTTGTGGATGGTGCCGTGGCCCGGCCGTTATCCCTCAGCTACAGCGAGCTGCTGGTCCGGCCTACGGTGGAGCAGGAGGTGCTGCTGGACTGCACCAGCGGCTGGTACACCACCCAGGTGTGGCAGGGTGTTCCACTCAAGCAGCTGTTGGACGAGGCAGGCGTGTTGGATACGGCCGTCAGCGTCACCATCGAGGCGGTTTCGCACTACAAGCGGCGCTTTGCCCTGGCCGACTGTGATCACTTCCTGCTGGCCACTCACGCGGCCGGGGTCCCGCTGGCGCATGGGCATGGAGCCCCGCTGCGGCTGGTGGCGCCCCAGCTGCGCGGCTACGATTGGGTGAAGTGGGTCACCCGCATTCACGTCAACACCACCAGCGCCATCTGGCAGTCGCCCTTACCGCTCGGCTAAGCTGCAGGGAGTTTGAGGTCGGCGAGACGACTGGCAGCAATTAGTTTAGGAAGTGGAAAAACTCCTGGACCGAGAAAGCACCAGCCGCAACCAACGCGGCAAAATAAATCACGGTGGCAGCGTTTGAAACATAGCCATACAAAATGAAACGGCCGTCCCGCTCCATCATCCCAACAGAAAGAAAAATGAGAGCCAGTGCCGGGAAGGTATTGCTGAAGGGAATAAAGCCGAATGGGGCCATCAGCAGCAGACCTGCAAAAATAAATGACAGGTTGTTCATGACAGTTACCAGACCATCGGCCGTTAATTGAGTCAGGCGGTGGGGACGGCTGATCTTTTCCAACTTGTTGAACCACACGAGGGCCCGTTTGAAACCTTCGCGGAGCTTTTCTGATGACAATTTGCGGGCCCCAATGGCTTTAGGTAACCAGGGTTTTCTGTTAAACAACCGGGTGATGCCAATGAGAATGATCCCGGAGCCAAAAACGGTGCTTACGCCGGGGATCGATATCGGCACAATAAATACGAGCGAGAGAAAGACGGTAAGCAGCAGAAGACTGTCCGCGCCTACGATCTCCACAATCTCAATGAGGGTGACTTCATGTGGTGGTAAACCCTGAATAATCATTTCAATCTTTTTTCCGAGCGATTCTGATTCAATGGCTGCTTCATTGTTGTCTGCCAGTTGAACACGTCCCATATTTTCGTTTCCTTGCAAATGTCAAATTTGCTTGAGTGATACCAGATTGGGTTCACCCTAATTTACAGTTGATTGATACACGGCTGGTTTGCGGTTACCTCACTGGCAAAAGTCCGGTACGTCGTTGCCGCGGCGCTTTGCGCCCGGCGACCTTATTCGTCGCAGAGTTTTTTTTCAGTTTTGTTTTGATTCAAGCTCAAATTTCCGGTTTTTACGGCCGTCCCGAAACATGGTCAGCTCTCTCTGGCTGCGTTATACTGGAAAGGGTACTTTTGTGTTACCCAGAGTAAACAGCACATCGTTTTTGCAAGGCTACTTAAGGAGACGGCCGTATGCCCAAGACTCACCCCTTAACCACCGTCGATGCAGCCTGGCTGCGCATGGAAGACCCCACCAACCTGATGATGGTATCGGGCATCATCACCTTCAAAAAGATGATCGATTTTGACCATCTCAAAGCGGTCATCGAGCACAAGCTGCTCACCTTTGATCGCTTCCGCATGCGGGTGGTCCAGTCACGCCTGCCGTTTGGCCAATCCTACTGGGAAGTGGACCCCACCTTTAACCTGAACGCCCACCTGCACCGGGTGGCTCTGCCTTCCCCCGGCGATAAAGCCACCCTGCAAGAAATGGTCAGCGACCTGATGAGCACGCCGCTGGATTTCAGCAAGCCGCTGTGGCAGTTCCACCTCATCGAGAATTACGGCGAGGGCTGTGCCCTGATGTGCCGTTTGCATCACTGCATTGCCGACGGCATGGCGCTGGTTTTTGTGCTGCTCTCGCTCACCGAAATGATGCCCGGTATGCCACCGCCCACCGGCAGCGAGCTCCAGGCGGAAGAGGGCGAAGGAGAGGAAGATGGGCTGAGCGGGTCGCTGAATGCCCTGGTGGAACAAGGAACCAGAACCATCGGCGCCGTATGGGTAACCACCAGCAAGATGGCTTCCGAAGGGCTGGAGGCGCTGGTTAACCCCGCTCACGCTATGGAGCTGGCCTTGAAGGGAACGGATACGGCCGTAGCCGCCGGGAGACTTTTCCTGCGCTCACCAGACCCCAAAACCTTGTTTAAAGGCAAGCTTGGCGTGGCCAAACGGGCTGCCTGGTCCCGGCCGCTGCCCTTGTCCGACGTTAAAAAGATCAAAAACACCACCGGCGGTACTGTCAACGACGTGCTGGTTTCGGCTATGACGGGGGCGCTGCGCCGCTACATGCTCAGCAAAGGTGCGCCGGTGGATGGGTTGAACTTCCGTGCGGCCGTTCCCGTCAACCTGCGCACACCAGCGGAGATGGGCCAGCTGGGCAACAAGTTTGGCATCGTCTTCCTCTCGCTGCCCGTAGGCATTGGCGATCCGCTCGACCGGCTGCACGAGGTGCGCAAACGAATGCTGGCCCTGAAAAACTCCAAGGAAGCGCCGGTAGCCCTGGGCATTTTAAGCGCGATGGGCATGTCGCCGCAGGATCTGCAGGGTACGCTGGTGAACCTGTTTGGCTCCAAAACAACGGCCGTTATGACCAACGTCCCTGGCCCCCCCATGCCGCTCTACCTGGCCGGGCAGCAAATTGATGAGCTGATGTTCTGGGTGCCCCAGTCTGGGCGCGTCTCGCTGGGGATCAGCATCATCAGCTACGCCAACCGGGTGCACATGGGCGTGGCCACCGATGTCGGCCTGGTGCCTGATCCCGACGTTATCATGGAAGGGTTTTACGCGGAGTTTGACGCCTTGATGAACCTGGCCCTTGAGGCAGAGGCCGTGGCTGCCGCCGAAGCGGCCGTTACCGGTGAGGCAGAACCGGCGGGGCAAAACGGCGCCGCCGCACCCGAACCGAACCAATGCCAGGCTACCACCAAAAGCGGCCGTCAATGCCGCAACCGTGCTTTGGAAGGCTCGGATTTCTGCCGGGTGCACCAATAGGCAAGTAAAAAGCAAAAAGTGAAAAGTGGTTCTTACTTTTCACTTTTTACTATTAACTTTTCTTCCCCAGTCACATCAATTCAAATAGTGGTGCAGATCCGCGCCGAACTGGGGTTGGCGCAGCTTCTTTAGTGCCGTTTTCTCAATCTGGCGAATGCGTTCACGGGAAAGATCAAACATTTGGCCCACTTCTTTGAGGCTGTGGGTTTCATGGCCGCGCAGCCCGTAGCGCAGGCAAAGCACGCTCGCCTCACGCTTGGTGAGACCAGCCAGCATGAGCTCGATGCGTTCTTCCAGCATTTTTTGGGCCACGGCATCGTTGGGCTGCAACGATAAGTTATCCTCGACAAAGGTGCCCAGTTCGGTATCCGGTTCTGGCCCGGCAGGCTGCTCCAGCGACAGCAAAGGCATGGTGATGCGCAGCAAGTTGTTTACGCGCTCGGGCGACATGCCGGTGTACTCTGCCAGCTCTTCGGCGCGGGGCGGACGGCCGTATTCTTGTTCCAGCTCCTGTTTGGCCCGGTAAATTTGCCGGATGCTGGCGGCTTTGTTGGCGGGGATGCGAATGGTACGGCCGTGGTTAGCAATGGCCCGGGTTACCGATTGGCGAATCCACCAGGTGGCGTAGGTGCTAAAGCGGTTACCAAGCGTGTGGTCAAATTTGTCAACGGCCGTTAACAGCCCCACATTGCCTTCTTGAATCAAGTCTAGAAAATCCAGCCCCTGCCCCCGGTACTTCTTGGCAATGCTAATGACCAACCGCACATTGGCCCGCACCAGGGCCGCACGCGCCTCCACTTCACGCTCTTTTACCCACAGCCAGTGCTGGCGTTCTGTGGCAGAAAGGTTTTTTTGCAGCTGCTCATCTGCCTCCCGCCCCGCCGCAATTTCTTCGGCCAGCATAATTTCCTCTTTGGCCGTGAGCAAGGTGGAACGGCGGCTTTCTTTGAGGTACTGTCCTAAAAAATCAAATGTCGTGGGTTCCTCAGCCCCGCTGGGTTTTGACGTATACCGTTCATGATTTAAATCAGTCATCCTTGTCATGGCGTTTTCCTTTTGGGCGAGGCCAATGCATCTGAACGGGTCTTCAGGAATTCAAGGGGTTTACAATCCGTGATGCGTGAAACGTGAAACGTGACCAGAGAGACATAACGTTTCATGCTTCACGTTTCACGCCAAACCCCACGAAATCCCAAAGAGCCAAAATTTTGAAAGCAGTATACAACATAT
Organism: Candidatus Leptofilum proximum; assembly: GCA_016710325.1. Lineage (GTDB taxonomy): Bacteria > Chloroflexota > Anaerolineae > Promineifilales > Promineifilaceae > Leptofilum > Leptofilum proximum. Next base: position 1,184,861 of record JADJXK010000001.1, on the reverse strand, counting down.
GTCAATATTTTGTCAATGTTTTGACAAGGATTCGCTCGCCTCATTGTGTACGCATCGGCTTAAGCCGATACCAAATTGTACCGTCCTCTCCGTGGCTCAAAGGCCAACGCTCCAATTTGGGTCAACGGCACAAATATTGGCAGCACGTGGAAGTATTAGGCAATTCGAGTAGACATAAGTGGAGGAGAACACATCAATCTGCTTGAACAGCAGTGAGGGGACGATTGCAACGTAGTACTATTGTGGAATCGAAACAGCGCCGTTTCCCCAGTAAAATGAAGGGAGACCTTTAAGAGGAAAAAGGAGCTCTTGCAGCAGCTGTTTCGCCTATTGGCTTGAGACTATCCGTTGTACAAACTCCGCCCAGGGCATTGAGTAAACCCACAACCAGAGATATTGCGGAATGTACAGACAGGGAAGCCAAACAGCGCCAACAGTTGCAGACAGCAGAATACCAGTCTCAAACGAATGACGGCCGTAAATCCCCCCTGATCAAAGGCGTGGAGCTGCTGACAGATACCAGTAACCAGGTAACTGGCAGCAATGGAACTTATGAAGATATGACCGAACGAATAAAAACGGAAAATCTTCTGAACCACTCTTTATCGTTGTTAGAGTCTACACTTGAAGCAACAGCCGACGGTATTCTGGTCGTGGACCTTGAAGGCACCATTGCTCTGCACAACCGCCGCTTTTTAAACATGTGGCAGATACCGGATGAATTTGCGGACCAGCTGCACGACGAAACCCTACTCACTTACGTCCAGCAGCAGTTAACTGACCCCGACCAGTTTATTGCCAAAGTTCAGGAACTGTACAGCCAACCAGCCATCGAGAGTTTGGATATTTTGACTTTTAGGGACGGCCGTATCTTCGAACGCCTTTCCAGACCACAACGAATTGGGGAACAAATTGTGGGCCGGGTCTGGAGCTTTCGCGATATTACCGCGCAGCGACAGACAGAACAGGCGCTGCGCCAGCATCTTAAACGAGAAGCGCTGCTGCGCCAGGTAGCCACCGTGAGAGCAACGCAAAATGACCTGGCCAGTACGATTCGGGCCATCTGTGAAGCTGCTGCCCTCTTTTTCCAGGCAGCACATGCTGCCTTTGCTCTTCTGGATGAGCCTGGATGTTATGCCGATGTCATCGCCGAGTACTGGATTCCTGACTTGGATGAGGCCAGACAAGTTGTTCCGCTGAGTAACGCTGCCCCCATAACTACGCTGCTGGCTTTAGAGACCGCCACGGCCCTGACCAGTGTACAGCAAGCGCCCTTCCTGGAGCTTGTGCGGGACATTCTGAAAGAATTCGCCAACAAATCCGCTCTACTGCTGCCGATTCGATTGGACGGAGGCACCGTTGGCCTGTTGGAGTTTAACTGGATAGAAACCAGGGATGTGGCAGGGCAGGATATAGAGTTAGGCGAAAACATCGCCGCCCAAATCGGCCAGATTATTAAGCAGCACCAGTCGGAGATGGCCCTAAACGAGGAGCGCACGTTTGCCCAGAAGGTGATGGAAAACATGGGCCAGGGGCTCATCGTGGTGCGCAACGATTGGGTGATTGAGTACAGCAATCCGGCATTTGCCGAGCTGTTAGGCTTTCAACCGGCGGCCACAAACAGCCGATCCTCGTTGGACCTGGTCTATGATCTTGACCCGGAAATCGTGACAGAAATGTTCACACGCTGGCAAAAAGGGGAAATTCTGGAGCAAGAAATTGCGTTCAAACACGTTTCCGGCAAGCCAGTGCACGCGCTGATGACCGGTGTGCCCCGCGTACGTGGGGCGCAGATTGATGGCGCTATAGTGGTGATCACCGACCTCACCAGGCGGAGGGAAATTGAAAGAGAATTGGCTCACGCCCGGGATCAGGCCCTGGAGGCCTCTCGATTGAAATCGGAATTCCTGGCCAACATGAGCCATGAAATCCGGACGCCCTTAAACGGGGTTGTTGGTATGACCAGTCTGCTGCTTGATACCCCCCTGGATGAGGAGCAGCGCGATTACGTAGAAACCCTCCGCAGCAGCAGCGATATACTGCTGTCGTTGATTAACGATATTTTGGACTTTTCTAAAATTGAAGCTGGCAAACTAGAGCTGGAAAAACGGCCGATTAATCTCCGTGATTGCGTAGAAGAAGTTCTGGACATAGTTGCCTCCAACGCGGCCGAAAAAGGGCTGGAAATAGCCTACATAATAGAAGATCACGTGCCTCAAGCCATTGTAGGAGACATGACGCGCCTGCGGCAGATTCTGGTTAACCTGCTCAATAACGCGATTAAGTTTACGGAAACGGGCGAAGTTGTCCTGCGGGTTGCGCCATACGACAGAGCAGCACACCAGGATGATCCCGAGCTGTCCATGCTTCAGTTCTCGGTGCAAGACACCGGGATTGGAATTTCCCAAGAAAAACAGAACCGGCTGTTTAAGTCCTTCAGCCAGGTGGATTCATCGACAACACGGCGCTTTGGTGGCACCGGGCTGGGGCTGGCTATTTGTAAACGCCTGGTGGAGCTAATGGGGGGCAGCATTTGGGTTGAGAGTGAAAAGGGGCAGGGAGCGACTTTTTATTTCACCATTCAGGGGCCAACCAGTGGTTTGCCCCGCCGCAGTTATGTGCGCAGCACTCACCCGCTGCTAGCCGATAAAAGATTGTTAATTGTGGATGATAATGAAACCAATCGTTTTATTGTGACCCGGCAAACGGCGGCCTGGGGCATTAATGCCGCAGCGGTTAGCTCAGCACAGGAAGCCCTGGCATTGCTGCAAGCCGACGAACACTTTGATGCTGCGGTGCTGGATATGCACATGCCCGAGATGGACGGCCTGATGCTGGCCAAAGAGATACGCCAGCTGCTAGACAAAAAGGCACCGCCAATGATCATGCTCAGCTCCCTTGGTGATAGAGAAGGGCTGCGCCAGGAGGATTATTTTGCCGCCTTTTTAACAAAACCGGTGAAACCCAAGCAGCTTTTAGCTGCTTTAACAGGTGTCTTTGAGGAGACGGCCGCTTCCCCGCTCCAGCCAACAGCCAAACGAGGCGTTGACCCCGAAATGGGTCAACACCACCCTTTACGCATCCTGCTGGCCGAAGATAACCTGGTGAATCAAAAAGTGATTCTCCGTATTCTGGAGCGGATGGGGTACCAAGCTGATGTTGTGTCCAACGGGCTGGAGGTGCTGGAATCTTTGCAGGGACGGCCGTATGACGTCATCTTTATGGATGTGCAAATGCCCGTTATGGACGGGGTTGAAGCCACCCGGCAAATTCGAGGAATCTGGCCGCCAGAGCGGCAGCCAACCATCATCGCCATGACCGCCCATGCCCTCACCGGGGACCGAGAAAAATACCTGGCCTCCGGCATGGATGAATATATCAGCAAACCGGTGCGGATTCCGGAGCTGCTCGGTGCTTTGGCCCGCGTTCAGCAGCTGGCAGCTGAATAACGATCGCCTTTTGGGGAAACTCTTCTGCCAGTTACACAATCAAAATGTCAGGGAGATTCAGGGCACAATATCTAACAGATCCTGCAAGTTAGTTGGTTTTAGGAGAGTAGCACTGGCCAGCGAGGCGGCTTCTTGTAACAGATAGGGATCTGCGGAAATGACAACCACGTAGATTTCGCGCAGCTTCTCCTCGGTCCTAATTGTTCGCAAAACGTCGAGTCCGGAACCGATTGGTAGATGCAAGTCTAAAAAGACCAGAGCAGGCGTTGTCGGCGTAGAGAGAAGGGTTAATGCCTGCGGCCCGTTGACCGCCTCGCTTACTATCCAGCCTTTCATTTGCAATACCTCTTTGTAGACGAGACGAAGAGCGGCCTCATCCTCAACAACAAGGGCGTGTTTGGTGTTCATGGCGTGGTTTCAGGCTCTCTTTCGTAAGGTAAGACGACTTTAAAAGTGGTGCCTGGCGCAGGTGAGTTGGTCTCAACGCTCACCATCCCCCCCATCATATCGACCAGCTTCTGAACAATAGAAAGGCCCAGGCCGACCCCTCTGTTTACATCACGAGTAATGGTGCCATCCACCTGCCAGAAGGACTCGAAAATCTTGTCTCTATGTTCCAAGGCAATGCCAATGCCAGTATCGGTCACGGCAATTGCCAGATGGTCCGGCTCTTGACTGTATATGGCCACGTGGACACGTCCCGTGGGCGTGAACTTAATGGCATTATCCACCAGGTTGTTGATGATTTGTTTCATCCGTTCAATATCACCATAAAGCGTCCCCGGAATATCTGTCGCGATTGAACTTGTCAGCTGTAGCTTCTTCTCCACAGCCAGGGGACGAAACATCGTTTCAATATCCTTCAGCAGCAAAATGGTCTTAAAAGGCACTTTTTGCAGGTGTTCCTTTTTCTTGGCGCCCGCCTGGCTTTCCTGAAGCAGGTTGTTAACAAACGTGAGCATTTTTTGCGCGTTGGTAAGAATCGTTTCCATCGCTTCGGCCTGTTTTTCAGTCAAACTGCCGTACAGGCCTGCCTGGCACATTTGGGCATAAAGAGTAATGACGGAAAGCGGTGTGCGGGCATCGTGACTGACGTTGGCCAGAATCTGCGTTTTTAAGCGTAGGGCTTCAAGGGCCTGGTCCCGAGATTGTTGAAGTTTGGCCTGGGCCTGCTTGCGCTCAAAAACTTCTTTCTCCAGGGCGATATTGGCCTGCTCCAGGGCCTGGGTTCTTTGCGCTACCCGCACCTCAAGCTCGACGTTGGTCTGTTCCAGCGCCTGATGAGAAAGAGCTATCTCTCCCAGTAACGTTTTAAATGTACTGGCAAAGGTAGCAATTTCATCGTTACCTTTGATTTCAATAGGAACCGTAAAATCCTGGTTGCCTGCCCGTAAAGCAAGGACTGACTGGTTGAGAGAAGCAATTCGCGAAACAATCATACGCTCAATTATTATGAGCATAACAATCAAAAAACCTGCTCCCACAAAAAAAAGCGTGGAAACAAAATACCTGACGCTCTTTAATCCGTAATTGTAAATGTCTCTTGGGGCCTTCACCTGCAAAATATAAGCCGGTTTACGGGTAATGTCTTTAATTAAACTGTAGCTGGCGACCTCTGTGGCCGAGAGTGGGCGCACCAACACACCGCGTTCGCCGCGCTGCTGCAAGGTGAAAAACACATCTGCCATATCCGGGTTGTTGACTGGTGATAGAGCCAGGTCTGTTTCCAGAGTCTCGGAGAGAGCGTCCAGCTTGCTCTCATCCAGATAACGGCCGAAAACCAAAGTGCCGTGAATAGGAGCGTTTAAGTGGCTGTCCAAAATATGACGGGAAGCCACCAGAAATAGTACCCCATCTAGCTCCACAATTCCTGTGACCGAGCTTTGAAGATCGGCGCTATCGGGTATGAAGGCAGCGGTTGTTGCCGAGTCTAACTGGACAGGAGAAGGGACAAAGCCCCTTTCAGAATCGAAAAATTCGCTGTAGACAAGACGGTCTTCGCTATCGGTTATCAGAACCATGTTGAGATCAAGATAAGCCAATGTCTCCGCCGTGAAGTTGTCCGCGATGTATGAGGGATTTTGCCCATTCAGGAATTCGAACGTATCGTCCCAATAAGCCCAATCGGCGGTCGTGGCGCTGAGTGTGGCTAGTTCTTGTTGCACGGTGTTTAAAACACGCTGGGTACCGGAAAACAGCATCTCGCTTTCCAGCCTGGTAAAACCATTGAGCAAGATGCTGTGGGAAAGCGTATAAAGCAGAATTGTTGTGAATACTGAGGTAATAAGAATGGTGAGCAGCAGTTTTTGCCGGATCGTCATGGCAATACCCTCAGCAGGAACGATCTGCTAAAGTGATTTAATGAATTTTTGCGCTTTGCCTGGATGGCTTCCCCGAATGCAAAGGCTGTTGCGCATTTTATACCACCTGGACTTTTTACAGGAGGGTACTTTGGCGTTAAGAGCAGAATGTTTGGGCTAACGCAGCCAGCGGGGCGCCCCTACTCGTTTGAGTTCACTGTCGATGGTGAGTTTAAAGATTTCGATGTGGTCAAACGGCCGTTTCAAGTTAAACGCATCAATCGCCTTGTTCAGCTCCCCAATTTCGGCCGTCCACTTCAGGCAGCAGTCATCCCAACTGATTGTCAGGCGGCCCTTGTTGGCACTGGCCACGCCAAACTCCCGCTGGTGCCACGCCCACTGGCGCTCAATTTCGGCGCGCAGTTTGGCCGCCCTGGCTAAAATCTCATTGCGGTGCAAAATCCACACGGGCGGCAGATCGTTTTCTTTGAGCAGCTCATGGGCCAGTTCCATGTCGGCGGCATATGGATTTTTGTTCAGATTGAGCGGCTTCCCCTTGCCCGGCAAATTGTCAAACAGACCGTTGTCGATGCCGTCCTGAATTAATTCTTCAATCAAATTTTGGCGATCATTCCGCAGGCGGGCACGATATTCAGCCAGTTCCGCCAGGTTTTCCACCGGTTTTTCGTCTTGCTGTGCCATCTGTGTTTACCTCGACCAATAAGTGTTGCCAATGATTATAAGCTTTTTTGCAAGCATGTGAAGGTACAATAGGCCATTCGTGATGATTTTCACATTATTTGGCTTTTTCACACGGCTAAGATAAAAGTCAGTGGACGGGCCAACAAAAAAAGAGACAATAGGGCAGCTTTATTGCCCCAAAATCGGAGACTTCCTTGGAGATAACACAGTTACAAAAAGTCGCTTGGCGCTCTTATCACGATATTTACTACGAACGCCACCGCCACACGATCAGCGGCAACATTCAGATTGCCCAGCAGGTGTACAGTCCCCAGCTAAAAAATCAGCGCGACATTCTGGTTTACCTGCCCCCCTCCTACGACCACAGCCAGCAGCATTACCCGGTGCTCTACATGCATGATGGCTACAATTTGTTCGATGAAGCCACCAGTTACACCGGCGAATGGCACGTGGATGAAACCATGGAAAAGCTGGCTCAGGAAGAAAACCTGGAAGCGATTGTGGTGGGCATCCCCAACATGGGCCAGGAACGGCTGGCCGAGTACAGCCCGTTTGTAGATAAAGCGTACGGTGGCGGTAAGGGGGATGCCTATCTCAATTTTTTGGTGCACACGCTAAAACCGCTGATCGACCAATCCTTTCGTACCCTGCCTGACAAGGCAACCACCGGTATTTTGGGCTCGTCAATGGGCGGGCTGATCAGCCTCTATGCCTTTTTCCGGCATCCCTCTGTTTACGGTTTTGCCGGGGTGATGAGTCCTTCGGTCTGGTTTGCCAACCGCGCCATTCTGGACTATCTCGAAGAGGTCTCGTACCAGGAGGGCAAAATCTACCTGGACGCGGGCACGCGGGAGATGGGCGGCCAGTGGCCAGATCAGACCATCTTGCGCAGCCGCTCCCGACGGTATTACGGCCGTGTGCGCCGCATCAAACGTATCCTGGTGAAAAAGGGGTATCGCCCCACCCGCAACCTCCTGCACGTGGAAGACGTGGGCGGTGGCCATAATGAAAGCGCCTGGGCTTACCGCCTGCCCAACGCCGTCCGCTATTTTCTGGGAGCCAGCCTCAAAAAAGCAGATTGATGACGGCAAATCCAGCAGTTTGCCCATAATCCATAGAGCAGGTACGATCTTTACTCATTCGCAACAATTCAAATTTGCTTGCGTAAAGGGCTGCGTTCACCCACCGTCCAGCGTGGGGGTGAACGCCGGTGCATGGCACAATTGTGCTGTACCGCGCTAATCTTTATTGAATCAGGCGCACACTGCTGCACGCAGCCACTGCCCTCACGCGGGAAGAGCGTATGTCTATCATTACTGAACAGAAAGCAAAGGCCCAAAAAGCGAGGCGGGGAGTTCGTCCCGTGTATGGTTTGGTCACGACACCGGCCAAAACCGGGCTGGACGGCCGTACCAAACTCTGGCTGCTGGGCAGCGGCCTGGCACTGGTGGCCATCCTCACCTGGCTGCTGCGCGATTCGCTGGCCGGGTGGCTTACCGTTTTAAGCGACCAGGAATTTGTTAGCAGCTACGTGCAGAGTTTTGGCGTGCTGGCCCCGTTGGTGCTGGCCTTTTTGCAGGTGCTTCAGGTGATTGTAGCCTTTATCCCCGGGCACGTGTTTGTGATTGCCGGGGGGTACATTTACGGCCTGCCCTGGGGTCTGGTGTTTAACATCACCTGTGTGGTGGCGGCCAGCCAGCTGGCCTTTATGCTGGCGCGTTGGGCGGGACGGCCGTTGGTGCATCACCTGGCCGATCCGGAAGTCATCGAGAAATGGGAAACCATCGCCGAGGAGCGGGGATTCCTGTTTTTCACAATTGCCTTTGTGCTGCCGGTGTTCCCAACCGACCTGATGAACTTTGTGGCCGGCCTGACAGGCATCTCACCGCGCAAATTTTTGGCAGCCAACTTTTTGGGCCGGCTGCCCAGCGTATTGGTGCTGACGTTGATTGGATCACATGGCCTGGAGCTGAGCAGCTGGATGTGGGCATTGCTGGCGCTGCTGGTAACGGCCGTTTACATTCTCGGCCGTCTGGCAATCTTGCGCATTGAGCAAAAGTATCGCCCGCACCGCTAGCATTTCGCGCCACTTTAGGGTAAATTCCCCAACATTAGGTAACTATCTAACAAGCAAGACCAGTGAGTGTTTTGCTCCGTAAATCATTAGCGGGTTATTGTGGTACAAGAGCAAAACACTTAAGCAGTTTTGCTGATATCTAGACATAGTAACTTGCTGCGTTTTTCCGCAAAACTGCACGAGGCGCAAAATCTTTAGCCTGCATCTGAGGCGTCGCGTTAAGTTTTGACGACAGGAGTAATATCGTGGAAAAAAAGTACCAGGAACTCAAACAACGCTTACTAGAAATCAATGATCTGAACTCCGTGAATGCCCTGCTGAACTGGGATCAAAGCACCTACATGCCGCCTGGTGGCGCAGCAGCGCGCGGACGGCAGCAGGCAACCATTGGTCGCATCGCTCACCAGAAGTTTACCGATCCAGCCATTGGCCAGCTGCTGGACACGCTGGAACCCTGGGGCGAAACGCTGCCCTACGACAGCGAAGAAGCCAGCCTCCTCCGCGTGACCCGGCGCAACTACGATCAGTTTGTAAAGGTGCCCACCGAGCTGGTAGCGGCGCTTTCAGAACATGGAGCGGCGGCTTACCAGGTGTGGGCTCAGGCCCGCCCGGCGAATGATTTTGCTAAGATACGGCCGTACCTGGAAAAAACCCTCGATTACTCCCGGCAGATTGCCAACTGCTTCCCCGGCTATGATCACATCGCCGACCCCTTGATTGACTTTTCTGACCAGGGCATGAAAGCCGAAAGCGTGCGCGCCGTGTTTGCCGAGCTGCGTGAGCAGCTGGTGCCGCTGGTGCAGGCCATCACCGCGCAGGAACCGGCCGACGACAGCTGCCTGCACCAATCCTTCCCGGAAGATGAACAATTGGCTTTTGGCTATCAAATTGCCCAGGATTACGGCTACGATACCAATCGCGGCCGTCAGGATAAAACCCACCATCCCTTCATGACCAAGTTTTCCCTGGGCGATGTGCGCATCACCACCCGCACCAAGGAAAACGACCTGAGCGAAGCACTCTTCAGCACCCTGCACGAGACGGGCCACGCCCTGTACGAGCAGGGCATTGACCTGTCGCTGGAGGGCACACCGCTGGCCGGTGGCACTTCGTCTGGCGTGCACGAAAGCCAGTCTCGCCTGTGGGAAAACCTGGTGGGGCGCAGCCGTGGCTTTTGGGAACATTACTACCCCAAGCTGCAAGCCGCTTTCCCCCACCAGTTTGGCAATGTTTCGCTGGATACATTCTACGCCGCCATCAACAAGGTGCAGCGCTCGCTCATCCGCACCGATGCCGATGAGGTGACCTACAACCTGCACGTCATGATCCGCTTCGACCTGGAGCTGGCCATGCTGGAAGGGACGCTGGAAGTGAAGGATTTGCCGGAGGCGTGGCACGCACGTTACCAATCGGACCTGGGCATTCAGGCGCCCAGCGACGTGAACGGTGTGCTGCAGGATGTGCACTGGTATGCGGGCACCGTGGGTGGCGCCTTCCAGGGCTACACCCTGGGCAACATCATGTCCGCCCTGTTTTACAATCAGGCGCTGAAAGCCCATCCAGACATCCCCAACCAGATCCGGCAGGGCCAATTTGGTACGCTGCACACCTGGCTCAAGGAAAACATCTACAGCCCTGGCAGCAAGTTCACCGCCAACGAGCTAATCGAGCGCGTCACGGGCGGACCGCTGACGATTGACCCGTACATCGCCTACCTCAAGCAGAAGTTCGGCGAACTGTACACGCTGTAAGAAGCACCCTTTTTCGGCAATAACCCTTAAGACCGGTAGTTCACTGCCGGTCTTTTTTTGTTTCATTGCTGTGAAGGCCGGTATCCCGCACGGGGCGCGAAGCGCCGAGGCGATACCCTTGCTCCAGCTCAAGCTAGACGCTGACATAGCGTGGATGCCCGCCTTCGCGGGCATGACAGTCGAGAAAACTAGAGCAGGCGGATGGTGACAATTTCGTAGGGATTGATGGTGAAGGAAACGTGACGGCCGTTCCCCACCAACTTCTCCTGCTTATCCTCCAACACATTGGCCCGCCACACCTCCGTGAAGGGGAAGTTGGCCGTCAGCGTCACCGGGCCGCGACGGCGCATGCTTTCATACAGGCGCACCACCACGCCCTCGCCGTCTTCCGCCTGCTTCACCGTTTCGATGATCACGTTGGGGCGGTCGACGGCGACAAACGGCTTGTTGATGAGATTGGATGGGGAAACGGCCGTCTCCTCCGGCACGTGTAGCAGCAGCGGATCGTTTAAGGCGTACGCTTCGCGCTGCGTTTCCACGCTCCAGGGACCACCGTGCGGCAGCAGGCTGTAGACAAACTCATGCTCCCCCTCATCAGCACGGGGATCAGGCATGGTGGGGCTGCGCAGTAGGCTGAGGCGCAGCGTACAGCCAGCCGGGGTGTTGTCCTGGACGTCATGGCCGTACTTGCAGTCGTTGAGCAGGCTGACGCCGTAGTCGCCCTCACTCACATCCACCCACTTGTGCCCCACCGTTTCAAACCGGGCCCAATCCCAGCTGGTGTTGCGGTGAGTCGGCCGTTCCACGTTGCCCCACTGGATGTCGTAGGTCGCCTGGGTGGTGAAGATGTTTACCGGGAAAGCTACCTTCAGCAAGATGTGGCGTTCGTGCCAGTTGATGGTGGTGTTGAAATCCAGCCGAGCGCTGTTGTGCCGCAGCGAGATGTACTGGGTGAACTCGCTGTGCAAAATGCGCCGGGTAATGGCCAGCGTGGCCCGCAGCGGGCCTTCCTCTACCACTTCCACCCGCTGGGCCGGTTCGGCCAGCCAGCGGTTTTCCTCTTCGTAGTAAATATCGATGTCCCAGGCGTCCCAATTTAACGGCCGATCCTCATACGCCTGGAACTGGTTAGCCACCGCGCCGGGCGGCAGCACCTCGCGCTGGTACCGTTTGTCGTAGATGCGGGTGATATCCCCGCTGGTGTCCAGCTCTACCCGCAGCAAGTTATTTTCCAGCAGCGTGGGCGTCACCGTCAGCGAGGCGGCGGGCGGCTCGCTGAGGCTGCGGTCGGTGTGCAGCCGGGTGATGGAGTACGGCGGCAGCGGCCTGGGCTGAATGAGGAGCCCGTTGGTGACACGCTGCCCCGCTGCCGCTTCGCCGTGCAGCCACAGGGCCAGATCCTCCCGCTCGAAGGAGGTGGGGTTGATGATGAGCAGTTCACCGCCGACAACGGCCGCTATCGCCGCCAGGGCTGCATTGCGAACGGCCGTTGCTAATTCATACACCGCTTCATACTGCTCCAGGGCGTCGATGTACACTTCTTGAATGCTGCTGCCGGGGATGATGTCATGGAACTGGTTCAGGCAGATCAACTGCCACGCTTCCCGCAGTTCCGCGTGTGGGTATTCATAGTCGTCATTGATCTGGTTGGCGTAGGTGGCCAGAAATTCGGCGTCGTGCAGCAAAAATTCGGACTTGCGGTTGGCCCGCTTGATGCGCCCCTGGGAAGTGTAGGTGCCCCGGTGATATTCCAGGTAGAGCTCGCCCTTCCACACCGGCAGCGACTTGCCATTTTGCGCTGCTTCCGCTTCCAGCTGCTCAAAAAACGAGAGCGCTGTGCCGTGCTGCACCCGCGGCGTGGCAGGAAACTGGCGCATTTCGCGAATGTTTTCCAGCATCTCCCGCGTGGGGCCACCGCCGCCGTCCCCGTAGCCAAAGGCCATCAGCATCAGGCGTGACTGCTCACCTTGTTGAAAGTTGTGCCAGGTGCCCATGACATCTTTGGGAGTGGCCTCGGCATTGTAGGTTCCGGCGTGGGCCGCGCCGCTTTCCGGCGTGGGGCTGAAATGGGTGAGAATGCGCGTGCCGTCCAGCCCCTGCCACCAGAAGGATTCATAGGGCATGCGGTTGTACTGGCTCCAGCCAATTTTGATGGTGAAAAAATATCTCAAATTGGCCTGCCGGGCCAGCTGGGGCAGATTCCAGGAATAGCCAAACACATCCGGCAGCCAGAGAATGGGGGATGCGGCGCCTGCGCCAAAATGTTCGCGGAAAAAGTGGCGACCCAGGATCAGCTGCCGCGCCAGCGATTCCGCGCCGGTCAGGTTGCAGTCGGCCTCGACCCACATGGCGCCGGTAGGTTCCCAGCGCCCTTCCTGCACTTTTGTCTTGATGGCTTCAAACAGCTCAGGGTAATCCTGGCGCACAAAGTCATAAAGCTGGGGCTGGCTTTGGGTAAAGCGGTAGTCAGGAAACTGCTCCATCAGCCGCAGCACGTTTTGGAAGGTGCGCCCGGCCTTGCGACGCGTTTGGGCCAGGGTCCACAGCCAGGCAACATCGATGTGGGCATGGCCCGCCGCCACGATGTCTACCGCCAGGGGCGGACCGGCTGCCTGGATTGCCTGTTTGAGCACGTGATGGGCCTGCGGCACCGAGTCGTAGAAGGCGTCGCTGAACGGTTCACGGGTGTCCAGCACGCGAAAGGCCTCGTCGAGGCCATCCAGCAAAGTGCCATAGGCAGTGTTGTGCTCGCCGTTTAAGCTGGTGACAATGCCCAGGGTGACGCGCACTGTGGCTAGAAAATCGCGCGTGGGCTGGTCGATTTGCACCAGGCAGCACTGGCCCATCAGCAGGCGCGTGCCCGGTGGGGTCTGGAATACACCGCCTCGCCCCGTCCAGCCGTGTAAGGCCAGAAGGTGACGGCCGTTCCCCAACCTTTCTGTCAGCATCACCTCCTGGTGAAAGCGATCACACGCCGCGTAATGAACACCGTCGATGTAAACCAACGCTTCGGGATGGGCAAAGTCGCCCGCGTGGCCCAGCGGCAGGTAAAGGGCGAGCGGCTGGCTGGCGTCCCATTCGTCGGGGCGGTTAAACCAGGTGCGCAGCATGAAGTTGGTTTCCCACTGGCCCCAGTAAGTCTGGGGCTGAATCTCTTCCCAGTTGGTGTCGTCCACTGTCTCCGCCACCAGGGGCAGGGTGCGGGCATTATCGAGGGGGGCATAACGGAAGGGGGGTAACGGCCGTTGCCGTCGATACACCAGCGGTTCTACAAGCCGTAAGCGGTGCCGTATCTTTTCCAGGGTCCATTTGGTTTTGTGTAACATAGCAATGTCCTTGTTCTCATCACCTTTTGTTGCCTCTTCAGGAATTTAGCCAATGATAAGCCGTGACGCGTGAAACGTGGATGCCTCTACCGTTTCACACCTTTTATTCTGTAAGGGATAAGTGGCGAATTGTCAAATGATCTATGCTTATTCTCTACCTCTCGCCTATATCTCGACACATTCTCTACCTCAAACCAGCGTCGTAACATGGGATTACTTCTTATCAGGCACTGGTCAGGAAACCAGCGTCCTGCACTCCTAACCAAAAAGCAGGTAGTGAGAGACTCATACGTGAAAAGCCGAATTGTGGTAGACGCCCGAACAATTGTGAACGATGTGGACGGCATCGGTTTTTACACCGTCTTTTTTATCAAGCGGCTGGTGAGCATCTTTGGGGAGACATGCCACATCATCGTGATTTTGCCGCTGGTGCGCACCGATTTAAGCCTGTTCAGCGCTGAGGAACGGCCGTATCTCCATTTTGTCTATTACGAACAGATGGCCTTTAGCAAAGACAACCGGTTCGACTTCGACGCCTGGGACACCTTCATCGCCTCGCTTGCCCCCGATATTTATATTTCCACCGCTTTTTACCCCACCCGCTATCCCTGCTGCCGCATTGTGGTGGTGCACGACCTCATCCCTCTGCTGTTTCCCACGGAGTTTGCCGGTGAGGAAGAAGGGCGGGTAGCCCTGTTTGAGCGGCTGATGGGCGATGCGGCCGAATTGTGCGATCTGCTGGTGGCCGTAAGTGACAACACGGCCAAAGACATCCGCCAGCTGTACCCTCAATGCCAGGCGGCCATCAAAATCCTGCATCCCGATGTAGCCTACACGGTGCAGCGGGTCCGGCGCGAGTTAGCAAGTGAGGCGGATGGGGCGGTGGAACACGGCCGTTTCCTCATGGTAGGCGTGCGCCGGCCGCGTAAAAACGTGGAGCTGGTCATCGAAGCCCTCAAGATTCTCAAAGAACAACAGATCACCGACTGCAAGGTGTACTTCATCGGCACGGAAGACCCAGACCTGGTGCCGCTCACACATATGATCGAGGCAAACGATCTGCACGAGCTGGCCGAGCACCTGGACTACGTTTCCGACGACGAGATGTATGAGCTGATCAACGGCAGTGTGGGTCTGCTCTACCCCACGTTTTACGAAGGGTTTGGCATGCCCATCATCGAGTTCCTGGTGGCCAATAAGCCCATTTTGTGCCAGAAAACCTCGTCCCTGCCCGAGGTGGGCGGCGACCTGGTGGAATATTGTGTGAGTGACGGCCGTTCCTTTGCCGAGGCCATGCTGCGGGTACGTCGGGGGCAGATTACCCCGCCACAACCCGCCGCCGTGGAAGCCCATCTCGACCAACTTATCCGCAAAAACCAGCTGCAATACAGCGACCTCTTTAACTGGATTCTGCAGCGGCTGCAGAACCAAACCAAGCGCCATGCCAAAAACCCCCTGCCGCTTGAAGCCCCCCGCACGACCCTCTTTAACTCAACCAACCATTGAGTTGTACCTAACTTAAAGTGACTAAAAATTAGCAGTAAGGGTTCAGCCCTACCTGGACAGGGGCGGCGCCTCGGCGCTCCCCGCACGGGGCGCGAAGCGCCCTCGTGCGGGATAGGGGCTTTTGGGAAAGAAAACATCGTTTTATTTAGACTCAAGCTCAATTTTGAATTGCTGAAGAATAGCCTGATTAGTTGACTGAAAAGTTGCCCATATCCTGGCGCGGAAACTGCTTGAGGATATCGATCTCACGGCGGTATTGACGCGTGAGGAAGGTGAGGGCATTGGAGATTTTTTTGGCTTCCAGCAGCGACTGCTTGGTTTCCAGCGAGACCTGGAGCAGCGAGGCGGCCATGTGGCTGAGAGATTCCGGCTCGGTAGGCACCTGGGTGGGGTCGAACTCGATATTGTCGGCCAGGCTGGTGAGCTGGGTGAGGTAATTGAGGACCAGCGGATGCAGCTCGTTGGCGGCGGCTTGCAAGGGAGCGGTTTTTTCGGGCAGGTAGGGCATCTGCTCCACCTCGCCCACCAAGTAGGCCTGGCGGCGGTTGAGCGACAGCACCCGGAAGCGCTCTTGCCCCACGGTCATGATGAGTAAACGGCCGTCGTCCAGCCGTTCCATTTGGGTAATGGTCACTATACAGCCGACGTCGTGGGGGATGACGGCCGTATCACCCTCTGCCTGGCCCTCCTTAATCAGCACAATGCCAAAAGGAGACTTCTCTTCCACGCAAAAGCGCACCATTTCCAGGTAGCGCGGTTCAAAAATGTGCAGGGGCATGGGCCAGCCGGGGAAAAGAACCGTGTTGAGGGGGAACAATGGAATTTCCATGGGCCTCATTATACACAAACTGCCCGTTTGTCAGCCGGAATTTATTGACTGTTTAACAAATTGATTGGCGCTTTACCAGCCAGCCCTTTAGCTTTAAAATGCCAGAGGAAAATGCGGCAGTAAAGCCAGCCACCGAAAAGGAAAATCAACATGACGACACAACCAAAAAGAGATCAGACCCTGGCTCTGGCCGACTTCCCCTTCCAGACCTTCGACAAAGTGCGCTATGGCGACACCGACCGGCAGGGACATGTGAACAACGCCGCCTTTTCCACTTTTTTAGAAACCGGTCGCGTGGAGTTTATCTATGCGCCGCACAGTCCGCTGGCGGCGGAGGCTGCGGCCTTTGTGATTGTGAATCTGAACCTGAATTTGCTGGCGGAAATTAACTGGCCAGGGCGGGTGGAGATTGGTACGGCCGTTACCAAAGTTGGCCACAGCTCCGTGAGTTTTTACCAGGGATTGTTTCAAGACGGCCGTTGCGTGGCCACCGCCGAAACCGTCATCGTGCAAATGAACGAGCAAACCAGAAAATCACATCCATTAACGGATACAGCCAAAGCGTTTCTCACACGGCACCAGCTGGCGTAAGTAGCTGCCAGAAGAAAACTGGGAGACAATTGAATAATCGGTCCACAAGCTTTATACTGAGCCAAGTTTTCATTTTGCCGGGAAATTGGGGATTTAACTTGAACCGTATTCTGCATAAACCCTGGATTTTCGTCTTATGCCGACACCAGCGCAGCAATTTTGCCTTATTAGGCGCCTTATGCCGAAAGATTCGGCATAACATGCCAAAACAGGTTCTTATGCCGAACACCGGTCGGCATAAGGTATTATTTGCCGCATTATTTATTTACATTCCGGGAAAGGGTTTTTGATGGATCCAATCATTTATATTGTTGTCATTATTGGTGCTATTGCGGTCATGCTGCTTATTGCAAAGAAACCTGACCAACGACGGAGAGATTCAAACTCTACCGATTTCAGATCAAGTAAGCCAGTATCAAAAAACCAGTTAGTAGAGGTTGATAGCAAGTCCGATTTAAGAAATGATAGATTTGAAAATAAATCAGTTGTTTTAGATCGCGAGACACTTATTGCATTGAGGACAGGTGCAGCATTTCTTTACATTCTTGTTGCAGTCAGAGTTTTTGGAATAATCTTGTTGTCACTAACTGTGGTCCTCGAAGGTGGGAACCTCACCGAACTGCTAACATTCGAGCGAACTGTACATCCGATTATGGAATTCTGGGCTGGCTATATGCTGTGGAAGGGGAATCTGAACTGGCGTGGTAATGCGATTCTCTTCACAATCTTAATACTCATAACAATTGCAATAAGAGCGTTAACAGCACTCGCCTTGGATATTTTTAATCTCGGTATAACGTTATCATTTCTGGGATATTTAGTAATTATAGTGGCGCTTGCTATTACTCTATTTGGTAAGGCAAGCAGAACTCGCATTGGGCTTGGAATTTTCATTTATGTGATTGGCTTTATTGTATCAATTATCGGTGCCTATATAGGCTAGTTCACATGCATACCACTTAACAGCAACGGCCGTTGGACCCCAGAGCAGCTGTTCGACTACCTCCTCAGTGAACAGTTTGGCCTGGCAGCGATTACCGATGCACCAGCCGCTTTGCAGCAGCAATTAGTTATGACCTGACCATTGATAATTGACCATTAACTATTAGGCAGCTTGCCTGCCTGCCGGTAGGGGGCCATTTCCGCTTCAGTGAGGGTCCGGCCGCTGCGGTGCCGCCAGAGGATGCGGCTGCCGGTTTGTTCGTAGACCCAGCCTTGCAGGCTCATCCGGTTGAGCCAGATGCGGTCTTGGGGGGAAGTGGTGGGAGAAACGGCCGTTTTCGGCTTCGGCAAACCCAGCACTGCATGCCCCAGGTAGCGGGCCGGGAGCGGCGTGGGTTTGGCATTAAAGTCGTGGTTCAGCACCGGGCACAGCTCGTGGATGAGCGCCTGTTCGGCCATGTCCATGTCAAAATGCTGCCACTCCTGCAGGGCAAACAGCGACTTTTGCCGCACAAACGCGGTACAGTCCGCCAGTGCGTAAAAATCCACCGCCCACCGGTGCGAGGCGGGGGCGTTCAGGCCGATCAGCTGGCCCAACTTGCTGGGCGCCTGCATGTGTTCCCAGAAGCGGGTGACTACGTCGCGGCGCGACTGCCCCACATAAAAAATGAGCCCCTCATCCCGCACCACGTAGATCAGATGGCCCAGCGCATGTTGCGCTTCTTTTTGCAAAATTGCCCCCACAGTGACCGTTTTCATGCCGGTTATTGTATCCTGCCCCCAAAAAAGGGAAATGTGGACAAAAACTTAACAGTCGTGCTAACATTACGGCATAAAGAAAGAGAAAACTTGACAGGAGTACGACTTTGACACCCTCTCTTAGGAATTGTTATGTCCTCAACTAACCATATCCCCACCTTCAATATGAAGGTAGTTGTTCATGAAACGGGTCTCAAACCCGACACGCTGCGCGCCTGGGAACGGCGCTACGGGGTGCCAAATCCGCAGCGGACGCAGGGCGGCCACCGGCTGTATTCGCAGCATGAAATCGATATGCTGAAATGGCTGGTGGCCCGTCAGGACGAGGGCATGAGCATTAGCCACGCCGTGGAGCTGTGGCAGCAGCTGGAAAGTGAAGGCCAAAACCCGCTGATATCGACGGGAACGGCCGTTGCCGAACCCCCATTCCCCCACATCACCGGCGAACAGGTCGATGAACTGCGGGCGGCCTGGCTTGAAGCCTGTCTGGCCTTTGATGAATACCAGGCACAGCTTTTGCTGGCCCGCGCCTTTGCCCTGTTTCCTCTGGAAACCGTTTGTTACCACATTTTGCAGCAGGGGCTAACTGAAATTGGCGAAGGGTGGTACGAAGGCAGAATTACAGTGCAGCAGGAACATTTTGCCTCGGCCCTGGCCGTGCGCCAGGTGGAGGCTCTGATGGCTGCGTTACCGGCGGCGACGCGCAACGGCCGTATCATCGTCGCCTGCCCGCCTGGTGAACAGCACACCTTTTCCAGCCTGCTCATCAGCCTGATGCTGCGCCGCCAGGGGTGGGATGTCGTCTACCTGGGGGCCAACGTGCCGGTGGAGCGGATGGAAGCGGCCGTGCAGCAAATCAAGCCGGTGATTGTTGTCCTGTCGGCCCAGACTTTAACGACCGCTGCCAGTCTTCTGGCGATGGCCAAAATGCTATCCGATCTCGACGTGCCGCTGGCTTTTGGTGGCGCCGTGTTCAACAATGTGCCCCAGGTGGTGGAAGCGGTACCCGGTCATTTTTTAGGCAAACTATTGGCCCAGGTGCCCCAAACTATCGAGAAATTGATCCAGGCCACACCGCCTATCAGCAAAGCCAAAGAAGCCTCCAAAACGTACCAGGCTGCCTACCATCATTTTGTGGAGCGGCGGCCGGCCATCGAAGCTTATTTGCATGCTTCACCTGCCCTGGCCGACATGCCCGTGGCTTTGTTGGCCAACACCAACTACGAGTTTGGTAACAACCTGGAAGCGGGCCTGCGCCTGGGAGATCTGGCGATGGTTAACAGCAATCTGGACTGGGTTCAGGGTTTGCTGCTTAATAACCACCGCCGGTTAACCAAAACATCACTGGATGAATATCTGGCACAGTATCACGAAGCCGTGAAAAAAGAGATGGATAAGCGCGCCGCACCCATTTTGCACTGGTTTGAGCACACATAAATATGGCTCTTGGGGATTTTGTAGGGTTTGGCGTGAAACGTGAAGCGTAAAACGTGACCAGAGGAGCATCACGCTTCACGTTTCACGGCTTGCAGACTCCTTGAGCTTCTAAAGAGCCTTTTAGGAAGAGTTTTTGGGTGAAGCGGTCTGTTGGATGTCATCCACCAGCTCGGCCAGGGAGCGATGGGTGACGGTTTGCTGCGGTTTGACCAGCTGCCATTGGGTACGGCCGTTCTCCTCCCCCGCCAGCACCTGAATACGCAGCGCTGAGCCGTTGGCCCCTTCATGCACGGCAAAACCCACCCGCTCCAGCGCCCGCTTTGTCCACAGTGCTGACAGCCCTTCGCCTTGCAGGTCAATTTGCCCGGCGGACTGCACCGCCATTTTGAACGAGCCCGTTTGTGGATCGAACTGCACGCCGTCGGCGCGGAAGGCGGCTTCAAAACTGCCATCGAGCACCAGCTCTTCCGGCGTACCCACCTGCAAACGGCCGCCTTTGGGCAGCAGCCAGATTTTATCGGCATTGCGCAGCGCCAGGTCCAGATCGTGTGTAGAAAGCAGCACGGCGCACTGCGACTGGCGCGCCAGCTGGCGCAAGATGTGCATAATTTCCACCCGCCGCGGCAAATCGAGGAATGCCGTCGGTTCGTCCAGCAGCATGATGTCTGGCTCCTGCGCCAGGGCACGGGCGATCATGATCTTTTGCCGCTCGCCGTCGCTGAGGGTGTGCACGTGACGCTGGGCCAGCGGGGTGGCCCCTACGGCAGCGATGGCCTGATTGACGGCCGTTTCATCCACCGCCGTCAGTTTGCCTGCCCAGTTGGTGTACGGGTGCCGCCCCAAAGACACCAGATCCCAACCGGTAAGCATCCCGGCGTTGATCGGCTCGGTGAGCACCACGCTGAGGTGGCGCGCCAGCTCTCTGGCGGTGAGGCTGCTGAGGTCTTGCTGGTTAAGGCGGATACGGCCGTGCAGCGGCGCCTGCATCCCGGCCAGGGTGCGCATCAGGGTGCTTTTGCCTGCCCCGTTTGGCCCCAATAGGCAGACCAATTCCCCCGGCTGCAAGCGCACGGCAATAGCTTCTGCCACCACCACCGGTGGCTCCTTACGCATCGGGTAGCCAATCGACAAATTTTCCGTATGCAAAATGGGTGCAGACATAGTTCGTTCCTTGCTTATCATCCACAGATTTCACAGATTACACAGATTGGCTGATCAAAAATCTGTGTAATCTGTGAAATCTGTGGTTTCTTCCTCACCCCGCGAATGAAGAGCGCAGATTGCGCTGCCGTAAAATGACCCAGGTGACCACCGGCGCACCAATCAAGGCTGTGACGGCGTTGAGCGGCAGGGTGATCTGGCTGCCGGGCAGCTGGGCCAGCAGATCGGCCAGCAGGGCCACAATGCCGCCCATCAAAATGGTGGCCGGAATGAGCTGCCGGTGATTGGACGTGCTGAACAGGCTGCGGCACAGGTGCGGCACCGCCACGCCCACAAACCCAATCGGCCCGCAAAAAGCGGTGATGGCCCCGGCCATGAGCGAGGCGCTCACCAACACAGCAATACGAGCCCGCCGCACGGACAGCCCCAGGCTCTGGGCATATGTTTCGCCCAGCAGCAGCGCGTTGAGCGGCTTGGCCGACAGCCAGGCGATGGCCAGCCCCAGCAGCACCGTGGGGGCCATCACCTGCATCTGGCTCCAGGTGACACCACCAAAGCTGCCAAAGGTCCAGGCGATGTACGCTTGAATCCGCTCGGCAATGCTGAAGTAGAGCAGCACGCTGACCAGGGCGCTGGTGGCGTAGCCAAACATCAGCCCGAGGATGAGCAGGGTCATCGTTTCCACGCGCCGGGCCACCCCTAGCACCAGGAACAGCACCAACCCGGCGCCCAGGCTGGCGGCAATCACAATGCCAAGGTCGCTGAGCAGCCCCAGCCCGGCCAGCAGCGTGCCGCCGGTGGTGCCCACGGCCAGAACCACCAGGGCCACGCCCAGGCTGGCCCCGGAGTTGATGCCCAACACAAACGGCCCGGCCAGCGGATTGCGAAACATCGTTTGCATTTGCAGCCCGCTCACGCTCAGGGCGGAACCGGCGAGGACGGCCGTTACCGCCTTGGGCAGCCGAAACTTGAGCACAATGGTGGCCCACGTCTCGCGCTCTGGCGTGGCGCCCACCAGGATGCCCAAAATCTCGTCCAGCGGAATGCGCACCGAGCCAATAAACAGGCTGAGCAAAAAGGCCCCCACCAGTGCCAGCAGCAGCAGGCTCATGGCCAGGTGGGGGCGGTTGGTTGGCTGGGATACGGCCGTTGGCATTTCGCTTGAGATGGGTTGCATGGTTTATTAAAGGAGATTAGAGATTGGAGACTACGCCTTCAATCTCCAATCTCTAATCTCCAGTCTCCCTAATCTACCAGCCGGTAATACACAAACTCATGGTCCGGCACCAGCCCTGGATGGAAGATCTTGATCAGATCCGCCAGCACCAGGTGAGGATTAGCTGCCGCGCTCTCGAAGAAGTCGTTGCCGCCAGATTCGTTGGAGCGCAGGTCGTAGTTGTATAAGGTGCCATTTTGGAAAGCGGCAAAATCGGCAAACCGTTCATCCGTGGCTTCCAGGTCGGCCAGCGTAGTGACAAATCCCTGGTTGAGCCAGTACTCGCCCTCAGCTGCCCGGTCGAAAACTGTCTCGAAGTCCAGGAACAGGGTGCTGGTTGACTCGTCATCCCCCCAGAGATAGTCAGCCCCGGCTGCGTCGAACAACTGCGCTGTGTAGCTCTGGCCGCCCGGCATGTACCAAGTGCCTTCGAAGGGAGTGTTGGCAAAAACGGTAGGCCGCTCGGCGACATCGGCCGTTAGCGTGGTGAGCGCTTCATATTCCGTCACAACTTCATTAAACAACGCTTCAGCCTGGGCTTCTTCGTTGTAGAAGACGGCGATGAACTTACCCCACTCGGCGCGTCCCAGCGGCGTCACGTCCAGATAGTCGGCATTGAGCACCACGGTCAGCCCCACTTCTTCCAGCTTGGGATGGGTGTCAAAGTCGGCCGAGCCGCTTGCGGAGGTCATGATGACGTCCGGTTCCAGTTCCAGGGCGGCCTCCACGTTGACGGTGGAGCCACTGCCCAGCTCAACCAGTTCCCCCGCGGCCAGCATTTCCTGCACGGTGGGGTTGAAGGCATAAAAGCCAAAGTCCACGCCCGCGAGCGTATCCAGCACGCCAAACTCGTCCAGGTAGGGCAGGTAGGTGGTGGACATGGAGACAAAGCTGGTGATGGGCACTTCGATGGTCACAGCGTCATCAAAGCCATCCGGTGCCGGGGTACCGCACTGCACCAGCACGTAGGTGGCCGAATCTTCTGCGCCCAGCCACGGGGCCGCGACAGTGACCACTTTGTAGTTGTTGAAATATTCTACGGTAAAGCCATCAGCGTGAGTGATGCTGACTTTCTCCGGGAAATAGTCAACCGATTCGTCGTAGGTTTCTACGCAGCCATCGGTGAGGTTGGCCGTGGGGGCTTCGGCGGCGGGTTCTTCGGTGGGCACCTCGGTGGGCGTGGTGGTGGGTTCGGGAATGGCCGTTGCCTCCACTACCTCACTTTCAACTTCGGCCGGTTCCGTGGGCTCGGCAGCAACTTCGGTGGTTTCTGCGCTGGTTGGGGTTGGCTCCGCCGGTTCGCTTTCAGGGGTGTCTGTGCTGCAAGCAGCCAGGCTCAGACCCAGCAGCAGCGCCAGCAGTACGAGGATAATATTCTTCTTCATTTGTTGTCTCCTTCTGGTAAACAGTTAGTACCCTCACAGACCAGATAGGCGACCCAAAGCATCGATTGGCTTTTGGTTTGCCTGGCTTCAAGACAACAAAAAGGCTCACACAGAGGTGAGCCATCAATGCTGAAAAGTATCATGGTGACTCGCTACCCTTTGTCCGCGAAGGTTACGAGCATGAAAACAGGCAGGTACTCGGACTTGATAATGGTTGATTGTTAATGGTTAATTGCCAATTGTTAATGATTGGCAGTTGACCGTTGGCTATTAACCATTGACCATTATCTTACCGTTGCGGGACAGTGCCGGACTTCCAGTTTGTTCAACCAGTCACCGGGCTTCCCCTACAGAGCAAACTTGTTCTGTGCGCTGCGCATCCGGGCGGGGGGCGCACCTGAAATCATTGCTTTTGGATTGTTAATGGTGCGTATCATACAGCGTGCTGCGAGCAGCGTCAATGCAGAAGCACCCCAAAACGTCGGGCATTTGTCATGGTTTGGGTTAGAATGGTGTTCTCTAGCCAAGGCTGTCAGGTGGAGCGGATATGTTTTTTTTAGAGCTGCTGGTATTTTTGCTGATCATGTATTTTTTGATACGGCCGTTCTACGCCGTCTACCTTTTTGTCCGCCCGCCACGCCTGCGTGTCTCCTTCTTCACCCCCACCAATTTAGGCGTTACCTATGAAGATGTCACCCTCACCAGCCAGGACGGCGTGCAGCTGGCCGGTTGGTACATTCCGTCTCGCAACAAGGCGGCGGTGATTTTGCTGCATGGCCACAGCGGCAACCGCCTGGGCGTGGTGCACCACGCCGAAGCGCTGGTGCAGGCCGGATATGGCGTGCTGATGTTCGACCTGCGCGCCCACGGCAGCAGCGGCGGGCGTCGTTTTGCCACCAGCCAGGCGGGGGTGGATGATGTGTTAACGGCCGTTGCCTACCTCAGCAAACGGCCCGACGTGAACCCGGCGGGCATTGGCGTGATGGGCGTGTCGGTAGGTGGAGTGTTTGCCCTGCACGCAGCCGCCCAAACGGTGGCCATTCGCGCCGTTGCGGTGGATGGCATCAGTCCGGCCGCATTGGCCGATTTGCCGACGACGACCTCGCTGTGGGGGCGCATTAACATCTGGCAGCAGCGGTTGATGGGTCAAATGGCCCGGCGTTATGCCCGGCAGGCGCCGCTGCCGCCGAACCTGGAGGTGGTGGATAAACTGGGGAAACGGCCGCTTTTCCTGATTGCCACCGGTACAGGCGGGGAGGCAGCCATGCTGACATGTCTTGCCGCCGCGGCGGAAACGGCCGAACTGTGGCAAATTCCTCAAGCGCGTCATGCCCAGGGCTGGCACGAGCGCCCCGACGAGTACAGCCACCGGCTGGTCGCCTTTTTTGACGGCGCACTGGTCCGGCAGGACAACACGCGCATTTCGCTGCCTGCCTTACCTGAGGCCGCACCGGAAGCGTCGCCGCTGCTGGCTGATGAGCAAGAGGCGGAAACGGCCGTGGCTGTCGCTTACGATGCTACCATTTCCATGACTGGAGCCAACTTCACGGCCTTTTTGATGGTGCCGCTGGCGTTTGGCCTGTTTTGGTGGCCGTTTTACTGGCTGTGGGGTATCTGGCCGTTTGTGCCCTTTTTTGAGCTTTCGTTGAGCGGCACGTTAACGCTGCTGCTGGTGTTTGCCCTGAGCATCCTCGTACATGAACTGCTGCACGCTGTGGGGTTCTGGCTGGTGGGGCGGGCGCCGCTGCGCCAGATTCGTTTTGGCTTCAGCTGGGCTGGCCTGGCCCCGTTTGCCCACTGCGGAGTGCCGCTGCGCGCCTCGGCGTACCGGCTGACGGTGCTGCTGCCAGGGATGGTGATGGGCATCATTCCGGGATTGTTGGGGGTGGCCTTGCAGCTGCCGCTGGTGGTGATGTGGGCGACGCTGATGCTGCTGGCGGCCGGGGGAGATGCGGCCGTTTTGTGGGCCGTACGCAAAGTGCCTGGCAGCGCCTGGGTGCAGGATCATCCTCAAAAGGCGGGCTGCCAGGTGCTGGCTGAGTAAGGAAATTTAGTTTGTGCGAACGGCCCGAACCAGCAGGCGATTGGCGTAAACACGGCCGTTTGCATCCCAATCGGTGCAGGTGACCAGCAATATGCTGTTCCCATCGGCCAGGTAGAGGTGTTCGACTTCTTCGGGTGGCACCCGGCTGATTTCGGTTACCGTGTAGACTGTTCTTTCCCCATTATGTTCGTAAATGAGTTCGGTGCCGTAGGTAGCGTATTGCAGGTTGGCGAATGCGCCGGTTTCCAGCGTGGCTGAGGCGGGGAAGGTCATGTGCCCCGCGAAAACTGGGGCCAATGTGTCGCCCGGATAGGCGCCGGTGCTACCCAGCCGGCCAACGTTTTCTCCAAGAGATGAGACATCCCAACGGCCGTTTTCCAACGGCAGGTCCACAATAGGCTGCGATACGCCCAGCGCCGGAATGTGCAAATAGCTGACATCGGGAACGGTGTTTGTTGTGGTTGCCCGCGTGGGTACCGGAGTGGCCATGATGAATACGCTGGGTGGCGCCAGCGAGGTTGCCGCAGGGAGGGGCAGGGTGTCGGCCGTTTCGCGCATGTTTGGTCGAGGCGCAGCCTGCTGCCAGGGTGGGTTGGCAGCCGCGTAAAGAAATGAACTGGCGGCAAGACAAATAAGCACAACGGCCGTACCTTGCAGCCAGCGCGCCAGGCCAGGCTGAAACTGCTGCCAGCGATGGCGGCTTTCTAGCCAGCAGGTCAATGCCAGGCCACCGCCAAAGGCGCCCAGCACAATGTGCCAATCAATCATTTACGCAAACGGCGGCGCTGCCGCCACAGCCAGAGAGCACCGGGCAGTATCGCGGCAAACAGGGCGAGGACGGCCGTTAGCGGCGAGACGGCGGTGGGTGGTATACCGGTTTCGGGAAAGGCGGCGGCAGGAACGGCCGTGGCCGTAGCCGTCGCGGTGGGGGTGCTGGTGGAGGCTGGCGCGCCAGGCTGCGGCGTGTTGGTTGAACCAGGCGTGGCCGTAGCTGCGGGTTGGTTAATGATGGTGATGGGTACATCATCGGCGCCACCGGCCAGATCATTGTCGTACCAATCCACCGCCCCAGAAATGCTGGCCTGGTTAATGGAATCATTGGTGGCCGTCAAGGCCGTAAAAACCACCGTCACAGAGATGGTGCTAAAGGCTGGTAAATCTCCTAGGGGGCTGGTTATGTCGGTCCAGGTCAGGATGCCGGTTATTTCATCCACAAAATCGGGCGGGGGCACGGCACTGCTAAACTGGATAATGTCGGGATCGTAATTTTCAGTAAGCGGCAAGACGGTCACGGTTACGGCTCCCTCGTTGGTAATGGCAATGGTAAAGGTGAGGGGCAAACCGGCCGTCGGTGTAATCCCGTCCATAATGCGCTTTTCCAGGGGCAGGCTGCCGCCAATGGATTCGCCGCTGTCATCGGCGTCGTCCCCACCGTTCAAATCTCCCCCGCTCCCCACAGCATCATGCACCTCTGCCTGGTTCACGATGGCTGTGGCCGGATGTTCGGCGATAAATTCGGTCACAACAGTCACCACCTGCCCAGGAGCCAGATCGCCAAAGAAGGTGGTGAGATCGGCCCAGTCCAGGCGGCCCGTGGCTGTGTTAACCGTGTCTGGGGCAGGAATGGCGCTGGCGAAGCCGAGGACGGCCGTATTAAACGTATCTGACAAAGGTAGTGTGGTTACCGCAAACGCCGATTGATTCTCGATGCGAATGGTGAAGGTGAGCGTTTCGCCGACCAAAACCACCGGATCATCACGCTGTAGCTGCTTGTCCACCACAATATCATCGGTTTGCGCTTGAACGGTTGGTGCAGGTTGTGAAAAAATGGGGAGGGAAAATAAAAAGATCAGGGGGATTGCTGCCGCAAACAAAATGGACAAAGTTCGTTTTATCATAAGAACACTTCTTTATGACCGGGCAAATTTAATAGAGCTTAAGTTCGCATTATAGAGCATCCTCCAACAAATAGTCCCATGAAGGTGTATGACTATTGTCCTATGACTCTTCACCCAGCAAGATGCTTTCGGCACGGGCAATGGCGGCTGCGGCCAGCTGGGCTACTACATTGAGCATTATCATGTCGGCGTTAGAAAAATCTTTGCGGTTGGACTTGTTGAGCGCCTGAATCACGCCCAGAACCCGGTCAGCAAGCAGGATCGGCACGCAGACCATCGACCGGGTTCTAAACTGGTATGCCTGGTCAATCCGCGGCGAAAAGCGGGGGTCGTTTTGGGCGTTGTCCACGATGAGTGATTCGGCATGTTGCGCTACCCAACCGGCAATGCCCATGCCCAGGGGAATGCGGTGCCCCACCAGTTTGGTGCGCACCTGCCCATGTACCACCACAAACGACAGCTCCTTTGTTTCTTCATCCACCAGCAGCAGTGAGCCATCTTCGGCCTGGATGCTGTCCAGGGCAGACTGGAGAATCTGGTCCAGCAGCTTGAGAATATCGGTGTTGGGATGAATGGAAAGGGCCATCTGGTTGAGATTGCCCAGGTTGCGCAAAATAAGCCGCAGGCGCACGACTTCTTGCTGCAGGCTTTCATTTTCTTTTTGCAGTCGAATATTTTCTTGCTGGAGAAAATGAGCAGTGCCGCGGATTTCCGGGTTCATGATGACCTCCGAATAGTGCGCTGTGGCTGCCGACATGGGGAGTCGGACGGTGGATGAACAAAAACGGCCGTTGCCAACCCTCTCGTTCTCTACTCCTTTCACAGCATCGTCGGCCCTGCGCACTGCTGGCCAACTACAGGACACGTTAACTTGCGGCGAAGTATAACATGGGATCGTTCCCCAGGTAAAGCTCAGGCAGCCGTCCACTCTGCGCGCAAAATGCCCATGTGCACCACATCGTCGTAGCTGCCGCTGTGCCACACCTGCTGGCGCAGCCGCCCTTCCTCTACGAAGCCGCAGGCGCGGTAGGCACGAATGGCCCGTTCGTTACGGCCGTTTACACGCAGTGTCACTTTGTGCATGTAGTGGTAGGTAAAGGCGTACGCAAGCAAAAGGGTGATGGCGGAACGGCCGTAGCCCTGCCCCCACGCCGTCTTATCGCCAATAGAAATGCCCAGTTCGCAGGTGCGCGCCGCCTGGTCCACGTTAAACAAGGCGCAGATGCCAATGAACTGACCGTTTCCCTCGATGGCGAACTCCACGTTGCCCGTGTTGCCGTCGCGCCCGCCCTGGCTCCACTTGGCTTCGTATTCGGCCGTTAGCCGCTCCAGCGCCTGCGGCCACGGCGGATCGCCACCCCCAGCCACCTCTACTTCCAGGTCATTGTTGAAGCGGGCCAGTGTTGGCAAATCATCCCGGCCAATTGCCCGCAGGCGAACTTTATCGTTTTGTAGCATTTAAACCTCTTTTTGCGCGCTCAGAAAGCGTGGTTACTTGGACCTGAACTTGTCATGCTGAACGAAGTGAAGCATCCCTGCAGTATTACAAAACCCGCAAATCGACGCATGCCGCGTTCAGAGGGATTTTTTGCTGCGCTCAAACTTGTGCTGGGCCTGGCGAAACAATGACAGATGAGGTCAATCGGGAAAGACGACGTTTTCCTGGCCAGACAGCTTGTCTTGAATGCGCTGCACCACAATGTCCAGGTGCTGCGGCTTGTTGACAAAGTCCAGGTCCTGGCTGGGAATCACCAGCACCGGGCAGACGTCAAACGAGCGCAGCCAGTCGTCGTAAAATGAATCGAGCAGGCTGAGGTAATCGGCCGTAATGCCACTTTCAATGGAACGGCCGCGCTGCTTAATGCGCTCCATCAACACCGGCACCGGCGCCCTGAGGTAGAGCAGCAAATCCGGCTTGGGCAGCCCCTGCACCACCAGGTCGAAGGCGCGCCTGTAGGCCATATAATCCCGCTCGCTCAGGTTGCCCATGTGGTGCAGGGCGCGGGCAAAAATAAAGGCATCCTCAAAGATGCTGCGGTCGGCAATGGCCGATTGCGGGCTGCGCGCCAGCTGCAAATACTGCTCGGCGCGGTGCCCGATGTAGAACACTTGCAAGTGGAACGACCACTGGCGCATGTCGGCGTAAAAATCGGCCAGGTACGGGTTATCGATGACGGATTCGTAGGCGGTGCGCCAGCCCAACCGGTCGCCAATGCGCTCGGTGAGCGACGTTTTGCCCGCGCCAATGTTGCCCGCCACGATGACAAGGTGTTTGCTCATAGCTTCTCCAATGATTTGATTCACCGCTAAGGACGCAAAGTGCGCATTTATTTTTTTCGGGCCTTCATGAATTCAGAGAGTTTACAATCCGTGATGCGTGAAACGTGAAACGTGACCAGAGAGACATCACGTTTCACGCATCACGTTTCACGCCAATCCCCACGAAATCCCAAAGAGCCTTTTTTTCTTTGCGTCTTTGGCGGTCTTTGCGGTTAAAAAAGATTATCTGAAAAACGGCGCTTTGTGCCAAACGATGCGGCTGTGCCTATAATTGCCCCATGTCTGAAATCGGGTCTTTGCTGCAAACGAAGCTGTTTATGCCGTTGTTACGGCCGTTCACCGTGCCGCGCCCTCATCTCACCGCAAAACTCAACGACCGGCTGTGGCTGGACGGCCGTTTCCTCCGCCCGCTCACCCTCATTTCTGCCCCGGCGGGTTTTGGCAAAACGTCGCTCGTGGTTGAGTGGCTGGCCCAGCCACCGTGCGCCGTCGCCTGGCTGTCGCTGGACGAAGCCGACAACGATCCGGCCCGGTTTGCCGCTTACTGGCTGGCCGCTGTGCAGCAGGTGGCACCCGCCCTGGGTGCCGGGCTGCTGGCCGGGCTGCCCACGCCGTTGACCTCGCTCCAGCCGCTGGCCACGCAGCTGCTGAACCAGACTGCCGCCCTTGGCCAGCCGCTGCTGCTGGTGCTGGACGATTATCATCTGATTCAGAACGAACAGGTGCAAACGGCCGTTGCTCTCTTTGTCGAACGGCTGCCACCCAACGCCCACCTGGTGCTCACCAGCCGCGAAGATCCGCCGCTGCCGCTGCCGCGCCTGCGCGCTCGTGGGCAGCTTGTGGAGCTGCGCCAGCGGGATTTGCAGTTTTCTCCGGCGGAAACGGCCGAATTCCTGCGCCAGACGATGGGGGTAACGCTGCCGGAAACGGCCGTTGCCACTCTCAACCAGCGCACCGAAGGCTGGGCCGCCGGTTTGCAGCTGGCGGCGCTGGCCCTGGCTGCCGTGGCCGGGCAGGAAGAGGCCCTGGCCGCCCGGCTGGCCGACTTTGGTGGCAGCAACCGCTACGTGCTCGACTATCTGCTGGCAGAAGTGCTCCAGCAGCAGCCGGAAGAACGCCGTGTTTTTTTGCAGGAAACGGCCGTGCTGGACCGTTTCACCGCCGAACTGGCCGATGCCGTAACAGGACGCAGCGACAGCGCCGACCTGCTGCGACAGCTGGAGCAGGCCAACCTGTTTCTGATTCCGCTGGACGGCCGTCGCCGCTGGTACCGCTACCACCGACTTTTTGCCGATTTGCTGCGCACTGAGCTGCCTCCGGCACGGCAGGCAGAAATTCAGGGGCGTGCTGCCCGCTGGCTGGCCGACCAGGATTTGCTGCCCGAAGCTGTCGGCTATGCCCTGGCTGCGGGCGAGACGGCGTTGGCGGGGGAGCTTATCAAGCGGGCGGCTCTGGTGGCGTTTAAGCAGGGCGAACTGGCCACGCTTTACGGCTGGTTGGTGGCACTGCCTACGGCCCAAATCGAGGCCGATGCAGAGCTGGCGGCCAACCTGGGCTGGCTGCACTGGCTGATGGGGCAGGGGGCTGAGGCTGGTCGTCTGGCTGCGCTTGCCCAACAGCAGGCCAGGGAAGAGCCGCTGCCGCGCCTGCTCTCGCTCCAGGCTTGCCTGATGCTAACGCAGGTTTCCAGCGCGGAGACCATCCCCCAGGGACAGCAGGCCCTGGCGCGGCTGGACGAGTCGGAGCACTTTTTCCGCAACATGGTGCTGCTCATCCTGGCCGAGGCGCAAAATGCCCAGGGTGACGTGGCCGGTTCCGTGGCCACGCTGCGGCAGGCGGTGGCGTCTGGCCGGGCCAGCGGCGATCTGCTGATGACCGTCGGGGCGACGGTGAACCTGGCCCAGGCACTGAACATGCAGGCCAGACGCAGCGAGGCAGAAGCCCTGTGCCGCGCGCTGGTCGCTGAGTTTGTTGAGGGCCAATCGCCGCCGCAGCCAGTGGCCGGGCTGGCGTTGGTGACGCTGGGTGAGCTGGTGTACCAGACCAACGATCTGGCCGCAGCAGAGCGGCTGATTGTGCAGGGCATGGCGCTCATCGAACCGTTTGCCTTGATGGGAGCGGAAATCTCGGGACAGCTGGCGCTGGCCCGGCTGCGGCAGGCGCAGGGTGCGTGGACCGAGGTGCGGCAAATTCTGGGCGTGGTGCGGCAGCGTTTGAGCCAGGCGCGTTTCGACGCCTACGAGGCGCTGTTGTCGGCCGTGGAAGCGGAGATACTGCTGCGGCAAGGAGTGATCGCGCCGGTGAAACGATGGGCGGTGACGGCCGTATCCACCCTCAACCAGGTCAGTTACGCACAACGAGAGCTGGATTTGCTGGCGCTGGCCCGGCTGCGGCTGGCAGCACACCAGCCAGAGGAAACAGTGAGTTTTCTGGCAGAACTGGAAGCAGCGGTGCGGCAGACGGGCCGCTGGTTGGTGCAGATCATGGTTTCCCTGCTGCGGGTGCAGGCGCACCAGGCGTTGGGGCGGGGGCACCTGGCAGAAGAGGCTTTGGCGACGGCCGTTCGCCTGGCCGCTTCTGAAAATTACCGCCGATTGTTCCTGGACGAGGGTGAAGCCATCGCCGCGCTGCTGCCTCGGGTACGCCAGGTGGCGCCTGCGTTTGTCGATGCCGTGCTGGCTGATTTTGGGCAGGGCAGCGTGGCTCAGCCGCTGCTGGAGCCCTTGAGTGAGCGGGAGGTGGAGGTGATGAGGCTGGTGGCAGACGGCCGTTCCAACCGCGAAATAGCCGACCAGCTGTTTGTGACGGTGGGCACGGTGAAAAAGCATCTGAACAATGTGTACAGCAAGCTGGGCGTGGCCCGGCGTACCGAAGCCGTGGCCCAGGTGCGGGAACTGGGATTGCTTTGATTTTTGCCGCGGATGGCGCGCATTTTCGCAGACATTTTTTGGGTGATTCGCGTAATTCGGGGCCAGACTGGAAAAGGAATTTATGAGAAAAGTGGTTCGTTTTAAGTTGATCTGGTTGTTGGCGGCGGCCACGCTGCTGTTGGCCGTGAGCTGTGGTGCCGAAAGCGACGTGCCTGACCCGACGCAGCCGGAGGTGGCTGTAGAGTCAGTGGAAGCGGCGTACATTGTGGGACGGTGGGAAGTGAACGACGGCCGTTTTGGCCACAAGATTTTTGATTTTCAGGAAGACGGCCGTTTACTACTGGAGGATGTTGATTCCGCGGAAACCATCGAGATGACCTACACGTTTGTGGGCGAAAACTCGCTGGTTTTGTCTGGCCATGACGAGTTTAACGGCTCGGCGACGGCTAATTTTTACGAGGACAAGATGGATCTGACGGTGAACTTCGACGGCACCATTTACGGCGAGCTGTACGAGTTCACCCGCGTGCCAGATACAAACTAGTTTTTTGCCGCGAATGACGCGAATTTTCACGAATTATGTGGATTATTCGCGTCATCCGTGAAATTTGTGGCTTCTCCCCAAATCAACCCCCTGAATTCACCTTTGGATGAATGACGGCCGTGGGTGAACGGCCGTATCATACCCCCATCATCACATTTCCCCGGAAACTGTTTTTCAGGCCAGCATGTGCGTAAGGAGTTTCGGGGGAAATTCAGGAGAACACTATGCAGATTGTCATCATAGCCCTGGGCAGCCGGGGTGACGTGCAGCCGTACGTGGCGCTGGGCAAGGGGCTGCAAGCGGCTGGTCACCAGGTGCGTATCATGTCGCACGATCTGTTTGAACCGCTGATCACGGCTCACGACCTGGAGTTTAGGATTGCCCGCGGTAACGTGCAGGCCGTTGTTGAGAGCCCGGAGATGGTGGCTTTGCTTGAAAAAGGCAACTTTTTGGCCATCTCGGCCCACACCGCCCAGGCGGCGCAAAAAGCCGCGCTGGAATGGGCTGAGGACGGATTAGCCGCCTGCCAGGGCGCAGATTTGCTTGTAGCGGGCATTGGCGGTCTGTTTATGGGGCTTTCCCTGGCTGAGAAGCTGAATCTGCCGCTGCTGCAAGCGTATTACGTACCCTTTACACCGACAAGCGCCTTTGCCGGGGCGCTGCTGCCCAAACCGCTGCCCGGTGCGCTGCGCTGGCTCAACCGGTTTTCGCACCACGCCACCCGGCAAATCATGTGGCAGAGTTCGCGCAAGGCGGACAATTTGGCCCGGCAGCAGGTGCTGGGCCTGCCAAAAGCGCCTTTTTTTGGGCCGTTTGATGCCAGGCAGACACGCGGCTTACCGATTTTGTACGGCTTTAGCCCCTCCGTCATTGCTCGACCTGCTGACTGGCCGGACCAGGCGCACGTGACGGGTTACTGGTTTTTGGATGCAGAAGAAGATTGGACACCGCCTCCCGCGCTGGTCAATTTTTTAAACGCTGGACCGCCCCCCGTTTACGTCGGTTTTGGCAGCATGACCAATCGTAAGCCGGAGGAAACGGCCGCTCTCGTCACCGCGGCCTTGAAGCAAACCAACCAGCGCGCTGTGCTGCTGTCTGGTTGGGGCGGCTTACGCGCGGCCGATTTACCGGAAACGATTTTTATGCTGGACGCTGCACCGCACGCCTGGCTGCTGCCGCGTATGGCGGCGGTGGTGCATCATGGTGGGGCGGGCACCACGGCTGCCGGACTGCGGGCCGGTGTGCCCTCAATTATCGTACCCTTTTTTGCCGACCAGCCGTTTTGGGGCAACCGGGTGGCGCAGCTGGGCGTTGGACTTCAACCAATCCCGCGCCAAAAACTAACGGCCGAACTGCTGGCCGCGGCTATTCAAACGGCCGTAAGCGATCAATTAATGCGTCAGCGGGCGGCTGAACTTGGCGCAAAAATCCAGGTGGAGGCTGGCGTGGCCCAGGCTGTGGCCATCATTCAGCAGCTGGAGACCAGGGTTCATCATGGCCGCTGAGGCGCAGACCTACCAGATTCGGGCGCAGGGGCAATTGGATGCGGCCCGATTGGCGCGATATGCGGCCGTATCGGTCTGTTATGTCAACGGGGAAACGGTGATAACGGCCGTTTTGCCCGACCAAAGTGCCCTCTATGGCCTGATCAACCGACTGCGGGACCTGGGTGTTACGCTCATCGCCTTGCAGCGTGAAGAGAATTAGCCGCGGATTGCGCGGATTAAAAGGATTTGGCTCTTTGGGATTTCGTGGGGTTTGGCGTGAAACGTGACGCGTGAAACGTGATGTCTCTCCGGTCACGTTTCACGTTTCACGCATCACGGATTGTAAACCCTCTGAACTCCTGAAGACCCATAAGGATAAGATCATGATTCGTGTAGCCAATTTGAGTTTTACCTATGCGGGCAGCCAGAAAACGGCCGTGCGCCAGCTCGATTTTCATGTAGCCAAGGGCGAAATCTTCGGCTTTTTGGGGCCGAGCGGCGCGGGCAAATCAACCACGCAAAAGATTTTGAACGGCCTGCTGCGCGGCTATGAGGGAGAGGTGACGGTGTTGGAACGGCCGTTATCCACCTGGGGCTCCGATTATTACGAACACATCGGCGTCTCGTTTGAGCTGCCGAACCATTATCTGAAGTTGACGGCCGTAGAGAACCTGACTTATTACAGCGCCCTCTACCAGGCCAAAACGCGGCCGCCGCTGGAACTGCTGGCGATGGTGGGCCTGGAAAACGACGGCGACCTGCCGGTAGGCAGGTTCTCCAAGGGGATGAAAAACCGGCTCAGCGTGGCGCGCGCCCTGGTGCACAGCCCGGAGCTGCTCTTTTTGGATGAGCCCACCTCGGGGCTGGACCCGGTGAACGCGCGGCGCATCAAAAACATCATCCGGCAGCAGCAGGCGGCGGGCAAAACGATCTTCCTGACCACACACGACATGCACGTGGCCAGCGATTTGTGCGACCGCGTGGCCTTCATCGTTGATGGCGAAATCAAGCTGATTGATGCCCCGGACCGGCTGCGTTTGCAGTATGGCAGGCGGCAGGTGCAGGTGGCGTTTCAGCAGAACGGGCACGTCGAGCAGGCCATGTTTGAGCTGGCGGGATTGGCGGAAAACGGCCGTTTCCAGCAGCTGCTGCGCGACGAAGCCATCCAGACGATGCACACACAAGAGGCGACACTCGAAGAGATTTTCATCGAGGTTACCGGGAGGCAGCTGGCATGACACGCTTACAAACGGCCGTGCGCTGGGACATGCGCTTGCAGTTTCGCAACGGCTTTTATTACGCGGCGGCGTTTATTGCCGTCATCATGACGATAGTTTTGTGGCAGCTGCCCAAAGCAGAGCTGCCGACCATCCTGCCCGTGTTTGTGCTGGGCAACATGACCATCGGCACGTTTTACTTCATGGCCGGGCTGGTGCTGCTGGAGAAGGGGGATGGTGTGCTGGAAGGGCTCATCGTGACGCCGCTGCGGCAGAGCGAATACCTGGCGGCCAAGCTGGTGAGCCTGACGCTGCTGACGATTGTGGAGAATGTGGGCATTGTAACGGCCGTTTACGGCCTCAATTACAATCTGCTGCTGCTGGCGCTGGGGTTGGGGCTGATGGCCTGCTTCAACGTCCTGTTTGGCTTCATCGCCGTGGCCCGCTACGACAGCATCAATCGCTTCCTGCTGCCCTCGATTCTTATTACCATGACGCTGACGCTGCCGCTGCTCGATTACCTGGGCTTTTGGACCTCGCCGCTGCTTTACCTGCACCCGGTGCAGGCGACGCTGCTGCTGCTCAAAGGCGCCTTCCAACCGATCGCCGCCTGGCAGGCGGTGTACGGCGTGCTGTACGCGGCGCTGTGGGTTGGCCTGTTGTTTAAGGCCAGCCAGCGCATCTTTTACCGGTTCATTATTTTGAAACAAGCGTGATGGTGCTCAACCTCCCGTAGGTTTTAGGCCAGGCAGCACTCCTGGATGGAATCTGCGGGAGGTTTGGAGGTGTAATGTGATGAAAGGAACGGCCGTATTCAAAGCTCTCGGTCCGATTGATGTGCGCAATGTGGGCCGGGATGAGATGCTGCGCTGGATGGTCTATTTGCCGCTGCTGCTGGGCTTGCTGATGCGCTTTGGCTGGCCCATTCTGGTGCATCAGCTTCAAACTGCCTACCAGTTTGACCTGCTGCCATATACCGGGTTGTTGATGAGCTACCTGACCATTGGCATCCCAGCCGTGTTTGGCATGGTCATCGGCTTTTTGCTGCTGGACGAGCGCGACGAAGGCAGCCTGATTGGCCTCCAGGTCACACCGCTGCCGCTGAACGGCTATTTAGCCTACCGGCTGGGCATGCCCATCGCCCTGACCATCTTGCTGGTGCTGGTTAGC
Source organism: Candidatus Leptofilum proximum (assembly GCA_016710325.1). Taxonomy (GTDB): domain Bacteria; phylum Chloroflexota; class Anaerolineae; order Promineifilales; family Promineifilaceae; genus Leptofilum; species Leptofilum proximum. The sequence continues at coordinate 1,147,920 of JADJXK010000001.1, read as the reverse complement.
CTGCCGCTGGCCGGAATTACCACGTTTTCGCTGTGGCAGCTCCTGCTGCTGGCCGTTGTGTCTGCGCCGATGGCGCCGCTGCTGGCGGTTTTCCTGGCGGCGTTTGCCAGCAATAAGGTGCAGGGTTTTGCCCTGGCCAAAGGCGCCGGGGTCTTGTTTGTGGCGCCGCTGGCCGCTTTTTTTGTGGGCGGCAGCTGGCAGTGGGTCTTGGGGCTGCTGCCCACCTTTTGGGCGCCCAAACTGTACTGGCTGCTGAGCGATGGTGTGCCCGGCGCCTGGCCAGTGGCCCTGGTGGGCCTGGCTTATCAGCTGCTCTGGGTCTACATTCTCACTCGCCGCTTCAACAAGATACTGCATCAATAATGTTGCTGTTCCATTCAGAACAATTTCATAACTCAGACAAGACGCGAAGGCGCAAAGATGCAAATTTTTCCCCTTTACCCTTTGCGTCTTTGCGTGAGTTAATTGCTTTGCCTGACAAGTTGTTCGTGCACCCGGTGGGTCTAAATGCCTTGACTGCGTACCCAAGCGTCAAATTCCTGCAGCAGCTGGTCCTTCACCGGCTGCTCTACCCCGGCGGCCACAAACGCATTACGCGCCACGCGGACCAGGCTGGCGGCTTCGTAGCCAAATTCGCGGGCGAGCAGTTCGTATTCTTGCACCAGGGTGGTGTTGAACAGGGGCGGATCGTCGCTGTTGACGGTGACAAGCAGGCCGCGATCATCCAGCAGGCGGAAGGGGTGGGCGGCGAGACTGCCAAATACCTTGAGGCAGGCGTTGCTGGTGGGGTTAATCTCCAGGGGAATCTGGCGCACTTTGAGGGTGGCCAGCAGGCTGGGGTCTTCGATGGCGCGCACGCCGTGGCCGATGCGGTCGGCCTGCAGGGCAGTCAGGCTGCCCCAGACACTTTCTGGCCCCATCGTTTCCCCGGCATGGGGCACGCTGAGCAGGCCGTAGGCCTTGGCCTTGGCAAAGGCGTGGGCAAAGGGTTCGGGCGGGGCGCCGACCTCGTTGCCGCCCAGGCCAAAACCGACCACGCTCCCGGCGGCCTGGCCTTCGAGGGCAAATTCGAGGGTTTTTTCGGCAACTGCGGGATCGTAACGGCCGTTCCCATCAAAACTCAAATTCCGCGGCACATCAAACACCCAGCGCATCTCCACCCCAAACGCTTTTTTGGCCTGGGCACGGCCGTCTTCCAGCCCTCTAAACAATTCGGCGAATGTTAAGCCCTTGTCCTGGTAGTCGGTGTGGGTGTAGGGCGTTACGGTAAGCTCGCGATAACGGATGTTTTGCGCAGCCATGTCGGCCCCGTTTTCATAAACCAGCAGGGCAAAGTCATCGGCCGTGCGGATTAAATCCTGGATGGTCAGGTAAACTTCAATGAAGTGCGGAAAATCGGTAAAGTTGAACCAGCGGCGCAGCCCGGCTTCGGTGTCGCTGGGCAGGTTGGTTAAGCGGTTGTGGCGCTGCGCCAGCTTTAGCACCGTGCCCGGCTGAATCGCCCCTTCCAGATGAATGTGAATCTCTGCTTTGGGCATCCGCTGGATAAAGTTGGTCATTTTGTTGGATAGTTGTGTCATAACTTGCGTTGTTGGTGAATGGCAAGCCATTCCTCGATGGACAGCGTTTCGGCACGCCGACGGCCGTCTACGCCCGCCGCCTGCAATACGGCCGTAACTTCGGCCTGATTATAACCCAACTGCTGCAAATTGTTTTTTAACTGCTTCCGTTTTTGGCTGAACCCGGCTTTCACCAGGGCGAAAAATTTCTCTTCTTCGGCAAACGGTAGCAAAGGGTCCGGGTAAAGCGCCAGGCGCAGCACGGCCGAATCCACGTCTGGCCTGGGCCAGAACGCCCCGGCTTTGATGGTGGCGACGAGTTCGGCTGCGCCATACAGCTGGGTGCTGACGGCCAGCAGGCTCATTTGCGGCGGTACGGCCGTAATCCGTTCCGCCACCTCTTTTTGCACCGTCATCACCAGGCTGGTGGGCTTTTGCCGGGCAGACAGCAGATGGCGCAAAATGGCCCCGGTGATGTAGTAGGGTACGTTGGCCACCACCTTGTACGGCCGATCAAACAGCGCGTCTAGATTTTGCTCTAAAATGTCGCCGTGAATCAGCCGCACGTTGTCAAAGTAAGCCAGTTCGGTTTGCAGAATGGGGATGAAACGATTGTCCAGCTCAACGGCCGTAACGGAAGCGGCCGTTTGCGCCAGCAGCCGTGTCAGGCTGCCCAACCCGGGACCAATTTCCAGCACCGGTTCAAACGGTTGCAGCTCCGCCGCTTCCACAATCCGCGCCAAAACGTTCTCATCAAACAGAAAATTCTGTCCCAAGCTCTTCTTTGGTTCGATTTGGTAGTGGGTCAGAAGCTGTTTGGGATGCATGGCGGGTAATTGGGTAATTGAGTAATTGGTGGCACGGATTACTCAATTACATCTTTTATGGCAAACCGGATGGCAGTAAATAGTTAATATCTTCCGGCGCGGGCACAGGCGTCAAATAGTACACATCCACGTAGCCGTTCCAGCTGACGTATTCGTCCTCGTCGTAGCCCAGGTCAATCCAACGGCCGCGTACGCCGCCGCCGGTGTCCCCCGCAAACGCTTTGCCGTAACCCGGCACGTACACGTAGGAGCGGAAGGGAACTACGCTGCGATCAATGGCCACCACGCCGGTCCCCGCCGGAACGCCGCTGGCGGTGATGCCGTAGTTGGGATGGTCGGGCGCTTTGCCGGAGCTGGCAGCTGTGTATGCCGTCACGCGCATGCGCACCACGCGCCAATACTCCAGCGGCCCTTCCGGCGTGTCGATGATGCGCACACTGATGTTTGTGCCGTAGCCAATCACCTGGTTGACGGGCTGCTGGGCCACCCACTCGCCATCCACCGCCTGGCTCACTTCCACGCCGTTTTCATAGCGCACCCGCACGCGCTGCCGCTTAAGGCCCGGCACCCCGGCGCTGATGAGCGCGGTGGTGTCCAGGTCCAGCTGGTTCGAGGCCTGCCACAGGGTTTGGTAGGGAATGGGCTCATCCACCAGGCGAAAATCCTCCGTGACGCGGATAACCTGGATGGTGTCGTTGGCTTTAAGCGTAGTTTCGGGGCCGGGATGTGTGTAGTCGTAGCCCACCAGGCCGATGCCCGCTTCGGCCAGGACGTCCAGCACGTTGCTGTGGTGGCTGCGAATCTGGATGATACGGCCGTCCGCCGTAATCGTCAGGGGGAAAGAGCGCTGCACCCGGATGGTCATGTTGGGCTGGAGCCACGCCCCTAGGGCCGGTTCCACGCCGTCGGTGCCGTACATCTCAATGCCCGCCTCGGCCAGCGCCGCGCCCACCGTTTGCGTGGCGGTGCGTACCGTTTGCTGCTGCCCGCCCTCCACAATTGTGATGGTGACAAAACGGCCGATTTCCAGCGTCTTGGGCAGAGGCGTCTGGTCCAGCATGGCAAAGGAGACGGGCAGGCCATCGGCGGCAATTTGATCGGTGCGTTCGGGCAGCAGGTTTTGCTCAGCCAGGAAGGCGCCCAGGGTAGGTTGGCGTGTCCAGTAGGTTTGGGTGCCTGCTTCGGAGCGCACGGTGACGCTTTTGGCGCGAATGATCTGGATGCCGCTGTGGGAAACGGCCGTTTCCGCCAATCCCGGCACCACCAAATCTTCAGCCCGGGTTTCAATGCCCGCCGCGGCCAGCACCTCGGCAACCGTGCCAAAATCGCCCGTGACTCGCTGCGCCGGTTGGTCATCGACGTAGATGGTGTAGCTTTCCTGGGTAGCAGCATACCCGGCAGCAATCACGCCGCCCAGCGCCAGCAGAAAAACCACCCCCGCTACAATTCGTTTACCGCTGTTGAGAAACTTTCCCATCATAAAAAAAGAGATTGGAGATTATCTTTTCTGTGAATCTCCAATCTCCAAATTCGGATTAACGCTTTTGTGGACCGTAAAAACTTGGTCACGTTTATGAGCATGGAACCGATGGCAACCAGGTAATCCTGGGCACCCGAAAGGTTTGCCTTAGCGCTGCTTCCTTCCGGACCTGACGCGGTTCGACAGCTTTCGCCGCCAGGGACCCAGTCACCACCGGTCTCATGCGCATAAATGTGCTCACACCAATTTTTAACGGCGCAGCAGGGATGTTAACAAAACTGTGGTGGTTGGGCAAATGTCTCGTCTGCCCGACTGGTCGCCAGATTTGCCGAAAGTTACCAAAATACTGTTTACACAGGACCCCCCGCTCGCCTAAACTTGTTGTGAGTCACCCGTCTTCATCCTGCAAAGCAGTTGGCGTGATAATACGAGGGAACACAACACAGCAAACGTCACCAAACGACCTACTGACGGACACAGACTCACCAAAATCTAGCTCTACAAAAACCAATTACGATCATGTGGGCGCTCACGCGCTTGCCCCGCCTGTTTTTGTGCTGCGGTCGATAAGACGTGCTTTCGTTTCCCCTGGTCACTCTGGCAAACAATATGACACATTTGATTCTTGCTCCTTTTTTTCACGCCAATTTGCAGTACGCCGAATTTCCGCCGGATGCAGTGCCGGACATTGTGACACGCTGCTACCTGCCCACGCTGCGGTATTTTGCGGCGCACCCGGAGCTAACGGCCGTCTTCGAATACTCCGGCATCACCCTCCAGCTCATGGCCGACGGCTGGCCGGAAACGATTGATCTGCTGGCCCTGCTCATGCAGCGTGGCCAGATTGAACTGCTCGGCAGCACCTACGCCAACCCTATCCTGCCGCTCATCCCCACCGACCACGCCCGGCTGCACCTGGCCGAGTTCTGGCGCGTCTACGATCAGCTGTTTACTGGGCTAAACGTGCCGCGGCCCAAGGGCATCTTCCTGCAGGAATTTGCCTACGATCCGACCCTGACCCCGCTGCTTGCCGAAGCGGGCTACAACTACACGGTACTGACGCCTCGCCTGCTGCTGGCCGGGCTGCGGCGGCAGCTGAACAGCGGGCTTACTCCGCCGCCTCAGGAACCCCCCTCGCTGGCGGCCAACGCCCACGAGCTGCTGCATCCGGTGCAGATGGTAGGGGCGCAGGCCACCCAGCTCACCGCTTTCCCCATCTATCGTGAGCTGATTGGCTGGATGTTTGACGTGATTTACGGCCGTAAACCCTTTACTCAGCTCGCCGATCTGCTGGCGATGGTGGCGGAGAAAAGCGGGGAACGGCCGTCGCTCCTCTTCTTTGGCCCGTCCGATGCGGAATTTGTGAACGTGTACGACCGCCTGGGCAAAGAGGCCATCAGCCCTGTGGCGGTTGGCGAGCTGTTGGCCCAGCTGAACGAGCTGCCGTTTGTGCAGCTGGGATTGCCGCGCACCTACCTGGCGCAGCACCCGCCCACCAAGCCGGTGTACGTCCCCGCCGGTTCGTCGGAGCGCTCCATTGCCATCTGGATGACCGACCCGGACAACGAGCGGCTTAACGCCCTGTGTGCCGAGGCGTCGCAGAAGCTGCGGCTGGCGACGGTGTTGGGGGGCGAACGGCCGCTCCTGTTGGAACAAGCCCGCCGCGCCATGCTGCTGGCCGAAAACTCCGACGGCCGCGGCTGGATGCCCTGCCCCGAACGGCGATTGGCCTGTTATGACCAGGCACTGCAAGCCATTGCCCTGGCCGACCACATCATTCAACAGGCCGGACGGCACCCGTTCTCGCCTGACCGGCTTGGCAAACAACAAATTGAGGTTCAAGATTATGAACAAACCTTTTCGCCCTGAATATCCACGGCCGAATTTTGTCCGTGAGCCGTGGCTCAATTTAAACGGGACCTGGGATTTTGCCTTCGACGATGGCGACGTAGGCGGTGACGAGCGCTGGTACGAGCCGGCTCTGCCCCACAACCCGTTTGATCTGTCGATTGAGGTGCCGTTTGTCTACCAAAGCCGCCTGAGCGGCCTGGAAGAACGCGCCTTTCACAATGTGATGTGGTACCGGCGCATGTTTGACCTGCCCGCAGGCTGGCAGGCGCCGGACCAGCGTGTGCTGCTCAACTTTGGGGCGGTGGATTACCGGTCGGCCGTCTGGCTCAACGGTCATTTTGCGGGCAGCCACGAAGGTGGCCACACCCCCTTTCAACTCGACATCACCCCCTACCTGGCGGACGAAAATCACCTGGTGCTGCGCGTCGAAGACGTGCTGACCGACCTGACCCAGCCGCGCGGCAAGCAGTATTGGAAAACCGCCTCGGAAGGCATCTTTTACACGCCCAGCAGCGGCATCTGGCAAACGGTGTGGCTGGAGTGCGCCCCGGCGCTGCACCTGACCCAGGTGCGCCTGACGCCCGACGTGGCTGCACAAACGGTTTCGCTTTACTGCCGGGCCAGCAAAGCGGTGGCGGCAACGGCCGTCGTCGAGGTGAGTTTTGCCGGGGCCGTGGTGGCCGAAGGTGAGGTGGCGCTGGTGGATGGTGTGGGCACGGCCGTTCTTTCCCTACCTGCGCCGCTGCTCTGGTCGCCGGAAGCGCCCAATTGTTACGACGTGACGCTGCGCCTGGCGGCTCCCGACCAGCCGGAAGATTGCGTGCAGACCTACTTTGGTATGCGCAGTATTGCTATTGAAAACGGCCGTGTCACGCTCAACGGCAAACCGTACGTCATGAAGCTGGTGCTGGACCAGGGCTACTTCCCCGATGGGCTGCTCACGGCGCCGTCCGATGAGGCCCTGCGGCGCGATGTGGAGCTGGCCAAAACAATGGGCTTTAACGGGGTGCGCAAGCACCAGAAGGTGGAAGATCCGCGCTACCTCTACTGGGCCGACCAGCTGGGCCTGCTGGTGTGGGGGGAGATGGCCAACGGTTACCGCTTTTCGGCGACGGCCGTACACCGCCTGGCGGCCGAATGGCAAACGGTCATCGAGCGGGACTACAACCACCCGTGCATCGTCGCCTGGGTGCCGGTGAACGAAAGCTGGGGTGTGCCTGGTCTGCGCGATGATCCGGCGCAGACGCAGTTTTTGCTGGCCATGTACCATCTCACCAAAGCGCTGGACGCCACGCGCCTGGTCGTTAGCAACGACGGCTGGGAACATGCCAACACCGATCTCTGCACCATTCACGACTACACGGCCGATGCGGCGACCATCGCCGCGCGCTACGCCGTTCTAGATGAAGCGATGGCCTACCGCCCGGCGGAACGGCCGATTTTTGTAGCGGGCCATGCCTTTGCCCATCAGCCCATCCTGATAACCGAATGTGGCGGCATTGCCTACCGTATGCTGGGTGAAGAAGAAGGGTGGGGTTACAAAAATGCGGGCAGCGCTGCCGAGTTGGAAGCGTGCTACCGCCAGCTGGTGCACGTGCTGCTAAAAGCGCCGCTGCTGCAGGGCTTCTGTTACACGCAGTTTACGGACGTAGAGCAGGAGATCAACGGGCTGCTAACCTACGATCGTCAGCCAAAGCTGCCGCTGGCCACCATCCGGGCCATTAATGAAGGAATGGAACTGTCGGAACCAGCTGTTTAGTTCCAAAGGAATCAGGCAGAAAAACGGAAGCGAACTTCTTTTGCCGGGCCGCCGCTAAGAAGTTCGCTCTTTTAATTCCACACGCCCAATACTTCGGGGCCGCGATCCAGTTCCCACGGGTAGATGATGTAGGCGTCGGTAACGGCCGAATAATACGTGGGCGTGTAGCCGGGGTACAACGACGATGCGGGCTTGTAATGCAGCACGCAAGTGTCCGGGATACCGCCCGCCGCGTCGATGCGGTTGGCCACCGTCACGGAGTTGCGCCCCTTGGTCCAAACATCGTCCACTACCAGAATGCGCCGTCCGGCCAGCAGGCTGTCGGCGGGGAACTGGATAAATTCCGGGATAGCGAACTTTTCCTGGCCTGGGGTTTGCAGACCGGGAAAATCGGCCGGGAACCGGACAGAAGCGGTCAGGATATAAGTGATATTAAGGGCCTCGGCCAGCATGCCGCCGGGCACAATTCCTCCACGCGTGATAATAAGCATTGAATCATAGCGCCCCTGAATCTGGGGCACCAGGTAATCAATCAGTTTATCTACGTCGGACCACGTAAGAACCTCACGACGCATTTGCGACTCCTTAATAAAGAATGGGATCAGGCAGAACGGCTCTTCCCGTCCGGCTGCCCGTGATCCGCAATCCTACACGTTAGCCAGCGGCATGTCAACTGAAATAGTATTTTCACCGGTAAGGTGATGAATTTTACAGAACCAGTGTGGCTTGTTGGGCGGTAAGGATACGGCCGTTCCCCTACAATACCCCTATCTTAGAGATTGGTTGAACACCTACAAAAACAACCCGCGGTTGTGCCGCCGCCTGGACGGAAAGCGGTCAAAGGGCGCACCCGGCACACCCGGCTAAAGTTTTAAATCCTCAACTCGTCTCGACCACAACTTACTTAGCAATTTTGCCTGAAAACGACCCGGAAGTCCCGGGTCGTTTTCGGTTTGGTTAAATTCCCCGGAAACTCCCTAGACGGACGAGCCACCTTGATGCAGTTTCCGGGGAATTGCTGACGATTTATTTCTTCCGTACCGGGAAGCGGCTGAGCACCGTGGCCGCATCGGGCACCGGCAGCTTGGCGCCAACGGCCACGCTGTCTGGCACGCGGATGGGGCGCTGCCCGCCGCCGAGCTGGTAGATGGCTACGGCCGTACCTTCCTCACTCATGCTCACGGGCACCACCGCCTGGCCCAGCAAATACCCCTCGCTGTCGATAGCGCAGCTGGTGACCGTGCCGATCACCTTGCCGCGTTTGTCCAGCACCGGATCGCCGCCGTCGGGACGGCGCACACCCTTCTCATTCATGCGGAAGCGCACCACCACCCGGTCGCGCTTTTCCTCGCGGGTGATGAAGGCGGAACGGCCGACAAAAAACGGTTTCCACAGCTTGGCGTAGCTGCCAAAGCCTGCGTCGCCGGGATTGAGATTCATCGGCCCGGCCAGCTCGTGGCCGTAAAGCGGCAGGCCCGCCTCGGTGCGGGTGCTGTCCCGTGCGGCCAGGCCGCACGGTTTGAGGCCCATCGATTCACCCACTTCCAGCAGCGCTGCCCATAAATCCGGGGCTTTGTCCGGGTGAACAAACAGCTCGTAGGCCACACGCTCGCCGGTGTAGCCGGTGCGCGAGATGATCAAATCGAAGCCGCCAACGTTGCCCTGCGTGAGGCCTGCCCACGGCAGGCCCTTGATCTTTTTGGCCAGCGCCGGATCGTCACACAATGAGAGCAGGATGTCGGTGGCTTTGGGGCCTTGCAGTGGCATATCCACGCGGCATTCGGCGCCGTACTGCGGGTTGCGCAGGTCGCGCAGGCGCACGGGATGCTGGATTCTGGCATACGGCCGTGCCGCATCAATCATCACCTCGCCTTGGTTCACCGCATTCAGCCAGGCCCAATCCTTGTCGTTGTTGGAGGCATTGACCACCAGCATGAAGCGGTCGGTGGCCAGCCGGTAAACCAGCAAATCGTCGATGACCGAGCCGTCGGGCAGCAGCAGGTAGGTATAGTGCGATTGGCCCACGTTCAGCGCAGACACGTCGTTGGTCAGCACCGTATTGAGGAATTCGACCACGTGCTCGCCCTGGGCGTCGAATACACCCATGTGGGTGGCATCAAACAGACCGGCGGCTTCGCGCACGGCCATGTGTTCTTCCACCACCGACGTCTCGTAGCGCACGGGCATCTCGTAGCCGCCAAAGGGCACGATGCGCCCGCCGAGGGCCACATGAGCGTCGTAAAGCGTGGTGCGCTTCAGCGGCGCGTCGGCTGGTTCGCTCCAGCTAAAGGCGGGCAGCGGCGCGCCGTTGCTCACCTGATCGTGACCGATGAAGAAGGGTTTGGTGGGGATGACGGCCGTTTCCGTCATCACCGGTTCGGGCAAATCTACTTCTGGCTGGATGGCCTGCACCACCACCGCGCCGGGCAGCTTGGCATATAGATCGCCAAAGTTCACGTAGCCATCGGACAAATCAGACAGCCAGGTGACGGCTTTTTGCGCCGCGGCGGCATCGGCAAAGCGCAGGTGGTACCGGTTGGCGGTCAACCGTTTAAGCGTGGCCGGGATTAGTGACTGGCCAGCGATGGCTAGGTTTGTTGGCTGGGTGTCGCTGTCGGCCAGGGCCAGCACGTCGCTGGACAGAGCGTAGTTGAGGAAGTTGGTGGCTTCGTCGCTGCGGATTTGGATGGTGTGGGAAACGGCCGTGGGCGCCGGAACCTTGCGCAGCAAACGCACAATCTCGCGGGCACGCTGCAGCGCGGCAAAATCGACCTTGGCCCGCAGCTGCTCCTTGCCACCCAGGGCGGTATAAACAAACGGCTGGCAGCCGTTCAGCGTCGTGGCAATCGCTTCGGCCAGCAAATCGACCTCGGCATCGCCAAAGCCCAGCTGGCTGATCCACACCGTGCCCAGGCGCAGACCGGTGGGGTTGAGCGCGCCGACATCACCGGGAATCGTGTTGCGGTTGAGCACAATGCCCGCCACATCCAGAATACGCGCGGCCATGTCGCCGGACAGATGCACGCCGTTGTGCGTGACGCTTTTGGTGTCTACCAGCAGCAAATGGTTGTCTGAGCCGCCGCTGACGGTGCGCAGGCCGTGCTCCGACAGTTTTGCAGCCAGCCGCTGGGCGTTGTCCACAATGCGCTGCTGCAAGGCGCGAAACTGGTCCGTATTGGCCAGCTTCAAGGCAATGGCCAGGGCAGCCATCGTATTGAGGTGCGGGCCACCCTGTTCGCCGGGGAAAACGGCCCGGTCAATTTTGCGGAACAAATCGCGCCGGTGGGTGAGAATCATGGCGCCGCGCGGGCCGCACAGGCTTTTGTGGGTGGTGGTCATGACCACGTCAGCAATGCCAACGGGGCTGGGATGCACACCCGCGGCCACCAGGCCGGAGATGTGTGAGATGTCGGCCAGCAGATAGGCACCAACTTTGTCGGCAATGGCGCGGAAGCGCTGCCAATCGATGATGCGCGGGTAGGCGGAGAAACCGGCCACGATGATTTGCGGCCGGGATTCCAGGGCGCGCCGTTCGATGTCGTCGTAGTCCAGCAGTTCCGTTTTTTCGTCCACAAAGTAGGTGACGCCGTTGTAATGCTTGCCGGAGCGGTTGATCTTGGTGCCGTGCGACAGGTGCCCGCCGTCGTTGAGGTTGAGGCCTAAAATGGTGTCGCCGGGCTGGAGCAGGGCGGTGTAGACGGCGCTGTTGGCCGGTGCGCCGCTCAGCGGCTGTACATTGACATAAAGTTGATCAGCGGTGATGCCGTTGGCGGCAAACAGTTCGGCGGCGCGGCGGCGGGTGAGCGCTTCAAGCATGTCGGCGTACTCCACACCTTTGTAATAGCGCGGGTCGGAGTAACGCCGGTAGTGCGCCAGCTCCATATCCATGTCGAAGATTTCATCTTCGGTTTGGCGGCGGGATTCTTCGCGGGGGTAGCCTTCGGCGTAGATGTTGGCGAAGTTGCTGCTCATCGCCTCGCGCACGGCTTCAGGCGAGGCGCTTTCGGAGGCGATGAGGATGATGGTGCTGTCCTGGCGCTCGTCTTCGCGCTGCAGAAGTTGGGAAAGGTCGGGGTCCAGTTCACTAAGGGAACCGTGAAAGATGAAGTCGTCTGACATGAAACACTCCTGTAAAAGGGTTTAAAATGTGACGGTTGGGATTGGGAAATTGTGAAGGGTCGGTGGCACGTGCCTGGATGGAAATGGTGAGACACGGCCGTTCTTATCATTGCCCCCTGATTCTAGCAGGATTTGCCGTGCCTGCTACCTGGAATTAGTCGCAGAGGACACAGAGGGCAAAGAGAATAAATCTCGGCTCTTTGGGGTTTCGTGGGGTATGGCGTGAAACGTGAAACGTGATGTCTCTCTGGTCACGTTTCACGTTTCACACATCACGGATTGTAAACCCCCTGAATTCCTGAAGACCCTAAATCTCAACAATCTCGGTGTTCTCTGTGGCAAACTATTACGGTACACGCAGGTAGCGGCGGATGCGTTGGATGAAGGCGTCACGGCCGTTTTCCATTTCCTGCCGCCGTAGTGCCGAATCTTGCTGCAAACTCAGGCTGAGGCCTTCCTGGCGTCGCTCCAGGGCGGTGACAAAACGGTCCAAAATGGTAGGGTCCTGAGTGAGCACGTTGGCAAACGCTTCCTGGTCAATGATGATGACCTCGGTATCTTCATCGGCGCGAACGGAAGCGGCGCGCGTCTCACCGGTGAGCAGGCTCATCTCGCCAAAGAAGTCCCCGGCTGAAAGAATGTTAGCGAAGACGGAACGGCCGTCTGTCGCCCGCACGTACACCGAAACCGATCCCCTGGTGATGATAAACAGCGAATCCCCCGCTTCCCCTTGTTTAACAAGAAATTCGCCGTTGGTGTAGGTGGCAACGGCCGTACGGTTGGCCAACTGCTGGAGCTGTGATTCGCTCAACACATCAAGCCAGTCCAGCGACTGCATCTGGGCAAACAGCTGTGCTTGCCGGGCATCCACCGCCTGCTGATGGGCATCTTCTGGCACCATATTTAGCTTAAAGTTTCCCGTAGGATCCGGAATGTGAATGCCCGCCCGGTGCAGCGTGTACCAGGCGCGGGTGAGAACCTTATCGCGGGCAATCACCTTGTCGCTGTAATCGTCCAACCAGTAGCTCAACCCGTAGGTGACGCAGCCATCCTGCATGGAAACCACGTGCGAACGCAGCCGGGGATGCAGCGTCACATCATCCAGCCCCGTCACCGCTTCAATCAGCACCTCCTTTACCAGGTTAGGCGAAAAGCTCTCGCTGAGGGTGAGGTAAACCGTCTGAATCTGGTTGTTCGTGGGGCGGGAATAGTTGATGATCTTGCTTTTGGCCACCGTGCTGTTGGTAAGCATCACCCGATGGTCTTCCCGCGTGAGCAGGGTGAGTGTGCGCCAGTTTTGCCGCACGATGATGCCTTCGATGCCGTCAATCTCTACCCAATCATCCGCGGAAAACGGCCCTTCCACCTGGAGAGAAATGCCGGAAATAAGATTACCCAGCGTATCTTGCAGCGCCAGACCGATAATCGCCGAAGCCACCGTGGAGGTAACCAGCAGCGTAGTTAGCTCCACGCCAAACACCAGGCGAATCATGGCCAAAATGACGACGATCATGATAAACCATTCGGTAATGTCCAGGAGAAACGGGGGAAGCTTGACGCCGCGGCGGTTGCTCAGCAGCTCCAGCAGCAGCCACTTAATGGCCCGCAAAATGGTGCTCAGACCCAACAAAAAGGCAGCGGCCAGCCAGACGGTTCGCTGCATACTGGTGAGCACCGGCAGCTCCGGGTTGTTCAGCCAGTAAATCAGCCCCTGGCTAACCAGCAGTGTTAGGAAAATGGCGCCAATCAGATGAAAGGGGAATTTGGTTTTAAGCAGCCGTGACAGTAAAACAACAACAGCGATGATGGCCAGGGCTATCCAGACAACATTCAGCATCCACGCAAAGGGCATACAGTACGCTCCTACAACTTTTTTCTACCAGTACTTTTTGAACGGCCGTTGCTATGAGCGGGGGCGAGTTCAGAGCGCTATTTTACAGCAGATGGCTATCGGTGTGTCTTAATGAGCTCTTGGGGATTTGGTGGGGTTTGGCGTGAAACGTGATGTCTCTGGTCACGTTTCACGTTTCACGCATCACAACTTAACCGCCTAACTTTCTGAAGTGCCTCTTAATTCAATCCCCCGGCGAGGGCGCAAACGTGGGCAGCTGCCGATTTTGCCCGCCAAACAGCCGCCATTCCAGCGCCGTGGCCAGCACGTAGAAGATGGCCACCATGCCAAAAATCGGCACAAAGCCAAACTCGCCAAAGCGCACCTGCAGCCAGCCGCTTACCTGCGGCATGATAAACCAGCCAAACTGGAACGACAGCGAGTTGAGGCTCATCGCAAGCGCCTGCACGTCGGTGGGCACGTGCTCTAGCACAAAGGTCTGGTAGACGGGGTTGCTCAGGTTCATCAGCGCCAGGCGGAAGATATAGGCGATGGCCGCCACAAAAAACCAGAGGCTGGCCGCCGCCATGCCGCCGGGCACCACCCAGGCGCCAATCCCCAGCAGCAGCAAAAAAGGCACCGAGAAGATTTGCGTCAGGATGACGGTGTTGATTTTGCCGTATTTGTCGGCCAGGGGTGGACCCATGAACTGGGCAATGGCCATCGCCAGCCCGCCGATGGCAAAAACCATCGAGATGGGTGGGTCCGGTTTTTCGTAGACGTTGCGGAAGTAGATGTTCATAAACGGCTGCATCAGCCCGGCGCCCAGGCCGATGATAAGCTGGGGCAGCAGGAACTGGCTCAGGCTCCAGCCGTAGCGGCGCAGCTGCACCCAGGGCAGCTCCACGCGCCGTTCGCGGTCCACAGGCGGCATGATGATGCGGGTGAGCGGGCCAATTGACAGGATGGTGACAAGCATCATGCTGCCCAGAGCCAGCTGGTAGGAGAGGGTGTCGGTAGGGGCCGCGTCGAAGTAATGGCCGAACCAAGTGGGCAGCCAGCCGCCCAGCAGGTTGCCAAAAAAGCCGGAGACGGTCATCAGGCCAAAGTTGAAGCTAAACACCCACTGCCGTTCATTTTCCGAGGTGTTGGCCATGAGGAAGGGCGCCATGGCCACCTGCCGCATACTCATGCTAACGCCAGCGATCATGTTGAAGAGGATGAGCAGCGCGCGGAAGGGAAAGAGCACCAGGCCAATCATGGCCAGGCTGCTGATGAGCGCGGTGTGGATCATGATCTTCTTTTGCGAGTAGCGCTCGGCCAGGTAGGCGGCGGGTAGGGCCATGAGGATGGAGGCAAAGGAGGAAGCGGTTTGCAGGGAGCCGACAAACGCCTCGTTGTAGGCATCACCCAGGCTGAGGACGTAGAAGTTGAACAGGAAGCGAAAAACGCCAAAAGCCAGGCCGGTAAAGGCGCTGTAGATAAGGACCAGCCGGGCGTTGGGGCTGAATTGTTTGGTCTTTTCGATATAGGTGGCCAGGCCACCAGAGGTTGGTTCGGACATAAATTACACTCAAGTCAGTCACTGGTTTGTTAGATGATCATCTAATCGTGAGTGTAACACAAAATTTACGGCCGTCACCTGATCTTTCGGCCTGGGTAAGGGTGACTTTTGTCGTGGGTAGGGGGCAATAAAAAAAGCCGACACGGTTTGGGGCCGTGTCGGCTTTTTTGCGGCTCTCCAAGCCGTCCGCACAATTCCGCAGCGCATGTATGCGCCCTTATTCTGCGGGCGGCCATTAACCCAGAAGGGAGGAATTAGCCACCGCCACCGTTCCCATTGCCATTGTTGTGCCCTGAATTGGGGTGAGGTCCATCACCACTCGGAGTGCAGTCGTTCTCACAGACGCCGTCGCCGTTTTGGCCTGCGTTGTCGGCATCCTGACCGTGCTGATTTTGATCACCAACGGGTTCGCAGTCGTTGGTGCAAACCCCGGTGCCATCTCCTGGGCCATTGGCCGGGCCGTTTTGGCCAGCGTTGTCGGGGTCCTGACCGTAGTGGTGTTCGTCGCCGACCGGGTCACAATCGCCAGTGCAGGCGCCGCTGCCGGGGCCGTTCTGGCCGTTGTCTGCGGGTTCCATAGGACCATTGCCGTTTTGGCCTTTGTCCTGGTCCTGCCCAAACTGGTTTTGATCGCCAACAGGGTCACAGTCGCCGGTGCAGGTGCCATCGCCTGGACCGTAGCCGGGGCCATTTTGGCCATTGGTGCCGGGTTCTTGGCCTTGATCCTGGCCATTTTGCTGGCCATTACCGGCAGGCTCCCACTCTGCATCCTGGGCGTAGCGCCAGCGGAACATGGGGGGATCTTCCAGACCGGCCTGCACCTGTTCCTGGTACTGGTTTAGAACCTGATTGACATTGCCAAACATAGCTTGGGCGGGCTCACCCAGTTGGGCCATCGTTTGCTGTTCGTTTTGCAGCATGTTTTGCATTTGCGTGAGCAGGCCCATCAGCTCAGGATCGCCGGTTTGGGCCGCCAGTTGAAGGGCGTTTTGCAAATGGGCTTCCAGCCGGGCAACAAGCGGCTCATTGACCAGATCACCTGCCTGGGCCAGGTGGGTCATTTCCTCCAGCCGGACCTGAGCCAGGCTCATCTGCAGGTTGGCTTGCTTGACGGGGTTATCGGCCATGGCCATGCGGGTTTCTTCCAGCATCAGCTTGACGGGGTAGAGTGGGGTATCGGGCAGGCTGTCGTTGGCCAGGGCCACGGTGCCGCCACCCAGACCAAAGAGGACGAGGGCGGTGGCGACTGCGCGGGCAAATAATACGTTCATAGGTTTACGCTCCTTGTGATTGTTCCGTTTAGCAAAGGCTGGGCGTGTTTGCGTCAGCCACTTTTTCAGACGCAGGAGCGGGTTGGGAGATACGGGTACGGGCGGTAACTGCTCAATCTGGTCGAGGAAATGGGCGCGATCGACCGTTTGCCAGCCGGGGCTGGGGGTGGGGTGTACGGCCGTTTGCCATTTACCTAATTTTTCTGCCGCGGTGAGCAGCGGGGCCAGGGTTTGGGTGTGATCGGGGTAGCGGTGGAGAACGGCCGTTACCGGTTCCGTTTTTATGGCAGCCAGGGCCTCATCCAAAATGTCGGCAAAGTTGTTGGTCATATCACACGCTCCTCGATTGGCTGTGCTACGAGCATTTGCTGCAAACGGGCCAGGCCGCGATGCTGCAACGCTTTCACCGCTCCGATGGGTTTGTGCATCAGATCAGCCACTTCGGCGTTGGAAAAGCCTTCGAAAAATTTGAGGGTGATCACCTGCTGCTGCTCGGGCGTGAGCGTTTGCAGGGCGGTGATGACCTGTTCGCCCAGCAAGTGCTGTTCGGCCAGCTGGCCGGGCGAGTCGCTGACGCTGGGCAAGGAGTCGGCCAGGGGAAGGTGGTTGCGGTGCGCCTGCCGCCGGTAATGGTCGATGACCAGGTTATGGGCCGTGCGGTAGAGCCACGCCTTGAGCTGGGTTTCGGGACCAGTGCCGTTTTTCAGGGCTGCCAGGAACCGTTCGAAGACAACGGCCGTTAGCTCTCGCGCCGTCTCGCCATCACTGACCTGCCGGGCGATGTAGCGGTAGAGCAGGGGGTGGTAGAGGTCGTAAACGGCCGTTAACGCCGTCCGATCAAAGTTCCGGGCCTGTTGCAGCAGTTGGTCATCACAATTCTTCACGGTCACCCTCACCCTTCCAAGACGCATGAGGCACGCAAAAGATACGGGGCACTGAAAAAATCAGTGCCCCGTTAGCGTACTAAAAAGTTATGAAGGAATTGTGTTGGTTGAATTTGAACTGTTTACACGTTTTGATTGTCATTCCCACTTTCGCAGGAATCCACTTTGGCCAAGAGGATGGATACCCGCCTGCGCGGGTATGACACGACTTTTGGCTTACTCTTCATGCCCGAGCCGGTTTTTTAGTTCTTGCATCACTTTTTGGGCGGCGACGGGGATAACGGTGCCGGGGCCGAAGATGGCGGCTGCGCCGTGGTCGTAGAGGAATTGATAATCTTGCGCCGGAATGACGCCGCCGATGACGACGATGATGTCGGAACGGCCGTACCCCGCCAATTCCGCCACCAGCTGCGGCAATAACGTCTTGTGCCCCGCCGCCAGCGAGCTGATGCCGACCACGTGTACGTCGTTTTCGATGGCCTGTTTGGCCACCTCGGCCGGGGTCTGGAAGAGCGGACCTATGTCCACGTCGAAGCCGAGGTCGGCGAAGGCGGTGGCCACGACTTTTGCGCCGCGATCGTGGCCGTCCTGGCCGATTTTGGCCACCATGATGCGCGGGCGGCGGCCCTCTTGCTGCTCAAAGTCGTCGGCCATGCGGCGCACGGTTTCAATCTCCATTTTCTCTCCAAATTCGCTGCTGTAAACGCCGCCAATCGAGCGAATGGTGGCTTTGTGGCGACCCCACACCTGCTCCAATGCGCCGGAAATCTCGCCCAGGCTGGCGCGGGCGCGGGCGGCGTTGACCGCCAGGTCCAGTAGATTGCCTTCGCCGGATTCGGCGGCGTGGGTAAGGGCGTTGAGCGCTTTTTCGACTGCGATGGCGTCCCGATTGGCGCGCAGTTCGGCTAGGCGGGCGATTTGGGCGTGGCGAACGGCCGTATTATCCACCTCCAAAATATCAATCGGATCCTCGTGGGGCAGGCGGTATTTGTTTACCCCCACGATCGTTTCCTGGCCGGAGTCGATGTGGGCCTGGCGGCGCGCGGCCGCTTCTTCGATGCGCATTTTGGGCAGTCCCGTTTCCAGTGCCTTGGCCATGCCGCCCAGCGCCTCCACTTCCTGAATGTGGGCCCAGGCGCGCTGCGCCAGTTCGTGGGTGAGCGTTTCGACCAGGTACGAACCGGCCCACGGATCGACGGTGCGGGTAATGCCCGTTTCGTGCTGCAAATAGAGCTGGGTGTTGCGGGCAATGCGCGCTGAGAAGTCGGTGGGCAGGGCGATGGCTTCATCCAGGGCGTTGGTGTGCAGTGATTGGGTGCCACCAAACGCCGCCGCCATCGCTTCCAGGCAGGTGCGGGCCACGTTGTTGTACGGGTCCTGCTCGGTCAGGCTCCAGCCGGAGGTCTGGCTGTGGGTACGCAGGGCCATCGACTTGTCGTTTTGCGGATTAAACTGCTTGACGATTTTGGCCCACAGCATGCGCGCGGCGCGCATTTTGGCGATCTCCATGAACATATTCATGCCAATCGCCCAGAAGAAGGAGATGCGCGGCGCGAAATCGTCGATGTTCATCCCAGCGGCCATCCCGGCGCGTAAATATTCCAGGCCGTCGGCCAGGGTGTAGCCCAGCTCGATGTCGGCGGTGGCCCCGGCTTCTTGCATGTGGTAGCCGGAGACGCTGATGGCGTTGAATTTGGGCATCTCGCGGGCGGTATAGGCGAAGATATCGCCGACGATGCGCATGGAGGGCACGGGCGGGTAGATGTAGGTGTTGCGCACCATATACTCTTTAAGGATGTCGTTTTGGATGGTGCCGGTGAGCTGGTCGTGAGACACGCCCTGCTCCTCGGCGGCGACGATGTAGAAGGCCATGACGGGCAGCACCGCGCCGTTCATCGTCATGGAGACGGACATTTTGTCCAGCGGGATGCCGTCGAACAGGATGCGCATGTCCAGGATGGAGTCGATGGCCACGCCCGCCTTGCCCACGTCGCCGACAACACGCTCGTGGTCGGAGTCGTAGCCGCGGTGGGTGGCCAAGTCGAAGGCGATGGAGAGGCCGCGCTGGCCGGCAGCCAGGTTGCGGCGGTAGAAGGCGTTGCTCTCTTCGGCGGTACTGTACCCGGCGTACTGGCGCACGGTCCACGGCTGCACGGCGTACATGGCGGGGTACGGGCCGCGCAGGAAGGGTGGAATGCCAGCGACGAAGTCGAGGTGTTCCATGTTTTGCAGATCGTGCGCGGTGTAGAACGGCCGTACCTCAATTTGCTCTAAGGTTTGCCAGGTGGGGGAGGAGGATACGGCCGTGTCGCCCGCCGGTTTGCAATGAGGTTGGTAGTCGATTTTGGTGAAATCTGGTTGGTTCATTTAATGTTTTTCTGAATAGGACACAGATTTACCTGATTTGTCTGCTCGTTCTGATCTTTTTATCAGGAAAATCAGTATTTTTAAACAAAAAGGGGTTCCATGTTGATGCTGCGCATTTTTTCGGTGATGGTGGACTGGGGTACGGCCGTATCCACCCTTGCCGCCGCATCTAACGTCATGGGCAGCAGGGTTGTGTCGCCCACCGTGTTGAGGAACACACCGGGACGGCCGAGCACCCACTGCACGGCCAGATCGATTTCTTCTTGCGTGCTGAACGGCTCGTACCAGGTGTTGTGCGTCTTTGGCTTGTCGCCCCACGGCCCTTTGGACAGCGCCTTGATGGTTTGCACCGCCACGTTTTTCGCCTGGCAAACGGCCATGAGCTGCTCAAAATCGGCGGCGTACTGCGCGTTTTGCATCATCGTGGGATTGTAGGGCAGCAGCACCGAGTCGAAGTCAAACCGTTCCAGGCTCTTCAGGTGCATCTGGGCAATGGTGACGCCGTGCCCGGTCACGCCCAAAAAGCGGGTCAGCCCCTGCTCCCGCGCCTCAATGAATGCTTCCAGCGCGCCGCCGGGACCCATCGCCGTTTCCCACTCATCCGGCTCCACCAGGATGTGCATTTGCCATAAATCAACGTGGTCGGTTTGCAGGCGGTCCAACGAGCGGTGCAGCTCTTCTTTGGCTGCGGCGTAGGTGCGTTTTTCGGTTTTGGTGGCCAGGAAAAAGGTGTCACGGTACTGCTTCATCCACGGACCAATGCGTAATTCGGCATCGCCGTAGGAAGCGGCCGTATCAATGTGATTCACGCCATATTGCAGCAGCAAATCCAGGGTTTTGTTTGCCTCCGCCTGGGGTGTGGCCCAAAAAGCGGCCGCACCAAACAAAGTGCGCGTGCTGTTGTGTCCGGTTCTACCAAAAGGAATTTTTTCAATCATGATTTTCTCCGATTTTTAATGGGACGCTGATTTACCTGATTTATTTGATCAATTCTATCAGGTGGAGCAGGGCGATCAGCTTCCTATTATTCTTCTATTAAGTAAGGTTTGTTGTGATTACTCCAGGCTTTTCGCTTGTGTTTGGGCGTGTGACCAAAGTTGAGTAGAAGTCCAACCTCGTATTTTGTTGCTTTTAAATAATTCAGTAATTGTGCTTCATGTGCGGGAATCATGGAGCGGCTTGCTTTTAATTCAACGATGACAAGGTTGTTAACGATCAAATCAGCAAAGTACTCACCAATGACCTCATCGCGATAGTAAACGCAGATAGGTTTTTGCTGCTCAACTTGAAAACCCCGGCTGCGCAGTTCAATGGCAAGGGCATTTTCGTATGCTTTTTCCAGAAAACCGAAACCAAGCGTGTTGTAAACATCATAGAATGCACCGATGATTTCTTTTGTGAGGTCTGAATGTAGATAGTCCATGATGATTTACTTTTTTAGAAATGGAACGCAGATTTGCCTGATTCCCCTGATATTTCTGATCTCTTAAATCAGGTAAATCAGGGTAATCAGCGTCCTATTATTTCTTGCAGCCACTCATTAAGCGCCAGGCAGTCAGCGCCGAAGTGGATGAAGGCGTCGATACCGGCGGCTTTATGGGCTTCGACCTGGTCTTTAGGATAGCCAGCCAGGATAACGATGGCATCTGGCTGCTGCTGTTTGATGCCCTGGACCAACGGCGGCACGATTTCCGGGTAGGTCTCGTCGGTGGAGCAGATGACCACGGCAGGTGCGCCAGAGGCCAGGGCGGCGGCAACGGCCGTTTCTACCTCTGCAAACCCGCCCGAATCTACAATTTCAAAACCGCCCACCTCAAAAAAGCCGCGCGTGAAGTCGGCCCGGGCTTTGTGCTGGCGCAGCGGCCCCATGTTGGCCAGGAAAATACGGGGTGGATGGCCGTGTCTTTCAGCGTACGCGCCGGCCCACTCGCGCAGCCTAAAAAATGGCGCATCGGCGTGGAACGGCCGTAACGGTTCCACCACCACTGTCTCTGCCCCCGCAAACAGCGCTTCCGATAGTTGTGCTAACGTTGCGCCCGCTTCAGCGGCGGCTACGGCCCGCGCCATCTGGTCTGTTGGCGCAGCGGCGGCCAACTGCGCCAGGGCCGGTTGAGGATCACGCTCCCCTTTTCGGGTTGGCCAGATG
Source organism: Candidatus Leptofilum proximum (assembly GCA_016710325.1). Classification (GTDB taxonomy): domain Bacteria; phylum Chloroflexota; class Anaerolineae; order Promineifilales; family Promineifilaceae; genus Leptofilum; species Leptofilum proximum. Next base: position 1,126,262 of record JADJXK010000001.1, on the reverse strand, counting down.
CCCTCACTTTCCGGGGCGGGCAGCGGCTTTTCGCCGACGTTGGGGTACATGTTGGTGCCTACCATGACAGCTTTGCGTGTGGCCAAATCTTTTTGCCGGGCGGCGGCCGTTTCCTCAATTTGCTGCTGAATGACGCCTTTTTGCAGAGCGGCTACCACACCTCCCACCGCTTCAATCTCCTGGAACAAGGCCCAGCCGCGCTGCGCCAGTTCGTCGGTTAAAGACTCCACCAGGTAAGAACCACCCGCCGGATCGAGCAGCTGGGCCAGGTTCACTTCGTCCTGCAAAATAAGCTGCACGTTGCGCGCAATGCGCCGCGAAAAACCGTTGGCAGCGCGCTCCAGTGCATCAAACGGGCTAATCTGGATGCTGTTGGCCCCGCCGAGGGCCGCGGCGAAGGCTTCTGTCGTGGCGCGCAGCATGTTGACGTGGGGATCCAGGCGGCTCCTGCTGCTCTCGCTGGTGTGGCTGTGCAGGGTGAGCTTTTGCGCCGTCTCGTTCCCCCCAAACGCAGCGATCATCTGTGCCCAAACGCTGCGGGCGGCGCGCAGTTTGGCTATCGTCATAAAAAAGTCGCTGTCCAGCCCCAACACCGCCAGCAGGCGCGGTGCGATCTGGCTGATGTCCAAGCCGCGCTGTTGGAGCTGGCGAATGTGGTGCACGGCCGTAGCCAGCATCAATCCTATCTCCTGCACGGCATGGCCGCCGCACTGGCGATAAAGGGCAGGCATCACGGCCAGGGTATGAAGGTGGGGCGCGTTTGCCATGGCCCAGCGGGTGAGAACGGCCGTTGCGTCATACATCGCCTCAAGCGGCAGGCTGCCCTCGCCAGCCAGCCAGGTGACGGGATCGTACAGCAGGCCGCCGCGCAGGTGGGCCAGGTCGTCGGGACGGGCTGCCGCCAGCAGCGCCATTGGCGGCAGGCCGTGCTCGCTGGGAATAAAAAGCGGAACCTCGGCCAGCGTGACACCGGTTAAAATGGTGCGGATGTGATCGGCGGTGAAGTGGGCGTCTATGGGCCAGGTAACGGCCGTCTGTCCACGGGCCAGATCGTGTTTTAGCTGTTCGTTTAGCTGGGCTGGATCGCTGCCTTCGATTTGCTGAGCGATTAGCCACGGCTGGTCAAGGTTGACCTCGCTGCGCGTGCCGCGCCGGTAAGGGGTTTGGCCGGGTGCAGGGGGGAGGGAATCGGCCGTGGCTGCCGGGCCCAGCAGCGGCTCGATGGGAATGCCTTCATAAGTCAGGTGGGTCAGCCTGTCGAGCGGTTTGCCTTTTAGTGAGGCAAGGGCCGCGGCGACCCATTCCTCATGAGTGGGTGGAGCAAATTCAGCAAAAAGCGAGCTTTCCGGTTGCGCAGCGTTCGACATGAACGATTTCTCCTACAAAAATAGAGCACGGATTCGCCGGATGACACGGACAAAAATCCGTCACATTCGTGCCCCTTTTCATTTGTGGGGGTACACCCACTCATGAAGTCTCCTGTGACGCTTACTTCACGCCAGCTTTCATGTCGTATTGTACAGGGGTATTGTTTCTAGCTCAATCTCTGCCTAAAGCCTGAAAGGTTTCTTTTTGATTCTGGCAGTCACGCAGAGCGAAAAGTGCCTGACACTTATTACTTTTCACTGTTCACTTTTTACTGGCTTTGCTACCTCAGCAGTGCTGTGCAAGGCGTGCACGGCCGTTACCACATCAGCCGCTGCTTCATACCCACCCGCCTCACGAAAAGATTTCCCGATTTGCTCTGCGTTTTGGCGATAGCGGTCGTCTGTTAGCACGTCGTCCAGGGCCTGGCGTAATGCGGTGGGGGAGGTACGGCCGTATGGCGGACGATCCCCCAACACAACGGCCGCACCCAGCCGGGCCGCCTGGCGGGCGTTGAGCGCCTGCTCCATCTGCTGCGGCACCACCACCAGCGGCACCCCAAAATACAGCCCTTCGTTGATGCTGTTCATGCCGCCGTGGGTGATGAAGGCGTTCATTCGGGGCAGCAGCTCCAGCTGTGGCACAAAATTGCGCACGATGAAGTTGTCGGGAATAGGGCCAAGCGCGGCGAGGTCGGTCATGCGCCCGGCGGAGAGGATAAACTGGCCGCGATGGTCCGCGAAGGTGCGGAAGGCCATGCGGTAGAAGTTGGCCCTGTTGTGGTAGATGGTGCCCAGCGAGAGGTAGATGAGGGGACGGCCGTCATCCAGCAGGTGCCAGGGAAAATCGGTGGGTTGGCGGACGGCCGTATCCAGCGAAGGCCCGACAAAGTGAAACGTCTCGTCAATGAAGTTGGTCTCCGGCTGGAATTCTCGCGAGGTGTACACCAGGTTGGTGTCGCTGATGGCGGGAAAGATTTGCGGCCGGGGGAAAATCTCCGGTCCATAGCTGCGCACCAGCTGGCGCCGCTGGCCGATGATGCCCGGCAGGGCCGTCAGCGCCTGGCCCGCCAGCGCCAGCCCATCACGCAGGGTGAACATGCCCTTTACGCCCTCCGCCACAAAAGTGGTAATGGAGGCCACCGACGGTATCCCCAGCAGCTGAGCCGCCTGCATGCCCCAAAGGCAGATGGAATCAAACAAAATCAGGTCGGGCTGTTCGTGGCGCAGTTCCTCCAGCAGCCAGGGAAGCAGGCGCTGGCTCTGCTCCAAAACCCAGACGCTCACCTGGGGTAAGCTGTTGGCTTTTTCGGCCAGGGCTGCGGCCGTTGGCTGCGGGTCGGGATACGGCCGAAATTCCGCGCCGCTTTGCTCAATGGGCAGGGCAAACTCGGTGTTGTTGTAGTAGATGATGTGGTGGCCACGCCGGGTTAATTCGGATACCAGGGCCAACGTGGGATTCACGTGACCGTGGCCGGGAACGTTTAAAAATACAATTTTCATGGTTGTTTCTCTCTTAATTGATTAAAGCGAAAGTCGCAGTGTGTACAGCCCTGGGCAATGGTGCCCGTGCGGTTTAACTGGATGCCCATGGCCGGGAAAAGTAGATAGTCAATCCGGCACATATAGGGCGTCAGCTCAGCGGCACCCTGTTGCGCAAAGAACTTCACAATGCCGCATTCAAGATAATTGATGCCTTGAATGGAGCGGGTATCATGCGCCGGAACCAGTTCAATGACAAAGTCACCCGAGTACTGTCGCTGCTGGGAAACGGCCGCTTTCTGCCGCAGCCGCCGCACGTTCCAGCGGGACAGATAAAGCCGACCAGTGAGATGGCGCAGCCATTGGGGAAAGCGGTTTACCTGTGCCTGGGCCATTTCATAAAACAGATCACCAATATCGGCGATCGGTTTGCCTTCACGTTTTAACACGCGGTAGAGCGCCAAAAGGCTGGTCATCTGTACAAGGGTGTCCGTCAGGCTGTTAGCTTTGCCGCCGATGTAGGGGATTTGCGGAATAAGCCTGCCAAACTCGGTGGTGGATGCGGTAACGGCCGTTTCTGCCAATCTTTCCCCATACCTTGCCGCCATCAGCGGCTGGCCCAGGTTCATCATTTTCTGATGATTCTTCAGCAGCTTGCGCCGCTGTTTGGTGTAATAGATTGTTTGCAGGTTCACGAGCTTTTCCCTGAGGCGATAAAGAAGGCAATGATCAATGCGGGAATGGCCATGCCCGGCAGGGCGGGCAGCGCGGCCTTAAGGTGAAAGCTGTAGTTGTCGTAGCCAGCCATGCCTTCTGTGCCGGGAATGAGGGCAAACGAAGGTTTGAAGGTGACCAGCCAGAGCCAGTCGATGATAACCAGGTCAAACAGCCAGAAGTAAAGCAGCAGCCCGTAAGCGTGCCAGAAGGCCATTTTGAAGGGCAGGTGGCCGCCCATCTGTTGTTTGAGCTGGCGGGTTGAATGCACGACGCCGCCAAACAGGATCAGCATAAAGGGCACGCCAAAAAGAATGGTCTGCCATTTGGCCTTACGGCTTTTTGGGCCAAATTTTTCCTGAATGTCTGGTGGGGCGTCATGCACCCAGATCTCTGGGTTAACATAAAGTGATGAAAAAATAACGGCCGTTATCCCAGCGTTAATGAGCGTGCCGTCTTTTAAAAGGCGAGATTTGCTAATGGGACTAAACATAATTAACTCCAAAAGATAATTTAGATATGTCTAAATTATAAATAAGGCGCATTGAATGTCAATCCCCAAACCCCAGGGTAAACGTTGCTGCCGTCCTCGGGTGCTAATCATCCTGGAAAAGTGCCCGGTAAAACGCATCATTTTTTATGAACAAGGTGTGAACGGAAGCCCTATCTTTCTGGATTTTTGCCTGAGCATCGGCTACATTTTGATGAGAATTTCGTAAACAATGGTGTGTTTTTGCAATGGGTAACTGACATCTGGTACCTTAACCTTTTTCTAACTGCCGGTTACACAAATCTGCAAAACATGGGGGAAGGGGTCGTCGGCACTGAGGTGCCAGGACAACGGCCGTTTTCCTCTCAACCAATTCAGCAGACTTTTTCTGCCCCTCCCAAAGGAGTTTTGGAATGAAACCTATCCCTATCATGTACCGTTTTGGCCTGGCGTTTTCGGCTGTGCTGCTGCTGGCCGCCTGTGGTTCAGAAGAGCCTACGCCAACGGCCGTTTCCATCACCATCGAAGAAACAGCTGAGCCAGACCCCACCAACGTCCCGGCGGAAGAACCCACGGCAGAGCCAACGGCCGTACCGCCCACCAACACCCCGGAACCCACCGCCACGGCCGCTCCCACCGATACCCCGGAATTGGCCTACGCCACGGAGTTTGAGCCCACCAGCTGCGAATTTGCGGTGCCGTCAGGGCGTGAGGTTGAGTGTGGTTACCTCACCGTGCCGGAAAACCGCAGTGACTTGGATAACGGCCGTACCGTTCGGCTGCACGTCGCCATCTTTGCCAGCGAAAGCGATAGCCCCGACCCCGACCCCATCCTCTACCTGGAAGGTGGTCCCGGCGGCGACGCCCTGGAAACCGTGCCGTTGGTGTTTGAGATGCGTTTTGCCCCGTTCCTGGCCAACCACACCTTCATCATGTTCGACCAGCGCGGCACCGGCTATTCCGAACCATCTTTGGCCTGCCCTGAACTGGTTGACCTCACTCTGGAAACGCTGGACGAAGATTTGACCCTTGAAGAAGGGCAGGCGCTGCAGCTGGAAGGTTTGAGCGCATGCCGTGACCGGCTGCTGGCAGAAGGCGTGGACCTCACCGCCTACAACAGCGCCGAAAGTGCCGCCGACGTGGCCGACTTGCGCCAGGCGTTGGGCTATGAAGCATGGAATCTGTACGGTATTTCCTACGGCACACGCCTGGCCCAAACCATCGTGCGAGATTATCCCGAAGGCATTCGCTCCGTCATTTTGGACTCTGCCTATCCGCTGGCGGCTAACCTGCAAACGGAAACAGCCTTCAACGCCGATCGTGCCTTTTCGGTCTTTTTTGCCGGCTGCGCCGCCGATGAGGCATGTGCAGCCGCGTATCCCGACCTGGCGCAGGTATTTGCCGACCTGGTGGACGAACTGAACGAGAATCCCATCATGCTGGAGGTGTTTAACCCGGCTGACGGTCAGAGATATGACGCGCTGATCGACGGCGATACGATGGTGAGCCTGCTGTTCCAGGCGCTGTACAGCGTGGAGCTGACGCCCCTCATGCCCAAACTGATTTATGACGTGCGTGACGGCCGTACCACTGACCTGTCCACTATCCTCTCCAGCCTGCTGGTCCAGCAAGAGTTTGTCAGCCAGGGCATGCAGATTTCTGTGCAGTGCAACGAGGAGATCAGCTTCAGCACCCCTGGGGAAGCCCTGCAGGCACCCAATTTTCCATACCTGGACCCGGTGTTTGAGGCCAGTGCCGTGACGGGCCAGTTTGGCTTTGCCGTGTGTGAGCTGTGGCAGGCGGGCCAGGCCGATCCAATTGAAAACGAGCCGGTCACCAGCGACATCCCCACCCTGATCCTGGCCGGTGAATACGACCCCATCACGCCGCCCAACTGGGGTGAAAACGTGGGCGAGCGGTTCAACAACAGCTACTACTTTGAGTTCCCCGGCACTGGCCACGGCGCCAGCGTGTCGGGCGACTGCCCGTTGGCCATCACCCAAGACTTCCTGGAAGATCCTACAACAGCGCCAGACGCAGCCTGCATCGCCGAGATGGGCACGCCTGACTTTGTTACATCTGGGGATGCTGCGGCCGAAGGGGACATCGAGTTGGTGGAATATACCAGCGAAACGTTTGGGATTTCCGGAGTGCGTCCGGCGGAGTGGCAAGAGCTCGCTCCTGGCACGTATGCCCGCGGCGCGTCGGCATTGGACCAGACGGTCATTATCCAGCAGGCGGCCCCGCCCGGGTTAGGCGCTGAAGGTCTGCTGGCTGTACTGGTAGGCCAGATGGGTCTGGAGGAAACTCCGGCGCAAAGCGGTGAGTATGAGGATGCCAACGGCCGTACCTGGAGCCTCTACGAAAGCGAGTTCCAGGGCTTCCCCATCAACCTGGGCTTCTATGAAGACGACGATGGCCTGTTTATTGTTATGCTCATCAGCGAAGCCAGCCAGACAGATGTGTTGTACAACGCGGTGTTTACGCCGGCGATGGACGCCATCACCCGCAGCTAAATAAAAAAAAGCCCTGACAGGCTGATCTCCTGTCAGGGCCACTTCAATTACCTAATTACCCTATTCCCTAATTACCCAACACCGGCAGGCTGGGGAACGAGGCGCTGTTGCTCACGTATCTGGCGCTCATCCACCCTTGCGTGCCGTTGGGCAGCCGCATCTTTATCCAGGTGCTGCTGCCATTCCGGCCGACAAGTGTGACGTTGGTGCCAGCGGCAACGGCCGTAATCACCGGGTAGCTAACCCCAGGACCACTACGCAAATTGACATAATATGCATTGTAAACCGTGCCCGAGCCGGTAGTTGGCGTCGGTGTGGTCGGCGTGTCTGCCGCGACCGGCATGTTGGCAATGTTAACGTTGGTTTGCAGGTAATACGGCTTGCCGCTCACCCAGGCCTTGGTGCCGTTAGACATCATAATCTGGACCCAGTTGGCGTCGGCGCTGCGGAAGCCAGTCAGGTTCACCGTCTGGTTGCGCACCAGCGTGGTGATGATGCTGTGCTGGATGCCAGGCCCCGTGCGCACGTTCAAGTAGGCGCTGACCACCGTGCCAATGCCCGTTGACGGTGCCGGTGATGGCGGGGGTGCTGGTGGCGTTGTCGCAACGGTTGCCCAGCTGACCTGCACTTGTGCGCCACCAACTGCGTCATAATATTCCACCTGCAGCGGCACAGAACCACCAGCCAGATCGATATCCCCGGTAAAAGTCTGCGGCGGATGGTCGCTCCAGCCATTGATGACCAGCTGGCCATTTACCCACACCCGCACGCCATCGTCAGACGTGGCAGTGAAGCGGTACCGGCCAGCGGCAAAGTTCATCATGCGGGTCCAGCGCGCCGAGAAGCTGTCGGCATTGATGCCGGTTGCGGGTGAATTGCTGCCCCAGTTGAAGTTAATCTGGCTGTCGGTGCGGGTGAGCACAGGCGAACCGGTTAAGGTTTTGTTGTTAAAGAATTGTGCGGTCCAGTCGCCGCTGCCGGTGAGCTTGGCCCAGCTCAACTTGGCCGTAGCCCCGCCCACGTTTTCAAAGTACTCCATCTGGATGGGTACGCTGCCGCTGGGCAGATCGACATCGGCCGTGTAGGTGGTGTTGCCGTTGACCCACTGGTTGATCACCAGCTGGTTGTTCACCCAGAGCCGCGCCCCATCGTCCACCTGCAAGACAAAACGATACCGTCCGGCATCGAAGGTCTGGTTGCGGGTCCAACGGGCGGAGAACTGGTCTGCGGGCACCGTAGTGGCCGGGGAGCCAACACCCCAATCGAAGTTGATGCTGGCGTCATCGCGCACCACTACCGGACTGCCGCTAAGGCTGGTATTGTTGAAATATTCACCCTTCCAGTTGGCAATCGGCACAGGGGCCGTGCCGCCAATGGGCACCCAGGAAAGTTTGGCGACGGCTTTACCGCCCGCTTCGTAATACTCCACCTTCACGTTGTGGTCGCCCGCGCTGAGATATACGTCGGCGGACAAGGAATGCACCTGGCTGTCGGTCCACGAGTCGATGATCAAGACGTTGTCGACGTAGACGCGCATGCCGTCATCCATTGTGGCGGAGAAGCGGTAGGCGCTAGAGGAAGGAAAGTTGATGCTGCGGGTCCAGCGCGCTGAGAAGTTGTCTTTGTCGATGATGGGGTCTGGCACGCCATCACCCCAATCATAATTCAGTTCGTTTTCATTGCGCTGTAAAACGGCCGTTCCCGTTAACGTTTTATTGTTCCAATAAGTAGCCTGCCAACTGCTGTCTGCGGCCAGTAAAGGATTGACCGGCACGAAGGCCAGTAGTCCGCCCAGCAAGGTTGCGGCGGCCAGAAAAACTAGAACTAACTTGTGCTTTTTCATGATCCACCTCATGTGCCTGAACGTCAGAGCGTTCAGGTCTGAATATATTTGCCGTCCACGCTGCACGCCAAAACAGCGCGTAACGTGAACTAGTAAGATGTCGCGTTTCAGGCGATTTTTGTAACAGGCAACTGGTGAAGCGCATTTGTTGGGAGTAATAAGGTGCCAAAGAATTGCTCGATGTGAGAATACCGATTTCCTGAGCCAAATGCAGTTCGATTTTAACGCAACTCGCACCAGCTAACTTGACGCAATACTGACGAAACGGCCGTATAACTCTACGCTCTGCTCCACGCCGGTAAACAAGTAGGATAACAGTCCTGTTCGCCACAACTGTTATTTTTCCCGACAGAACAATTTTGTAGCGTCGCTATAGATACATCACTTTGTGTGGGAGTTCTCCATTTTAACGGCAATTGAATACGGAAGGTTTAATACAATGATGTGGTTACTGCTGCTGCTCTTTTCGTTCTCTTTATATTTTATTTCCCTAAAAAATCCATGGCGCTGGCAACCGGCTGCTACCGGCCGATTGGGCCGGTTGGCGCTGCTGCTTTTCATCGGTTCCATATTGCTGGTGGCCCACAGCGCGGCCGTTGCCCAGCCGTCCAGTCCTTTACTGGAAATCACCAAGGATTTTGGCGGCAGCACCGCGCTAGATGTGGAATCCGGCGAAGAGTTTACCTACTATATCGCCTATCGTTGTGCCAGCATCACGCAAGACTGTACCAACACCACCGTTACCGATGTCTTGCCGCCTGAGGTCGTATTTGTGGATGGTACCGGACCGGTTGGCGATATTACGGCCATAAACTACGACAGCGGCAGCCATACTGTCACCGTTGATTTTGTCGAGCCGTTGGGCGCCGGTTCTACCGGTATTCTGGAAATTGCCGTCAAATTCCCACCCGGAACGCTGCCAGGGACAACGGCCGTCAACCAGGCCACCAGCACCACCGATGGCGGCGCTTTCAACAGCGGCCAGGTCACCGCCACCGCCACCGGTGCGTTTGAAATGTTCATCGAAAAAACCGTGGCCAACGACTTTGACGATGGGGTCATTGGCAGTGACTTCACCACCAACTATTCGCTCAATGTTTGTAATCCCGACGATCTGGGCGGGGTGAATCTGACCAACGTCACCATCACCGACACGCTGCCCCCAGAAGCTACCTTTGTCAGCGCCAGCCACGGCGGCACGTACATTTCGGCTACGCACACCATCGTCTGGTCCTCGCTTAGCCTGGGTGGCCAGCTGCCCAACGTCATCCCCGTCACCAACGGCTGTTCCCTAACGCTGGGCGTGGCCGTGCGCTTTGAGCCCGACGGCCCGGACAACACGCCCGCCACCGGCGATGAACCCATCGCTGGCAGCACCGTCACCAACATCATGGACATCGTTGGTACCCCCGAAGACAGCTCGCCTGACTATGTGGATACCGATCCGGTTGATCTTGGCCTGATTAATCCCTATTTCGACGACGGCAACGGCAAAAGTGCGGGCAGCCCTTCAAGCTACGTGGGTCGCCCAATTGAAGAGCTGCCCGGCGGCCCCGTCAACTACTCGATCAGTTACACGAATGAAGGCACCATCACCGCCACCAACGTCACCGTCACCGACGTGCTGCCGTCGCAGGTGCGTGTTTCGTCCATTTCCATTTCACCCATTGTGGACCCTGCCAACGGGTTTTATGAGACCAACAACAATCCCGGCGTCTGGTTGCCCTTCCCTGGCAATGGGTATGCAACTGCGTTTACCGTGCCTGTGGTGTATACCACCACGGTCAGCGCCGCCGACATCGAACTCACTCCCGGCGACTTCTTGACCGGCATCCGCTGGGAGCTGGGCGATGTGCCGCCCGGCACGCCCACCTGGAGCGCCAGCATTGCCACGACGATTGATCCTGGCGTAGCGGGGAACGTGACGTTTGGCAACTGCGCTACGGCCGTTGCCAGCTACATCGAAGACGGTATTCCCGGCACTTCCACCAACAACTACTGCGTCAACGTCACCACCATCGACGCCCGCGCCATTCCCCGCGTGCGCAAAACCGCCAGCAATGACAGCCTCCTGCCTGGCGAAGTGACCCAGTTCACCCTCGAAGTCTACAATCCCAGCGAGGCCCACAACAACGTCGTGGCCCCGCTCACCCTGGCCGACCTGCTGCCGGAGCGGCTGGACGTGGTGCTGCCCGATGCCACCGAACAAAGCGGCTACCGTCTGCCTACCGCCCAGGAAATTACCGATGGCGACTGGTTCACCTTCTCCGCCACCGACGGGGCGCCTGCGCCTACCCATGTTTTTACCCCCACCTTCAACGCTGAAAACGACACCCTGCTGCGCTGGCAGTGGCCCGCGCCATACCAGATGGCGCCTGGTGAATCGATCACTATCAGCTTTTACGGCCGTGTCCTGGACTATACCGTGCCGCAAAGCCTGGCCAACGAAGGCATTCTGCTGTGGGACGATGCTGCTACCAACAACGCCCTCGCCTGCGACGGCAGCGACGGCGTTAGCAGCTACACCGATGCCGACGACGTGGATGAAGACGGCAGCGCCCTGGAAAGTGGCTGCGCTGTGATACTGCCCGTCGTGGTGGAAGCATTTTTGGCGATGGACTCGGAGAAATTTGTCGATGGCACCCTGGACATAAATCCTGGCTGGACCGATTACGACTACACCGTCACCGGCGGCGCGGTTGACTGGCGCATGATTATCACCAACACCAGCAACGTCACCGCCACCAACATTGTGGCCTACGATATCTTCCCCTACGTGGGTGATACCGGCACGATTGACCTCTCCAGCCGGGGCAGTGAGTGGCGGCCTCATCTCATCTTCCCCATTACTGATACGATGGGTCTGCCCCTGACCATCTCCTACAGCCAGTCCACCAATCCGTGCCGACCGGAAATTTTGCCCAGCGGCCCGGTGGGCTGTACCGACGACTGGTCCACCACGCCCCCAGCGGACATCACTACGGTGCAGGCGGTGCGCTTTGAATTTTGCGATAGCGGCGGCTGCCTGAACCTACCGCCGGATAACGGGACGGGCGGCGGCAGCCTGGCCTTAAACTGGCATATGGTTGCCCCCAACAATGCGGCCGTTGGCGATGTGGCCTGGAACTCATTTGGCTTCACCGCCGAAGGTGGCGGCCTGAAGCTGCTGCCCTCGGAACCGATTCGTGTGGGCATTGAGCTGGCGGCCAACACGCTGCCCGGCTACTCCATCGGCGACTACGTCTGGCTGGACCTGGTCGGAAGGCAGGATGATGGCATTCAGCAGCCGGAAGAAACAGGCCTCAGCGGCGTGCGGGTTGAGCTGTGGGATGCCAACACCAACACGCTGCTCGATTTTCGCACCACTGGCCCGGATGGCAGCGGCAATTCCGGCTATTACGAATTTAACAATATCCTGAACGGCAACTATTTTGTGCGCTTTTTCCAGCCGCAAGACGGGCTCACTTACACCTTTAGCCCAGGGGAGCAGGGGGCGGATACGGCCGTTGACTCCAACGGCCTCACTCCCGGAACCGACCCCACATTTGGCCCCTACAACCAAACCGCTCCCTTCACCATTTTGGACGCCGACGACTACACCATCGACCAGGGCATGTGGATTGAAGCTGATTACGGCGACGCCCCGGCCAGTTACCCGGTGCAGGCCGCCTCGCAGGCCAATCCGGCCAACGCCGCCCGGCACATCATCGTGCCCGGCCTTTTCCTGGGCAGCAGCGTCGATGCCGAAACCGACGGCCAGCCCACCGCCACCGCCTGGGGCGATGACCTGGCGGGCGACGACGAAAACGGCGTGACCTTCCCTGCTTACACTGGCACGGCCGCTTTGCCCTCCGGCCTCTTACGCATCAACCAAAGCAACGCGCTCACGATCAACGCCACCGTGCCCACAACCACCACCGCGTACCTGAATGCCTGGATTGATTACAATGCCGATGGTGATTGGAATGATGTGGGCGAGCAGATTGCCACTAATCTGGTGGTAACCAGCGGCAATACCAACCTGAACGTCTCCGTGCCGGCCACGGCCGTATCCGGTACCACCTACGCCCGCTTCCGCCTGAGCACCGCAACTGGCGTTGGTCCGGCGGGAACGGCCGTGGACGGCGAAGTTGAAGATTACCAGGTGCAGCTGATGAACCTGCCCGTCAAAAGCATCATCGACTCGTCTGAAGCCCATACCAACGGCACCCGCCTGGCCGTGGGCGAAATTGTGCGTTACCGGTTGGCCGTACCCGTGCCAGAAGGCACCATCACCGACTTTGCCATCACAGACAGACTGCCGGCCGGTTTGCAGTTTTTGAATGATGGCAGCGCCAGCGTCAGCTTTACTGCTGACAGCACTGTCACCTGGAGCCAATTCATCATTACGCCAGCCACTTTTGCCAGCGGCACCGATCCCGTTTTCAACCTGGGCATCGTTACCAATAATGACAGTGATGCCGGGATGGAGTATATCCTGGTTGATTTTAACGCACTGGTGCTTAACATCTCCAGCAACCAGCATGGCAGTACGCGCAACAACAACTTCATCGTCACCTACAACAACAACTTTAGCTACACCACACCCAACGTCTCGGTTCAGATAGATGAACCAGACGTGTCGCTCGCCAAAACCATAACCACCACCCCGAACGACGCGGGCGACACCATTGTGTACCAACTGGTGGCCACCAACAGCAGCGCCGCCAACATTGAGACGGCCTTCGACGTGCTCATCACCGATACCCTGGACAGCAACCTGGTGCTGCAAAGCGTGAACGTGACCGCTCCTGGATATGCCACCGTGACCAACACCAGCAACATCCCCCTGAACCAGGTCAATGTTTTGCTGGACCAGCTCAATCCTGGTGATGCGGTGACGATTGTTGTAACTGCCACCGTGGCCAGCACGGCACCGGTCGGACAAACCATCCCCAACATCGCCTATCTCACCTACAGCAGCCTGCCCGGCAATGGCACCACCGGCAACAGCACCGGCTCCGACACCCCCGGCGCTTCCGGCGCTGCAAACGGCGAACGCAACGGCGACGGCGGCGTGAACGATCACTTCGATTCCGCCAGTGCGCCGGTTTCCCTGAACACACCGGCGATTGATAAGCAAATCTCGCCTACCAGCTACACCATCGGCGAAATGCTCACTTACGACATCCTGGTCACGCTGCCTGAGGGTGTGGCTGAAGACCTGGTGCTGGTGGATGACCTGCCGGTCGGATTGAACTATCAGAGCCACCAAATTATTGAAACGGCCGCAGCCAGCGGCGGCCTTCTCACGGCCGATTTCAACGGCACTCTGCCTGCACCCCTCGTCACCGCCCCCGGCGGCAGTGGAGCCAATCTCACCCTGAACTTTGGCGATACTACCACCACCGCCGACAATGACGCCACGAATAACACGTTCCTGGTGCGGGTAACGGCCGTTGTCCTCAACGAACTGGGCAACCAAAATGGTAACACCCGCACCAACACCGCCCAGCTTACCTACACCCGCAACGGCAGCCCCACCACCCTGTCTGACTCTGTCAACATCAGCCTGGTGGAGCCCGTGCTGCAAATCACCAAGCAGCTTGTTGCGCCGGTGCCCGATCCGCTGGATGCGGGCAGCAGTATTAGCTACCAGATCGTGCTGGCACACGCCAGCACCACCGCTGCCGATGCCTACGACGTGGTCATCACCGACACGCTGCCCAGCACCCTGACGGGCATCACCGTAGACAGCGTGGCCGTCAGCGGCATCGCCGATCCTGGCTACGATCTCACGGGCAATACGATTCGTGTCCCGGCTGCGGGCAGCTTCGACTTCCCGCAGGGCAGCGTCATCACCCTCACCGTCTCGGCGACCATTGGCGGCACGGCCGTTCCCGGCCAAACCATCGCCAACACCGCCGCAGCCACCTGGAGCACCCTCGACAACACGCCCGCAGAAGAACGTGACGGCGGCGGCGACCCCGATGGCAGTGAGCTGTTGAACAGCGGCGCCCTGGACGATTACGAAGTTGAATCTACCGCCACCCTCACCGTAGACGGCACCGCCAGCGTCAAAACGCTGGTCAACACTTCCGCAGGCCACACCAGCGGCAGCAGCGTCACTATCGGCGAGGTCATCACCTACAGCATTGGCGTTTCCGTGGCAGAAGGCACGATTCCTTCGCTGGAGATTGTGGATAATTTGCCTGCGGGATTGGCATATGTGGCGGGAACGGCCGTTGTCGATGACACCGGCTTCAACGGCACCCTGCCCAGCCCCACCATCACCGCCCCCGGCGGCAGCGGCGGCGACGTCACCTTCACCTTTGGCGGCTTCACCGTCCCCGCGGACAACGACCCCAGCAACAACAGCTTCAGCGTGAGCCTGCAAGCCGTCGTGCTGGACGTGCCCGGCAACGATGGCGTCAATCCCGGCCAGACCACCCTCACCAACAATGCTACCGTACAAATCGGCAGCGGCACACCGGAAACGGTTCCCCCGGTCGATGTCACCGTGGTAGAACCGCAAATTGTCATTACAAAAGATTTTGACAAAACTCAGGTCACGCCAAACGAATCAACTGTGGTGACGCTGGTTGTGGAAAACAGAGGCACATCGACCGCTTTTGATGTGGTTGTAGAAGACCCGCTGGACGACAGCGTCTTCACCAACATCACCGAAGGAACAACACCTGCTGGATGGACATTCTCGACGTCTTCCTCTGGTGGTGACACCATCGTGCGTTACGATCTCGATGCGGGCGACACATTGCCGGTCGGTGCTTCGGAAACATTTACCTTTACAGTCACCATGCACCCCGACCTGGCACCCAGCCCACCCAATGTCAACAACGTGGCTACCGTCACAGACGCCTCAACTTTAGATAGCACGGTCAATGACGGTGATGAAGACAACGCCACCAACATTGATGAAGAACGAGAATACACAACCGATGACAATGACGATTTAGAAATCATCGTGCCTGACTTGGTATTGACCAAAACAAATGGCGTCACCTACGTTTCTCCGGGTGATCTGGTTGTTTATGACCTCAACGTTGAAAATGTTGGCGGTGCCGATGCCACCGGTGTGGTCATTACTGAAACTGTACCGGCCAACACCACATTCAACCTGGCCAGCAGCAGTGCCACCTGGGCTGGCTGCGCCGACGGTGCCGCCGCCGGCACAACCTGTGTATTGACTATTGGCAACCTCAACAGCGGCGATGACACAACCGTTCAGTTTGCGGTCAATATTGATGATCCATTGCCGGACAATACGGCCGACATTACCAATACGGCCGTAACTGGCGATGATGGCACAAAGGGACACGATCCCACGCCACCCAATAACACCGATGATCACACCGATACCGTCACCGCCGCCATTGGCGATTACGTCTGGGAAGATTTAGATACAAATGGCACGCAGGACGATGGCAGCACCGGCATCAACGGTGTCACCGTCAATCTCTATCTCGATGATGGTGATGGGATTCCCGAACCGGGTTTGGATGATGGTGCGTCTGTTGCCACAACGGTTACCATCAATGATGGCGGTGGCAGCCCTGGTTATTATATCTTTGATAACCTCATCCCCGATGATTACTTTGTTGAATTTGTTGCCCCCGCTGGCTATGCCGAAAGCCCTCAAGACCAGGGCGGTGACGACACGGCCGATTCTGATGCCGACGTGGTGACCGGTGTAACGGCCGTTACCACCCTGGACCCCGGCGAGCGGGATATGACCTGGGACGCCGGTTACTTCCAGCCCGTCTCCCTCGGAAATCGTGTTTGGCTCGATGCCAATGCCGATGGCGATCAAGACGGCGGTGAAACGAATATTGCCGGCGTAGAGCTGGCGCTCTTCTTAGCCGATGGCACCACGCCAGCCGTCGATGTCGATGGCAGCGCCGTTGTCAATGAAATCACCGATGGTAGTGGCACGTACAACTTCACCAATCTGCCGCCCGGCAGCTACGTTGTTCAAGTACTCCCTTCAAATTGGAACGCGGGCAACGTATTTGGCACAGGTGGCACCCACGCAGGCGCGCTGGGCAGCCCCGGCTGGGGTGCCGACGACCAGGACAACAGCGACGACAACGGCAACAATGATGGTGTTGTGGCCTTGGGGACAGGTGTGCAAAGTGGGGTGATCAGCCTCGCCATCAACGGCGAACCCTCTTTAGAAGATCCCCAAGAAACCGTCGCCGACAACGACAGCGACCTGACAATTGACTTTGGCTTCTACCAACCCGTGTCCGTCGGTAACCGCGTTTGGTTCGATGAGGATGGCGACGGTGTCCAGGATGCCGGCGAGCCCAATATCGAAAATGTTGAAGTAGCTCTTTACCTGGCTGATGGTGTTACGCCGGCCGTGGATGTCGCCGGCAATGCTGTCGCCAATGTAACAACCGATGCAAACGGCTACTATAACTTCGACAACCTGCCGCCAGGTGATTACGTGGTCGAAATCACGGCCGCCAACTGGAACGCAGGCAACGTATTTGGCACAGGCGGCACCTACGCAGGTGCTGTTGGTAGCCCCGGCGCTGGTGCAGACGACCAGGACAATTCAGACGATAATGGTGATAATGACGGAACGGCCGCTTCCAGCGGTGTTCAAAGCAGCATCATTACCCTGGCGTCGCAAACAGAACCAACGTCTGAAGACCCTCAGGAAACAGCCCCCGATAGCAACAGCGACCTCACCATCGACTTTGGCTTCTACCAACCCGTGTCCATCGGCAACCGCGTTTGGTTCGATGAAGATGGCGACGGTGTGCAAGATGCCGGTGAACCGGATATTCAGGACGTCGAAATGGCTCTCTTCTTATCTGATGGCACAACCCCGGCCGTTGATGTCGATGGCAATGCGGTTAGCAATGTTACAACCGATGCAAACGGTTATTACAATTTCGGCAACCTGCCGCCAGGTAATTACGTTGTGGAAATGATTGCCGCCAACTGGAATGCCGGCAACGTATTTGGCACGGGCGGCATCTACGAAGGTGCTGTCGGCAGCCCCGGCGTTGGCGCAGACGATCAGGACAACACAGACGACAATGGCAACAATAATGGAACGGCCGCTTCCAGCGGCGTGCAAAGCAGCGTCATTAGCCTCATCAGCAACGATGAACCCACACTAGAAGACGCGCAAGAAACAGCGGCCGACAACAACAGCGATCTCACCGTTGACTTTGGCGTTTACCAACCCGTGTCCCTCGGTAACCGGGTCTGGTTCGACGTGGATGCAGACGGCGTTCAAGATGCTGGCGAAAACGGCATTCCCGATGTTGAAGTGAATCTCTTCTTAGCCGATGGCACAACCCCGGCGCGCGACGTCGATAATGCCCTTCTTGGCGTACGCATGACCGATGCTTCTGGGTACTACAATTTCGGTAACTTGCCACCAGGTGATTATGTGGTTGAAATCGTGGCCAATAACTGGACTGGGGCCAATGTCTTTGGCCCAACGGGCGCTTATGCCAGCGCCTTGGGCAGCCCTGGCCTGGGTGCCGATAATCAGAACAACACCGATGACAATGGCAACAATGACGGAACGGCCGCTTCCACCGGTGTGCAAAGCAGCGTAATTAGCCTCATCAGCAACGATGAGCCCACGTTAGAAGACAGCCAGGAAACAAGCGCCGACAACAACAGCGATCTAACGATTGACTTCGGTTTCTACCTGCCCGTTTCCCTCGGTAACCGTGTCTGGCTCGATACCAATGCCAACGGCGTACAAGACGCCGGCGAAAATGGCATCCAGGGTGTCGAAGTGGCCCTCTTCTTGTCTGATGGCACAACGCCCGCGGTCGATATGAATGGCGCAGCCGTGACAAACATCACCACGGATGCATCCGGTACCTACAACTTCAACAATCTGCCTCCGGGCGATTATGTGGTTGAAGTTGTTGCCGCAAACTGGAACGCAGGCAACATATTTGGCATCGGTGGCACCTATGAAGATGCTTTAGGCAGCCCCGGTGTTGGTGCGGATGATCAAAACAACACAGATGACAACGGCAACAATGATGGAACGGCCGCTTCTGCCGGTGTGCAAAGCAGCGTGATTGAATTACGTAGTGCTCAAGAACCAGTCGATGAAGATGTGCAGGAAACGGTTTCCAATAATAACAGCGATCTCACCATCGACTTTGGCTTTTACCAGTTGGCTTCCATTGGTGATTATGTCTGGCTCGATGCTAATCAAGACGGTATTCAAGATGCTAACGAGTACGGCGTGCCCAATGTCACGGTTGAACTCTATGACAGCGGCGACAATCTGATCAGCACCACTACAACCGCCTTTGACGGCAGCTACAGCTTCACCAACCTGCCACCCGGCGATTACTACGTCGTCGTCACCCCGCCGTCTGGCTACACTATCACCAGCCAAAACGTTGGCAATGACGCCTTGGACAGCGACATCGATCCCACCACCGGAGAGACGATTCAAACGAATCTCATCTCCGGTGAAAACGACCCCACCTGGGACGCCGGTCTCCACATCAACCCGGCCAGCATTGGCGACTTTGTCTGGCTGGATGCCAACCAGGATGGCATTCAGGATGGCGATGAGTACGGCATCGGCGGCGTGACGGTAGCGCTGTACGACAGTGGCAGCAACCTCATCGACACGACCACCACCCTGGGCAACGGCCGTTACACTTTCACCAACCTGCCCCCAGGCGACTACTACCTCGTAGTGACGCCGCCCGTTGGTTACAGCATCAGCCCGCAAGACCAGACGGGTGAAACGGCCGATTCCGACATCGACCCCACCGGCCAGACCGCGACCACCACCCTGACCTCCGGCGAGGACGATCCCACCTGGGATGCCGGACTCTACATCCTGCCCGCCAGCCTGGGCGACCTTGTCTGGCTGGATGCGGATCAAGACGGGGTGCAGGACGCCGGTGAGTACGGCGTGCCCGGCGTCACGGTCAACCTGTATGACAGCAGCGATACTTTTATCACTGCCACGACCACCGATGCCTTCGGTAACTACAGCTTCACCAACCTGGCTCCCGCCGACTACCACATCGAAGTGGCGCCGCCCATCGGTTACACCATCACCAGCCAGGACCAGGGCGGCGACGACACGCTGGACAGCGACGTCGATACCACCACGGGCCTCAGCATCAACACCAACCTCACCTCCGGCGAGGACGATCCCACCTGGGACGCCGGTCTCTACATCGACCCGGCCAGCATCGGCGACTTTGTCTGGCTGGACGCCAACCAGGACGGCATTCAGGATGGCGATGAGTACGGCATCGGCGGCGTGACGGTGGAATTGTACAACAGCGGCGACACCCTACTGGACACCACCACCACCGACGGCAACGGCCGTTACACCTTCACCAATCTGCCGCCCGGCAGCTACTACGTGGTTGTTACGCCGCCCCCTGGCTACATTATCGTAGCCCAGGACCAGGGCGCCGACGATACGGCCGATTCCGACATCGATCCCAGCGGCCAGACCATCCTCACCACCCTTGATCCCGGCGAAGACGATCCCACCTGGGACGCAGGCCTCTACATCCTGCCCGCCAGCATCGGCGACACGGTCTGGCTGGATGCGGATCAGGATGGCATCCAGAACAGCGGGGAGTTTGGCGTGCCCGGCGTGACGGTCAACCTGTATGACAGCGCCGACACGCTCATCGGCAGCACCACCACCGACGCGTTTGGCCAGTACGGCTTCACCAACCTGCCGCCCGGCGACTACTACGTGGAAGTAGTGCCCACCGGTTACACCATCACCCTGCAAAACCAGGGCAGCGATGACACGCTGGACAGCGACATTGATCCAGGCAGTGGGCAAACGGCCGTTACCACCCTCACGTCCGGCGAAAACGATCCCACCTGGGACGGCGGCCTCTACATCATCCCCGCCAGCCTGGGTGACCTGGTCTGGCTGGATGCGGATCAGGATGGCCTGCAAGACGCCGACGAGTTTGGCGTGCCCAACGTCACCGTGAACCTGTACGACGCCAGCGACAATCTGCTGGACAGCACCACCACCGATGCCTACGGTAACTACGGCTTCACCAACCTAGCCCCCGGCGATTACTACGTGGCCGTGGTACCGCCCGCGGGCTACACCGTCACCGGGCAGGATCAGGGCAGTGATGATGCGCTGGACAGCGACATCGACCCCGGCACCGGCCAGACCATCCTCACCAACCTGGCCTCCGGCGAAAACGACCTCACTTGGGACGGCGGTCTCTACACGCCGACCGCCAGCCTGGGCGACACCGTCTGGCTCGATGCCGATCTCAACGGCACGCAGGACTTCAATGAAGGTGGCGTTATCGCCGTGACGGTGCGCTTATACAACGGCAGCGGCGACCTGCTAGACAACACCTCGACCAACGCCAGCGGCGGCTACAGCTTCACCAACCTGCCGCCCGGCGACTACTACGTGGCGGTCACACTGCCCAACGGCTACGCTTTCACCATCCAGGATGCCAGCGGCAGCGACGCCACCGACTCCGACGTGGACACCGCCACCGGCCAAACCATCGTCACCACGCTGGTGGCCGGGGAAAACGATCCTACCTGGGACGCCGGTCTGGTGCCTGCCATCGCCAGCCTGGGCGATTATGTCTGGGAAGATCTGAACAGCGACGGCCTCCAGGATGTGGGTGAACCGGGCGTGCCGGGCGTGGAAGTGCGTCTTTACGACATCAGCAGCACCCAAATCATGACCACCACGACGGATGTGAACGGCCGTTACCACTTCACCAACCTCACCCCCGGCACCTACCACGTCGAGTTTGTCTTGCCTACCGGCACCAGCTTCACCCTGCAAAACCAGGGCGCAGACGATGCCGCCGACTCTGACGCCGATACGACCACCGGGCTGACCGTGCCCACCAATCTCACCCCCGGCGAGAACGACGTAAGCTGGGATGCGGGGCTGGTACGGCCGCTCGATCCAGCCCTGGCCGCCATCGGTAACTACGTCTGGGAAGACCTGGACGGCGACGGCTTGCAGGATGCAGGCGAACCGGGCGTGGCTGGCGTGACGGCCGATCTGTACGATGGCCTGGGCGCGTTTGTGGACACGACCACAACGGACGTCAACGGCCTCTACCAGTTCATTGACCTGACGCCAGGCGACTACTATGTGCAGTTCACCTTACCCGGTGGTTACGACTTCACCCTGCAAGACCAGGGCGCCAACGACGCCATCGACTCAGACGCCGATCCGACCACCGGGCAAACTATCCCCACGACGTTGGTGGCTGGTGAAAATGACACCACCTGGGACGCGGGCCTCGTCCAGCCGCTGGATCCGGCCCTGGCGGCCATTGGTAACTACGTCTGGCTGGACGCCGACGAAGACGGCCTGCAAGACATCGGTGAGCCGGGCATTGCCAACGTGGTGGTGAACCTTTACGACAGCAGCAGCGTCCTGGCGGGCACCACTACCACCGACGCCAACGGCCTCTACCGGTTCATCGACCTGACACCGGGCGACTACCACGTCGAGTTTGTGCCGCCCACAGGCTACGTGCTCACCGATCAGGACCAGGGCGGCGACGACGCGCTCGATTCCGACGCCGACGCCAACCTCTTCAGCGCCACCTTTGGCCAGACCATTCAAACCAACCTGGTAGCAGGCGAAAACGACACCACCTGGGACGCCGGGCTGTACGTGCCCGGCGCACCCTCCACCGCCAGCCTGGGCGACTATGTCTGGCTGGATGTGGACCTGGATGGCGTTCAGGACGGTGGTGAAAGCGGCGTGGCCAACGTGACGGTCAACCTGTACACCAGCGGCAGCGTGCTGGTCGATACCACCACCACCGATGCCACTGGCTTCTACCAGTTCACCAACCTGCTGCCGAACGACTACTTTGTCGAGTTTATCCCGCCCGCGGGCTACGCGCTGACCTATGACAACAGCGGCGTGACTGACCTGGATGATTCGGATGCGGACCCGGTGAGTGGGCAAACGGCCGTTACCACCCTCACCGCTGGCGAAAACGACCCCACCTGGGACGCCGGTCTCTACCAGACCCTGCGCCTGGGCAACCGCGTCTGGTTCGATATTGACAATGACGGCGTGTTGGATGTGGGCGAGCAGCCAGCAGCCGGGGTGCTGATGGAGCTGCTGGATGGTGTGGGCAACCCGGTTACCCTGCCCGCCAGCGCCCAACCCCTCACCACCACGACGGACGCGAACGGCCGTTACGTGTTCGAGAATCTCCCGACCGGCGACTACATCGTGCGGGTAGCCGAGAGCAACTTCGATGGCTGGACCGATCCGCTTTACGGCTTTGTCAGCAGCCGCAGCAACGCGGCCACAGACCCGGCAGCCGATCCAGACAACAACAGCAGTGACGTGGACGACAACGGCCGTAACAATCCAGATCCGGCCAATGGCGGCATCGTCAGCTACCCCGTCACGCTCAGCGTGGGCCTCGAACCAACCAACGAAGGTGCAGACGAAGACGGCAGCTACGCCAACGCCAACAGCAACCTCACCGTTGACTTTGGCTTCTTTGAACTGCTCACGCTGGGCAACTTCATCTGGCTGGACACCAACGAGAACAGCGCCATCGATCCCGGCGAGCCGGGCGTCGGCGGTGTGGTTATCTACCTGCTGGATGGCAGCGGCAATCCCGTGCGGCACCCGGTGACCAACCAGCCGATCAGCACCACCACCAATCAGAACGGCTTCTACCAGTTCACCAACCTGTATCCCGGCGAATACCGGGTGCTGGTGAGCGCGGAGAACTTCCAGGCCGGTGGTGCGCTGGAAGGGTATTGGAGCAGCCCCGGCGCCGTTGACCCAGACGACAACGCCGATACCGACGACAACGGCCTGGACGAGGTAGAACCGTGGACCACGGGCATCGTCAGCGAGCCGGTGCGGCTGGACTATGACCAGGAGCCGGACAATTTCGACGACAGCGATGACAACAACAACAGCAACCTGAGCGTCGATATGGGTTTTGTGGCCACGCCAACGGCCGTTACCCTCACCAGCTTCACCGCCACCAACCTGGGTAGCCAGCAGGTGCGCATTAGCTGGACCACGGCCTCGGAGGTGGATAACTTCGGCTTCCGCATCTACCGCAGCAGCGGCAGCAGCTTTGCCGGGGCCACGGAGATTCACTTTGAGCCAACGGCCGTTCCCGGCGGCAGCGGCCCCGGCGCCAGCTACAGCTACACAGACACGGTTCCCGCCGATGGCCTGTACTACTACTGGCTGGTTGATGTAGAAACCGGTGGTGCCACCGAAGTCCACGGCCCGATCACCGTCAACGTAACGCCGTTTTTCAACCTGTATCTGCCCCTGGTCAGCGGCGGGAATTAAAAAGTATGGGACGCGGATGAACGCAGATGAACGCGGATTTTTCTACTCAAAATCTGTGGATATTCTGTAAATCCGTGTCCCATTTTTGACACCTCTCTACTGGATGAAAAAATCTGTGCAATCTGCGAAATCTGTGATTTTTTCCTTGCGCTGGGCTCGAATTCTCGTCCTTCTTCTGACGTTAGGTGGGTTAATCTGGAGCGGCAAGCCAACCTATTCCGCCGCGCCAGCCGCCAGCCCGGAGCCGGAAATCACCTTGCTGCCCGATGGCGTGCAGGTGATTTGGCATACGCCGCAGTTGGTGGAAACGGTGGATGCAGACGGCCGTATCACTCTTTCCCTGCCCGGCTTCAACGACGATCTCAGCGCTTCGCTGCTCCTGGCCTTGCCGCCGGAGGGTGAGCCAACGCTGCTTATTGAGGAGAATGGGGTAGGGGAACGGCCGTTTTCCCGCACTGGACTCACAAATCCACCAGCCGCTGGCCCCGTTCTCAGCCTGGAAGAAGCGGGCATACTGCGCGGCGTACGCCTGGCGCGGCTCACTTACCGCCCGGTGCAGCTAGAAGACGGCGTTTTGCGCATAGCCACTCAGGTAACAGCGACCGTCCAGTTCAACACGCTGCCAGGTCTGGCCCGGCCCGCAGCCGCGGAACCCGATTTGCTGCAAATGGCCGTGGCTGCCCAGGTGATCAATCCCAGCCAACTGGCCATCGCTTCGGACCCAGCAACTGCCCAGTTTGCCACCGCCGCCATGCCCACCGTCTTCATCGAAGCAACCGAACCAGGCATGACGGCCGTCACCTACAGCGATCTGCAAACAGCAGGATTTCCTGTAGCCAGCGTCAATCCAACTCACTTGCAGCTCTGGCACGATGGCCAGCTGCGCCCGCTGGAATGGTTTGGCGATGGCGATGCCCAGTTTGAATCGAACGAATCGTTTCGCTTTTACGCCGCGCCCTGGTTTAGCCGCTGGCA
Source organism: Candidatus Leptofilum proximum (assembly GCA_016710325.1). Taxonomy (GTDB): domain Bacteria; phylum Chloroflexota; class Anaerolineae; order Promineifilales; family Promineifilaceae; genus Leptofilum; species Leptofilum proximum. The sequence continues at coordinate 1,101,553 of JADJXK010000001.1, read as the reverse complement.
GACCAACGACGTCTACAAGCTCACCGCAGGCAGCAGCCCTGGCAGCCGGATGGGCAGCCAGGCAGCCTCGCCCAACGGCCTCACCAGCGGCACGCTGACGCTGACGGCCGTTGCCGAGCAAAACAACCAGTACACACCCGACTGCCTCTGCGGCCAGCTGCCCGCCGGGTGGGACGGCGACCGTTGGGTGTGGGAAGATTTGCGCCAGCCAGGACGGCCGTCCGCCAGCTACGCCATCGAGTTGCCTTATGTCAACAAAAACCAGGCGGCGCAGCTTACCCTGTGGGCCATCGGCTTCACGGCACTTGATGCCAGCCCGGACCATCAGCTGAACCTTAGCTTTAACAGCACCGGAGTGGGCAGCGTGAGTTGGGATGGCAAAACGGCCGTGACCCGCACCGTTACCCTGCCCGCCAGCAGCCTGCAAACCAGCAGCACGCTTGCCCTCGCGATTCCCGCCGTGGCGGGCGTGAGCATCGACGGCCTCTGGCTGGACGCCTTCGCCGTGCGCTACAGTTACAACGGCAGCACCATCGCCGCTGAACAGCTTTTTGTCGAAGGGGCCGCGGCCCGCCGCGCCTACACCGTGGCCCTGAACAGCAGCGCCGGTTTGCGCCTGTACGACGTCACCAATCCCGCCGCGCCTGCGGTTTTAACCGGCACGAGCCTGCAAAATGGTCAGGTCACCTGGGGCGATCCCAACGCCCACGGCCACCAGTACCTCATCAGCCACAGCAGCAGCCTGCACACACCCGCCGCCGTGCGCCAGCCGCGCACCCTCCCCGCGGGCAGCGCCGACTACATCATCATCAGCCACGCCAGCTTCATCCCGGCCTTAACGCCGCTGGTAAATTTGCGGCAGAGCCAGGGCCTGTCGGTGAAGGTGGTGGATGTGCAGGCGGTCTATGATGGCTTTGGGGACGGCCGTCTCACCCCCGAAGCCATCCGCAGCTATCTGAGCAAGCTCTACCACAGCGGCAGCCCGGCCCCCAGCTACGTCCTCCTGGTTGGTGATGGCACCAGCGACCCCAAACGGTACCGGTCCGATTCGCAATTCACCTGGCTGCCGCCCTACCTGGCCAACGCCGATCCCTGGGTGGGTGAGGTGGCCGCCGACAACCGCTTTGTCACCGTCGATGGCGCCGACTTTTTGCCCGACATGCTCATTGGCCGTTTGCCGGTGAACTCCCTGGCCGAAGCACAAACCGTCGTGGCCAAGCTTGTGGCGTATGAGACAAAACCGCTGCTGGGGGATTGGAACGGCCGTATCACCTTCATCTCCGACAACACCGACGCCGCGGGCAACTTTGCCGCCCACTCCGCCGCCCTTGAGCAAACCTACGTCACCGCTCCCTGGCAGGCCAGCAGCCTGACCTACAACCCGGCGCAGATGACCGAAGCCGCCATGCAAACGGCCGTACGCCAAAGCTGGCAAAACGGCACCGGCCTGCTGATCTATACCGGGCACTCCTCCATTCATCAGTGGGGCGCGGAGCGCTTTTTCCACCTGGACGACGTGGCCAACCTGAACAACGGGGCGCGCCTGCCGGTGGTGCTGCAACTGACCTGCTTCACGGGCTCGTTTGCCCAGCCGTTTTGGCATACCCTGGACGAAGCCCTGCTGCGCCAGCCCAACGGCGGTGCGGTGGCTGTGTGGGGAGCCACCGGCCTTGGCGTGGGTACCGGGCACAGCGACCTGGCGGGTGGCTTCTTGCAGTCGTTGATTGGTGAGGGAGAAGTGGTGTTGGGAACGGCCGTGCTCGCCGGAAAGCTCAACCTGTTCACCAACCACCCCGCCCACCTGGACCTGCTGGACACCTTCACCCTCTTTGGCGACCCGGCCACCCGCTACAACACCGATTTCTGGCCCGGCATCCCCGTCTACCTCCCGCTCATCTCTCGCTGATTTTGGCCACAGAGGACATAGAGAAATAAGAGATTTTTCTGGCTCTTTGGGAGCTTGGTGTGAAACGTGATGTCCCTCCGGTCACGTTTCACGTTTCACGCATCATGGATTATAAACCCCCGGAATTCCTGAAGACCCATTTTTCTCTTTCCTCTCTGTGGCAAATTTTCCGCTTCGCCTATAATTGCGGAATGTCTGCAAAACGCCCTACACCGCCACCAGGCCGCTGGCGCAAAACCTTTATTCAGCGTCGCGTTAGCGCCAATGTTGATTACCTTCGGCCCCACCGCCTCAACTGGGGCGCCATTGTCAAACCACTGGATGAAAGCCTCTCCCACCAGGCGATAGATATGCCCTGGCGGACCGTTCGCAGCCTGCGCTACTTCTGGCTCGACGGTCTCTTTGCCGCGATCAGCGAAAACTTTTACCTGGGATTTGTGACGCTGTACGCCCTGGCTTATGGGGCCACAAACGGACAGGTGGGCATGATGACGGCCGTTGCCAACCTGCTTGGTGCCCTGGCCCTGTTTCCTGGCGCCCGCCTGGTAGAACGTGCCGGGCAGCGTAAATCGGTGGTGGTGTGGAGTGGGGGTGGCGTGGCCCGCCTCTTGCTATTGCTGTTGGCCATTATGCCGTTTGTCATCATGCAGCCGATGTTGGCCATTGCCGCCATCATTATCTTAAACGGCCTGCGCGCCTTTATGGGCAACCTGGCCAACCCCGGCTGGACCTCCATGGTGGCCGACCTGGTGCCGGGGGCGATTCGCGGCCGTTACTTTGGCAGCCGCAACATGGCAATGGGCGTGGCGGCACTGGTAGTCGCGCCGCTGGCAGGACGCATCATTAACTTGGGCAACGGGTGGGGTGGTTTGGATCAATTTGGTTATCAATTGATATTTTTCCTGGCTTTTCTGTTTGGCATGGTCAGCACGTTTAGCTTCCAGCGCATCGAAGAGCCACCGGCCACGGCCGAACAGAAAGCCGAGCATCACCGGGGGGATTTGCGCCGGGCCATTCGCCAGACGCCGGGCTATGTGGGTCTGGTGGCCAGTGCCTTTGTCTGGAACTTGGCGCTGCAGGTGGCCGCGCCCTTTTTTAACGTGTACCTGGTGAACGCGTTTGGCACCACAGCCACCACCATTGGGCTGCTGGCCGGCGTAAGCAGCCTGACGGCCCTGGTGGGGCAGCGGGTATTCGGCCGTTTGCTGGACGTGCGTGGCGCGTTCTGGGTGCAGCTGGTGACCGGTTTTCTTATTCCCGGCCTGCCGCTGGCCTGGGTGTTTATCACCGCCGATTGGCAGGTAGGCATCATCAACACCTTTGGCGGCTTTTTGTGGGCGGGTTACAACCTGGCTAACTTCAACCTGCTGCTGACGTTGACGCCAGATGAGCAGCGGCCGCGGGCAGTGGCGTTGTACCAGACGGCCGTCTTCTCCTCGGCCGTCATTGGTCCACTGCTGGGCGGCTTTATTGCCGACAGCGTGAGCTACCAGCTCATCTTTGGCCTCAGCGCGGCGGGGCGCCTGCTGGGAATGGTGCTTTTCACCATTTTTACCGTGCAGCTGGTGAAGAAGAAGATGGGGGGAGGGGAACGGCCGTAAACTGGGCTCTTGGGGAACTCAGGGGATTGACGGGTTGTGGGGCGTGAAACGTGAAACGTGATCAGAGAGGCATCACGTTTCACGTTTTACGGGCAAAATCCCGCGAAATTCCAAAGACCCCCAAATGCTCCCGAGAGTATGCTATACTGATCCTGTGCCAATCCAAAGAAGGAGGACGGTGTGTCATCGGTGATATGACCAAACTGCCAGAACGGTACCGGCTGGGCGATAAGATCGGTGAAGGGGCCATGGGTGAGGTTTACCAGGCTTATGACACCCACACTGAGCGCGACGTGGCCATTAAGGTGCTGCCTTCCAATTCCTTAAAAGGCCCGCGGCGGGCACGCTTCCAGCGAGAGGCGCGCACGATTGCTCGTTTGGAACATCCCTTCGTCGTGCCGCTGTACGACTTCCACCTGCCAGAAGACCCCGAGGAGCAACCATTCCTGGTGATGCGTTACATGACCGGGGGCACCCTGGCCGACAAAATTCGGCGGGGGCGCCTGCCCAAAGAGGAAGTGGTGCAGATCACCAGGCGCATTGGGCAGGCGCTGGATGCAGCCCATAAACGCAACCTGGTTCACCGGGACATTAAACCCGGCAACATTTTGCTGGATGATGATGGCTATGCCTACCTGGCAGACTTTGGCATTGTAAAAGACAGCGAAGCCCACGATAGCCTGACCGGCGAAGGTCAGCCGGGTACAGCACCTTACATGAGCCCAGAACAGATTAAGGGGGAGGAATTAGACGGCCGTTCCGACATTTACGCGCTGGGTGTTGTTGTCTTTGAAATGTTAACCGGCGCGCTCCCCTTTGGCGGCAACCTGGGCATGATCTTTCAGGGACACTTGTACGAGCCAGTTCCCAGCGTTTTTTCCTTTGTAAGCGATTTACCAGATGAAGTTGATGAACTGCTGCGCAAGGCGATGGCGAAAAATCCCGAAGAGCGCTTTCGCAAAGCGGAGCACCTGGCCCATTTGCTAGAAGCAGCGCTGCAATCCCCAACCGCTTACATGACCTCGCGTGATGCCCTGGTGAGGGCGATGGAAGAATCGTTCGACGCCAATCCAGGCACGGCTGTCGGGTTAAGCGCGGCCCCAGAGAACAACCAGGCCGTATCTGAGACTGCCCGGTCCCCGGTTATGGCCGAGACTGTAGAAACCACAACTTCGCGTCGCTGGCAGTATGTAGCGGGCGGCCTGGGAGTGGGGCTGGTAGTGGTGATAGCCCTATTTATCAGCCGCCTGGCAGCTGAAAGAGAACCCGTTAACCAGACGGCCGTTTCGCCCGAATCATTGCGTGCCAATGTGGTGGCATCGGTCAGTCCTGAACTGGTTATGGCACAAAGTACACCAACTGAGCTGATCGACCCCACGTCCAGTCCTGAATTTATTGTTGTGTTGCAGCAGGCCGACAGCGCCATCTGGCAGATTGGCGATGAGCTGCAAAGAATCCCGGAAAACGGCCGTGTTCCCTACCAACTTCCCCTTATGTTTCAATCAAGCAACGAACCCGTCCGGCTGCTGCTGCCTAATCTGGTTTCGATCATCCTGGATACCAATTCAACTGTCTGGATTGAAGCCGCCACCCAAGACGAGGATGAGACAGTGCTGCGCCTGGTGCAAGGCCGCTTGTTGATCGAAGCGCAGACAGCGTTTGTGCGTGTCTACCATGAGGCTGGCTTACAGGCGGAATTAGAGGGGGGCTTGTTTGGCGTGGCTTATGATGAAGCCAATGAAGAATGGGCTGTTGACTGCCTGGCTGGCTTGTGCCAGCTGGGCCAGGAAGAAGCCGACAAACCGTTTGCCTTGGCCGAAGGCCATTACTCGGTTATTTTGCCCGATACGGTTATCACCACGCCATCCCCAGCCCGGTTTGATATGTACACCAATCTGGCCCAGACCATTCCAGAGCCTACCGATACGCCAACGGCGGCCCCCACAGAGACGCCTTCGGCCACGCCTACTTCAGCTACCACCAGGACACCGTTGCCTACTTTCATTCCTGGCTCCCGCGGACCAGAAACAATCGTCATTGGGCAATCGAGCGATGGTAAGGACATTGTTGCCGTACGTATGGGGAATGGACCGCAGACGCTGCTGTTGGTGGGTGGCATTCACAGCGGCTATGCCCCGAACAGCGTTCAGCTGGCCGAACAATTGGCGGCTCATTTCGCCCAGAATTTAACCTTCATCCCCAACAATGTCACAATCTACCTGGTCACCAACCTGAACCCAGATGCCGCGGCTGCGCCCGGTGAACTGGCTGGCCGACTCAATGCAAACGGTGTCGATTTGAATCGCAACTGGGACTGCCGCTGGGATCCAGATCCGGCGGTTTTAGGTGAGGTTAGAGAGGGAGCAGGCGGAACGGCCGTTCTCTCCGAACCAGAAACGGCCGCATTAAACAGTTTCATCGCCCAAATCCAGCCCGATGCGGCCGTCTTTTGGGGAGCTGGACGCCGTGCTAATGGCGTGGTTTCTCCCGGGGCGTGTGAAGAGCGCAGCCTCGTCTCGCGCGAATTAGTGCACTATTATGCTATCGCGGCCGGGTATGACTTTCTCAATAGGCCAGAAATCCTGGCCGATCCTGCGCTGACCGGTGATGTCACAAACTGGCTGGATAAAATAGGTATTCCCACCATCTACGTCATTTTGCCCGACTTTTTAGAAGTTAATTTTGAGCGAGAATGGGCTGGCGTTTTATCGGTGATTTCGGCCGTTTCTGTACCGGCCAGGCTGCAGCAAACGCCCACGCCGGAAATCTGCCAGCAGCCTGTTAATCCTGCCTGGACCGGGCTGTATGAGGCCAATCGCTTGCAGCTTGGCTGCCCGATCAGTGGCGTGAACCAGCCGATGAGTGTCTGGCAGCCGTTTGCCAACGGCCGTATGCTGTGGCGCCAGGACACTGACCAGGTTTACGTGCTGTATGACGACTTCTCGCTGGAGACATTTGTAGTCGATTCACCCAACCTCGCTGGTTTTCAGGTGTCTGAGCTGGTGAAAGGGGCCATTGGCTATGTGTATGACACCTATTCGGCCGTTTCCAGTAAAATAGGACCGCCCGAAGACCAGGAGCAGCAGGCAGCCGATGTGATGATTCAGGAGTTCAGCCACGGTTTCATCATCTCCTGGCAAGATAATGGACCGCAAACAAATCTGATTTTTCTAGGAGCAAATCAATGGCAAAGTCCTTAAAAAACTGGTTTGGCCTGGCGGCAGCTGCCGCTCTTGGCGGCGCCCTCTACCTCAACCGGCGGCAGCTGATCGCCTGGCTGCTGAAGCTGCCACCGCCGCAACATGGTGTGACGGTAGAGCCAGGCATCCTCATCACCATGCCCGATGGCGTCCGGCTGGCGGCCGATGTGTACCATCCCGTCGGCCTGGCCACCGCGCCGACGGTGCTCATGCGCACGCCGTACGGCCGTACCAACGTCAACCAGTTTTTCGCCACCATCTTCGCCGGGCAGGGCTTTAACATGGTTGTCCAGGATGTGCGCGGCCGTTTTGACTCGGAAGGCCAGTTTGAACCGTACGTACACGAAGCGGCCGACGGGGAAGCCACCTTGGCCTGGATTGCTGAGCAGCCGTGGAGCAACAGCCGTATCGGCATGTGGGGCCAAAGCTACGTCGGGTTTGTGCAATGGGCTGCCGCTTCTACCGGTACGCCGCATTTGCACGCCATGCTGCCCGCCATCACCGAAGCGAACCTGGGTGGACCAACCGACCAGGGTTTTATGTGGCTGGATCGCACCTTACGCTGGATTTTGCTGCTGGAAACCATGACAGACCAGTCGCTGCCCGCCTGGCAAAAAATAGCCCTGTCTTACTATGCCCCGGCGCAAAACAAACGTGTGGCGGCCGGTTGGAATCACCTGCCCATCGCTGCCGCCGATACGGCCGTGCTCGGCCATGCGCAAGATTTTTACCAGACCTGGGCCCAGCATGACCAGCCGGACGATCCGTACTGGCAGGCGGTTGATTTGCGGCGTAAGGTGCCAGACATCGCCGTGCCGATGCACCTGGTGGCGGGCTGGTACGATATCTTCCTTCAGGGCCAGCTGGCCGATTACGCCGCCCTGCGCGCTGCCGGGCACGCGCCATACCTCACCATCGGGCCGTGGACCCACATGGACCAGCGGGGCATGATGGCGGCTTTGCGTGAGGGGCTGGGCTGGTTTACGGCGAAGTTGAAGGGGGAAGGGGGCGCGATTCGGCCGTCTCCCGTCCGTCTTTACCTGCAAGGCGCCGAGCAATGGCTGGATTACGAAGCCTGGCCGCCACCGGCGCAGGAATTGCCGTTTTATCTGCAAGCGATGGGCCAGCTGGCCACGGCTGAGCCGCCGGCCGGGTCAGCGCCAGACCAGTACCGCTACGATCCGGCCGATCCCACGCCAAATCTGGGCGGCGCGCTGCTCTCCACCGAAGCAGGCCCGGTAGACAACCGCCCGCTGGAAGCCCGCCCCGACGTGCTGACCTACACCACGGAACCGCTCATCGAATCGCTGACCGTCATTGGCCACGTGCGGCTGCGGCTGTATGTGCGCTCCAGCCTGGAACACACGGATTTTTACGGCCGTTTATGCGACGTGCAGCCAGACGGCCGTTCCCTCAACGTCTGTGATGGCTTATTTCGCGTCCAGTCGGGGCGCGGCGAGCCCCAGCCAGACGGCAGCTTGCTGGTAGAGGTAGACATGACCGTCACCGCCTACCAGTTTTTGCCCGGTCACCGGCTGCGTTTGCAGGTCTCCAGCGGGGCGCACCCGCACATCAGCCGCAACCTGGGCACCGGCGAACCTGTCATGCACGGCACCGCCATGCGCGTTGCCCACCAAACCATCTACCACGACCCCGCCCACCCATCGGCCCTGATTTTGCCCCTCATGTAGCCGCAGTTTCTTACTGCGTTGATGTTCTGATTGCTGTGTATAAGAGTTAAGGAGCGAGGTGATCCGGACAGCATTGAGGTGAGCGAATGCATGACAGTAAGCTCAAAGTATTGTTTTTGCTGCTGTTTTTGATGGTTGGCTGTTCAGGCAGAACGGCCGAAGAGAGACGTGCTTATGCTACCTGGGAGGCCGAGCAATACCCCTGGGCGTTTTACCCGATTGGTGAAGAGAGCAAGCAAGAACTGTGTAAAGCATTGGCTTTGCCAGAAAATGATGTTCTTTGCTTAGAACGGACCAAAATTTTGCACGAAGATGTAGTTGATGCAATAAGGAGAAGGTTTCCTGTAGACAAAACAAGCTATGCAGAAGTAGAAACCGCTCTCGGCGATTTTCCTCATTCAAAGGAAGAATCCAGGCAACCAAATGGGAACCTCGTCGGATTACGTTATGTCTACCGCATCACAGAATACGAGGGAGCCTGTGTTTACTTCCAAATAGATTTAGAAGACATGGAAACCATCAGGAAAATATATTCAAGTGGATTAGGAACTGCCCCTGGTCCAACTCGGTGCGGACCTGCTGGTGATTAGCCTCTACTTGGTGAAAGCCAAAATCTCTTGCAGCGCTTGTATTGCTTGTGTTTAAGTTACCCCAGTTTATAATGATATGGAATAGTTTACTTGCTTGATCGCCTCAGGGCTAGCTGGAGAAATAGAAATGGAAGTGACAATTACATTGCCATCCTCTCAATTTATCGCTGATTCGCCGGAGCGTGCTGCTTCAAAAATTCGGCTTTACGCTGCGCTGGGTATGTACCAATCGGGCGAGCTGTCCATTGGCGCTGCCTGCGAGTTAGCCGGTGTGGATCGCTACGTTTTTCTAGCTCTGCTCAAACGTGAAAACATCCCGCTAAAAACGCAAACAGCCGAAGAATTAGACGCCGATTTTCAACAATTGACCCAAAGCTAAAATGTTAATCGTTGCCGACAGCTCCGCCTTGGTAGCCCTGGCCACGTGCGACGCGCTCGAATTTCTGACAGTCCTTTACGATGATGTAAAAGTTCCGCAAGCGGTTTACGATGAAGTGACTGTTTCTGGCAAATCGGAAGCAAAATCTCTGGCTAAATTTCTTCAAGAGCGTATCGTCATGGTCGACAGCACGCAATATGTGCTTGCCGCTGGAGGATTGGGCCGAGGTGAGATCGAGGCGATGCTCTTGTATAAAAAACTGGCTGCAGACTATTTGTTGATTGATGACCGACGTGCCAGGGCCATCGCCGAATCGAACAAGATCCGGTGTGTTGGTGCCTTGGGCATTTTGCTGTTGGCAAAGAAGCAAAATATAGTTAGCGAAATTGGCCCTTTGGTAGAAATTTTGCGCCTTTCCTCACTTCACTACAGCCCAAATCTGCTAGATAAAGCCCTCCAACTGGCCGGTGAACGGCCGTAAGATTCTTAACCCCAGTTTCTGTCCCTTTTTGCATCAAAATATATTCAATCAATTCGTGCCATTCGTTCATTCGGCTCATTCGTGCTTCTATTTCCCTATCACACGGGCAGGGGGAGAATTTGCCGGTATAATTCCCCGCTATGCATGTGGAACGAATTTGTGTCGTGGGTTTGGGGCTGATGGGTGGTTCGCTGGCGCTGGCGCTTCGGCTGGCGCGGCGGTTGGCCATTCCACAACGGCCGTTTCACCTCACCATCGTCGATACCAATCCCAAAACCCGCGCCGCCGCCGGACGCATCGCCGATTTTGTCAGCGACGATCTGGCTTTGGGCGTGCAAAATGCCGATTTGGTGGTTTTGGCCACGCCGGTGCGCACCATCGTCAACGTGCTGCACCAACTGCCCATCTTGCGCCCCGACGGCTGCCTGGTGTTTGATTTGGGCAGCAGTAAAAGCGACATTTGCCGGGCAATGGACCATCTGCCAGACAGTTTCCAGGCGATTGGCGGCCATCCGATGTGTGGCAAAGAGGTGGCGGGTTTTGGCGCGGCCACGCCGGACCTGTTCCGCCAGCAAACCTTCATCTTGTGCCCCACGCAGCGCACCACGCCGCACCTGGAAGCAGTGGCGCACCAGCTGGTGGTTGATTTGGGGGCCAGGCCGCTGGTTTTACCGCCCGCTTTGCACGACAATATGGTGGCGGTGGTAAGCCATCTGCCGTACATGGTGGCTGCGGCGCTCATGCGCCATGCGGCCCAAGTGGGGGATGAGCGACTCTGGCCGGTCAGCTCCTCCGGCTTTCGCGATACGTCGCGTGTAGCTGGCACCGATCCCCAGATGATGCTGGACATTTTGCTGACGAACAAAACGGCCGTTCTCCAGCAAATCGCCCACTACCAAAACCAGCTGGCCGATGTCGCCGCTCTCATCGAAACACACGATGAAGATGCACTGTTGCAATGGCTCACTGAAACCCAACAGGCGTACTGGGCGTACCGGCAGGCAAAGAAAGACGGCTAAAAATTACCCAATTACCCAATTACATCAGGCAGCAACAGGGTGACTCAGTAATCAGGCAATTAGGAGGAAACTATGTACATGCTCATCATGGTGCTAGACGACACGTCCCATTTAAATGACGTGCTCAACGCCTGGGACCAGGCCGGTGTGGGCGGGGTGACGATCATCGAGAGCACTGGTTTGAACCGTGTGCTGCAGCGCCACAGTCCCGATATGGCTTTTGTGGGCTTCAGCCAGATGTTTGGCAGCGGCCGGGTGGGGCACAATACGCTGTTTACGGTGATTGACAGCCTGGAGACAGCGGAAACGGCCGTTGCCGCCACCGAAGCCGTCCTTGGTGACCTCACAGAGCCGGATAAAGGCATTATTTTCGCTATGCCCGTGGCAAAGACGTGGGGATTGACTTTGAAAAGATGACAAGGTGACAGGGTGACAAGGTGAAGGGGTGAATTTTATTACCCAATTACCGATTACATTTCACTCGCCACTGGCAAACTCGCAAACTAAAACTATGGTCTGGTTACAATTTTTACTCAGTTCGGCCGTCGTGGTGTACGCGGCCATTAAATTAGCCGAATATGGCGACATCATCGCCGTGCGCACCAAGCTTGGTGGACTGTTTGTTGGCACCATCTTCCTGGCGGGGGCGACCTCTTTGCCAGAACTTATTGCCTCGATCAGCGCTTTTCAGGCGGGTTTTCCCAACCTGGCCGCAGGCAACTTTTTTGGCAGCAACATGGTCAACATGATGCTCCTGGCCCTGGTCGATCTCATCAACTACCAGGTGCCGCTGCTGCGCCGCATCGCCGTCAGCCACGCGCTGACCGCGGCGCTGACCACCATTTTGATGTTGATCGCCATTATCTCCATTTTGGATGAAGTAGACATAAAAATTGGCTGGGTGGGGCTGGACAGCCTGGTGATTATCGGACTTTACTTTGGCGGTATCTGGCTCATCCAGCGGGAGAATCGCAGCCCGGTGGAGCCAGTGCCCGCACCCGAACCGGCGCCGGATTTTCCCAGTTTACGGCGAGGGGTGATTGGCTTTTTTCTTACGGCCGTTGTCCTCGTTGCCGTTGTGCCCCTGCTGGTTGATGCCAGCACGCAGATTGCTGAAATCACCGGCCTGGGCACAGGCTTTATTGGCACGGCGCTGCTAAGCCTGGTGACTTCCCTGCCAGAGCTGTTGGCCGCCCTGGCCGCCGTGCGCATGAACGCCTTCGACATGGCTGTGGGCAACTTGCTTGGCTCCAGCGTTTTCAACATGTTGGCGTTGGGAATTGCGGACTTCTTTTATCTGGACGGCCGTTTCCTCGGCGCTATCGATGACAACTTTGTTCTGGTGGGGCTGCTGGGACTGCTGCTCACCAATATGGCGTTGGTAGGCAACCTGGCCCGCGTCGAGCGCAAATTTCTCTTCATCGAGCTGGACACCATTGCCACGATTGTCGTCTATCTGCTGGGCATGTACCTGCTCTACATTCGCGGCATCGGCGCCTAAAACATTCTCCGCAGGCGTGTCCTGAGCACAGTCGAAGGAACGCAAAGATACTTTCTAAATTTCTTTGTGCCCTTCGTGACCTTTGCGGTTTTTTTCTCTCTGTGAACTCCTGTGCCTTCTCTATGTAACTCTGTGTTCCGCTTTTACTCTGCCGGACCGCAGTTGCCGTAGAAATAATCCCAGGCGTTACACATATCCTCAGCCGAGAAAACACACGCGCCGCACTGCTTGCCATCTTCTCGCGTGCGAATCTCAAACGTGTATCCCTGCTCTTCGCAGTGCTGCGCCGACGGGTTGACCAGACCCGGCTCCACCATGTCGTACCCGGTGGACTGGATTTTGCCTTGTGCGTCAACAAACGCCTGCCAGCAAAAGTCCAAAGAGGCGTTGCGTAGCGCCACGTAAAACAGCGTCTCATCTGTCGCCGGGGAGGGGTAAGAGATGTTCAGCTTGCACTCCTCCGCCGAAAACAGGTAAATGCTGGTGCCCGTGTCGGCAAAATCGTCGTTGGTGGCGCTGTCCCACGGCGTGCCTTCAGGCGGCACACATACCTGGGCAATGGTGCGCAGGTGCTCCAGGGCCGATTCCCGCACCACCATCACCTCGGCAGGGATCTCGATTTCGCTTACCTCTTCAGCACTGGGTTCAACGGCCTCTTCGGCAGTGTTGCAGCTTACGGCCGTTCCCACGCCCAACAAAATCAACCCTAGTAACAGGAAACGGGCAACATGGAAGATTTTCATTTCACACACAATTCCTTCGTATGTAGGGGCGGTTTGCGAACCGCCCCCACCTCTAATCGGCCGCCGCAGCGTGATCCGCGGCGTTGTGCCCATGCTGGAACAGCGGCAGATATTTTGCGCCCAGCGTAAATGCCAGTAATGCATACCCCAATACACCCACGGAAACCGCAATCTCTACCCAGGACGGCACGTACGCCACGGCAATCGTGCGCCCCAGCACCCCAGGCGACCACTGCGGCGGCACCACTAACCCAGACAGCGTTACGTTCCACCGGTTGATTACCACACCAAACAACACCAGGAACAGAGCGCCCATTAGCGGCCACTCCTTGCGCCGCATCTCCCGGTTCAGCAAAATCACAGCAGGCACCAGGCCGCATAGGAAGATCTCAATCCACCAAAATGATTGGGTGTACGGGGTTGTGGCTTGAAGACGCGTTAGCGCATCGGCCGTGCCCGGCGCCTGGCTGTAGTAAGAAGTGGCCGCCCAGTCCCACACCTTTAAATACAGGTACGCCAGCAGCGTAAATGCCGCCAGCCGGGCAATATCGCGCCGCAAAAACTTATCGATCAGCTCCCGGTTGGTCAATTTGCTGGTGATCATCGTCGCCAGCAGCGTAGCCGAAACGCCGCCCGCCACCGCCGACAAGATAAACATCACCGGCATCGATGGCTTGTACCAGATGGCCCGCCCCGACAAAACGCCGTAAGTCGCTCCCAGCGACGATTGGTGCAGCATAGACAGGGCCATGCCTAAAACAGCCATGACTGGCGTGAGCTTGTGCAGCTGGTGGCCGAAGGCCCGCCACCTGGGCCGGTTGTCAAACAGGCGGCTGTCGAACAAGATCGGCAGCACCTCAATCACCAGCACCGTGGAGTACAAAATCACGCACAGGGTAATTTCCCACAGCACTGAGTGCACGTTCCAATACACCAGCGGATGCCAGAAACGGTCTGGACGGCCGATATCCATCGCCAGCGCCAGCATGGCCGAGGTGTAGCCCAAAAAGCCAACAAACACGGCAATGCGGGCAATCGGCTCAAACTGCTTGATGTGGAACAGGTACACCACGGCCGAAAAGGTAAATGCCCCCGCTCCCAGGGCAATGGCCGAAAGATCGTGGGTGATCCACAAACCCCACGGCACCTGGTCTGTCAGGTTGGTCACCTGCAGGCCGTTCCAAAGGGTTTGATAAATGCCCCAACCGCCAATCATCAGCATGATGACCAGTGAGGTAATCCAGATATGAAACGGCCGTATCCCCCCTCTCTTCTCCTTTTTGGGCATTGTTACCGCAGCCATCTCACACCTCCTCCCGTTCCGGGCGCACGTAATGCACCTTGGGCTCCGTGCCAAAATCTTCCCGCAGCCGGAACGTCTCATGCTCCGCCAGGTATTTAGAAACCGGACTTTCCGGGTCTTTGATGTCGCCAAAAATGCGGGCATTTACCGGGCAGATGTTCACACAGGCCGGTGTCGCCTGCGGGTCCACTCCCGGCGTTAGACCTTCAGCCAGGCCGCGGTCAATGCGGTGCACGCAGAAGGTGCACTTCTCCGCCACGCCCCGCTCCCGGCGTTCTACTTCGGGCACGCCCCAGGTGGGATGGTACTTGTTGTCCGTCTCGATGGTGCCCCAGTTGAAGCGGCGCACGTCGTACGGGCAGGCCACTTCGCAGTAGCGGCAGCCGATGCAGCGATCGTAATCCATGGCCACGATGCCATCTTCGCGCACCCAGGTGGCCCCCACCGGGCAAACCTTGGTGCAGGGCGCTTCCTGGCAGTGCAGACACGGCCGTGTCATAAAAAAGTCGGTCCCGTTTTCCGTGCGCTCATCAAAGCCGATATTCCAGCGCATGTTGTCTTCTGGCACGTCGTTGGTGGCCTGGCAGGCCCAGATGCAGTACTGGCAGCCGATGCATTCGGCCAGGTCAATCACCATATGCCATTCGTGGTCCGAGCTGGCGTGGTGCGTTTCTCGCTTCAGCCCTTCAATGGCGCCAGAGGACAGTGGCCCCGCCGTAACCGCCTGGGCGATAACGGCCGTTGCCCCCGTCGCCCCGATAATCTTCAACGCCTCCCGCCGGCTCAACAGGGGCGGCTTGCGGTTGTCGTTATTTTTCTTGCTCATCATTGTCCCCTTCAAGCTCGCGCCGTTGGCGAACGTTGTTGGCCACAAACCAGGCCGTGGAGCCACCGAGCACCAACCCTAACACGCCGCCCTGGAACAATAGGGTCAGGTTGCGATTGGCCAGCGCCGCTTCCAGGGTTTGAACTTTTTGTTCCGGCGTCAGCTCATCCGGCCCTTCCAGGCTGACGGTGCCTTGCAAAACAGTCACCAGCTCTTCTTCAGTGCCGCCTGCGGCCGTTTCACTCTGGCCATTGGCAGCAGCTGCTCCGTGTTCATAACCCGGCAGCGAAAAACCGGCGTGCAGGGCATCGGTGTGGCAGGCCACGCAGGTGGCCGGGGTGATGGTGAAGGCATGGCCTGTGGGCACAATGCCGTCTTCCGGCAGCTGTTCCGGCGGAACTACCAGGGCGTGGCAGTCCACACAGCCAATCCCTTCCTGGATGTGTAAATCTTCCAGGTAATCACCCATGCTGTCTTCATGGCAGTTCACACACATGGCATCAGCTTCCTCAAACAGCGGCTGCTGGCTGTGAGGATCATGGCAGTCCATGCAGCCAATATCTTCCGAAGCATGGCCGGTTTGGTGCCATTCTCCCAGGGTGGTGGTGTGGCAGGTGCCGCAGTATTCTGTGTCGGCCAAAATGGGCACCGGCGCCGGAGGATGTTCTGCGGTAGTTTCGCCGTGGCATGATTCACAGGCTACACCTTCTTCAGCAAATTCACCTGTGGCTGGTTGGTAGTTGGTGGTGTGGCAGGCCAGGCATTCACCAGGCTCACCCAATCCTTTCCACTGTGCCTGGAATACCTCATCATCAAAGGCATGGGCGTGGGCACTGTCTTGCCAATGGTTGGCCACATCCAGGTGGCACTCCTGGCATTCCTGCGTTGGGATGACAGGTGTATCTGGCTCCTCGTCATCCTGGGCCAGCGCCAGCTGAACGCTGAAAAAAAGGCTCGAAACCCCTATGAGTAAGCCTAATAGGAGTGGCCAATTCAAAAACTTGAACTTCAATCTCTTTTTCATAGTCGCCTCAAAAGGAAGAACAACTGAAACCTACTCGGTCCAGCTGCAAAGGTTTGGAAAGAAATAATCCCTGCCATGCAAAAGTAAGCAAAGCAATTGAAGCTTCCCCGATCCTATTTGTGAAATTATTAACAATACTTGCATTCTAACAATAAAAAATAACGTACTCAATAGGGTAGGCACACTTTTCGATTGCTTTTTGTTATGGATGGCAAGAGGCAAAAGCAATAAGAAAAACCTTGAAAAACGATTGATTTCGCCCACCACTTGGTTATACTGATAGTGAAAATTTTCACCAATTAAGCGCTAAGCTAAGATGGTTTTTGGCTGCGACCTGTTGGATTTTATGGACCAAAGTTTGAAGGAGCGTATCTTGAATCAGGCGAAACTTCCGCTCAAAACAATAGGATTTGTGGTAAGCCTGCTTCTCATGTTGGGGGCGGTGGCGCTGGTGGCCTGCCAATCAGCCGAGCGGGACACGGCCGATGAGGTGGCTAATGCAGAGCCCGTGGTGGTGGAGACGGTAACGGCCGTTTCACCCACCGCCGAACCCCTTACCGAACCTACCGAGGAGCCAGCTCCCGTCGACAACTGCCTGGACTGCCATACCAATAAAGACCTGCTCATCCAAACGGCCGATCCCGAAGAAGAGGTGATTAGCGAAAACGAAGGGGAAGGCTGAGGGGGAGAGGTGGCTCCGTTGGAGCCATGGGAGAAGGTTTTGGTAGATGGGGAACTGTTCCCCGAAGAAGTACATGGCCAGGTGGCCTGTGTCGATTGTCATGCCGGGCAAAACACGCCCGACAAATTTGAAGCCCACGTAGGGCTTGTTGAAAACCCCAGTGAAAATCCAGTGGCGTCGTGCGGCGAATGCCATCCCGACGTGGTGGCCACACACGACAACAACCTGCACAACAACCTGGCAGGGTACTGGACCGTGCTGGATGCCCGCACCTTACCAGAAGATCATGAAACGATCACAACGATGTTTGGCAACCACTGCAGCAGCTGTCATGCCACCTGTGGTGAGTGCCATGTCAGCCAGCCGAACCTGGTGGGCGGCGGCCTCATCGAAGGGCATATCTTCAATGAAACGCCGTCGATGACGCGTAACTGCACGGCTTGCCACGGCAGCCGGGTGGGTAACGAGTACCTGGGCAAACACGAAGATTTGCGGCCTGATGTGCACTTTAGCCAGGGGCGGATGACCTGTGTGGACTGTCACTCCGGGCACCAGATGCACGGTGCGCCAGATGATTGCCAATCGTGCCACACCGGGCCAGAAGAACAGCTGGCAGCCCTGGAAGCGCCGGCCGATCACCGCTATGACGGGGCGCAGACGCCTAGCTGCGAGTCTTGCCACATGACTGTTGCCATGCAGGATGACGACATCGAGATGCACCAGCAGCATGGCGGCGATCTTTCCTGCCAGGTGTGCCACTCGGTCTCCTACACTAGCTGCGATGGCTGCCATGTGCAGATTAGTGAAACCACCGGCAATCCGTATTTTGCCACGGATGGGTCGTATTTCACTTTCATCATCGGGAAGAATGCGTTGGAGAGTTACGATCGGCCGTATGAATACGTGACGCTGCGGCACGTGCCAGTGGCGGAAGACAGCTTTGCCTATTACGGGGAGGATTTGCTGGCTAACTTTAGCGCGCTGCCGACGTGGGTCTACACCACGCCGCACAACATCCAGCGCAACACGCCGCAAACGGAATCGTGTGACGCCTGCCACGGCAACGCCGATCTGTTCCTGACGGCCGATAAGGTGTATCCGGAGGAGCTGGAGGCGAATTTGCCGGTGATTGTGGACGTTATTCCACCGCCAGTTTCGGAAATTACTTCAACGTTGACCATCACCTCGTCCACCACCATTACAACAACCACGGTGATTACACCCACAGTTGAGTCACCCTAGTTCAAAATTTATGGGGGGGCAGCCCACCTGGCTGCTCTCCCCCGACATTCTGCGAGGAGTAAGAAATGAAAACTTACAAATATTTAGTGCTTTTACTGATTTTGGGCCTGCTTTTGGCCGCCTGTGGCGGCGATACAGCCACCGATGAACCAGTTGCCGAGCCGGATACAACGGCCGTTGAAGAAACCGAAGCAGTGGTGGAAGAAGAACCGGCTGCTGAACCGGTTGAAGAAGCTGCCGAAGAGCCCGCCGAAGAAGTAACCGAAGAGCCCATGGAAGAACCCATGGCCGAGGCTGACCTTGATGGCGCCTTTACCACGTTCCTCAGCGGTATGGAGCGGTACAACACCATTAGCGTGGACGAACTTAGCGAAATGCTGGTCGAAGAACCGCCGTTTCTGCTGGACGTTCGTGAACCCAGTGAACTGGAAGAAAAAGGCTGGATCGAAGGGGCCGTTAACATTCCGCTGCGTGAGGTTGCCGATAACCTGCAATACCTGCCCAGCTTTGATACCCCCATCGTGAGCTACTGCGGCAGCGGCTGGCGCTGCACCATTGCCATGGTGGCTTTGGAAGCACTGGGCTGGCAAGATGTACGCGGCCTGACCGGTGGCAGCTTTGGTGGGTGGGTGGAAGCTGGCTACCCCATCGCTGAAGGTGAGCTCCCCGAACTGGTTGCTTTGGATGCCGCTACGCCGGACCCGGCCATGGTGACCGCCATGCAAGAAATGCTGCACAACGTGCCGGACGGCTTTGGCGCCGTTAGCCCTGAGGACCTGAGCGTTGCGCTGGTCGAAAATCCAGACATCATCTTGATTGACGTGCGCCGGGCTGAAGAAGTGGAAGAGAACGGGTATATCGATCACCCGAACCTGGTTTTTGTCCCCTTGGAGCAGCTGGTTGAGCTATCTGCTGACTGGCCTGCTGATGTAAATGCCCCCATTGTTGTTTACTGCGGCAGTGGCCACCGATCCACCATTGCCATGAGCATTTTATGGTCGTACGGTTACACCGATGTGCGCAGCCTGCGCGGTGGTTTTGGGGGCTGGGCTTCTGGCGGCTTCCCGGCGGTGGGTGTGCCTGAACCGACCTTTGACATGGACGCGGCCTTCACCACCTTTCTGGATGGTATGGAAGGCTACAACACCATCAGTGTGGATGACCTGAACCTGCTGCTGGCCGAAGATGCTCCGCCGTTTTTACTGGACGTTCGTGAGCCCGGTGAAATTGAAGAAAATGGCTACATCGAAGGCGCTGTTAACATCCCGCTGCGCGAGGTGGCGGATCACATTGAATGGCTGCCCAGCTTCGACACCCCCATCGTGAGCTACTGTGGCAGCGGTTGGCGCTGCACCATCGCCATGGCGGCCCTGGAAGCAATGGGCTGGCAAGACGTACGCGGTCTGACTGGCGGCAGCTTTGGCGCCTGGGTTGAGGCTGGTTATGCAGTGGCGGAAGGGCTGCCGCTGGAGCCGATGGAGCTGGAAGTTGCCGAACCGGATCCTGCGGCCGTTGCGGCGATGCAAGAAATGCTGCACAGCGTGCCGGATGGGTACGGCGTCATCACCGCGGATGATTTTAACCTGGCGCTGCTGGAGAACCCGGATCTGTTTGTGATTGACGTGCGCCGCCAGGAAGAGCTGGAAGAAAACGGCGTGATCGAAGCGGCAAATTGGGTCCATGTACCACTGGAAACGTTTGTGGCTATGAAAGACCAATGGCCAGCTGATATGGACGGTCCAGTCGTGGTCTACTGCGGCAGCGGCCATCGTTCCACCATTGCCATGAGCATTCTGTGGTCTTACGGTTACAGCGACGTACGCAGTTTACGTGGCGGTTTCGGAGGCTGGGTGGAAGCCGGATACCCGGTTGTGGAATTTGCGGCGCCTTAGTGGCCGTCCGCAAATAGGTTAACGGAATTGTGCGGACGGCTTGGAGTAAGCGGCCTTCCAATCAGGGAAGTTTTGTTGGCCGCTTACTTCGTTGCCCGATTATTTCCGATAAAGTAACGGCAAAAGTCCTCTGTGACGGCAGAGGGCTTTTGTCTTTTCTTAGCTACTGCCAAACTTTTTTATGGTAGAGGGTGTCATTGATAGCATTTGCTTATGACATTTAGCACTATAAGACGGGTGGCAGGTAAGGCATACTAACTGTAAAGAAAAGCAGGAGAGAGTATCATGCTAGATGCGCATCAATTAAACGTTTTTTTAACCGCAGCACGGACGCTCAACTTCACGGCCGCTGCCCGCCAGCTGCATATGACCCAACCGAGTGTGAGCCAACACATTCAGGCGTTGGAGCAGCATTTTGGCTTGCAGCTGTTTGTGCGGTCGGGGCGGCACCTGCGCCTGACGGATGCCGGTGAGGCATTGCTGCCCATGGCGCAAGAGATGGTGAGTGTATCGCAAAGTATTGACAACAAAATGGAGTCGTTGAAGGGGGATGTGTACGGCCGTCTCGTCGTCGGCTGTAGTACAACGGTCGGCAAATACGTGCTGCCGTTTCTGCTGGCCAGCTTTATGCAGCAGCATCCTAAAGTCGAGGCCAGTTGTTACGTGACACCACGCAAGATAGCTGTGCAGATGTTGTGTGACGGTGAGGTGCACGTTGCCCTGGCCAGTGCCCAGGAGCTAAATCCCAATCTGCAATTCTGCAAATTTATTACGGACCGGGTAAGCCTGATTGTGCCGCTTAACCACCCCTGGGCAAAAAGGCAGTGGGTTGAGCCGGAAGAGCTTCTGGATGTGAACTTCATCTGGCGTGAGGAAGGGTCGGGAACACGTTACGTGGCAGAAGAAAAACTGCGCGAGCACGGCATTGGGTTCAACCAGTTGAAAACTATTTTGACCCTGGGTAACTCTGAAGCTATTGCTCTGGCCGTTCAGGAAGGGATTGGCGTTGGTTTTGTCTCACAAATCATTATTGCCCGGTTGGTAGAAGGGAAGGTGGCCCCCGTTAAGGTCCGTGGGTTGGATATTGAGCAGGAGATTTACATTGGGCGTGATGCCAACCGGTTGGGCACTACAGCCCAAACGGCTTTCTGGGAGTTTGTAACTGACCCGAAAAATTCTGTGCTGGATAAACTGATGCAGTCTTCCAAAAACAACGAGGATGAATTTGCTTTTACCGGCGTTGCCCTGAATGGTGCGCCTGCCGGTTAGAGATGGATTCCGGTTGGAAGGGTGCTTCCAGCAGCAGGTGAGCAACCAGCAGCTTGAGAAAAAAGAAGGGAATGAACCAGCCGAGTCCTGCAGTTGGCAAGATGAGGCTGCTATTTAGCAGCAGTGTGCCGCTGTAAAGCAGGAGGGCTAACGGCCGTTGCAAATAAAGAGGCGTACGGAGGATGACGGCCGTTCCTCCCAGCAACCACCCGTAATAAATCGCAAAATACAGCCAGTCACCGTCACGGAAGAGCCAGGCAACGACCGCCAGATGAATTCCGTGAAGCGCCACAAAGCCAACATGGTCGATGAAACGCTGCTCAGGACGATGGTACCAACGCTTGGCCCCTGACGTGGCGTTGGTGATGATGCCTCCAGACAAGTCAAAAGCAAACAGCAAAAAAACAAGCCACTGCCAGGTGGTCCAGTTAAGTTCGCTGCGCTGGGTGAAGTTGATGAGGGTGAGAACGGCCGTTAGCCCCAACGCCCCTAACAACTCCAGCCACAGCTCAGCATTGGTGGCGCCAGGACCAATAAATTTATCCCACGCGCCCGCCAGGCCAGGGCGCGGTTCAGGAGGTGTCCATTCAATTTTCATCCTGGCTCCAAAGCAATGAAGGGAATTGATTCACGCCCGACGGTGCGATACTCTTCTTCAGTCGAGACATCGTAGCCGATGAGCCTGCCCAGGTTTTTGGCGGCCGTGGGATGGCGGCGGGCATAATCCACCATCGCCTGGCCGGAGGCTTCGGGGGAGAGGGGAACGGCCGTAACCGCCATCTTGCGCCACCCCACCTGAATCTCAACTTGAGGATGCGCCAAAATATTCAAATACCAATCTGACTTTTGGCCAAAGCCCGAAGCGATGGTGTAGGTGTCTGCTGCCTGGTCATGGTTGACTACTTCCAGGACCGTTTGGCGCGGCTGACCGCTTTTACGGCCGATGTGGTTGAGCAGCAAAAAGCGCTGGCCCAACAGGCCGCCCAGCCCAATCCGGTAGAGGAAGAGCGGGGCGCGGAAGAAAAACTTTTTGAGACCGGTAACCGGTTTACGTTCTGCTTGTTTCATGATCTTGATTCTCTTAATTTTAACTTGCACCTGCTGGGCGGTTGGACAGTACGCTATGGATGTCGGCGGCGTGGCTGTCGAAGTGGCGCTTGATGTAGCCGAACAGGTAGGCCAGGGTTACATCGCCCGCCAGCAGCGGGTCCCAATCCGGATAGTGCACACTTTTTTGCAAACCCGCTTCGTCCAGGCTGCGCAAGGTTTGCAGAATGCGGTTGTGGGCTTTGTCGTATTTGCTGGCCAAAAATTGGCGGTCCAGATGGCGTGCGCCAAAGCGGGTGACGTGGGCATTAAGCCAGTGGAAGAGCCGCTCGGGGAACAGTTTGGGCAGGAGGGTGAGCAGGAACGGCCGTCGCAAAATCAGCGCCACATCCGCCACCATCAACCGGGGAGCGATGCTCATGTGGTAGAGCATCTCGCCGATGGTCCAGGCAGGATTGCTGCTGGGCTGGTGAAAGGCACCGTCTGGGATGCTGCCCAGCAGCTGGTGAAAGCGCTGGCGCGTTTCTTCAATTTCGATTTCGAGCTGCTGTTTGGTTTTCATGTCGTTTGTAGCCCTTGGAGGAGGAGCTGAACGGCCGTTTCTACCTGCGTCCCCAAATCAACCAGGTCCGGTGAGATGGCCCAAATCAGCAGGACACCTTCAAACAGGGCAACGATCGTTTTGGCCGTGGCCTGGCTGTCTACGCTGCGGAACTCGCCGTTGGAGATGCCCTGGGCCACCAGGGCGGCAATTTTGGTTTCGTAGCTTTGAAAGTGGGTTTGCAGCAGAGTTTGTAGCCCCGCTTCGCGGGAAGCCAGGGCGTAAAACTCCAGCGGGGTGGGGAACTGACTGGCCATTGCCGCTACGCTCTGCCCGGTCTGGCTGGCGAGCTGCATGAGTTTGGTAACGGCCGTACCTTCACCCGCCAGCATCTCATCCAACTGGGCCAGCTGCTCCACAAAAAAATGATCGAAGATGGCGGTGATCAGGTCATCTTTGCTCTTAAAGTGCCAGTAAACGCCGCCTTTGCTCAGGCCGCTGGTTCGCACGACGTCGTTCATGCTGGCCCTGGCGAAGCCTTTTTCGGCAAAAACGGCCAGGGCGGTGGCCAAAATGTGGGCTTTGCTTTCGTGTTCGGTCATAGTTTTGCTTAGCGACCGACTGGTTGGTCGGTATGGGGATAGTAACATGGGCAACGGCCGTTTGTCAAGCAGCGCATCACCTTGTTATGATTGTCGCCATGCAGGGATCACACACCATTTTGCTTGTTGAGGATGATACGGCCGTGGCCACCAGCCTGAAGGAAGCGCTTGAAGCGGAGGGGTATGGCGTCACCTGGACCAAGTTGGGCAGCGAAGGGGTACGGCTAGCACTCGAACAGGCGCCTCATCTTATCATTCTGGACGTGCGCTTGCCCGATGGCTCTGGCTTTGACTTCTGCCGCCAGCTGCGTCAGCACAAGCTGCGCCAGCCGGTCCTGATGCTGACGGCGCAGCAGGAGGAGATGGACAAAGTGCTGGGGCTGGAAATGGGGGCCGACGATTACGTAACGAAGCCGTTTGGACTGCGCGAACTGCTCTCCCGCCTGCGTGCCCTGCTGCGCCGCGCCTACGGCGAACTGGCGAGCACGGCCGACAGCAACCAGCTGTTTGTGGCCGATCTGGTCATCGACCTGGATCGCAGCCTGGTTCAGCGCGGCAATGCTCAATTGGAGCTGACGCCGACGGAGTTTCGCCTGTTTGTCTACCTGGCACGCCACGCCGGGCAGGCGCTGACGCGGGCACAAATTTTGCAGGGGGCGTGGGGGTATGATACGGCCGTAGAAGACGAGCGCACCGTCAACGTCCACATCCGCCGCCTGCGCGAAAAAGTAGAGCTGAACCCCAGCCAGCCCACCCTCATTCTCACCGTCCCCGGCGTAGGCTACCGCTTAGCAAGTTAAAAACAGGACGCTGATTTTCCTGATAACCTGATTATCCTGATAAAAGATCAGGTAAATCATGGTAATCTGCGTCCTATTTCCTGATTACGGAACTGTAACCACTCATTACGAAGCTGAAATTTCCCCATAACCAAATCACAATCTAGCCACTTTATGCTGATCTCATGTTTCTGGAGGTCAGACGATGAAGCGTTGGATTTATTTTTTGTTTGCCGTGGTGGCGCTGGCGGTGGTTGGCGGGGCGGGGTATTGGGGTTACCGGTCGCAGCAAACGGCCGTTCCCACCCTACCACCTGCCCCCGTTACCATCGCCGTTACCCAGGGCGACGTGCAGCGGACGGTCACCGCGCCGGGCCAGTTGGTGGGCACCCAGCAGCAGATGCTGGGCATGGATGTAAGCGGCCGTCTCATCGAGCTAAACGTAAGGCCAGGAACGGCCGTTGCTGCCGGAGACGTCATCGCCCGGATTGACCCCACTCCCTACCAAAATGCCCTCGACATGGCCCAGATTGAACTGGCCAAAGCCCAAGATGCCCTGGCGCAGCAGCTGGCCGAGGCTGAGCTGACCGCCGCCAACAGCGAGGCCCAGGTTGGCGCCGCCCAGGCTCAGTTTCCCCAACTGACCGCCGCCGAGGTGAATTTGCAGCTGGCGCGCGAGGCCGAAGCCCGCGCCGAGAATGAGTACAACAAGGCGCTGGACCGCCACTGGGAACCCGCCGACGTGGTCGAGGCGTACCGGCTGGAATGGCAGCATACCATCGCCAACCGCCAGATTGCCGAGTCCGAGTATAACGCGGTGCTGAACCAGCAGTGGGCCGTGGGGCAGCAGGTAGAGGCGCAGCAAACGGAGCTGGATCGGGCCAAATTGACGGTGGATTATTTACGGGAGTCGGGGGTGGATCCGCTGCTGGCAGCGGCCGTTTCCCAGGCCGAAGCCAATCTCGCAGCCACCGTGTTAACCGCCCCGTTTGACGGCGTGGTGCTGGAGGTGCTTGTCACCGCGGGCGAGGCGGTTGGCGCGGGCACCAACCTGGTGCTGCTGGCCGATCCCAGCCTGGGCGAGGTGCGCACGACGGTGATCGAAGAAGATCTGGCCGACGTGCAGATTGGCCAACCTGCTGAGCTGTTTTTCGACGCCCGGCCTGATCTGGCGGTGCAGGGCACGGTGGCCCGCCTGGTGCCGCAGCGGGTCATTGGTGAGGCGCGTCCCCTGTACCACGTTTACCTAACGATTGACGAGCGGCTGCCCGAGGGTGTGTTCCCCGGCATGACGGTCGATGCGTCGATCATCGTGGCTGAGGTGCTGGACACGGTGCGGCTGCCGCGCACGCTGCTGCGGCCGCGTTCTGACGGTACGGCCGTTGTTGAACTGTGGCAAAACGGGCAGCGCGTGGAGCGGGAAGTGGTTGTCGGGCTGCGCGGTGATGTGTTTATGGCCATCGAATCGGGTTTGCAGCCGGGTGATGAGGTGGTGGACGAATGAGCGCCGTCATCGAAGCGCACGATCTGAGCCGCGACTACCAGATGGGCGACCAGGTGGTCCGTGCCCTGCGCGGCGTCAGCTTCCAGGTGGACGCGGGCGAGTTTATGGCCCTGATGGGGCCATCCGGCAGCGGCAAATCGACGCTGATGCACCTGCTGGGCTGCCTGGATTCGCCGAGTGACGGCCGTTACGTTCTGGCCGGTGAAGACGTGGGCCAGCTTTCTCGACGGCAGCGGGCCACCATTCGCAACCGGCAGATTGGTTTTGTTTTCCAGACGTTTAACCTGCTGCCGCGTTTGACGGCGCTGGCCAACGTGATGCTGCCTTTGCAGTACGGCGGCCGCCAGCCAGCGGTACGGCAGCGGGCCGAGGCGGCATTAGAACGAGTCGGTCTAGCGGATCGAATGCATCATCGCCCCACGGAACTGTCCGGCGGGCAGCGGCAGCGCGTGGCCATCGCCCGCGCCCTGGTGGCCGATCCGGCTATCATCCTGGCCGACGAGCCGACGGGCAACCTGGACAGCAAAACGGGGGCGGACATCATGCAGCTGCTGGGTGAGTTGAATGCGGAGGCGGGGAACGGCCGTACCATCATCCTTGTCACCCACGACCCCGAAGTGGCCCGCCACACCCGGCGTATTTTGCACCTCCACGACGGCGAAATTGTTCGAGAGGAAAGGAATTAACCGCAAAGGACGCCAAGAGCGCAAAGAAAAAGAAGAAAAAAACCTTTGCGTGCTTTGCGCCCTTTGCGGTGAGAAAAAATTATGACGTTACTTAACACGATTGTTACCGCCTGGAACGGCATTATGGGCAACAAGCTGCGCGCGGCGTTGACGACGCTGGGCATTGTCATTGGCGTGGCCTCGGTGATTAGCATGTTGGCCCTGGGTAACGGGGCGCGGGCAGCGGTGGATGCCAACTTCCGCCACCTCGGCTCGGACATGGTGCAGATCAGCGTGAAGGAAAAAATCGACGAGGGCGAACTGGTGCCCGTCGGCCAGATTCTCTCCTTTGAAGATGGCTTGCAAATGCCGGAGACCATTCCGCTGGTGCAGCGAGTCATCATGTCCGTGAACGGCGAGGGCAAAATCCGCCGAGACCGCCATGTGCTGGATATGTTTGTGGCCGGTACCACGGCCGATGGCCTGGCCAATCTCATCACCCAAGGGCAGGTGCAGCCGGTGGGTTGGCCCGATGGCGTGCCGCTGACGCCGGATGGGTTTTTGGGCAGCGGCCGTTTCTTCACCCCGTCCGAAGTCATTGCCAATGCCGACGTGTGTGTGCTGGGCCACAAAACGGCCGAAGACCTGTTTGAAGGCGATCCGCCGCTGGACGAACTCATCTGGGTTAACCGGCGCAAATGCCTGGTGATTGGTGTGCTGGCCGAGCTGGAGGTGATCAATCCGACCCTGCGCAACCAGCTGCGGCCCAACGAGGCGCTCTACCTGCCCATCAGCACCGCCATTTTGAACCTGTTTGATGAGGAACCGTCGGTGCAAATCATCGCTCGCGTCAGCGATGAAGCGCAAATGGCCACGGCGCGGCAGCAAATCATCGACTATCTGCGCCAGCGGCACGGCGTGGCAAAAGACGACGTGGGCGACTACCAGGACGATTTTGAGCTGACGACACGCCAGGAAATTTTGGGGGCGCAGCAGGCGGCGGCGCGTACCTTTGCCTTCTTGCTGGCGGCGATGGCTACGGTGTCGCTGGTAGTGGGCGGCATCGGCATCATGAATGTGATGCTGGTGAGCGTGACGGAGCGCACGCGGGAAATCGGTGTGCGGCTGGCCGTCGGGGCGCAGTCGGGCGACATCGTGCGCCAGTTTCTGCTGGAGGCGGTGCTGATTAGCGCGGCGGGCGGATTGTTGGGAACGGCCGTTGGCATTCTCTCAGTTCCATTGGCGGCGTCGCTCAACCGGGGTGTGGCTCTGCTGGACCCACGCAGCATCCCCCTGGCCTTCGGCGTGGCCCTGCTGACGGGGCTGGTTTTTGGCCTCTACCCGGCGGTGCGGGCGTCCCGGCTCGATCCGATTGAGGCATTACGGTACGAGTGATCGGTAATCGGTGAACCGTAATCGGTAAACCGTTCACCGATTACCTGGCAAATTTAGTAGCCGCGGTTTCTTACCGCGCAAAAGGAGTTTGACATGAAACGATCAGTTTGGTTAGGCATTGGTTTGGTGGTGTTGGTCATTTTGGGCGCGGGGGCGTTTACGGCCGTTCGGCTCCTCACCGCCCAAAATGATCCCGATGTGCCTGCCGGGGCTCAGGTGTTCGAGGATGTGTTTGATGATGGCAGCGGCAATCCGGTAACGGTGAAGACGGTTCTCTTGCCCGCGCCGGAAATACCGACCAGTAATGAGGGCGTGGGCGGTGTCTTTTTGCGGCAGGAGGATAACAGCTACTTTGTGGGTACCGGCGATTCCAGCGTCAGCGTCCAGGTTGAAAACGGCGAGACGTCCACCGCGGTTGACCACAGCGGCCCGGAAGTGGAAGTTGTGGTGACCCAGGACACGGTTTTTTATGAAGACATCACGAAGGTGAATTTTGCCGCGTCGGAGGGGGAATCAAAAGAACAGACCGTGCAGCAGGTGGTACGGCAGGTCGATCCGCCATCGGACCTGGCCCAGGGAACCTCGCTGCTGGTGTGGGGCGAGCGGCGCGGTGATCGGATTACGGCAACAGTGATTGTTTTTGCGGAGGGTCGATAATGAGCAAAAGAACAATTTTGATTGGTGGATTGGTTTTGGTGGTGTTGGGATTATTGGCAGGAGGGGTGTATACGGCCGTACAGCTCCTCACCCCCGAAGCAGAAGCAGCAAGCAGTGAAGCCGAAGCTCCCCGCAGCGGGGGCCGCGTCATGCAGTCCGTCTCCTCGCGAGACGGCGGTCCGCCCGTGGCCGTGCAAACCACCATCCTGCCCGCCCCGGAACTGCCCGATGAGCCAGCGGCCGCCTTTGGCGTGCTGGTGAGCCGCGAGGATAACACACTGCTGGTCGGCACGGGCAACATCGACCTGGAAGTGGACATCGAAGTGAACCCGGAAACCGGCCAGGAGAGCACCAGCCTCATCCCACGCACCGATGGGCCTCAGCTGGAAGTGGTGATCACGCCCGAAACCCTCATTTACCGCGACGTCACCGACCTGAGCATCCCGCCCGAGCAGGAAAGCGGCGAGCGGGAAATTGTGCAGCAGGTGCGCCAGGTGGACTCGTCCGATGACGTGACGGGCAACCTGGAGCTGGAAATCTGGGGCGAGCGGCGCGGCGACCGGATTGTGGCTACGGTGCTGGTGTACGGTCCGCTGGGCGGCGGCGCGTTTGAATAATCTTTCACCGCAAAGGGCGCAGAGAACGCAAAGACTTTTTTGATGCTTTGCGTTCTTCGCGTGCTTTGCGGTTCATCCAGTATACTTTTGTCATGATGCCAAAAACGCTTCGACTGCGGCTGCCGCTGAGTTATGCCGGGATTGCCCTCATCGCCACGCTGGTGCTAGGGGCAGTGTTGCTAATCACCTTGCAGCGTTATTATCGCCAGCAAGAGTTGGATTATTTGGCGGGCAACGCCTACGTCATAGGCGAGCGATTGGCGCCGCTGCTGGAAACGGACGAAACGGGGCAGCTGCAGGCCAACCTGAAGGGGCTGGCTTTTTTGTCGCAGA
Source organism: Candidatus Leptofilum proximum (assembly GCA_016710325.1). GTDB lineage: Bacteria > Chloroflexota > Anaerolineae > Promineifilales > Promineifilaceae > Leptofilum > Leptofilum proximum. The sequence continues at coordinate 1,072,064 of JADJXK010000001.1, read as the reverse complement.
CGCGGGTGCAGGTGTGGACCCCCGACGAAGCGCTGCTGGCCGATTCTGGCGATCCGCGACTGGCGGATGAGAACACCCAAATTGCCGTTTCGGTGGAGGTAGACGGCGTGGCGCAAACCTTTGAGCAGACTGCCGCGGCCAGCCCGGCCGATGTGTCGGAATCGACCATTGTGATTGAGCCCGGTTTTTTTGCCAACGTCGAAGAAAGTATCGTCACGGAGGTTGTTGACGAGGGTCCAGCCAATGTCGAAGGCGCAGGCAGCCCTGGCGCGGCCGAGACTATCACCCGGACCACAACGATCACCCGTCAAGTAGAGGGCGGCAGTACCGTGGCAGCGCTGCCGGTGATTGGTACGCAGTTTGGCTTTGGTTTTGGCAGTGAGGAGGCGTCGGCAACGGCCGTCTCCAACCTCACCGTGCGCCGCGCCATTGAAACTGCCAACGGCCGTTTGCTGGGCTTTGTTGAATTGTCAGAGGGACCCGCCTACGGCCGTGACATTCTGCAAAGCGTCTTTGGCGGCTGGCTGATTGCCTCGCTGGTGGCGGTATTGCTGGCGGGATTGGTTGGCTGGCGGGCCAGCCGCCGGTTGGTACGGCCGTTACTCACGCTTACCCAGGTGACCACCCGCATGGCCGATGGGGATCTGGCGGCGCGAACGGCCGTGCAGCGCCAGGACGAATTGGGTACGCTGGGCCGCAGCTTCAACAAAATGGCCGACCAGGTCGAGAGCACCATCACCACCCTGCGCCAGTTCATCGCCGATGCCGCCCACGAGCTGCACACGCCGCTCACCGCGCTGCAAACCGACCTGCAAGCGCTGCGCCAGACCGAGTTGGAACCGGGTCAGCTGGCCAAAATCGAGCGCGCCCAGGAACAGGCCGTGCGGCTGCAAACCCTCACGAACAGCCTGCTGGATTTGTCGCGCATCGAAGCCAACACAAACGCCGAGAGTGAAATTGTGAACCTGAACCAGCTGCTGCAAGAAACGGCCGAGCTGTTCGCCTCCCGCGCCGAGCAAAGCGATATCCACTTTGACCTGACCCTGCCCGACGGCATACTCCAGGTGCAGGGTTCGCCGCTGCGGCTGCGCCAGGCGCTGCAAAACCTGCTGGACAATGCCCTTAAGTTCACCCCTGCGGGCGGCGAGGTGATGGTTGCCCTGGATCAAGAGGACAACTTCGCCCGCCTCACGATCACCGACACGGGTATTGGCATCCCCGAAGAAGATGTGCCACATCTGTTCGGCCGTTTTCATCGCGGGCGCAACACGGCCGATCTTCCGGGCAATGGCCTGGGCCTAGCCATTGTGCAGGCGATTGTGGTGGGCATGAACGGCCGTATCACCCTCCACCCCCTCACCCCCGGCACCCAAGTTCAACTCCTCCTCCCTCTCGTTTAATCCATCCACAGATGACACAGATTTCACAGATAAAGAGCTATTAATCTGTGCCATCTGTGAAATCTGTGGATTCCCTCTTTTGGTGACAGAGTTCACGCCGCTTCGGTGCACTTCCTCCTAATGAAGGTAAGGTCTAATTTAGTATGCTATCCAGGCGAAGAGGAGGGCATCCTCAGTTGCCCGTTGTTGGCATCTGAGGATGCCATTGCCACCAAAACGAGAGGAAGTTATGAAGCAAATTATCGCCTTGCACCTGAACCGGCCAGAAACGGCCGAAACCGTCACCTTTATGGGGCAGCCGCTCCACATCCACCACCTGAACTGCACTAATGATCTGGATAAAGCGCGTGAACTGATTGCCCAGTGGGATGGGCAGGTGGACGCCATTGCCCTGAACGGGATGCCCGCCCAGCTGGAATTAGGTCCGGCAAAGCGAGCGCATGAGCAGGGGGCCAGCTTAACGGCCGTTGCCCAACAAACACCGGTGGTAGACGGCCGTATCATCCGCGCCGGGCTGGAACGGTGGGGCATGATCCTGGCCGACCGCGCCCAGCCGGGCATCTTCAGCCGCAAGCAGGTGCTCATGGTGCCCGGCCTCAACCACAACGGCATGGCCCGCGCTTTCGAGCGGCACGGCAGCACGCTGCGCTACGCCGATCCCTTCATCTTTTTCAATTTGCCCAAAGTGCCCGGCGTCGGCCTGCGCCAGACGCGCAACCAGGCTGCGCCCTTCACGCTGGATCGCTTAAAAGACGTGCCTTACGCCGCGCTGTACCCGCAGGCCAACGGGCAGTCGGTCGCCAACCAGGCCCCCTTCGACTGGGCCGACGTGATTGCGGGCGACATTGGCACCATTCGCCACTTTGCCCCGGCCACGCTCAAGCGCAAAACGGTCGTGGTCGAAAGCGCCACCGAGGCCGATCTGACCGATTTGCGGGCGCGGGGCGTGGACATTGTCGTCACCCTCATGCCCGCGCTGGACGAAGCTGCCGGTTTGGGCCGTTGGTCGGCCGCCACGGTCGAGGCCGCCCTCACCGCTCTGCGCCAAAATGCCGATGCCCCACTCGACGAAGACACCTACCTGGACATGATGGCCGATCTGGAGTGGACACCGGCCATTCGCACCTTGCAGCCGGAAAATGCCGACATCAACCGTTTTGCCTTTGTCATCCATCCGCTGAGCGTGGGCTTCATTCACAGTCACCGCGCCTTCCGCTGGACCAAATATCTGCCCGATGGCCTTGTGGAGGCGTTTGCCGCGTACATGCCGCCCATCCCCATCTCGCGCATCACCGGCGGGCAGTCGCCCACCACCGGGCAGCGCATTGAGGGGCATCTGTTCAGCCTGGGGGCCACGCCGCGCCAGATGATGCGCCACGGCGAGCGGTTCACCTACGACCGGCTGCGTCAGGCGGCGCACATGTCGGAGCGCAAGGGGGCGCGCATCATGGGGCTGGGGGCGTTTACCAGCGTCGTGGGGGATGCGGGCATCACCGTGGCCCACGAGGCGGACATCGCCATCACCAGCGGCAACAGTCTGACCGTTGCCGCCACGCTGGAAGCGGCCAAGCAGGCGGTCATCAGCATGGGTGCCACCGATCTGACCAAGGGCAAGGTGATGATCATCGGTGCCACCGGCTCGATTGGCTCGGTCTGCTCGCGCCTGCTGGCCCAGGCGATTTACGATGTGGTGCTGGTCTCGATTGAGCCGGAGCGGCTGATTGACCTCAAGCGCACCATCCAGGAGGAGACGCCAGGGGCGAAGGTCGCTATTGCCACCCGCCCGGACGAGCTGATTGGCGACTGTGACCTCATCGTCACCGCCACTTCCGCTTTTGGCCAGCGCATTGTGGACATCACCAAGTGCAAGCCCGGCGCGGTCATCTGCGACGTGGCCCGCCCGCCGGACATCAACAAAGCGGAAGCCGCCCTGCGCCCCGATGTGCTGGTGATCGAAAGCGGCGAGGTGCTCATCCCCGGCGACATTGACTTTGGCTACAACATCGGCCTGCCGCCCAAGACGGCGTACGCCTGCCTGGCAGAAACGGCGCTTTTGGCGATGGACGGCCGTTTTGAAGATTACACCCTGGGCCGCAACATTTCGGTAGAGCGGGTCAAGGAAATCTACCGCCTCTTCAAAAAGCACCAGTTCCAGATTGCCGATCTGCGCTCGTTTGAGGAAGTGGTCACCGAGGAACAGTTTGCCGCCAAGCGTCAGCTGGCCGCCGAACTGATAGCCAACCCCATGCGTTTTGCCCAGCTCCAGGCCGAAACCGGGGCGCAGCTGGCAAAAATTCCGGTACAGGCTAAGGGGGTCTCCTCGCGGCGGAAGAGTAGTAGTGGTGTGGTGGCTGTGGTGGCAACGGCCGTTGGTGGGTTGGCGCTGCTGTTGTGGAAGCGGCGCGGTAAGTAAAAAGTGAAAAGGCACACTTTTCACTTTTTACTCACCCACTGTCCATTCCCGGCGAAAGTGATGGACAACGGCCGTAACTTCCCCTACACTATCCCCTCATGAGCATCGAAACCCTGCATTACGGCCGTGTCACCTGGACCAACATTATTCACCCTACCGATGAGGATATGCAAACCCTCAGCCAGCGGTACCCCAACTTCCACCACCTGCATCTGCACGACTGCCTGACCGAGCTGGAGTTCCCCAAGCTGGACGCTACCGACGGCTATATCTTCCTCGTCGCCCAACTGCCGCGCTGGGACGGCGACGAGCGCATTTGCTACCCCAGCGAGATCGACATTTTTGTGGCCAAAGGTGTCATGGTGACCATTCACGAGGGCAATATCAAGCCGCTGAACCGGCTGTTTGCCAGCGCCCAAACCGACGCCGCCGAGCGCAAACGCCTGTTGGGCAGTGGCGCCAGCCCGCTGCTGTACGAAGTGATTAAAACGCTCATCGACTACTGCGATCCCATCCTGCACAAGGTGAACCAGCAGATTCGGCACATCGAATTGAGCCTGTTTAAAGCGGAAACGGAGCACATTCTGTACGAGATGGCCGTGGCGCGGCGGGGGGTCATTGCCATTCGCCACATTTTACGGCCGCAGCTGGACGTAGTGCGCGAGCTGGAAAAAGGGGAATGGCCGTTTATCCAGAGCCAGCTGGATTTGTACTGGGATGACCTGAGCGATCACCTGACGCGCCTCCTGGCGATGCTCAACGAGGACGTCGAGGTAATCAGCGGCCTGTCGGACACTATCGACACGCTTGCCTCGCACCGCATTGATGGGGTAGTCCGCCTGCTGACGCTCATCACCATCCTCACCGTGCCGCTCACCATTCTCTCCACCATTTTTGGCATGAACGTGACCCTGCCTTACGAAGATCACCCTCTGCCTTTTTATCTGATCGTTGCCCTGGGCACTGGGCTGACGGCCTGGGTTGTCTGGTACTTGCACCGCCGCCGGTGGCTTTGAATCGGTGAACGGTGAACGGTAATCGGTAATCAGTAATCGGTAATCGGATAGCTTTCACCGATTACCGATTACCGATAACGGCTTACCAACTAACTCTGATCCTCAATCGTCAACGTATACTCCCCACCGGCCGCATCATCCTCTGTAGAAACTTCCAGAATGATAACCACGTCGGCGCCAAAATCGACGCCTTCGAAGCCGGTGAACGTGTCTGGGTCAGTGGCGGCCAGCAGTTCGCCGTCTTCATCGTAGACGGTGAGGATGAACGGCTGATCGTCGCTGCTTTCCAGGAGCAGCCCAACCACCTCACCGCTGAGCAGGGTGACGGTGTAGCGAGTGCGTTCGCCGGGGTTGAGAACGGCCGTAACCGAATCCCCCATCACCAGTTCCCCACCATCGGTCACATTGGCTGAATTTTCACCGCTCAAAAACGCCAGCGCCGCTGCCAGCACCGGATCGCCCGCACTAAACAGCGTTTCTTCGGTCACCGGTACCACAACGTCTGGCACCACGCCAATGCCTTCGATGTGGATGTTGCCCTCGGCGTCCACGGCGCGGCCCTGGGTAAAGCGGAACGTCTCTTCGGCGGGCATGGCCACGTCATCCACGCTGCCGCCTAAACCGGCCGTGGGATACATCCCCACAATGGTGGCCCGATCTTGCAGCGTCATGTCGTAGCTGAAAAATTCGCAGGCCGAGGCGCAGTCCGGCCCCACCAGCACCACGATGTCGCCGTCGTAGCGAAACTCCTCCGAAGGCAGGAAGAATGTGTCTTCATAGTCGGGGTTCATGTAGAACTCGCCCCGCTCATCCTCATAAAAGGCCGTGTTGCCCGTCACCAGCGCCTCGTCGAAGAAGTACGCAGCCATCTGGTCAGCCAGGAAGCCGCGGCCGCCGCCGTTTTTGCGCATGTCGATGATGATCGCCGGGACGTCGTTTTCGTTCATGTTCTGGATCATGCGCTCCCACAGCTGGATGGTCAGCAGGTCGTTGTCCAGGAAGCTGAAGATTTCCACGTAGCCCACCCCTTCATCTTCCAGGTATTCATACTCCAGCGGCAGCTCAAAGCCGTCGCGGGTTTCATCTTCCAGCCAGAAGTTGAAGCTGTCCACCTCGCCGCTGGCGGTTAGCGCTACTGTTTCAGGCGCACCGCCTGGGTTTTGGTAGGTCACTTCCACTTCGGTGCCGATGGGGAACCGGGTGGCAAAGAGAAGCTGGTCCAGCCGTAAATTGTGCGGCGTGCTGTACGGGCCAAAGTAGCTGATGGTGCTGCTGATGTACTCGTCGATGGGCTGGCCGTTCATCTCCAAAATCTCAGCCCGAAGCTCAATGCCCGCCTCGGCCGCCGGGCCGTCTTCGAGCAGGAAGTTGACCAGGATACGGCCGTCGCTCAACTCGCGAATGGCCATGCCAATGCCGCCAATCGCCGCCGCCCTGAAATCCTCGCTGATAAACGGGCCAGAGATGTGCCCATCGGGAATTTGCCAGGCAAAGTCGCGCAGCGCCCGCCGGTATTCCAGCTCGTCATTGCTGGCATCGGCGTCCTCAAAGCGGGGGCGGAACTCGTCGCGCAGTGTTTCCCAGTCGATCCCTTTGTACTCGGTGAAGGCGTACTCATTGGCCAGCTGGTCCACCAGCGCGTCAAACGCCTCGGTGTAGCTGAGGTCGGAATAATCCACCAGAGCAGCCCCTTCTGGCTCGATGAGGTCAATAACCGGATTGCGTGAGCGGTCGAAGGTGAACGGATCTCTGTCCATGTTCACAATCGTGTACCCTGGCGGCAGCGTTACGATGGGATCGTCCTCGGTGAAGAGCAGGCCATCGTCGCCAAAGCCGCTGGGGAACCCCTGCTGCCCATCCTGAGCGTATACCAGGAACTGGCCGCCCACAATCTCGCGCTCCAAATCTGGGTCTTCACTGACGATGGTGGAGGCATAGGCGGTGGACCAGCCGCCGCCGCTCAGGTCACGCTCTTCCAGGAAGGGATCGCCAAAAGTGTTGTTCCAGTAGGCAACGGCAAACACCTGCACGCCAGTATCTGTTTCGCCGTCGTTGTCCACATCGCGGAAGGCGCCCTTGGGCTGGATCGGCAGGGCGATGGAGTAGCTAAACGGCGAGGTGTAAAAATCGCTGGTGATCTGGCCTAACGTTTGCGACTCGACGGGCATCAGGTAATCCTCATCACGATCCACAAAACCGGCCTGGTCCTCCAAAATCACCAGGGGCGCGGCCACCCCGGCCGTAAAGAAGGGATTGGTGTAAGGCACCTCACCGGTGATGCCCACCGGCCCACCCTCGTCGTTCGTGATGGGTGCAGGCGGACCGGGCAGCTCACCAACGTCAACTGGTGGGGCTTCATCGGTGGCAGGCGTGGGGGTAGCCTCAGTGGGCGTTTCGGCACCCGGTGTGGCGGTGACCACAACGGTTACTTCGACAATTTCGGCCGTGGGCTGTTCGCTGTCTTCTTCATCGCTGCCGACGCGTGGCGTGGGGGTGGGGTCGGCTTCTGTGCAGGCGGCGGCCAACAGGGCCAGGCTGAAGAGCAGAAGCAAGAGTAGGCGCAATTGTTTCATGATTCCTCCAAAAAACCGTATTTCGAGTGAAGCGTGAAACGTGAAACGTGACTGGTAACTCCTCACGTTTCACGTTTCACGCTTCATTTCATTTTTGATAGTCTAACTTGTTACTGAGCCAACTCCAACTGGTAGTGGGCCGGTTCCAGGGTCATGGGGCTGGAGGCGGCGATGATGAGAATCGGCCGTCCGCCGCCCTCACTGCTCAGGGAAAATTCGGCCGTGGCCGTGTTGTCCTCAGCCAGTTCAATTTGGGTGACCACCGGTGCGCCGCTTTCGTAGGTGATGAGCATGACGTGCCAGCGCTGCGGCACATAGCCTGTGGCCCGCACAAAACCTTCAGCCACCCAGCCGGTGTCGCTTTCGGCATCGTCGTAGAACTCAATTTCCGGGATGGCGATGTTGTCCAAAGCCCAGCCGCCAAAGGTCAGAATGGGGTCGGTGACGTATTCAAAACGAATCTGCACCACCTGTCCGGCGAAGTCGGACAAATCAATTGTTTCCTTCACCCAGTCGCCGCTGCGCCCGGTGTAGAAACGGTCGGTCAGGGCGGCGTCGGCCGGGTCATCGTTGACGCCTTCACCCTGCATCTGCTCACCCACCAGCGGCTGCCACGTCTGCCCGCCATCGGTGGAAATGGTGACATAGGCAAAGTCGTAGCCAATCTCAATTTCGTGGAAGACGGCGTATTCTAGCGTGGCGCTGTCTACACTGCTCAAGTCAAATTCACGGGTGAGGCGCATGCTGCTGTAGTTGGCCCGGTTGGTCAGCCACATGTGCGCGCCAGATCGGGGCAGCACCTTGATGAGCGGGGTGTGGTTGCTGCCGGTAAAGTTCAGCGTCACGGGACCATCACCAAAGAGGCGGTAGTAGTCGGCGGCGTATTGGCTGACGGTGCTGTCTACAGTGGTGGGGAAGTTGTTGATGCTGATGGTTGCGGCCGTATCCAACCCCTCCCGCAGCTGGTAAATTTCCGGCGCATTTTCGTCGCTGTGAATGGCCAGCGCCGCCAGCCAGTCCAGGAAAATGGTCATGCCGTCGAACTCCAGCCCGTTTTCGGCAGCAATGGCGTCGATGGCCTGGAAGCCGGGGTCGGGGTGAGTGGCGAAGGCACGGTACAAATCGGGGCCGAGGCGATTGTAGATGTAGCGGTTGATGACGTAACCCTGACCGTAATATGGCAGCGTGTTGCCATCGACCCAGCGGTTGAGCTGCTGGTCCGGATTGGCCAGGAACTGGTTGCCGCGAGCAATAGGATCGTTGGGGAAGCCCAGCAAATCCTCGGCCAACATGGCGGACCCTTCCACTTCCCAATCCCAATCGTTGGCGTCGTAGTTGGACTCGATCATGTGGCGGAATTCGTGCGCCAGAATGTCCAGGTAGCTGTTGGAGCCAAAGAAACTGCCGTTCATGACAAACATTTCGCGCTCGTTGGAGCTGGGATCGACGCTTTGGGGCAGGATATCGCTGGAGCCGAAGTAACCGCCCAGGCCGCAGAGGTGCGAAGTGCTTTCGGTGACGTTGCACACGGTCAGTGGCGAAGCGTTAACAATGTGCACTCGCGGATCGCCGTCGATGCCGGGGTTGTCTTCCGGGCCGAAAATGGCGGTGTCCTGCTCATAAATCTGGTCGAAGGCGGCGCCTGTGCTTTGCAGGGCATCGCTGCTGGGGTCAGATAGGCCCGCGGTTGTGTCAAACCAAAAGTAGGCATGGTCGCTGATGTGCAGCAGCTCGAAGTTGGGTGAGGAGACGGTATTGAGGTCGGTGTTGAGCACGGAAATGGGTTCGCGCATGCCCACGACGTAGGGAATGGGTTCCGGCGGGGTATCCGCGGGCAGTTCGGTCAGACCGCGGTAAGCGATGGCCAGGGCCAGGTCGTCGCGCTCCGGTGGATAGTTGGTTTCCAGGTCGGTGAAGGTGGTTTGTTCAACGGCCGTTACCGGGGCGCGGCTGAGGTCGTCATACGGTGCGGCTGGATCGGGCCAGGTGAAGCCCGTTTCCGCTGGCTCATCCGTTGGCGCCGGTGATTCGGTGGGCACGGCCGTTTCTTCTACAGGTGTTGCGGTGGGCGTGGGTACGGCTGTGGCTGGTTCTTCGGTGGGGACGGCCGTTGCTTCCTCAGGTGTGTCCGTAGGGATGAGCGGGGTGGGGTCGATGTCTTGTGAGCAGGCGGCCACCAAAAGCAACAGCAGCGCCAGGGACATCCAGCGTTTCCAATTATGCATATCGTTCTCCTTGATGCGTGTGTTGCGCTGATTATAAAGGGGAAGCAAGAAACCGGAAACGTGTTAGGACTATGGCATTATCAATCTCTAAAATACCGACTGTTGTAGAGACGTTGCAATTGTACTTTAAAAAATTAAGTGGGTAACAAGCCGACATACCGAAGTAAAGCAGATGAACCATCAGCAAACTGGTCGAGAAATTGGGCAACCACTTGGCGCAATAACTGGGGGTCATGAGCAAACTCGTGACCACGCAGCACATCGGCTTTCAACCAGCGCCACAATTTCTCGATAGGATTGAGCCAACTGGCGTAGGTCGGCAGATAAACGGGAATAATGTCCAGTTCTGCGGCGGTGGCCAGCACATTGTCACTATAGTGAAAGGAACAATTATCCTGAACCACAAATACCTTCCGTTCAGGATAATGCTGGCGTATCAGCCGATACAACTGGGCCATGGCCAGTTTGCCAAACTTGTCCGCCTGGAGGTAAATCACCTGCCCAGTCATGCCATCCATGACCGCCCCAATCCGGGTCATTTTGTTTTCGGCTACGCCATGGGAAACAAAAGGTGGTTGCCGACCGACAGGACCGTATTTCAAGCCTTCATTTTGCTGAGAGTAGTTTGACAATGTTAAATTAGGCTCATGAGAGCCATTGCCTGTAAAAATAGCGAATGAAAAAACAAAAACCAATCTTATCGCCCAATGGGGTCTAAATCTTGACGAAATTGAAGACCTGCCTGAACGTCTCACAAAATTTCATCAAGGTTATCACGCTTGGATGCGAACCTGCACCCGAGACACCAGTCGTTTTGGACTGGATTACATCAGCGGACTGCTACGCATGAAAACGAAGCGCAATATCAACAACATCGCTCGCACGGTCGGTGTACCCGAGCAGAATATGCAACAATTCATCAGTGATTCACCCTGGTCTGGTTACGATTTAATCTCTGTTCTCCAGCAAGATATAAGTGCCCATCCACAATTTCAAGCAGAGAGCGTCCTACTCATTGACGAAAGTGCCGATGAGAAGGCCGGGGAACACAGTGCTGGTGCCGGGCGGCAACATAACGGCCGTTTAGGCAAAATCGAAATGAGCCAAGTAGGCGTTTTTCTCTCCTTGACCAATAGTGGCTACCACAATTGGATCGATGGCGAACTCTATTTTCCTGAAAAATGGTTCACAGATGCCTACGCCACCAAGCGAAAGCGGATTGGACTGCCGCCGGAGCGCAGCTTTGCCACCAAACTGGAGTTGGCTTTGCAAATGACCAAACGGGCTTATGAAAACGGCGTCTCATTCTGCGCGGTTGACTGCGACACTTTGTATGGTCGGTCTGGCGAATTCCGCGATGAGCTTGACCAAGAAAGATTCGAGTATTATGCAGATGTGCCACACAATACCCAAGTGTATCTTGCCCCGCCGCAAATCGTATATCCGCTGACAAAAAGAGGGGTGCCCTCCAAGAATCATGAGGTGATTGGTGTTGCTTACACGGTTGCCGAGGTGAAAGCTCAGCCCGCAATCGAGTGGGAGCACATCACTTTGCGTCCCAATGAACGAGGTATGTTGCAGGCCAAGTTTGCTCGTTGTCGGGCCTGGACCGTGCGCGATGATGGGTCATTACGACCAGAGTGGCTGCTCATTCGTCAAACGAAGCAAAAAACAATCTATTCTTTGAGTAATGCGCCGGAGGACACACCTTTGTGGACAATGGCGCAACGAAAATCGCAACGATATTTCATTGAGCGTTCCAATCAGGATGCCAAATCTGAGTTTGGCTGGGATGAATTCCAGGCCATCAAGTATCGAGCCTGGGTGCACCACCTGGCACTCACCATCATGGCCAATTGGTTTATCACTGAAACCAGACTGGCGTGGGCGCAAAAGTATGAGCGTGACCCAGATTTGTTGGAAAAGTACGAAACGGATGTGTTACCGGCGCTATCCGTGGCTAATGTGCGTGAATTGTTGCGAGCTACCATGCCTTTACCACAACTTTCCCCGCAACAAGCAACCGAGTTGATTAATCAGATTAAACCACTGCCTCTGGCAGTGGAAAAAGTAATGGTTCCACCAGTGTATTGATTGTGACGAGTAGTATCTATCTACCTAGAAGGTGCGAAACTAATAGGAGATAGACAATGACTACTCGTCAATTCAAGAAGTTAGCCCACTCGTTGTATGAGTGCAAGTATCACATCGTATTCTGTCCAAAGTATCGGTACAAAATCCTGCAGAAGGAAGTGGCAACGTATCTCAAAGAGCAGATCTACCAACTGTGCAGTCAAAAAGATGGCGTCGAAGTATTGGAAGTGAACATTCAAGAAGACCATATCCATCTAGTGGTGTCCCTGCCACCCAAGTATGCGGTATCGGAATTCATGGGATTCCTGAAAGGTAAACTGGCCCTGCGAACCTTTGACCGATTTGCGCAATTGCGGAAACGGTACTGGGGACAACACCTTTGGTCACGAGGGTATTGTGTCAGTACCATTGGTTTGGATGAGGAACGCATCCGCAAGTATGTAAGGTGGCAACACAAGAAAGAGAGCGACGCGGAAGCCACACAAGGTAAGTTGTTTGACTAGGTAAGCACCATCGCACCTTCTAGGTGCATTATTTCAAGCCACCACCTTTGGTGGTGGTAATTGACTGTCAAACATCTCGATAATCGGACTCGTTCTCGTAAATCGCGGCTGAGCAAGGCTCTCAGCCCTTGAATCTAACGTTGTCAAAATAGTCACAAGAGATTTACGTTTTGGCAGCCTGGGCCTGGAATCAGGAGGAGAGGGAAAACGGGAGACTGCATAGGTGTCAATCTCCCATCGGGCGGTTGTTTTTCAGGAATGGAGCCAAAGAGCGGCCGTTTTAGTCAGTCATACCTACCCAACCCAGGCTGATGCGGCCCCGGTCGGTATCGATGGATTGGATTGTGAGGGTGAGGATGTCGCCGACGCTGAGTGCGGAGGTGCGGGGGATCTGGCTGCGGTGCAGCAGGCCATCCTGCTTCACGCCGATGTCGATAAAGGCGCCGAAGTCGACAACGTTGCGCACCGTGCCCTTGAGCTGCATGCCCGGCTTGAGGTCGCTGAGGGAGAGCACGTCGCTGCGCAAGATGGGACGGGGTAAATCCTCGCGCGGGTCGCGCCCAGGGCGCACCAGCTGTTCCAGGATGTCGTTGAGGGTAGGTACGCCGGTGTTCAGCTGGCTGGCCAGTTCGGCCGCGGGTGGCAGCTGTTGGAGGGCCGGGGCGCGTTCGGCGGGTGGCGTGGTGGGGCTGAGTCTGGCTTGTTTGAGAACGGCCGTTGCCACTCCATAGCTCTCCGGGTGAATGGCGCTGGCGTCCAGCGGATTGTCGCCGCCGCGTACGCGTAAAAAGCCCGCCGACTGCTCAAATGCCTTGGGTCCTAAGCCAGAGACTTGTTTGAGGGTGGTGCGGTTGGGGAAACGGCCGTTGGCCTCCCGGTACGCCACAATATTTTCCGCCAGCCTGGGACCAATCCCGGCCACGTGTGTCAGCAGCGCCGGGGAAGCTGTGTTCACGTCCACCCCTACCTGGTTCACCACCGACTCCACCACGCCGTCCAGCGACTCCGAGAGCTGCTTCTGGTTCACGTCGTGCTGGTACAGCCCCACGCCAATCGACTTGGGGTCGATTTTCACCAGCTCGGCCAGCGGGTCCTGGGCGCGGCGGGCAATGGAAACCGCGCCGCGCAGGGTCACGTCCAGCTCGGGCAGTTCTGACTTGGCCAAGGGGCTGGCGCTGTACACGCTGGCCCCTGCCTCGTTGACGATGAGGTAATGTACCTCGTCCATCTGCCGCGTGAGCTCGGCCACCAGCTGCTCCGTCTCGCGCGAGGCGGTGCCGTTGCCGATGGTGATAAGGCTGATGTGGTGTTTTTGCACGAGAGCGGCCAATGTTTTCAGTGCTTCGCTGCGCTTGTTTTGCGGCTGGTGGGGGTAAACGGCCGTTGTCTCCAGCACCTTGCCCGTGGCATCCACCACCGCCACTTTGCAGCCGGTGCGGAACGCCGGGTCGATGCCCATGACGGTGTGCCCGGCCAGCGGCGGCTGGGTGAGCAGGCCGCGCATGTTTTCGGCGAAGACCTGGATGGCGTGGGCTTCGGCCTGCTCGCTGAGGCTGCGGCGCACGTCGCGCTCAATGGCGGGCACAAGCAGCCGTTTGGCGGCATCGTCCATGGCCAGCTGGAGCTGTTCGGCCAGCGGCGAGCGGCGGTCGGTGCGGAAGCCGGTGCGGATGGCCAGAATCCAATCCCGCTCGGCAATGTCTACACCGACGCGCAGGATTTTCTCTGCCTCGCCCCGGTTGATGGCCAGGATTTGGTGCGGCCGTAAACGATCTATGCGCAGCTCAAAGTCGTAGTACAGCTTATAGACGGCGCGCTCATCGACGGCATCTTTCACTTTTTCGCTGCGCAGCAGGCCAAACTGGAGCGCTTTTTCGCGTAGGGATTGGCGCACCTGGGGTGTGTCGCTGATCGTTTCGGCCACGATGTCGCGGGCGCCAGCCAGGGCATCTTCGGCCGTGGGGACTTCTTCGTTGAGGAAGGGGGCGGCGATTTGGTCGGCCGTTTGCCGGGTTACCAGCTGCCCTAAAATGAATTCGGCCAGCGGTTCCAGCCCCTTCTCGCGGGCGATCATAGCCCGGGTGCGGCGTTTGGGTTTGTAGGGCTGGTACAAATCTTCCAGCTCGGTCAAAGTGGTAGCGGCCTTGATGGCGGTCTCCAGCTCAGGCGTCAGCTTTTCCTGGCTGGCAATCGATTCCAGGATAGTGCTGCGCCGCTCGTCCAGGGCGCGCAGCTTGCTGACCTGGTCGTTGATCTGGCGAATCTGCTCCTCGTCCAGGCTGCCGGTGGCTTCCTTGCGGTAGCGGGCAATAAACGGGATGGTGTTGCCGTCGTCGAGCAGGGTGATAACGGCCGTTACCTGGCCAGGCTTTACGTTGAGGGTGGAGGCGATGGTTTGGGCGTAGGACATGGTATTTGAACAGAAAGTAAAAAGTGCTTGTACTTTAAGGGTTCGTTCGTTTTTAACTTGGCGAGATTGGGCCAATCTTGGAGATTGGCCCAATCTGTAAACTCCAAAGTTATTGCTGAACGAACCCTAAGAATTAAATCGGGTAACGAACTTGTCATTCCGAACGGAGTCTTCGGAGTGAGGAATCTTTCACGCTTGGCCAACAAGAGAGATTCCTCGGAGGACCTCGGAATGACAACCTAAAAAGTTTCGTTAGGATTACCTAATCAATTTTTGAAACCACATCTGCTTTTTACTTATCACTTGTTCACTCCTGTATTTTCGGTAGTAAATGAGCCACCACGTCCGCATCGCTGCGCGGCGCGGGCACGTCATTGAAGAGCTGCCAGGTTTCTTTATGGCTGGCGGTGGCGTTGGGTTCAAGCTGCACCATGGGAGCCAGGCTTTCCAGCTCCAGCATGGCGGCGTCGGTGTACATTTCGGCGGAGCAGTTGCGATCCGGGTAGATAGCCTGGGGATTGTGGGGCGCAAATTGTTTGAGGAAAAAACGGCCGTCGCGCACATAGCCCAACCAGCCCACCACATTTTCACCGCCAATTTTTTGCGGCGTGGTGGCGTTGGGGTCCTGCCGCAGCAAGATGGTCTGCTCGCCCCAGGTCCAGCGTGGATCGGCCATGTTGGTGTAGGCCCAGGTGATGAGGTGACCGGTGGGCAGCAGGTTGCCCTGGTGGCTGCCGCGTGGGGGGAGGGGGAATACGGCCGTGCCGCCCGGGGCCATCACCGAAAGCGCCCAGGGGGCCAGCTCCACCGCCCAGGGATTCAAGTTTTGCACGGTGTGGGTGATGGTTACTTTGGCGGCGACGGGGTCAAGCGCCACGTCGAGTGTTTTTTGCATGCGGGTCGTGGTTTCTACCGGGGCGATGAAGCGGACAAACGCGCCGTGATCTTCCACGGTCACCGGGTGGTTGTCCGGGTAGTAGGTACGCGGCAGCTGTTCCGGGGCAAGCCAGAAGCGGTGGCCGCCGTAGTTTTGCCATTCGGCATCGCCAGTGCGGCCCAGCTGGCTGGGGAAGGTGGCAAAGACGTTTTCGTCGTCCACAAAGCCAAAGTGGATGATGCGCGGGCCAACATCGGCCGTGACGACGAGTTCAACTTGCTGGTTGGTGAGCTGTATGCAGTTGTTCCAGCCGAGAAAAGGTATCTGTTTCACGTTGTCTCCCTTGAAATAGTCCACAGATTGCACAGATTGCACAGATTTTCTTATCTGCGAAATCTGTGTAATCTGTGGATTCTGTTAGTCTGGAAAGAAGCTGAGATTGGCCAGGGAAGCCTGATCCACGGCGGTGGGTGGGGTGGGCCAGCAGGTGGCCCGGGCCAGGTAGCGCCGCAGCTGAATATTAACGGGAATGTGATTCGGCTGCCAACCTTTGAACGATTTGCCCGCGCGGAAACGGTTAACGCCGTAATTGAGCAGTCCCAACAGCCAAAAAACGGGGAAAAGTGCCAGATAATGGTGAACGCGTTCGTTAAAATGTGGATCGGTTTTTAGGCGTGTGATGGTATACGGCCGTAAAAAAGCCATCCATTCCTCATCCGTCAGCAAATCTTCCTGGTTGGGGTGCGTCAATAAATCAGCCACGTCGCGGGCCGGGTCGCGCAGGCCGCAATCTTCCCAATCGACCAGGGCGAGACGGCCGTCTGGCCGCTGGATCACGTTGGCAAAGCGCGGATCGGAGCGGCAGAACAGCAGCATGGGTTCAGGCAGTTGGGCAAACGAATCGAGAATGGTGGGCAGCCGTTCCATAATTGCTCGGCAGTGGGCGACACCGGGCAGGCCCGACGGAAAGTGTGCTTTTGCCCAGGTTTCGTAGTTTTGCAGGTAGGTGTGAAACATGGCGACGACGTCCTGTATGGAGCGCTCCATGCCGCGTGAAAGCCAGAGGCCGTCGGACGGCAGGTTGTTGAGGGTTAACCACAAATGGGCCAGCTGCTGGAGCTGAACGGCCGTTGGCTTCCTCCGATCCCACATGTCCCCCTCCAAAAATTCGTAAATCACCACCGGGCCGAGGTCAGGATCGTAGAAAACAGGCTGAGGGGCCACGTCTAGCGGCGACAAAAGCTGGAGGGCTTCAAATTCACGACGGGGTGCGTCGGCCAATTCGTCGCTTTTCAGGAAATGTTTGGCAATGGTGTGACGGCCGTTGTGCCACACGTCAAACAGCTGGTTGCTCTGAAAACTCAGCGGCGTGCGTTCCTGAATGGCGGCCCGTGGACTTATGGCGAGGGATACGGCCGTTTCCACCAAACTTAAACCCATTTACATAACCTCAAAATACACCAAAGCGATGCTACTTTCACTTGTCATTTCGAGGTCCTCCGAGAAATCCCTCTAAACCATCTCTTGAACCAAGCCCTGACTCACGAAAATACCTCATTCCCACTCCTCACTCAAATCTCGCCACGCTGGATTCATCGATTTAATCAACTCAACCTTTTTGCGTCTATTCCACTTCTTAATCGATTTTTCCCGAGCGATAGCATCACGAACATCAGAGAATTCTTCGAAGTACACCAGTCGATCGACGTTGTATCGTTTGGTGAATCCTTCCGTTTCTTTGGCTTTGTGCTCGTAAACACGTCGGGTGAGGTTATTGGTCATGCCGACATACAATGTTCCGCTGAGGCTGCTCAGAATGTAGACGAAGTATTGGTACATGTGAGGTTTCAGGGATTTCTCCCTTTGGTCGAAATGACAAAAGGGAGGTCTCTTGTTATTCGGAACTACTGTCGTTTGCGGCGTGAATACCACACCGCAATGCCCACCACTGCCAGCAGGCCCGGCGCAAAACAAACGCTCGTCAGCTGGAGCAGGCTGAGCTGGCTTTGGGTGATGGTCACCTGGCGCGGGATGGATTCGCGGGCCGACAGCTCAATCGAGACGACGTCATCCACCAGCCAGTTAGCCGCGTTTTCAAAGAGGAAGCTGTTGCCGCCCTGCTGGATGTAGCTGTTGGTCAGGAAGTCGGTGTCGCCAAAAACCACCAGGCGGGCGCCGCTGGCCGTGTTCAGGGCGCTGAGGGCCACGGTGAGGCTGCCGGTGGCGTCTTCGCCTTCGTCGGGGTTGACGACACCTTCGGTCATCATGCGGGTGAAGTTAGTTTCGCCCCAGGCCAGGTCACTGGTGGTGATGAGGTTAACGGCCGTTACCCCCGCAGGCACCTCCACTGCAATTGACCGGGCCACGTTGAAGATCGTGCCAAACTGGTCCAAATCCTGAGTGATGGGACTGCTGCCATAATCCGCGCCAACAAACGTCAGGCCAATGGTTTGCCCCGCCTGGGCCAGCGAGGCGTCGATGATCAGGTCGTTGCGCAGGGTGATGCCCCAGCTTTCTTGCAGCCAGGCCAGCAGGCCATCAGTTTCGGCGGCAGCGCGGCCTTCCGTGTCTACGGCGTCGCGGGCGATGAAGATGGCCCCTCCGCTCTCGGCGTAGCTGCTCAGCGCTGCCAGTTCTTCTTCGGCCAGGGGTGCTTGCTGATCAATCAGGAAGACGGCGCTGGCGTCGGCGGGCACTTCGCCGGACACAAACAGGTTGAGCGATTCCACGGTAAAGCCGGATTCTTCGAGGAGGGTAACGGCCGTTCCCATACCATCGATGCCAAAATCTTCCCAGTCGCGCTCGCCGTGGCCGGTTAAAAAGTAGGCGGTTTTGACGGTAGGATTGATCGTGCGCACCAGCGCGGTGTGCAAATCGCGGTCGGTGAGGGTAGAGGCCTTGGCAAAGCTGCCATCCTCGCGGGTGAAGACCAGCGTCCCGGCAAAGGAGAGGTCGTACTCCTCGGCCAGCAGTGGGTTTTCGTTGGGATCAACAAACTCATAGCTGAGCTGGTTGGTGTAGGCCTGCATCGTTTGCAGTGAGGATTCGGCTTGAGTGCGCTGTGCCGCCGTGTCGGCCGTGTAAAAGCCCAGGACATGAATCGGCTCGTCGAGCGACTCCAGCAGTTCGATTGTTTCCGGCAGGGGGGTGAAGGCATTGTTGGCCGTGGCGTCGTAGCGCCAGTCCGTGTTTTGGTAGGTGAGGGTATAGAGCAGGACGAAGACGGCCGTAAAAAACAAACTAATCAAAAAGGCACCGCCGTAGCGCCCGCCGCGGTTGCTCAACCGGGCGCGCACCGCATCGGGCCAGACCACGGCAAAGATGACCAACAGCAGGCCGCTGCTGGCCAACAGCAAATTGGGCAGCCAATCCCAGCGGCGCGTGACAAAATAAACCACGCCCCCGCCAATTAGCAGGAGTATGGCCAAAATCGGAAAAATAGGTGCAATTCGATCGAGTTTCTGCTTCATAATTTTTACTCACCGCAAAGGTCGCAAAGAACGCAAAGAAAAAACAGAAAATCTTTGCGCTCTCTGCGTGCTTTGCGGTTCAATTCAACGCCAGCGGCGGCTTTCCAGGACGCGGGTGGCGGCGAAAAGGGCAACGGCCGTTACCGCTACAAAATACACCACGTCCTTGGCTACAATCAGGCCGCGGAAAAAGTTGTCTTGATGATTGGCCAGGGAGAGTTCGTTGAGAATGGTGACGGCCGTATTGCCCAAGGTAAACGACTGGGCCGGAATCGTGAGCAGATACATCACCAGAATCATCCCCAGCGCCAGGATAAAAGCCACCATCTGGTTCTCCGACAGGGCCGAGGCCAGGATGCCGATTCCCAGCAGCGCCGCGCCGTACAAAATGGCGCCCAGGTAGGCGGTCCAGATTGGGCCGGGGTCTGGGTTGCCAAAGACAAACAAGATGGTGGGAAATACCAGCGTCAGTACCGTGGTGACCAGGTAAAAAATGAAGCCCGCCAGGAATTTGCCCAGCACTACTTCGCCATCGCGGATGGGCAGGGTCATCAGCAGTTCCATCGTACCGCTGCGCTGCTCTTCAGAGAGCAGGCGCATGGTCAGGGCGGGCATGGCAAACAGGTAGAGGAAGGTGTAAAGACCCAGCACACTTTGCACGTCAAGTGGCAGAGCGCCGGGTTGGCTGGCGTGAAAGAACAGTTCGGAGGCAAAAATGTAGCCGGTCAGGGCTACAATCACCACGCCGAAGATGTAGGCCAGCGGCTGTACAAAAATCGCGCCCAATTCGCGGCGGGCCACCTGCCAGACGTTATGCATGGGCCACCTCATGGGGGGATGAACCGCAAAGACGCGGAGAACGCAAAAAAAAGAGGTGACTGGCCAGGATGTCATTCCCGCGAAGGCGGGAATCCATCTTCTGGGTCTCCTGTGGATGCCCGCCTGCGCGGGCATGATAATTACGATTTGAAAGTTTTCCTAACATCATTTTGGTATGCCTTTCCAAAGATGGTTTTTTGCCTACATGATTTGTATTACGCCGCAGCTTCTTGGATTTCTTCAGGTTCTTCGGTTTCTTCGGGGTGCGGGGTGATGGACTGGGCTTCCTTAAGTTTTTCCAGGAAAAGGGTTTCCAGGCTGAGCCGGTGGGTGCTGAGTTCGAGCAAGCCCCAGCCCTGGTTTACGGCCGTTTCCGCTACCGCCGCTCGTGTTTCATCCCGCCCATCCACGGAAAGTATGAACTGGTTGGGGCTGCTGTGGGCAACGGCCGTCACGCCCGCTACCGCCTGCAAAATCTCGCTGGTTTGCTCATGGGGTTGGGCCAGCTGCAGGGTGAGCTGGTTGCTGCCCTGCTTGATCTGGCTCATGGGCAGATCGGCGTAGATACGGCCGTTCATAATCATGATCACCCGGCTGCAAATCTGCTCTACCTCGGCCAGGATGTGGGTGCTCAGCAGCACGGTGCGCTGCCGCCCCACGTCGGCAATGATCTGGCGGATTTCCACGATTTGCGCCGGGTCCAGGCCAATGGTTGGCTCGTCCAGGATGAGCACGTCCGGGTCGTGCAGCAGCGCCTGGGCAATGCCCACCCGCTGGCGCATGCCTTTGGACAAACTGCCGATGAAACTTTCAGCCCGGTCCAGCAAATCGACCGCTTCCAGCACGTCATCCACGCGGTCCCACACGTTTTCCAGCCGCCGCACCTGCCCGATAAAGTGCAGGTAGCCTTCCACGGACATCTCCGGGTAAAGCGGCACCGTTTCTGGCAGGTAGCCCAGCTTCTGCCGCGCCTGCATGCTTTCGTTTACGGTATGGAACCCGGCAATATAGGCATCGCCGGAGGTGGGCGGCATGTAGCCGGTGAGGATGCGCATGGTAGTGGTTTTGCCCGCGCCGTTTGGCCCCAAAAAGCCCACAATTTCCCCCGGTTCGCAGGAGAAGGTGAGGTTGGAGACGGCCGTATGCCCCGCATACTGCTTTGTTAAATTGTCTGCCTCAATCATGAAGGGAATGTCTGGTTCATTCATCTGCACGCTCGCCTTTTTTGCTTAAGGTGAAACGCCTGAATGATACCCAACTTTGCTCGGCTGCAAAGCCCCCAGCCACGGTGTGCAGCGAAAATAATATTTTTTTCATCAAACGGAAAGCGGCCTGACTGGAAAATTCGCTATGGATGTTAATCCTCGTTTTACGCTGGACGGATCACTCAATCACTGGCAAAATCATTTGGTACCGCACTCCGCACCAAAAGGAAGTCGTCTAATGTTTGAGACAGTTGCCTTGGGGATTTTGTCCAGTTTGTTGGCCAGTATGTTAATTGGGTTAGTGAGTTTTCGAGATTTTTTCTGGCCTTACGTTTCTTGTTTCACCCTTTACCGTAATAAATCCTTACGCATCTCTATGGCTGCGGTGCTGCGCGTTAGTGATGGTTCCCGGCTGCTGCTCATCAAAAACCGCCAGCGCCCGGAGTCCTTTGGCCCCCTTGGCGGCGTCATCAAATTTTATGCGTCTGCCAAGCTGGAAGATCGATTTGAGTTTCAAAGCCAGTCCAAACGTTCAGATTTAGGTGACGATTTGCGTGGGTTTTTACCGGCGCGCAACTTTTACGCCTTCATGAAATGGTTTCGCTCCAAACAAGATCGAGAAGTGGAGTCCGTGACGCGGGAGCTGGTGGAAGAGCTGCGCGAGATTTATCTGGATGAACTGGCCAATACCATTCAGTCCCTGCCGCTTTCGTTCGTGCGGCATGTGCATGAAGGTGTACAGCATGTGCCGGGTACGCATTACTATCAATTTCGCTACCTGGAGGTCTATGAGTTGAACCCTACGGATGAAAACGGCCGTCGCCTCACCCAAGAACTCTTTAGCGCGGTGGAAACGAATGATCACTTGCTGGCCGTGACCCACCGAGAAATTATGCGCCGCCGCTCCCGCTCTGGCCATCTGATTGGCGTGCACTCTGGCTATCTCGTTGGCCGCAAGCGAGCCGGTCCTGAACCCGCTCCCTTTTATGAATAATTGAGAAATGATTTTAGGGCAGCCGCAGCTTTGACAGGTTCAAGCATTAGGCGTAGGGCAATTCGACGCCCCTCCTTGAGACTGTTATAATTCATCCCTGGCTTCAAGATGCCGCAAAACTTTGATTCGGAAAACATAGAGGAAGAATTTAGATGAATCTGCAACCATTAGCCCCTTATTTGGGCATTGCTGAAATTATTCTGGCGGTAGCCTTAACAATCCTGGTGCTGCTGCAAACCAAAGGTTCCGACCTGGGTGGCTTTTTTGGAGGTGGTGGTGGTGAGAGCGGCAGTTTCCGCACGCGCCGCGGTGTGGAAGCTACCATGCACCGCGTGACCATCTTCTGCTCAGTCGCCTTTTTTGTGGTCACCATCCTGGCGTTCCTGGCCTGGGGTCAGGCATCTTAAAATGTAATTGGGTAATCGGGTAATTGTTATCACGTTCACAATTACCCAATTACGCAATTACACAATTACTTTTGCTAGAAACGTGAAGCGCTGGCGCCGTGTGGCCTGCGATTCACGTTTTATCGTTTATGAAGCTGCATTTACGTTGGCAATTGTTACTGGCCATAGTGGGATTTGGCCTGATTCTGTCGCTTTTATCCTTCCAGGTGCAGTCGGTGGGGTTATGTACCACCCGGGTGCCCGCTTCTGGCGGCGTTTTTGCCGAGGGCATGGTTGGTGCACCGCAGCGTCTTAATCCACTATTAAGCGACAGCTTTCCCGTAGATCGCGAAATCGTCAGTTTGCTGTTTGACGGCCTGGTGCAGTATGACCATGCTGGGCGGTTTATTCCTGCCCTGGCCGAAAGCTGGACCGTGAGCGAAGACGGCCGTTCCCTCCAATTCACCCTGCGCAGCGGCCTGGCCTGGTACGACGGCCAGCCCATCACCACCGCCGATGTGGCTTTTACCTACGGCCTGCTGCAAAACGAGGCTTTGCCCGCCGCTCCGGCGGTCAAAGCTCTGTGGCAAACGGTTACCATCAACGTCATTGATGAACGCACCATTGAGTTTGTGCTGACCGAGCCGTATGCGCCGTTTATGGAGGCGATGCTGCGCGGCATCTTGCCCGCCCACCTGCTGCAAGACGTGCCGCCCGCCGAGCTGGCCGACCATCCGTTTAACCAGCAGCCGGTTGGCAGCGGGCCGTGGATGGTGGCGCCAGGGCAGGATTGGAACAGGTCGCGCAGCCTGCGCCTGACACCCAATCCCCTTTCCTGGCGCGGCGGCACGCAGATTTCCGCGCTGGACTTCCGCTTTTACCCTGACGAGGTGAGTTTGCTCTCCGCTTTTGCCAACGGCGATATCCAGGCGATCAACTCGGTCTCGGATGCGATGCTGCCGGAGGTAACGGCCGTTCCCCAGGCCCGTCTTTTTACCACCGTGGCGCCGCAGTACACCCAGCTCATCTTCAACCAGACCGACACCGGCTTTGCCCCCCTGCGCCAGGCGGAAGTGCGCCGTGCTCTGGCTGCTGGGCTGAACCGGAAGCGGCTGGTTGACCGTGCCCTGAACGGCCAGGGTGTGCCGCTTACCGGGCCATACCTGCCGGATTCCTGGGCGTACGATCAATCCATGTTTGCCGCGGCCAGCGGGGCCAATGCCGCCGAGCTGCTCAACAGCGCCGGGTGGACTCTGCCGGAAGGCAGCACGGTGCGCCAGGCCGAAGGGGAGAGCTTCACCTTGCGGCTGCTGGTGCTGGACACGGCCGTTCACCAGCGGTTGGCGGCAGAAGTGTCGGCGCAGTGGGCGGAATTGGGCGTGGGGGTGGTGGTGGAAACGGCCGTTTCCGTGCCTGACTTGCTGGAAAAACTGGCGGCGCGCGACTTTGATGTGGCCCTGGTCGACATCACGCCGTCTATCGACCCCGATTTGTACGACTTCTGGAGCCAGGAGGCGATTGTTCGCGGGCAAAATTACGGCGGCTGGAACAACCGCCGGGCCAGCGAGGCGTTGGAAGCGGGGCGGCAGGTGTGGGGATTGGGTGAGAGACGGCCGTCTTACAATACCTTCCTCAGCATCTATGCCGATCAGCAGCCCGCTGTGACCCTGTACCAGCATGTCTACACCTACGCCATCAGCAGCGAGGTGAACCAGGCCGACATTGGCCCCATTTACGAACCACGCGATCGCTACCAGACCTTTGCCAGCTGGTTCCTGCTCTATCGCGACGTCACCATCAGCTGCCCGGCCGAAGAAACAACAGGATGAGAGTGCTCATTGGCAATGCTACAGCTTTGGAGGCGTGAAACGTGAAACGTGAGAGACGGTTTTCCTCACGTTTCACGTTTCACGCAGCTTAAGTTTTTGTGAGTCATAGGATAAATTATGAGTCGAATTGTACAGATAGATACCCCCACCAAAATTCGCAACCGCAATATGCGCAGCATTGCCGAAATGCTGCGCCAGCTCATGCAAAAGCCGAAGATGGACGCCGAAGCCCGCGACATGGCGGCTTCAATGACCCTGCTGCTCTGGGAAATTACCGATGGCGTGGAGCAGTCGGCCAAGGCATGGGAGAAGCGTGATTACTGGATGAAGGCCGAGCGCTTCATCCGCGATTGGAAGTGGACGGCCGAAATTGCCGCCAACCTCGAAGATGTCATTCGCCACGACGCCTGGGACCTGGTTCCCGAACTATTGGCCGAACTTTACCCGCACTTTACCGACATCCAGATCAAAACGATGACGCGTGACGCGTCCCTGTGGCGCGGTGCGCTCAAAAAATTGCTGTCCGATCCCCCCCGCGAATATCCCTGGTAAACAAACATGAGGCTGTCCACGCTAACAATCGGGTTGTTTGCACTGCTTGTTGGCTTGTTGGGCTGCCAGACCGCAGTTCCGACACACGACCCCGGGCAGCCCAATCTTGGGCAGCCCGATCTTGGGCAGCTTACGGCCGTTCCCCCTCTTTCCCTGGCGCCGGTCACCCCTGCCACCGCGCCGCCGACCGTCACGCCTGAAGTGGCAACGGCCGTTCCCACCCCCGAACCAACCGCCACGGCTACCTTGCCCCCCACGGCCACGCCCTGTGCCACCCCTGGCCGCATCGAAACCGGCGCCTTCCCCAGCCTCACCGCCGGGCCGATGGCTTACCGCGTCTACCTGCCGCCGTGTTATGGGATGGACGGCCGTACCTACCCCATGCTCTACCTCCTGCCCGGCAACGTGCACACCGAGGCCATTTGGGACAGCCTGGGCGCGGACGAAACGGCCGAAGCAGGTATCATCACAGGCAGCTGGCCGCCATTTCTCATCGTCATGCCCGATGGCGGCTGGATTGCCAACAACAGCTCCGGTGGTCCTGGCTCCTACGAAAGCGTTGTTGTGAACGATCTCACTCCCTACGTGGAGCAAACCTACTGCGCCTGGGCCGATCCGGCCGGGCGGGCCATTGGCGGTTTGTCGCGCGGAGGGTATTGGGCTTTGGAGATTGCCTTTCGCTTCCCGGAGCAGTTTGCCAGCGTGGGCGGGCACAGCGCAGCCCTGCTAGACACCTACGCCTGGCCCGCCGTCAATCCGCAGTACACCGGCCTGAGCCAGAATTTGGGCGACTTGCGCATTTTTTTGGACATTGGCGCTAATGATTACGTCATCAACAACATTCGCCGCTTGCACGAGGAGATGGAAACGGCCGTGCCCCCCATTCCGCATACCTGGGTGCTCAACGAAGGCCGCCATGAAGAAGCTTACTGGCAGGCCCACCTGCCTGAATACCTGGCCTGGTACACCGAACCCTGGCCCTTCGACCGCGAACAGTATCCCCCCTGCGTGCCTTAATCAAAAAAGCCAGGCATTGCCCGGCTTTTTCCTGTCTATTCGTGAAAAGTGCCTCGCACTTGTGAAGATTTCACTTACTGCATCTCTTTTAGCTTCTGGTTAATGAGGGAGTTCAGGGTGGAGGATTCATACGCCTTCATGCGGCGGACGACAACCCGCAAACTTTCAATCTGCCGTGACAGCATTTCTGCATTGGGGATCGCTTTCATGCCAATTTGGTGACTGCCGTTACTTGTGTTTGTCATACGATTTGTTTTCATCTGACCTGTCTTCCTTTACTTCCACTACCATTAATAGTACTCAAGGACTATAACAAGTTTACCTGACAATTTCCGTTACACTGTAATAGGTCCCGCGGTAGCTCTGTAAATCTCATTACAATTTAATCATTGGCCTCGGTGGGGGGCAAGAGGCGATTGGTACGGGTGGTCAGCCAAGCCAGCAAGACGAGTACGGCCGTTGCCAGCAGCAGCCACAGCCCAATTTTCAGCAGGCGGCTGGACACAAAAATGGCGACGAGCCCAAAGGCAATGGCCACCGCGTAATAGCCCAGCACAATGCCGCGCACCGGCAGGCCACGGTCCAGCAGCCGAAAATGCAAATGCCGCCGGTCACCCTGAAACGGATGCCGCCCCTGGCGCAGCCGGGCCACGATCAGCCAGGCGACGTCCAAAATAGGTACGGCCATCACCAGCAGCGCCGTGGAAAGCTTGGCCGGGGCCAGGATGGAGAGTGTAGCCAGGTTGTAACCCAGCAGCCATGCCCCGGTAGTGCCCAAAAAGATGGTGGCCGGGGCAAAGTTAAAGCGCAAAAAGCCGAGCAGCGCTCCGGCAAGGGCGAGCGGGAAGAGGGTGACGGCCGTTTGCCCCGTGTGCGCCAGCAGATTGTAGCTGTGCAGGGCAAACATGAGTGCGGCGATGGTGCTCACCCCGGCGGCCAGCCCGTCCAGCCCATCCAGGAAGTTGACGGCGTTGATCATGCCCAGTACCCAGAAGAGCGAGATGATGTAGACGAGGAACGGCCGTATCACCACAATGTTTGGGTTGGCAGCGTCCAGGTAGAAAAAGAGCGAGGCAAAGCCGCTTTGCCAGAAGTCGGGGGTGGGCAGGGGGTTGGTGAAGCGCTCAATGAAGACTGTGTGGCCTATAGCGATGACCGCGGCCAAAATTTGTAAGGCAAACTGCCAGCGCGGCGCTAAGTCCAGCCGGTCATCCAGGAGTGCGCCCACAAAAATGACTACGCTGCCCAGGATGACACCGCGCAGCCGCAAGGTATCGTCGCCTTGTGGCGGCAGTATCGCGTAAATCAGGGCAATGCCCGTCAGGTACCCCACGATGATGGGCACACCGCCGAGCTTGGGCACCATGCCAGAATGTTGGCGGCGCCCCCCCGGCGTGGCCACAATCCCCCAGCGAAACGCCAGCCGGCGCACGGGCGGCGTAAAAAGAACGGCCGTCCCCAACGCCACCCCAAAAACCAACAAATAAATCAACTTTCCATTCCTTCTTTCACCCCTTCACCCTGTCACCCCTTCACCTTGTCACTCCCTCATCCTGTGCCAAACTGCCTATCCCCAGCATCCCCCAGCCCCGGCACAATAAAGCCAATGTTGTTGAGGTGAGAATCAATCTGGGCAATGTGGATTGGTACATCAGGATGGGCGTCGTGCAGGGCTTTAATGCCTTCCGGCGCGGCCAGCAGGCCAACAAACTTGATACGCTGGGCGCCCCACTTCTTCAAAATGTCCACCGTGGCGATGGCTGAGCCCCCAGTTGCCAACATGGGGTCCAGCACCAGGCAGACCTGCACCGTGGGGAAGGTGGGCAGCTTGTTGTAGTAGGAAACCGGTTGCAGCGTTTCCTCGTCGCGGTAGAGGCCAATGTGCCACACTTCGGCGCCGGGCATCATTTCCCAGATGCCATCGACCATGCCCAGCCCGGCGCGCAAGATGGGAATCAGCCCGATTTTGTCGCTGAGGTCCTGGCCCACGGCCGTTCCCATCGGTGTTTTTACTTCGATTTCGGTGGTCGTCAAATCGGCGGTGGCTTCATAACAAAGCAGCATGGCTACTTCGCGAATGAGCTCCCGAAACTTCTTGGGTTTGGTAGCCACGCTGCGCATCAGCGACAGCTTGTGTTTCACCAGCGGATGTTTTGACTCAAAAACCATTCCTCTCCTCCTCAGAATAAAACGTGATGCGTGAAACGTGTTTTTTCACGCATCACGTTTCACGTTTCCTTGAATGATTATCCCTGGTGCATTTTAGCCGCTTTGTGGTGACGGCCGTTACGCAATCAGGCACAGTTATCGTATAATCCCACGCAGTTAGTTTGTTGGCAACAGAAAAATTATGAACGACAAGGTATCGAGCAATCGACATATTTCACCGGGCAAAAAGCGGGAAGACGGCCGTTTAGATGGCCTCATGCGGCCGCAGCATCTGGCAGAATTCACCGGCCAGGAGCGGATGAAGGCCAATCTTTCCATCCTCATCGAGGCGGCCAAGGGGCGGCAGGAACCCCTGGACCACGTGCTTTTCCACGGACCGCCTGGCCTGGGCAAAACCACCCTGGCGCACGTAGTGGCCAACGAGATGAACGTCAACATCCGCATCACCGCCGGGCCAGCCATTGAGCGGGCAGGCGATCTGGCGGCCATCCTCACCAACATGCGCGCCGGGGACATTCTGTTCATCGACGAGGTGCACCGCCTGGGGCGAGCCGTGGAAGAGATTTTGTACCCGGCCATGGAAGATTTTGTGCTGGACATCGTGGTGGGCAAGGGGCCAGGGGCCAAAAATGTGCGCCTGAAGCTGCCCAAGTTCACCGTCATTGGGGCCACCACCCGGCTGGCGCTGCTGACGGCGCCGCTGCGGGCGCGGTTCGGTGCGCTCTATCGCATGGATTTTTACGAGCAGGCGGCCATTGAGACGATTGTGATGCGCGGGGCGAGTATCTTGCAGGTGCCTATTGATGAAGCAGGTGCGACGGAGATTGCCCGCCGTTCGCGCGGTACGCCGCGTGTGGCGCTGCGCCTGCTGCGCCGGGTGCGCGACTTTGCCGAGGTGCGGGCACAGGGGGAGATTACGGGGGAAACGGCCGTTGCCGCCCTCGACCTCCTGGAAATCGACCAACTGGGCCTGGACGATCTGGACCGCCGGGTATTGCGGGCCATCATCGAGAAGTTTGGCGGCGGGCCGGTGGGTCTGGATACGATTGGCGCCTCCATCAGCGAAGAGTCAGACACGATTATGGATGTGGTGGAGCCGTACCTGCTGCAGTTGGGCTTTTTGGAGCGCACGGCGCGGGGACGCGTGGCCACGCCGCACGCCTACCGCCACCTCGATCTGCCCCTGCCGCAGCACGTTTTGGCGGGAAAACCCAACCAGCCCAGCCTGTTTAACGCTTCCGGCAGCGAAGCCGAAAGCGACGAGGTGGAGGAGTAGGAGAAGATGGTGGAATTCGGCCGTTTGCTGCTGATCATTGGGGCAACCATTGCCCTCGCAGGCATCCTGGTGCTTATTGCCGCCAAATATTTTCCCTGGCTGGGCAACCTGCCCGGCGACTTCGAAATCGAAGGGGAAAACTACCGCATCTACTTTCCCCTGGCGACGATGATTCTGGTGAGTATATTAGGCACCATCCTGCTCAACATAGTGATTCGTATTTTTCGGCGCTAAGTAACACTCCTGGTTTGACCATTGGTATCCCCTGTTCTATAATTTTTGCTAGCCTGATTTTGAGTAAATTTTGATGCAACCACCAATTTGTGTAGACAACGCCACACCGTGCTGTGTCAGCCGAGTGATTAAATCGCTTGAGAGGGGTTCTTCACCCCAATTTTGCCTGCACGGTTGCAGCCTCTGTTTTTTGAGAGGGGGATGCATTGACCGACTCTAACCCTGAGCCGCCTGACCCTTCTCACCCATCTTTTCCCGGTGTGTTTGAGCAATTCATTTATTGGAAGCCTACCCCAGAGGTGGGCCTTTTGTGTATTAGGTATTGGTTGATCCAAAAAGATAGCTGATGTTCTTAACGATTCTTACTATTGTGGCTGTTGTAGCCCTCATGATTTTTTTCAATGCTTTATACGTGGCGGCCGAATTCGCTACGGTGTCTGCCCGGCGCACGCGCGTTAGCCAGATGGCTGGCCAGGGCAACCGCATGGCGCAGCTGCTGCTGCCTATCATGCAAGACAGCCACAAGCTGGACAGGTACGTGGCCACCTGCCAGATTGGCATCACCATTTCTTCGCTGGTAGTGGGTGCCTACGGGCAGAGCGTCATTGCTCAACTGCTGGTTTCGCCATTAGCCAGGCTGCTAACCTTACTTGAACCGGCCCTGGCGACTGTGGGCATTGAGTCCACCACAGGCTGGGCTGAACCGGCGGCTACGTCGATTGCCATCACCCTGGTTTTGGTCGCCATTACAATCTTGCAGGTGATCATGGGGGAACTGTTTCCCAAGTCGGTGGCGATTCAGTATCCGGAAGCGGTGGCGCTGGCCGTTACCGTGCCGATGCGCATTACGCAGTTTATCATTACCTACACGGGCTTAATTGCTTTGTTTAACGGGAGTGGGAACTTGATTTTGAGGGTGTTGGGACGGCCGTTAAAAGAGAAAAACGGTCACGCTCACTCCCCAGAGGAGATTGAGCTGCTTGTTACCGAAAGCCATGAGCAAGACCTGCTCAGCGACGAAGAGCGGCGTCTGCTGCGCAACACGTTCCGCCTGCGCGATCTCACCGCCAAGCAGGTGATGCTGCACCGCACCAAGCTCATCGCTGCCCCGCTAGATAGCAAAGTGGTCGACCTCATGCAAATTGCCCTGGATGCGGGTTTTTCGCGTATCCCGATCTATAAAGAGTCCATCGACGACATCACGGGCTTTGTGCATGTGAAGGATTTGTTCCGGTTGTACAACCAGCAAAGCGAAGATGTGGCCTCGATTTTGCGCGAGGTGGTTTTTGTGCCGGAAACCATCCCCGTATCAGATCTGTGGAAACGGCTCAACAGCCGCCGCAAATATCTGGCGATTGTGTTTGACGAGTACGGCGGCACAGTTGGCTTGATTACCTTCGAAGATTTAATCGAGGAGATTTTTGGCGAGCTGCAGGACGAGTTCGACAACGAATCGGCGCTGATTGCCAAGGACAAGGATGGGCGCATCTATTTGCGCGCCGATTTGCTGGTGGCGGATGTGAACGAGTACCTGGAACTGGAGCTGCCGGAAGAAAATGCGGACACGTTGGGCGGGTTGGTGTTCAGCGAACTCGGCCGTCCGCCCAAGGTGGGCGACACGGTGGCGTTTGGCGATATTACCATTCGCGTGGAGGCTATGTCTGATCCGGGCGTCTCTGAGGTTTCGCTAACGCTGCCGCCGACGGAAAGCAGTGATGACCCGTTTATTGAGTGGGAGGTGGCTGATCATGACTAAATACCTCCTGCTGGCCATTTCTCTACCGGGTTTGGGTGTGCTGGCAACGGCCGCTGCCCAAGAAGCGTCTCATTCTTCATTCAGCACGCTGCTGGTGGCCCTTGTGGTCATCATTTTGCTGGTGCTGCTCAATGGCCTCTTTGTGATGGCTGAGTTTTCTATCATCGGCGTGCGGCCCACGCAGCTGGAGCAAATGGTCGAGGAAGGCGTTACCCGCGCTGCGCCGGTGTTGGCCACCATTGAATCGCGCCAGAAGCAAGACCAATACATCGCCACGGCCCAGTTGGGCATCACCATTGCCTCGATTGGGCTGGCCATGTACGGCGAGCCGCAAATTGCCCATTTTATTGAGCCCTACCTGGAGCGTTTGTGGTTTGAGCCTTCGCTTGAACTGGTGGAAAGCATTGGCTATGTGATTGCCCTCGGCCTGCTCACCTATTTGCACGTGGTGGTGGGCGAGATGGTGCCCAAATCGCTGGCCCTTTCCGATGCGCCGCGCATGGTACTGCTGTTAAGTACACCCATGACTGTGGCGCGCTGGGTTCTGAGATATCCGGTGAAAATCTTGAACCGCGTTGGTATTTCAATGCTTAAGCTGTTCCGCATTCCCCCTGCCGAAGGGCACGAGCGGGTACTTTCGGCGGAGGAGCTGGAGCTGATCGTAACGGAAAGTACCGAAGGTGGCCTGCTCAATGTAGAAGAGCAGGAAATGATCCTGAACATTTTTGACTTCAGCGACCGGACCGTGTCTCAGGTGATGACGCCGCGCACCAAGGTGGAGGCGATTCCGGTGAATGTTTCCCGACAAGAAATCCTGAAAATCGTCTCGGAAAGCCGCCACAGCCGCTTCCCGGTTTACGACGGCGACCGGGACCACATTGTGGGCATTTTGCATCTGAAGGACCTGGTGAAACAGACGCTGCGCAGCGAAGGCCGGTTTGATTTGCGGCTGATCTTGCGCTCGGCGCCTGCTGTGCCGGAAGATTTGCCAATACAAACGCTGCTGGCGGCGTTTAAACGGCAGAAGCTGCACATGGCCATTGTGCTGGATGAGTTTGGCGGCATGGATGGCATTGTGACGCTGGAGGACCTGGTGGAAGAGGTTGTGGGTGAGGTTCGGGATGAATTTGACCTGGAAAAAGAGCCGTATGTGGAGCTGGGACCCGGCCTGATTGAGGCCGAAGGGGAGTACCTGGTTGATGACTTTGATGATGGTTTTTGGGGCGATGAAGAGGATCTGCCGGATGTGGAGACGGTTGGCGGGCTGGTAATTTCTAAATTAGGTCGTCCTCCGGCGGTGGGGGACGAGGTTATCTATAATGACAAGATACATATTCGGGTTTTAGCCGTTGAGGGGCGGGCTGTTTCGCGGGTTTTGGTGGAGTTTCCTGACCCTAACCGGGCGAAGGATGAGGATACGGCCGTTCCCCCTCAAGACAATACGCAGTAAAAAAGGAGAAATTTGTGGATATTATTCGCACGATTCATGGAGAGTTCCGCTGGCTGGTGGCCATTGTGGCCGTCGTGGTGATTGTGAAATTTGCCTGGGGACTGATTCAGAAATCTGAGTATAAGTCGGTTGATCGCGGCTTGATGTCAGCCCTCGTTGGCCTCATCGACGTCAACTTTTTGCTGGGGTTGATTCTGCTCATTTCGTTGGGTTTTGACAGTCGGCCCCGGCTGGAACATGTCGGCACAATGTTTGTGGCCGTGCTGCTGGCCCACAGCAACGCCGCCTGGCGCAAATCCACCGACAGTGCCAAGAAGTTTCGCAATAACCTGATTCTGGTTATTGCGGTGCTGGTGCTGGTGTTTGTGGGCGTGCAAATCATTCGGGGCGGCTTCTTCTAGAAAAGTGAAACGTGAAACGTGACACGTGAGCACGGGCTCATCACGTTTCACGCTTCACGTTTCCAACAGCTTCCCCCACGCTCCCCGACACGGCCAATTCTTTTCCCTTCCTACAGTTTGTAAATTTCGCTAAATTTTTGGGCGACATAGCGCATGAATGGTTTGTGCGTCAGCGGTCCGCCGGTCACCTGCTGCACCAGTTCCGCTGGGGTGAACTTACGGCCGTGTTGGTGAATGTTCTCACGCAGCCAGGCCACCAGTGCAGAGGTCTTGCCCTGGGCCATTTCCTCGGCGATGGTGGGGTTTTGGGTGACGGCCGTTTCATAAAACTGTGCCGCATACAAATTGCCCAGCGCATACGTCGGGAAGTAGCCAAAGCCGGGCCGCGTCCAGTGCACATCCTGCAGACAGCCTTCGCTGTCGGTCGGCGGCACCACGCCGAGCAGCTCATTCATTTTGTCGTTCCAGGCGGTGGGCAGGTCGGCCACGGCCAGGTTGCCGTTCAGCATGGCCTGCTCCAGCTCAAAGCGCAAAATGATGTGGAAATTGTAGGTCAGTTCGTCGGCTTCCACGCGAATGTATGAAGGCTGCACCTTGTTGATGGCCCGGTAAAACGCCTTCACGTCATGATGGCCTAGCTGCTGGGGAAACAATTCTTGCAGCTTGGGGTAGTGCGCCTGCCAGAAACCCAGGCTGCGCCCTACGATGTTTTCAATCATGCGCGACTGGGATTCGTGGATGCCGCTGGAGGTGCCACGCGCCAGCGGCGTGCGGGCCAGGTCGGGATGGGTGCCCTGTTCGTACATGGCATGGCCCGATTCATGCAGCGTGCCAAAGAGGGACGGGTTCAGGAAGTCGGGATACCAGCGGGTGGTGATGCGGGCGTCGTCGCGGCTGAAGCTGGTGGCAAAAGGATGCACCACGGTGCCCAGGTGCCCCCGGCTGAAGTCGTAGCCCACGGCATCAGCGATGTAGCGGGCAAACTCTTTTTGTTTGTCGACGGGGAAGGGTTGGTGTACCAGGCTGTCATCTGCTTCTGTGCCTCGTTCGGCAATGGCCTGGCGCAGGGGGATCAGCTCCTCTTTCACCGCGTTGAAGATGGTGCGGACTTCGGCCGTTTTCATGCCGTGTTCAAACTTGTCCAGCAGGGGATCGTACTTTTCATCCTCGTAGCCGTACAGCTCGGCCATTTCCTGCACCAGCTTAACCACTTCTTCCAGGTGCGGCCGGAAGTGAGCAAAGTTGTTGCTTTCGCGTGCTTCCACCCAGGCGGGATGGGCCTTACCGCTCACCTCGCTGACGCGGCGCACAAACTCGGGTGGCAGCTGGCGCGCTTCTTCATAGCTGCGGCGCAGGTAGCGGATGAGGCTGGCCTCGTTGCTTTCATAGGGTGCTTCAGCGATTTCGGCAGCGGCCGTTTCAATCAGCTCGCCCATTTCATCGGCGATAAACATTTCGTGGCTCAGGCGGCGCAGGGTGGTCATTTGCTGGATGCGGGCCAGGGTGCCAGCCTTGGGCATGTTGGTTTCTTTGTCCCAACTTAAAACACCCATCGCTTTTTCAATGTCGTGGATTTCATACACTTTTTCCAGAAGTTCGTGGAATTTAGAACTCATCATACCGTCCTTTTGTGGGAATGTGAGGCAAGTTTAGCGAAAAACGGCCGTAGATTCAAAGAAACGTAGGATTTGCCTGTTTTCAATTTTGGGTTTTGGTAAACGGGCAAAGCCTTCTGTGGGTTCTGCTTTAAAAGAAAAGCAAGCGCGTAATTTGGGGCAGGATATAGCTCGTTTCGGGGACGCGATACTGCCAACCCAGCACTTCCAGCATGATGTAATCGGCAATGGCCCACAGCCCAAAGCAGCCAATCGAAAAGAAAATGATGGCGATAGCGATAGCTACCAGCAGGCAGCCCTGCCCGCAGCCAAAGCGGTGGGCGGTGCGGTGGATACGGCCGTTTGTATTCGTGGCTGGTGGCTGGTGGCTGGAAGTTGGTGGCGGCTGCGCCGGGGATGGTTCTGGCGGGGTGGATTCCGGCACGGCAATTTCGCCGTGTCCGCGGCAGCCGTATGACGCACATTTATTGCCATTGGCTCGCCAGCAGTGCGCGTGGTGACGTGTGCTGTCTTCCGGGCAAACAACCACCTCGTCTCCAGGCGCCAGCGGATTTTTGCACAGGGCACATTCTTCACCTAAAAACGGAGATTGTTTGGTGATGGTGACGGGAGACAGCATGGGGAGGGAGATTGGTGATTGAGAGATTGGAGATTAATTCGCCCATCTCCAATCCCTATCTTAACCAATTTTGATCTGGTCCAGCAGCCATTTGAAGAAGCGTTGCAACAGCGAAGGCCGTCGCAGTTGCTCTACCTGGCGACGTTGTTCTTCTTTGAGGCGCTTGGTTTGTTGGCTGGAACGGCCGTTTACAGACGGCCGTGGCAAATCGGTGTACTTGATGCTCAGCACCGGGCTGGTGGGCGTGCCGTATACCTTAAACTTGTCGTGGCCGCAGCCAAGCACGGCACACTTGCCGCCGCCCTGTTCCCAGCAGACCTTGTGGTACAGCGTGCCACACTTGGCGCAAACCACCGGCAGCAGTTCGCGTTCTTCCACGAACTTTTCGACCGGATTGGCACAAATGGGGCAGTGCAGGCTCAGCTGGTTGGCTGCCTGAATGTCGCTATTCGTGATGGTGAGGGGGGGCAATTCTTGTTCGTCCATTTCTCAAAAACCGATTTCCGATACGAGCATTATAGCAGTAAACGGCTCTCGGTAAACCGTAATCCGTTATCGGTAATCGGTTATCCGTAAATGGTAATCGGTCAGTTAATCACTGATTACCGATCACCGGCCACCGGCCACCGATTACCGTCAACCGGTCACCAGCTCCCGGCGGCCCATTCTGGCCACTGAAAGTTGTGCCGCGACACCTGCGTTTTTTCCCGGTTCCAGCTGAAAAAGCCGCTGGTTTGGGCGCGTGGGTCCAGCACAAAAGCCACGTGCCAGATCTGCGTGAAGAAGTTCTGGTGAATAAACAAATCCATCCCTGATAGGAAGATGCCAAAGCCGGGATGGGTATGGTACCAGCCGACAATTACGGCCGTTTCATCCGGGTATCGCTCGAACAGCTTGTCGGTCATGTAGCGCCAGCTTTCTGGTGTGTAGGTCACACTCGCGCCGTGCATCACCGTATACTTGGCGATGATGGTATCCAGGATGTGCACGCGGTAACGGCCGTCTGGCTGTTTTTCCGGGCGCGGCCCCACCAGCACCCCGGCCACTTCGCGGTTGAGGCTGCTCAGCGCATGGGCCTGTGCTGCCCTCAAGGCTGGTTCCTCAATGGTGATGTCTACCGCTGCGGGGGTGGGGTCGCCCACGGGCAGGTACCGCCCGGCAAGGCGCACCCGTGCCCGGCTGGGCGCAATCACCGTATCGCTTACGGCCGTATCCGGCTGGGCTTCACGTTCCTCATGCACCGGCTCCGGCTCAGACACGACGATTCTGTCCGCGTCATCACCTGTTGGGTGCGTGGGGGCGATGGGTTCTGGCGCAGGTTCCGGTTCTGGCTCGGGGGCAGCGGCCGTTTCAATTACGGTCTCTGTTTCACTTTGAGCCGGTTCCTCAACCTCAGCAGCGGGTTCCTCGGGCGTCTCGTCGAGTTGGGCGGGAACGGCCGTTTCTGCCTCGTCATCTGTTTCGGCGGGGGCTTCCTCAGCGGCGATGGGTGCGGCCGTTGCCACCACCATCTTCGCCAGCCATTCCCGCGACGGGGCCACTGGTTCACCTTCAGCGTCTACCACATCCATCGCCATTTTGACCGTGCTGTCTTTTGCCAGGTCCGCCAGCTTAATTTCACCGTAGGTCTGCCAGATTTCGCTTTCAATCTGGTCGGCAAAGGTTTGCAGCTCGGCCAGGGTGCACTCGTGCAGCGTTTTGTAGCTGCCTTTCACCGGCACCAGTTCAGTTGGGGTCAGGCGAATGTTGGCCGAAACGGCCGTGGCCTGCCCCGGCAGCGAAATTTGAATAATCGCCACGTAATGGGTCGTTGTTGTCTCAGTCATAAATAAGTCCAGAAGAATGGGACGCTGATTTGCCTGATTCTCCTGATTTTTTAATCGTTTTCATCAGGTAAATCAGGGCAATCTGCGTCCTATCAAGGAATTAACTCTAAAGCAATCTGGCAGCTGGCCATGCCGGGCAGGGGAATGTTTTGCCGGTCAACGGCCGTTAGCCGCAGTTCGTACCAGCCCCAGGGCAGTTCGCTTGTGTCCCAGTTGGTGAGCAGTCCCAGGTCGGTTTGGCGGCGCTGTACACCTGCCAGCTCCCACAGCTCACCCCCCGCCGGTCGGTATTCGATCTGGTAACGGGCGGCTTCGGGCTGAACGGCCGTACCAAAAATAGCCACATCATCTCCGGCCGTTAGCTGGCTTTGCGCCACAGGGGCCACAATGCGCAGTTGGGCATCAGCACAGCTTACGGCATTGAGCGATGTTTCACTGGCCAGGCTGGTCACGATGCTTTCCAGGTGGTTGATCTGCCGGTTGAGCACGACGACCCAACCAAAAAGCAAAAAAAACCCCATGACAAAGCCGAGAATCCCCAGCGTCACGGTGTTCGGCAGATTCAGGCCGTAAGAAACCATCCCCGGGCCAGCATCCTCGCTGCGCCCTTCGTAGGAAGCATAAAACTCTTCCGTCTCGCGGGTGTGCCACACCTCGGTTTTGGTCACGCGCCAGGGCGCAACCGGCGTCGGCTGGCTGTCCAGCTGCTCATAATAGCCAGCAATGGGCGCTAAAACGCCATCCTGCCAGCCAAAGTAGCTGGCGTGGTTGCCCAGCGGGTCCACCACCAGCCCGACATGCCACGGTAAGGTGAAAGCGGCCGTATGCACCACCACATCATCGCTGGAGTAAAAAACGCCCAGGCCCGGATGGGTATGAAACCAGCCAATAATCTCCAGATTGGGGTACTTTTCGGTGCGGTCGTGGTGAATCTGGCTCCAGGCGTCGGCGGTGAAGGTGAAGTGGATTGGACCGTGGTCGTCGTTGCGGGCGGGCAGGGCGGCGATGACTTCTACCATCAGCCGGTCGCCGTCGCGGTAGGCATGGCCCAGCAGCACGCCACCCAGCTCCGAGCGCAGGTTGCTGATGCTGTGCGCCCGAATCTGGCTTAGCGCCTGCTGGCGATGGCTAACAACCACCTGGTTGGCGGCTGGTTGGTGGCCGTGCAGGTGAGCCTTGCCGGTAAGGTCGGTTAACGGCCGTTCCGGCAAACTGTCGATCTCAGGTTGGCCAATCATAGGTTCACTGTCAGTTGTGGAACGGCCGTTAGAGAATGTTGATGCCGAGCTCATCCGATTCCTCCTCTCCAAGCACAATCATATCTTCCAGTGATTGTCCCTTCAGACTGCGCCGGTCGATAGGGAAGATGTGCTTGTGTCGCAGCGCCCAGGCGGCTGCCTTCGAGTTCATCGGGTCCTTGGGATCGTAGTTCTTGTACTGGATCATTTCGCCCAGTGTCAGCAGCAGTTCGTCCAGGGTTTTGGCAGGCCACCACGCGCCAATGCAAACCGCCCCGGTCACGTGAATGTTGGGGTGGAAAATGGGCGTGTGCCACTTGAGCTGGGGCTGCTTCAGTGGATACTCAGCATGTAGATAGATGCTGACCTCGTGCACTTCCCGCAGCTGCGGCGTACCGGCCGAATTTATCTTCTCCACACCTTTGCAGGTGAAGCGAATCAAGTATTTTTCAACCGGGTCACCTTCCGTATTTAGAATGTGGATGAACTCACTGCGATTCACCAGCGTCCGAATCCGCTCATGGTCGTTGCGCAGTCTGGTTTCACGAATATCAAAGGACATGGTTTCCTCAAACTAATGCAAAAAGCGGAAGGATAAAGCCAGAGTTGACCCTTCCTTCTCGCCTCTCACTTCTTACTTTTCACTGATTACTGTTTACGGCTCACCGCTTACCGCGAACCGGCTGTTACTTCAGGGAACAGGCTCAGGATATCGTCTTCGACCACGCCAGCATCGGCCAACGATTCGTCTTCGCTCAGGCGCTTGCCCGAGGAGCGGTGGTCCAGCCGGTAGGTGATGGGATTGGCGCCCTGGCTGGTGGGAAGTCCCATTTTGCTAACCAGCGCGGGAATCAAACGCCGCATCGGTACGTCGTCCGGGAGTTCTACCGGGGTTTTCTTAGAACCGGTCGGGTCGTAGATGATTGTTTTTATGCTTGCCATTGATAAAAGCCTCCATTCGTCTTGGTTGAGTTTTGCTTTGAGTCACGCGCTGTTGGGCTGTGCTCTGTTTGTGTCAAATCAACTCGGTAATTCAATTTATATACGCAGTTCGCTGCGGTGGGTTGCACCTTTTGTCGGTAATCGGTAATCGGTTAACGGTTATCGGTCAAGCTTCTTAAAACCGATTACCGACCACCGATTACCGAATACCGGCCTCAGTCAAACTGCAAGAATGTCTCTTTATCGCCCGTCAGCTCCAGGTAGATGCTTTCCTTCTTGCTGGCGCTGCGCGCGCGGATGATGCCCAGGGGCGGTACGTCCATCTCGGCCAGGGTACGATCCAGAAAATCTTCGCTGCCGTCGATGCGGTGGGTCATGCGCATTTCGCGCCGACCGCCGCAGGTGGGGCAGACGGATTCATTTTCGTACAGCCGGGCCATCTTACGGAAGATGGGGAATTCCTCACCGCAGTCCAGGCAGTGCATGGTGGTCACAATTTCGCCGTCGAATTCCAGCACGGCGTCGTCGGCCAGCTTTTCCTTGGCGATGGCTAGGAGTTTGGCGAGGGTGGTGGTAACGGCCGTACCCACCTCCAACTCCACAATCGGCTCCAACCGCGCATGGCTCATACAGCTATCCTTAACTGGATATTCGGTGGTGTAAATGTCGTTGGTCAGTCCATTGATCATCACCGCTTTGCCCGGCTGGACTTCCATGTTGTGAATCAGTTTCAACGCTTCCTGCGTTTGCATCGCGGCCACAATTGAAGCGCTGGTGGGCGTGGTAGGCACCTTGCCCTGCAAAATATTCTGCCGCGCCAGCAGCGGGCAAGAGTAGCGCAGGTTGATAATCTGGTAGTCCAGGTCGGTGAGCGTACACTCGTAACACGCCCCCTGGCCTGGCCAGAAAACGCGTACAATGCCCATCAGCTCCTGAATGGCGCCATCCACCCACGGCCGATTGACCTGCCAGCTGAATCGGTTGATGGACAGCCGCGCTTCCCGGTTGTCCAGGCAGCCGATGATGGCGTCTACATGGCGAAACACGCCCAGTCCCATCTCGAAATTGATGTTGCCGTGCCACGTTTTCACGTTGACGTCCGGGTTGAGTTCCTTCACGCGCTCGGCGGCGGCGTCTACCTTACGGCGGCCGCGGTCCGAGGCGCGGAACAGCACGGAGCGGCTGAGATTGCTGTCTTCGATCGTGTCGAAGTCGGCAATGAGAATGTTGCCAATGCCCATGAGGGCCAGATTTTTGAGTACCTCGTTACCCAGGGCGCCAGCCCCAACTACCAGGATGGTGGCATTGCGCACCACCTCCTGCTGCCACCAGCTGATGTAGCCGAAGGTGTGGTAGCGGTCGCTGTCGGGATCGGTAATGACAATTGTTTCAGATGTTTCAGTCATGTTGTTTTATCGTTTTGGGGTTGCAAGTGGCAGGTGGCAGGTGGCAAGTAGTATTTACTTGCCACCTGCCACTGTTTACTTGCAACCATTCGCTTTAGGATAGACGCCGGAAAAAGGGCAGCTTGAACTCAGTTCGGTCCACGTTTAAGGTGACCGATTTGCGCTCCACTTCGCCGCCCAGGTCGCGGGGCCAGGTGATGTCCACGTCGTAGGTGAGGCCGGAGTGGACGCGCACGGGCAGCTCGCATAAGAAGACCCCGTCGCGGTTGGTAGTGCCTGCCACGTGGGCGTTGATCCCTTTGCAGCGCACCTGCACCTGGATGCCGTACAGCCCAGGGCCATCCTGCACATCCTGCACGATGACACGGAGCTTGGTGCTGCGCAGGGGTTCTTTGTCGCGGCTGAAACGCTGGCGCACGGCCGTTCCCAAATTCGCGCTGTTGTTGCTGCTGCTCGGTCGAGGCCGTGGCTGGCTGGGTTGCGTTTGCCGTCTCTGCGGTACCTGATCCGCACGAATGCGGATTTCTGGCATGCGCACCGGCCGCTGGTTGGCGGGCTGGATGTCGTCGTTAGTGATGGTGAGCGGCGCGTTGCGCGTCACGTTGCCCTGGTTGGATGACGGCTCTTCTTCGTTGACGTGCAGCGTTTCCCGCGATATTTCCGGGTAGCGCACCGGGATGGGCGGGCGGAAGTGCGGCGGCACCGGCGCGATCGGCTGGCTGTTGGGCAAACTGTCCAGCGTCGGCGTGCCGTCGCCGGGATCGTAGGCCAGCTTCTTGCCCAGCTTGTCTCGCTCGGTAGCGCTGCGCTGGATTTGCTGCCGCAGGAACGTCGCGGCCCGCTTGATGAGCTGCCCGGCGGGGCTGTACTCTCCTGGCGGCGAGGCGGGATCAAGCTGGTAGAGCGGGTAGCCGCTTTTCCAGGCGTGGGCAGCGATGCTCAACGAAAGCCAGGAGACTGGAGATTGGAGATTGGAGATGCCGGCGCTGGCGGTGGCCAGGGCGGCAACTTCTTCGTCTTCAACCAGTCCAGTTTCTTGGAGTAAGTCGTGGAGGGCGAGGCGAACGGCCGTACTATTTGCCTCCACCAACCGGGCAAAATCGTGCAGGGTGGGGTCATCCACCACCGCCGCAGCGCGCAGCAGCGCCTTGGCCCGCGATTCGGTGAAGGTGGGCGTAGTGTCGAGGCGCGCCTCGACACTACTGGCGTTCAGGTCGGTAATGAGCCACTCCGCCAGCCGCACCGCGAAAATGGGGAGATGAGCATCATCCAGCTTTTTGAGTAACGGTGTTGTTGAAAGGTCTGTCATGAGACGTTCCTACAATGATTCTAGTTTTTCACCCTCACCCCAGCCCTCTCCCTGCAAGGGAGAGGGGGCCAGATTCCCTCCCCCTACCAGGGGGAGGGT
Source organism: Candidatus Leptofilum proximum (assembly GCA_016710325.1). Classification (GTDB taxonomy): domain Bacteria; phylum Chloroflexota; class Anaerolineae; order Promineifilales; family Promineifilaceae; genus Leptofilum; species Leptofilum proximum. The sequence goes on along the minus strand of JADJXK010000001.1, from coordinate 1,029,940 downwards.
TAGGGTGGGGGTAAAGTTGTGTTTAGATCGCGAGGCTGTTTTCCAGCTTGTGCAGCCCGTCCCAGACGCGCATCAGTTCTTCCAGGTCGGAGACGTTTTCCAGGTCCATTTCCATTGCTTCGCGCAGTTCTGGTTTTTGCAGGTTGCGGTCGTGCTGCTTCAGCATCGGCTTGACGATGTGGGTGTTGAAGTCCCGTTCGGCCTTGGTGGCTTCCAGCCAGAAGAGGCGGCGCAGCCGGGGAAGCAGGTCGTCGTCGTTGAACAGGTCGTTGAGAATCTCACCAAAGATGCGGTTGACCTTCACGGCGACGTTGTCCAACTTGTCGGCGTAGCTGGCTTCCAGGTCGGCCTGCGGCTGTGGCGCGGCAGACTCACCCACAAAGCTGATGCCCAGGTCCTCGGCGGGTTGGGCCGGTTCATCCAGGATGGAGATGTTGATTTCTGGTTCGTCGGCAACGGCGGCGGGAGCAGCGGCGGCCTGTGTGTTGTTGGCGGGCATACTGGCGGCTATCTCCCGGCGGACCGATTCGACGCCGTGCAGGGCCACGTCCAGCAGCCGCTCATTGGTGTTAAGCGACAGTTCGCGTTCGCCTGCATCCAGCCGGGAATGCACGGAGCGCTCCGGCTTCATCAGCTCGTACATAGTGGCCTGCTGGCAGACATGGCGGAAGTTGCGCTCCACTCGCTCGACCAGCACGTTAAACGCTTCGTCCAGGTTCAGGCCATCGGCCGTTTCACCGGGGATGGCGTAGCTGTACTCCTGGTCGTAGGCGGCGCGGCGCAGGCGGCTGAGGATTTCGTGGGCTTCCAGGGTGCGTTCCAATTCGGCCGTAATCACTTCGGCCGCTTCGGGCATAAATTTAGAGACGGAGTCTTGCAAGATCAGTTCAACCTGGAACAGAATGCGCTTGATCGGGATTTCGATGCCGCTGGTACCCCAGATCAGGTTGTCGTAGGTCACGTCGCGGTCGTCCCAATATTCGGTGCCGTAATTTTCCAGCAGCGTTTCCACTTCACGCTGCACCGCATCCTGCACCATACCTTTGATGCCGTTCAGGGTGGGGCGCAGGATGTTGCGGAAACGGCCGTCGCTGTTGGTGCGGTTGTTCAGCTCCAGCAGCGCGTTGTGGAAGGCACGCGGCAGCTCTTTTTGCTGGCGGACCAACACGTTTTCGAAGCGGCGCTCTTGCAGCTGTTCCCAGCTGTTGGCAAAAGGCGGGTGGACGCCGCGATGGGCCAACTGTTTTTCGTAGTAGAAGCGCAGCGCCTGCAGGCTGTTGCGGATGCGGGTGGCGGCTTCACGCAGCTGGCTGCGCACACGTTCCGTTTTGATGAAGGTAATCAGCTTATCGCGCAGCAGCGGTATTTCGCTGAGCTTGAGGAGGGCAGCGGCCGTTTCCGGATCGAGCGGATCGCTGGCGTTGACCTGACCTAGCTGGTCGCGGAACACCTTCAAAATGCGTTCTGTTTCGCTGGCGAACTCATCTGGCGCGTTGTCGGGGTCCTGCACGTAAAGCGCGGGCGGGGCCATCACCAGGAAATACGGCCGATTATGCCCACGATCCCGGTAGCGTTCCCAGTAATTCGGGGCGATGTAGCGGGTGACTTCTTTCACTTCCAGCTCCGCTTCTGGCAGGCCAGAGTTCAGGCGGTCAAACGCCTGGCGGATGTTGCCGCCGTTGACGGCCAGGAAAATTTTGCTGGCCGCTTCATCTAGATCACCACCGGTCAGGCCGAAGAGGCGATTTTCTTTAATCCAGTTCACGGCAGAGAGCGATTTCAGCTCATCCACGCGCTGGCGACCGGCGTCGGTGACGAGAACGATCATGGCGTCTTCGCGCTTCATTTCTTCAAGAGTGATCGCTTCGTGCAGCTTCATGCCCGCGCCCAGACCGGGCACATCGACGATGCGCAGGTAGCCGTTCATCAGCAGGCTTTCCTGCCCGGCGCGCGATTGAATCTTGAAGGTGGCGGATTTGATGAGGCGGATCTGGCGCTGCTGGCTGCCTTTGAAGCCGTCTTCGCGCAGATGGCGCAGGGAATCTTCGTTTTCCAGGGCCAGGCTGCGGGGGGCAGGCGGGCCATCGGCGTAGAGCGCTTTGTTATGTTCGTAGGAGTCGATGCAGTCGATCAGGATTTCCAGGTACTCATCGCGCTCGGTTTTGGCGTTGTCGGCGCTGTCGGTCATGATTTTCTGGATGGCTTCACGCGCCTGTTCCCGCTCGCCGTCGTTGATGATGTCGAAGCCGTCGATTTCGGCCAGCTGGCAGAGGCGGCGGACGCGCTGGGCAAATTCGTCCTGAGTCCAATAGGTGAGGACCAGGGATTCGGCTTCGCCTTCCTGGGCCTGTTCGATGTAGACAATGGTGCCGGTAACGGCCGTTACTGCCCCGGTCGGCAGCAAGTTACGCCCTAACAGAGCGTTAATCAGGGTGCTTTTGCCCACGCCCGTACCGCCGAAAAAGACGAGGGTATAGGTGCGCTGGGCCAGGATTTTCTGCGCTTCATCGATGCTTTGTTGGGCCTGGGGCACAGCGCGGATGAGATAGTCGCGCGTCTGGTCGATCACTTGCTGCATGTGAATCCAGTGCTCAACCTGGGCGGAGCTTATGTGGGGGAGTGTTTCCAGAGATGTTTTGAGGTCCTGATACTTATCGGATTGCTTTTTCGGGCTCATTATCGCGTATACCTTCCTTGCAAAATTATAGATGACGAAGGGTTCGTCCTGGTTCATAAGTTTGTGTACCACAGGCAAACAGCCACCCAGAGGGCGGTAGTACATTGGTTTATACGCAGCCGGTTTTGAAAGGTTGCAGGGTTGTTAAATTCGGTTAGGAAACAGACTGGTTGCTGCTGTTTTAGTCCGAATTCACTAAAACGGCCGTCAGGATTCTTACATTGTGCTTATTGATTTTGCCTTGTTTGTATGGTACCCTACCTTCTTTATAACGCGCTGCGTTATGAGATTGGAGGTGATTTACCTTTATGGGAGCTAAGCAACTTGCCAAACGGTTTACGACGAAGGATGGGGTGCCTGTCTGGGTGCGAATGCTGCGCCAAAAGGATGCGCCGCACCTGGTCGATTTGTATGAGCATATGGGACCGGTGAGCCGGTACCGTCGGTTTCATCAGCCAACGGACAGTGTCCCCGCATCACAAGTGTGGGAAGAAGCGACACGGATTGCCGCGGCCGTTCCCGACGAACAGCTGGGCCTGATTGCGTTTTCGACGCTGCCGGGCGAAGGGGAAGTGGCTGTTGGGGCGGCCCGAATTGTTTGGCTGTCGGACAGCGTCGCTGAAGTGGCCATGTCGGTGCGCGATGACCGGCAGGGGCAAGGCATTGGCAAGCGGCTGCTGACGATGGTATTGGAACTGGCCCAGATTACCGGTGCTGAATCGATTATAGGGTTAATCCAGAATGACAATGATCCTATCTGGCATCTGTTCGACCAGCTGCCCTATCCGATCCAGCGCAAGATTGAAGGGACGGAGTCGGAGATTGTCATAGATCTGACGCGGCTGAAGGAAGATGTGGGGGTGGAAACGGCCGTATAGTCCCTGCAATCATTATGAATCCAAACAAAAACGCGCTCACCCACGAGCGCGTTTTTGTTTTTAGGGATCCAGACCATTTTTCATGAGGACCTGTTTGTACGAAGCGTGTTTATTTGATGATAAGCGGAATAAACAGTTGATAGGCATTGACGGTGATTGTAATCATTCCTGTTACGAGGTCTGTGCCGTCTGAGATGGTGTAGATAAAAGTTTCTGTGCCCACAAAGCCCGCATCCGGTTTGTAGGTGACCGTTGTCCCATTGGTAGTGGCTGTACCGTGCGCCGGGTTGCTCACGGAGACAACCGTTAAACGGTTGTTTTCAACTGGATCACTGTCATTGTCTAACACGCAGATGACAACCGGGGAACCTGCATTTGTTACGGCTGCGTCCGCCACAGTTTGGGGCCGATCGTTGACGGAAACGATGGTGATGTTGATAGTTGCCACGTCTGTGAATTCACCATCGCTTACGGTGTAGGTAAAACTGTCTGTGCCGTGGAAATTGGCATCTGGGGTGTATTTGATTCTGTTGCCTTGAATGACGGCCGTTCCGTGGGCGGCCTCACTCACGTTAAGAATTGACAGCGAGTCGCCATCCGGGTCATCGTCATTGTCCAATACATCAATAATGACGGATGAATCTTCTAATGTTTCCAGTGAATCATCATACGCATTGGGGGCTGCATTTGTGTGGCTGACATAGATTGTTAAGGTGACCACTGCGGTATCGCTGCCACCGTGGCCATCGCTGATGGTGTAGGTGAAGGCTTCCGTGCCGACGAAGCCTGAGGCTGGTGTGTAGGCAATTTGATCGTTGTTGAGTACGGCCGTTCCCCCATTATCAGGCGTGCTTACCAATGTGATGGTCAGCACATCTCCAACATCTACATCTTCATCGTTGGCCAGGACATCAATCAGGATGGTGCCACTTTCTTCAGTAGCTGTCGCGTTATCGTCGTTGGCCGTGGGCGCATCATTTACGGTGATTACCTCGATCGTGACGGTAGCGATGCTGCTGCCGCCGCGGCTGTCGCCGATGGTGTAGGTGAAGGTTTCGGTGCCGAAGAAGTTGAGGGCGGGCGTGTAATCGATCAGGTTGTTGTTGATGACGGCCGTGCCGCCATGATCAGTTGGACTAACAGCAGTAACTGTCAAATTATCCGCTGCATCTGGATCCAAGTCATTGGCGAGGACATCAATCTGGATGGTCAGGCTGTCTTCCGAGATTGTTTCATTGTCATCAAGGGCGACCGGTGCATCATTCACTTCCGTCACTTCGATGGTGACGATGGCAGTGTCGCTCTCCCCCTGGCTGTCGCTGATGGTGTAGGTGAACGTTTCGGTACCGAAGAAGTTGAGGGTCGGCGTGTAGTCGATCTGGTTGTTGTTAAGTTCGGCCGTACCACCGTTATCCGGCATACCAACCAGCGTAATTACCAGTGTGTCTCCTGCATTTGGATCAGAGTCGTTGCTGAGTACATCAAGCGTAATTGTGCTGCTGTCTTCTGCAACTGTTTTGCTGTCGTCGCTGGCGGTAGGGGCATCATTTACTTCCGTTACTTCGACGGTCACCGTTGCTGTGTCGCTGCCGCCCTGGCCATCGGTCATCGTGTAGGTGAAGCTTTCAGAGCCAAAGAAGTTGGCGGCAGGTGTGTAGTGGATCTGGTTGTTGAGGATAACGGCCGTTCCGCCATTGTCCGGTGTCTCAACGGAAAATATTGAGAGAACATCACTTACATCCGGATCAGTGTCGTTGGCCAGAACGTTGATTTGAATTGCATTGCTGTTTTCAGTAGTAGCCTCGTAATCATTGTTGGCTGTAGGCATATCGTTCACAGGGGTCACTTCTATAGTTACCGTTGCTGTGTCGCTGCCGCCGTGGCCATCGTTCATGGTGTAAGTGAAACTTTCAGAGCCAAAGAAGTTGGCGGCCGGTGTGTAGCTGATCTGGTTGTTGAGGATGACGGCCGTTCCGCCCTCGCCTGGCGTGCCGACTGAAGTAATGGAAAGTGTATCTCCAGTGTCCAGGTCAGTGTCGTTGGCCAAAACGTCAACTGCGGTTGTGTCGCTGTCTTCGGCCACTGTTGTGGTGTCATCGCTGGCAGTAGGGGTGTCGTTGACGGCCGTTACCGTGATGGTGACGGTCGCGCTGTCGCTGCCGCCGTGGCCATCGTTCATGGTGTAAGTGAAGCTTTCAGAGCCAAAGAAGTTGGCGGCCGGTGTGTAGTTGATCTGGTTGTTGAGGATAACGGCCGTTCCGCCCTCGCCTGGTGTGCCGACTGAAGTAATGGAAAGTGTATCTCCAGTGTCCGGGTCGGTGTCGTTGGCCAGGACGTCAACTGCGGTTGTGCCGCTGTCTTCAGCTACGGTTGTGGTGTCATCGCTGGCGGTTGGGACCTTGTTGATGTGCAGCGAGGTAAAGCTCCGCACAGAAGATTGGGTGCTGCCAGTCATGTTGCTGGCAATGACTGACCAGTAATACAAAGTGTCTGCGGTCAGGCCATTGGCCGCAAATGAGGTTGTCAGAATGCCGCTTTCATCAATAAGCGGGGTGCTGAGGTCTGGCTGCTCCGATACGATGAGTTGATATTCATCTGCGTCAGAAGCGGCTTGCCACGAAAAGGTGGGCGTTAGCGAAACTTCAACCGCATCTTGATCAGGCGCAACGAGCAAAGGGACGCCAGGCAGCGGTGGGGGTGGATTATTGCTGACGGTGAAATTCCATTGCCGGGACCAGGCCTGATCATCCGCATTGTGAGCAATAACAATCCAATAATAAGTACCTTCTGCCAGAGGCGAGGCTGGCGTAAAGGATGTGCCCGTAATGCCAGTTTCATGAATCTCTAAAGACCCCATGTTGGCATTATTATCAACACGAATTTCGTAACTGGTGGCATTTTCTGCCGCCCCCCAGGAAAAAGCAGGCGTTGTAGAAACGGTGGCGCCTTTCAGGGGAGATGTTTGAACGGGAATATCTGGGGTTGGTGTCGTTCCCAGGCCAAGTAGAACTGGTTCATAACTATCTGTTGCGATGGCATAGCTATTATTGCCACCTGGCGTAAACAAAATGACCTGTTCACTATCTAAGGACTGGGTGTCGAATGAATATTGAGTGCCTTTTGTGCCACCGGCATTTTCAAGCCCTACTGTGGCCGATGCCCCATGCGCTCGCACATTATCACCGACTAGATAGCGGTACTGGAACTGAATATTGTTGCTGCCTTCATACAAAATAATGAAAAAAGTTCCCAATGGCGTTGGGTCATTCCAGAAACCAACATTTGTGTACTGAACAACCAGCATACGATTCGGAGCTGTGCCAATTGTTTTGTACAAGATGCGCTGGTCGAGGGAATTCTCAACGGTAACATCGTCCCAAAAAGGAGCAATATAGTTGTTGGGCCAGCTGCTGCTGGGAATATTTTTATTGACGTAGTAGGGCCAGTTGCCCCAGGCGACCGTGCTTCGATAATCAGTGAAGGTGATCATGCCGTTTGAAGCCACATAAAACTGGTTATAAGTATTGCCGTAGAAATTAAAATTGAAACCAATAGGCAGTGCGGCCGATCCTTCATCATCCCCATTTACACCGGTGTCCAGACCCTGGTAATACGTTTCTGGGGGCAAATCTGCCCGGACAGCAGGAACAGTTACAAAAGCCAACGCTCCCGCTAGCAATAAGACAATAATGAGTAATTTTTTTGTTGAATTTATTAAGGAGAAATATTTGGTTGTGGGGTATAACATGTTCATGATGTCACTCTTTATTAATAACAATACAGATGCAAAAGAATATCAATTTACGAAGACTTAAGGCTCATCTTAAGAATGGACACTTGCATAAACTGTTACATGGACGGCCGTTAGCACCAAGGTACTATTTCCTTTCTTTGGCTCTTTTTGAGAGGCAAAAAAAAAGAGATCTCCTGACGGCAATCTGCTGCTGTCAAAGGATCTCTAATGGTTGGTGTGCTCGATGTATTGAGGAAGCTGCAAGCTACGTTTACGGTTTCATGATTTGTGGCAAGTAGAGGTAGTGAAGCGGCATTGCTCCGTATTCAACGGCGCCGATGTCGCAAACGGCCGTTTACTTGGTAATCATTGGTAAATAAACGGCATTGCTGGAGGTTTCCACCCACCCACCGTAGACATCCAGGCCCTCTCCCACAACATCACTTTCTTCAATCCACATTGCAAAAACACGGCCGTTGTCACTCACTGCTACCAGAGGTGGAGCGCAGGTCGTTTCGGTGGCCGTGGTTTGGCTAAGGTCAATCTGACCACTGGTTTGGCTCCAAAGGTAGCTGGTTTTTGTGCCATTATCTTGCCAGGCAAGGTAGATACCTCCCAGTTGATCTGCTTCGCTGCTGAAATAGCGGCCAATATCGGAGCAGGGCGAACTATCGCCCGCCAAATGCACCAAATCCTTGCTGCTGTCCCAAACATAAAACCCGGTGGGTCCGCTGGTGGGGGTGCCCGGCCAGACTGTGTACGGCGTCCCGTCCGCCAAGAAGTTGATCTTCATGGTTCCAAAATTGGCGCTGACTGAGTCAATTCCGAGTTTAGTGAAAAGATCTACCGTCGTGCCGGTCGAAGAACTCCAAAATAAATTGTGAAACATACCTGTGCCGTTATTGGCTTCGGACCACAGCATGTATATTTCGCTGTTGCTGCTTGGCAACACCTGGATTCCTACGCTGCTGATATGGGTGTCAGCGCCCGCTAACTGGCTGAGATTAGCAACACTTTGAGACAGGTTGTCCCAGTGGTAATAGTTGTCGTCGCTGCCATTGGTTTCCGTCCAGGTAACGTGAACCTGGTTGGTTCCTTCGATGCCGGTTAATTTGCCTTGATTAATTGAACTTCCAATTGGAATGGGGATCGACGTGGTGAGTGTGCTGTTCCAATAACGATAGCGGCGGCTGGACATAGGTTGATCCACAACAATCGTGTGGAAATCGTCTGAGCTATCCAGAAAAACGTTCCAGAAAGGATAACATTGATTGCCAGTGACAAGATCTTCCGTTGTTTGGCCGGTCGTGTCCCAGTGAGCCAGGCAAACATTCGCAATACCCTTTACCCAAAAAATATGCACTGCGCCAGCTGAATCTTTAATCAGGCGGCTTAATTCAATAATACCGCCGGGTGTGTCGGCGGATGAAGGGATAGGTTGGGCACTTTGTGTCGCGGAATTCCAATAGACGATAGGCCCTTCCGTGGCTGATTGCCAGACGATGTGCGCGGTAGTGCCAGCGACAACAAGCGAGCGAATGCCCGGCAAGGTTATTGGAGAGGATAACGTGGAGTTCCAGTAAAAATAACTGTTTGAAAATCCATCAATACCATACTCTGCCCACGTAACATGCGCGTTACCATCATCGTCGGTTAGCAGAGCATTTGGACCAAAATCGACATCATTGCCTTCGGTCTGGCTGCGATTGGTCAGAAGAACGGTCCCTTCAAGGAGTGACCAGTAAAACAGGTCTTCACCTTCCGCAGTACCCGTTTCTTCAAACCAATAAGTATGTGGATTGTCGTTAACATCCAAGGTAAGGTTAATGGTATTGAAGGCAGGCTGCACATATCCTTCTGTTTGGCTGCGGTCACTCAGGAGCAAGGTGCCTGTAGCCACACTCCAGTAGAACAGGTCGCCGCCTTCTGTTGTACCAGTATCCTCCAGCCAGATAATGTGAAAGGTTCCATCTGGTGCAACGGCCGTATCGAACCATACCAGGCTTACATCCCCTTCCGTTTTTGCTGAATCGGACAGCCGAACGGTGCTGCCCCCCGGCAACTGGCGGTAAAACAGGTCGGTACCTTCTGCGTCATTGCCACTTTCTTGCCAGTAGAGATGGGCCACATCGCTGCTGACCTCGATGCCATAACCGTAATTGTTGAATGAAGCATCTGCGGATGTCTGACTGTGGGTGGAAAGCAGTTCGACAGTGAGCGGATTACTTTCGCCTGCCGTGACCTTACCGAACCCAGCTCTGGAAGTGAGAGAAAGCAAAACAGAGAAACCAACAATCAGGAGTAAACTTATCCGTTTCACGAGTGGTATCCTTATGTGAAAAAGGTGGGTAATTACGGCCGTTTCCCATGCAACTGGTTGGTACACCGGACACAAGCAGAATTATAAATTCAATTTTCGGTTGGACAATGGACGTTTGGCAGTCGTTTGCCATACTCAGGATCGATTTGAGATCGCACGGCCTGTAAACTAAAATGTGGTTGACGTAAACGGCCGTTCCAAAGAAAATGACGGCAGGCGATAACAACTTATTACTCAGGAGGTGGCTTTATGAATGAACCCTGGCGACAGCGCAGTGGCCTCTGGCAGGCAGATGTTGCCTCCATTGTGCTCCTTATTGTTTTTGTCCTGGCTATATTTGGCCTGGAAGCGTGGCTTCAACCCCAGTTTACCCCCACAACCCTGATCATTACCGGCATCCTCATGGCCTTGGTGCCCGCCGTGGTCTGGTTGGCCTTTTTTTACCGGCGAGACCGCCTGGAACCGGAGCCCAAACACCTGGTGCTGCAAATGGTGATTCTGGGTGCGCTTCTGGCCAGCGCCGTTGGCGTGCCGCTCGTCGAAGGGTTGTTTGACGTGCCCAACTGGCTCAGCAGCAGCCCGGCCTGGGCGCAGCTGCTCGGCGGCTTCTTGATTGTGGGCATGACGCAGGAGTTTCTGAAATATGCGGCCGTTCGTTTTTCCGTGTACTACGCCGCCGATTTTAACGAAGCGATTGATGGCATCATCTACACAACGGCCGTAGCCATTGGCTATGCGCTGGTGCTCAACATCAACTTTGTGGTGAGCTCCGGTGGCGTGGATTTAGGCTCTGGGGCGATTCGCATGGTGCTGACCACGCTGGCGCAGGCCAGTTTTGCCGGGGTGGTGGGCTACTTTTTGGGGCGTATGAAGTTTGAAAAACGGCCGCTCTGGTGGATGCCCCTTGGTCTGGCGTTGGCCGCCGCCCTCAACAGCCTGTTTTACTTCCTGCGCGGAAACTTGAACCAGGGCAGCCTGGGGTCCCAGGGCAGCCTGGGCGCGGTCAACACCTGGTTTGGCCTACTGCTGGCTGCCCTGTTGGCCGGGGCCACCACCTGGTTCCTCGCCCGCTCCATTCAGCACGATCTGGCTGTGCACGGAGGTGACTGATGACCCCTGTGAGCATACCGCAACCGCAACTGACTTACGAACGGCGTTCGGCCGTTTTGACCATTCTCCTGCTGCTGGTGGCTTTGCTGCTGGGCTGGTGGGTGAAAACGGCCGTGCAAAACGCCACCCGCACCCTCGACCTGGCTGGCTTCACCGCTGACGTGCCCGAAGGGTGGTTGGTGCAGGAAGGCGTCGGTGACCTTGCCTTCCTGGCGCGTAATCCCCTGGCACTGGACGAGCTGTACCGCGTCAGCCTGGTTCCGGCTACCGGTGAACTGGATGCGGTGGCCGAAAACCGCATCCTGGCCCGCGCCCGCCTGGACAACACCTACCGCCTGTTAACCGCCGAACCCATTGTGTTTGCCGGGCAGGACGGCTACAAGGTGAGCTTTGCTCGCGTCGATCTCGATTCGCCCGGCTTGCCGCACGTCGTCGAGGGGCTGGATTACTACTTTGTTCAGGCCGATGAAGTGATGGTGCTGTCGCTGGAAGCCCACAGCGAACACTTTGCTGGTGCGCTGCCCGCCTTTCAACAATTTGTCCAATCTGTTACCTACCATCCAGGAGAGTAAGGAATGAAACGAATCCAGAACTCCCCTTTGCAACTGCTCTTTTTACTGCTGATCCTCTTTTCCTTCACGTCCTTCGCCTGCCAGTTAGGGACGGCGCTGGAAGCCACACCCACGCCCCGGTCGCGTGAGCGGGACGATGAGGATGAGGATGAACCTGAACCGACTGAGGAACCCGAAGCCACACCCGTGGCCGCCACACCCGTGGCCGCCGAGCCAGCCCCAGAACCAGAGGTGGAGCCCAGTGGTGAACCGGCTCCCATCGAACGGCTGCAGGCGGCGACTGTTCAGATTTTTGCCAAGCAGGTGATTAACGGCCGTCTCCAAACCATCTGGACTGGCTCCGGCACCATCATCTCGCCCAACGGCGTCATTCTGACCAACGCCCACGTGGCCGCCCCTCTCTCACCTGGCCTGGCCACGCTGTACAACGATCCAGAACTGCTCTTTGGCGAAGAGCCAGACCAGCTGGTAGTGGCCCTCAGCGCCTCGGCTGATTTGCCGCCCACCGAGACGTACGTTGCCGAACTGGCAGCCGCCGACGGCGCCCTGGACCTGGCCGTCATTGAAATTACGGCCGACATCGACGGCAACCCGCTGGACCCCGCATCGCTCGATTTGCCGTATGTCGAAGTTGGCGACTCGAACACCATCAGCCTGGGTGATGAAATCCGCATTTTGGGTTATCCCGGTGCCGGTGGCGAAACGATCACCTTCACCCGGGGCAACGTGGCGGGTTTCGAGCGCCAGAACCGGGTGGGCGATCGCGCCTGGATCAAGACGGATGCTACCATTTCCCCCGGAAACTCCGGCGGTTTGGGCGTAAACCAGGCCGGGCAGATCATCGGTGTGCCCTCCTTTGGGCAGGAGGCGATTGGTGGGGCCATCAACCGGCTGCGGGCGATTAATTATGCGCTGCCGCTGCTGGAAGCGGCCGCGGCCAACAGCCAGTACGACAGCCCGTACGTGGTGGCCGGTACCGGCCAGGAAACATTTACCCACATCACCTGGGCCGATGATTTTAGCGACGAGGATGGCTGCGCCATTGGCACGCGGCAAAGTTACCCGAGCAACACCACCCTGGCCGTGGCCATCTTCGAGTACAGCGGCATGGTAGATGGCGAGCAGGTGCTGGTGGCCTGGTGGCTGGACGATGAGCTGCTCAGCAGCGTGGTGCTGGAGTGGAACGAAGGCGCTTCAGGCGACTGTACGCCGCTTTATTTCCACAACTATGGCGATCCCATTCCTAACGGGAATTACGCGGTGGAAATTTACGCCGGGGGTGATTTAGAGTTTGTGGGCGTGGCGGAAACGGCCGTTGGCAGCGGCACTTCAAACACAACCACCACAACCAATGGCCCCCAGGATGGCGTTTTCGTTGAGGGTGAAATCCTGGATGCTGACAGCGGCAAGCCGCTCAGCGGCGCGGTTATCTTCATCCTGCAGCCGGGCACCGACCTGGACGCCTGGCTGGACAACCCCACCGACGCCGAAATCTACGCCTTTGCCGAGACTGACCAAAAAGGGTATTTCTTCCTGCCTGAACCGCTGGCGCGTGGTGTGGAGTACCCTGGCGTGGCCGGGCTCACCGGCTATTACAATACTGAAGGTTTCCTGGAATTCTCCGCTGACGATCCTGATTCAATTTATCTGACGTTGGAATTGAGTAAGTAGCAAGCAAGGAGGCGAGTGTGCAGGTGGGCGAGTGTGCGTGAGCATCCACTCACCACTTGCCACCTGCTACTTGCCACTTGCAACCCCTTCCTCAAACTGACGTATAATGTGGCGTATCCCTAACTGAATCAGCAGGAGAACCTATGCGTATCATTTTGTATCTGGGGAAAGGCGGGGTGGGTAAAACGACGGTGGCGGCGGCTACGGCCGTTCGCAGTGCCGAACTAGGTTACAAAACCCTGGTCGCCAGCACCGACATCGCCCACAGTTTAGCCGATTCCCTCAATGTGCCCCTGGCCGCTACCCCGGTCGAAGTGGCGCCCAACCTGTGGGCGCAGGAAATCAGCGTAGTGGCCGACATCCACAACTATTGGGGCACCCTGCAAGAGTTTGTCTCTGGCATGCTGCGCGACGGCAACAAGGTGAACAATGTCGTCGCCGACGAGCTGTCTGCTTTCCCTGGCATGGATGAGATTGTGAGCCTGCTGCACATCAACAAGCAGGCCAAAGAACGTAACTTCGACCGCGTCATAATCGACGCGGCGCCCACCGGCGAAACGATTCGTTTGCTAACCATGCCAGACACCTTTCGTTGGTATGCGGGCCATCTCAGCCGGGGCCGGAGTGCCGTGGTGAAAGCGTTACGGCCGTTTGCCAGCCGCCTGCTCCAGGGTCCGGCAGAGGTGTTGGAAGCGCTGGAAAAACTGGACGCGGCCACGGGCGAACTGCGCGAAACCCTGAGTAATCCCGACATCAGCAGCTACCGCGTGGTGCTGCAGCCGGAAAAAATGGTGGTGCGCGAGGCCGAGCGCGCCGTGAGCTACCTCAGCCTGTTCAACTACCCGGTGGACAGCGTGATCATCAACCGTATCCTGCCGGAATCCGCCGAGGAAGGGCCGTTTTACGCCCAGCGGCGCGAACTGCAAGCCAAGTACCTGGAGATGATCGAGAACAACTTCAAGCCGCTGCCTCTGTGGCGCGCGCCGTACTACGCCCATGAGGTCGTCGGTATTGAGCCGCTTTCCCAACTGGCGCACGACTGTTTTGGCGAGACCGATCCGGGTGACGTCTTTTATCGCGGCGCGCTGCAAGAGATTGTGGAACAGGCAGACGGCCGTTACCTCATGCGCCTGCCTATGCCCTTTGTGACCGGTGGGGATGTGAAGCTGCGCAAGCGGGGTGACGAAATGTTCATCACCATTGGCAACTTTAAGCGAGAAATGATCCTGCCCACCGTCCTGGCCAAGCGGCGTGCGGGCAGTGGCAGCCTGCAAAACGGCGTGCTGGAAGTCACCTTCCTGCCGCCAGAGCCGGTGGTGGAAGTGGTTTAACAGACCACGATTTACGCAGCCCAATTCAACAAAACAAGGCGCCGGATGGATTTCCACCAGGCGCCTTTTTGTTATTTCAGAACTTCCTAATTTTCAAACCAATACGGCGTACCGCTAACCGATTCCCGTTTACCGGGCCGCAATCCCCACGGAACCCGCCGGAACCGGCACGTCGCCCAGGTTGGTCAGGCTGCCGTCGTGGGCGATGTGGAAGGCGGTGACGGTGTTGGTGCCGCCGCTGAGCACGTACAGCGTCTGGCCATCGCTGCTGATGATGGCGTCGATGGGGCTGCTGCCATCACCTGTTTCGCCGGTACGGCCGTCTGCATCCAGCAGTTCAATGCTGCCGTTGCGGCTAACCGCATAGCCAGAGACGGAGCTGCTGCCGGTGTTGGTCGTGTAGGCATATTTGCCGTCTGGGGTGACGATGACCCAGCAAGCGGCCGTTTGGTGCGTGGGTACCGAGCTGCTGATCACCTGCAGCTGGCCGTGGCTGAAGCTGTAGGAGGAAGCGGCGCTGGCATCGGTGGCGCCACCAAACGCCTCGCTGACGATCAGGTCGCCGCGCGGGGTGAAGTCAAAGCCAAAGGGCGTCATGCCTTCGGAAGCGGTGATGTTCGCCTCAGTGGCCTGGCCGGAGCGGCGCACGTCGTAGGTAAGAATGAGGTTGCTGGCTTTTTCGGTAACGACCAGTTGACGGCCGTCTGGTGTGAAGGAAACTTGAGCCGGACCAGGCGCCGGACCCACGCCATCGTTGCTGAGGTGTTGCGTGGCGTGGGGAATGGGGGACAAACGGCCGTTGCTGCGAATGAAGAAGCCGGTGATGTTGCCGCTGCCACCCGCGTTCAGCACATACAGGATACGGCCGTGAACGGTCAGGCTGATGGGCATTTCACCGCCGGAAGGCACGGTATCGGCCAGGTGCAACGTTGTACCGTCGGCGGCAAAAACTGAGACCTCGTTGCTGCCTGCGTTGACGGCGAATAGGTAACGGCCGTTGTCGCTAAGCACCAGGGCGCCTTGAGAGCCAAGGCCTCCGCCGGTGCCTGCGCCGCCCGTTGGGTACGATCCGGCTTCGGTGAGCGTGCCGTCGGCCGCGCGTTCAAACACGAGGACGGCGTTGGCAGTGGCGTCATTGTTCATCACGTAAACGGCCGTGGCATTGTTGCCCCGGGCAAAGACCTGCCCGCTGCCGCCCAAAATGAGCAAAGTTAACAGCAGGAAAAGGGAAAAGAAACGAAGCCTGGTGCGTTGAACAGAAGGTTTTCTGGAAAAAAATTGAGCAATTTGCATGAGATGCATCTCCTTTTATTTTGGGACTTCCTTGGGCTGCCCCTGAGTTCTGAAGCAACAGCGCACAAGTTAAAGGAGCGGCATTACCAGCAGATTTCAGCTACGTTACGGTTTTCTTAACATTGTTTACAAGAGAATTAAGACGAGCCAAACTGCTTAAAGCTGTGTTTTTCTAATGATCATTCTTAGGTGATAGATATAGGTAATTCATACCTCAATTCTATATCCAGGCACAAATTTTCTTGACACGCGGTTGTTATTATAAGGATGCTTGCAGTCCGTCAGCAGGCCGAGACGGCCGTTGCCACACCCTGCAAGCATTGAAAAAGGAAACTGTGTAAAGGAGTATGATTATGAATAAAAGAAAGTTTTGGCTCACCTTACTAACCGCTGTTCTGCTTATCGGGCTGGCTTTTGCTGGCACCTTTAGTTCGGTTGCGGCCCAAACCGACGATACCGACGACGATACCGATAACAACACCCAAACTCAGACCGAAACTCAAACGCAAAGTCAATCGCTCATGGCTGTGATTCGCAACCACGACCAGCTGAACGACTTTGAGACGTTGGTGCAGGCGGCGGGCCTGGCCGATAACCTGAATAATGATGGCCCGTTTACTGTCTTTGCCCCGACTGACGAGGCGCTGGCCAACCTGGAAACAGTGGCAGCCAATGCCGATGTATCGGTGACTGACATTCTGCTGTACCACATTGTAAACGGCAATTACAACGGTTCGGCCGTGGCCAACCGCAGTACGCTGCCCACGCTGATGGGTGATCAGGTAAACATCAATGTGGAAGCTGGCAGCATTGTGCTGAACGATACCAGTGGTTTTACCACCACAGACATTCAGGCAAGCAACGGGACGCTGCACATTATTGATACTGTGCTCCTGCCCCCGGTAAATTCAATATTTACTTCAAATCAGGGTTCGCGTGAGGATACTTTGAACACGGTCCTGGCGGACGACGGCCGTTTCACCACCTTCCTCTC
Organism: Candidatus Leptofilum proximum; assembly: GCA_016710325.1. GTDB lineage: Bacteria > Chloroflexota > Anaerolineae > Promineifilales > Promineifilaceae > Leptofilum > Leptofilum proximum. The sequence goes on along the minus strand of JADJXK010000001.1, from coordinate 1,013,361 downwards.
CCTGCTGCAAATGACCGATCTGAACATAGATCTGGACAACCCGGCGCAGAGCTACACTATCTTTGCACCAACGGACGCTGCGTTCGAGAAACTTTCTGATGAGCTGATGGACCAGCTGATGAACGATGCGCAAACGCGAGAAGCAATTCTGTCTTACCACATCGTCGGTGATTCGCTGAGCATTAACCAGATTGCCAATGACCACTTTATTCCCACGCTGGAAGGGCGGCCAGTCATTGTGAGTACAGACGCCAGCCAGAACGTCTCGCTCAACGGCACACCGGTGGCGACCTTTAACATTGTTGCTGCCAACGGTGTTGTCCACGCTGTGAATACCGTCTTAACCCCCTAACCGTTAAACAAACTTAAGTAAAAAATGGCGGGTCCACCGATTCAGGTGGACCCGCCATTTTTGTGTAGAGAATGTGTAGGTCTCATAAGTCTGGCTTAAAAAAGCTTCTGTCACGCAACTCACCCTGGTACCCTGCGTAAAGCTGGCATATCAAGCTCAAGACAAGGAGAGTGAGAAATGTCAGAAGATTCTGTGTTAAAGATTGAAGAAGCAGGCAAGCTCCAACGGCGGCAGGCGCTGCCAGCTTATGGTGTCATCGCTATTGGTGTAGTATTGCTGCTTAGCAGTCTGTTCAACTTTCATCTCATCAACGTGTTGTGGCCGGGATTTGTGATAGCGCCCGGCCTGATGCTGTTATGGCCCGCCTACAGCAGCACGCCTGACCGGCCGAAATCGTTGTCTTTTTTGGCTGTTCCCGGCGCCATGTTTATTACCATCGGCACGCTGCTGTTTATCATGAACCTGACCAACCATTTTGAAGCGTGGGCCTACAGCTGGCCGCTGATTTTTGCTTCGGTGGCCTGGGGGCTCATGTACATGAAACGCTTCGAGCCGGAGCATCGAGTACACCACACGGGGTACAACTTCATGCGGCTCATGGTGCTGGTGGCGATGGGTTTCACCGTTTTCTTTGAGCTCATCGTTTTTGGCAGTTTTAATCCGCTGCTGCCGCTGGGGGTAATTGCCTTTGGCATCTATCTGTTGGTCAAAGAACGGCGGAACGGTAAGCAGTAATCGGTATTCAGTAATCAGTGGCCGCGGTTTCTTACCGCGCAAACACAAAGGAGTATTTTCATGGCAAAGAAAGATGAAATGCACGAGGACGAAATGGCTGAAGAAGTTGTTATCAATGAAGAAGATGTAGCGGAAGAAGCTAGTGAATCCTGGACGGAGGAGTTTGTTGCCGCCGGTGAGGACCTGGTGAACATGGTCAAAAAGCTGATGCACGAAACGGCCGTTCGCCGCGTCGTCGTTAAAAATGAGGCCCGCAACATTCACCTCTCGCTGCCGCTGGCCGTGGGCCTGCCTGGCATCGCCCTGGGCATCCTCTGGGCGCCGTTTATTGCCGCCGTTGCCGTGGTGAGCGCCCTGATGATCGACTGCACCATCACCGTCGAGCGCGTCGCCGAAAAAGAAGCGGAACCCACCCTCGCCACCGAGTAACGCGGTTCCCCCACCCTCTTTCCTGGCACCGCAGAGTGCGCCGAGGGCACTGAGGCAGAAAAGCTTCAGCGCTCTCCGCCACCTCTGCGGTGTTTTTCATGCATACAAACTGACAAAGGACATGATGTGCTCTTTAATCACCCTGTCACCCTGTCACCTTGTCACCCTGTCACCTTGTCACCTTGTCAAATAAAACTCACTGGCCAGCCTCTGGATTTCCCGGCGCAGCTTGAGGATCTCCTGTGCCGATTTCTCGTCCTGGAACAGCTTCCAGTGATGTTTGGTGTAAGCCAGATGACTGCACTGCAAGAAGAAGTACGCCGCCTGCCGGTTGGCGCGATACCCTCGCTCCAGCAGGGTGTTCACGAGGTAAGCGGTGCGCTTGCGGCCTGAACTGGCCCGGAGGAACTGGTTGGCCGTGAGCGTGCCCAGGGCCACTTCCTCGGCTAAATATTGGCGCAGCCAGCGCCGCTCTTGCAGTACCGCCCCCAGGATAATGACCAGCACCAGCCAGACCCCGCCCCAATCAAACAGCAGCGCTACAAAGATGAAGAGGTCACCCAGGGTGACCGTAAAATTGTGCAGAAAGTGGAGGAATACGGCCGTTCCCCACCCCAGCACCGGCAGCAGCAGCTTCAGCCCTTGCTTGGTAGTCAGTCGCGCCGTGGCAATGCCCAGACCGGTAAAGCTGCTAAACAGGGCATGGTTCAGGCCAAAAACCACCGCCCGCAGCACCACGTTTGCTCCCCACGCTTCAATTCCGCCCTGGCTGTATGTTTCCACAAAGTAGAACACATTCTCAACCATGGCAAAACCCATCCCGACAATGGCGCCGTAGATGATGCCGTCCAGTGGGCTGTCGATCTCGCTGCGCCAGAAGATGAAAATAGCGACCAGGGCCAATCCCTTCACGGATTCTTCCACCGGCGGCCCGATGAGCGAGGGCGCCACCGCCATGCCTAATTCATCGCCCAAAATGAGCAGCAGCGGCGCACTGAGCAGCGTGTTGAAAAAAAAGGCAATCAGGATACCGGGCACAGCGCCCCACAAAAAAGCGGCCGTTAGCAGCCACCACGGTTCCTTCTCGTAGCGATCCACCCAGTAGATGATGCCCACGTACAGCATCGTGGGTACGATAGCAGCAAGCGTGGAGAAGAGGAGTACGGCCGTTTCTGACAAGAAGAAATCCTTAATGGAGACTGGAGATTGGAGATTAGAGATTAACAATCTCCAGCCTCTAATCTCCAATCCCCTCTACATAATCAGCATTGCATCACCAAAAGAGAAGAAGCGATACTGTTCGGTGACGGCCGTTTCATACGCCCGCAGCATGAAGTCGCGCCCGGCAAAGGCGGCTACCAGCATCAGCAGGCTGGATTGGGGCAGGTGAAAATTGGTGATCATCGCATCCACGGCGCGGAATTTGTAGCCGGGGTAAATGAACAGGTCGGTGGGTGCGGTGAAGGCGGCGACTGGTTTCCACGGGCAAAAGCTGCTGGTCTCGCCGCTGGCATCGCGGGCGCTGATGGTTTGCAGGCTGCCGTTGATGCCCGCGGAACGCAGTGCGGCCGTTTCCAGCGTGCGCACCGCGGTTGTGCCCACGGCAATCAGCCGCCCACCAGCCAGCTTGGCCTCGTTAATCCGTTTGGCGCTTTCTGGCGTCAGGCTGGCCCATTCGCTGTGAATGGTGTGCGCCTCCACCTGCTCGGCCTCTACCGGCTTAAACGTATCCAGCCCCACGTGCAGCGTCACCGTCTCAAAAATGACACCCTTGTCGCGCAGCGCCAGCAGCAGATCGCCGGTGAAGTGCAGCCCGGCAGTGGGCGCCGCCGCCGAGCCTGCCGGGCGGCTGTAGACGGTCTGGTACCGCTCGGCATCGTCCAGCCGTTCGTGGATGTAGGGCGGCAGCGGCGTGTGGCCGATGGTGTCCAGCCAGCCATCCAGCGGCTGGTTGAAGCTGAGCTCACGCTGCGGGCCGTCGAGAACGGCCGTTACCGTGGCCACCAGTTCTGTTTCGTTTTCGTCTGTGTCCAGCAGATAAATCTCGCTGCCTTCGGCCAGCCGCTTGCCGCCGACCATGGCCTGCCAGCGGCCGTTTTCCTGCTGGCTCAGGAGCAGGATTTCCACCTTGCCGCCGGTCGGTTTACGGCCGTACAGCCGGGCGGGAATAACGCGGCTGTTGTTGGCCACCAAAATATCACCCGGCTGGAAGTAGCGGAGGACGTCGGTGAAGGCGTGATGGCTGATGGATTGGCTGGTGCGATCCAGCACCATCAGGCGGGAGGCATCTCGTTGGGCTAACGGCCGTTGGGCGATCAGCTCTGTTGGCAGGGAATAGTTAAAATCAGAAGTATGCATCGTCATATTGTAGCCGCCCGTTAGGGTGGAGCAACCGCAACTAACCGCGGTTGAAAAGGTGTGTCATAAGCTATAGTGTGGTTGTATCGATTCTGATATAGTGCTCGTGCTGGTTTGCAGTTCTCTGTTTTTTTGGGTTCCAATTTTAAGGAGTGAAAATGTTCAAAAAAAATGTGTTTGGGATCTTGCTTTTGGCTTTTGCTGTTATTGTCGTGAATGTTCAGGGCGGCTTAACTGCCCAAGGCACCGAGCCTGCCCCGGCCGGTCCGCCGATTAGCCAGATGATTGTGCAGTTTGCCGAAGAAGCCACCGGGAATAAGATGGCTGAAGCGGTGCTTGACGGCCGTATCCAGCAGCTCAGTGCGGCAACCGAAACCGACTTGCAGTACATGCGTGCCATGTCTGGTGATGCCCACGTGCTCAAGCTGGCCGCCGCCCTGCCTGTGGCCGAGGCTGAAGTTTTGGCGGCGGAGCTGTCGCGCCAGCCCGGTGTGGCCTACGCTGAACCGGACTACATACGCCAGGCCATCGGCGACACGCCGATTCACGTGGCCGCTCCCCTCCTGACGCCCAACGATCCGCAGTATGGCAACCAATGGCATTACAACTATGTCCCAGGTACTTCCGAAGGGCTCAACCTGCCGTCGGCGTGGAACATTACCACCGGCCTGAGCACGGTGGTGGTGGCTGTCATCGATACCGGTATCCTCCCCCACACCGACCTGGCCGGGCGCACCGTGGCTGGATACGACTTTATTGCCGATATATCTACAGCTAATGACGGTAACGGCCGTGACAACAACCCGGCGGATCCAGGCGACTGGGTTTCCGTTGGTGAATGTGGGGCCACCCAGTTTGATGCCAGTTCCTGGCATGGCACCCATGTGGCGGGGACCATCGGCGCGGCCAGCAATAATGGTGTTGGCGTGGCTGGAGTCAACTGGAATGCTAAAATTTTGCCCGTGCGCGTGCTGGGCAAGTGTGGTGGCTACACCTCGGATATTGTCGATGGCATGCGTTGGGCAGCGGGTCTGTCCGTTACTGGCGTTCCTGCCAACGCCAACCCGGCCGACGTTATCAACATGAGCCTGGGTGGTCTTGGCGCTTGTTCCATTTCTGAGCAAGACGCCGTTAACGCTATTGTGGCTGCTGGAACGGCCGTAGTGGTAGCCGCAGGTAATTCAAGTGACGATGCGAGCGGGTACTCTCCGGCCAGCTGCAGCGGGGTCATTACCGTCGCCTCAAACAATCGGCAGGGAAACCGGGCCTGGTACAGTAATTACGGCTCTACAGTAGAAGTCACCGCGCCAGGTGGAGACACGACGATTCTTTCCAATGGTGTCCTTTCAACCTTAGATGGGGGCACAATGGGGCCTCTAAACGACAACAGTTTTGCCTACAGTCAAGGTACCAGCATGGCCGCGCCGCATGTGGCCGGGGTAGCTTCCCTGGTGCTGGGCCAGAATCCCGGCATGACCCCAGGGGAACTGTTGACCCATTTGCAGGTGACCGCACGGCCGTTTCCCAGCGGCAGCACCTGTAATACCAGCATCTGTGGCTCGGGAATCGTGGATGCCTACAATGCATTAAGCACAGCGCCATTAGGAATTAACGTTTTCTTGCCGGCTGTGATGAATAATTACCCGAAAGCCTTATCAAATCCAGGTTTTGAAAGCGGCCCGACGGGCTGGACCGAGTATTCGGCCAACGGCTGGGATATCATCGTGAATACACCGCCGGTAACACCTCATGGTGGCAGCTGGCTCGCCTGGCTGGGTGGTGGCAATTATGAAACCTCGTACGTGCAGCAGTATGTCACGGTGTCTTCAGCCACACCTTACCTGGCCTATTGGCACTGGAGCGCTTCGGAAGATGACTGCGGCTATGACTATGAGCTTGTCGTCATCAATGAAAGCCAGATTGTCAATCAATTTGACCTATGCATATCCACAAACACAGGGGGATGGGTTAAACGCGTCGTGAACTTGAGTGCCTATAAGGGCCAGACAGTCAGTCTACAGATTCGGGTTGAAACGGATAGTACTTTGTCTAGCGCCGTTTTGGTTGATGATGTGTCCTTCCAGGCGAGTGCTGCTGGCGTACTCTCGCCAGCGAGTTCAGGAGATTTGAACCAGGCGCCGGTTGATAGCAGCTTGATGTTCAATCGGCCGTAGTTTGCCAAAAAAAACGTGGTGCGCGAAAGTGACTCGCGTACCACGTTTTACCTTTTTGGTAGTGAGGTAAGCGTTCAGCTTTACCTGGAACGAGGGCAGCGCCTCGGCGCTTCGCGCCTGGCGCTGCCGAAGATTTAGGGGTTTTTCAGTTTTTCGGGGTCATTTTGACCCCGAAAAACTGAAAAACCCCCCCTCCTTTCCCCGCACGGGACGCGCAGCTCCCTCGTGCGGGACGCTAACTAACGGTTACGTTTAAGCGAAATTTTTCTCCGCCGTTGACTTATTTTTCCTTATTGTCCCATTGGATGGCCTGGCCACCGGCAAAGTCTGGGAGGGTGTGGCTGCCTTTCTGCTGCAAAAGTTCCAGGAGGGCCTGCTTGTGGGCCGGTTTGAGCTGCGCTTCCCATGTTTCCAGGTAGTCCGGGTCGGCCATGACTTCCTCAAGATTGTAGTCGATGGCGGACTTGACGAGGACTGCCAGCCGGAAGGCATGCAGGAGCTTGTCGAGAGTTTCCCGTAGCCGGTTGCGTGGATTGCGCAGCGTACGGCCGTTCGCCTTCAGCACCAGCTCACTCGTTGGCGGTACGATGATGGGCGCGGTTTGCCAGCTTTCTGTGACGGCATCATACGTAGCGTTCAGCTCGACCGGCTGGCCATCCAGCCAGGCAGTGAGGCTGGTGCTGGCGCTGAGGCCGCGCAGATGCAGGCGGTATTTGCGGTTGCTGGGTACGTGGCCGGGCATACCGGATACGGCCGTTACCGTCACCACCATCTCTTCATCTTGCCATGCCTGCCGGTAGGTGGTCAGCGCGTAGCTGCCCTGTTGGTAGGCCAGCGATTCGCCGTCATCCTCGTACAGCGTAAATTCGCCCGGCGCCCCGGCAAAGCAGTGCAGATCGATCAGTTCGGGGTTGCCCAGGCCGCCCCAACCAACCTTTGGCCCCAGGGGCACAATCGCCCCGGCTTTGGCAAAGAGGGGGATGTCTTGGAGACGGCCGTACTGCACCTGCCAGCTGTCACCGGCAAACTGTTCGCCGGTGAAGAAGTGGTGCCAGGTGCCCGGCGGCAGCCAGACCACTTGGCGGCTGAGCTGCGTGTCCGGGTCCGCAGGCGTGGTGTGCGGCGCCGCAATGAGGTCCGGGCCGAAGGTGTACTGCTGCGGGCAGAGGTACGCCTCGTCGCGGGTGGGATAGTCGTGATACATGGGGCGGATCAGCGCCTGGTGCTGGGTGGCGTTAAGCCAGGAGAGACTGTACAAGTATGGGATGAGGGCGTGGCGCAGCTGCATCGCCTCGCGGGTGACGGCCAACGTCTCGGCGTCAAAACCCCAGGGACGGCGCTCGTGGAACTTGATTTTGGTGCTGTGCAGCCGGAAGATCGGGCTGAAGACGCCAAACTGCACCCACCGGGTATACAGCTCGGAGTCTTCCAGGCCAAACATGTGCCCGCCAATGTCGTGGCTCCACCAGCTGTAGCCGACGTTGGCGGCGGTGGCGGTGAAGTAGGGCTGGAAGTTGAGGCTGTCCCAATCGACATGGGTATCGCCGGAGAAGCCGATGGGATAGCGGTGATTGCCCAGGCCCCCCCAGCGCGAGAAGATGAACGGCCGTTTTGTTTCATCTCGCCCTAAATCATAAAAATGCAAATGATTGAGCCACCACAGCGGGTCCAGCCCCGGCAGGCCGCTGACCTCACCCTGCTGCCAGTCCATCCACCAGAAATCCATGCCGTTGGCCTCCTGGGGATGGTGCAGCAGCTCGAAGTAGGCGCGGGCAAAGTCCGGGCTGGCGATGTCGAAGGGAATGGGCTCGCCGTCAGCGGGTTTGCCAAGCCGTTGGGCCATGGCCTGGTACTGCGCCTCGTGCGGGCCGACGCCGTCGGCGGGGTGCAGGTTAAGCGCAGTTTTGAGGCCTTGTTCATGCAGCCAGGTGATGAATTGCTCCGGCTCGGGGAAAAGGTCGCGATTCCAGGTGTAGCCTGTCCACCCCTCCAGGTGCCAATCCATGTCGATGATGCAGACAGACAGCGGCACGTCATGCTGGCGAAAATCCTGCATGAGCCCGGTGAGCTCGTCCTGGGTGTAGGCCCAATAGCGGCTCCACCAGTTGCCCAGCGCCCAGCGCGGCAGCAGCGGCACGGGGCCGGTGAGGGCAAAGTAGTCACGCAGGCAGTCGTGGTACTCCTGCCCGTAGCCAAAAAAGTAGAGATCGAGGGCGTCGGGATTGGGGCGGAGCTCCAGCCAGCCGTTTTCGTTGAAGATGAGCGTGTGCGAATCATCCACCACGGCCCAGCCGCTGCGGGAGAGCAGCCCTTGTTCCAGCGGGGTGCTGCCGCTGACCTGGTCTAGCGTGCGGTAGGTGCCGCGCAGGTTTTGCGAGTTTTTGTCACCGAAGCGCCAGACGGTGCCGCTGGCTTTGAGGGTGATTTGCAGGCTCCTGGCGGAAAATGGCTTGCCAATCTGGTAGCGCAGCTGCAAATGGTCGGTGGTGAGGGTAAGACGGCCGTCTACCACTTCATGTTCAAATTCCGGCACGGGCTGGCTGCGGTACCAGAAGGGTTGAGAGGGGGCGTCTTGGAAACGGCCGTTTTTGTCATACTCCAGCCGGATCAGGCGGGAGGTTAACACGGTAAACCGGGCTGTCCCGGCCATCACGACGGCTTCCGGGTTGGCCACCGGTTGAAAATCAAGCTGAAACTGGGAAGGAATTTGGGTCATCCACTGCTCCTTGTGTTTTTAAGTGTGGGCTGGAATTGTAGCGGATTTTGTGGGGAGGGGGGTACCCGCCCATTTTGCAGTCTACAAACAAATTGTGATTGAATCTCACGCAAAGGCGCAAAGGAGATAAATTTTTTCTTTGCGCCTTTGCGTGAACCAATTATTTGGCCGATAGGTTTGTGCACCTTTCCTTTTTAGAAGGATACGGCCGTCCCTCTTCTACGGCGTGCCCAAGGCCTGCAAAGACCAGGCGTCTAGGAACCAGCCGTTGTTGTGGTTGACAAACCGGCTGCGAAAAGCCCCGCCCACACGCACCGTACGCGCTTCTTCCACCACAAAGTCATAGGTGAGCGTGCCCTTGCTGCCCGGCTGTGGGGTGGTCCAGTTTGTGCCGCCGTTGTCCACAATGATCCGCGCTTCCGAAGACAACCCCTGCGTCGCCCAAACCTTGGTATCACCGCTGTAATTGCCCACGATGTCTGGGAAAAAGTTGATCGTCAGGCGGTAGCGACCTGGTTGCAGCGTCACGTCGGTGAAGATGGCAAAGTTGGTGGGCGCGCCGCCCTTAAACGCTTTGATGGTGTTTTGCCCGTCAAAAACAAACAAGGCATGTTCGCTGCTGGGAATGTCGGTTTTGGGCACCACACGGATTTCGGGCCGTAGGAAGGTGCCGCCCGAACCGCCTTCCAGCGTGTTGGCGCCCTCGTCTACGGCCAGCAGCCAGCCGTTGGGGATTTGCCACTCAGAGACGCCCTGGAAGAAGTACCAGCCCTCTTCAAAGGAGGGGTTGGGCAGCAGATTGGGACCAACCGGCACCAGCTCTACATCGCTCACCGGGGGGGCAGCGGGCGCCGATTCCACCGCCGCAGGCGGCACAACGGCCACAATTTCGCCTGACCAGCCGGGAATGATCAGCTCCTGGCCCACGGCCAGCAGCGTGCTGGTGGTCAGGTTGTTGGCGGCCAGGATGTCGGCCACGGCCGTTCCGGTTTTGGTGGCAATGATGGAGAGATTGTCGCCGGACTCTACAACGTAGATATTACTTTCAGCGGTGGGTTCGGCCGTTGGCTCAGCGGTGGATTCCAGGGTGGCTTCGGGAACGGCCGTTGCTTCCGCTTCAGCCGGGGTAGGGGTGGCAACTACTTCAACTTCGACTAGCCGGGTGACTTCCACCGGCACCTCGACTGTACTGACCTCGCTCACCACGCGGGTCACTTCCACCGCTACTTCTTGGGCAACCAGCCGGGTGACTTCCACCGTCTGCGTTTCTCCAGCACAGGCCACCAGGAAGGCCAGGGTAACTGCTAAAAGCAGCAAAATTTTTCGTTTCATAATAATATTTTCACCTTTCCACATTCGTTTTAACATCGTAATTTCTTGGCCGGGCACACTGTTTTCGCCTGCCAAGCGGGCGATTCTAACAGGCACGGCCGTAAGCTGGCAACAATCTGTGTTTGGCAAACGATGAGAAGGTGTTCCAAACAGGACCCAGATGGTTATAATGCGCGCATGAAATTTTCTGCCAAATTCTCCCTGATCTTTCTCTTTATTTTATTGTTGGGTTTTGTTGGTTTGCGGATTGAAAGTAAGGCGGTGGGGGTAACGGCCGTTGCCGCCGGCAGCGATCAGTTTGTGTACCTGCCCTTTGTCATTCGCCAGAGCAACGAGCCGGTGCCCTTTGGCCCGGTACACACCGGCGATGGCACCTACTACGGCGCCACCGGCGCTGGGAACTGCCTCTTTGATCCCTCGCCGCAAAACCTGATGGTCGCAGCCATGAACCACGTGGATTACAACAACTCAGCGATCTGCGGCGCCTACATTCAGGTGGATGGGCCGCAGGGCAGCGTGATGGTGCGCATTGTGGACCAGTGCCCCGGCTGCCCTGAAGGGGACGTGGATTTAAGCGTGGAGGCGTTCGCCCTGATTGCGCCGCTGTCGGCGGGGCGCGTGCCCATTAGCTGGCAGCTCGTCAGCCCGCCGCTGGATGGCCCGATTGTGTATCACTTCAAAGATGGCAGTAACCAGTGGTGGACGGCCGTACAAATTCGTAACCACCGCAACCCCATCCTGAAGCTGGAATACCTCAATGGCAGTGGCAATTTCCAGGAAGTTCCCCGTGTTGATTACAACTACTTTGTAAAAACCGATGGGATGGGAGAAGGTCCGTACACCTTCCGCGTCACCGACATCTTAGGCAACGTGCTGGTCGACAGCGGTATTCCCCACGTGGAAAACGGCAATGTGAGCGGCAGCGGGCAGTTTCCCCCGCCTTAAGCTGTTTAGGCCTGTCGATTGGCGGTTGTTTGCTACAATGGAAGCTATGGATGAGAAAAACCGTTCCAATGCCCCGTTGATTGTGGCCTTTGTGGCCGATTTGATGTTTACGCCCCGCATTCAAAATGTGGTGGATCATTTGGGCTGGCAGGTGGAGTGGGTGGAAACGGCCGCAGCCATCGGCCCTACCCACTCACCCGACCAGCCCGAGCGTCCCGGTGAATCGCTGCACGGCACCACGGGCAAGCTGTTTGAGCAAATCACCGCCTGGCAGCCTGCCCTGCTGTTGTTTGATCTCAACAACAACCAGGTTCCCTGGCGGCGCTGGATACCCCTCCTCAAATCCTCCCCGGCCACACGCCGCCTGCCCATCCTGGCGTTTGGCCCGCATGAAGACAAAGAGACGATGCAGGCGGCCAAGAGTCTGGGGGCCAACTGGGTGGTGGGGCGTTCGCGTTTTACCTCGGCCATGCCTGACCTGCTGCAAAAATACGCCCGCGTGCCGGACCGCGACGCCCTGGCCGACAGCTGCGACGAGCCGCTGGCCAAGCTGGCCAAAGAAGGCATTGCCCTGTTCAACCGGGGCGAATATTACCGGTGCCACGACACCCTGGAAGAAGCGTGGATGGCCGATGACAGCCCGGCGCGGGAACTGTATCGTGGCATTTTGCAGGTGGGCATTGCCTACTACCAGATTCAGCGCGGCAACTACCGGGGCGCCATAAAAATGCTGCTGCGGGTGCGCCAATGGCTCGATCCGCTGCCGCCGGTGTGCCGCGGCGTCAACATCGCCAGACTGCGCCAGAATGCTGCCGAGGTCCAGGCCATCCTGACCGAATTGGGACCGGAGCGGGTGGGGGAGTTTGATACGGCCGTTATCCAACCCATCGAATACAAAGCGTAAATTCCTGCTTGACTTTGACACTGCACCAGCTGTGGCCACGGAGGAGCTGGTGACTGAACGACAGATCCCCACCACTCCAGACAGCAACGCCAAATAAAAAGGACACAGGTTTACGGAGCCTGTGTCCTTTTAGGGAGATCATCCCTGCATGTAAACGCTTCTAATTACGCATCACCCTTTCTGAACTGCTTGGAGATTTCCACCGCCACAAAAACAATTAAGCTGGTTACCAGAGCAATGAGCAAATCCATTAGCGGCAGTGCCTCGGTGTTGAAGAACTCCTGCAAAAACGGCACGTAGACCAGCGCCATTTGCAGCAAAAAGGTTACCAGCACCGCCACCAGCATCAGCCGGTTCGAGAAGAAACCAATCTTAAAGATGGAATCGACGTTGGAACGAGTGGCCAGGGCATTGCCCATTTGAGCCAGAGTCAGGGTGGTGAACACCATCGTTTGCCACGGCCCGTTGGGATCGCGCAGCCAGTAGACGTAGCCAATGCCCAGGGAAACCAGCCCCATCAAGATGCCAATCCACAGAATCTGCGTTCCCAGCCCCCGGCTGAAAATACTCTCCTTGGGGTGGAATGGCGAGCGCTTCATGATGCCCCGTTCGCTGTCTTCCACGGCCAGGGCCAGACCTGGGACGCCGTCGGTGACCAGGTTGATCCACAAGATTTGCAGCGGCAGCAGGGGCAGCGGCATGCCCAAAAACGGGCCGATGAGCATAACAATCAGCTCGCCGGTATTGCTGGACAGGGTGTACTTCACAAACTTGCGGATATTATCGAAGATTTTGCGCCCTTCTTCGACGGCCGCTACGATCGTGGCAAAGTTGTCATCCAGCAGCACCATGTCGGCAGCTTCTTTGGAGACGTCGGTGCCGGTGATGCCCATGGCCACACCAATGTCGGCGCGTTTGAGGGCGGGGGCATCGTTGACACCGTCGCCGGTCATGGCCACGATGTGTCCCTTGTCTTGCAGCGCTTCCACGATGTTCAGTTTGTGCTCAGGCGAAACGCGGGCATAGACCGAAATATCTTCGACCTGGTCCTCAAGCTCTTGCAGGCTCATTTTAGCCAGTTCGTAGCCGGTTAGATTTTTGTCCGTTTGGGTGATGTTTAAATCTTTAGCAATGTTTTGTGCGGTGAGGGGGTGGTCGCCGGTGATCATGATGGGACGGATACCAGCTTCTTTGGCGGTGGCCACCGCTTTTTTTACTTCGGGCCTCGGCGGATCAATCATGCCCATCAACCCGATCAAAATGGCGTTGTTTTCCCGCTCTCCATCTTCTTCCTCCAGGGGGCGGAAGGCCAGGGCCAACACACGCTGACCTTCCCCGGCCAGCCGGGCGTTGCCCTCCAAAATGCGTTCACGCCACTTGTCGTCCAGCGGCATAAACTCATTTTGTTCCCCAGTCCAGACGCGGTCAGAAATCTCCAACAGACTGTCGACGGCTCCCTTAGTGAAGGCTACATAAGGCGAGGCGCTCCATGGTGCTTCGGAGTCATCTTCCGTCACATTCACCTTGTGGATAGTGGTCATGCGCTTGCGCTCAGAGGTAAAGGGAATCTCGTCGATGCGCGGCCACCGTTCATCCAACTCCTCTTTGCGGTAGCCCAGGGTGGCAGCAGCCACCACCAGCGCGCCTTCAGTGGGATCACCAATGGCGCGTTCCACACCATTTTCCGTTTGCAGTACGGCATCGTTGCACAGGGCCCCGGCTTTAAGCAGCAGGCTTTGCGCCCGGCGGTGGGGCGCCAGTTCCGGCTTGAGCTCGGCATCGATAATGGCGCCCTTGGCATCGCGCACCGTTTCAATGGTTTCGGTGTGGCTGGTGACGTCCAGCACGGTCACGGTCATCTTGTTTTCGGTAAGGGTGCCGGTTTTATCGGAGCAAATGACGGTGACGGAGCCGAGGGTTTCCACGGCGGGCAGCTTGCGGATGAGGGCATTGCGCTTGAGCATGCGCTGTGAGCCCAGGGCAAGGGTGATGGTGACCACGGCAGGCAGCCCTTCGGGAACGGCCGCTACCGCCATGCTGATACCGGTGAGAAACAGCACTTCCAGCGTATCGGCCAATGCTTCGTTGGGATCGCGGAAGATGAAGCCGGTAACCACCACCACAGCAACGATAGCCAGGGCCACCCAGGCCAGCTTCTTACCCAGATCTTCCAGGCGGCGCTGCAGCGGCGTCTGCTCCTGCTCTACGCCCTGGATCAGCTCGGCGATGTTGCCCAGCTCAGTTTTCATGCCGGTTTCGGTGATGACGGCCGTTCCACGCCCATAGGTCACCACCGTGCCCATGAATACCATGTTTTTGCGGTCGCCTATAGGCAGGTCCTCTCGGTCGATGGGATGAATGATCTTCTCGACCGGCTCCGATTCGCCGGTGAGGGCAGCTTCTTCCACCTTGAGGTTGATGCTTTCTACAAGACGGCCGTCCGCCGGGACCAGGTTGCCCGCCTCCAGCAGCACAAGGTCGCCTGGCACCAGCTCACGGGCGGAAATTTCCATTAACTGCCCGTCGCGGCGCACCTTGACGGTGGGCACAGCCAGCTTCTTCAGGGCGGCGATGGCCTGCTCGGCGCGGTATTCCTGGGAGAAGCCGATGGCCGCGTTGAGAACCACAATGGCCAGAATGACGATCACGTCTTCACGTTCGCCTAAAAAGCCGGAAACGATGGCAGCAATGATCAAGATGATGACCATGGCATCTTTGAGCTGGTCCAGCAAGATGAGCCAGGGGCTTTTGGTGCCTTTTTCTACCAGTTCATTTAGCCCGTATTGGTTGAGGCGGTTTTTTGCTTCGGTGGCGCTGAGGCCATTTTTGGGGTCGCTTTGGAGTTGGTTAATGCTAACATCTACATCCTGTTGATACCAGGTCATAGGGAATTCCTCTCTTTTAGGCCGATGGGCAGGGGTTGTGTAAAGGTGTGCAGCCCAAACATGATGTTGGAAAACGGCCGTATCTCTCTCCTCTTGTTGCCCATCTCTCTTTTTCAGGTCGTACAGTTTGGTGCTGCGGGGTGACATAAGTATATCACAACCGTTACGCTGTGGTTATAGTGTCCTGGTACATCTTGCCTGACAGTTTGTTTCACAACCATTCCCCCCAGACTGTCCTTTCGATCATTCGCAAGCGGAATCGCGTCCGGTATAATCCGCTCCGCAAAACGTTAGCACAATGGGATTCTTGGGAGATTCGCGATGTGGGCAACCGTGAAACGTGAAACGTGAAGCATAATGGTGCACTCACGTTTCACGTTTCACGCATCACCTAGCCCCCGCGAACTCCTCATGACCCAACATTAACTTGGAGGCAAACAATCAATCATGAGTAACACGTATATTCCGGAGCGGGCCATGTTTATTTTTGCTCACCCGGATGACATTGAGTTCAGCGTGGCCGGAACGGCCGCTAAATGGGCCAGTCGTGGCTGTGAAAACACCTACGTTGTCATTACCGATGGCAATGTGGGCTCGCATGACCCGGACATGAGCCGTGAGGAGTTAGCCCAGATTCGGCGGCAGGAGCAAACGGCCGCTGCCAAAGTAGCCGGGGCCATCAACTGCATCTTCCTGGGCTACGACGATGGTTCCCTGGAACCCACCCTGGCGCTGCGCAAGCAGCTGGTGAAGCTGATCCGCCAGTATCGCCCCAACGCCGTGGTGTGCGGCGACCCCAACATGTACTATCGCGGGGAACGGCTCAACCATCCCGACCACCGGGCAGCGGCCCGCGCCGTCTTCGACGCGGTCTTCCCGGCGTGTGAGATGCGCCTCCTCTACCCGGAATTTGAGGCAGAAGGCATTCAGCCGCACAAGGTCAACTTTGTTTTTGTTACCACGGATCAGGAATTGAACCATTTTGTCGATATTTCGGAAACGATCAACACCAAGCTGAAGGCGTTGAACGAACACCGCAGCCAGCTGGGCGGCATTGATTATTCAGACCGGATGCGTGAACGGGCGACGGCCGTGGGCAAACAGGTGGGCCTGGCCTACGCTGAAGCGTTCCGGCGTTTTACCGTGACCCCGCTGCCCATTCCCCAGGAGGAAATTGTGCAATGATCGACGCCAACAACTACATTCCCCGGCGGGCCATGTTTATCTTTGCCCATCCCGATGACATTGAGTTTGGTTCGGCGGGAACGGCCGCTAAATGGGCCAAATACGGCAGCGAAGTAACCTACGTGGTGCTGACCGATGGCAACATTGGCAGCCACGAAGCGGGCATGACGGCCGAAAAGCTGGCCGAAATCCGCCGTCGTGAACAGTCTGAAGCGGCCGAGGTGGCCGGCGTGACCCGCTGTTTGTTCATGGGCGAGCCAGACGGCCGTTTACAGCCCACCCTTGAACTGCGCAAAAAGCTGGTACGGCTTATCCGGCAGTACAGGCCCAACGTGGTCGTCTGCGGCGATCCGCAGTTTTTTTACAGCGATGGTTACATCAACCACCCCGACCATCGCCATGCGGGGCAGGTGGCCATGGAGGCCGTGTTCCCCTCCAGCGATTCGCCGCTCATCTTCCCCGAACTCATCGTGGAAGGCTTTGAGCCGCACAAGGTAAACTACGTCTACATTTCCTTTGGCCACCGCGAAGCCAACACCTACGTTGACATCACGGAAACCGTAGACGTGAAGATTGCCGCCCTGCGCAAGCACGCCAGCCAGCTGGGCGACTGGGACCCCGAGGCACGGGTGCGCGAATGGACGGCCGAATCTGGCAAAAAAGTCGGCTATGCCTACGCCGAAGGCTATTTCCGCATTACGCTGCAAGACATTGAGGAAGAAAAAGAGCCTGAACCGGAGACGGAGGTTGAGGCTCAGGCTGAGGCTTAGGGCGGAGTGCGGTAATCCGTGAACGGTAATCGGTAATCGGTCCAAAAGCACCGATCACCGATTACCGATTACCGATTACTGATTCAAGTGATATTTCCGCACTTCGTTGCCGTTGCGGTCCATGACCAGCAGTTCGTTTTTGTCGGTGAAGAGCATGTCGAAGGTGACGCCGGGAGAATTGATCATGGCCAGGAAACGGCCGTTCCCCTCAAACACCTTAATGCCCCAAAAATCATTCACAAAGATGCGCCCCTGCCCATCCACGGCAATGGCTGTGGGCGAGGTGTAAAACTGATCCTCGGCCTCACCTTTGCTGCCGATTTGGTCGATGAACTGGCCTTGGGCATTGAGCTTATAGACGGCTTCACTGCCCAACACATAAATGTTGCCCGCGCCATCGATGGCCGCATCGTTGTGGGTGGTGGCAAAATCCGGCACGTTGGCAAACGGATTAGCCAGGTCCAGCACGATGCCGCCGCTGCTGTCCAGATGCACCAGGCGGTCCTTGCCAACCAGGTAGACGGTGCCATCGGGGGCGGCTGCGGCCGTTTCAAAGCGGGTTTGCCCGCCGGGTAGGCTCACCGTGCCCAAAAATTCACCGGTTAAGCCATTAAACTTCTCCACGCCGCTTGTTTTGAGGATGTAGACCGTGCCATTGCGATCGGCCGTCATGCCTGTCATGTAGAGCTCTTCACCGGCGTTCCAGGTGGCCAGGAAGTTGCCCTCGGCATCAAATACCTGGATGCGCCCGCCGCTGTAGTCGCCGGTGTAAATGTTGCCCTTGCCGTCTGTCGCCAGGCGGCGCGTGTCGTTGAAAAAGCCAGGGCCAACACCCTCCTGGCCGCCAATTTGCAGCACCACCTCGGCAATCTGCGGTTCGTCCGGGTTGGCCAGCTGTTGAGGCAGCAGCGCTTCAAGGGTGGACAAAGCCTCGGCGGTGTCTGGATCCTCGAAGATGATCTCGGAGCTGCTGCTGGAGCTGCTTTCCGATTGAGTCTCGGTGCTGGTTTGAAACTGCTCAACCAGATCCAGGCTTTGGGCCGGAATGAATACCAGCATAGCCGCTGCGCCAATGATGATGAGAACCATGATGGCAATGGCCACCGCGCAGCCGCCACGGCTGCTGGAAGTTTGGACCATCGGGGTGTTGGTGTAGGTGGAAAAGGTAACTGCCCCGGTATGAAAGTTGGTGCCGCCGAGATGAATATCTTCGTGACGTTCGATGGCATCAACCACGTCTTTGGCCTCTTTCAGGCCGACGTTGAAGGTTTCGCGAAACAATTTGATGGCTTCGATTTTACGGCCGTTTTGCACCAGCTCTACAATTTCAGCCAGGCTGGTCTGCTGGTTGCGGGGGCCCCTTTGTGGTCGAAGGGAATCGGGCACAATGACGGTACTGTTGCAAAAGGAACAGCGCACCGTCAGCGGGTTGGATTGGGGATCGTAGTCGAGCGTTGCCTGACAGTTCGGGCATTCGAAGGTTTGAGTCATGAAGAGAGTGCCTCCAGTAAGTTGTTGGCGGGTATTTTAAAAGATTCCAGGAGATAAAAGCAATCACCTGGTTTACAGATCAGCAAGGTTTGGGTGGAATCTGAATCGTGAAGGTAGAGCCCTGGTTTAGGCCGGGAGAAACGGCCGTTACCGTGCCATCCATCGCTTGAATTAGCTGTTTAACCAGGTACAGACCCAGCCCCATGCCTCGCTTTTCCAGGGTGTTGCGCCCGCGGTAAAACAGCTCCCAGATATGCTGCGCGTCGTTGGGGTCAATGCCAATGCCTGCGTCGGTCACAGAAACACGGAGCGCGTCGGTGCGCGTAATTTCAACGGTAATTTTCGCTTCTGGCGGAGAATATTTAAGTGCATTGTGAAGGAGATTGAAGGTAGCGCGGCAGAGCAGGTCGTAGTCCAGGCAGACGGCCGTTTCGTCCTCCCGGTCATACACAAAAACCACGTTTGGCGGATCGTTGGTTTCTTGCAGCAGCTCCTTTTTTAGCCGCCGTGCCAGGCCGTTCAGCGGCAGCAGCGCCATTTCTGCCACAAAACCCTGCACATGGGCCTTGTTCACCAGTGAAGCATCCTCCAGGAGCTCTGTTAGAAAGTAAACCGATTCATTAATGCGCTGCTGAATTTCCTGCCGTTTTGCTTCGTCAAACCTGTCGCCGTAATTGGTCAGCAATTCGACGGAATTATTGACGACGGTGAGTGGCGTGCGAAACTCATGGGAAACGGTTGTAATGATCTGTGATTTCATCCGGCTAAGCTCAATTTCGCGCTGGTGGGCCTGGGTAAGCTGCTCCAGCAGTGCCTGTTCGCGAGCAAATGCCATTGCCAGGCGGTCACGTTCCTCGGCCAGCAGTGCAGTGGCTTTTTTTTCCCGCGACCAGGCAATCATAAAGCCGTCGAAGTATAACCAGATGGAAAACAGAAAGAGGCCCACGAAAAAAGCCCAGTCGGTGTACAAGACCAGGATCGTGGGAAGCGGTTCGTTGAAGGGGGCCATGGATATAGAAAACTGCGCCTGGCCAGTGCTGAAGCGCCAGTTCATCAGCAGCATGGTGGCCAGGCTAAGAACAAAGGCCAGCTGCCCACCACGCGGACCCAGCAGCAACGTGGTCATCACCACAAAGGCAAAGAGGGTGACGAGGGTGAATTCAGTTAACTGGTTGAACATCTGCCCAAAGAGAAACAGAAAGGCCACAACAATCAGGGCCACGCTGCGGGCTTTATGAGGGAGCCGCTGGTTGATCGTTATAAACAGAACGACCAGGTAAGCCAGATTGCCTAAGATGAGCGTGTGCCAGTCTTGCTGTTCCCAGGCAGCCACTGACCCAACTAAGACTGCCCCAAAGCCAAGCAGCACACACAGCCGCAGCACCCGCGTTACCACCCTGTCGCGGATGTGATCGAGAATGTTTTCTGAATTGCTCGGCAGTGTGATTTCTTTCAGAGGGGGGAACAACAAATTTAAACTACGTTGAACAATATTCATAACACTTCCCGGCGTTCATAAACGGTCTTTACTGCCAGGATATTACTCTTCTCCCTTGGCAAACCGTCTGACGACGCGCAGCAGCCACAACGGCCGTTTCATCCGCTGCCAGCTCTCCCACGCCTGGATCCGCCCCGATTCCTCATCCCCGGCATAGCGCCGCTGCACGTACAGGTTGGTCAGCCGGGCCAGGTGCGGCTGCAGCTGTTCCATGGTTTTGGTCAGTCGAGAGAAACGGCCGTACCCCGCCAGATAGCGTTGAAATGCCGCCAAAAACTCCTGCGGCGTCTGGCTGGGTTGGGGCGATTGGCCCAGCCGGGCTGCATTTTGCTGCAAACGGCCGTAGCTCCACACCACCGCATCCGCCCCGGCAGGCAGCTGCCCGCGCCGCCACAGCCACCCCACCAGCCATAGCAACACCCCCACGACAAACAGTTGCAGCCAGGGGAACGGCCGTCCCGTTTCCACTTCCGGCACAGGCGGCAGGTCCAGCGCCTCCGGCTCCTCAAACTCCGGCGATTGAGTCACAAAGTCCGGCGGCTGTGTGGCGCCAACCTGGCTGCTGTGAGGGCTGATAAAAGCGGCCGTGGGCTCAAACTCTATCCAGCCAAACCCGGCAAAATACACCTCTGCCCAGGAGTGGCCGTTAATCTGGGCCATTGTTTGCACGCCGCTGTCGTCGGCGGGCTGGGCCAGGTAGCCCGCTGCCAGGCGCGCAGGCAGCCCTACCGCCCGCGCCAGCACCACCATCGCCGAGGCGAAATAATCGCAGTAGCCTGCCTGCTGCTCAAACAGGAAGAAATCAACCGGGTCCACGTTGCCGGGCGCGCCAGCCACCTCCAGGGAATATTCGTACTGGCGCAAAAACTGCTCCAGGGCGCGTGCCTGGTCGTACGGGTTGGTGCGGCTGCCCGCCACATCCTGGGCCAGATCGAGCACACGCTGCGGCACATCGTCGGGCAGGGCGGTGTAGCGGGCCAGGATGGCGGGCGGGATGTCGGTGACGGCCGTTGCCCGCAGCAGCGCCGGGGTGGCCTGGGAGACGTGGGTCAGCACAGTGTAGGTCGAACCGTCTCCATTGACACGCACCAGGTCCGTTTGCCCGCGCCAGATGGTGTCTACGGACTGATTGAACTGCTGCGGCAGGCCAAGCGTGTAGCGCGCCAGCCGCTCATCCTGCACCCAGTGCACCGTTTGCGAAACGGTGTCCGTGGCGGCCACTTCGGGTAGGGGGATGGCCACATTGGCCTCGATGGGTTCGGTGCGCTCTTCAGACAGCGCCCAGCCGCGCCCGGTGTACACGTCATAACTCAGCGCTCGCCAGTGAATGCCGGTCAGGTTGGCGTCTGATTGCACAACGGCCGTCATCACCACCGTTTCATACAGTTCCGGGGCGTTGCCCAGCAAAAAATCGCGCGGCAAGATGCCGCGGCCGCCCACGCCATCACGGCCGCGCGGCTGGCCACCTCCGGCCTCTA
This sequence comes from Candidatus Leptofilum proximum, assembly GCA_016710325.1. GTDB lineage: Bacteria > Chloroflexota > Anaerolineae > Promineifilales > Promineifilaceae > Leptofilum > Leptofilum proximum. Next base: position 992,109 of record JADJXK010000001.1, on the reverse strand, counting down.
CGCCGCCAAAGGCGCGTTCCAGCACGGCTTCGGTTTGCTGCACCACGGGCTGCTCCTGGAAGCTGCGCACCAGCCGCCGGATGCTGAAGCTGGGCAGCGCCAGGGCCAAAGCCAGCAAAACGGCCGCAATTGGCACAGCATAGAGCAGCAAATCGGTGCGCACCTCGTCCGAGTAATCTACCTGGTGTGTTTCCCAGTCGTCTTCTAGGGCAATATGGTGCATGACGGCCGTTAGCAGCGCCGTCAACCCCACAAAGGCGCCGAGCCACCAGATTTGCCCGCCGCCAAAGTAGCCATTCAGCGCCAGGCCCAAGCCCATCGCCAGCAGCCCGCTGAACGGCCGGTAGTGGCGGAACAACTGCCAGCTGGCGTAGGCGGTGACAAAGTAGCTGATCAGCGCCAGCCCGAGGGCAAAAACGATGGTTTCCTCGCTGCGCTGATCGTTAAAAACGGCCGTGCCCCAACCAGCCACCCGGTCCAGAAACAGCGCCCCGTTTTGCAGCCAGAACGGCCGCAGTGTAGCCCAGCCCCCTTGCAGGGCGGTCCAGGTCGGCCACAAATTGGCCAACCCCACGACGGAGATGAGCCCGCCGTACAGTGTGATCAGCATCCAGGCGGGCAGGGGGGCCAACGGCCGTTTGGCCAGCACGCTGCCCAGCAGCAGTCCGCCCAGCGCTGCCGGGACAACTACGCGATCTTCCGGCACCCAGGTAACTTCGAGAACGGCCGTGATCAAACAGACCACAATCACCGCCAGCAGCAGCAAAGGCAGCCACCCTTCACGCGGTTTCACGCGCCGAACTAAAAACTCAACTGCACCAGCCACTTCTCACGTCTCACTTTTCACGGGGCGAGGCAGGTGGAGAAACGGCCGTTCGTTTGGCAAGTACATCACCCACCAGCCTCGCCCCTACTTATCACTTTCCACTTTTTACTTTTCACTGGCCAACTCAAATAATCTTCTGCTTATTCTCAAAAACCGGCACATTTTCCAGAATGCGGCGCGGCGAAAAAATCGATAAGTCCAGCGTGGGCGGCAGGCCGAGAATGCATTCGGCCAGGTAACGCCCCACGGCGTGGCACTGCTGGAAGCCGTGTCCGGAGAAGCCGTTCACCAGGTAAAAGCCGCGCAGCCCCGGCCACTCGCCCAGGATGGCGTTGCCGTCGAAGGTGTTGACGGCGTACAGGCCCGCCCAGCCATCCACCACCCGCAGCGAGTCGAAGGCGGGCAGAAACTCCGCCAGTTCGGGCCAGATGCGCTCCTCAAATTTGTGGTGCTGCCAGCTGAAATCTGTCGTGGTGACCGGATCATCGGGGAAGGAGTGGGCGGTCATGAACACGCCGTGCCCTTCGTGGATAATGTAGGTGCCGGAGGGCAGCAGCAGGAGCGGGAGGATCTTTTCGGGCTGAACGGCCGTTTCCACAATGTACACCTGGCGCATCACCGGCTGCATGGGCAGCTCCACGCCGCACGTCCGGGCCGTGGCCGTGCCCCACGCCCCGGCGCTGTTGACCACCACGCCCGCCTCCAGCACGTCCCCATTTTTAAGCTGTACCCCGGTAACCTGGTTGGATTGGTGAAGGACGGCCGTTACCTCCGCCTCGATCAGTTCCGCCCCCAGCGCCACCGCCTTCTTTTTGTACGCTTCCAACACCGCCTGGGGCGACATCGTGCCGTCGTCATGACCAAACGTGGCCCCGACAAATAGCCCATCCTCGATGTTCAGCAGCGGATACACTACCTGCGCTTCTTCAGGCGTCAGCCATGCGACGTTGCAGCCCAGGCTTTGCTGCAAGGCCAGCCCGGCTTCCACTTCGGCGCGGCCCGCCTCGTCGGTGAGGAACAGGTTGCCCTGCTGGCGGAAGGCCACGTCGGGCTTGTCCCCATCCACAGCCATATCTTCGGCAAACGTTTTGAGCACCTCCAGGGCATACTGCGACATCTGGATGTTTTCCTTCACGTTAAACTGCACCCGGCTGTTGCCGTCGGACAAAACGGTGGAGGAGGTGCGGTAGGTCAAATCTTTCTCGACGAGGGCAATCTTGAGCTGGCTGTCGCGCCGCAGCAGGTAGGTGGCAATGGCACAGCCCATCACCCCCGCGCCCACAAAAATGACGTCGTATTGTTGATTACTCATGCAGTGTGTTCCTCTGTTCGTGAAGCATGTAATTGAGTAATTGGGTAATTGACATATTGCTCAATTACCCAATTACCTAATTACTTCCTCTAAACCGAGCGCGTAATACCGCCATCCACGCGAATGTTCTGCCCGGTGATGTACCCCGCCGCGTCGGAGAGCAAAAAGCGCACCGTTTGGGCAATCTCCGCCACGGTGCCGTAGCGCCCCAGGGGGATGCGCTGGCGGCGGGCTTCCGTTTCCGGCAGGCTGTCGATGAAGCCGGGCAGGACGTTGTTCATGCGGATGCCGTGACGGCCGTATTCGTCGGCGTACAGCTTAGTGTACCCGGCCAGCGCCGCCCGCATCGCCGCACTCACCGGGAAGGCGGCTTCCGGCTCAAACACGGCGTAGGTGGAGATATTGACAATCGCCCCGCCACCCTGCTGGATCATGATCGGCGTGACCAATCGCGCCATGCGGGCCACGTTCAGCATGACCAGGTCCAGCCCTTTGTGCCAATCCTCGTCGGGGATTTCCAGCAGGGGGCCTTTGGGCGGATGGCCCGTATGGTTGACGACGGCATCAATACGGCCGTACCGTGCCATCGTCCCATCGACCAGTGCCTGTAAATCGGCCGTGCTGGTCACCGAACCGCTCATGCCAAAGCCGCCTAACTCCGCTGCCAACTGCTCTGCCGCGCCGGAGGGCGACAGCAGGGCCAGGTTGTACCCCGCCTCTGCCAGTTCGTGGGCAATGGCTGCCCCTATTCCCTTGCCTGCTGCCGTGACGACGGCCGTTTTTTGTCCTGTCATGTTGCCTTCCTTAATTGCATCTATAAAGTTTGCCAAGATTGGGCCAATTTGCTGTGGGTAGGTAATTCACAAAGAAAAAAATTGGCCCAATCTCTTAAGCGTGAGGCAGGTAGGTGTTGGTTGTTTAGTTTGGCATGGGTATGAGCCACCTGCCTCGCCCCTACATTTCACCGATTACCGATCACTGACCACCGATTACCGCCTTACGAACGGCCGTAAACCGGTACCGCCGCGCCGTGAATGTCCCGCGCTGCATCCGATGCCAGGAAAAGAATCACCCCGGCCAGCGATTCCGGCGTAACCCAGCCGCTAGGATCGGCGTTGGGCATGGCTTCCCGGTTTTGCGGCGTGTCGATGGTGCCGGGAATGATGGCATTGACGTTGATACCGTGCCCTTTCACCTCGGCCGCCGCGCTTTCGGTGAGCCGCAAAACGGCCGCTTTGGCCGCACTGTACGCCGACATATTTTTGTTGCCCTGGAAGGCCGGGCGGGCGGCAATGTTGATAATCTTGCCGCTGCCCTGGGGCACCATCTTTTGCAAAACCGCCTGGTTGGTGATGAAGGTCGTTTTGGCGTTGAGGGTCAGCATAAAGTCCAGCTTATCCAGCGGCGTCTCGTGCAGCGGCGGTCCAGAGAAAAAGCCGCCCACCGTGTGTACCAGCACGTCAATCCGGCCAAACCTGTCGACGATTTTCTGGACAACGGCCGTTACCGCCGCCTCATTTGTCAAATCCACATTTTCCGCCAAAAATCGCTCCGGCTGTTGTCCCGACTCGGGAAACAGCGCCGCCAACCGCTCGGGCTGCCGGTCGATCAGTGCCAGCCTGGCCCCGGCATCGGCAAACGCCCGCACCACCGCGCTGCCCAAATTGCCCGACGCCCCGGTCACCAATACCACTCTGTCTTTGAATTGAGCCATCACAAATTCTCCTGAAAACGGTTCACCGCCGAGTTCGCTGAGAACGCAGAGAAAAAATCTGTGTAATCTGCGCAATCTGTGGATAAAAAAAGGCTACCGCGCTACCGGTGTTTTCACCGCCACGGTGTCTGCACCGCCACCACCTTGCCCGTGCCGCTGACGCGAAACTCCCAGAAGCCGCGCCGCTGTTGTTCTTCGAGCGGCGTTCCCACTTCGCCCTGGCGAATCACCTGGCAGGGGAAACCAAGCTGGCGCACGGCCGTTCCCAGCCCCTCGCTGCTCATCTCACCGCCAAAACTGGCCCGGTCCAGCAGTACCACGTCACTTTCCACGCCGCGCTGTGCCAGGCGTGCCAGCTCCGGCAGCCAATCCGCCGCCCCGCTGGGAGTAATGACGATGACGGCCGTGCCCCGTTGGGCAATCCGCCCTAAATCAAACAGCGCCGTGCGCAGGCTGGTTGTGCCTTCGGCGTCCAGCAGCGCCAGCGCCCGCAGGATGCGCCACTGCTGCCCCTGGCCGCGGCCGGTGTGCACAATTTGGGGGGAACGGCCGTAGCTCGCCAATCCCACCGCCCGGTTCTGCCGTACCGCCCGCGCTGCCAAAGAAGCCCCCAGCAGAACTGCCTGCTCAATTGTGCCGGTGGCGCCGCTGCCCAACTGCACTGCCGCCTCGCAGTCCAGCAAAATCCAGATGTCGCCCGCGGCATCCTGGTCAAATTCACGCACAAACAGGCTGTCCCGGTGGGCCGACACGGGCCAATGGATCCAGCGCAGCGGATCGCCGTGCTGGTAATCACGCACCGTGGCGGCGTTGGTGGTGGCCTGCCAGCTGCGCTGCCGCACCCGCGCCTGGCCGCTGCTGGTGCCGGTGGGCAGGGGAATCGGCAGCTGGCCATGCACCGGTGGATGAATAATGATTTCTTCGGTTTGGGTATAAAAGCGGGTCATCTGGAACAGGCCAAACGGATCGCTGCTGCGGATGGCCCACGGTCCCAGGGAAAACATACCGCGCTGCTGGCACACGGCCGTTTCGCGCCAGTGGTCGTGCTGGTTGGCCGGTACGCTGCGAACGACGGCCGTGCGGTAGCCAGGAATATTCGTATAGTCAATGATTTCTGCCCAGAGCGCGGGCACGGCGCTGTCATTAACAATGTCAAACCGCTCCTCCAGCCGGTCGCCCACAGCCACCCAGCCGTAGCGCAGCCGCCGGCTGGCGTGCAGATGCGCCGCCAGCTGCCGCACCCAAACGTAGCCTACGACAAACAGCCCGCCCAGGCCAATCAGCAGGGTGTTCCACACCTGGTTGGGAATCAGCAAGGCGGCCGCCAGCACAAAGGCAAAGCTCAGCACCGGCAGGCGCAGCCGCAGCTTGATCGTTACTTTGTCTTGGCTGGGGAGGGGTAGCGGCCGTTCATCCATCCAGCGATTTTGACACAATTGGCCAAATTCGCAATCTCGAACCGCAGGAATTTTCACTACAGACTGACACAAATGAACCCATCAACCCGTGGCTAATAAGTTCGCAAGCAAGAGCAAAACAAGGGCGACAGGGAGTTTGTAACCTGGTTTGGGCATGATGAAGAGGGTATGCGGTTTACGGCCGTATTTTCCACCTCCCACATGCCCAAAATGAACCACCTGTGCGCTTGACGTGCACGTGGGTCAAACCGCCCAACAAGCCTTGTCTGAATTCAGGCACTATTTCCGCGCCAATTGGCGCGCCTCCCGGCAGGAATCATGGTAGACTAGGGTCGTTTTGCCTGCTTCAGACAAAAATTTGGAAGTAACACCTGAACAATTGTCAGACCTTTTAGCGGAAAAATAGACGCGGATACCGTTGGTTTTTATCTGTGAAAATCTGTGTTCATCTGTGTCCCATTCCCTGAGGAGATGCGATGCAACAAAAGCTTGTCCCTGCTTTACTCGCGTTGGAAGATGGCACCCTGTGGCCTGGCTTCGGCTTTGGCGCGATTGGTCAGACCAGCGGCGAAATTGTCTTCAACACCAGCCTCACCGGCTACCAGGAAATCCTCACCGACCCCTCCTACCACGGCCAGCTCATCACCATGACCATGCCCCACATTGGCAACATCGGCACCACGCCCGAAGACGAAGAAAGCAATCGTGTCTGGGCCGCCGGGCTCATCATTCGCCAGCTCAGCCCCATCGTGAGCAGCTGGCGCGCCCGCCAGCCGCTGCCCGACTACCTGGCCGAACGCGGCGTTGTGGCCATCACCGACGTGAACACCCGCGCCCTGGTGCGCCACATCCGCACCCACGGCGCGATGCGCGCCGCCATCTCCAGCACCACCACCAACCCCGAGGAAGTCCTGGCCCTGGCCCGCGCCGCCCGCGACATGAACGGGCTGGACCTGGCCCGCGAGGTGAGCTGCGCCGAGCCGTACCACTGGGCCGAGGCTCAGGATTGGTGGCAGCCTGGGGAACGGTTAGCGGTGAACGGTGAATGGTTAGCGGTGAGTGGAGGGCGGTTTCATGTGGTGGCGTATGATTTTGGGATTAAGCGGAACATTTTGCGCCTGTTGGGAGCGCAGGGCTGCCGGGTGACGGTGGTGCCTGCCACCACCTCCGCCGCAGAGGTGGTGGCGCTGAACCCGGACGGCATTTTCCTTTCCAACGGCCCAGGTGACCCGGCGGCGTGTACCTACGCCATCGACGCGGTGCGGGAACTGCTGGGGCAAAAACCGATCTTTGGCATCTGCCTGGGGCACCAGATTTTGGGGCTGGCGCTGGGGGCAGAAACGTACAAGCTCAAGTTTGGCCATCGCGGTGGTAATCAGCCGGTGCAGGTAACGGCCACCAACGAGGTGCAAATCTCCAGCCACAACCACGGCTTTGCGGTTGATGCCAGCACCTTGCCCGCCAATGTGACCGTCTCTCACCTCAACCTCAACGACAACTGCTGCGAAGGGCTCAGCGCCCCGGAGCATAAGGCGTACTCCGTGCAGTATCACCCGGAAAGCTCGCCCGGCCCCCACGATTCAGACGAGCTTTTTGAACGGTTTATAGAGCATATGAAGGCAGACATGTAGGAGATTAGAGATTGGAGATTCGAGATTGTGTTTTCTTCCAATCTCCAATCCCCAATCTCCATATTTTTAGGAGAAACTGTGCCCAAAAACACAAACATCCACTCAATTTTAGTGCTTGGCTCTGGCCCGATTGTGATTGGGCAGGGGTGTGAATTTGATTATTCCGGCGTGCAAGCGTGCAAGGTGCTGCGCCGCGAAGGGTACCGGGTCATTTTGGTCAACTCCAACCCCGCCACCATCATGACCGATCCCGAATTTGCCGATGCCACCTACATCGAGCCGCTAACGGCCGATCTTGTCGAAAAAATCATCATCGCCGAGCAGCCCGATGCCCTCTTGCCCACGGTGGGCGGCCAGACCGGGCTGAACCTGGCTGTCGAGCTGGCCGAATCTGGCATTCTGGCCAAACATGGCGTCCAGCTCATCGGGGCGGATTTGCGTGCCATCCGCCTGGCTGAAGACCGCTCCAAGTTCAAGCAGGCGATGATTGAAGCGAACGTGCCCGTGCCGGTGAGCCATTTTGTGCATTCGCTGGAAGAAGCCGAGGCGGTGATGGACGAAATCGGTTTTCCAATGCTGGTACGCGCCTCGTTTACCCTGGGCGGCACCGGCGGTGGTGTGGCCTACAGCCGCGATCAATTTGCCGCGGTGGTAGAGCACGGCCTGCGCTCCAGTCCTGTCCGCGAGGTGCTTATCGAGCGCTCGCTGCTGGGCTGGAAGGAGTATGAGCTGGAGGTGATGCGCGACAAGGCCGACAATTTTGTCGTGGTTTGTTCCATCGAAAACGTGGACCCGATGGGTGTACACACCGGCGACAGCATCACCGTGGCCCCGGCGCAAACACTGACTGACAAGGAGTACCAATATTTGCGCGACCTGGCCAAAACCGTGATGCGTGCGGTGGGCGTGGAGACGGGCGGCAGCAACGTGCAGTTTGCTGTCAATCCGGAAAACGGTGAAGTGATTGTCATCGAGATGAATCCACGCGTGTCTCGCTCGTCCGCGCTGGCCAGCAAGGCGACCGGTTTTCCCATCGCCAAGATTGCCGCACTGCTGGCGGTGGGTTACACGCTGGACGAGATTCCCAACGATATCACCCGGGTGACGCCCGCCAGCTTTGAGCCGAGCATTGATTACTGCGTGGTCAAAATCCCGCGCTGGAACTTCGAGAAGTTCCCTGGCGTGGACCCGACGCTTGGGCCGCAAATGAAAAGCGTGGGGGAAGTGATGGCTATCGGTCGTACCTTCACCGAGGCGCTGAACAAGGCGATTCGCGGGCTGGACATCGGTATTCCCGGCTTCAGCCGCGCCCTGGCTCAGCACGTGCCGGAAGGCGCACTCAATGTGCCCACGGCCCAGCGGCTGTTCCAGATGGCGGCGGCGATGAGCAACGGCCGTTCCCCCCAACAAATCATCGCTGAAACCGCCATCGACCCGTGGTATGTGGCGCAGTTGCAGGAGATTTTAGATATTGAAACTGAATTGGAGAATCTGGAGATTGGAGATTGGAGATTAAAAGATGATCCCAATCTCCAATCTCCAATCTCCAATCTCCTCCGCCGTGCCAAGCGGCATGGTTTTTCCGACGAGGTGATTGCCAATGCGCTGGGGTGGACGGAAACGGCCGTGCGCGCCAAACGCCTGGAACTGGGCATCACCCCCGTCTTCTACCGCGTCGATACCTGCGCCGCCGAGTTTGAAGCCCACACCCCCTACCTCTACTCCACCTACGAAACCGACTGCGAAGCCAATCCCACCAATCGCCGCAAAGTGATCATTTTGGGTGGCGGGCCAAACCGCATTGGCCAGGGCATCGAATTTGACTACTGCTGCGTGCAGGCGTGCTGGGCGCTGCGGGAGATGGGCTTCGAGACCATCATGATCAACTGCAACCCAGAAACCGTCAGCACCGACTACGATACGGCCGATCGCCTCTACTTTGAACCGCTTACCCTGGAAGATGTGCTCAACATCGTCGATTTGGAGCAGCCGGAGGGGGTGATCGTACAGTTTGGCGGCCAGACGCCCATCAACCTGACGGCCGGATTGGCGGCGGCTGGCGTGCCCATCTGGGGCACGCCGCCCGACAGCATCGACCTGGCCGAGGATCGTGGCCGTTTTGGCGACCTCCTGCACCGGCTGGAGATTGATCATCCGGCCTGGGGACTGGCCAGCTCCATGGAGGAAGCGCTGGAGGTGGTGCATGAAATTGGGTATCCGGTGTTGGTACGGCCGTCCTTTGTCCTCGGTGGTCGCGCCATGGCCATTGCCTACGATGACGCTTCCCTGCGCACCTTCTTGGCCGAAGCGGCCCGGGTCTCCCCCGGCAACCCGGTGCTCATCGACCAGTTCATTGAAGACGCCTTTGAGGTGGATGTGGATGCCCTGGCCGACGGCGAGCGTGTGGTGATGGCCGGTGTCATGCAGCATATCGAAGAGGCGGGCATTCACTCCGGCGACAGTGCCTGCGTGCTGCCGCCGTACAAAATCAGCCTGTACCATCTCACCATCATTCAGGACTACACCGAAAAGCTGGGCCTGGCGCTGGGCGTGCGCGGCCTGATGAACGTCCAGTTTGCCATCAAAGATGACGTGGTCTACGTCATCGAGGTGAATCCACGCGCCAGCCGGACGGTGCCGTTTGTGAGCAAGGCAACTGGCCGTCCCGTGGCTAAAATCGCTGCCCAGGTGCAGGCTGGCTGCCGCCTTTCTGAGCTCAACTTCACCCACATGCCGCCCATCGACGGCTTTTTTGTGAAGGAGGCGGTGCTGCCCTTCAACAAGCTGCCCGGCGCGGATACCCGGCTGGGGCCAGAAATGCGCAGCACGGGTGAGGTGATGGGCCACGCCTCGCAGTTTGGTCACGCTTTTGCCAAGTCGCAGCTGGCCGTGGGCACGCCACTGCCGCTGGAAGGGGCCGTGCTCATCACCGTCAACGATTTTGACAAGTCGACGGCGTTAAAGATTGCGCGGGATTTACACCGGATGGGTTTTATGCTCTACGCCACCGAAGGAACGGCCGAGGCTTTAGATCGGGCCAACATTCCCGTGTCGATGGTGCCAAAAGCAAGTGAGCCGGGCTTAAATACAGTCCGGCTCATCTCGTCAGGGGTGGTTCAGTTGATTATTAACACGCCGTTGGGGCCGCGCGCCTACAAAGACCAGGCGGCCATGCGCTCGGCGGCCATTCAGCATAACGTTTTGCTTATCTCAACGATGTCGGCGGCGCAAGCGGCCGTTAGTGGGATCAAGGCGTTACGCAAAAAAGAGCTGCGCGTGCGCAGTTTACAAAAGCATCACGCTGGGTCCGATTCGTTTTCGCTCCATTCGTGAACGACAACCATGCTAAAAATGTCTGACTCGGTGATGATGCCCGCCAGCTTACCGTTCTGGTCCACAACCGGCAGGCCGCTAATGCGGTGTTCCAGCATCGTGCGGGCAGCTTCGCCAATGGTGGCTTCCGGTTTAATAGTCATTGGCTTGGGCGTCATGATTTTCTCGACGGTGAGGCTGGAGAGCAGGTAGTTCAGCTCCCAAATGCTCAACGAGGTAGCTGGGGATGGCTGCGCCCCACGCACATCGCCCAGGGTGACGATCCCCACAAGCAAACCCTGATCATCCACCACGGGCAAGCGGCGAATCTCTTCATCCATCATAATCTGATGGGCTTGCGGCAAAGTGGTTTCTGGCTTGACGGAAATGACTTCTTGCGACATCCATTCGCGAACGAGCTCTTTTTTCATGGGTACAGCTCCTGTAGTTGCGTGAGAATTATGGCGTCCTGAACGGCTCTGGTTTGCCGGGGTCGTTCATTCGCATGGTACAACATGGCGGGAAACGCTTCTCAGTAACAAAAGTCACCGGTTCGCAATGACAACTGCAAATAAAGCGTCAGGAGAAGTGAGTGGGTCTGGTGAAACCCCCATAAAAGGAGAGACGCCGTGCGGGGAGCACGGCGTCTGGAGCAGAATAAGCTTTAATTAAGCGTGAAGAAGTTAATGAATAAGTTAAAAGCAATTTCTTACGAAACATCTGACAGCCAAAAAATAGCATAAAAAAAAGGCAGCGCCGCAAAAGTCTGAAGCCGTATCCTGAGCATCATACAACCTTGGGAGAGGAGGTTGTGCGGCGCTGCCCTAGAGTGGTACTCTAGTCCGGTTTACTTACAACACGGGTTACATCCAGTAAGTGTATGGCGATTATAGGTGCTGCTAAGCGGTGGCAGACTTTTGCTTTTCCCGCAGAAGCCAGAAGATGCCGAGGACGATAGTGTAGGAAACGGCCGTAACCACCCCCGCCACAATCAAATTCCCCACCAAAAACCCCTGCACAAAGGAAAGCACCTGTGCCTGCCACTGCGCCGTAACCGAGGCGGTGACAGGCGCTGGGAACAACCAGTTCCCCAGGCGATAGCTCAACGCCATAAAGGGCGCGGTAACAAACACATTCCACACAGCTAGAGAGAGCAGGACCGTGGCTTTGTGCAGCCGGAACCAGCTGGCCAGCAGCAGCGACAGGGCAAAGTTAAGCCCCGGCGTGGGCAGGATGCTGATAAATGTACCGAGGGCAAACCCCATGGCCTGGTTGTGGGCCGAAGCATCGGCGTTTAGCAGCGCCTTCGCTTTTGCCCGTAGCTCGTTCAGCAGGTTGGGAAACGATATTTGGTTTAAGGACAAATCAACTTTCATTTCCATGCTGGCAGTGTACACAATTCGCGGCGTGTAAGATGGGCTGAAACCATACGCCATCCCCGTGCCAACCCGACGCTGCGGCCAGAAACGTAAACGGCTAACACCGCGTGGTGTTAGCCGTTTTACATTTGGGAAATTTGGGAAATTTGACCCGCTCTGACTCTCAGATGTATGCTACTGTGTATGTCCAGTAAAAGTGGGGTTGAGATGCGCAAATTTAGCCTTTTTGCTTGTGTTTTTTTGATTATATGTGTGGTTGCAAGTTGTCAGAATAACGTGAATTCTGTATCGCGAGTCGCTGTCACTCAGGAGGCAGAATTGCCCAGTGCCACAGTTACTGTGGCGGCAACGCCTACTTTTATACTCACACCTCTGTCTGCGGCGACTTTGCCTCTAACTTCCACACCAGAAGTAACCGCAACGCTAACGGTTACGGCCGTTCCCACCTTCCTACCAACACCGGAGTCTCAACCCGCAACCTACCAGCTAAAAGAATGGACCGAGCAAGATGCCCTTGATTTGGTGAGCGAAATGCAAACCCGAATTGACCCAGTTGATTGGGATTCTGACATTGGGTATGCCAGTGAAATAGAAAGGTATCAATATTCCCACAGGCCCCTAGAAATAGCGGCTTATGAAGCAATTTTGCGTTTCCCAACGAGCAGCCAAATGGAGAAAGTTGCCTGGCAGCGAGTCCTGGCAACAACACAATTGGGCATAACAAAGAATAATCCCAGTCAGCAAATAGAAGCTATGTTAGAGGCTGGCCTAAATCAGGGGATTTATCACCATGAAGCATGGGCACAATTTAATGATTTCACGATTCGGCCAGTGGCAGAAGTAGAGAATTTGCTTGGAGACGGCCGTACGATTCCAATCTACAAAATCCAGACAAATGTCTCTGGTGGGGATGATGGTCTCTATTTCGCTTTGGATGTTTTGGAGAGTCAAAGCTTTGATGTGATTCCTATTGTTGATTTGTGGAATGAAGGAAATGCATTTTGGAAAGACACACCCGTTTTTGCTGACCATACAGGAGACGGCATTCCAGAGGCTGCTCTTTCCATACGTTTCCAATCTGGAACCATGTGTGCAACGACTGTTTTGGTGCTGCAATGGCAAGGGACTCAATTTGTAAACCTTGCGAAACAGCCGGATGGCCAGGGTATTAGCCTTCCTCTATGCTGGGATGAATGGCAGTTTTTACCGGCGGAGGTAAACGGTGCTCAACCTATTCAGCTCAATCTTTTTCATTTTCTGTCTGACCGGGCAGCTACCTGGATGGAGCAGGTATATGTTTGGGATCAATCGCATTATGTTCTGCGGGATACAACGATCTTGCCCATCTCTGGTGAAGATCCGCTTGAATGGATTGATTACAATGTTGCGATTGGTGAATGGGAAACGGCCGTTCAAGCCATCGACGATCTTCTAAACCAATGGGGCATAAACCCGCCGAGCAGTGTCCATCCCAGCTATCCTGATTTTCTGCGCTTTCAGCAGGGGTGGTTATATGCCGTGCATTCTCAGGTTGAAGACGGCCGTGCCGCCCTCCAGCAGCTTATTGATGAGCCTGTCAACCCTATCACCCCCACCCTCTCCCTTGCTGCTCAAGCATTTCTAAATGTGTACCAAACAGATTCCGACATTTACGAGTCTTGTTCTGTTGCCAAACAGGTAATGCTAGATGCGTTCGCGGAACCTTCAAGTTTTTCATCGGATTATTTAGCGTCTTGGGGGTATACACAGAATGGTTTCCCCTGTGACTCAACGAAAGCTTGGGAAATTCTCCAGGATCAAACTACTTTCTTGGACGCGGAGGACGCAGTTACCTTCCTAAAGGTTCATGGAGTTTCGATTGTGGAGGTAACTTTCATGGATTTAGACGGTGATGAACACAATGAGACACTCTTTACAAGAGAATCTAATGATTTATACGGTCCTGGACGAATAACCTATGCAATTTTTACGACAGAGTCTGGTTTGGAGTTCGTTCCGCTAGACTTCGATGCCACAACGTTAACAAAATGGGAGACCGAAGTGCCGCAGGGCGATAATCCTCCGCTGCATTTTGTTCAAATTACTGAAGCTCTTCATATATTCCAGGTCAATATCCAGAGTGAAGAAAGAACTGTTCAACGTTATGTCCGTTATGAATTACTTTACAATGTCGAGAATTTTGCCCTTGATCAACAAGAAAATGGGCTTGTCGTTACAGTTAACTTCTTACCGACAACTTATCGGTTTCACCAATTGACATTCCGCTGGAACCCAGCAGTTGAGGATTTTGAGACAGCGGCAACGGACGTACCTTATTTCTTGGGTACATCACCCTATATGCTTGTTGAAAGAGCCAAAGTGATGTTGTTTGAGGAGCAAAGGTTTGAGGAAACGGCCGTAATGCTTTCCTACTACACTGCCAATTACGAAGCCAATTTATCCGAAGCCTACTATCTTCTGGCCTTAGCCTACGAGCTTTCCGGTCAGGAACAGCAAGCCGTGGAGACCTATTGGCAATTGTGGCATGACTTCCCAGAGGATTCATTTGCCATCATGGCGCGGCGCAAAGTGGTACCCGCCGAGCCGTAAATGGCCCGGCTAGTCATGAAAGCCCAAAGGGCTTCCACAACTAGCGGTGGGCTTTAGCCCATCGCGTACGCTCAGGAGGGAAAATTGGCATATTGGCAACTCTACTACCACATCGTTTGGGCCACTAAAGGCCGCGACCTTCTTATAACCTCTGAGATAGACACTGCACTCCACAATTATTTACGCGGCAAAATCATTTCATTGGGTGGCGTTTTTCACGCAGTGGGTGGCATGGAAGAGCATGTTCACGTTGTAGCTTCTATTCCGCCCACTATTGCGGTAGCCAATTTTGTCGGGCAATTAAAGGGTGCCAGTTCACATTGGGTGAACCATCAAAAAGGCTTTGGCAGCTCGCTTTATTGGCAAGATGGTTATGGCGTTTTTTCATTGAGCAAAAAAGCGTTGCCGCGCGTTGTGACGTATGTTGTGAATCAGTGGGAGCATCATACCCAAAACGACTTGTGGTTAGCTCTAGAGCGAGTTGAAGAAGCTGATGTAGGGGTGTGAAACCGGATCGCCAGGCCGTAAACGGCCCGGCTAGTTATGAAAGCCTCTCCGAGGCTGTATTAGCTCCTGTGGGGCTTCCACAACTAGCCGAGGGCTTATGAACCTGAAGAAATTAAATCGGTAAACGCTAGCGGAAACACTTCAGGTTCATTTAAGGCGATTCAGTGTCAAGTTTATTACCGATTTTATTTTTGAATCGCCATCAGCCCACGGCGATCAGGGCAACGCAGGAATCGTTTCCACCACACTAAAATCCAACGCCCCATCCTTCACATCCACCGAGACATGATCCCCATCGTGGATGTCGCCCTGAATAAGCTTGAGCGCCAGCGGATCGATGATTTGCCGCTGGATCACCCGCTTGAGCGGCCGGGCGCCGTACACCGGGTCGTACCCTTCCTCGATGAGGCGGTCGGTAGCCGCAGGCGTAAGCGTCACCGAAATGCCGCGCCGGTCCAGCAGATCGCGCATCTGGTTGAGCTGAATCTGGGCAATCTCGCGTAACTCTTCCCGTGTTAGCCGGTGGAACAGCACAATTTCATCTACCCGGTTCAGGAATTCGGGCCGGAAGTGGTCGCGCAGGGCGGCCATGACGCGGTCTTCCATAACCGCTTCGTCGCTGGTGTCCAGGATGTACTGGCTGCCGATGTTGCTGGTCATGATGATGACCGTGTTGCGGAAATCAACGGTGCGACCCTGGCCATCGGTGAGACGGCCGTCATCCAACACCTGCAAGAACACGTTGAACACCTCAGGATGCGCTTTCTCGACTTCATCAAACAGCACGACGGAATACGGCCGTCGTCGCACAGCCTCCGTCAACTGACCACCCTCATCGTAGCCCACGTAGCCGGGCGGCGCGCCGATGAGCCGGGCGACCGTGTGCCGCTCCTGGTATTCGCTCATGTCGATACGCACCATGCTGCGCTCATCGTCAAACAGGAACTCCGCCAGGGCGCGGGCCAGCTCGGTTTTACCGACGCCGGTTGGCCCCAGGAAGATGAAGCTGCCGATGGGGCGGTTGGGATCTTGCAGACCAGAACGGCTGCGGCGCACGGCGGCGGCCACGGCGCGAATCGCTTCGTCCTGGCCCACCACGCGGTCGTGCAGGCGATCTTCCATCAAGACCAGCTTTTCCACTTCGCCTTCGAGCAGCTTGCTCACCGGGATGCCGGTCCATTTGGCCACAATCTGGGCAATCTCTTCTGCGCCCACTTCTTCCTTGAGCATGGCCCCGTCTTGCTGCATGGTGCTGAGCTTGTCGCTTGCCTGCCGGAGCGATTGTTCTAGCTCGTGGAGACGGCCGTACTGCAATTCTGCCGCCTTCTGGTAATCCATCGCCCGCTGCGCCTGCTCAATCTGCACGTTCACCTGGTCAATTTCTTCCTTAACCGACTGGATGCGCTCGATGGCCTCTTTTTCCGCCTGCCAGCGCGCGGTGAGCTGCGTGCTGTGCTCTTTCAGGTTGGCCAGCTCTTCTTCCAGCTTTTTTAGCCGTTCCTTGCTGGCCTTATCTTTCTCTTTCTTCAGCGCCTCGCGCTCAATTTCCAGCTGCATGATGTCGCGGTCTACCACGTCCAGCTCGGCCGGTTTGCTGTCGATTTCCATGCGCAGGCGGCTGGCGGCCTCATCCACCAGGTCGATGGCTTTGTCCGGCAGGAAGCGGTCGGTGATGTAGCGATTGCTCAACGTGGCGGCGGCAATGGTTGCCCCGTCGGTGATACGCACGCCATGGTGCACCTCGTAGCGCTCCTTCAGCCCGCGCAAAATGGAGATGGTGTCCTCTACGCTCGGCTCACCGACAAACACGGGCTGGAAGCGGCGTTCCAAGGCCGCATCTTTTTCGATGTATTTGCGGAACTCGTCCAGCGTGGTCGCGCCGATGGCGTGCAATTCGCCGCGGGCCAGCAGCGGTTTGAGCATGTTGCTGGCGTCCATGCTGCCCTCGGCGGCACCGGCGCCCACCAGCGTGTGCATCTCGTCAATGAACAGAATGATCTCGCCTTCAGCTTCCTGAATCTCTTTGAGGACGGCTTTGAGCCGCTCTTCAAACTCGCCGCGATACTTGGCCCCGGCCACCAGGGCGCCCAAATCGAGGGCGACCAATCGCTTTTCTTTCAGCCCCAGCGGTACGTCGCCGCGCACGATGCGTTGGGCCAGCCCTTCGGCAATGGCGGTTTTACCGACGCCAGGTTCGCCAATGAGCACCGGGTTGTTTTTGGTACGGCGGCTCAATATCTGGATAACGCGGCGAATTTCCTCATCGCGGCCAATCACCGGGTCGAGTTTACCTTTGCGCGCTTCCTGGGTGAGATCACGGCCGTATTTCACCAACGCCTCGTATTGTGCTTCCGGGTTCTGGCTGGTAACACGCTGCGATCCGCGCACGGCGGCCAGCGCCTGCATGATGCTGTTGTAGTCGATGCCGTGCCGGGCCAGCAGGTCGCGCACGCTGCCCGCCTTGGGTTGGGCCATAGCCATCAGCAAATGCTCGGTGGAGACGTATTCGTCGCGCATGTTGTCGGCGATGTTTTGCGCCTCTTCCACCACGGCGTTCAGGCTGCGCCCGAGGCCGACCTGCACGCTGCTGCCGGTGGCGCGTGGCAGTCGCCCCAGCGCCTGCTGCAAGCTGTTTTGCAGCATGTTGGTATCCGTGCCAATGCGCTTGAGCAGTGACGGCACCACGCCGCCTTCTTGCGCCACAAGCGCACTCAGCAAGTGCTCCGGCTCAATCGCCGGATGGTTATAGCCTTGGGCTAAGTTCTGTGCTTCCAGAACCGCTTCCTGGGCTTTTTGTGTGAATTTGTCTAATCTCATTATTGCCTCCCCCGCGAACATGATGATTTTGTAGGGGCGGCTCGCGAGCCACCCCTACGAGAGGGATCATGTTTCTCGGAGTTTTCGTAATTTTTGGAACAGCTCTTTCTCTTCCTGGCTGAGATTGGTGGGCAGGGCCACCTCAACCGTCGCGTAAAGGTTCCCCCGTTCCTCGGGGTTTTTCAAATTGGGCATGCCCAAACCGCGCAGGCGGAACTGTTTGCCGTTGGCAGTTTCCGGGGGAACGGTGAGCTTAACAGTCCGATCAATCGTGGAGACATCTACCTGGCCACCCAGCAAGGTGGTGTAAAGGTCAACGGGCACGGCCGTTTTCAAATCGTCCCCGTCGCGCTCAAACTGGCCATCTGGCTGTACTTTGACGGTCAGGTAAAGATGGCCGCCATCCTGCCCCTGGCCCTTCAGTCGGACGCGGGAGCCGGTTTTGACCCCACGCGGAATTTTGGCTTCGATGGAACGGCCGTTTTCCCACTGAATGGTTCGGCTGGTGCCATAAAACGCCTCCGCCAACGAGATCTCAATGGCATGCTCCACGTCGCGGCTGCGGTTGATGGTCTGCCCTTGCTGGCCAAAAATGTCGCCAAAGTTGACGCTTTGACCTCTGGTTGAGCGACCACCCATCTGGCCAAACAGCGCTTCGAAAAAGTCTGAAAAGCCCCCGCTGCCGCCAAACATTTGCTCAAACTCTTCCTGGCTGACGGTGCGTGTCTGGCCCTGGCGACCAAAACCCTGCTGAGCACCCCACTGCGTCCAGAAGTCATCAGGACGGCCGCCAGCACGCTGGTACTGCTGCCACTGCGAGCCGAACTGGTCATACATCTTCCGCTTCTCGGCGTCAGACAGCACTTCATTTGCTTCGTTAATATCCTTGAAGCGCTGTTCTGCCTGCGGATCATCCTTGTTTAAGTCCGGGTGATACTTGCGGGCCAGTTTGCGGTATGCTTTTTTGATTTCATCCTGGCTGGCGGTTTTAGAAACGCCGAGGATGCTGTAATAATCCTTGTAGTCCATTGGCCCTTCCTAATTTTGAAGTGAAAAGTGATAGAGTGAAAAGTAAAAAGTGAGAAGTGGCACAATTGGCCCTCCACTTTTTACTTTTCACTTTTTACTCAATTACATCTCCTGGAATTCGCCTTCGACGACGTCATCCGGGTTTTCCTGGCCGTCGCGGCCATCGCCGTGGCCGTTGCCGCTGGGCGCCTGGCTGCCAGGCTGCTGGCTTTGGTACAACTGCTGGCTCAGCGCGTAGCTGGCCTGCTGCAGCTGTTCGGTCAGCGTTTTGATGCGGTTGGTGTCTTCGGTGGTGACGGCCGTTTTCAGTTCAGCAATCATGCCTTCGATCCGGCTCTTTTCACCTTCGTTGACTTTGTCACCCAACTCGTTCAGGCTCTTTTCCGTGGCGTAGATCATCTGATCGGCCTGGTTGCGCGCCTGGATCAGCTCGCGCAGCTTGGCGTCTTCCGCCTCGTGCTGCTTGGCGGCGTTCACCATGCTTTCAACTTCAGATTCGGACAGGTTGGTCGATGCGGTGATCTGAATCTTCTGTTCCTTGCCGGTTGCCTTGTCTTTGGCGGTTACATCCAGGATGCCGTTTGCATCAATGTCGAATGTTACCTCAATTTGTGGCAAACCACGCGGTGCCGGGGGAATTCCGTCCAGGCGGAACATGCCCAGGGTTTTGTTGTCTTTAGCCATCGGGCGCTCACCCTGCAAGACGTGCACATCAACGGCCGTTTGGTTATCTTCGGCCGTGCTAAATGTTTCCGTTTTGCGGGTTGGGATGGTGGTGTTCCGCGGAATCAGCGGGGTCATCACACCACCGAGCGTCTCCAAACCCAGGCTCAGCGGCGTCACATCCAGCAGCAGGACGTCTTTGACGTCACCGGCCAGCACACCGCCCTGAATTGCCGCGCCTAAGGCCACAACCTCATCCGGGTTGACGCTCTTGTTTGGCGCTTTGTTAGTCAGGTTTTGCACCAGTTCCTGAATCATCGGCATACGGGTAGAACCACCGACCAGCACAACTTCATCAATATCCTTGGCCGAAAGACCAGCATCGTCCAGCGCGCGCTCAAACGGTTGGCGGCAGCGCTGCACCAGGTCCTCGGTCAACTGCTCGAATTTGGCCCGGGTCAGCGTCAGCTGCAAGTGCTTGGGACCGTTGGCGTCGGCGGTGATGAAGGGCAGGTTCAGCTCTGTCTGCATCAGGGACGACAGCTCGATCTTGGCTTTTTCGGCCGCTTCACGCAGACGCTGCAAAGCCTGGCGGTCCTGGCTCAGGTCGATACCCTGATCCTTGCGGAACTCTTCGATCATCCAGTTGACAATCCGCTCATCCCAGTCATCGCCACCCAGATGGGTGTCGCCGTTGGTGGCCTTTACTTCCACCACACCTTCGCCCACTTCCAGAACGGAAACGTCGAAGGTACCGCCACCGAGGTCAAACACCAGGATGGTCTGGTCTTCTTGCTTGTCTAAACCGTAAGCCAGGGCTGCGGCCGTTGGCTCGTTGATGATACGCAGCACTTCCAGGCCAGCAATTTTGCCGGCGTCTTTGGTTGCCTGGCGCTGGCTGTCGTTGAAGTAAGCAGGCACCGTGATGACCGCCTGGGTCACGTTGGTGCCTAAGTACGCTTCTGCGTCTCGCTTAAGTTTTTGCAGGATGAAGGCCGAGATTTCCTGTGGCGAATAGGTTTTATCCACGACGGGAATATTCACGCGGGCATCTTGCTGCGGCCCAGCGACAATTTCATAGGGCACCATGTTTTGGGTGCGCTTCGTTTCTTCAGCGTCAATCCGGCGGCCCATCAGGCGCTTCACGGAGTAAATGGTGTTGTCTGGATTCACAACAGCCTGCCGTTTAGCGGTCTGGCCGACGAGACGTTCCCCTTTTTTGTTGAAGGCGACGATGGAAGGGGTGGTGTTTCCACCTTCGGCGGATGGAATAACGACGGCGTCGCCACCTTCCATCACGCTGACAACCGAGTTGGTTGTCCCTAAGTCGATACCAATAATCTTGCTCATGTTCATACTCCTCTCAATACCATTTTCGATCTTTTCGTGTCGAATGTTCGTTTTTTGTTATTTTGGTTGGATTGCTTATGTAAAAAACCTGTGGCCATATTGTGCCCAAACTGCATATGATTTTTGTAAGACGGCCGTTAGAGAATCGTTTGCGCGGTGAATAAAGTGGATTGTGTTGGGAAACGGCCGTCTAAAAAAACAGGCGCTGGAGAAAGTAGCTCCAGCGCCTGCAAAGTTAGCAGTTAGCGATGTTGGTAAAATTAACCTTCAACAACGGTGGCTCCGTTACCCGCCTTCACCGAGATGCGTTTTGGCTTGACGGCTTCCGCTTTGGGGATGTTGAGCGTAAGGACACCGTTTTCATAGGTCGCGTCTACGTTGTCACTTTCAACCGGGGTGGGCAGGCTGATGCTGCGCATAAAGCTACCAAAACGACGCTCACGCAGATGAACTCTTTCGTCTTCGCGGCTCTCTTCCGAGCGGGTCTCACCCTTGATGGTGAGCACGCTATCGCTGATGGTGATGTCTAAGTCATCGGGGTTCATGCCGGGAACGGCCGCTTTCACCGTGAAGGTTTCATCGTTTTCGGTCACATCAAGCGGGAAGCCCCACACAGTGCTGCGATCCCATTTGCCAGCCGGTGCATTGAAGGCATCTTCGAACAGCCGGTCAATCTCATTGCGCATTCGGGCCATTTCACCAAATGGATTCCAACGGATCATAGTGTTCATGTTATACCTCCTAAATTTTTTTAGATACGTTTTACTCGTTTACTGGCTGCTTCAATTCTTTAAAGCAGTTCACTTTTTATTGTGACGGACGTGTGTAAGAAAAAGATAAAAGGAAGGTAAAAAATATGTATGCGCAACCATACTTTACACAAAAAAACCGCTGCGCCAGTGTTTCCCGGTGCAGCGGTTTTTTGTTGCTTGGCTGGATTTATTTAGACCAGCTTTTCTTTTTCGGACTTGTTTTTATTGGCGTTCAGCAGGAGGCTGATACCCAGCAGAATGAGCGCCAAAGGCCACAACTTGCCCACCCAGGTTAGCAGCGTCAGCAAAGCGCCGCCAAAGAGGACAGCCAGACCAACGAAGGCAATGATGCTGCCGGGGATGAGGGCCCACCAGTGTGTTTTGTTGGTGAATACGGCCGTTACCAGCGTAATCAGCCCAAAGCCCAGACCCAGGAAGATGAGGAACACCCCGCCTTCACTATCACCCTGCCAGATGGCAAACGGCCCTTCGATGGCGTAAGCACCCCAGCCAATGCCGCTCAGGATGCCGCCGGGAATCATGAGCCCACTATTGCGCGTCAGGATGCCCCAAACAAGGAATAGAGCTCCCAGTGTGGGGACTACCAGCAGCCCCAGGCTTTCCGACAAGTCAAACGTGACAAACTGCCCGGCTAAGAAAATTAGCCCCAATGCCACTAAAAATAGACCACTTACTGAATTGTTTTTGCGCATTTTCATTTGTTTCCTCCAAAACGATAAGCCATTTGGCTTCTGTCTGTTATTGAATATGCGCTCAGTATACCGAATGGCTAGGGCCAGTTGATGTGCCGGAAGTCATAGGCAGGTCACGTTCTCGGCGTGACCCAACAGACGCCGAGCATGCCCCTGCCCATGACCCCACTGCTTAGAACTTCCGCTTAACACACCACTTGCAGCCACTTTCCACGCTCAGGCAGAAATCGACCCTTCGTTGGTAGTCCAGCACCTTGTCCCAACCAGCACCACCGAGGAACCAGTCAGCGCCTTTGCCGCCGGTGAAGGTGTCATTACCAGACAGGCCCATTAGGTAGTCGTGCCCGCCATAGCCAAAAATGGTGTCATCGGCCAGGCCACCAGTGATAACTTCTGAACGGTTGGTGCCGTGGATTTCGTAGCAGGCGTCATAGCCAAACCCCTGGGCATAGCCCCAGCGCCCTACGTGAAAGCGGATGCCGAAGTAACCTGGATCACCAACTACCACGTTAGAGGCCGGGCCGACAAACGGGCTGCCTTCCAGGGCTACCACATAACAACCATCCTCGTTGATGACGTAGCTTGAACTGTCGAAGTTGAACAGCGCCACCACCGGATCATGATCTGTGACGCGCAGATCCGTGTCACGCTCCGCATTGCCGTGCACCACATCCACATCGGCAAAGAGGTTGTTGAACAGATTGTCGCTGACGAGAAGGTGGTCCAGAACTTGCAGATTGCCTTCGAACTGATAGGTGTACTGCTCGGTGGGCGGCAGGGTGTCGATCAGGTTGTGCAGCTCGCTGCCTACCAGCGTTTGGACTGGTGCGGAGAATTGGAAGTCGTTGAGATCGCCCATCACGATGACGTTGGCATTGGCATCCAGCGCCAGGATTTGCTGTACAAAGCTGTTGACTACCGCTGCCTGCTCCAAGCGTTGCACCTCGGAAGCGAGTACTGGCGGCTGAACCCGGCCAAACAGCGGATTATCGCCGCCTTTAGAGTTGAAGTGGTTGGCAATCACAATGAGCTTTTGGCCTTTGAAGATGAATTCACCCGCCAGCGGCTTGCGGCTGTCGGTCCAGGCTGCGTTGGTGGGGTCGATGCGGCCAGGGCTGGCGCTGAGTTCTACGCCACCGGTGCCCAGGACGGCCGTTGTACTGGTCACCGCATCACCGCCGGGACGGTCAACAAAGGTGACCAGGGCGGGTTGGAAGAGGAAGCCAACGCGGATGTTGCCACCCGGCGCGCCGCCGTCCATCAGGTCCTGCGGGGCAATTTCCCGGTACTCGTAGAGCGGGCCACCAGCCGCCTGGATAGCGGCGATGAGCTGGCCATAGGTCTGGCTGGCATCAGTGACACCGTCGTTGGTTGTGCCGGTATTGTCCTGAATCTCTTCTAGGCTCAGGATGACGGGCGCATTCAGGCTGTTGACGATCTGGCTGGCCAGGGCATCGAATTTGTCCTGGCTGTCGTTGGGGCTGAGGTTTTCCACGTTGAAGGTGGCCATCGTCAGCGCCGTGCTGCTGCCCGCCAGGCCGGTGCTTTCGGCAGCGAAGCTGCTGTTCAGCGGCGGCAGCGGATCAAAGTTAAGGATTTTGAAGTTGCCGAAGCTGTAGTCCATCACGCCGACGATGGGGGCGGTGAAGGTATCGCCGACGTTGGCGTCCGGCTCGTCAAACACCAGGGCATCATCGATCATGATGCGCTCTGGATTGAAATCCGTCGGGCTGATGACCAGGCCACCACGCGCCGTCAGGCCAGTAGCGTTAGCGCCCATGTCGCTTACAACGATAATTTCGCCAAAAGCGGTGCCGCCCACCACCTGGGCATCGTTCACCTGGACCAGCATGGCTTCCACGCTTTCATAGAAGTCGAGGCCGTCGCTGGCGGGGTCGAAGGTGGGCGTGGAGTTGGCATCGCCGGTGGAGTCATCGTCGATGATAGTGTGGGGCGGGATACGGCCGTTCACCCCCAACACAACTGGCGCAGGCAGGGCATTACCGCTGCTGGTCACCGCAATCGTGGCGTTGGTCAGCTCCGTCGTGGCCAGGTTGCCCGAGCCGAAGCCGCCGGGATAAAACTCCGCGACGGTGGCGGTGATGGTGAGGGCGTCGCCCACGGTCACCGTGGGGGCCGACCCGGTGAACACGAAGACGGCGTCTGAGGTGGCTTCATTGCCATCACCGACGGGGTCTTGCAGGTAAAAGCCGTTGCTGCCTACCACGGTGACCACGCCGCTGGTGTCTACCTCCTGCCCGGTGTAGGGCGAGAGATGGGCTTCACCCTGGATGGCCATGATGGTGACGGTTGGGCCAGAGATGCAGCCGGAAAAGGGCGTGCCGTCTAGCTGGGTGCCGGGTGAGAAGAGCGTGCCGCCGGAAGCGGCCGTTTGGCTGTGCAGCACAAAAGCGCCGGTAATGTCTGGGTCACGAGTGAGCGACTGATCGCTGCCACCCTCGCTGCCATAATCGACCGCCAGGGTGCTGGCGGTGGGGTTTTCCAGCGTGAGCGTGTCGCCCCCGTTGTTGAGGCCCAGCGTGCCGGTGGAAGCGGTTTGCACCACTGCACCGCCAAAGCCCCCGGTGGGCACACCACCGCCAAAGATGACGGCCGTACATCCCGCCGGAATCACTGAATCGGCCGGGAAGGTGTGGCGCACCTGCACCGCGTCGCTCAATGTCCAGCCGCTGACGTCCAGGTCCGCTCCGCTGACGTTGACGATTTCGATGAACTCGTCGTCGCTGCTGTCACGTGTGCCGTCGCCGTTGGCATCGCCGGGCAGGTCATCGGCCGGGTCGGCCAGGTATTCGTTGATGACCACGCTGGTGAGGCTGAGGCTGGCGGTAGTGAAGCTGAAGCTCACGTCAACCGACATGGTGTCCGGCGGGTCTTCACTGTCGTTGTCGCTGACTTGGGCGGCAAAGAGGGTGACGGTGCAGCTTTCGCCGTAAGCAAAATCGGCATCCGGATCGAGGGTATAGCTGGTGGGGCCGCCGCTGGGAACGGCCGTATGCCCCCCACTCGTCGCACAAGAGATGTCAAACCAACTGCCGCTGACCGTCACCGCTTCGCTGAAAGTGAGGGTGATGGTGGCATCGACCGCTACGCCCATTGCGCCGTTGGCCGGGATGGTGCTGGCAATACCAGGAGCGGCGTCTCCGGCCAGCGGCACAAAACTGCCATTGGGGAAGGGAACGGCCGCTGTGGCGTTGCTGGTTTCGTTGTCTAATGCGTTGATGCCGCTGAAGCTCCAATTAGCCAGGTTAAAGATCGTCCCATCGGCTTCGGTGCCGGAAACGCGGTAGGCCCAACCATCCAGGTAATCCCACGGCTGGCCGGTGCCCGAGAGGTTGATATCGCCAAACGTGTCGATGACGCTCCCATTGTGGAACAGTTCAACGGCGTCGTCACCGTTCACGGAAACGGCCGAAGCGGTGTAGTCTGGGGCAAAGCCAAAGAAATTGGTAAATTCAACTGCTTCCGAAGCCACGTACAGGAACTGCCCGGCGCTGGCCGAGTCGGTCGGAAAGGTGAACTCCTGGCCATCGGTGCCACCGCCGTTGTTGGCGCTGCCCAGGCCGTAGATGCTCAGGTCGGGAATGTCGTGGATCACGTACAGCTCCACCGCCTTGGGCAGGCCGCCGGTCAGTGGACCATCCACCACGCCGGTGAGGAGCAAATCGGTGGCGATGGCTCGGGAGGGAGCGGCTGTGCTGATGAGTAAAACGAACACAGCAGCCAGAACAGGTAGGAAATGTTTGATGTTGCGCAAGGTTGCCTCCATTTGTTGTGCAAGCGCACGGTGGGGGCATCTGTTTTGCAGAAAATGAATGGGTGATGGCTCCATTCCTCCAGGGAAAGACGCAGCGGGAACGGCCGTAAACACGTCAATAAACGCAAAATTAACCGCTCGATGCTTGCACACAACTACCAAATCTGCTTGCAGATGCCTGGATTGGATTGATAAGAAACGCTTAGGGATAATAATAAAAAAGAGGCCTGCAATGTGCAAGCCTCTTTCTTCGTTTTTCAATTGGTTTTGCCGATGCTCAGTTACTCACCAGCGACAAATAGAATCAGGGTAGTATGGGTGGTGTTCCCATCGGTGCGGGTGCCCATGGCGAAGGCATAAACCGGGTTCACATCGACAACATCGGCCACGGTGGGATCGACATCTTCCAGAGCGGCCAGGAGGCCGTCCATGTCCACGTACATTACCGGGATGGTGCCGCGGGGGAAGGCGTCCCAGGCGTTTTGGTACTTGTCGCTGTCGGCCAGGTTGGCTTCGCCCAGGAACAAGGCTTCAACGGTTTCGCCGCTGGTGGATAGGATGAGGTAATCTTCACTAACGCCGTATGCGCCAACCAGTTCACCGGAAGGATCTTCTACTTCGTAGATGGTCACATCATCGTTGGCGGAATCATCGACGTTCATCTCTTGATCTTCCAGACCATCGGTGAAATCTTCGACCACGCCGGTCAGCTCATCACTGTTACTGGTGCCCACCATTACGACCAGTCCCAGGTCTGTGTCAAACTGCTCGGCGATGAGACCTTCGTCGCTGTCGATGAGGGCGATGCTGTATTCGCCATCGAGCAAAGGCAGCAGGTCATCGCCGGGATTGAAGCCATACGTGTCGTCAAACAGGTCCATGGCTTCGTCCAGATCATCCTCACTGACGCCATCCAGGGAATCCAGGGCGTTTTGCCAGGCCAGGTCCAGGCGCTGGCCAACCAGGAAGACGTAGGTGGATTCGGGCAGGAATTCGGCCGTTTGAATGTCGTCAGTTTGGGCATCCAGCATAGCCTGCTGCTCTTCAGACAGGCTCTCGAAGTTGCCCACAAAGTCTGCCTGAATGCCTTCCGCAACAGCGGTGAGGGACATGCCTACGCCGAGTAGGCCCAGGTCTTCCAGCGTGCCAGCATCAAAGCCTGTAAAGTCGCCGCTGTCTTCCACGGCGCCAGCGGTATCTTCAATGCCCTGGCCGCTGACGTAGATGGTCAAGGCGCGGTCGTCGGGGAGCTCGGCGATGGTGTCCTGGTATTCGGCTATGTCACCCAGGTTTTCACCTTGTTGGGCATCAATGGCATCTTCCAGGAGATCGATGTTGGCGGCAAAGAAGAAGATTTCGCTGGAACGGCCGAAAGCCACCCGCTCCTCTTCAACGTCACTGTCTACTTCGAAGACGAGTGCGCCGCCGTACTCGACCTCATCCACCCGGTTGTCGGTTTCGTCCTCAATGGCGTCAATCAGGTCTTCGATGAAAATGTCGGCAACGGCCGTATCGCGAATGGTGGCGGCAAAAATGAGCTGGGGCGGCTCGCCTTCATCTATCGCCTCAATATCCAGCTCTACCAGGCCTATCCCCAGGTTCGGGCCAATCCACGGCAAAACGTCATCGGTGATGGTGAGTCCGGTGGCTTCTTCCAACTGGTCATCCAGACTTTCCAGGCCGCTGCTCGGATCTTCGGCGTCAAACTCCACGTCGTTTTCGTCGAACACATCTTCGAAAGCACGGGCGATGCGGTTGGCGTCTTCGTTGGCCAGGTTGAGCGCGTTCAGCTCGATGAGCATGCTTGTGTTGGGCGGCATGACGCCAGCAACGGCGCTTTTATCGGCGCCAAACAGGCGTGGCAGCAAAATGATGCCACCAACCACAATGATGGCCACGAGTACCAGGGCGGCAACCCCTCCGAGAATCAGCATACGGTTAGGACCATCGGTTTTGGGGGCCATTGGGTTATTGGTTACTACGGTTTCGTCAGACATGAAATACCCTCCATTCGGTTGTTACGTGGATCAAAACTAGAAATCGTCAAACGTTTTAAAGGTTTGCCCGTTTTCAACGTTGGGTTTTGGTAAACGGGCGAACCTTGCGGATGCGTTTTCTTGGCAAAAGATATTTATAAACGCATCCTAAGGAACTTGGCGGAATAATAACATAAATCCGCTTTACAAAATCAGCCAGTTTGGTTGACTTGTTTGCAGTTTAACCGGGAAACGATCCTAAATCGATCCGGTGGGAACGGCCGTAACCTGATTAACATCCCAGCTGACGATCGCTCGACAGGCGCGAACCATTTTCGTCGCCAAACGACCGGCTGCTGCTACAATTCATTGCATGAAAACGGTTCAACTTTTTGCTGTGGAGGTGGATGGATTACGGCCGTTGCCCATCCCCGACCACGTCACCGGCTTCGACCAGCTGTACAACGGCCTGGACCTGGGTGTCTACTCCGCCTTGCGCACCTTCGACCACAACAAATTCCTTTACCTGGAGCACCACATTGCGCGCACCCGCAGCTCGATGGCGCTGCTGGGCTGGCCAGACGACCTGGACGAAACGCGGCTGCGCCAGGGGCTGCACGCTGCCTGTTCGCAGTATCCCTTGCCCGAGGCGCGGGTGCGGTTCGATTTTCTGGCTGCGGCCCCCCATCACCTGGGCACAAACAGCCGCCTGCTGATCGGCCTGATGCCCTTCACACCACCTCCGCCGGAGCTGTACGAATGCGGTGTGCGTGTTGGCTTTGCTCCAGACCTGGCACGAACCAATCCGCTGGCCAAAACGGCCGATTTTGCCCAAAAACGCCAGGCCTACAAAGCGGCTGGCGACGTTTACGAGCATCTGCTGCTGAGCCAGCAGGGCGAGATTCTGGAAGGCACCAGCACCAACTTTTACGGCGTGCTGAATGGCGTGTTCCACACGGCGGGGACAGGCGTGCTGGCAGGCATCACCCGCAAAATCATCCTGGATTTGGCGGCTGAACTGCACATTCCCGTCAGCCTGGAAGCCATCACCGTGACCCAGATTCCCCAGTTGAGCGAGGCGGCGCTAAGTGGCTCGTCGCGGGCGCTGCTGCCGGTGGTGCAAATTGGCGATCAGGTGGTGGGGAACGGCCGTCCCGGCCCCATCTGCCAAAAAATCCTGGCAGCGTACAATGCCTTCGTCGCTCAAGAAGTAAAGACAGCAGTTTAAAAACCACAGATTACACAGATTTCACAGATTGGATTGCTTTTATCTGTGCAATCTGTGCAATCTGTGGATAGTTTTCTAGAGGAGAGAAAATGATTCACGGAACACACAATGCCGTGCACGATGCGCGGAATGAAAACGTCAAAATCTATGTCAACGGCGAACTGTTTCCCCGGAACGAAGCCAAGATTTCTGTGTTTGACAGCGGGTACCTGGTGGGTGATGGCGTTTGGGAAGCGCTGCGCCTGCACGAGGGCGTGCTGGTCTTCCTGGATGAGCATCTGGACCGGCTGTGGCAGGGTGCAGCCACGATTGGCATGGACGTAGGCATGAGCCGCGAAGAACTGACCGAGGCGCTCTGGCAAACTATCCACGCCAACGAGATGGTGGACAACGTGCATGTGCGCTTCATGCTCACCCGGGGCATCAAAAAGACGCCCTCGCAGGACCCGCGCCTGACGATCAGCGGGCCAAACCTGGTGATCATTGCTGAGCACAAGCTGGCCGACCCCGCCAGCCGCGAGCGGGGTGTGACGCTGTTCACTAGCACCATTCGCCGCGGTTCGCCCGATTACCTGGACCCACGCCTCAACTGCCACAGCAAGCTGCATGAGGTGATGGCCCTGGTGCAGGCGCTGGAAGCGGGCGCTGACGAGGCGCTAATGCTGGACATCCACGGCTTTGTGGCTACCTGCAATGCCACCAACTTTTTTATGGTGAAAAACGGCGAAGTGTGGACCTCGACCGGGCAGTACTGCATGAACGGCATCACTCGCGGCAAGGTGATTGAGGCGTGCCGCCGCCACGGCATTCCCTGCTATCAGAAAAACTTCTCGCTGTTCGACATTTACGGGGCGGACGAGGCGTTTGTGACAGGCACGTTTGGCGGCCTGACCCCGGTGACGAAGGTGGACGGCCGACCCATCGGCGGTGGCAGCTATGGCCCAATGACCCGGCGGCTGCAAGGATTGTATGATGAGCTGGTGCACGAGGCGGTTGAGGCCGGTAAACGGTGAACGGTAATGTCGCTGCGCGACCGCTTCGCGTACGGTGGTCGGTAATCGGTGAACGGTAATCGGTGAACGGTAATCGGATTACTGATTACCGATAACGGATAACCGAATAAAGGAGGAACGATGAGCCAACCAACACGAATCTGCCTCTGGAGTGGGCCGCGAAATATTTCTACGGCGTTGATGTACAGCTTTGCGCAGAGGGGGGATACGGCCGTCTTCGATGAACCCCTCTACGCCCACTACCTCTCCAAATCGCCCGCCCGCGAATACCACCCCGGCGCGGAAGAAGTGATCGCCACCATGGAAAACGACGGCGAAAAAGTGGTGCAGAACCTCATCTTGGGCCATCACGATGCACCGGTGCTCTTCTTTAAGCATATGACCCACCACCTGAATGATCTGGACTGGGGCTTCATGCGGTATACGGTCAACGTCATTCTCACCCGTGACCCGGTTGATATGCTGCCTTCCTACGCCAGACAGGTGGAACAGCCCGCCTTGCATGATGTAGGTTACGCGCTGCACCTGGAGCTGCTGGATTATCTGCGCAGCATCGGGCAAAGTCCGCCGGTGCTGGATTCCAAACAAACGCTGCTCAACCCGCGCGGCGTGCTCACGAAGCTGTGCCGCCAGATCGGCATTCCGTTTGACGAGGCGATGCTCAGCTGGCAGCCGGGCGCACGGCCCGAGGATGGCACCTGGGCTAAATATTGGTACCATGCCGTGCATCGCTCCACCGGCTTCCAAACATACAGCCGCAAAGAGGAACCATTTCCAGAGCAGTTACGGCCGTTGCTGGCCGAATGCCAGCCGTACTACGAAAAATTAAGCACCCTGGCTATTCAGGCGTGAGAGTCTCCAGGATAACTGCCTGAGAAACTGTGTCGTAGATGAACACGCCTTCAGCGGTGTCGTCTAGTTGGGTGAGGCGCTGGCCCTCACGATTCCAGACGGCGCTTTGCCCGGCGCACCATTCGCCGTCGGCCAGGCCCACAGAGTTAACCATCAAGGCGGCCATGCCATACGTTTGGGCAATTTGGGCCAAACGGCCGTGTGCCGCCGCCATGCCCCGCGCAGATTTGGCCACGCTGGCCAGGTAAATCTGTGCCCCACTGGTGGCCGCAGCGGCCGCATGTTCTGGGACGGAGAGCTCATAGCAAATCGCCAGAGCTGCTTCACGGTGGGGGCCGATAAGCGCTGTTGTTGTTGGGCCTGCCGTGAAAAACGGCTCCTCATCGGTGTGCAAAAACTGCTTGGTGTATATCCCGCGTGGCTGCCCTGGCTGGAAAATGAGCAGGCTAATGCCGGGCCGTGGGCTGCTGCGCGTAGGCACACCTACGGCAATCGTGATTGGTCCAGCGTCGGCCATCGTTTGGAAGATGTCCAGCCGGGGATCGTCGTGCCGCATGGCCAGTTCCTGGGCCAGAGTGGGTTCGTAGCCGGTCAGGGAGAGCTCGGGGAAGAGGATGAGGTCGGTTTGGTGGGAGACGGCCGTTTCCACAAACATCTTGTGCCGTTGAATATTCTGGGCAATATCCCCGGTGACGGGCCTGGTTTGCGCTAAACAGATCTTCATGAGGCTCGCAAATAGATGATGAAATCGAGATCGCCCGGCGAACGGCCGAGTTCTGTCAGCCGCCAGGCCAGTTCGCCGCGATGGCTGGTGCCGTGGTTAACCAACTGCACCAGGATTTGCCACAGCAAATTCTCGAACTCACCACCGCCGGTGCCTTTGTACTGGATGCGTTCCTGAAGTTGTTCTTCATCCAGTGTATGGAGATAAGCCCGCATTAACCGTTCTTCTGCCTGCCACTGCTCTTCTAATGCAGACAAGGTGGGCAGCGGGTCAACAAACTTCACGGAGCTGGGCGATTCTCTTTGCTGGCAGCGGATGCGCCACAGATTTTCGGCGTTGAGGAGGTGGGTAAGCACACCGAGCATCGAACTGTAGCTGGGCATTGCTGCTTCTGTGAGTTGGGCCGGGTTTAGCTGGCTGGCCGCGGCCAGAATCTTGTCCCTGGCCCAGTAGTTGTAGTCAAACAAGACGATCAAGTCGTTGGTGTGCATGGTTTGTTCTGCCTGTCTCTATATGAAGTCGATCCACAAATGACACAGATTTCACAGACGGGTTTGTAAAATCTGTGCTATCTGTGAAATCTGTGGACAAATTAGTTTTCCGCTGAGCGCAGGATGGTGAGGGAGGGAGTGGGATACGGCCGTTAACTTTGCAGCGTCGCCGTCAGCTGGATGTTACTGACGCTGGCCAACGCCTTGGAAACGGGACAGCCCGCCTTGGCTCTTTGGGCGTACTCCTGCAAAGCGGCGTCATCAATGCCCGGCACGTCGGCCTCGCAGTTGAGCTCGATGGTGTGGATGGTGGGCGCGCCATCGACCTGGCCGATGTGGACTTTGGCCGTGGTATGGATGCGGTTGGGCACGTGGCCGTCATTAGAGAGCAGGGCAGAGAGGAACATGGAGTAGCAGCCAGCGTGGGCTGCGCCGATGAGTTCTTCCGGGTTGGTGTCTTCGCCATCGGCAAAACGGGAAGCGCGGGTGAAAGGGCCTGTGTAACGGCCGTTCCCCACAACCATCGTCCCCTTTCCTTCGGTTAAGCTTCCTTCCCAGGTTGCACTTGAGTTGCTGACAGGCATAGGTATTTCTCCTTTTGATGAGGCCACAGGGCAGACCCGCAGCCGGGCTGCGTGGCGGGTAATGTTTAACAGCGAGTTGTGCCTAAAAATATACGGACTTTTTAGCGAAAAAGCGAATTAAAATTTGGATTCAAAGCCCGATAACGCTTCCCGAGAATGATCACCGGGCGGGACCGCCCAGGTAACCAGCCATGCCTGGGATAGTGGTGATGCTTACGTTAATATCTGCTGCAGCATCTGGGCCAGTTTGAACAGATTGGGTGGCTTGGCCAGCCAGCCGTGCAGCCCCGAGGCCCGCAGATTTTCCACGTCCCCTTGCATGGCATGACCTGTGAGCATGATGAAGGGGATGGCCAGACCGCGTTCCTGCATGGTGTGAAACAAGGTAATCCCGCCCATCTCCGGCATGACGGCGTCGCTTAAGACCAGGTCGATTTCGTCTCCATGTTGGTCCAGCAGGGTGAGGGCTTCACGGCCGTTACTCGCCTCTATTACCCGGTAATTAAGCAGAGTCAAACTCTCTGCCAGCGCCTGCCGGATAGTCAGGCCATCTTCCACAACCAGGATCAACTGCTCCTGCCCCTGAGGTGTTCTGCCATCTAACCTCTGTGGCACATGATAGGCCTCAACAGAAAAAGCGGGGAAATAGAGGGAGAATGTCGTGCCTCGATTTGGCTCGGTGGCCACATCAATGAACCCCTCATGCCGCTGGACAATGCCATATACCTGGGCCAGGCCTAATCCCGCGCCCTTGCCCGGTTCCTTGGTCGTAAAAAACGGCTCGAATATGTGCGGGAGTGTCTCGGAGGATATACCTGTACCGTCGTCAGTCACGGCTACCTGCACCCACTTTCCTGGCGTCATCCCAGATACCGGTAAAATCGCACCCGATGCCAGTTGTAAAACCCGCAATCTGATGGTTAGCCTCCCTCCCTGCGGCATGGCGTCTCGGGCGTTGAAAGCCAGGTTCAACATGACCTGCTGGATGCGAGATGGGTCTGCCTGGATGAGATACTCATCTTGCGCGGCATGCAGCATGATCTGAATGTCTTCTGGCAAGGTCCGTTTCAGCAGCTTGCTCAGCTCCTTCAGGAAGGGATACAAATCCAGCGGCTGCTTTTCCATCACTGACTGGCGGCTGAAGTCGAGAATTTGCTGGATGAGGTCGGCGGCACGCCGGGTCTGCTGGTCGATCACACGCAGTCGCTCCTGGGCCCGGGCTGGCAGGTCCACCGAGCGCAGCAGGATGTCCGCGTAGAGCTGGATGACGGCCAGGGTGTTGTTGAAGTCGTGAGCGATGCCCGCGGCCAATTGGCCCACCGCTGCCAGCTGCTCCTGGGCCTGGACCTGGCGCTGAATCTGGCGCTCGTGGGTCACATCACGCAGGACAAAGACCCAGCCGTGATGATGCGCACTGCTTTCCACTGGCCGGGCGATGACTTCGAAGGAACGGCCGTTACTCTCTACCTCGTGCCACAGACCTTTGGGCGGGGAAGTAAGCAGCTCTGCCAGCGGCCGCTGCCCCAGGTGGGTGAGACGGCCGTCTTCCCACTCCGGGGCCAACAAAGCCAGGAATTCCTCGGCAATCGGGTTGCTCAGGCGCACAAAATTGCTGCTGCTGAGCAAAAAAATGCCTTCAGGGACTGTATCGATGATAAACTGCACTTCCTGTGCCTGCTGCTGGATTTGGCTCAGCAGCTGCTCCCGTTCTGTTTCCACCCGTTTGCGCTCGGTGATGTTGCGAGCCAGGGCTACGCTAAAGCGACGGCCGTCTTGCCAGAAGGGGCGAATGCGGACCTCCACGGGGAAAATGGCGCCATCCTGGCGTTGGAAACGGGCGTCGAAGGCCATTACTTCCCCGGCGTTCAGCCGCGGATGTATCTGTTCCATAAAGGTCGGCGTTGCATCCAGATCAAAGAGCGATGGCGTCATTCCGATTAGTTCGCTACGGTCGTATCCCAGGCTTTCACAGGTTTGGCGGTTGACGTCCAGAATAAGCTCCTCGTCATCAAGCAAAAAAAAGGCATCCGTCGCGTGGTCTACCAGCGCACGGAAACGGGCTTCACTGCTGCGTAGTTGGCGGTAAGCCAACAAACCGGTCACGGCATCGGCCAGCCGTCGGCCAACTTCCTGGAAAAGCCGCTCGTCTTCAGGCGTCCAAATACGAGCGTAAGAGCATTGATGCAGCCCAAACATCCAGGGTTTGCCTGCCCTGGGGTACAGAGCCATTGAGATCTGAGATTGGTAGCCAAACCGTTCGGCGTCTTCGGCCGCTAAGGGATATTCAGACTCCGGGTCAAACCTGACCGGGCCGTCGTTGTTTAACACCGTGTGCATTAATGCCGCAGCTTCAGCCGTCATAGGCACCTCAGCCCCCAGCGTCATCGCGCCAGGATACTCTGGCCGGGTACGTTCAACGGGTACATGCCAATATGCCGCCTGCGGATCACACGGATAGAGCAGCCAGGCCCGGTCACAACCAAATATTGCCAGTACGACGTCAAGCACATCTTGCATTATTTGCTCCGGATCACTCGCCTGCTGAATAGCCCGGTTGATCTGATCCATGTTTTCAAAGAAACGAAGATGAGCCTGGCGCTCCTCGTCGGCTCGCTTCTGTTCGGTAATGTCTCTCACGTGGATTAAACGGCCGTTAATGGCATCGTTTTGGGCGAACATTGGCGTGATACGGCAGTCCAGACACCGCTTGCCTGATTTGGCGGTCTCGTACAAATTCAATTTTTTGACGAGATCAAAATCAAAGGATACTTCATATTGCACCGGCTCGTTGTTAATAAGTTTGGCTCTGATTTCTTCAGGGAGATTGGGATCATTGAAGAGATCAAACCCTAGTACCGATTTCAAATCGGCTACGCCAAATAGGTCCAGGCAGGCTGGATTGGCATCTATGAGCCGCCCGGCCACATCGTATAACTCAATCCCGACAGGCGCCTGGGCATAAACGCTCCTGAATCTTGCTTCACTCGCCCGCAGCGCCTGCTCCGCCCACAGCCTATCGGTAACGTTCAACAGGGTAAAGATCAGTCCGGCTACTCCTCCGTTGGGATACTTGATGGGGACCAGGCTCCAGTCCCAATAGCTTACACCTCGTTCCAGGTTTTCCTCATACTCAAACGGTTTGGCAAACGCAAAGTAAGGTTCGCCAGTGGCCACAACTCGCCGAAAAATCGCCTCGTTTTCCGCGTTGGGGTACAGGTCAAAATGGTTTTTGCCGGGGAAGAAATCCGGCTCCTGGTTATCGGCTTGAGCGTAAGCCCGGTTTACCCGGATAAAGTTGAGTTGTGGGTCAAGGCAGGCCACCATCATGTGGGTATGGTCAAAGATTGTTTCCAGGAGTTGATGAGCTTCCCACAGCTCCGCATCTCTCTGCTTGCGCTCGGTGACATCGCGTACGATTCCCAGGAGGCTGCCGTCTGAAAGCATATGGGTATGGATTTCTATGGGGAGGAGACGGCCGTCTTTACAGCGCAGATACTGTTCACGGAGCAGAACTTTGTCGGCACGCAGGTCGATCCATCGCGGCGAACCATGCGTCTGGCCCTCAGCCGGGAGCAGATCTTGCATGGAGAGGTTCAATATTTCTTCGCGCGTATAGCCAGACATCTCACAGCCACGTTGGTTAACGTCGATGCAGCGTCCCTGGTTACTGGCAATAAAAATACCTTCGTCTGATCGCTCAAATAGAGCTTGATATAATTCTTCTGGGGTACGGTTTGGCTGAGGATTTCCCGACGGCGTCTTCAATCGGCGACTCATTGCTGTATCTCCCGGACTCGGTCCTTGTCTGCTATTTCCTGGGCTTCTATCCCCCGGTTCTTTTTTGTTCGAGGTGATAGGCAGCGAAGAAAAAACAAGAACAGGCTTGTCGGATCAATATTACCATACCTTTTGTCTCTTTTAGCAGGCACATTGTGCAAGAGAGGATGTGAAATATGTCCGCCCTACAGATTTGCAAAAGTGTTGCATTGACGCCCGTTCTGGATGTTCAGAAATAGTGACAGACAGCGCCAGAATATGCTACCATTTCCCTTGTTTGTTAACGACGAAGGGCATGAGTTTCCAGATAAGGAGATGGCGCAATGAGCACAAATAGGCCAGCTGGTGTGCGTGGTATAAACAGTGAAATGGCCCGGGTTCAAGAGGCCAGTGAAGCAGAGCGTATGGCGGCACTCATCGCCACCATTAGCAGCTATATTGAACATTATCACGGCGGGGCGGTAGAGATGGTGTCGTACCAAGACGATGAGTTGAAGGTACGCTTAACTGGGGCCTGTCATGGTTGTGATCTGGCGCCAGTGACGCTGCATGGCTGGGTTGCTGGAACAGTTAAACAATTTTTCCCTAATGTAAAATCGGTTGAACCTGTCTAGCTGAATTGTTCAGTTGCGTGTCATCTGACAGCTGTGGGCCAGGTAAGTGGTGCTGCCAGAGCCTACCCTGAGCGCAGCCGAAGCGAGACAGGCCACAGCCCTTAGAAAATCAAGAAGACTCGCCCAGAGCAGGGGACTGGTCCAACCTTATTGTTGGCTAAATTTACCCTGAAAACTGATAGGGTTGAATGGTTTTAAGTGATGCAGCTTCGGATTTCTGGGCGTGATACAAATCCCAGCGCAGTTGCAGGTTCATCCAGAAACCAGCGGAAGTACCAAAATATTTAGCCAGCCGGAGAGCTGTGCCGGGAGTTACACCACGACGGCCGTTCACAATTTCATTAATTCGCTGATAGGGCACATGAATCCCATCCGCCAAATCACGTTGGCTGAGCCCCATCGGCTTCAGGAACTCTTCCAGCAGCATTTCACCTGGATGAGTTGGCACTCGATTGTTAGGTATGCGAACCATGTCTCTCTCCAATTTAGACCTATGGCCTAATGATAATCTACAATTTCCGCCTGATCAGGTTGACCGTCTTGCCAGATAAAGCAGATGCGGTATTGATTGTTGATGCGAATACTGTACTGTCCAGATCGGTCGCCATGGAGTGCTTCCAGTTGATTTCCTGGAGGTAACCGCAGTTCGGCTACAGATTCAACAGAATCCAGCTGATCCAGTTTGCGTGAAGCAATGCGCCAGATTGATTGAGGGCAAGTGCGCCGGGCAAATGTGGAATTCACACCGTTAAAAATGTCCTCAGTGCCTTGATTTTTGAATGACCGGATCATTTGGAGAT
Source organism: Candidatus Leptofilum proximum (assembly GCA_016710325.1). Taxonomy (GTDB): domain Bacteria; phylum Chloroflexota; class Anaerolineae; order Promineifilales; family Promineifilaceae; genus Leptofilum; species Leptofilum proximum. The sequence goes on along the minus strand of JADJXK010000001.1, from coordinate 954,263 downwards.
GATAGCATGGATGTTATGCTACTGCCAGAGGGAAAATATGACACCGAGTGGAGCGCCACCTGAAGGCATATGTTCAGGGGTGATGTGGTTTTAACTGTATCATCCATCACCCAGGAAACATAACAACAATTCGTTCCTTACTCAAATTCGTTGTTGTCCAGTCCAAAGATTGGTCCAATCTCCCTGGCGCAAGGTTGCAAGTAGAGCTGCCAGGATTGGACCAATCTGGTGTTCGGCCGTTTCCCTTCCCAGCCACATAGCCCTTGGCCCCACCAACCGCAAACCAGGCCAGGCAAGCGGCGCTGCCAGAGCCTGCACTGAGCGCAGCCTAAGTGAGACAGATCACAGCTCTCAAAAATCAAGAATTGAGCAGGGTGGCGAGGCGGGACGCCCGCTACAGCCCATTGCAAAGACCTGCCCATAGCAAGGCACAAGACAGGAAGCTCTTCTACTACCTATTCTGAAGATTGAGATTCCGGAAAGAGAATGTTTTCACTCTTTTCGATAATGTCTAGAGCGGCAGATGCAATGTTTTTGTTGTGGTACATTTTTTGTTTATAAGGTGAGAAGGCAATAAAGTTATGTAAGGATTCGAGGCGTTCCGGGTGAGTCTTTGAATAGTCCGCAAGCAGACCGCGAAAAGCAAAATGTTCTATCGATGTTTCTAGATTTTCTAAATCATCGACTGTAATAATGATGGGTAAAGCGATTCGTAATTCTCCCTTATAACAATCACCAATTTTAGAGATGCTATCAGGTTCTAACAGCCTAACAAATTCCGAGGCAAAGAAATGGCCGTACACCGGTGCGCTTAACAGACGATCATAGACAATCAACACGGGGTATATTCGTTTCACATTGCTAAACTCTTGATTATCCCCCAGCCATTTTTTCGAAGCCAGTAAATCAACCGTTGAGGCGAGTTGACCTATACCCTTGCTGCCTTTCTGAGCCCGGACATATTTTTCACGCAAGTGATCTAAATATTTTTCAAAATCGTCTGTCAGAATCTTGTCTTCACGAATTAAGCTCGTTTTTGTTTCAAATATAACGATCTCTGTTATATCATTTAGGCACGCGTCAATTTCTACCTCCTGCCCTTTTTGTATCGTTCCTACGATGTTGCAAGAAAGACGTTTATTAACAGCACTTGAAATGTCTGGAAACATTCGCTTCAAGATATCACAAGTATAGTCCTCAAAGGCTCTTCCGAAATCAGCAAAAACTTTCTCACGCTTTTTTTCAGGCAAAAGAAATAGAGGCCCAACAGAGGCTTTTTCACTGTAGAAGACCGGATCTAGAATGATTGCTCGGCCATCTTCTACGACAAAGATTGGCCTTTCCCGCAAAGCTAATAAATCGAAATCTGCATCATGAGGATATTGTTCAGTTTCGACAATTTTGCGTGACAGAGATTCTCGCAGATTTTCGCTAGTTTGACTCTCTAGGTTAAGGTATTTATCGAAGATACTTCCAAATGTTGGTGAACTAACCAGGTTATGCACATTGAAGATCCCCGAGCCGATTTTAGGATTCATAAAATTGATTCTAATGGACGTAACACAAATGTAATACTCCTCAAGAGTCAGTTGAGTTGCCTGTTGAAATTCCTCTTCGAAGGAAGTGTAGTGTCTTGGAAAATATTTGGTAAAGAAGGCCCACCCCCGTCCCAAGGACTTGGCAAGATTAGGAGTTTGTAGGGCAGCCTCAATGCTTTTTCGAATAGAGCCTAGTGATTTCTCCCTAGCAATGTCGATACCTCCCTCTAGCGAGAATCTGTTTTCAAACACTCGTTTTGACCAAATTTCGCTTGCTATCAGAGCTGCTTTTGCAAACTTGCGCCTGATCTCTGAATTCTCAAAAGTCTTTCCATCGCCCGGCAGATTATTGCAGTAAAGAATTATCCATAGGAGGAGTTCTTGCAGTTGCCCTCTAAAAAATATTGAAATTCCTTGCACTCCACCATGTTTTCGTGCAAATTCATTAACCCTTTCAATTTCATCCGTAGTAAACAGTTGGTTCAGCACAAATTGTTGTTTAGTTCGATGATCATCATCTGGGCTAGAGATGATCAAGTTAAAGCGTGCATACCAAAACAGGGCATCATTTAAACTTAGACCAAGGAGCAGATCCTTGAAGGTTTCAAAGTTGCTATCAATATCAGGGAATACTTCTGAGACTGGGAGAAAAATCATTTGATTTTTTCTGTTCACTATTTTTCCATGCAACGTTTCACCAGTTACCCCCTCAACCGCTCCATCCCCGCATCATACAGCGGCTCCTCCACCACCGTGGCCATGTGGCGCTCGCCGAAGTATTCCACCTCGATTTGCGTGCCGGGTTGGGCTTGGGCGCTGGGTAAGTAACCGTACAGGATGAACTTGCCCACGCTGTAGCCGTAGTTGGCGCTGGTGACGTGCCCCACACATTGGCCGTCGGCAAAAAGCGCCTCGTAGCCCAGGGCCATGCCGCTGTTGGTAAACGTCAGGCAGCACAGCTTTTTCTTTAGCGGTTTGTCCTTCAGCTTCAGGCAGGCGTCGCGGCCAATGAAGTTGTCTTTCTTCAGGCGCACCGTCCAGCCCAGGCCGGATTCGTAGGGCGAATATTCCGTGTAAACATCGCCGCCCCACAGCCGGTACCCTTTTTCCAGCCGCAGCGAGTCAAACGCGCCCATCCCGGCGGCAATCATCGCCACCTCGCGGCCGGCTTCCCAGAGCAAATCCCACACTTGCAGCGCCATGTCGATGGGGAAGTGCAGCTCCCAGCCCAGCTCGCCTGCGTAGGAGATGCGCATGGCGTACACCGGCACCAGCCCAATCGTGATCCACTGCGCGGTAAAGTAGGGGAACGCCTCGTTGCTGACGTCGGTATTGGTTACTTTTTGCAGCACTTTACGCGCGTTGGGGCCCCAGAGGCCAACGGCCGTCCACGCCCCAGAAACATCACTCACCACCACTGACCCATCCTTAGGTGCATGCTGCTGCACCCAGGCCAGGTCCATCGGCAGCGTGCCCTCGCCGACAAAATGCCAGTATTTGTCGTGTGCCAGCCGGGCTACGGTCAGGTCGCGCCGGACGCCACCTTTGGGCGTGAGCCAGGTGGTGTAGACGACGCGCCCTACCGGCACGTCCATCTGGTTGCTGCACAGATAGTTGCTAAAGTCGGCCGCGCCCGGCCCTTTTACCTCGATGATCGACAGGCCAGTCAAATCAAACAGGGCCGCGTTGTGGCGCGTCTCTAAATGCTCCGCGCCCTGAATCGGCGACCAGTGTTGGGCCGCCCAGCCGCTGCGCTGGGGAATCTGATCTTCGTATTTTTCCAGGAGACGGCCGTTTTCCTCAAACCAGTTGGGCAGCTCAATCCCGGCAAAGGCGGTGTACTCCGCTTTCAGTTCTTTTAGCCGGGGGGCAAACGGGCTCATGCGCACGTTGCGCGGCTCGGTGATCGACTGCTTGGGATGCACAACGTCATACACTTCGCGGTAATTTTTCTGGGTGATGACCGTGGTGTACGCCTCGGTGGTCTGGAACTGGTGGAAGCGGTGCAGATGTGCCTGGCGTAAATCCCACTCCGGCTCGCCGGTTGTCATCCACTCGGCCACCGATTTGGCCACCCCGCCCGCGTGCGTAATCCAGCTGGCAACGGCCGTCCAGAACCCCTTCACGTGTGATTCGCCAATGATTGGCATGCCGTCAATGGAGAAGGCAAACATGCCGTTAAACTGCCGCTGGAAACCGACGGCATCGGCCTGGCCCAGCGCGGGCAGCAGCCGCTTGGCCTGGTCCCACGGCTTGCCAAAAAAATCTTCCGGGGTGAAGTCGTGGATGGCCGTCTTTTGCACGTCCTGCGGCCGGACCATGTGCGGTTTGTGGTAGTAGCTGCCGATGCCGTACGCCTGCCAGTGCTGCCGGTAATACATGGTCGAATCCAGTTCGCGCATCGTGGGGTAAGTGACTTCGTGATCTTTGTTCGATGGGTCAAATTTAGACAGCCGGTCCAAATCGTTGGTGATGACGTACTGGTGCTCGAAGGCCATCAGCGGCAGGTGGATGCCAAACTTCTCGCTGAGGGCAGGTGCCCAGATGTTGGCCGCCAGGAGCACGTTTTCACACTCGATGCGGGGCAGGTCGGGGTTGTTGGTGAGAACGGCCGTAACCCGTCCATCCCTCACCTCAATATCCGTCATCGCCGTGTGGCCCACAAATTTGGCCCCGCCCGTCGCTTCGGCATCGCGGGCCAAAGCGGCCGTCACGTGCGATCCCTTCACAATCATGCCCGCCGGAACCCACAGGCTGCCCACAAACTGCGCTGGGTCCAGCAGCGGCATCATTTGCGCCGATTCTTGCGGCGTCAGCAGCGCCGTTTCGCAGCCGTAGGCTTTGGCCGTGCCGTGCAGCCGCTGCAAATCTCGCCAGCGCGCCTCGGAGATGGCGATATCCAGCTGGCCCACCCGGTTGTAGGTGTTTTGCTGGTCGCTGAAATGGTCCAGGCTGGCGATGAGATCGGCCGTGTACAGGCCCATCTGCGTCAGCAGCTTGTTGTGGCTCAGCGGCACCACACCCCCCGGCGCGTGTGACGTCGAGCCATCGTTCTCAAACAGCTCCCCCTTGTCGATGACCAGAACATTCTTCCAGCCAAACTTTGTCAGGTGGTACGCCGTGGCGCAGCCCACAATCCCCGAACCAATAATGACAACCTGTGCCTGATGAGTCATGATTTACTCCTCTTTCGTGGATGTAGCCGAGGATTCCAATCCTCGCATCTACGCGCTTAGAAAGCGCGGCTACTAAAACAAAGGTACGCAGATTTTCCTGATTACCCTGATTTTGGTTTTTTAATCAGGCAAATCAGGAAAATCAGCGTCCTATTTTTACCAAGGCTTGGGCCAAATCGGCCTGGATATCGGCCACGTCTTCGATGCCTGCGGAGAGGCGCAGCAGGCCGTCGCCGATGCCCAGGCTGTGCCGTTCTTCCGGCGTGAGGCTGCGGTGGGAGGAGATGGCCGGGTAGAGCATTAGCGAATAAATGTCGCCCAGGGAAGTGGCGGGCTGGATGAGCTGCAAGGCATCCATCAGGGCAAAGATTTCTTGCCTGCCCGCGCCGCGCACTTCAAATGAGAGCACCGCACCGCCACCTCTGCCTCCGCTCAGCTGGTGCATAAGGTCAAACTGGGGATGGTCAGGCAAAAACGCGTAATGCACCCGGTTGATTTGGGGATGGCTTTGCAGCCAGGTGGCCAATGCTAGCGCGTTGTGGCACTGCTGGCGCATGCGCAGGGGCAGCGTTTTCAGGCCGCGATGGGCCAGCCAGGCTTCAAACGGTCCCAGGCTGCTGCCCAGCAGCTTGTTCAGCCGCACCATTTCGTCTTTCAATTCGGCCGTTGTGGCCACCACCCCGGCCATCACGTCCCCATGCCCGCCAATGAACTTGGTGGCACTGTGGATGACCATGTCTGCGCCAAAGCGGATGGGATTGCACAAATAGGGGGAGCAGAAGGTGTTGTCTACCAGCAGGCGGGCGTTGTGTTTGTGGGCGATGGCGGCCAATCGGGGCAGGTCGGCCACTTTCATGAGCGGGTTGGAGATGGTTTCAACGAGTACGGCCGTACACCCCACCTCCCCCAAAATTCTGTCAATCCCAACCAAATCCAACACATCCACCAGGTGCACCTTCGCTCCCAGCTCCGCAAAAACCTGCTGCACCAGCGAATACGTCGCTCCATACACATCTGCCGCGACGACGATGTGGCAGCCCGCCCGTACGCCAGCTCCCAGCAGCGCCAGGTGCACCGCCGCCATACCGGAGGGCAGGGCCAGGGCCGCTTCGGCAGATTCCAGGTTGGCTACGGCCGTTTCAAACGCCGCCACCGTAGGGTTAGCATAGCGCGGCGAGTAGACGTAGCCTGGCTGCTCGCCGCCCAGCACGGCGTCCAGTTCATTAGAATCGGCAAAGGTGTACCCTACAGAAGGAAAAATCGGGGTAACAACGGAGTTGACGTGGGTTAAGTCGGTCCGTTCACCAGCATGAACGGCGCGGGTGTTAAACTGCTTCTCTGGCAATTTCTACTCTCCAATCTTGCGAGGTGTTTCTTTGACGCCAAGGCGCAAAGTGGCCAAGGTAAACCGCTCACACTTTATCACAACCCATGCAGCAATGGCGAATCAAAAACGTGTTTACCGAATCTGGAATCCGTGCTAATATCGACCTCATGAGCGAGACTTTGCCACCCCTGGAACAGTTTGCCCTGACATTGTTTGATATTGGCGCCGTTCAATTAGGAAAATTTAAGCTGCACAGCGGCCGAAAATCGCGCATTTACCTCGATCTGCGCCTGCTCGTTTCGCATCCGCAGGCGCTGCGGCAGGCCGTGGCCGCCTACCGCACGGTGCTGGATGGGCTGACGTTTGATTTGCTGGCAGCCACGCCGCTGGCCGGGCTGCCGTTGGGCACGGCCCTGTGCCTGGACCTGGACAAGCCGCTCATCTACCCACGAAAAACCGCCAAAAGCTACGGCACGGGCAAAGAGATTGAAGGAGTGTGGCAGGTGGGACAAACGGCCGTTGTCGTCGACGACCTTATCACTTCCGGCGATTCCATTTTGCAGGCCATCGTGGCTCTCAAAGCCGCCGGGCTACAGGTGCATCAAGCCGTGGTCCTTATCGATCGGGAGCAAGGGGGCATCCAAACGATGCAGGAGCAGGGATACAACCTGTATGCCGCGATGAAAATCAGCCAGCTTCTGTCTATCCTGGAAAAATACGAGCGTATTACCAGCAAAGAACATGCGAAGGTAGCCGAATCACTGCTGCTCAAGCGGTAGACCGTTCACCAGTAAGGTGGATGGGTTGGTGACGGCCGTTTCCCCCAATTTCCGGCGCCACTGTTTAAAAATTGCCATACCCAGCAAAATAAAATCGAGCCGTGTTGTGGTGGCGGCGGCATCTGTAACCAGCTTGTAACCGAAAAGGTGACAATGGCAGCGGTAAGGCAGCGCCATGCTTCACCAGCCGCGGCAGGCCCCGGCGCACTTTAGCACCTGCCAGACGCCCCTCGCCGGAGCGTTGGCCACAGTCAATCCCAACCCAGCCAGATGGTTAACAATGTATGCCCGGTCACAAGTACTGCTTTGGAGCCAACGCCATACCGAGCTCTTTTCTCTGAAAAAGGGCAAAATGTACCCGTAGGCCAGGACAAACAGCACTTTTTGCGATCGTTTCCTTAAAATAAAATCACCGGTAACTATACAGACCCTAAGGTTTTTAAACTTGACTAATTTGTCCCCGAAAGTTGGCAAACCCTGAGGGTCTCGCCGGGGAAACCTGTATAGGTACCAAAAATTAACAGGAGCAAATCAAAATGATTGACCTAACCCGTGGTACTGCCCACGATGTCTTTAGCTATAACAAAAATCCACTGGATGTTATCTTCTCGCCGAAGAGCGTAGCCCTCATCGGCGCCACTGAGCGGGAAGACAGCGTGGGCCGCACCATCCTGTGGAATCTTATGACCAACTCGTTTGGCGGTACCATCTTTCCCATCAACCCCACTCGCGGCAGTGTGATGGGTATCAAGGCCTACCCCAGCATTGGCGAAGTGCCGGAAAAGGTAGACCTGGCAATCATCGTCACCCCGGCGCGCACTGTGCCCGGCATCATTCGCGAATGTGTGGAAGCGGGTGTTAGAGGCGCCATCGTCATTTCCGCCGGGTTTAAGGAGATTGGCCCGGAGGGCGTGAAGCTGGAGCAGGAAATCTTGACCGAAGCGCGGCGCGGCCACATGCGCATCATCGGTCCCAACTGCTTGGGGGTGATGAACCCCATCAGCGGGCTGAACGCCACCTTTGCCAGCGCCATGGCCCGCCCCGGCACCGTGGGCTTCATCAGCCAGAGCGGCGCGCTGCTCACCTCCATCCTCGACTGGTCCTTCCGCGAAAACGTAGGATTTAGCTCCTTCGTCTCCATCGGTTCCATGCTGGACGTGGACTGGGGCGACCTGATTTACTACCTGGGCGACGATCCGCGCACCAAGAGCATCGTCATCTACATGGAATCGATCGGCAATGCCCGCTCCTTTCTCTCCGCGGCGCGTGAGGTGGCCCTGGCCAAACCGATCATCGTCATCAAGCCGGGGCGCACCGAGGCGGCGGCCCAGGCAGCGGCTTCCCACACTGGCTCGCTCACCGGCAGCGACGAGGTGCTGGCGGCTGCTTTCCGTCGTTCCGGCGTGCTGCGGGTGGACTCCATCGACGACCTGTTCAACATGGCCGAGGTGCTGGCCAAGCAGCCGCGCCCGCGCGGCCCGCGTCTGACCATCGTCACCAACGCAGGTGGTCCCGGCGTGCTGGCCACTGATTCGCTGATCACCAACCGCGGCGAGCTGACCCAGCTCTCCGAGAAGACGATGAACGAGCTGAACGAGTTTTTGCCACCGCATTGGAGCCGCAACAATCCGGTGGATATTTTGGGAGATGCCGGGGCCGACCGGTATGCCAAGGCGATCCAGATTGCCGCCAACGATGAAAACAGCGACGGCCTGTTGGTCATCCTGACCCCGCAGGCGATGACTGATCCTACACAAACGGCCCAGGAGCTGAAGAAGCTGTACGGCCGTCCCCCCCAGTACCAATACGGCAAACCGGTGCTGGCCAGCTGGATGGGTGGCGCCGACGTCGCCAGTGGCGAAGAGATTTTGAACCAGGCCAACATCCCCACCTTTGCGTTCCCGGATACGGCCGCACGGGTCTTCCAATACATGTGGCGCTACCACAGACGGCTGCAAAGTTTGTACGAAACCCCCTTCCTGCCCGAAGAAACGGAAGAAAGCGCTCAGAAAATCGGCGCCATTACCGATATGCTGGCCAACGTGCGCCAGACTGGCCGGACCATCCTCACCGAGTATGAATCGAAGCAGGTGTTGGCCGCCTACGGCATTCCCACGGTGGAAACACGCCTGGCCCGATCGGCCGACGAAGCCGCCGCAATTGCCGAGGAAATGGGTTACCCGGTGGTGCTCAAGCTCAATTCAGAGACGATCACCCACAAAACTGATGTGGGTGGCGTTCGCCTGGACCTGGCCACGGCCAGCGAGGTGCGCCACGCTTACACCACGATGGAGCAAGCCGTCACCACCAAGTACAGTGCTGACGACTTCCTCGGCGTGACGGTGCAGCCGATGCTGCGGTTGGGTGACGGTTATGAGCTGATCATTGGTGCCAGCCCGGACCCGCAGTTTGGCCCGGTGCTGCTCTTTGGCACGGGTGGTACGCTGGTGGAGGTGTTTAAGGATCGGGCGCTGGGCCTGCCGCCGCTCACCACCACGCTGGCCCGCCGCATGATGGAGCGGACCAAGATTTACACGGCGCTGCAAGGCGTGCGCGGCCGTCCGCCGGTAGACCTGGCGGCGCTGGAGGCGCTGCTGGTGCGCTTTGGCCAGCTGGTGGTTGATCAGCGCTGGATCAAGGAGATTGACATTAATCCGCTGTTTGCCTCGTCGGATGAGCTGGTGGCCCTGGATGCGCGGGTAGTGCTGTACGGCCCTGAGGTGCAGGAAAGTGAACTACCGCAGCTGGCGATACGGCCGTATCCCACCCAATACATCAAAACACTCACCACCGAAGACGGCCTGGACGTCACGCTGCGCCCCATCCGCCCCGAAGACGAGCCGAAAATGGTGAAGTTCCACGAGACGCTGTCGGAGCGGTCGGTCTACCTGCGCTACTTCCGCGCTTTCCAGCTGGATCAGCGTGTGGAGCATGAGCGGCTGACCCGCATCTGCTTTGTGGATTATGACCGCGACATGGCCATTGTGGTAACGCACAAAAATCCCAAGACGGATGAAGAGGAAATTATTGCCGCCGGACGTCTCACCAAGGAGCGCACCAGCGAGGAGGCCGAATTTGCCATCCTGGTGAGCGACCGTTACCAGAGCCACGGGGTTGGTACGGCGATGTTGGTGCATTTGCTGGAAATCGGCCGTCAGGAAGGTGTGAAGCGTGTGGTGGCTTACCTGCTGGCGGAAAATCGCGGCATGCGGGCCATCTGCCTCAAGCTGGGCTTCCGCCTGGAGCGGGAGGCTGAGCTGTTTAAGGCGATCATCGACCTGTAGTAAGAGGACAAGGTGACAGGGTGAAGGGGTGACAAGGTGAAGGATGAGCCTGGTCACCCCTTTTTTTGCCTGGCTCGTCAGGAATTCAGGGGGTGGTAAGCCGTAAGACGTAAAACGCAAGACCCCGCGTTTCAAGCCAAACTCCGCAAAATCCGAATGACTTAAATGGATTTTGAATTTGACGAGATACCCATAATTCCCTAGAATTTCCCCACTTCAAAAACGCCCGAAAAGATAGTCGCTTGCATGCCACAACAAACCGTGTGTTGTGGTAAATCTGTTCCCCATTATTGTGTTTTGTTGATGTCAATTGAAGAAGGAGAAAAAAAATGTTCAGCAAAAACTTGTCCCAAAACGAAGGTCGCAAAATTCCCCGTCTGTTTTTACTGCTTTTGCTGCTGGTGCTTGCCCTGGCCATGACCCAATGCACCACGGCAGGCGGTGAAGACACCACAGACAGTGGTGACGCCGCAGACACCACCGATACCACAGACAGCGAAGATGCCGCCGAAGCGGGCGATGGCACTGTCACGTTAGCCATCGAACATTTCAGCGTGATCGAAGGCACCACCTGGTCTGGCGCCCACGATCGTGCGGGTGAACGGCTGGCCGAAAAATACGACAACGTTGAGTACGTATTCCGCGAAGAGGTTGGCCCTGATCTCACCGTGCCCTACGCCGAAGAGCTGATTGCCAATGGGGCGGACATTGTGATTGGCAACGCCGAGTTCATGGGGCTGCCGCTGCAAGACATTACCGAAAAATATCCAGATGTCTACTTTGGCTCCATCATCGCCAGTGATCTGTCCACGGAGCGGAACTTCATCCGCCTCTTCCCGCGGCAGTACCAGGCGCTTTACCTGGAGGGCCTCATCGCTGGCGCTTTGACCGAGACGGGCAACATCGGCATCGTGTCTGCGTTCCCCTCGGTGCAGGTGATTCGCCGCACTAATGGCTTTGTTTTAGGCGTGCAGGATGCGGCCGAAATGCTGGGCAAAGAAGTCAATATTTACGTCCGGTATGCGGGTGACTGGTTCCTGCCACCCGAAGAACGCGGCATCGCCGAAACGTTGATCAGCGAGTACAACGTCGATGTGCTCACGCAGCAGACGGACTCTGGCTCGCCGCTGGACGTGGCCGTGGAGCAGGGCATCTGGTTTGTCGGTAAAGACATGGACATTGTCGGCTTCTACGGTTGGGCCGACACCGACACCGTGGCTGTTTCCTTCGACACGCGCTGGGAAGTGCTGTACGATCACATGATCAACGACTTCATGGCTGGCGAGCAAAACCCGGAAACAGTGCTGTACCTGGGTATGGAAAGCTCGATGACCCTGGCTGACGGTACGGAAGTGCCCACGGTGGACATCATGAACGATGGTAAGGTGGGCATTGACGCCATCAGCCCGGCAGCCTTGCCGCTGATTCCCCAGGAGATTCTGGACCTGGTGGAGCAGCGCCGTGAGCAGATGATCAATGGCGAATGGGATCCATTCACCGAGCATGCTTTGATCAGCAACGGTACCGGTCTTGAGCTGGAAGGACTGCCGATTCCAGCGGCTGGTGAAGAAGTGAAACCGGCCGGTGAAGAGCCTACGGCCGAATGGCTGCTTTCTCAGTTCAACTTTGATTTGCAGGGTGTGACGATTCTGGAGTAAAGAAACTCGTTATTAGGCTCTAAGGGTTTGCCGTTTACGGAGACGGATTAGTCGAGTTCAAAATTCTTAGGGTCGGTGCTGTTACTTTCAAAACAAGATGAGGCTCCCAACTTGGGGGCCTCATCGCTTAGGTAACAGAGGTGCGACGCACGTGCTTTAGCAGCACTTGCTGTGCCCGCCATCAAGGTAAGTGCGTCGTACCTGTACAGCTTCAAAAGTAAAAGGCTTATTGTGCTACTGCAACAGTTAAAACGCGGCGATACGGTTCTGGAAGCCAGGGGCATCACCAAACACTTCCCCGGCGTGGTGGCCAACGAAAACATTGACTTTGCCATCAAAGCGGGTGAAATCCACGCCATCCTGGGAGAAAACGGTGCGGGCAAGTCCACCCTGATGAAGATCCTCTTCGGCCAGTACCAGCCAGATGAAGGCGAAATTTACCTGGCTGGCGAGAAGGTGAAGTTCAGCTCCCCGCTCGACGCCATTGACCGCGGCATTGGTATGGTGCACCAGCACCGCAAGCTGGTTCCCGCGCACACCGTCATCGAAAACATCATCCTGGGGCACCCGCGCGCCGGGAAAATCCTGGACTATAAACGCACCACCCGCGAAATCCACGATTTGTGCGACAAGTTTGGCTTTTCGATTGACCTGAAGGCCAAAGTGTGGCAGCTCTCCGAAGGGGAGAAACAAATTGTGGAAATCCTCAAGGCGCTTTATCGCGGCGCTGAACTGCTGATCATGGATGAGCCAACGGCCGCTTTAACGCCCATCGAAACAGACAAACTGCTCACTTCTATCGAAGCCATGGCCAATGACAACGTGGCCATCGTGCCGTTTATCACCCACAAACTGCCCATCGTGCTGCGCATCAGCCACCGCGTTACCGTCTTGCGACGTGGCAAGGTTGTCTCCTGTATCGACACGGCGCACGCCACGGAAAAAAGCCTGGCCACGGAACTGGTAGGCCGCGAAGTGCTGTTTAACGTGAAGCGGGAAAAAGCACCCAAAGGGGAAACGATTCTCCAGGTGGAAAACCTGGAGGCGCAGAGCGACAAAGGGGTGCGGGCGCTGGAAGGCGTCTCGTTTTCTATTCGCGAGGGGGAGATTTTTGGCATTGCCGGGGTTTCCGGCAACGGGCAGCGCGAGCTGGTGGAGTGCCTGGCCGGGATGCGTGACGTGGTGGCGGGCAAGATCACGCTGCGCGGCAGCGACATCACCAACGCGTCCAGCTACGCCCGGTGGAAGCAGGGGCTGGGCTACATCCCGGCCGACCGCAATCACCTGGGCTCCATTGCTGAGTTCTCGCTGGTGGAAAATATGGCGATGAACTACTACTTTGACGAACAGTACCAGCATCGCGGCACGCTGGATTACCACAAAATTCGCCAGCTCACGGACGAGGTCATTTCTGAATATGGTGTCAAAACGCCCAATGCCGACGTGAAGGCAAAAAATCTGTCCGGCGGCAACTTGCAGAAGTTGATTTTAGCCCGCGTTTTGTCGCGCAATCCACGCCTGGTGATTGCCGATTTGCCGTCGCAAGGGCTGGACATTGGGGCCATCGAGTTTGTGCGTAACAAGTTGAACGAGGCGAAGTTTAAGCATGCGGCCGTTCTGCTCATTTCCGAAGATCTAGACGAAATTTTCTCGTTGAGCGACTGGATTGCCCCTATCTACGAAGGGCGGCTCATGGGCATCATCCCGGCCGAAGAAGCCCACCGCGAGACCGTCGGCGCCATGATGGCGGGGATCGAAATGGCCGAGGTCGAGAAAGCAGGAGACGAACAATGAGAATCGGCAGCTATCGCTTTGAACTGGTGAAACGGACCGTTTTGAAGCCGTGGCAGGCCGTGCTGAACGCGGTGCTGGCCATTGCGGCCGCTTTGTTCCTGTTCGGTTTTATCTTCATTCTGGCGGACAATAGCCCGGTAGATGCCTACCGGCAGATTTTTTCCTACGCTTTTTTTAACGAATTTGGCCTGCCGCTGACGCTAAACCGCTTTGTTTTCCTGCTGCTGTGTACCTACGCCTTCATCATTCCCTTCCGCGCCGGTTTGTGGAATATTGGCATGACGGGGCAGCTGTACGTGGGGGCGCTCACGGCATTTGGTGTGTTTTATGCCTTTGACGTCAATCACCTCAACACGCCACATGCGCCTGCTCTGTTGATTCTGCCGCTGGCTTTGCTGGGAGCGGCCGTTGGCGGGGCACTGACGGGAGTGATTGCGGGTTACTTAAAAGGTAAATTCAACATCAACGAAATTGTGGTCACGATGATGCTGAACTTTATGGCCTTCTGGCTTGTTTCGTTCATGATCAAGGATGGCGGCATTTTTATGAATGCGGGCGGCCGTGGCGAGAGCTTTGAGCTGCCCGATGCGCTGCGCATGCCTATGCTTTTCGAGGTGCCGCTTACCCTGTTTATTGCCCTGGGTGCAGGTGTGTTGCTGTATTACCTCTTTGCTCGGATGCGGCTGGGTTTTGAAATTCGCGCCTATGGGCAAAATCCCAATGCGGCCGCTTATGCGGGCATCAGTCGTTACCGTATTCCGGTGCTGGTGTTTGTGTTGGGCGGGGTGTTGGCGGGGCTGGCGGGGTACCATTATTTTGCGGCCGTTCCTGGCGTGTACAAAATCGCGCGCAACTATGCCTTCTTTGGCGATATGGCCTTCTACGGCATCATCTGCGGCCTTATTTCGCAGGGCAACGCGATAGGCGCGATACCGGTGGCGTTTTTGTTTGGCGGATTGTCGGTAGGCGGCCGTTTTGTGCAGGGCGCGTTGGGCATGAGCTTTGGCGTCGATTATGCGCTGCTCGGCGTGTTGATGATTACGCTGGTGGCTTTTCAATTTTTCTATCGCTACAAAATTGCCGTGGTTAGACTGGACAAGCCGGAAACGAGAACAGTTTCGTCGACAAATTAAAGTTAGGGGATGAGGGGAGATTAGAGATTGGAGATTGGAGACTAATTTAATCTCCATTCTCCAGTCTCCAAAATAAAAATTGGAGAAAGTCGATGTGGGAGTTTTGGGTTCGGAGTCTTGATGCCTCAACCATTTTTTTAGTGGCCGGGGTGGGTGAGCTGTTTGGTCAACGTTCTGGCATCCTGAACGTGGGCGTGGAAGGTGTGATGCTCTTCGGGGCAACGATTGGCTTTATCACCGCCCAGGCCACCGGCAGCTACCTGCTGGGTTTTGCCGCCGCCATTGCCATCGGCGCCCTGCTGGGCTTTTTGCACGGCTTCTTTTCCATCACCCTCGGTGGCGACCAGGTGGTGAGCGGCATGGGCATCTGGATTCTGGGCTTTGGCCTGACCACCTATATCGGTTCGCCGTTCACCGGGCCGCTGGGTATGGACCGCATTCCCACCATCTTTGGCCTGTCCCCATTTTTCTTCATTGGCCTGATTTTGGCGGGCGTCATCTGGTTTGTGCTCAACCGCACCAGCCTGGGTTTGCAAATTCGATCCGTGGGGGAAAATCCGTCCGTGGCTGAAGTTTCCGGGATTAGCGTCAGCAAAACCCGCTATTTGTGCGTGACGGTGGGCGGCATGTTGATGGGTTTTGCCGGGGCGGTGTACGCCTTGGATTACAACCCGGTCTGGAGCTACAACTTCCTGCTGGGCTGGGGCTTCATTGCCCTGGCGCTGGTCTTCTTCTCCATGTGGAACCCGCTGATTTTGTTAGGCGGCTCGCTGCTGTTTGGCACGATGTGGCAGCTTTCGCTGAGCCCTGAGCTGGTGCTGCCGGGCGTTTTGTCACGCTACGTCTGGCGCATGGTGCCGTTTGGCATTACCCTGATTGTGCTGCTGCTCATGTCTACCAGGCGGTTCCGCACCCGCTGGGGCGCAGCACGGCCGGAAGCGTTGGGCCAACCGTATTTGAAGGAAGAATAACCATTGATTTGCAGGGGCGGGGCAGGTGGCCAAAACCTCTCGAATCTATGGGCATCTGCCTACTTTTCCCCACATTATTTTGTTTTCGGCAGATTAGGGCGAGGCGTTTGGTCGGGAAGTTTGCCTGTTTTTCGGTGATTGAGGGCCAAACGCCTCGCCCCTACATTGTCTCACGACGACGGCCGATTTCCTCCCGAACCACTGGCGCCACCTTTGTGCCCAACAATTCAATCGCGTGCATCATCTTGTCGTGCGGCATCGTGCCCACGCTCATTTGCAGCAAGAAGCGGTCGTGGTTGAAAATCTCGTGCTGGTACAAAATCTTCTCGATGATTTGATCTGGACTGCCGACAAAGTTGGCCCCACGCAGGGTGGTGGAGGCGTCGAACTGCTGGCGGCTCATGGGCGGCCAGCCGCGTTCACGGCCGATTTTGTTCATCACCTGGGCAAAGGGTGGGAAGGCGACGTCGCGCGCTTCCTGGGCGTCGTCGGCGATGAAGCCGTGGGAGTTGATGCTGAGCGCCAGCTTGCTGCGGTCGTGCCCGGCTTGGGCCACGGCGCGGTTGTACAAATCGACCAGCCCGGCAAACTGCTCCGGGATGCCGCCAATGATCGCCAGGGCCAGCGGCAGCCCCAGCGCCGCCGCCCGCACCACCGACTCCGGCGTGCCGCCGACGGCAATCCACACCGGCAGCGGGTCCTGCACGGGCCGGGGGTAGACACCCTGCCCGGTCAGCGGGGCGCGGTGTTGGCCCGACCAATGCACCTCGACTTGCTCGCGCACTTTGAGCAGCAGCTCCAGCTTCTCAGAAAACAGCGTGTTGTAATCACGCAGCTCATAGCCAAAGAGGGGGAACGATTCGATGAAGGAACCGCGCCCAGCCATGATTTCGGCACGGCCGTTTGACAGCAAATCCAGCGTGGCAAACTGCTGAAAGACGCGCACCGGGTCATCCGAACTCAGCACGGAGACGGCGCTGCTCAGGCGAATGCGTTTGGTACGGGCGGCGGCCGCGGCCAAAATCACCGCCGGGGCCGAGGAGACAAAGTCGGGCCGGTGGTGCTCACCCAGACCAAAGACATCCAGCCCCACCTGGTCAGCCAGCTCGATGGTTTCCAGCAGTTCGTCCAGCCGTTGGGCGGGCGTGATCAATTCGCCCGTTTTGGGGTCGGGCGTCAATTCGGCAAAGGAGTAGAGGCCGATTTCGAATGGTTTAGGCGTTTGTTCGGTCATGATAGTTCCTTGGGTTGTTGCTGTTTACACCAAGTGCGTCCGCCGAAGGATAAATCCCTCGGCTAGTTGTGGAAGCCCCGTTGGGGCTGGCGATCTTTGGGACTTTTTACGCTTTTTCCATGCGCCGGGCAATCGTGTCCTTCACCAGTTCCACATCCGCAGGCAGGTTGACGGGCGGGTTGGCGTATTGACTTTCGGCTTCGGGCAGTGTGCCTTCGTGATATTGCAGCTTGAACTGGGTGAATTTGAGGCCGTGGGCGGTGCTGATGACGACGGTGCGGTCGTTTTTGTGAATGATGCCCTTGTCTACCAGTTTAAAGAGGGCGGCGAGAGCAACGGCCGTATGCGGACAGGCATACATCCCGGTGCGATCGGCCAACGCGGCCGCATTGGCCAATTCATGCTCCGACGCCTGCTCCACGATGCCGTTGGTCGCCTGGATCGCCTGCACCGCCTTCTCATAGCTCACCGGGTCGCCAATGCGAATGGCCGACGCCTGCGTGTCTTGTGCTTGCAGCGAAACTTTTTCCTCGAAGCCGTTCAAGTAGCTCCGGTAAAACGGATTGGCTTTGGCCGCTTGGGCCGCCACCAGCCGGGGCAGCCGGTCGATGATGTCCAGTTCGTAGAGCAGCTTGAGCCCTTTGTAAGTGGCGCTGATGTTGCCCAGGTTGCCCACCGGCAGGATGATCCAGTCCGGCACCTGCCAATCAAACTGGCGCACAATTTCGATGCCCACCGTCTTTTGCCCCTCGATGCGCAGGCTGTTCATCGAGTTAGCCAGGTAGATGCTGTTGTCCTTCGTCAGCTCCTTGACGATGCGCATGCAGCCGTCGAAATCGGTGTCCAGGGCCAAGACGTGCGCCCCATTGGCGATGGGCTGGATGAGCTGGGCGGCGCTCACCTTGTTTTGCGGCAAAAAGACGATGGCCGGAATGCCTGCGGCGGCAGCATAAGCGGCCAGGGCGGCGCTGGTGTCGCCGGTGCTGGCGCAGGCAACGGCCTTTACCGGATTGTCGGGCAGGGTCATCATCTGCTTAACCACGCTGACGAGCACGGTCATGCCCAAATCTTTGAAGCTGCCGGTGTGGCTGTTGCCACACAGCTTGATCCACAGGTCGGGCAGGCCAATTTGCTGGCCCAGTCGTTCGGCCCAGAACAGGTTGGAGTTGCCCTCAAACATGCTGACGACGTTGTCATTGTGCAGGTCGGGGATGATCCATTCCTTCATGGCCCAGACGCCGCTGCCGTAGGGCCATTGGGTGCTGCCGGCGCGCTGGTCGAGCAGGGTTTGCCACTGCTCGGCGCTGCGCTGGCGCAGGGGTTCCAGCTCGTGGTGGACCTCCAGCAAGCCACCGCAGGTAGGGCAGGTGTAGATGACGTCGTAAATAGAGTAGGTGCCGGGGCAGCCCCGGAAACAGCGAAAAGTTGCCTGGGTGTTCATGGGGTGGATTTTACTTTGTTTGGTGGGATTGCTCCAGAGGAAAAGCGGAACACAGAGTTGCCTAGAGGGGGCGCGGAGTTACACAGAGAAAAAGTAAAACTGAATTGAGAACGTGCTCGATTTATGAGGGATGACGCCTACGATACTCTAGCGTAATTTCTGGTTTACTTCTTCTTGTTGCTTTAGGGAAAGCTCACCCAATTCCCGGCGAACTAATTCTGCGGTAACGGTCATCAAGCGATGCAATCGTATGGTTGATGGAACGCGCAGCCCTGTTATCTCAAAGCCTTCTGTCTCCCTGAGGAGGATCACATCGCTCAATTCTGGATTTTCTGGGAGACGACTGGTTATGAACGCTAAAACAACATGTTTATACTGCCCAATTGGTTCCGTCAGGCAAACGGCCGGACGCACTTTGCTGCTTGAAAGATCGTCAAAAGGGAAGGGAACGAGAACGATTTTATTTTTCAACTTCGATTGGTTTGCCATCATCAAGGGTGTAGATGTCTTCTCCAGCGTCATGGAGGAACTGGAAAGCAGGATTTCTAGACGCCGCCTTTAGCCATTCTTCTTCAGAAATTTCTTCTTCAACTGTTGTTAGCACAATGACGCGCACACGTTTGGGGCCAGTGATGGGTAATTTGTCGTCCAAATGGAGCTGGTTGTGCTCATCAATAGTTCCGGTCATTTCAACGGCCGTCATTTGTGTTTGCATTATTTCCTCTCAAAAAGTTATCTTTTCTTTTTTGATTGTCACCAGGAGATTATAGCATGAAAAAAACCTCCCGGAGGTTTGAGCTAAAACGATTCTTGTGGACAAAACCTCCGGGGGGTTGGATTTATTCCGCAATCGACGACGCCATCAGCTCAATCACCATCTGCTCGGTGGCGGCGGCGCGGGCCTGCCAGGGCTGGATGATAAGGGCGGTTTGCGGGTGCTGGTCGATAAGCTGCTGGTAGCTGGATTGCCAGCGGCGGCAGGTTGCTTGCAGGGCGGTGAGCAGCGCGGGGAGGGCGTCGTACTGCACGGCCGTTCTTAGGGTTCGTTCGTTAACAACTTTGGATATTGGGTAAAATAGCCGCCAATCAATTTAGCCAATTGGAGGCCATATGACCGTAATCCATCAATGTGAATGTGCGATTTGTCAGCAATCTGAATCTCATCCAGAACAGGCGCAACATCAACGAATGAACTTGTTTATGAGCCGCCTCGATGAACAACAACGCCGCTGGTATGCCGCACTTGAAGCCCAAAAATTGGGTCACGGCGGAACGACGCTGATAGCCAGGATAACCGGGCTATCTGTGGAAACCATTCGGCGCGGTCGATATGAATTAGACAACGATTTGGCGGACCGACCCGTTGACCGGGTACGCCAGGCCGGGGGTGGTCGTCAAGCAGTTGAAAAAAACGCCGTCCATTACCACCGCCCTCCAAGAAGTAATTGATGATGACATTGCTGGCGACCCGATGGTTGACCACAAATGGGTCCGTCGTTCTCTGCAATATTTGGCCCAGGCCCTGGTTAAACGGCGTTTTCGGATTGGTCCGACCACTGTGCGCCGTTTGTTGAAGAAACTGAACTATCGCTTGTTCGGCAATTGTCAAAGTCTGACACCCCGGCATCCTGACCGAGATAAGCAATTTCGCTTCATCCGCCGGGTGAAGAAACTATTCCTGACCGCAGGTTGGCCGGTTATCAGTGTCGATACCAAAAGAAGGAGTTGATTGGCAATGTCAAAAATGCCGGACGTATTTGGGAACAAGCGCCCACATTGGTTAATGCCCATGACTTTCTTTCTGAAGCAATGGGTCGGGCAACACCGTACGGCATCTATGACCTGGTCCATCAGCAAGGCTCTGTCTATGTCGGCACTTCTTATGATACGCCTGAATTCGCTGCTTATGCCATTGCCCAGTGGTGGGCTGACCCCGACCGCCCTCGCTTTGCCCGCGAAGACAAACTGCTCATTCTCTGTGATGCCGGAGGCAGCAATAATTGCCGTTACTGGCGCTGGAAAATCGAGGTGCAAAAGCAACTGGCTGACGCGTTTGGCATTGAGGTGATGATTTGTCATTATCCCACCGGGGCCTCCAAATGGAATCCCATTGAACACCGGCTCTTCAGCGAGATTTCCAAGAATTGGGCGGGTAAACCTTTACGCTCTTTTCAGACCACACTCAATTACATTCGGGATACCACAACGGAAACGGGGCTGAAGGTCCAAGCGTGCCTAGTTGAACGGGTCTTTGATAAAGGGATCAAGTATGACCCTGACGAACGGGACAACCTCAATTTACAGCGTTGTCGTACCTGTCCTACTTGGAACTATATCCTTCAACCACAGGTTTGTTCTGGATGATATTCGATTGTTAATGTCCAAAGTTATTTTTGATTGAACCCTAAGCAAATTCAGCAGCATCGTCTCCCGGCTGCCAAAGCCGCGCGGCAGATCAAACTGGCGGCCTAGCTGCCCAATGTTGTCCCGGCTGAGGGTAATGCCGCTGAGCGCAGGCAGCAGCAAAAAGTGGACAATCTCCTTGAAGCCGCTCTTCTCGTTGGACAGAATGTCTTGGTTAGGCGGCAGAAACTCAGGGGAACGGCCGTTGGTGGATTGGGAGGGGTTTCGGTGAGGGGAACAGCCTTTAGCAAGGCAGCATTATTAGGTAACAATCATTTTATATACTATGAATCTTCGTCCTCGCCTTGAATGTTCGGGATATTAACTTCATGGTAAATAGCCAAAGGCGCTATTAACATTTCCGAAGACTGAATGCTAAAAAGGCTGCTGGGCTTGCCGCTACTTTAACTGTCCGTAGCTGTTCTTATACTGTTTCCCTTCTTTAGGGAACGTGAATTTGATAGCCGACCAGGTTGCATCTACGCTGATAGTCTTGCTTTCAACCAGGCCATGATTGTATCCAATTCGGATGATCTCTTGCAGGGTCAGGTCACTGCCTAATCCTCTCCCTTTAGGCCACGATATCCACAGCATTCCTGTCTCTCGCAAGTGACGTTTGAGCTTCGGAAATGCGGTATTCAGATCTTCTTGGAACCGGGCGAACAGGTGAATGTAATCAAACATGCCAACGAGCTTGGGGGCAAGTACTTCAGTCGAGAGGCCTAGAGCTTCTACCGCGCTTGTCGGGGCATCCACCAGGATCATGCGCATCCCTTGCTTGACGCCGATCTTCTTGAGCAATGTACTTGTCATGGCACGACTCCTTTTAGCGGGCAGCGGTCCGGGCGTCTGGCTAGCGCAGCGGAATAAAGTCAGCCGACCCGTTCCCCGGCCTTCAGATGCGGGCATTGTCAGGTGGCGCACTGGTCAGTCGCCTGCAGTATGCTGATCGTCGCCCTCGTTCTGTTCGGGGAGCCTACGATGTTTATGGGTCTGGTGATGGCGTTGGCGGCCATAGGCGATAGGCCGCATCTGCCGGACTCTCTAATCCCACAGGGTTGCCTTCGGGATCTGCCACAATGGCAAAGCGTGCGCCCCAAAATGCATCGTAAGGGGGTTGTATGGCAACATATCCGGCACCGACTATCTCATGGTACAACGTGTCGACATCGCTCCGGCTGGCGCACTGAGCGGTCAGGAGCACGGAATGGCCTGGATGTGGACCGCGCCATTCGGCAGTGTACAGGCGTGCCAGGGCGTCGTTGTCGACGGCAAAGTCGGTCTCACCATTCTGCGCTGGCGCGTGCCTGGTCTCCGACGGTTCGCCTATCACTACTGGAATATCGAGCCCAAGCCGTTGGTAGAACGCTAGCGTTTCGGCAAATCGTGTGGCGATAATGCTAATTTTTGCAATCGTCAGAACACGTGGTGGGGGCATAATCATCTCCTTTCTCAAGATGGTCTGCCGATTTTAGCACAGATGTGCTTATGACAAAATGATGTATGCACTCTATTGCTGTGTCTCCCAAAGATTTTATGCTGAACCGCCCAACAGCGCTTCAGCCGCGCCTCGTGTCGGCGGCGGCGTCCGGCGTAGAGGCCAGGACCTGGTAGGTTTCGTCTCCGTCGTGCCATCGCATATAGTTTTCGTACCAGCGGATGAGACCGACAAGCGCGTCTTGGCTGACGCCAAGAGCGAGAGCCGCTACTGCGAATCCGTGCGGTATTGACGGGCAATTATTTCATGAAGCACATCAAGATCAACGTCATCCAGTTTATTGATGTAGAGGCAAGCAACCGATTTTTTATGTTTGCCGAGCTTAGCATAGAGCTCGGCCGCACCTTCGAATTCGTCGCCGACATAGAAGGTCATGTTCGCTTTGCGCGGCGAAAAAGCGGCCGCTGGCATATCTCCCTCGCGCCCGGTCTCATACACATAGTGCAACGATCCAAAACCGATAATCGAGGGTCCCCACATCACAGGCGGTAGGCCAGTCACTTCCCGATACATCTTGAGGGCAGTCAAGGCATCGGTGCGACGGCGGGGATTCTCAATATTCGCGATAAAGTCATCCACAGATGCCGAGGTAGGTTTGGTTTTGTTCTCAGCCATTTCAGCCTCCTTGTAAGCCATTGTCTTTACTAATCATAGGGACGCCGCAAGCCCTGTTTGGCAGCTTGGCCGAAGGCATTATAGCAACGGCCGTGTCTACAACGGCAAGACGTTCGTTGGGCGACAGGGGTGGTTTTGGGCGAATCCATCTAGCCGCGTGCTTGCCGTGTTGGGCCGCCTGGCATAAATGTTCAACCGGGCTCAGCCAGCTGAATGTAATACAGATATCGGGCATGTAAGCCATCCTCTATGGCCTGGCTGATGCCTTGGGCATCACCCAGGCGATTATCATAGATGAACATTGTCCCTTCTGCATCAAATTGTGGTTTCAGTTCGGTCAACACCTCTTTTCGGCGTTGGGCTAATTCATAATCTTGCCGCGTTAAATCCCACGTTTGAAACACCAAACCATTTGCCTGCAGAGCTTCTGCCAAGGGCGTTTTGTCTGCCAGTAACTTCTCTTTGGGAAATGCTTCTTTAGGAATCCAAGGCTCTCGACCATATGAATAGAGTATGGCCATCTGTCCGTTTGGCCTGAGAGCGGCTGCTAAATTCCGAATCGTATCTGTATAGTTCTGACTAAAGTAGATGGAGTCAATCGAAAGAATTACATCGAAGCTACAATCTGTAAGCTTGAGTTGATTAATGTCCCCAACAGTAAACAGCAAACGCTCCGATTTGCTAACTGTGTAGTGCTGTGCCTGGCTAATCGCCTCAGGAATGAAGTCCAGACCCGTAATATGTGCGCCTGTGCAATCGCACAAATATTCGGTGATCCTACCATTTCCACAACCCAAATCCAGGGCGCGATGATTGGGGCTCAGCTGAGTCACTTCCATCAGCAGATGAAGCTGCTCTAGATCGGCAAACCCATGCTGGCATAAGTCCTTGCCAAAGACGCGCTCACAGAAGGCACGATGGGCCTGGCTGCTTTCGGTGGAAGAAAAGAAGGCGGTATAAAAATCTTTCATGTGAATTTGCTCCGCTTTGAAAGCTGTAAACCCGCTTCAGCCGCGCCTGGGCTTTTGGTTTTGTTAGACAGCTTAGCAGAAGGTATTGTAGCAACGGCCGTTCCCACCTGCACCAACCCTGACTGTGGCATAAGCTCAGGCTAGGCGACAAGGGGTAATTTTTGCCAGCACTGCGGGCTTCCAAACGACATTCCGCAGTAAAAAAGTGAGAAAAAAATAGTTTTACAGTATCCTCAAAAGCATGGATACAACAACTGTCGAATACGATACCAAACGGCTGGATCATTTGGGAATTGTGGCCGGGATATGCCACGATATCGGCTTAGTCGAGACGGTCAATGGCATGCTGCCCACGCTATCAGGACGAAAGGTCAGCTGCGGCACAGCCACATTGGCCATGATCCTCAATGGGTTGGGATTTACGGGTCGGGCCTTGTACTTGATGCCTGAATATATGGCCAACAAACCAGTGAAACTGCTAACCGGCGAGGCTTCAGAAGCCAGTGACTTCAATGATGACACCTTGGGGCGTGCGCTAGATGAACTGCTCCAGGCCGGGATTACGGAGTTGTTTGCGCAAATAGCCCAAGCCGCCGTGAGGACCTATAACCTGGATGTGGCCTTTGCCCATGCCGATACCAGCAGCTTCTCTTTTACTGGAGAGTATGACACTGAGGTGGCCCAAGAGGCTGAGAGCGTGCGGGGGGCGGTGAAAATCACCCATGGCTACTCCAAAGACCATCGACCTGACTTGAAACAAGTGGCGGAATGTGTCAATAGTTTTGGGACACTAAAACCGATAAATTAGTGAGCAACCTCTCGCTCACCGGGCTGGTGGACAAGTGGAAAACGCTCCGCCAGCTCCGCGTTTCCCACTTGACCACAGCCCCTACGACGATTACGCACCATCCTTCTCCAGCGGGGATTAATCCAGACGGCCGTTGGCAACTTCGGCGCAACGGGCTGCCCCTGCACAAAGCGCTCTGGATATTTCTCATAAGCGGCCGTCAACACCGCTTGTCGCTTGAGAGTCAGTTCAGCGGCCCGGCCATAATGAACTGTGGCCGGAGTCATCAAGCCCAGATTGGTATGTCGATGCTCATGGTTGTACCAGCGGAAGAACGGCCGAGCCCAGGTGCGGGCATGGTGCAAACCACCAAACCTGTCAGGATAATTCGGGCGGTATTTCATCGTTTTGAACTGCGCCTCGGAAAAAGGATTGTCATCGGAAGTGTAAGGTCGGGAATGACTCTTGCCCACCCCCAAGTCAGCCAGCAGCAGGGCCAACGTCTTGCTGGTCATGGAACTGCCGCGGTCAGCATGAAGAACCAACTGGTCGGGTTCAATGCCCTGCTTGGTGCAGCAGTCGGCCACCAGTTGTTTGGCCAGTGAGGCCAGTTCCCGCTGGGCTATCAGGTAGCCGACCACATAGCGGCTGAAGATGTCGAGAATGGTGTACATGTAATAATAGACGTGGGGGACAGGGCCGCGCAGCTTGGTGATATCCCAGGACCACACTTGGTTGGGGGCTGTGGCGAGGAGTTCCGGCTTTTTGTAGACCGGATGTCGCTTCTGGTTACGCCGTTCCCGCACCTCAGCATTTTCCCGCAGGATGCGATATATCGTGCTCACTGAGCAGAGATATTCCTCTTCATCCAGCAGCGTGCCATATACCTGGCGCGGCGAGCTGTCGAGGAAGCGCTCACTGTTGAGCGTGGCCCGCACCGTCTCTCGTTCCGCCGCCGGCAGCGCCCGTGGCGATGGGATCGCCGGCTTCGGCTCCTTAACCGGCTTCTCCTGCTGCTGCCGGTAATAGCTGCTGCGAGGGTAGGCCAAGGCCAGGCACGCTTCCTGGGTGCTGGTTTGTGCAGCCAATTCCGTCACTTGCTGCCTCACGCTTCGTCCCCCGTCTTCTGTTCCAGGGTAATCCCCAGTATCTCGGAGAGTTTTTTTTGCGCCTCGATAATCAGTTCCGCCTTTTCTAATTGCCGAGTCAGTCGGGCATTTTCCCGCCTCAACCGACTGACCTCTTCGGCCTCAGCATTGCTTTTCGGCCCACGTTTGCGCGGTGCCAACCCCGCCAGTTGTCCTGCCTCTTGTTGCCGTCGCCAGGTTGTCAGGTGGGATGAATACAATCCTTCCCGACGCAGCAATCTGCCAATGCCCCCTGGTTGCTCCCGGCACTTTTCAGCTTCTTCCAACACCCACTGCTTGTAAACGGCCGTAAATGCTCGCCGTTTGGCTTTCTCTGTTCGTGGCAATACTTCTGGGTCGGGTCTGTTGGGGTCAACCCCGTTTTGCTTCGGTTTGTCTGCCTGTTTTTGTGTCATGATGTTCCTCTTCGCCCTCGAATTCTACACTAAATTCGAGGCTTGGAGTGTCCCACTCTATATTGACACAATGGGAGTCCAGCACCCAGTACAAAGAAGCAGAACATTTGCCGGACATTGCCTTCCAGGTTCACGTGCTGCGCCAGGCAGGGCTGAATATTACCCAGGCCAGCCTGATGCACCTGAACCGCGATTGCCTGGCCCCCGATTTAAGCAACCTCTTCATCTTAACGGACGTGACGGCAGCCGTAGAAGCTTTTGGGCCAACGGTGGCGGATGATACGGCCGTCATGCGCCAGCTTCTTATCCATTCTAATCCACCACGGGAAGGCATTGGCCGCCACTGCACACGGCCGTATGCCTGTCCTTATTACTACTACTGCTGGCAAACGTAACGGAGTTGACAATTTACGATATTCCGCGCTTGCCTGTGCAGAAGGAACGGCCGTTGCAAGACGGCTGCATTTTGTATCTGGCAGATGTTCCTGCCGACTATCCCCTCACCGCGGCGCAACGCGCTTTTGTGGATTTCCACGTGCGGAAGCAGATCCAGATTGACCGGGCGGCCATCCAACAAGCACTGGCGGAGCTGCAGTTCCCTCTCTATTTCTTCGACTTCGAGACCATTGACCACGCCGTTCCCGCTTTTGACGGCTGCAACCCTTACCAGCAGGTGCCGTTCCAGTACAGCTGCCACATTTTGTCTGAAGAGGGCACGTTAACTCACTGCGAATATTTGCACACGGATGCGGGAGACCCGAGACGGCCGTTAGCCGAATCGCTGCTCACCCACATCGGCGAGTCGGGCAGCCTCATCGCCTACAACATTCACCTCGAGCGCGGTGTGCTGCACCACCTGGCGGACCATTTGCCAGACTATGCTGAGCGGCTGCGGGCCATAGCCAACAGGCTGTGGGACCAGCTGCCCATTTTCCGCCAGCATTATCGGGATTATCGTTTCGGCAAATCCAATTCTTTAAAATCTGTGCTGCCGGTGATTGCCCCCCACCTGAGTTATGCCCTTCTCGATGTCTCAAACGGCACGCAGGCACAGGTGGTGTGGGAAGCGATGATAAGGCAGGGGGATACGGCCGTTAAGCAGCAAAGGATGGAGCGGCTGCGGGAATACTGCCATCTGGATACGTTGGCCATGGTGGAAATACATCACAACTTGACGCGCTTATGAGTAGTTTGACAATGTTAAATTAGGCTCATGAGAGCCATTGCCTGTAAAAATAGCGAATGAAAAAACAAAAACCAATCTTATCGCCCAATGGGGTCTAAATCTTGACGAAATTGAAGACCTGCCTGAACGTCTCACAAAATTTCATCAAGGTTATCACGCTTGGATGCGAACCTGCACCCGAGACACCAGTCGTTTTGGACTGGATTACATCAGCGGACTGCTACGCATGAAAACGAAGCGCAATATCAACAACATCGCTCGCACGGTCGGTGTACCCGAGCAGAATATGCAACAATTCATCAGTGATTCACCCTGGTCTGGTTACGATTTAATCTCTGTTCTCCAGCAAGATATAAGTGCCCATCCACAATTTCAAGCAGAGAGCGTCCTACTCATTGACGAAAGTGCCGATGAGAAGGCCGGGGAACACAGTGCTGGTGCCGGGCGGCAACATAACGGCCGTTTAGGCAAAATCGAAATGAGCCAAGTAGGCGTTTTTCTCTCCTTGACCAATAGTGGCTACCACAATTGGATCGATGGCGAACTCTATTTTCCTGAAAAATGGTTCACAGATGCCTACGCCACCAAGCGAAAGCGGATTGGACTGCCGCCGGAGCGCAGCTTTGCCACCAAACTGGAGTTGGCTTTGCAAATGACCAAACGGGCTTATGAAAACGGCGTCTCATTCTGCGCGGTTGACTGCGACACTTTGTATGGTCGGTCTGGCGAATTCCGCGATGAGCTTGACCAAGAAAGATTCGAGTATTATGCAGATGTGCCACACAATACCCAAGTGTATCTTGCCCCGCCGCAAATCGTATATCCGCTGACAAAAAGAGGGGTGCCCTCCAAGAATCATGAGGTGATTGGTGTTGCTTACACGGTTGCCGAGGTGAAAGCTCAGCCCGCAATCGAGTGGGAGCACATCACTTTGCGTCCCAATGAACGAGGTATGTTGCAGGCCAAGTTTGCTCGTTGTCGGGCCTGGACCGTGCGCGATGATGGGTCATTACGACCAGAGTGGCTGCTCATTCGTCAAACGAAGCAAAAAACAATCTATTCTTTGAGTAATGCGCCGGAGGACACACCTTTGTGGACAATGGCGCAACGAAAATCGCAACGATATTTCATTGAGCGTTCCAATCAGGATGCCAAATCTGAGTTTGGCTGGGATGAATTCCAGGCCATCAAGTATCGAGCCTGGGTGCACCACCTGGCACTCACCATCATGGCCAATTGGTTTATCACTGAAACCAGACTGGCGTGGGCGCAAAAGTATGAGCGTGACCCAGATTTGTTGGAAAAGTACGAAACGGATGTGTTACCGGCGCTATCCGTGGCTAATGTGCGTGAATTGTTGCGAGCTACCATGCCTTTACCACAACTTTCCCCGCAACAAGCAACCGAGTTGATTGTCAAACATCTCGATAATCGGACTCGTTCTCGTAAATCGCGGCTGAGCAAGGCTCTCAGCCCTTGAATCTAACGTTGTCAAAGTATTCAACAAAGATTTTCCCTGCTGGGCAAATTGCTGAAGGCCCTCGGCCTTTCTGATGCCCGTGTAGAAGAGTTAATCGGCCGTATTCAGGAATGGCTGCTGGATGATCAGGCCCCAAAAGGGGAGCCGGTTTAATACTCCTACCACCTGCGGGATGATTTCCTTTCGCCAGCGGAGTTAAACTTTTACCGGGTGCTGCAAACGGCCGTATCCGGTTGGGCCATTATCTTTGTCAAAGCTTTGCTCGGGGACCTGTTTTTCGCCCAAACCGGTGAGTTTGGGCAAAACCAGGCGTATCGCCACAAAATAGACCGCAAACATGTGGACTTTCTCTTATGTGATCCTCAGACCGTGCGCCCGATTCTGGGCATTGAGCTAGATGATAAAAGTCATCAGCGCGCTGACAGACAGGCGCGGGATCGCTTTGTGGATGAAGTTTTCGCCGCAGCCAGACTTCCCTTGGTACATATCCCTGTTCAGCAAGGGTATCCTGTGGAGAAGCTCAACCAATATTTGCGGCAAAAAGCTGGTTCTCTACCCGAGGCAGACGACAGTCCAGTTGAATCCGCAACACAAAAGGGCCGACCTGAGGCGCCACTCTGCCCCCAATGTGGCGCTAAAATGATTCAGCGGACGGCCAAAAGTGGGACCAATAGGGGGAAGGTTTTCTGGGGCTGCACCAACTATCCGCGCTGCCGGGGAATTGTCACTCTGGCAATGCTCGATAAATGACCAGCCTTCGTCTGCCAGGCGACACAGCGCTTTCTGCTGAATAACACAACAGCCAAAAGCTCCCTGATTCCACAAAGTGGCTTGCTGCGACCACGACTCCGGTTTATCAACCAGCGCTATCAGCCTCGGTCAACAACTCCCGGGCAAACGCCAGCACCTTCTCTTCTGTTGGATAGAAAAATATGCCTGGCCCCTCACCACTCACCCCCAATCCGCCACCAGCGGCAATGCTTGTGTCTACCAAGATGAGCAGCGAATAGTCGTAGTGCACTGGCGTTCCAGGTTCCTCGCCCCATTCTGCCGGGTCATAGCAGCTGCGCACCAGATGCATCCGCAGCTCCGGGCTTTCGCCGCCGCTGTACAGATGGCGATCTTCCTGGTGTTCAGTCGTCACCAGCGTATTGAGGGCGTGATACCATTCCCAAAATGTACCGTATTGCACCAGGAGACGTTGCTGGTAGATAACGGCTGTACCTACTACAAACCGGATGGTGCAGTTCAGCCAACCCACCTTTGTTCTATCTATCGGCGGCCAATCCCGACCAGAGGGCGGCCAATCCGACGCCGCTTCTTCCTCATCAGCCAGTAATTCCTCCCCGGCCTGCCGCATCGCCTCATAGACTTCGTCCGGTAAATCCCAGGAGACAACCGGTCCACGAATAAAGGGCGTGAGAGTTTGCGTACGCTTGTCTATAGTCAACTCCACGGCCAGGTAACCGGCGCCACTCCCCTGGTTTGTCAGTAATGCCATAGATTCCTCCTTGATACTCCCCTTATTCTCTCCTAAAGGGGGAGTTTTGCCGCGTTACCCGTAAAAGCTACCCTCCGAATCAACGGGGCGTAACGTCCTCCATGGCCACAGCATTGTGCCGGCACCCGTTCGCGCGGGGGCTCTGGGCTGGCGCCATCTCACGAATCACTATAAGAGCCAGTTACTCGCCTGTGACTTCCTCACCGTGGAAACGCTGCCCACAAAAAGGTTGTACGTCTTCTTTTTCATCGACATCGAGATCGGCACGCGCCTCGTCCATCTCGCTGGCCATGACGAATGCAATCCAGAGCCATTTTAGAACACAGACAGACTATCCAGCCCATCCGCCGCTCGAGACTTGACCTGCCCATGCTACAATTTCCTGAACCGTTGCTTCGTTCACACTGGCAATCGTTCTCTGGTACTCAGCCTCTGGCAGCAGCTCTTGTATTGTGGCTACTGCCTGGTCATGGGCTGCCTGCTCAACAGGCAGTAGAGCCATCCCGTACGACATTCGCAGGTGGTCGGCAGCGGCAAACAACCGCGCTGCCTGGACAAACTGGGCTTCGTCCACCGCCAGGTGCGCCAATCGTTCCAGCGTAGCAGCCAATCCATACTTGTATTCCATCTCCTGAAACCCCTTAAAGGCAGCTTCCAGACGAGAACGAGCACGCGCCCAATCCCCCTGCCGCCGCGCCAGCTCGCCCAGCCCCAAGGAGCAGCCCGGTATGCCCCAGAGAATCTCACGGGCCTGTTTCATGGCCAGGTTTTGGCGAAAACAGGCTTCGGCCTGGGTATAGTCACCGCGAAAGAGATAAGCCATTCCCAGCCGGTAGCGGCGCATGGCCAATATTTCATCAAACCCCAGCCTCAGTTCTAGCGCCAGACTTTCCTCGCCCAGGGAAACGGCTGTGCCAAACTCTCCCCTGCCCATGGCCGCCAGACTCAAATTACTAAATGCCCAGGAAGCGCCATGACTATCGTTCAAGGCGCGGGCAATTTCCAGGGCTTCCTGGCAATAAGCTTCTGTTTTCGCCAGATTGCCCTGCTCCAGAGCAATGTCACCGAGGTGGGCCAATGCCAGCCCGGTATGACGGCTATCTCCTGCCTGGCGGAAGAGGGTCATGGCTTCTTCCAGGCACACCTTGGCTGCCACAAAATCATCAAAGCGAATTTGCAATAATTCGCCCAGATACAGTAAGGCTTCGGCCATGTACCAGGGACGGTTGAGCGCGCGGTAGATGGACGCTGCCCGTTCATAATGGGTGCGGGCCTTTGCCGGCTCTGCCCACCAATGGGACCCTGCCTGGTAAAAATGAATGCTGGCCAGGCAGGCTTCGTCTTTCAACCGGTGGGCCAGGTCCATGGCGCGGGCAAATAGCGTAGCAGAATTAGTCGCATTCCGTTCACGCATCGCTGCATGGGCCAGAATCTGGCAGTAAGCGGGCACAAATGGGGGATCGGGCAGGGCGGCGCAACGGGCCATCCATGCCTGCCATTCGGTACGACCGCGCCTGACCCAGAAGTAGCCGAGATTAAATACAACGGCCATGCCCCTGGCTACCCGCGTCTTGTTTTGGGGATCGGCCAGGGCCCACTCCAGTGCAGCACGGATATTGCCCAATTCTTGCTGTGCCCGGTTTAGCCAAGCCTCTTGCTGCGGGCCGCGCAGACCGGTTTCTACATCGGCGGCAAAGGCATGGAGGCAGGCCAACAGCCGGTCTTTGGCTGCGGGCGTTTCCCCAGCTTCTTCCCGTTTAGCGGCGGCGTAGTGGCGGATGGTTTCGAGGAGGATGTAGCGGGTGGTGTTGCCGGCCGTTTCTGCATGAACCAGAGACTTATTCACTAGCGATGCCAGCACATCAACGAGCGACGATTGCAACTCAGAGGGAAGGTTCTGGGCCATCGCCTCTAACATTTCCAGGCTGAACCCGGCCACAAAAACGGAAACCTGATGCAGCAGGGTGCGTTCGGGTTCGGTGAGCAGTTCATAGCTCCACGCAATCAGGGCGTCCAGCGTCTGGTGGCGGGGTAGGGCGGTGCGGCTGCCACCCTTGAGCAGGGTGAAGCGGGCGTGTAAGCGGGCGGCAATTTGATCGGGGGTGAGCAAAGCCAGCCGGGCGGCAGCCAGTTCCAGAGCCAGGGGCAGGCCATCGAGCCGGACGCAAATTTGCACGATATCGGAGGCGTTTTCGACCGTCAGGGCAAAATTGGGCTGCACGGCGCGGGCGCGGGCCAGGAAAAGCTGCACCGCTTCTGCCTGAGCAAGCTGCTGCAGCGACTCCAACCAGCCTGCGTCGGGCAGACGCAACGGCGGCACGCGAAACAGGATCTCACCAGGGATGTTCAATGTTTCCCGGCTGGTGGCCAAAATGTGGAGGTTGGGCACGTGATGTAGCAGGGTTTCGGCTAATTCGGCCGCTGGGGCAATCAGATGTTCGCAGTTGTCGAGGATAAGCAGCAGGTTTTGAGGCTGTAAAAAGGCAACCAGGCTCTCCAGCGGCGGCCGCTTGTCGCCTTCAGGCACGCCTGCAGCGGTGGAAACAGTTTGCAGTAGCAGCGCAGGATCCGTCAGGGAAGCTAGTTCCACCAGATAGACACCATCCGGATAGCGATCAATGACGGCCGTAGCCAGGTGCAGCGCCAGGCGAGTTTTGCCCACGCCGCCAGGACCGGTGAGGGTAATTAACCGGGTTTCAGACAGGTGCGTGGTGAGGGCGGTAATTTCGTGGGAACGGCCGATGAAGGTCGTGAGAGTGTAAGGCAGGTTGTGAGTGGGGCGGATTGCGGGTGAGGCGGGAAGGGGGATGTCCGTCGGCGGTTGGGCGCTTCGTGTATTTTGCCCGAGTCTGAGCAACAGCGCAGCCATATTCGGCTCGTTTTCCAAATCCAGCGCTGGGACAAATAAAGCTGATATTGCCGCCATATCCGGTGGCCGCTGGTTCTTTTCCAGACGGGAGATATAGCTTTCGCTGTAACCCGTGGCAATGGAAAGCTCTTTCTGCGTCAGACGGGCGCGGCGGCGCAGATATTTCAGCAAATCACCAAAGGAGTCGAAATCAGGGTACGTCACAGTCCCATTATAGTCAACTTTTTGGCAAGAAAGCGCATATTTGTCAAGTTCGTATCGGGTATAGTAACGAAAATAAAACAAGTTTGTATCACCAAACAAGGAGTAAATCATGTTCAAGTTTCAATCCTTACGTCTGCAGACATTAGTTCCCGTGTTATCTGTTTTGTTGGCGACGGCCGTTTCCCTGGCCCAATCCGAGACAGGCAGCATCCTGCTGGCAGCCATCCAGGTTGTGGTAAACCGCCAGCCGCAGGGTTTCTAATCCACAAAACCCCAAAGGAGTAATGCCATGACAACAATTTTTGAATCCGCGATCCGGGCCGCCGTGGATCGCTTCAACAAAGGCAATTTGGAAGGCTACCTGGAACTTTACAAAGAGGATGCTGCCCTGCATTATCTGCCGCCAGAACTGCCGGGCGGTATCGCCGGAGCACGCCTCTTTTACGGTATGTACCTCACGGCCTTTCCGGACATTCACGTGGGGGTGGACGATGTTATCGGGGAAGGGGATCGCGTCGTAGTACGCTATACGATCACCGGTACACATCAGGGGGAACTGATGAGCATTCCTGCCAGCGGCAAGGCTGTTTCTGTGCCGGCCATTACCATCCTGCGCGTCAATAACGGCAAGTGCGTGGAGCGCTGGTCGGAGGCGGACATGATGGGCCTGATGACCCAAATCGGGGCCGTTCCTGCCTGAGACACTCAAAAAAGGAGACCCGACAATGGCAAAGCTTGACGAGGTTTTCGAGAACCCCCATAACGGTAACAAAATACAGTTTCTAATCACTGCAACAGAGTCGAAAGGTGAAGTTCTAAAAGTGAAAATTTGGACCCCAGCCAATGTTCCAATGCCGCCGGAACACATTCATCCTTTGCAGACTGATGCGATGGAAGTCGTTCAAGGCCAGATGAGGGTCAAGGTAAATGGGCATGAACAGGTTCTTTCGGTAGGACAAAAAATTGTCGCCCCAAAGAACACGCCTCACCAAACCTGGGCTGAAGGTAGCGAAGAACTCATTGTGGTCCACGAGATCAAACCCGCGTTGAAAACAGAGTCTTTTTTCGAAACGCAATTTGCTTTAGCGGCACAGGGAAAATCTGATGCGAATGGAGTCCCCAAAAACTTCCTGCAATTTGCGACCATTCTTAATGAGAACTATGGCGAAATATTCGTAACCAACCCGCCCGTGCCAGTCCAGAAATTTGTGGCACAAGTCATCGGCAGGCTGGGAAGATTGTTTGGCTACAAAGGATTTGTTCCATTCCAAAAGTGATAAAGGAGAAACCAAAATGACCGTTACTGTAATTTTTAGCGTGCCGGGCATGACTGCGGCCCAATATGATCACGTGATGGCCGACCTGGATAAAGCGGGCGCCAGCGCGCCGGCCGGACGGCTGTACCACAACGCCGCCGCCAAGCCGGATGGCTGGCTGGTGGTAGATGTGTGGGAATCCCCGGCGTACCTGGATGCGTTTGCCCAGACGCTGATGCCGGTGCTGGCCCAAAACGGCGTCACTCCGCCCCAGCCCCAAGTTTACCCGACCCACAATATTGTGGCCTGACCGGCCAAAAGGAGAATTACCAATGTCAACTGAACAAATGAAAGCCGCCGACGAACGCTTTTGCGAAAAAGCCCTGAACCAACAAAACCTGGCCGAATTCGATCGTTTTTTTGGTCCTACACTTGTTGATCACGCCCTGCCGCCCAATGTGCCACCCACGCTCGAAGGTCGCAAACTGTTTATAACTGGCTTCTTCGCCGCCTTCCCGGACATCCAGGTGCACATTGACGACCTGCTGGCCGAAGGGGATAAGCTTGTCACCCGCTGGTCAGCGACCGGCACGCATCGGGGTGAAATGATGGGCATTCCGCCGACGGGCAAGTCAGTTACCGTCACCGGCATTGCTATTGACCGCTTTGAAAACGGCCAATCGGTGGAACACTGGGAAGTATTCGACCAGATGGGGTTGATGCAGCAGCTGGGCGTGGTTCCGGCGCCATAAGAAGCGGCCGTATGAGTCGAATAACTGGTCGCTCAAATCCTGTTTAATTCACCGCCCACTTAGTCCAGCGGATTACTTTTCACACAAGGAGTAAACGAAAATGAATGCACACGCCAATAAAGAACTGGCACAAAAGCTTTACCGATTGTTCAACGAAGCGCGCATCGATGAGGCCCTGGAACTAGCAACAGAGGATGTCGAAGTGATTTTAATTCCGTTTGGTCAGACCTTTCATGGTCGTAAAGGGTTCGGGGAGTTTATGGGCGGGTTTAAACAGGCTTTCCCTGACCTCACCGTGACGGTCACGAACCAGGTGGCCACGGACGACCAGGTTGTCAGCGAATGCCGCTGGACAGGTACGCATACAGGCCCGCTGCTAGCGCCAACCGGTGAAATACCGCCAACAGGCAAAACAGTAGACGGTGCCGTCTTTTGCGAGGTGTGGCAAATTCAGGATGGAAAATTGGCCGTCTTGCGCAACTATCAGGATGTGGCTACCTGGCTGTGACAGCTGGGCCTCATGTAAAAGCGTGAAAGCCACAGTAATGGAGAAATTCCCATGTTTACCAAACGACTTGTACTCAGTATGATTTTTGTTCTGTCCATTTTGCTGGCGGCTTGCGCCCCTGCGGCCGCCCCTGCCGACATTGTCCAGCGGTACTACGAAGCCGTAAATGCGAAACAACTGGACACAGCCATGTCATACATCGCCGATGACGTCGTGTTTGTCAACCCCATCGGCGTGTTTTCCGGCAAGGACAGTGTGCGCGAGAGCCTACAAATTGTGATGGACGAAGGCATTACCTTCGAGTTGAGCAACTTCCGGGACACGAATGGCCGGATTGTCTACGATTACCAAGTGTTCGTCAACGGCGAACAGGTAGAAACTGGCACAGATGGCTTGACGGTCGTGCGCGAGGGCAAGATCACGCTCGATGCTACTGAACGCTGGGAATGGAAGGCCTACGTCACCAACGTCGCCTTTACGGCCGACGACGCCGGTTTTAGCGGTCCGGACGAGATTACCGGGGGATGGGTAACGATTTCCCTAACCGGCGAAGGCCAGGAACCACACCACATCCAGATTGTGAAGCTGGAAGCCGGTAAAACGTTGGATGATCTCAAAGCGGCTCTCACGGCCGACCCCGAAAGCTATCCTGACTGGGCCAAATCTTTCGGCGGGCCGAACGCGCCGGACCCCGGCGGGAATACGTCGGCCGTCGTCAATCTACCGGCCGGTCGTTACGCGCTGATTGATTTGATTCCTGACGCTGAAGGCGTACCCCATTTCCAAAACGGCCTCATGAAAGCCTTGACGGTAACGGAACCGGCCGGAGATAGTGCCGGTGAACCGCAGGCTGACGCCACCGTCACGTTGGACGATTTTAGTTTTTCCCTTACCGGGGAACTGGCCGCTGGTGAACAGACGATTCGTTTCTTAAACAGCGGTGAGCAGGCGCATGAAGCGTTTTTGGTGCGCCTGGAAGATGGGAAAACGGCCGAAGATTACCTGAATACGCTACCCGGCGAAATACCACCGGGAACTTCCCTCGGCGGCATCACTGGTATTGCTCCGGACGACAGCCAATACATTGTTGTCAACCTGGAACCGGGAACGTATGCCCTTTACTGCTTTTTACCCGATATGGCCTCACACACGCCTCACTTTGCCTTGGGCATGATGCAGGAGATTGTCATAGAGTAGAGAAGCAAACCCTGTTCAATCGCGTCAAGGAACGATCATGATACGCGCCGGATTTACTTTCAATAACCCGCTTACTGAATCGCACTGGCTGGTCGTTGAGAGTGATGCCGAAGCCGCCGGGATGGGTTGGACGTTAGAGGTTCGCTATCTGCCTGGAGCCAACCCCGACATTCTGGAACACCGGCATCTGACCTGGACGGAGACGTTCAAAATCGTATCTGGTGTTGCCCTTTACAAAGTTGGCGGTGTTCAGCAAACGGCTGTGACGGGCGACACCATCGTGATGGCGCCCGGCCAACCCCATATTCATCCCTGGAATGCGGGTGACAGCGAATTGATTTATCACCAGGTCACAAGATTCGCGCAGGCTAATGCAACGGCCGTACAGGAGGTTATCGGTGTCTTTGCCACCCTGTTTGGTCTGGCAGGTGAGGGCAAAGTAGGCCGGCAGGGGCTGCCCAAGAACCCACTCCAGTTCGTGGCCACCGCCCGAGCCTTAGCCAAGTACGATAGCTACGATGTCCGGTTTCCTATCCCTATGCAGAAACTTCTGGCTGTTACGCTGGGCCGGGTTGCCGAA
This sequence comes from Candidatus Leptofilum proximum, assembly GCA_016710325.1. Classification (GTDB taxonomy): domain Bacteria; phylum Chloroflexota; class Anaerolineae; order Promineifilales; family Promineifilaceae; genus Leptofilum; species Leptofilum proximum. The sequence goes on along the minus strand of JADJXK010000001.1, from coordinate 916,578 downwards.
GCGTTGGGTTATAAGAGTGTCTATCCTGAATATGTGTGTGTAAAGTAGCCAGGCTGGCAATTTGGCTTATAAGAGAAACAAGATGATCGCCAAATTCACTATGTTTGGCACCAGGCTGCGGGAGTAAGCACCATTGGAGAGCAGTATGAATAACAAGCATTCTCCTCTTGTAGGCTCATGGAAACTTACTATTGCTCGGTCACAAGCCGGGCTGCCTCCCTTCCTGGCACTTCACACCTACTTTGCCGATGGCACGATGACGGAAACAACCAGTGTGATGGGCAAGGTGACGGAAGGGCCGGGGCACGGCATCTGGCGCAGCGCCGGCGAGGAGTTTGCCAGCGCCTTTGAACTGTTCAGCTTTGACGAATCGGGCGAATACACGGCGACGGTGCGGGTGCGGGTCACAATCCGGCTGGATGGCTCGGATCAGATTCGTGGGGAAACGGCCGTAGACGTTTTCCCACTGGATGGCGAACCGCAACTGAACGCAGATTCCGCCCCCTTTGTGGGAACACGAATTAAACCGTTCTGAAAAATTCACCCAAATAGGAACTTGTCTGGTATTTTCTTCCTGCTTCACAGAGCTGCCAACGCAACTTCGCCGACTGAGGACAGTGGAACACAGGCTTCACTTCCCGCTGAACGAGCAGTGATTTGTTGGACTCAACTGCGCTAAGTATCGCGCCGCTTTCAGGTCGCGGTCCACTTTCAAGTTTCAAGCCTCACAACGGTGCACTCGCTCTGACAACAACAGACGCTCTTTGACTTGCCCACACCCGCTGCACCGCTTACTCGACGGATACCAGCGGTCGGCTCGCTGCACGGTAATCCCCTACCAAGCACATTTGTAGCTCATCTGGCGGCTAAACTCCGCCCAGCCCCACGTCACCCAACGCCCGCGCCAGCTTGTGATTGTGCATCATGCCCACGACGTTCAGATCTTCCAGCACAACCACCGACGGCTGCTTGTCGTCGAGCTTGGTTCTCGCCACAATGCTGGTCGTCGCCTGGTGAATGGCATTCTGTCGTAAGTAGTTTGACAACGTTAGATTCAAGGGCTGAGAGCCTTGCTCAGCCGCGATTTACGAGAACGAGTCCGATTATCGAGATGTTTGACAATCAACTCGGTTGCTTGTTGCGGGGAAAGTTGTGGTAAAGGCATGGTAGCTCGCAACAATTCACGCACATTAGCCACGGATAGCGCCGGTAACACATCCGTTTCGTACTTTTCCAACAAATCTGGGTCACGCTCATACTTTTGCGCCCACGCCAGTCTGGTTTCAGTGATAAACCAATTGGCCATGATGGTGAGTGCCAGGTGGTGCACCCAGGCTCGATACTTGATGGCCTGGAATTCATCCCAGCCAAACTCAGATTTGGCATCCTGATTGGAACGCTCAATGAAATATCGTTGCGATTTTCGTTGCGCCATTGTCCACAAAGGTGTGTCCTCCGGCGCATTACTCAAAGAATAGATTGTTTTTTGCTTCGTTTGACGAATGAGCAGCCACTCTGGTCGTAATGACCCATCATCGCGCACGGTCCAGGCCCGACAACGAGCAAACTTGGCCTGCAACATACCTCGTTCATTGGGACGCAAAGTGATGTGCTCCCACTCGATTGCGGGCTGAGCTTTCACCTCGGCAACCGTGTAAGCAACACCAATCACCTCATGATTCTTGGAGGGCACCCCTCTTTTTGTCAGCGGATATACGATTTGCGGCGGGGCAAGATACACTTGGGTATTGTGTGGCACATCTGCATAATACTCGAATCTTTCTTGGTCAAGCTCATCGCGGAATTCGCCAGACCGACCATACAAAGTGTCGCAGTCAACCGCGCAGAATGAGACGCCGTTTTCATAAGCCCGTTTGGTCATTTGCAAAGCCAACTCCAGTTTGGTGGCAAAGCTGCGCTCCGGCGGCAGTCCAATCCGCTTTCGCTTGGTGGCGTAGGCATCTGTGAACCATTTTTCAGGAAAATAGAGTTCGCCATCGATCCAATTGTGGTAGCCACTATTGGTCAAGGAGAGAAAACGCCTACTTGGCTCATTTCGATTTTGCCTAAACGGCCGTTATGTTGCCGCCCGGCACCAGCACTGTGTTCCCCGGCCTTCTCATCGGCACTTTCGTCAATGAGTAGGACGCTCTCTGCTTGAAATTGTGGATGGGCACTTATATCTTGCTGGAGAACAGAGATTAAATCGTAACCAGACCAGGGTGAATCACTGATGAATTGTTGCATATTCTGCTCGGGTACACCGACCGTGCGAGCGATGTTGTTGATATTGCGCTTCGTTTTCATGCGTAGCAGTCCGCTGATGTAATCCAGTCCAAAACGACTGGTGTCTCGGGTGCAGGTTCGCATCCAAGCGTGATAACCTTGATGAAATTTTGTGAGACGTTCAGGCAGGTCTTCAATTTCGTCAAGATTTAGACCCCATTGGGCGATAAGATTGGTTTTTGTTTTTTCATTCGCTATTTTTACAGGCAATGGCTCTCATGAGCCTAATTTAACATTGTCAAACTACTCAGCCGCCTGGCGAACGCTCCGGCCATGCCCGAGCCGCCGGTCGTGGTCGCGCCTACGCCCGTGACGTTTACCGTACCCGACGAAGAAGCGAATGACAACTCCTTCTGGAGCATGGAGGCGGCAGACGATTTCTGGCCTTCGGTGGAGGACGCTGATGAATGAAACAACGCAAGCCCGACGGCCGGACAAGACCTACTCCAAGCACATCATGCTGACCGAGTTCGGCCGGGAGAAGATTGAAGCGTGGGCGAAAGCCAACCGTATCAACTTCAGCGCGGCCATTGAGACCCTGGCCCTGCTGGGGTTGGATGATGAGCGCAGCAGCTACGCCATACCGGCGCTGCGAGCGACGACGCTGCAAGGCATCCGCCTGTCGTTTAACAGGATCGCCCGCCTGCTGTCTGACATCGCCGTAGAGTCGGCTGTGGCCCGCACCATGGCGGAGGGCATCATGCTGCAGCTGGTGCGCGAACAAGCCGCTGCCTCCCCCGATGATTTTGAGAACCGGATGCGCGTTTCCCGTGGCGGCCGTTCCCCCCTTGACGCCCGCATCCGTGCCCACCTGGCCGACATCACCAGCCACGTTGAGCAGGCGGCGATTGAGCGCATCAAAAAGCCGGTGGCGCAAGTGGAAAACTTGCTCGTCACCGGTGAGGAGGCCGGATGAGCGAGTCACAAAAAGGGGCCATTGTGCGCGGCGAACGCATCACCAACCAATCGGCCAAAGGCAACCGCTCCTATGCCCAGGTGCGCGGCCTGATTCAGTACATCGCTTACGGCCGTCATGCCGATCACCTCGGCCAGACTCCCCAACAACGGGCGGTCTGGCTGGATCACAACGGCCAGGTCATTCCCCACGAGGCCGTCCGCCAATGGGCCAAAGAGAAAGTTCATCGCTACGGCTATGAATACGCCTACCAACTACTCCTTTCCACACGGCATGGTGGGTTAGACGCGGCCGACTTCAACCGCGCTCTGCGGCAGGGCAGCGACATCAGCCAGGTAGGGGAGTGGAAGTATATGGTGCATCAAGACTCCCATAACCAGCACGCCCACGCTATCCTGTTCCGCCAGGAGAAGCTGCCCCACGCCCGCTATAAAGAGTGGCAGCAGACGATGCAGACGGAATTGGAACGACTGCAAGCGGAGCGGCAGCAAGAGCGACAGTTAGAACTGGATCAAGGGAACGCCCCTACAGATGAGCGGAGACAAGCCCTGGAACAGGCCGCAGCCGAGCTGCTTTCCACCGATCAAAAGACGCGCCACCAGGGATGGGAGATGGGACTATGAACTTAGAGATGGGCGAGATTAAGAATGGTACTTACTTCAAACAATGGCGGGAGGAAATGCCACCTACGGCTAAAAAAAGATGGCGGCGGTTTTGGGCTGGCTTCACGCTGCTCTGGCTGATCGGCGCTCTGTATGCGCCAACGGTTGTGGCCGGCATCGCCCGGCTGAAGCCCGGATGGCGCTGGCTCATGTCCCTGTTAATGGGTGGCTTCGCCTTCCTCTGGGGCGGGCTAAAAGGGGTGGGGCTGATCCAGGAAACGGCTCAGGAGCCGAATCTGTTATGGGTGGTCCTGGCCCTGACCCTGCCTGGCGCTTTCGCCGGGTTTCTCTACATTATGGATCTGCCCCCCAACCCGCTGTTTAACATGCAGAAGATGTTGGCCAAATTCGCCCGTTCGCAGGGGCGGCTGCAAGCAGAGGAAGTGGCGCGGACATTGGCCATCCAGCGCGGCGTGCCTTACGCCACCGTCAATGAGGACAAAGCCCGTACTGGGCGTCGGCGAAGCAAGGAGGTGAAGGTCGGTTTAGATTTCGCCAGCGGTGAGGGACACGTTCTGGTGTCTGGACCCACGAGAAGTGGCAAGGGGCTGCACCTGACGGACACCCTGCTCACCTGGCCCGGCCCGGCTTTGGTGGTGGACCCGAAAGGGGAGGCGCTTGAACGTACAGCCGGTTTCCGCAGCCAGTTTGGTCCCATCTACTGCCTTCCTGGCCACCAGGTCAACCTGGCTGCCTATTACGGCCAGTTGCTGGATAGAGACGACATCGCCGAACTGCACGCCCACCTGATGCGACCGTGGGAGAGCCGGGAAACCATCTTTGCCGAAAAAGCGCGCTCTCTCTTTAACGCCGTTGGCCAGTATGCTCAGGCTAAACGGCTTGACCCGATGCGAGTGTTAATCGATCTGGGCGAGAGCGACGCCGAGGAGGCGCTGGCCGGGCTGGAAACTGTTCCTGCGGCCAAGCGTCACGTACGCGTCTTCACCAACGGCGCCAGTCCAGATGCTTACCGCGATGATAAGTTCGTCACCTCGGCCTTTGGCAACTTCACTACCCGGCTGGCCCCCTACCAGAAACACATCGATACCATTGCTCCGCCGGATCCCGATAGCCATCTGGTTATCGATCCGGACTGGGCGCGTCAGAATGGGACCATCTACATCACCTATTCCCTACAAGATTTAAAAGGCGTGGGGGGCGTGGTTGCGGCCGTTATTGCGGCTATGCTGCGCCATCACATGGGAGCCCAGGCGCTACAGAACACGAAAGAGCGACTCCTAGTCGCCCTTGACGAGCTGCCGGCCATCGGCTTGAAAAACATCGCCGACTACCTGGCTACCTGTGGTGGTTATGGCATTACGCTCTTACTGTACGTGCAGTCCATCGCCCAGTTGAAGGAACTTTACGGGCCGGACGGGACAAGCGCCATTCTTTCCAACTGCGCCCATCAGGTCTGGTACCCGCCGGCCGAGTACGAAACGGCCGCTGCCATGTCCCGGCTGTACGGGATGACGATGAAGGCCAACCCGGTGCATTCTACATCGAGGGGATCGCGCCAGCATAAAGATAAAGAGGGGCAGGCCAACACGCAGACCAATCACAACCAGGGTTCCTCCTGGTCGTGGCAGGAGCGGCCGGAGCTATCGCCGAACCAGATCATGGCCTTACCCAAAGACCAGGTGTTGGTGACGACAATGGCCGGTGCTCAACGATACGTTTTTCTGGGACAGCGGTTGAATCCCATCCCCCTTTTTGACCGGCTGCCCCCGGCGTCGATCTTGCGTCTGCCCCGGCCTCGTTATGGGGAGCGGACGTATACCACCTGGGGCGAGCCGGAAGCACCGCTGGCAGAGACGCCACCGCCAGTAGCGAAACGGCCGTTAACCCAACCGGAGGCACAAAAGGAAGTTCAAGTTGAGCATCCTGAGCCGGATAACCAGAACGCAGAGGATGCACCCCAACCATCCGCGAAGGGTGACGAAGCCGATAGCCCCGGCAAGGAGGCTTTTTAATGACCCGAACCAGTCATCGCTGGCAGAGCCAGCCGGGGAACTTTGATAGGCTGCACGCCGGGCAACTGTTCCCGTCGGATAACCAGTACGGTATCCCGACTCTACAGCACACGCCGGTCAGCCAGATTCCGGCCTGGCTGGTTCCCTACAGGCAGCGCATCCGGGTCATTGAACTGCGGGACGATGGCGCCGTTCATTTTTTCACCGACGACTACCGCTTTGAGACGGTATGGAACCGGCCGTGCAAGGCGTTAGAAGCATTGGCTCCCTACCAGATGGCATTGACGCCGGACTTCTCCCTTTACCGGGATTGGCCGCTGATGCTGCAACTGTGGAACACCTATCGTAACCGCTGGTGCGGCCGTTTCTGGCAGGAAGAGGGTTATTCCGTCATCCCCACAATTAGCTGGAGTACGGTCGTTTCCTTCGACTTTTGCTTTCTGGGCGTGCCCCGGCGCAGTCTGGTGGCTGTGTCGGCCGTGGGTATCAATCTCGACGCACCGTTGGAATACCGGCTGTTTGTGGATGGGTTTGTGGAAATGGTGCGGCGGCTGGAACCGCAGGTGGTGTTGAGTTACGGCCGTTTGCCGGCAGCCTGCCATGAACTGGTGGAAGTTGTGTCCTATCCCACCCGTTGGACAAGTATCCGGGCTGCGCGGCGAGATGGGGCGCCAGCTAACACGGGGTGAAGCTGAAGTAAGAGACGAGAAGCAGGGGTCAAAGAATGCCCCTGCTTCTCTGGACAATTAAAACAAGGAATATCTATGGTGAAATGGTGGCAGCGGTTTGCCGACTTTTTGCATACAGCCAATTTGATCCCTTTAGTCGTCCTGGTTTCCAGCTATCACTACTTTCAAGCATTACGAAGCCATGATCCGGTGCTGGTGGCAGTCCCTATCGCCCTTTTTGTCGATCTGTTGCAGTATCGCACCGTGTACCGGGCAGTGCGATCCGGCGAGGGGGCGTGGAAGATAACGGCCGTATTTACCACGCTCATGGCTTTTGCCTTGCAATGGATATTCTATAACCAGCCGGGCGAGGGTGAGACGCTGCTCTGGTGGCAGGTGATCCTTTTTGCCAGCATTGTTCCCGTGGGGTTGGCCATCATGGCCTGGCATCACCAACAGCAGGAGCAAGAACAAGTCACCGATTGGCAGCAGCTGGTCGCCGCAGCGCAGCAGCGAGCAGAGCAGATGCAGCAAGAAGCAGCGGCCGAGCAGGCGCGAGCAGTTCAGATGCAGCAAGAAGCAGAAGCCGAGCGGCAGCGTGCAGAGGAGATGCAGGCGCGAGCAGAAGAAGTGCAGGCGCGAGCAGCCGAAATGCAAAGCCGGTTGGCTGAAGCGCAGCGGGAAGCAGCGGCTGCGCACGAGCGAGCAGAGCAGATGCAACGGGAAGCAGAAACAGAGCGTGAGCGAGCGGCCGCGATGCAAGCGCAACTGACTGAGGTGCAGGCGCAGGCAGATGAGATGCAGAGTCGACTGGACCAGGTGCAGTCGGAAGCCACTCAGATGCAGTTAACGCTGGACGAAAAGCAAGCCGTTAACAGAGCCTGGCAAACGCTCAACCCGGAGATGCAGACGCTAGCCCTTTTCAATGCCCAAATGCTGACGGCTCAGGCTGCGGCCGAGAAGTTGGGCATACATGCCACCACCGTCCGGCGCAGGGCCAGACAGCTCAACGGTGCAGGAGGGCAAAGTTAATGGGTGGGCGTGGTGCGGCCAGCGCAGGCGGAACTGGTCTTCTGCCGCCGACAGAGATAGAGAAGCTGTCTTACAACGTCACCAGCTTCGATGACAGGCTGGGTGGAGCAACATTCCCTTTCCTGGAACAGACGAAACGGGCTTGGCACATCCTAACCCAATCCGCAGACGAAATGAGCGAACCCCATCCGGCGCACACATACGGGCTAGACTCCCCCACTCTGCGCTGGGTCAATGGCGATCAGGTGAGTGACCTGTATGTGGATGGCCTGACAACTGAGCAGTTTCTGGAAGCCACCGGTTTGCAGCTGGATATGCACAAGGGCGGCTTTGTTCTGTCCAAGCGCATCAGTCGCCTCATGCGGCCGCACTTTGTCAGTGGCTTTTTTGCCCCCGATGACGTGCGGGTTGCTTACATGGATCAATCTCCGGAGGAAGCCAAAGTGTGGGACGGCGCCGGTCTGATTTCCCGCCAGATGCTGCGGAAGATGATGCTTGGCGAGGACCTCTCGCCCGCCAAGCGGGAGCGGCTGGAAACGGAGCTGCGCCATGCGCAGCGGGTGGAGTTCACCGTGATGACGCCCAAAGGGCAGGACAAGGGGCATGCCATCGTGGCCGACAATTTGCGGGACGAGAACGGCCGTCCCGTAGACTTCCTTTTACCGCAGGACACAAAAAAAGAGGTGCGGTTGGAGAACGGCCGTACCTTTGTGGGGCTGAGCTTTGTCCATGGCCACAACGACATGCGCCTGGATATCCAGAGCCTGATTAACCTGCATCCCTTTTTTCAGGAAGACCAACTGCTGGAGTGGCTACAGGATGAAGGGGAGCTTTTCGTGCAGGCAGTAGAGACAGGTCAGGTGGCCGAAGCGATGGGCCGCATCGATCGTCACACCACCCTCGAAGAAGTTCAGGCATGGCCGCTGCGCGAATATTTCGCCAGCGGCGGCCACCCCATGTGGTTCCGCAGCCACGTCAAGAGCCTGATGAACCAGCACCTGAAGCGGCTGAATCACAGCACGCTGGCGAAAATGCGGCTGCCCATTCCTGGCGGCCGCCACTACGTCATGCCCGTGGCCGTGGGCAAGCGGGCGGGCATCAAAGGATTGGACGTGCCCAGAGGCCACATTCACATTGACGACAAACGTGGCACAGCCTGGGTCAATGACGACGATTGGCTGGTACTGCCGGATTCGCCCAAGCGACCAGGATCGCCAGGTGAAGGCATCGCCGGGATTCTAGGCGGGGCCGACAACGACGACGCGCTCTGGCTGCACCCGTTCACCGACCATGATGGTCAGCGCAACGTGCTGGCCTGGCGCAGCCCCAACCAGGTTGGTGAATATGTGATTTTGCAGCCGACAGCGGATTCCCACGTACTGCCGTGGACGACGGGTCGGGATGATGCGGGTGAGCGGGAAACGGCCGTTTACCCCCCTGCCGACAGCCGTAATCTGCCGCCGCGCGTGGATTTTGTCGAGACGGAGTATCTGGGATTGGTCAATCCAGACACGGCTGGGGGTCTGGGTGAAGATGAAACCTACAGCGTTGAAATTATGGAAACGGCCGTTTCCCAGGCGATTGCCAACCAGGGTGCCCTGGGGATGTATTGCAATTCGCTGATGCTCAACAAGGCGCTGTATGGTCGTTTACCGGCCAATCCCCCTGCTCCATTGGAAGATATTATTGACAGCGCTGTGAAAACGGGCGCTGACCTGAGCCAGGTCGTATCGTGGAACTATGCGAATTCGCGCGAGATTCTAGAAAGCAAAATCCCCATTCCGGCGCTGCTGCATCAGCGGCTGAGCGTGGATTGGTCCGACAAGGAAAACCGCCCTCCCCCACCCCGTGCAAGTAATCTGGCTGGAGCTGAAGGTCATTGGTTGGATAGACTGGAAGCCGGGGTGAAGAACCACATCCAGGCGATGCAGGCAAAGCGAGATGAACTCGTTAGCCAGGCGCGGCCGCCGCAGGCCGTGCTGGATGCGGTTAAGGGCGATCCGGAAGCGGTGCAGCTGGGCGCGGGCTTGAATAAAGCATATGCAGCCGCTTTAAGTGTCGGCAAAAAAGGTCAGCAAGCTAATGTGTTGGAGCGAGCAAAGGCTGCAACTGAGGATTATCTGGCTCATTTCCCCCCAGAACGTCGGGGGGCGATTATGTTGGGGGCGTTGGCCAGTGTGTATGGGAAGGAAGATGGCGGGATGGATACGGCCGTGTGGCTGGCGGGAAGTAAAAAGGGGCCAGATCAGCCTCAGCCGGGCATAGATCACTCTAAGGTGGCTCATGAGACTATCAAGGCATTACGAGAAATCGGCCTGCTCGATGACATCATTGCGACAAGAGAAGGGCTGGTCGTTTATCCAGCAACATTAGACGGTTAGATTAGGGTCCATGTGGTGTGGCTTGAGCCAATGCCTGCTCTATCCTGTGGGCTTAGCTGGGCGCGAGATTTCGGTCAACGCTTCTCCCGCCAGCCTTTCTTTCCCAGTATCTACTGCCAGATCGCCCAAGGATACAATACCGACGAGCTTTTTATCGCGGCTTACAATTGGCAAACGGCGGATCTGTTTCTCTTCCATCACCTGAGCCGCCTCTGCTACATCTTGATCTTCGTAGCAATAATAAATTGCGGCCGTCATGACATCTCTCGCCTGAGTGCTGCCTGGATTCTGACCTTCTGCCGTAGCGCGGATAGTGATATCCCGGTCGGTCAGCATTCCCTTTAAGCGCTCACCGTCGCACACCGGCAGCGAACCCACGTCAAGCTCCCTCATTTTAAGGGCTGCCTCTTTTAAAGTAGTATGGGGGCTAATTACCTCCACGTTACGGGTCATGATTTCGTTAATTTGCATAGTTCACTCCTTGAGATCGATTTTCTGAATTAAATATAAGGTATTAACGAGTCCCAAGGCTATATAGCGAGGTATAGAGATGGATATACAAATGATTATGACATTTGGGCTTTTGCTTTAGAGCCAAAAGGACCAATCATTTCGACCGGTCCTTTTTGCGTTAATGTGGTGCTTCAATTCCTAATTGGAGCCGATTTCACCGTTTATTGCGGCATAACTCGCCTATTAAGGGAGAATTGAGGGGACATTAAGGAGAAAACTATGGCATTACTGACGAACAATAGGAGTGGCGGCGGTTATCTGGCCGTAGAGTTGAATGTAGACAAGCGCACACAACCTCTCACGCCCTTTAGCCGTGGGCCGGTTGTCTCTTGGGATTTACCAGATGAAGTCTATGAGGCACTGCGGCAGGCAGGGGAGGGACTGCGAGCGGATTGGGAGGAGGAGGTGTCGGATTGGCCGCCATCCGGCCGGGATTGGCCGCCGATAGACAGGACGAAGGTGGGTTGGCTGAACTGCGCCATCCGGTTTGTGGTGGGTACGGCCGTTATCTACCAGCAAACCCTGCTGGTGCAATACGGTACATTTTGGGAATGGTACTATGCCCTCAATACGCTGGTGGCGACTGAACACCAGGAAGATCGCCATCTTTACAGCGGCGGCGAAAGCCCAGAGCTGCGGATGCATCTGGTGCGCAGCTGCTATGACCCGGCAGAATGGGGCGAGGAACCTGGAACGCCAGTGCACTACGACTATTCGCTGCTCATCTTGGTAGACACAAGCATTGCCGCTGGTGGCGGATTGGGGGTGAGTGGAGAGGGGCCAGGCATATTCTTCTATCCGACAGAAGAGAAGGTGCTGGCGTTTGCCCGGGAGTTATTGGCCGAGGCTGATAGAGCTGGTTAGAAACGGATGGCGGGAGATGGCTATCTTGACAGGTAGAGCTTCAACCTGCTAATATGTCGCTTTACGACATATTGATGGATGACATATGGGCTAATAGATGAAAGCAAAATGGACGTAAAAACAAACTTGCCTTTAAGCGAAACCACCTTTCTCATAATGCTTAGCCTGGCGCCACAACCCAGGCATGGATACGCCATTATGAAAGAGGTGGCAACGATGAGCGACGGCCGTGTCCAGTTGAGCACGGGCACGCTGTACGGCGCGCTCAAACGGCTTCTGGACCAGGCCTGGGTTGAGCGTTTTGACGAGACGGTCATCAACGGGCGTGAGCGCAAAGCGTACCGGCTGACCGACCTCGGGCGACGTATCCTGGATGCGGAAACAGCCCGGCTTCAGAATCTTGTTCACGTGGCCCGGCAGCAAACGGCCGTATCCAAATCGTGAGGCTGACGGTAGATCCAATCGACAGGTGAGGTGATGGCGTGATCACAGAAGCGATCCTTTCTATCACAATCCGCTTTTACCGGTTGTTGGTCCGACTGTATCCTCGCCAGTTTCGGGAGCAGTTTGGCGAGGAGATGACAGCCGTTTACGCTCAGCGTGCCCGCCAGGCGGCGGCTAATGGAGGCCGGGCACTGCTGACCATCTGGCTACGTGAACTATGGGATTGGCCCATTAGCTGCCTGCGGGCACACTGGCTAGAGCAGCATATCGAGGGACCAGTCAGGTATCGTTGGCCCAGACGGGTTGCGGTGTTGGTGGGGTTATTGGTTTTAGGTGTATTCGTTTACCAATCTGCTGCCGTCTGGCTGGAGTACAAGCTGATGTATCCACCTGAGCAAGCGACGTGCCGGGCCACCTCGTTAGACGGCAGCGAAACGGCCATCCTCTCTGTTAAATACGAAGGGGAAAGAAAATGGCTGCCCCAGAACCCAATGCCCCATTATTACATCACCATTATTGACAAAAACGGCCGCACCCTACTTCGGGAAACCGATTATGAGTGGCCGCCGACAACAACGTACCCCTCGATGACAGACTCATTTACGCGATTACGGGAGGAATATGCACCCTGGATGGAGGAGGTTACCGTCAACTGCGGGCTTCCTGGCTCGATCAATGCCAGTAATTGATGGGGATCAGGAGCCTTGCCACATGCCCACCTTTATTACCGAAGACGCTGGCTATTGCCAATTGCTCATGAATGAAAACTTCCTTATTGCTTAAGGCAGACCATTGTATGACGCGTGTTTTCCAGCCGTTTTAGACCGAAAAAACTGGCGGACCTTCCACATCGTAGTTTTAGGCCTGACTATTGTCGCTAGTGTGGTTACGGGGTTGCTCAATTTTCCCAGGCCACACATGGCGTTGTGGGGCCTCTGTCTTTATGCCACAGCGGCCGTCGGCATATTGCTCCTTGAGGCACTCACAACGGTCACAAACAGGAGGTCATCTCGTGGATAAGACTTGCTACGCGCTACTTTTCATTGGCCTGCTCGTGTCTGCCTGCAGCCTGCCAGAGCAGACAACCGATCCCCTTGAGGTGTCCTTCGCCACGCCGGAGGCGGAAATTGAGGGCGGCGTTCGCCTGGTGCCGACCGAACATCGTTGGGATGGTTATGGCGAAGCCGTAGACGTAATCGGCGACGTGCTGGCGGTCGGAGCTTCTGAGTGGAACCCCTGTGGCCATGGATCGGTTTACGTCTACCGGGCTTCAGGCGAAGTTTGGCCGCTTGAGGCACAGCTGACGGCCAGCGACCGGGATGAGTTCAGCCAACAAGCCCGGCTTTACGAAGGCCAACGTTTTGGCACTGCGGTGGCCGTAGGCGAGGGGATCATCGCCGTTGGGGCGCCAGGGAATGAACTTTCGTCAACCGGCGCCTCTCCTGGAGCAGTCTACCTCTATGAGTATGACGGCCGGACCTGGGTAGAAACGGCGAAACTTATGCCAGACTCCCTGGACAACGACGCAGCCCAATCAGAGCTGACCCCAGGTTTTTGCGGCCGTTTTAGGCCGAAGCAATTTGGGGCCCTGGTCGCTCTTGAGGGAGACACCCTGGCCGTCGGCGGGGATGCCAGTGGGCTCGTCTACATCTTTCAACGCGGCGACAATGGCTGGCAGGAACAGGCGCGCGTACCGATTCCTGCAATGTCGGGCAAAGAGTTGTATATGGCTTCCCTGTCCCTTTTCGGCGACACACTCGCCTTGAGTGCTTTCTACGTATCACCCCAGGAACAGCCTCAAGATTCTGTGCCGGTTTTGTCAGGGACGGTGATGGTCTATGTCTTCGAGCGGATGGGTGATGTCTGGGAGGTAAGTTTCCGCTTCGCACCTGAAGAGGGGGATGCAGACCTTCTCTTTTTCCCGGAGGTGAACGTGGGCGCTTCGGTGGCGTTGAGCGGCGAGGCGAATGGGGCAAACCGGCTGGCGATTGGTCTGCCCGGATTCCCGGACTTGACCGGTGGGTTGAACCCAGCCCTGGCTGGCGGCAACCTGGAAGAAATGCCAGCGTTTCCGCCGTCAAACCGTCAAACCGGCGCGGTTTACCTGTTTGAACGAGCGGAGACTGGCTGGACATGGCGGGTCACGCTGAAGCCGGCAGGGTGGGCAATCCCGCCAGGCCCTGGTTCTTTTCCCTCTGCCCCGACCCACCTGGAGGAAGGGCAGGAGAATGCGCCGGAAACCGGCTTGATGGCATCTATTGACCTGTCAGACTTCGTTTTTCCGGGGCAAATATATTCGGAGGCGCCAGAAATCACTTTCTTCGGCGCAACGGTAGACCTGGGTGGCGATCGGCTCGCCGTTACCGCCGGATTTGCCAACGCAACTTACGTTTTTGAGCGTCAGGATGGGAGTTGGGTCTACCGGTTCAGCGTCAAACCTGCCAATGAAAAAATGGAGGTGTGGGAGGATTCGGCCCAGGTGGTGAGGATTAGCGGCCCCATCCTCCTGCTGGGAACGCCAAGTGAGTTCGGAAATTCTGCCTATGTGTTTCGTTTAGCGCCAGCGGCAAATGATGACTGAATACGGCCGTTTTGTCTCTACCGTAAAGATCGAATGCCGATGCCGACCTGCCTTCGCTTCAAGGAGACGGCGCATGTCATGGATTTACGAATTGGAGTTTTGGACGTTGGTGAAGAATAGGAGGCTGGCTCATGAATGAACCAAACCAGGCACTTATCTTCATTTACCGGCGGTGGTGCCTTTGTCCGGCCAGCTTTCAACAGGAATTCGGTGAGAAGGTGCACACCATCTTCATGGTTGGATACGGCCTGTGCTGGTTATTTGACTCGCTGCCCGCCGAACAATTTTGTTAAAAGCATACCGATGATGAACCCACCTAGAACGTAGATTAATCGGTGACCTTGCTGTTGAGAGGCAAGGGGCGGCTGCAAAGTCTGAGAAGACGGAGTGAGGTTGTCATCTTCCCATTGCAGATCGATGTCGCCCTTGTGTCGTAATCTGTCCAAGTGTTGTTGTGCCCATACCTGTCCACTCAGATAGGTCTCAACCGGAACTCCATAAAAGCCAGCCACAGCTTCTGGATCACTTCTGTCTACACCTGAATGTTGCATCCAGCTAAGATCGCGCTTCAGGTTGTAACGGCCGTCATAAATAGTACCGTCGGGCATTGCAGCCCCTCTGAGATTGTGGAGGTGAACCAGCTGCTCGTCTTTCAGTCCTTTGGCGCCTTCCAGGTTGGACCATTGCAAATGGGCACCCTTTAGCCTGGCGCGAAAAAGATTCGTATCTGGCAGGTTAGCGCCCTCAAGATAAGCGTCTTGTAGATTCGCCCATCGTAAATTGATTCCTCGCAGCGTACCGTCGGTTAGCCAGCCACGGGTACGCAGCATACGGATTGCTTCGCGCGCTACAGAATTAATCGGGCTGCTCATTTGCAGAATAAGGGCGACTTTTTCCTGTTGAACAGCACGACGGTCATTCAACGTATCAATCACCAGCACGGTGATAGCAATGCTGATCAACTCTGTGCTGACATTAGCATAGAAATCGGTGACAAAGGGAATAGGAATAAGTACCCCACTGTGTTGATTGATGTAACCGAGCACGCCGCCCAAGAGAGATGTTGTCAGCAGGGCAAACGCCACCTTTCTTGTTGTCCACCAATTGACAAAACTTTGCCAGGTATGTTCACGAGTTGTCATCTGTTTTACCTCTGGAACCTACATGTGAAGATTTACGTTTGGGCCAGTAAGAACCGCTGCGCCACCAGTCAGATAAGCTGCAGGTGGGTATTGATATCGTGGCCGGCTTCAACTTCGATAAGCCGCACCTGCTCGGGGTGGCGTGCAGCGGAGTCACGGCTCCACGCCTGCCACTGGTTCCACTCATCTGACCAGACATGTTGGGTGAGCATAATGGGATTATACGTTGGATGTGCGAGTGCGGTAGGAGGAACGGCCGTTTTTCCGCACACTCTTCCTGCCCCACTAAAAGACACTGTGGATGGGCAAAGGCCAGCATAACAATGTGCTGGAGCGAGCCAGATATGGGGCCGAGGATTATCTGATCTGGCACACTTCCCCCCGGGCAGCGTGGAATGATTTTGTTGGGGCGTTGGCCAGTGTGTATGGGAAAGAGGAAGGTGGGGCGGATACGGCCGTTTGGCTGGCAGGAGATAAAGATGAAGCCGAGCCATCCCGGCCAGGTATCGGACAATCTTCGATGGCTCATGAAACGATTGAAGCGTTACGGAAGATCGGGCTATTGCATGACATTATTGACACCAAAGAAGAATTAGTCGTGTATCCTGCTGAGATGATGCTGGGTCGAAGTTTGAATGAGGGACGTCCACCGATCAACATGACCAGGGTGCAGTTCGACCAGGTCACTTTCCGCTTAGCAACACTTGCCCCGCTTCTTGTGTCTGGTTGATTTCGCTTTGTTTTTTCGAATCCAGCCAGGCTTTGGCTAGGGGGCAACGGCCGTTTCCGTATAAAAGAACCCTGGCTTCCACAAAAATCTAGACAACATAGTTAATTGTTCTCTACATCCAAAAGGCCTCAAACTGGAAGCGGATGAAATGAGTCACCCCCACAGGAAGCAAGAGGCTGTTTTTGGGGAGGCTAAAAAGTGTGGATTTATGGAGCAGTTGGTCAGAGTCGTGAAGGTTAGAATCCCCCTTTTTTGATGGATCCTAACTTTCCTGGAACTACAGAAGGAATTTGGTACCAGCTGAACATTTTTCGTAAGGTGCAAATTTTATCGTTGAGCTGGAGCCGCGCTTATTGGGTGCGATCATGGCCTCCGCGGCCAAGCTGATAGAACACTGAACGGCAGCACCGCGAGACCACAAATATAAAACGGGGGGCGGTCAGCCCTTACTTCACCGAGCCAAACGGCCGCATCTTATACGGCCTCTTCATAATCACCTTCGTCGAGGGTGAAGACGGCACCGGCTGGTTGCACATCCGGCGCTGCCCCTGGAAGAACATAAATAATCCCAAAGGCAGTGACCGTTTTCCACTAAAGCACAGGGAACGGCCGTGAATACATGGAAGCACAATTTCTTCCATGTCTGGAAGCATTGTGCCCAAGTCCAAGAAGATAACCGAAATCACTCTAATACGTCACAACCACTTTTTTTTCTACACCCTGCGCATTAACGGCCGTACTGAAATCAATGGTAAACCCATTAGCCGCGAGCGCGCGAAGGAAATATTTGACAACAATCAGGACGGGAAGGAACAGTACGTCAGTGGTCAGATTAACTTCGACCCGGAAGCATTCTGTCAATGGGCCTGGACTGTTACGCGCATCGAGGAATTAGACTAGAAAGCGTAGTTCCATTTTACACAACTGTAAACAACGGCCGTTCCCACCAGGAAATCAATTAAAGGATAAGCATTTGAAGAAAGATAAATGTCCGACTGCGGATGTCTTCACTGCCGTGCAGATCCTGGTAAATGGTCCCGTTGGCCCAGGCGAGCCAGATGAGACCAAAGATGACGGCAAACTTGCCAAACGCAGCCCAGGTGACGTCATCCGCCAGGGTGTGGGCCGCCTGCGCGATGAGGACGACATAGATGAGGTCGCAGAAAAGCTCGATGAAAACGACGGCCCGCCCGACGATCGTATCGCCGTGGGCGCGGTGACTACCACAAACAGCTGCGAATACTAAACAGAAGACCGTGAAAAAAATTATCTTGTTCCATTGGAGACTCCAGTTGAAAATATGATTTGGCCATCTTATTTTCACTGGCTTTCTCCAATGGTTCAATTCATGAAAAGTCGTAAATTCTTTAGTTTTCCGTAAATTTGGGCGAAATCAGGCGGGAAAAGCACAGAATTATGCTTTTGATAGCCTGATGGCCTCATAGCCAAGAGGCAAATGTGCCGTGACCGAAGCCTTCTTGGAAAGTTGGCTGGAAAGTGGTAGACCAACTTTTTTTAGATACCTTAACAAGCGGCCATACGTCGGTTTGACCACATAGTCCCAGAAGCCGGAACGGATGGGTGGTGAAATCGCGGCCAAATATTTCAGAAGCGAGCCAAAAATCATCGTTAGGGCTGGCAAGCGTTGCATGGCGGTGGGATGATGAACATAATGCCTGCCGCCACCAGATAGAAGATACTTGCCTGTTTGCGGAATTCCCTCAATCGGCCAGTGTTCTGGATAGATCACTAAGAGCGAGTGGGCAGTTAACGCCAGCAGTGGCGTGCCTAAAACCAGGGGGTCATTAAAATCAGGATGATGAATGACCACAACTTGTAAGGGCATGTTTCTCAGCTTTCGCTTGAGTGCCGGCGTGGCGATACGGTCTAAATGCCGTTCCAAAAAATAGACCTTGTGCCAGCTAGCAACTTTTATCTCTGTTCCAGCCTCATCTATGATTGTCCTTGTTTGGTCTGGTTCTGAGGCAGCCAAGAGCTTGTCGCCGTGCTGGCGCGCCAAAGGTCGAACAATAGCAGCCTGATGGCGGCTCGGGATTGGCCCTTTGCTTGATGTGCGCGGCGGTATCTTTCCCGGCGTTTGGCCAAAAGTGCAGTTTTTGGCCAGTCGCACCACACATTGCTCAACCCCATGTGCCACGACATCGACCAAGGAAAAGCCAGCATCGAACAGGGCAATATCTATCTTTTTTAGTCGTTTGGCAACCTGCTTGTAGACCGTTTTCATCTCATTAGCTGGTTGATTTTGGTGGATGTTACCGCAGACCACTGTCTCTAAAATGGCGACTCTTTGCTCGCCGACTCGGCCTGTCGCGCCTATGATGCCAAACGGCACCGCCGGCACCGCCCGACTGGCCCTGGCGTCGTAGGACTTGCTTTTGAGACCTTTCACGTTCGAGTGCTTGTAGGCTGTCATATCCACAGGTTTCAGATGATATCCTTGAATCACAGTTGGTTGCCATTGCCCATCTGCCGTCACAATCGCTTGCAGTTGAGCGAGCAACTCATCTAAATATTATTGGCCGTACGTGACTGCTTTCGCTGCCCGACGGCTTCTGGCGGCGCGCGCTTTTTCATCAGGGATAGCAGTCCGCAAATAATGGTCTACCGCTGGCATGGTGCCCCCACCTGATTCGATGAAATAGCCACTAAATAGGGCACTTACCACACCACACAAGCCCAAAGCTGTGCCTTTGGGTAAGGAGGTAACCATTTGCTCAATTGCTTGTTGCACCTGATAATTTATTATCGTGGGTGTATCGGGTTTGATTTTGTTCACACCCTAATCAAGCCTCAATACACCCACATTTTCATCCCGAATTCAACCCCAGTTAGGGAAAACCAAAGAAATTAGCTAAAGAATATATCCGCATGATGGGCCGATGTGAAGCACACAGCTTCCAGGTGATAAAAAATGAAGGCGTATCTATCATTTTGCAACAAACGGCAGGTAAACGGCCGTGCAAAAAACTGTTATTTCGGCCGTTTCAATCGCGCTGCTAAATGGTGTGCTGCCACCATTGTCACTTGTATCGACAATTTCACCCTGGAAGCCGCCAAGTCGATCCCAGGCGCGAAAAGTGAGGCCAGGATCCATCTTGCCACAAAAGTCGGCATTGGGCACAAAGCGAATGCGTACCTCATCATCAGCGGGTAATAAGAGCGCCATACTTACCGATAGATTTTCCATGTCGCTCCAGCCCGATTCGTCGCCGGGGATCAGATATTGCCAGGTACCGTCCAAGCTTGCGACACCGATCACGGCTATGCCTTCCTCTGCCCCGGGATTGGCATCCGTAATCATGTCCAGGGGCAATACGCTGGTAATGATGTCAGAAACCAGTGTCCCTTCGTTTTCAAAGTCGTTCCGATTAATTGGCATCAAAGCCGGGCTGCCTGATGCATTAAGCACTGGTGCAGAATTGGCGCCACTCTCAAAGGCACCCACGTCACAGACCCCGTCAACAGGGCGCAGGTTGCCCCGTTGGTCAGTATCGGGACAGTTGGTATTCTCACGGTAATTGATTGGTAAAGCGTTTGACAGGGCATGTGTGAGGGTTGGCCCGCCGTTATCGGCAAGGGGACCAAGCAGAGTAAGGATAGATCCCTCATGCTGACTGTCCGTCGGTTCATTGAAACCGCATTGCGCCTGGCTTTCATAATTGTTGCCTTGCGAGATAATTGGATGGCTGCATTCATCCGGCTCGTTGCCGGATACGATGCTGTAGCTGGCATTTTGGAAAAAGGTGCCACCGCCATGGTTCAGCCCTCCGCCAGAGCCAGAGCCGTTAAACTGGGGCAAGGGAACCCCATTATCTGTTGCGCCGCCGCCGGTGGCGCTGTTATCGGTGATAATCGTATTCATAAAAGTTGCAGAAAGGTTGGAGGTAACCCCGCCTCCAAAGCTGTTTCCCCCTTCCGGATTGCCGTCAGGGCCATCCGCATCAATCCCTTCGCCGCCAGTGACACTGTTACTGCTTATGGTTGAACTGCTTATGAAGAGACTAGATGGCGGGTCAAAGCCGTCTAGACCTCCCAGATTGAAAATTCCACCACCCGCAGCAGAGCCACCAATGCCGCCTACGCTCATCTCGTCATCGGCGCCACCACTGATACCGGTACCGCCCTTGGCCTGGTTGCTGCTAACGGTACTGTTAACGAGGCTCACCGCAGCCGAAGGCGGGCGACAGCCACCGCCGTTCCAGGCCCACGTAAAAATGCCGCCACCTTCCCCCCGGCCTCCTTGGCCGCTGCCGCCCGCGCCACCGATGGCATTTCCGGCGGTGGCCACGTTACCGCTGACGGTACTTCTAACCAACGAAAGCGAACCGTTGATGTTATAAATACCGCCCCCTTGGGCGATTCCACCAAACGCGCTGCCGCCGATAATAGAATTGTTAACATCGCCCGCGGTAACATTGTTGTTGCTGATCGTGCTATCTATGATTGCCATGACACCGCAATTGAAGATACCGCCACCATAGGCATTGGGATCAGAACTGCTTCCAACCGCCTCGTTCCCGGTGACCACGCTCAAAGTCAAGGTCAGATTCCCCGCGTTGTAGATACCACCACCTCCGGCATCAAGAAGGCTGCCGGTGTTCTCTTTTTGGCCACCGGTAATGGTGACACCTGTAATAATGGCTATCACCCCGTCCTCCACGTTAACAATTGAAGAGGCACCAACCTCCGGAGAACCGCTGGTAATGGTTGTGTTGCCAGCGCCCGCCCCTTCCAGGGTCAGGTTTTTGTCAATTGTGAGGATTCCCTGGTAAGTACCGGCAGCTATGTCGATGACATCATCAGCACTCGCGGCGGCGACAGCTGCTTGAATAGAGGTGAAGTCACATCCGCTTGGGCACACGGTAATTGTATCAGCCTGAACCGCGGGTCTACCTTCTAAGAGGATTAACAACATTAACCAAAACAGGCACGTTATGAGCCGTTTTCCGATCATTATATCAACACCTTTCTGGGTAAGAACTCAGTTTGCCCGACTTCTTGCCGCGGATAGTGCATTAACAAAAACGCTGCGAACGAGTCTGTTTTGCTTTTTATTCATATTGGACCCGGCAGTCATATTAGGGGTCTTATTCTTGAAAAACGATTGATTGCTTGAGGAGTTGTTTGATTTTTGCCGGGGAACTTTACCGGGCATCTTAGCATAATCACGCTCCACAGTCTAGCAATTTTTTTGGATGGCTGCCCGGAACTTTTGAGAAACCATGAGAAAGGGTGTCGAGAATTTTTGCTATCCTGTTGCTTCAAACAGGATACACCAAGCGAATCGTAAAAATAAAAAACAAGAACTCCTGCAACCGCTTATGTGGGCAAGCAATTCAGCCTACCTAATGTGCAACTTTGGACCTAATTTTTGCGCATTACAATGAGTCGACTTGAATTAGGCTAAAGTGACAGAAGCCCATCAAGGAGACTAAGCAGAGCAAGAGGAAATCGATCAATTTAAAACGTACTTAGTGCATTGTTAGCTTGATTATTGAACATTTACAATTGGATAAGGTCGTTTCAGCTTGATCCGGGCATCCTCGGTTGTGAAGCGCCAATCAATGCCCACTTGCTTTTGATTGCGTTCTTCTTGCCACACTTTGGCTCTGGCAGTCACCGTCTCAATGTCGGGCAAACGCGATTTCAAGCTTTGCCGTCGTAGAGCTGACAGTTCACACTCGGCCATGTTCAGCCAACTGGCATGAACCGGTGTGTAATGCCACTCAATCTTATTGGCAATTCGGCGAGCCTCAAGCGGCGCAAATCGCTCATACAAACAGGCAGCATGGTGAATGTTGAGGTTATCGGTCACCAAGACAATCTTTTTGGCTGTCGGATACACTTCATCCACCAGTTCCTTGAGCACCTGGGCAAAATCCAGTTTGGTTCGCTGCGGACTGACCCAAACCCGACGAAAACCGGCCAAGGGTTCAACCGCCAAAAAGAGCGAGCACTTGCCATGCCGCTCATATTCATGGTCTTCCCGTTTGGGTTGGCCGGGTTCCAGTGGCAGTGAACCGCGTGGCGTGGTGCGCAATGCCTTCTGAATTTCATCCAGGCAAACCTGCGGATAGTCGGCATCATAGGGTCGTTGGTAGACGTCCAGAATATCTTCCATCTGGGCCACAAAGCGTGCCCCAGGCTGCGGCATATTCCACGATTTCACTTGCCAAGGCTTAAGTTCATTTTTTTTAGCGCTTCTCCGACAGCGACATGGCTAATCGAGTCGATGATTTCTAATGACACCAATCTGTCAGCCAGTAAGCGCAGGGTCCAGCGGTCATAGCCTTCAGGCGGGTCGCTGCAAGCTAGCGCCACCAGATGAGCTTCTGCTGCACCGTCAATCTTGGGTTTAGCCCCCGGTCGTTGCTTTTCGTACAGGGCACGGTTTAATCCTTGGCTGAAGTAACGCTCTTTCAGGTTGTAGATGGTGCCTTGGCTGACCATCGCGGCCTCAATGACTTGCTGAATCGTTCGGGCCTCCCCTTGACTGCGGTCCAGAAGGAGCAGCGCTCTGGCTCGGGCGATGACTCGGGCGGAATGGACGCCAGACTTTATCAATTGTTCAAGTTCAGTTCGTTCGTTCTGTTTCAGATAGATATGTTTATGTGTACTCATGCCCGTATTGTGGACACTTTTGAATTAATTACAACTTTTAGCTTAACGATGCACTTAGAACGTCGTTAACCAAGACGAAGTACCGCGAAGCATTACATGAGCGATTTAACTATCTTCTCTCAATTTGTCGATGACATGCCGTTACGCAACATCACGGTCAAAAAATTTGACCAATTTGTGCAGATGCAAAGCGGGCAAGGGTTGCAACCAGCCACGATCAACCGGCGTCTGTCAGCGATTGCCAGCTTCTTTGCCTATGTTATCGTCGAATTTGAAGGTGATACCTGGCGCAGTCCGGTCCATGGACAGCGTCATCATATTCGCATGAGTGAGCATCTTCCCTGTGACGTTGCCGACAACACCTTTCTGCCTTACTGGCCGTGGTAGAAGATACGCGGGACCGCGCCATGATCTGGTTGATGGTAGCGGAGGGCTTGCGGATTGGGGAGGTTGTCAACTTGACACTCTCCGATCTGGATCCCACAGAGACCACTCACCTGGCGCGCCTGCGTGTGCGGGACAAGGGGCAATAAGAGCGGGTAGTGTGGTTAACCCACGAAGTCTTGCTGCAGGTACAGCATGGCTTGCCGAACGCCCCTCATCCGAAAGCGACCACTTCTTTTTAAACCAACATGGGCGTCCCCTGAGTGTTTCCAGTGTGCATTTTCGGCTGAAACAGCATTGGCAGCTTTTGCACCAGGGCTACGCCAACCGGCGGTCACTCAACCGGGCGGCCAGACGACTGGCGCGCTGTCAGCCTGAACTGAGCCGTCGCCAGCCGGGCAGCCGGGATCGGACCCGGGCAAAGGCCAGGCTGGCCCACCTGCACCAGCGCATTGCCTACTTTGACAATGTTAAATTAGGCTCATGAGAGCCATTGCCTGTAAAAATAGCGAATGAAAAAACAAAAACCAATCTTATCGCCCAATGGGGTCTAAATCTTGACGAAATTGAAGACCTGCCTGAACGTCTCACAAAATTTCATCAAGGTTATCACGCTTGGATGCGAACCTGCACCCGAGACACCAGTCGTTTTGGACTGGATTACATCAGCGGACTGCTACGCATGAAAACGAAGCGCAATATCAACAACATCGCTCGCACGGTCGGTGTACCCGAGCAGAATATGCAACAATTCATCAGTGATTCACCCTGGTCTGGTTACGATTTAATCTCTGTTCTCCAGCAAGATATAAGTGCCCATCCACAATTTCAAGCAGAGAGCGTCCTACTCATTGACGAAAGTGCCGATGAGAAGGCCGGGGAACACAGTGCTGGTGCCGGGCGGCAACATAACGGCCGTTTAGGCAAAATCGAAATGAGCCAAGTAGGCGTTTTTCTCTCCTTGACCAATAGTGGCTACCACAATTGGATCGATGGCGAACTCTATTTTCCTGAAAAATGGTTCACAGATGCCTACGCCACCAAGCGAAAGCGGATTGGACTGCCGCCGGAGCGCAGCTTTGCCACCAAACTGGAGTTGGCTTTGCAAATGACCAAACGGGCTTATGAAAACGGCGTCTCATTCTGCGCGGTTGACTGCGACACTTTGTATGGTCGGTCTGGCGAATTCCGCGATGAGCTTGACCAAGAAAGATTCGAGTATTATGCAGATGTGCCACACAATACCCAAGTGTATCTTGCCCCGCCGCAAATCGTATATCCGCTGACAAAAAGAGGGGTGCCCTCCAAGAATCATGAGGTGATTGGTGTTGCTTACACGGTTGCCGAGGTGAAAGCTCAGCCCGCAATCGAGTGGGAGCACATCACTTTGCGTCCCAATGAACGAGGTATGTTGCAGGCCAAGTTTGCTCGTTGTCGGGCCTGGACCGTGCGCGATGATGGGTCATTACGACCAGAGTGGCTGCTCATTCGTCAAACGAAGCAAAAAACAATCTATTCTTTGAGTAATGCGCCGGAGGACACACCTTTGTGGACAATGGCGCAACGAAAATCGCAACGATATTTCATTGAGCGTTCCAATCAGGATGCCAAATCTGAGTTTGGCTGGGATGAATTCCAGGCCATCAAGTATCGAGCCTGGGTGCACCACCTGGCACTCACCATCATGGCCAATTGGTTTATCACTGAAACCAGACTGGCGTGGGCGCAAAAGTATGAGCGTGACCCAGATTTGTTGGAAAAGTACGAAACGGATGTGTTACCGGCGCTATCCGTGGCTAATGTGCGTGAATTGTTGCGAGCTACCATGCCTTTACCACAACTTTCCCCGCAACAAGCAACCGAGTTGATTGTCAAACATCTCGATAATCGGACTCGTTCTCGTAAATCGCGGCTGAGCAAGGCTCTCAGCCCTTGAATCTAACGTTGTCAAAGTAGATAGCGATTGAACAACGCAAACGTCACTGAGCCAAACAGGTGCAGACCGGCACTCCCAGCTTTACGGCCAGTGAAACGCTTTTCCACTGGCTGCTGTTTGGCACGCTCATGCACCTGTTTGGCTCAGTGACGAGTTAGCAGAGGCTATATTTGATTTTATAAGGTGCGACAATCAAGCACCCAAGCCCATCAATTGGACATATACGGTGCAGAAGTTGGAATCGAAACTCGGAATAAATTAACGCAAAGCTGTACTAAGGCAGCCTGGCATAGCTGTTGGCCCGGCCGATGTTGACCCAATGGTTACCAAAGGCCCGGTTCAACGCCTGGACAGAGCCATACTGCTTGAAGTTAACCACCTGGCACATGTGCTCCTCCTGCCACTTTCTGGCGGCGCTGTGCGGCTGCGGCCGTCGCCAACCAGTCGCACCGTTCGTTTTGGGCGTGGCCGCTGTGCCCCCGGATGTGTTCTACGGTGACGTCGTGTCGTGCCGCCAGTTGACGCACTTGCTGCACCAAGTCACGATTGGCTCTGGCTTTGCCGCCGTTCAGAATCGTGGCCAGATACTGGCTGTCTGTGACTACCGTAACCCGGCAGCGGCGTGTGAAGGCTTTCATACCCTCAATGCCGCCATTAATTCCATCCTATTGTTGGTCGTGTGATCGGCGCCACCAACCAGCTCCTTCTCATGCTCCCCGTACTGTAAGATGGCTGACGAGCCAGCCGGTCCGGGATTGCCCAAGCAGCTGCCATCGGTGTAAAGAAAAACTTGATCTTGTTTGGTATAAACAGACGACATGATGAAACCTCTCCTTTTGGTGTGAATTTGGGGCAGTAAAACAGAACGGGCTGATCCAAGACACAAATAGGACTTACGCAGTTGATACAGATAGTGTGTAGGCAGGATCGGCCAAATACGACCGAACCGCATCTCGGATGATATTTCCTTTAGCCTCAAACCAGGAGATACCGGTACGCAATCGATGAACTTCCAAGCGCAGAAAGGCACGCAAAGCCAAGCCGATATGGTTTCGTTGCGGTTTTTCTTTCCGATGCTGCGATTTTTCAATCCCGGTGAATTGTTTCAAGCCGCGATGGTAGACTTCGATTTGCCAGGCATCCAGGGCATCTTCAGCCATCTGCTCAATGGGCATCATCAGTTGGCTGGTGGCCCAGTATTCAGCGTCGCCGTTTCTGCCAACTGTCCTGAATACTTTGACCCAGCCATAGCCCTTGAGATGGACTTGTCGGCCATAGCGGGGGGATGTGAATCGCCTGAATCTGGCGATTGCCTTGCCCATCGGGGTCAACCTGACGGTCTTTTTGCAACCGGCAAAGCCAGGACCACTGCAAGCGGCGCAGCAATTTCAAATTCTTCAGGCTGGCATACCAGCTATCGAAGGCTACCAGTTCCGGCTCGAAGCCACGCTGTTTTGCCTGACGCACCATCGCCCGGAAGTGGTCGTTTTTGCTCAAGCCATCTTCTTTCTTGTTGTAGATGCGGAAATCGCAAGGCAAACGCGCTTGGCCATCCGTCCACAGCAAGGAGAGCAAGTTGATCCCTTTGACCACCGCTTGATGTTTGCCCGACCAATGGTAGCTGACCAAATCCATCTGTTGCGCATAGGGTTTATCCAGGGTGCTATCATCCAGTACCAGCATGCCTTCTGGCAACGCAATCAGCGATTTAACCTCCTGCCACAGCGTTGTGCCATCCGACTGAGTCCGGTACAGCAGGCGCGTGTAGGCATCGTGCGCTGGACCCTCTTCCCCAGCGGGATGGGTTTTGGCCGCTTCAGTAGCCGTGAAGGCATGCTGGCTGGCAATCAGGAATTGGATATAGTCGTGGTCGTTACATTTCGGTGGATTCATACTCTCAGTGTAACAGAACTCAAATTTCCCTCAACTGCGTAAGTCTTAACAAATACCTCAGACCAGCCCATTCTCCAAGCGATGTACTACATCGCCCATTGCTTCGCAATGCCCACGACCGAAGGTCGTCCTGTCTGGCAAAGGGGGGTGCTGCTCAGTTTCTTGGCAAGTTTACATAAAGTTTTAGGTTTGTTTTATCCGGCTATTTGCCGTTGGGGAGTAGGTTGAGATGTAGATTTGCTAAATTATGAGAATGAAGGTGCAGAGTAAAATTTTGGAGCAGGATTTTTCGGTTCAAACATGCCCAAATACACCTTTCTCTTAGCAGGCAGCCCTTTCCGAAACAGATTTTGGGGTCGGGTTAGAGAAGGGAGCTTATAGGATTTTGCGTTGGCGAAACGGCCGTTTTTGTAGACTCTTCCTATTATTTACCGATTCAGGATATGTGTCGTATGTGTCGGAAAATTCACGTTTGCGTTGACATAATATCCCCAGCCACGGCCTCCAAAAGACCGTGTTTAGACCTTAAATAGTTTGCCAACAACGTCAATATTGAAAGCACCATGAGAACGACAATAATCCCCTTCTAGCTTTTCATCAGGATGGGAAGGAAAATCTGGATGCGCTGTTGCAGCTTGATAAGGTCGTAATTTACTTTGTATTCAAAGTCACCCGCCGTTCCGCAATTGTTCCATAAATTCTCGCTTTCCAATGTAATCCAAAATGCCTCTTCGCCGAATTTTGCTTCTTCAGCAATATGATAACCTGAAAGATCAACTGCTAAATCGACTCCATTGCCTTGAAGAGTAAATTGGATATACCGGTTGGCATCATAATTGGCAACGATGGTCATAGTATACCACTTGCCTGCATCAAGTTCTTGGGTCGCAAACTCTTGCCACTCGGCAACACCCTCACTTACTTCATGCCAAACAGCCCAGCGCCCTGGCACTGGCAAATCGGGGTTAGCCCAATACTGGATACCAGCAGTGGATGTTCTGAATTCATTCATGTTCGTCTTCCGGGTGTTTTGCATACTAAACTCAGGCCCTGTCTGGCCAAAATCCTCAGTTTCAGGTGTAATGTAGGCATGAACCTCATAATACCAAATCCCAGATTGGCCGACGTTCGCAATTTATTCTGTCCAATAACGTGATTGCTCTTTCCCGAAAGCACTTTGTTTGACCAGACTCGTAAACTGTACATACCGTCGAACGCGACGTCAGTGGTGCGAGAAACTTCACCAATACCATCCCCGTAACAGGAACTTCCACCAACAATTTCTTCATACATGCTCCACGCTTTATCTGCCTCAAAATCATCTTCAAATACGTTTTGCTCAAATGCAGTGGAAGATAATCTGCGATTAGTCAAACTTAGCAAGAGCATCAAAAAAACAATTGGGAGCATGAACATAAAAATTCGATTCAAGAGGTTTCCTTTTCTGAAACGACATCCTGCATGGCACAAAAGTGAGATTGTCCTAAATACAACTACCACCTGTTTTAAAAATACGAAAGCTAAATGCACACAGGCACCAGCAAAAATGTGGGGCATGATACCCGTATACGATTATTTAGTCTGCGTTCTGTACAACAGGTAGATAAACTCGCTGCCCATACATTTCTAAATGCGCTTTCAAAACACCCCCATCCTGATAAAAATAGGTCCAGATGAACCCGGTTCGGGTATTCATTAATGAAAGGAAAATCCATTCCTGATTTAATGCACTGAACCGCTCACTGACCCGACCATAATCTGGATCATCAGTCTTGGCCATGACCGAATCCCGAAATCCGTACATATCATCGTAGGTTGCTGACCATGTATCAGAAATTACTTCCAGGTTACTGATGGCCTCAGCCACCAGCGGTGTGTTTAACGCCAGCGCACTGGCATGAGGTGAAATTAACCCTGGCCTGGTTTCTGGCGAGCTAGGGCTGGCTACTGGTAACGCACCTTGCTGCACGTATCCACCGTCGGCGACATCGAAACAGTCAGAAAACCCCCAAACACCGTAGCCTTCATCCTGGGCATACGAAATTTGCGCCTGGGTTGCCGGAGTCATGGTATTTTCACCGTAAAATGTATCCTTTTCCCGAATGAAAAGAGCGGGTCCAGCATAAGTAAAGTAGGACCCATCCCAGGCAGCCATATCTACTGTGATGGCACCATACGTGGCCGGAACTTGTATAAGCGCTTCCAGGCTGCGTTGAAATTCGGCCGTGCTCATTTGTCCCAGCGCATAGGCGACAAAATTGGTAATGCGATTCTCGTTAGAGTAATAATCAATTTCACCGCCGTCCATCGGATTTTCAACATCTCCCCAATGAAACCGGTGTGTCGAAGCATCATACCAAAGCATAAAATCCATGTCCGCCACAATTGCATCTGCTTTCTGTGCCAGTAAATCGTGGCCATTCGCTGCTGCATATTGGCGTATGGTAATCAAACTTGCGGCCAGCCAGGCATTATCAATAGAGGGGACCAGATGATCACTTACACCTGCTCCCACGACAGGTTCATCCCAGTTAATCCAATACCACTGGTAAAACACAGAATTATTATAAGCATTTGGTCCATTGGGTTGATATATCTGTGATCCTGTTTGCCAGGCACGAAGCCTATCCAGAATAGCCGTGATTTCAATCTCTACTTCTTCCCAAGATGGACTCCAAGGCTGCGCCATATCATAGGCACCTAACCAGGAAAGGGCATAGAATCCAATTTCCGCGGTGTTGGTGTAATCTCCACCCGTGATGGTGGCCGAGCGCCAACTCCAGGGAAGATGATTGTCAGTCGCCCAATCAGAACTCAAGTATGTCCAGGTGTCTTCGGCCAACTTATCGAGAAATACGATATCGTCGGACAATGTCGCCTTAACGACAAACGGTCGGTGTAACTTGTTTGCAAAGTGAGAAGCCTTTGCACTTGTTCGATCAGGGCTGGCCCAGATTTCTTGACTCACTGAAAATGCGCCTAGAATTAAGATACCGAATCCAAGTATCCATGATGCAGTGTTTACCTTTTTTGCTAATCTCACATTAACTCCAAGCATTGTGATCATTTTTCTAGTCGGACATTATCCAGATAAATGGACCCATCTTCTCCAGACTGGTTTCCTTCCACAGTGAACACCAACTCTTCAAGGTCTGACCAATCCTGGATGGACTTATAAGGAAGCTGCCAACCAGGAGGAAATGCGAACTCTGAAAGGTCGATTCGTTTTTGCTCCCAGTTAGCCGTAACCCCACCAACATAATTGATTTCCAGTTCATAACACTCTGTTCCATCTAAAGTAGAGTGGCAATTTCGTTTTATTTCAATCTTAAACTGTTTGCCAATAATGTCTCCTGTACCGCGAACATCAAAAACAAGATAGGGATATGGAGTCATATCTAAATGATTGAGCTTCATCCAGAACGCCCCCCAATTCTTGATGTGATACTCCAGGCAAGCTATACAACCTCTTTCTGGCTCTGCAGGATAACTTTCAAATAATTGATCTGGCGGGGGGCAGCCTGGGTCAGGGCAAGCTGCTCCCATATCTCCAACTAAGTTATTGGGGGGTTTGCATGTATCAAAGTCTGCAATCACCAAGAACTCAGGAGGTTTCAGAATGGTTGGTAAATAAACCAGATTGTCGACTGTGTCCCCCAATTGCCCATCATTAGCTGCGCCATCATCGTCAGAAAATCGGGTTTCCTTTGGTTGCGTTTGGGCAACATCAACAAATACTAAAGTCAGAGAGATGATAAACAATAGGGAAAACTGACGAATAACATGATTGTGTTCATTTGGAACGACACGCCTCATCTGTTTTTGAAAGTAATGGATCATGAATTCCTCCCTTGTTGAATCAACATCAATTGACCCTCTAAAATTGATGCAATCAAATACATGATTCAATTATTTGTTAAGATAATCGGCAAATAAATCGCAGGATTACCATGAAAAGGCTCGTTATTCAAAGCGAAGTAGAGCCACGCAGTAGGTGCCACCCCATGCCAGCGAGTTGTCCAAACACCACCACCTTCAAACACGTCTGGAGAGCCGGGCACCGCTCCATCTACACGTTGTTGTGCCAACAACTCGCCCAATAGTTCGTTTGCACCTGCACCACCACTGGCGACATATTGGCCCATACCTTCATTCCAGACAGACCATGGCCCTCCCTGGCCATCTAAACCAAATAGATGCCCTCCTTGAGCCGGAAGCATTAACACGGCATCAGCATAACTTAACGCGCGGCGCGCCTTATCTGCCTCGCCAATGGATTTCAAAAATGCAGCGCCCCAGGTCTGGTTATCCAAATAGGGTTGCCACCAATCCCTTCCCCCCTGGAAGCGCCCCATCGCCTCGTCCCAATAATAAGTAAGCAAACAATGTTTCAAGCCAGCACTCTCATCTAGATAATTTGGGCCAGCTGTACTCAGGGCCCACCAGACGTCAATCGTGCCTTCTGTATGATCAATTACCAGACAACCATCAGCGGGATTAATACGTGTTATCAGCCAGTCAGCAGCAAGATTGCGACTGTTGGCCGCTCCATTTTGTGTGCCACCCAACGCAAGATAGCGGTTAAGCGCATAGATGGCCCATGCAATGTCACCTTCCCACTTTTGAGTATGTACCGGGGCGAGGGTGAGGCAGTTTCGACTTTTATACCAGGATCCATCTGTGTTCTGCGTCATTGCCAATGCCTCGACCAGAGCATCTGCTTCAGTCCACAGCCCTTCATGCATGAACACAAGCAACGCCAGAGCCTGATCATAGGTATGGGCAGTACAGGTCGCCTCTTCTTCCCACGACTTCAACAAACCTGTTGCCTGCTGTTGGGCAATGAGCCAGTTTGCAGCCATCGTTGAGGCCGTTATATGTTTACTAAACATCTCAAAACTGGCTGGCACCGTGCGTGAGGCGACCTGATAAGCGTTCAGATTGTCGATTGAAAAATGACCGACACCACCGACATCATCGACAGGATCCTTAACTACCGAAATAAAAAAGGCGCTTACCTGACTTGAGTCAAACGTCGTCCCATCTGTCCAGGGATGCAAAAATTGATATGGGACAATCAGCTGTCCCCACCACCCATGCTGGCTGGGGTGATGGTAGCCACGGGCAAAGATATTCTCTTTTCCGTCACCGGGGTTGACCAACCCAACTTCAATCGAGTTTGCCGCATCTGGATCACCGAGCCAATCAAATCGCAGGTGATCAGTGCTTGATAA
The DNA here is from genome assembly GCA_016710325.1 of Candidatus Leptofilum proximum. Classification (GTDB taxonomy): domain Bacteria; phylum Chloroflexota; class Anaerolineae; order Promineifilales; family Promineifilaceae; genus Leptofilum; species Leptofilum proximum. The sequence goes on along the minus strand of JADJXK010000001.1, from coordinate 884,297 downwards.
ATCAAGTGGCGGATCAAAGTCGCAGCGAATTTGGGCCCAGTTTCCATTACTACTGCCGATATCATAAGCCAATTGCAAAGCTGCATCCTGATAACCCTTGACTAATTGCACACTGCCGTTCGTAGACTGGCCTGGATCGTTGACAAAGACACAATCATGACTGCTCTCAAAATCAAGAAACGTTTCCCCTGATCTCAAGGCAAGCTCACGCCACGGATCCGGTGGGTTATCTTCAGCCAGCAACCAGTAGCTTACCTGGTCGCTCTGGCCGACTGTCCAATTTAGTGAAGCATTCCCATCATCATGCAGCCACAAACTCACATTATTCTCCTCTGGATTTGTTGTTGCGCTGATCCACCCTTGGGCCGTAATTGTGTGGTCAGATGGCAAAGTATCTTGAGCAATGCGTAGATTAGGCGTATTTCCTTGCCAGCCCGTATCATCGGTGTGCAGTGCGTCTAACCAGGAGCTTCCTAAAGGAACAGGAGTATTAATTATGAAGGTATCAGGTGTTACAGTACTAAAATCGACCTGGTGACGCTCTAGATCGTTACCTATAAATCGCATGCTATTACTATCATGACAATCTATATTGCCAAAATCACACCCTCCCCCTTCGTTGATATACATAGAGGAGAATTGCACGAGCTTAAACCCTTGAGATTCTGCACGACGGGCTGGATCGATGGAAACGGCCGTTGTTGCCGTATAGGTTTGAGTAACATGCAACCGTGTCTGTCTATCTTTTGGCGATGGCAATGTAAAATTGTAAGAAATGTCGAAGGCGTGATTGTTCCCTAACCCTTCAAGGCGTAATGGTCCAATTGGCAACCAGCTTGTGTCAATATCTATTTCGGTGAGCAAAGGATTGTGATAATAGGTGGTTTGATCGGGCCAATAAGCAGGGCCAAGAACTACGGATGTACCAAAGGGGATTGCAGGGGTTGGATCGGCTCCCTGCTTAAGGCGGATATACCCACTAGCGTAGAACACAGCGACCTGTGGTTTACCAGAGCTATTTTGGGATGGATAAGAAAAACGTACAAAAGCAGCTTCTCCTTGCTCAATGCCATCAACCAACACAATCATAGATGTAGAAACAATGGGATCAGCCGGACATATTTCGATAGTCCATCCCAATTCATCATTGTAAATTGTTGAACAATCAGTCTGAGCAACGGCCGTTTGTTTCATAGTCGCCAATAACGTGCAGAACCCCATGACCGCCAAGATTAATCCAAACCACCCCAGAATCCGATACTGTTCATTTCGCTTCAAAAGCATCTGGTACCTCTTTAAGTTAACATAATGAGTGGTTCCCAATCAAATATACGAAATAATCAAGGGGCAATCGACCCTCCCCAAAGCGTCACTCTTTTACAATCATTGGCAAATAAATCTGGAGTGGGTCTGATGTAGAGCCGATTGGGTCAATCGTTTCAGCATATTTCAATACCGGCTGATTTATTGATGCCCCATCAAAGTCGTTGCGATAGCTAAGCTTGACATGATTATCTTGATCAACGGCAATAGCATTTGACCGCCCGATATCACCCCCGCTTTCAACAGTAAATGTTGGCCATTTCCCAGAAACGTTGTTGGCATAGTAGAGACCAGGATTAATAGCGTCAAAAAAACTGATGTGAACATAGTTGTTTTGATCAACGGTGACGGCATGGTGTTCAGCAACAGCCACATCCGTGGCAACAGCTTGTATTTCCCATTCCCCTGATTTGTTAGTACCGTACTGTAATTCGTTAGCCAACCCAAATGTGACATGCAAATTGTTTTGAACATCGATGACTAATGCCGGACCACAAGCTGAGCCTGGACAAGACGCAACAATTTCTGGCTCACTCCAATTATTATGCTGACCGGCAATATGTAGGATTTGGCTCCCGGTACCATAAACGATATGAACTTTTTGTTGATTATCAACAGCAATGGCTGTCTTATCCCAGGTCACACCCCCATCAACCAACGTTTCTGTTTTCCACACGCCATTTTCTTTAAATGAGTATAGAAGATTACCACCAGACCACTCCCAATGACTGATGTGAATACGGCCGTTCTCGTCAATAGCTATATCATTTTCCATCCCGACACTGTTGTTAATAACGCCAAAAACCAATTCTAGATGCCATTCGCCATTTGCATCTTTGTAGGCATAATATAAATTTTCACCACTGCCATCATCATAACTAAAGCTAATAAGCGGTAACCCATCCGCATCGAGCATAATTGCACATTCACGGGCAACACCAATGGAAAGATCCATCACCACTTCAGTTGACCACCCATTAACCGAGTTTGTTGCATAGCGTAAATCATGTTCTTCTCCTCGATAACAGATATGTGAATGACCCTGAGCATCTAAGGAAATATCTGTATAGCTATAATGGATATAAAAACCGCTATCAACCGTATCAATGCTCTCTTTGACCCAATCAATTTGCGGTTCGTCATCAGCAGCGATGATAATGAAGTTCATACATACAAAAACAACCAAAAATACAAAACTTGTTAACCGGAAACAATTCCGAGACATTGTTATTCCCTCCTAGACAATTTTTCGGAAGCTAAGGGTTCAATCAAAAATAACTTTGGACATTAACAATCGAATATCATCCAGAACAAACCTGTGGTTGAAGGATATAGTTCCAAGTAGGACAGGTACGACAACGCTGTAAATTGAGGTTGTCCCGTTCGTCAGGGTCATACTTGATCCCTTTATCAAAGACCCGTTCAACTAGGCACGCTTGGACCTTCAGCCCCGTTTCCGTTGTGGTATCCCGAATGTAATTGAGTGTGGTCTGAAAAGAGCGTAAAGGTTTACCCGCCCAATTCTTGGAAATCTCGCTGAAGAGCCGGTGTTCAATGGGATTCCATTTGGAGGCCCCGGTGGGATAATGACAAATCATCACCTCAATGCCAAACGCGTCAGCCAGTTGCTTTTGCACCTCGATTTTCCAGCGCCAGTAACGGCAATTATTGCTGCCTCCGGCATCACAGAGAATGAGCAGTTTGTCTTCGCGGGCAAAGCGAGGGCGGTCGGGGTCAGCCCACCACTGGGCAATGGCATAAGCAGCGAATTCAGGCGTATCATAAGAAGTGCCGACATAGACAGAGCCTTGCTGATGGACCAGGTCATAGATGCCGTACGGTGTTGCCCGACCCATTGCTTCAGAAAGAAAGTCATGGGCATTAACCAATGTGGGCGCTTGTTCCCAAATACGTCCGGCATTTTTGACATTGCCAATCAACTCCTTCTTTTTGGTATCGACACTGATAACCGGCCAACCTGCGGTCAGGAATAGTTTCTTCACCCGGCGGATGAAGCGAAATTGCTTATCTCGGTCAGGATGCCGGGGTGTCAGACTTTGACAATTGCCGAACAAGCGATAGTTCAGTTTCTTCAACAAACGGCGCACAGTGGTCGGACCAATCCGAAAACGCCGTTTAACCAGGGCCTGGGCCAAATATTGCAGAGAACGACGGACCCATTTGTGGTCAACCATCGGGTCGCCAGCAATGTCATCATCAATTACTTCTTGGAGGGCGGTGGTAATGGACGGCGTTTTTTTCAACTGCTTGACGACCACCCCCGGCCTGGCGTACCCGGTCAACGGGTCGGTCCGCCAAATCGTTGTCTAATTCATATCGACCGCGCCGAATGGTTTCCACAGATAGCCCGGTTATCCTGGCTATCAGCGTCGTTCCGCCGTGACCCAATTTTTGGGCTTCAAGTGCGGCATACCAGCGGCGTTGTTGTTCATCGAGGCGGCTCATAAACAAGTTCATTCGTTGATGTTGCGCCTGTTCTGGATGAGATTCAGATTGCTGACAAATCGCACATTCACATTGATGGATTACGGTCATATGGCCTCCAATTGGCTAAATTGATTGGCGGCTATTTTACCCAATATCCAAAGTTGTTAACGAACGAACCCTAAGCAGATATGAAATTGAGATGCGACGACTTCCAAAATTCAAGGAAAAGAAGTTTGCAACCGGTTTGTTATGCTAAAGGTCAAACTCCTTTTCCTTATAAGCACTGATTTTAAAAAGAGTCAACGCTCGAACGTAACATTGTCCAAATAAATTGAACCATTGTTACCTGCGTTGGGGAAAGCAAAGGTGAAAACGAGTTCTTCGATACCGTCCCATGTTGACAGCGACGGTGCCCAGCCAATGCTACCGAATCCCTCCAACGGCACACGACGTGTTTGCCACTCAGACGTAATCCCCGTCATGTAGTAGACTGACATCTCGCCGCATCCTTCATTGGGCAAACACAGCCGCTTCAATTCAATTTGCACCCCGTCCGGAATTGGCTCATTAGCCCTTATATCGAAAGTAAGCACACCATTCTGCTCTCGAAACGCGCTCAAATCAGGGGTTGGCAGTTTCATCCAAAACGCGCCCCAATCTCTAATTTGATATGTTAGCTTGGCTACACAGCCACGATCTGGCTTAATAATATAGTTTTCAGTTAACTGATTATGGGGTGGCTGGTAAGCAGCACCCATTTGCCACCCCAAATTGTTTATGCCTCCACAGTTATCAAAATCGGCAACTACCATCTGCTCTACGACAGGAGCGGGTAAATCGGATGCTGTCTCATCGAATAAATACTAGAGTTGTTCCTTAATAATTGAGATTGAAGTTCCAGAGACCAGCGGCAATGCCAATCACGTCATCCTCAAAAGACTTTCTGTGGTTACGAAATCGATGCACAAGAATATTGTATCGCTTCAAACCACAGATCGCGTTTTCAACCAATATTCTGATTTGACTCAACGCTTTATTGTCAGCTTTTTGTTCGGTTGATAAGGTGGTCACAGGGTTCTTCTTACTTTTACGTGGCTTTTTGTGGGGATATGAATCTCTTCTCCCACATAATCGGCGAGAATGCCCTGATAGCCTAAATCAACTAAGACTGCCATGAATTCAAACCAAGCTTGTTCTGGCGGAAACTCCTCTTTAAGCATGGTGTAATCATGAACATGTCCGGCAAAGGTCCGTCCCAGGAAAAGAATCGTTTTGTTCAAAGCCGTTATCACCGTGTTTTTAAGCGTGTGTCTTTTTTTTGCCACTGTAATGTTCACGCTGCTCTTGGTTATCCTGGGGACGGCGATAGCTCCTTTCGGTGACATCAATCAGAATCGTGTCCATACCAGCCAGTGCTTCGAGTAAATCGTCTGGCGTGGCAAACTCACGAGGGGGCATGACCTCCAGGTGAACCAGGGTTTGATATAAAACAGGGACTAACTTATACAGGTTTTCATTCGCTTTGGACCGGGCCATGTTGAATTGAGTGCCTAACACATCGAAGGTGGGATAAACCTTGAAATAGTAGAGCAGAAACAACAATTTATCTCGCATCGTGGGCAAAGCACCTTTTCGGCCACCGCCTGGACGCCGTTGACGCACACCGGCTGCGCTACCGTCTTGATAGGCTTGCCATTGCATCTTGGTGTAAGTCATGAAAAATACTTCTAGTAAAATCTCGAATTGTGTTTCTGATACGCCGGTTAAAGCACGCATATGACGATCATCACGAATTTGTAGGCTCATTTAGTTTTCTCCAGCTGAATTGGCTGGAATTTACCCGTTTTTTAATTAGGAACAACTCTAATATAGGTCCAGTAGCCCTTGGGATGATGAAGGATGCGACCAGGCGCATGATTACTCTGAAAATCTTCTGGTTGCATAGTGTTATTTCCACTTATGATAATAAGAAAATTCTTATTATCATTATATACTCAAAATGATAATAAGAACGGGTAAACAGGAAGCCTGGTTGGGGCAAAAATAATGAAGTACATTTTAGAGCACCAGGCGTGGTCGCGGCACGGGTGGTGGTGCAGGCACAAGTTTATTCTGGACAGCCGATTTGTTCATCTTATCGTCTCCGCCTGGTTCCTGCTGCTTGCCATTCAAATGTGTACCAACAGTCGCGGCCCCATTGGACTTCGCCCGCTCGTAGCCGTGGCCATTGCCGTTTGGCAAATGGCCATTGGTGAAGAGCGATGCCTGCTGGGGGGAACGGCCGTTGCGGCCATTCGTCACGATCAGATGATCTGGTGCCAATAACGGCCGTTGACCATTTCCATTTACGTGACTATCACCATTCAGGTGAACATCACCATTCTGGTGCCCATTGCCACCCGCCACAACAGCCGCTGCCTCTTCCAGCTCCTCTTCCACCAGGCTGTATTCACCAATAATGGTATTGGCCTGGCGCAGGCTGGCGTTGGCTTCGGCAAAGGCCTGCTGCAAACTGTGGGCCTCAATCTGCACATCACCGGTGATAATCTTAGCCAGCGTGGCCACGAGGTCGCCGGAGGTGAGGTCGTCGAGTTCGGCCAGGCTGTCGTCGCCGACGGTGTCGCCGTTGACACGTAAAGCGGCGGCCACTTTGGCGGCCACCAGGCGCAGAGCAACTTCCTGAATAGTCTCTTCGTAAGCGAAAAAGCAGACCTTCACCGGCTCCGTCTGGCCGATACGCCAGGAGCGGCGGCTGGCTTGCAGGACAGTGTAAACGGAATAATCGATGGCCATCCAGACGATGGTCGGGAAATCGAGCAGGTCAATACCTGTCTCCACCTTGCGCGGATGGGTGATGATCACATCGACGCCGGCCTTGACCTGTTTTTCCACCCATTCTTCCCGCTTGTTGGGCGCGGCGCGCAGGATGGCAGCCTTGAGTCCGGCCGCTTCCAGCGTTGTTTTCCACTCCGGCTGGATATCCAGTGTATCAGTCTGCTGACACAGCAGCAGGACGCGCCGGCCCTGGGCTTTCTCTTGCAGGCACAGTTCAAGGATTTCCTCTTCCTTGGGGCCGACAAAATCCTCCGGCAGGGCAGGCACGGAGGCCACCACCTCACCGGTGCGGGGGCAGGCCACCACCTTCGCCCGGCGCGGCGAGTCGGGCCAGAAGAGCAGGGCATAGAGATACCCGGCCAGCAGCGACTTGTCGCCGCGAATGAGCCGCTCTTTCAGCTCTTCCTTCAGCTGCTCTTTCAGCGATTCATAACGCAGCGCCTGTTCCGGGGCCATGGGAACAGTGATGGGGATTTCGGTATATTCCGGCAGGTGAAAGCCCATGTCGCCCAGGGAAAGAAACACCGAACGGTTGAGCAGCCAGGGCAGCATCGCCGGGCTGCCGCCGGGCAGCTCCTTGAAGCGCACGCTGGAGCGGCTGTTGGCTGTTTGCCGTCCGTCCTCATCAAGAGTGACGGTTTCAATCCGCTGCAGAATGCCATAGGCTGAAACCCAATCCCGGCTGCGCAGGCGGCGCTGGCCGGTGGCTTCCAGGTCCACGTAGGCATGGCCCATTTCTGGGGCCAGACGGAAAAGCAGGTAAAAGAGGCTGGACGCTTTGCCGCCGTAGATGGTGCCGGTGAGGGCGACGACTTTCTCAGACGCTTGGGCCAGGTGGTGCATGGCGTACCCCTGGTCGCTGTCGAACCCTTTGTATTGGTGCACCTCGTCCACGAGCACCAGGTCCAGCTTCCCTTTGCCCCGCTTTTTGATATAGCCAGCCAGGGGTGCCTTGCCATAGCCGAAGGTATCGCGAACGGCCGTACCATGCCATTTCTCTAGCTCATGCAAAGGAACGGGCTGCCCTTTGTCGGTGTAGCTGCGGATGAGGCGCTCCCGCTCAGCATACAGCTTGAAGCTGCCGCGCACCTGGGATTCAGATCGGCGGCGAGTAAACTGGTAGAGCGGGGAACGGCATGTTTCGCTGCTGCACACGCGGGTGGCGGTTTTGAGTTCGCTGACGGCGAGCGGCCGTCCGCTGAGGAACTGGGTTTCGCCACACACGGGGCAGCGAATGCCGCGCTGCTGCAAGGCCAGGATTTGGCGCTCGCTCAACTGTCTGGTTGGCAACGGCCGTTCCTCGATGGGTAAGTCCATCAATTTGCGCGCGGATAGCACATTGCCCCACGGCCGTTCAATATCCATATACCCCTTGCTGCCATAGTTGTGACTGGCCGGGCCGCCGTAATCATAGGCATGTTCCCAGCCGGAGGCGCTGCGGGCGGTGGTCTGCTTGAGGACCCCGACCAGCGGGGCGTCATCTGGCTGCGGGCCAAAGAATTGGTCCACATCGCTGATCGTTTGCAGATGCATCGTGCGCACGCCGGGCCAGACCGCCTTGAACTCCCGCTGCCATTTGTCCACCAGGTGCGGCGGACAGAGGACAATGGTGCGCCGGGCGTGGCGGCCGGCGGCAACGGAGGCGCCAATACTGCTTTTGCCGCTTCCCATTTCGCCAACGATAACTGCGTCTTGGTGTGTTTCCAACCGTGTAAGTGCAGCTGCCGTCGCATGTTTTTGTGCCGGAAGAAGCCCTGACTTGCCCCGGCCATTCTGGTCGACCATGCCAGGAATCGGTCGCTTCTTGCTCAAGCTGTTCAGCAAACGGCCGTATCCATTGAGATCAAACTGGTACACCGGTGGATATTCCTGGGCCACAATGCCGGTCAGGTGCGCAATCCACTTCTGCAAAAACTGCTCCAGTTCCGTCCCTTTGTAGCTGGTGACCTGGCCATTACTGTTCAAGGTGGTGATGTCGGTGACGACGCTTTCCGTCTCCAGATGTGTTACGCGGGTACGGCCGTCGGGCAGTGGTTCTTCATATTCCTCAGTGCGGGTCACTTTGTAGTTGCGCCCCTTGATGAGCAGCCGCTCTTCGCCCTCGACTAACACCTGGTTATTAAGATGACCGGCGGCGATGACGCTGTTCATGTGGCCAATCTTGAGGGGGGTTAACGGCCGTAACGGCACATGAGCGCCGTCCGGGTCCAGATGCTCACGCCAGGCAGACTTGCTGCTAGCGCCCAGCTGCCGCGCTTCGGCCAGGGCATCGGCCGGGTCGATAAACATCGCCCGGAACTTAAAGCCGCTGTCCTTGACCGTCAGGGGCGGCAGCTGATACGGCGGTTCTGTCGGGGCGGTCAGGGGAGAAAGCAGCTGCTTGATAAGGAGGGGCGTGTCGCCCTCAGCCAGGGCACGCAGGGCGGTAACGGCCGCCGGGTCAGGGGGCACCGCCTGCTTCCGGCGCACGCCAAAGAGCACAATCTGCTTGAACCGTTCATAAAGTCCGTCCTGGCCTGGTGTTTCGGTGCTGTCGGGAAAGCGGTAAATCTGGATAATTTGGAAATGGCTCACCAGGTATTCAGCCAATTTGCGCAGCTTGAGCAGATGCTGCGGCACGACGTAAACCAGGAGACCTCCCGGTTGTAAATAAGGCCGGGTGCGGGTCAGGAATTGAACTTCCAGGCGAGTGCTGCGGCCGCTCTCTTCCTGGTCCTGGTCATAGGGCGGGTTTAAGTAGAGCAAGTTAAACCCGTCGCGTGAGGCCTGTACATTCTGGTAACTGTCGTGCAGCAAGCGTGTCTGCGTCGGTAGCTGAGCAGAACGGTTAGCCACCAACAGTTTGACCTGAAGCGCCTGAATTTTCTCCCGCGCCAGCCGGGCTCTTTCCTCGTGCAACTCTACACCATACGGTGACAAGGCCAGGGTTTCGGCCAGAGAGACCAGGGCAGTTCCTTCACCGGCACAGGGGTCCAAAATACGGCCGCCGTGTGGGGTGGAGATGAAGGTGGGGATAAGCTGCGTGACAAGAGGCGGCAGAGGGAAATAGCCAGCCTTTTCCATGTTGGCGAGTCTGGTCATGAGAGAGTTCCTTTGTGTTGGTTGATGTGGCTTCAAGCGGAGGTGACGGGTAGGGAGATATAGCTAAAAAGTAGACGGAAGCGATCCAGGTGGCGTTTCTACTTGAGTCGTTACGGTTTCGACCAGGCAGACGGAATAGCGATAACGGCCGTCATCCAACCCCTGGAGAAGGTGCGCCAGCCGCTCCGCGTCCGAAACATACAGCGTCAGGCAGACAAGGCGGTATTGACCGTCTCATTCTGGTTTGCCGTCAACGGGATCGTAAATATGTTCCGATGAATTGAGATATTCAACGACGGCGTAGAGTAAGGTGGTCGGATCGAAAGTAATGCACATATGTGATTCCTCCAACAAAGTGCAAGAGTCCACTACCAGAAGAAGTAAAACCCGCCCAATTCAGCGCGTTAGCGCACCTAAGGAGGAACTGTTTCTCGCCACCCCTCTTCTTTTCACTATAATGTGTCCATGTCTGGCGACTTGCTGCAAACGAAATTGTACGCGCCGCGCTTACGGCCGTCTATTGTCCCTCGCCCTCATCTCATCACCAAACTCAACCGGGGATTGCACCGTAAGCTGACGCTCATCTCAGCTCCGGCCGGATTTGGCAAAACGACCCTGATCAGTGAATGGATTGCGGGTGGAGAACGGCCGTTTGCCTGGCTCTCCCTGGATGAACGAGACGGCGACCTTACCCGTTTTTTCACCTACTTCGTGGCCGCGTTGCAAACTGTCGTCAGTGACGTTGGGGAAAAAATGTTGGAAGCTCTGCAAAATCCACAGCCGCCAGCCACCGAATCTATGCTGACAACGCTGCTCAACGAGATTGCCGCCAGTCCTGACGAGATCGCGCTCGTTTTGGATGATTATCACGTTCTGGAATCCCCGCCCGTTGATCAGGCGCTCACCTTTTTGCTGGAACACCTGCCGCCGCAGCTGCATCTGGTCATCACCACCCGAGAAGACCCGCCGCTGCTGCTGCCCCGGCTGCGCGTCCGCGGTTTGCTCACCGAACTACGGGCGGCGGATTTGCGCTTTACGGCGGCGGAAACGGCGGTCTTCCTGCGTAAGGTCACGAGTTTAGAACTTTCAGCCGCAGATGTCGCCGCCCTGGAAAAACGTACCGAAGGCTGGGTTGCTGGCCTGCAGCTGGCTGCCCTGTCCGTACAAGGTCGTGACGACGTACACGGCTTCATCACCGCCTTTGCCGGGGATAACCGGTACATCGTCGATTACCTGGTCGAAGAGGTTTTGCAGCGCCAGCTGCCACAGGTGCGCCAGTTCTTGCTGCAAACCTCCATTTTGGATCGCTTGTGTGGGGGGTTGTGTTCGGCCGTTACCAATCAAGCCGAAAGCAGCACGCTGCTAGAAACGCTGGAGCGCGGCAACCTGTTTGTCATTCCCCTGGACGACCGGCGGCAGTGGTATCGCTACCACCACCTCTTTGCCGACGTGCTCCGGGCTTATGTGCTCAAAGAGCAGCCTGAAAGTGTGAAGACGCTCCATCGGCGAGCCAGCCACTGGTACGAAACAAACGATCTGCTCACCGACGCCGTGCACCACGCCCTGGCCGCGCAAGACTTCGAGCATGTGGCCGATTTGGCCGAACGCGCCTGGCCCGCTATGGACCGCAATCGGGAATCCCACGTCTGGCTGCAATGGGTAAACAAACTGCCGCCGGAGATGATTCCCGCCCGGCCGGTGCTGGGTGCGAATTGCACCTGGGCGCTGCTGGACCAGGGTGAACTGGAAGCGGCCGAAGCGCGCCTGCAAGCCGTCGAACAATGGCTGGCCCAGGCTGAACAATCGCCAGAAACACCCTCAGCCTATGCAGACGCTGCGCAGTATGCCACACTGCCCGCCACCGTAGCCGCCGCCCGCACCTACCTGGCGCTGGCCCACGGCGATTTGCCTGCCACTCAAAAATACGCCCGGCAGGCGCTGCGCCTCATTCCGGCGGATGATCATCACCGGCGCGGCACCCCGGCCGCGCTGCTCGGTCTGGCTACCTGGGCCAGCGGCGATTTGACGGCCGCCTACAGCTCGTTTAGTGGTGCAATGGCCAGCTACCAAAAAGCAGGCAACACGCTGTACGCCATTACCGGTACCTTCATTCTGGCCGATATTCGCCTGGCGCAGGGGCGGCTGCGTGAAGCCGTAGCCATTTACGAGCGGGCGCTGCAGCTGGCTGAGGAAGCGGGTGGTGCGGCTCTGCGCGGCACGGCCGATTTGCACACTGGCCTAAGCGAACTTTGCTTGGAACAAAACGATCTAGAAGCGGCCCAAAACCATCTGCAGCAAAGTAAGGCGCTGGGTAAAGAAACGGCGCTGCCCCGCTGGCACTATCGCTATTGTTTGGCCCAGGCGCGCCTGAAGGCAGCGGCCGGGGCGCTGGATGAGGCGCTGGAGGCGCTAGACAAGGCAGATCGGCATTACGTGCGCGGGCCGGTTCCCGATTTACGCACCCCGGCCGCGTGGAAAGCACGCTTGTGGGCCGCGTTGGGCAGGCTGCCTGAAGCCCAACGTTGGGCTGATGCACAAGGCCTCGCAGTAGGTGACGACTTGACCTACCTGCGCGAATACGACCACATTACCCTGGTTAGAATTCTTTTGGCGCAGGGAAAGCAGGGTGGGGCGGAACGGCCGTTGCACGAGGCTCTAACGTTGCTGAACCGGCTGTTGACCGCAGCCGAAGCAGACGGCCGTACCGGGAGTGTGCTAGAAATTCTCATCCAGCAAGCGCTGGCGCACGAAGCAAACGGCGATGCGCCTGCTGCGCTGGCAAAGCTGGCGCGTGCCCTGGCGCTGGCCGAGCCGGAGGGCTACATTCGCCTCTTTGTTGACGAAGGGCAGCCAATGGCGGCACTGCTAAAGAAGGTCCAGCCTGACGGCAGCGAGCAAAAAGTGTATGTTTCGAAACTGCTGGCTGCTTTTGCCGGGGAAAAGGGGAGTGAACCCGCCACCGTCGGCGAGCAGCCTCTGGTGGAACCGTTGAGCGATAGGGAGCTGGAGGTTTTGCAGCTGGTGGCGCAAGGACTGACCAATCGTCAGATTGCCAATCGGCTGTTTTTGGCATTGAGTACAGTGAAGGGACACAACCGGGTCATTTACGGCAAGCTCAACGTCAGCCGGCGCACGGAAGCTGTGGCGCGGGCGCGCGAGTTGGGGATTTTGTAGGAAGAAAACGGCCGTATCCACCCCAACGAACCGCACACCTCTATCACCCTCAAATTGAAAACAATACCCTCACCATACTTTCGTGTCTGTACGCCAATACCGCCCCGCTGTTATGCTCCACACAACTCAAACGTTGTGAAAGGAGCAGAAAATGGCCACATACAAGAAGTTGATCTTAGGTTTGTTCTCGATTTTGCTGCTGGCAGGCGCGTATTTTGGCACGCGGCCGCAGAAGTGCGCCGACGGAATTTGCACCGGGCAGCGGCCTGACGTGCCAACCTATGGCGTGCCGGGACTTCATCCAGTTGGCCGTCAGGTGCTGGAGATGCCTGAAGAGCCAACCCTGGAATTGGCCATCTGGTATCCGGCTGGGAACGGTGCAAGCCAAGAAGAAACCACACGCTATCCCTACCAAATCAAACTGCCCGCCGTCGGTGCGGTGACCATCGCCACAGATGCCAGCCGTGCCGTCCCCGATGCCGCTTCCGATCTGGCCAGCGGGCCATTCCCACTTGTCATTCTGTCACCGGGGTTTGCCATGAGCGCATCCAGCTACGGTTGGCTGGCGGAGCACCTGGCATCGTACGGGTTTGTGGTGCTGGCCCCGGAGCATGATGAGCAGATGAATCCTGAGACCGGATTGTGGCAGGGGGTGGTGAAACGGCCGCAAGAAATCCAGGCAGTATTTGCCTACGTAGATGCCCAGGTGCAGCCGGGTGGCACGCTTGCCGGGCTGGTCAATCCCGATACAGTGGCCGTGATGGGCCATTCTTACGGCGGCTACACAGCGCTGGCAGCGGCGGGCGCGCGCATGGACTCCAATGCTTTGGAAGCCCACTGCGAAGAAGCGGCCAGGGAAAATCATCCCGCCGCCTGGCTGTGCGACATGCTGCTGCCGCACCTGCCAGAGATGGCTGAACTGGCCAGACTGGAAACTCTACCTGAAGGTCTTTGGCCGGACTGGGGCGATTCCCGGGTAGATGCTGTGGTGGCCCTGGCAGGAGATGCCTTCTTCTTTGGCGAAGCCGGTTTAGCGGCGATTGAAGTTCCGGTGCTGGCAATTGGCGGAACGGCCGATCACGATTCGCCCTATGCGTGGGGCACCCAGCCGACCTACGACTACGTTTCCAGCCCGCGTAAGGCGCGCATCGCTCTGGAAGAGGCAGAGCACATGATATTCACCAATCCATGTGCTTCGGTACGCTGGTATGCCAAACCGCTGGCGGGCGAGTTTTGCGCCGATACCGCCTGGGACCGGTTGCAGGCGCACGGCCTGATTAGCCACTTTACGACGGCATTTTTGCTGGCGGAACTGAAGCAGGATAGGGTGGCTGCGGCTGTGTTGGCTCCGGAGACGGCCGTTTTTCCCCAAATAGTTTATGAAGCTGACGGGTATTAACCAGGGCAAACAATACCCCCAAACAATACTTTCGAACCTATACGGCAATACCCCCTAAACGATAAGGTAAAGGCAGATTGAGCAAGCGGCACGGTGCAAGCAGTCGGCCCAAGAAGGTAAAGAGCATGTCGAACAAGCCGACAATGTATCAAATCAGAATTGGCGGCCAGCTGGGCGAGCAGTGGACAGCATGGTTTGAACAGATGACTTTTACTTTGGCGGACAACGGCGACACGCTCTTGACCGGCCCGGTGGTGGATCAGGCAGCGCTGCATGGCCTGCTGCGCAAAGTGCGCGACTTAGGACTGCCGCTCATATCCGTCATTCAGATTTCATCAGGGCAGGAAGACGAGCCAGGCGCTTCACAGTGAGCCGCTCCTCGAAAATTTTTGTCAAAAGATTGGGTTCCATGAAACAAGAATCTATGGGCTTCCTCTGGCGGAAATCGTGCAGTCTGCTTCGCAGCTTTTTTATGCACGACGATAAATGTTAATCCAGATTGGTTCAAACAGGACCAATCTCCAACAAATTAAGGAGAAATCTAGTGAATTCTGTGAAGAAAACTGCACGTATGACTGGTCTGTTTTATCTCGCCATCTTCTTCGCCAACATCTTCGTATTCATCTTCGTCAGCGGCAGCTTGAATGTGGCGGGGGATGCGGCGGCCACGGCCGCAAACATCCGCGCCTCGGAATCGCTGTACCGCAGCGGGGTGGTGAGCTACCTGATTGTCTTTTTGAGTGAAATTGGGGCGACGATCCTGCTGTACAAACTGCTCGCTCCGGTCAACAAGACGGTGGCGATGCTGATGATGGCCAACCGGTTGATGCAAGCGGCCGTTCACGCCGTGAACCTGATCAACTTCATCTTCCCGCTCATTTTGATCGGTGGCGGTGACTACCTGGCAACCTTTACGGCCGCTCAAATTGATTCGCTGGTGCTGCTGTTCACCGATGCCCATTATTACGGCGTGCTGGTTTCGGAAGCTTTCTTTGCCGTGAGTTTGTTCTTGTTGGGCTATCTGGTTGTCAAGTCTGAACTGTTCCCCAGCATTCTGGGCATCATGCTGGCGATTGCGGGGGCGGGCTACGTGCTGGACAGCTTTGGCATCTTCCTGCTGCCCCAGCAAGCGGTACTCTTCGCCAACATCATGATTGCCCCGGCGATTATTGCCGAACTGTCGTTCACGCTGTGGCTGCTCATTAAAGGCATCCGCACTCCCAAGCCGGAGAGCCGCAAAGCTATTGCTGCGGCATAGTATCGGTAAGCGTTAATCTTGCCTACCTGGTTACCTGTTTAGTTCTGACGCTGGTAGCGAAGAAGGAGTTTTTAACATGACCGCAACAATGAAAGCAATCATACATACAAAATACGGTACGCCAGATGTTTTGCAGCTCACAGAAGTAGCAAAGCCAACGCCGAAAGCAGAAGATGTGTTGGTGAAAGTGGTGGCTACGGCCGTCAATCAAGCCGACAATCATCTTCTCAGCGGCATGATGCGCTTTAGCTCCGGTTTGTTTAAACCTAAACACCGAATACTCGGCTCAGATATTGCCGGGCATGTGGAAGCAGTGGGCCAGAACGTGACACAGTTTCAGCCGGGTGATGCCGTCTTTGGCGATTTGTCCGGGCATGGTCGCGGTGGCTTTGCCGAATATGTGGCGGCGCCGGAAACGGCTGTTGCTCCCAAACCGGCCAACATCAGCTTTGCACAGGCAGCGGCCGTACCGATGACGGCCGTTACCGCCCTGCAAGGGTTACGCGACAAAGGAGAAATTCAAGCCGGGCAAAAAGTTTTGATCAACGGCGCTTCTGGGGGTGTGGGCACGTTTGCCGTGCAGATTGCCAGGGCGTTGGGGGCGGAGGTGACGGCCGTTGTCAGTACACGTAAAATGGACATGGTACGTTCGATGGGGGCAGACCACATCATTGATTATACCCAAGAAGATTTCACTCAAACCGGGGAACAGTATGACCTGATTTTTGATACGGTGGGCAATCGGTCTGTTGCTGAGTATAAAAGGACCTTAAAGCCTAAAGGACGTTTTGTGACAACTGCATTTCTACCATCCCTTGTAATCCAGGGGCCCTGGCTCTCACTGACTGAAGGTAAAAAAATGGATAATTTGATGGCAAAACCGAATCAGAAGGATTTAGATGTAATGAGAAACCTGCTTGAAACCAACCAGGTCATCCCCATTATTGACAGATGTTATCCTCTTAGCGATGTACCTGAAGCACTCCGGTATCTGGAGGAAGGACATGCCAAAGGCAAGGCGATCATCATGATGCCTGACAGTTCAGCGGGCGAGTAGGGTAGAGAGATGCCTAGAACTTTAGAATCAAACATGACATTCAGATTAGAGCTGTTCGTAGATGACTTGGTGGCATCAACAGATTTTTACGGTCGGGTGCTTGGATTTGTGATAGGTGAGCAGCAGGCAGATGGTTACACACCACTGACCAATGGTGATGTTTCTCTATCACTGAATCTCCGGGCTAACTTACCAGACGATCACCCCATCCCCATTGTGTCAATATAGGGTGGGACACTCCAAGCCTCGAATTTAGTGTAGAATTCGAGGGCGAAGAGGAACATCATGACACAAAAACAGGCAGACAAACCGAAGCAAAACGGGGTTGACCCCAACAGACCCGACCCAGAAGTATTGCCACGAACAGAGAAAGCCAAACGACGAGCATTTACGGCCGTTTACAAGCAGTGGGTGTTGGAAGAAGCTGAAAAGTGCCGGGAGCAACCAGGGGGCATTGGCAGATTGCTGCGTCGGGAAGGATTGTATTCATCCCACCTGACAACCTGGCGACGGCAACAAGAGGCAGGACAACTGGCGGGGTTGGCACCGCGCAAACGTGGGCCGAAAAGCAATGCTGAGGCCGAAGAGGTCAGTCGGTTGAGGCGGGAAAATGCCCGACTGACTCGGCAATTAGAAAAGGCGGAACTGATTATCGAGGCGCAAAAAAACTCTCCGAGATACTGGGGATTACCCTGGAACAGAAGACGGGGGACGAAGCGTGAGGCAGCAAGTGACGGAATTGGCTGCACAAACCAGCACCCAGGAAGCGTGCCTGGCCTTGGCCTACCCTCGCAGCAGCTATTACCGGCAGCAGCAGGAGAAGCCGGTTAAGGAGCCGAAGCCGGCGATCCCATCGCCACGGCGCTGCCGGCGGCGGAACGAGAGACGGTGCGGGCCACGCTCAACAGTGAGCGCTTCCTCGACAGTTCGCCGCGCCAAGTGTATGGCACGCTGCTGGATGAAGGGGAATATCTCTGCTCAGTGAGCACGATGTACCGCATCTTGCGGGAAAATGCTGAGGTGGGGGAACGGCGTAACCAGAAGCGGCATCCGGCCTACAAAAAGCCGGAACTCCTCGCCACAGCCCCCAACCAGGTGTGGTCCTGGGATATCACCAAGCTGCGCGGCCCTGTCCCCCATGTCTACTATTACATGTACACCATTCTTGACATCTTCAGCCGCTACGTGGTTGGCTACCTGATCGCTCAACGGGAACTGGCATCATTGGCTAGACAGTTGGTGGCTGATAGCTGCGCCAAACAGGACATTGAACCAGACCAGTTGGTTCTTCATGCTGACCGGGGCAGTTCCATGACCAGCAAGACGTTGGCCCTGCTGCTGGCTGACTTGGGGGTGGGCAAGAGTCATTCCCGACCTTACACTTCCGATGACAATCCCTTTTCCGAGGCGCAGTTCAAAACGATGAAATACCGCCCGAATTATCCTGACAGGTTTGGTGGTTTGCACCATGCCCGCACCTGGGCTCGGCCGTTCTTCCGCTGGTACAACCATGAGCATCGACATACCAATCTGGGCTTGATGACTCCGGCCACAGTTCATTATGGCCGGGCCGCTGAACTGACTCTCAAGCGACAAGCGGTGTTGACGGCCGCTTATGAGAAATATCCAGAGCGCTTTGTGCAGGGGCAGCCCGTTGCGCCGAAGTTGCCAACGGCCGTCTGGATTAATCCCCCGCTGGAGAAGGATGGTGCGTAATCGTCGTAGGGGCTGTGGTCAAGTGGGAAACGCGGAGCTGGCGGAGCGTTTTCCACTTGTCCACCAGCCCGGTGAGCGAGAGGTTGCTCACTAATTTATCGGTTTTAGTGTCCCAAAACTATTGACACATTCCGTCCAGGCCATTGTCGGCGAGCGTTTAGGTCGGGGCATCGAACTCGTCTTGGAGGTAAACGATATTGAGGCAATGTATAAGCGCGTGCGATCTGCGAATTGGCCGTTGTCTGGTGAATTGCAGTCTCAGCCCTGGAGTTTAACTGATTTTCGGGTGTTGGATCCTGATGGGTATTATTGGCGCATCACAACGAGAGGAAAGGATGGAAGTTGATTACGCAAACAGATATCTCGTTTGATTTGTCTACTGTTGTTTGCTTGCCCAACCCATAAAACAACCCTCATAATTCAATCTGTTTTACCCCAAGGCCCATCTGTACAACTTCTAGCCAATCCTCTAATACCAGCAGCACCCGCCAGGCCGCGTAGCTCTGGCCTTCGCCCTCATCAAGTAGAGTAATGAGGCTACTTTCACGGCCGTTTTCCCACAAACACCCGGCCCATTCCGGCAATAACGGCAGCGCCAGGCACTTGTTTAGCATGGGATAAAGCAGCGGCGGCATCGGCTGCGTTCCGTCATCCAGCAGGTAGAAAGGCTGCTCCGGATTCATCTCTTTCAGGCTGACCTGCTTGTGAATCAGGATATTGTCAGCCCAGCCACAAGGTAGGTGCGTTGTATTTTGGCATGGCTCTTCATTCCGTCCAACTGCACCCGCATTTGGCCAAGCGCAAGTGAGGCATCCAGCTATATGAGGTGTGTGCATAGATTTGAGAAGAGAGTTGGCATAGTCGACCAGAACGGGTTTAAAACTCTTGTGGTGGTGTGTAGGGTCGCGCGAGCGATTGGCAATAACCCAGGATCACTAGATGGAGGGCGTATTGTCGTACAGCAGTTCAACCAAAGTTAGAGTTCACTCGTTTGAGATTCCTCTTTCAGTTAAGCCAAAACATAAGATGGTAGCTGCTCAAGTCTACTTCCAGTAAGGAATGTTTATGCGGTAACTTCATTGTCAGCGGTCTGCTCTTGGTTCTCGAAAAAAGCGAGAATTTGGTGCAGGTGGGCAAGGTAAAGATCCATGGCCGCTGAGCCATAATTGTGCAGAACGTCATTAATGGCATGCACGTAAGAAAGCTCCTCAGCTGACAAATTCACCGATTCGATGGTTCGATCTCTGAACCGGAATTTGCTAATCTGCTTTTGCCGGAAGTCAAGCTCTTCCTGGATTTGCCGGATAATCAGGTCTATCTCCAACAAAAAAGCATACCGAATCCGAAAAAAGATGCTGCTTTCATTGTAGCGAAACGGTTTTTCAAGGGGGCTGCTTAAATAATCGAGCAAAAACCG
The DNA here is from genome assembly GCA_016710325.1 of Candidatus Leptofilum proximum. Taxonomy (GTDB): domain Bacteria; phylum Chloroflexota; class Anaerolineae; order Promineifilales; family Promineifilaceae; genus Leptofilum; species Leptofilum proximum. The sequence continues at coordinate 864,589 of JADJXK010000001.1, read as the reverse complement.
CTGGCCTTTTTCAGTCAGGGAGTAAATTTTTAGATCTGGCTTGCTATCGCGTTTTTCTTCCACAAAGGTGACCAGGCTGTCCTCGTGCATGCGTTTGAGGGTGTTGTAGATTTGGCTGAGCGGTGCACGTCGTCTGGTGAAGCGCCCTTCTGTGTCGAGATGCTTCTTGATGTCGTAGCCGGTGCTGGGGTTAATGATTAGCAAGCCGAGGATGTAGTGCTCTAGCTTCATTTTCATGGTTACGTCTCCGGAAAAGCTGAGCGTGTTTATAGGTGGTAACCGCTAGATTTCCTTAAATGATGGCGGTCACACTTTTTATTTTAGCTGTAAAATTCCACCATTCTCTCAGATTTTACCATCAAATTCTTCGAAAAGTCGATCTCGTGTGGAATGCCCTGCTTAGTGCTCTGTTAACTAAATTTTTTTACAAGCCAAAACCAATCAGAGCACTGGAGCTTTGTGGGTTTGACCCAAAACTTTGCTAACAAACTTGGCTAACAAAGCACTTAGGGTTCGTTCGTTAACAACTTTGGATATTGGGTAAAATAGCCGCCAATCAATTTAGCCAATTGGAGGCCATATGACCGTAATCCATCAATGTGAATGTGCGATTTGTCAGCAATCTGAATCTCATCCAGAACAGGCGCAACATCAACGAATGAACTTGTTTATGAGCCGCCTCGATGAACAACAACGCCGCTGGTATGCCGCACTTGAAGCCCAAAAATTGGGTCACGGCGGAACGACGCTGATAGCCAGGATAACCGGGCTATCTGTGGAAACCATTCGGCGCGGTCGATATGAATTAGACAACGATTTGGCGGACCGACCCGTTGACCGGGTACGCCAGGCCGGGGGTGGTCGTCAAGCAGTTGAAAAAAACGCCGTCCATTACCACCGCCCTCCAAGAAGTAATTGATGATGACATTGCTGGCGACCCGATGGTTGACCACAAATGGGTCCGTCGTTCTCTGCAATATTTGGCCCAGGCCCTGGTTAAACGGCGTTTTCGGATTGGTCCGACCACTGTGCGCCGTTTGTTGAAGAAACTGAACTATCGCTTGTTCGGCAATTGTCAAAGTCTGACACCCCGGCATCCTGACCGAGATAAGCAATTTCGCTTCATCCGCCGGGTGAAGAAACTATTCCTGACCGCAGGTTGGCCGGTTATCAGTGTCGATACCAAAAAGAAGGAGTTGATTGGCAATGTCAAAAATGCCGGACGTATTTGGGAACAAGCGCCCACATTGGTTAATGCCCATGACTTTCTTTCTGAAGCAATGGGTCGGGCAACACCGTACGGCATCTATGACCTGGTCCATCAGCAAGGCTCTGTCTATGTCGGCACTTCTTATGATACGCCTGAATTCGCTGCTTATGCCATTGCCCAGTGGTGGGCTGACCCCGACCGCCCTCGCTTTGCCCGCGAAGACAAACTGCTCATTCTCTGTGATGCCGGAGGCAGCAATAATTGCCGTTACTGGCGCTGGAAAATCGAGGTGCAAAAGCAACTGGCTGACGCGTTTGGCATTGAGGTGATGATTTGTCATTATCCCACCGGGGCCTCCAAATGGAATCCCATTGAACACCGGCTCTTCAGCGAGATTTCCAAGAATTGGGCGGGTAAACCTTTACGCTCTTTTCAGACCACACTCAATTACATTCGGGATACCACAACGGAAACGGGGCTGAAGGTCCAAGCGTGCCTAGTTGAACGGGTCTTTGATAAAGGGATCAAGTATGACCCTGACGAACGGGACAACCTCAATTTACAGCGTTGTCGTACCTGTCCTACTTGGAACTATATCCTTCAACCACAGGTTTGTTCTGGATGATATTCGATTGTTAATGTCCAAAGTTATTTTTGATTGAACCCTTAGTAAACATGCAAAAATAAGTTAGCACTTTCACAATTGAATATCATCCAGAGCAAAGGCGCGGTTTAATCACATAATTCCAGGTTGGGCAAATCGGTCGCGCACAAACATGGAGCAAAGCCCGCTCTTCTGCGGTGATCTTTTTCCGCTTCTCAAAGACGCGGTCAATGAGAAATGCTTTCACTTGCAGACCGGTTTCGGTCCCGGTGCCGCGGATGTAGTCGAGCATGATGTCCCAAGAACGAAGCGGTTTACCCGCCCCGTTACGTGAAATCTGGCTAAACAAGCGGTATACAATGGGATTCCACTTGGAAGTCCCGGTTGGATAATGGCAAATCATGACCTCTGCAGCGCGTTAGCGCATTTGAGAATAAGTAGTTTCTCGCCGGACCATCTCTTTCCACTATAATGGATTCATGCCTGGAGATTTACTGCAAACAAAATTGTATGTGCCCCAGTTACGGCCGTCTCTCGTCCCTCGCCCGCATCTCATCGCCAAACTCAACCAGGGGCTGCACCGCAAACTGACGCTTATCTCGGCTCCGGCCGGTTTTGGCAAAACAACACTGGTCAGTGAATGGATTGCTGGCTGCAAACGGCCGTCTGCCTGGATCTCTCTCGATGAACGAGACAGTGACCTGACCCACTTTCTCGCCTACTTTGTGGCTGCATTACAGAAGATATTTCCAACTTTTGGGGAACAATTGCTGGGCATCTTTGAATCTGCTCAGCTCCCACCTACCGAATCAATCCTAACCACCCTGCTGAATGAAATCGTCGCCCTGCCAGAGGCACTCGTTGTCTTGGACGATTATCATATGGTAGACGCGCCCCAAATTGATCAGGCCCTTACCTTTTTGTTGGAACACCTGCCGCCCCAGATGCACCTGGTCATCACCACCCGCGAGGATCCCAATTTCCCCTTGGCTCGATGGCGCGTCCGCAGCCAGTTGACTGAATTTCGAGCCAATGACTTGCGTTTTACTGTGGCAGAAACGGCCGAATTCCTCAGGCAGGTCATGGGTCTAAACCTCTCAGAAAATCATGTCGCCACGCTGGAAGCCCGTACCGAAGGCTGGATTGCCGGCCTCCAGCTCGCTGCCCTCTCGATGCAGGGGCGGGAGGATGTTTCGGGGTTCATAGGGGCTTTCACCGGAGACAACCGTTATATCGTGGACTATCTGGTTGAAGAGGTCTTGCAGCATCAGCCTGAATCGGCTCGCCGCTTCTTACTTCAGACTGCCATTCTCGATCGGTTGAATGGCCCATTGTGCAGGGCTGTCACTGGCCAGCAGGAAGGCAAGACGCAGTTAGAGGCTCTAGAGCGGGGTAACTTCTTCATTATTCCGCTGGATGACAGGCGCTATTGGTATCGTTATCATCACCTCTTTGCCGAAGTTCTGCGAATGCACCTGACGATAGAGCAGCCTGATCTAGTGAGTACACTGCATCAACGTGCAAGCCAGTGGTATGAGGAGAATGGTCTGGCTTCCGATGCAATTTACCATGCACTTGCGGCCAAGGATTTCAGCCGAGCAGCAGGGTTGGCTGAAACAACTTGGCAGAATATGTATGAAAGTTTTCAGTCACCTACCTGGCTGGAGTGGGTTAAGGATTTGCCAGAAGAGTTGCTCTGTACCCGTCCCGTACTTTGCACCCAGATTGCCTGGGGGTTTATGAATGCCCATGAAGTGGATGCCAGCGAATCCCGCCTGCGTGATGCGGAACGATGTCTGGAAGGCTCATCCGATGGCATGATAATAGTTAATAAGGAACAATTTCGTTCTCTGCGAGCCAGAATTGCGTTCGCCCGCGCTTACAATGCTCAAACTCAGCGGGATTTTCTCGCTGCAATAAAGTACGCGGAACTCGTGTTTGAGCTCATTTCCGAAGAAGACCAGTTCTTGCGCGCTCAAACTACTGCAATTTTGGGGGCCACATACTTAATTAATGGTGATTTGGATGCAGCCTGCCAGGCGATGAATAATTGGATTGATAGTTCACTGAAGGTTGGCAATTACTTTGCGGCATTTGCCTACGCCATGGCAGAAAAGGCAGATATCCTTACGGCGCAGGGAAATCTCCGCGAAGCATTATGGACTTATCAGCAATCCTTACAATTTGCTGCAGAACATGATAGCCGTGTTTTGCGTGTTATGGTGCATCCTTATCTGGGGATGTCGATGCTGTATCACGAGATGGGAGATGACAAAGCTGCTGACCAGCACTTTCAAAAGAGTCTTGAATTGGCTAGTCTGCATAAGAGTGTTGACTGGTCCTACCGTAGATGTATTGCCCAAGCTCGATTGAAAGAGTCTATAGGAGAACTGGATACTGCGCTCGAACTGTTGGAGGAAGCCAAACTTTTTTATATTAAGACCCTCATGCCACATACGCGTCCTGTTGATGCTATAAAGGCGAAAATCTGTCTTAAGCAAAGACGATTGTTCGAAGCAGAGAAGTGGGTAAACGAACAATATCTTTCGGTGGATGATGAACTTAGCTATTTGCACGAGTTTGAACATATTATCCTAGCACGAGTGCTGCTTGCCGAGTATCAGAATAATCGGAATGAGTACATTATTCTTGAGGCATTGAGATTATTGGAACGTCTTCTAAAGGCAGCAGAAGATGGAAACCGAATAGGTAGCGTAATTGAGATCCTGGTGACACAAGTACTCGTTTATCAGGCGCAAGGCGGCTCATCAAGGGTTTTCGAGTCGCTGGAGCGTGCCTTGACTCTGGCGCAACCCAAGGGCTACTTTAGAATCTTTGTAGATGAAGGTGAGCCCTTGCAATCATTGCTTCTGGCCTTTCGAAGGTCAATTGAAAAGCAACCGCGCGGACACAACCATGAACTGTCGGGATATGTAGATAAACTCCTGGCCGCTTTTGCGCAACCCAAAGATATGCAGCAGTCAAAACTGATGGAGCCGCTCAGCCAGCGTGAATTGGATATCCTCCGCTTGTTCAAAACTGACCTATCGGGACCCGAGATCGCTCAAGAACTTGTCGTCGCCTTAAGCACCGTTCGCACCCACACCAAGGGCATTTATAGCAAACTCAACGTCAACAGCCGCCGTGCGGCCGTTAAACGGGCAATTGAACTGGGCTTGATATAAGCCTAAATCGCACACCTGAATAATGTCTTCCACGAATCCCGCCTTATTTCTTCAGCGGGGTTTTGACGTGCTTGCCAACATCCCCAAATATCCCCACACGAACTCCCCACATGTGGGGACGACTTCTCCCCACATTCATTTGTAAACTGTCTTCTATCAAACCGAAACAGGCAGAGATGCCAGGTGTCAGGCTCTGACACTTATTTTATTGGTTTAAAAAGGAGACAAATATATGAATACCAGGTCCGAGGTTTCGATTTTCAGGCTCTATTTACTGAGGGCCATGTATGCGTTCATGGCTATTGGGTTATCAGTATATAGATTGCCCGCGATTTTCAACCCTCCTGCAAACTTGTCGACTATGGGCAGCGTTGTGCTCAGTGTGCTCGCTGGGCTAGCGCTCTTGGCAGGGGTAGGAATTCATCGCCCACTCAAGATGCTGCCACTGCTGTTCTTCGAGTTTCTGTGGAAGGCTGTCTGGGTTCTGGCGTTCGCGCTCCCCCAATGGTCTGCAGGGCAGTTAGCTCCGGACGTTCAAGAGGTACTGATCAACAACCTCGTAGGTATTGTGTTGGTTCCACTTGTGATGCCCTGGGGCTATGTATTCCGTCAGTATGTGAAGACCCCCGGCGATCCATGGAGGAAGACGACCGCGGGCCTTACAGAGCAATCTTCTGTGCCTTCACAACCGACTACAAGCTCGCCTCTTTAGAATAGATTGCCGCCGGCGAGCCACCGGTTTGCCCGCCGCCCTACAACTCCCCACCCGAAATCCCCACATGTGGGGAAGACATTTCCCCACATTCATTTGTATATTGTTTTTAGTCGACCCCGATAAGCAGCGATGCCGGGCACCAAATCTTACAGTTATTCGGTTCAAAAAGGAGAAAAACAAATGAACACCAAAGGAAAGACCTCGATCAAGAAAAGCAAAATGAAAGTCACAACTCCAACACTCATCCGTTGGGCAGGTTTATCTGCTATGGTGGCAGGGATCATTTTCACGGCTATTCAGCCGACCCACCCACCTGTCAATACCAGCACATTCATCATCATCACCTCCTTCAAGACCTCGATATCGATCTTTGCTCTGCTCGGAATTACGGGGCTTTACGCCAGACAAGTGGAAGAAACCGGTTGGCTGGGTTTGGCTGGCTATTTGCTGCTAACCATCTATTATGCAGTTCAGATGTGCATTTCATTCATCCAGCCTACCGTCCTGCCGCTGTTAACGGCCGTAGCGCCAACATTTGTAGAAAGTGTATTGCAGTTATCAAATGGGGCTGGCAGCCCAACCAACCTGGGCAGCCTTACAACCATCTATTCACTAGCATCGATACTTTATGTCCTTGGCTCCCTGCTATTTGGGATGGCTACGTTCCGTGCGCGCATCCTGCCGCGTGGGGCGGCTGCCTTACTCGCCGTATCCGGTCCTTTGGCGGGCACCATGTTTGCCCTGCTTCCCTATCAGCTTGTCCAGTTGACGTCGATACCAATAGGCGCTGCCATGGTCTGGCTGGGATACGCCCTCTTCTTTGAACGACGCGGGGAACCGTTTGAATCCTTGCGTGATCAGGAAATCATTTCACAAGAACCAGGCAAAGCAGCTTGAGACCGACAAATCTTTTCAAGGAGTTTAAAAATGAAAGCGAATATCCAAAATAACAATCAAATGAAAGCACCGGCAAGAAAAGCTCAGACGTCGTGGTGGTTGCCTGCCGGGTTGGTCTTAATCAGTATCATCCCGATCCTCTTCGGCGCGATCCGACTCAACCAATTGATCAGCGGGGCAGATATCACACCGGAAAACGCACGCTTCTTTGCATCACCTTCGCCTGTGGTCATCCACATTATTAGCTCGGCGATCTATGCCCTGCTCGGCGCGTTCCAATTTGTGAGTCGTCTTTGGTCGCGCGGGAACAAATGGCACCGCTGGGTTGGTCGGTTTCTGGTTCCAGTTGGATTAGCCGTGGGACTCTCCGGACTCTGGATGACGCTCTTCTATGACTACCCAGAAGGTGCCAGCCGACTACTTTATGGATTACGCCTCTTTTTCGGATCTGGCATGGTCGTGTCCATCATCATCGGATTCATCTCGATCCGTCAGCGTAACGTCAGTCAGCACCAAGCCTGGATGACACGCGCCTATGCCATTGGGATGGGTCAAGCCACACAAGTGTTGACCGGACTGGTTGGAGCCTTGACGCTTGGCGAAGTAAATGAGTTTGAAAATGCTTTGTTGATGGGTGCAGGCTGGGTGATCAACCTCGCAGTTGCTGAATGGATCATTCGCAGGCGGCCCACCCGGAAGGCTCGTATAGCCTAGATTTGGCAATTGATATCAATTTTTTAGCAAAGGAAGGGATTTTAAAATGAAAGCAATTGTGGCAACTCAATACGGTGGACCTGAAGTTCTGCAAATTAAAGAGATTGAAAAACCAACCCCTAAAGACAACGAGATTTTGATTAAAGTGCACGCCACCAGCGTCACGGCCGGGGACTTCCGCATGCGGAGCTTTTCCGTTCCGCCCTTGTTGTGGCTCCCTGCCCGGATTGCTTTGGGCATTAGAAAACCCAAGCAACCGATTTATGGCATGGAACTGGCCGGAGAAGTGGAAGCGGTTGGCAAGGACGTGACTCGCTTCAAGGTTGGTGACCAGGTGTTTGCATCTACCCTGACTGAAAATTTTGGTGGCTACGCCCAATACAAATGCTTCCCCGAAGCGGGAATGGTGGCCATAAAACCAGCCAATATGAGTTATGAGGAAGCAACGGCCGTTCCAATCGGAGCCACCACCGCATTGCGCCTGCTGCGCAAAGGCAACATCCAGCGCGGACAAAAGGTCTTGATTTACGGCGCTTCGGGTAGTGTGGGCACTTATGCCATTCAGCTCGCCAGGTATTTTGGGGCGGAAGTGACCGGCGTTTGCAGCACTGCCAACCTGGAGCTGGTGAGATCTTTGGGAGCCGATTACGTCCTCGACTATACAAAAGAGAAGATTTCATCCAGAGCTGAACGGTATGACGTTATCTTTGATACGGTAGCAAAACTCCCCAAATCAGAAGCCGTAAAAGCGCTTGCTCCAAACGGGGCTTACGTGACGATGGCCAAGCTGGACTCAAAAGAAAGCATGGGAAATCTGGTTTTCATCAAGGAGCTAATTGAGGCCGGTGAGCTTAAAGTGGTGATTGACCGGTGTTATCCGCTGGAGCAAATGGTCGAGGCACATCGTTATGTTGATACGGGACACAAAAAAGGGAATGTTGTTATCTCAGTGGGGCATACTCATGACAAATGATCAGCGAGTAAAACCAGGCGAGGATCCACCGACGATTTATCAAATCCGGATCAGAGGTCACTTAAGTCAGCCACGGATGGCCTGGTTTGAAGGTCTAACCATCACGTTGGAGGAAGATGGCAACACACTTTTAACGGGTTCCGTGCTTGATCAGGCCGCACTGCATGGCATATTGAAGAAGGTACGCGACTTAGGCATGGCTTTGCTATCGGTGAATTCCGTAAGTGGGTAAATCATGAATCAATTCACTTTTTTCCTGATTCAGATAATTCTCATTGGGCTTGGCGCGACCTTCATGTTTGACCTTTGGGGTCTGTTCCTCAAGCATACCTTCAAAATGGCGCCGTCGAATATTTGCCTTGTTGGGCGTTGGCTGCGATATATGCCAGAGGGGATTTTTCAGCACGCCAACATTGCTGCTGCTCCTGCGAAAAAAGCAGAATGCGCTGTGGGGTGGGTGGGACATTACACAATTGGTGTTGCGTTTACGGCCGTTTTTGTTGCAGCGCTTGGCAATAACTGGTTACAGCATCCAACCTTGTTTCCGGCAGTCCTCTTTGGTCTCGTAACGGTCATTGCGCCCTTTTTCATTATGCAGCCTGCCTTTGGGTTAGGGATTGCCGCAGCAAAATCGGCGAATCGCTGGCAGGCAAGAGTTCGGAGTTTAATGAATCACCTGGCGTTTGGTCTGGGGCTTTACGTGTTTGGGCTATTCGTTGGCTGGGTGTTGTAGATTGTGCGTGCGCAGAACGATCCATTCTGCGCAATCAAATTGGAAGGAGACGGCTCATTCATACGGATGAGCCGTCTTTTCTTCCGATTTTGCCCACCACGTTCTTTTTGGGAGAGCTAGCCTAACGGTTGTGCAATCACAGGCGATTTCATCGAAAACGGCTTGAAAACATCATTTTTTGGCATGGTTCAAAACCATGAAAAGCACCTTTACAATTGAATGAGCAAAATTTGCCATCTCCGACAGGCAAAAACTTTCGACAGAACAAATGTCGAATTTGACAATCAGTTGTTGACGAACGGTTACGTGACGGGATAGCCAAGCAGTGTCAGCCAATCGTCTGCGCCAGGGTCAATACCAGCCAACTGATAAGGGCTTTTCTCCTGGCGTTTACCTCGTTCAAACACCCGCATATTGTGCCAGAGAACAAAAAGATTCAAATAAAGTTGCAGCGTCTCCGGGCGGCGAAAGGCTTGATGGTTGTGCAAGAATTGCTTCAACAGCCCATTGATAGCTTCCATCATGCTGCTGGTACGGCAAGCCGCGTTGAGCAACGCCCACAACTTATCTGCCAGCAACCGTCTCTGGGAGTCAGCGGCCACCAAGGTTTCAAACGCGGCCGTGGCTGCTTGAGCGTGTTGACCAAAGGAACGATGGCCATTGATGAGAGCCTGCTGTAAGCGCCAGTGACGGGCCACAATCTGTGTGAATGATTCTTGTTGGTCAGCAAACCCAATTTGAGCCAGTTGTGCACCATAGGGTTGCCAAGCGGTGGCCAACCAATCGAGAGCTGTAAGTAGTTGGGCTTGGTGACGACGTAAAGTTTTGACCCACTTTTGCACACGCGGCTGGTCAATAGCGGTCAGCGATTCCTCTAGCAGCCACTCGTTGAGGGCGCGGTCACGAATTTCGCCACTGCGCCAATCCACCAATTCTAGCGCATCCACAAAATGAGATAACCATTCAGCCAAGGCGGCGTGTTGGTCATAACGTCGTTCTTCTTGCCTCACGGCGGGGATATATTTTTCGTCAAACAGGGTATCATCCCATTGCCGAAGCAGCTTCTTTTCCAGTTTGACCACTTGATGGGTAGCCTGGAAGGCGGTTCGTTCCAGGTCGCGCAAAAGTTGAGAACCATCCCGTTGGATATGCCACACATCCTTCTGCACCGGCACATCAAGCGCCGCCGCTTCCTGAGATTTGCCATACATGCGAGCCATATCTTCGACTAACCCGCCGATGGCTACGCCTTGTTCTTGGGCGATAAGCAACGCCGCCCCCCATGTGTCGGCCTTCCGGTCGTCGGTCACTTGGGCCAACAGAATCACGGTGCTGACCGGGTCGATGAGTAGCAAAAGCGGGGACCCTTGGAAAAAGGTCTCGTCTCGTGCCGCGATGACTGTTCCCAAGGGGCTGGTATCAATATCGTGCAAGACGCGCCCCGCTTTGTGTCCGGCAGCGGTAAGCAACTCGCTAATCCAACCGATGCTCCGCGTTTGGTCAAACGCTTCGTTGAGCATCTGTCGCAACGGGGCCATTTTGCCCGGTAAGCTGGCGGTGAGAACCGTGCGCCCCAGGCGCGTCGAGGTGATGGCTACCGTTGACGCTTGTTTCTCTGGAGCAGGCAAAGCCAGCGGTTCTGCTCTCAGCATCAACTGTTGCTCAACCCGGTGGATTAACTCATACAGTGCCGTGCGCGACAACACAAATACGTTTGCCATCCAGGTGGCCATGCCTCACGGTCGCTGCTGTCGCGGCAAGCTCATGATGGTGGTCATGAACAAGATGTCCGCCAGCCCCAAATGGGGCAGTTTTGGCGCCAAGTTATGAGTGCGTGTACCACCCAGCAATTGCCAGGTGGATTCATAGGGTTCAGGCCAGGTTACGGATGTGGGCTGATTTTGTAGATATAATGTCATTGGAAGGTTTCCTTCAAGATTGGTGAATGTGGTGTTTACTCAATCTTACGAAACCTTCCAAGCTCATTCAATTGTTAAGGTGCTTTGGTTCTGAAATGAACCATGCCAAATACTTTTTTTCTCGACTCCACAGGGGGGCTCGATGTCGTAATCCCTGATGCAATTCACACGCTACCAATACGTATTGAAGTGCCTGCAACAGTTAACCCAGGAACATCATATGAGGGAACTGTACATCTCAGAGAAGGAAAGCGCACAATTCCTGCTACTTTAAAAGTTGCTATCAACGTAGTTGCCCCATCGAATACAAGTGTTCCGACCGAAATTACTCTACCATCTTCTAATAGCTCACATTCCGCACCTTAAAAATCGAGAAGATAACAATTTTGAACGGCTGGTCCAAATAGGCGAAGGAGCTGCAACCTGACCGGTGTCAATTTCAGGATTTGCTGTTGGACTACCTGAGAACCGTGACGAATGATGAGCAGGTCAACGCCTTCAAACATCTGCGCCACCCGGCGCATGGTCGGAGTTTGCGTCGGCTGTCCCCTCTGGTCAGGAATCGTCTCACCTCTCTCCTGCAGTTGCTGCCGGATGCGCCACTCAGCCAGGGCATAAATCAACAAACACAGCCCCATGATCATTATCATGGCCATGATGCGGGCTGGGCTTTTGAGGAACAAACTGTCCGCGAACAAGAGCGGGTCCTTGAGAAAGCGAAAGCCGCGCTCGACCGTTTTTCCTTGTTCCTTATAGCTCTCCAGCAGTGCTTCATCCGGCAAACGGGCTGTGTCCAACTCATTGGTGGCCAGCAGAAACCGGCCTAACCATTTCTGGGCTTCTGCCAGACGGTCTGTGTCGATTTGACAAGTAGCCTGGACTTGCCAGCCGACAATTTGTCGCCGGGCACCTTGCGACGGTCGGCCAGGCTGGGGATATTTCTGGATAGGCTGATAGGTGACGCTCACGGTTTGCCATTGCCATTGCTTGACCACCTTGTCCACCGCTTGACGGGCATCTTGTTCACAGGCAAATGCCTGGTTGTTAAGGATTTTGAGCGCCTTCTCGGCTTTGCTTGTGGCGCGGGCCAGCTGCTTGTTGAGTTGTTTCCACTCACGCTGCGCGGCTTGCTCGGAATAAACGATGAGCCAGCGTTGCTTGATGCCGCCATAGGCACTGGTTGTTGGCGCTATGGCGTAGCCATTGGCCAACTGGGTCATCTCCGCTGTGACCACTGAGTGCAAAGCCGCTTGCGCCTCTGTGATCGTTTCCGGTACGCGCGTCAGCCACTTCTTTTGGGTTCCCCAATTGGCAATGTTGCGGGCCGTGTAGGCAGCGCTGTCCAGCACAAACCAGGGAACTTCGCCCTCAGCCAGGTGACGACAATAGGCATCCACCGTCTCTCTGAGGGAGTGCTTGTCACTGTTGTTGCCATCCAACGCTTCTAGCCAGAGGGGCATCCGTCCTTTTTGACTGGTGATGAGCGTTACCACCACCTGTTTCAAGTCAGGTCGATGGTCTTTGGAGTAGCCATGCGTGATTTTCACCGCCCCCCGCACGCTCTCAGCCTCTTGGGCCACCTCAGTGTCATACTCTCCAGTTAAAGAGAAGCTGCTGGTATCGGTATGGGCAAAGGCCACATCCAGGTTATAGGTCCTCACGGCGGCTTGGGCTATTTGGGCAAACAACTCCGTAATCCCGGCCTGGAACAGTTCATCCAGCGAACGTCCCAAGGTGTCATCATTGAAGTCACTGGCTTCTGAAGCCTCGCCGGTTAGCAGTTTCACTGGTTTGTTGGCCATATATTCAGGCATCAAGTACAAAACCCGACCCGTAAATCCCAACCCATTGAGGATCGTGGCCAATGTGACTGTGCCGCAGCTGACCTTTCGTCCTGATAGCGTGGGCAGCATGCCATTGACCGTCTCGACTAAGCCGATTTCGTGGCATATCCCGGCCACAATTCCCAGATGATCCAGCCGTTTGGTATCGTATTCGACAGTTGTTGTATCCATGCTTTTGAGGATACTGTAAAACTATTTTTTTCTCACTTTTTTACTGCGGAATGTCGGTTCCAAGCACCAAAACAACACCAATTACAAAAGTAGTACGGCGATGACGCCGACCACAGCCCGTGCAGAAGACCTTGCCCCAGCGAGATACGGTGGGATGCGGACCACAGCTCGTTGGGAAGCCACGCCCCAACAAAGGTAGTGGTGGGTTTAGCTTACCAGCTCCGGCGCCGCAAAAATTTACAACAAGCGGTACATATACACGCTGGGGATTTGGGCCGAGAAGCCGACTTTTTCGTAGGCGCGGCGGGCCGGGGCGTGGCTGGGATCGCCGCCAGTGCCAACGGTAGCCACCCGCATCCCCGCTGCCTTCATACGATCCAGGGCAAACTGGTACAGCGCCGTGCCGATGCCCTGCCCCGCTGCCTCGGGATGCACGGCGTTCAGACCAATTTCGCCTACACCTGTTTTGTCGTTGAGCTGGACGGACACAAAGCCCACAATTTTGTCTGACAAAACGGCCGTATACAGTTCCCAACCAGAATCCGGCGCAAACAGCGACGCCAGGTAGTCTGCCTGCTCCGCGTCATCATTGGCCTGGGTAACGGCCGCAATCTCATCCCCCAAAATTGCCCGAAATGAAGCAAACACCGGGGTAAATGCCGCCTGCCGAATCAGCTGCAATTGTGGCAAATCATCGTTTGTGGCGGCACGAATGAGAAAATTTGGCCAGGATTGAGTTTGATTCTGCATAAGTTACCCTCAAATCCGAACAAAGTTAGAAAGTGGTTGCCCTTGTCAACGGCCGTTCCCCACCACCAACTCTAAAAGATCAGGGCAGCGATACGGCCGTTCCCGCCTGCACTAATCCTGACTGTAGCATAAGCTCACGGTGTGGCAAGGGGGAACGGCCGCTCGATTACTGGCCTGACCAGGGTCGAAGTCTCGGTATCCATCGCGGCACGTGGGCCTTGTAATGACGATAAGGTTCTCCAAAGCGCTTTTCTAAGCCTGGTTCTTCTGATACGACAAAGTAGAGGTGATTCAGGCCGATAAACAAGCTGGCCCACAGGCCCACTAACCACGAGCCCCATAAAAGCGCTTCACCAATCAATATGAACGCGACACCGCTTATCATAGGGTTGCGAACAAAGCGATAGGGGCCGACCGCCACTAAGTTGCGGGTTGGGTCCCAAGGGGCGAGTGTACCCTGGCCAACCCTGGCAAATAGGGTGACACACCAGCTGAACAAAAGAAATCCTGCCGTCAGGGCGATGGCACCAATTAAACGTGGCAACCACACAATCAGCACGTTATCACTCCAGCGATAGTCGATTGCGGTGAAGGTGGTCAGCAGCCAATACGGCATGACGACAGCGACTAGAAAAGGTAGTAGTAATATTGATAAAGTATGGCGTAGCATTGTCAGCATAATTTCCTCAATATTACTCCAGTGAGGTCTTCACTTTGCGTAAAAAATTACCTGGTTAGGCATTTCATCCACCAACTCTAAACGGCCGTATCCACCTGCACCAACCCTGACTGTAGTATAAGCTCAGGCTACGGGAAGAGGAACGGCCGTTTCCCACCCTCAAACTTTAACCACAACTGGTTTTTCCTCGCAACGGCCGTTTTCCATCCAACAACTCTTTCTTTCAGAGGATGAAATGGGGGAAATACGGCCGTGTTTGGAACGGCTGTACCCCAGCTAGGCGACAGAGGTAATTGTTGGGGGATTTTGCGGAGGGTGGCTACTCGCTGAACAGTTGAGCCAACGTTTCCAGCACGTTTAGCGAGGTTTCTTTATCAAGCTTGCCTAGCTTGCGCACCAGGCGCGCTTTATCAATCGTGCGAATTTGGTCCAGAACAACCTGCCCTTCTTTACCCTGGAAAGTGCAGGCAACGCGGGTGGGGTACGCCCGGCCCTTGGTCGTCATGGGGGCAATGATCACCGTGCGAATGTTGCGGTTCATTTCATTAGGAGAAACAATGAGGCAGGGGCGCGTTTTTTGGATTTCACTGCCAATAGTTGGGTCCAGATTTACTAGAAAAACATCGAAACGCTTGACTACCATTCCCACTCTTCCTCATCCCAGGCGGTGGTTAGCGCGTCATCGAGCAGTTGATCATCTTCTGCGGCGGCCATCTGTTGGAACTGCTCGTCCCAACCAGCGCGGGCGGGCTGGCTGGCCCGGATGATGATTTTGCCTTGCTCTACCTCAAGCTCCACCTCATCACCCAACTGCGACTGGTCCAGAAGCAGCTTAGGAATGCGAATCCCTTGCGAGTTGCCAATTTTTACAATGCGCGTCTTTACCGAAGTTGTCACGACCAAACCTCCAAAACCAAAGATGTTGACACATTGTAATTACATTGCTGCATTTGGTCAATACAAACGGCCGTTTCCCACCCAACTTATCTTTCTTTCACAAGATAGAATGGGGGAAATACGGCCGTTCCCCCCACCACACTTTAGCCACAACCAGTTCTTGCTGGCAACGGCCGTTTTCAACCCAACCTAACTTTCTTTCACAGGATAGAATGGGGAAATACGGCCGTGTCTGCAACGGCCGTTTGCCAGTTAGGCGGTAAGGATGGTTTTTGGGGATTGAGGGGAAAACGGCCGTTTCCCGTTCAGTTACCAGAGGGGAACGGCCGTACGCCCCACCCATAACAACCTGGTGCAAAAGGTGGTACGGCGAGGACGCCGACCACAGCACATTAAGAAGTCCTGTCCTCAGCGAGGGCCAAGTTTAGCCGTTTGGCACCAACGATTTGTTAGACGGCACTACTGCCTGACAATAGATGTCTCTTTGCCCCGTAAAATGTATTTTTGAACTTTCCCCGTCGCCGTTTTCGGCAGGTCGTCCACAAATGTTACCCATTGCGGCGTCTTAAAATGGGCCAGACGATCACGTACAAACTGTTTCATCTCATCTTCTGTTGCCGTTGTGCCTGGGCGCAGTACCACAAAAGCATGTGGCGATTCCCCCCACCGCTTATGCGGCATGCCCACAACGGCCGCTTCTTGTACCGCCGGGTGGTGTAACAGTACGCCTTCAACTTCCACCGAGGAGATGTTTTCACCACCGCTAATGATCACATCTTTGAAGCGGTCACGAATTTCAATATAGTTATCGGCATGCACCACAGCGGCATCACCCGAGTGGAACCAACCATCGCGTATCGCCGCAGCCGTGGCTTCAGGGTCATTGAAGTAACCCTTCATGACCGCGTTTCCCCGCACCGCAATTTCGCCAATGGTCTGGCCATCATGGGGCACTTCAGCCCCATCCTCGTCCATAACGATGAGTTCACCGGAGGTGATAAGCTCAACGCCTTGTCGCGCTTTGATAACCGCGCGTTCTTGTGGCGAGAGTTGGAGATGTTCCGGTCGCTCTTCGCAAATGGTGATAAACGGCGATGTTTCTGTTAGCCCATAGACCTGGGTCAGCTCCCATCCCAGCTCACCCTCGACGCGTTCAATGGTGGCGGCCGCAGGTGGCGCACCGGCTGTGAACAAACGCACACCCCGCCGAGCGTTTTGAAGCAGTTCTTCAGGTGCGTTGGCAATGCCAATGAGGACGGTTGGGGCAGCGCAAAATAGGCTGATGTTCTCGCGCTCAATCAGTTCAAAAATGGTGCGAGGCTCAACTTTGCGTAAACAGATATGGGCTGCACCCCGCGCGGTGACAATCCACACAAACGTCCACCCATTGGCATGGAACATCGGCAGCGTCCAAAGGTAGCGGTCTTTGGGTGCTAAAGTCTGATGAGCCAGGGTTCCCACAACGTTCAGATAAGCATTGCGGTGGGTAATCATCACCCCTTTTGGACGCGCCGTAGTGCCGCTGGTGTAGTTGATAGAAATGAGGTCGCTTTCAGCAATAGCCGGACGTATAAAGTCGGTTGCCGCAACGGTCAGGGCCGCTTCATAATCAAGCCAACCTTCTCTGGCTCCTTCCAGAGCCACAAATTGTTCAACGTTCGGTAACTGGGCGCGAACGCTGTCTACAGCTTCAAGATAGTCACTATGGGCGCACACAACACGCGCCCCACTGTGATTGATAACATAGGCGAAGTCATCCGCTATGAGCCGATAGTTAATCGGCACAACAACCGCTCCAATCTGGGGTACAGCATAAAATGACTCAAGTTGAGCATGGGTGTTCGGCGCGATATAAGCCACGCGGTCGCCCGGCTTAACGCCGAACGCTTGCAAGGCCGAGGACCATCGGTCGCAACGTTCAAAGAACTGTCTATAAGTTAGCCGCAGTTCTCCATCTACAACCGCTTCACGGTCAGCGTACAATCTGCGCGCTCGTCGCGCAAACTCCAAGGGTGATAAAGCGACTTCCATAGTTACATTTCCTTTGGTGTGAGTAGATTAAATAGTCTGATACAGGGTATAAGGCCAGGAGTGGGATACGCTCGAAGGTTTTTACACTTTCAATCAGTGTATTACTGCTAAGGATTCTCGTCCATATTAGGAATTAATTCACAAGTCAGGCGTTTCGACGATTCGGCTGATTTACCCATTGGTGCAAAACAAGCCTGACGGCCGTTGCCCTTACTCACCCGTCCCATTACCGGGCAGCCCCACAGCACGCCGCCAGAAGTTATGGCCACGGGCACAACGGCCGTTCCCCACCACCAAACCAAACCAGACGAAAAAATGTTGGGAGAAAATACGGCCGTGTCTGCAACTGCCGTACGCCACACAGACGACAGGAGTGGTTCTTGGCCAGGGATTCAAGAGGCAACGGCCGTATCCCACCACCACAACCAAAAGGCCAGGAATCGCATACGGCCGTGTCTGCAACGGCCGTTTCCCACCCAACTTTTCTTTTTTTACAGGATGGAATGGGAGGAAATACGGTGGTGTCTGTAACGGCCGTACGCCAGTTAGGCGACAGAGAGATGATTTTGGTGCATAGGGGATAGTAAGAGAGTACAGTTAGCTAACGTTTGAGTTCAGCGGCCGCCGAAGGCGGTCTGCTGGAACGAATGGTTAGGGAGTTTTGGGAGAGCTTCACAACGACCTCTTGAAGAATACCCATGCAAGCCATGACGCCGTACCAACGACGAAGGTGAAGAGCCCCATACGGCACAGGCGCTGACCTTCTGGGTTGTAGCAGTCCCTTTCTGCAAACCACCACAGCGACCAGCCGAGCAATCAGGGAGCAAGAGCAGCTGAAGCAAGTCAAGCGCCACAAGTGGCTACTGGCAACCTATAGCCACTCAGCGTTTCCTTACTCAGCGAGGTTGACCGTATGCGGCTTGAATCAACGCCGCCCTTGCTTGGATGCGTTCCTGTGGAGTCAGATTTGAATTTCTGTCCAACGCCGCGAGGTCCGAATTGAGCCTCGTTAGCCAGTCTGGAATCGGCGGAGGCACAGGCGGTCGCTGAGTTCGTGTTGCCCATGCGTACCAATTTCCGTCGCGCGGGCTCCAAACAACCTTTGTGTTTAGCACGCTCACGGCTCGCCCGAGATTGAGCACTTCAATCAACATACTGCGCTCACCCCAGAAGTCCGATGCTGGAGCAACGTTTGGAAGCCCGACTCGCGAAAAGGTGTAGCCGGCGGCTGGGTACGTCTCCCAGCGAGAATCGACAGGATCCCAAAACACGTCGGTACGACGGTCGGCCTGCACGAACTTGTCGTACCCCTCCTTGAAGTTCCGTCCAGCCTTGGTGTTCTCGGGGAATGGCTCGTAGTTCAGCACTGCCATAGTTGCCCTCCTTTCATGCAGAGTAAGCAGAAGCGTCGCGAAGTATTCTTGACGCCTAACATATATTAGTCTGCACCAGTGCATGATAAACCTGCGAATTTATTGTTATACAGCGCGTTTTGCAGTATAAACCTCTAATTCTCAACAAATATCTGCACATCTTGCAGGCTAAGCTTGATTTCCCAGGTTTATCCTGCACATCTGCATGATAAACCTGCCAGACTCAATAAAAACGCGCACGAACAGTATACAAAAAAGAGCCCCAACTTCAAACTATCTTTTCTTCTAAACAGAACAATTTTCTCCGCTGTGGCTTGGTCTTTGCGAGCGCGAAAAACCTTGTTTAGCTGTGGACGGCGTCCCGCCGATCCACCTGCTTGGTCATGCTGAATTTTAGCATAAGCTAGGTGGCAAGCCGTTTCCCACCCTCACACTTCAGCCGCAACCGATTGTCCCTCGCAACGGCCGTTTCCCACCCAACTCATCTTTCTTTTACAGGATAGAACCGGGGAAATACGGCCGTTCCCCACCCCCACACTTTAGCCACAATTGGTTTTTACTGGTAACGGCCGTTACCAGCCCAATTTATCTTTCTTTTACAGGATGTCACTGTGCAAAGAGCGATCCGGTGGAGACGGTATTAGGCATTTTGTACAGAAACACTAACTGAAACTTGGATTTCTCCAGTATCTGCAATTCGATGAAATGATAATTCTCTTCGAGAGCCATCTATTTCAAAATCAAAACTCACCTTTGTCGCGATTTCTTCACCATTAGCTAAATTTTCGTATTTCTTTATCGAATGTACAGGTATCCTTTCTACTGTGACGGTGATTTCTCCCTGAAACAGAATTTTTATAATTCTGATTTTTCCAAGCTCTGTTTCAACGACATAATGACTGTTGTCTTGTGGGTAGTTAACTGCGAGATTAATTTTCTTTGAGCCTCCTTGTGGTATCAACTCATCATATAATTCACTGGCGTTGTTTGCTGCTCTCAAAAATGCAGTTGCAACATTTATAGATTCTCCCGACTCACTAGATTGGAGAATTTTTTCCTCCGCAGCAACAGCACCTAAGCTATTCTTAAGTGCATCTTGCCTATCTTTTGGTTCCTTTTCATCCATAAGAAGTGTAGCATGGACCAGAACGACCCCTCGTCGGAATACAATCAGATTCTCTAAAAGAAACCAGTCACGTATTTGACTTACATCCGAATCAGTAACCACTCTTGTCTCGATTCCAGCATGGTTTGCGTACTGTTTCGCACCTTCTGCGAAGCCGGTGGTAGAAACAGCGATAACTTTATTGAAGTTAAATCTTTCTCTTCTTCCAACAAGTTGCTCTATCCATGAACCTGGAGCGGGGCCTTCAGAGGGTCTATCTCTACACTCTATTAACCACTTAAAGTGAGTTGTTCCAATCTTACCCTCGATTTCAATATCAAATTCGGCTATTTGCACACCATCATCGTTGTATATCTTTTCGTTTGGAGAAACGGTGATGCCTTGAGGTAGAAGTATTTTTTCTATTTGTTCTACGAAACTTTCTAGAAGTTTTCCAGAATTTGACATATTTATTCCTGAAAAGGCCTAATGATTAAGGATTGATGCGGCACGGTTTAGCAAGAACCATCCAAGAACCAACACGGAAGCCACTGCATAAACCATGTTGGACTAAGCCGAGCGTGTGCGAAACCTATTTGGAGTTTAAGCTAAAACATAATCGTGGCACAAACACCGGCAACTGCCTGTTAGCGGCCATTGTAGCAATTTGTCAGGCAGACGGTCAACCAAAGTGGCTTTTTGGAAAACAAGGGAAAATCTGCGTAATCTGCGTAATCTGTGGATAATTACCATATGTTTGCCTTGCCAATTCGTCTGATAACCGTTTCGCTGCTGTTTTCTATGTTTTTGGTTGAGTGTGGTGGTCGCGGCCAATCAACCCTGTTGCCCACGGCCGTTTCTCCCCTCCCAACTTCAGAATCCATCCCCAACCCGCCAACGCCTGCGCTGCCCAGCGCGACGCCGCCGCCCACCAGCGCCCCGCTGCCCACTGCCACCTACGACGCCATCCTGGATGACTGGACCATCCTTGTCTACATGGACGCGGACAACAACCTGGAGCTGCCCGGGCTGCTGGACCTCAACGAGATGGAAGCGGCGGGCAGCAGCGAACAGGTCAACGTCATCCTACAAATTGACCGGGCGCTGGGCGAAAGCACTCTAGACGGCGACTGGTCCGACACGCGCCGCTATCACATCCTGGGCGACGGCGACCGCAGCCTGCTCAACTCCGAGCCGCTGCAAAGCCTGGGCGAGCAAAACATGGGCGATCCCAACGTGCTGGCCGATTTCATCAGCTGGGGCATCCAAAGCTTCCCCGCCAACCGCTACGCCCTCATCCTGTGGGACCACGGCGCAGGCTGGAGCGGCATCGCCTACGACGGCGACGCCCCCACCTTTGATAACGGCGATCATATCAGCCTGCCCGATTTGCAAGGGGCACTGGAAACCGGTCTGGCCGCGGCGGGTCTGCCCGCGCTGGATATCATCGGCTTTGATGCCTGCCTGATGGGGCAGCTGGACGTCTTCCAGGCGGTACGGCCGTTTACCCGTTACGCCGTCGGTTCCGAAGAGCTCACCCCCGGCCAGGGCTGGGATTACGAAGCGCTGCTGCGCACCCTGTACGCCAATCCTGCCGTGGACGGCCGTTCCCTGGCCACCACCATGGTCACCGAATTCCTCAACTTTTATACGGCCGTGCAGCCCGATGATTTTGTCACCATGTCGGCCGTCGATTTAAGTCAGCTCGAAGGGCTCACCCTGGCTGTGGAACAGCTGGCCAACGCCCTCAGCATTGAGCCTGCCTTCGTCGCCAGCGCCGTGGGCGACGCCCGCAGCGGCGCCGCCACCTTCGCCCGCGTCTACCCGGACAGCTTCGAGGAATACGCCTCGATTGACCTGCACCATTTCGCTTCGATTCTGGCCCAGCGCAGCCCGGATGAGGCCGTGGTCAGCGCGTCTAATGCCGTTATGAATGCGGTTAGCAACGCGGTGATTGCCAACGGCACCGGCTCGGGGCTGAAGACGAGCCAGGGGGTGGCGATTTACTTTCCCCGGAACGGCCGTTTCTACAACCCTGACTACAGCGCCACGACCCAACTCGACGCCTGGGACGCCTTCTTGCAAACCTACCACGCCGTCGGCCAGGCCGAACTGCCGCCGCCCGCCGTCAACCTCAGCGCCGCCCAGGCTCCCGTGGCCGGGCTGCAAAACCCCGCCTTCATCAACTTCCAGGTGATTGGCCGGGATGTGGCCAACGTGGCCCTGATTGCCGGGCGTTATTTGGAAGACGGCCGTCAGCTGCTGCTGGAGTACGATCATCTCAACCCCGAACCCACCTTCCTGCCCGACGGCAGCGAACTCGTCGAGTGGCGCGACGGCGTGCACGACGACTTTTTTGTCTGGGACACGGAAGTGACCTACCTGTACGACAGCTTTGAGAACGGCGACTTTGTGGTGATGTGGCCCACCGAGCCGGGCAGCACCCTGTTCACCGTCCAGGGCCGCTACCGCCGCGCCGATAGCGATGTTTACCTCGATGCCAACCTCGTCTTCGACCACCGCAGCGCCAGCCTCACCCGCGTCTGGACGGTGCAGTCAGACGCCACCGGCGCGCCCGCCGAACTGCTGCCCCAGCCCGGCGATGAGTTCCAGCTCTACACGCTCTACTACGCCACCGACAACGACGGCAACGGGGAATTCCAGCGCGAACCGGGTACCAGCCTCTATTTTGACGACAACCGCGATCTGTATTTTGAATGGCGGGCGCTGCCAGACGGCGGTCACTTTTTTGGCTTTCGGGCGGAGAATGTGGCGGGGGAAACGGCCGTTTCCTTCATCGAGGTCAACGTCGACAACAGCGTCATCACCCCCGGCTACGAGGCATATCTGGACCCGTACCTCGGCTTCCAATTTTTGTACCCCGAAGCGTGGTTTGCCCCACGCTACCAGGAGACGCTGCTCTACACCAGCCAGCGGCAGGGCAGCACCCAGTTCCAGGTGACGATCTATCCGAATGTGGATACGGCCGTTACACCCCAAACGCTCAAAACGCAAACCCTGCAGCAGTTTGGCGCGGTGGACATCTTGTTTGAGAATGAGGTGCTGATTGCCGGGCAGCCCGGCCTGCGCACCGCCTACGGCTACAACAAGCCGGAAGACGGCGAGCACACCGGCATCTTCCTCACCTTTGTCCACGACGGCACCGGCTTTGTGGTGGACGTCGATGGCCTGTCCAGTGACGAGGCGACCACTCAGGCGGTTGTGCAAACCATCGCCGAAAGCTGGTCTTACCGCGACGTGGGTTTTGGCCTGCAGCCGGGCCGCTGGCCGGTGGCCACGCTGGACGGCTTCACCGTGGCCCAGCCAGCCACCTTTGCCTACCAGCAGGTGGGCAGCTGGGAATGGTTTGGCGCGGGGGCCACCACCTTCGTTGCCCTGCGCACCCAGCCGACGGCGCTAGACACAACTGGCGTGGTCAACACCCTGGTCCGCGACGCGGGGGCAGATGTGGCAAACTTCGAGGTGGGCCAGCCGTATGAATTTCCGCTGGGGGGCTTGGTTTGGCTGCGGGTGGACTTCAGCTACGACGATGCGGAGGTGGGCACCGTGTGGGGGTTCCTCATGGCGCGGGTGGAGGAGGGGCAGGACATCGTCGCCTGGGCTGAAGCGCCTGCGGAGACGTACAACCAGCTAGAAAGCACCGTCTTCCTCACCATGATCGCCGATCTCGCCCTGCGCTGAGATTGGGCCAATCTTTAAGATTGGCCCAATCTGGACAGATTTATTTCAGACGGGCCAGGAGCCGCTCCCCGGCCTGCTCCAGCGTGGAGATCTTTTTGGGGAAAGCAAAGCGGATGGTGGAACGGCCGTATCCTTCCAGCGAGTAAAAACTGTCCCCCGGCACCACGGCCACGCCCACATCTGAAGCCATAAAATAGGCAAATTCGGTTGGCGCCAGGCTGGCCTGGGGGATGGGCAGCTGGCTGTAGTCGGCCATGATGTAATAGGCGCCCTGCGGCGTGCTGGCCTGGAAACCCACGTCGGTCAAAATCTCCATAATCAGGGCGCGGCGCTGGTGGTAATCGCTGGTGGTTTGCTCGAAGAAGCTCTCTGGCATGGCGAGGGCGGCCACGGCGGCAGCTTGCAGCGGCGTGGCTGCGCAGATCGTCGTGTAGTCGTGCAGAGTGCGGATGCCTTCAGCAAAGCGCTCCGGGGCGATGACGTAGCCCAGCCGCCAGCCGGTCATGGCAAACGTTTTGCCCAGGCCGCCAATGGTAATCGTGCGATCTTTGAGCGGTTCCAGGCTGCCGGGGGATTGGTGGATACGGCCGTCGTACAAAATCCGGTCGTAAATTTCGTCGGTAATCAGCACCAGGTCGTTTTCCAGCACCACCTCGATGACACCGGCAATTTCCTCCTGGTCAAAAACGCGGCCAGTGGGGTTGTGCGGCGTGTTGAGCAGCATTGCCCTGGTTTTGGGGGTGACGGCGGCGCGCAGTTTGGCCACCTCCAGCCGGTAATCCGGCGCATCCAGGGCCACCGATACGGGCACCGCGTTGGCGATAAACGCCGACGGCCGAAAATTGTCGTGGGCCGGTTCCAGGATGAGCATCTCGTCGCCGGGGTTGAGGATGGACTGAACGGCCGTAATGATCCCCTCGCTGACGCCGCAGGTGACGGTGACGTGTTTATCTGGATGTACGTTCCAGCCCAGCCGCGCCGTGTACAGTTCGGCCAGCTTTTCGCGCAGCGGCGGATAACCCCAGGTGATGGCGTACTGGTTGAGGCCGCTTTGGATCGCGCGAACGGCCGCTTCTTTCACCGGTTCTGGCGTATCAAAATCGGGGAAACCCTGGCTGAGGTTGATGGCGTTGTGCTTAAGCGCCAGGCGAGTCATATCTCGAATGACGGATTCACGGAAAAGGGTCAGGCGTTTGGATGTTTGCATGGGAGAAGAGTATACGAGGAGGGAAAACTAGCGTCAACGAACGGCCGTGCCATATTATTCTTTGGCTCTTTGGGATTTCAGGAAGTAGGGTCAAGGCATGCCTTGTCCCTACTTCCCGATTTCAGCAAATGACAGATGTCACCTGTTGCCGTGACTTGTGTTACTCATTGCCCCTGGGATTGTTGTGACATAATGCCTCTGATGTGAACCTTGATTGAGTGGTTCTGCTTCTAAAGCAAACCGCTCATCCCCCTGTTTTTTACCAATTACATACTTCTCTGTTTTCTGCTCTCCCAAATGCTGGAAGGATCAGACGAGAGGCACTTAGTGCATAAAGGAGGTTTTGCTTTATGGGTACGATGGGCTTAACAACGTTTGAAACAATTGCCATCTGGTTGGTATTGGCAGTCGCGATACTGGGTTTGGGTTATGCAGTTTTCTTGCGAAGACAAATTTTGCGCGAGGATAAAGGGTCAGCAGAAATGCAGGAAGTATGGGATGCCATACGGCAGGGGGCAGACGCTTACCTTTCGCGCCAGCTGCGCACCATTCTCCCCTTTATTGTTTTACTCACAATCTTGCTCTTTTTGAGTGTCTATATCGTGGAGCCTACGCCAGAGGCCATGGAACGTTTTGCCGGGCGGGACGAAGAAACCATCCGCCTGATTGTGGGCCTTGGCCGGGCCATTGGCTTTATCTTTGGCGCTACTTTCTCCCTGACGGTGGGGCAGATTGGCATGCGCATGGCGGTGCAGGGCAATGTGCGGGTGGCAGCTGCGGCCCGAACCAGCTTTCGCGATGCGTTAAAAATTGCCTATCGTGCGGGCACCATCACCGGGATGCTGACCGATGGCCTGGGGCTGTTTGGCGGCACCATCTTGTTTGTCTACTTCGGTAAGGCAGCGCCCGATGCGCTGCTGGGTTTTGGTTTTGGCGGCACGCTGCTGGCCCTGTTCATGCGGGTGGGCGGGGGCATCTTCACCAAGGCTGCCGACGTGGGTGCGGACCTGGTGGGCAAATTGGAACAGGGCATGGCCGAGGATGATCCGCGAAATGCGGCCGTTATTGCCGATCTCGTGGGTGATAACGTGGGCGACTGTGCCGGCATGGCTGCCGACATCTTTGAGTCATATGAGGTCACCATTGTGTCTGGCCTGATTTTGGGCATTGCCCTGACGGCCATCACCGGGCACATAGAGTGGATTTTGTACCCGCTGCTGGTACGGGGCATTGGCGTGCTGGCGTCAATCGTGGGTACGTATTTGGTCAAAGGCCAGTCACACGGCCGTGGTGATGCCATGGCGGCGATCTTCCGCGGCTTCCTGACCTCGGCAGCGATTTCTGTGGTGCTGTTTGGCCTGGTGGCCTTCTTTTATATGGATGGCGTGCCGGGCGGCTGGTGGCGGCCGTTTCTGTCTACCACAGCTGGCGTCCTCCTGGCCATCCTCATCGACCGGCTGACCGATTACTTCACCGGGTCACACGCCAAACCGGTTGAAGAGATTAAGAAGAGCACGGAAAGCGGTCCGGCCACAACCATCCTGTCCGGATTGGGCGTGGGATATGAATCCAGCGTCTGGTCGGCGGTGGTGATTGCCCTCACCATTGGGGCAGCCATTCTTATCTACAGCGGCATGCCGGTGGCGGAATTTGCCGCGGCCGGGTCTGCCTTTACCGCCGGGGCGATTCAAGTCACCTTTGTGCTGTACGGCGTGGCCATGACGGGCATCGGCATGTTGACGCTGACGGGCAACAACGTGGCCATGGATTCCTTCGGGCCAATTGTGGACAACGCCAACGGCATTGGCGAGATGGCGGGGCTGGACGAAGGCGCCCGGCAAATCATGGCCGATCTGGATGCGGTGGGGAACACGACCAAGGCGATTACCAAGGGCATTGCCATTGGTTCAGCGGTGATTGCGGCCGTTTCCCTCTTTGGCTCCTTCATTACCGACGTCACCCGCATTGATCCGGAGGCGCTGGCTTCGGGCATTCGCGTGTCCGAGCCGCTGGTGTTTATTGGCCTGCTGCTGGGCGGGGCACTGCCCTGGCTGTTTTCCTCGCTGGCCATCAAGTCGGTGAGTCGCGCGGCGGGCCAGATGGTGGCCGAGGTACGGCGACAGTTTAAGATTCCTGGGATTTTGGAAGGCACGGTGAAGCCCGATTACCGCCGGGCGGTGACCATTTCCACGATGGCGGCGCAGCGTGATCTGGTCAACCTGGCTTTAATCGCCATCTTAACGCCGATTGCCGTGGGTTTGCTGCTGCGCGTGGAGGCGCTGGGCGGTTTCCAGGCGGGCATCATTTTGTCTGGGCAGCTGCTGGCGGTGTTCATGTCGAACGCAGGTGGCGCCTGGGACAATGCCAAGAAAAAGATTGAGGACGAGGTGGTCGATCCGGCGCGCAACCTGGGCAAGGGCTCGGAACGGCATAACGCCAGCGTGGTGGGAGACACGGTCGGCGATCCGCTAAAGGATACGGCTGGCCCCGCGCTAAATCCGATGATCAAGGTGGTCAACATCGTGAGCCTGATTCTGGCGCCGATTATTGTGCAGTATGATCAGATGACGCTGCTGACGGCCGTTATCGTCATCATCATTCTGGCCGTTTTGTGGTGGGCCATTACCCGCTCCAAAAAAGAATTGGTGCTGACCGGTGCGGCAACGCCAGCCACAACCAAAGGCTAATTGGCGAATTCCCAGGTCCTACCAATAAGCTGTTGCTGAATCTCACGCAAAGGCGCATGGCGCCAGGTCTTAACGTGTTCATATGTCTGGCCTGACGACCCGTCAAACGTTTCGGATAAATTTGCCTCAAACTCTCTGTTATGCGACGATAGATGTTATCACCCATGGGATATCTCCTTTGGTTTGTGCTGAATCAAGGAATTTATCCCATGTTTTTTTATTACGTCACGTTTTGCTTCCTTTCCTTAAAAGTGTCCGGTAGTGAAAATTACACTCTGCTCTTATGACTGAACCAACCCCTATTCCCTTCCAGGAAATCCAGGCGATCTTGTTTGACATGGACGGGACGCTGATTGACACCGATGACCAGGCCGTGTTGAAAATCTCGCGCTGGTTGCAGCCCATTTTGGGCGAGCAGGCCGCCCAGTACGTGCGCTGGCTGCTTATGCAGATTGAGTCCCCCGCCAACGCCCTCATCACCCTGGCCGACAAACTCCACCTGGACGAGCCGCTCAAGTGGCTCACCCGCTGGCGGCTGTCGCGGCGCAAAGATCCATTCATCACCAATTTTGAGGTGATTCCCGGCGTGCTGAAAATGCTGCACGCCCTGCCGCCGCGGTACCGTCTGGGCATTGTCACCACCCGCAGCCGCCACCAGATCGAAGGCTTCCTGGCCCAGTTCCCCGATATTGCTTCCCGCTTTGAGGTGACCATTGGCTCGCAGGATACGCGCCGCCTCAAGCCGCACCCATCGCCAGTTCTGGAGGCTGCCCGGCAGCTTAACCTGCCCGTTACCGCTTGTGTGATGGTTGGCGACACTTCAGTGGACATGCACTCGGCGCAGCGGGCGGGGGCGTGGCGCGTTGGGGTGCTGTGCGGCTTTGGCCGCGAGCATGAGCTGCGCCAGGCGGGGGCGCACGTCATCCTCCCCAGTACGGCCGATTTAACCAAGCTGTTTGGATAAAATCGGCTTTTACGATTTTGCGAGGCCTGGTTGAAACGTGATGCGTGAAACGTGAATATCTCTTCTCTTCACGTTTCACGCATCTTGCCTCTTTGCGCATCCCCAACGGATAATCATGACCTTATCATGACCCCCAACATGACTTGCTGCACATCCAGCCGATAACCGCAACTGGTAAAGTGCCATCAACTTATTGAACAAATAAAACAGGAGTTGAAATGGTACAAAATACAAACAAACCGGTCATGCCGCAGGAACGGATTGTGGCGCTAGACTTTTTGCGCGGGTTTGCCCTGCTCGGCATTTTAATAATGAACATCCAAAGTTTTGCCATGCCGGAAGCCGCTTACTTTAATCCCACGGCCTATGGCGATTTTACCGGCCTGAACCGATGGGTATGGATTCTGAGCCACCTTTTTGCCGACAGCAAATTCATGACCATTTTTTCCATTTTGTATGGTGCGGGCATTGTGCTCATCACGACGAAGGTGGAGGAGAATAACCAGCGCTCGGCGGGGCTTCATTACAAACGGACTTTTTGGCTGCTGGTTATCGGGCTGATTCACGCCTACCTGCTCTGGTATGGCGACATTTTGGTGACGTATGCGCTGGTGGCAATGGTCGTTTATTGGTTCCGCAAGCTGTCGCCGCGATGGTTGATTGGCCTGGGGATTGCGGCATTTAGCGTATCGACGCTGCTGCAGCTGGGCATGCTGGGCACGCTGGCCAATTTTCCGCCCGAGCTTGTGGCTGACTTCCAGGCAGATTGGCTGCCTGGTGCTGAGGAAATTGCCTGGGAAACCGCCGTTTACCAAAGCAGCTGGTTGGAACAACTTGCGCATCGCGTGCCAGCGTCTGTGGAAATGCAAACGCTCGCCTTCCTGTTCTGGGGTGGCTGGCGCGCTGGCGGGCTGATGCTGCTGGGCATGGCGCTCTTTAAGCTGGGGGTGTTGACGGCCGAGTGCTCCACCCGGTTTTATCGCAGCTTGCTGATTGCCGGGTTTGGCCTGGGTTTCCCGCTGGTGAGCCTGGGGCTGGTGCGCAACTTTGCGGCGGGCTGGACGCTGGAATATTCCCGGTTTGTGGGCTCCCAGTTTAACTATTGGGGCAGCCTGGGGGTCAGCCTTGGCTACATTGCTCTCGTCATGCTGGTGGCGAAGTCAGGGCGCTGGCCGCAGGTGATACGGCCGTTGGCCGCCGTCGGCCGCACTGCGTTGAGCAACTATCTTTTCCAGACTATCGCCGCCACATTTATTTTTTACGGTCACGGACTGGGGCTGTTTGGCCAGGTGGAACGTACCGGGCAGCTGCTCATCGTCCTGGCCATTTGGGCGGTGCAGCTAACACTTTCCACTCTGTGGCTGCGCCGCTTCCGTTTTGGGCCAGCTGAATGGCTGTGGCGCTCATTGACCTACGGCCGTTGGCAGCCGCTGCGGGTCAAAGATGCGGTGCAAGGAACGGCCGTCACCTTATAGGCTGGGGATTATCAGTTTTTAGCATCAAAGCCGGTCAACAGGGGACGTTCTCCGGGACACCAGTAAGCTTTCGCTGGTCTAGGGCAGCGCCTCGGCGCTTCGCGCCCTCGTACGGGACACTAGGCGGTGTGGATGTACAGGCCAATGTTTTGCCCGCGAAAGTTGAGGCGAAACGGCTCGACGGTGAGATTTTTGGCCAGGGCATACTCTACCAGGCAGGCAATCCAATGCTGGCCGGGGGCGGGCAGCAGCGGTTCCTGAATGATGCAGCAGGGCAGCAAAATCACTTTTTGCTGCCCTGTGGCCGCCACGTCGATGAGCTGCACGTTGCAGCCGTGGGCGTGCATCGACACCAGCAGGTCAAACTGCTCCGCCATTGCCGGGGCAAAGGGTTGGGTGAGGTGCGGCACCGACTCGGCCGCACCAATTTTGACGCGCCGGTTGAGTGTAAGGTCTTTGTACTTGTCTGGCAGCGCCTGCGCCACCGGATCGATGACGGTGGCCTGCCAGCCGCTTTGCTGCAGCAGGTAGGCCAGCAGCCCCTTGCCGCCGCCCACGTCGGCCACGCGGCCCGGCGGCAGGCGGTGCAAAATCCACTCGTGCATCAGCTGAAAGCGAAACTTCTTCATCTTGGGCAGGCTGCCCGATGGGGTATGCGCCGTCAAGCCGGGCAAGTTGGCCAATGCCTGCTCGGGGATGGGTGCGTCGTGGTCGGTGCTGCCCTGGGTTTGTTCGGTAAGCGCCTGGAAAAGCCGGGCTTTTTCGCGCTGGTGTTTGCGTTTGGTCATCGTTGTTTTTTGCCGCAAAGGACGTGTAGTTTGCGTGAAACGTGAAACGGGAAACGTGATTTGCCGCTGGTCACGTTTCTCGTTTCACGTTTCATGGGCTGTTTGGTGCAGGATGTGGTAGAGCACGATGCTGAAGGCGACGTGCACGTTGAGGGATTGGCCTTTGCCGTACATGGGCAGGAAAACGGCCGCATCACACCCGGCCAACGTTGTTTTGGTCACGCCGTGGTCTTCGTGGCCCACCACCAGGCAGGTTTTTTGCGGGTAGGTGAAGGTGTGGTAGGGAACGGCCGTATCCGTCAATTCCACCGCCACAATCGTGTAGCCAGATGCTTTGAGCTGTTGCAGCGCGGGCACGGCATCTTTCTCGTAGCGCCAGGGGATGCGCAGGCTTTTAAAACGGCCGACCTTGTCAATCGTAGGGTTGGGCGGCGTGGGGGTGACGCCCGTCAGCACCAGCTCCGTCAGGTTGGCCCCATCGGCCACGCGGAAGATCGAGCCGACGTTCGCCGGGTACTCCACGCTTTGCAGCAGCCCCACGATGTCAAAATCAGGCTGGTGCTGCCGCCGGTAATCGCGCAAAAAGCGCTTGAGGTCTGTGCCGATGAGTGGTTTCATGGGGCGAACTGTACCCCGGCTGCGGCAAAACAACAACTGGGTTTGGCGACGACCGTTATAATACTTTGAACCGCAAAGCATGCAAAGAGCGCGAAGAGATTGGACCAATCTCGAAGATTGGTCCAATCTGAGAGGGAGAAGACCCATGAAACATAATTGGTGGTTGTGGCTGGTTTGCTTGTTGAGTGTCATCGGCGCAGCGTGTACTGAGCCCGTCGTGGAAGTGGAAGTCACGCGTGAGGTTGTGGTGGTGGAAACGGCCGTGGCGCAAGAAGGTGTGCCCGTTGTCTCGCGCGATTTGTTTCTGCGGGCGACGGAAGTGGTGGTGACGGAGGTTGTCGAGGAAACGCCCGAAGCGGTGCTGGGGACGCCTGCGCCGCCCGAAGCAGAACCAAAAGAGCTGGTAATCTGCCAGGCGGCTGAACCCGATTCGCTTTTTTTGTACAGTGGCTACATGCTGGATAAACAGAACATTCATCACGCCATCTATGAGAACCTGGTGACGCAGCTGGATTACGGCTACCAGGCGCAGGGCCTCGAAAAGCTGCCCAGCCTGGACGATGGTGACGCCGTCCTGCAAACCGTCACCGTGCAGGCGGGCGATACGGTGCTGTCGGCCGATGACGAAGTGGTGACGCTGGCCGAGGGTGTAGACGTGCTAAACGCCGCTGGGGAGCGCGTGACGTTTGACGGCACGCCGCTGGAAATGAGCCAGCTGGTGGTCGATTTCACGCTCAAGCCGATGGTGTGGTCCGACGGTACGCCGGTGAGCGCAGCCGATTCCGTGTTCAGCTTTGCCGTGAACCGCACGGTGCAGGTGCCATTCACCACGGTGGATACCACCCGCACGGAGCGCACCGCCAGCTACGAAGCCACCGGCGACCTATCGCTGCGCTGGACGGGGCTGCCGGGCTGGTTGGACCAAACCTACTTTTTGAACGTCTGGACGCCGCTGCCAGAACACCAGCTGAGCAAGTACGATGTCAACATGCTGCCTGAACTGCCTGAGGCGGTGCGACGGCCGTTAAGCAGCGGTCCGTTTGTTGTTACTGAATGGCTACCAGGAGACATGATTCAGCTGTCCGCCAATCCTTACTATTACCGGGCAGAGGAAGGATTGCCAAAATTAGATAACTTGACTTTTCAGTATTATCCGGATGTTGATGGGATTGTTGGCCCTTTGCTTTCCGGACCTTGCCGCATTATCGCCCAAAGTGCATTAGATCCAGGCCAGCTTCCATTTTTTACCGAGGCGAATGATACGGGCCTTTTACAGACCCATATTCAGCCAGGCACAATCTTTGAGCATTTGGCATTTGGTGTTGATTCGTCTGGCCAATATGGGGATGGTAACGGCCGTCCCGATTGGTTCCAGGATGTGCGAGTGCGGCAGGCGCTGGCGCTGTGCACCGACCGGCAGGGTCTGATGGAGCAAACGATGTACGGCCAGTCTGAAGTGTGGGACAGCTACGCCTCGCCCGATCATCCGCTGCGCCCGGCGGATACGGCCGCGTGGCCCTACGACGTGACAGCGGCCAACGCGCTGCTGGACGAGGTAGGCTATCTGGACAGCGATGGCGACGGCATTCGTGAAGACCCGGCCAGCGGCACGCCGTTTGCCATTGAGCTGATGACCAGCTTGGGTGGAGAATTGCGGCAGGCGATGACGGCCGTTATCGCCGAAAACTGGCTAGAGTGCGGGGTACAGGCTGATACAGTCAGTCTCCCGCCTGACGCGTTTTTTGCTGCTGAAGGCCCACTGTTCGGCCGCCAGTTTGACGTAGCCCTGTTTGCCTGGAACAGCAGCACAGAACCACCCTGTCACCATTGGCTGTCCAGGCAGATTTATGGTGCAGACGGCGCAGTCGGCGACTTGAACGTCACGGGTTGGTCCAATGAATCATTCGACGCGGCATGCCAGCAGGCGCAGCCGGCGTTTTGGGGATCACCGGAATATGTGGCAGCCCATCAAGCCGCCTGGCGCATCTTTGCCGAGGAACTGCCTTCGCTGCCGCTGTTTCCCCGTGTAAAGCTGGCCGTGGTCCGGCCCGAAGTGCTTAACTTTGGCCTGGACAGTACGCAAAATTCGGAGCTGTGGAATCTGTTTGAGATTGATCTAGTAGGGCAAGTAGGGCAATAGCGCGCTATTGCCCTACTTGCCCTACAGCAGCGGTGGGCGAATGGGGGCGAAGGAGTGGCGGTGTTCGGGGCAGGGGCCAAATTGGGCAATCGCGGCGCGGTGGAACTCGGTGCCGTACCCTTTGTGTTGGGCAAAGCCGTAGGCGGGGTAGTGCCGGTCTAACTCTACCATGAGCCGGTCGCGGGTGACTTTGGCCAGGATGGAGGCGGCGGCAATGCTCAGGCTTTGGCTGTCGCCGCGCACCACGGCCGTTTGCGGAATGTTGAGCTGGGGTAGGCGGATACGGCCGTCTATCAGCAAAAATTCCGGACGAGGTGTGAGTTGGGCAACGGCCGTGCCCATCGCCAGCTTGTTGGCGGGCAGGATGCCAATCTGGTCAATCACCGCCGCCGGTTCCAGGCCGATGCCGAAGGCCAGGGCGTGCTGGCAGATGCGGTCAAACAGGGCTTCGCGCCGGGCGGCGGTGAGCTGCTTGGAGTCATTCACGCCGAGCAGCTGTGCTGCGATGCTGTCGTTGAGCGGCAAGATGACGGCGGCGGCCACCACGGGCCCGGCCAGCGCGCCGCGCCCGGCCTCGTCGATGCCCGCGATAAGGGTGAAGTGGTGTTGTTGGGAAACGGCCGTTTCCAGCGCCAAATCAGCCATTTTAAAAAGGGAGATTGGAGATTAGAGATTGGAGACTAAAACATTCGCTAATCTCCAGTCTCCCATCTCCTATTTCGGGGTGGGGTGCGGTTTGGCGGCGGCCTGGCGCTTTTCTTGCCGGGTGTAGACGCCGCTGAGCAGGTTCCAGCGGATTTTCACCGCTTCCCAGAAGGTGCCCAGGTAGCCCGCCAGCGTGACGTGCGTGCCTTCGGCATCGCGCCAGTTGGCGGCGATGACGTGGATTTTGTGGCCGAAGCGGCGGGCCAGGGCCAGTGCTTCCATGTCAAACCCCCAGCGGTTAATTTGCGAAATGGAGAAAATTTGCTCGGCCGCAGCGGCGCGGAACGCCTTGAAGCCGCACTGCGTGTCCCAAATGCCGGGCACGGCGACGAGCTGCACAAACAGGTTGCCCGAGTTGCCCAACACCCGCTTGAGGAATGGCTGCGGCCGTGCCTGTACAGCGCCTGGCGCATCCTTGCCATCCCGCGAGCAGATGACCACGTTGGCACCCTGGTCGAACAGCGGTTTCATCCGGTCAAAATGGCTCATGTCGGTGGAGTTGTCGGCGTCGGTGAAGAGGCGGATTTCGCCGCGCGCGGCCAGCATGCCCTGGCGCACGGTGAACCCTTTGCCCATGTTTTCCTTGCGGTCGATCCAGCGAATGTTTTCTTTATCTTGGGCAAATTGTTCGATGACGCCAGCCGTGTTGTCCCTGGCCCCGTCGAGCACGATGAGCAGTTCCCAGGTGAAGGGCTGGGCGGTGAGGTAGCGGTAGACGGCCGTTAATGTCTGGCCGATGCGCTTTTCCTCGTTGTAGGCAGGGATGATCACGGATAAGTATGGTTTCATTGGCTCTTCCTGTTCCTTCTTCATCGTCAGGGAGGCAATGTTACCTGTCTGTGGGGGGATCGTCAACCGGGGTGAGAACGGCCGTCAGGGAATCGTCATCTATCCGTCGAAGAGCCTGGATCTGGCGGCGCTTGGGCCACATTTTGAAGATGCCCCACAGCCCGGCGAGCTGGCCGCGCAGGCGGGCGCGAGCGGCCTCGCCGCGCCAGGCACGCAGGGCGTCGCGGGTGATTTTTAGTTGGGCACGCAAGATTTTGCGCCAATGGCGGCGTAGCAGGGTGGTGGGGTAATTTTTCCAGATGAGGTAGAGGAAATTACGGCCGTCATAGTAACTGCCCACCACTGAACCGCCTGTCGCTTTGAGTTTGTGGTAGACAACGGCCGTGGGCACATACAGCACCTGCCAGCCCGCCAGATTGGCCCGCCAGCCAATGTCCACATCTTCGCAGCTAAAAAAGAAGTCGTCGTCGAGGAAGCCGATTTGGTCCAGCATGGTGCGCCGGTAGGCGGCGGAGCCACCGCAGGCGCTGAACACCGGCTCGACCTGGTCGAACTGGCCCACATCCTTTTGCCAGACACCGCGATTGCCGGGAATGCCATCGGCCCGGTAGAAATCCCCGGCGGTGTGGAAGGTGTCGCGCTGGTCAAACAGCAGCATCTTACTGGCCACGCTGCCCACCTGCGGGTTTTGCTCGAACACGCGCCAGATTTCGTGTAACCAGTTAGGATCGACTTCGGTGTCGTTGTTGAGCAGGATGACGATTTCGCCGTGGGACGCCTGCCACCCGGCGTTACACGCTCCGGTAAAGCCAAAATTCCGCTCCAGCTCGATGAGGCGCACTTCGGGGAACCGTTCACACACGTATGCCTGGGTGCCGTCGGTGGAGCCGTTGTCGACGAGCAGCACCTCGAAGTCGGTGAAGGTCTGGCGGCGCAGCGCGTCCAGGCAGTCGTCGAGCAGCTCTTTTTTGTTCAGGTGGGGGATGATGATGGAGATTTTGGGCATGAGGTAAGATTGTATGGGGAACGGCCGTTTCCATCAAAAAACCAAACACAAAACCCGCATGTTCCCGTAGGGACGAGGCAGGTGCTCGCAACCCGCCGAGTTCTCCAAAAGGATTCCTTCCACCTGCCTCGCCCCTACGATACGTTTTCCAATATGAAGGCGTATTCGAAGGCGATGTCTTTGAGGTAATCGTAACGGCCGCTTGAGGCAAAATGACCCGCGCCCATGTGGGTTTTGAGCAGGAGCAGGTTGTGATCGGTCTTGACGGCGCGCAGCTTGGCGGCCCATTTGGCCGGTTCCCAGTACTGCACACGCGGGTCGTTGAGCCCGGCGGTGATGAGGATGTTGGGGTACGCTTTGGCCTCCGTGTTGTCGTAGGGGGAGTAGGAGACCATGTAGTTATAATATTCTTCCTCTTTGGGGTTGCCCCACTCCTCAAATTCGCCGGTGGTGAGCGGGATCGACTCGTCCAGCATGGTGGAGACGACATCGACGAAGGGCACGCCCGCTACGACCACTTTGAACAGTTCCGGCGCCATCACCGTGACCGCCCCCATGAGCAAGCCGCCAGCGGAACGGCCGTTCACCGCCAATTTCTTCCGACTCGTATATTTTTCATTGATGAGATGCTGCGCACTGGCAATAAAGTCGGTGAACGTGTTCTTTTTGTGCAGCCATTTGCCCTGATCATACCAGTGCCGCCCCATCTCTTTGCCGCCGCGAATGTGGGCGATGGCGTAGATAAAGCCACGATCGATCAGGCTGAGCCGCTTCTGGTCGAAACTGGGGGACATGCTGGCCCCGTACGAGCCGTAGCCGTAGAGCAGGCAAGGGTTGCTGCCGTCGCGCTCCAGCCCTTTGCGGTACACCAGCGAAACCGGCACCTGGGTGCCGTCGGGTGCGGTGGCGAAGGTGCGTTCTGATTGGTAGTTGGCCGGATCGTAGCCGCCGAGGACGGGCAGCTGCTTGATTTTGTGCCAGGCCAGCGTGTTCATGTCCAGCTCCACGGTTGTGTCGGCGGTGGTGAGCGAGGTGTAGACAAAACGCAGCCGGTCGGTGACAAACTCGGGGTTTTCGCTGACCTGGATGGCGTAAACGGGTTCGGGGAACGACACCGGCTGGCGGATGCCGCCGCTGAAGTTATGAATGTCCAGGGTGTGCAGGCCGTTGAAACGGCCGTACACCACCAAATGATCCGCAAATACATCCACGTTTTCCAGCAGCTTGTCCGGGTTGTGGGGGATGAAAAGTTGCCAGTTTTCTGGGTTGAGGTTGGCAACGGCCGTTACCATCAATTTGTTGTTGCGCGCGTCTTCGTTAGACAGGATAAAAAATTCGCCCTGGCGGTGGTTGAGGAAGTAGCGCCAGCCGCGCTTACGCGGCGCCAGCAGCGTCAAATCGCCGTCGGGCTTGTCGGCGTTGAGGAAGTGCTGTTCGGTCGTTTCCATGCTGTGTGAGGTGATGACGATGTAGGCATCATCCCGCGTTTTGTGCATGTAGACGTTGAACAGCTCATCTGGCTCGTGGTACACCTCAACATCGTCGCTGGCATCGCTGCCCAGGGTGTGGCGGAAGATTTTGTAGCTGCGCCACGTTTCGTCTTGCTTGTTGTAGAAGAGCGTCCGGTTGTCGTTGGCCCATTCCACCGAGTAGAAGGTGTCGGGCACGGCGTCGGCCATCATCTCGCCGGTGGCCAGATTTTTGACGACGAGGGTGTACCGCTCGCCGCCAGTCGTGTCCGTGGAGTAGGCCAGCAGCTGCTGGTTGGGACTGACTTGAGAGATGCCCAGCTTGAAGTACTTCGTGTCAGCGGCCAGTTCGTTTTCATCAAGCAGAATCTCTTCGGGAGCGTCCAGCGAGCCATGTTTGCGACAGTGTATGGCGTATTGCTTGCCCGCCTCGGTGCGATTGTAGTAGTAATACTCGCCCTTTTTCACCGGGGCACTGCTGTCGGTTTCCTGGATGCGGCCGACCATCTCCGCGTATAGTTCCTCTTGCAGCGGTTTGGTGTGGGCCATCATCGCCTCGGTGTAGGCGTTTTCGGCTTCCAGGTAAGTGATCACTTCGGGATTTTCCCGCTCGCGCAGCCAGAAGTAGTTATCAACGCGGGTGTGTCCGTGGATGGTCAGTTCTTTGGGTTTGATGGCGGCGATGGGAGGAGAGGGATTTGTGCTCATGTGATTCCTTTGGGAAGGTAATTGAGTAATTGAGTAATTAGGTAATTCGTTGCTGACTCAATTACGCAATTACCCAATTACTTGATAACAAATTCTTGCATGTACTCAGCCAGGGCATCTTGCCACGGCCGTAATTCGATGCCAATGGCTTTGCCCGCGATGTTGTGCAGGGCGCCAAAGGGGGGTGGGGTGGACGGCCGTATAAATTCCTTGCCTAAAATGGGGGTGTTGACGACTTCGGTGAGTCCGGCCAGCCGCAAGATTTCGTTGGCAAACGCCCATCGCGAGCAGCTGCCCGCGTTTACAAAATGGTATATGCCGTACTGTTCCGTTTCGATGAGTTGGCTGATCGCTTTGGCCACGTCCTGTGAGTAGGTTGGATTGCCAATTTCGTCGGTGACGACGCGGAGCTGGCTGGTGCTGCGGGCGCGATCCAGGATGGCGTGGATGAAATTGCGACCCTGCGGCGCATACAGCCAGGCGGGCCGCACGATGTAGTAACGCAAGAGGAGATTTTGTACGTGGACTTCGGCGGCGGCTTTGGAACGGCCGTATGGATTCACCGCGCTCAACGGCATCCATTCCTCATACCCGGCAGGGTTGTCCCCGGCAAACACCTCGTTGGTGCTGATGTGCACCATCGCTGCGCCAGACTGCTGGCAGGCCAGGGCCACGTTTTGCGTGCCGAGTCCGTTCACCTTGTAGGCGTACTCTGGGTCTTTGGCGCAGCCATCAACGTTGGTGTAGGCGGCACAGTGGATGATGAGGTTGGGGGTTGTGGTGGAAACGGCCGTAAAAACCGCCTCGCGGTCTGTTATGTCAAGTTCGGTTCGGGGAAAGGTAAAAAGTTCATGCTGGGTCAGTTCAGTTTGCAAGGCTGCGGCCAGCTGTCCGCCGCCACCGGTGATCAAAATGCGCATGGCGGGGATTATACCGCACTCCAGCCGAAAGAAAGAGGTATTCGGTAATCGGTGGTCGGTAACCCGTCTACCGATTACCGATCACCGATTACTGATAACGGGCCGCTTCCCAGCCCAAAATTGCCTTCTTGCGACTGCTGCCCCAGCGATAGTCGCCCAGGCCACCCGCCTGGCGGATGACACGGTGGCAGGGGATGAGGTAGCCAACAGGATTGTTGCCAACGGCGCTGCCCACGGCGCGGGAGGCTTTGGGGTTGCCAATCATCTGGGCGATGGTGCCGTAGGAAACGGCCGTTCCCGCCGGAATCTTCAGCAGCGCCTGCCACACCTGGATCTGGAAGTTGGTGCCTTTGAGGTAGAGGGGCAGGGACGGCCGTTCTTCCGCGTCGCTTAAGTTGAAGATGGGACCGATGTACGGCCGTGTTGCTTCTGCGTCTTCTACAAACGCTGCCTGAGGCCAGCTGGCTTTTAGCTCTGCCAGTGCTGCCTCACGGTCGCTGTCGGCTACAAACTGGAGGCCGCAAATGCCGCGTTCGGTCAAGGCAATGAGGCACTCGCCAAAGGGCGAGTCGTGGAAGCCGTACTGAATGGTGAGTCCGGCACCTTTTTGCTTAAACTCGCCAGGCGTGATGGCTTCGTGAGTTACAAACAGGTCGTGCAGGCGGCTGGGACTGGAGAGCCCAGCCTCGTACGCCGCGTCCAAAATTGACTGCGATTCTTCCAGCAGCTTTTTGGCGTGCTGGATGGTGAGAAACTGCAAAAAGCGCTTGGGGCTGGTGCCCGCCCATCGACTGAACAGGCGCTGAAAGTGGTATTCGCTCAACCCCACGTGCGCGGCAACCTCGGCCAGCGACGGTTGGGCCTGGAAGTTTTCTTCGAGATAGTGGATAGCGGCTTCGATACGGCCGTAATCGGCCGAAAGCTCTGCGACCGAAAGTTCTGCAAACATAGGTGTTCCTCCATTTATAAATCCACAGATTACACAGATTGTCCAGATGTTTTCCTAAATCATCTAACTCATTTTAAAGGCGTTGAAGGGAGTTCTCCACCCACTTCTTGCTTGCTTCATTAAATATTGCTCTGCCAGAACGGGGCCTGGAAAAAGGGTTTACCCTCACATTTTAGCCAAAAATTGTCCGTAACGCCGAATTGACGTGGATGTTTGCCGCCCATCATAATGTCAGACGATTCAGCAACGCAAAAGCGACCTTATTTTATTCACATGACCTTTGGGCTTTGACGGGTCTAACCAGTAGGGCCAGGGTTTCTTGGAGGTGATGATAGTCAATGAAAGCAGTTATCCATTATCTGGTCCTGGTTGGTTTTCCCGTTTTAGGTGTATTAGGGTTTTTACAGTTGGGTCAAGGAGTGGAGGCACCAGCGGCCATAGTAGAAACGGGAGTGCTAGAAACGAGTGCAGCGCTAGAACACGCGGGACACTTACCGACATTGTTGATACAGATCAGTGTCATCCTGGCGGTGTCGCGACTGGTGGGGATGATATTTCGCAAGATTCATCAACCTCAGGTGATGGGCGAAATGGTAGCCGGTATCTTGTTGGGGCCGTCCCTGCTGGGTTGGGTAGCACCTGGGGTTTCGGCCGCTTTGTTTCCAGCGGAAAGTCTGGGTTTTTTGAATGCTTTGAGCCAGGTAGGTTTACTGCTGTTTATGTTCCTGGTGGGATTGGAACTGGACCCTCGGCTGTTGAAAGGGAGGGGACACTCAGCTGTGGTGACAAGCCACGTTAGTATTTTTGCGCCCTTTTTCCTGGGGACGCTGCTGGCCCTTTACCTTTACCCTCGCTTGTCAAACGACAGTGTGCCTTTCACCAGCTTTGCCCTGTTTGTCGGCATCGCCATGAGCATTACAGCTTTTCCGGTGCTGGCCCGCATTTTGACGGAACGCAACCTACTTCGCACCCCGGTTGGTTCGCTGACGATTACCTGTGCGGCGGTTGACGATGTGACGGGCTGGTGTATTCTGGCTGGCGTGGTTTTGCTGGTGCGGGTGACGGAAAGTGCCATGCCGCTGTGGGCGACGATAGGGGGTACGGCCGTGTACATCCTGGCCATGCTCCTTGTCATACGGCCGTTACTTGGCCAGCTGGAGAATGTGTATGAAAAACGCGGCAAATTGACGCAAGATGTAATGGCCCTTATCTTCCTGGTGGTGCTGTTGTCTGGGCTGGTAACAGAATGGCTGGGGATTCATGCGCTGTTTGGGGCGTTCCTGGCGGGCGCGATCATGCCGAAACATCACCAATTTGTAGCGGCGTTGACGCAGAAGCTGGAAGATACGGCCGTGGTGCTGCTGCTGCCGCTCTTTTTTGCTTTCACGGGCTTACGGGCCAGTATCGGCCTGGTGAGCGGTGCAGAAATGTGGTTTTACTGTGGGCTGATCATCCTGGTAGCCATAGCGGGCAAGTTTGGCGGCTCGACGTTGGCAGCGCGGGCTACGGGTACGCCCTGGCGGGAAGCGGGGGCGTTGGGTATTTTAATGAATACGCGGGGTTTGATGGAGCTGGTGGTTCTGAATATTGGGCTGGATATTGGTATTCTGTCGCCGACGCTGTTTACGATGATGGTGCTGATGGCTCTGATTACGACATTTATGACCAGCCCGATGTTGGAGTGGTTTTATTTTTCCCGGTTGTTACCGGGGAGCTATCCTAAGGCTGAGACAGCACGGGTTGGGTTTTATAACGGCTGGAAGCCAAAGGAGAGTTTAGCGGAGCCGGAATTTCCTGAGTTTATTGAGTGAAAATAGAGGTTGTGGGTAAAGGGCTCTCCTGTTAGGGTGTGCCGCGGCTGAGCGGCGCGACCAACCGCGAAGGCCCTGGCCCTTGGTACACTGATCAGTGCCTGAGGGAGATGATTTTATGGAATTCAGGGGGTTTACAGCCTGTGATGTGTGAAACGTGACCAGAGAGCCATCACGTTTCACGTTTCACGCCAGACCCCACGAAATCCTGAAGCCCCGATTTTATTCTTCGTTGGGCAGCCATAGCTCCCACATATCATTCAGTCCACCATTGCCGGTGCCACCAAACAACACGACGTGCCCGCGTACCTCATCGTAAAACATTGCTTGCCCCCAGC
Source organism: Candidatus Leptofilum proximum (assembly GCA_016710325.1). Lineage (GTDB taxonomy): Bacteria > Chloroflexota > Anaerolineae > Promineifilales > Promineifilaceae > Leptofilum > Leptofilum proximum. The sequence goes on along the minus strand of JADJXK010000001.1, from coordinate 822,513 downwards.
GACCGGGAGGCGATTGGGGTAAATCGAGCTGCTGCCAGCCGTCTGCCGTGAGCAGCCAAGTATCATCATACAGCTCCTCGTTTTCAAGGCCACCAAACAAGATGAGTTGTTCTGTCTCGGGAATGTAGGCCATTTCGGCGTGCCGGCGGTATTCGGGAGCGAGATCAAATTGGGTGGTGTTCCAGCTGTTGCCTTGCAAAGTCAGGTTAGGCAGCACGAGGGTGTAGCCTGCTGGTGGAAAATATTCAAGATCGTGTCCGCTGGTTTGTGGCGCCGTGCCTTCAAAATAGATTGCTTCCCATTCAGAGCCATCCCAGGCCCAGCCGTCTGTGTAGAAATATGAACCAGTGAGGCCGCCGTAGGCCACGGTTTTGCCCCGTTCTGGATCAAAATACAGGCTGTGGCAGCAGCGGATAGGTGGGGCAAACGACGGCCGTTTCTCCACCCAATCTTCGCCATCCCATTCCCACACATCGTTTAAGTCACCGCTGGTGTCGTGCCCGCCAAACAACACAACCACACCGCGAATTGGATCGTAAGCCATAGCGTGTTTGGTCCGTCTGGACGGTTGGTGTGCCGGGAAGCGTTGTACCCAATCCACACCATCCCACTCCCATGTTTCATTTACATACACCCAATCGCTCAGCTGCGCTGACCAGTATTCGCCGCCGAACAGAACGGCCGTTTGCCGGTTCGTATCGTAAACTGCTTTGATAGAAGAGATGGCTTCGGGACGATTCTCAGACACGAGAGGCCGCCAGCCAACGTCGTTGAAAGTGGTGGTGGCCATCAGCCAGACGACCAGCGCTATTAACCAGACTGAGGGGAGGGAAACGGCCGTCCAAAAGCCTCGCCCAACCGGATGGCTCATCTCAGGCGCAGATTGCCGGTCCAGGCGGCGCAGCCAGAGCGCCAGAACAAGCCCGGTGATCACGACAAAAACACGCCAAAGCCAGGAGTCTACTTCGCTAACAATGCAGCACGTTCCGTGGAAAAATCGGTTCCAATCTTCGGTAAAGCTAAAAAAGGTAAGGCGTAAATGGATCAACAGGATGACCAGCCAAACCACGAGAGCTGTGGTTCTGTTTGCCTTTTTCAGGAACAGACCGAGAACGGCGAGATAAAAGACGACAGCGGCCAGAAAAAAGAGCGGATGCACCGACAAGAGCCAGCTTACCCAGGGCAAATCGCTGGTGGAACGGCCGTAATCCACCCAATATTCAACCGGCTGCCCGATAAAGGTAAAGGTCACACCAGCTACGATGAGCAAAATCAGGTACAGAATCATCAACGTGGGCAAGCCGCCTGGCTTATAGGCCGTTTGTTTGGGGAGAGAAAGATTGGAAGCCTGAGGTATTATTGACATAACGTTTTATTGCTTGCTTGATTACTTTTCGGTTAGGGCCAACTCCCACATTTCATTTACAGAATCAGTGCCGTCAAAACCACCAAATATAATGATCTTTTCGCGGCTTTCATCATAAAAAGCGGCGTGCCCCCAGCGCGGGGAAGGTGAGAGTGGTAGATCGAGTTTTTGCCATTGCGAATGTTCAAAAACCCACGTTTCATTGAGTATTTCCTCTGCCCGTATGCCCCCAAACAGCACCACCCGTTCATTTTGCCGGTCATAGGTTGCTGACGCACCAACGATATCATAGGGAAGGTCACCACTGAGGCGCAGGTTTGCCCAACGGCCGTCTCGCCAAAACCACGTGCCTCCCGGACTGCCAGTCACAATTGCCAGAGCGCTCTGCCTGGCCTGGTGATAGACAAGGGAAAAGGTGGCGGCCTGAGGTGAAGTGCTTTCCATTTTGATTTCAGACCAGCTTTGCCCGTCCCAGGCCCAGGCATCATTGAGATACCCCAGTGAGCTGCTATGGCCCCCGTACAGCACAACCTGCCCGCGCTGCTCGTCAAAAACCATTTCGTGCCCTTCTCGTGCCGGAGGGTTCGTAACGGGATACCTTATCTGCCACGTTGTGCCATTCCAGGTCCATGTATCATTGAAGTAAGTGTCCTGAACACGACCACCGAACATAATTATCTGGTCTGCATTGGCATCATAGGCCATAGCCAGACCACCGCGACCGGGTGGAGCCACATCAGGGAACTGCTGTGTCCAGTCCGTACCATCCCACTCCCACGTTTCGCTGTCGTAAATCCAGTCACCACCCACCCAGGTGCCCGATCCACCAAACAGAAGCGCTTTGCCCTGGGCGCTGTTATAAGCAATTTCGCCGCCGGTTCGCGGTGTGGGTAAATGCTCTGGTGTAACTGTCTGCCAACCTGATGCTGGCACCGTCATAGCATGGAGCACACCAACGGTAAGCAAAGCGCCCCAAATACCCAAACCCACTACAGCAAACAGTTTGGAGCGGGTAGTGGAGGCAACGGCCGTTCCCCTGCCTAACAATTCGGGTACGGCCAACCAGGCCCAAAGCCCCATCAACAGAATGGCCAGCAGGCTGGGCACGACATTTTGGTCAGCATCACCTATGCCCAGTGGCAAAATAATCACGCGATTGATCCATTGCAATGTGTTGTTCAGGTACACAAAACTAACGGCCGTCCAGGCAATGAGGGCAGGCGTGCGGTTGAGGCCATCCAGCAGCAGCATCGCCAGCGCATTCAACAGCAGCATCACGCCCAAAAAAGCCAGGGGATGCACGGCTAAAATGGGCAGCAGCCAGGCCAGCGATGACAAGGCTAGTTTGTGGTTCACCCAGTATTCAGGCGGCTGTTCAATTAAGCGCAGTACGGCGTCGGTAAAGATAAGCAGAAAAAGGAGGCTGAGGATTTTGCGGGGTAAATAAGGCGGTGAAAACAAGCGGATGACGAGCCTGGAGAGGACTCGCCTCTGTTCATGGTTAATCATGGTTGGCCATTTTCTATGATGGGTTGGATGGTAAATTTTAGTGGCTGGCTCCAAACTGGGCGCGGCTCCGCAACAGTATAACAGGTTTTAACGGCGGCAATCAATAGGGTTCATTAATTGTTTTGCAGCTCTTGCAGCACGGCCGTATCCTCCTCCCTCTCTGCCAATGCCTGTAAGGATGCCCTTGTCTGCTCGCCGCCAATCTGCCGCAAGGCCCACACAGCGTGACCGCGGATGATAGGCTCGGGGTCGGTGAGCAGGTGGATGAGGGCAGGTACGGCCGTTTCACTGCCCCAGTTCCCCGCCGCCACGCATGCATTGCGCACCAGCCGCGTCCGCTTGATGCGCTGGATAGGGCTGTGGGCAAACCGCTCGGCAAAGCGGGCCTCGTCGAGCGTGAGCAGGTCTAGTAAGGGCGGCGCAGCCACATCCCATAGTGGCGATTGGCGATTGGCGACTGGCGATTTTTGCGTTTCCCAATCTCCAATCGCCAATTCCCGATCTCCTCCTGGATAAAAGGCAATCTCGTCTGTCGGCCGGGCAAAGCGGTTGAACGGGCACACCACCTGGCAGATGTCGCAGCCGTAGACCCAGTTACCCATCAACAGCCGTAACGCCCGCGGAATCCACCCTTTTAGCTCAATCGTCAGGTAAGAAATGCAGCGGCGGGCGTCCAGCACGTACGGTGCGGGGAAGGCGTTGGTGGGGCAGGCGTCCAGGCAGCGGCGGCAGGTGCCGCAAGACGGCATGGGGGAGATTGGAGATTGGAGATTGGGAATTGAATCAATCTCCAATCTCCAATCTCTAATCTCCAAAGTCGTCAATATTTCGCCCAAAAAGAAAAACGAGCCGCGTTTCGGCGCAATCAGCATGGTGTTTTTGCCGGTGAAGCCAAGGCCAACGGCAGCGGCGTGGTCGCGCTCCAAAATGGCGCCGGTATCGACGTAGACCTTGGTCTCTGTGCCGCTCTCCGGCTGCTGGGCTTTGAGCCAGGCGGCGAGTTCTTCCAGGCGGGGGGTCATCACGTCGTGGTAATCGACGCCCCAGGCGTAGTTGGAGATGCGCCCCCGGCTGGGGTCGTTGGCGATGGCGGGCGGCACGGGTACAGTGCTGTACGCCATCCCGACGCAGATGATGGTCTGCACGCCGGGCAGGATAACGTTCAGGTCTTGCCGCCGGGCCAACCGGTCGGGGCGGGCCAGGTAACCCATCTGCCCGTGCATTTCCGCGTCGATCCAGCGTTGGTAGGCGTACAGGTTGGGGCTGGGAACGGCCGTTACCACCCCCACCATGTTAAAGCCCAACGCCTGCGCTTTTGCTTGCAAAGCCTGTAACAAATCAGCCATGCCCCAATCGTAAAGCGCGCGGCGGTAATCGTCAATTTCCCACAATCGCCAATCAACAATTGCGTGTTATAATCTGCCCACACGCTTACCGATTGAACAGAGGAGGAATCTTTGTATGAGCGACACAGCTGTAAATATGAGCGTTGAAACTTTGAAGCGCGTCGATTTGGTGACGGTTAGCGGCCGTATCGACAGCAGCAATGCAGCAGAATTCGAGGGGAATTTAAAAGAGTTGATGAGCAGCGGCCGCCATAATCTGGTGTTGAACCTGGCTGGTGTGACGTATATGAGCAGCGCTGGCTTGCGTACCCTGGTTTCCACTCTGAAAGAGTGCAAAAAGCGGGGGGGCGATGTGCGCCTGGCGTCACCTTCCGAGCGTGTAGCCGAGGTTCTTTCGCTGGCCGGGCTGGACTCGTTGTTCCAGGTTTATGAAGATGACACGGCTGCGGTGGGCAGCTTTTAAGCGTAACGGCCGTACTCAGTAAGCAGTTCCCTTTTCAACACCTGCCACCGCAGGGAAAAGCCCAACTGCTTGCTGATTACCCCTTTTTGTTCCTCACATGGGTGTTCAGCACGTCCTCACCGTTCCCGGACGTTACGAAGAAATTCAAAAGGTGTGTCAGTATGTGGCTGATGGTGCGGCGCAAAGTGGGCTGGACCAGACGGCCATATTTCACATTGAATTGGCTTGTGACGAGGCGTGCACCAACGTCATTGAACATGCTTACGGTGGTGAAAACCAGGGTGAGATCACGGTGAGCTGGCGGATGCAGGGCAGTTCCTTCATCATCAACATCCGCGACAACGGCCGTTCCTTCAACCCAGACGCCGTGCCCGTACCTACCTTACCGCCTGATGCCTCGGAACCGGAAAATGTTAAGGTCGGTGGGCTGGGCATCCATTTTATGCGGCAGTTGATGGATGATGTCCACTTTGAATTCGACGATGAATCGGGTAACACCCTGACCCTGATCAAAAAGAAAAAATGAGCAGCATGAATATTTGGCAAGAACCGCTGGGAAATGATATTTGGGTAGTGGCGATCAACGGCCGTCTCGACCAGATGCTTAACCCGACCCTGGAACAGGAGCTCACTGGCCTGTTAGAAGATGGCAAAGTCCGGCTCATTGTCGATCTCAGCCAGACAGACTACATCAACAGCGGCGGGCTGCGCACCCTGGTGACCGGCTGGCGCAAGGCTCGGCAGCAAGAGGGAAACCTGGTGTTGTGTGGGCTGAACGGCCGTTTGCAGGAAATTTTCCACATGGTCGGCTTCGACCAGCTGTTCCAGATCTATCCCAGCCAACAAACGGCAAAAGCGGCCCTGGTCAATCCCTAGTGTTTTGCTCGGTAAGTCCTTAATAGGACCCAATCAATCCTGACCATGTCCTTTTTAGCAGCCATTTTCGGACAAAGCGCAGACGGTCTACTTTGGCCGTCAATTTCGTTTGTCCTGTTGGTGGGAGCGCTGCTGCTGGCTGGCTATATCCTGGTGCGGCGCTACCGTTCACGCCAGCAGCTCATCCGCCGCGTGGCCGAGCTGGAAGCGCTGAGTCATGCCGGGCGTGCCCTGGTGGCCGCCCAGCTAGACGTGCATGCCCTGGCCGAACTCATCGCCAACGAAGCCGGGCAGGTGATCGACAATCGCACCTTTCAGGTGGGCCTCTTTGAAGAGGACGATTACCACATTCTTTACTGGAAAATACGGGATGTGCGCCAGGAAACGCCGCAAACGTTTGACCTGCGTGAAGAGGGCGGCATCATCAGCTGGGTGCGGCAAACCAAAAAGCCGCTGCTGGTGCGGGATTTTCAGCGTGAAATGGATGCCCTGCCTGCCCGTCCCCGCTACATCAGCAATTCTCCACCGCGTTCCGCTATTTTCATCCCCATGGTCAGCGGCGACAGCACCATCGGCATTGTGGCAGCGCAAAGCGGCCAGCCCAACCGCTTCGACGAAGAGGACATGCGCCGCCTGATGATTCTGGCCAACCAGGCATCCGCGGCCGTGGCCCACGCCCTGCTGTTTGCCCAGGAGCGGCAGCGCTCGGCCCATCTGGAGCTGGTGGGGCAGATTGGCCTTGAAATTAGTAAGGTACAGAACCAGGATGAGATTTTTAGTAAGGTGGTGCAGCTGACGCAGCAAACCTTTGGTTTTCACCTGGTTTCCATTTTTGGCATCGATCCAGAAACGGGTGAGGCGGTGATCCAGGCCAGCAGTGACCCCGCCAGTTTGGCCCAGGTGTGGCGCATCCGGCCGGGTGTGGGGTTGATTGGTACGGCCGTTGCCAAGCAGCAAACCATCATCAGCAATAATACCGTCGAGGATGAACGGTTTGTCTCGCAGGACAATCCGCTGGAAAACAGCACCCGCGCCGAAATGGTTCTGCCGCTGATCATCGATGGCGAGGTGGTGGGGGTGCTGGACGTGCAGAGTCCCAAAGCCGGGGTCTTCACCCGCATCGAAAAGATGACCCTGGAGGCGCTGGCGGCGGAGACGGCCGTATCCATCAGCAAAGTGCGCCAGCTGGCGCGCCAGCGTGAACAGGCCTGGCTCACCACCGCCCAGCTGCAAGTCGCCGAAGCCGTCAGCCGCAGCGCCGACCTGGAAGAGATACTGACCTCAGTCAACCGCCTGACCACGATGCTGGTCGGGGTGCCGTTTTGCACTGTACTGCTGTGGGATGAGGAGTCATACGTCTATCGCGGCAGCTACAGCACCGGGTTCACCGCCGAAGGGCAGCAGCTCATCCAGGCACAAAAGCTGCGCATTGGCGATTGGCCCGCCCTGGACGCTGTGCATGTAGGGCAGGAACCGCTCACCACACAGCAGGTGCCGCCCTGGCTGCATCGCCTGGCCGATGGCCATGCACCGCCGCGCTGCCTCACATTGCTGCCCGTCTGCACCCTCACCGATGTTATGGGCGTGATGATTGTGCCCGACTGGCGCCAGGACCGCGATCCCAACAACGTTTTCCAATCGCCTGGCCGTCGCGATGAGCTGTTGGAAAGCATCAGCCAGCAGCTGGCCCGTGGGCTGGAAAACTGGCATTTGCGCAATGCCCAGCAGGAGGAAGCGTGGGTCAACACGGCCCTGTTCCAGGTGGCAGCGGCCGTCAACAGCCTCATCGAGCTGGATGAAATTTTGGACACCATTGCCCGTCTGGTGCCGATGCTGGTGGGTGTGGAGTCGTGCATCATTCTCATTTGGGACGAGGAGCGGCAGCTGTTTCGGCCTGGCCCCAGCTATGGCATCAACGAGATGGGGCGTGGCCTGCTGGAAACGCTGGCGCTGGATCAGGACGAATTTGACGATATTTCGCCCAAGCTGGCCGACGGATTGTCGCCGACGGGCACGTATTACGTGGTGCGCCTGCCGGGCTGGCTGGAGAAGGTGCTGGGCACCGAGCAGGCATTTGCTTTTCCGCTGAATGCGCGCGGTGACCTGGTAGGGGCGATGGTGGTGGGGTCGTTTATGGAAAACGGCCGTTCCCTCTCCACGCGCCGTCTCAACATTCTCACCGGCATTGCTCACCAGGCGGCAACGGCCGTGGTGAACCATCACCTTTACCAGGAAGCGGCCGCCCGCAACCGGCTGGAACGTGAGCTGGATGTGGCCCACGGTATCCAGGCCAGTCTCATCCCCGCCGGTAACCCCAACATTCCCGGCTGTTCCGTAGCCAGCTACTGGCAGGCGGCGCGCCAGGTCAGCGGCGACTTTTACGACTTTATCCAGCTTTACGACGGCAGCTGGGGCATCATCGTGGCCGATGTGGCCGATAAAGGTATTCCCGCTGCGCTGTTTATGGCTTTGTGCCGCACCATTCTGCGCACCGTGGCAATCAGCCGCAGCGATCCGGCTGAGGTACTCATCCGAGCCAACCAGATCATCAACCAGGATACGCAGTCGGACCTGTTTGTCACCGTCTTTTACGCGATTTGGAAGCCGGAAAGCCAGCGGATTTTCTTCGCCAACGGCGGGCACAACCCGCCAGTGCTGCTGCGGGCCAACGGCAGCCATATGGTGCTCACCGACCACGGCATGGCTCTGGGCGTGATCCCGCAAATCGGCATGAAGAGCCATTCCATCCAGTTTTTGCCGGGCGATACGCTGCTGCTGTACACCGACGGTGTGACGGAAGCGATGAATGAAGATTTTGACGAGTTTGGCGTGGATCGACTGGCGCAGGCCGCTGGCCGTGTGCGCCGCTTTAGCGCCAGCCGCATCGCGCAAAGCATTACCCGCGCCGTCACGCTCCACGCCGGGGAGACACCGCAGTTTGATGACATCACCCTGGTGGTGATAAAACGCGAGGCAGATGAGCAGTAGGTGCGACGCGGATTGGTCCAATCTTGGCTGCGAGTGCGTGACACCTGTTGAGTAAAAGGACATCTTATGAGCGACGAACCACGCCAAGTCGATAATCCCAGTTTGAACCGGGCGGCGCGCACCGGCAGGCGCACTGAGGATGAGCGCCTGCTGGAGGGACCAGAACCACACATCACTCCCTTCTACAAAACCGACACCTGGCGGGTAATGCGCATCCTGGGGGAGTTTGTGGAGGGGTTTGACGCCCTGGCGGAGTTAGATTCGGCCGTTACCATCTTTGGCTCGGCTCGTATCAAACCAGGGGATGCGCAGTATGAAACGGCCGTCACCGTTGCCCAAAAGCTTGGCGAAGCTGGCTTTAACATCATCACGGGCGGGGGACCGGGCATCATGGAGGCGGGCAACAAGGGCGCGCGGCAGGCGGGTGTGCAGTCGGTCGGCCTCAACATCGAGCTGCCCTTCGAGCAGCACCTCAACCCCTACGTCGATCTCTCCATCGACTTTCGCTACTTTTTTACTCGCAAGGTGATGCTGGTCAAGTACGCCCAGGCATTTGTCATCTTCCCCGGCGGCTTTGGCACCATGGATGAGCTGTTTGAATCCCTCACGCTCATCCAGACGGGCAAAGTGCAAAACTTCCCGGTGGTGCTGTTTGATACCGTCTACTGGGGCGGCCTGGTAGATTGGCTCAAAGGCACCATGCTGGCCCAGGGCAAGATCGCGGCCGATGATCTGGATCTGCTCATCGTGACCGATTCCCCTGATGAGGTGCGCAATGTGATAGTGCGTGCCCGGCAGGATCGTGCGTGGCGCCGCCGCCAGGAAGAAGGGGCGCGTAACGAGGCGAGAAAGGCATACGGCCGTCGCTATTCGTGACAAGGTGACAAGGTGACAAGGTGGCAGGGTGACAAAATGTCAGATAATGCTTTTGTCAGAGAATTTTAGTAAATAGAGTTGTTCCTAAATTAATTATTACACAGGGGCCTGCCCCCACCTGCGTGGGGCTGAACTCCAGCAGGCATCCATCTTTTTGGGAAGAGTGGATTCCCGCCTGCGCGGGAATGACATGCGTAGAGTTTTTATAAGGGAACAACTCTAATATTTGTGGTGTTTTTTGTAAATTAGGCTATTGTCAATTTCAATTCAAATTACTACCCTATAAGCGTGATTTTTTTATCAACCCTCTACACACGATGTAAAGACTATGACACCAGAAAAGATCGGCCGGTATGAAATAAAACAGGAAATTGGGCGAGGCGGTATGGCGACGGTTTACGAAGCGTATGATCCTCGCTTTGAACGCACGGTGGCGTTGAAGATGCTGCCGCGTGAATTTATGCACGAGGCGGAGTTCCGTGCCCGCTTTACCCGCGAAGCCCGCACCATTGCCACGCTGGAACATCCCGCCATTGTGCCGGTATACGATTTTGGCGAGGAAAACGGCCAGCCATTTTTGGTCATGCGCCTGATGACCGGTGGTTCCCTTTCCGACCGGCTGGCGGAAGGGCCAATTCCCATTGATGAAGCGGCCGTTATTCTCAAGCGGCTTGGTTCGGCCCTGGATCGAGCGCACAGCATGGGCATCATTCACCGCGACCTCAAGCCGAGCAACGTTTTGTTCGACCAGTACGGCGATGCTTTCCTGGCGGACTTTGGCATTGTGCACGTTTCGTCCTCGACCAATGCCCTGACGGCCAGCGGCAGCCTGGTGGGCACCCCCACCTACATGAGCCCGGAACAGGTGTATGGCGACCGGCAGCTGGACGGCCGTTCCGACATCTATGCCCTCGGCGTCATCCTCTTCCAAATGCTCACCGGCCACACCCCCTACGACGCCGACACCCCGGCCCGCATGATGATGAAACATGTCATGGACCCCGTGCCGCAAATTTTGAGCGTGCGCCCCGATCTGCCACCCGCCTGCAACGAAATCATCAACAAGGCCATGGCCAAGGAGCGGGATGAACGGTTTGCCTCGGCCACGGATCTGTCTTCGGCGTTAACGGCCGTCACCGAACGCAGCCTGGAACAGCCCGGCATGCGCCAGCTGGAGGCTGAACTCAGCGAGATGAAGGCGGAGCTGTTGGAAGAAACCCCGCCCCCGGTGACAACGCCTGTGCGCACGTCCACCACGCCTGTGGTGATGGACACGGCCGCTACCATACCGCCGCCACCGCCGGTTAATACCGGGTCTGGTCCAGTTCCTAGTTCAACCACCCAGACACAGGTTGGCGGCAGCGGTGTACCCAAGTGGATTTGGGGCGTGGTGGCTCTGATTGCGGTGCTTTGTATTGGCGGGGTGGCGCTTGTGGTGGCCAACCTGGCTGACGGCGGGCTGGCGCTTTTCGGTGACGATCCAACCAGCACACCACGCGGCCGCGATAATGATGAAGAAGAGGTGGTTGAGGTGGATGAAGAGGCCACGGCTGAGGCCCTGGCCGCCATCGAAACGGAAGAAGCGGCTACGGCCACCCAGGAAGCCATCGAGCTTACCCCTACTGAAGAGCTGGCCACACCGGTTCCCACCCCCACCGATGTGCCCGCAGAAGCCACCCCCGACGTGGCAGCCACTCGCCAGAGCGCCCAGGCCACCCGTGACGCCGTTGTCAACGCCACGGCCACGGCCGAAGCCATTGCCAACCCGCCCACGCCACGGCCGTCTGGCGATCTGGAACCGCTTTATGGGCCGCTCAGCGGCAGCCTGGTTCACGATGACGATGATTTTATCGAAACCGCTTATGCTGATCCCACGCCGGCCGACTTTGTGATGCAGGTGGAAATGGTGAACCCCTATGGACCGGCAACAGGCAGCTGGGATTTTGGCCTCATCTTCCGCCAAAGTGATGTGGATGATGAGATGCGCCTGGTGGTGCGCTCCGATGGCTTGTGGAATCTGAACGATCGTTCCCCTGGTGAGGACAACTTCTTGCAAGACGGTGAAGTTGATTGGCTCGACTTAAGCGAAGGGGGCAGCAATTTGTTTGAACTGATTGCCATCGGGGAGCAGGGGTATTTCTTCCTCAATGGCCAGTTTGTAGACGTGCTGGAGCTCTCTTCACGCACCGAGGGTGGCAATATCGCCCTCGGCACTGGCTTTTACGGCTCAAATGAGCTGAATGGTCAGGAATCTGTATACAACAACTTTAACTTGTTTGACACAACGCCCGTGTACGGCCCGAACAGCGGCGAGCTGGTTCACGTACTTGACGATCTGATCAAGCTGGAAACGGCCGATGTCGACGAACTCAACTTCATTGCCGAAGCCACCTTTGTTAATCCGTTTGCCGCTGCGGTAAACGGATGGGACTACGGCTTCTCGTTCCGTACCAATGGTTCGTACAAATACTGGCTGGTGCTGGCTTCTGAGGGCAACTGGGCCCTGGCCGACCGGCAGGGCAGCGCTGACAACGAGGTGACGGTGGCCGAGGGTGACCTGGACAATCTAAACCTTGGCGACGGCGATACAAACTCACTGCGCCTTATCGCCTGGGGTGACGTGGGTTATTTCTTCGTTAATGATGAATTTATCGACTCCCTGGATCTGTCCAGCAACCTGGATCCGGGAGAGGTTGAAGCCATTACGGCGTTCTATTTTGACCACGAACTCGAAGGCGAAGCCACGGGCTTTGTTGATTTCACCATTATTCCGCTGCCATAACACGTGTCTGGTTAGCAGCAGATTGGACCAATCTTTATGATTGGTCCAATCTCAGTAGGCATTCTCAAATCTTGAACGCCCGCCAGTCACAAACCCCAGCAGCACAAACACAACCCCCACCACGAGCATGACGCCCGCCTGGAGGTAGACGCGGCTGAGCCAGGTGTCGGTAACGGCCGTTACCAAACGCACGGCCGTTCCACGCAGCGTCGTCGTCACCGCCGCCGGATCGACCGGGGTTTGCCGCAGAAAGAAGGTGGTGATGGCGGGAAAGAGAATGGCGATGAAGAGGACAAGAACGGCCGTACCCAGCAGCGGCCAGCCCCACCAGTGACCCAAATCAGACAGTGAGCGCACCGCCAGCAGGGCAATCAGCAGCAGGCAGCCGAGGGGCAGCAGCCAGAGCAGCCAGCCCCAGTTTTGGGCAAACGTAAAGGCGCGCTGGAGGCGCAGCAGCTGCTCGCGGGCCTGGACCAGTTCAGCATTTTGCGCCTGCTGTTCCGGTGGAAAGAGCGGAATGCGCACCAGGCCAAAATCGCGGGTGAGCTGCGGATTGCTGTCCAGGGCCTGCACCAGACGGGTATGCACTTCCTGTGTTACCTGGTCTGTGGGCACGCCGGGCGGCATGCAGGCGGGAATGGTCACGTCTGGCCCCAGCAGCTCGGCGGGGTTAACCGGTTGGGTGCAGGGCGGCAGGCTGCCGACGATGTTGCCCACCACGTCCAGCCCCGGCTGCCCGCGAAAGCGATCCAGCAGCGGCGTGGTGTCGATGGTCAGCTGTGCGTTTTCCAGGTCGCCGCCCTCCAGCAAATCGTAGACGGTGTCGACGGCCGTCTCCGTCTGCGCTTCAATCCAGCCTGGGGGGAGCAAGGTTTCCATCGACGCTTGCAGCAGTTCTTCGTCCAAATTGATGGGCGCCAGGCCGCGTTCGCGCGCCTGTTCTTCTAACGTCTGTGCCACAAAAGCAGGCACCGCCTCTACGACCAGCTGGTCCACGTTGGCCAGCGACTCTTTGATAATTTCACGATCCGCCATCACGGCGAATAAATTGGTAAGGAAAAGGGCGAGAACGGCCGTTATTACAAAGCCAATGGCCACACCCCCCGCTAAAAGTCGTAAACATCCACGCATGTTGGTCTCCCGTTGTCAGTAATCGGTAATCGGTGATCGGTAGGTCAGTGATCAGTTTAGCCGAAAAGTAACGCACGCTTACCGACTGTTTACCGCTTACCGACCACCGATTACCGTTCACCGTTTACCGGTTTCCGAGGCAAGTTTGCCCAAAAACCAGCGATCTTTTTCGTTCAGTTCGGCGGTGAGCAGCAGGTCGGGGCGGCGCTGCCAGGTGCGGCGCAGGGCCTGTTCGCGCCGCCAGCGGGTGATGTTAGCCGCATGGCCGGAGCGCAGCACTTCCGGCACGGTCCAGCCGCGAAACGTTTCGGGGCGGGTGTAGTGCGGCCCTTCCAGCAGGCCGGTGGCGTGGCTGTCGTCTTCGGCGGCGTCTTCGGCGCCGAGCACGCCGGGGATGAGCCGGGCGACCGCATCGAGGATGACCATGGCGGCCAGCTCGCCGCCGGTCAGCACAAAATCGCCGATGGAGATTTCATCCGTCACCAGGTGCTGGCGCACACGCTCGTCGACGCCTTCGTAACGGCCGCATAGCAGCAGCAGCCGGGGGTGTTGGGCCAGTTCCTGGGCGATACGTTGGGTAAACGGCCGTCCCTGCGGCGTGAGCAAAATGATGGGCAATCTCCCATCCCCAATCTCTAATCTCTCCCGTTTTGGAGATTGGGGATTGGAGATTAGAGATTCGACGGCCGTAAAAATCGGTTCCGGCTTCAATACCATGCCACCGCCACCGCCGTAGGGCGGCTCGTCGGTGATGCGGTGTTTGCCGGTGGCGTAGTTGCGGATATTGTGCAGGGTTATGTGCAGCAGCCCCGCCGCCTGCGCCCGCTTGAGGATACTTTCGTTAAGATACCCCGGAAACATTTCCGGGAACAGCGTCAGAATGTCGATGTGCATGGCGGGAAGTATGGGACGGGGGGCGGGTTGTGTCAAGGTTATCGGTAATCCGTAATCGGTAATCCGTAATGTCGCTGCGCGACCGCTTCGCATACGGTAATCGGTTCACCGACCACCGACCACCGTTCACCGATTACCGACCACCGTTCACCGACCACCGTTCACCGTCCTACCGACTCCCGCAGGGCGCGGATGTTGCGCAGGGGGGTGGTGGTCATGGCCACGCAGCCGGTGCCGAGCAGGAGGCGACGGCCGTTTGTCTGTTCCATCGCATCTCTGGCTTCCGCAAGCGTTTGCTCGGGAGCTTCCTGGTGCAGCGTCCAGTGATCGACGCCGCCGCTGGCCGCGCCCTTAAACTGCTGCAAGCCCTCGCGGAGGGTGATGCCTGTTTCCCGGTCGTGCCAGTTGAGCAGCTGCGTCGGATAATCGGCCACGAGATCAAACATCACGTCGGTGCTGTGCAGATGGACCATGTTGAGCCACAAATCCTGCACGGCGTTGAGAATCTGGAGGTCGAACGGCCGTCCCCAAACCTCGTACTCATCCCGGCTTAGGAGCGGGTAGCGGGCATGCTGGATGGCGTAAAAAATGCCGTCAATACCGATCTTTTTTGCCGCTTCGATGAAACGCAATGTGCTCTCCACAATCGTCTCCTGTCCCTGGCGGAACAGCTCCGGTTGGTGGCGCAGGTGGGTGAACATCGGTTCGTTGTCGGCCAGGTGCTTGGCCTGGGAGAGCGGGGCGAAGACGGTGGCCAGGACGGGGACGGTGTCGCCAACGGCCGTTTTGACCAGGCGCAGCGTTTCTAACTGGGTGGCCAGCATGCCGTGATTGGGGTCCAACGGCCTTAGTTTGGTCCAATCCGCCGCCTGCTGGATGGGGCGGTGGGTGTACTCCCGCGTGCCCTCGATGTGGCCCACCCAGCGATCTTTGACGTCCCAATCCACCACCGAGTAGCTGCTGGCCGGGCCAACTTTCAATACGTCCCAATCGTAATCTTGCTGCCATTTCAGATGGGCCGCGGCCAGGGCGTGGGCATCCTGATCGTCGCCGGGCCAATGACGCCACAGGGACACCGGTACCCGGTCCGGTGTGTCACCGTTGGCGGTTGCTTCCAATCGTTCTCGTTTGCTCCAATTTGACATAACTTCACCTTTTCTAGATTTAACCGCAAAGAGCGCGGAGGACGCGGAGGATTTTTTTCTCTCCCCCTCTCCCTTTCCTCTGGGTGCTCTGTGGCCATATTTTACCCGGTGGCGGCAGATGTGGATTGTGGTTAGAATCATTTTTATGGAACAAATGATAAATGACTCTGGAAAACGTGAAGAAAAGAATGCGGAAACGGCCGTCACCCTCGCCACCACTCTGGCCGAACAATTTGCCAGCCGGGCCGATGAAGCCGACAGAGAAGGAGCGCTGCCTGCCGAGGACGTGGCGGCGCTGAAAGATTCGGGCTACCTGGGCATCAGCGTGCCGCGTGAGTTTGGCGGTTTTGGTTTGTCGCTGCGGGACTGCGTGGCGGCGCAGCTGGCACTGGCCCAGGGCAGCACCTCCACGGCCATCGTGGCCGGGATGCAGGTGCACATTTTTGGCCACGAGCGAGAAGTACGCAATTGGGACGATGCCTGGTACGAAACGTTTTGCCGCCTGGCGGCCAACGGCGCACTGTTTAACTCCATCGCCAGCGAACCGGCGCTGGGCAGTCCTTCACGTGGGGGATTACCGGCCACCACGGCCGTTCCTGCCGCAAATGGCGATGGCTGGGTGGTGAACGGCCGTAAAACCTGGTCCACCGGCGGCAAACATCTGACACACATGCTGGTCCGCGTGGCGCTGGAAGGGGAAAATGCCGTGGTCCTGGTGGAGCAGGCGATGCCCGGCGTGGAATGGATCACCACCTGGAGCGATTCACTCAGCCTGCGTGCCAGCGACAGCCATGACGTGATCTTCAACGATGTGCACCTCCCGAAAAACTATGTCATTGAGCGCGGTGATGCCAAAGCCAAACCGAATGTCTGGTTCCCGATGATTATGTCAACTATTTACCTGGGGGCGGCCATGGCTGCCCGCAATCGGGTAATCCAGTTTGCCCTGGAACGAGTGCCCACGGCCCTGGGCAAGCCAATCGCCACGCTGCCCAAAATTCAGCGGCAGATTGGCGAGATTGACGTCTCGCTCCAGGCGGCCCGCTCATTGTTGTTTGATGTGGCGGCCGAATGGACGGGAGACGATGCCGACCGCAAAAAAATGTCGGCCCGGATTGCCGCCGCCAAGACGATGGTGACAGAGACGGCCAACACGGTGACAGACCAGGCGCTGCGTATTGCCGGGGGCAGCAGCATCACCAAGGCGCTGCCGCTGGAGCGCTACTTTCGCGACGTGCGGGCAGGCGCCATGCAGCCTCCCTCGGGCGACACCGCGCTGGAAATGGTCGGCCGCGCCGCCATTGCCGAGTTTGAGGAGTAGTCACTCCAGATTGGTCCAATTTAAAAAATTGGACCAATCTACGGCCGTAAACCACAAAGAAAGCATTCCAGAATAAACTCTATTCTGGAGAAGCATCCCATGAACCATCGTACCCGCGGCAAACCACAAAATCCTTATCTGACATTGTTGATAAAATCCAGTTTGATTCTGGTCGGTGCAGCCGGGCTGCTGACTGTCTACTACTTTGCCCTGGCGGCAATGGACCGGGCGGGCACATTCCGCAGTACGACCAGTCTGGCCGACGTGGACAACGACGGCGACCTGGACGTGGTGCTGCACAACCTGCGCACCGAGGCGGAATTTACGGCGTTTGGCGGGGCAACCCTGTGGCGCAACAATGGCCACGGCCGTTTTGCTGCCCAAGAGATACCGGATGGCGGTGGTTGGACTTCGGCCACGGCCGATTTCAACCAGGACGGAGCAGTGGATCTAGTGACGTTTGATGGCGTCCGGCTTTCCCTATGGCAAAACGGTGCCGAAGGTGAGTTGGGCCTGTTTGGCGGGTGGGTCAGGGTGCCAGGGCCGGTGCAGAGCGGGCAGTTTGGCTCGGTGCACCTGGGGGATTTAAACGGCGACGGCCGTACCGATGCCTTTGTCGCGGGCTGCTGCGGGCGCCTCTTCACGGTGAAAGAAACGGAATTTTTGCCCAATATGTCCTGGCTGTGGCTGAACGACTGGACGCAACCCGGTCGGCCCGCTGCCTCAACGGCCGTTGACGCCCTGGCTGGGCTGGTGCTGCGTGACGCCGCCCTGGGCGATCTGGATGGTGACGGCGACCTGGACCTCTTTGCGGCGGTCATTGCCCCTCCGAAGGGGCTCAATGCGGACCCGGCCGACCGGGTGCTGTGGAACGATGGCGTGGGCCACTTCAGCGATTCCGGGCAGCGCCTGGGTCGTGTGGACAGTACGGCCGTTGCCCTGGCAGACGTTGATGGCGATGGTGATCTGGATGCCCTGACTGGCCACGCCACCGGGGCGGCGCTCTGGCTGAATGAGGGCGGCACGTTGGTGCCGTCGGCGCAAAAAATGCAGGGTGGGGCGATAACGGCCGTTTTCCTGCAAGATTTGGATGGTGATGGTGACATCGACGCCCTCATCGGTGAGATGCGGCAGGCGCGCATCTGGTGGAATGGGGGTGATGGCGTCTTCACCCGGAGTGATCAGCGTTTTCGCTATTCGCGGCGGGATGGGCTGGCCGTGGGTGACTTTGATGGCGACGGCCGTCCCGACATTTTCGCCGCCGCCTACGACGACGATTATCGCATCTGGTTCAACCAGGGCAGCGGCATGTTCCGCTAACCCATTCAGCGGCCGGTTCAGGGCTCTTCAGTAGTCAAAAAATGGGACGTGGATAAACGCCGATGACGCAGATAAAATAAGAAATCAGCGTTTAACGGTGTTAATCAGCGTCCCATTTCATTTAAATGTTGGACTACTGAAAAACTGTGGCCGCCGGTTTCTTTTCATTTCCTGATTTGTTGCTATAGTTCTCGGCTGTCATTTTTGAGCGGCTTGCCTGTAGGGCGAGTCGCTTTTTCCGTTCAGGATGGTTGGTCCAATTTATACTCGCAAAAGGCATTAACTAACATTTTTACCAGAGGTGAAGCGGTTAGAAAGTGAAGGTGGGAAACGGCCGTTTCCCACCTTCACCTGTATTATCTGCAAAAACAATAGAGCTGAGCGCCACTGCCTGGCTCTTTTCTTTGCCAAAAAACATCTTGTCAACACAGCTCGATGGGCATACAATGCGCGATCAGACGCCTCGACAACAACTCAACTGGCCCAATGAGACAACACGCCTCTAGCGCACCTTTTTGAGCAACCTGCCGGACGCCAAAATTATTCATAACAAGAGGGTTATATGATGCTTCAAGAGTGGCCACGCATGTGGCGGCGTGAGTTTGCCGGTTACAGCCGGAGCAAATTACAAAAAGATGTATTGGCCGGGATTACTGTCGCAGCAGTGTCGCTGCCTCTAGCGCTGGCTTTTGGTGTGGCGTCGGGGGCAGATGCCGCGGCGGGGTTGGTAACGGCCGTACTCGCCGGTCTCGTTATTGGAATGCTGGGGGGCGCGCCGTACCAGATTTCCGGCCCGACAGGTGCCATGTCCGCTGTCCTCATTGTGTTGGTCAGCCGCTACGGTTTACAAGGCATGTGGCTGGCTGCCCTCATGGCTGGCATCATGCTCACCCTGCTCGGCATCTTCCGGCTGGGGCGTGTCGTGGCCCTCATCCCAGCGCCGGTTGTCTCTGGCTTCACCAGCGGCATCGCCATCATCATCGCCCTGGGCCAGAGCGACAACTTTCTGGGCATCAAGACCCCGGCAGCCGAAAACGTGGTCGAAAAAATAGGCTACTACGTGGAACATGGCCTCACCCCTAACCCGCAAGCCATCTTGCTGGCTCTGCTGGTCATGGTCGTCATGATTGTCTGGCCCCGCTTCAAATTTGGACAGCGGCTGCCTGGCTCGCTGGTGGGCATCATCCTGGCCACGCTGGTTGTGGTCATCGCCCATTGGAACGTGCCGGTGATTGGCACCGTTCCACGCACCATTTTGCTGGAAAATCGGCTCACGCTGGACCAAATTCCCTGGAACGACCTCAGCGACCTGATTGTGCCGGCCATGTCCATTGCGGCGCTGGGCGCTATTGAAAGCCTGCTGTGCGGCGCAGTGGCCGGCAACATGACTGGTATCCGCCTGAACAACAACATAGAATTGATTGCCCAAGGCATCGGCAACGTAATCATTCCCTTTTTTGGCGGCGTTCCCGCAACAGCAGCGATTGCCCGCACCAGCGTCAACATTAAAAGCGATGGTGTTACCCGTTTGGTTCCCATCTTGCATGGGGTCGTGCTGCTGCTGGCGGCCCTGCTCCTCGCGGGTATTATCGGGCAGGTGCCGCTGGCCGCCCTGGCGGGCGTGCTGTTGGTGACTGCCTGGCGCATGAATGAGTGGCACACCATCCGCTTTTACGTCGATCACCGGCTGAAACATGCCCTCATTGCCTTCTCCATTACGCTGGTGGCGACCGTGGTGCTGGATTTAACCCAGGCAATTTTAATTGGCTTTGGCATCAGCACGCTCATTTTTATGGCGCAAATGAGCGATCTGCAAATTACGCGCAAGCCGGTTGAGGTGGAGCGACTGACGACCCTCGGCCAGCAGTTTTTGCATCCAAATCAGGATGTCGCTGTTTACTACTTGAGCGGCCCACTATTTTTTGCCGCTGCCAGACGCCTGTTAGATTTTGTAGAAAGTTACGACCGGCCAGATGCCACGCTTATTTTTTCTATTCGCGGCGTGCCGCTGGTGGATGCGACCGGGGTAGAGGTGATGCGCGAAATACTCCACCGCCAACGTCATGGCGGCGGCGATTTGCTGCTAACCTCGATGGATGACCGGGTGCGCCAGCTGTTGGAACGGTCCGATGTGCTGACTGAATTGGGGCCAGATCATGTTTTCTGGAGTGCGGACAAAGCGATTGCTTCCCTGGGCGCTACGGTTGAAGTGTCAGAGATGACGGCCGTTCCAACACCGCCGATTATGGAAAGCCTGCTGGTCGCACCTTTTGCCGAAAAAATGGAGCCTGCCCGTCACCTGGCAGACCCTCTCGACCGCCCGATTCAAGATGTGATGCGGTCGCAGGTGGTGACGGTTTTGCCAGATGCTTCTGCCGCCGACATTGTGACGTTGCTGCTGCAAAAAGGGTATCGCAGCTTGCCAGTGGTGGCGGAAAACGGCCGATTATTAGGCATTATTACCGATGGTGATTTGTTGCGCCGCGCCGACCTCAGTACGCGTCTGGATGCCTCCGCAGTCGATTGGGCACAGCGGTTAGTGGCCGTGGCCGATCAATCCATCACCGCCGCCAGCCTGATGACGGCACCTGTCGTGACGGTTCCGGCAACGGCCGTTCTCCGTCAGGCAATGCAGCAAATGATCGCGCACGATCTCAAGCGGTTGCCAGTTGTGGATAACGGGCGGTTGGCAGGCTGGGTGAGCCGTATCGACATTTTGCGCGCTCTGGAACAGCACCAGTCGTTAGACGAGTCTTTGACTTATGAACGCGACAGCCGCACAGTCGATCGGCGCGCCGCGTCCATTGCCAACTTGATGTATCAGGACGTGCCGGTGGTGCAGCCTGCGGCGACGCTGGAAACGGTGTTGCAAGCATTGGAACAAGACCGCCGCCGCCGCGCTGTGGTTGTGGACGATAACCGGCAGGTGCTGGGCATTATCACCGATGGTGATCTGCTGCAACGCAGCCAGCACGCGGCCAATCCCGGCTTTCTGGCTCGATTGCGTTATCTGGTTACTGGCCAGGCTGCGAATGCTGCTTTTGGGGTCGCAACGACGGAAACGGCCGTTGACTTGATGACGACCCCGGTAATCACCATCTCGCTTCAGGCAACGCCAGAAGAGGCGCTGCGCCTGGTTTTGCAGCATGGGGTGAAGCGGCTGCCGGTCGTGGATGAACACGGCCGTTTGGTAGGCCTGCTCAGCCGCGCCAGCTTGCTGCGCGGGCTGTTGGGCAACATGGAACCCAGCGCGGCAACCGATCGCTAGCTACTTCTCCCTCTGCTCCTGACTTCGATGGACCAGTGGGTGGAGAGCCAGCTCCAGCGCGGCGGGCTGCTGGACGAATTGGGGCCGTCGCGCCTGTTTTGGAGTGCGGACAAGGCGATTTTATCGTTGGGGGGCAAGTTGGGCTGGGAAACGGCCGTGCCCGACACGGCCAAATCTTTGCCCGAAGACAGCATTCTCGCCACCCAGACCATCGAGCCATTCGCCAATGCGGCCGAATCTTAAAATTTGCCTCAGAGGACACAGAGGAAAAAGAGAATTCTCTTAAATCTCCGTGCTCTCTGTGGCAAGAATCACAATGGTTTGAACTGTTCGAAGGCGTCCTGGCAGTCGTGGCAATAGTAGATCATGCGGCAGAGGGTGGGGCCGAAGCTGTTTTTGATGGTGGTGTTTTTGGAGCCGCAGCGGGGGCATTCGGCCACGTCCAAAAAGGCGACGGAGATGAGGTCGCCGCCGTGTTTTTGCGGTGGGGCCAGGCCAAACTGGCGCAGCTTTTCGCGGGCTTCGTCGCTAATCCAATCGGTGCTCCAGGGGGGATACAGGACGGTTTCGACGGTGACGTTTGTGATGCCAAGCTGGCGTACGGCCGTTTCTATCTCCCGCCGCATCACATCCAAAGCCGGGCAGCCGGAGAAAGTCGGCGTCATCGTCACGCGCACGACATCACCATCCACTTCCACGCCGCGCACAATGCCCATCTCTACCACGGAGACAACCGGTATTTCCGGGTCTTTGACCGATTCAAGGGCTTGCCAGATTTGGGAGGAGGTAAGTTCTTTCATAGGAGATTGGAGATAGGAGATTGGAGATTGGCTGCGAAAATCAATCTCTAATCTCCAATCTCCTTTTACCAAACCGCCTCGCGATTTAGTCGGGCTACTTTTTGCATGTCGGCCAGCAGGGTGGTGAGGTGGGGCGTGTGCTTGCTGCGGTTGGTGGTGGGGGGCGTATCAGTTAGTGGGATGGTGAGATGGGCGGCGATGAGGAACGGCCGTACCCGCTCCAACCATCCTTTATGCACCACAGCCAAATCCGGCACAATGTCTTCCTCAACCAAAACCAATTCGCCGGGCAGCGGAACAAAAAGCTGCTGGACATACGGCCACAGCTCATCGAGGGCCGCCTGCGTGCGCTGGTTGGATTCGGCCGTGCCGAGGCCCAGCCGCTTGATCCAGCTGCTGGTGTGTCGCAGATGGTAAATTTCCTCGTTGCGCACCTTGGCACACGCATCG
This sequence comes from Candidatus Leptofilum proximum, assembly GCA_016710325.1. Taxonomy (GTDB): domain Bacteria; phylum Chloroflexota; class Anaerolineae; order Promineifilales; family Promineifilaceae; genus Leptofilum; species Leptofilum proximum. The sequence continues at coordinate 799,978 of JADJXK010000001.1, read as the reverse complement.
GCCAGCGGTTGGTAACGGCTGTGTTGTAGCTGATCCAGCAGCAGCAGCTCGTACGCATCGAACAAATATTGGCGCAGCATCGTAAATGCCCAATCGCCGCGCGGCAGTTCCACCAGCTGGGCGCTGCGATAATCGGCCGCATCGCGGAAGAAGACCAACTCGTCCGGCTCGTCCCCGGTGAGCGTTTGGTGCAGTTCGTACCAGATGTTGGCGTGCCCCAGCTCGTCCTGGGCGATGTTGGCCAGGGCGATGTCCTCTTCCAGAATCGGGCCGTGCCCAATCCACTCGGAATTGCGATGGGCCAGAATCAATTCGTCATCGGCCATCGCCAGCAGTTTTTGAATAAGAACTTGTTGAATTGTTTGGTTCATGTGATTACTAAAAAGCGCAACACAGAGGTTCACAGAGAATGGCAACCTGTCGGTTGCTTGGAGTTACTCAGAGAGAACTAAAAAATCCGCGTTATCCGCGTTCATCAGCGCCCTATTTCTTTTCTTGACGGCCGCGTTTTTGGCGGCGTGGGCTGACGAAGCCGTAGTGAGTTTGCTGGCGGTAGGTTTTGTCCGCGGCGGGGGCAAACAGGCTGTCGATGTCGTCCGCGCCGCTGCGGTTGATTTGCGCTTCTGGCACCACCCACCAGACCCAGACGGTGTCGCTGCCAAATTCGTCACGCCGGACAGCCTGCTGCAGGGCCGCCTGGGCGCTGGTAGCTTCAACCTGGCCCATGTACTGCACGTAGGTCATACTGCGCCGCTGGCTGGTTTTGGTGAAGATGTGGAACGGCCGTACCTCTGCCCCACTTTCCTCACCATCATTCCACTCAGGGTTCGCTTCCAGCTCTTCCCGCGTCACCATCAAAATGGCGCTGGCCGGCACCACCCACAGACTGACGGCAGACGGCCGTCTGACAAACACATCCCGCGCATTTTGCAGCGCCAGCTCCGCATCCGGCGCATGCACCGAGCCAACTGCCTCGTGCGGCTTCCTTGGATTATCTTGCTTAAACACCTCGTAGCGAGGCCATTGGGTATCGGTCATTTTTTATTCACCGCAAAGGACGCAAAGCGCGCAAAGAAAAAGAAAAACTTTGCGCTCTTGGCGCGCTTTGCGGTTAATTTTGTTTTTCTGCGTAGGCGGCCATGGCTTCACGGACCCAACGGCCGTTGTCATGTGCTTCTTGCCGGGCGGCCAGGCGTTGTGCATTCATCGAGCCCTGGCCTTTGACCACCTGCCAGAACTCATCCCAATCAATCGGGCCGGTAATCCAGCTGCCGGATGTTTCATCAAAATGCAGGTCAGGATCGGGAATTTCTAGCCCCAGCGCCTGAATTTCCGGCACCTCTTCATTGATGAATTCCTGGCGCAGCTCGTCGTTGGACTTGGTTTTGATGCCCCAGCGCATGAGCACTTCGGAATTGGTTGATTCACTGTCGTGCGGCCCAAACATCATGAGCGTAGGCCACCACCAGCGGTTCAGGCCATCCTGCACCATCGCCTTTTGCTCCGGCGTGCCGCTGCTGGCGTAATGCACAATCATCTCCTTGCCCTGCTTGTAGTGGAACGTCTCCTCAGCACAAATACGCACCATCGCCCGCGAGTACGGGCCGTAGGACGCCTGCGCCAGCATCGTCTGGTTTTTAATGGCGGCGCCATCAACCAGCCAGCCAATCCAGGCCACATCGGCCCAGGTGAGGGTGGGGTAGTTGAAGATGGAGGAGTACTTGGCCTTGCCCGTGAGCAGGGCGTCCAGCAGCTCTTCGCGGGTGGCCCCCAGCGTTTCAGCGGCGTGGTAGAGATATTGGCCGTGTCCCGCTTCGTCCTGCACCTTGGCCATGAGGACCATTTTGCGGCGCAAGCTGGGCGCGTGAGGAATCCAGGCCCCTTCCGGCAGCATGCCCACCACCTCGCTGTGGGCGTGCTGTGAGATCATGCGGATGAGCTGGCGGCGGTATTCGTCCGGCATCCAGTCGCCCGGCTCGATTTTTTCGCCACGAGCAATGCGGGCCTCGAATTCGGCTAACTTGTCGTCAACTTCTAAAGTCTGTTCAATCATATGAAATGCCTCGGTTCAGATAGTGGTTGCCGCCATTATACATCAAAGCACAATCTGGCTTATGAAAAATTTAGAAAAAGCAGAAACCAGAGGAAAAGCGGAACACAGAGTTACGCAGAGGAAACATAGAGCTGCACAGAGATTTTCACTTGTTTCTGCTATTCGTTTATTCGTCAGATTCATGTTTTGCTTTTTCGCTAGACGGATAGCGCGGCGGTTTTTTACTGCGCAGCGCTTCCACACCGGCCATCATATCTTCGGAGAAGAAACCGAGCATTTCCAGCGCCAGCGAATGGTCGAAGATGGGGCCGGCCTGGAGCAGCCATTGGTTCAGGGCACGTTTGGTGAAGCGGATGGCGTGGCGCGGGCCGTTGGCCAGGTTGGTGGCCACGGCCATCGCCTTGTCCAGCAGTTCCGCATCCGGCACGCACATACTCACTAGCCCAATGCTCTCAGCCTCCGGGCCGGAGACAAAGTCGCTGGTCATGAGGTAATATTTGGCCTTGGCCATGCCGCACAGCAGCGGCCAGATGATCGCCGCGTGGTCGCCAGCGGCCACGCCCATGCGCACGTGCCCGTCGGCCAGCCGGGCGCTCTCCCCGGCAATACTGATGTCCGCCAGCAGCGCTACCACCAGACCAGCACCAACGGCCGCTCCGTTAATCGCCGAAATGATCGGTTTGCTGCAATGGAGCATGTTGTAAACCAGGTCGCGCGCCTCGTCCAAAATGCGGATCACCTCATCGTGGTTTTGGTAGGCGTTTTCCACCAGCTTCAGGTCGCCCCCGGCCGAGAAAGCGCGACCCGCCCCGGTAACGACGGCCACATGCACCTCCGGGTCGCGGTCAATGGTGCGCCATACTTCGACCAATTCAGTGTGCAGCCGGGCATCGGCGGCGTTGAGCACTTCGGGCCGGTTGAGGGTTAGCCAGAGGATGTGCGGCTCTCGTTTTTCAAACAGGATGTGCTGAAAATCTTCGTAATTCATGGTTTGTCCTTCGTTGCGAGTGGTTAGTGGCTGGTGGTTAGTTTGGTTATACTAGCAACCAGCCACTAACCACCAAAACCATTTTAACGGAGGTAACAACAGGCGGCCAAACAGAAATCGACACCAGGCGGGCAACTGGTGATAATTGAGTCATGGATGTAAACACCACGGGCATGATTTTTTGGCGCACGGCCGTTTTCCTCATCGGCATCTTCATCATTGGCGGTACCCTCATTGCCGCCATCAAGACGTTTATCCTGCCGCGCGGCGTCAACGTCTGGCTCACGCGGGTGGTGTTCCAAGCCATTGGCCTGTTTTTTCAGCTGCGGGTGCGCCGGGCCGCCTACGCCGAACGGGACCGGATCATGGCGTTTTTTCCGCCGCTGGCCCTCTTTTTGATGCCCATGATTTTGCTGGTGCTCATTTTGCTAGGCTACATTTGCCTCTTTTGGGCGCTGGAACCACGGCCGCTGCCGGAACTGCTCTACCTCAGCGGCTCGTCGCTGTTGACGCTGGGTTATGCGACGGTCAATACCACAGGGTCCAAGCTGCTGGAATTTTCCGAGGCGATGGTTGGGCTGGTGCTCATTGCCATGCTGATTGCCTACCTGCCCACGATGTACAGCGCTTTTTCGCGGCGGGAAACGGCCGTTGTCCTCTGGGAAGCGCGCGCAGGGTCGCCACCGACCGTGGCCGAAATGGTGAGCCGGTCACACCGCACCGGCGAGCTGGAGCGGCTGCGCGACGTCTGGCTGGCGTGGCAAATCTGGTTTGCCGAGCTGGAAGAAAGCCATACGTCGCTGTCCCCGCTGGTCTTTTTTCGCTCACCGCAGCCGCAGCGCTCATGGATTACGGCCGCAGGCAACGTGATGGATTCGGCCGCGTTTATGCTGTCGGCGGTGGACGTGCGTTTCGAGCCGCAGGCGGCGTTTTGCATCCGCGCCGGGTTTCTGGCCTTGCGCCAGATTGCGGATTTCTTTAACCTGGCCTATGAACCAGACCCCACGGCCGATATGCCGATCAGCATCAGCCGGTACGAGTTTGACAAGGTGTGTAACGAGCTCCTGGCCCGGGATGTGCCGCTGAAGGCGGACCGTGAGCAGGCGTGGCGCGATTTTGTCGGTTGGCGGGTAAACTATGACGATGTGCTGCTGGCCCTGGCGGCGCTGACCTGGGCGCCGTACGCGCCGTGGGTTTCAGATCGCTCGGTCCTGAACCGGGCGGGGATAGAACAGAGGTGAGAGATATGGATGATGGGATGGAAACGGCCGTCTTACAGCAGCAAATCAGCACGCTCCAGGCAACAGTGGCCCGGCTGGAACAGCAGGTGGCTGACTACCAGCAGCTGGAAAAAAAGCTCCAGTGGTTAGCCTCGTTTCCGGAGCAAAACCCCAACATGGTCATCGAAACAGACCTGCTGGGGCGGCCCACCTACATGAACCCAGAGGCCAGGCACCGCTTTCCCGAACTGGGGCAGCAAGGTCTGGGCCATCCCCTGCTGCGAGGCCTGCGTCCCATCATCGTCTCTTTTGCGGACAGCGATCAGGAGTATGTGGCCCGCGAGGTAGACGTTGGCGATTCCGTGCTGGAAGAAAAGGTTTGCTACACGCTCTACGGCGATGTCCACCGCGTGCGCATCTTTGCCCATGACGTCACTGCACGTAAGCGGGCCGAAGAAGCGCTTCAGGAAATGGCCCGGCGCGTCGTCATGGCCCAGGAAGAGGAGCGCCAACGCATTTCCCGTGAGCTGCACGACGAGGCCGGGCAGGCACTCACGGCGCTGAAGATTGGCCTGGAAATCATTCAGGTCGAAGTGCCTAGCGGTGCTGAAGGGCTGCGGCAAAACCTGGCCGAAGCGATTGCCCTGACGGACACGACGCGAGATCGGATTCGCCAGCTGGCGCGCGGCCTGCGCCCCCCGGCGCTGGACACGGTGGGGCTGAACCTGACCCTTGAAGATTTTTGCGAAAATTTTGGCCGCATTACCCAGTTGGCAATCGCTTATGAAGGCACGCCCCATTTGCGGCTGGAGGATGCCGCAAACATTTGCCTCTACCGGGTGCTGCAAGAGGCGCTGACCAACGTGGCCAAACATGCCCAGGCCAGCCAGGTGCTGGTGAAGCTGTGGGCCGATGAGACGGCCGTTCACCTTTCCATTGTCGATGACGGGGTGGGGTTTGTGGGGCAGACGGCCGTTACCCGGCCTCACAGCGCCGGGCTTGGTATACTTGGCATGCACGAACGGGTCGAGCTGCTGGGTGGCCACCTGGAAATTCAGTCGGTGCCCGACGAGGGTACACGGATTATGGCCCGCCTGCCGCTGACCGAAATGTAGGCAACACAGCGCTGCCGAAGGAAGCTCATGATAAATGTAATTATTGCTGATGATCACAACCTGGTGCGCGAAGGGATTCGCGCCTTGCTGGAAAAAGCCGAGGATATTACAGTTGTGGGCGAGGCGGAAAGTGGCGAAGGGGCGCTAGAATTGGTGCAGCAGCACCGGCCAGACGTGCTGGTGATGGATATTGCCATGCCGGGCATGAACGGCATCCAGGTGTTGGAGCAGCTGCGCGAGCGAGGTTTGCCCACCCACGTGGTCATCCTTTCCATGTATGCCGACGAGGTGTTTGTGCGCCAGGCGCTGCAAAATGGCGCCAAGGGCTACCTGCTTAAGGGCTCCTTTAAAGAAGAGCTGCTGCTAACCGTCCGCGCTGCCAGCCGGGGGGCCACTTACCTCAGCCCGTCGGTGTCCGAGTCGGTGTTGACGCCGCCGAGCAGCAGCAGCCCATCGCCCGCCGACCAGCTAACGCCGCGCGAGCATGAGCTGCTGCAGCTCATTGCCAAGGGGCACACCAACGCCGAAATTGCCGACATTTTGAGCGTGAGCATCAAAACGGTGGAGCGCCACCGCACGAACCTCATGACCAAGCTGGATGCCCGCAACATTGTCGAGCTCATTCGTGTTGCGGTGCGCTACCGGCTCATCGTTTTAGACGATTGATCGGCCCCGGCACTAGCTACTGAAGGTTGCCTTCCCACAGCCGCTGCATTTCCGGGCTGGTAAGCAGCAGTTCGTCCAGTTTACCCTCGGCTTCGATACGGCCGTCTTTCAACACCACAATATGATCCGCCCGCCGTAACGCTGCCCGCCGGTGAGACACCACCAGGCAGGTCGGCGGCGAACAAATCGCTGATTTATTGTTGGAAGCCTTTGAACTTTGTTCGCTTGCAAAAAGCTGCGTCCACAGCTGCTTCTCTGTGTTCACATCCAGCGCGCTGGAGAGATCGTCAAAGACATACAGCTCGGCGTCGCGCAGGAACATGCGCGCCGTAGCCGAGCGCTGGATCTGCCCGCCAGACAGTTTCACCCCCTTGGGGCCGACGGCCGAATCCAGCCCGTTTTCTAGCTGGGCCACATCCTCGTGCAGGATAGCTGCTTCGATGGCGGCGGAAATATCGACCTTTTCTTCCGACAGGCCGAGCAGCAGATTCTGCCGCAGGGTATCGCTGAACAGGCGCGGTACCTGGGCGGTGTAGGCTGTGCGCGGTGGCACAAAAAATTCGGCCGGGTGAGGCACCAGTTCATCGTTCCAGCGAATTTCACCGGATTGGTGCGGCAGCAAGCCAAGCAGCGCCCGCAGCAGTGTCGTTTTGCCCGCGCCAATGCGCCCGGTGATTACCGTAAATGAGCCTTTGTCCAGGTGCAGGTTGATGTTGGTGATGCCTCGCTCGGATTCCGGGTGGGTGCAGCTGAGGTTGTGGATGGAGAGGGTGTGGAGGTGGTCTGCGGCCGTTTTGGCCACAAACGGCACTTCGGGCAGATCGCCATGCAGGTACACCGGGCGGTGCCGCACCAGGCTGAGCGGGTCGGCCCCTTGCAGCAGGCGCACCATGCGGCTGACGGCCACGGTGGCCTGCTTGTAGCGCGCCAGCAAAAAGCCCAGGAAGCTGGCAAACCCGGTGGTGTTGCCCAGGTAGGAGACAAACAGGTAAAAATCGCCAACGGTGAAGGCACCTGCCTGCAAACTTTGCGCCGCCAGCAGCAAGATAATCGCCGTGCCGATGTTGCCCGAGTTCTGGAAGACAGAGCCCAGGACTTCATTAAACAGCCGGTCCTTCAGCGCTGCCTGCCGCCGCTTTTCATTGAGCGTGCCGAAGTAGTCAATCACCCGGTCCTCGGCGGAGGCGACTTTGATCGCCTGCACCGCGCCAAATGATTCCGCGATGAAGCCGGTGACGATACCGCTGCGCTTGCGCATCTCCTGCCGGTACGCCTGGATGCGGCCCGTGGCGCTGTTGGTTACCAGCACCACCAGCACCATCGGCAGCAGGGCAACCAGGGCAATTTTGGCGTTGATGCTCATCATGATGGCCAGGGCAAAGATGAGAAAAACGCCGTTGGCCGTTACGTCGTTGATCCACAGGGCGAAAAACGGCAGCTCCCACACGTCGCCCCGGAAGCGGCTGATCGCCTCGCCGGGAGCTTCCGGCAGGGAACGTGCGCCGGGGCGTTCCATGATGCGGCCGAGCATGTTGTTGTGCAGCAGGGCATGCGAATGCAGCATAAACGGCCGATTCATCTTCACCACACCGCGCCGCCCGCCCATCTGTACCACGGCCATCACCACCAGCAGCGCGATCAGGGTCGTCAGGTCAAAAGCGGCCGTGGCTCCACCGGTGAGCAGGTCAAAGAAGTAGCGGATGACCAGCGGCGGTCCCAACTGCCCCAGCATCATGGCCACCAGGGCTAGCAGGTTAAAAAAGTGCGGCCACGGTTTAAAACGAATCAACGCCAGAACAAATTTCCATGTTGGCTGCTCCACTTGCGGTGCGTCGGCGGTGGGTTGTTTTAGAGTAGTCATGTTCCTCCTTTCCTACCCTCACCCCAGCCCTCTCCCTCAAGGGAGAGGGAGCAATGTTCCCTCCCCCTCTCAGGGGGAGGGCCAGGGAGGGGGTCATTACATTGCAACTTCCAGTCCCGTCCGCAGCAGTTCGGCAAAGTGGGATGCCGGGTTGCTGGCCAGGTTGGTGTAGGTGTCGTGTTCCAGGATACGGCCGTTGCTCAGCACCATAATCTTGTCCGCCCGATGCACCGTCGTCAGCCGGTGGGCCACAATGATGCCGGTGCGGTTGTGCAGCAGCTTGTCCACGGCGCGCTCGATGAGCTGCTCCGTGGCCGGGTCCAGCCGGGACGACGCCTCATCGAGGATCACCAGGCCAGGATCCTGCAAAAAGACGCGGGTGAAGGCCAGCAGCTGCGCTTCCCCGGCCGAGAGGCTGGCGCCTTCGGACTGTAACTCGGTGTCCAGGCCGTGTGGCAGCACGGCAAACCAATCGCCAAGGCCCAGATCGTGCAGCACGGCCAGGATGCGCGCGTCGGCGATGGTGGGGTCGAAGAAGGTAAGGTTGTGACGCACGGAGGCGCGGAAGAGCTGGACTTCCTGGGTGACCATACCCACTTTTTTGCGCAGGTGGCTCAGTGGCAGATCCTGGATGTTGTGAGAGTCCAAACACACGTCGCCAGCCGTCACCTCGTACAGGCGGAAGAGCAGCCGGGTGATGGTGGTTTTGCCGCTGCCGGTACGGCCCAGCAGCCCCAGCACCTCGCCCGGCGCCAGGTGGAAGTTGATATCGCGCAAAATCAGCTCGTCGTGGTAGGCAAAGTTGACGCGCTTGAAGGCGACACCGAGTGGCCCGTTGGGCAGGCGGGCCTGGCCGCTGTCCACGATGCGGCTGGTTTCCCGGTGGAGCTGCTCGACGCGGTCAATGCCCGCGGCCGCCTGCTGCATGTTTTCGATCTGGTTGCTGATCTCGCGCAGGGGCTGGAAGATGGCCGCCGTGTAGCTGAAAATCAGGTAGACCGTGCCAATCGTCAGCGCCCCGGCGCGGTAAAGGTAGAAGCCGGTGAGCATGGCAATGAGCTGGCCCAGCGTAAACAAGCCGATCCAGGCAATCATGATGATGATGCTTTTGTCGGCGCCTTCGATTTCTTTGTCCATGCGCTGGCGGCTGAAGATAGCCAGGCGGCGCATGACGTAGGGCACGGCGCCGCTGGCGCGAATGTCTTCTGTGCCGCCCAGCTGCTCCTCGATGAAGCCCATCAGTTCGGCGTTGGCTTCGCGGGCGGCTTTCCAGGCGGGCACGGCAATCTGGCGCACTTTGCTGAGGCCGACGAGGGAAACGGCCGTAAACAGCCCCATCGCCAGCGTAATCCGCCAATCTTCCCACAGCAGCACGATGAGCACGCCCACAATCAGCAGCAGGTTGCCCACAATGCGGATGACAAACTGGGCAGAAAAGATGGCAATGTTGGCCACATCGCCGTCAATGCGCTCGATCATTTCGCCGGGGGTGTGCTCGTTGTGGAAGCGCATGTCCAGGTGCAGGCAGTGGCGAGCCAGGTCGGCGCGGAGCTGGTTAGTGGACTGCCAGCCGACGTCTTCGCCCACGTAGGTGGCCGCCACGCCCACCAGCTGCAGCAGCAGCGAGGTAAGCAGGAAGACTATGCCTGCCCAGATGAGGGGTTGGGTGTTCGAACTGGTAACGGCCGTATCAATAAACCCTCGAATAATTTGCGGGTTCACCAGCTGCAATGCCAGGGTGGTAAAAATCAGCCCGGCCAGCAGGTACACTTTGCGCCGCAGGGGATAGAGATATTCAAACATCAAATCCCCGTAGCGGCGGATAGGTAACTCCATGTTTCCTCCTTAAAACAGTGTCTAGTGGTTGGTGGCTAGTAATTGTTCAGGCAACAGAAGAGCGGCAGCCAGACAAGATTGACTGAAAACCAGCCACTATCAACTAGCAACCAAACCTTATTCAATTGTTGGGCAAAAAGTTGCGGTTTTACGGAACGGCCAGGGGCCGGTGTCGGCCAGTGGCTGGCTCGACCAACCAGTGATTACCAGATATGGCAATCCCAGAAGGGAGCAGCTGCACGATTTTGCGGGGAGCTTTGTAACAGAAACATCATGGGAGAATCTCCTTCGTGACGCCAAACTTTTGGCGTCAGCACTGTTACGGGCTAACCATTAGGGTCAGCCAAAAAACGCACGAAACGCCAGTCTACCACAGCCCACAGATGCTGCCAAACGCAATTTTCGGCGGTGGAGAGAGGGAACACAAATGGCACGAATGGACGAATGATGCGAATATTTTTGTGGAATTATTTGTGTGATTCACTCATTCGTATAATTCTTGGTCACGCTTTGATGAACGAAGTGGTGGGCAAAACCCCGGCAAAGTGAGCTTAACGGAACGAATCAGTGGCGAATGGCGTTAACCAATGAGACGTCTATTTTGGCATAAAAGGAGGCTGTATGTTTTCCTGGCAGTTGACCAAACGACTGGTTGTTTTCCCCCTGGTTGTGCTTTTTCTGCTGGCCGCGACAGGCTGTATACCGGCTTCAGAAACCGATTTGCCTACAATAACCGCCCCGACAACAATTGAAACGAATGAGGAAACAACTACTTTCTCACCAGAGCGGTTTGGGTTTGCCATTGTGACGGTCCCCGGCGGTGAAAAGCGATGGCCAATGGCGAAGTCTAACGCGGAAGTTGTGCTGGATTGGTCGCCAGACGGCCGTTCCCTTCTCTATTCCGGCAGTCCCAGTGGCAGCAGTGATTTGTTTACTTTGGACCTGGAAATTGGCGAGGTAACGCAGCTGACCAGCGAGGAGTGGCTAGACAGCCACGGCAGTTTTTCCCCAGACGGGTCCCAGGTGGCTTATCTTTCCCTGACAAATTTGGCCCAGTATCAGCACCATTTATTTGTTGTCGATCGCGATGGCGGCAACCCGCGCCAGCTGGCCGCGGCCGGGAATAACACACCACCGCGTTGGTCGCCCGATGGCCGCAAAATTGCTTATGAGCATGAGCAGAACCTGATGCTTTTTGATCTGGCAGCCAATCGCGCGATGCAGCTGGTCGATCTCGCTGGTGAACAACAAATTGTCGATTGGGCAACCGATGGCACAGCAATTCTCTTTGCTTCCAACCACCACAGCCCGCAAGAAGCAATGTTTGGACTTTACCAGTACGAGCTGGTAACCGGCGAGGTGGAGCCGCTGGTAGAGAACATGGAAAATATTGCTTACGCCGACTTGTCGCCAGACGGCCGTTTCCTTGCCTTTACTTCTAACGCTAACAGCAATCACGTTGATATTTACCATCTTTATCTGCTCGATGTGCCCACTGGCGAAATTGCCCAGCTTGGCGAGCGGGAAGCGGCCCACATTGCCTGGTCGCCGGGCGGGGATTGGATCGCTATTAGCAGCTATGAAGCTAATGGCGATATTTTTATTATTCGCCCTGATGGCAGCGAGCTGACGCGGTTGACCGACAGTGGTGAAGATGAATGGGGCAGCATTTGGTCGCCGGATGGCACGCAGATTGCTTTTACATCGGAGCGTTTTGTAGAACAAGCTTTGCCTGCAACGGCCGTTCCTTCCCCCGCCAACTTTACCCGCATCGATCTGCCCAACGATTTACGGCCGCGTGGCATCAGCGACCAATGGTACGTCGCTTCTAAGATGGCTGAGAGCACACTCTACTTGATCGAGATTGAGAGTGGCAGGCGCTTTGTGATTAGCGAAAATGGCGGTTGGGGCGATGTGGTGTTGACGCAGGCGACGGTGGCCTGGATTGGCGATGAGGGGCACGTATGGCAGTATAACATTCTCACTGGCGAGACGCAGCAGCTCACGCAGGTTCCAGCGGAGCGGTTTAACCTGGCGGGCAACGAGCGCTGGCTGGTGTGGCAGGACAAGCGCAATGAAACCGGTGATGAAAATTATTACGCCGCTGATATTTATGCTTTCAATCTAGTTAGCGGCGAAGAAATTCCTGTTGCCGTGGCGGAAGGGGTACAGCAGCAGCCCGCTCTTTCGGGCGACTTAGTCGTTTGGGCCGACAATCGCAACAGCCCCGTGCGTGGAGAACCATTAGAAGGCTGCGGCAACTGCCCCGACAATCCTTTTGACATTTATTCTTTCAATTTGCGCACGGGGAAACGGCCGTACTCGTCGCCGACGGTAAGCACAATGCCCAACCCACTATCAGCGGCAATCAGGTGGCCTGGATTACCTTTGGCGAGGGCATCAAGGTGCTGGATTTAACGACGGGGGTGGTGGAAACGGCCGTTCCCGTCGAAGAATCTGTAAGGTATCACCTGGCTAATCCCCGGCTGGAAGGCAACCAGCTCAGCTACGTCATCAGCCAGGCGTGTGACGTGATTGTGATGGATGAAACCGGCCAGGAAGTCCCAGCCGAACTGGGCGCGTTTTTGGTCGATTTGGGGGCGCAAGAAACGATCCAGCTCACCAGCTACAAAGAGCCCTTTGTGCTGCACCGGGGGACCAACGTGCTCATTGCCGAGGGCTGCATGAGCGGCTTCGACACGGTGTACCTGCTGCAAGATGTGCTTTTTGAAAATGGAGAGTAGAGACGCAAGCCAGTTAACTCGTGATTGGTTTGAGTTCCCACAGCCAGCAAATACGGCCGTCATCCATCCATTCAATCTCCCAACCACTATCCCCAAAGGTGCGGCGTTGGCCGCGCAGGAGCATTTGCAGCCGTTGGGCGTGGGGCGGCAGGCTGTCGTCCGGGCGCTGCCAGCGGCCGAGTTGGGGCAGCTCTAGCTGACCCTCAGGCAAGATGATCTGGTCGGTGGCGGCGTTGGGGTGGGTAACGGCCGTTCCCGCCACGTCTCTCTGAGGCAGGGTGATCAGCAGCAAGTCGCGACGGCCGTCTTGCCCAGACCAGCCTTCGCATAACGAGTGAGTCAGCCGGGCCGCATCGTCCAGCCGGATGGGTAGCGAAGTGGGACCGAAGTGGGTGGGGTGTAACGGCCGTATCACCATCGCATCGTTGAGCAGCGGAAAGCGGGCCAGGTTGAAGAGTAAATCGTGCAGGGCCAGGGGGGAGAGGGGGGTGATACGGCCGTCTTTTTCCTGCACCACACCCTCTTCCCGCGCCAGCTCGTAAAAGTTGTGCAGCACAATGCCGCCCGCCGGGACGGGTAGGTTGGCGTTAGCGGCCCGATCCAGCAGACAGCCCGGTTCGGCCACGTCCCGCTTGGCCGCCCGCTTAGATCCCAACCAGGCAAAAAAATACCTCACACATCCTCCAAATTTTTAACCGCAAATGACGCAGAGAGCGCAGAGATTTTTTTTGTTTTTTCTTTGCGTCCTTCGCGCTCTTTGCGGTTCATTTATTCCACCGGCGTGCAGCTGATTTCGGCCAGGGTGTCGCCAGTGAAGAGCGGCGCGGCGTAGAGGGCGTAGTCGCCGCCCGGTTCGTTTTCGTCGCGCACAAACGGGCAGGTGAAGCTGAGCGCCACCTCGCTGCTGGAAATTACCTGGTTGAGCAAGGCATCGTTGAAAGTGCAGGCGGTGCCGGTGCCCAGCACGGCGCTGGTTTCGCACAGGCGCACCACCTGGGCCGCCGCGTCGCCGTTGAGCGAGCAGCTCAGCTGGACGGTGCTGCCGGGGGTGCAGCGCAGCGGCGGTTCTTCGGTGTCTGCGGCGGCGGGCAGCGCGGGCAAAGGGATGGAGGTAAAGCCGCAGTTGCGCCTCGGCCCTTGCTCGCTACTGGCGCACGGCGCGGTGACAAAGCTGCCGGTGGCCGGAATCATCACATTTTCTGTGCCGCTGTTACCCACGTCCCAATCGTCCACAAATTCACACTGCGGGCGGCTGATGGGCAGCCCCTGGCTGTTGCGCAGCCCGCTTGGCTCAAAAACGGGATTGCCGGCCTCGTCCAGCACCGGGTAGCCCTCGCACAAAAATTGCTCCGTGTTAAAGCGGAAGGTGAGCGGCAGCTCAGCAGTCGCGCCGTCAATCTCCAGGTCGGTGATGTCGATCCACTGGCAGTCCAGCCCTGCGCCGTACTCATCCACCCAACCGGCCTGGATGCCCTGGAAGGTACAGGTGTAAGGATGGGTCAGCGGAGTGAGTTCGTTGTTGCTGAGGCGGCTGGTGCTTTCCACACAAAACGCCTGCTTGCTGGGCTGATTGGTGCTGCCCAGCTGGAATTCGCCGTAATTTTGGAAGTGAAAATGGTCGTGGCAGCTGTTGTACTCCAGCATGTTGGTCAGCGGATTTTCGGCGACGATGGGGCCGATGTCCAGCGCCACCGCGCCCAGGTTATGGGCGGTGGCGTCGAACTGGAGCAGCCGCCGCCAGCCGCTGCCGTTGACGCAGCCTTCGGCCAGGGCGCAGCTGTTGGCTGGGAAGTAGCGGTAGATGATGCGATTGTTTTGCAGATCCTCACTCACCACTTTCAGGTCTGGCGCATCGTCGGCAATGACATCGCCGATGCGGATTTCGTCGGCCAGGTCGGCATCCCACGGCAGGCGCTCGAAGCGTACGGCCGTTTCCACCGTACCAACGGCCGCATTCAACGCCTGGATGCAGGAGAGCGTGGGCAGCGTGGTGCGGTGGCAGCCCACCGCGCCGCCGCTGTCGGCCGTGCAGCTGTAGTCGTAAAAAATATCGACGTTTTCCGAGTCGTAGCTGTTGGGCGGGAAGCCGCCTTCGTTGAGGCAGGCATTGCCGGTGCGCTGCAAGAGCTGCGTTGGGTCCGGCGGCAGGATAAACGGCTCGTTCCACACACCGCCGATCTCCGCCAGGGCGGGTTCGGCCGCCGCGGGTGAATCCTGACTAGTGAGCAGCGTGCTGCTGAAGGTGTAGTTGATGAGGATCAGCTCGTGGCTGTTGATGCTTTGCCGCTCTGGTTCACCGGTCAGCTCGATGTGCCACAGCGATTGGGGCGGAAGCGGTAACTGGCCTTTGTCGGCGTAGAAAAACGGCCGAAAATGCAGCCGGTTGTAGGTGAGCGCCACCTGCCGCTGGGCCAGCTCAATCCAAAACGCCTCTGACTCGGCGGCCAGCGTTTCGGCCACGGCGTCGCGAATCCCTTCGGGGTACTCATCGAGCAAAATGCCCACCTGGCTGTTCATTGTCAGGCCAACCAGGGCACCTTCCTCACCCTCAATGGGTGAGGGAACGATATCGCTGGCTTCATCGCCAGTTGCCTCAGCGACGGCGGGGGTGCTGGTGGGCAGGGTGGTGGCAACGGATGGTGGGGGGAGGGGGGTACTGTCATCGGATTCGACCGTTTCGTTGGGAACGGCCGTTGCGGTTGGGCTGGTATCGTCGGCACTTTCCTCCGGCGGCTCCTGGCCGCAGCTGGCCACCAGGGTGATGGTCAGGAGTAAAAAGCCGGTGAGGAAGCGCATGAGTTTATTCATGCACGGATTTTACCCATTGTGGCAGCGGGCTTCAAAGCGGGCGGCGCTTCCTCATGGAGTGTTCAGGGGTAATTGGGTAATTGAGTAATTGCTCAATTACCCAATTACTTACTCTCCATCCTCTGCATAAATTCCGTCTAAAGCTGATCGTGCAAGTAAATTAGAAGCTGGTCCAGGCTGACGCGGTCTTGGGCGGTGGTGTCGCGGTGGCGCACGGTGACGGTGTTGTCTTCCAGCGTGTCGAAGTCCACGGTGATGCCAAACGGCGTGCCGATTTCGTCCTGGTAGTAGTAGCGCTTGCCGATGTTGCCCCGGTCATCCCAGGTGGTGGTGTGGTGGGGGGCAATGAGTTCATAGACAGCTTGCGCTTTTTGCACGAGTTCCGGCTTGTTGCGCAGGAGGGGGAAAACGGCCGTTTTGTACGGTGCCAACTCCGGTTTAAAGCGCAAAACGGTTCGATTATTCTCCGCATCATACCAATACGCATCGCACAGCAGCATCAAAAAGAGGCGGTTGATGCCTACCGCCGGTTCAATGACGTGCGGCACAAACGTCTTGCCGCTGAACGGGTCGGTGTAGGTCAGCTTCGCCCCGGAATGTTCGATGTGCTGCTGCAAATCGTAATCGGTGCGGTAGGCCACGCCCCACAGCTCCTTGAAGCCAAATGGGAAGCGGTAATCCAGGTCATACGTTTCGCGGCTGTAGTGGCTGCGCTCTTTGTCGGAATGGCGCCGCCAGCGCAGGTTCTCCGCGCGAATGCCCAGCGTATTGGCCACAAACTCCCACATGCGCCGCTGCCACTCTTCAAACAGGGTTTGCCAATCGGTCTGCTCCGGATCGAAGAAATATTCGATCTCCGCCTGCTCAAACTCCAGCGTGCGGAAGACAAACTGGCCGGTGGTGATCTCGTTACGGAAGCTTTTGCCAATCTGGCCAATGCCAAACGGCAGCTTAACGCGCGACGAATCCAGCACCTGGCGAAAGTTGGTGAAGATGCCCTGGGCCGTTTCACCGCGTAGATACACTTTCGATTTTTCGCCTTCGATGGCGCCAACGGCCGTTTCAAACAAAATATTAAATTCCTTCGGCGCGGTCACCGGATTACCTTCTGGACTTTGAATCTTATGCTCGGCGATAAACGCACCCATTTGGGCCACATCCATTTCCTCTACAACCAGTTCTGGCGGATTGGGCTGTTTCGCCAGCCACTGCTCAATCAGGTGGTCGGCGCGGTAGCGTTTGTGCGTGACCTTGTCCTCTACCAGCGGATCGGTGAAGGAGGCGACGTGCCCGGAGGCGACCCAGGTTTGCGGGTGCAGCAGGATTTGCGTGTCCAGGCCCACCATGTCGGCCTTTTTGCGGATCATTTCCTGCCACCACTTGTCCTTGATGTTGCGCAGCAGCTCGGTGCCCAGCGGGCCGTAGTCGTAGGAGCTGGCCAGGCCGCCGTAAATTTCGGAGGTCTGGTAGACAAAGCCGCGCCGCTTGGCCAGCGCGGTGATGGTATCCAGGGTTAATTCAGTCATCGTTTTCTCCTCGTAGCCGCGCATTCTTGGCGCGCCGTGTCGTAGGGGCGGGATGGCGCGGGCAAAATCTATGGTAAGCAAGCGGCCTTGCTGCCGCGCCATCTCGCCCAACGATTCATGTATGGGCGAGACGACCGGGAAGCAAGACCAGATGTTTTTCCAACATGAAACCCGGTCATCTCGCCCCTACGGCATAAAACAAAACGTCCCTGCAACACATGAACTGTGTTGCAGGGACGGCTTTTTCAAGTCGCGGTTCCACCCTGCTTCCGCTGGTTAAATGGGGCCAGCGGCACTTTCTTGGAGGTGCAGCTCCCGCTTGCCAAAGGCGATCATCGCTGCGAAGTTTGGCCACAGAGGTCACAGAGGGGAAAGAGAAAAGAAATTTATTCTCACAGTTCTCTTGCTCTCTGTGGCAAATCTTTGTTCGGGTAATTTTACGAGGTAGGGGTTAGCTGTCAAGGGTGTCGGAAGGTTGGGGGAGGCGATGGGTGTCGCGATACGGCCGTATCGTAATAATCTCGCCTGCCTCCAGCCGCTGCTGAATTTGCTGCCAAAACGCAATGTCCATCAGGTCGCTGTGATGTTTGAGGAAGGTGGGTTTTACACTGTTGGGCAGCCCCATGAAGCGCAGGAACTCCTCGGGGAAGACGTCATTGGGGTCGATGTGGAACCAGGGTTCGGCCGACAGCTCGTCTTCGTAGGTGCGGGATTGGGGGAAGGTGCGGAAGTTGCAGGTGGTTAACGGCCGTAACTCGTCATAGTCGTAAAACACCACTCGCTCATGGCGCGTCACGCCAAAGTTTTTCAGCAGCATGTCCCCGGCAAAAATGTTGGTCACCGCCAGGTCCTTGATGGCCTGCCCATAATCCACAATGGCGCGGTTAGCGGTCGCTTCATCTGCGTTTTGCAGGAAGATGTCCAGCGGTGTCACCTGGCGCTCTACGTAGGCGTGGCTCACCACCACCGTGCCGTCCTCTACGCTCACCGTGTTGGCCGCCACGTCCAGCAGTTCGTCTAGCAGCTCATCGGTAAAACGTGCTCGTTTAAACTGCAAAAATTCAAACGATTGGGCATCGATCAGCCGCCCGGCGCGGTCGTGGCGGAACACCATCTCGTAATTTTTGATGACCTCCTGGCGGGTGGTCTTTTTGGGCGCGGCAAAACGATCGCGGATGAGTTTAAACACCACGTCAAAATCGGGCAGGCTGAACACAATCATCACCATGCCGCGCTGGCCGGGGGCAATCTCGAACTTTGCCTGGGACTGCTTGAGATGGTTGAGCAGGTCGCGGTACAGCTCTGTTTTGCCGTGTTTGTTGTAACCCAGCGAGATGTAAATTTCGGCGATGCGCTTGCGGGGGATGATGGAGCGAATGAACTGGACGAGGTCAGACGGCCGTTCCACCATCACGTGAAAATAAGCCCGGGCAAAGCTGAACAGGATGCTCACGCTGCTTTCGTCCAGCAAAACTGCATCCACAAAGACGCCGTTTTGCCCTTGCAGCAGCACCAGCGCCAGCGGTACCAGGCCGCGTGGGGTGTACATCCGCCCAACCAGGTAGGCGCCTTTGCCCCGATAGAAAAGCGAATTCACCACGTCGATCCGGTTGACGGTTGTCTGTTGGTTGTCCAGGAAGCAGGTCAGTCGGTGGGTAATCTGGCGGCAGTCCTCATCGAAGTTGACAAAACCCACGGTCAGGCCGCAGGCCAGCAAAATTTGCTGCACCGTCTCGGCCAGCGCATCGTCAGGGTAGTAGCTGGTATACAGCGACTTGGGATCGGTGAGCGGCGGCAGGTCAAAATCGGGGTCCACAAACTCAATTTGCGGGTCCACGCCCACGGTGGTGAAGATGCGCCGGGTAATCGAGTTGAAAAACGTTTCGGCCAGCTCCCAATCGGCCCGCTCGGCGATGAGGCCAGAGTAGACAGCTTTCATACTGGCCCACACCACCTTGTGGTGCAGCCGGTCGCCCAGCAAATCCTGCACCATAACCACCACCCGGTCCACAATCAACCGGTAGAGGTTGAGCCGCTCCAGGGCATCGGCACGCTGGCCGTGCCAATCGCAGGCTTCAAAGCGCTGCTGGGCCTGGCAGGTGATTTCGTGGAAGCGACGGCCGTATCGTTCAAAGCCGTCGTAAATCTGCCGGGCGGCCAGATTCGCCAGACGACTATCGGTTAAGCGGGGCGACGGGGAGTTGAGCGGCATGCAGGCATTGTAAAAGCAACCCCCAACT
Organism: Candidatus Leptofilum proximum; assembly: GCA_016710325.1. GTDB lineage: Bacteria > Chloroflexota > Anaerolineae > Promineifilales > Promineifilaceae > Leptofilum > Leptofilum proximum. Next base: position 780,921 of record JADJXK010000001.1, on the reverse strand, counting down.
GGCGGCAAGTGCCAAAAATCACAAGGGGAGAGTGGAGATTAGAGATTGGAAATTGGTGAACGCTTAATCTCCAATCTCCAATCTCTAATCTCCCTATTTCTTTAGCCCCAACAGCTTTTTCAACCGCTCCCGCCCTTTGGCGATGTCCAGGCTGCGGGCGCGCCAGGTGCCGACGATGCCGTAGGGCAAAAAGAGCACGATGGCCACGTAGATGGCCCCCAGCAAAAAGTTGGCCGCGTCGCCAAACCAGCGGTCGAGGAAAAACTCCAGCAGGCGGAAAACGGCCGCACCCACCACCGCGCCGCTCAACGTGCCCACCCCACCAATGAGGATGATGAGCAGCGCCGAGACGGTCCAGCCCAGGCTGGCCACGTTGGGGCTGACGATGGGTTGGTGAATGGTGTGGAAAAATCCAGCGAGAACGGCCGTTAACGAGGCCACCACCAACGCCACCAGCTTAAACAAGAACGTGTTGTACCCCAGCATCAGCGCCCGGCCTTCGTTTTCACGAATGGCAATGCACACCCGCCCCGTGGGTGAATCCACAAAACGGCGGTAAATGAGGTAAACCACAAACGTGGCGGCCAGGGTCAGCAGATAGAGCTGGAAGCGTGCCGTGTTGGTGTTGAGCCACTCCGGGGCAATCACCCCCTGTAAACCCACATCGGCCCCGGTCCATGCGGTCATTTCCGTGGACCTTACAACGATGTGAAACACCGAGGCCAACCCCAGCGTCACCAGGGCAAAGGTGATGCCCTTCACCCGCGGCAGCACCACGCCAAACAGCAGCGCCTGCACCACCGCTACCCCCACCAGTCCCAGCAAGGTTTGTCCTGCACCCCAACCAAAATTTTTGAAGGCAATGCCTGTGAAGTACGCTCCCGTGGCAAAAAACATGGCGTGGCCAAACGAGAGCAGGCCGGTTACACCCAAAATCAGGTCGTAGCTCAGGGCGTAAATGGCCAGGATAAACACTTCAATCAGCAGGCCCTGCATAAATTTGGCGTTGCCCGCCTCGTTGGCCAGCACGTCGCCAATGGACTGCCCTTCTGTCAGGGCAAGGATGAAGGGAAAGGCGACGAGCAGGAGCATCAGGCCAATGAGGCCTCTGTTGGCGGAAAACCATCCGGCCAGGCTCGTTTTTTCAGCTGTGCGGTTTGCCAGAGTTGATTGCATTCAAATTCTCCGCAAGGTGGGTAATTAGGTAATTGGGTAATTGCGTAATTACTCGATTACTTAATCTGGACAATCCAGAACCAATATAGTTTTTTATCAACAGATTTCGCAGATTTGTAGATAAAATCTTTTCAATCTGCGTAATCTTTGATTTTTATGCGCTGAGCAACTCTTTTACGGGTTTCTGTCTAATTACCCAATTACCCAATTACTCAATTACATTTCTGCTATTCATTCCGCCCAAACAGGCCATGCGGCAAGATGAGCAGGATGATCACCATCAGCAGCACGGTGGAGGCAGGCACCAGCGGTGGCGATGGCTTGAATGGTTCGGCCAGGAAGGGCAGATTGATGCCAAGCTGGCCGTATTTGATGATAAATTGCTGCAGCAGCCCAACCAGAATTGCGCCAGCGGCGGCGCCGGGAAAACTTGTCAGGCCGCCGATGGCCAGGGCGATGAGCGCCAGCAGCAGCAGGCGGGTACCCATGTCGGTGGAAAGGCCGATGGAGGGTGCGGCCAGCACCCCGCCCAGTGTCGCCAGGGCCACGCCGAGGGCAAAGACAAAGGTGAACACCTGGCGCACGTTGATGCCCAATGCTTCCACCATTTCGCTGTCCTGCACGCCCGCGCGAATAATCATGCCGATGCGGGTGCGCTGCAAAATGAGCCAGACCAGGACCAGTACCACCAGCCCGACCAGGATGATAAACACTTCGTTGTAGGTGCGAATACGGCCGTTAAACAAAATAATCGTCGAGCACTGGTTGGCAATCAAATCGCCAAAGGTGGTGGCCGGGCAGCCGTCGCCGCTGCCGTCGAACAGTGCTGCCTTGGGCATGGTAAATTCGGGCCGCCCCCAAATGGCGCGCACCACCTCGATGACGATGAAGCTCAGCCCCAAGGTGATCATCAGCTGGTAGATGGGACGGTCGTATAACGGCCGTATCAACGCCACCTCAATCAGCCCACCAATCACAAAGCCCAACCCGGTGGCCACGGCCATCGCCACAAAAAAGCGGGCCGTGGTGCTGATGTCCAGCAGAAAGTTGGTGATGTTGGAGTTGACAAAAAATGTAGCGATACCCAGGGCCAGCAAAACGGCCGCTGTCACCCACGTGCTGCGTGAAATGTGGCTGCTCATCGTGCCCGCCTGCTGCCGCAGCCCAAAGCCAGCAATCGCCACCGCCAGCAATGACCCGCCCAGCAAGGTGCCAATCAGCCCCAGCGGCCAGCCTGCCGAGGGCGGCACCGTGGCCAGTACCAGGTTGCCCTGGCTCAGCGCCAGCGAGTAGGTGATGGGGCTTTCGGAGTACACGTCCGGGTTCCAGATGGCCAGGGGGAAGCGGGCGAAGGCAATCCACAGCAGGCCCGCGCCCAAAACCAGCGCCAGCCAGGGCCAGATGCGCGCCTGCTTCTGCAATAATGGCACCTTTTGTATCCAGACGCGCCAGGCGGGCAGCAGCACAAAACCGACTGCCATCAGCAGCAGCGGGGACAACACATCTACAAACGTGTCGGGCCGCACAAAAACGGTCCAGCCTGCGTACGCCCCGACCATAAACATTTCGCCGTGGGCCAGGTTCAGCACGTCCATCAAGCCCAAAATCAGCGACAAACCGGCGGCCACCAGGAAGGTGATCATGCCCACGCTCAACCCGCGCAAAATGGTGATGACCCAATCTTCGGTGGGCATGCCTTGAACGGCCGTAAAAAACAAAAACGCCAACACCGCCAGCGTAATAAACCGCGTCCGGTTTGCCTTCAATGTCCCTAATACATCCATAATTGCTCCGTAATCCGTAATCGGTGAACGGTAATCGGTAATCGGCAAACTGCTGCTCACCCGTTCACCCGTTCACCCGTTCACCCTGTCACCTTGTCACCCGTTCACCCGGTCACCCGGTCACCCGGTCACCCTACGCTGCCCCCAAATACCGGTGAATCGTCGCCTTGTCCTGCACCAGGTCGGCCATCAGACCGTTTTTCACTGACTGGCCCTCTTCGATAATCACGTAGCGCTGCGCCAGCTTGCTGGCCACCACAAAATTTTGCTCCACCAGCAGCACGGTAGACTGCGCCGACAGCTGCTGGATGGCGGCCATCATCTGCTCGATGATGACTGGGGCCAGCCCTTCGCTGGGCTCGTCGATGAGCAGCAGCTCGTTGTCGGGCACCAGGGCGCGGGCCACGGCCAGCATTTGCTGCTGCCCGCCGGACAAATTGGTGCCTGGCAGCTTGATCAACCGCTTTAAGTCGGGGAAGAGCGCAAAGATAAACTGCTCTTTGCGCTCAAAATCGCCCTTTTGCCGCTCGGCAATCCGTAAATTTTCCAGCACGCTTAAATCGCGAAAAATGGCGCGATGTTCCGGTACAAAGCCAATCCCTTTGGCGGCAATGTCAAAGCTGCGTCGCCCGTGAATGGGTTCACCTTTGAAAGAAACGGAACCCTGGCGGGGCGGGGTGAGGCCCAAAATGGACTTCAGGGTGGTGGTTTTGCCCGCGCCATTGCGCCCCAAAAGGGCGGTAATGCTACCCTTGGGCACGGCCAGCGATACACCTTCCAAAATGTGGAACTGGCCGATGAAGGTGTGAATGTTGGAGACTTCTAGAAGATTTTCCATCAATGATTCCAGGTTGGTAATTTCTTAATTACCCAATTGCTGAATTACAAAATACTTTCGGCTGTCAATCCCGCGCAGGCGGGAATCCATTTTTTGCCGTGGATGCCCGTCTGCACGGGCATGACACTAAGCATCAGGTGGTTACGGCCGTATCCTCATACAAATGACCCAAATACGCCGTCTGCACCGTTTCGTTGGCCGAAATTTCTGCCGGGGTGCCTTCGGCCAATACCGCGCCATGGTGCATCACCGTGATCGTGTCCGACACGCTCATCACCACGTTCATGTTGTGCTCCACCAGCATCACCGTTTTGTGCCCCGCCTCTTGAATTTTCTGGATGAGCGCCATCAACTCCGGCACCTGCTCCGAGGCCATGCCCGCGGTCGGTTCATCCAGCAGCAGGATTTCCGGGTCGGGGGCCAATATCATGCCCAGTTCCAGCTTGCGCTGTGCGCCGTGGGGCAGCGTGCGTGCGGGCAGCAGCGCTTCATTCACCAGCCCCACCTGCTCAATCACTTCCCAGGCGCGGGTCTCATACCGGGGAAAAGCGCGGTAGGAACGCAGCAGGCGAAAGCTGTCTTTGCCCAGCGCCTGGGCCGCCAGGCGAATGTTTTCCAGCACCGTGAGGTTGGGGAAGATGTTGGTAATCTGGAAAGAACGGCCGATTCCCAGGTGCGCCGTTCTGTGCAGCGGTAAGCTCGTAATATCTTTGCCCCGCAGCAGCACCCGCCCAGCAGTCGGCGGAATATTCCCGCTGAGCAAGTTGAAAAACGTCGTTTTGCCCGCGCCGTTGGGACCAATGATCGAGTGCAGCGACCCGGCCTTCACTTTCAGGCTCACATCCTCCACCGCCACCAACGCGCCAAACTCACGCCGCAGGTTTTGGGTCTCTAGAATGATTTCGTTGGGCATCTCTTTTTCCTGAAGGGGTGAAAGGGTGAACAGGTGAAGGGGTGAACAATAGTCATGTCACCCCTTCACCCTATCACCCGTTCACCCGGTCACTGTCACTATTCGCCGCTCAAGCTGCCAACGGGCAGATCACCGCAGCGGTCAACTAACTCTTCGGGCAGCAGACAGGGTACGTCTGGCCGGTTGGTCTCGACGAGTTCGTAGTACATGAATTCCGGATCGTCCACGTTCAGCAAGGTGACGATGTACATGTCCTGGATGGCTACGTGGTCTTCGGGACGGATGGTGATGGTGCCCTTCGGCCCTTCAAACTCCATGCCTTCCATGGCTTCGATGAGGGCGGCAGAGCTGGTGTCACCACCGGTCGCCTCCAGGGCTTCCACGGCCATGATCGCGGCGTTCATCGCATCCGCATCAAACAGGTCCGGGAAGGTGCTGAAGCGTGCCTGGGTCTGCTCAACCAGCCAGTCGTTGATTTCGTTGTCCGGCAGGCTGTAGTGGTACAGGATACCGCTGGTGGAACCAATCGCATTGCTGAAGAAGGCGGGCATCACCACGTTGTCGACAAAGCCAGCGGCCAACGGAATTTCATCGGCCGCGCCGGAGTCGATGTACGCCTGGTAGAGCGGTACAAAGCCACCGCCAGCCCAGGTCACCAGGAAGACCTGCGCGCCTTCGTCTACCGCAGCCAGGACCTCATCCATGTAGGGAGTGAAGTCGGTGGTGTCGGCCGGGGCAAAGATGTCATCAACCACAAATTCGCCGCCGAACAGGGTACAGGCATCGCGGAAAGCCTGGGCGCCGCCGTAACCAAAGGAGTAGTCCGGGGCAATCTGCACAAAGCTGTCGTACTGCGTGGTGAGGTACTCGCAGATGTTGACGGCGTCCTGGTAGTTGTTGCGGCTGGTGCGGAAGGTGTATTCGTTGAAGCTCACGCCAGTGATGTCGTTGGCGGCGGCGGGGGCCACGATGAGCACAACGTCGTTTTCGCGGGCCAGCTCTTGCAGGGTGGCGGTGGCGCCGGAGCTAACGGTACCCACCAGCAGGTCTACGCCTTCTACTTCGATCAGTTCACGACCAACGGTGGCAGTGGTTTCTGGATTACTCTGGTCATCGCGCTGGTAAACCTGAATTTCGCAGTTTTCCATCATGTAAGAGGTGTAGCCGTCGGCCTCAACGCCTTCAACGCCGGTGGCATATTCCATGCCCAGCGGGAAGCCGCGCAGCACGTGCGCACCGTAGATGGCCAGGGCACCGGTAGCATCGGTGATGAGACCAATTTTGATGGGCTCTTCACAGGTGAGTTCGGACATGGCCTCATCCATGGGTTCCTCGGTTGGCTCTTCCATCGGCTCTTCCGTCGGTTCTTCAGTGGCAGTCACTTCTTCAACGGCCGCTTCTACCGTCGGCTGAATTTCTTCTACGGCCGCTTCCACGGTTGGCGCAATTTCTTCGGCAGCTGCTTCTAACGTGGGGGCGATTTCTTCGGCGGCATCCTGCACCTGCTCGGCGGCATCGTTGATGGCCTCTTCCGTGGCGGCATCACAGGCAGCCAGCACAAAAGAGAGGCCCAGCAGCATAATCAATAAAGTTAACAGTGTACGACGTTTCATATTTTTCTTTCCTCCAGATGTTTTACGTTTTTGGTTGAACCTTTGTTCATTCAGAGCAGATTTTCCTTCTTGTTGGTCACTCATTTCATAAACACCTCCATTGAGACATTTTCAGCTCGCCGTTAAATCTTTTACCAAAACAAGCGCCTCGCCTTCACAGACGACGGCACCTGCTGAAGTAACACAGGTAGTGCGCAGGTTGACCAGCGCTTTTTCGGGCCGCAGGCGGGTGATCTGGACAACGGCCGTTACCACCTCACCCACTCTAGCCACCGCCGGAAAGCGCAGCGACTGCTTCAGCCAATTGGTGCCCGGACCGGGCAGCTGCGTCCCCAGTAAATCAGAAAACATGCCGCTGAGCAGCGGGCCGGGTACCGCGGCGGCGCTGTCTGCCGCGCCAAAGGCCAGCCCCGCATCACCGGACAGTGTCCGGTAAGCGGCCACATCGTCGGCGGAAAAGGTGCGGTTGGCGCGGGCTTCCTGGCCTACGGCTAAATGATTCATGCCGTCACCGCCTGGCGCCGCTGGTTCACAAAATCGCGGAAGCCGTCAATCGCTTCCGGGGTGACCATCTGCTGCACAAAATGATCCAGCTCAGCGGCCAGCCGGGCGGCCAGTTCGGTGCGATCCAGGTGCAGCAGCTGTTTGGTGTGGCGAATGCTGCCGCGCTTCTTGGCGGCAATCGCCTCAGCGATGGCCAGTGCCTCGGCCTGAATCTGGTCGGCGGGCACCACGCGATTGGCCAGGCCCCAGGTGACGGCCGTTTCCGCCCCAATCGCCTGGTTCAAATACAAAACCTCTGCCGCCCGGCGCGGCCCAATCACCAATGGCAGCAGCACCGCCCAACCGCCATCCGGGCTGGGGCCAACTTCGCTGTAAAAGGGGGCGAAGCTGGCTTCCGGGGCCACCAGCACAATGTCTGATCCCAAAATAAAGCCCAACGACCCGCCGGTGACGATGCCGTGAACGGCCGTAATCACCGGCACGGGCAAATCGATCAGCGCCAGAATGACCTGGTTAAGCAGCCCGACAATCTCGCGGGCGTACGGTTCCATCTCGTCGGCGTGCTGCACAAAACCCAGGGCATCGCCGCCGGTGGAGAAGGAACGGCCGTTGGCCCGCAGCACCACCGCTCGCACCGAGTCATCCGCCGCAGCTTCGGCCAGCACAGCCAGCAGCGCTTGCAGCAGGGCAGGCACCAGGCTGTTATGCCGGGTGGGACGGTTGAGGCTGACAACGGCCGTTGTTCCCACAAAATCGAGCAAAATCAGTTCGTCTGCCTGGGTCATAACAAAATCACCGTCTCGCCGGTCAGGGTCGTTTCGCCCGCCGGGTTGCGCATTTCGGTTAACAGTCGCAATTGTGACCCATCCTGCGCCAACACCTTAAGCTGAACGGTCATCGGCTCGTCGGCGTAGGTGGGGGCGGGGAACATGAGCTCTTGCGACAGCTGCACCGCGCCCGGAAAATGGCGGCTGATCGCGCCGCAAAGCACGCTGTAGAGCAGCATCCCGTGGGCCACCGTACGGCCAAAGCGCGTCCGCGCCGAAAAGTCAGGATCGACGTGGATCGGGTTGTCATCCCCGCTCAGCCGGGCAAAGGCATCAAACTCTGCCTGGGTGAAGGTTTTCTGCTCCTGAATGAATGTCTGCAAATCCGGTTTCATATCATTCTTCGTGAAACGTGAAACGTGATGCGTGACCGGAGGCCAATCACGTTTCACGCATCACGTTTCACGCCCTCTCTACCATTTCGCGCAGTTCGCGCTTGAGTACTTTGCCAGCGGCCGTACGCGGCAGTTCCTTCAAGAAGCGCACCTGCTTGGGAATCTTGTAGCGGGCCAGCTTGCCCTGGCAAAAATCGATCACTTCCTGCTCGGTGAGTGCTGCGCCTTCTTTGACGACCACCAGCGCCAGCCCCACTTCCTGCCATTTGGGATCGGGGACGCCGATAACGGCCGTTTCCGCCACGCCCGGATGCTGGTAAATCACGTTCTCCACCTCGGCCGGATAGACGTTCTCGCCGCCGGAGATGAACATATCCTTCCAGCGATCGACAATCGTGTAGAACCCTTCCTCGTCAACCATCGCCGCGTCGCCGGAGTGCAGCCAGCCGTCGCGCAGCGCTTCGGCCGTGGCTTCGGGACGGTTCCAGTAGCCGGTGGTGACGTTGCCGCCGCGAATGCACAGCTCGCCGACCTGATTGGGGCCAAGCACGCTGCCGTCGCGGTCCATGATGCAAACGTCGGTGTGCAGCACCGGTTTGCCCACGGAACCCGCCTTGCGCACCGCGTGCTCTTGAGGCACGAGGAAAACCGTTGGCCCGGTTTCCGTCATGCCAAAGCCCTGCTGGATGATGATGCCCCGGCTGGCGTAGTCGTGCACCACCGAGGGCGGCAGCGAAGAGCCGCCGCTGGCCCAGCTGCGCACGCTGCTGAGATCGTATTGGGAGAAATCGGCCGTTTGCGCCAGCATCAGGTAAATGGCGGGCACCAGCAAAAGCACGCTCACGTGCCACTGCTCGATGAGCTGGAGCAGCTTCACCGGCTCAAACTGGCGCATCACCACCAGGGTGCCGCCGGTGTGGAAAATCGGCCCGGCGTACAGCCCCAGCCCGCCCGCGTGGAAGCAGGGCAGCACGTTCAAATTCACGTCCCGCGAGGACAAATCGATGGCCTGGCCCATGCCCACGGCGTTGTAGAAAAAGTTGCCGTAGGTCACCTGCGCACCCTTGGGGCGGCCGGTCGTGCCGCTGGTGTACAAAATGGCCCAGGTGTCTTCGTAACGCAGACGCGGATCAGGCAGCCCGGCGGGATCGCCAGCGGCGAGGGCGGCTTCGTAGGTCCAACTGCCTGCTGCGACTTCATCGCCCAGCAAAATCCAGTGTTCGATAGAGTCAGTTTGGCGGAGGGACACGGCCGTTTCCCCAAACGCCTCATCCACCAGAATCGCTCGGGGATGGCAGTCATTAAGGATGTATTCCAGCTCCGGCACGGTGAGCCGCCAGTTGAGCGTGTTCAAAATGGTGCCGCTTTTGGCGCAGGCAAAAAGAGCCACGTAATAATCGGCGCTGTTGTGCGCCAGAATGGAGACACGGTCGCCCGTTTGCAGGCCAAGCTGGTGCACGAAGAAATGCGCCAGCCGGTTGGCCCGCTCGTTAAAACGGGCGTAGGTAAACTGCTGGCCGCTGTGGGAATCTACAAGCGCTAATTTGTCCGGGGTTCGTTCAGCATGCCGCTGAATCCAATCAAAGTGAACCATGATGCCTTCTTTAACCGCAACGAATTTTCGCGAATTGGCACAAATTTGTGTTAAGTAAACCGAAACAAGTTTTCGGAATTTAATAATTGTGGCATCATAGAGAGATGCCTAAAAAAATTGACTACACTTTAACAACTGAATCACTCGCGATAATCGAACAAGCCATCAAAAACCATGATGACCTCCGCGTTCGCCAACGGGCAACCATTATTCGGATGCTGCATTTAGGGCAAAAGCCGCAGGAAATCGCTGAACTCCTGTCGATACAGCCGAGTAAAGTCTACTATTGGCATCAGCGGTGGCGAGCGGAAGGGCTAGAAGGGTTAGCCGACAGGCCCCGCTCTGGTCGTCCCCAAGCGGCTGACGCGCAGTACCGGCAACGACTGGCCCAAGTCATCGAACAAGACCCGCACGATTTAGGGTATGCCTTCACAGTTTGGGATAGCAAACGGCTAATAGCCCATTTAGAAAAGGAAACTGGCGTGCGGGTTACCGAGCGCACCTTCCTCAATATCTTGGCCGAAGAAGAGTATGTTTATCGACGACCGAAGCATACATTGGACCCACTCCAGGACAAAGTGGTCAAAGCCAGAGCTGAAGCCACGCTGGAAATGCTTAAAAAAAAGCTGAACGAGCCGAAATCGAACTATTCTTTGTGGACGAAACGACCCTGAGACTGCTGTGTAAGCTGGTCAAATGTTGGATGAAGCGGGGGCGACAGAAACGGGTACCTGCCCCTGGCCCGGCCAAGTGGCATCACCTATTTGGTGCTTACAATTGGCGCACTGATGCAGTCATTACCATGCCCGCCGAGAAGAAAACACACAATCCTTCTGTCTCTTCATTCAACTATTGATGGCTTCGGCTCCATCAGATCGCCCCGTTGTGATTGTTTTGGACAATGCTTCCTACCATCACAGCTATGTCTCTGAGGCCCTGCTGGCCTTTTATGAAAATCAGGCAACGGTTTTCTGGTTGCCGCCTTACTGTTCAGACCTCAATCCGATTGAGCGGTTTTGGCGGCACCTGAAAGACAAAGCCTGTGCCAACCACTTGTTCGAAACGATTGCCGAAATGATTCATTCAGTTGATAAGGTGCTTACCATTCAGAACGATTTGTCTCATGCTGAAAGGTTTTTATTTACGAAAACTTTTTGCTGACTACTTAATTCGGGTTAATTCGTTGCAAAAACTGTGTGACGATTTGCACGACCGTTTCCGGCTGTTCAAATGGGAAAAAGTGTCCGGCGTGGTCGATGACGGCCGTTTCGGCGTGTGGTATCGCTTTGGCCAGCAGGTCTATGTTGGCGGGCGGCACTACCTTGTCCTCCGCGCCGGACAAAATGAGCGTGGGCGCAGTGATGGCCGACAGCTTGTGCTCAAAACACGCTTCCTCAGACATGAGCGACAGCCCCACGCCCATCTGCGCCTGGTACCCGGCCGGATCAATGGGATGCATGGCGCGATAATTCAGCCACTCCTCCACGATTTCTGGCTGGCGTTCAGCAAACCCTGCGGCGCAGCTAATCAAAATGCCGTTTCGCAGGCGAGTGAGCGGATCGCTGGTGGTGTCCATGAGCACGGCCAGGGCTTCCTGCGTCACCGGCACGTGGCGCGGCCCGCCAAAGTTGGTGGCAGACAAAATGAGCTTGCTGAGCCTTTCCGGGTAGGCGAGGGCAAAGGCCTGGGCCACGAAGCCGCCCATGGAATGTCCGAAAACGGCCGTTTCCCCAATCCCCAGCGCCGCCAGCAAGCTGCATAAATCTTCCGCCAACAGCTGGGCGGTGTACGGCCCGGCGGGCTTGTCGGTTTCGCCCACGCCGCGGTTGTCGTAGCTCAGCACGGTGAAATTTTGGGCCAGGCCAGGCACCATCTTGTGCCACATCCAGCGACTGTAGCCCAACCCGGCCACCAGCACCAGCGGCGGCCCGCTGCCCTCGATCTCGTATGCTATTGTGATGCCGTTAGTGGTTACTGTAGCCATCTGTATTCCTAATTGATTGTGGCGTGAAACGTGAAACGTGATGCGTGAAGAAGCCAATCACGTTTCACGCTTCACGTTTCACGCTTCACGTTTCACGCTTCGCTATTGTCTGAAAGCAATGTTTCCCTAAGTTCCGCCTTAATCACCTTGCCGTAGGGCGAGTAGGGCAGGGCGTCGGTGAAGATGACGCGCTTGGGAATTTTGTAGCGGGCCAGTTTGCCCTGGCAGTGCTGGATTAATTCGGCTTCGGTGATGGCTGCGCCGTTGGCTTTCACCACCACCATCACGCCCACCTCACCCCACTTCTCGTCCGGCTGGCCGATGAGCGCGGCTTCGACCACCGCTTCGTGGGCCACAAAGATTGCCTCTACCTCGGCGGCATACACGTTCTCGCCGCCGCTGATGATCATGTCCTTAAAGCGCCCAGCGATGAAGAAAAAGCCGTCTTCATCCATCTTGGCCATGTCGCCGGTGTGGAACCAGCCGTCGCGCAGTGCTTCGGCCGTGGCTTCTGGATTGTTCCAATAGCCGCTGGTGACGTGCGGCCCTTTGATGAGCAGTTCGCCGGTCTGGTTGGGGGGGACGAGACGGCCGTCTTCACCCACCAGCTTCATCTCACTGTGAAAGATTGGCTTGCCCACCGTGCCCGGCTTCTTTTCCGGGTCGTCATCGTTCATGGTGAAGCAGTTGGTGCCCACTTCCGTCAGGCCGTAGCCCTGGCGGAACGGCTTGCCCGTGGCCTGCCGCCACGCTTCGATGAGCGACACCGGGCAGGGCGCACCGCCGCTGATAAACCAGCGCACCGCGCTGAAATCGGTTTGGGCCAGCGCTGGCGTGTTGAGCCACACCTGGAAAATAGTGGGCACACCCAGCAGGACGGTGCACTTTTCCTCGGCCACTTGCCGCAGCGTTTCTACCGGGTCAAACTGGCGCATCAGCACAATGCGCCCGCCGACGTAAAACAGCGGCGTGAGAAAAACAAAAAGACCGCCGGAGTGAAACATTGGCGTAAAAATCGGCGAGATGTCGTCCGGCGTCAGCCCCCAGCTGATGACCGTGTTGATGGCGTTCCACACAATCTGGCGGTGAGGAATCATGGCCCCTTTGGGCTTGCCGGTAGTGCCGGAGGTGTACAAAATGCAGGCGGTGTCTTCGGGGGAGAGGGACGGCCGTTCCGGTTCCGCATCATCTGCTTTCGCCAGCTCATCCTCGTAAACCAACGCCCCTGCAACCTCCGCCCCTTCCACGCTGACAAGGTGAGGCACCTGGATGTTGGGCAGCATGGCCACCAGCGTCTCCGTAAATTCCGGTCCGCAGATGAGCACCCTGGAGTCGCAGTCCCGCACGATGTAAGCCAGTTCGTCGGCCACCAGCCGCCAGTTCAGCGGCGCAAAAATCACCCCAATTTTGGTAGCAGCGTAGAGCAGATCGATCGTCACAACGCTGTTGTGTGCCAGCAGCGAGACCACATCCCCCTTTTGCACGCCCAGCTTCTGCAAAAAGTGGCAGGCGCGGTTCACCCGCGCGTTGAGCTGGGCATAGGTGTAGCTCTGACCGGTGGCCAGTTCGCGCAGCGCCACGCAGTCGGGGGTTAGTTCGGCTCGTTTGCTGAGTAAATTGCTTGCGTCCATAAAGTTAATGGGAGATTGGGGAGTGGAGATTGGAGATTAATAGCAGTTCCCAATCTCCAGTCTCTTCTAAAAACGTACTGATTTCTTTGGCCAACACCCCTACGTTATCGCCAAACAGCATGGTCATATGGTTGCCAGGGACGGCTTTGTAGCGGCAGTTGGGCAGGGCGTTGACGGTGGCTTCGGCCTCGGCGGGCGGCACCACGGGCATGGAGCCGGGTGCACCAAACGGTCCGGGCGCGTGCAGCATGAGGGTGGGCTGGTGCACCTCGGCGAAGATGGCTGGCCAGGGTTCGGCCAGGGCATTGTCGATGGCTTCGGCGATGGTGGCGGGGCGGGAACGGGCCTGAACGGAGCCGTCGTTGTTGGATTGTACATCAGCGCGGTAGTAATTTTCTACGGCCGTATCCCAAAACCCCTGCCAATAGGCCGCACTTTTAATGCCATCCCGGTACGCCTCCCACGAGGCAATGCGCTGCCCCAGCCGTTCCAATGATGGTTTGATGAGTTCTTTGACGTTGGGATGCAAGAAGCCAGAGTCCATGATGATGCACCTGGCCACGCGCTTCGGGTAATTCGCGGCCAGGTAACAGGTGAGCAGGCCGCCAAACGAGTGCCCGGCCAGGATCGCCCGGTCCAGCCCCAGGTTGTCCATCAGCCCCAAAATATCGGCGGCGTGGTCGGCCATGCTGTAGCCCGCTTCCGGCTTGTCACTCTGGCCGCGGCCACGCAGATCGATGGCCAGCAAGCGGTTGGGCAGGCTGCTGGCGGTCAGGCCATCAAAAAAGTGGGCATTGGCCGTAAGCCCATGCAGCAAAATGATGGCTGGCTCCTCCCCAGGATGGTCGAGGTAGTGGAGGGTGATGTGGTTGGTGTGGGTGAAATTGTCCATTTTTCCGTAATCGGTAATCCGTAAGCGGTAAGCGGTAATCGGTGTTCTGTTTACCGTTCACCGATAACCGTTCACCGCTCTTCCCAAAAGGGCTGGCGCATGACGCGTTTGAGCGTTTTGCCCGCGACGCTGCGCGGGAAATCGTCCATGATGACCACGCGGCTCACTTTTTGGTAGCGGGCCTCAACGCGTTTGTTGATCCAGTCACGCAGGTCGTCTTCGCTGATGGAACCGGGTTCGTGTAGGATGACGGTGGCCATGGGGGTTTCGCCCCACTTGTCGTCGGGGATGCCGAAGACGGCCGTTTCCCTCACCGCCGGATGCTGCACAATCAACTCCTCAATGTCGCGTGGGTAGACGTTCACCCCGCCCGAGATAATCAAATCTTTCTGCCGGTCAACCAGGAACAAAAAGCCGTCCTCGTCTACATAGCCCAGGTCGCCGCTGTACAGCCAGCCATTGCGGATCGCTTTGGCCGTCAGGTCCGGCCGTTTGTAGTAACCGGGCATGGTCATCGGGCCGCGCCCCACAATTTCACCCACTTCGTGCGTAACGCAGAGTGTGCCGTCGGGCCGCTCGATGCGCATCTCCATCAGCGGCGGCGGCGAGCCAACCGAGCCGGGTTTGCGCGGATAGTCGTACTTGTCCAGGATGGTCATGAAGCCTTCGGTGAGGCCGTACAGCTCGTAAAAGCGGCCGGGCAGATGGCGCTCCAGCGCCTCTTTGTGCTCCAGATGCAGCGGCGCGCCGACGGAGCCAACCATCTCCAAAGTGTGCATGCGCGCCGGGTCAAAGTTGGGGGCATGCATCATGGCAATAATCTGGGAAGGCACCATCTTGATGTGCGTCACTTTTTCCCGGGCCACGGTTTCGATGAGCGCTTCGGCATCAAAATAGGGGTGCAGGATGTATTTGCAGCCGAGGAAGAGAGCGGGCATCAGCGTGAGGAACGCGCCGTTGAAGACCAGGGAGCCGGTGTGCAAACAGACACTTTCTGGCGTGATGCGATACGCCGTGGCGAAGCTGGTGCAGTAAGCGGCACGGATGGCGTGGGTGTGAATGATCCCTTTTGGCAGGCCAGTGGTACCGCTACTGTAGATGATGTTGTACGGGTCGTCGCCGTGGATTTCGACGTAGGGTGGTTCAGTTTCAGGGGAAACGGCCGTTAGCTCATGATAATTCTGGTAACCATCTAGATTCCCGTCGGTGAGAATAAATCGCTCCGGCCGGATATTGACCAGATCGCCGCGAATTTTGTCCAGCTCCGGGGCAAAGTCGGTGGTGGTGACCACCATCACGCTGTCGGAGTCGTTGAGCAGGCGGCTGAGGCCCGTGCCGCGCAGCATGGGGCTGAGGGGCACAACAACCACGCCCAGCTTGGCTACGGCCCAGAAGATTTCCAGCTGTTCCAAACAATTGGGCAAAATGGTGGCCAGCTTGTCCCCTTTTTGCAGGCCCAGGTGCACCAGGGTGTTGGCGAGGCGGTTGACACGGCCGTTTAGCTGGCGGTAAGTGAGGTTGTGATCCTGGAAGAGTACGGCCGTATGGTCTGGACGATAAACTGCGTGTCTGGGTAACAACGTCCCAATGTTCACATACATAACTTTCTCTCGGTCACTGCTGCTCCTCTTCCCGGAGCGACTGCTGATGCGGGCAGGGAATAATCTGTTTGGGCAGTTTACCAAAGCCAGGTTGCCTAAAAGTAACAAAACTGCCCAATTGGGCAGCCAGCGAGGAGTTATTGAACCGCAAAGAACGCAAAGAGAGAAAAGAAAACCTTTGCGCTCTCTGCGTCCTTTGCGGTGAAAAGAGGGAATCAGGCGGGGATGGGTTCTTCGGCGGCGACCAGCATCTCCACGAGGGCATCCAGTTCGGCTTCGTACTCGTCGGCAAGCTGGATGCCGCGGGCCAGCAGGCGGTCCATGTTGGCCGGGTTGACGTTGTCCAGCTCTGCCAACTCAAAATCGCTGGTGGCGATGGTGGTTTGCAGCCGCAGGTAGCTGGGGGAACGGCCGTGGGCCATAAACAGCTGCCGCATCTGGTAATCTACCGTCTCCGCTGCGCCAGACATCATGATGTCGATGAGCGGCCGTAACCACTGCACCACGCCCCAGTTTTTCACGCTGTGGTAGGGGTATGACCGGGTAATCTGGCCCGTGCCCAGCGAGAGAATGACCATGTTTTCGGCCGTGGGTTTGCCCGCCAGCTTGCGGTATGCTTCCACGTAGGCACACATGGTGGGGTTGTTGGCAAAGAGTCCGCCATCCACATAGGCGTAGGGGGTACGGCCGTTCTCGCCAGGCATTGCTTCAAAGTAGGTTGGCGCCGCCGAGGTGGCCCGCGCCACCACCTTAATCGGGTAATCCTTGTCGTCGTTGCGGGCATCGTGCTGGGTGAAGAACTTGGCCTTGCGCCGCGTTACGTCGTAGGCGGTGATGAGGCAGGGTTTGATGAGCTGGCTGAGCCACAACTCGCCCACTTTCTCATCGATTAGCGCTTCCAAACCACGCGACTCATAGCGCTCATCGCGCAGCCCGTTCAGTGAGCGGAACCGTTTGCCCCAGGTAGCGTTGAAGATTTGCGTACCGTGGTCCAGGTACAAATCAACGATCTCCTGGGCCGTGAAGGCAGGCGTCCACGCATTCTCGCCTGGGGCCAGCAGCAGGCAGGTGATGAGCCCGCCGGTGCTGGTGCCCGCCACCAGGTCGAAGAACTCGGCCAGGCGGGCGTCGTCACGGCCCGTGCGTCGCTGCAGCTTGCGTTCCAGGCTCACCAAAACACGTGCCGGAATCAGTCCGCGAATGCCACCCCCGTCAATTGTGAGAATTCGTGTCAACTTGTTCATGACAACCTCCTGCCCGGATAAACGAGGCGGCGGCCAATTTTGCGGGATTCTTGTGTGAAAGAGAGGTGAATGGCTAACTGATAATTGTGTAAAGATTTGTTTGGGTGCGGTTCCAGTCAAACAAGTCCTGCACCGATTGCAGCCAATTTTGATACGCGGCGTTTCCGGCGGCCCATTCGTTAAGTGCTTCAAACTGTGCCAACGTTTCAAAGTGGGAAACCACATGAATACGGAAGCTGTCCCCGGCAAAGTTGGTCAGGATTTCGGTGTTGGCGCCAAAGTTGTTGAGCAGCTGGCACAGAAGTTTTAATTTTTCAATGCCTTCCATTCGCCTCTCCGGCAGGTGATACACGGTGACGGTGCGATAGTAGCTCATAGCTTCCCCCTGTTTACCGTTTTGTGTTGTGGACGATACGGCCGTCAGCCCTAAAATCGTTCGCCTGATTCAGATCTTTTTCAATCTCTGCCAAAAGGTCGATGGCCAAGGCTTTTTGTGCCCGATCCAGTCTGTTAAATCTTGGGCGCTGGCCAGTTAGCTCAGCCACACAGACAAGATGATCGCAAATGTACTTATCAGCCTCTTGATTGCCCCAGGTCTGCTCTGAAACCGAAATAGTGACGCGAATGCCATAGGTATGCCTAGATACGCCCACGCCACCTCGGCGCAGAACTTCGTAAAAAGCCGCAAGTTTTCCAACTGCCTGTGCCACCGGGTTATCAAACGCCTGATGATGGTGATTGCCCCCGGCGGAGAGAATCGTTAGATTTTTGGGGTCATCCCCTGGCCCGCCAAAACGTGCATTTAGCAAATGACCAGCCACCAGACCGAGCCGTGGATATTTTGCTTGCGCGTCCTTTAACTTGGTTAATGTTTCGCCTTTGGCGTTGGTCCAGCCGCTGCTGGCCAACTGCGCCAGACCGGGACCGAGAACGGCCGTTACCTGTTTGCCGCCACGGCCGTTTGGGTAAGCAGGCGCATAACTCAGTTCAAAATGCGTTAGATTTGCAAGAACGCTGGCAGGCTGGATGGGCCGCCGCGGACTTTGCCGCACAGGTTGGCGAGTCATTTTGCCGATCTTTCCTGCCGGTGTTGTTCTTGCCCTTCGCGGTGTGGCCCGTCTGTTTAAGACTTTACCGGATCGTGACAAAACCTTTGTCGTGCGCTTCGTAATTTTGGCCATGATTTTTCCCTTTACTTGAGGCGCCAGTCACTTCCAAAAGTGACTGGCATCTCTGAACCTACAGCTTTATTCACCAGCCTCGGTCGGCAGCAAGGCCACACCGTTCTCGCTGGTGGGGGCATCGCCAAAGACCTGTTTGAAAACGGCCGCTGCCCGACTATCCTCACGAGAAACAATCTGCATCGCCGCTTTGTTAATGTCGATGAGCTGCTTGTTGCGCGCAACTTCCGTGCGCAGCAGCTCATTGTGCAGCTGCTCATTTTCGATGGCTTCTTTTTGCAGCCCCTGCGAATAGGCATCCAACGCTTCGCCCATGCCCAGGAAGGCATCAACATAGACGTGATCAGTTCGCATAATGATTTTGTCGACGTTTACAATGATGCCGGGGACTTGCACCGTTTGCTGCGTTATGCTGTCATCATACGTGGTGGCAAACTTGCGATTGACGCGATGATACGTGCGGTTGGGATTCAACGGATCCGTGACTTCGCCAATGAAATCGGGCGTCACCTCATCGTTGTAATCCAGAATAGCTCGGGCCATCTGGAGGATCATCTCGTACATTTCTAACCGTTGCTCACCCTCAACGACCTCATTGAGCAGCTGTTGCAGTTCGGACAAGGGCACAATGCGCCGTGTTTCTGGCTGTCCGGAAACCTGGAAGCCAACCTGCAGGTCCACCAGATGCAGCAAGGTAAGGTATTCCTGATTCATCTGGCGGAAGACAAAATTGAGCGTGCGGCTCACGTTGATATTTTCAATGGTGCGTACCCGGGCGTGGCTGCCGCCGGAGCTGATGCTGGTCGATTCCTCAGTTTCGCTGACCGTGCTTTGCGTTTGTTCCCGAGACTGCTGCACATCGGTGTGCGTGTTGACGTTGACATGGCGCATGGCTGATGCCTGGGAGGCATGTTCTTTGGACACATTCGATACATTCGTGGCCAAGGATTCCCGGGCGGAGCTGATATTGCCGCCGGCACTGGCGCTGGCGCTGGCGCTCCACATGCCGCCCGAGACGGACCCTTCCGTGCCTACAGACCAATCAAACGAGTCGCTTTCACTCGACTTAAGGCTGACTTCGCTGTTTAGATCGGTGGCGAAGCGATCGGCCGTTTCTTTGGTAGCGGAATCGAAAATGGAGTTGGTGTCGATGACCTGTTGGCTGCTGCTGGTGCTGCTGCTGGTTGCCTGGGTCGTTTTGCGCGTAATGTCCGTTGCCCGATTGGTATAGGTGGAAATGGAAATTTCCGTCTTTTCACCCGGCAGCAAAGAGAAGGTGTTCAGGATGCGACCGGGACCGTAGGCACCGCGAAAAGTAGACAGTCGATAATGCTCGATCAACACAAACTCTGCTTCGGGTTCGTTGGTGCGGGGGACAAAATCGTAGCGCAGTTCACCACTGTAGATGTGGCGCAGTCGCAGCCGATTGCCGTTGGCTACCTCTTGCTCCACCCAGGGATCCCATTCAAGTTTCTCCAGGGCGCTTTTGACGGCATCAGGATTTTTGATCCAGCGGGCTTCTGGGAAAATGGCGCGATCCAGGCTGCCTCTGTTTTTAGCAGCGAGAAACGCCGCTTCTGTCAGGGGAAGCGGGCCAAAGCGGGACAGTTCATGCGGACTGCTGCTGCGCGGCCGAGATGACAACACCCACTGCGTATTGCGCAGTTCACCTTCGAAAGGATCATTATTGAGGGCTGCGAGGTTTTGGGCGACGTTGCCCCGGCCTTCTTCAAAGTCCCAAAAAATACGTTGGCTGTCCGAAATGCCATCATAGAACATCATGGTTGTGACGTTAGCGGCCGTCAGATGGCGATCCCAAACACGAACCCGGTCAATCTCCCCATGAAAGAAGCTGGCCCGCCGGGCAGTAGACACGGGTCCAGAGCGCCCAACGGTGACATCTTGCAATCTTAATTCGGAATCCAGGTCTTCAACGGTCCCTTTTTCTTCCCCGTTCACATACAACGTGGACCGCCTTTCTGAGCCGCGATACGAGTAGGCAATGTGATACCATTGGCCCGCAGCATAGGGTTCCTGGTTGGAACCCAGGAAATGCGGCGTGCTGCCATGATAGGCGATGAAAAAACCATTCTGGAAGGTAAGCAGCAGGGGATGATCAAAGCCGCCGCTCAAATCATTCACTGATACGCCAAAGATTGGGTTGAGGCCAGTGGTACTGGCCAGCTTTACCCAGGCTTCAATAGCGTAAGCATCCAGGCCAAACTGCTGCGCTTCGCCTGGTGCCGAGACAAAACTGCTTTGTCCGTCGAAGGCCAGGGCTACAGAATTTCCGGCGCGGCCTTTGTCAGACAAAGCTTCGACGCCGCGAAATGGCAGCTTGATGTAATGTTTCCCGCTGTACGACGTTGGTTCAGGAATGTTGGCGCTGAGGGCCGAAGCAACAATATTATTAATTTCACTCATGAGGCTTTCTCCTTGAACAAATCTTGACTTACGGTAGATGGGAGGAGCATAGGAAACGGCCGTCAGCAGTTCGTGAACAGTTTTCGCGCAAAGCGAAACCGCGGTTTACAATCTGGCATGGCGCAGCTCACCCTCTCTTTTTTAGGCACATTTCAGGTGGTGTTGGGGGATGATCCGATCACCAAATTTCGCTCGGCCAACGTGCAGGGTCTGCTGGTTTACCTGGCGCTGCACCCAGGGCGAGCGCTGTCGCGCGATGTGCTGGCGGCGCTGTTTTGGCCCGACGAGCCAGACAGCACGGCGCGGACCAACTTCCGGCAAACGCTCTACCAGCTGCGTAAGTTGTTGGAAGAAGGAGAGGATGAGGCACGGCCGTTTCTCATCGTTACCCGCCAAACCATCCAATTTAACCCCGAAAGTGATCACGAATGCGACGTCACCGCGTTTCTGCGGGCGCTGAAGCGGGGGGATTTGGCCACGGCCGTTGGCCAGCCAGATGGCTTATACCCAGACGATCTTTTGCCTGGCTTCACCTGCGACAGCCTGGAATTTGAAGATTGGCTGCGGCGGGAGCGGGAGCGGCTGCACGGGCTGGCCCTCGATGCGCTGCAGCAGCGTACCGACTGGCTGCTGGGCAGCGGCAACCCGGTCGAGGCGAAGGCGCTGGCGCAGCGGCAGCTGGCCCTGGAGCCATGGCGCGAACTGGCCCACCGCCAGCTGATGCAAGCGTATGCTCTCAGCGGCGACCGGCAGGCAGCGCTGGCCCAGTTTGAGCAGTGCCAGGAAATCTTGTGGGAGGAGTTGGCAGTTGAGCCGGAGCGGAAAACGGCCGAACTCGCCGAAAAAATTGCTGCCGGAGAGAAACTTGTTCTGCAAACCCGCTCCCAGAACAATCTGATTGCCCCCGTCACCGCCTTCTTTGGTCGAGAGGCGGATCTGGCCGCCGTGTGCGCCCGCATCACCGACCGCGCTTACCGGTTGGTGACGCTGGTGGGCGAGGGAGGCATGGGCAAATCACGATTGGCGCTGGAGGTGGCCTGGCGGCTGCGGGAACAATTTGCCGATGGGGTCTGGTTTGTGCCGCTGGTGGGTCTTGAAGCAAAACCTGCCGGAGGTTCCGTTCAGGAGCAGCGATCTGGGATAATCCCCCCGCAGGTTGAAAGTTTACAGGAGGCGATTGCCACGGCCGTTTTACAAACGCTCGATCAACCGTTGGCTGGGCAGCAGACGGCCAAAGCGCGGCTGATCGCCTTTTTGCGAGAGCGAAACATGCTGCTGGTGCTGGACAACTTTGAGCCGTTGCTGGCAGGCGCACCGCTGGTGCTGGAGCTGCTCCAGCAAGCGCCCGGTGTGTGCGTCATTTGCACTTCGCGTGAACCGCTGAACTTTCAGGCGGAGTGGGTGCTGCCGCTGGAACGGCTGCCACTGCCGCCCATCGCCGATCCGTTTTTGAACACAACGGCCGTTCCTCAAGACCCCACCACTTTCCCCGCCGTGCAGCTTTTTGTGGATAGGGCGCAGCGGGCCAACGGCCGTTTCCAACTCACCGAAGCCAATGTGGGTGAAGTGGTGACCCTGTGCCACCTGCTGGTGGGCTTGCCGCTGGCGCTGGAGCTGGCAGCGGCCGCGCTGCGCCACCAAACGCTCGGCCAGATCATTGCCGCTCTGCAAAACTCCATCGATACGCTGGCGACGCAGCGGCGGGACATTGCGCCGCGCCATCGCTCTATGCGCGCCGTGTTTGAAAGTTCCTGGGCCCTGCTGACCCCGGCAGAGCAGGCGCAGCTGGCCGGCCTGTCGGTCTTTTTGGGGCCGTTTAGCGTGCGCGCTGCCGAAGTGGTGACGGAAGCGACACAGTATGAACTGCATCGGATGCTAGAAAAATCGCTGCTGCAAAAGCAGGGAGAGCGGTTTGTGCTCCATGCTCTGCTGCGCGAGTTTGCCGCCGAAAAATTAGCCGATTTTGCCCAAAGCGAAACGGCCGTTGTGCGGCACAGCCATTATTATTTACAGGCGGTAGCCGATTTGGGCGGGGCGCTCAACGGCGAGATGCCTCATCTGGCGGTGCAGCGGATTGCGCAGGCGTGGGAAAATGTGAAGGGGGCGTGGGAAACGGCCGTCACCCGCCACGACTTTGCGGCCATCTTATCGGCAGTTGTGCCCCTCTCCGATTTTTGCCAGATTCGCGGCTTTTACCGCGAAGGCGTGCGCCTGTTTGAGATGGCGGCCGAAGCTATGCGGCCTACCAGGCAGCCAGAGGCACTTGCCCAACTCCTGACGCAGCAGGCGGCCTTGCAAGTGCGCTTGTCCAACTATGCGAGGGCCAGCAGTATCGTACAGGAAGCGCTGAGCCTGACGACGGACGCCTGGGTCACGGCGCGTTTGCAGCTCACCGGCGGTGAGATTTTGTGGCGGAAAGGTGACCTGTCCACGGCTGCAGAAAAAGTTCGGCAAGGCCTGGCCTTGGCTCAACGAGAGGATTTTCCGCTGCTTCAAGCGATTGCCACCTTTCATTTGGGCGTTGTTTTTGATCTGCAAGGCGCCCATGAAGCGTCGCTGGCCACGTTTGAAGACGCGCTCCGCCTTGCTCGCCAAATCAATCATCAGCGTCTGGTGGGTTTTGTATTGACCAGCATTGGACTGGTTGCCCGCCGTCTCTCGCGCCCGGAAGCGGCGCAAACCGCCCTGGCTGAAGCGCTGCAAATTAGCCAGGCCAATAACGACCGGCAGGGGCAGGCGATGGCCCTGAATAATTTGAGCGCTCTGGCGACGCTGGGAGGTGATTTTATGGCAGCGCAGCGCTATTTGCTGCAAGCGATCTCTCTAGCAGAAGCGGCGGGCGGACCCAGTGCGCAGGCGCCTTTGTATCATAATTTGGGCTGGAATGGATTAAAGGCGGGTTGGCTTGAAGAAGCTGAGCGATACACAGAGCAAGCGTTGCAGCTGCACCGCCAAATTGGCGACAAGGGGGGTGAGGGGAATGCGTTACGGCTGTTGGGGGATATTTTGGCGGCAAACGGCCGTTCCACCGAAGCCCTGACGCATTATCAAATGGCCTTAGCGCTCAGCCAACAAGTGGGCGATGGGCATAATGAGAAGTTGATCCGGCAGGGGATCGATCAGCTAAATGCAGGAGACAACAAAAAACGGGAGTGAAATCAGGTTCACTCCCGTGCAAACGATAGGTTAAATTGATAATTTAGATGCCGCAGTGGCCGCTTGAACCCCCATCACACATCAGGCTGCCAATGGCGATAATTGGTTTGATGACCAGCATGGCTTGTGACAAAAATAGAACACCCGTAATCATGACGCTGTACATTTGAATCTCCTTTACGAACTGATTGTTCCGATACAAGTTGTGGGGCATTGGGTGTTTGGCAAACCACAGAAAGTTGTTTGAAAACCGAAGAGTGATTTCTCCGTGGTTTGCCTAGGTAAAAGCCAAATCTAGGCTCGATCTAATTCATAATTCTTTTTGGCTTTTACAACCGGCCGGCTATCCCGTTGCTTAAGTGATTGCAGGATAGGAAACGGGCGTTTTCAGTTCGTCGGTAGATTTCAGAGTTAGCGTCAGCAAATCGTCAAAACGGGTTTTTTTGCGGTAAAATGGCTCATGTCCCCACTGGAAGTTTCTTTTTTGGGCACGTTTCAGGTGAAGTTAGGCGATGTTCCCATCGCCAATTTTCGCTCGGTGAACACGCAAGGTCTGTTTGCCTACCTCATCTTGCAAGCGGAACGGCCGTTCCCCCGTGACCTCCTCGCCACCCTGTTCTGGCCCGACGTGCCCGACAGCAGCGCCAAAAAGAACCTGCGCCAAACCCTCTACCAGCTGCGCCAGCTGCTCAACGACAGCGATGATTTGGCACGGCCGTTTTTGCTCGTCGACCGTGCAAACATCCAATGGAACAGTGCCAGTGATTACCAATTGGACGTGGAGGCGTTTTTGGCGGATTTGGCGCGTGGGGCGCTGCAAACGGCCGTTGGCTCTCCCGATGGCGCTTACCAGGGCGAACTGCTGCCTGGCTTTACCTGCGACAGCCTGGAATTTGAAAGCTGGCTGCGGCAGGAGCGAGAGCGGCTGCACCGGCTGGCCCTTGCCGCCCTGGATGACCTTACCGAGCGACAAATCACCCAGGCAGATTTTGTGGTGGCACAGGCCGCAGCACGCCGCCAGCTGGCCCTGGAACCGTGGCGCGAGTCGGCCCATCGCCAGCTGATGCGGGTTTTGGCCCTGGCCGGAGATCGCAGTGCCGCCCTGGCCCAGTTTGAGCTGTGCCAACAGGTGCTGGACGAGGAACTTGGCGCGTCGCCAGAACGAGAAACAATTAATCTTGCCGCCCAAATTGAAGGGGGAATGTTTGGCCTTGATGACGCCTCGCTTATTGCCGGGCAGTACGAATTGGGTGAACCGCTTGGGCAGGGGGCGATGGGCACGGTGTACCGGGGGCGTGACCGTGTAACGGGTCAGCCAGTGGCCATTAAAATGCTGGATCGCAGCCGCGTGGCGGGCAATCCAGAGCTGGTGGAGCGGTTCCGCCGCGAGGCAGAAGCGCTGCGTCAGCTGGCCCATCCCCACATCGTGCAGCTTTTGGCCACCGATGAAAAAGATGGCCATCATTATCTGGTGATGGAGCTGGTTGAAGGCGGTGATCTGCTCAATTTTTTGCAAGCGCAATCGCGCCCGCAATCGCGCCTGCCGCTGCCCCAAGTGATCAGTATTGCCCTGGATTTGAGTGACGCGCTGGCGCGGGCTCACCGCCTGAACATTTTGCACCGGGATATTAAACCGGCCAACGTGCTGCTGGATAGGAACGGCCGTCCCAAACTAACCGACTTTGGCATTGCCCGGCTGGGGCAGGAATCGACCCTGACGCAGCACGGCGCGGTGCTGGGCTCAGTGGCCTACCTCAGCCCGGAGGCGTGCCGGGGCGAGCCGCTGGATGAGCGTTCTGACATTTGGGCGTTTGGTTTGCTGCTGTATGAGATGTTGGCGGGGGAACGGCCGTTTGCCAGGCCCACCTCCGCCGCCACCCTCATGGCCATCCTGCAAGAACCCATTCCCGATATTCGCACCGTTCGCCACGATTTGCCGCCCGTGCTGACCGACCTGCTGGCGCAGATGCTGCAGAAGGACAAAAATCATCGCCTTGCTTCAGTGCGGCAGGTGGGGGCTGTGCTGGAAGCCATACTTCATGATACCCTCATTGAGCCAGCGCACGTGTTATCCCAACCCGCGCTGTATTCCACGCTTGTCCCTACCGCCCTGCCCGCCGTCAGTCAACACCCTGCAGCCATTCCTCGGGCCGAGGCGCGACAGGCCCAGCTGGTTTTGCTCAACAAGGTGCAGCAGTTTTGGGTAGAGGGAGTTTTGCGCCAGACGCTCAACGAGGGCACCTTAATCGAAATCAGCCTGGAGACGATGCCCGCTGCTGTGGTCAACCCCTGGGAAGGGATCGTGCGGCAGCCTCAGGTACCGGTTCCGTTGACGCAGCCCATTGAAGAGGTTTTTACGCGAAACGGCCGTGCGCTGCTCATTCTTGGTGAACCCGGCTCGGGCAAAACAGTGATGCTGCTTAAGCTGGCCAGTCACCTGCTGGCACAAGCCCGGCAGGATACGCATGCACCTATTCCGGTTGTGTTCAACTTAGCTTCCTGGGCTAAAAAATCACAGCCGCTTGATCGCTGGCTGGTGGATGAACTGAATGAAAAGTATCTGATTCCAAAGGCGATGGGGCAAGCCTGGGTCGAGGCCAACCAGCTTCTGCTGCTGCTCGATGGACTGGATGAAGTTCTTAGCAGCAAGCAGGCGGAATGTGTGCGTGCGATTAACAACTTTCGCCAGACATATGGGCTGATTCCGGTAGCGCTCTGCTGCCGAACGCAAGTGTATCAAGCTATCGAACTGCCCGTTAAGCTGAATGGTGCCGTTTCGCTCAAGCCGCTGACGGTTGACCAGACAGACAGCTATCTGGACGGCATCGGCGAACAGGTGACAGGGCTGCATGGGGTCATTCGTGAGGATGCCATGCTGCAAGAGATCGTGCGCTCGCCGCTGATGCTTCAGGTCATGAGCCGGGCGTTTCGCCAGGAGGACAGCAGCGCCGCGCTGCGCGCAGAAATGCTTGAGGCATCGGACGACAAACGCAAAGAGGCGCTTTTGGGCACCATTTTTTATAACTATGTGCAGCAGATGGTCCGTGAGCTGGCGGCAACTTCTCCCTTTCACTGGCAGCAGGCCCACAGCTGGTTGGTGTGGCTGGCCCAAAAAATGAGTGAGCAGGGACAATCGGTTTTTTTACTGGAATCACTGCAACCGAGCTGGCTGTCGAGACGGCCGTATCGCTGGGGCTATCTCATCATAACCCGAACGCTGCTGGGTGGGTTCATTGGGTTGATTTTGTGGGTGATTGGCCTGGCCGCGCCGCAAATTGGCGTCACGGCACACAGTCATTCCTCTCTCTTGATTTCTGCCCGGCTAGACATCAACATTGTTTGGGTTGATCTGGCAGCTTCGGTCGGCTTTAACCTTTTTTATGGTCTCCTTGTGGCGGGCATTGATATCTTATTCTTTGAAAGGCGCAGCCAGAGCGGGACGGGTCTGCAAATTTCTCGGTGGGATTGGCCGCGTAAAGCAGGGGTGGGAACGGCCGTAGCGCTGATCGTAGCAACGCAGCTGTGGCTGTTTGGCGAAGAAACGCAGATGTTCATCCTGCAAACGACCGCCGAGCCGTTTTTCTTTGTCCTGCTTTCTCACTTTGCTTTTGGGCAAAGTTACGAAAATGATATTGGCACGGTTGAAGCGCTGCGCTGGTCCTGGCAGGCCAGCCTGCGAGGCGTCATTCCGGCGATCGTCATTGGCAGCTTGTTTGGTTTGGTGATATGGCGGCTCATGGGGACCGGGGTTTCGTTGCTGCAAGCCATTGTTTTGCTGGGCATGCCCATTGCCTTACTGGTTGTTTTGCTTTTTGGTTTGAATAACCGTTACGTAGAAACCAAAGCCCGGCCCAACCAGGGCATCTGGCTTTCTGGCAAAAATGCGCTGGTTTGGGGCGGGGCGATTGGCCTCTTTTTAGCGATAGTAACATCCTCAGAACGACTCATTCTGCAATGGTGGGATGTGCCAATGGGCGGCCTGTTTGGTGTTTATGCTGGCATTATCGCTGCCCTGATTTCTGGCCTGGCTTTTGGCGGTTTTAATGTTATCAACCACTTTTGTTTACGGCTGCTGCTGCGTTACTCGGATCAGATTCCCCGCCGGTTCACTTTGTTCTTAAACCAGTCGGCCAGGCACGTTTTACTTCATCGTGTGGGCAGTGGGTACATATTTATCCACCAGTTTCTCCAGGCCCATCTGGCTGCCCAGGAGCGGTGAGACGGCTGAGGAATTTAGGGCCGCGCAGGCTGTGGCGCAACACGCGCCAGGCGATATTTGGTCGGAACAAAGACATAGGCGGCACAACGAGATTTTGCACCTGGATGAAGGTTTGATGAACAAGCTGGTCGCCGGGAATGGCGTCCAATAGCTTGGGCATGTACCAGCCAGCCACTCTTTCAGGGAGTGAAGTTGCCTCTTCATTTCCCAGCCATTCCAAATCGGCGCTGGTGGCCAGCAGCCAGGCTGGTTCCACGATTTTGGGGTATTTTTTTTGGAAGGATTGAGCGAGGCCTGTGAGACGGCCGTTTCTCTCCGCCATCATCTCTCCCAGCGCCACTGCTGCCATGGCCGCTACCGTCATTCCCTGCCCATACACGGGGTTGAAGCCGCAGACCGCATCGCCCAGGGCCACGAGACCATCCGGCCAACGAGACAGTTTGTCGTAACGGCGGAAGCGGTTTTCGGTGCGGCGGTAGCCAATGATGTTGCTCACCGGCTCGGCGTGTTGGATGGCGGCGTGAAATTCGGGCGCCACATCGCGGGCAAAGGCCAGGAAGCTGTCATCGTCGGTGGGGGGATAATCGCCCAGCAAGCCCGCGATCATCACCATCCAGATGCCGTTCTCTTCGCTGTAGATGAGACCACCCCGGCCGTTGTCCGGTGGATAAGCCGCCACGAGCATGATGTCCCAGTCCGGTGCGGGCGTGGGGATTTTGTAACGGCGTCCGGCATAACCCAGCCGCACGTCGATGACGGTTTCTGTGGGGGTGTCGTAACCGATTTGGGGCAGCCAGTCGGGTAGTTTGGAGGTTCTCCCGCTGGCGTCGACGATGAAAGCGGCCGTTTCCACCCCCGCCTCTCGTCCATCTTTCCACCGTACCTGCACCCCTTCGACCACACCATTGTTGGCCACCAGCCCCTGAACCTGCGCACCGCCACACAGCTGCACGTTGGGCAGTGCCGCCACGCGCCGCCGCAGGATCGATTCCAGCAGCAAGCGGCTGCAGGCGTAGGTGATAAACCCACTTTGAAACTGCGGCAGCCACTGCCCGCGTGCGTTGACCCGAGAATTTCCCGTCAGGTCAACACGATTGGCCCCGGCTGCCAGCAGTTCATCGGTAATGCCGGGGAAGAGCTGGCTCATGATTTGCGCACCGCGTTCCAGCAGCACGTGCACGTGTTTGTCTTGCGGCACACCCGCCCGCGACACCACTTCCGTGGGCAGCTGATCCCGCTCCAAAATGGTGACCTGCTCAAAATGGTCGGCCAAAACACGGGCAGTCCACAATCCGGCCAAACTGCCGCCAATGACAATCGCACGGGTTTGCTTTTTCATATGGTTTCTCCTGGTTACTTTACAGGTTATACGCAAGAATGGCTGGGTTGCATGGGTAGTTTGTGTTGGTTGATGATTATACCTCTATTCAGGAAACTGAATCTCAATGGCGTGGCAGATGTCATTGGCCAGCCAGCCATCGGCAGTGGCAGGGGCTGGATTCAAAATTTCCAGGGGAATAGGCCCGCCGCCGGTCGCTGGATAGAAGAAAACCTGCACATGCACTTCTGTTCGGCTTAGTGGCAAATTGCGCAGCCAGCCAGAATCCAGCCAGCCTTGCTTGGCCGTCCAGGTGGCCAGCCGGTGGCCAGAGGGTTCTTGCATGATGTAGATGCCATCTTCCGGCGTGCCGCTGATTTTGTTTCGGCCCACTTCCAGATCGAAGCGGGTACAGCCACGGCCGTTTCCCGGCGTCACGGTGATTTCTGCCGGTACAGCAACAATTTTAGTGACCTCGATTTGCACGACTTCTTTAACGAGGCGGGTGACCGGAATCTCTGTTACTACAACCTCTGGCACGATGCGCGTGACTTCTTTCTCGATTTCGGCCGTTTCCGTAACGATTCGGGTAACGGGAAATTCGGTAACCACTACTTCTGGCACCACGCTTGTCACCTCCACCATTTTTTCAACGATTCTGGTCACTGGTTGCTCCGTAACCACGGCTTGGGAGACAACGCGAGTTACCTCGACGGTTTCTACTTGACCGGGGCAGCCACGGATGAGGAAACCAAGAAAGAGCAGCAGGAGTGCCGCTGGCAAAGCAGTCAGCCGGAGCCACCAGGGGTTTGAATTCGTTTTTCCTTTTCCGCTCATTGGCTTTTGTTCATAGGGGGTTTGTGTTGGCATTTTCATACTCCTGTAGTTGAAAGGGTTGTTTACAGATTCCAGTTGTGGGGTGGCACATACGGCCGTATCCGATGTTCAAAATAATATTGCTTGGATGTGGCCGGAACCGGGCGTTTGCGTTTGCGCCGCGCAAGGCAGGCAATGGCGTCCTCAATCGAACCGCCGTAGGTAATGACGGGTACGCCGCGGGGGCTTTTGCCTTCAGCAAGGGGGCAGGCAAAGCGCCTCATGGTTGGCAAAAAAAAACGTCGGTGACCGCGTCTTTTTCTTCTGGTTTACAAAAACGATACGTAAAGTTTGTCATCCGGTACACTCCTGAAAAAATTAGTTATGGAACCAGCCAGCAGTCGGGAACGGCCGTTACCGCACCAGGCACCAAACGAGCCTGGAATGTAGGGGGATTGTGCCAAACGGCCGTCAGCAGTTCGTGAACAGCTCGCCGGGCGTGCGGGTGGATTAAGACAGACGGTAAGAATCGTGCGGCATCCTGACACTGGTTTTCCACGTTGCCACACCTTCTCAGGGTGGAGACGGCGGCGCAACGACCACCCACAGAGCAGAAGAGCCGAAGTAGTTCAGTTAAGAAAATAGTGAGTACCTTACTGGGAAGTGCGTAAAAATTGACGGGGAAAGTGTACTCAACTACGTTCAGTAGTTAAGCGACATTGGGTGCGACGGCCGTTGTCTCCGGTTTGATCCCGCCCCCGCTTTTTTCCAACGACTGGTCCGCCATGAGAAATCAGGCTGCTGAAAAACAATCTATGCAAAACTCAACTTTGTCTAAAGAGCATACCGAATTAAACGAGCCAGCCCTGAACATTTTGGAAGAAGGGTTGCTGCACAAAATCATGCTGTTGTTTCATCTACCCACGCGGCTGCCAGCACTCCTGGTAGTGGCGTTAGCGCTAGCGCTGACCGCCTTAGCTGGAGCAGCCTGGAATTCGATTACCAACGACGGGCCAATGTCGCGTTTGGTAACTGTGCTGCTGGTGTTGTTTATGGCCGCCGACATGACGCTGCTGCTGACGCTGCCCCAGCAAAAAGTCTCGTATGGGCCGTGGAAGGCGCAGCTGTTTGTGCTGGCGGTGCCGCGTCTGGCAGGGACAATGGCGGTGGCAGTTGTCGCACCCTGGCTGGCTGGCAACTGGAGCCTGTGGCTTTTCCTAGCGATACAGGTGGCCGGTACGGCCGCTTTCATTCGCGGCTACTTCATCGAGCCGTTTAAGCTGAAGCTAACGGCCGTCATGGCCTTCACCGACCGTCTGCCGCTGGGTACAGAGCCAATCAAGGTGCTGCACATCAGCGATTTGCACGTAGAGCGGCTGACCGACCGTGAAGCCCGCGTGCTGGAGCTGGCCCGCGAGGCCAAACCGGACCTCATCGTGATCTCCGGTGACTACGTGAACCTGTCCTACAACCGCGATCCGGAAACGCTGCGGCAGGTGCGCCAGCTGCTGAGCCAGCTGTCGGCCCCCTACGGCGTGTTTGCCACGTTGGGCAGCCCGCCGGTCGATTTACGGGAAACGGTGGTGCCTATTTTTGAAGGATTAAACAACGTGACGCTGCTGCGCCATGGCTGGCAGCAGGTGAACCTGGGTAACGGCCGTCTGCTTACAGTGCTGGGCCTGGATTGCACCCATGATCTGCCGGTGGATGCGGGACGCCTGGCCCGCCTAGTCTCCGCCGCCCCCACTGATGCCCCGCAGCTGCTGGTTTACCACTCACCTGAGCTCATGCCCGAGGTTGTGGAGCACGAGATTGATCTCTACGTGTGTGGCCATACCCACGGCGGGCAGGTGCGCCTGCCGCTGATTGGCCCCATTTTTACCAGTTCCCAGCTGGGCCGTCGTTTTGTCATGGGGTTGTATCGTTACGGCCGTACCACCCTCTACGTCAGCCGCGGCATTGGCCTGGAAGGCCTCAGCGCCCCCCGCGTCCGCTTCCTCTGCCCCCCCGAGATGACGCTCTTCACCATCATGCCCAATGGCGGATAGAAGGGCCAATGGTCAATTGTCAATGGTTAACGGTGGATTTCTAACTCTACCGATTTTGTCCATTAACCATTAACGATTGACTATTACTCAATTCCTTTTTCTTCCAACCACGCCGCCATCTTTTCGGCTACCTGTTCCCATCCAGCTTCCAGCATCATGTCGTGCGCCATGGGGAAGAAATGTGGCTCGGTGTGGTAGGCTTGGGCGGTGGCTTCTACCTCTTTCACTGTGAAAATTGTGTCGTGCCGACCGCCCAGCACCAGCATGGGTGTTCTGACCCGGCTGGGTTTGGGCAGGTTGAGCAGCAGCATGTCTAAAAAGGTGCGGTAAGACTCATCGTCCAACAGCTCAAAGTAGCGCTGCACCTGTACGTGAGGCATGTTGGAGGAGAAGAACTGGTACCGGGTGAGTGCGGCCGTTTCTACCAACGGATACAGGCTTAACTTCAAGTTCACCTTGGCAAACTGACCCGGAAAGCGGCGAATGATGCGCAGGGTGGTGCCAATCACCCCCCGAGGTGGTACGGAAGCCAGCAAAATGGCCGCAGGCAGCGACACGGTTTCCAGGAACTTCTGCACCAGATAGCCACCCATGGAATGGCCGATAATGACAGGTGGCCGGGGGAGTTTAGCGGCCGTTTCCGCCACGTCGGCCAGGTAATCGTTGGCGGAACTCCAGCGGACTTTTTCTTTGCCAGGGCTTTTGCCATGCCCGCGCAAGCTGGGCGCATACGTTGCATATCCACTTTCAGCAAAGAAGGTCAGAAAGTGCTCATCCCAGCACCAGGCGCCGTGCCACGCACCGTGAATAAAAAGCAGCGGAGTACGCTTCGTGGGACTGGTCGGTTGGCGAACAATTAACTCAAGCATGGGTGCCTCCTGGCTGAAACAATTCAGGCAAAACTGCGTATTAAGTCGGTATTGGTAAAAATCTTAAACACGCAGGTGCTTTACACCTGATACTAACGAATAGTAAGTGGGGAAAACAAAAATGACAACTGATTCTGTATCGCTGAAAGTAAAGGAAAGAAATCCGGAGACGCCGTTTGTGCTGCGGGCCATCTGGTTTTTTGTGTTTGGTTGGGAGCTGACCGGCATCTGGATTTTAGTGGCCTGGGCTTTAAACGCCTCGATCATTGGGCTGCCGCTGGGTTTGTGGATGATTGACCGGGTGCCGCAGGTGCTCACGTTGAAGGCGCGCCCCGGCCTGGTAGTGACGGATATAAAAAGCGGCCGTTCCGAATTCATGCCCGCTCGCAGTGTACCCTTCCTTCTCCGCGCTGCCTACTTTGTTTTGTTTGGCTGGTGGTTTAGCCTGTTGTGGGCCACGCTGGCCTGGTTGCTGTGTGCCACGATCATCGGGCTGCCTCTGGGGGTGATGATGCTAAACGGACTGCCCGCGGTGACGACGCTGGCTAACAGCTAACGACGGGGAACGGCCGTCACAACCACACTAAAGATTGGTTCAGTCGTCAAGATTGAACCAATCTTTTTTTGTTTTTCCCCAACTCGGCCAAGCCAGAACCAATGGGTAGAACATCCGTTTCGTGGTACAATTTGCCAGGAAAATATCTGCTTAAACCCAAAAAAGTTGCCGCGCAGCCTTGCACCTTGCCCCCCAGCTGACTCCCGTGGCAAAAAAGGATTTTCATGTCGAAAAACCAAATTGTTCTCATAGATGGCCACGCCCTGGCCTATCGCATGTTTTTTGCCCTGCCGCTGGAGGCGTTTACCACCAAAAGCGGCGAACCCACCAACGCCACCTACGGCTTCCTGCGCACCGTCATCGACTGGATTCTGGCCGACGATCCGCCCCAATATTTTGCCGTGAGTTTTGATCTCGGCCGTACCTTCCGTGACGATATGTTTGAGGAATACAAAGGCACCCGCGAAAAAATGCCCGATGAGCTGCGCCTGCAAATTGAGCGCATCAAAGAGGTGGTGCGAACGCTCAACATTCCCATTCTGGAGCTGGAAGGGTTTGAAGCCGATGATGTGTTGGGCACGGTAGCCCGCCAGGCCAAGCCGCTGGGCGTACCGGTGCACATCATCACCGGGGACCGCGATTTGCTGCAGTTGGTGGATGACAATACCCACGTAGAGCTGCCCGCGCGCGGCAGCCGCCCGCCAGAAGTGTTTGATGTGGCTGGCGTGATTGGTTATTTTGAGGTCCGGCCAGACCAGGTGGTGGATTACAAAGCCCTGGTGGGTGACACCAGTGACAACATTCCCGGCGTCAAGGGCATTGGGGCCAAAACGGCCGCTAAACTCCTCAACGAATACGACACCCTGGACAACATCTACGCCAACATCGACACCATCAAGGGCGCCACGGGCAAAAAGCTGGCCGAAGGCAAAGACAGCGCCTACCTCAGCCGAGACCTGGCCCGCATCGTGACCGACGCGCCGATTACCCTGAACCTGGAAGCCTGTGTCGCTCAGGATTTTGACCCGAACCCGGTGCTGGAAATCTTCCGCGATCTGGAGTTTCGCAGCCTGACCAATATTCTCCTGGAGCGGTTGGGCGACCGGGAAGACATCGAGGAGCCAGAATCGCAGATTAAGCCCACCGAAACGGTGGTTGTGCGCACTCAGGCGCAGCTGGATGAGCTGGTGGAAAAGCTCAATGCCGCCAAGCTTATCTCATTCGACGTGGAAACCACCGGCCTGGACAACACAACGGCCGAATTAGTCGGCATCTGTCTGGCGGTGAAGTCACCAGTAGGCTACTACATTCCCGTGGGGCACCTGGCCAACGAAGCCCAGAGCAGCAGCGGGCAGATGTCGCTGTTTGCCGGGGAGCCGGAGCTGGCAGCAGGGCAGCTTCCCCTGCAAACCGTGCTGGACGCGCTGTGCGCGCCGCTCACCAATGCCAAGATTGGCAAGGTAGCCCACAACGCCAAATACGACTACACCATCCTGGATCGCTATGGCGTACGGGTTACGCCCATTACCTTCGACACCATGATTGCCGAGTGGCTCACCGATCCGGCGACAAAACACAAGGGGCTGAAAGACCTGGCCCGGCACCGGCTGGGCGCGGAAATGACGGAAATTGAGTTGCTGATTGGCAAGGGCAAGGCGCAAAAAACGTTTGCCGAAGTGCCCATTGAGGAAGCCGCACCCTACGGCGCAGCCGATGCCGATCTCACCCTGCGCCTGGTGAAACCGCTCAAAGCCGAGATTGAGGAGAAGGGCCAGACTAAAATTCTGGACCTGGAAATGCCGCTGGTGGCGGTGCTGTCGGCCATGGAGCAGGCGGGGATCGGGGTTGATCTCGAATTCTTCCGGCAAATGTCGCAGGAGTTGGATGTGCGGTTGCGCCAGCTGGAGGCCAAGATTCATGACATTGCCGGGGAGCCGTTTAATATCAACTCGACCCAGCAAATGAGCGATATCTTGTTCAAGAAGCTGCGCTACCCGGCAGAAGGTCTCTCCAAAACGCGCAGTGGCTACTATTCCACCGCCGCCGACGTGCTGGAAAGCCTGAAAGCTACCGAACAGGAGAAGAAGACCGGACTGATTACGGCCGTCCTAGAATACCGTGAACTGGGCAAGCTGAAGAGCACCTATGTCGATGCCCTGCCGGAATTGGTGAACCCGCAAGACGGCCGTATCCACACCAGCTTCAACCAGACCGGAGCCATCACCGGGCGCATTGCCAGTAGCAACCCCAACCTGCAAAACATCCCTATCCGCAGCGAAGTGGGGCAGCAAATTCGCCGCGGCTTTGTGTCGCAGCCGGGTCACATCTTCCTGGCGGCTGACTACTCGCAGGTGGAACTGCGCATTCTGGCTCACATCTGCCAGGATGAGGCGTTGATGGAAGCCTTCCGGCAGAATCAGGATATTCACCGCACCACGGCAGCGGCCGTTTACAACATTGCTTTGGACGAGGTGACGTATTACCAACGCCGCTTTGCCAAGGCGGTCAATTTCGGCATCATTTACGGTATGGGCGCCTTCCGCCTGGCCCGTGACTCGGAGTTGACGCTGGCTGAGGCTGAAAAGTACATCAAGGATTACTTCAACCGCTTCCCCGGCATCCAAAAGTACCTGGAAGAGACCAAGCAAAAAGCGAAAACCGATGGCTACGTGGAAACATTGCTGGGGCGGCGGCGTTACTTCCCCGTCTTCAAAATGCCCGCCAGCGGCGCCAACATGCAGGCGCGGCTGCGGGCCGAGCGAGAGGCCATCAACCATCCCGTCCAGGGAACGGCCGCAGACATCGTCAAGATTGCCATGCTCCAGCTGCACGAAAAGCTGGCCCGCTACGAAGCCCGGATGCTGCTCCAAGTGCACGACGAACTCTTGCTGGAACTGCCTGAGGCAGAGCTGGAAGAAGTGCGCGAACTGGTGGTAGACACCATGTGTAACGCATTTACCCTGGATGTCCCCTTGAAAGTTGAGGCCAGTTCGGGGCATAATTGGCTCGAACTAAAAGATTAGCAACCACGAGGTTAGAGATTGGGGCCTGAAGCAAAAAATTTCTGACCTCCCATTCTCGTAAAATTGAATGAACAATATCAATCAACTCCCACAGCGTGGCAACCGCTTTTCTAAGGCGGTTGCCGTTTTCTTTTTATGGCTGTTTGGCTGGCGCGTCGTTGGTGCGCTGCCCAACGTGCCCAAAATGGTTATCATTGGGGCGCCACATACCTCTAACTGGGACTTCCCGCTGACGATGGCCCTTATGTTTTATCTGGGGGTGAGCTTCAATTGGATGGCCAAGAAGGAGATGTTTGCGCCCCTGGTGGCGCGCCTCTTACTGTGGCTCGGCGGCGTGCCTGTCGATCGCAAAGGAGCCAACGGTTTGGTGGGGCAAACCGTGGCGGTGATCCAACGGCGGGCCAAAATAGTGCTGGCCATTGCCCCAGAAGGAACGCGCAGCAAGGTAGACCGGTGGCGCACCGGCTTTTACCATATTGCGTATGAAGCCAACATTCCCATTGTGCCGCTTTTGGTGGATTACGGCCGTAAAACGCTCACCATCACAGAGCCCCTCATCCCCTCCGGCGATGTAGAAACTGACCTGCCGCTGCTGCAGGGCCGCTACGTCGGCGTTACTGGCAAGAATCGCCGTAATTAACCACATGAGCTTCGGAAAATATTCACCTAAAGAAGATCCGCTCAACGCCCCGGTGTTGGGCGATGCCATTCCCCGTTGGGGAAATGGCTTTTTCCGCTGGGTGGCGCGAGGGGTCCTACGGCTGTGGGGGTGGCGCTTTGCGGGCACCGTACCCAACCTGCCCAAGATGGTGCTAATTGGTGTTCCACACACCTCCAACTGGGATTTTGTGCTGGCGATGGCGGTGCTAATTGCCGTGCAGGCACGAGTTTACTGGCTGGGCAAGCACACCTTTGTGAGGGGGCCGCTTAAGCCGCTGCTGCTCAAGCTGGGTGGGGTGGCGGTAGATCGACGGGCCGCATCCGGGGTGGTGGCCCAGGTGACGGCGCAGTTTCAGGAACGGGACCAGTTTTTGCTGGGCCTGGCGCCTGAAGGCACGCGCAGCCTGGTATCGCATTGGAAGATGGGCTTTTTCCACATTGCGCGGGCGGCGCAGGTGCCGATTTTGCCGGTGGCGTTGGATTACGGCCGTAAAACCATCGCAATTGGGGAGCCAGTGTGGCCAGAGGGGGGGGAAACGGCCATGTTGGCCCAACTGCGCAGCTTCTACGACGGGGTGCAGGGCAAACGGCCCGAGCTCTTTTCGCTGGACAGCATCCAGCCCAGCCTGAGAGATAGGTGAAAATCAAGCCAATTGATTTTGATCTCATCAGTTCGTGATACAATCCCCTGTTTCCATTAGAAAATGAAGATAGATGCTGCCGGAACGGCCGTTCGCTGTTCCGGTTTTTTTGTAAAGCAATCATTGTCACGGCAATTTGAATCATAAGGAGAACCCAGTGAAAAACTACCAAAACAATGCCCAATTATGGAAACGGTTCCTGCTTTGGGCCTTACTGCTCGGCCTGGCGCTGGCTGCTTGCGGCCCGGCCGTTCCTCCAGAAGACGCAGATTCAACTACACCTTCCGGTGAAGAAGGCGAAGCGGAATCTGGCTCCCGGGTTACCGCCTCAGGGTTGGAATATATTGAAATCGAAGAAGGTACCGGGCAACAAGCTATGTCCGGTGACCTGGTGAGCGTGCACTACACTGGCACTCTTGAAGACGGCACCGAATTCGACAGCTCCGAGGGCGGCGATCCCATTCAGTTTGTGCTGGGGCAGGGCTCTGTCATTCCGGGGTGGGATGAAGGTATTGCCCTGATGCGTGTGGGCGGCAAAGCGGAACTCGTCATTCCTCCCGCATTGGGTTACGGCGATCAGGATTATGGTCCAATTCCTGGTGGCTCAACGCTCTACTTTGACGTGGAACTGGTATCCGCTGAACCAACGCCTACGGCGGTTCCCACGCCAACCCCCGAACCCCCGACGCTTGTTGATCCCCAAGATTACACCACCACCGACAGCGGTCTGAAATATTATTTCCTCGAAGAAGGTGACGGCGAAACGCCCGCGTTGGGTGAAGTTGCGTCCGTGAATTTCGCTGGCTGGGTTGAAGGTGGTAGCAAGTTTGGCGATTCTCAGGATGGCGTGCCGCTTGAGTTTGTTGTGGGTGAAGGTCAAATCCTGCCCGGTTGGGACGAGATGGTCCAGCTGATGCAGGTGGGTGATGTGGTGCAGTTTGTCCTACCCCCAGAGTTAGGTTTGGGTGCAGAAGGCTCTGGTAACGGTGTCATTCCACCCAACGCCACCCTTATCTTTGAGATGGAGCTGATCGAGATCTTGCCGCCGCCGCCTACGCCCACACCAGCGCCACCGCCCGTCAGTGTAGATGAATCTGAATACACCGTGACCGACAGCGGCTTACAATTCTTCATGATCACTGAAGGCAGCGGCGAATTGATTGCGTCTGGCGACCTGGTGACCCTGCACTACAAGATGTTTGATGATGATGGCAGTCAGCTCGAAACCTCCTACGATTTTGGCCAGCCCGTGCAGCTGGTGGCGGGCAGCGGCCAGGCCGGCCCTGGTTGGGATGAAGCTCTGCTGATGATGAGCTCCAGCGGTAAGGCCCAGTTTGTCTTAACGCCTGAGCTGGCTTACGGTGAACAGGCGGCCAATGCCCCCACCGAAGGCAATCTGATTTTTGAAATTGAAATCCTGGATGTGGTAAAAGCGGAGACCGAATAATGAAAACAGACAGTGGTTTACAATACATCGAGACAGAAGCCGGTACCGGCAAGGCGCCCAAGCGTGGGGATCGTGTGGCGGTTCACTATGTGGGCCGCCTGGAAAACGGCAAGGAGTTCGACAACTCCGTAAAGCGCGGCCAGCCGATTGAGTTTCTGCTGGGCACGGGCCAGGTCATTCGCGGTTGGGATGAAGGCATTGGCCTCATGAAGGTCGGAGGTAAGGCGACGCTGATCATTCCGCCGGACCTGGGCTACGGCTCGCGCGGTGCGGGTGGGGTGATTCCCCCCAACGCCACCCTCATCTTTGACGTTGAGCTGGTAGATGTGAAATAAATTCAAAAGTGGCAGGGCTTCACGGCTCTGCCACTTTTTTGTTTGTGATGACAACCCGGCACCTCTAATTTGGGTAAAAAAATCGTTTTGAGTGAGGCAGGGTAGAGATGGTGAATGAACGGTTGCGGGAACTGGCGTTTTTGTTTTTGCGGCTGGGGGTGACGGCATTTGGCGGCCCGGCGGCACACATCGGCATGATGGAGGATGAGGTAGTGACGCGGCGGCAGTGGCTGAGCCGCCAGCACTTCCTGGACCTGGTGGGAGCCACCAGCCTGATCCCCGGCCCCAACTCCACGGAAATGACGATGCACATTGGCTATGAGCGGGCGGGCTGGCCGGGGTTGGCCGTGGCGGGGAGCCTGTTTATTTTGCCTGCGGCCGTTTTAACCGGAATTCTCGCCTGGCTGTACGTGCAGTACGGCGCACTGCCTGCGGTGGAACCTTTGCTGGTGGGCATCAAACCAGCGGTGATAGGCATTATAGCCACGGCCGTTTACCGTCTCGGCACCAAAGCGGTCAAAAATTGGCAGCTGGCGCTGATTGGGCTGGGGGTGTTAACGGCCGCTTTCCTCGGCGTGGATGAGGTGGTAGCGCTGCTGGTGGGCGGCGTGCTGGGGGCGCTGCTGCTGCGGGTGATGGCTGGTTCGGCGGCGGTGCTGCTGCTGCCGTTTCTGCCGGGCGGTGAGGTGCCGTGGTTGATGCAAGGGGAGGGGGAAACGGCCGTATCCCTCTGGAGCCTCGGTGCGTTTTTCCTCAAAATTGGGGCGATTTTGTACGGCAGCGGCTACGTGCTGGTGGCCTACCTGGAAGGTGGCCTGGTGGACCAGCTCGGCTGGCTGACGCAGGCGGAGCTGCTGGACGCCATCGCCATTGGCCAGTTTACCCCGGGGCCGGTGCTGACCACGGCGACGTTTGTCGGCTACATCATCGCCGGGGTGCCGGGGGCGGTTGTGGCTACGCTGGGCATCTTCTTACCCTCCTTTTTGTTTGTGTTGTTCCTCAACCCGCTCATCCCCAAGATGCGGCAGTCGGCCTGGTTTGCGGCGTTTTTGGATGCGGTGAACGTGGCGGCCATCGGCCTGATGGTGGCTGTGCTGATTAACCTGGGCCAGCAGACGTTTTCCACCTGGCAGGGTATCGTCATTGCCCTGCTGGCGTTGGTGGCTTCCATCCGCTTCAAGGTGAATTCGGCCTGGATTGTGTTGGGTGGGGGCGTGGTGGGGTATTTGTTGTCGTTACTTGGATGAGAAGATGTCATTGAGCAATTGGGTAATTACTCAATGACCCAGTTACCTTTCATTTCGCAAAAAGCTCCAGGGTGGAGAAGGCGTAAACGGCCGTTTCCCCAAACCCCTCGCCAAACAACCCTAAACTTCGCGTAGACAATTGGTATGTACCCTGCCACAGCAGCTCACGGTTAAGACGCACCGTCATTTCTTCGCCGCGCACGTCAATCCAGATTTCGTTGGGGGTGTTGTCTGTGCGGACGTGGGGCCAGGGCTGCCAGGGCAGGAGCGGTTCATCCCCCTGCTGCACCAGCACGTATCCCGATGGCGAGACAGCCACCACAACCGCCTGGTCTTCGCTCCCCAAAGCCAGTCCTACGCCGCTGTCGGGATTGCCAGATTGGAGAACGGCCGTTCCTCGCACTGAAAAATCGCCCGCAGGCAGCGGCGTATCGAGCCAGCGAATGGTTTGCCCCGGCTGGCTTACGGTCAGCGTGGTGGCGGACAGGGTGGTTTGCCGCGTGCCCACGGGTTTGGGGTCAAACACCCCGCTGGCGATGAGAATGATGAGGAAAACGGCCGCGGCCAGCAAACAGGCCAGCCCACCGCGCCAGGAAAATTTCATCCAGGGAGTTTAGCTTGCGGCAGCCAGACGCGCATGCTGTGCATGCCGCGGTTGCCCCACGTGAAGTAGGGCACGGCCGTCAGCGTCACGGC
This sequence comes from Candidatus Leptofilum proximum, assembly GCA_016710325.1. GTDB lineage: Bacteria > Chloroflexota > Anaerolineae > Promineifilales > Promineifilaceae > Leptofilum > Leptofilum proximum. The sequence continues at coordinate 739,349 of JADJXK010000001.1, read as the reverse complement.
TTGCCATCTGCTTTGTCCGGCTTTGTCCAGCCTCTGGTAAAGCGGCCCTGCCTCTGCCAGCTGCGCCATGCGGCCCGGCACGGTGATGGCCTGAATGCCGCCGAAGAGGGGAACGGCCGTTACCCCCAACGGTTTGTCCGCCAGCACTTGCACATCTTCCAGCTCGACTCCGGCGGGCTGATCGTGGGACTCGACGCAGTAAATCAGCGGGCTGCGCTGCAGGGCCACGCAGCCGCGCAGGGCGTCTATGCGGGGGTGGGGCGCCAGGAAGGCTGGCTCCATGCCCAGTTCTAACTGCACTACATCGCCCGGCTGCCAGCTTCGTTCGATGGTCAGGTAGCCGTTTTGCTCAACTCCCAGCGTAGCTGCTGCGCCGTTGAGCGTCAGTTTGTGGGCCTGACACCAGCCGGGCATCCGCAGAGACAGCGCCCACGGTTCGGTGGGACTTGCTTGAACCGTCACCGTAATCTGGCCGCCCCAGGGGTAGTCGGTTTTGAGGGTGAGTTGGATGGGTCGGCCGTTTACCGTCAAATCCAAACTGGCGGCGGCAAACTGGTGAATCTGGATGCCCGCCTGATTGGCCGTGGCCAGATAATGGCCCAGGCTGGAAAACACGCGCATGACGTTGGGCGGGCAGCAGGCGCATTTGTGCCAGGCGGGGCGTCGCCGCGCTTCATCGACTCCGGTATCAACCAGGGCGCGCACGTAACGGCCGTTGCGCACCTGCAGCGGATTGACATACAAATAGCTGGCCCCTTCCAGTCCTGGGCTGCTCAGCACGCCGTTGTACAGCGTGCGCTCAAACAAATCAGCATACTGGCGCTCGCCGGTGATGAGCAGCAGCCGCCAGTTCCACATCAGGCTGGCGATGGCCGCACACGTTTCCAGGTAGCCCGTGTCCGACGGCAGCTCGTACGGCCCGCCAAATGCCTCACCATCGAAGCGCGCGCCGATGCTGCCGGTGACGTACAGCTTGCGCTGCGTCATGTCGTCCCACAGCGTGTGCATGGCCTGGAGCAGGGCCGCCTCGCCGCTTTCCATGTAGAGATCGGTCACGCCGGTTGTCAGATAAAGCTGGCGCACGGCATGGCCCACCACTTCCTGGGCCTGGCGCACCGGCAGGTGGTCCTGCTGGTAGACGGCGCCATACCCGGCATGGCCGCGCATCTTGTTGGTGCCGCGCCGGTCAATGAAAAGCTGCGCCAGCTCCAGGTGCCGGGGGTCTCTGGTGAGGCGATACAGCTCGACCAGGGCCATTTCAATTTCGGGATGGCCGCACGTTTCCTCACGCTGGCCGGGGCCAAACAGGTCATAAATATGGTCCACAAAGCGCAGGGTGACGGCCAACAGGCGCCCATCACCTACCGCCCGCTGGAAGGCAACGGCCGCTTGAATCAAATGCCCGGCGCAGTACAGTTCGTGCCCGTGGTCCAGGTCCGTCCAGCGCCTGTCTGGTAGGACAAACTGGTAGTAGCTGTTGAGATAGCCATCGGGCTGCTGCGCCTGCTGCACCAGGGCGATAGCTTCGTCGGCCATGGCTTGCAGTTGGGCATCGGCCGCGCGGCCCAGTTCCCAGCCGACGGCTTCCAGCCATTTGTAAACGTCCGAGTCGGCAAACCGGTAACCGGAAAATTCACCTGCGGCCAAACCGGCGGCAAGGCGCAAATTGGCAAAATTGCCCGCAACTTCCAGCATCTCGTAGCCGTGCACCAGGCTGACGGTGCGGTTGACTTGCTGGGTGTTGGCCCAGAAGCCGTGGGTGAGGTGAACGGCCGTAAACGGCAAGGTGTAAAGGGTTGATTGTTTGGACTGCCGGTTATCAACGGGACCGGCCTGGCTGTTGTACATGTGTCCTCCTGCAAAAATAGGCCGCGGATAAACGCGGATTAAATTTGGACGCTTGTTTGCAGCACGGTGAAGGAGAGCGGGGGCAGGGTGAGGGTGGAACGGCCGTCGCTCACTTTTGGCGTTGGGATGGGCTGGGTAACCAAGCGATTGGGAGCTTCCCAGCTGTTGCTGGCCTTGGGATCGTCCCCGGTGAGCTGCCATGCCTGGTTTATGGCCACGGTTTTGCCATCTTGCCAGATGAATTCGGCCGTTACTGCCTCCTTCAGGCTGCGATTGACCAGGAAGATCGCCCCTTGCCGCGTGGCGGCATCGAAGCTGGCAGATACGTCCAGGGCGGGTACATCGCCGTAGGCGCGGGTGGCCACCAGTGGCGCTTTGACCAGCAGGTCGAGCGCTTCGCCACGGGCCAGGTTGCTCACCAGCTGGAAAACGTAGAAGGAGGGCTGCTTCAGCAGGCCATCTGGGCGGGTGTGCAGCCAGGAGATGACGTTGACAATCTGGGCCACGCAGGCAATCTTCAGCACGTGGCTTTTGCGCAAAAAGACGTTGAGCCATTGGGCCACCACCAGCGCATCCTCCAGGTTGTAAATCTCTTCGGCCAGGTGCGGCGCTTCGGTCCAATTTCCTTGCAGCGGATCGCCTTTGTACCACACCTGCCACTCATCCCAGGAAAGAAAAACGTCGTGATTGCTGCGCCGCCGGGCTTTGACGTAGCGCAAGGTGCCTTCCAGCGTGTTGACAAAGTTCTCAAATTCGACGGCATTGGCCAGGAAGCTGGCGGTGTCGTTGTCGCGGTTGCCTGCGTAGTAATGCATTGAGTGATAATCGACGTGCTCCCAGGCGATCTCCAGGGCGATGCGATCCCAGTCTGGGTAGGTGGGCATTTTGTCGCCGGAGGAGCCGCAAAGCACGGTTTTGATGGTGGGGTCTTGCCACTTCATCATTTTGGCCGCTTCCAGGGCTTTGTTGCCGTAGGCCACTGCATCCAGGTGCCCGATTTGCCAGGGGCCGTCCATCTCGTTGCCCACGCACCAGTAGCGCACGTTGTGCGGCTGGCGGTAACCGTGGCTGGCGCGCAGGTCCGACCAGTACGTGCCGGAATCCACATTGCAATACTCCACCAAATCGGACGCAGACTGGATGGTGCCGGTGCCCATGTTAACGCCGAGCATGGGGGCGGCGTTGATCTCCCGGCAAAAGTCGACAAATTCATTGGTGCCAAACTGGTTGGTTTCGATCGATTGCCAGGCGAGATTACGGCGGGACGGCCGTTCCCCCTTCGGTCCCACCCCATCCAGCCAGTTGTAACCACTCAAAAAGTTGCCACCCGGATAACGGATCACCGTGTATGCCTGGTCACGCAGCGCTTGTAGCACATCCAGGCGCAGGCCGTTGGCATCGGCCAGGGGCGATTTGGGATCGTAGATGCCTTCATAAACGCAGCGCCCCATGTGCTCCACAAAGCCGCCAAACAGCAGCGACGAAATGGGAGCGATAGTGCGGTTGGTATCGAGAAAAATTTGGGCTTTGGGATTGGTCATGCTTACACCTCCAAAATACACGTACAGGACTTATGAATTTACTGATTAATGGGCCGCGAATGGCGCGAATTTTCGCGAATCTCAATGCTATTTCGCGCTAATTCGTGAAATTCGCGGCTAAGAAAACTTCATCTGCGTAAGCCGTAGCGTAAAAAAGCGGTGACGCCGAAATCACCGCTTTTTTACAAACCAAACACAAAACAAAAGGAGGAGAACAATGTGTTAGCAGCGCGCCAGCCAATAGGCTGTGTGATTCCAATTAAGCTCTTTTTTGAACTGCGAAGTGGTGGTGTTTTCATCGATGAGCAGGTATTCGATGCCCGCCATTTCGGCAAAATCTTCCATGTATTCGGGCGTCAGCGACAGGCTAAAGCCGGTGTGGTGCGCCCCCCCGGCCAGAATCCAGGCGGCGGCGGCCACCTTCAGGTTGGGCTGCGGAATCCACAGCGCGCGGGCTACCGGCAGTTTGGGCAGCGGTTCATCGGTTGGCACAACTTCCACCTTGTTTACAATCAGGCGGAAGCGGCTGCCCAGGTCGATGAGCGAGGCGTTGATGGCTGGCCCGGTCTGCGAATCGAAGACGAGGCGCACCGGGTCTTCTTTGCCGCCAATGCCCAGAGGATGAATCTCCAGCGATGGCTTGTCGTTGGCGACGCTGGGGCAGATTTCTAGCATGTGCGCCCCCAGCACCTTGTCGCCGGACGGGCTGAAGTGATAGGTGTAATCTTCCATGAAGGAGGTGCCGCCGGGCAAACCGGCGCTCATTACCTTCATGGCACGTAGGAGTGCGGCCGTTTTCCAATCCCCTTCGGCGCCAAAGCCGTAGCCGTCGGCCATGAGGCGTTGGCTGGCCACGCCGGGCAGCTGCTTGAGGCCGTGCAAATCCTGGAAGGTGTCGGTATACCCTTTAAAACCGCCTTCTTCCAAAAAGGCGCGAATGCCCAGCTCGATGCGGGCGGCGTCACGCAGGGCCTGCCGCTGGCTGCCGCCGTTCTGCAGGGTGGGGGTCAGGGTATACTCTTTTTCGTAGACGGCGATGAGGTCGGTAACGGCCGTTTCCGTCACCCCATTCACATACGCCACCAGATCACCCATGCCGTAGCCGTTCACCGAGTAGCCAAACTGCTGCTGTGCCGACACCTTATTGCCTTCCGTGACGGCCACTTCGCGCATGTTGTCGCCAAAACGGGCAAAGCGCGCTCCCTGGGCATCGTGCCAGGCGGCGGCCACCCGCTGCCAGACGTTGAGCCGTTCCAGCACCTCGTCATCCTGCCAATGCCCCACCACGATCTTACGCGCCAGCCGCATTCGCGACCCGATGTAGCCAAACTCACGCCCGCCGTGGGCCGTCTGGTTCAGGTTCATGAAGTCCATGTCGATGATGGCCCAGGGAATCTCGGCGTTGAACTGGGTGTGCAGCTGGGCAAACGGCTTTTGCAGCGCACTCAGCCCGGCAATCCACATCTTGGCCGGGGAGAAGGTGTGCATCCAGAAGATGAGGCCAATGCAGTTGGAGGCCGTGTTGGCGGCCTGGCAGACGTTGTACACTTCTTCCGGCGTTGTCACAATGGGTTTATAAACGATTTTGATGGGCAGCTGGCCAGAATCGTTCAGCGCGTCGGCAATGACACGGCCGTTGGCCGAGACCTGTTCTAAAGCTTCTGGTCCATACAAATGCTGGCTGCCGACGACAAACCAGGTTTCTAGGGGGGAAAAAATATCGGTGTTCATTTGTTTTCCTTGATGGTGGCAGGTGGCAGGTTGCAGGTTTTCTGGAATTAGCCACTCGCTACTTGCCACCTGCCACTTGCAACTTCTTACTTACTTACTGCCCATAAACATTTTGGTAGCGGTCATACAGCTTATCGATGTCGTTTGGGGCAAGGGTGAGCGGCGTGCCCATGAGCAGCGAGGCCCAGGCGATCGCCGCGTTGTCTTCGGTCATGACGGCCGCTTTCACCGCTTTCTCCACAGTGGGGCCAATCGTAAACACCCCGTGGCTTTGCAGCAGGCAGGCGGGGCTGCGGCTGCCTTGCAGCGTGTCGACAACAACCTGGCCAATCTCCTCACCGCCAATCAGGGCAAAACCGCCGCAAGGAATGTCGCCGCCAAATTCGTCACCCATGGCGGTGGTGATGCAGGGGATGGAACGGCCGTGTGTGGCAAACGCCGTGGCAAACCGGGAATGGGTGTGCACGATGCCGTTTACCTGGGGCATGTGGCGGTAAATGTAGCAGTGCGAAGCGGTGTCTGACGACGCTTTGTAGTTCCCCTCCACTATCTCGCCATCAATGTTGACCACCACCATGTTTTCCGGCGTCAGGTCTGGGAATTTAATGCCGCTGGGTTTAATGACCACCAGGTTGGAATCTGGGTCGCGGGCACTGATATTGCCGCTGGTCCAGGCGACCAGGTTGTTGGTGGGCAGCTCTGCGTGTAGGGCACAGACAATCTGGCGCAGTTTTTCTTGCATGAGTTTCCTCGCTCTTATTTATAATGGCAAAGGTCATTAGCTGACATGTTGTCACCTTGTCACCCTGTCACCTGGTCAAGTTCAGCTCAGGGCGGTTACGGCCGTTTGCTCAATCACCAGCCCCTTTTTGTACCGTTCCATAAACGCCGCAAAACCGGCCACATCCGCCGGGTCCGGGGCGACTGTTGTGCCACTTTCACCGGCAAACACTTTCTGATTGAGATACGCTTCCAGCGGCTCGTTTTCTGCCCTGTTACGCATGTAGGCGGCCAGCAGGGCAATGCCCCAGGCGCCGCCCTCGCCCGCCGTTTCCATCACAGACACGGGCACGTTCATCGCGGCGGCCATCATCTTTTGACCCACGCCCTTTGTTTTGAAAAAGCCGCCGTGCCCCAGAACCTGGTCAATTTGCACCTGTTCCTTCTCAAACAAAATATCCAGGCCAATTTTCAACGCCCCCAGTGCAGAAAACAGGTGTACGCGCATGAAGTTGGCCAGGGTGAACTTGCTTTCGGGGGTGCGCACGAATAACGGCCGTCCCTCCGTCATATGGGTAATGTGCTCGCCGGAAAAATAGTTGTACACCAGCAGCCCTCCGCCATCGGCGTCCCCGGTGAGCGCCTTTTGGTAGAGCAATTCAAACAGATGGGATTGGTCAACGGCCACGCCCAGCGCCTCGGTAAACTCACGGAACAAACCTACCCAGGCGTTGAGGTCGGTGGTGCAGTTGTTGCTGTGCACCATGGCCACCGGCTTACCCGTGGGCGTGGTAACCATATCAATTTCAGGATACAGCCTGGAAAGTGCCTTTTCCAAAACAATCATGGCAAAAACAGAGGTGCCTGCAGAGACGTTGCCGGTGCGCGGCGCCACGCTGTTGGTGGCCACCATGCCGGTGCCCGCGTCTCCTTCCGGCGGGCAGAAGGGAATGCCCGCTTGCAGCTGGCCTGAGGGATCCAGCCGCCGGGCGCCTGCCTCGGTCAGGCTGCCTGCCGCCTCTCCGGCGACCAGGACTTTGGGTAGGATGTCCTGAAGCTGCCAGGGCATGTTTGCTGCGGCGAGCCGCTGGTTAAACAGGGCGATCATGCCCGCGTCGTAATCGTTGGCCTGGCTGTCGATGGGAAAGACGCCGGATGCTTCGCCAATGCCCAGCACCTTCTGCCCCGTCAGCTGCCAGTGCACGTAACCGGCCAGCGTGGTGAGAAAAGTAACTTCACTGACGTGTGGTTCTTTGTTTAAGATTGCCTGGTCCAGGTGGGCAATGCTCCAGCGCTGGGGAATGTTGAATTGGAACAGTTCGGTCAGTTCTTCGGCAGCTTGCCCGGTGATGGTGTTGCGCCAGGTACGGAAGGGGGCGAGGAGACGGCCGTTCTCATCAAACGCCATATACCCATGCATCATGCCGCTAAAACCGATGGCGCCAATGGTTTGCAGCGGCGTACCGTACCGTTCTAAAACCTCACTGTTGAGTTTGCGGTAGCTTTCTTGCAAGCCGGTCCATACATCTTCCAGGCTGTAGGTCCAGATGCCGTTTTCGTACTGGTTTTCCCAGTCATAGCTGCCTGAGGCGATAGGCAACTGATCTGGCCCGATGAGCACTGCCTTGATGCGCGTTGAGCCAAACTCAATGCCAAGCGCGGTCTGGCCGCTCCCAACTGCTTTGAGGATTTCATTAGGATTCATCTTTATCTCCCATGACTTGAAGTCTAAACGACAGCTTCAATTCCAGGGCCGATTCATGAAGCAGCGGTGCTTATGAGCCGCTCTTGTTTTTGTTGTAGACATCGAAGAAGACGGCGGCGAGGAGAACCAGCCCTTTGATGACTTGCTGCCAGTCGATGTTAACGCCCAGGATGGACATGCCGTTGTTCATCACGCCCATCACAAACGCGCCAATGATAGCCCCGATGACCGTGCCGATGCCACCACTGGCGGACGCACCACCGATGAAAACGGCCGCAATCACATCCAGTTCAAAACCATTGCCCGCTTTGGGCGTAGCCGAGTTCAACCGGGCGGCAAAAACCATCCCCGCCAGGGCACTGAGCACACCCATGTTGACAAAGGTGGTAAAGAGCAGGCGGGTTGTGTTGACGCCAGAGAGTTTAGCGGCTTTTTCGTTTCCCCCAAGGGCATAAATGCGGCGCCCGATGACGGTCTGCGTGGTCAGGAAGGTGTAGAGGACAATCAACACCATCAACACGATCAGCACGTTGGGCAAACCTTTGTACGAAGCCATCAGGTAGCATAAACCAAGGATGGCGCCCGAAATAAGGACGTTTTTCAGAACAAAAAACGGGAAGGGGGTCACTTCAAAATGATACTTTTGCTGGTTTTGGCGTGAACGGACGTCCATATAAACCAGGAGCAGGGAAAGCAGGACACCGATGACCATGGTGGTGATATGAAAGCCTTCATTGCCAAATACATCAGGAATAAAGCCTGAACTCAGTTTTTGAAAGGTCTCGGGGAAAGGGCCAACCGATTCACCGGCCAGCAGCGCCAGCGTGAGGCCGCGGAAGATTAACATGCCGCCAAGGGTCACAATAAAGGCCGGAATTTTGACGTAAGCGACCCAGTACCCCTGCCACGCCCCAATGAGCGCCCCCACAAACAGGCTGATGAGCACAGTTAACCAGACATTGACATCGTAGCGCACCAGTAAAACGGCCGCTACCGCCCCAATAAATCCAGCTATCGAACCAACAGACAGGTCAATGTGTCCAGCCACAATAATGAGCAGCATCCCCAGGGCCATAATGACGATATAGCTGTTCTGCAAAATCAAATTGGTGAGGTTAACAGGGCGCATCAGCGTCCCATCGGTTTGAATTTGGAAGAACAGCATGATGACGATTAAGGCAATTAACATGCCATATTCGCGGATGTTGTTGCGTACAAGGGTCATTAATGTTTTCATGAAGGTGCTACCTCTTCCTGCCGCATAATGGCTTTCATAATTTTTTCTTGCGAGGCTTCTTGGGCGGGCATTTCGCCAACGATTTTCCCATCACTCATCACGTAGATCCGGTCACATACCCCCAAGATTTCCGGTAATTCAGAGGAAATTAATATGATACCTTTTCCTTCATCGGCCAGCTGGTTGATGATGGTGTAAATTTCGTATTTAGCCCCCACATCAATGCCACGCGTTGGCTCGTCTAAAATCAGAATGTCCGGTTTGGAAAACAGCCATTTGCTTAGCACAACTTTTTGCTGGTTTCCACCAGAGAGGTTAACGGTCTTCTGCAAAATGCTGGAGCACCGAATGTTCAGTTTGTCACGGTATTCACGGGTGACCGTCAGTTCTTTCGGCTCATTGATCACAATTCCATCGGTGATGGCGTCTAGATTGGCCAGGGTAATGTTCTCTTTGACATCTTCGATGAGAATGAGGCCATATGTTTTGCGGTCTTCGGTGGCATAGGCAATGCCGTTGGCGATGGCTTTTTCAATTGAGCTCAGATCGAGCTCTTTGCCGTATTTGTATGCTTTTCCGGTGATGTGGCGGCCGTATGCCTGTCCAAAAATGCTCATCGCCAGTTCAGTGCGCCCGGAACCCATCAACCCGGCAATACCAACCACTTCGCCCCGCTTCACATGAAGATTGATGTTGCTGCTGACTTTACGGTCTTCATGCTGGGGATGGTAAACATTCCAATCACGGATTTCGAAAATCGTCTCGCCAATATTCGATTCACGTGGGGGGAACCGGTGAACCAAATCACGCCCCACCATGCCGCGAATGATGCGGTCTTCGGTGACGATGTCGGTCTGGCAGTCCAGCGTTTCAATGGTCGCCCCGTCGCGCAAAATGGTGATTGAATCAGCAACTTTAGAGACTTCACTCAGTTTGTGCGAAATCAAAATAGATGAAATGCCGTGTTCTTTAAACTGAAGCAGCAGGTTTAGCAGTGCTTCACTGTCGTTTTCGTTGAGACTGGCGGTGGGCTCGTCCAAAATCAGCAGCTGCACTTCTTTTGCCAGGGCTTTAGCAATTTCAACAAGCTGTTGTTTGCCCACACCAATGTCGGTAACCAGCGTTTTGGGCGATTCGCGCAGACCCACTTTTTGCAGCAGTCCCTGGGTTTGAGCGAAGGTATCGACCCAACTAATAACGCCATTCTTTTGGCGTTCATTACCCAGAAAGAGATTTTCAGCGATGGACAGGTTTGGAATCAGGGCCAGTTCCTGGTGAATGATCACGATACCAACCGCTTCGCTTTGGTTGATATCTTTAAAATGGCATTCCTTGCCCTGGAAATAAATATCGCCTGTGTAAGTTCCGTGGGGATAAACGCCACTCAAGACTTTCATCAGGGTAGATTTCCCTGCCCCGTTCTCACCCACGAGGGCATGGATTTCACCTTGTTTAACGCGAAAGCTCACATCGTCCAGCGCTTTGACGCCAGGAAACGTCTTGGTGATATTTCGCATTTCCAGAATGATGTCTGTCATTTTGCTTTCCTTATTTCGCGGAATAAATAGAGTGGCAGGTGACGACTTATCCAGGGAAGCCGAATGTAGAAGCGGGTGAGAACTTTTCTTTGTTCAAGATTTAAGTCCTCACCCGCTTGGAAATCAGAATTTACTTGAGTTGATCTTCGGTGTAGTAACCGCTGTCCACCAAGATTTCGGCGTAGTTGTTGATGTCAACACTGTAGGGAATCAACAGGAAGGAAGGAACGACCTTCACTTCATTGTTGTAGGTGGAAGTGTCGTTGATCGGTACTTCTTCACCTTTCAGCGCGGAATCAACCATCGTGGCTGCTTGTTTCGCCAGTTCGCGTGTGTCTTTGAAGACGGTAAACATTTGCTCACCAGCGATCATTTGTTTGATGGAGGCCACTTCGGCATCTTGACCGGTGATCACTGGCCAGGGCTGGTCTTCGCTGCCATAACCTACACCTTTGAGGGAGGAGATAATTCCACGGCTAAGACCATCGTAAGGAGCGAGAACGGCATCAACACGCTTGTCGGTGTAGTACGCGCTGAGCAGGTTGTCCATACGAGACTGGGCAACAGCACCATCCCAACGGAGGGTGGAGACTTTGTCCATGCCCATCTGGCCAGATTGCACCACGAGTTGACCGTTGTCGATGTAGGGTTGCAGCACAGACATCGCGCCGTCGTAGAAGTAGAAGGCGTTGGTGTCGTCCGGGGAACCACCGAACAGTTCGATATTGAACGGGCCATTGCCATCTTTCAAACCGAGGGCAGTTTCGATCTGGCTGGCCTGGAGGACACCCACCTGGAAGTTGTCGAAGGTGACATAGTAGTCGACGTTTTCAGTTTTGGTGATCAGGCGGTCATAAGCAACCACCAGGACACCCTGGTCATGAGCTTTCTGGAGAATGTCAGACAGGGTAGAGCCATCGATGGCCGCAATAATCAACACTTTGGCGCCCTGGGTCACCATGTTTTCGATTTGCGCCAATTGATTGGGAATATCATCTTCGGCGAACTGCAGGTCGGTTCTATAACCCAATTCGGTGAAGACCTTCACCATACTTTCGCCGTCGGAAATCCAGCGGGAGGAGGACTTGGTGGGCATGGAGATGCCGACCAGGGGGGCTTCCTCGGCTGGTTCGCTAACGGCTTCGGTGCTGGTGTCGGCTGCGGTGTCGCTGCTGGTGTCTGGTTCTGCACCAGAAGAGCTACAGGCCGTGATGAACATGGCGGTTAAAAGGGCAAGCAAGACAAGAAATAGTTTGGAATGTTTCATTTTCTCTTCCTCTTTGTGTTTTGCAGCCAACAGGGCGTTGGCTCGTGAATAAAAGTTACGGTGGGTGCTATGTTATCGTTACCGTTAACGTTAACATATTATCATACATTTTGGTGGCGTCAAGCCTCTTTTTGGGCAAGTTGTGCAGATTTTTGTCATTTTGCTGGTGTAACTTGACTGGATTCCAGGCCATCGTTTCTCATTATTTACCATAGAGTACGGGATTTTTGGTGCGTTTTTTCCAAATTGACACCTTTTGGCTGCTATGCTACACTGATTGATGTTAACGATAACGGCCACGCCAATTCCTGGTATTTCCCAGGTTGCAGGAGAAAAAATGAATCATAAACGGGTCACGATTAAAGAGGTTGCTGCGGCTGCTGGGGTCTCTACTCAGACCGTCTCACGTGTGGTGAACCACCGTCCCGATGTTGCCTCGGACACCCGAGAACACGTGCAGCAGGTGATTGACACGCTGGGGTACCAGCCCAGCAAGATTGCCCGCAGCCTGATTCGTGGCCGGAGTTATTCCCTGGGGGTGGTGAGTTCCAGCATCGGCCTGTACGGACCGTCGCTGGTTTTGCAAGGCATTCAAGAAGCGGCCGTTGAAGAAGGTTACTCGTTGATGCTCAACATTTTGCCCAATGCCGAGGAGTTTGACGCCAACCAGGTGCTGGGCGAGATCTTGTCTTATCATGTCGATGGGATTTTATGGGCCGTACCGGAAATCGGACAAAACCGGGATTTGATTCAGCAGGCGCTGCCTAACCTGACAGTACCTATTGTTTTTTTGAACGCGCAGCCACGGCCGAATCTGGTAACGGCCGTCATCGACAACAAACACGGCGGGCGTATTGCCACGCAGCATCTGATTGCCCAAGGGCGGCAAAAGATTGGCCTGATCACCGGGCCGATGAACTGGTGGGAAGCCCGGCAGCGTGAACTGGGCTGGCGTGAGGAGTTGGTGGCAAACGGCCGTACCGTCGATGAAAGTTACATCGCTAATGGCGACTGGATGCCTAGCAGCGGCGAGCGCTGCATTCGTATGCTGCTGGAGTGGCACCCGGAGATGGATGCCGTGTTTGTTTGCAACGATCAAATGGCGCTGGGCGCCATGAAGGTTGCCCGGCAAATGGGGCGGCAAATTCCCCAAGATCTGGCCATCGTTGGCTTTGACGATATTCCCGAATCGCCTTACTTTTCCCCGTCGCTCACCACCGTGCGCCAGGATGTGGCCGAAATGGGGCGCCAGGGTGTGAAACAGCTGCTTACCCTACTCGACAATGAAGAGAATTTGGGATCGCCCTCCGCGGTTTTGCAGCCAAAGTTAGTTGTGCGGGAGAGTTCGGTGACGGTGTGACGGTGTGACGGGGTGGTAAGGTGACGGGGTGACAAGGTGAACGGGTGAAGGGGTGCTCGATGCCTGGTAAACTTGCCAATTGCCACTTGCTACTTGCCACCTGCCACTTGCCACCTGCAACTTCCTACCTGCCACTTGCTCACTTTTTACTTTTCACTTCCCCTCCCTCCTCGTACACTTACACCATGAACAACGAAATCATTCTGACACAACAAGAAGGTATTGCCACGCTGCGCATGAACCGGCCAGAGGCGCGGAATGCGTTGAACTGGACGGCGCAGGAGGCGTTTGCTGAAGCGGTGGCGCAGGTGGCGGCGGATACGGCCGTTCGTGTTCTTATCATCACTGGCGTGGGCGATAAAGCGTTTGTCTCTGGCGGTGATCTGAAGGAGCTGAGTGAGCATCCCGAGCGGGAGGCGGGGGAGCGCCTCAACCGGGTGATGCGTGACGCGCTGGTGCAGCTCACCCGGCTGCCCATCCCCGTCATTGCTGCCGTGAATGGCGACGCATTTGGCGGTGGCTGCGAAATTCTCACCGCCTGTGATTTGCGTGTGGCGGCCAGCCATGCTCGGTTTTGTTTTGCCCAGGTGCGCAATGCGCTGTGCACCGGCTGGGGCGGCACCGGGCGGCTGGTCAACCTGCTGGGGCAGGCACGAGCACTCGATTTGCTGCTGACTTCGCGCATTTTCTCGGCAGAGGAGGCGCAGCAGTTGGGATTGGTGCAGCAGGTGGTGGCTGAAGAGGTAGGGTTGGCAACGGCCGTTACCCACCTCACCCAATCGCTCATCAAACTGCCCCAACATGCCCTGGCGGCCAGCAAACAGCTCGTTTACGCCACCAGCCAGCCAGAGAGTACGGTCACCAACCAGCTAGAAACCAGCCTCTTTGTTGATCTGTGGTCCCAGCCCGATCACCTGGAAGCCCTGGCCGCCTTCCGCGAAAAGCGAAAGCCGGTGTTCGGTAAACGGTAATCGGTGATCGGTAAGCGGTAAGCGGTGATCAGTTATTGGTAAACCCGTTCACCCCTTCACCCCTTCACCCGTTCACCTTGTCACCTTGTCACCCTTTACCAAATTACCCGCTCCTACGCTACAATCCCTCCCATGTATGACCAGATTGCCCACTTCTACGACCTGACCCATGCCAGCCTGACGGCCGATTTGCCCTTTGTCTTGCAGCTGGCCAGCGAGACGGGGGGGCCGGTGTTGGAATTAGGTTGCGGCAGCGGGCGGTTGCTGCTGCCGCTGGCGCGGGCTGGGCATTCCGTCACCGGGCTTGATTTGTCCACGGTGATGTTGGATCGGGCGCGGGCGCGGGTGGCGCAGGAGGCTGCGGCCGTTCAGCAGCGCATCACCCTTCACCAGGCCGACATGACCCGCTTTTTGCTGCCCGGTGCGCCAACCTTCGGTCTGGTGGTGGTTCCGTACAACACGCTGCTGCACCTGGACACACCCCAGGCGCTGGCGGCTTTGCGACAGGCGCGGGGGTGTTTGGGGGAAAACGGCCGTCTCTTCATCGACCTGGCTAATCCGGTAGACATCGCCAGCACGCCGGAAGATGCCCTGCTGAGCCTGGAAAACGTGCTGACTGACCCGGAAACCGGCGAGCTGATTGTGCACCTGGCCAGTAACCAATTAGAGACGGCCGATCAAACCCTGCACATCACCTGGATTTACGATGTCTCTGCCCCAAACGGCGGCCCGGTGCACCGGACGATCGTTCACGGCACGTACCACTATCGCTACCCACACCAAATGGAACTGCTGCTGCAAGAAGCAGGCTTCAAACTCTTGAACCTCTGGGGCGATTACGATCAATCTCCCTACGACGAATCCAGCAGCCGCCTGCTCATCCTGGCCGCTATACGTGACAAGGTGACACGGTGACCAGGTGCCTGATTGTGCCCTTTGCAAGTATAAGAATTGGTCATCCACAGATTACGCAGATTAAACCTATCTCTATACTCTCTGTGATCTCTGTGGCAAAAAGGAGGAACGGATGGAATATCGACGATTGGGTCGGACGGGCCTGAAGGTATCCACGATTTGCCTGGGCACGATGCAATTTGGCTGGTCGGCCGATGCCGTCACGTCCCATGCGATTATGAGCCGGGCGGTGGAGCGGGGCTGCAACTTCTTCGACACGGCCGATGTCTACTCACGCTGGGTGGATGGCAACAAGGGCGGCGAAAGCGAGCGCATCATCGGCGATTGGTTGGCAGCCAGCAAAGTTCGGCGCGATAGCATTGTTTTGGCCACCAAGGTGCGCGGGCAGCTGGGCGACGGCGTATGGTGCAATTACTATGATCGAGGCTCAATGAGACAAGTTGCGGCGTGTTTTGATAGTAGTTCCACGATGAACCAGAAAGCTAATGAGCTGGCAAATGACAAAGTTTTGAGCGATCAATGCCTGAGATTCCGCCAGTTTCTCAACAACAAGCGTGCCAAGATAACCTCTGTTTTTTAACAGGAAATTGGAATCAGCTATCAGTTAGAAATTAAATCAGGTTGGGCAAACGGCCGATTTGTCTGGGGAACGAAAGTAATCGTTGATGACGCCGCCCAGAACTTGGCGTCGATTAATTAATCAGATTAAACCACTGCCTCTGGCAGTGGAAAAAGTAATGGTTCCACCAGTGTATTGATTGTGACGAGTAGTATCTATCTACCTAGAAGGTGCGAAACTAATAGGAGATAGACAATGACTACTCGTCAATTCAAGAAGTTAGCCCACTCGTTGTATGAGTGCAAGTATCACATCGTATTCTGTCCAAAGTATCGGTACAAAATCCTGCAGAAGGAAGTGGCAACGTATCTCAAAGAGCAGATCTACCAACTGTGCAGTCAAAAAGATGGCGTCGAAGTATTGGAAGTGAACATTCAAGAAGACCATATCCATCTAGTGGTGTCCCTGCCACCCAAGTATGCGGTATCGGAATTCATGGGATTCCTGAAAGGTAAACTGGCCCTGCGAACCTTTGACCGATTTGCGCAATTGCGGAAACGGTACTGGGGACAACACCTTTGGTCACGAGGGTATTGTGTCAGTACCATTGGTTTGGATGAGGAACGCATCCGCAAGTATGTAAGGTGGCAACACAAGAAAGAGAGCGACGCGGAAGCCACACAAGGTAAGTTGTTTGACTAGGTAAGCACCATCGCACCTTCTAGGTGCATTATTTCAAGCCACCACCTTTGGTGGTGGTAATTGACTCTGCCAGTCCTCACCGGCTCTGGACGAGGAATCGGAGACTGTTGCTCAAGCCCTTGATGTGGTCTTCGAGCATTGTAGTAGGCCAGATACTCATTGAGTACACGTCGCAGATGCGCTTCATTGATTATCAATATGTGGTCGAAGCACTCTTGACGAACGCTTCTGATCCAACGTTCCATATATGAATTGGCATTCGGCGCTTGGATCGGTGTAGGGATAATATGCGTTTGTTGTGATTCAAAGACGTTGTCAAAGGCTTCTGTGTATTTGCTGTCGTTATCACGAATAAGACAACGAAATTTTGTTTCGTACTCTTCAATTTGCCAGACCATCTGCCTGGCCTGTTGGGCCACCCACCGACCATCAGGATGGCTGCTGATGCCGGCCAAGTGAACACGTCGGCTGCCAATCTCGATAAACACGAGCACATACACCGTCCGCAGAAAAATCGTTTCGATGGTAAAAAAATCGCACGCGAGTAACTGCTCTTTGTAATGATTCATCATGGTTTTCCAACCGATTGAACCATAGCGAACCGGAGCTGGCACAAAGCCGTTTCGGTCGAGTACATTGCGAATCGTGGTGAGTGACACCTTGTACCCTAACTTGAGCAACTCTCCTTCGATTTTACCATAGCCCCAGCGCAGATTCTCTTTGGCTAGGCGCACGATCAAGGTCTCTTTTTCTTGATGTATCTTGGAGCGACCCCCTTTGTTATTTTGGGGATAAGACCATTGTCTTCAAGCCAATTCTCGGTGCCACCGCAGAACTGTATCTGGCTGTATGATGCGGATCACATCACGAAGTTGCTTGGCAGATTGATGGGTCGATTGTTTGAGTTTCTTTGTCATCATGGCCAAGGTCACTTTTTCAACCCGATTGGGCTTAACTGGCTTGGCGTGCAAACGGGTCATCACTGCCAATTGATGGCGCAAGATGACAATCTCCAGGTCCTTATCTTTTTCAGATAAACGCCTTACTTGAATCAATGACAATATCGTTGAAAAAATGTGTGCCAGAATGAACCAACCCATGAGAAAATCCTACACCAATTGAGATAGAGAAGGATTGTATCAAAGTGTTCGGCAAAGGTATTACTCGCTTGTTTTCTCTCGAGTAGTTGTTCTCGATCATGGTTTTTGCAGGGTACGCCCAAGAAACGGGACCTGGATTTCAATACCGTCTCGTTTTTTGAGACTGGCGTCCTGGAAAATGGGACGTACGACCCAAAAAACGGGCCATGTAAAGTGACACGTCCACCCCTCATCTTGTGATTCTCAATGAAACTCATTTGCGTCGTGTGCTAAAGGAATTCATCGACTACTACAACAGCCGCAGGCCTCATCAAGGGCTAAATCAACAGTCCCCCATTCCTCGCGTGGAACCTGCCACAACCGGGGAAGTCAAGCGCAGTCAAATATTGAGCGGTGTCATCAATGATTATTTTCGTGTTCCCGATACGACGGCCGTTTGCCTAACTTAACTTGAATTCAATCTGAGATGCGGCTCTTCATGCTTGTTATAGAACAGGGCTGGTTGAACACGGCCATTAACGAAAAGATTACACGTCTGAGCTGCTTGGTTTGCCTAAACTGACCCTTGATTCGCTAATGATTGAATCGTGATTCCCTTCTAGTTGTTACGTCCCCTCCGCTAAATTCTGCCTCTCATTAACCAATTAATCCGTGATCGGAGTTTTTGCACATTACGCCCGCATATAGGATTGTTATGCCAATTGTATCACGGTCGAAAAAAAGATTGGCGAGTTGAGTAATTTGGTCTGACAGACGTTACCGGTCTCCGGCCGGATTGGTGCACGCCATTACAGAACACACCATGCTGGCTTCCGGCCAGGACCAAGATCGAGGGGCACAGTCGTTTGGAAGCGTCATCCGTCGTTGGCGTGGTGTCATGCCTGTGAAAACAACAATGAGCTGATGGCGCTTATTAGCTTCAGCCGCAGCCATTTCGTCAAGCCTGTTCGGCTTATTGAGCCTCGGGTTAGTGATTGCCATACCGACGATTTCGTGCTGTTTGACCTGGCTTTTATCATCGCGCTGCTATTCTCCGATTACTGGCGCTTGGTCGCACTAAGGGTTCAATCAAAAATAACTTTGGACATTAACAATCGAATATCATCCAGAACAAACCTGTGGTTGAAGGATATAGTTCCAAGTAGGACAGGTACGACAACGCTGTAAATTGAGGTTGTCCCGTTCGTCAGGGTCATACTTGATCCCTTTATCAAAGACCCGTTCAACTAGGCACGCTTGGACCTTCAGCCCCGTTTCCGTTGTGGTATCCCGAATGTAATTGAGTGTGGTCTGAAAAGAGCGTAAAGGTTTACCCGCCCAATTCTTGGAAATCTCGCTGAAGAGCCGGTGTTCAATGGGATTCCATTTGGAGGCCCCGGTGGGATAATGACAAATCATCACCTCAATGCCAAACGCGTCAGCCAGTTGCTTTTGCACCTCGATTTTCCAGCGCCAGTAACGGCAATTATTGCTGCCTCCGGCATCACAGAGAATGAGCAGTTTGTCTTCGCGGGCAAAGCGAGGGCGGTCGGGGTCAGCCCACCACTGGGCAATGGCATAAGCAGCGAATTCAGGCGTATCATAAGAAGTGCCGACATAGACAGAGCCTTGCTGATGGACCAGGTCATAGATGCCGTACGGTGTTGCCCGACCCATTGCTTCAGAAAGAAAGTCATGGGCATTAACCAATGTGGGCGCTTGTTCCCAAATACGTCCGGCATTTTTGACATTGCCAATCAACTCCTTCTTTTTGGTATCGACACTGATAACCGGCCAACCTGCGGTCAGGAATAGTTTCTTCACCCGGCGGATGAAGCGAAATTGCTTATCTCGGTCAGGATGCCGGGGTGTCAGACTTTGACAATTGCCGAACAAGCGATAGTTCAGTTTCTTCAACAAACGGCGCACAGTGGTCGGACCAATCCGAAAACGCCGTTTAACCAGGGCCTGGGCCAAATATTGCAGAGAACGACGGACCCATTTGTGGTCAACCATCGGGTCGCCAGCAATGTCATCATCAATTACTTCTTGGAGGGCGGTGGTAATGGACGGCGTTTTTTTCAACTGCTTGACGACCACCCCCGGCCTGGCGTACCCGGTCAACGGGTCGGTCCGCCAAATCGTTGTCTAATTCATATCGACCGCGCCGAATGGTTTCCACAGATAGCCCGGTTATCCTGGCTATCAGCGTCGTTCCGCCGTGACCCAATTTTTGGGCTTCAAGTGCGGCATACCAGCGGCGTTGTTGTTCATCGAGGCGGCTCATAAACAAGTTCATTCGTTGATGTTGCGCCTGTTCTGGATGAGATTCAGATTGCTGACAAATCGCACATTCACATTGATGGATTACGGTCATATGGCCTCCAATTGGCTAAATTGATTGGCGGCTATTTTACCCAATATCCAAAGTTGTTAACGAACGAACCCTAAGTACAGCGTAACACAAATAAATTGAATTTCTTGTTTTCATGCAAAAGCTCGATAAGCTCAAGGGATGAAAAAAGAACATGTTACCCTCACAAATGATGATCGAACGTATTTGCAAAACCTGATAAAGAAAGGCCAGTTGCCTGCCCGCACCTATCAACGCGCGTTAGCTTTGCTTGAGCTTGATCGCGGTCGAACCTTTACAGAAGTCGCCTCTATTGTTGGTGTGACGCAGCAAGCGGCCTCAACCTGGGCGACGAAATACAAAGAAAGCGGGTTGGAATGCCTGACCGATAAACCGCGACCCGGTCGCCCGGCGACGATTGACGGTCTGGCACGGGCCAAGATTACGGCTTTGGCTTGCAGTGATGCCCCGCAAGGGTATGACCGCTGGACCCTGCGCCTGCTGGCGGATAGTTTGGTGTCGCTGGAAGTCATTGACGCCATTAGCTATGTGGCCGTGGGCGAAGTGCTTAAAAAAATGAAATTAAGCCCTGGCAAGTGAAATCGGGAATATGCCGCAGCCTGGGGCACGCTTCGTGGCTCAAATGGAACAATTTCCTGCCCAATGGAAGTCCCCTATCCCGAAGCATATTTACCCATCCAGATGTGGCTCTCTCAAGTAATATGTTGTGATCGTACATATTACGCCATGATTTTATCACTCGACTGGGTTATCATATCGACATCGTTTCTACGTTTAAAGAAATTGGCCTATCACGGGTACGCTCACAGAAATGAGCAGGTGGTACATCATGGACCGAGGATTGCTGCGGCAGCTACTACGTACCGCTTTCAGCGAGGCCGAACTCAGAGACCTTTGCTTCGACATTCGTCTGGATTATGAAGAGCTGCCCGGTCGCAGCAAGCTGGAAAAAATCCCTGAACTAATTGCTTACTGTGAACGGGTTGGCAATTTTCCAGATTTCATCGCCCGCTGCCAGGCGATGCGACCCCGTCTGGATTGGCAACTAGCCACTGACGTACCAGCTGCTTCAAGCGAACATGGGAAATTAGAACAAGCCATCGCCGCCTTGGAAGCACAACGAGTGACGCTGGGGGATGTCATCGTTGAGGCCGCCCTGACCCCACTGCGGCAACAGTTGGAGGTCCTCAAGTCGCCAAAGCTGCCACCTCAGCGCAAGCAGGTGACCGTGCTATATGCCCAGCAATCTGGTTTTACCATGATGTACCAGGGGGCGGATCTGGAAACACTCCGGGATTTGGTGGCGCAGGCATGGCAGCGGCTGGATGCAGCTGTTACCCAACAAGGCGGTCTGGTCAACAGCCGCTCTGGCGAAAAACTAACGGCGTTGTTTGGGGCAAACACCGCCCATCCTGACGACATATCACGGGCCATCAAAGCCGCCCTTGATATGCAAACCAGCCTCAAAGAGATGAAAAAAGCGCAGGACATTCCCCTTTCCATTCGCATTGGCATCAGCACCGGCCCGGTATTGCTAGAACAAGAAAGCACAGGGGGCGAGTTCACCATTATTGGTGACACCGTCAAAATAGCCAGCGGTCTAGAAGAAAAGGCCCCACCCAACGGCATTCTAATCTCCGACAGCACTTATGATCAGGTGCGTGGTATTTTTGATGTGGCCCCGTCTGAGCCACTTTCTTTGCGAGGCCGGGCAGGTCCAGTGCTTTGCTACCAGGTGCGCGGAATGAAAGCCATTGCTTTCAACGTGGAGCGCCACAGTGTTGCGGGCGTCACCACCCGCATGATAGGACGAGATTTCGAGCTGGCCCAGCTTCAGGAAGCATACCTGGCGGCTGCCGAAGACAGTGAGCGGCAGATGGTGACAATTACGGGGGAGAGTGGCCTGGGTAAATCCCGTCTGCTGGACGAGGGATACGATTGGCTTGAGTTGCGCCCCGAAAGAATCAGGTTTTTTAAGGCGGAAGCCCATGCAGAGACTGAGAGCACGCCGTATGGATTGCTGAATGGTTTGTTGAGTCAACGTATCGCTGGCCTGGAAAATAGCACGGCGAAGCAGCGGCACCAGGCGTTGACCAGCCACCTATCCGATACCTTCCTCCCCGACCCTGAGGCTGAAATGAAAACCCACTTTATTGGGCAGCTTTTGGGATTTAACTTTACCGACAGCCCCCATTTGCAGCCAGTGGCTGAAGACCCCAAGCAATTGCAGGATCGGGCGACACTCTACCTGATTGACTATTTCAACAGGCACGCCCTCCTTAACCCGGTGGTGATTTTCCTGGAAAACCTGCAGTGGGCCGACGATAGTTCACTCGATCTCTTTAACCGGCTGGCACTGGGGCTAGCGGGCAAACCGGTGCTGATTGCGGCCGCAGCTGAGCTGTCTTTTTGGGAGCACCGCCCCCATTGGGGTGAAGGATATGAGTGGCACACCCGACTGACCCTTCGTCCCCTGTCTCGCCGCGATAGCCGCCGTTTGCTGGAAGATATTTTGCAGAAGATGGACAATCCACCTGAGGCTTTAAGCCAACAAATTCTGGACCGGGCGGCAGGAAATCCTCTTTATCTGGTCGAAATTGTGCAGATGTTGCTGCGGGAGGGCACCATTATTGCCGAGGGTGAAAAATGGACACTTAAGGATGCCGGGTTAGACCGCCTGCGTGTCCCCGAATCCCTGGTGGGAATCTTGCAGGCCAATCTGGATGCTCTGTCGCTGCCGGAACGAAGCGCTTTGCGGCAGGCGGCGGTAATGGGATCGACGTTTTGGAATCGGGCGGTGGCTCGCCTGGCTGGCGATGCTGCAGGCGAGAAGCTTCAGTCTACCGACCAAGTTCTGGCCCAACTGCATGGCCGGGAGATTATTTCCCGGCGAGAAAGCTCGCGCTTTGCCATAGCTGATGAATACGCTTTTCGCAACAAAATGCTGCACCAGGTGGCCCGTGACTCGGTGCCCAGGCGAGGACAAATGGTGTACCATGCCTTGGCCGCCCAGTGGTTGCTGGAACAATGCGAGGACCAAGCCGATGAATTTTCTGGGGAGATTGCTGACCATTTGGCGCGTTCGGGACAGACGGAGAAAGCGGTTGAATGGCTGCAGCGAGCGGGTGACTACGCGTCAACCCGCTATGCTCATGCGGAGGCGATTGCCTATTACGGCCGTGCACTGACACTGACCCCGGACGAAGCGATCGACGCCCGCATCGATCTGCTGCTAAAACGGGAAGCTGGCTATCACCTCCGGGGCGAACGTGCTTCACAGGCAGAGGATATCACCCAGTTGGAAGCAGTGACGACCGATTTGGCTAATGTCACTCTGCAAGCCCGGGTAGCGCTGCGTCGCGCCGAATACGCCACAGCGATTAGTGATTATCCCGCTGCCGTGCAGGCCGCCCAAAACGGCCTGACACTGGCGCAGCAGACTGGTGAGACAGATCTGATCGTCAGAACATATCTGGCATTGGCAAAGGCATTTATGTGGCAAGGGGAATATAGCCAGGCCAGGCACTATTTGTTACAGGCATTGGCTCAATCCAACACGGCTCATCAACTCAAGCTACAAGCTGATTCCCTAGGTAATCTTGGAAATATTGCTTCCTACGAAGGGGATGATAATGAGGCACACACCTATTTTGAGCAGGCCCAGGCCATTTATAGGAAATTGGGAAACAAGCTGGGTGAGGCTAAGGTGTTGAACAACCTGGGCGTAGTCGCGAGTCGCCAAGGAGATGACGCGCGGGCACGGACTTATTACGAACCGTCGATAAGGTTACACCGGGAAGTTGGGGATTTGCTGGGAGAAAGTACTGCGATCTTCAACTTTGGTAAAGTCTTGGCCAACGAGGGTGATTATGCTGGAGCACGCACTTACTACGAACAAAGTATGACCATTGCGAGACAGATTGGTTATCGGCGGGGTGAGGGTCTCTTGTTCAATAACCTGGGTTTGCTTGAAAGTCAGGTAGGTAACACCGCTGGAGCGCGTGCTTATTTTGAGGAAAGTTTGGCTGTCGCCCGCGAGATAGGTGACCGGGTGAGGGAAGGACAGTCGCTCGGAAATTTAGGGATGGTTGCCCAATTTGAAGAAGATTTTGCCGCAGCTCGCGAGTATTGCCAACGCGCCCTGATAATTCAGCGAGAAATTGGAGACAAAGATGGGCAATGCTTCAGCTTGACGTTTCTAGGAGACGCGTTGGTTGATCTGGGTGAGCTTCAAGCGGCGGTCGAGGCGTTCACGGACGCCCTTAACCTTCGTCGCCAACTGGGCCAACAAGCTGAGGCCATCGAAACAGAGGCAAGTCTGGCACTTGTTTGGCTCATCCAGAAGAAATTGGCGCCAGCATTGGACTCTGTAGACGAGATTCTTGCCTGGCTGGAAACGCATAGCCTAGACAAAATTGGTCAATCCTCTCAAGTGAAGTTGATTTGCTACAAGGTGCTCATGGCCTGTGCGGGCGAAGATGCCACGATTAATGCATGCGCTACAGAACTCTTGTCTGAGGCTTACAAAGCCTTGATGGCCCAGGCGGATCGCTTCAGCGAGCCGTCAGAGCGCCAACTATTCCTGGAAAATATCCCACACAATCGCGAGATCATCGCCGCCTGGGAAGCGCAAGACTGATCACTATCGCTACCATCACAATTCTAAATATGGCTGGAATTATAGTCTTGAGCTGAGGATTACCTGCCAGCCTGTTGGGGTGCTTTAAGTCATCCACGCATAATTTGAAATAGTGGTACGGTTTCGGAGCGATATATTAACCCGTTTGGAACGGGAATATGAATGAAGCATCAGTTAGTAATTTGGAAAAAAGCTGATGACCCTGCAATTAATGGCCAGACCGGGATCAAATATCACTCAATGGGCAACCCGAAACAGATACCAGATAAGGTTCGGCATCTTATCAACTTATATTGGTACCTACACAGAATAGTGTGGTGAATCAAAGCCACATTAACAATGAATTTTAGGCGGTCGGCCATGCTTTTGGGGCCGAACAAACCGCGTCGGAACCTTAATATGCAAAAGCTAATGAATCATCCAATGATGATCGTTTTAACTCAGCTGCGGTGAACCCGTAGGAAATGATGGACAATTCAATTCGACTCAAATCGAGTTGATTTGAGGACAAGCAATCACTTTTTGTTTGTCGGCCTAAAAGTGATTGCTGTTTTTTGCTTTTTTCAGTTCATTGGCAGCCTCTAGTAGCTGGAAAGGCATCCAACCAAACCCCTTCCCGTACTGGGAACTGCAACAAATCCTGCACTGCCCAACGACGTCGCATCAGATTAGCCGCCATCACCGGTGTGCGGTAACGGCGTTTACTTGGTCCACGAATATCAATCGTTAATGATTGATGTGGCCGGCAGAAGTGATAATAGGCCTAACCCCAATGAATATGCAGCTGCAGATGGTGTTTGTCGTAAGCAATCGACTAGGTGCGTCGAGAAAGTGGGGCTATCAATTTCCGCAAAGTGAGTTTCGCTCTCTCAACAAACACCGTTTGCACAATGCCGCTCAAAGACAAGGCCTTCAGCGTGAATAAGCTAACGACTGCCCAGGCAAACAATGCTGTAGAGGAAAGTGACCCGCCAGCCTTGACGACGTTTACGCAGTTGAGCATATTGCAAACGTACGTCCGGAAACCAGTGAATTTTTCGGGCACGTTTTGGCTTATCCCAAAAACCGAAGTGAGTCGCGATGCCATAAAAATATTGGTTGAGCCCGTCGCTGGTAAAAATAGGCAAGGTATCGGGAACCAGGCGCTGCCACACTTGATGGAGGAGCCGATGGGCATCGTCCGATGAGCGACGACCGATATGGAGTGCCAGAATGAGCTTGCTTCTTGCTGCGACCGCTGTCCAGATCCAAATGCATTCGGTATCTTGTTTCACTTTGGTCACTAACTCGTCCAGTTGCAGATGTCCATTCGTCAATGCCCGGTGAAACAATCGCTCATGCAAGCGTTCGCTGTGGCGACCACATCGTTCGATCCAGTGGGTAATGGTGGTATGGTGATGGCCAAATATATGCCTAGCGGCTGAGATATCAACACCTTCAGACATCGCCGTCATCACCGTCGCTATTTGAGTGAGTGGTGTTTTCAGCCAGTTTAGCGGCGTCCCATATCTGCTTGTACGACAGCCGCCACATGCCTGGCATTTCCAATACTGAATCTGTTGCTGGCCCCGACGGCCGTTGCTCACCAGGGCACGAATCTCTGAATCAGCCACAGCGATGTAATCACACAATGGATTGAGGCATGCATGGCCGCTGGTATCAATGGGTTTGGGACGACCCCCCTTGGACCCTTCCGTTCCGACCAGGGCACGACTTCCGGCTTGGGTCAGTGCGGCAGAAAGCAAATGTCTCGGCTACACAATGGACAATCTTCAGGCGATTTGGACTTGAGGGAGCGCGGCCCACGTCGCCGACGAATGCGACGGCCATGTTTGGTCCAGATGTATGTTGTCAGACAGAGAAGCAGCAATACGAGACATTCGAGCGGAGTTAGGTTGAACTTCATAAGCTGATTCGGTATGATTCGTTGGCGAAAGCTGAAATCATACCGAATCGGCCGGATTGCTTCACTAAATTAGTCCTTGCCTGAGTAGACACGAATTTTCCATCATCTTGAAGAGTACTACCGGCGACGAGACAAAGCATTTGATTATACCAATCTGTTTGTACAGTATCTTTTTCTTTCAGAGGGACGGATATAGACGGAATAAGTCGTAAACTTTTGGGTCAAGGCTGTTTTGAAAAGACAGTTCGAATGACTAACGGTAAAGAGATTCTCCACGCTTGCTCGAGACATTGGGTGGTTAGTGTTACGCTGTCATTTATGGCAAGGTTGCCCTGAGAGGTCGCTGTTAAAGTAACTATATCAGCGGTACCGCTAGAGACGTAGCTGGGAATAGTAACGGCCACCGTAAATGTGCTGCTGCTTCCTGGAGCCAACACAATACTGGGTGCTGATAGCTCAGTTACCCAACTGTTGCCGGCGACTCCCAGGTTGAAGGTATCAATCATTTTGCCCGTGTTTGTAACCGACAGCGTGTATGTAACAATTTGGCCAGCCGCACCTTGAAGGGTGGCGTTGGGAGAAAGGTCAACGCCAAAGGGCTGTTCCTGTTGCCAAAGTTCGCCGCCGTCAATGGCATTTGTGGTTCCCACATAAAGCTGATTCAAGAAGTTGGCTGTGGCATTGCTCCAATTTGTGTTGATGTTCTCACTATCGCCGAAGCCATCTAGATTGGCCTGTTCCAAGATCAGGCCGTCAGATGAGCGCCAAATTGCAAGTCCTGTACTCAGGTTTTTTTCGCTGACATAGAGCTGATTCTGGAAGGTGTAAACGAGCTCAGCTTTTTCGTTGTCTGCCCCGCCAAACCCCAGATTGATCACTTGAGTCCAGTTTGTACCATCGCCGCTGCGCCAGAGTTGAGCACCATGCACCGTGTTCCCCGCGCCAACATACAAGTAGCCAGAAAACTCAGCCATGCCCCCAGCAAATACGGTATTGCTGTTACCGAAACCATTCGTCATGACGGCCGTCCAGTCCCCACCAAAACTACGCCATATCTGAACCGGAGAACCGTCTTCAAACTCAACGGCCGCATATAACGCTCCATCAAATACAGCAAATCCGGTGACGCCAGCAGCAGATGTGCCTGCCGCCGAAGGTGCAACCTGCGTCCAGCTATTGCTGTCCCCCGTAAAGCTGCGCCAAATCTGTGCTCCGGTAATCGAATGTGTGGCCCCAGCATAAATCAGGCCATTGAATTCCGCTAAAACGGTAATGTTTACAATGTCAGGATCACCAAAGCCGGCATTAACGACCCTGGCCCAGTTGACACCATCCACAGTTCGCCAAATTTGGGCGGCATTGCCTCGACCGGTACTGGCGTAGAGATAACCATTAAAAACCAGCATGTCCAAAATGGCCAGTGGAGCAGTGTCATGAGGATTGCCAAAGCCCGGGTCTATCACAGGTGTCCACGTTAGTCCATCTGGTGAGCGAAATATGCGTGCACTATTGGTGGCGTTGCTGGTGCCAGCATAAAGGTAGTCACCGAACGGTTCCACCGCACTTACCTCACTCGCCTGTAGATCGCCAAAGCCATTGTTATTCACCTGCTGCCAGGTGGAAACGGCCGTAACTATGATTACCCAGATGAACAAGAGTATCAACGCACTGACAACAACTCTTTTCTGTTTCATGTTTCACCTTTGCCCAGCAAGTAAACCAACGCTCCTGCAGTTACTCGAAGCTGCGCTTCAACTTTCATTCTTAGAAGAAGTACCAAAGCGGAGGAGGCAAAACCCCTCCTCCGCCAGGAGTTCTCCAGCTAGTGTCAAAGGTGCTAGTGCAGTTTTGCGGATAAATGCATCAGTTATTATGTCTAGCTGCTCCGCAAAACAGCTTAAGTGTTTTGCTCCTGTGCCACAATAACCTGGTGAGGATTTACGGAGCAAAACACTAGTAGGCCGTCAACGTCATCCTACCGTTTGTCTACGGTTGGTAACCATCTGAGAGCGTCTTCAAAAAGGCCAGAATATTGGCCTGGTCCATCATGTTAAAATGGTTCATCGGGGTCAGGTTCTGGTCCACTTCGGGCGGCGGAAACAGGTTGGGATCGCACATCATGGCTGAACCCATGCCCCCGCCCATGCCACCCCCGCCCATGCCACCCTGGCCGCAGTCCATACCGCTGCCGCCCATGCCCAGGCCGCCGTTCATCGTCAGCCCACGCCAGGCGTAAAACCGGATGATATCCTCCAGGGATTTGAAGTAGCCGTTATGCCCATAGGCTTTGACAAACGCTGCGGACGGCCGTAGATCGACATTACGCAGGCTCGGGACCTTAAACCGGCCCATTTCTGGCTCGAAGACCGCCGCATCGTAGCCAGCGCTTTGCAGGTAACCACCCAGACCGTAGTCAACCCAAGCTTCACCGTCGGGGTTCCAGGCCGGGGGCATATCGTAGAATGGATTATCCGGGTTCCTGGGAATGCCAAGATTGTCATAGCCAAAGTTTGTGAACAATGGATAGCCGTCGGCGCCGGGGGCCAATGAATGGCACGAGGCGCAGTTGGCCCGGTTGGGATCGTTAAACGCTGCCAGGCCCTGAAGCTCGGCGTCGGTCAGGCCAAGGTTGCGATAGTTCTGCCAGCGGTACGGGTCAGCCGAGCCGCCACCCATGCCACCACCGCCCATTCCGCCACCACCCATGCCGCCGCTGCCAAAGCGGATATGAGTCACATCTTTACCTGCACTTAGGGCATTGTCCCAAAACAGATCAAATTTCGACGAGAAGGGATTCACTTCAGTGCTGCGTTCATAGGCGGCTATCGAGCGGGCAATACGTACATAGGCTCCGTTGACGTCCTTCAAGCTCAGAGAGCCCGGACCCCATACTTGCTCAAAGAGCCCGGCGTAGTTTGAGTTGGCCACTTTAATGACGAGAAAGCGTGCATTGGGCATGGCCTGTTCGAGCGGGTTGAGGAACGGCCCCTGGGCCTGCTCGGCCAGTGGGTCTCCCAGGATTGCGCCGGTGGCACGGCCGTCCCAGAACATGCCGCCAGCCCATTCCCCGGCAGACGCATCGTAGTACAGGTTAGGGCTCTCGCCGACATACGCAGCCGACGGTGGTTTGCGGTTGCCAAAACGTGCCCCGATTGCTCCGTGATAAACGGCCGTATCCAGGTTCACCAACGAATCTGGGCCGGTAAACCCGACCTCTGGCGCATGGCAGCTGGCACATGACTGCTGGCCGTTTACAGAGAGATTGGTATCAAAAAAAAGCTGCTTGCCCAGAGCGACCAATGCCACATCCTCTTGCGGAACCTGTGCCCTGGCAGATGAGTAAGCGCCGAGCAAAAACAGGCTAGTAATCTGGGCAACCACCACTATAAAAAAGATTGACTTCTTCATGGGAATCTTCCTTGCATGTGGATCGCCGATCGTGTTAGCAGGCGATTGGCAGTCACCAGGGAAGGAAGATCTCCTCCTCCCCTGGTGACGCAGATAGTTATGGGGTTGTTACGCTGAAGGTAGTGGACCAGTCTGACTGTAGCGTATCCGTAAAGGCCAGAACACGATAGTAGTATGTCGTGCCGGGTGATACATTCTGTGTGAGTGTGGTGATATTTGGCCCAACAGTTGCATTAACAACGCCAAGCGAGAACAGGGCATTGTTCGCACGCTGAATCAGGAAACCGGCTTCATTCGAGGAGTTGTCTATCCAGTTCAGGGTAACGGTTGCCGTCTTTTTGTTTTTGGCAACGGCGCTGCCCGCCAGGCCGGATGGTGCGGGGAGTGTGGTTGCCGCCTCACCCCGTGAGTCCAACAGCAGCGTGGGCCAGCCACCACCTGGTGGTATCTCGTTGAGCGCCGGATCGGAGTAATCCCACGTATCACCCACTACATTGATGGCGTATACCTGATATTCGTAGAGCGTGTTGGTGTTGCCAATCAGGTCGACGTAGCTTCTCGTTCCGGTTGTAGGTCCGAAGGTGAACGCTCCAGAGGGAACAGAGGCAACCGTAGTCCAGGCACCGGTGGAGCCTGCCACCCGTCGCTCGATGACAAAGGCCGTCTCGTTCTTTGAGTTATCGGTCCAGGTCACAGTGTAGCGCCGGTTATTGCCGTTACCGGTGCGGACAAAGGTGATATTGGTTGGCGCCGCCGGTGCGATCCCCACGACCTGGGCGTGCATCATGTCCATCTCTTCATGGCTCAGGATGTGGCAGTGGTAGACGTATTCCCAACCAAAGTTGACCTGATGATTCACGATGTCAACCGGTTCCCCATCGGGATTAAAGGCCATGATGGGCAGGCCCATCGCCTCCCGCTGCGTTGTGTTGGCACCGTGGAGATACATGCCTTCGGGCATCGACGGATCTAGCAAGCGAATGCTGTTCGGTAAACCGCCCCACTCAGCCGGGAGATAGGGGACGATTGGCCGCATGGCCACGATGGTGTCCTCCAACGGGCTGATGCGCACGGTATCTTTCCAGCCCAGCTCGTTCAGGTCTGGCTTGCGAATGATGCCGTCCCAACCTACCCGGTTGAGAAGCTGCACGTCATACAGGTGGAAGTGGATAGGATGCGTGTCTACACCGTTGTGAGTGAACTTCCATATCTGCGTGCCATCATCTGTAGAGGCAATGGGTGTCACTTCCACGCCAGGCGGCAGTTCCACGCCATCAATGATTTCATCGGGCGGATAGGTATAGCCGTGCAGGATCATGTTTTGCAGACCCGCCTGGGCATTGGGTGTTTCTACGCCGAGGAAGCCGCTCATACGGCCGTATTCCATTTCAAACGCCTCACCCATCTCGTCCTGAATCATCTTTGGCCTCAGGCTCATGGTAAGCGTGTCGCCCAATAAAGTCTTGAAGGTCAGCGAAGTGTCATAGATCTGCACCAGGCCCGCGAGGGGTCCATTGCTTTGGAATGCGGTGCCGTAGGCAGTGTTGTACGCCCCTTGCCCGACGATGATGGGATTTTGCCCGCTCTCGAAAACGCCTGAGCCATCTGCCTGGTGAGCAAAAGCGTTTTGCAACGCAGTCAAGTTAAAGGACTGGGCTACAGGTGCGGCACCAACCTTAATTTGCATGATCGTACGTGTGTTGGGGCCATAACCGGGTAATGTCGGCGCTGCACCACCAATGTCGCGCAGATCCGCGTTGCCGGTGTAATAGTCGTAGCGCGGGTCGCGAGCGGGGAAGGCAGCTGGCGCGTCGTTGTAAAGAATCAGCGTCTGCCCGGCAAACTGTGAGAAGTCCACGATCACGTCATGCCGCTCGGCCGGGGCGGTCAGCAGCGAGTGCTGATCGACATTGCCGGCGTTGAACACGGTCGGGTCAGTCACCCAGGTGGTTGGTTGCGCCGGAATAACCACCGGTGAAGGCAGGAAACCACCTTCCGTGCCGATGGCGATCCAGCTTGGACCTTCTGTTCCCACCACCGGGGTGGGAAAGATACCGGCCGGATCATCCAGCGCCGCCGCTACTTCTTGCGGATTTAGCAAGACTTCCGTACAGGCCACACCTGTGCTTTCCGGCTCCGGGTTGGGATTGTTAGCGTCACACAGAACACCATTGGCGTCTACCGCCTGGTAAAACGACAGGTTGAAGAACCGGTCATTGGCGGCGTTGAGAATGCGGAAGCGGTAGGCTCGTGGTTCTACAGTAAGCGTGGGGTAGGCCGTGCCGTTGATCACCGGCGTGTCGTTGAACGACTCCATGCCCATTGAGTTGTAGGGAACACCTGGCATCAGCGATGGCTCGCACCAGGTCACGTCCGGATCGCAGTTGGGATCGAAGTAGGGGTTGGCGATTGGTCCGTGCTCAACGCCGTTTGTCGGCGGCCAGAACCAGGGGCCATAGGCCCAACGGCCGTATTCATTCACCCCAGAAGCATCGCCCGGATTCTGCGCTGGTGAGTAGACGTGAGGCACCCATAGGCTGCCTTCACCGCCCCAGCGCGCCGTGTCCCAGGTTTCGTCCTGCAGGGCCAGCTGTGCATCGTTGGGCACGAAGGTCTTGTCCTGAACAACCAGAGGGATAGTGGCTTCGGGACCGGGGATGATACCGCCGCTGATCAATGCTTGCTCGGTCGCATC
This sequence comes from Candidatus Leptofilum proximum, assembly GCA_016710325.1. Lineage (GTDB taxonomy): Bacteria > Chloroflexota > Anaerolineae > Promineifilales > Promineifilaceae > Leptofilum > Leptofilum proximum. The sequence goes on along the minus strand of JADJXK010000001.1, from coordinate 707,154 downwards.
TTGGATGATGTAAGGCGCTGCTTCACCGGCATAGACGTTCAGGCGGGTAATGCCCCAGGCATGGTCATGGTAGAACATCAGCCGGGCGCTCTGCTGATTGGTGTAGTAGAAGGTCATCTCACCATCAGAAGGATTGCTGCTGTCGTTCATGTCCGGCACTGGCTGGACACTAACACCCTCTGGATAGGGTGTGTTCTCACCCGCAGGTGTGATCCATTGGTGCGGTGTGCCATCTGAAATCCAGGGAGAGATCCCACCATGCAGGTGCAGCGTGGCCCGGTTATCAGCGTAGCAGAGGCCCTGCGCCACCATCATCGCTTTGTCTGGTCCACTGCACATCGGATTCAGCGGGTCCACCATTTCTGGATTGGCCATCATCCATTCATGACCATCGGCCGTCATGCCCGAGCCCATCACGGTGGAGTCAACAGGAATGAAGAGATTCCCACCGACACCGGTTGGCAGCAGGTTGCGGAAGAGGATACGTACCGGCCGATCCTTCTGGGCAACAATAGCTGGGCCTAAGTAATGGTATTGGCCACCGGCCTGACGGTAGCCGCGCAGCGTTGTGGGCGGCAAATCCGCATGCATCTGCTCGGTGTATTCACCCAGCTCAATAATGTAGTAGTCGGTGCCGGGATAGGTTGTTGTGTCGGGCACGGCGACGGGGATATATTGGCCGAGATTATTGGCGGCAGCTGCACCCAGGCCAGGCAGCTCATTGACAAATTTGCGCATGCCTCCGCTGATTGCCGCTGTGGAAAGGTCAAACACGCTGGCGGCAAAGGAGTAGGTGCGAGCCTGGTTTAAGACAGGGAAATCACCACTGCCAACGGTGAACGTGCTGCCCTGCAGCGGCCCGGCAGGCGATGGATAGTAGACCATATCGCTGGCTGCACCTATATCCAGGGGGACGCCACGGCCGTAGAAGGCAAGCAAATCACCAGCCTGCACAGCCAGGTTGGCGACGGGAAAGGTGGCGATCTCGCTGACAGCCGGGTCTGCCAAAGGTGGCACGGTGAGCTGACCACTGTCGAAGATGACGGTATATTCGTTTGCCACCCCTGTGGGGCGCAAGACGTACGCATGAAAATTGAGCCCCGCCGACGCTGGCGATCCACCCGTGGCCACCTGGTTCCAGGTCTGGAAGCTCTGTAACATGCCGTCCGGTAGAGCAGCTGGAATGATCGCAAAAACAGTGGTGGCGTTGTCACTGGAATAGCCGCGATCAACCAGCGGGTTGCCGAACGCTGCTACCTGACCAGCGGTTAATTCTGGCAGCGGGCTGTTGGCATAGTTGGGGTGGCTAAAATAGTGCGGGGCGCCATCAATCAGGACGGCCGCTTGAGCATCCACCATCAGCGGATTCAGGGCGCCCTGTTGAAAGGCACGGGCTGCAGCACCTTTACGGCCATCGTACTCTTCCTTAGGGCATTTGCCTTGTCCATTGCCGTTTCCATTGTTGCCCTGGCAGCCTACTTTACTTAGGGGGTCTTTGGGTTTTGCGTTTACCGGGCGGCTGCCGCTCGCTAGAAAGAGGACGGCCGTGCAGATAAACAGCAACAAAAAGTTTTTCACAATTTTTCGGTAATTCATGATGTTCCTCCTCAACTGCTTTTTGGTGCCGAAAATGGGGTAATCACGGGTACATCAAATTCATAATCACTTCTCCCTCAGTTACTTCCCTATTTATTCGTTCTACCTGTCGTTGGTTACTAAACGGGCGGGCTTCAAAGAAGTTCAAGGAAGTCACTGGCATTCCTCACTTGGACAGTCTGCTGATCAAAGATATGGACTTTAGGGTCGCTAAGACTAAAAACGATTAAGCGCAGCTTAGGATAGCGATCGGTCACTTTAACAACGGCTGAAATGTTGGCCGCCAGCACTTCTTTCTCAAGGATTACAATATCTGGCTGCGGGCTGCCTGGCTGATCCAGGCATAAAAGAGAGCTAACCGTCGTTTGCAACACATCATACTCTGGGCGTGACGCCAAAAGGTTTACGATACTAGCGGCCAGCAGCTTTTCACTCTCAAGTACCAGGATCTTTTTTTGCTCGGCCAACTCATAACCTCTTTTTCCTTGTTCCAGAAGGCGGTCCAGATCTACGAATGGATCGCAAGGGTAGTACCAGAGTACGGGATCACCAGATGGGACGTAAATGCACCAGTAGCCTAAAAAGGAGCTAAAATCAGATTCACTTCTAACGTTGATCGATTCAGTACCGGGATAGACCTGGAACTATGAAGAGGTTTGGTTTGGATTAAGCTTCTTTGAGGGAAAGCGTGGGTTTTAGCTCGGAACGGAGGGAAGATACATCCTATGAGGAACAAAAAAAGGACTATTTTCAGATAGTCCTTAATGCTATTAATCAAGGCATTTTCTCAAAACCTGCCAGTGCTCACCAGCCGCTTTTTGATTGCTAATTCGGCCGCCTGGCGGCGGGTTTCGACATTCAATTTGTCGAGGATATGGTGCACATGATTCTTTACCGTATGCACAGAAATATGCAATTTTGACCCGATTTCCTGGTTAGATGCACCGGCTACCAGTAAGTGCAAAACTTCTAGTTCTCTTTCTGTCAGCGGAATTGCCTCATCCTGGCTGGGCGGGTGAACTGGTTCCGTTTTGGCAAACTCTGAGAGGATGCGTTTCGTTTGGGCCGGTAAAAGCGCAACATCTCCCTGTGACAAACCACGTAGTTTGGCCAGCAAATCTTTAGCTGAGATGTTCTTGAGCAGATACCCTTTAGCCCCGCTGCGAACAGCCGCAAAAAGCAGATCGTCTTCTTCATGGACCGTTAACAGAACCACATTAATCTCGGGATTCAAGGCCAGAATTTCACTGGTTGCCTCCAGCCCGGTGCCGTCAGGTAAACCATAGTCTAATAAAACCAAATCGGGCGAAGAGTGACGCACTACCTCCAAAGCATCTGCAACTGAACCGGCTACGCCCACCACCTCAAACTCAGCCTGCGTCTTCAGGAGGCTGACAATGCCATCTCTTAAGATGGCGTGATCGTCTACAACTACGATTCGAACAGGATTCATTATCCGTTTGCGGCGGCAAAGATACTAGACAGCGGCACTCTGAGCCTGATTTCAGTACCTTCGCCTAAAGTCGAATTAACGGCCAATTTTGCATTAATAGCTCGGGACCTCTCCCCCATGATGGTCATTCCATACCGTTCTTCTGTGTTAATCTCTTCCAGATGAAAGCCTATACCATCATCATTCACCGTCATTATAAATTCGTCCTCGCTCCACAAAAGTTGGATGTCTACATTTTGAGCATAACTATGTTTTTCAACGTTGTTGAGCGCTTCTCGCAATATGTACATCATCTGGCGACTTTTCCTGACTGACATTGTTCCAGGCTGTCCACTCGAATAAACATTTACAAAGAATCCCGTCCTTGCGCCGACCTGTGTAGCATATAATCGGACAGTCTCTTCCAGGTCTCTAAAATCCGGCGCTCTCAGTTCCTCCAGTGTATCACGCACCTGTTCATAGGCTTCGTCAGCAACCTTAAGCATATTTGCTAATTCGTTCTGGAATTCGATACGTCCTGGGTCCAGCTGATCATCACTTAACTGTCCGAGCTTTAGACGAAGATAGCTGATGTTTTGCCCCAGGGTATCGTGAAGGTCGCGGGCAATTCTTTGCCGTATGTTCAATGCGATATCGCCCTGGCGTTGTTTTTCGTAATTGAGGTTAGCGTTTTCAATAGCCAGGGACATCTCATCACCAAGATCATCCAACACCTTTATCTGACTTTTGCTCAGAGGTTGTTCGGGAGGCACATCAATTAGCAATACAGCTTTGCCGTTATCCTCGGTCGCCAACCAAAGGCAATGTCTGATGCAGGACGGGAAACTTATTCCAGCCTCCGGACAGTTGCAGGTCACAATCCTGGTTTCCCTCAAAAATTGAGCCTGGGAACACCGCTCACAAACTGCTGGCGTCACCTTTAGGCTGGACGGTAACTGACCCAGCGCAGGACGCTTCCATTGGGCTATTTGATTAAACTCTTCATCGTCAGATCGTTTGGCTAGAAGCCAGGAACGATCGGCCGGGACGATGTTCCCCGGCGTTGTCACGATGAGTTCCGCCAACTCATGCCAACTCTGTGCTCGATGCATTTGGGCTATTAACGCACGACGCAGTTCTAATGCCTTAGCCATGTGGTCACGTTCTATTGCGGTGCGCCCCGTATGACCGAGAACGATACCCGCCAAGATGGGCAGAACAAGGCCAAAAAGGATCATTTCCCAGATGAGCATTGGATCAGTCAAAATAGTTTGACCGCTCTGATGCTCTTGCCACATGAGTTTGTGATTTCGCAGCTCAATCACCATCACTGCAGCGCCAAGGCTAAACAATACCAGCCATTGCTGCCATCCTATCCAGTAGTTCCAGCCAAGCCAAGGGCGGAGGCGCGAAATCAGGTAACCACTTCGAAATGAACGTAGAAGCTTTAGGGGAATATTCGGTATAAGCCGCTCGTTACCCATGATACGCAAGGCACGGACTCTTCAAATGCTGCCAAGCTTTCTGGCAGCGATCGGACGATGCCGAAATAAGTGATCAATGGGAACCCAATATGCATATGATCCGATGGTAATAAACGAGTTAATTATAACCTAAATTAAAAATGATAGCACAAAATAGACAACCAATATGTATCCACGTTTCGGTAAATAGTGAAACGATTTCGATACTATTTCGCACCGAGCAACTTCACTACTTATCTGAGAGTTTTCTCAAAATTGGATCGCTGATTTTTAGGCTCGATATGGGAATCAAGGTGCTACTCGAATCTCAACAAGCGAAGGCAAAAGTGCTTTGCCATGCTTGCGAGAATTATGGACGAACTCAAAACACACTTCATCACTCTCGACTTCGCCATTCGCTGTGACTTCTTTTTTTCTCAACAATGCCTGAACGCAATTGCGCGGTCATGGGTTGGACATCATCCTTGTTGAGCCCTACTCGGCAGTGATTGATCTGTTTGATAGATTGAGACCCATCAAATACAGACACAGCATTCATACTCGCAGTGGTTAGTTATGGCCAGCAAATATGGTGTTGGTCAAATTATCCAATTGCCTGTCACACGCTTTGCATACGTCGCGTTGCCTGTGCTTGGCGCATTATGGGACCGGTGTTTTTTGACCCAGAAGTGGTCACAGTGGGCGCAATAGACCCCATTGGCCATCTCAAGTTGCGTACCATTTCATAGGATTTAGCATCATCGCTCAAGTTCAGAAAGTTTATCATTGGAAGACCATCCTTGGGTTTTGGTCCCGGCAAAATTCCATTTTTGTTTTTTTCAACTTGGTCCTGATCCTTGGAATCCATCAAGAGCCTACACAAATTTCTTCTTACCAGAATGAGGAGATCCTTGTATCATTAGCAGGTTTGAATCACAATCGAATACGCTGGAAAATAGCGTTGCCTTCACAGGACCTTCATAGAGAAGAAAAGGTGGATATTGGTCTCAACAGAAAACACCCTGGATTCTCCCGTTTTGTAGCTCGGGAAAATGAGTTGGCTCGTTTGCAGGGTTATTTAGAGCAGGCAGTGGAGGGAAACGGCCGTGTCATTTTTGTTACCGGGGAGGCTGGCGCTGGTAAAACTACCCTCGTCACAGAATTTGCCCGTCAGGCTCAGCAAAACAATGGTGAATTTTTGTTCGTCGTCGGCAACTGTAACGCGCAAACGGGACGCGGGGATCCTTATCTGCCATTTCGGGAAGTTCTGGGGCTACTCACTGGAGACGTCGATGAAAAACTGGCCCAGGGCGCGATCACGGCTGAGGGTGCGCAGCGGCTGCAAAAATTTGTCAAGATTTCCGGCGAGGCGTTGGTAGAGATCGGCCCGCTGCTGATCAGCACTCTCCTGCCCGGCGTTGGCTCCTTTATCGGTCGTATCACTATTTTTGCCGCAGATAAGCTGGGCTGGCTGGACAAACTAAAAAGCCTGGCCAGTAAACCAGAAGTTGAACATAGTAAACTCAGCCAGGAACAGATTTTTGCCCAGTATACAGCCATATTAAAAACCCTCTCTATCAGGCAGCCCTTGTTGCTCTGGCTGGATGATTTGCATTGGGTAGATCCTGACTCTGCTGCCCTTCTGTTTCAACTGGGAAGAGCTTTGGAACACAATCGTATTCTGATAATCAGTACGTACCGGCAAGAGGATGTGGCTTTGCTGCATGGTGGGCAGTCCCATCCGATGGCCAATATTGTCAACGAATTTAAGCGGTATTGGGGCGATATCCAGATTGACCTCGATCAAGCACGCGCCAGCAGCGGGCGGGAATTTGTTAATGCTTTGCTGGACACTTCCCCCGACCGGCTAGATGAGGATTTCCGGCAGGCGTTGTTTAATCACACTGGGGGCCATCCACTATTCACCTTAGAACTATTGCATGATCTGCAGGAGCGGGGAGATTTGCAGCAGGATGAGCAGGGATACTTGTTTGCTGCCCCTGTGTTAGATTGGCGTTTGCTACCTGCTCGCGTGGAAGGGGTAATAGAAAAACGGATCAACCGGCTGGATTCTGATCTTCAAGAAGCATTGACAGTTGCCAGCGTTGAGGGAGAACAATTTACCGTAGAAGTGGTGGCCCGTATGCTGCAGATTCCCGCCCGGGATCTCGTGCGCCGGCTCAGCCGGGAAGCGGGCAAACAACACCGGCTGGTGCAGGCACAAAGCAGCCAGCATGTGGGGCGGCAGCGGCTTTCCCGCTACCAGTTTCGGCACAACCTAATCCAGAAATATCTGTATCACAACCTGGATGAAGTGGAACGTGCCTATTTGCATGAAGATATGGCCACCATCCTGGAAGAAATCTACACAGAATCGGCCGAGCTGCTTGAGGAGCAGCTGGAAACGCTCGTGTACCATTTTTATGCTGCCGAATTGTGGCCCAAAGTGTTGGAGTATGCCCGGCGTGCCGGTGAAAAAGGGCTGGCGTGGTCTACACCGCAAACGGCCGTTGACCAGTTCACTATTGCCCTCACAGCCGCCGAAACGCTGGACGATCCGTCTATCCCAGCTCTCTTCCGCAAGCGCGGCCTGGCTTTCGACACATTGGGCGACTTTGACCGGGCGCAGAATGATTACGAAACCGCACAAGAAATTGCACAGTCAGCAAATAACCAATACTTGCTTTGGCAAACGATGCTAGACCTGGGCTTGTTGTGGGCGTCGCGAGATTATGAAAAAACTGGTGAATATTGCCAGGCAGCACTGGAGTTAGCACGAGAAATAGCGGATCCGGCCACAATCGGCCACAGCCTCAACCGGTTAGGCAATTTGGTCATGAATAAAGGGGAGCTAGTGAAAGCCCTGACCTACCTTCAGGAAGCACTGGGGATTTTCAAGGAATTGGATGACCGGCGAGGGGTTGCTGCTACCCTGGATTTGCTGGCAATGGCCAATGGGCAGTATGGAGATTTTCCAATCACCGCTGCTTATTATGAACAAGCTATCCCCATTCTGCGTGATCTGAATGAGCAAAAAACTTTGGTTTCCAGCCTGACCAATTTGGCTTCAATTACCCTGGACATCACACAAACCCGAGAAGCCGTGTCCTTAGCCCGAGAAATTCGCTGGCGTTCTGGAGAAGCATATGCCTTGCAAAACCTGGGATACATCCTGGCAATACGAGGCAACTACGGCGAGGGATTGGCGGCTATAAATAAAGGGATGGCGCTGGCGCCGGAGATTGGCCACCGCCTGTGGGAATGTGCGTGTCAGGTCTCACTGGGTAAAATCTATCTTGATCTGCTGGCAGAGCAGCAGGCGCGGGATCATCTAGAAAAAGGGTTAAAGCTGGCCCGCGAAGTAGGTTCCCATTTTTTCATCAGTTACACATGCCCTCTTTTGGCGTCTGTATATGTCCAGATGGGCCTTCTGGACGAAGCCGATGCGCTGCTAACCAACATGCCTGACCGACCGCCGATGATCACCGATTTTGGCTGGGTCAAGCCGGTTGCTGAACTGGCGCTGGCCCATGGGGAAGCAGACCGGGCGCTGCTGCTCCTGGAAGGTTATCAATTGCCGGATCGATCGTCCTGGAACGGCCGTAAAACACTATTTTTGGGTCCACTGTTATATCTCAGGGGAAAAATCCTATTGGCTTTGAAACGGCTGGTGGAAGCCAAGCGCTGCCTGCAAGAGATAATTGAACTGTATGAAAAATCGGAGATAAAATTAGGCTTGTGGTCGATGTATCTCTCATTGGGCCGTTTGCACTTACAAATGAACGATCACAAACGCGCTACGAAGGCTTTTCAAGCAGTGCGAGAGGCGATAATGGTCATTTCCGAGACGTTAGACGACGATGCCCTGCGCACTACTTTTCGCCAGCGGATTGAGGAGAAGCTCCTGCGAGAGCACGGCTAATTGCCCGGTATTAACAGTGATCGTAAAGGGGTAAAGGACTTGAGGATCCGCAAAAACCATGGCGTAACTGCAAAAATCCGTGCGGCAAAGACCCAATGTTAGCGTAGTACGATTTCTACATCAAACCTTGTTATGAAAGACGCTGCCAGCGAAATGGGCGGTAATCATGAAATCTTCCCGAAAATTTCAATGTGGTATGGCCGTCTACCTAAGAATCTGGAACCTGCCAATAGAAATAATCCACCTGACACAGTTTCTGAAACCCCAACAGCTGATATACACCGTATCCCATCTCCGATGATTGCAGAATGCCTGCCCGGTAGCCCATTTCTCGCGCTTCGTACAAAGGCGCTAACGTCATGGCCGAGCCAACTCCCTGACCACGAGCCTCCGGCACCGTGGCGATGTTGTAGATACCGGCGACGCCCGCACCCAGGTATAGCGTTGAACACGCTACCGGCCTGTCATTGAGATAACCCAAATAGGAACGGAAGGGAAGATCGGTTCCCAGACTTTCAAATATAGATATCATGCCAGAAGCCATTTCTGCTGGCATGCCGAAACCCCGCTTCAGGGTGTCAGTCCACTCGGCGAGCATGTGCTGGCCTTCAACACGCTGAATAGTCAGCGGGTGTTGCGTTGGCTGGGGCAAGGTGGCCAGATCGACAGCCATGCCCGGTGTGCTGTTGTTGTATCGAAAGCCATAGGCCAATAAATACTGGCTCCAATCGGTTGGCTCAAGATGAGGAGCCAGCCACCAGGAGAGGTGGGGAACATCGTGCGCCTGGAAGTAATTCACTGTCTCGTTAATTATTTGGCTGGCGTCTGCTGTAGGAGGCAATGTGCTGAGCATCCCGTTGAACCAGGGATGGGCAATATCCGTGCGCCAGTTGAAGCCATGCAGGCTGTCGTGGACAGTGGCTGCGCCAGAATAGCACAACGCCTGAAAAAATGCGTACAAATTGGCTTTTACGGCCGTTGCCAGAGAAGTCTGCGAAAGGTCTGCCACTATTTCTGTCATCAGTTTTTCTCCTGCAGTTACTATAATGAATCCTGCTTAAATGTCGTTTCAATAACCAGCAGCCAGCCTTCCGGCTGCTTTTAACCACCACACAGGTGCCCGACTCTTAAGCTCGCCCGTTACTGCCATGAGCGGCTTCCGGATCGGATCATCAGTGGCACCGGGTCGGCAGGTGGCTCGTTTACCACCACATCGTGGACACGGCGTTGGATCATCCGCGGCTTCAAAACATTTGGAACACATATAAAATTCAGTAATCATTTTTAAAACACCTTCTCGGGCAGGTCAGCCAGCCGGTTGCGAAATCCTACAATCTGGGTATGGTGTTCGTACTATTAAAGTAATACCCTTGTCTAGGTTATAGAAGGCCATACTAGGTAAGGCCTTCTACCCATATGCCCTTTACACCGGCACGGAATCGCCTTCTTCCTGGCCCGCTGCGGGCAGAGAGGCGTGGGAATGAACCAGAAGCCATTCGTCGCCGCGTCTTTCCAGCACGCCAGTCATCCGCATGGGGAACGCAAACGCCTGACCCCCGGCCTGGCCCTGGCCCAGGCCCTCAGCCGCGATCCAGGCCACGGGTCCAGCCGTCGAAATCTGGTGCCAGGTAAGGTTAAAGGCCAGTGCTTCTGTCTGCGACCAGTCCCGTTCAACCTGAAAGCCGATTTGATCCCGGCCAACACGCTTTTCGTCTACACCAGTACCAAAGTGGACCTGGTCTGCATCCGGAGCAAAAAGGCTCATCAACCCATCTTTGTCTCTTTTTTGATAGGCTTCAATGTATTTGTTCAATACCATCAATACTTCTGCTTCTGTCGTTTCATTCGCTTTCATCAGCTTTCTCCTTTTTTGAATCGGAATATGAGCGTTATGTATTTGATGATAGGAGTAAGTGGAAGCTATGTCGTCGGGGGAAACCCTACAATGCCAGTGGAAGCACCCTACATTTTGAGGGTCTGATACATCGTTAGACTGAAAAAGGTAATAGGAGGGTGCCTGGTATGGTAGCTGGTTCAGGTCAGCCGGCTGAGGAAAGGCTGTCCAAATCTTGGGGAGCTGAAGCCAGACCTTTGTCTACCGCCCAGGCTGCAATTTGGGCCCGAGAAGAAAACCCCAGCTTAGAGAGAATGCGCGTGACGTGCGCCTCGACAGTTTTGATGCTCACGACCAACTCGTCAGCAATCTCTTGATTGCTCAAACCTTGCGCGACCACCGTCGCCACCTGGCGTTCACGCCGGGTCAGACCACCGAATTCCTGTTTGGCCGCCTGTCGGGGAGTCGGCGGCTGAATGTCCGGGATGATGGCCAATGCCCGGCGCCGAAAATTTTCACGCAGATCTTCTTCATCAAGGGTCGCCGTCAGGGTGTCAATCTGCGTGCGGGCCAGGGTGAACATTTCCCTGGCCTGCTCCGTCCGCGCAGCTGCCAGGTAAATATCGCCCAGGGCAATATAGTTCCGCCACAGCCCGGGGACAATGCCGTGCTTTGTGTATAACTCCAGCGCTTGCAGCAGCACCTGTTCAGCCTCATCTAGCCGACCAAGTAACAGCAGAGCCTGACTTTTTAAAATCCAGGTTGGGCCGAGAAACGGTATCATGATCCTTGCATTCTCAAAGACGGGCAGCAGACTCAGCAAATCATCCAGTAATTGAAGCATCTTGGTTGCATCTTGTTGGGCTAAGGCAAGTTCGACCCAGGCCAATCTTACGGTATACAAAGTTGGTATCCACTCTTGAGGAAATTCAGCCAGGAGCGTTTCTGCCGCCTCAAGCTGCCCCTGCAAAATATAGATCGAAGCCAGCCAGCCGCCTCCCAACCATGAAAAAAATGTTGAGCTGATTTGTTTGGACAGCGTCAAGCCTTCTTCAAGATGATTCTGCGCCCTGGTCGGCGCCAGCAGCTCAATATAATAAAAGCCAAAATAGATGTGGTTGGCTGAAGTCCACTGCGGGTGTTCAATGGCTTGGGCCAGCTTAAGACTCTGGGTTCTCGTATTCAGACTCTCGCCGTAGCGGCCACCGCTGAAAAGCACCAGGCTCAGACAGTTCAAAGCATATGCTTCGCCCGACTGCCAGCCAATGTCATGAGCCAGTTTAATGGCTTCGTTAGCCTGCTCCAGGCTCATCGTATAAATGGCTAAATTGGCCAGGCTGGAAGATAGTGTCTGCCAATCATGCAGCTCACGCAGAATTGGGATAGCCCGCTCATAATAAGTTACTGTGCTGGCTGCATCACCACTCTGGTTACTGGTCATTGCTAACAGATCAAGCGTCTTGGCAACACCCGTCTGATCATTAAGTTCCTCAAAGAGGCTTAGCGCTTCCCGATGATAATCAAGTGCCTCAGCTGCTCGACCGCTGTTCATCAGCCAGTTACCCAACCGGTTAAGGCTGTGGCCAACTGCCGCTTCGTCTTCCAGGGTGCGGGCCAGGTCCAGCGCCTGCTGGCAATAGTCACCTGTGCGTTCATAATCCCGCGAGGCCCACAGCAAACCCAAGTCTAACAGTAACTGCCACGTCGCTTGTTGGTCTCTGGCATGCTGGGCTGCTTGCAAGGCTGCCTCGTAATCTGCTCTGGCCCGATCAAAGCTCCCTAGCGTGTCATGAGCTTGTCCACGCAGTTTGTAAAGTACAGGAATTGATGCTTGAGAAAGCCGTTCCGCTGCCTCTATGGCCCGGGAAAACTGCTCGGCTGCGGCGTGTGGGGCAAAAAGCGCCAGCGCCTTTTCTCCAGCACGCTGGGCATACTCAACTGTCTTTGGCCACAGCGCTGCCTCGTAGGCATGGTAAGCCAGCGCCTCCAGATGGGACTCAAGCAAGTCGGCGTAAACCTGTTCGATAGCCTGGACCAACTGCCCATGCAGCGCCTGACGTTCTCGCGCCAGCAGGCGGCCGTACAGCGCCTCGCGGGTCAGGGCATGTCGAAAGGCAAAGCGATCAGCGCTTTCCTCGACAACCAGTCTGGCCGCCAATAGTTCCTTGATTAGATCCAACAGTTCTTTATCACTTTGGCCAGTTAAGATCTGCAAAACGGCAAAATCAAAGCTGCGCCCGCTGACGGCGGCAAGATCAATGAGCTGCCTGGCTGCCTGGCTGATCTGGCTCACACGTCGTTGGACCACACGCTGTACGCTGTCAGGGATATCGATCTGAGATAAGGGTTTACGCCGCCACTGATCCTCAGCGAAGTAGATATCGCCGCTAGCAATAAGAGACGTGCAGATTTCTTCGGCAAAAAAGGGGTTGCCTTCGGTCAGGGTGTAAACTGCTTCCACGAATTCGGCCGATGGTTCCTCCGTCTGGTTGAGAATACCTTTGAGCAGCTGCGATACTTCATTCCGATCAAGTGGATTAAGCTTGATCTCTTGCGCGATTGGCTCCCGATCCAGTCCGGCCAGCAGCTCGGCCAACCCGGCTTGTGGCTGGACGATGCGAGAGGTTAGCAGAAGGGCAATAGGCCGGCCTGCGATGCGCCGGACCATGTGCAGCAAGAATTCCAGGCTGGCCTGATCACTCCAATGCAGGTCCTCCACAACGAGCAGCAGGGGGCCGATTTCAGCTTGATGCCAGAAGAGCGTGGTCAGCCCCTCGAATAAACGCCGCTTTTCGATCTCAGAATCAAGAGAAGATCCGGACAAGGGCAGGAAAAAGTGGGGTTCCAGTTCAGGCAGTAATTTGATTATCTCTGGGGCAAATGAACCAAGCGCAGATAGATGGTCCGAGGCCACGCTTTGCGCAAAAAAAGGGCGGAGCATATCGACCAGAGGGGCATAGGGAAAGGAGCGGTCTTGCTCAAAACAACGGCCGTTCAGCAGCTTAAAACCCGAATGCTCGGCTCGGTCTTGGACCTCGGCTAGAAGGCGACTCTTGCCGATGCCTGCTTCGCCACTGACGAGGACACAACGTCCGACACCATTCTGAACTGCGTTCAGGACGGCATCAAGTTGATTTTTCTCTTCGCGACGCCCGACGAATATGGAGGTTAGTAATGTTTTCATCCCTGCCTGCTAAAACGGATTGGGTTTTCTCTTAGAGATGATGAGCAAAATGAATCTGCACCTAAAACTAAACGATAAAATGACGTTGCTGAAAGTTACAACACCGATTTCTCTCCCTGAATCTTATCGAAATCGCAGGAAAGTTCAATCTGACGTCCTCGTGAGATGGTGAAGCTGTGAAAACTGATGAATACAGCTGGATTAGATTTACCCGGGAGGGGTAGATTAAAATAGCAAGAGGACTATAGGGCGAGTAGAAATAATCGGAGAAGCTCAAGTGAAAATGTAGTGTTGAGTTTGCTGTCGGTTAGGTAATACAATTGGGGGAAATCAAGATTTTTCTGATATATGCTCTTGAACAACGTGTTTTGGTAAGAAAACTAATGTTATACACGTGAATGAGCGAATCCCGTCGGTCCCGCTCCTGAATAACATTTTTCCTAGGGTAGCAAAACGGCCGTTCCTCACCTGAGAAACGGCCGTTTTCCTTACCCGTCGGGGCAGCGGGATTCGAACCCACGACCTCTTCCACCCGAAGGAAGCGCGCTACCAAGCTGCGCCATGCGCCGCATATGAATTGTTACGCCAATTGTATCACGGTCGAAAAGAAGATTGGCGAATTGAGTAATTTGGTCTGATGATCACACAACCACCCTTGTCGTCATTAACTGCTCTGTTTTTTGGTCCCTTCCCGTATCGAGTGAATTGCCCAATCCGAGAGAGTTTGACTATCGAGTATAACTTCTTCCACCTGGCAGAATGATTTAATGATAAAATCCCTGATGAGCGAGGGAAATCTAGAGTTTAAAACAGCACCTCTGATATTGCATGGAGACTTAACGATGAAAATGAAGCTGGAACATTACATTCTTGGACTGTTGACTATTAATCCCAGCACCGGGTACGACATTAAGAAACACCTTGACACCGAAGGACGTTTCACAAGGCGGCGAGCGCCTCTTAGCCAAATTTATAATACGTTGAAACGTATGCGTGAAAATAATTTGGTGACTTTTGTGGAAGAAAAGCGCGATGGCAAACCGGACTTAAAAATCTATTCCCTTACGGCGAAGGGCAAACAATTTTTGATGGATTACTTAAGCAGCCCGCTTGAAAAGTCGTTTCGCTACAATGAAAGCAGCATTTTATTTCGGATCCGATATGCATTTTTAATGGATTTGGAAATGGTTATCAAGCAGATTCAAGAAGAATTAGACTTTCGTAAAAAGCAGATAAACAAGTTTCGGTATAGAGACCGGACCGTTGATTCTACCAATTTATCTGCTGATGAACTGGCGTATGTGCAGGCAATAAATGATGAGCTGCATAGTTACGGTGCATCAGCAATGGATCTTTATGTAGCACGTTTACAAGATATCCTCACATTTTTTGAAAACCGAAAAGAAGAGGCAAAAGCAATAACAGCGTAAGAGCCAGTTTGTTTATAGGGCTTTCTCAGCTCAGAAATAATTCACGCTTGTTGTGAAAGTCGCGTTTTTCACCAGTCTTAATCTTTAACCGCAACTAACGTTAAGCACCCTCAACCTAGCAAACCACCGTCTGGGACAATTCAGCTGGAACAGCCAGCCAAATTACTGGTGGCTGAATGTTACCAATCCAAAAATCCAGGACTACCCATTGACAATGAGTATATAAATATATATACTATTTACATATATAGTTCATGAATATATATTCCGCAAATATTCATAGTGGGCAAATGGCAAAACGGCCGTGCTTCGCCCCCTTGCACAATACCGAGATCGTCGACAAATCTATAGCTGAAAGTTCCTTCACGCTGTTTCAATGATCATGAAATGAGGAAGTTTGACGATGAAAATGAAGCTGGAGCACTATATTCTGGGCCTGCTTACCGTCAATCCGCGAACCGGTTATGATGTCAAAAAACATCTCGACACTGAAGGACGTTTCGAGAGAAGAAGAGCGCCTCTTAGCCAAATTTACACAACGCTAAAAAGAATGTATGAAACCAATCTGGTGACCTTCATAGAGGAAGAGCGCGACGGTAAACCAGACTTAAAAATCTATTCGATCACCCCAAAAGGTAAGAAATTACTCACTTACTTTTTAAACAGCCCAATCAAACAAGCCTTTCGTCACAGCGAGAGCAGTCTGTTATTCCGCATCCGCTATGCGTTTTTGGTGGAGCCAGACGCGCTCATTAAACAGATTCAAGATGAAATAGATTTTCGTCAGGAGCAAATTAGCAGGTTCCGGCATCGGGATCGCACCATTGAATCAACCTTATTATCCCCCGATAAATTAGCGTACGCGCAAGAGATCGAAAATGAAATACACAGCTACGGCGCGGCCAGAATGGATGTGTACGTCACCCATTTGCGAAAGATGCTCACGTTTTTTGAACAGCAAAATGAGCGTCCTGGAGCAGTAGGTGTCACGTGATAAAAACCGAAATTCCTTATTGATTTGCCTGGATTTACTTTTTCTTTAGTTGGCGATGGAGTTTGATGAAGATGAATCTTGTCCTGATTATTACTGATTCCCAGACTAAATCGATGGTTGGTGCCTATGGTAATCCCAAAGTGGACACGCCTCACCTGGATCGATTGGCCGCGCATGGCATCCGGTTTGAAAACGCGTACACCAGTTCACCAGTTTGTACCCCGGCACGAGGCGCAATTTTTTCTGGCATGCAGCCAGCCGTAAATGGTGCCTGGGCCAACAACATGTCACCGCAGCGCAGCATACCGCTGATGGGCACGATTTTTCGCGAATATGGCTACCGCACCGCCTACACTGGCAAATGGCACCTGGATGGCTCTGAATATTTTGGCGATGGAGAGCCGGGTGGCGGATTTGAACCCGACTGGTGGTTTGATGGCTACCGCTACGCCCATGCCATCGGGCCAGAGATGTTTGCCAAATATAAGTCGGTAAAAACGGCCGCACAACTGCGTGAAGCAGGCTTTACCGAAGATAAGATGTGGGGCCACATGGTAGCTGACCGGGCTATCGATTTTCTAAACCAGGTGGGTGATGACGAACCGTTTCTACTGGTCGTCTCTTTGGACGAGCCGCATGGGCCCTTTGTCGCCCCGCCTGAATATTGGGAGCAGTTTGAGACCATGGGGATTCCGGAGCCGCCCAATTACAACGCTTCTGTGGAAGGCAAACCTGCCATGCAGCAGCTGCAGCGGCGGCAGAATGGTGACGTGCCGTGGGAGAAAAGAGCATCATTTGTCAACCGATTTTACGGCTGCAACAGCTATATTGACCGCGAAATTGGGCGGGTGCTGGATGCGGTGGAGCAGTTACATGGCGAAAATACAGTCATTAGAGTTGTTCCTTAATAATTGAGATTGAAGTTCCAGAGACCAGCGGCAATGCCAATCACGTCATCCTCAAAAGACTTTCTGTGGTTACGAAATCGATGCACAAGAATATTGTATCGCTTCAAACCACAGATCGCGTTTTCAACCAATATTCTGATTTGACTCAACGCTTTATTGTCAGCTTTTTGTTCGGTTGATAAGGTGGTCACAGGGTTCTTCTTACTTTTACGTGGCTTTTTGTGGGGATATGAATCTCTTCTCCCACATAATCGGCGAGAATGCCCTGATAGCCTAAATCAACTAAGACTGCCATGAATTCAAACCAAGCTTGTTCTGGCGGAAACTCCTCTTTAAGCATGGTGTAATCATGAACATGTCCGGCAAAGGTCCGTCCCAGGAAAAGAATCGTTTTGTTCAAAGCCGTTATCACCGTGTTTTTAAGCGTGTGTCTTTTTTTTGCCACTGTAATGTTCACGCTGCTCTTGGTTATCCTGGGGACGGCGATAGCTCCTTTCGGTGACATCAATCAGAATCGTGTCCATACCAGCCAGTGCTTCGAGTAAATCGTCTGGCGTGGCAAACTCACGAGGGGGGCATGACCTCCAGGTGAACCAGGGTTTGATATAAAACAGGGACTAACTTATACAGGTTTTCATTCGCTTTGGACCGGGCCATGTTGAATTGAGTGCCTAACACATCGAAGGTGGGATAAACCTTGAAATAGTAGAGCAGAAACAACAATTTATCTCGCATCGTGGGCAAAGCACCTTTTCGGCCACCGCCTGGACGCCGTTGACGCACACCGGCTGCGCTACCGTCTTGATAGGCTTGCCATTGCATCTTGGTGTAAGTCATGAAAAATACTTCTAGTAAAATCTCGAATTGTGTTTCTGATACGCCGGTTAAAGCACGCATATGACGATCATCACGAATTTGTAGGCTCATTTAGTTTTCTCCAGCTGAATTGGCTGGAATTTACCCGTTTTTTAATTAGGAACAACTCTACTATTTACACCAGCGACCACGGTGACATGCTCGGCGCACACGGCCTGTTTACGAAGGGGCCTATGATGTACGAAGAAGTCACGAACGTCCCCTTCATCGTGCGGCTGCCTGGCGGTCCGGAAGGTGTTGCCAGCGAAGCGCTGGTTAGCCAGATCGATCTGCTGCCCACCTTCCTGGATTTTGCCGGCATTGAGCAGCCAGAAAGTTTACATGGTCAAAGTCTGCGGCCGGTATTAGAAGACCCGGACACAAAGGTGCACGACCATATCTTCATCAGCTTCAACCGCTTTGCCATCAATCACGACCAGTTTGGCGCGTTCTACCCCATCCGCAGCGTGTGCGACGGCCGTTTCAAATTAGCCATCAACTTGCTGGACAGAGACGAGCTGTACGATCTGGCAGCGGACCCTTACGAAACAAATAACCTGATCGATGATCCGGCCCATGCCGAAATTCGGAACCGGCTGCATGAACTTATTGTAGAAGAGATGGATCGGATTCGGGACCCGTTCCGTGCTTTTGAGTGGGCCAATCGTCCCTGGAACCAGATTCGGGAACCGTTTTATTGGGGCGGCCAGAACCGCACCCCGCCAAAAGGCTTTCCTTTTGAGCCAGAAGTCCTCTCTGGCCCATACAGCCGATAACACAGTTAGCTTAACGAGAGAAGAGTCATGAATCAGCCAAACATGCTTTTGCTACTTTCGGATCAACACCGTCCTGATTTCCTAACAATCAATTCGGCCGTTCCGGTGCGCAATCCAAACATTGCGAAACTGGCTTCACAAGGCGTCAATTTCACAAACGCGGTTTGCGCCTCGCCGACATGTGCGCCATCTAGAGCATGTCTGGCTTCTGGGATGTCATATCATCGCGCCGGGGTTCCTTCCAACCAGTTCAACTACCCTCTCGACCAGCCCACTTTCTATGGCATTTTAAGAGATGCTGGTTACCACGTGGCCGGTGTAGGCAAATTCGATTTGCATAAACCGGAATTCGCCTGGGGTTTGGATGGCTCTCATCTGCTGCCCGAATGGGGCTTTTCTGAGGGCGTAGACAGCGAAGGGAAGATTGATGCTATCCGGGCCGTGACGGATGCCTGGCCATTAGGATATGCGGAATTCTACCAAAAAAAGAGGGGACGAATCGGCGAATACATGACGAAGATGCTGGCCAATTACCCATACAGAGATCACGTTCCAACGGCTGCGGCTGCCGGTCCCTATACCGCTTACCTCGAAAGCCAGGGACTGCTGAACACGCACGTCCAGGACATCTGGTTCAGGCATCCCTACACAAGCACTGCGCCAACCCCACTGCCAGAAGATGCTTATGGCGATACCTGGATTGCCAACGAGGGCTTGCGCTTGCTGCAAAACTTTGAGTCGGGCAAACCGTGGTTTTTGCAGGTGAACTTTGCTGGGCCACACGATCCGTTGGACGTGACCGAGGCTATGTACCATCGCTGGCGGGAGGTTGATTTTGAGCCGCCTGTTGATTCCGCCGAATTTGATCGCGCCACGCACAATGAGATTCGGCGCAATTACGCGGCCATGATTGAGAACATCGACACGCAGGTCGGGCGCTATCTTGAGCTGTTGGGGCGGCGTGGTGAGATGGACAATACGATCATCATTTATGCCAGCGATCATGGTGAGATGTTAGGCGATCACGATTTATGGATGAAAAGTGTGCCCTATCATCCATCTATTTCTGTTCCGCTTGTGATATGCGGGCCGAACGTTTTGCAAAATGTTGTCAGTGACGCACTTGTTTCGCTGCATGATCTGGCCGCAACATTTTTAGATTACGCCAGCCTGGCTGTGCCGGAGGCGATGGACAGCATGTCGTTGCAGCCGGTCCTGGCTGGGGAGCAGACGACACACCGGGATATTGTGTTCTCAGCACTACTGGATTGGGAAGCGGCGTATGACGGCCGTTTCAAATTCATCCAGTACGAAGACGGCAAAAAACTTCTTTTTGATTTACAAGAAGACCCCCACGAAACCCAAAATCTAGTCGGCCAGCAGCCTGAACTGTGCCTTCAGCTAGCCCAGGCAATCACCGACATGAAAAGGAGTGCAACCTGATGAAGGCAATTATGGTGATGTTTGATTCATTAAACAGGCGCTATTTACCCCCTTATGGCTGTGACTGGGTACGGGCGCCCAATTTTGAGCGACTCGCGCAACGAGCCGTGACGTTTGACAACTGCTACTCGGGCAGCATGCCCTGTATGCCCGCCCGGCGGGAGCTGCACACCGGCCGCTACAACTTTTTGCACCGCAGCTGGGGTCCTATCGAGCCATTTGATGATTCTATGCCCGAAATCCTCAAGCAAAACCGGGTGTACACGCACCTGATCAGCGACCACCAGCATTATTGGGAAGACGGCGGCGCAACCTACCACAACCGGTACAGCAGCTGGGAGATTGTGCGTGGTCAGGAAGGGGATTTGTGGAAGGGGCACGTACCGGTAGGAGAGGAGTGGGATGCGGCCCAGGGCGTTTTTTCCAATATGAAGCGACAGGACCAAATCAACCGCCAATACATGCCAACGGAGGCGGAGCACAGCCAGACGCGTGTGTTTAATCACGGCTTGCACTTTATCCAAACGAATTGTGAAAAAGACGACTGGTTTTTGCAGATTGAAACGTTTGATCCGCATGAGCCATTTTTTGTCCACGACCATTACAAAGAACAATATGCACACGATTATGATGGCCCCGATTTCGACTGGCCGCCATACGGTCGTGTCACCGAATCCCCCGAAAAAGTAGAACACACCCGCAAAACTTACGCGGCGCTGGTAAGCATGTGCGACCACTCTCTGGGGCGGGTGCTGGACACGATGGACGCGCACGATATGTGGCAAGACACCATGCT
Organism: Candidatus Leptofilum proximum; assembly: GCA_016710325.1. Classification (GTDB taxonomy): domain Bacteria; phylum Chloroflexota; class Anaerolineae; order Promineifilales; family Promineifilaceae; genus Leptofilum; species Leptofilum proximum. Next base: position 686,521 of record JADJXK010000001.1, on the reverse strand, counting down.
GATCGTTTGTACCGATCACGGCTACCTGCTGGGGGAACATAACTGGTGGGCTAAAAGCGTGCAGCCATTCTACAACGAAGTGGTGCATACCCCCTTCTTCGTCTGGGATCCGCGCAGCGGTCTAAAGGGCGAACGGCGTGACGACCTGGTGCAGATGATTGATGTGCCGCCCACCTTGCTGGATTATTTTGGTGTGGCACGGCCGTCTGACATGCAGGGTCTTCCACTGGGAGCCACGGCAGCTGCCGTGGCTCCCGCACGAGAAGCAATCCTGTACGGGTCGCATGGTGGTCATATCAACGTGACAGACGGCCGTTACACCTACCTGCGCGCCCCCAAAACTGAAGTTAACAAACCTCTCTACGACTATACCCACATGCCCACCCACATGCGTGCCCGCTTCAGCGTGGCCGAAATGCAAAACATGGAGATAGCAGAGCCGTTCAGCTTTACCAAAGGGTGCCGCACCATGAAGATTCCGGCCGGCGCCGGCATGTTAAACCCACACCTTTACGGCACCCTCCTGTTTGATCTGCAAACCGATCCGGGGCAAGAAAAGCCAATTGTCGATGAGGCTGTTGAGCGGCGCATGATTAAACAGATGGTCGCCCTTATGCGGGCCAACGACGCCCCACCGGAGCAGTACGAACGGTTGAACCTGCCCCCCGATGGCGTGGTTGCGCCGCACCATTTACAGCTGGCGGCGCAGCATGAATTAGCGTTGCAGGCGTTACATCCACCGAAGATTGAAGTTGGCGATGGTCATTTTAACTTGAACACTCCCATCAAAGATTTGTTGGCCGATGTGGGCGCAGCGGCCGTATTCCAACATCATTTCCCCGAATTCAGCGACGATCCATTTCTCAAACAAGCGGCCGGGGCCTCCCCCCTGCAAATTAGCAACTTTGCCCCTGGTCTGTTTACGGCTAATAAGCTGAATGCCATGGCAGCAGATTTGGCTCTGTTAGATGAAAACGAAAGCGTTTTATCCAGGAGGTGAATATCGATAAAAGCAACCGGCGTATATCCAAATTCAGCATAATTTTGCGAAGTTTGCAACCAAAAAAATCTAGATGAACGAGGAAGAAAAGAAATGAAATCAAAAAATGATTTTTACCTGATTGTTATGATGATTGCGGCCATATTGCTGCTCATTGCCTGCGGCGGGGGTGCGGCTACAGATGATGCAGCACCGGCAGACGATCAAGATACAGGCACAGAATCGACCACAGAAGAATCTGGCAGCGAAGGACCGGGAGCCGTAGAGGAATCCGACGAACCTACGGAAATCCGTATTAGCTATCTGCAACAGTTCACCGACCTGAACCCATTCAACGTCAATAACCCGGCTGCTACCGGCGTCGCCATCGGACTTTTTGACACCCTGGTGCGGGCAACCGACGACGGCGAGATCATTCCCTGGCTGGCCGAATCGTGGGAGATATCGGATGATCAGCTAACCATCACCTTCGATTTGCGTGATGATGTGACGTTTAGTGATGGCACCCCGCTCAATGCTGATGCCGTTGTATACAGCGCCGATCTTTACCAGGATCCTGATCTATTCCTGGGAACTTCCGTTTTAACCATGACCGGCTGGGAAGCGCTGGATGAATATACGGTTCAGTTTACTTTTGACCAGCCAGATGCCACCGCGTTGTATGTTCTGACACAACCAAACACCTCCATCGTCTCGCCAACGGCTTACGAGGAAATGGGCACGGATGCCTTTGGCATCAACCCTGTCGGCAGCGGCCCTTACATTTTGGACCATTGGGAACCTGGTGTGGAAGTGGTGATGACGAAAAACCCCAATTACTGGCAGGAAGGCGTCGGCCTGGCTGACCGTATCGTCTGGCGCAATTTCCAGGATGGTGCTGCGGCCTTGTTAGCTGCCCAGAGTGGCGAACTCGACTTATTGCATGAGCAAGAACCGAAGGATGTTCCCTTGTTTGAAGCCATTCCGGGCTTCCAGGTAGGCGGGGATCAAACCGGCTGGTATGCGTTGGTGCTCAACACCCGTATTCCGCCCTTTGACAAAATAGAGAACCGCATGGCGTTTGCTTATGCCCTGGACTACGATGTTCTCCTCAATGTTGCCTTTGAGGGTTATGGCGCAATCCCCGATGGGCTGATTCCCCCTGGCAGTTGGGCTTACCAATCTGCCGTAGACCCTGTTCATAAGGATCTGGACCTGGCCAGAGAAATGTTGGCCGCCGCTGGCAACCCTGACGGCTTTGACTTCAAAGTCTCTGTAACGCCGCAGCCCTTCCGTTCGCAGATCCTGCAAATCATGCAGAGCAGTCTGGCCGAAGTGGGTATCAACCTGGAGATTGAAGTTAATGAGTTTGCCCGCCACATTGAGATTTTGCGGGATGACCACAATGGGGCCAATGCCGGTTTTGTCGTGCAGCAGAACCTGCACGTTGACCCAGCGACGTATTTAAGACTGTATGCAGGCTGTAATGCGCTCGTGGGCATGACCGGCTGGTGTGATCCCGATGATATGACTTTTGACGATTTGCTAGCGCAATCCGTCGCCACTTTTGATACGGATGAACGAATTGCCATCCTCCACGAGGCCAACGTGATGGAGATGGAAGCTTTTGTTGTTGTCCCCTACGTGTTCCAGGAAACACTTTACGCCTGGAATTCTGATAAATTGGGTGATTACAACACAACATTTGTTGGTGGCTATAATTACCTCTATTTGCAACCGAATAGCAATTAGCACTTAAGCGGCAGACTTGATCTGAGCGGCCGGGATTATCGTTTTGCCGGCCGCTCTTTTCTCAAGAAATATGCTGTGGTCCGTTCTCCCACCGAACCGCTCAACTGCATGGCCTGGAAAGCAAACGGAAATGCAGCCACAGCTTTAAAGGGAAAGGTGATTCAATGACTCAATATGTTATCCGACGGCTGTTGGCTACAATCCCGGTCCTGCTAATTGTGACCTTCATTGTCTTTACATTGATGTTTCTGGCACCTGGCGATCCCATTTATCTTCTGGTTGACGTTGAGCAAACGCAAGGCTTAACGGAAGAGCAGCTAGACATCTTGCGCCATGAACTGGGGCTGGATCGGCCGTTAATCGTGCAGTATGGCGATTGGTTGATTAATGCCTTGCAGGGTGATTTGGGCACCTCTATCCGCGGCAGCCGTCAGGTCAGTGATATGTTAAAAAGCGCATTTTCTGTTTCTATCGAATTGACCTTACTGGCTATGGCTTTTGCCCTTATCATTGCCATACCAGTTGGTATCTATTCCGCCCTTAAACCCAATTCATTAGGAGACCTGCTCGGCACGAGTTTAGCCATTGGCGGTATTTCTGCCCCTAATTTCTGGGTGGCGCTGCTGCTCATCTACTTCTTTTCGGTCAAATTAGGCTGGCTGCCCTCCAATGGCTTCACCCGGATCAGCGAAGATTTGCAGGACAATTTAACAAAAATGGTCCTGCCGGTGATCACGTTGGGGATTGCCTTGATGGCTTCAGTAATGCGCATGACGCGCTCCGGCATGTTGGAAGTGATGCACCAGGATTACATTCGCACGGCCAGGGCCAAAGGGGCTCTAGAACGGCGTGTCATTTTCAACCACGCCTTCCGTAATGCCATGCTGCCGGTGTTGACCATCATTGGCCTGCAATTTGGCGCTTTACTAGGCGGTGCAGTTGTCATTGAACAGATTTTTTCCCTGCCTGGGATGGGCCGGCTGGGCCTCGATGCTATCTTCATCCGCGATTTCCCGGTAGTACAGGGGGTGGTGCTGGTCATCACGCTCAGCTATTTGTTGGTCAATTTATTCGTTGATTTGCTATACGGTGTGTTAGACCCCCGCATTCGTATTTCATGAGTGATGGGGTAAAGAGAGGAAAAAATGACCGCGCAACCATTAAATAATCCAGGTGATCCATCACCAGAATTAGCCAAGGTGGCTGTACCGGCCAAAAGCAGCCGGACCGGGTTTCGCTATTTTCTGCGTCGCCTGTTTAAGCGCACGCTGCCCCGCATTGGTGCTATTCTTGTTTTGCTTTTTCTGATCGGGTCCATTTTTGCGCCCCTTCTGTCACCTTATGATCCGATTGTGCAAGATTATACGGCCGTACGCCAACCTCCCAGCGTCGAACATTGGCTAGGCACAGATGACCTGGGGCGAGATATGTTTACGCGCATCCTGTATGGTGGGCGTGTTTCTATCTTTGCCGCCATCATTCCGCTGCTCATCTCGTCCACAATTGGTGTGACCCTGGGCCTGATTGCCGGCACGGTGCGGGGATTTGCCGAAACGATCATTATGCGGGTGATGGACGCGCTGCTTTCCATTCCATCCATCCTGTTGATGATCGTTATCGCTGGTCTATTAGGTCCCAGTCTGATAAACGCGCTTATTGCCATTGGTGTTGTGGGGGTGGCTCGCTATGCACGCATCGTTTACAGCGAAACGCTCTCAGTAGCGGAACGCGAGTATGTGTTGGCTTCCCGGTCCTTAGGCAAATCGACTGTCATGATTCTCTTTCAAGATATCTTGCCCAATGTCACCGCACCCATCATCGTGATCGCTTCTTTAAGCATCGGCGGCATTATCCTGGCTGAAGCAACGTTGAGCTTTTTAGGATTGGGTATCCAACCGCCCACCGCCAGTTGGGGCAGCATGGTGGCCGTCGGCAACCGTTACTTGCAGCTGGCCCCGTGGATGTCTTTGGTGCCTGGCGCAGCCATCTTTTTGATGGTCATGGCCGTGAACTTCTTAGGCGACGGCGTGCGTGATGCGCTGGATCCGTATTTGTCTGGCAAGCTGTAGAGAAAACGGTGCTAATAGTGGCGAAACCATACATTTTGCCAATTGCCCATAGGTGGTGAAAAATGGACGAAGGAAAACAACCGCTTTTACAGGTAAAAGGGTTAAAAACCTATTTTTATACGGAAGATGGCATTGTTAAAGCTGTTGATGGCGTTAACTTTCACGTGAACAGAGGCGAGGCTTTGGGATTGGTTGGTGAATCGGGCTCGGGCAAAAGCGTGACGTCACTGTCGATTATGCGCCTGGTTGGCCCGCCGGGACGGATTGTGTCGGGGGAGATTTTGCTGGACGGCAGGCCTATCCATTCCTTGCCCGAGAATCAAATGGTAAAGATCAGGGGAGACGCCATTTCGATGATCTTTCAGCAGCCGCAGAGCAGTCTGAACCCGGTGCACACAACCGGGGACCAGGTGGCCGAAGTATTTAAGCTGCATTCGAAGATGGATGAGGCCCAAATTGCCGGGCGTACTACACAGATGTTCCGCTTGGTGGGCATCCCGGACCCAGAAGAGAAGGTCAAAGCGTATCCGCATGAAATGTCCGGCGGGCAGGCGCAGCGGGTGATGATTGCCATGGGGCTGGCGCGCTCGCCCCAACTGCTCATTGCCGATGAGCCAACAACAGCGCTGGATGTGACGATTCAGGCCCAGATTTTGGATTTGATGCAAAATTTGAAGGAGAAGTTGGAGACGGCCGTCATCCTCATCACCCACGATCTAGGCGTTATTGCTGAAATGGCCGACCGGGTTGCCGTGATGTATGCTGGCCAAATTGTGGAGCAGGCACCGGTAAAAACCCTGTTTGCCCAACCCAAACATCCATACACACAAGGGCTGCTGGATTCCATTCCCGTTATGGGTTCTGTCAAAAACCGGCTGGACGCCATTCCTGGCTCCGTGCCCAATCTGGTGGATTTGCCGCCGGGCTGCCATTTTGCCCCGCGCTGTAAAGCCCGGACCGAGTTTGGGCTGGATATTTGCTGGCATAAAGAGCCTGCACTCCTACCCGTTGGCCCTGAACAGGAAGCCCAATGCTGGCTGTACCAGAGCGATGGTGATCATGTGGCCCCGCTGGCCGGAAAAGAAAATGGAGCAAGTCGAGTGGGAACGGCACCTTTGATAAGTACAGGACAGGCTGCTGCCACCCAATCAGTTGGCGAATCAACGCCACGCAAGACAGGGTTGGACTCTGCCAAAGAACTGATTCACGTCCATAACCTGGTCAAATATTATCCCGTGCGCGGCGGTGTGCTCAAGCGCGTTGTGGGGCACGTCAAAGCCGTGGACGACGTCACGTTTTCCATCAAAGCCGGTGAAACGCTGGGCATGGTTGGTGAATCGGGCTGCGGCAAATCGACCCTGGGGCGTACCATCCTGCGGCTGACCCAACCCACCAGCGGTTCTGTCTCCTTCGATGGCAAAGACGTCTTTAACATGAACCAACGGGAACTGACAGCCTTACGCCGCGACATGCAGATCGTCCTGCAAGACCCTTACGCTTCGTTAAACCCGCGCAAGCAAATTGGCCAATCCGTGGCCGACGGCCTCAACATTCACAACATCGGCCAGCCGCGTGAACGGAAAGACATTGTCATCGAGATGCTGCGCAAAGTTGGCCTGGAAGATTATCATGCCCTGCGCTATCCGCACGAATTTTCCGGCGGCCAACGGCAGCGCATCGGCATCGCCCGTGCCCTGGCCCTACAGCCCAAATTCATTGTGTGTGACGAACCCGTATCGGCGCTCGACGTCTCGATTCAATCGCAGGTTTTGAACTTGCTTAATGATCTGCAGGATGAATTTGACCTGACGTACCTGTTTGTCGCCCACGATCTCTCGGTGGTGGAGCATGTTTCGGACCGGGTGGCGATTATGTATTTGGGCAAAATGGTGGAGCTGGCAGCCCGGGATGATTTGTATCGCGCTCCCTTGCATCCTTACACGCAATCGCTGCTTTCGGCCGTTCCCCTGCCGGATCCCAACCGGAAAAAGGAACGCATCATCCTCAAAGGGGACGTGCCCAGCCCGCTCAATCCACCCTCCGGCTGCCGTTTCCATACGCGCTGCCCCATTGCCGTTGACCAATGTGCGGTAGAAGAGCCGCCATTTATCGAGAAGAAACCCGGACATTACGCGGCCTGTTGGCTGGTTGGAGATAAAAATGAAGCTTTTTGAAAGTGACGTAACGGCCAATGGCGTCAATCTGCACGTGTACCGAACCGGCACAAAGAAGCCACCGCTGTTGTTTGCCCACGGCCGTTCCGATAACGGTCTCTGTTTCTGGCCCATCGCCCAGCATTTTGCTGATGAGTACGAGATCATCCTCTATGACGCCCGGGATCATGGGCAATCTGAAAAGACCGATAGCAGAATCACTTTGTTGGAGCGCGCGCAAGACCTGGCGGGACTGATCGAGGCACTGCAACTGCAAAAACCTATTCTGGTGGGACATTCCCTGGGGGCGGCAACGGTTTCCCTATTGGCCGGCTTGCTGCCCCAAACTCCTGCCAGCATTGTTCTGGAAGATCCGCCACCTTTCGCGTTGATGGGCGCTCAGAGCGAAGAAGCCCGGGCGCGCCATCAAGGATGGGAACAATTTATCGGGAGTATCCAGGGAAAAGAGATAGCGGAAATTATCGCTTTGGGCCGTGAGGGTACCCCTACCTGGCCAGAAGCGGAGTGGCAGCCGTGGGCACAGTCCAAGCTGCAATACCACCTAAAGCCTTTTGGTGAAGACTACATCGACGCTGCAACCGGCAGCCAAACGGTGGCCCAAATTACCTGTCCCACGCTGCTCATCACGGCCGATCTTAATAAAGGTGCCATTTACCCACCCGAAGCGGCCGATGCGTGGGTCGCCAGCTTACCCAACGCCCGCCATGTCAACATTCCCGGCGCTGGGCACAATATTCGCCGTGAGCAACCGGATGCTTTTTTAACGGCCGTTCGTGATTTTCTAAACGAGAATGTATAAAAGCAAGATTGGCCCAATCTTGGAGTGACACAATGCGAATTTTATACATCGACATCGACAGCCTGCGGCCCGATCACCTGGGCTGTTACGGCTACCACCGCAATACCAGCCCCAACATTGACACCCTGGCCGCCCAGGGCACCCGCTTCGACAACTGTTACATCTCCGACGCTCCCTGCCTGCCCTCCCGCACGGCGCTGTGGAGCGGCCGCTGCGGCTTCCACACCGGGGTGGTGAATCATGGCGGCACCGCCGGGCAGCCGTTCATCGAAGGGCCATCGCGCGGCTTTTTCGACACGTTCCGCCTCACCAGCTGGATGACCGCGCTGCGTGAGGCCGGCCTTTTGACCGCCACCGTCAGCTCCTTTGGCGAACGACATGCGGCGTGGCATTGGTACGCTGGCTACAACGAGATTTATAACCCCGGCAAATGGGGCATGGACATTGCCGACGATGTGACGCCCTATGCCCTGGGCTGGCTGCAGCGAAACGCAGCATCAGAAAACTGGTTCCTGCACGTCAACTATTGGGACCCGCACACACCGTTCCGCACGCCGGAATCGTTTGGCAATCCGTTTGCCGCTGATCCCCTGCCAGACTGGCTAACCGACGAAGTCTGGCAGCGCCTCTGGGAAGGGTTTGGACCCCATAGTCCGCAGGAACCGCACGGCTTCGGCGACACAACACAACCGCACGAGACGTTCTATCGGCGCTTTGGCAACCCGGACCAGATCGATTCACCAGAGATGATGAAATGGTGGATCGACGGCTACGACACGGCGATTCGATATGTGGATACTCACGTAGGCCGCCTGCTAAACCTGCTGGAAGAAAAAGGGGTGCTTGAGGACACGATGATCATCATCAGCGCCGATCATGGTGAGAACCAGGGCGAGCTGAACATCTGGGGCGATCACCAAACGGCCGATGCCATCACCTGCCGCGTCCCCTTGATCGTGCGTGAACCGGGCAGTAAGCAGGAGGCCCGGGTTGACAGCGCCCTTCATTATCATTTCGACTGGGCAGCTACGCTGATTGAGCTGGCCGGAGGTGTTGTGCCAGAGAATTGGGATGGCAAACCGTTTACCGCTGCCTTTCAAGCAGGGCGGGAAGAGGGACGGCCGTACCTGGTCACCAGCCAGCAAACCTGGTCCTGCCAGCGCGGCGTGCGCTTCGATAACTACATGCTGCTGCGCAGCTACCACGACGGCTATAAAGAAATCGAGCCGATCATGCTCTGGGATGTGGAAGCAGACCCGCACGAACAAAACGATCTGGCTCCTGAACGTCCCGATCTCGTGCAAAAAGGACTCAGCCTGCTGGCCGAATGGTACGGCGAGATGGCCCTCACCAGCCAGCACGACGTCGATCCGATGATGACCGTGCTGCGTGAAGGCGGGCCGTTCCACACCAGAGGGATGCTGCCCAATTACCTGACACGCCTGCGTGCAACCGGCCGTGCCCACTACGCGGAGCGATTAGAAAAATTACATCCGAATGAATTTTGATAAAGATTGGGCCATTTTTCGAAAAATGGCCCATTCTCTAGAAAAAGCGAGGTAAAAATCGTGCAACATCCTAACATTATCTGGATCAGCACCCACGACATCAATCCGCACCTGGGCTGCTATGCTGGTGTTTATCCGCACGCCGAATACGCACACACGCCAAATCTTGACCGCCTCGCTGCCGAGGGGGTGCGTTACAACAACGCTATCGCCACCACGCCGGTTTGCGGGCCGTCGCGCTCAGCGATTATTACCGGCATGTACCCCACGGCCGTTGGCACCATGCACATGCGTACCAAGGCAGTTCCCCCGCCTGAGGTGCGCCCCATCCCCGAATATCTGCGCGCGGCTGGCTATTACTGCACCAACAATGCCTTTACCGACTATCAATTCCACACGCCAGCAACCGTCTTCGACGACTTTGGTTCGACGGCACACTGGCGGAACCGACCCGATCCGGACCAGCCTTTTTTTGCCACGTTTCATGGCATGGTGACGCACGAATCGCAAATCTATACCGACGACGAGCGGTTTGCCCAAAACACCAGTCGATTAAAGTTGGAGGAACGGCACGATCCGGATGTAGCCCCCGTGCCGCCGAATTACCCGGATACGGCCGTCTTCCGCCAGGCCGTCGCCCGTTACAATGATCTCATCACCGCCATGGATTACTGGTTGGGGGATATTTTGCAGGAACTGGAAACGGATGGGTTGGCCGACAATACGGTGGTGGTTTTCTGGAGCGATCATGGCCGGGGTTTCCCCCGCGAAAAGCGGTGGCCCTACGAATGTGGTCTGCGCGTACCGCTCATCGTGCGCTGGCCGGGCAAAATCGCGCCAGGCACGGTGGTGGATGAACTGATCTGCACGATGGATTTGGCGGCAACGATGCTGGCAGTGGCTGGTTTACCCGTGCCCAAGTACATGCACGCTCAGCTAATCTTCGATGCCCAGGGTAGACAGTCAGATCAGCCGCGCCGATATGTTTTCAGCCACCGGGACCGCATGGGTGAGACGGAAGACACCGTGCGCACGGTGCGCGACGGCCGTTTCCGCTACCTGCGTAATTATCATCCTGATCGCCCCTATATGCAGCACCAGGAGTATGCCGATCGGATGACTTCTACCTGGCAAGAGCTGCGCAAATTGCGCTTTCAGGAAGCCGAGCAGCTCAATCAGGGTCTCATGCCCAATCTGCTGACACCGGCGCAGCGCCATTTCATGAATACCACCAAGCCGGCAGAAGAGCTGTATGATTTACTGGCCGATCCCCATGAGATCAACAATCTCGCTGCCGACCCGGCCTACGCGACCGATTTGCAGCACTTGCGCGATGCGCTTAATCGCTGGCAAGAAGAATATCCCGATCTGGGCCTGATTCCAGAAGCAGAGCTGTTACAGCGTTGGCGCCCCGATGGCGCGTTCAGCAAAACTACTGCACCTGAGGTGCAGATGGAAGATGACACGATCATTGCCACATGTGAGACGAAAGGTGCCTCTATCGGCTGGACGGCCGTTCCGCCAGCTACGCCGCAAACGGAAGCCAAAAACCCTTTGGCCGCCATGGGCTGGGCAGTGGGCAATCCTGAGGTGGACGGCCGTTCCTGGCAGCTTTATACGGGACCATTTGCGGTGGTGAACGGCCGTACGCTCTGGTTCCGGGCAAATCGACTTGGCTATCTAGACAGCGAAGAAGTAATAATGAATGTTCCCAACGCTTAGCAGGAGCTAATCAATGCACACAAAAAAGTCAGAAGCATCTCTCACAGAGAACGTAATGCAAAAGTCCAAACTCATCCAAACCGAAAACGGTTTTGCCTACCGTGATCTGAATAAAAACGGCAAGCTAGACATTTACGAAGATCCACGCCAATCCATCGCTGCCCGTGTAGAAGATCTGCTTTCGCAAATGACGCTAGAGGAAAAAGCCGGGATGCTTTTCATCGACGGCGTGCGAGTGAATCTGGATGGCTCCATTGACGAGAAAAGTGACGACCAGGCCTTTACCGGTTTTGGTGGGACGGTAAAAAGTAAAGTTATTGACTTAAAGATGAACCACTTTAATGTCTGGCAAATTCCTGGCGCAAAACCACTGGCTACCTGGTACAACAATGTCCAGCAGCTGGCGGAACAGAGCCGCCTGGGCATTCCGGTTACGCTGGCCTCCGACCCGCGCAATCACCTGGGCAAAAATGTTGTCTCGATGGCTGTGGAGGATTTCTCGCAGTGGTGTGAAACGACGGGCTTTGGCGCGCTCGATGATCCCGAACTGGTGCGCCAGTTTGCCGAGATTGCCCGCGAAGAATACCTGGCCGTGGGCATTCGGGTGGCCCTGCATCCCCAAATAGATTTAGCGACTGAGCCGCGCTGGCCGCGCATCAGCGGCACGTTTGGTGAAGACGCCGCAGTCAGCGCCCGGCTGGTAAAAGCGTATATTGAGGGGTTTCAGGGTTCAGAACTGGGCCCCCACAGCGTGGCCTGCATGACCAAGCATTTCCCTGGCGGTGGTCCACAAAAAGAGGGGCTCGATCCCCATTTTGAATTCCAGCAGGGGCAAATCTATCCCGGCGACAATTTTGAGTATCACCTCATTCCCTTTGAAGCAGCCATTGAAGCCAAAACCGCCTCGATCATGCCTTATTATGGTATCCCTACGGGCCAGACTGATGAAGATGTGGCCATGTCCTACAACAAAACTATCATCACTACCTTGCTGCGCGAAAAATACGGTTACGATGATGTGGTTTGCACCGATTGGGGTTTGATCACCGATTTGCACATGGGGGAAGTTGTCTGGCCGGCCCGCGCCTGGGGCGTGGAACATCTCAGCGCAGCGGATCGGGTGTTGAAAGTGCTGGATGCCGGTGCTGACCAGTTTGGCGGCGAGAGCTGCCCGGAGCATGTGTTGGAACTGGTCGCCAGCGGCAAACTGACAAAAGAGCGTATCGATCAATCGGTGCGGCGGCTGCTGAAACAGAAATTTGCACTCGGTTTATTCGACAATCCGTTTGTGGATGAAGGTCGTATCCCAGAAGTTTTCGGCAGCCCAAAATCGGTGGCAGCCGGGCTGGCGTCGCAAAGCCGGGCTATGACGCTGCTTAAAAACAGCGACGGTGTGCTGCCGCTTCAGGGTCAGCCTAAAATTTTTGTTAAGAACTTGGATACGGCCGTCACCGCCCAGTATGCCCAGGTAGTCGATTCACCGGAAGATGCCGATTTTGCCATTCTGCGGCTGGATACACCGTGGGTGCCGGTTGAGACCAAAAATCAGTTTGCCGCCAGCTTCCACCACGGCGATCTGGATTTTAAGGAGGAAGCCAAAGCCGAAATTCTGGCACTGCTGGAAAAAGTCCCCACGATCGTGGTGATCTACCTGGATCGCCCCGCCGTGATTCCGGAGATCAGCGCTGCGGCCTATGCTTTGCTGGCCGACTTTGGGGCGAGTGATACGGCCGTTCTCGACGTCATTCTTGGCCGAGCCAAACCGGAAGGTAAGCTGCCCTTTGAACTGCCATCGTCTATGGAAGCCGTGCGCAGCCAAAAAGCAGATGTGCCTTATGATTCTGAGGCTCCGCTTTATCCGTTTGGCTTTGGGCTAACGTATGATCAACAGTAACCCAACCAACGTCCCGCCACGCGCCTTTCATATCATGACCAAGCCTAGCGGGGCGATTTGCAACCTCGACTGCAAATATTGTTACTTCCTCTCCAAAGAGATGATGTACCCTGGCAGTCGCTTCCGCATGGCCGATGAGCTGCTGGAAACCTTCGTCCGCCAATACATCGAATCGCAGCAGGTACCGGAAGTGACCTTTGCCTGGCAGGGCGGCGAACCCACCCTGATGGGATTGGAGTTTTTTGAGCGGGTGATTCACTATCAACAAAAGCATGCCAAACCAGGCATGACCATCCACAATGCGCTGCAAACCAACGGCACATTGCTGGATGAAGCATGGTGTCAATTCTTCAAAAAACACAACTTTTTGATTGGCATCAGCATTGATGGGCCACAGGAACTGCATGACGCCTACCGGGTAAACAAAGGGGGAGCTGGCAGCTTCAAGCAAGTGATGTGGGGCTGGCAGCTATTGGTCGATCATGGTGTCGAATTCAATGTACTCTGTACCGTTCATGCTGCCAATCAAGAGCACCCCCTGGCGGTGTATCGCTTTTTCCGTGATGAACTGAAAACGCAGTTTATCCAATTTATTCCAATCATTGAACGAGTCACGACGCAGATTTTGCCGCTGGCGAATGTAGGGTGGAGTGAGCGGGCTGGGGGAGAACGGCCGTTATACACTCAATCCGGCAGTCACATCACCAATCGCTCAGTCAACGCCCAAAAGTACGGAAAATTTCTCATAGCCATTTTTGATGAGTGGCTGCGGCGTGATGTAGGCCAGGTTTACGTGCAGATGTTTGACGTGGCCCTGGGTGCCTGGTTAGGGCAGCCGGGCGGTTTGTGCATCTTTGCCCCTACCTGTGGCCGGGCACTGGCACTGGAACATAACGGCGACCTGTTTAGCTGTGATCACTACGTCGAGCCTGATTATCTACTGGGCAACATCCAAAGTGACCATATGTTGGAACTGGTCGCCTCTGAAAAACAGCAGCAGTTTGGTGCAGACAAACAAGCCACGCTGCCCCAATACTGCCGCCAGTGCGAGGTGCGCTTTGCCTGCCATGGCGGCTGTCCCAAAAATCGCTTTATCCACACACCCGATGGCGAGCCAGGGCTGAACTATTTATGCGCCGGTTACAAAGCATTCTTCAATCACGTGGATCGGCCGATGAAAATAATGGCCGGCCTGCTCCGGCAGCAGCGCCCACCGGCGGAAATCATGAAACTGATGGCTGCTGAGGATGAAAAGCGGCTGCAGCAAGCTTATGCCAAAGCGGGTAGAAACGATCCCTGTCCTTGCGGCAGTGGTAAAAAGTTTAAGCAGTGTCACGGCCGTTGAGATAACTAACACATCATTTAGGATCGGGTAAGAATATCTTCGGCCAATAATTGGGATACGGCCGTCCACAACTCGCGCCGCAATCCGGTCAAATTTTCTGCCTCCACAGGCGGCGCTTGTTTGAGCGGTGGCAGCTGTGACCAGATCAGTTTGGTAAAAAATGGTGCATTAGCCAGAAAAGGCTCACGGCAGGCCAGGGTATGAAATCGTTCGCGCCTTTTGTTTTCTTTATGATAATTTAGCAGCAGCGTTGTGATGGGAATTAGAAACAGCAGAGAGATGTAGGCTTGCAGTTCAACGGCCGTCCACAAAGCATCCACCACCATCTTTTGCGCTCCCTCCACATTACCCAGACCATAAAGAGCCTGACCCAAACCGGCCGCCGTCCAGGCCACGGCCTCGTCATCATCCAAAGCGTGGAAAGCTTCTGTGCTTTGTTCAAACCAATCTTGGGCGCTGCCAAAATGCCCGGCGGCTAACTCCAGCCAGCCCATGGCACGATAAGCACGCCCCAGAAGAAAAAGACGGCTGGAAAAATCGGGCCGAATTTGGGTAATTCCTTGTTGAATGTTCTCACGGGCGACCTCGTGTTGATTGGCCAAAGCCAGAAGTTCGCCGTGGAAAATAGTGGGGAAAGCAATGGCAAAAGGATAGCCCAATTCACTGCCTAACGTCTTGGCTTTTTTAAGGAGGTCTTCAGAATCAGCAAAGCGGCCGGACAGCCAGTGCGTGACTGCCAGGTTGACGCTCTGTTTGACCATTTCACTGCGAAAGCCATTGTCACGCGAGATGCGTAAAGCGTGTTGGATGGTACGGCCGGCAGTCACAAAATCTCCCTGGAACATGGTCAAAAATGCCAGAGCCTCCAAGGCTCTACTGGCACCCCAAACATTTTCCTGGGTTTGTGATAAAGCCAAACATTCCTCAAACAGCCGCCGCGCTTCTTCATAATCAACCAAATCGCGGGCAACCCAGCCTAACTGCACCAACGCCCTGATGGTTTCCCGTTGGTTTTGCTGCGAGCGGGCTGCGTTAAGATTTTTCTCGAAGCGATGCCTGGCCTCGTGGTAATTGCCTATGCGGCGCGCCATATTTCCCAGCGCATTTTGGGCGCTAAACTCGCCATACCGATCCCCGAGCTGCCGAGCCAACGCCAGGCTTTGTTCCAACTGCTCCCAGGCACACTGCTTGTTCTCTTCCTCAAACGCATTAAATTTGCCCATCGATGATAGGGCAAACGCTTTCTCGGCCCGCACATCCTCTTGAGACTCTTCGGCGTGCTCTAATAAAGTGGTTATTTCCTGGAACGTGTTTTTGATCGTTTCGGTTTGCCCCAGGTAACGGAGGAAACGAGTATGCCAAGTGAGGGTCTTGGCCAGAACCCGCTGCAAGGTGGGTGATTCGGGCAGATGGCGCAAACGTTGGCTGGCTGCTGCACAAATCGCCAAACCATCATCAACACGATCGCGCATGTCGTAAAAGCGGCATAAGCCACTGATAGCCAGATCGATGCCGGTTATATTCCCTTGGGCGACCGCCCAGTCCCAGGCGGCACGGCCGTTTTCCTGATCGGCTTCAATATGGACCAGGGCTGCCTGTGGCTGCCCGGCCTTGAGCTGATTTTTTCGATGCTGCAGCAGGGCGCAGTAGTAGATGCTATGTTGCGTGCGAACGGCCGTCTCCTGCACTTCATCCGCAGCCAACTTTTCCGCTGCATATTGGCGTACCAATTCGTGAAGCTCGTACCGGTCACGCTGCTGGTTGTATCGCAGAAATGATTTATTCACCAGAGTTACCAGGGCATGTAGGGAAGCATTGGCAATTTTTTGGGCAGCCGTCCGCGTAAAGCCGCCGCGAAAGACGGCAAGTTGGGCAAAAACGGCTTGTTCATTGGGGCTCAACTGCTGCCACGAATAATCAAAAACGGCTCGGATGCTGCGATGGCGTTCTGGCATATTACGCGTCTCTGTTTCTAACAAATTGAGGCTGCTCTGAATTTCATCAGCGATGTCGGACAGAGAAAGCATGTCTACCCACGAGGCAGTTAGCTCCAGGCCCAGCGGCATTCCTCCGACAGCTTGGCAAATGCGTGTCAGTTCGGGTAGATCAGCGGCCGTCAGAGCAAAACCAGGCTGAATCCGATGGGCCGCCTGCAAGAAGAGGCGCACAGCCGGATATTGCAGCGCCTCCTGCGGCGTTTCCCAATCAGGAAAATCCAGCCCTTGAATGGGGAAAATCTGCTCCTCACGTAATTGCAGCCGTTCCCGTGACGTCACCAGGATTTGTACTTGCGTGGCCATTTGCAAAATCTCACCAACCAGGCCAGCCCCTTCTTGTACGTGTTCAAAATTATCCAGAATCAGGAGCAGTTGTTTATGGCGTAGATAATCGAGCAGTTGGTCTTTGGCGGAAAGGCTTTCACCATGTAAGCGGTCTGCATGATCGTCTTGACGCCCACTGTCTAGTGGCAGTTTAAGGACGTTGGCAATGGCGGGAATCATCTGATCGGCCGTTTGAATATGTTCCAGATGGACGAAGAAAATACCGTGGGGAAAAAGGATTGAATTTGCCAGCTGCTTTTCGGCAATTGCTAGGGCCAGCCGGGTTTTTCCCATGCCACCCGGCCCAACGATGGAAATAAGTCGCCCCATCGGATCGGCCAGCAAGGCATCTAAAGCGGCTAGTTCTTGCTCACGGCCGATAAAGGGAGTGGGCTGCTGCGGCAAATTGTGCGGTGGTGTGATGGTAGCAGATAGGGGAGGCGTTTTTGTTTCAGCGTGGGCAAAAGCCCGTATGGGTGGGAAGGATTGGTGCGGCAAATCAGGGTGCAGCAGCCCGTAGAGTTGATGCGGCGGGTCCTCCTTGTTGAGCTGGTGTTTGCCAACGTCTCGCCAGTACGCGCCATCGGGCAGGGCTAAGTTCTCATGAACGGTGGCAGAAGCCAGTATTTGTCCTCCCCAGGCAGCAGCGGTAATGGCCACAGTTTGGGTTACGGCCGTTTCATCAGACAACCCACCGTGTAAACCAATCCGTACCTTTAGCTCACCGATGCGTCCCCATCTTTCTTTGCCAAACGCTTCTTGAATGGCCAGGGCGCAGGCCAGCGGACGGCCGTTTTCAAACACGGCGCTTACTTTGTCACCCTGTAACGACAAAATGCGGCCGCCGTGCTGTGGAATGAGATTGTTCAAAATTGTGTTGTGGCGGTACAGGGCGGGAATCATCTCCTGCTGATACCGTTCCCAAAGCTGAACAGCCCCTTCAATATCCGTCAGTAGGCTTGTGTGGAAACGGCCGTTTTTCACCGGTGCCAATTTGTTTTCAGGCTGAGCTTCCTGGGGCAGGCTGTTAGCCTGGATCTGTTGGTACAGGGTGGTCGTTTCAGATGACGGCTCGACGCCCAACTCGTCGCGCAACTGGTCGCGGCAAATGTGGTACTGGGCGATGGCGGCGCTGCGCTGCCCACTTTGCATGAGGGCAATCATCAACTGCCGGTAGGCACCCTCACGCAGCTTGTCAATTTCCAGCTGTTTCCAGGCATAGGTTTGAGCTTGCTCGTAATCGGCCGTTTGCAGGCAATTTTCAGTCAACGTGTCCAGGGCATCCAAAACCTGGCGGCGCAGCAATCCCCGCTGTGCCTGCGCCCATGCTTCAAATTCATTGCTATCTGACAGGTAAAAATCGCTTAAAAAATCATCGCGATAAAGCGTGACAGCCTGTGCTGGGTTGTGCTCAATCTGTGCGGTAAAAGCCGCTACATCCAAAAAGAAATCTGCTTCGGGATTGATTTGCACGGTTTGGCGTTCTGAAATGAGGAAAGGAACTTCCTTCCTGCCATTTTTGGACGGCACCTGAGGAATGGCCTGGCGCAGGCGGTAGACAGTCTGGCGTAAATTGACCTGGGCGGAAGGTTGTGGCAGGTCCGGCCAAAGGATGTTCATCAATGTTTCGCGCCGGTGAATCTGCTCCGCTTCCATGATGAGATAGATCAACAAAGCCTGGACTTTGTTGGTGCGAAACTTGTATAGCGGCTGATCGCCCAGCGAGGCCGTAAATGGACCTAAAAGAAAAACTGATAACTCTATCATCACCATGATTGAAGATGTTCAAGGGATTATTTTCAATTGTCAATTGTCAATGAGACTATGTGTAGAGTCTTGTCAACAATAGACAAATCTGATTGGCAAATTTTATCATATTGTTGTGGTGCAATGGTTATGAATCGTTAACGCTGCCGGGGCATTTGGTCACGCTGTGGTCACGCAGAGGTTACGGGCATCTGGCATAATGTAAATGTCACTAAAAAGTGAGTTTACAGGTGCAATAAAAGATTTTAGGCATCAACGTAAACCGAAAAAGCTTTTGTAAAACCCTGAGGTTAATCGCGGTTTACGTTAAGGAGATTGAATCATGTTGTATTTTTATGAAGGCGAAAAAATGGCACAAGCGCGTATAGACGCTTTTATTGAAGAAGCTAAAGAGCTCCGTCGGGCTGAAGGCGTTAGTCCAAAACGAACCTTCCGCTTGCCTAATTTGAGTAATTTATTCGCGAATTTGAAACCCGAAAAGAAAACGGCCGTTGCTAATCAGGCCTGATAAATTTAAACCTTAGCTTAAGGGGTTCTTGGCATCCACCAAGAGCCCTTTTTTTATTTAGGTTCTGGGTATAGCTGGGGAAGAAAATACAATCCTGAACATTTTTGTATCTTCGAATACGTAAGAAAACGGCTGTTTCCACACTGGAAACGGCCGTTTTGCATATCTGTCGGGGCAGCGGGATTCGAACCCACGACCTCTTCCACCCGAAGGAAGCGCGCTACCAAGCTGCGCCATGCCCCGCATATAAGATTGTTACGCCAATTGAATCACGGTCGAAAAAATGATTGGCGAATTGAGTAATTTGGTCTGAGAACCTTATCTGACCGTATCGGCACACATCAATCGAGCGCTTCAAAGACATGTTAGCCTATGGCATCGTGGTGATTTTCCTTGCCCATTGGGTAATTGCAGCAACGGTGCCAGTGTTTGGGGCCATTGGGTAGTAAACTCGAAAACAGCGTCAAAAGCGTTGGGAAATTTCTTGTCATTATCCCGAATCAAACCACAGACCTGATTTCTAGCTTGTTGGGTGATCCAAGGGCGGTTGGGATGGTCGGTGATACCGGCCAGTAGACTTGCCAGGTGCCAATGTCGATGACAAAGAAGACGGTCAAGGGTTTGAGCCAAATGGTTTCAATGTTGAAGAAATCACAAGCTAACAACTGTTCGCGATAATGACGCATCAGAGTCTTCCACCCGATGGAACCTGCCCTGACTGGTGCGGGAACGATGCCTTTGTCTCTGAGGATGTTGCCCACGGTTGTTAAGCTGAGCTTGATACCCAGCTTGAGCAGTTCGCCTTTGATCTTGCCATAGCCCCAGTAATTTTCTTGGGCCAAGCGAATGATTAAGGCTTTCACTTTGTCTTTGGTTGGTGGCCGACCAACTTTGCTCTTCCTGGGGTGCGTCCATTTACGTTTGACCAAAGCACGATGCCAACCAAAGACTGTTTCTGGTTGAAAGATACGAATCAGACTGCGAAACTGTTTGACGGGCCGATTGGTTTGTTTCTTAAAATTGGCCGAGAGCACGGCCAAAGTCAGTTTCTCGGCTTGATTTGGCTTGATGGGTTTGTCCAGATGGCGTTGCAGAATGCCCAGCTGCTGCCGCAGAATCAGGATTTCTAACTCTTTGTCGGCTTCAGATGTGCGACCGAGGCGAAACAGCGTCAAAAGAGTCGAAAAAATCTGTGAGAGAATGAACCAGGCCATGAAAATGGGTACTCCAAATGGGTTAAAAAGTGATTTTATCACAGCTTGGGATGATGGCAGGTCGCTGGTTCACCCTCTCGAGCAGATGGGCTCAGATGGGGTTTTTGAACGATACGCCACACTGGCGAAAAATTAATTTACTGTGCTATTATCGCCCCCTATCAGTAAACGGGAATGAATAATGCAGTGGTGTACATTACAGCCTGGTGCACCGCGCCGAGTTTGAGCGGGAACTTCAGCCCCTGTGCCTGGATCAGGGCATTGGCGTGATTCCCTACAGTCCGCTGGGGGCTGGCTTTCTCACCGGCAAATATCGCCGCGACACGCCGCTGCCAGACTCTGCCCGGGCGGAGGGGGTGTGGAAGCGGTACATGAATGAGCAGGGATTTACGGCCGTAGACAAACTGGAAGTCATTGGTCGAATCCACAACGCCACGATTGCCCAAACCGCGATTGCCTGGGTGTTGGCGAATACGGCCGTTACGGCCGCCATCATCGGTGCTAACACCATCGACCAGCTGGAAGAGACGCTGCAGGGAGCAAACGTAAAACTCACACCGGAGGACAAGGCGGCGCTGGACGAAACCACGGCGTGGCAGTGAAAAGTGAAAATTGATTAGAGCAGCCGGGCCTGTCTTGGTTCATCCTCGTGACCGGGACCTTTCCACTGGTACTTTTTCAGGTCCACCTTGTCTTTCACAAACACAACGCCTTCTTCTTCCAACCGCTCGCGCTGCTGTTCGGCGCCGGGCCTTTGGCTGATCTTGCCCTGGGAGTTGATGACGCGCTGCCACGGCACGCCGCTGGGACCGGCAGCCATCGCATGGCCTACCCAAATTGGGCTGAATGCCTTGTACTCGTCTGGGTCAACGCCTAGGGGCGGGGGGATCAACTGTGCAATCTGGCCGTAGGTCACAACTTTGCCGTATGGGACCTGGCGAACGAACTCATATACTTGCTCATAATATCCTTGCGGATCTGGTGGGGAGGGGTAATTCATGGGTCATCTTTCCGTAATAATCTTCCGGCCGTTTCCCGGTAAAAAGCCTAAAACACACCTGGCAATTTTATCTCAGTTAACCCAACGCAGCAGCTTTTGCACGGGCTTTTCTCATGCGTGTTCATGACTCAGGAAGCCTCCTGGAAACTGATCTCTCGGCCAGTTTCTGCATGAAACATGCCATGAAAGCCATATTCGTTACCGTCCTTACCCTTGTTGAGAAAGCGTCAGCGGCCGCCCGTCACAGGTTCGAATACTGTAAACTCCACGGTCAGGTCCCGGTCACTTTTTGCTTGATTACGGTTCCCTTTCAACCGCCAGCTGTGCCAGTTTGCCATCGCTTAAGCGGTGGGCGGTGTGCTGGGGGTAAAGGGCCTGGAGGGCGCGGTTGGCCTCGTCACCCAAATCACGGGCGAAGACGAGACGGCCGTTTACATTCCCCTCATTGCCCACAAACAGCTCGCCGTACTGCCACCAGCCGCCCGCCGAGGTATCGACAAAGATCAAGGCTTGTTCCCCAGGGGGAACGCCCGCTTCTACCTGCGCCAGCTTGTCCCCTTCCACAAAATTAAAGCCGCGATAGCTGTCCATCCGGACGGGCAGGGTGAAAATATTGCCGAGAATAAGGAGGGTGAGGGGAACGGCCGTCAGCCACCAGCCCCAGCGTCCGCCCAGCTGGCGGGCCAGCGTTTGCACCCCACGCGCAGTGAGCAGCAGCAGTGCGGGCAGCGCGCCATACAGGTAGCGCGGACCGTACATGATGCCGGAATGCCAGTAAAACGCCTCGGCGGCCACCAGCGAGACGAGGGTGGCTAGAAGAATCCAGTCGAAGTGGGACGGCGCACCGAAGGACGGCGCGGCCGAGGGCTGCCGATTTTTGAGCAAGAATCCCAGCCACAAAAAGCTAAACGTCAGCAGCGGCAGCCAGCCAAACAGATCGGTTTGCAGCGCCTGCCAGTTGCGCAGGATGTTGTGCAGACCGCGCTGCGGCGTGTGACCGCGCGGCGGTTGGTTGGGGTCAGTCTGCCACACGATGATGTAGCCTGGCTCCTCATCCAACGGGCCAATTGTCAGCAGGTTGGGCGCTTCGCCCACGTCGTCGCCAAAGCCGGGCTGGTCGTAGGGCCAGTAGAGCAGGCGCGGATCTTGCCACGGATCGCCGGTGACGGCCCACTGGTAGACAAACAGCAGCCCCACCAGCGGCAGAAGCCCTGCCAGCCAGATGGCGCCGCGCTGCAGCCGGCTGCGCCAGGACAGCGGGCTGGTCCAGGTGGTGAGCAGGAAAAATGGGGCGATGATGGCAACGGCCGTTAACTGCCGCGTCAAAAAAGCCATGCCCGCCGCCAACCCAGCCACTACCGCCCAACCCACCCTCTGTGCCCCTCTGTGCCTCCTCTGTGTAACTCTGTGTTCCTGCTTTTCTCCCCCAACAGCCATCCGCCAACTAAGCATAAACAAAACCAGCCAAAACAGCTCCGCCGCGTGCGCCATGTGGCTGCCGGATAAAAAGAGGAAAAAGGGTGAAAGGCTCATCAATCCAGCGGCGAGGAGGGCGATACGGCCGTCATACACCCGTCGCCCCAACTGATACAGCAGCGGCACCGTCAATGCCGCCAGCAGGGGGTTGATGAGCCAGGGCGCCCGCAGCAGCACACCCAGCGCCAGGATGGCCGGGTAGCCGGGCGGATATTTGCCAAACCAACGGCCGTTTTGCACCAACAAAAACTCCTGCTCAAAAAACTGCGGCAGCGGCGGGGCAGCGGCCCACAGATCGCCCCGCGCCAGCGTTTGTGCCTGGAACAGGTAGGTCAGCGAATCCTGCACGTGCGGCACGCGGGCCAGTACGTCGTTGGCAATGTGCAGGGTGAGGGCGAAGGTGAGCAGCGTCAGAAAAGCAACAGCAAACTTTTGGGTGATTGGAAATTGGAGATTGGAGATTATTCCCTCTGTGAAACTCCGTGCCTCCTCTGTGCCCCTCTGTGTTCCTGCCTTTCTTACCAGCCACAACATGCCCAGCAGCAGCAAAGCCGCCTGGTGCCCCGTCAGCAGAAGGCGCAGCAGGGATTGGGTTTGCTGGAGAAACGGTTTTTGGAAGGGGATGCCAATGAGGGGAGTGGTGGCACGGCCGTTTGCCCATTCCCACCACACGCCGCGCCGCTCCAGGCCATCGATGATGAACACGAAGCCGGTACGACCGTCCGGGTTCAGCAGCAGCAACCCTGCCTCATCCTCGGCGCGGCGCAGGTGGCTGGTGAGGATGAATGATTCGCCAACCGGCTGGCGCAGGGCGAGGCTGTTCTGGCTGTCCATGCCGCGCAGCTCACCCCAACGTGTTTGCCACCCGCCACTGCCCGTTTGCCAGTCGGCCCAGTTTATCTGGCCGAAGGTGTGCCGCCAGACGGGTTGGCCATCCACAGAGAACAAGTTGAGATCGGCCCAGGCGGTGTGCGGCGCCAGCCAGCGCAGCGGGGCGTAGCTGGCCAGTTCGGCGCGAGTGGTGCTGGGCTGGGTGGCAACCAGCCCCACCTGGCTGCCCGCGCCCATTTGCGGGCAGTCGATGCCGATGTATCGCTCAGGCACGGCGGCGATGCAGCGGCCGTTACTGACCTGGAGGGAAACGGCCGTTTCCTCCCCCAGCGCCCACACGTACAACAAGAGCAGTACACCATTGACCAGCCAAAACCAATTTCGATGCATCATCGGAATTTTAACGACGAATCGGGGAATCTAAAACCTGCCAGATTTTTCCAGTCTGGCAGGTTCAGGAGTTAGATCCAATCGTCTGGCTGGGCAGAAGGTTCGTCGGGGAAAGTACCTTCCAGGTTGATCCAGGCCAGTTCCAAAGCCACTGCGCGGAAGGCGTCGTTGTGCAGGCGCTGCTGCCAGAGGGCCTTTTCTTGCTCACGGGGGTCGGCGCTGCTGTCCACGCCGCGAATGTTGTCGGCCAGCGTATCGCCAAAAATGTTGCCGCCGATGTTGTCTTCCACCATGCCTGCCAGCCGCTCTTTCAGGCTGCGGCGGGCTTTTTGTTGGCCTTCATCCAATTCACGCTGGAGCGCCGCTTTGGCTTCCGTCCAGTTCATCCGGCTAAAGCTGTGGATGAGCTGCTCGCGCGACATCGTTTTGAGGCGTCTCAGCACCTCCTCGCCGCTGATCCAGGTGTCGAAGTTTTCGCCGTTGGGGTGCGGGTAGCGCACCTGGATCTGGTCGCTGAAGTCGTGGCGCATCTTGGCCCCGGCGCAGAATTGGATGAAGGTGGTCATGCGTTAACTCCTACTAAAAAAGGAACACAGAGTGGCACCGAGAAAATCTATGCTAATCTGTGAAATCTGCGGCTCAATCCTCTTGGAGAATAAGATACACGCGACGGCCGTTTTCTACAAAGCCCACTTTCTTGGCCACGCGCAGGCTGGCCTGGTTTTGCTCCCCGCAGCTCCAGACGGGGGTACGGCCGTTTCCTTGCAGCCAGTTCGCTACCAACGCTGCCGCCGCTGCCGCCAGCCCTTGCCCACGCCATTCCGGCAGCGTGAAGACACCAATGTCGCCGTACCTCTCGGTGAGCGCATAATTTTGGGCGATGGCCACCAGCTTGTTGTGGATGATGGCCCCGGCAGCGGCCGTTTTTTGCAGCAGTTGCTCCGGGTTGTGACCACGCAGCTCTGGCGGGGCGGCCAAAAGCAAGGGTAAATCATCCTCGGTGAGCAAACGCACACCGGCGTGGGACAGCAGCGTGGCTGGTGGAGGCTGGGTGAGCGTGTGGTAGACGTCGCCCTGTCGTCGCAGCGCGCAGCCCATTTGGGCGGCCAGCAGCGGTTCAAGTTCATCGGCCAGCTCTGGGGCGACGTTGACGCAGAACCAGTTGGGGATTCGCGGCATAAGGTCGGCGATTTTCTGAGCATTTTGGCCAAAGATCATTGGTTCGCCGGGGCAGCCGGGGTCTTCGATGACGGCCGTTTCAAACCCCGCATTCGTCAGACCAGTGGCGTAAGCCCGCGCCGTGCCCCACAGCAGGTGTGCTCGCGAAATGACCGTTTGCGGGTTGTCCGGCAGGTGTTGGGCCAGGAGGTGGCATTGTTTTTGGGTTAAGGATTCAGTCATTGGCGGATTGGGGCAGGTTACATTGTGGTGTGCTGCCTGGCAGCCGGTGCCGGTTCTGGGCTACCCAGCGGTAGGCTAAATCTTGCAGTTGGCGCATACCGGGCAGGGGGTACAAATACGTAAACGGTCGCAGCCACCAACAATAGCGCAAGGCTCGGTTTACTGCCTCTGCACCGCCGGTCAGACGGCCGTTTGCATCGACAAACCATGCCTGGGTCATGCCATCTTCATCTGTCAGGCCCAAGGCGGCCATCGTTTCCGGCATGGCTTGCCACGGCTGCAGGTTAATACGGCCGTTGGTCCACGACTCCACGAGTCGTGCGGTCTTCTCTCAAAATCCGCAGTCGCCATCATAAATGAGTAGAGGAAATTGTTTGTTCATGCGAGTAGTATAATTGAGGAACTGAGTAATCGGGCAATTGATTATTAACTCGCCAGAAATGTCAGGACGGCCGTGGCAAACTCAGACGGCCGTTCCAAATGTGTGGTGTGCCCGGCGTGGGGGATGAGGTGGAGACGGCCGTTTGGCAGCAGCCCTGCCATTTGCTCGTTAATCGCCACAAATTTGCTGTCCAGCTCCCCGGCGATGAGCAGCGTGGGCAGGCGCAGGCCGGGCAGCGCGTCCCACAGCGAGGGCTGTGCGCCCGTGCCCATGCCGCGCAGCGAGTTGGCCAGCCCCAACGGATTGTTTTGCGCACGCTGGCGGTGCAAACGCTGACGCACCTCTTCCGGCAGATGCTGCTGGCTGGTCCAAAGCGGTAGGCTTTCCCAGCGGGCCACAAACGCTTCGATGCCGTGTGTTTCAATCCAGTCGGCCAGCGCCTCGTCACTCTGGCGGCGGGCAGCCCGTTCCGCCGCGGTGGCCAGGCCGGGCGAACTGCTTTCCAGGATAAGCTGGCTGAATCGTTCCGGGTAGTGGCAGGCCAGGTACAGCGCCAGCCGTCCACCCATCGAGTAACCCAGCAGGGCACTCCGTTCAATTTGCCACGCATCCAGCAGGGCGATGATGTCGGCGGCAGTGTGGGGCATGGTGTAGCGACTGGGATCGGGCGGGCTGGCGGAACGGCCGTGTCCCAAAATATCCACACCGATAACCGAATACCGTTCACCAAACACCGGAATATGCTCGGCCCAATTCTCGCTGCTGCCGGTGAAGCCGTGCAGCAGCAGCAGCGGCGCGGCGTCGTTCGGCCCGCGGCGTGCTGCATGGTAAACAACACCATTCAACAACAGTTCAGCCATCGGATAAAGTGAGCAAATATTCGGTGATCTCTTCGCCGCGGCCGTGGGCAAAGCCCCTGTCTTCGCCGGTGATAACAAAGCCGCACTTTTGCAGCACGCGCAGCGAGCCGATATTGTCTTGCGCCACACGAGCGAAAAGCGGCCGTGTGGGAAGCTGGCTCAGGAACTGCTGCACGGCGGCCGTGGCAATGCCCTTGCCCCAAAATTTTTCCCCCACCCAGTAGGTGATTTCCGGATCGCCAAACCAACTGTGACACCCAATGCTCCCGGCCACATCGCCCTCATAAAGAATCGTTTGCATGGCAATACCGGCATCGGCCCGAATTTTTGCCCAGTGATTGTCGAAGGCTTCCCGGTCGCTGGGGTCTTTGGCGGTGAAGGCCGCCATCTGTATTCCGGCTGGTTCCTGCTGCTGCGCAAAAAAGATGGGCAGATCGGTGTCTGCCACGTCTCGCAGCTGAATGTTTGGGTTCATCAAGTTGTCTCCGGCAGGATGAGAGGAATTGTGTGAATGGTGCGCCAGGCGGGGTCGTTGGGGCCACGCTCCATCAGGCGCAGTTCGTGGATGGGGGAGGTGAAACGGCCGTCGGCCCACGCCGTCTGCGCCAATTCATCCAATACTTCATCAAACTCATCTTCTTTGAGGCGCATGGCCAGCGTCAAATGTGGCTTGAACTGGCGATGTTTGTCCTTGCCCATTACGCTCATGAGCGAATTGCGGACAGCCAGCATCTCATCTGTTGGCAGTACCCCCAAGTAGATGACACGTTCGCCGAAGGTGTAGATGCCGCCCAGGTGCAGGTCAAACGGCCGTAAATAAGGCGCCAGGGCGTTGAGCTTGTCTATCAACACACCTTCATTGGCGGCGATGGGTGGTCCTGTGCGCCAGTAAGTTCCGGCCAGGGTGACGTGTGGCGGGGTGATGGCGGCCGTTTGTGGATCGATCGCCTGGCGCAGCTGCTGGATCTGCTCAATTTTGTCGCCTTCCGGAAACGCGCCGACAAATATGCGGTAATCGCCGCTGCGCTGACGCGGTGTGACTTTCTTTTTCGGTTTGGGTTGGTATGGTTTTGGTTTTCGCATATTTTTGGTGTGGGTCGGATTGCCAATCCGACTTACGCATGGTTGGGATAGTTGTGTTGGGTGAGGGCAAAGGCGCGCTGCACAACGGCCGTATCCAGCCCAAAGTGCCGGGCCACCTCTGTCGCCACATCACCGGTCAGCGCTGTATCGATCTTTTGCCCCCAGTCGAAGCGGTTGAGAGCCCACGGCCGTTCCGCCATGTTGAAGCGCCACGGTTCATTGTTGATCACCTTGTTGATGATGACAAAATCGAGGAAAAGGCCGTTGTCGCCGTAGTCGGCGGTGGCGGCGGCGCGGTAGGTGGCGTCGTCCACCGGCTCGTCGATGAGGGTGAAAGCGTTGTGTTTGGGGTGGGGCCAGCGTTCGATCTGGTAGTGGGAACGGCCGTCCGGCCGCACCGCATAGTGCAAAAAGGGTGAACTGCGGTACATCACCCCCCGGCGGCTGAGGGGCAGCAGCGCGTACAGCGGCAGACCCACATCCACTAGCCACTTTTGCCCATCCAGCACCACCACAATCGCCGTGTGGCACCCAATCGACTCGCCCATGTTGTTGATGGTCAGGTAGCCGTCGTACCCCAGCGTTTGCAGCAGGGCGTAGAAGGCGTAGTTGCTCTCGAAGCAGGTGCCGCCCCCACCGCGTGTCATGGCCTCTTGCCAGAAAAGCTCCGGCCAGCGCGGGGCGGGCTCTTCTGCCCGCCGCACGATGCGGAAAACGCTTTCCCAGGGTACGGTGCGGTAATAAGCGGCGAGCAATTTTTCTAACGCAGCCAGCGTGGGCCGGGATACCTCAACTTCCAAAAAAGTCAGCACTTGGGCGGCCAGCTGTCTATCCAGTATGTTTGTTGACATAACCTTATATTCCTGACTGTTGTTGAATCGCTTAAGCGTGTCAATCGTAAGCCAGATTGCCCAACTTGCCCACTTAATGGGTTGGGGGCGCAGGGTCATCGCATACTCTGGCGACAATGAATTAAATTCCTTGTCTGAGACAAAAAACCTGCTCATGGCGATTCAAAAATAATATCGGTAAAAAACTAGACACTGAATCGCCTTAAATGAACCTGAAGTGTTTGGGCTGGCGTTTACCGATTTAATTTCTTCAGGTTCATAAGCAGGTTAAAAAAGCGCCATTTTAGTGCGCTTTAGCGCACTTCTTGTAACAGCGGACGGTTTCTAACCGTCTGAAACAGGCACAAAATCCGGCGGTGGGCCAAAGCCCCATTTGTCCAGGATCGCCTGGCCAGCTTCGCTCAGCACGAAGTCAATGAAGCTTTGCGCCAGGGTGGGTGCGGGGGCATCGGCCAGGGGGGCGATGGGATAGGTGGCGACCACGTTTTGCGCGTCGGGGATGGCGATTTGCAGGACCTGGCTGGCGATGTCCGGCGTCACGTCCGAGGTGTAGACGATGCCCGCGTCCGCTTCCCCCAGGGCCACTTTGGCCGACACCTGGCGTACGTTGTCTTCTTCCGACACCAGGTTGGCGTAGAACTGTTCCTGAAAATCGGTCGGGAATTTAGCGACGATCTCGTCGGTGTACTGGCGCACCGGCACACCTTCCACCGCCAGGAGCATCTGCACACCCGGCTGGGCCAGATCTTCCAACGCCGTAATGCCCGCCGGGTTGTCAGCAGGTACGATGACAGTGAGGCGGTTGGAGACAAACAGCTTTTCGCTCCCGGCCGTGATGCGCCCGGCATCCACCACGGCCTGCATCTGCGCGG
Source organism: Candidatus Leptofilum proximum (assembly GCA_016710325.1). Taxonomy (GTDB): domain Bacteria; phylum Chloroflexota; class Anaerolineae; order Promineifilales; family Promineifilaceae; genus Leptofilum; species Leptofilum proximum. Next base: position 657,323 of record JADJXK010000001.1, on the reverse strand, counting down.
CGTTGGCCGAAGCAAATATGTCGGCGGTCGCCCCTTCGCTGAGCTGGGCGGCCAGCTGGGACGATCCAGCAAAGTTTAGTGTGACTTCAACGCCTGCGTTTTGCGCTTCAAACGCGGTGGTCAGTTCGTTGAAGGCATCGGTGAGCGATGCGGCGGCAAAAACGGTGATTTCCTGGGGGGTGGCGGTGGGGCGATTAGGGCCGCAGCTTATCAGGAGAATGGCCAACAGGCCGACAATAAAATGTTTAGTTTTCATAGGCTTAATTCTATAAGCAGTTCAAGTTCCGCACAAAACGGATACCCGATGCTGCATTGAAGTTTGCGCCTGTTCTGGCTACAATGTTGACGATAATCGGCCGTTCATCGTGGAAATGGTGCCATGACGCAACAAGAACAATTGATCCAGTTACGCCAATCAATCATTGCTCAGTTCAATATAGCCGAACTGCGCCTGCTTTGCGCGGATTTGGGCCTGAATATTGAAAGCCTGTCTGGTAACACAATAGAAGAACTGGCGCTTGCCCTGGTCGAGTGGATGGACCGGCGAGGCCGTATCTCCGAACTCACCGCCGCCGTCCAGCAGCGCCACCCGGAACTGAAAACCGGGCTGCGCGTGTATGAACACGGCCGTTACAACCTCGCCAGCCAATTTGTAGGGCGGAAAAAGGAGCTGCAAGAGCTGGACGACTGGCAGGCCGACGCCAGCCGCCCCATGTTTGTCATTGTCGCCCTGGGCGGCACGGGCAAAAGCGCCCTGACCTGGCACTGGCTGGAAACGGTTAAAGCGCGGCCAACGCCGCCGTTTAAGCTCATCATCTGGCACGGCTTTTATGAGACGGGGCAGGTAGACACCTTTCTGACCGACGTGCTTGAATTTTTGGGCGAGAAGCCGCTGGAACTGGGCAGCAAGCGCGTCCAGCTCAACCGGCTGCTGGAACGATTGGCTGCTGCGCCCGCCCTCATCGTTTTGGATGGGGCGGAGCGGCTGCTGCGGGCCTACAGCGGGCTGAGCGCCGCCTACCAGGGGGATGAAGAACAGCAGGTGCAGCGGGCGCTTGAATGTGTCGATCCCATTGCCGGCGAACTGCTCCTGGGGCTGTCCCAGCTGGGCAACGGCAGCAAAACGTTGATGACCACCCGCCTGATGCCGCAAGAGCTGCTAGGGCGGGGGAACAGGCTGCCCACCCGCATTGGCCGCCGCGATTTAACTGGGCTGGACCCGGCCGACGCCGTGCGCTTTTTTAGCGAGTGGGGCATCCAGGCGACACCTGCCGAGGTGAAGGCGGTTTGCGAACCGCTGGAGTACCATCCCTTTTGCATGGCCCTGCTGGCCGGAACCGCCGCCCACGATTTTGCGGCCCCCAACGACCTGCGCGCCGTGGCCAACTACGACCCCACCCACGACCTGTTGGGCCGGCGGCAGCATATTTTGCAGCGCGCCTACGACAACCTGCCGCCCGCCGCCCAAATTACCCTGGGCCGGCTGGCCGCCTTCCGCGCCGCTGTGCCCTGGGAAACGATTGCCGCCGTCTTTGGTGACACCCCCGAAACCCGCGCCAATCTCCACCTGCTCGAACAACGCGGCCTCCTGCAACGCTCTCACCCCAGCGACCAGAGGTCGTCCACCCCTTCACCCGCTCACTCGCTCACCTTTGACCTCCACCCCATTGCCCGCCGCTACGCCTACAAGCGCCTGGCCGACCGCGCCGCCGTTCATGTGCAGTTGATCGTTTATTTTGAGGCTGCGCCCCAACCGCCAAAGATAACCAGCCTGGCCGACCTGGCCCCAACCATTGAACTGTACCACCACTTGACCCGCGCCGAACGGTACGATGAAGCCCGCGGCCTTTTCCGCGACCGGCTGGCAAAGCCGTTGTATTATCAATTAGGTGCGTATCAAAAAGTAATTGAGCTGCTGCGCGCCCTGTTTCCCGATGGGGAGGCTAGGCCGCCCCGTTTGAGCAAGGAAAGCGATCAGGGGTGGACGCTGAATGTGTTGGCCAATAGTTATAGTTTGGCTGGACAGTCGGGAGCGGCCGTTCCGCTGTTCCAACAACACAATGCCATTCAAGAGATACAAGGCGATAAAAAGAATACGGCCGTTGGCCTCGGCAATCTGGCAGACGATCAAATAAAAATTGGCGCGCTGGCAGCGGCGGCCGACAACCTGCGCCGCAGTATTGCCATCTGCCAGGAAATTGACGATCGCTTTTGGGAGGCGGCGGGGCATCAGGAATACGGCCGTTTGCTAGCCATCTGCGGCGAATGGGCCAAATCCGCCATCGAATTGGATGCTGCGCAAGAAGAGTTTGACCGGCATGGCTCCAACAGTTACGTTTCACTTGTTCGGTCATACAAGGCGCTCTCCGCCTTGCTGCAAGGGGATGGCGCGGCGGCGCAGCCGCAGCTCAGGAAGCGCTGCGCCTCGCCGACGAAGTTGCCCGCACCATCTACCCAGTTGAGCGGGATTATGTGTGGGCGCATTGGTTGCTGAGCTGGGCCGCGTTGGTGGTAGGCCAGGATTCGGAAAGTCAAGCCCGCCTCGATGAAGCGCTGCGCCGTTGCCGGGCCATCAACCTGGTTGAATTGGAACCGGCCATCCTGCTGGCCCAGGCCCGCCTGGCCCGTGCCACGGGGCAACCAAACCGTTCGCACGACTACGCCCAACAAGCCCTCACTATTGCCCAACGTTCCGGCTATGTTCTCGACCTGGCCGACTGCCACAACCATCTGGCCCACCTGGCCCTGGACGCGGGTGACACCGCCACCGCGCGTCGCCACGCCCAAACCGCCCGCGACTACGCCTTCTGCGACGGCCCGCCCTACGCCTACCAATCCGCCCTCGACGAAGCCGAGCGCCTGCTCTACACCCTCTCACAGGCTTAACCATTCACTCCACTTGTCATTCCCGCTTCACTTGTCATTCCCGCGAAGGCGGGAATCCATTTGCTTTCAGGAGTGGATACCCGCCTTCGCGGGTATGACAGGGTAGAAAATGAGGTTCAACTTAGGGTGTCATTCCGAGGTCCTCCGAGGAATCTCTCCGCTTTGTAAGTCATAAGATTCCTCACCTGGATATGGTCGGAGCACTGGGTAAACTGGAATCCGTTTGGTTTCAAGAGTGGATACCCGCCTTCGCGGGTATGACAGGGTAGAAATTTTGTATACAGGTGCGACACACTTGCTCTGGTGTGAAGCATGGTGAGTGCGTCGCACCGCCTCAGGCAAAATAAAACGGCCGCTGCCCCGGGGATGAGGCAACGGCCGTTTTGAGAAGAAGAGGCAAGTTGAGGCGTGAAACGTGAAACGTGATTGATCAGCCATCACGTTTCACGTTTCACTTTTCACGTTCCGCCAGATGCTTTTCCACGCGGTCACGCATCACCTGCATAACGGCCGGTGGTCCAGACATCTCCAGCCAGACGGCCGTTCCCGGCTCAAAACGCAGCACAAACCGGGCCGTGGGAATGAACTTCTGCGCCAGGGGAATGTATTTGAGAATCGTTTCGCCCAGTTCTGGCGAGTAGCTGAGCTTCCGGCTGAGGCAGTCGGCGCCAAAATCGGCGGCGGTGGTGGCCTGGGTAATCTGCTCGCCCAGAGCGCCCAGGCTGATCAGCTCAGAATCGTCGTGGCCGCCCGTCTGGGCCAAAAAGGGGAAGTCTTCCGGCTCGATGGTCAGGCGCACCAACGGCCTGACCGGCACTTCGCTGACCCATTCGTTGGACAGGCCGCCACCCGCCGACAGGGGCATCTGCCGGAATGTTTTGCGCGGCAGCACGTAGAGCGTGCCGCTGCGCCAGGGATTTTTGTCCAGCCAATCCTGGTTGATGGAAAAGTTGTACACGCCCACTTCGTCGCCGTCGTCGTTCTGGAAAAACTGCACGCCGTTGCGGATGGAGCCGGTGATTTTGTCGCGGTCTACCACGGCAAAAAAGAGGGGCCAGAGGCCGTCGTGGGTGCCGTAGATGCCCTGCACGTTGCCCCGGCCGCTTTTGTCCTTCAGCTCCATCGAGGTGCGGCGGGTGCTAAATTCGTCGATGTCGGCCCGGGGCGAGCCGTGGAAGATGAACATCTCCTGCTGAGCCAGGTAGCGCAGGAATTCGTGTTTGGGGTAGGGCAGGGTATAGTCCAGGAAACGGCCGCGCCCGCCCAACACTTCATCCAGCAGCGCGGCAAAATCGGCGGCCTTGCCTGCATCCAGGATCATCTCCGGTGGCAGCAGGCCCTGCCCGGTGGGGATGTCCGGCGCGGGTGGCGGGGTGGCGCTGTAAGCCAGTTCAAATTCGTCGCCGATGGTGAGGCCGGTGAGCTGGCCGTCGGAGTTGTGGTGGAAAACGGCCGTTACCCCCGCCATCGGTCCACGCAGCAGGGTAAATGTGTGCGGTACGGCCGTGGGCTGCAAAATTACCTCGTACCCTTCCGGCACGCCCGGCGAAACGGCCGTCAGTTGCTCGCCAATCTGGCGCACGTCTAGCAGAAACGTATCTAAGGTGAAATAACCTTCATACTGTTGCATCAGGATTTGTCCTTTTAGGCCGCTGCGGGCTGTTCTTCGCTGTCCGGGGCGGCGGATGTGTCTTCGGCCGGGGCCATTTGCTCGTGGTCCGGCAGTAAATCCTCGGCATTGCGCACCGCGGGTGCAGAAAATACCCCCAGGGCAACCAGGCTGACCAGCAGGCCAGAAAAGACCATCATCAGCCCCATGCCCGCACCGCTGCCGGTGCCTACCAGCCAGCCAAACGTACCAGCCAGCGCGCCGCCTTCTTGCATGGCAGGCTCCATGACATAATCGGCCATAGGCCCGGCGATGAGCTGGGCCGCCGGCGTTGAAACCCAGGCGATGAGGCGGCGAATGGCGAAGACGCGCCCCTGGACGTCGGGGGCCACCTTGGCCTGCCAGATCGCCTGGTTGGAGCCGTTAATAATCGGGCCAACCATGGCCATGGTAACACCGGCCACCAGCCAGACAGGCACAGTTTGCCCCGCACCAAAGAGAGATTGGGCCAGCCCGGTGAGGACCCAACCAAAGACCACGCCGTGCACCAGCCGCTTTGGGCCACCCCAGGCGCTCATCACCAGGCCACCGACGACGCCGCCGATGGCAAATGCCGACTGTATCGAGCCAAAAATGAGTTCGTTGCTGTTGGTACGGGCCAGAATCATTGGGGCAAAGACGGTGATGCCCAGGGCGCTCATAAAGTTAGTGCCAAAAAAGAGCAGCTGCAAGCCGAGCAGGCTGGGGCGCGCCAGGATGTAGCGGAAGCCGTAGGCCGATTCCTTCCAGATGCTGCCCTGGCTTTCCTCTCCGGCTTCGGTGCGCTTGGGGTTGGGAATGTGTACGACGAGCAGCGCGCCAATGGCCACAATGAAGCTGATGATGTCGATAGCAAAAACGGCCGTTAACCCAAAAAAGCTCAACAGCGCCCCCGCCAGCACCGGGGCAAAAATGCCAGAGCCAGATTCGGCCAAGGAGATCATGCCGTTGGCCCGGGCATACTGCTTCTTGGGCAGCATGGTGCTGATGGCGGCGGAGTAGGCAGGCCATTGGAACGTCTGGAAGGTGCCGGAGATGGCGGCGGTGATGTACAGATGCCACACCTCCAGCAGCCCGGTGGCGTACAAAATTAGCACGACGATGGTGACCACACCAGAGGCCAGGTCGCTGACCATCATCATAAACTTGCGGTCGTGCCGGTCCACAATGGCCCCCGCCATCGGGCTGACGATGAGCAGAGGCACCAGGAAGAAGAAGCCGATCAGGGCCAGGTCGGTGGCCCGGCCGGTTTGCTCGAAGGCCCAGATGGTGAGGGCAAAGTTGGTCATGCTGGTGCCCAACAGGGAAACCAGCTGGCCAACCCAGACGATAGTAAAGCCGGTCATTCCGGCAGGGCGTTTGCTTTCTTCGGTCATTGAGGTTTACTTAAATCACACTGTTATCGCGTCATTCTGAGCGAAGTGAAGAATCCCTTAAAAGTATGCAGAGCAGCAATTTACGGATCGTCATAGGGATTTCTCCCTCCGGTCGAAATGACAATGAAGGTCTGTTTGTTCTGCCAAAAATTCTACTTAATAGGGTTAACCCTTTCGGGCGGTGACGTTTTGCTCAGAAACGAGTCCATAGACGGTATCTCCATCGGTTACGATCTGGAACTGGCGGGTCTGGGCATAGGCCAGGTGGTAAGACACCAGCGTATCGGCTGAGATGGCTTGGGCGATGCCGGTGAAGATGTTGTCGTTGGTCAGTTCGGTGAGCAAAACGCCCACATTTTGCCCGTCGCGCCAGATAGAGACAAAGTAGCCGTTTGCCTCTGGCCCGGTGAATTTGGTGATGGCTTCGCAGGCGTTATCCAGGTAGAGCGACGGCCGTATCCCCAAAACCTTCATCTCCGTTGGCTGCACTTCCGCAACCAGCTCGTGCCAGGTGCGCAAAACGCCGGGTGTGCGCGCTTCGCGGCGGGCCAACGAGTGGAGCAGCGGCGCGGTGTTGCCCGCCAGCGCCGCAGCCATGATGGTTTGGGTCTGGTGCAAGGTTTGGTTGTAAACGGCCGTTTCCGCCGCATCCAACCCCAACAGCCAGTTGATGCCTGCCTGACCGGCTGGTGTGAGGTGCAGCGCGTCATTTTCCACCGAAACATGAATCGTACCGCCATCTGGTAAAACAAAATCACCGGCAAACGTCTCGAATGGGCAGGGTGGCGCGCCAGGCACGGCCGGTGGCAGCGCAAGCTCTTCACCAAAAGCAGCTGCTTCAACCTGATCTTGAACGGCGTTAATCAAAACTTCGCCGTTGTAGTCCTGGTTGCAAAAGAGAATCAACACCACGTCAGCCTCAACATAGCGGCGGAAGAGGGCGCTGCTGCCGTAGCTGCTGGCGCCGTTGTGCTGGAGGCAACGGCCGTAATCCGTCTCCACCACGCGCCAGCCGTAGGCATACTCCCGCAGCTCAGGTGTGTACATCTTCACTTTGGCCGCCTCGGACAAAATCTCATCGCCCAGCAGCGCCTGGTGCCAGCGGAACATGTCGGCGGTGGTGGCGAGCATATCGCCGTTACCCACCAGATTCCAGGATGGGTATGGTTTTTCCAGCGGGGTGCCGAAATCGGAACGGCCGTTGTACCAATGTGCCACGTTCATGCCTGACCAATCCGGCAGGCGGTAGCCCGTGTGGTGCAGCCCGGCCGGGGCAAAAAGGTGTTCCTGCAAGAACTGTTCGTACGGCCGCTGCGTTACCTGCTCGATTACGGCCGCCAGCAGGGTGTAGCCCGCATTCGAGTAGGCATACTCACTGCCCGGTGCAAAAAGCAGGTCGGATTCAAAAATCTTGAGGAGCGTGGCTTCTTTATCGGCCGTCTCGTAATCTTCGCCGGTGTAGTTGAGCAGCCCGGCAGTGTGCGTCAACAGCTGGTGCAGGGTGATGACCGCCTTGTCGGCAGGCACCTCCGGGAAAAAGTTGCAGATCGGGTCGCTGGTTTGCAGCTTGCTCTGCATCTCCAGCTTCATGATGGCCGCGGCGGTGAACTGCTTGGTAATCGACCCCAGGCTGAAGACGGTTTCGGCGGTGTTGGGTACACCTTCGGCTCGATTGGCCAGCCCGTAGCCTTTGTTCAGCACGATCTGGCCGTCCCTGGCCAGCAGGGCAGCCCCGGCAAAGCCGAAGGGCGTGATGCGGCTCAGGTAGTCATCCAGCCGCTGGCCCAATTCCTCCCGGACGGTCATGCGTTGATTACCTCGGAGGGCATGGCTTCTTCCGCTGAAGCGGTGGGTGAAGTTGGGGGGCGGGAACGGCCGTCTTCCACCTTCAGCAGCGCGGGAATGAAGAAACCGATGATGCCAACCAGCACGGTGGCTGCCCCGGCGACGATAAACCAGGGGCGCACGCCAAACTGGTCCGCCAACGGTCCAGCCAGCATCAGGCCAACCGGCGTCATGGCCGTCGCCAGGCTGCCAATGAGCGACATGACCCGTCCCTGCATTTCTGGGGCAATGGCCACAAGCAAAATGGCGCGAACGGGGCCGTTGACGATGGCGATCATGCTGCCAGCAAAAAAAGCGCCAACAAGCGCCAGCCAAAACAGATTGGCCGGGGCCAGTCCAAACAGGGCAATGCCCACACCCAGGCCCAGCAGCCCCACCAACGACGTGTAGATTCGCCGCTTAAAGCCACCCCAGGCGCCTAAAACAATGCCACCGATGATGATGCCAATGCCAAACGTCGATTGCATCGCGCCAAATTCCCAGGCGCCACCGCCAAAATGATCGGCAATGAGCAGGGGCTGCAGCGACATGACGGGCGTGAGGACAAAGTTGATCAGCATCGCCAGCAGCATCAGAAACAGGATACCTGGCCAGGCCCAGACGTACGCCAGCCCTTCCCGCATTTGCGTCCAATAAGGGGTTTTCTTCCCCGTCGCCATCTCTTCGGCCGATTTTTCTGGTTGCGGCACGGCAATGAAGAGCAGGGGGATGATGGCAAACAGCGCCGTGGCTACATCTACTCCCAGGATGCCCTGCATCGGCAGGATGGCCAGCAGCAGCGCCCCCAGCGGCGCAGCAATGATGCCTAATCCGCCTTCCAGCATTTGGTTAAAGCCCTGAATGCGGGTGAGATGTTCATGCGGCACCATCAACGAAGTGGAAGCCTGCATGGCGGGGAAGTGGAACGCGCCGCCCAAGGCGCGGACAAACATCAGGGCAAACACGTGCCAGATTTGAATCGATTCAGTCCAAAAGAGGTAAGCCAGCAGCAAAGTGGCCAGGGCAATGCCGCTGTCGGCCAGGAACATGGTCCAGCGACGGCTCCAGCGGTCGACCAACACCCCGGCAAAGGGGCCAAGCAGCACCTGGGGCAGGAAGCCGACCAGCGAGGCGGTGGCCAAAATGGTGGCCGAACCGGTTTCCTGCGTCAGCCACCAGATGAGGGCAAACTGCACCACGGCGCTGCCCACCAGGGACAACGCCTGCCCGGACCAGAGGATGAGGAACGGCCGTAACGGTTTTGAATGATTCATAATGTGCCCTCAAATAAAAGAAATTGATATAACACTTAAAAATCTTTAGCTGAATGCCAAGAATAATAATGATCTTGATAAAAAATGTCAAGAATCCTATTGAAAATCATGATCTGAATGTGAAGATTTTTGATAGAAAGCGGAATTTTAGGGGAGGAGGGAGAAAACGGCCGTAAAACAAAAAGCCATCCGTAATGTGGATGGCTTGACCTGATTTTCCCGGAAACTCCAAGTTTCCGGGAAAATGCGTGATTCGTAAGCTTACTGCCAGTTTTCAATCACCTGCTTGATAGTGCTCACAAAATCATCGGCCGTTTTACCGTCCAGGATGCGGTGGTCGAAGGTGAAGCTGACGTAGGCTAACGGCCGTATCGCAATCGCGTCGTTAATCACCTTCACCCGCTTTTCGATCTTGCCTACGCCGAGGATGCCGCACTGCGGCTGGTTGATGATCGGCGTGGCAAACAGGCTGCCAGAGGTGCCGTGGTTGGTGATGGAGAAGGTGCCGCCCTGCACGTCGCCGGGCTGGAGCTGCTTTTTGCGTGATCGCTCCGTAAGATCATTGATGGTACGGGCCAGGCCGAGCAGGTTCATGCCGTCGGCGCCTTTGATGACCGGCACAATCAGGCCGTCGTCAATGGCCGCCGCCATGCCGATGTTGATCTGCCGCTTGAGTTCGATGCCCTCGTCGGTCCAGGTGCTGTTGGTCATGGGATGCTGCTTCAGGGCCTCGACCGTGGCGGCCACGATGTAGGCCGTAAAGGTCAGATTGGCCCCGTCGCGGGCAAACTGATCTTTGTGGGCGGCGCGGTGTTGGGCAACGGCCGTAAAATCAAACTCAAACACGGTGGTGACGTGCGGGCTGGTGTGCACACTGCGCACCATGTGCTCGGCGATGGCGCGGCGCATGCTGGTGAGGGGGACGATTTCGCCGGGGACGGATGAAGGGGTGACGGGGTGACGGGGTGATGGGGTGACGGGTTCTGGCGCTGGTTTGGGGGGTGCTGGGGTGGCGGTGGGCTGGTCTTCGCGCTGGTCGATGTAGGCGAGGATGTCTTTTTTGGTGATACGGCCGTCGCGCCCGGTGCCGTTGACCTGGTTCAAATCCACGTCGTGTTCGGCGGCAATGCGGCCGACGACGGGGCTGATGCGCCCGGTGTAGCGCTGGGCTTGTTGGCGAACGGCCGTTGCTGCTGGCGCTTCCGGCTCAGGCGTGGCTTCTGGTTTGGTGGTGTCTGTTGGGGCTGGTGCTGTTTGGGCCGGGGCCTTGCCGTTTTTCTGCGGCGTTTCGCCTGGCTGGCCGATGGTGGCCAACACGGTGCCCACTTCCACCGTTTCCCCCTCGGGCACCAGGATTTCCAGCACGGTGCCTGCTTCTTCGGCCGTGGCTTCCGTGGTGACCTTGTCCGTTTCAATCTCTAGCAGCGGTTCGTACTGCTCCACTGTCTCCCCCACCTGCTTCAGCCACCGGGAGATGGTTCCTTCTACCACACCTTCGCCCATCTCGGGCATGACGACTTTTATTGCCATTTGCTCCTCAACTGCAATTACCTAATTACCCAATTACTCAATTACAGAAAGTAATTAGGTAATTAAGCAACTAGGTAATTGGGGTAATTCTATTTGTAAAAAATTGGATACCGTGCCGGTTCGGCTTCGTTCATGATGTCGTAGACGGCTTCGAAGATGTCTTCGGCGTTGGGCTTGGAGAAGTAGTTGCCGTCGGAGCCGTAGGCCGGGCGGTGTTCGGTGGCCGCCAGGGTAACGGGTTCGCTGTCCAGCCAGTAGAAACCTTCTTGCTTTTCGATCACCTGCTGCATCATGTAGGCCGTGGCTCCGCCGGGCACGTCTTCATCCACAAAGAGGATGCGGCTGGTCTTTTTGAGCGATTCGACGATACGGCCGTTCACATCAAACGGCAGCAGCGATCGCACATCAATCAGCTCAACCTCGATGCCGGTGCGAGCCAGCATCTCTGCCGCACGTTCTGCCACAGCCACCATCGCGCCGTAGGTCACCACAGTCACATCCTCCCCTTCACGCACCACTTCAGGCACGCCCAGGGGAATGGTGAACTCGGCCAGATTGTCCGGCACGCGTTCCTTGAGCCGGTAGCCGTTGAGCACCTCAACGACCAGAGCCGGTTCATCCGTTTGCAGCAGCGTGTTGTAGAAACCGGCGGCCTGCACCATGTTGCGCGGCACCAGCACGTGCATGCCGCGCAGCAGATGGACAATAGCTCCCATCGGCGAACCAGCGTGCCAGACACCTTCCAAACGGTGGCCCCGGGTGCGCACGATGACTGGGGCTTTTTGTCCCCCGTGGGTGCGCCAATGGACCGTGGCCAGGTCGTCGGTCATGATTTGCAGGGCGTAGGGCAGGTAGTCGAGGTATTGGATTTCGGCTAACGGCCGTAACCCCCGCATTGCCATACCAATTGCCTGGCCCACAATTGTTGCCTCGCGAATGCCTGTGTCCGATACACGCAGCTTGCCGTATTTGGCCTGCATCCCGGCCATCGACTGGTTAACGCCGCCGAGCTGGCCGACGTCTTCGCCAAAGGCAATCACCCGCGGATCGCGGGCCAGGATGGCATCGAAGGCCCGGTTGAGCACCTCGAAGCCTTTGAGCGTGATGGATTCGGCCGTGTACACTGGCTTGATTTCCGGCACATTTTTGTAGCTTTCGGCCGATTGGCTGTACAGGTGGGAGCCGTAGCGCTCCTTGCTGACGGCGATCTGGTTGGTGCGCCACTGCGCCAGCTTCTGAACCGCAGGCGATTGTTCGTCTCGCACCAGCAGCAGCGCTTCGCGAATGGTTTCCATGTTGTCGCGGCGGAACGGAGACGTTTTCTCCATTAACTTGCGGCGCAGTCTGGCCAGGTCGGGCTGCCGGGGTGAGGTTGCTTCAATCTCCTCGATAATGTTGGCCACTTCCTGCCGCTCTTTGTAAATGGGCAGGGAGAATGTTTTCCACAGCTTGGTGCGAATGTTTTCCACCGATTTATGCGCATTACGCTCGATCTGGTCCAGTTCGCCAGCGGTGGCAATGCGCTGCTCAATGATCCATTCGCGCATTTTGCGAATGCAGTCGTACTCTTCTTCAAAAGCCAGCCGCTCGTCCGATTTGTAGCGCTCGTGGCTGCCAGAGGTGGAATGTCCTTGTGGCTGCGTCATTTCGGTGACGTGAATGATGGCGGGCACGTGGTCACGCCGGGCGATTCTGGTCGCTTTTTGGTAGGTTTCCACCAGCGACATGTAATCCCAGCCTTTCACGGTGTAGATGTCGAAGCCATTCTGGGCACCTGAGGTGCTGTTGGGTTCGCGCTGGAAGCCTTGCAGCAGGTCGCTCAAGTTCGACTTGGTAATCTGGTATTCGTTGGGCACGGAGATGCCGTAGCCATCGTCCCAGATAGAGAGCACGACGGGCGCTTGCAGCACGCCAATGGCGTTAATCGCTTTCCCAAAACATGCCCTCGGCGCAGCTGGCATTGCCGATGGTGCCAAAGGCGACTTCGCTGCCGCTGCGGGAAAACTGGGTGAGGTGTTTCAGCTCGTCCAGCTCGCGGTAGAGGCGGGAGGCGTAGCCCAATCCCACCAGGCGAGGCATCTGGCTGCCGGTGGGTGAAACGTCGGCGGAGGTGTTTACCTGTTCGGTGAGGTCGCGCCAGCTGCCGTCTGGATTGAGGCTGCGGGTGGCGAAGTGGGCGTTCATTTGCCGCCCGGCGGAGTGCGGCTCCAGCGAGACGTCGGCGATGGCGTACAGCTGGGCGAAAAACTGCTTGATGGTAGCCGCCCCAACGGCAAACATGAAGGTCTGGTCGCGGTAATAGCCAGAGCGGAAGTCACCCTTTCTGAAGGCTTTGGCCAGGGCCAGCTGGGCCACCTCTTTGCCATCGCCAAAGATACCAAATTTTGCCTTGCCGCTCAGCACTTCACGCCGCCCGATGAGGCTGGCGTGGCGGCTCTCGTTGGCCAGGGTGTAATCTCTTAAAATTTCGGCGGTGCTGATAAAAAGTTGTTCAGACTGTCGAGTTTCACTGGCTAATCGCGAGTCAATGTCTTGTTCTGTCTCAAGCATAGGTGTGTGGGACTCCTTGTGCGAATTGTTGTGGGTGGGAAACGGCCGTTTCCCACCGCGTCGTCGGTCAAGATAGTGGGTGTTTAGTTTAAGCTTTTCAGGTTTCTTTCATCATTACGAGACGGCCGTCAGCCAGGTGGGAAGCTGGGGAACGGCCGTTGCATTGCAAATGATGAACGTATTATAACGAATTTGGCCGCGGAGTGGCACACGGTTAACATAACAGTAAGGTCGGCCGACGTTAACCAGAGGTCGGCGGCAGGGCATCCGGCAGTGTGGCTCCGTTGCCTTGTTGTTTAGACAGACCTACGATGCGATCCAGCAATGCTTTGTCAAACTGCGTCTGATCCCCATCTGACCCGGCAATGTTCAAGGTCAAAATGGCCTCGTGTGAGGTTTCTTCAATTTGCCTGGCGGCATTGGCAATTTCGGCAAACGAGATGTCGCCGTTTAGATAAAAGTAAGAGAAGGTGTGGCTAATTTGCAAAACAGAATGGATGTAGGAAATGAAGGCCACATTGGCCAGACCAACGTCGGTCACGGCGCGTTTGATCTGCTTGAGGGGGAAGGTGAAAAAGGTGGCAAACATGGTGGCGCCGCCGCCGATGAACACAGCCATCAGGGCGGCGAGCTGCTGCGTGGTGAGATTTCCGGCCACAATGCGGTTGTAGGAATCCAGCATGAAGTAGCCGCCAATGCCAAAGACGGTCAGGTTCAGCAGGATGCGAATCACAAAGCCCATGTTGGCCAAAAAAATGGTCTGCTTCCAAATTTTTTGGGTGTCGCTGTTCAGGCTGTCGATGGGCTTTTGGAAGTAGTCGAGTAAGTTTTTCTCCAGCTTGTTAAGCAGCGGCTTTAAGGTTTGGGCGCCGCCAATTTCCACGCGCAAAGCCTGCAAAATCTCTTCTGAGACCTTGTTCTTTTCGCGGTACAGCTCAAGTTGTTCATTGATGATGGTGTTGTTGTTGCTGGTGCTGACTTTGATGAGGTCGGCAAAGATTGGCAGCAGGCGCTCATCATTAAATCTTTGGATGGCAGCGTCAATCAAAAAGCCGGTCATCAGATGGGGGTCTTTGGTGAGCTCTTCCTGGGTGGGTTGAACGGCCGTTAACACAAACTTGCCATCAATCTGATCACGCTGAACGGGGTTCTGGGTGAGGTGCAGCACCAACTGCGCTGCCTTGTCTTGCCAGCTGCCAATTTCGCTTAGCGCCTTGCAGATTTTGTCTTTTAGCGGCTGGTTGCTTTCAGAAAATAAGGCCGATAACAGGTGCGGGATGCAGGATTTGAAGCCAAGCCTGCCCAATGCATCGGCCGCCTGTCGCTGCACCTTGTAATTGAGATTGTTGACCAGGGTGTTGGCCAGACATCTAACGGCCGCTTCCAATTCAGTCGAGCGCAGGGCGTCAACTGCTTCCAGCATAATCCGCTCCCGAATGGGGCCTTTGTCCAGCTGAGCTTCGGCAGGCCGATTGTTCCCACCGGTCATTTGCTCCTCGCGGAGCTGTGCTTCTTGATGATGGTCCAACAGCTGGCACAGCAGCTCAATAGCCTCCTGGCCACCTAATAGCCCCAACACTTTGGCAAAAATGCTGGGGATAGGGATTGGGGTAGGATCAAGTTTGTCTAAATCTTTAAACAAGGAAGTTTGCAGATGGCTGGGTTTAATCCCTGCATTGATGAGTACCTCTCTGGCATCCGTTTCAGCAACTGGAGGACCATCCGGGGCTGGCACAATGATGTTTGTGATGGCAAACTCGAAGGTGGACAAACTGCGTTCGCGAAAGGCGGGATCGGTGCGGTCTAGCAGCTGGCGCAGGTAGGTTAATGTTTTGGTGGAATGGGTGCGCACCCTGTTTTGCAAGAAGCCCAAAACCGTGGAGCGCAGCCCAAATTCGTGTTTGGCGTTGAGGAGGAATCTACCTAGATGGTCAATGGTGTCTTCGTGATCAATTGCGTTTAGCGAATAAGCAATGACAGTTTGCTCGGCATTGGTCACGCCGTTGGCCGTCAATTTTTGGCCGAGTTCGGCCACAACGGCCTGTTCTGCCTGTTGGTTAACAATCGCTTGTACGGCCGCTGCTATCTGGTCTGGCTCTTCAGATTCAACGGCCGTTTTTAAGCTGTCGGCCAACTCGGACACGGGAACAAACGTGTTGGTCATGAGATTACCACGAGCTGTGTGGCCGCTGCTGCCGTACCAGATCGATCAGCTGTTGCAGACGGCCGTAGCGCTGCATCATCAAAATTAACTCAAGAACTTTGTCTGACTTGCTGCGTCCTCCCAAATTTTCATACTCGATGCCTAAATCGAAACACAGGCTGCGCAGTTCGCTTTCACTGAAATACGCGTTGAGATTGTCGCGCAAGGCGACTTGTGGCGAGGTGGATGACTTGCGCGTGATGGGGTCTGGTGTGAATCCTTTCTGGAATTGTGCTGTCTCAGGGGCAGATGAACCTGCGGCTTCAAAGCTATCTTCGACAACCTCGGCAATTTCCGCCACAATCGTCTCCATGCTGTGCACTCTGGTGGAAACCCCTAATCTTTGCGCCAATTCCGGGGCAAAATAGGACACTCGCTGCGGGTCGATATTGTGCCAGATGGGCAGCAGCCTGGTGCCGCCTGTAAATTCTCTGTCTAACTTATCTATTTCCTCAAACTCAAAGCGGGGCCAAGATTTTTCAAAAAACGCCTGGCTCAAGACGAGCACAACGTGGGAGGCGCGCTGTAGACCCTGACGAATACTGACGGATAAACTATCGCCCAGGCCCAAACGGCCGTCGATAGTCTCGATGCCCCGTTTATTTAATGCTGTGGTGAGTTCGTTAGCGAACTCTTTGTCTCTTGAAACATAGCTGATGTATAAGTTTGACATAACGATTCTTTCACCTATTTTTCTACGTCATTCAGCCCTGGCACAAAAAGGATTATGACCAAAATATACCACATCGGGCAGTTGACTGTGCATTTTTTCTGGGAAACGGCCGTTTAAGGCAGCGGTTCAACGGTGAAGTTATCAAACTGGACTTGCACTCCGCCGACGCCCAACGTGCGCACCATAAGCCCAATGTCACCTTTGTTAAACGCGTCATCTGTCACGCGCCCCACTTCCTGATCGTTCACGTAAAAGATGAGATTCTGCCCTTCGGCCCACACAGACAGCTTGTTGGTGGCGTTGCCCTGGTTAATCACCGGCGACTCAAACCACCAGTCATTCACGATGGGTTCGGCTTCGGCCGCGCCGCCGTCCCGATAACGGCCGATCCACACAAACCCATCGCCGGAAATCTGGAAAGAGTAAAAGTTGTCGTTTTCGTCGTCCACGCGGAACAGCATACCGTAGGCGTTGTTGTCTGGTCCGGCTACCTGGGTGGCTTCGACAGAGTAGAGGCCGTCGCTAAAACTTTCGCCAGCAGTGGTCCAGCTGGTCAGCTCGTCGGCGACGACGGTGAAGTCGAAAATGCCGTCATGGACCTCGCCAATCACGTCACTGCTGTTTTCGACGCGCCAGGTGCCGGTTTCATCGAAGGTTTCGGTGTAGGTTTCTGTGGTGTTACAGGCGGTGATGAGAACGGCCGTAAGCCCCATAAAAACGAATAGTCGTGCCAATTTCATATGCATGGTTGCCTGCTTTCTCCGAAAAGTTTGAAGTGCTGCTTTGATGATACTCTGGCTGGACTATTTTGGCGAGTTAGCAGCGGGTGAGGAGGAGAAGACGGTGGGTCAGCAAACCTTGCTACGATTTGCCCTCTATTTCATTGATCAATTGTTCAACCTCTTGAATGATTTTGGGTAGATTTGCGCTCGTAAAGCTCATGTTTGGTGCAGGAATCCGATTGTGTTTGATGTCGGGTGGTACGTGTTTGTGATGAGGATGGGTGCTTTGCAATGTGGGTTCATTAGGATGTGGCTGGGGATCATACCAAAAAAGTTTTTCCGACCCTTGCCAAACTTCATACCCGTACCAATCAATCAGAGCCGGTAAGCGAGAATAGGTAAGCCGCTCTCGAACCTCAACGCGAATGTCATGATCAAAAAAAAGCTCCCCAGCAACTCTAGCCAGGGAAGCTCCTTTGCGAATAAAAGTAATGGTTGATCGCTGAATTGAAGGGAAGTTTTTGGCTAAAGAATAAATAAATAGTTCGTAATCTTCAGGGGTTCGCAGCGGATTGTTCATGCATTTACACGCACTAAGCCGGTTAGGCTAGAACTGTTGCGCTGCATACGCTGAATTTCGTTACGATACGCTGCCTGACGTTCCAACCAGGTGCGATACACGCTGGCCCACTCACCAAAATCAAGCACCCAGGCCTCATTTTCGGGTTCTTCGCCGCTGACGTACGCCGAGTAGAAGGTTTCAGACCGTACGCCGTACTTGCGCTCAAAACTCAAAAGTTCTTCTTCGAGGGCATGAATGTCTGCCAAAATTTCGTGTGGAGTCATAAATTCACCTCAATTCAGCTCACTCATTATAATACAAGCTAGCAGGTTTTGGCAGAACTTTAAGGTAGCAGGTGGCAAATCTGCCACTTGCCATTTGACCTAAAATTTATTCCATTGCTTCCAGCACAACCTGGGCGACGTCTTTTACCTGCATCGGTTCACCCTTTTCGCGGTTGGCGTCGATCATCATCGTGGCGCAGAAGGGGCAGCCGACGGCCAGGGTGGTGGCCCCAGTGCCCTGCGCCTCTGCGAAGCGGTTGGCATTGACGGCTTCTGTGCCGTGTTCTTCTTCCTTCCAATACTGCGCCCCACCAGCCCCACAGCAGAACGAATCTTTGCCGTTGCGTTCCATCTCCAGCAGGGTGGCCCCGGCCTTGGCCAGCGCTTCGCGCGGCTCGGCAATGACGCCGTTGTGGCGGCCCAGGTAACACGGATCGTGGTAGGTGACGCTTTCCAGCTTACGGCCGTTTAACCGCAGCTTACCCCGTCCCACCAGGTCAGAAATGAGCTGGGTGTGATGGAAGACGGTGTAATGACCTCCCAACTCGCCGTACTCCTTGCCGATGGTGGTGAAACAGTGCGGGCAGCTGGTAACAATGCGCTTTTTGTCGGCCCCGGCGGCGTTGAGTGTCTCGATGTTGCCCAGCGCCATTTCGTAGTAAAGGTATTCGTTCCCCGCACGACGAGCCGAATCACCGGTGCACGTTTCGGCGTCGCCCAACACGGCGAAGCTGATGCCCGCATGGTGCATGATGGTAGCCACGGCGCGGACCACAGCCTGCGCGTCCGGGTTAAACGCTCCGGCGCAGCCGACCCAGAGCAGGTATTCAAAGTCGGGGTTTTCTTCAACGGTGGGCACCTCAAAATCGAGCGGCGCTGCCCAGGCCATGCGATCATCGGTGGACTGCCACGGGTTGCCCATACGTTCCATGCCCACAAACGCCCCCTTCAACTCCTGCGGGAAGGCGGAGGCCATCAGTACCTGGTCGCGCCGCATGTCCATGATGTCTAGCATAGGCGTGTTGCCCACCGGGCAAATGTCGATGCAATGACCGCAGGCGGTGCAGGCCCACAGGGCGCTTTCGCTGATGGCATAATCGAGCAGCGGCAGCGTGTCTGCCGCGCCGCTGGCAAATTCAATCATGTTTTCGCGGATGTGGTACCGCTTGTTGATTTCTACGGCCGCTGGCGAGAGTTCCTTGCCGGTACGGTAGGCGGGGCACACTTCCTGGCAGCGGTTGCACATGATGCAGGCAAAGGCATCAACGATTTTAGTTTGTTCCAGGTCAAAAAGGGTTGATGCGCCAAACTGCTCGATGGACTCATCTTCAAAGTCGAGGGTAAACATCTGGCCCAGGTAGGTGCGGTCCGGGCGGGTCATGAAGTTAAACGGCCCCATGAAGAGGTGGGCGTGTTTGGTGTAGGGGAAGTAGGGTAGGAACATCAAAACCAGGCCCACGGCCACCCACCAGCTAAAGTGCCAGCCAAAGTCGAGGGCGGTTTCGTTGCCACCTACCAGGAAGGTTTGGGCAATGAGATTGGCCACCGGCTGGCCTGGGTCTGCGCCGTGCTGGGCGATGAGAAAGGCGGCGGCCATCAGGCGGAAGCCCACGTGGAACAGGATGAACAGGCCAACAACGAAGGAATCTTTGCTGATGCCTCCAGCCAGAACCTGGGGATGCATCTTAACATTTTCACGAATTTTAAGCGCCCGATCACCCCAGGCAAAGCGGCGCAAAATGAAGTAAAGCACGCCGATGAGCACCAGCGCACCAAAAATGTCGGCGGCGAAGCGATAGGTGTCGCCAATGATGTGGTTGGGCAAAAATTCGAAGCCGGTGATGAGCCCTTCGGCGATATCGATGCCGTTGACGAGGAAGTAGAAGATGAAGCCCCAGGCAACACCGTAGTGGAACAGCGAGGAGAGTTTGCGGTGGCGAATGATGCGCCCCTGGGTGAAGAGGGCTACCACACCGGTTATGAGGCGGCGCGGCAGTTCATCCAGCTTGAGCGTGCCTGGTCCACGCATGATGATGCGGACCATCAGGCCAAACGTGTTGATGGTAGCCACAATGCAGACGAGCGCTAAAAAGGCAAACAGGATCTTTTCGATTGGTGATAACATGCATGTCCCTCTTGTCTATTCGTTTGGAAAGTCCCCTTCCCGAAGCCAGTTCAGTTGGGGCGAAAGTCTATCATACGGCCGTTTCCACCGCAATTTATACCCAACCAAGGCCATAAGGTTACATTTCATTTGGTAGCAAGTTGCAAATAGCAAATTATCCTGGCAAAAGTCACCTGCAACCTACCACTTGCAGCCGGACTCCCAAAAACCAGTTTATGACCTTCCACAGTATAGCCAATATTCTACCTGATATGTTGACGCAGTGCATCATATCAAAGTGCGGCAGCGACAGTCATGCGATGAGCGGTTTTGCAAATGGTAAGGTGTTAAAGGTGACGGTCACTTTAGGCTGGACTATAATCCAGCGCCATGTGGAAGAAGTTGTTGCTGGTGGCTAGTGGTTTGTTGCTGGTGGTGGCGCTGTGGCCGCCGGTTGGTTCTCTGTATGAACTGACGGGCGAGGACGCGCTGTTGGCCCAGCTGCGTGGCGTGGTGCATTGGCTGAATACGGCCGTACGTCCCCAACCTCACCTTGCGCCAGAAATTATTCCTGATCATACAAACGTCGTGCCTTACGGTGTGAACACCTTTTTGAATGAAGAAGCTGAAATTGAAAAACGGGCCAGGAGCTTGCAGTTTGCGAGCCAGGCCGGTTTCCGCTTTATTCGGCAAGAATTTGTCTGGGAAGATATTGAGATACATGGCAAGGGTGATTTTGAAGATCGACGGAACGATCCGCCGCGTTCTTCCTGGGATAAATACGACAATATCGTCGATTTGGCCGAGTCATACCACATTGAAATCATCGCCCGGTTGAGCAATCCGCCAAACTGGAGCCGTGAACTGCCGGTGGAGACCACAGGCCCGCTGGCGCCGCCCGATGACTACGACGATTTTGGTGATTTTGCGGCGGCGGTGGCAGAGCGGTATAACGGCCGTATCCGCTACTTCCAGGTGTGGAACGAACCCAACGGCAACGGCGAGTGGGGCAACCACCAGCCCGTCAACCCGGAGCAGTACACCGAGCTGCTCTGCACGGCCTACCGCCGCATCAAGGAAGTGAATCCTACGGCGGTGGTGCTGGCTGGAGCGCTCACGCCTACCGTGGACATCAACGACGCCAACCTGAACGACCTCATCTTTTTAGAGCGCATGTATGCTGCCGGGGCCGGAGCGTGCTTCGACGTGATGTCGGCGCAGGGATATGGGCTGTGGTCTGGTGCATTGGACCGGCGGCTGAAGCCCAACGTGATCAACTATCCGCACAATTTGTATTTGCGCGACGTGATGGTGCGCCACGGCGATGCCGACAAGCCCATCTGGATTTCAGAGCTGGGCTGGAACGTGGTGCCAGATGGGATCGATATGCGCTTTGGCCAGGTGACGCCGGAACAGCAGGCGCGTTTTGCCGTTGAGGCGTACGAGCGGGCGCAGGAAGAATGGCCCTGGGTCGGTGTCGTCAACTACTGGTTCCTCAAGCGTAAGGATGAGTCGGAGCTGAACGAGTCGTTTTACTACTTCCGCCTGCTGGATGCCGATTTTACGCCCCAACCGGTGTACACGGCCCTGGCTGAAGCCTTACCCCAGACGGCCGTTCCCGAGCCGCAAGCTGGTTGGGTTTATGACTGGATGTGGGTACGGCCGTATCTCTTCCTCCCCTCCTTCGCCATCCTCTTCTTCGCCTTACTTCGCTGGTTAACCCCTCATGATGCAGACGCCTGAAAAATTAACCGCAAAGAACGCGAAGGTCGCAAAGAAAAACAAAAAAACCTTTGCGTTCTCTGCGTCCTTTGCGGTTCACCAAAAATGGCTGCTGTTGGCAGTGTTGCTGCTGGCGTTTGGCCTGCGGGTGCACAACCTGGAGGTACAGTCATTTTGGAACGACGAGGGCAACAGCGCCCGGCTCAGCGAGCGCGCCATCCCGCTCATCATCGAGGGCACGGCCAGCGATATTCATCCGCCGCTGTACTACTTGCTGCTGAACCAGTGGCGCCAGCTGGCAGGCGACACTGAGTTTGGCCTGCGCTCGCTGTCTGTGTTTGCCGGGTTGTTGCTGGTGCCGTTGACGTTTGTGCTGGGGAAGGCGTTGAGCGTGTCGAAACGGCCGCCTCCGCAACAGGAAAAAGCGGAACACAGAGTTACACAGAGGAGGCACAGAGGGGCACAGAGATTGGGATTAATTGCCGCAGCGTTGGCGGCCATCAATCCGGGGATGGTTTATTACAGCCAGGAAACGCGGATGTATGCCCTGCTTGGCTTATGGGCTGTGCTGACGACGGTATTGCTGCTGTATTGGTTGTCGGTGGTCGGTAATCGGTTATCGGTGAACGGTAAACGGAGCTGGTTGTGGGGTGGGGCGTATGTGCTGTGTGCCGCCGCTGGCTTGTACACTCACTACTTTTTCCCCGCCGTTCTCCTTGCCCACAATCTATTCATTCTCACCAAAGTCGTCCAGGCTTACCGTACCAACTTCACAATTCACAAGCGACCCATGGTCGCCCACAATCTCACCATTCACAATTCGCCATTTATCATTAACCATTTACTATTAACTATTAAAAATTGGCTTCTCCTCATGCTCGCCACCCTCCTCCTCTACGCCCCCTGGCTGCCCACTTTTCTGGTCCAGCTTGGCAGCGATCCGGTTAGCCGACCGGGGATATGGGAGTTTGTCACGGCCGTTTCCCACTTCCTCACCTTTGGGGCAACAATAAAAACACAGGTTGGTTTGCTGTGGTTAGCAGCTGGTTTGCTGGCGATTGGGTTGGTGTACGGCCGTACCAAACTCATCTTGCCAATTTTGGGCGTGCTCATCCCCCTCGTCATGATGTTTGCTACCGGCACCACGGGGTCCGAATATCACAAATTTTTGATGGTCGCTGTGCCCTTTTGGCTGATTTGGTTGAGCAGTGCGGTGACCGGGACCAACCAGCGCAGCATGCAATTGTTAGCGGCCGTTTTCCTGCTGGTGTTGGCCTGGGGCATGGTCCAATCGCTGCAAAACATGGTTGGCGATCCCGCCTACGCCCGCGCCGATTATCGCGCCATGGCCCGGCGTATTCTGGCCGAAGATCATCCCAACGCGGGCGTCATTTTGAACGCGGCCAACCAGTGGGAAGCGTTCACCTACTACTTCCCCGACGACGGCCGCGTCTACCCGCTGCCGGAAGGGCGTAGCCGCCCCAATCCCGACGAAATCGACGCCACCCTGAGCCAGATTGCCGCTGAACATGACCGCATTTACGCCATCTTCTGGGGTGAGGCGCAGCGCGATCCGGAGCGGCTGATTGAGCGCTGGCTGGATGCCCATGCTTTTAAAGCCACGGATGAGTGGTACGGCGACGTGCGCTTTGTGACTTATGCCGTGCCTTCTGCACCAGCCGCTGCGATGGAAACGGCCGTTAACCTGCGCTTTGGTGAAGCGATTATTTTGAAAGGCTACACTTTGGGGGAGACAACTCGCCAGCCAGGTGATATTGTGGAAGTGACGCTGTTTTGGGAAACGGCCGACCCGCTGCAAAATCGCTACAAAGTGTTCCTGCACCTGTTGGACGAAAACGGCAACCTGGTCAGCCAGCGCGACAGTGAACCGGGCGGCGGCCTGGCCCTCACCACCACCTGGCCGCCCGGTGAGATTATCGTGGACAACCACGGCCTGCTCCTCCCCAGCGGTTTGCCGCCCGGCAGCTACCGCCTCCAGCTCGGCCTGTACGATTTGGCCAACCCCGCCAACCGCCTGCCCATCACCACGCCAGACGGTGAAACGGATGCGTACCTACTAGCTACAATCACCGTTTCAGACTAGAAATTCAAACATACACCCGGTAAACTCATGACCTCCCTCTTGTCATGCTGAACGAAGTGAAGCATCCCTGGAGCCCTTCAATTGTACTGGTCTGTTCTTCGGCGGAAGTCGCTTGCCAAGTAGTTTTAGAGGGATTCTTCGGAAGACCTCGGAATGACAACTAGAGAATATAGGCTGTTTTGAAACTACTGCTGAATGCTACGACTAACGTCAAATAATCGTTTTGCTGTAAATGTGATACGTCTGTACCGTTTGCATCCCCGCTTTTTCATAGAGCCGCGGCGCGTTGGTGAGGCTGCCTGAATCCACGTTGAGCTTGATGTTGGTGACGCCTCTGGCGAAAAAGGCGGCAAATGAATGCTGCAGCAGCGCCAATCCAATGCCCCGGCCGCGCCATTCGCGCCGCACGCCTAAATGATCGATTACCCCACAGTTGTCGTCTGGCAAAAAAAAGTTGAGCGCCACCCCCACCACTTCCGCTTGGTGGCAGGCCAAAAACCACAGGGTGGAATCAAATGGGTCCGTGTGCAGGCTCATGCGTTTGGCCCAGGCGTCGAAGGACAATGGATTGGAATACCCTTTGTCCAGCGAGGCGGCTTCGTCGGTGGCGTAGGTGGCTTGCTCGTCGTGGTTGGGGATAAACGGCCGTACCCCAATCCCCTCTGGCCAAACCGGCGCCGGGGGTGCCTCTGTCAACTCAATTTCCATCATGAGAAACGTCAAACCACGTTTAAATCCGGCTGCCGCAAAAATTTGTTGGTTTTGTATATTTTTGCCGCTCACCTGGGTCATCAACTCGGTGCCAGGCTCCAGGTCAGCCTCGAACGCCGCCAAGAGGCGCTGGCCGAGTTCGGGGGCAAACGGCGTTGGGGGGAGGTAGAGTCGGAGAGAAAGTTCGGTGGGGTGATACGGCCGTAACTCTGCATACGCTACAATCTGATCCGCGGCAGAAATGGCAACCTGGGTTTGTTTAGCCAGAGAAAAATCAGGCGCGTGCCAGCGCTGGCGCAGCTCCTCCAGCGAAAGCAGCGCGCTGCCAAAATCGGCCGTATTCTGCTGGGCGACGAGAGTGTAAATGGCGTCCAGGTCCGGGAAGGTTGCCGGGCGTAACTGAAACATCTTTTTTTCCAGCGGCATCGGCGTTAGTTTCCTGCTGAGTACCAGGCCAAAACACGTAAGGCGCGCAGCGTAATCCATCGGCTCGGCTGGCCTACACCCTCATCAATTTCCACCGGCATCTCGCCAGGGTAGCGGACTTCCAGGGGCCAACGGCCGTCACTATCCCGCTTCGACAAAACCAGATCAATCGCCTCGGCCAAGCGTTCGTCGGGGGCAGCCCTCGCACGGCGCAGGTAGTCCAGCCCGCGCAGCACATCGTAGTGCCACCAGGTGGGGAAGGCAAACTCTGTCCACGTGGCATTGCCCTTGCGATCCCGCGCGATGACCTCGCCAGTGGATTTTCGGCGGAAGAGGTGGCGCTCCAAAAGGTACTCCTGCCCGCGCTGGCGCGCTGCGGTGACCTCTGGACGGCTTCCTGCGCTTAGTTCATGCTCAAATAGGGCTTCCAGCACGCAGATCGTCGTGTTAAACGACGAGCGCGTCGAGCCGTTCTCGGCCTCACAGTTCCAGCCTCCATCATCCAGCTGCTCGCCCAGCAGCCGGGCCACGATGCCGCGCACGTCTTGACCGAAGTACGCCCCGGCAGCGCCCACCTGGCCGTTGATGCACGGTTCAATCTCACCAGCGAAGAAGGGATTGTTTTCACACTCCGGCGGCCCGCTGCCTTTCCAGGTGACCTTCTCACGCACTAGCCCCAGCGCCCGCTGTGATGGCTCGCTGGCCGGATCGAGACCAAAGTCGCGCAGCAGCATCAGCGCGTGCATCGTGGAGTTCCAGCCCCGGTTCCAGGCAGCGTTGGCCCAACGGCCGTCCTCCCCCTGAAGCGCCAGCAGTTCCGCTCCCCAACCTTCGGTGGCCACCCGCGCCCGCTCCGCCGCGACCAGCTCCAGGGGCGCACCAGACAGATCTCGCATCACCTGCCAGCGAATGGCCGGATCCGCGTCCAGCAGCCAGTCGATAATTGATTGATTTGGTTCAGAGACTTGTCGTTTGGGGAGATTAGTCGTCATCTATTGATTTCTCCTTACACCCTAGACACACAAATCAGGTATGGGTTTTGATGGAAAGTAAAGAATGAGAAACGGCCGTTGCCGAAGCCAAAGTCGAACACCGCACAAACTAATTGCCCTCTCTTTCTGCCAACTTCTCTAACGCTTGCTCCAACTCTACAGACAAATCCTCAAAGCTTTTGTCTGCCCAGGGTGGTGATTTGGGCACTGGCGGTATTGGCACGTTCATTTGTTCAGTAAACGGATAGCGATAAAGGCGGAAAAACAGGATTTCACTTTGCACGTAACCAAGTGAAAACAGAATCATCGGGATGAGACAAAAGAGAGAAAAAAAAGCCGCGTCCTGAATATCTTCTCCAGCAAGAAGCATGGTCGGGAGCAAAAAAGCTAAGAAGATTACGGCAAAGGTGAATAATGTCCCTTTCAATAAGAAGAGGCGTAACTGTCGGAGTTGTGGTTTGCTGATGGCTTTTTGAAGCGTTGTCTGCCGTTTGAAACTGTAAACTTTGGAGAAAACACAAAAAGTCCAGCCCA
The DNA here is from genome assembly GCA_016710325.1 of Candidatus Leptofilum proximum. GTDB lineage: Bacteria > Chloroflexota > Anaerolineae > Promineifilales > Promineifilaceae > Leptofilum > Leptofilum proximum. Next base: position 631,198 of record JADJXK010000001.1, on the reverse strand, counting down.
ATGATACGATTGCCAGAACAAATACCAAATGTTCGCTTACAAATGATTGCCATCCCATTGGGTTTATTGAAGCCTTGCTAAGGCAGCAGCTTGTCCACAAACGCGGGAAGGGCTGCCGCACCGCCAGTGTGCCAGAAGAGCACACTTTGCCCCCGCGTAAAGGCACCCCAGCGAATGAGGTCAATCAGGCCGCCCATGGCTCGCCCGGTGTACACCGGATCGAGCAAAATGCCCTCCAGCTGGGCTACCATCTGAATCGCTTCCCGCTCCGTCTCGCCCACCATCGCGTAGCCATCGCCCAGGTAGTCGTCGTTTACCTCCACCCGGTTGGCGATGGACACGTTGCTGATGCCCAGGTGCGTCGCGGTGGCCGTGGCCAGCGCCGATACCTGTATCTGCAAATCCTCGGCGGGATGATCCACGCTGATGCCCAGCACCTGCCCACGAAAGCCGTAGACCTCTGCCCCCAGCACGATGCCCGCCTGGGTGCCGCCGCTGCTGCTGGCAAAGACAATGAAGTCGATGTTGATGCTGGCGGCCGTGAGTTGTTCCATCAGCTCCTGCATCGCCAGGACGTAGCTGGTGGCTCCCATTACGTTGGAGCCGCCCAAGGGAATGAGGTACGGCTTGTGCCCCATCACCCGCTGCTCGTTGGCCACTTCGGCCATCACCTCGTGGCGGAGATTGTCACCGGTCCAGTAAAGATGTGCCCCCAGCAGCTTGTCTAGCAGCAAATTACCCTGCAGCTGAGATGGTGCGTTGCCCCGCAAAACCAGGCTGCAGCCCAGCCCAAAATGTGCGGCGGCAGCGGCCGTTTGCCGGCAGTGATTGCTTTGCGGTGCGCCCGTGGTAACCAGATGGTCGCAGCCCTGCGCCAGCGCATCGGCTACCAGGAATTCCAGCTTGCGGGTTTTGTTGCCGCCAGTTGCCAGCCCCGTCTGATCGTCGCGTTTGATGTAAATATCAGGCCCGCCCAGGTGTCGGCTGAGGCGTTCCAGTTTTTCCAGAGGCGTGGGCAGATGGGCAAGGGGCTTTCTTTCAGGGAATTTCACATTCATGGCGGAAATTATACCGTTAGGGGGGAAAGTTATCGAATTGATTCGTAAAGCTGCACGGTGGCTGGCGCGGGGTTCACCCCCAGCCCGGCTTGCAGGATGGTTTCACACCGCTGATAGGTGCGCAGCGCCTGGACCCGGTTGCCCAGCCGAATGTGGGCCAGCATCAACAGCCGGTAAGCGTTTTCCCAACAGTCGTCCTGCTGCAAAATCGTCTGGCTGAGGGTAACAACTTGTTCCCACGCCGCCTGTTCGGCCAGCCATTGGGCCAGCCGGTCGGCGGCATGCAAAAAGCGGGCACGCAGCCGTTCGCGCTCTTCATGGGACCAGGTTTCGTAGGGGTAGGCTTGCAGGTAGTTGCCTTCGTAGAGGGATACGGCCGTTTCATACACCCCTGCCGCCCTTGCCCCATCCTTCTGGTAAAGATGATCTCCCCGGTCAATCAGCCGCTCAAATTCGGCCGCGTCCAGCCAGATGTCCGCCTCATCGCGGAGGCCGTAGCGGCTGCCGTCGCGCACCACAAACGCCGACGGCGCATTGCGCTTGCGGTCCGGCTCCAGCACCGAGCACATGGCGCTGAAGGCAATCTTAAAGTCGCGCACCGCGCCCTCAGGGTCCAGCTCCGGCCAGAGCATTTCGGCAATCTGGTCGCGGTGCAGCAGCGTGCCGCGATAGGTGACCAGCAGCTGGAGCAGCTGACGCGCCTTCTTGCGTCGCCACGCCCGGCTGGGCAGTTCCTCGCAGCCCTGCCAGATGCGAAACGGCCCCAACGTTTGGATGCGCAGCTGGAAGCCGGGATGCAGCTCCACCTGGGCCAGTCCGAGCTGGGCCAGGATGGCTTCGGCGGTGGCGGTGTGGATGTTTTGCTCGCGGGCAAAGAGCAGCAGCGGCACCAGGGCACGCGGATCGGGCGGCCCCAGCAGGGTGCGCCGCTGGAAAAGAAATTCGTATTGGTGACGGCTGATCAGCGGCAGCAGGTCGTCCAGGTCACGCTTGAGGCGGGTGTCGTCTTCGGTTTTATGCCACAGCAGGCAGCGCCAGAGGCGTGCGGCCGTTTCGCCAAAAAGGTCGCTGCAATCCCGGAAACCGGTGGCTGCCTGGGCCAGCCATTCGTTAGCCTCGGGCACCAGGCCCAGCAGCGTGTAGGTGGCGCCCATCGTCAGGCGGATGCCCATCTCCACCCATTCATCACCGAACAGCCGGGCCAGGGCAATACCCTCTCGGGCATAGTCTAGCGCCGTTTTGTGATCGCCGGGGAAGCCATGCGCCTGGCACAGGCCCCAAAAGGCCTCCACCTTCAGGCGGGGCACGTCCATCTGTTCGCTGAGGACGACGCCTTGCTGGAACGATTGGCGGGCCTGCTCGTAGCCAGGCTCGTTTTTGTGCAGCAGCCAGGCGTGACCCTGGCGCAGGTAGCCAACGGCCGTAATAAACTCAGAATTTAGCTCCTGGCCGCGTTGAATGCCAGCAACGGCTGTGGCCAGCGCCATTTCTGCTTCGCCCTGGTAGGCCAGGATGAGTGACAGCAGCAGCAAAGTTTCGCGATGGGCCCGCGGGCGCAAGACGGGCGCCTGCTCCTCTTGCTGCGCCTGGGCTTCCAAAATTTCCCGTGCTTCGGCCAGGCGGCCGGTGCGCAGCAGCATGCGGACGGGCAGCTCGGCCGGTTCTGGCCCCTGGTCACGCAGATTGCGTGCCTGGGCCTGATAATTTTCTGCTTCGCGCAGACGGCCCTGGTTGAGCAGGTTTTCTGCCAGCAGTTCCAGCAGCCGTACCTGGCTTTCCCGGTCTTCCTGCCCGTCGGAGAGGCGCAGCGCTTCTTGCAGCAGCTCTTCGCCTTTGGTTGGGTTTACCGTGTCCAGATAAACGCGGGCCTGCCCACGCAGCGCCTGGCCAATGCCCCGGCGCTCCCCCCTGGCGCGGCTGCGCCGTTCCGCCTGCTGGTACCAGCCCAGTGCTTCATCGAAGCGGGAATGCAGCCGGGCAATGTCGCCCAGGTAGCCGAGCAGGGCGGGGTAGTGGGCCAAAATATCGGGCGGCAAACGGCCGATCCAGCCCGCCAGCGTATCCAACCGACCCACCCGCACCAGGCGGCGGCCCAGCGTAGTGAGCAGGACGGCCGTTCGTTCAAACGCCTCGGCTGCCAGCAGATGGTAAATGGCTTCTTCGTCTTCGCCCTGCTGCTGGTAGATGGTGGCGGCCTGTTCGTGCAGGCTTTGGGCTTCTTCCGGCGCGAGCTGGGCCAGCAGCAAGTCACGGAACAAGTGATGATAGCGCACGTAGCCGTTGCCCAGGTTGACCACAAACAGCCCTTTTTCTAGCAGGTAGCGCAGCAGCTGCTGGCTGTCCTGGCGGCGGCGCAGCTGGTTGCACAGGGGAGTAGTCATTTCGCGCAGAACGGCCGTGTCCCGCAAAAACGCCTGGATATCCTCCGGCTGCTGGTTCAGCACCTCCTGCGCCAGGAACTGGAATAAATCGCTGGCTGTGCCGGAGAGCTGCGTCAGCGCCTGAGCCAGCGACGCGCCGCCGTCCCGCTGCAGCCGCTGCCAGATAAGGTGCAGGGCAATCGGCCAGCCTTCGATGCGGTTGATCACCATCGTGGCCTGTTCCAGCGACAGGGCATGGCCATAATAATCGCGAAACAGGGCGTCAATTTCAGCGGGGGTAAACGAGAGCTCCTCCTGGCCAATTTCCAGCACCTGCCCCTTCACCCGCCAGGTGACCAGCGAGGGCAGAGCCAGCGGGTAGCGGGTGGACAAAATAACGTGCAGGTTATCCGGCGCCAGGCCAATGAGGCGGTCCAAAATGCGGATTGGTTCACTGCTCTCGTTGATCAGGTGCACGTCATCCAGCACCAAAAAGGTAGGCTGCTCCAGCTCCCTGGCCAGTTCGTTGATGAGGCTGTCGACAACGGCCGTCCAGCCAGGCTGCTGGCGCTGTTGTCCCCATGCTTCCAGCGCGGCCAGGGGGGCATCAGACAGGTTAGGCAGGGCGATGCCAAAGCCGTGCAGCAGATGCAGCAAAAAAGGCTGGGCATCGCCATCTTCCGCTTCCAGCCGATACCAGACAAAGCGCAGCGCCTCTTGCTGGCTGGAGGCCAGCGTGGCCAGAGCGGTGCTCTTGCCGTAGCCCGTCCCTGCCTGCACGATAGTTAGCCGGTGGTTTTGTGCTTCCAGCAGTCGCTGCGTGAGGCGTTCGCGCGGCAGCGTGTGCTGCGGCGGGCGAGGCGGAACGAGCTTGGTGCGCACAATGATGCTTTGTTGGTACATGCGCTGCATTGTAGCTAGCAGGCAACCGTGGGGCAAACCATTGTTGGGAATCGGTAATCTGTTATCGGTGAACGGTAATCGGTGTCGTTTATCGAATACTGTTCACTGTTCACCGATTACGGTTTACGGAAAACGCTTGACTATTATCACTTTTGAGAATACACTACCTTTATCAATAGTGATAACGGTTGTGAGGTGCGACGCACCTAAAGCGAAAGGGCTTATGGCACAAACAAAAAGCGATTTACTGCTACATCCGGTGCGAATGCGGCTGGTCACCGAGCTGGCGGGGCGGCAGATGACGCCGGGCCAGCTGGCCGAAGCGCTGCCCGACGTGCCGCAGGCCACGCTGTACCGGCAAATCAACCGCCTGCTGGAAGGCGGCGTCTTTGAAGTCGTGGCCGAGCAGGTGGTGAATGGGGCCACGGAGCGGACGTATGCTGTGGTTGGCGGGGGAGACCGGCTGTCGCTGGACGAGCGGCAGGCGATCACGCCAGAGCAGCACGTGCGTTACTTTTCCACCTTTGCCGCTGTGCTGATTGACACGTTTACCCGCTACGTGCAGCAGGCGGACCCCGATAGGCTGGCCGAAGATGGGCTGAGCTACAACCGGGCCATCATTTACCTGAGCGACGCGGAGCGGGAATCGTTCCAGGCCCAAATTATCCAGCTGGTGGGCCAGGTGATGGCCAACCAGCCCACGCCAGAGCGCAAGCGGTACACGCTGGCCTCCGTCACCATCCCTGAAGAGAGGTCTCAATAAATGAGGCTATGGGATGGAAGGCGTGAAACGTGATACGTGACCAGAGAAGTATCACGTTTCACGCCCAACCTCACAAAATTGTAAAGAACTATAAGGAGCTGCTCACATGAATCTGAAAATTTTTGAATACGGCCGGTTAGGCCAGCCAACCATTTTGTTTTTGCACGGCCTGGGTGTTAGCAGCTGGATGTGGCAGGAGCAGGTTGAAGCACTGCAGGATAGGTATCATTTACTGGCGGTGGATTTGCCGGGCAATGGGGAAAGTTACAAGGCGGAGTGGGTGTCGTTTGTGGATACGGCCGTCACGCTCGCCACCATCATCCGTGAACGGGCCAGCAGCGGGCAGGCGCACGTGGTGGGGCTGTCGCTGGGCGGCTACACGGCGCTGCATTTGCTGGCCAATTTTCCCGAATTGGTGCTCTCAACAGTGGTGAGCGGGGTGACGATACGGCCGTTCCCCAACACGCTCCCCTACAAACTGATGCCCAAAATCATGAGCCACATCATGGGCTGGGGCCTCACCATCAACCTGATGAGCCGGATGATGCAGCTGCCGCCGGAAGCCAAACCGCTCTATCGCCGCGACAGTAAGAATCTAAGCGCCAAAACCATTTTGCGTATCTACGATGAGGTGCTGGACTTTACGCTGCCTGCCCAGCTACGTCAGCTGCGCCCCCGTTTACTGGCGGTGGCTGGCGAAAAGGAGGCCCGGCTGGTGTTAGAAAGTTTGCCCGATTATCATGTGGTGGCAACGGCCGTTACGGCCGTTATCCCCAACGCCCACCACGGCTGGAACGGGGAATTTCCTGAGTTGTTTGCAGAAATGGTAGAAAGCTGGGTGGGGGAACGGCCGTTGCCCGATGGCCTGTTAGTACAACCCGCAAACCCCCAGGTTCTCGCACTGGCATAATCGCATAAATCCTGGTCATTGATACAACTTGCCATCCAAGTTTGCGTATAGCCTGCTGAAATCCCTTGATGCGTTCGGAGGCAAACATGAAACAAACAGATTTTAAAGATTTAGATAAGCACATCACCATTTTAGGTTGGTTACACCTGGCGCTCAATCTCCTCACCCTGTTCGTTGGGGTTATTGTCTTCTTCATTTTGATTGGCGCCGGACTGCTGTCCAGCGACGGTGAGGCGATGAGTATTTTGGCTGTGGTGGGCACGTTTGTGTTAGGCGTACTGGTTGTCATTTCCATACCGGGCATCCTCGCCGGTTGGGGCCTGCTCAGACGCAAGTCCTGGGCACGCATTCTGGCCCTGGTGATTGCCTTCTTGAGCCTGATGAACTTTCCCTTGGGCACGGTGCTCGGCGTCTACACCATTTGGGCGCTGCTGGCGCATGAGGAGGCCAGTAACTATTTCTTAGCTTATGGCAGCTGATGCGGCATCGCCTAAATTAGAAAAAATGAAAGCCCGCTGGCCAACGCCAGCGGGCTTTTTTTGATTTGAGAGGGGCTTGTTCCCTCCCCCTGCCAGGGGGAGGGTTAGAGTGGGGGTGTTAAATCTACTGCCACCAACCCGTGTAGCTGCCCGTGCCGCTAGATGGCACCGAGTAGGTGCGGTTGCTGCCGCCCTCCCAGATGGTGGTACCCCCCTGGCGCACGATAAACTTAAACTGGATTGACTGCCCGGCGCTGGTGGTAAAGGTCGCTGGACCACTCCAGGTGTCACTGTCTACCCAGCTCAGCGGAACGGCATTGGCCGGGTTCCAGTTGCCCAGTTCCGGCACGTTGCCCACCACGTACATGTTTTGGCCCCATTGCGTCGTGTAGCCGTTCACCGTGAAAGTAACCGTGGTGCCGCTGCCACCGCCTTGCGGGGCCAGGACCACGCCGGGGGTGTTGTTGTCCAGCGTCACCGAGCACTGACCACTGCTCACCGTGCAGGTTTTGCCGCTGCCCAGCAGATCAACCAGAACCGTACCGTTGGTGTAAGGTAAGGAGGTGCCGCCAATGTTCGGCATGTTCAGCGTACGGCTGCCGCCGCTGTCGTTGAGGGCTACCAGGACGGCACTGCTGCCCTGGCCGCGCTGGTAAGCGTAGGTGCGGTCTCCATTGTGGCGGTAGAGGGCGATGTAGTCGGCCGGGCTGAAGGTTTGCAGCGCCGGGGTGTTTTTGCGCACATCGATGAGCGTCTCGTAGAAGTCCCACAGGGTGGTGTTGGCGCTGCCAGTCCACTCGCCCGGCGCTGAGCCATCGTAGAAGCCCCAGGCCATGCGTTCACGGGCGTATTCGGGACGGCCGCCGCCAAACTGGTAGATGCCAAATTCTTGCCCCAGGCCAATTTCGTTGCCGTAGTACATCACCGGCACACACGGCTGGGTGAACATGAGCAGCGCGCCCTGTTTCATGTCCGCCAGGTTGTAGCTGACGCGGTGCGAAAAGCGATCCATGTCATGGTTGTCGATGAAGCAGCCGCGCACAAATTCACTGGGTGAGATGCCACCCTGGTAGTAGAAGCTGGCCCGGTCGCGCAGGCTGCTGTCTAGCGAGTCCACGCTGCTGCCTCCGGTAAAGAAGCCGACGATGGCTGCATTTGCCTCAAAGTCCATCGCCGAATCGACACGGCCCTGCTGGCGGCGGATCATTTCCGGGCCGTTGTCCAGCCAGATTTCCGCAATGGTGAACGTGTCGCTGTCGCCCACGGTGTCGTTGAACTCACGCCAGAAGTCGGTGCTGGGGCCTGGTGCGTAGTCCAGCCGGTAGCCCGCGTGGCCCAGGGTGTTCAGCCAGTAATCGGCCCGGCTGTTGATGACCCAATTGCGGGCGGCGGCGTTGTCGTTGTTAATCTGCGGCAGTTCCAGCACGCCAAAGAAGCTCTTGTTGGTGTCGTTGGAGCCGTACACGGTGTAGTTGGCGGAGCTGGTGTTGAAGCCGGAGGGGAAGGTCACATTGAACGTCGGATCGGCCGCTGTGCTGCACGCGCTGAAGGTGTACCAGGCGCTGAACGGTCCGGCGCAGGTGGTGCTGGCGCTGATGAAGTTGCTGTGCTGGCTGGCGGTGTGGTTGGGCACAAAGTCCAGAATCACACGAATGCTGCGGTTGGCGGCCTGAGTCACCAGGGTTTGCAGATCGTTTTGGGTGCCAAACACCTCTTCCACGGCCAGCGGATTGCTGGGGTGGTAGCCGTGGTAGGTAAAGTAGATATTGCCGTTGGTGTTGTAGTTGGTGTCGGTGTAGAAGTTGGGATTGTCAAACACGGGCGAGAGCCAGAGCACATTGATGCCTAAATCTTGCAGGTAGTCCAGCCGGGCAATCACGCCGTCCAGGTCACCGCCGTTGTAGGTGAAGCGGTAATCGTCTTGAGGATGGGCAGGCAGAGCACCATGCACGGCGTGGTTATGGTCGCAGTAGCCGCTAACGGCTTCGGCGCAGTAGTCGTTGTTGCTGGTGTCGCCGTCAAAAAAGCGGTCGACAAAGACGTTGTAGATAACCGCGCCGCCAATCCACGAGGGCAGCTGGTTTTCACCGACGCGGAAGCCAAAGATGCGGGCCTTGGTGGGGTCGGTGACGGGCCAATCGGTGGTGCTGTCGGCGTATTTGGTGTCGCCGCCACCACTGTGCCAGGAGGCGATTTTGTAGCGGATGACGGTGCCGTTAGACCAGGGGCCAGCGGTCGCTTTGTACCACAGGGTGTTATTTTCCGTATGGCTGTAATTCATGGTGATGGCCTGGGTGGTGCCCTGGGCGGCGTGGGTGGTGGGATTGATGGACGGCTCGCTGCCGTCGGTGGTGAGGTAGAGCCGGGTGTCGGTAACCCAACCCTGGTAGCCGACCTGGACCCAGAAGTCCACGGTGCTGCTGCTGGTGGGGGCGGAGGGCACGATATTGCCACCGTGGTCGATAAAAGCGGCGGCGGCAACGGCCGATCGTGTTTGCCATACCAAGCTTACAAGTGCCAAAATAAACAAGGCGCGAAACGCCACGGAACCGAACAGTTTGCGTGCAAAATGCATCAGGAAGTACCTCCAATTTGTGAAAGTGAGTGGGTAGGTGGCCCGCCGTAAGAGCGGGGTTTGGTTGATAAACTATCGAGAGGGCTGGTTGTGTGCTATGAAGTTTGGGCCGCCAGGTCTGCTTGCAGAAGCTGTACGGCCGTTGCCGTCAACTCAATCAGCTGCTGCCGCTGGTCGGGGGTGAGCCCGGCCAGGCGGCGCTGGATCGACGCTTCGTGGAGCTGGTGGGCCTGCGCCAGTTTGGCTTGCCCCGCCTCGGTGAGGGAGATGCGCACCAGCCGCTGATCACGCGCGTCGCTGCCGACGTGAATCAGGCCGCTCTTGCTCAGCCGCTGCACCAGCCGGGTCACATTGCCCCGCGTGCACAGCAGCTTGTCTGCCAATTCTGTTATGGTGAGATTATCGGCTGCGGCATCCGCCAGCGTGCCATTGGCAATGGTGCCGTTGGCAATGGTGCCATTGGCAAGGGTGCGAAGAAAGTTGTACTGCGTGGTGGTCAGATCGATTTGTTTGAACGTTTGCCGGTCGCCGTCGTCGAGCAATACAAAAATGGTCAGAAATTGACGATACAGGGTTTCATCCAGTGAACGATCAGTCATGTTGTTTTACTCAAGGAGGTTTGTTGACTAGTCAACAAACTGCGAACAGGATAACAGGAAGCACGGCCGTTGTCAAGTGAGACGGCCGTGCTGGGTGCGATTAAAAGTTGTGTATAGCTCGGTCATAATCCGAGAGGGTATCAAACCTCTCCCGTGGTCATACACAGAAATTAATCGCACCCGGCCGTGCTTTTGCCAGTGCCTTTTATTTTATGATCGATGGGAGATAGAGGTGGTTGCTGCACGTGGCGAAGGTAACGGCCGTTTGTCCCTGGTGCGCCTGGTTAAATGCCGTCATGGCCGATTTGCTGTCGCTCCAATTGCCGTTGCCATCCACCGCGGCGTAGCTCCAGGTCCAGGCTCCGGCATAGCCATTGTTGTAAATGCCGTTTAACAGTCCGCTGAGATTGGTGCCGGTGTCGATGGCATTGGCCGGGAATTCACCGACGATGGTGGGCTTATCCAGGCTGGCGTCGGCGGTGCTGTTGAGCAGGGGGGAGTACGACCACCAGACGCCGTCGCCGTTCATCCAACCGTAGTAGTGAATCTGGTAGAAGTCCAGCACCCGTAAGGGAGCAGGGTATTGACGCTGGTTTCTTCGGCTAAAACGGGGGCGGAGTGGGTTTGGTGGAAAATAAGGAGGGTGAGGAGGGAAACGGCCGTTCCCCACAGGATGGCGGAGTATTTCAAACGTAACTTCATCTAATAAACCTCTTGTTATTTGAGGGCCAGGCTGATGGCCTGGTCCAGGGGTAAGTCTCTCCCTTCCTGCCAGAGGCGCGTGAATGTGTCTTCCCCCAGCAGGTCGAAAATCTCGTTGATCTTGACGGCCGCTTCGGCCTGGTACGTCGCGGCCGGGGTGATGCCCAACTGCTGCTGCAGCCGCTCGCCGGCGGCACAGAGGCGGGCAGCGGTGGCGGCATCACCCAGCTGTAAGCGGGTGTAGCCCATGGTTTTAAGCGACAGGACCAGCTCTGGCCGGTCGCCCAATTGATGGCGCAGCGTAATGCTTTCGCGCAGGTAGGTGAGCGCAGCCTCTGGCTCGCCGCGCTCCAGGTTGACCTCACCCAGGCCGTGCAGCGTGTAACTAAGGGAGGTGAGGTTGTTTGTTTCGCGGCAGAGCTGGGTGCCCTCCAGGTATAGTTGTTCCGCGCTGTCCAGGTCGCCCAGGCGGCGCAGCACAATGGCCAGGTTGTTGAGGGTGGAGACGACGGGACGAGCGCCAACGTTGCGCCGGTCTATTGCCAGCGTTTGTTCGAGCAGAATCCGGGCACGGCCGTAATCTCCCTGGGTTCCGGCCAGAATTGCCAGGTTTTCCAGCGAGCGGCACTGCCCCAGCTCGTTGCCCAGGCGCTCCTGGATAGCCAGGGCCTGTTCATGGCAGTTTTGGGCCAGAGCTATATCCCCCTGCAGTCGGGCAAACTTGCCGAGGCGGTTGAGCAAGAGGGCGTGCATGATGTTGGCCTCCTGGCTGAGGGCCAGCGCTTCAGCCAGCCAGTGGCGGGCTTCATGGAAGTGGCCGCGCATGTACCAGAACTGCTGCACATTCTCCACCAGGTCCTGGGCAAAGCGGATGTCGGCTGGAGTGTGGCTGTGAACGGCCGTCGCCATGGCCCAGACAATGGCCGCCCGCAAGTTGTGGTGTTCACGATCCAGCAGGCTCAGCCATTCTACCGGGTCGTTGGTAGCCAGGAATTTATGGTAGACGGTTTCCGTCTGGCTGGCAAAGTAGGCGGCGTGGGCCTGGCGCACGGCCGTTTCCCAGCCGTGGGTTTGCAGCTGCTCCAATGCATATTCCCGCACTGTTTCCAGCATCACATAGCGCATCTGGCCGTCGGGCTGCGGTTGGCAATTGAGTAGGCTTTTTTCGGCCAGCAGCTGCAAACTCTGCGCAGCGTTTAGCGTGCTGGCGGGATAGTTCAGGCTGTCGGCGGCCTGCTGCCAGACGGCGCTGGCGGCGGCGGTGTCGCAGCCATCGACAAAAACGCCCATCGTGGCAAACAGGTGACGTTCGTGCTCGCTGAGCAGGTGGTAGCTCCAGGCGATGGCCCCGCTGAGCGACTGCTGGCGCGGCGTCAGGTCACGCGGGCCGCCAGTGAGGGCGATGAGCCGGGTTTTGAGCTGGGCAAACACCTGGGCCGGGCTGAGCCATTTTACCTGGGCCGCAGCCATCTCGATAGCCAGGGGCAGGCCATCCAGCCAGGCGCAGATGCGGGCCACATCGGCGATGTTGTCGTCGGTCAGGCGAAAATCGGGCCGGATGGCGCGGGCGCGTTCCTGGAAGAGGCGAATGGAGGGATAGCGGGAGAGGTAGGTAACGGCCGTACCTGCCGGTAAATGGTTGACGTCGGGCAGAGGCAGCGGCGGCACGGGGAATTCGTGCTCGCCGTAGACGCGCAGCCGTTCGCGGCTGGTCACCAGGATCTTCAAGCCGGGGGCCGCCGTCAGCAGGTCAGTGACGATGGCGGCGGCGCTGGTGACCTGTTCAAAGTTATCCAGGACCAGCAGCAGGCGGCGCGGCCGTAAAAACTCTTTCAGCGCCTGCCGCAGCGGGGCCAGGCCATCGCCAGCACGGGCCGGTTCGGTGACGCCCAGCACCTGGGCAATAGTCACCAGCACCAGCTCGGGATTGGTGATGGGGGCCAGGGGCACAAAAAACGTGCCGTGCGGCAGGTCGACGGCCAGCTGGGCGGCGGCGGCCAGGCTGAGGCGGGTTTTGCCAGTGCCAGGTGGCCCGGTGAGGGTGAGCAGCCGTACGTCGGCTTCGTGGAGCAAATCGCACACGGCCGTTAACTCCTGTTTGCGCCCGACAAAGCTGGTAAGCGGTGCGGGCAAGTCACCCCGAGTGGGTTCTGGGGCGGGTGCGGGATGGGAAACGGCCGTGCTGCCTGTTGGTGAATAAATATCTGGTTTGGGTGGCGACTGGCTAAAGCCGCGGGCAAACAGGCTAAACGGTTCGCCCTCTTCAGGTGACAGGTGAAGGGCTGTGGCCAGCAGGCCCACCAGCTGGGTGGAGGGGCGTAAGTCGCCCGCTTCCAGGCGGCGAATGGTGCTGACCGAACAGTGCGCCTGACGGGCCAGCTCCTCACGGGTGAGGTCCAGCGCTTTGCGGCGGCGTTTGAGCCAGGTGGGGAAGGTGTTCGGCGTTGACATCGACCCGCATTATAGCAGTTGCCGCGCGGAAATGTGTCAAAAATGGTAACACTTACTGACACTGACTGCTCCCTTTTTCTTCCCTACACTGTGACCCGACAAAGACGTTTACAACATTTCACTAATTACAGGAGTAAAAAATGAAAAAGTTAGCATTTTTATTGGTAATTCTCGTTTTTCTGGCGGCTTGTGGTGGCGCGGTTGCCATCGGTGACATTCCGGCGTATCCAGACGCCACAGCTTTGGAACCAGGCACCGATCCGGTGGCCGACACGCTGGTAGACAACATGGTGCAGGATGCCCAGATTCGCAACAGTGCTGGTGTTGGGGGGCAAATTGAGCAGATGGCCTACCGCCTGCCGGATGGCGCCAGCTGGGACGATATCGAAAGCTTCTACAACGACAAACTGGGCGACGACGGCTGGGAAAGCGGCCTGGGTGGCATTGCCGGTAACATTGCCGGGGACGTGATGAGTTCGGTGAACCAGGGCAATGATTTGTTCCAGACGGCCATCTGGTCGCAGGGCAAGCAGACCCTTACGCTGATTCGCGTGGCGCAAGACGCCACGGCCGATGGCGATTTTCTGCTGATCATGTCGCTGGCAACCAACTAAAACACCTCTTCAGGTGCCATGCACTTTTTGAAGTGCGTCGCACCTCTGACGCTTTTTCAGATTGGACCACTCGGTAGGAGTGGTCCAATCTCGTAGCTTACCAAGGAGCCGCTGTATGTATTGGAAACACGTTCGCGCTGTTATGCCTTTTTGGGGGAAATGGGGAGTGAGAACGGCCGTTCTCCTCTGTACCGTCCTCTTCTTGTTCATCGACCAGCCGGTGCAGGCTGGTTCCCTCACCGTCAATACCCTCACCGACAAACCCATTGATGACCCCACCATTGACGACGGCCTCTGCTCGCTGCGCGAAGCGGTGGAAGCAGCCAACAACAATGCGGCCGTCAGCCTCAACAACGGTGCCGACTGCCCTGCCGGGAGCGGCGCCGACACGATTACCTTCAGCGTGTCTGGGGCGATCACGTTTGTCGAGCCGATGTACATCAATTCCGAGATTACCATTTCGGGGCCGATCATCCTGGATGGTAACCACGCGGCCAACTTCTTTAATGTGTCCAGCAGCGGCCGTTTCACCGTGATGAACCTGACCATGCAAAACGGCAAAAGCGGCAATGCCGGGGCCATTCAGGGCAATGGCGACGGCAAGATCAATGCCATTGGTGCTTCCTTCATTGGCAACGAGTCCACCGTGAGCGGCGGGGCGATTTTGACCAGCGCAGAGCTGAATATTTTGGGCAGCAACTTCGCGGGCAACCAGGCGGCGCAAGCGGGTGGGGCGATTTACTTTCAGGGCGGCGCCAAAGAGTCGCTCAACATCGCCGGAACGAACTTTGCGGGCAACATAGCCGAGCAAAAGGGTGGGGCCATCGCCCTCATCACCACCTCGCCGATGAACATCACTGACAGCATCTTCTCCGGGAATATTGCCCAGGGCTCGCAGATCGGGCACGGCGGCGGGGCACTCTTCATCGATAACAGCTATGATGACAACAGCGTCAACATTGAGCGGACGGCGTTTAACGGCAACCTGACGCCCGGCGGCCAGGGTGGTGCGCTGTTTCTTACCGGGAGCATTCCGGTAAAGGTAACTAACGCTTCGTTTAACGGCAATATTTCTGGCGGGGTGAAAAACGGCCGTGGCGGAGCCATCTACGCCTACACTGCCAATCTCACCCTGTCCAAAACTGCCTTCAACGCCAACATCGCCGCGCGCGACATCAGCAATACGCCCGGAAATGGCGGGGCGATCTTCAACCTGGGCAGCACTATCACCGTGGCCAACAGCTCCTTCTTTGCCAACATTGCTGATGACGGCCTGGGTGGGGCTTTGTACAGCAACGACGATCCCCGCGATACCAACACAGCCTTGAAGAATGTCACCATTTCGGGCAACGTGGCTACCTCCGGCGGGGCCATCTACAACTTCAACGATGACAACAACCACCTGCACCAGGTGACGTTGACCAACACCATCGTGGCGGAAGGCAGCACTGGCAGCGGTGGCACCTGTGCGGCTGAACTGCCCACAAACTCCGGCAACAATCTGCAATTTCCGGGCACGGCCTGTGGCGCTGGCATCCCCAGTGCCGATCCGCTGCTGGATCCGCCTTCGTTTAACGGCGGAGCGATTGCCTCGCTGCTGACCCTGGCGCTGGGCACCGGCAGCCCGGCGCGCGACGCGGGCAGCAACACCGCGTGCGCGGACAGCCCGGTGAATGGTGAGGACCAGCGCGGCGACCCGCGGCCCAAAGGGGCGGCGTGCGACATCGGCGCGTTTGAGGCCGATCCGACCGTGGCCGGGTATGGCTCAACACCCGTGCAGCCGGGGCCGATCAACCTGGGTAACACCAGCGTTGGCGTGCCGATTAACACGACCTTTACCATTTTTGAAACGGGCAACACCACGCTGACGGTGAGCAATCCAACGGTTGGCGGGGCCAATCCGGGTGAATTTTCGGTGCTGACACCGTTTCCGCTGAACATTGCCAGCGGCAGCCAGGAGGTTGAGCTGCGCTGCAACGCCAATGCGGTGGGCAGCCGCACTGCCACGCTGACGCTGAACACAAATGACCCGGAACGGCCGTCCGTGACCTACAACCTGCTCTGCAACGTGCAGGCGCTGCCCGTGCCCGGCTTTGGTTCGCTGCCTGCCGCGCCGGGGCCGCTGGATTTTGGCGGTGTGGAGGTAGGGCAGTCGGCCTCGCTGGACCTGACCTTCCTGGAAACGGGTAACGCAACGCTGAACCTGGGACCCATCGACATCTCTGGCCCAAACGCAGCCGAGTTTTCCTTCAACGCGTTTGATACGGTCATCAATGATGGTGAAGCGCCGGTGGTGCTGCCCATCACCTGCACCCCAGCCGATGAGGGGCTGCGTACGGCCGTCATCACCCTGCACACCAACGATCCGCTTAAACCGAGTGTTACCTACAACCTGGTCTGCGACGGCACACCGCCGCCTTCGCCGCACCTGTACCTGCCCGGTACCAGCTACCTCAACGGCCAGAACGGCATCAGCAATATGGATGGGGCGTACGATGCGGTAGTGAGCCCAGACGGCCGTCACGTCTACGTTACCAGCCTCAATTCAGGATGGATTGTGCTGTTTAACCGCAATCCGGCCACAGGCACACTGACCCAGGCCGTGAGCTACAGCCACGGCCAGCTGGCCAATCCACGCGGCATTGCCATGAGCCCGGATGGGACGCAGGTGTACGTGGCTGGCGGCACTTCGGACAATTTCTTTGTGTACAACCGGGACAGCAGCACTGGCTGGCTGTCTCTGGCGGTGACCTGGACCAACGGTGAGGGTGGCTTTGTGACCGGCCTGGACAGCCCAGAAGGCATTGCGGTGAGTCCAGACGGCCGTTTCATCTACGTCGCCACCACTGCCGGGGATTCCGTGGTGATCTTCTACCGCGACAGCGACGGCTTTGTGGGGTACGAAGACACGGTGACCGACGCCACCAACCTGGACGGCGCGCAAAAGGTAACGGTGAGCCCGGATGGAGCCAATCTGTACGTCACCAGCTTCACCAGCAGCAGCAACGGCCGTCTCACCACCTACCAGCGCCATGCCCAAACCGGGGCGCTCACCTTCTTGCAGGTGCGTTCTGAAGGTCAGTTGATTGGCGCGTGTAATCCGTTCTGCTTCTTTTTGGATGGGCTAGCTGGGGCGTTTGACGTGGTGGTGAGCCAGGACGGCCGTCATGTCTACACCGCCAATCTTTACGACAACACTGTGGCCCGCTTTACCCGCAACAGCGACGGCACGCTGAACTGGGGCGGCGTGCTGCGCGACGGCGTGAACGGCGCCGATGGCTTGCTGAGCGTGCGCGGCTTGGAGATCAGTCCAGACGGCCGTTACCTCTACGCCGCTGCCTACACGGACCAGACGCTGACGGTGATCAGCCGGGACCTGGACAGCGGAATCCTGACCCCCTACCAGACCATTTTCCGCAATTCGGGCACCGGGCTGCCTGCGCTAAACGGGGCCATCAGTGTGGCGGTGAGTGCGGATGGTTCCACTGTCTACACCACCGCTTACCTGGATGATGCTGTGGTGCTGCTGCAAACGGCCAATCCGGTGGCCACGCTGGACAGCCTACAGCCTGCTTCGCTGCCGGTTGGCTCGCCAGAGATCACCCTGGTGGTGAACGGTGAATCGTTTGTGCCTGGTTCGGTGGTGCGTGTGAATGGTACTGCCCGGCCTACCAACTTCGTTTCGGCTAACCAGCTGGAAGCCACGCTGCCTGCCTCTGACCTGGCCGCGGCTGGGACACGGACCATCACGGTGTTTAACCCGACGCCCGGCGGCGGTGTGTCTAACAACAGCCTGTCGCTGGTGGTGCAGGCGGCCAACCAGAATCCCAAGCCATCGGTGCAATACCTCAGCCCGCAAGGCGCCGAGGCGGGTGGTGCGGCTTTCACCCTGTCCATCTTTGGTACAAACTTTGTGTCGGGGGCCACGGTGCAGTGGAATGGTGTTAACCGGGCGACCACCTTTGTGAACGCTGGTGAGGTGCGAATTTCGGTGACGGCCAATGATTTGCTGCTGCCGGGAACGGCCGTTGTCGCCGTCATCAATCCCACACCGGGCGGCGGCAGTTCCAACCTGGTTTCCTTCACGGTAGCTGCGCCTGGGGAGAATCCCGCGCCGACCATCACCGGGCTGTCGCCTACGTCTGTGGGGGCGGCCGGGGCGGGCAGCCAGCCGGTGGAGGTGACCATCACGGGCAAGAACTTTGTGGTGGGGGCGCAGGCGTATTGGCAGGGAAACGGCCGTGCCACTACTTTCATCAGTTCCACCCAGCTGCAAGTCACGCTCACCGCCTACGACGTGGCCTTTGCGGGCAGCGGTGCGATCACTGTGGTGAATCCGGGGCCAGGTGGGGGAACATCAAACCCCACCACCTTTGAAGTGCACGCACACGTGCTCTTCCTGCCTTTTGTGGTGCGTTAGTTGGCTGAGATTGGGCCAATCTTCAAGATTGGCCCAATCTAATAACGGCTGCTTAGCCGAGCAGTTGGGCGTGGAAGATGGCGTTAAACGCTTCTGGTTTTTCCAGGTAGGGGGAGTGTCCGGCATCCTCAATGACCTCTTCGCGGTAGCTGCCGCCGTTGGCGGCGTAGCTGTCCAGCACGGCTCGGGTTTGCGCCAGCATCGGTTGGGGCGGGCACACCTCGTCGCCTGGCCAGCCGGGCACCGCGCCCATGTGGCCTAGCGCCGCCAGGTCAAACATCGCATAGTCAGAGACAATCAAATCATCTGCGCCCCGTACCCAGAGGATAGGCGGTTTGGGATCGATGTGCGCCAGGCCGCTGGCGTCGAAGTTTTTGCGGTTGAAGGCGGGCAAAACACCTTTGTCGCCAGGCGCCGCGCCGGGCCAGTTGGCCGAGGGCACGGCGTTGCCCGGATACCAATCATCCCCAATTTTGGTGGTGAGCATGGAGCTGAGCAGATCCTCCTCACGGGCGGGAATAAAGGGCGCTTTGACGTAAAAGGCGCGCAGGACGTTGCGGGGAGAGGTGGGGTTTTCCAGGCCGCGCTCGCCGCTGGCCAGCAGCTGAACAAACTCGGGATTGATGCCGCTGGGCGCCCCATCGTCGAAGGTCATGGCGCCATCAGCGCCTTTGGAGCCGCCGTAGCCGTAGGGTGAAATCGGATCGACCAGGGTGATGGAGAGCAAATCGGCCGCGTGGCTGATGATGTAGAGCATGACCACGCCGCCGCCCATGCTGTGCCCGACGATGTGATGTTTGCCCAGCCCCATCGTTTCCACCACAGAGTGCACATCGGCGGCAAAATCAGCCATGCCGGTGGCGCCGTTGATGGGCAAAGGTTCGGTGTCGCCATAACCGCGCAGGTCCACGGCAATGCCGCGGAAGCCGTCGGGCAGGGCGAGCATGGTTTCTTCCCAATAGGTGGCGGAAGAGACGTTGCCATGAACAAAAATAACAGGTGTGCCATCTTCTGGCCCGCAAGAGAGCACATGAACATTTAATCGGTTGGTTTGCACCATCTGGGACTGAATGCCGGGCAGGGTCGGTACCGTGGACATGGAAAGAAATTCTCCTTTTGTGGGTTTTGATCGGGTAACTCGGTTGTTTATACAGCAAAGCGGTTGCAATTTGGTTGCAGAGAAAAAGTAAAACACGGATTGGACGAATGTACGAACGGCACGAATTTTTTCTGGTGTTATTCGTGTTTCATTCGTCGATTTGTTTCATTCGTGCGTGATTCATTTTTTGCTGTCCAGCTCACCTAAAACGGTTTGGTAGAGCGTGTCGGCGCGCAGATCTTCCAACGTGTGGCAGGGGGCGTCCAGCTTTTCGGCCAGCAGCCTGGCCAGCCCCTGGTCGAAGGCGGCGTGTTCCATGTTGATCACCACCGAGCGTACGCCCATCTCCTTGATGAGTTCGGCGATGCGGTGAGCTTCCACCTGCGGCGGCATGTCGCTCAGGCTCACGTTGCCCGCGCCGTCGGTGAGCAAAATCAGCATCGGCATGACATCCGGGTGGGTGTGCGCCTCCTGGCGGAACACGTCGTAGGACATCATCAGCCCGGCGGAGAGCGGCGTTTTGCCACCCACGGCGATGTCGGCTAAGGCTTTTTTGGCGAGCTGCACGGAGTTGGTAGGTGGCAGCACCAGGTTAGAATCATTTTTGTTGAAGACAATCAAACCCACGCGGTCGCGGCGCTGGTAAGCGTCGGTGAGCAGGGACATGATGGCTCCTTTGGTGGCTTCCATGCGCTCGGCAACGGCCATGCTCCAGCTGGCGTCCACGGCAAAGAGGATGAGGTTGGCGGCGCGGCGCACGCGCACTTTCTCGCGGAGGTCGCTTTTGCGCAGGGCCAGGGCCAGTTGGGAAGTGTCGCGCTCTCGCTGGTAGGGCGCGGCGGCACGGAAGGTGGCGTCGAAAGCCAGGTCGGTGACTTTGCCTTTGGGGACACGGGCCTGTACGTAACGGCCGCGTTTGCGTTCGGTCTTGGTTTGGGAGCGGCGTCCGGCTGATTTACGGGTGAGACGGTCTAGCTGAGTGTCCAGGCGGCGGGCCATGAACTCCTGCTTGGACTGAACCTTCTGACCACCTTCCCACCACTGGCCGTCTTGGGCGGTTTGGGGCACCGTTTGGGGGCCGGCCTCCGCCTGCTGGCTGGTTTCGGCCCCGTCGCTGCTTTCATCCGAGTCTAACGCTTTTTTTTTACGTCTTGCTGGTCGGCAATTTCTTCCATCGGGTCGTCAGTGGGGTCGCCCATGCCCATTTCGGCCTGCACATCTTCCAGCCGTTCTTCGAGGTTGGCGGCGGAGATGGCGGTGTCCTGGAACGGCCGTCCCTTAATGCGGTGCGGCAGGGCCAGTTCAGCGGCCAGGATAATGTCTTCATCCGTGATCTGGCTGCGACCCTGGAAGGCAGCGTGGGCCTGGGCGCCGCGCAAAATCACCAGGTCGGCGCGGTGGCCATCGACATTCATGGCGCTGGTCAGCCCGGCGATGGAGTGCAGATCGCGCCGGGTGTATTTGACACGGTCAACGATTTCGCGGGCGGCACAAATCTGGTCGGCCAGCTGCTTTTCCGACGCTTCCCACTCTTCACGGAAGCCGTCGGGATTTACTTCAAAATTGATGCGGCGCTCCATGATGGAAACACGCTGGTGCGCGTTGCTAAGGCCGGAGATGTGCACGGAGAAGGCAAAACGGTCCAACAGCTGCGGGCGCAGGTCGCCCTCTTCCGGGTTCATCGTACCGACGAGGATAAATTTGGCCGGGTGGGTGAAGCTGATGCCTTCACGCTCGACCACGTTGACACCCATCGCGGCCGAATCCAGCAGCAGATCGACGACGTGGTCATCCAACAGGTTCACCTCATCGACGTAGAGAAGTCCCCGGTTGGCCGCGGCCAGAACGCCGGACTCAAAATGTTTTTCGCCTTTCTGGATGGCTTTTTCGATGTCCAGGGTGCCAACGACGCGGTCTTCGGTGGCGCTCACGGGCAAATCGACGAAGGGGGTGCGGCGCAGGGCAACTTGCAGGTCGCCATCGGCGTGACGCACGCGGCATTCATCGCACCATTGGCTGGGTCGGTTGGGGTCGCAGCCAAAGCGGCAGTCGGCGACAGTTTCGATGTCCGGCAGGAGGGCAGCCAGGGCGCGGGAGGCGGTAGATTTAGCGGTACCGCGTTCGCCCCGGATGAGGACGCCACCAATTTGGGGGCTGACGGCGTTGAGGATCAACGCCCGTTTCATACGTTCCTGTCCGACGATTGCTGTGAAGGGAAAGATTGCTCGACGTGCCATTATTATCTCCAAAATTTGGTAATCGGTGGTCGGTGATCAGTTTACAGATTTCCGACTGAAGGATTATACTGCATGGGATTTTGATCGCAACGGCCGTTTCGCCCTGGCTCATCTTTCAGAAATGTATTGCCGGTAGCCCGTTGCTGATTTGATGAACGGATTGTTTTGTGCCGGTTAGTTGGGTGCCGAAAAATTAAAATGGATGAGGGAATGTTACAAAACGTTATGAAGTTTACACAACAAATTTCCACTGGTGCTTTCCTGATTATTCTCATGATCGTAGCTGGTTGTACAGTAGACAATGTCGAAATATCACCCACTGAGTCTGAAGAAGTAGCTAACAGAGCTGTAGCTAATGACAGTTTAACGCCTACTTTCGAGGTAAATTCAACGATTTCAACGAAGGTAACAACACCGGCTTTAATCGATGCAGAACTTTCAATTGAACTTGTGCCAGCTTTGGATTCACGTTGGGCTTTAATTCCAGAGAGAATTAACGAGTTACAAGGGCTTAATACCATAGCTGTTTCACCTGATGGAGATTTATTTGCTGCTGTTGAAAGCTACGATGAGACCAGCAAAATTTACTTGTGGGAGGTGGCAACGGGCAGTGCAAGATGGGTAATTGAGCTGGATCAACCTCTAGCTACAACTAAACTGGTCTTTTCCCCTGATAGTTCTCAATTGGCTGTCGGAACGAGTGAAGCTGTTCCATATATTTTTGTTTGGGATGTACACACTGGGAATCTACTTCACCACTTTTTATACCCAGCATATACCAGAGATATGAGCTTTTCTACGGATAGTGGCTTGTTAGCTGTTGCCGGAATTTTCCCTGGAAAAATAACTATTTGGGATCTGGATAGTGAGAGCGTCAACGAAATAGGTGAAGGAAACGCTGTAAGTTTTGTTCCTGGTGTGGCTAATTCAGTCGTTGCTGTTGCGGGAGAGCGACAGTTTGAGAGTGAATTACCTTCGGTATATTTGCTTGACTTGAATAATGGGCAACAACAATCTTTTTTTCCAAACGATTTCTTTGCCGATGGAGTCGCTGTTTCCCATGATGGCCAATATCTTGCTACATTTGTTTCAAACCAAGAAGGATATGGAAATCTCAGAGTAGTTGACTTACGCAATAACGTAGAACTTGATTTGGAGGCAAATGAAATTAGACAGGCTCAACAAATTCGGCAGATAACTTTTTCTAATCACGGTCAGTTGGGTGTGCTGCAAAGAGATTTGACTGTTTGGAATGTTGAGGAGAATTTGCTTGGTTCAATTGATGCTCTGGAAGTCAAGGGATTTCTATTTACTCCAGATGGTTCTTATTTGATTACGTTTGGGAATTTTCAAACTCTGCCAGAAATTTGGAAGTTGCCCCTGCCATAGTTTTCGTCTTTCCTCATGTTATTGGTGGCTGGGCTAAACTATTGGAGATTGTTTTTGATCTGTGAATATAATTCATAGCAAAAGTAGAGTACGGCCGTTTCAACCCGCTCTTATGCCTCACAACCAGCTTCTTGGTACAATCCAGCCGCTTTTTAGATACTTCCCGATCTCTGCAGATTTCAAGCTTACCAGAGGCTATGTCATACCCGCGCAGGCGGGTATCCATCTTATTTATCCGAGAGGATTCCCGCCTTCGTGGGAATGACAATCAAAAAGTGCAAAGATAGAGAAGGGAATTTGGACGGAGAATTTAGATGAAAAGCCGAAAATCGCGGATTGCTTTGGTAATTGTTGGGTTGCTGTTAGTTGTGTACGGCACGCTGGCGTGGCGGGCGCAGCCGGTGCCGGTACATCCCTTTTTTACCCAACAAGACGGTGTCATGGTCATCGCCCACCAGGGCGGCGAATGGCTGCGCCCCACCAATACGCTGCTGGCCTTTGACCACGCGGTTGAGCTGGGCGTGGACGTGCTGGAGATGGACATTCACCAAACCAAAGATGGCGCGATTGTCCTTATGCACGACGCCACGGTAGACCGCACCACCGACGGCAGCGGCGCGATTAAAGAGATGACGCTGGACGAAGTTCGGGCGCTGGACGCGGGTTATTACTGGACCGATGACGATGGCGCGACCTATCCGTATCGCGGGCAGGGCATCCAGGTGCCGACGTTGGAAGAGATGTTCCAGCGCTACCCCGACATGCGGATGAACATAGAAATCAAGCAAGAAACGCCGGGTATGGTACGGCCGTTCTGCCAGCTCATCCACACCTACAACATGCAAGACAAAGTCCTCGTCGCCACCTTCCACAAAGCCACCGTGGAAGAGTTTCGCGCCGAGTGCCCTGACGTCATCACCTCAATGGTTGAGCCGGAAATCCAGCTCTTTTTTGGCCTGAACGCGGCCTATTTAGGCGCGCTGTTCCAGGCGCCCGGCACCGCCTTTCAGGTGCCTACCACCTCCTCGCTGCCCCTCATCGGTGAGGTGGACGTTATCACCGAGCGCTTCGTCCGCGTGGCGCACAGCCACAACATCCAGGTGCACGCCTGGACGATCAACGACACGGCCGAAATGGAGCGATTGATTGCGTTGGGAGTGGATGGGATTATTACGGATAGGCCGGATCTTTTGTTGGAGGTGGTGAGGTGAAGGGGTGAACGGGTGAAGGGGTGAAGGGGTGACAAGGTGACAGGGTGATAAAGTTAACCATTAGAGTTGTTCCTAATTAAAAAACGGGTAAATTCCAGCCAATTCAGCTGGAGAAAACTAAATGAGCCTACAAATTCGTGATGATCGTCATATGCGTGCTTTAACCGGCGTATCAGAAACACAATTCGAGATTTTACTAGAAGTATTTTTCATGACTTACACCAAGATGCAATGGCAAGCCTATCAAGACGGTAGCGCAGCCGGTGTGCGTCAACGGCGTCCAGGCGGTGGCCGAAAAGGTGCTTTGCCCACGATGCGAGATAAATTGTTGTTTCTGCTCTACTATTTCAAGGTTTATCCCACCTTCGATGTGTTAGGCACTCAATTCAACATGGCCCGGTCCAAAGCGAATGAAAACCTGTATAAGTTAGTCCCTGTTTTATATCAAACCCTGGTTCACCTGGAGGTCATGCCCCCTCGTGAGTTTGCCACGCCAGACGATTTACTCGAAGCACTGGCTGGTATGGACACGATTCTGATTGATGTCACCGAAAGGAGCTATCGCCGTCCCCAGGATAACCAAGAGCAGCGTGAACATTACAGTGGCAAAAAAAGACACACGCTTAAAAACACGGTGATAACGGCTTTGAACAAAACGATTCTTTTCCTGGGACGGACCTTTGCCGGACATGTTCATGATTACACCATGCTTAAAGAGGAGTTTCCGCCAGAACAAGCTTGGTTTGAATTCATGGCAGTCTTAGTTGATTTAGGCTATCAGGGCATTCTCGCCGATTATGTGGGAGAAGAGATTCATATCCCCCACAAAAAGCCACGTAAAAGTAAGAAGAACCCTGTGACCACCTTATCAACCGAACAAAAAGCTGACAATAAAGCGTTGAGTCAAATCAGAATATTGGTTGAAAACGCGATCTGTGGTTTGAAGCGATACAATATTCTTGTGCATCGATTTCGTAACCACAGAAAGTCTTTTGAGGATGACGTGATTGGCATTGCCGCTGGTCTCTGGAACTTCAATCTCAATTATTAAGGAACAACTCTATTAACCATTTACCATTAACAATTAACCATTCTCATGCGTTTACCCAATAAACCATTCGCCCACCAGGGTGGTCCGGTGGTGCTGGCGCATCGGGGGTGGCGCGGGTTGTACCCGGAGAATACAATGCTCGCCTTCCGCAAAGCGGCGGAGCTGCCGATTGATGGGCTGGAGATCGATATACACCAAACCAAAGATGGTGTGCTGATCGTCTGCCATGATGACACGGTGGATAGAACAACGGAGGGGAACGGCCGTATCCAAAACCACACCCTCGCCGAATTGCAGCAGCTAGACGCCGGTTACCGCTTTACGGCCGATGGCGGGCAGACCTTTCCCTTTCGCGGGCAGGGCATCGTCATACCTACACTGGCCGAAGTGCTTGAAACGTTTCCCAGTTTGTGGATCAATATCGACATGAAGCAGGAAACGCCCAGCCTGGTGCCGACTTTTGCCGATCTCATTCGCCAGCACAATGTGGCCCACCGGCTGTGTGTCGGCTCGTTTAGCAATAAAACTGTCGCCGACTTTCGCCGCGCCTGCCCGGAGGTGGCTCGCACCGCTTCCCACGCCGAGACGGTGCGCTGGTTTGGCCTCAGCAAGCTGCGGCTGGATCGCTTTTACCGGGGCAGCGGCCAGGTGCTGCAAATTCCGGAAGTAGACCTGGACACCGGGCTGCGGCTGGTGACTCCCCGCTCCGTGCGGACGGCACACCGTAACCAGCTGGCCGTGCACGTCTGGACCATCAACCTGCAAACCGACATGCAGCGCCTCCTCGACATGGGGGTCGATGGCATCATTTCTGACTTTCCCGACCGGGCGCTGCAGGCGGTGGGGCGGTGAACGGTAAACGGTAAACGGTAATCGGTAAACGGTGAGCGGTAATCGATTACCGATTACGGATAACGGACCGCCGATTACCGACAAAAGGAGGCAAGATGCGAAACCGGGTAACGTTGTACATTTATCGCAACGGCCGTCTCCTCGTATTCAAGCGCATTCGTGAAGATCACATTCATCATGTGGCCATTGGCGGCGGCGTGGAACCAGGGGAGACAATCCTGGAAGCGGCGCTGCGTGAGGCCAAGGAAGAGACCAACTACGACATTGTGCTGGGGCCGCGCCTGTGGGTGCGTGAGTTTGACGAGGCGCAGCGGGAATACGCCTACCTGGTCACCGAGTTCAGCGGCAATCTAGCACTCGGTGGCCCGGAATTGGCGCGGCAAACGCCGACTAACCAGCACATCTTCCAATGGGTGCCGCTGACTGAATTGGCCCTGTTAGACATTTACCCCGGTCCCCTGACGCCCAACCTGGTTAACCTCATCGAGCAGGCTGTTGCCTGAGTGAATGGGGAAAGTGGGAGACTTTTCATGAAACGTGAAACGTGATTCACCTCTGGCCACATTTCACGTCTCACGCATTATGTGGAGGACTCAATGGAACATTTTATTTGCCAGACTTGTGGTACGCAATTTCCGGCTACGGCCGTTCCCCCAACCAACTGCCCCATTTGCGAAGATGAACGCCAGTACATCGGCTGGGAAGGGCAGCAGTGGACTACCCTGGCGGAACTGCAAGCCGATCGCCAGAACAAGATTGAAGACGAAGAGCCAAACCTCACCGGCATCGGCACGACGCCGGGTTTTGCCATTGCCCAACGGGCATTGCTGGTGCAAACGCCGCAGGGTAACCTGCTGTGGGATTGCATCACGCTGCTGGATGAGGCCACCCAAACGGCCGTTAATCAGCTGGGCGGCATCGACGCCATTGCCATTTCTCACCCGCATTACTACTCGTCGATGGTGGAATGGGCCCATGCCTTTGAGGCACCCATCTACCTGCACGCTGCCGACCAGCAGTGGGTGATGCGGCCCGATCCGTCGGTTGAATTTTGGGAGGGCGAAACCAAATCGCTGTGGGCTGGCCTGACGCTGATTCGTGGTGGGGGTCATTATGCCGGAGGCACGATGCTGCACTGGCCCGCCGGGGCCAACGGCGCGGGGGTTTTGCTGACGGGCGACATCATCCAGGTGGTGTCGGACCGGCGCTGGGTGAGCTTCATGTACAGCTATCCCAACTTGATTCCGCTGCCCGCCAAAAAGGTGCGTGAGATTGAAGCGGCCGTATCCCCCTACAACTTCGACCGCATTTACGGCGCATGGTGGGGCCGGGTGGTGAAAGAAGATGCCAAAGCGGCCGTTTCCCACTCCGCCGACCGCTACATTGCTGCCTTGTCTGCCGATAGACGCTGATAGCCGGAAACTTTTTTAACCGCAAAGCGCGCAAAGTACGCGAAGTTTCTGAAATTTTTATTCTTTGCGTTCTCTGCGTCCTTTGTGGTTTGAATTCAGATAAGTTTGGTGCGGTGCAGCTTGCGTTCGGCGACGTGGCTCATCCACAGCTCATCGCCGACCCAGGCCAGGCCCATGGGCACAAAGTCAAGATCATAGCGGGCCTGCTCGGTCCCCGTCTCCGGGTCCAGGCGTACGATGGCGAAGTGGTGTTCGTCGCTTTCCCAGTCAAACTGTTCGTAGTGCGCGTCGAAGCGCATGGGGGTGGCAATGCCCATCCAGAGCGAGCCGTCGTGAAAGTCCAGGCCGCCGCCGGCGACGGGCACGGGTATTGTGCTCAGCACGTCGCCGCTGTCGCGGTCCAGCTTAAACAGCTTGCCGTGCTGCTGCGACGCGGCCCACAAATGCGCGCCGTCCCAGGCTACGCCGGAGAGCCAGCCATGTTCCCACACCATGATCGTCTGGTCGAAGTCGTTGGTTTCCGGGTTGATGCGGCGCAGCGTACCGCCGTCGTGGAGTGACTGCCAGAGAGAACGCCCGTCCCACGTAATCCCGCTCAAATTGCCCGGACACACCAGTTCCACGTCACTTTCCATCGTGGTGGGATCAATCCGGTAAATTTTGCCCCCGGAAAAATCGGCGTTCCAGAGGAAACGGCCGTCGTAACACAACCCCACCGGACCCCGCCCCGGCGCTGCAAAACTTTCAATAATTTCAACTTTTCCCATCTAACCCGTCCGTCTTAAAAGGACACAGAGCGCGCAGAGAAGTTTGGAGAACAGAGAGATAAATCTGTGTAATCTGCGAAATCTGTGGATGTTTTAACAACAGGTGCGACGCATTTTTGAAGTACATCGCACCTCCGGCGATACGGCCGTCATTGTACTTCACCCCGCGGTAAACAAAAAGACGCACCGTGGGTGCGCCTTTTTGCGGAGGAAGAAACAATGCTTTAACAAAAAATTGGCTCTTCAGGATAACAAGTAGTGATGCGTGAAACGTGAAACGTGACAACAGAAGCATCACGTTTCACGTTTCACGCCAGATTACATCACTTAAGCATGAACACGCTCTTCGGTCGGGACGTCGCGGCCGACGGCCTGGGCAATGGCTTTCATGTCGCGCACCAGTTGGGCAAACCGCTCGGGCTTGAGGGATTGACGGCCGTCTGACATCGCTTCTTCTGGCCGGGGATGCACTTCCAGGATGACTCCGTCGGCTCCCGCAGCCACGCTGGCTTTGGTGACGCTTTCCACGTATTCCCACTTGCCCGTGCCGTGGCTCGGGTCGGCAATGACGGGCAGGTGGGTGAGCTGCTTCAGCACCGGAATGGCGTTGATGTCGAACGTGTTGCGGGTGTAGCGCTCAAAGGTGCGGATGCCGCGCTCGCACATCATCACCCGCGTATTGCCGTGGCTGAGAATGTACTCGGCGCACATTAGCCACTCTTCGATGAGGCTGCTCATGCCGCGCTTGAGCAGCACCGGGTGCTGCGATTCACCCACAGCGTGCAGTAGGGCGTAGTTTTGCATATTGCGGGCGCCAATCTGCAGAATGTCGGCGTATTCGGCCACCAGGGGCACCAGGCTCGGTTCCATCACCTCGGTGATGATGGGCATACCGGTTTGCTCGCGGGCTTCGGCCAGGTATTTCAGCCCTTCTTCGCCCATGCCTTGGAAGGAGTATGGCGAACTGCGCGGTTTAAAGGCGCCGCCGCGCAAAATGTGGGCGCCCGCTTCTTTACAGGCATGGGCTGTTTCCAGAATCTGGCTGCGGCTTTCCACGGAACACGGCCCAGCCATAATGATGAGGTCCTTACCGCCAATGACGTGGCCGCCAATGGTGAACTGCGTGTCGTTGGGTTTGAACTCGCGGCTGGCAATCTTAAACGGCTTCAACACGGGCACCACACGCTCCACGCCCGCCATCCGCTCCAACTGCTCGCGGTTGATCACCCGGTCATCGCCAATCACACCAATGATGGTGCGCTCACTGCCGGTAGACAGGTGAATCTTAAATCCTAAATCCTCGGCCCAGGAGATAATCCCGGATTTTTCCTGCATGGTTGCATTAGGCTGCATCACTACGATCATCATTAATCTATCCTTTTCAATTGATTTGTTTTTTTGCAGTTTTCTCTTTAGCTTAAAGTTGTCATGCTGAACGAAGTGAAGCATCCCTGAGGCATAATAATTGTACATGCTTCGTCCATCTTAAAAGATCCCGGTTAACAAGCGTCAGAGGGATTCTTCATTACGCTGCACTCCATTCAGAATGACAAATTCGGAAAAAAGTTACAAGACGGAGGCCATTACCTTTACCATCGCTTCCATCGCGTTCATCTGGCGGGGGCGAATGGGGGGCAGGTTTTGGCGGTCCGGGCGCAGTGACTGTGCTTCACGCAGGTAGACGTGGACAATTTCTTGAGCAGAGTGGGTGGTGTTCCAATGGATCAGGACGCGAATGCACCTTTCCAGGCCGCCGGGCACGGCCATCTCGTGACCACATAACAGGGCCACATCGCTCCAGCCGATCTGGCGGGCGGCCAGGGCGGGGTAGGTGGCGTTGAGATCCATGGTGGTTGTGAAATAAACGCTGGCGACATCTTCTGGCCGCATCTCGTTGCGCTGGATGATCACCTGGAGCAGTTCGCGGGTAGCGGCGAGTATGGCGTCTTCCGTGTTTTCCTTCACAGTGACGGCGCCGCGCACGCCGCGGCAGGCAGTGGGTTGTTGTTCTGTTGAACTATAGGTGTTTCCGTTTAACGGCATGATTTCTTCCCCTTTTTTGAAAAGCTTCCTGCCCAAAAACAAAAAAAGACGCGGCTTTTTGGGCCGCGTCTTGTTGGTTTTTGAGTCGTTTTGCCTGGGCTTTTCTAGCGCGTAACGACCACCTCGCAACAAGTGCGGCGGGGCTGGCTAAAAAAGTAAAAATAAAAGTATCCAGACTTTGTTAACATGATGGGCGCACTATAGCAGTTTGAAGGCGGCTCGTCAAGGTGTGAAGGGGGCTAATTTGGAAATTGGGAGGGGGAACGGCCGTTCCCCCTCCCAAACGATCTGGCAAAAGGTTTATAAGTGACGCTGGTTTAACCAAGCCCCACTTCGCCACACGGCTCGCTGGCACAACAGGTGTAAACAGGTTGGTTTGCCTGGCGCGAGGCAAACAGCAGCTTCCAGAAGGGCACGCGTGCATTCGGCTGGACCGGTTCGACTTCTACTTCATGGGGTTTTCCCTGCAAGTTTTTTTGTATTTCTTCCGCCATTTTTAGCTGCCATTCCCAGGAAACAACGGCATTTATTAACTGATTTTGAAACATGAGTAAGCTCCATTTTTGTGAATTTATGGAATTCTACATCTTGGAGTGAACTCTAAGTCAAGAGGGAAATTTTTGAGTTTTCAGCCTGTTGCGCCAGCATTAGTCGCTTTGGGTCTTCAGGATTTCGTGGGGTTTGGCGTGAAACGTGAAGCGTGAAACGTGATGGCCCTCTGGTCACGTTTCACGCATCACGGGCTGTACACCCTCTGAATTCCCAAAGAGCCGTCGCTTTTTAACCTTTGGCGATGGCTTGAGGCGCAGCGTTCGCCTGCTGGCGGAACTGGTTCATATCGATCACCGTTCCGTTCAGGCGTGATTCTTCGGCGGCGAAGGCCAGCAGGTGGCTCTCCAGCGAGTCGCGGGCCGCGGTGAGGGGCGGCTGTTCGCCGCGCACTGCCTGGACAAACCCGCGAATGATGCCCTCGTCGCCGCCGCCGTGCCCGCTGATACCGGCCGGTATGGTGAGCTTCTCGACCGTATCGGTCAGGTGATCGTGGATTTCAATCCAGCCGTTAACGTAGTCAAACTTGCCGCGCAGCGTGGCGCGGGAGCCGTCATAGCGCATGGTGCGCGACTCGTCGTGGGAGTGGCCGTGCATAAACAGCACCACGCTGGCGCCGCTGGCAAACTGCATGTTGACGGTTTGGTGATCGACCACATCGTTATCGCAGCGATAGACGCAACGGCCGTAACGGCCGTTTTCCAGCGCCAGTTGAATGCCCTCCGGGGTTAGCTGGTTGGTAATTTTATGCGCCCAATTGATATGAATCGGTTCCAGGTAGTAGCGGCGGGCATCGAAGGGGCAGTCATCGGCTGCTGGGCAGGGCGCGGTGCAGCGGTCGGTGGCGTGGGGCGGCGCGTTTTCCGGGCGAAAGTGGATGAGCGAGCCAAATGATTGCAGTTTGGTCACGGACTGCCCCATGTTCCAGTAGAGAATGTCGAAGTCATGGCAGCATTTGGCCAGGATCATCGGGCTGGATTGGGCCGTGTTGCTCCAATTGCCACGCACATAGCTGTGCGCCATGTGCGTGTAGCGCAAATTCTCGCGGTGCTCCACAGTGATAATCTCGCCCAACCGGCCTGAAGTCACAATCTCGTGCAGCTTGGTGAAGAAGTTGGTGTAGCGCAGGACGTGGCAAATTTGCAGGAGACGGCCGTTTTGTTCGGCCAGCTGCACCAGCTGCACCGTTTCCGCCAAGATGTTGGTGATGGGCTTTTCCAGCAGGACGTCGTAGCCTGCTTCCAGGGCGGCGACGGTGGAGGCGTAATGCATCTGGTCTTGCGTGGTGTTGATGATGACGTCGGCAAATTGGGGACGGTCAAACACCGCTTGCCAGGTGGCAAAGGTGTGAGCCGGGTCAATGTCATGCGCGGTGGCAAACCGGTGCCGCCGCACCGCATCTGGCTCGGCCACGCCGACGATGTTTAGCTGGTCAGGATGGGCCAGGGCGTAGGGGGCGTAGGCATCCGCCCCACGCATCCCGGCGCCAAGGACAATAGCTGAGATGGGCTTGTTTTTCATCCAAAAAGTATAACACAGAGCCAGGGATGCCTACAGTCTGGTAACTAAAGATCCAGGCCACGCAAACCGTGTGCGCCGAGGATCAACGAGATTTCGCCGCCATGGTGCAGATCGTGCTCCAGCACGTGGTAGATTACCCAGCTGCGGGATACCTGGTAGACTTCGCCCTCCCATTCATCCGGGAAAGTTTGGGCGCAGTCGGCCGGTGACCAGCGCTGCAGGCAGCCTTCGATGAAGGCAAACGTCTCGTCGAGGCCGCGAACCATTTCGTCGGCGCTGCGGGCTGGCGAATCACGCTTGCCCCACCCCAACATGTATTGGTTCATCACCTCGTCGTCCTCCTGCAAAGTGCCGCTGAACCATCCGGCCCGGACCGAGATGATGTGCTGCACCAGCTGGCTCACCGGCCACATATGCGGGGCCGGTTGCAGGTTGAGCTGATCATCCGTCAGCGGGGCGATGATATTTCGCAGCTTTTCATTGTGGACGCGCCAGTTCTCGTAGATTACATCCATTGTGGATTGGGTTTTCTGCTGCATTTGTTTCTCCTTTTTTCTGATTTATGGAACGATGCCCTTCACTGCCCAGGCCAGGGCTGCATACGAACGCGGTCCATCCGGTTCGCCGTCCAGGTACGCTGCCCTGACGGCCTGTTCGAGCCTGGCGCGGTCGTCCTTGCCTAGCGTGCTGACGTACGCAGCGCCCGGCCCGTCTTTGCCCAAGAAGGGCGCCCAGTAGTCGGCGAATGAGGTGTATTCCATGCGGATGTGGAGAAGGCTCTCTGTAACATCCAGAAAACCGGCGTACTGCCAGGCACTGACCAATTCGCCCGGCCGGGTGAGGGGTCGGGTGTAGTTTTTAGCCCGGCGCTCGTTGGCTTTGGTGTCGAGGGCAGCGGCCGTATCGAAGAAGAGGCGGTTGGCCACAAACCCGCCCCGCGCATCCCAGACGGCGGCACCGACCACAGCGCCTGGTTTGGCCACCCGGCGCATCTCAACGATGGCATCCGGCGCGCAGGGCACAAAGTGCAGAGCAAGCAGGGACAGCACGCGATCAAACGTCTTATCGGCGTAGTCCAGGGCACAGGCATCACCCACGCGGAAGTGTAGTCTTGGGTGTGGGTATTTAGCCTGGGCGTAGGCCACGTAGATGGGCGAGATGTCCACACCGTCGATAACCGATGACGCGGATGCATCGGCCAGGGCGGCGGCGAGATGACCAGTGCCGCAGCCCACATCAAGCACACGTTCTGACTCGCTGGTGCCTACGAAGTCTAGAAACGGCCGTACCAGCTTACGGCTCCACCGGCCCATATTCAGTTCATAGCCATCACCGTCTGCCGCTGTAAATGTGGATGAACTGCTCATGTTGGGTCTACGCCAGGAGCACGCCGCCCCAGGTAGCGGGATCCACGTCGGCAATGGTTTGCGAGAACGTCCAGCGGTGGCCACCCAGGTCTTGCGCTGTATACTGCCGTTCGCCATAAGGGTAATCGGTTGGTGGATTGATGATGGGTACTCCAGCCTGCCGGGCATGGGCGTAATGACTGTCCACGTCGTCAACACGCACCATGATGGCACACGCAGTTGTGGAAGCGTTGCCTTGCGTCACCACAATGGACCCGCTGCCAAAAGTGAGCTGAGCGCGATGGGTGCCGATGCGCAGTCGTTCGCTGAAGCCGAACGCACGGCATAGCCAATCCGCTGCTTCACGGACGTCGGAGTAGGGCAGCTCTGGGATAATCGCGCTGGTGGGCATGGAGCGATTGTTGTGCATAGGTTTATCTCCTATTTGTGCCCGGCAAGGTTGAGGGCGAATAGTGGGGCGAAGATAGTAGGTGTCGGAAGTGTATCAGAACAAATGTTCCTTTTCAAGAAATAGGCGGGATACAAAAACGAGGTGTGGGAGGGCCAGAAGGTTGAAGGGGAAGTACGGCCGTCGTCTAACCATCAGGTGCGTGCCTGGCTAAAAATCTCAGGACCGTCGCATTGTAGTCTGTTGGATTCATGACGTGTAAAAGATGTGAAGCCCCGGTGATTTGCGCCTGCTCTGCATGCGGTATCCAACGAGCCAGCTCCTGGCTGACCAGCAAAAACGCTTCCGGGCTTTCATCGCCTGTGAGTATAAGAGTGGGCGTGCGGATTGCGGTCGCCTCTGCCCGGGTAATATCCGTAACGCTTTCGCTGATCTCCGTCTGTTCATAGCCAATCAAGCGGACGTTGGCCAGCAGCCTTTCGTAAAGCGCTGGAGGGATCTGGTCAAAGGCACTAACCCCCATGACGACATCCATGAACAGCTGCAAACCGCGTGCAAGATTCCCATTTTGCACCTCTGTTTTGGCAGCCTGTAAAGTCCGGGCGGATTCAGCAAACTGGATGGCCCCGCCAGGAAGCGTAACCAGCCACGAATTCAGTCCAGGTTCACCCACCACCAGGGTGTGTAACAGGTCAGGATGTTCCAACGCAAAACGCAGCGCGATATCCGCGCCGTAGGAAAAGCCGTTCAGATGAACGCGACCCAGCTGTAAGGCTGCGATGAGTGCTGCTAAGTCGCTGGCATGAACGTACGTCGAAAGGACAGACGAGTCATCATCGAGCCAGGCATTGGGGTAGTGGTATCGCTGGCTGTAGGCAATGACGCGATAATGCTCGGCAAACGGCTCGATTTGCTGGCCCCAGGTGCGCAAATCGGTGGGACCGCTGCCGTGTAGCAGGACAAGCGGCGCCCCCTGCCCGCGCTCTACATAGGCAAGACTAACATCGCCAGCCTGAATGTTTTTAAAATCGTAATGCATTGCCACCTCCATCGACAAATACAAAGGCACAGGTCAGTTCTCAGTGTGTTTGTATCGCGGTAAAGAGAGCAAGTTGTCCCGTTTGTCGGTGTTGGGTTCAAACGGCCGTTCATAATCCCGATAATACACAGTGACCGTCCCGTTTCTGGTCATCTTGCGAATCTCCAGATGGTTCCGCCCGAGCACCAAAATCTTACGCTGCTGTAAATCCGCAAACTCGTGCGGTTCAAGGTCGAACGTCATACGGGTGTCGAGCTCCGCCCGCACACGTCCGGGCACTGCGCTGCTTACCGCATTTTCCAGAATCTGGTTAAACTGCGCTGTGATCTCCGCTTCAGTGGGCGCCCGTCCCAGCTCGGCTTGCAGTTCGTCGATGGCTCGCTGGCGGAATGCCGCGCCGTGGGAACTGCGCAGTTCATTGCGCAGCCGGCTGCGGCTGAAGCTCTCAATTTCGGGAAGTTCAGTCAGGGAAATTGCCAGTATCTGGAAGATCTGGTTGTCAATCACGTCGACTTTTTTGGGGATGTAATCCAATTCCTTGATATGGCGATCTTTGGCGGCGATGCGTTCCATCACCTGGTCCAGCGTAAGCGACACCCGGTGCGATTCAATGTTACCCTGCGGCGGCAGCAGCGCTACAAAGGGCATGCGGTCGGTAGCGGCGAAGACGGTTACCAGGTCGTTTTTGAGGAAGGGGCCGATGTCGTTGGCGCGGTAGACCAGGCCGTTGACGGCGCTGTTGGCATCCCGCGTTTCCGACCTAATCACCATGTTTTGCAGCGGCAGGAACCGGCGACCGATAAACACATTTTGGGCATCAAAGGCAAAACCCTGGTGGTTGACCTGGATGGCGACATCGGCCGTTTCCACGCGATGCAGGGTGGTGTACAAGGGGTCCCAACGCCGCGCTTCGACGGTCAGTTTGTGGGGCAGGGTGTCGAGAAACGAGGTCCGGTCCAATTCGGCTTGAATCGAGGACTGCGCCATGCTTTCACCCACACGCTCGATAATCTTGATGGCTAAAATTGATAAAAACAGGAGCGAAAGCCCCAGCTTTGGCATCACGAATGACAAGGCTGTGGTCAGGAAGATTGCCACCAGGTGCGCCGCCAGACTCAAATCCAGGTCAAAGTCCACCTTCAGATCAAATACACCGTTTTCCGTGACGGTAGGCACCAGCCGGATTTTCATGTGGAAATCCGGATCGAAGAAATTTTCGATGGCGTATTCGCCATGAATATCAATGACGAGCACGTTGGTAAACGTGGGGGGCTGGTTGGGGCCAGCCACGATCTCGGGCCGCACCGAAATACCTTTGATGATGCCCACCTGGTCGTCGCCATCCATGAGGGGAAAGTGAAAGTCGCCGGGGTCGTTGGGCTTGGGCTCGGCCATCTTAAATTTGAAATCATTGCCCAGCCTGCTGTACGTTTCGGATGGAAAGGCAAACGCCATTTTGGCGCCGGGCTCCAGGAAATTTTGCGCCAGGCTGCTGTCGCCGCGGTCGGGCACCAGTGAAGCCGGGTCAGGGCTGCTTTGCAGGGCGAGATTGATGTAGACGCCGATGGCTTTTGGCCGGTCTGGATCGTCTAGAAATTTACGGGTTTCGATGCGCTGCAGGCTGCCGCCACCCGCTACGGCAAACGGAACGCGCCGGTCAATCTGCTCTTTCATTTCGGCCAGGATACTTTTTTTGGAGGCGCCAAAAGCTACGGCCGCATCAATCAACGGCCCGGTCACATCCAGCAGCGCCAATTCCACACCGATGTTGCCCAGCAGTCCATCCTGGCGGGTGTCAAACACGACGTTAAAGCTGATGTGCAGATCGGCGGGCAGAAAATTTTCGGCGAGCACAGCGGGGGGCTGGGGCAGTAAATCAATGACGCTGGGAAACACACGCAAAAGAATGTCGGCGCCCGTGCCATCGTCGGGCAGGATGGTGACCCTGAATTCATCGTCCTGATGGGAATAGACCGTGCTGACGATGTGCTGAAACGGGTGTTCACTGCCGACAAAATCTGGGTGAACCGGGTACAGTCGGCGCTGTTCCAGTTCCGCAGGCGGGTGTGTGAGCGTGGCGCGGTGGAACAGGTTGCCATTTTCATCGATGCCGCTGGACTCCGACCACCACGGAATGGAGCCGGTTTCCATTGAACAGAGCAAGAAATAGTGAATGAATTCCTCCCCCATTAAAAACTCAACATCAAAACCAGAAGTAACTTTTGATTGATCCACCATAAATTGCACTCCTTTACCACAAATTATGAACTGCGCAGTGCGAACCGCGCAGTGTGGCCAACGCCGGTTTTAACGGTAGACGGGCAAAAGCATTATCAAGCAGCGTCTAAACCTTTCGTCACGGACTGGCTGGGCAGCCCAGTGCCAGGCAAAAACAATCGCTATGCCGTAAAGAAAGTGTGTAATGCCGAATAGGTTGCTTCTGGTGCTTCTTCGGCCATATAGTGACCGCAGTCTAGCCCCCAGCCCTGCACCTCATCGGCCCACTCACGCCAAATAGCAAGAGGATTGCCATAAAGTTCTTCGAGGTCATCTTGACGTGCCCACAAAACAAGAACAGGACATTGGATTTTTCGGCCGGCCAGTCGGTCGGCCTCATCGAGCTCGTAATCGAAGGTGGCGTTGGCGCGGTAATCTTCACACATCGCGTGGATAGTATCGGGATCATGAATAGCACGAAGGTACGCAGCCAAGGCCTCCGGCGCGAACTTATCTCGATTGTGCCTGAAGTAGTATGCCTCGGGATTTGGCGTCAAAAGATTTTCGGCAAGTGGCGCAGGTTGTGCCAGGAAGGCCCAATGCCACCAGGCGAGCATAAAGCGGTAGTCAGCGCGGCGCCAGGCTTCGCCTGCGGGAATAATGTCCAGTATGGCTAGCCGGTCCACGCATTGCGGGGAATCCAGGGCTAAGCGGTAAGCACCGTATGCGCCACGATCATGACCTGCCACATTGAAGTGTTGGAAACCAAAATGCTGCATCACAGCTACATGATCTCGGGCCACTGCACGCTTTGAATATGGTTCGTGAGTAGACGTTGTGGGAGGTTTACTGCTGTCGCCATAACCGCGTAAGTCTGGGGCGACTACCGTGAAGTCTTGCATAAGATCTGGTGCGATTTTGTGCCACATGACATGTGTTTGAGGATGCCCATGCAACAAAAGCAAAGGTGGACCAGTGCCGCCGTAGCGTACATGAATACGCGCCTCCCCAGTATCGATTTCTATGACGTTAAATCCTTCAAACATGTTTGTTGTCCTACAGTCGAAAATGGTTCGCCTGTCGAAGTTTTTCCGCGGGCTGATCCTGTTTTTTAACGGCTTGTTTGAAGCCGTGTGTACCGAGTCCAGCCATTTTTATTCCAGCGTGGGCATAAACTGTGGCGCCTGGCGCACTTGCGTGGCTTGCTCAAAGGCGTAAGCCAGGGCGATCAGCTTTGGTTCGCTGAACGCTCTGCCCATAAAAGTGATGTTCACCGGGAGCCCAAACGAAAATCCGGCCGGTACGCTGAGCAAGGGGAAGCCAGCGCGGGCGGCCAGCGATGAACTGCCACCCAGGAAATGATCGCCGTTCACCAGGTCGGTTGGCCAGGCCGGGCTTCCGGTTGGCGCCACGATAGCCGCCAGATTGTGGTCGTCCATGAGCTGATTGATTCCCTCAATCGCGGCGAAGTGACTTTTCTGCAGGGCTTCTAGATAGGCGGGATCGGTTAAGGGGCCAAAAGTCTGGGCCAGCTCAAATATCTCCTGGCCAAAGTAGAGCATCTCCTGGTCTGCATGGGCAATGTTAAAGGCGATGAGATCAGCCAGCGTTTGCGGCGCGCCAGGACCGAGGCGGCTTAGGTACTTGTTGATGCCGTCCTTAAATTCATAAAGAAGTACATTGAATTCGGCACCGCCATCGTCCAGCAGTTCTGGCGGAATAGTGAGCGGGTCTATGATGACCGCACCAGCCGCCTGCATGGCAGCAACGGCCGTATTAGCAATTTCAGTTGTCTCCGGGCTGAAGAAGAAGAGATCGCGGGCCACACCAATACGCGCTCCGTGCAGGGCATTCGGGTCCAAAAACTGGGTGTAATCGGTGTAAAAGTGGCCGTCGCTGGCGGCCGTGGCCGGATCGAGCGGATCGACACCGGTCAGTGCCCCCAGCACCGTGGCAGCGTCGGCCACGGTACGGCCGTGGGGCCCGACTGTATCTTGCGTCTCGGAAATGGGAATGACATTGAAGCGGCTGGTGAGTCCAACGGTGGGTTTGATGCCAACAATGCCATTCGCCGACGACGGACAGACAATCGAGCCATCTGTTTCTGTGCCCAGGGAAACGGGAATCAGGTTCGCCGATACCGCCTGGGCCGAACCGGAACTTGAGCCACAGGGGTTGCGGTCCAGAATATATGGATTGCGCCCCTGTCCGCGACGGCCGCTCCAACCGCTGGAGGATTGGAACGAACGGAAATTAGCCCATTCGCTTAAGTTTGCCTTGCCCAAAATGACGGCGCCTGCCTCCCTGAGCCTGGCGGCGACGGTGGCATCTTCTGCCGGTTTGTGGCCCACCAGGGCCAACGACCCGGCG
This sequence comes from Candidatus Leptofilum proximum, assembly GCA_016710325.1. Classification (GTDB taxonomy): domain Bacteria; phylum Chloroflexota; class Anaerolineae; order Promineifilales; family Promineifilaceae; genus Leptofilum; species Leptofilum proximum. The sequence continues at coordinate 591,852 of JADJXK010000001.1, read as the reverse complement.
GCGGTTTGCATCTGGTCATCAGTAGCGATGTTGTCTTTGATCAGGATGGGAATGCCGTGCAGCGGTCCGCGAGGGCCGTGCTGCCGCCGCTCCTGGTCTAACGCGGCGGCAATCTCCAGGGCGTCCGGGTTGATCTCAATGACCGATTTCAACATAGGGCCGCCCTGGTCAATATCCCTGATACGCCGCAGGTATTGGCGAGCCAGCTGCTGGGCCGTGATGTGTCCCCCAGCCATTGCCTGCTGCAGCTCGGCGATGGTTACTTCTTCCAGTTCTGGGAAAGGCCCCCTGAAGCGTTCGCCAGAACGACTGCCGGTGCCGATTTTCGCTGACATCGTGACGGCCGGTACACTGGCCGCGCTGGCCATGCCAAGCCGAAGAAAATCCCGTCTATTGACCTTCTTAAACTGATTCATTTTGCTGTGCCTCCTCTTTTAGGCATATACCACCGGACTTTCGGGATCAGGGGAACATTGCTTCGGCATAAATTCCCGTAGTGGGTGGCCTTGTCGCCGAAATAGGTAGGATGAAGCTGGGGATCATATCAAGACCGGTGCACGTGATATGCCCCAAGAGTTAGGAAGGATGTTTATAAAAACACGATGAGCCTCGTGTTTTGGATGTACATCTAGCTGGCACGGTAGGCACAGTATAAGGGGTTGATTATTGTGTGTAAAGTGAAGGGAGAAAGGGGAACGGCCGTTTGGAACGGCCGTACGAATGCGTTAGTGAATGGTTCAGGACAAAACATCAACGCTGTACATCCTTCCGCAAATCGACAACAGTTGTCTGGTCAGGTTGTAACGTTGGCTCGCTAATAATGTGATACCCATGCCTCTGCCAGAAACGCATTGCCTGGGGATTGTTCACCTGGACTCCGGAATAGATGACGGTCAATTAAACTAACCTGATAGAAGCTGTTGCAACTGTTCTGCTATGCGCCTTTCGCTGACAAGATGAGCGTTATCGTAGGCCTGTTTGAAGTCGGTCAGATTTAGTTGGGCCAGGACGGCACGATGGGCCACATCGGCCGGTAAGAGGCGATGAAACCGGCCCATTTCCAACCGGTTGGCCAGGATAACGATGATATCCTGCGCTGCTTTTATGATCCCGTTTTTGTCCACCGGGGGCAATTGGCTGATGGGTTGGTGCACGTACAGGCAGTATTCGTTGACCGTTTCGGCGCTGATGCCCTGGGTGATGAGTACGGCGGTTAACAATTCCCCCCACACTGTCCCCCAAAAATGAAACAGGAACAGCCCCGGTGCCTGTGGCAGGGTAGCCATCTGCCCCGCCTCTAACCCGAGGGAGCGAGCGACGGTTTGTGTCACCATGTAGGGAACGGCCGCATACGTTTTGCGAAAGCGCAGAATATCATCGGCCACTGTACCGGGCGCTGCCGCCAGGCCAAACTTGTACTTTTCGACCCAGGCCACCTTCATTGGCTGGCCGCCAAAAAGCACGACGGTGCCCACCGGGTAGCTGCGGTCGGTGTGGGCGATGGTCTGGCCGCTGTGGGCATCTACGGCCGTTATGCCCAGCACGTCCGCGCCAATGTTGGTGTAAATCTCGTGCTGGTCCAGCAGGTCTTGCAGTTTTTCATCGGGCTTCCATTCTCCGGGTCGGGCCGGCTGCAAATACCGGGTAAAGGTCAGCTGAGACACAATCTTGCGAATATCCTCGCTGGTGATTTGCGGCGGCGCAATCCGGCGCAAATCGGCCAGGCGTACGCTGCCGGTGGGGCTTTGTTTGATGAGGCTGAAGGTCTGTTGGATGAGAACGGAGGGGCGGAAGCCGTAGGTGAAGGGGTGGGCGACCTTCGGTCGCTGGGGTGAAGGGGTGAAGGGGTGAGAAGGTTGCGCTAGCGCGAGTAGGGCTTCAAACCGCACCCATTCGCCGGGGGATTTGGGCATGCAGAGGGCCTGGGTGTGGGCGGCGCGGCGGCTGCCCCGGCCAATGCGCTGCATGAAGGCGTTTAAATCGGGCGGCGCGCCGAGCAAAACGACGTCATCCACGCTGCCGATGTCTACGCCCAGTTCCAGGGTGGAGGTGCAGACGCAAACGGCCGTTGCCGCGGCGGCAAACCGCTCTTCCACGTCGCGGCGCATGGCGGCGTCCAGGTTGCTGTAATGGACAAAAATGTCGGCGTGGTGCGGCAGCTGCTGGCGCAGGGTGACGGCCGTTGCCTCCACCTCTTCCCGCGAATTGCAAAAGATGAGGGATTTATAGGCGGGTCGTTCGCTTAGCGCGGTAATGAGTTCGGTGAGGCTGTATAACGGCCGTATCTCCGCCTCAATTGTCCGCCCGCCGGGAACCTGGACGATCACGCCCTCGCGCAATCCAGCGTGCAGATACCGCGCCGCCACGCCCGCCGGATCGGGCACGGTGGCCGACAGCGCCACCCGCTGGGCCGGTTTTGCCTCTGGATTGGCATACTGGCGGATGCGCTCGATGCGCGGCAGCAGGCAGCGCAAATGGTCGCCGCGCGGCGTGTTGTCGAACAGGTGGATTTCATCCAGGACGATAGCTTGCAGATCAATGAACGTTTTGGGGGTACGGGTCAGCAGCGAGTCGGTGGACTCCGGCGTGGTGAGCAAAACGGCGGGCATCTGCCTGGCTAGGGAGACGTCGCCCGTTTTCATGCCGATGGTGATGCCGGTGTCGTCCAAAATTGGCCACAGACGTTCGTACAAATCGCGCACCAGGGCGCGGGTAGGGCAGATGTAGAGAATGGTGAGATTGGAGATTGGAGACTTGTCCTGAGCCGAGCCGAAGGATTGGAGATTGGACCAGTTTCGTTCCAGCAGGGGAGCGATGACGGCTTCGGTTTTGCCGGAGGCGGTAGCGGCGATGACGAGGGTATCGTGGCCGTCCAGTATAGGTGGGATGGCTTGCTGCTGGATGGGGGTGAAACGGCCGTGCCGGGCAAAAAACAGCGACCAGGTACGTGGGATGCGGGCTTTTACCTCAGTCGGCGTCAACATTGGGCATTTGCCACCCCGGCATCTGTCATCGCACCTGGGCGCGCAGTTCGTCGAGTAGGGTGGCGACGCTGTAGTCGGGGTGCAGGTAGAGCAGGTCGAACAGTTCAACGGAAAGACGGACGACGCTGCGCATGGAGAGACGGCCGTTCCGCACCCCCATCGCCAAATGTTCCGCCGCCCCGCGCCGGATTTGGGCCTGTCGTTCGCCCGGTTCGTAATCGTACGCCTGGGCGTGGTAGGTGAGAATGTACTGCAAAAACTGGCCCACTTCTTGCGGTTCGGCGTCTGGTTCCAGGAAAAAGACGTCCTCATCGGCCAGCCAATCCTGTAACGGCAGCCGGTTGTCGCTGCGGGTGACGGTGAAGAGGAAAAAGAGCGACTGCCCTTCGTCGTAGGCCATCGGGTAACTGCACCAGCGGTGCTGCGGAAACGCATCTTCGCTAATCTTGTCCTGCTGCTCACGCAGCGCCGCGTAAATGACGGCCTGGAAAAAGAGGGTGGCTTTGGGGCGCTGGTACGGCCGTAACAACGAATAACTTTCCGCCTCATCAACCAGCAAACAGAGGCCGCTGTAGTTACCCAGGCGGGCCAGGGCGGAAACGGCCGTCAACAAATAAGCCATCTGCCGCGCATTGTGACCGATTTTGTATATGGACGGGAATTTGCTGCCGCGCGGCGTGGCCTTGTTCATCAACTTGACGCGCCGCCCACCTTCCAGCCAGTTGAGCCAGGCCTGGCGCTGCCGCGAGGAGGCGGTGCTGGCGATGGCCTGCAAGCCGGTGACGAAGGGATCGCGTTCGGCTGGGGAGAGGGCTTGCAGCTGGTTGATGGTGTGGGGGAGAACGGCCGTTTTCTCCACTAACGGCCCCAATCCCCGTTCATCCGTATCCGGGTAGCGCAAATGGCGCATCGCTTCCCGGTAAATGGAAAAGGCGCGATGCGGCGGTAGTTCCAACAAATCCAAACTGACCGTCGCCACCAAAAAATCACGGTTTAACGCCTCCTGCGTCGTTAATTCCACCAGGTGGCTCTTGCCGTAGCCATATTCGCCGACCACAGCCCGCACTGCGCCGCCCTGCTGGTGGGCCTGGTTCAGTCCGCGAATAATGCTTTCCTGCTCGGCCTGTAAATCAATCGTCAGTTCCGGCACGTGCTGGGCCGGGGCAATGCCCATGCGCAGCGATTCGATGAGCTGGCGGGCGTCCAGCTGCGTCTGGGGCATGGGCGCCGGTTGAAAGGGGACGACGTAGGCAGGTTCCGGTTCGGCAACAACCTGGCCATCGGTGGCAAACTCTGTACGTGGACGGCGGAAGCGCAGCCCATTTTCAAAGCGTACCAGCCACTCTGTGCCGTTGCGGTAAACGGCCGTGATCTGCCCCGGCCCAAATTGTGGATGTTCTACATGTTGTCCGATCATAAAAATTGCCAACTGCTCATTGTCAACGATCAACTACCAACGTCGTTAACCGTTGGCCATTAACCATTAACAATTGACCATTAGTAAGGCGGTGTTTCCCCGCCGGAAAGTTCGTCAATCTGGCCGCGCAGGATGGCCTGGGCTTCGGCTTCGGTGATGGTGTGTTCCTCGCCGTAATGCTGGCGCGACAGCTCAACCACAAAAGATTTGACAAACAGGCGGCGGTGGCTGATGTCCAGGAAGACGTCGCGGGCCACGTTGGCCAGGATGACGGCGTTGGCTCGCTGAACGGTGTGGTCCAGTTGGGTGTCAAAGGCGGCTTCGTAGATGGGGATCAGCTTTTCGCCGATGGCCAGCATCAGATCGTTTTCATCCAGGTCGAGTGTGTCCAGGCTGATGAGCGGGCTGAAATGGTTGACGCGGCTGAAATGGCCAGGAGCGCGCACCCGCTGCTGCAAGGCTGGATATTTGGGCACCGTGTCGTTGATGAATTGGGGCGGCACGGCGTAAATAAACATGGCGCCGGGCAAATCTTCGCGGGTGCGGTCGATTACTTCGCGCAGCGTGTCGGTGGCCAGTTTTTCCGCCTTGCCGCCGACGGAGGCCATACGGTCTACCTCGTCAAAGAGCAGAATCAGGCCGCTGTAGCTGAGGGCGCGGATGACCTGGCACAGCGAGCGTAACATGCGAAAGGCGTTGGGCCGGTTGATTTTGCCGGTGACGCCCACTTCACGCAGGATTTTGGTGTCGTCGGGGCTGGTGACTTCGCCCATCAGCCAGCGGGAGAGGGAGTCGAGGCGCTCTTCGTTGTCGCGGATGAGGGCGTCAAAATAGGCGAGAACGGCCGTTTGGTAAGCCGGGCTGTCTACAGGTGTCGCTTCTAGCGTATCAACCAGGCCCCGGTAAAGCGGATTGGCCAGCGTTTCCAGGCTCAACGGCCCACCTGCAATGCGGATCAGCGTGCCTTCCAAAAAGCGCGTCAGGCCGGTTTCATCGCTGAATGCCTCGTCGCTTTCGTGCCAGATGATGTTTTGGGCGACTGCTTCGTACACTTTTTTCTGGTCATTGTAGGGCGTTTCCACCGGGCTGAGATCGACTTTGGCCACGGCAAAATTACGTTCCCAGGCCACGTCGCGCAGGCAGTAGAGGAAGTGCGATTTGCCGCTGCCATAATCGCCGATGACCATTTTGTAAGCCGCACCGCCATCTTGCAAGTAAGACGACAGGTAAAATTCATCCAGCGCGTCCAGCAAGGATTTGTTGCCGACGTTGAAATGTTGAATACCGCGGGTGGGCGGCGTGCCAAAGCTGCCGAGAATTTCGATGATGTGGCGGGCGAGAGGGCGAGAAACGGGTGATTCGTTCATAAGAAAAATGGTTAATGGCTAATGGTGAACGGTAAACGGTTAATGGTTGGATGGTCATTAACCATTTACCATTGAGAATTCACCATTAACCATTAGTCAAAGGTAATGTCGCTGTAATAGTCGCCGTCTAGGGCCGTTTTGGGAAGCCACATCGAGCGGCTGGCCTGTTCGGCCTGGCTTTTGGTGGCCACGCCGAGGCGGAAGGGCGTATCTCCCTGCTCCTGGATTAGGACCAAATCCCGGACAAATAGCACCCGGTCGTAATCCTTGAAGGTGCTGCGCGAGGGCTGATTCCAGAAGCGGGCGCTTTGCTGGTTGAGGGTGAACTGGCTGTAGACCTCCACCAGGTTGACGCGCCCGCCGGACGGCCGTTGTTTGCGTTTGTCGATGGTGTCTTGCCAGGCTTTCTGCAAATCGGGTAAAAATTTATCATCCAGCTGGCGATTGACGATGCGTTTTACCTGCTGGTCGTACGCTTTAAGGATGCCGGTGAGCGACAGGGGAATGGGCCGGGTCAGCGGCTCTTTGCCATACAGCCACTGCCCTTTGCGGGCGGCGATGTCTATTTTAAAGGTGAGCATGCTGACGGTGAGGGTGGGGGGACGGCCGTCTACCGTTTCACCCCGTTTGGCAAATTCATCCCGCAAATCTTTGGCAAAATCGTAGGCCAGGTTGTCCAGGGCAGTTTGGGTGGCGGCGGCAAAGGCGGCGACGGCCGTATCCAGCGACCCATTATTCACCCCGGCAGCGGCCGTTTCCAACTTGACCAACGCTTTTTGCATGGGTAAGGCGTCAGCTTTTTCTTCACCGGCCAGTCGAACGGCCGTTTTTAAGGCGCTCACCGCCAGACGATAGTTCTTAAATTGAGGTTCAATCTCGGCCTGGGCAGTTTGCAGTTGTGCTAGAACTTCTTCCATCCTATTTTCTCCTGGGGTATGTCAATTTGTTGAATTTTAGAGGGGGAAGAAGTTTCAAGCAAGTTATGGTAAAGCAGGCAGGCGGCTGCAAAAATTTAATCGCAGTCGAACACCGACCAACAGAGGTCGTTCCGCAGCCGCTGGTCGTTGAGGACGAGCTCGCGAACTGCCTCCGGGAGCTGCTCGCGCTGCCATCGGCATTCGCGTCGTCCTGCGGGCTCGCTCTCTCCTGGCGGCGCGGCCGCCTGCACGGCCTTGATGGCATAGGCGGCCGCCCCCAGCTCATGCGCGGCCACGTGGGCCACAACGGCGGCCTGGCCCGCCGCAAACGCGGCATGACGGGCGGCCCCACGCAGCGCTCGGGCCGCGGCCATGGCGTGGCCGCCTGCCGCACGCGCCTCGGTCATCGTGCTCTCGCCGCGCACCCAGGCGCGGACCTGTTCAATCGCCTGGCGCGGGCGCGGGTCTTCAGGCTGCGCTGCCTCGAAGAGGTGCAGAACGTGCTCGGCGCAGAGTGCCGCCCACAGAGCCAGCAGCTGGTGATCGGAATCGGTGAGGGTGCCACCGCGGCGGATTGTGACAAAACGGGGGTCTCGTTCTTTGGGGAGGATCATCTTTTGCACTCCTTCTCAGGCAAGCTGAGAGGAGGCATTATAGCAACGGCCGTTCCCCACCCCAAACTGAAAAAGATAGGAATTCGGTTTTCTATGGAACCTTGCTACCGATAGGAATTAACCACAAAGCGCGCCAAGGACGCAAAGAATTTTTCTTTACGCGCTCGGCGTGCTTGGTGGTAAAACAAAAAACTGTAACGACGTGGGATCAGGCAGTGTCTAATCCTTTTGCTACCGGCTGGTTGGCCGAGTCGCTTCCCGGTTGGGCCAGGAAAATCAAGACCACAATCTGCCCAAACGGCACCAGCCAGAACAGTTGCCACCATTGGCTGTGGCCCGCATGGTTGAGCCGCCGGGCGCTGGCGGCGAGGAAGGGCAGCAGCAGGATCAGCGTGACGATCTGGTACGCTTTTTCATGAAGGATGGTGGCTACGGCCGTTACCAACACAAAAAACCCCAAAAACCACCAGTACTCATAGCGAGTCGCCGTGCCGGAGAAGTTGGCAAATTCAAGCAGCCCGGTTTTCACCGCGTCCAGCGGCGTTTGTGGCGCTTCGGTTTCGCTGCTCAGCATCAGCTCGCTGGGGTCGATGCCAAACGCGGCCGCCAGCGCCCGCACGCTTTCGATGGAGGCGCTGCCGCCGTTTTCCAGCCGCTGGATGGTGCGCAAGCTCAGCCCGGATTTTTCACTCAGCTGCTCTTGGGACCAGTTTTCGGCGGTCCGTAATTTCTTTACCAGGGTTGAATCAATTTTCATGCGTCATTTCCTTTTTCTTTTCACTAAGACAACAACGAATTAGAGTAAACAACGAATTTGGTGGATGAACGAAAAACATTCGTTTGTTACTCAGTTTCGTTGTTGAATCTGGCCCAGTATAGCGGGGAAAATACGGCCGTGTCTACGACACCAAAGCGTCAGTTAGGCGACAGAGATTAGATTTGGTGCGGAATAAGGGTTTTCACGCTTTCGTACGCCGGTAATGCCGCATCACTTTGGCCCGGTTGCCGCAGGTTTCCATGGAGCACCAGCGGCGGCTTCGGTTGCGGCTGGTGTCCAGAAACAGCCAGCCGCAGCCGCGCACATTGGCGCATTGGCCAACCCGGTCCAGCAAGTCGCCGGTGAGCAGGTCGGCGGCATCGCGGAGCACGGGCCAGATCATCTGATCCAGCGCGGCGGTATTATCCCAGACCCAGGCAAAGCCGTCTTCATGCAGCACAAGGCGCTGGTGTGCCAGCGTACCGACCAGCGCCGTATTGAGCGCGTCCAGGTCAGCCGGGTCAGGCGTTTGCTGGTGGGCCAGGGCGGCAAACAGGCGGTAGAGCACCTGGCGCAGGGCCCAGGCGGATTGCAAAACGGCCGTAGCTTCCCCAGGGTGCTGCTCGGCCTCACGGTGCAGCGATTGGGCGGTAGGGAGATCTATCACTTCCAGCAGCTGCGCCCACTCGATAAGATCGGCATAGTCCTGGAACATCTCTTCGTGCCCATCGCTGGCGGTTACGTTAAATGCGTTGGCGAAGGAGAGGCATATTGCTCCGGAAAGGGTGTCATATTCGGTGTGAGGGTTATTCATGTTGTGAGCTCGTTTTAACCTGTAAAAAACTTTTGACTGGTTAGATAAACAATGATATAACCAGTATAATCTGTTTAGAAGGTTAGGACAAGATGGACCTTTCACGGGCCAACCCACAAATCAAAACACCGCGGGCTGAATTCTGGGCAGGCGTGGCGGCTACCTCGCCGCTGCTGACCGGCGACCTGCCCTTTGGCATGCTGTACGGGGCATTGGCGCTGACCGCCCTCGCGCCCTTACCTGCGTTGGCCATGTCTAGCATCGTGTTTGCCGGGAGTGCGCAGATTGTGGCGGCACAGCTTTTTGCCAGCGCCACGCCGGGGGTGGTCATCGTCCTGACCACCTTCGTGGTAAATCTGCGCCACCTGCTGTATGGCGCGTCGTTGGCCCCGCACCTGAAGCACCTGCCCGGACGGTGGCAGTGGCTGCTCGCCTACCTGCTCACTGACGAGGCGTATGCAATTGCCATCACGCGCTACGAGCGCCCGGACGTAACCAGCCAGGGTGCGGCGGGTACCAATGCGCACTGGTACACGCTCGGCGCCGGGCTGACGTTGTGGCTAAGCTGGCAGATCAGTACGGCCGTTGGCATTATGCTCATCGCGCGGCTGGACATCCCGCCGGAGTGGGGGCTGGATTTCATTTTGCCCTTGACGTTTATCGCCCTGATCATGCCAGTGCTGGCGGATAAGGCGGCCTGGCTGGCAGCACTGGCGGCGGGCGTTATGGCCCTGCTCCTCGCGGCGCTGCCCCTGAAGCTCGGCCTGATCGCGGCAGCGCTGAGCGGCATCTTCGTTGGGGTGATGGTGGAACGTCTGCTGCCCGCCCGGCGCACAGCGGCACGACTGGGTGAAGTGCAGCCGGAGGCGGAATAGGAGGTGGTATGAGCGTGTGGCTGGTTTTGATAGGCGCAGGGCTGGTGACCTTTGGCCTCCGGCTGGCATTTATCCTGCTGATTGGGCGCGTAGCGGTGCCAGATGGCCTGCGCCGGCTGCTGCGCTTTGTACCCCCGGCCGTGCTCGGCGCGATTATTTTCCTGGGAGTGCTGATGCCGGAAGGGGCGCTGATGCTCTCGCCGCGGGAAAATGTGCGGATCATCACGGCGGGGCTGGCGGTGATTGAGGCCTGGCGCACCAAGAAAATTCTGCCCACCATTTTGGCGGGTATGATCTCGGTCTGGATTTTGCAGGCAGTGTTGGGGTGAGGAAAAATCTACGCCTGTCCGCAAAAAAGTCACCACCTGAGACAAAAAAGAGCGCGTTGGGGCGCAGCCGTGGTGAAAGCCGCATTTCCCTCCTTATTCCGCAATCGACGACGCCATCAACTCAATCACCATCTGCTCCGTGGCGGCGGCGCGGGCCTGCCACGGCTGGATGAAGAGAGCGGTTTGCGAGTGCTGGTCGATCAGCTGCTGGTAGCTGGATTGCCAGCGGCGGCAGGTTTCTTGCAGGGCGGTGAGCAGCGCGGGGAGGGCGTCGTACTGCCCGGCCGTTCTTAGCAAATTCAGCAGCATCGTCTCCCGGCTGCCAAAGCCGCGCGGCAGGTCAAACTGACGGCCCAACTGCCCAATGTTGTCGCGGCTGAGGGTAATGCCGCTGAGCGCAGGCAGCAGCAAAAAGTGGACAATCTCCTTGAAGCCGCTCTTCTCGTTGGCCAGGATGTCTTGGTTAGGCGGCAGAAAATCAGGGGGTGGGGTGACGTTCCCCACGTGCGACAGCAGCAAGGTGAGTGTCATGTGCGCCAGCTCGGCGAAAAAGGGGTTACTTTGCCGCTGGATGGCCAGCAGGCAGGTGGGGGCCCAGCACAGCAGATGGCTGTGCAGGAAGAACTGCTGCCTTGTTTGCCAGTCATGGGCTGCTCCTGGCTGATCAGACTCCCATGCTTCGGCTTCTTCGGCCACTAAAAAGGCCAGGCAGGCCAGCTCCTGCCCCAGATGATCGGCCTCGGTGTCGGCAACGGCCGTTTGCCAGCCCAGTTGGAAATAGTGTTGGTTGACAACGGCCGTCACTTCGCCGCCCACCAGCCCATCGTCGCCCAAAAAGAAGCTCTCGTAAGGAAAAATGTTGAACTGGAACAGATCGTGGTGCGCGGCAGCGGCGCTGTCGGCGTAAAATGGGGTGGGCAGAACGGCCGTTAACTCCGGGATTTGCTGCAGGTAGGGGAGGGAAACGGCCGTTATCCCCCTTAAATAAAGCTCGCTAAAGAGGCGGTAGCTGTAACTTCTAGCGCGCGCCAGTTGAGCCTGGCTTAAGCCGGACCCACTCGGTGTGGGGGAGCCGGGATTGGAAAAAGGCATACAAATACATTCCTGTCATGGCGCCGATGAAGGTGATGACCATTAAAAAGTTACCGGCCCCGACGTGGGCATAAATCGGACCCGGGCACGCGCCGGTGATGGCCCAGCCCATGCCAAAAAGTGTGCCGCCGATGATATTGCCGGGATGAAACGGCCGTTGCTTAATCACAATCGCCTCACCTTCAATGGTCCGCGCTTCAAAACGGCGGATCAAGAAAACAGAGACCGTTCCTACGGCAATCGCCGAGCAAATCACCAGGTACATGTACGGATCTTTAAAATGAAACATATCGTTGATCTGGAACCAGGAGATCACCTGCGATTTGATCAACACAATCCCAAAATAAATGCCTACCACCAGGGTCATCAGTTTGCTTTTGAAGGACATCGTTGTCTCCTACGGTAAAAAAAGCGGCAAAATAAACCAGGTTGAAATTAACCCGCCCACGAAGAAGAAAATCGTGGCGACCAGGCTGGACAGATTCAGAGCCGAAATGCCCATGATGGTGTGTCCAGAGGTGCACCCACCGGCATAGCGCGTGCCAAACCCAATCAGGATGCCGCCGACAAACAGGCCAACTGCACCCAGCGGTGAGGCGAAAAACGTGGGAATAAAGTTGCCGGGTTCGGCCGAGAGCAAGAAGTTGCCGACAAATCCGCCAATCAGTACACCCAGCACAAAAATGATGCTGCCGATGTGGTTGCGCCAGTTGTAATCCTGGCTCAGGTAGGGGAGTTTGGTGTTGGGCATACAGGCCGCACCCAGGTGGCGCAAACTGCTGGAGATGCCAAAATTTCGGCCCGTTAGCAGCAGCAAAACGGGCACTGTTAGGCCAATTAGGGGACCGGAAACATACCAGGGCCATGGCTCAAGAAGCCATTTTAACATCTCTCTCTCCTTGTTTTTGCGGGTGCCTTCTCAGAATGGGAGAAGGCGCCCTGGGTTGTGCAGGTGTTTACGCAAGGGCCACAACGAATTGGAGAAATTAACGAATTAGAAAATGTTGCAGACCTTGCCCTCAGCGTCGATCATCGGGAAACCGGCCGCTTCCCACGCCTCCATACCCCCCGTGATGTTGTACAAATGTTTGAAGCCCTCCCGCTTCATGACGCTGATGGCCGTGCTGGACCGTTTGCCCGTGGCGCAGGTCACGGCAATGTACTGTTCTTTGCTGAGCGGCAGCGTGTGCAGCAGGGCTGGACTGGTGAGCTGTTCTACCATGCGCGTGTAAGGCAGGAAATGCGCCTTTTCAATGTGGCCTTTGTCCCACTCTTCCTCATCGCGCACGTCCAGCACTTGCAGGCCGTTGGTGGACAATTTGTGGCGCAAATCATGCACGTCCATCTGCGGGACACATTCGGCATGGTTGCCAGCTTCCATCCAGGCCTCGATGCCGCCTTCCAGGAAACCAACCACGCGGCTGTGCAGGGCAATGAAGGCCATTTTGTAGACGGCTTCCTGGGCTTCTTCGTCTTTGTCCATCAGCAGAATCAGCGGAGCGTCGTCGGGGGTCATCCAGCCGACACGCTGCTCAAATTCGCTGCTGGAGAGCTGTACGTTGATCGAGCCGGGGATGTGCCCTGCGCCGAATGTGGCTGAAGAACGGCCGTCCACCACCACCGCCCCCTCGGCCATCATCGCTTTTACCTGGGCTGCCGTTGACGCCTTGGCCTTGGGATATTCCTTCGTCAGCGGAATCTTGCCCTGATTGGTGGCCACGATGTTCAAAATGTTGGCCGGTTTCAGCGGCTGATCTTCCTGCATGTAGCGGATAAATCGTTCTTTGTCTTTAAATTTCAGGGAATCGTTGAAGCGTCGTTCGTACCCAACCGTAGTGGCAACCTTGCCACTTGTGACGCGTCCTCAGGTGGACCCGGCCAGGTGGCCGGGATAAACCTCAACGTGGTCGGGCAGATTTAAAAAGCGGGGGATGGCCACATCGAACAAAACGGGCGCACCTTCGTCGCCAGCCTGGGCCAGGTCGGGCCGGGCCACATCACCGACGAGCACAAAATCGGCCGTCAGAATAAACCACGGCTCGTCGCCGCGCGGGAAGTCGTAGACGAGCAGGTTGATTTGCTCCGGGCGATGGCCGGGCACGTGCACAATTTCCAGGCCCACCCCGCCCATGCGAATCATGTCGCCATGTTTGACGCGTGTTGCCGGATAGGCAATGTCCGCCAACTCGGGCAGAATCAGCTCCGCGCCGGTGGCTTCGGCCAGCCAGGTTGCCCCGGAGACGTGGTCGGCGTGGCTGTGCGAATCAATGACGTAACGAATCCTGGACTTTTTTGTCTTGGCCATGTCGAGGTAGGGCTGAATGTCCCACAGCGGATCAAACACGGCACATTCGCCCGTTTGCTGACAGCCAATCATGTAGGTGGCACAGCCTGTTTCTTCACGAATTAAAGTTTCAAACCACATCTGATTTTCCCTTTTAACCACTTAACCAAGTTGGATGTGGACCAGTGTACTACTTTGGTGCAATGTCCCGGTAAGAGGCATGTAAAGATTTGGTAAGGATGCCTTATTCTTTCGTGCGACCAAACGGCCGTTCCGGCAATTTATAAGCTTCTTTCACCGGTTTGAGGGGGCGCTTGAGCCAATACGGCCGTCTCGTGCCGTCCGGGCTGGTGTCGATGGCCGAGCGTGTGAGCGCCTTCCACTCCTCGTACACCTGCATCGAGCGGTTCGTGTCTACCCAGACGTCGCCGTGTTTGTCGTGTGGCTTCGCTTTGGTCACGTTGACCGCTTTTTGCAGCCAGCAGTGCGCCCCGCTTAGCGGGTCTGGATGCACCGCGTGGGTCAAATTCTGATGCACACCTACATCTTTCCACCAGATGCGCTCAGTGTCTGGATCAAAGGTGCTCCAGGCGGAGCCGCCCTTGAGGATGTTCAGCTTGTGCTCGCTGCCGTTTTCCTCCAGCCGGGCCAGGGCGCTCATGCCGGGATTGACGCCCATGTCCTCTTGCAGCCGCCAGCGGCCCAGGTGGTGGCTCATCGCCACCACCCCCGGCTTGATGCCCTCGGTGACCCACACCTTGTCCACAAAGTAGCCAATCTCGGTTTCCACGCGGATGAGATCGCCCGTTTCGACGCCCAGCCGTTGGGCATCGCTGGGATGCATCCAGACGGGGTTCTTGTGGCTGATTTCGTATAACCACTTGGCGTTGGCGCTGCGCGTATGAATGAGCGTGGGCAGGCGGAAGTTGGGCAGCAGCAGCATTTCACCCTTGCTGCGGTCGATGTTGTCCGGGTGCACGTGGCTTTTGAGCGGCCAGGGGATAGTGTAATCCCGCTCCGGCCAGCCCCAATCGTGCATCGTGCTGCTGAAGAATTCCAGCTTGCGGCTGGGGGTGCCCAGGCCGATTCTGGCTTTACCATCAACTGCCACGCCAATGATTTTGCCATCCTGGTGGATGCGTTTCTTTTCATCAATGTGGAGATTGGGGATTGGCGATTGGAGATTGCCTGCGGCATCCATCTCTAATCGCCAATCTCCAATCTCCTTTTCATATGGCACGTAGTTGGTTGCCTTCACCTCAAAGACGCCGTATTTGCGCATGTAAGCCAGGGGGGTGAGGCCTTCGCAGGCGGCCGTTTCGGGCAAACCGGGCACGCTGTTCTCGAAGATCCACTGGTGGTACTCGTCCTGGGTGATCACTTCGCCGGGGCGGTACGGGCTTTCAAAATATTGGCGAATTCCCAGGCTGCCGTCCGGGTCCATGTTCACCGACAGCTCCACCCACAGCTCGTTTTCTTCCCACACTTCGCCGGGGTTGGCTTCCCAGGTGTAGTTCACTTTGTGGCCCAATTTTTCCATCGCCACGCGGCGCACCGGCTGGCGGAAGGCGAGCCATTGGCCGGAGTGGGTTTCCTGGCTCATCAAGTCGTGCCGCTCCCCGGCGTGGCCCATCGGCAAGATGTAGTCGGCAAACCAGGCGGATTCGTTCCAGGTGGGCGTGAGGGCGACGTGGCATTTGATCTGCGCTTCGTTGCGCAAGGATTTGAGCCACATGAAGCCGTCGGGATTGATCCACATCGGGTTGTAGACGCGGGTGAAGTAGACGTCGATCTCGCCGCGCCCTTCTTCCAGGAAGTGTGGCAGAAGGAAGCTCATTTCGTAGTGGGCGAAGGTCCATTCGTGGGGCAGGTGCAGCTCGTTCCAGGTGTCGCCCGCGGGCGGGCTGCTGAACGGCTTGGGCACAAATTTGCTCCAGCTGTTGGCATTCACGCCGCCGGGCGTGCCAACGCTGCCGGTCAGCACGTTGAGGAAAAACAGACAGCGCGCCACCTGCCAACCGCCCAGGTTCCCGATAGAGGCGCTGCGCCAGGTGTGGGTGGCGAGACGGCCGTCGCAGTTCCCCACCAACCGCGCCGTCTCCACAATCCGCTCCACCGGCACCTGAGACTCCTCCGCCGCCCGCTCAAACGTGAACTCGGCGTAGAGGTCTTTGAGTGCTTTGTCGAACAGTTCGAAATCGGGAGATTGGAGATTGGAGATTAGAGATTGTAAGTCCGAATCTCCAATCTCCAATCTCCGATCTCCAATCGCTTCTAAGGTTTCTTCCCAATTCACCCACCGCCGCACAAACTCCTTGTCGTACAGGTCGTTTTGGATGAGGTGGTTGGCGATGGCGAGCAGGACGGTTTGTTCGCTGCCGGGCCAGGTGGGCAGCCAGACGTCACTGAGGCTGGCGGTGTTGCTCAGGCGCGGGTCGAAGGTGATGAGCTTGGCCCCGTCCATCTTGCCCTCGATGATGCGCTGGGCGTGCGGGTTGAAGTAGTGGCCCGTTTCCAGGTGGCTGGAGATGAGCAGAATGACCCGGGCGTTGGCGTGGTCTGGGCTGGGCCGATCGAACGCGCCCCAGAGGTAGTAGCCCAGCCGCGCCCCGGCGGAGCAGATGTTGGTGTGGCTGTTGTGCCCATCCACGCCCCACGCCTGGATGGCGCGGTTGGTGTAATGATCTTCCCCGGGACGGCCGACATGGTACATGATGCCGTCTTTGCGCTTCAGGCGGCTCTCGCGCATTTTGGCCGAAATTTCGCTAACCGCTTCATCCCAGCTGATGCGCTTCCATTTGCCCTCGCCGCGCGCACCAACGCGCTTAAGTGGGTAGAGGATGCGCTCGGGGTCGTAAATCTGGTTGTGGGTGGCCGGGCCTTTGGCGCAGTTGCGCCCTCGGCTGCCGGGATGTTTGGGGTTGCCCTCAAACTTTTTGATTTCCAGCGTGGTTTTGTCGACATATGCCAGCAGGCCGCAGGCGCTCTCGCAGTTGAAGCAGATAGTGGGCACGAGCATGTAGCGGCGGGCGATCTTTTGCGGCCACGCTTTGCCGTCGTACTCCACCCAGTTGTCCCAATATTCAGACGGCGGGTATTGGCTGAGACGGCCGTCTGGCTGCTTCACCGTGAGCATGTGGACGTCGGACGGGGGGGCTTCGTCAAATTCCGGCAGGGCGGTTCCGGCGACGTTGGTGGGTTGGGTGGGAGACGGCCGTTCCCGTTCCGGCGGCGCCCCGACCTTGAGCATGTTGGATAAAAAGTTGATTACAGAACGATTTTCACTCATTGTTTAATTTCGCTTTCAGTTGATTTTGCTTATCTTGTTGCCTCAAAATTGGCTCCGCAATCGCCGTATAAACCGGGCACATTAATGTTGGACGAACAAATACCGGGGAGCCTGCCGTTGTAGGTGTAAAGTGTCTGTGTTTCGTATATTACGAGAACATTTCCAGAAGACTTGTCAAGATTCAAAGTTGGCTTTTTATCCCACGCAGTAACTGTGTAAAAGTAGTCGCAAGCTGCTTGAGACTCTTTCTCAACGCAGAAAGCAACATACCCCCAACCTTCTATGTCTCCCACAGTGCCAAGATAAAACGTTTCATTTCCTTGTTTTAGGCTGTCTATTATTCCAAAACTGTCATCAAGAATCAGGCTGACGGCGCCAAAAAAGATGACTGCTGACGTAAACAAAATCGTTAACAGCATTGGGACAAACTGTTTTCTGACGAGAAAAATTGTTGCTATGATTAACAAACAGACTGGCAACAAAAGAACTGAAATAAAGGACAATTGGTCATACCAAATGATTGGCCGGAAATTCATAGCCTCGAATTCAATTGGAGGCTTCAAAATCTCGCTGCGTATGATTAGATTAGTACTGGCAAACACAGTGAGTACAAAGAAAAACAACAACCAATTTACTCTTTTGCGGAGTTGATTAAGCTTTGTCAACATTAACTGTCTGGTACCTCCTGAAGAGCTATGATGAAGACATTTTATTCCTGTGTCTGGATGTACTCCTGAGGTGTAAGAACTTGTAACGTAGATTTCTCCTGAAAATGGCGCGCATTCCAGGTAACAAACTGAGCTGCATTGGGTGTGCGTTCAGCCAAATTGAGGATCAGGGAATCCATGAAAGGCATTTGCACGGTCCGCATTTTTTGATACGGCCGTTCAAATATCTCATCTTGAAACGCAGGCGCAGCCGTTGTCAGCGATGGGTTCATCGGCCAAACCACACGCAGTTGGTAAGCATCCACCAGCCAGGTGCGCCATTCATCTAGTCGGTCCGGAGATAAGTTGAAAGATAACTTTCCCAACAATTCAAGCACGTTGTAAATTGTGGTGGCTGGCTGGGCGGCTTGAACCTGCTCCAGGAAAGCGGCGTTTGCAGCCTGTCGCGCATCCTGGTGAAAGGCAAATGCCAGCCACAACACATCTGTATCAATAAAAATCATGAACGCCCTCGCAGGGAACGCATGCCTTCCTCTAACGACTCATCCGGCGACGCTTTGTATTCCTGACGTACCTTTTCAGCCAGAATCAGCCCTTTTTGCCGCGCTTCTGAACTCGCATCCGGGTAGGTGATGTACAAACCTGCTAACGACCGTTCTGCTTCTAAGAGTTCTTCATACCGCTGGTAACCGATGATCACTACGCGTGGTTCGCCATACCGCTCGATAATGACATCACCTTCAATGAGCGCTTTGTCCATCACTCGGCCGAAATTTTGTTGAGCTTCACTTGATTTAATTTGCACAGTCATTGTTGTCCCTTTTCTCTAAATTGCCTAACTTATCTATTTTAGATAAGTTTATTGAATTTAACCGTGTGCGTCAATCTTTTTGTTAGCTATTCGGTATCTCCTGCGGGGCCATCACAAAGGCGTATTCGTAAAGATAGAGACCGACTGCGGCAAAAACGGCCGCAATCGCCCCCACAACCGCCACCTCAGCAAACAGCCAGACCAGAAGCAGCGGCAATACGTGCCCCAGCCCGATGCTGCCCAGCCAGAAATGGTTCTTGTAACGGCCGTAACTAATCTCATGCGCCGCCTTAGCCGCCACTTCGCTGGCGTGCGGGATGGAAAACTCGCCAACGAGGGTAATGAACAAATCCACCAGCAGGGCCACGATGAAGATGGTGGCGCTCACTTCGGGCATGTCGCGCGGCAGGTCCATGAAGAAGTCGAGCAGCAGCAGCATGCCGGAGCCCATCATGAGCGCCTGCACCACCAGGTGGAACGGCAGCAGCGGGCTTTGCCACAAATCGCGCCCTTCGGCCTGGGCAAAGAGGAAGGCGGTGTAAACGGCCGTTCCCACCGCAAACGGCAAGCCAACCCACAAAAAAACCGCCCGCATCGTCTCTGGATTGGTGTCAAACAGCATGCCGCCCAACTCCATCAGCCACCACAGACCGGTAATCGTGCTCAGGCCGATGAGCAGGACCGCGCCGCGCGTCAGCCAGCTTTTCCACTGCGGCCGCAGCAAAATGTAGAGGAACCGCTCCGGCTTCTCCAAATCGTAAACCAGCAGGCCGGTGGTGAGGCCGACAAAGAGCAGCGAGAGGAAACCAGCGACTAGCGCAGTCGTTTCGTCGAAGCGGAACCAGTCCAGCCCCCAGCCCAGCGCCAGCACCATAAAAATGCCCGCACCAATGCTCTTGGTTACCAGATAAGCCGGAACGGGCCAATGCCAGGGGATTTTATGCTGGGCGTTGTAGCCAACCTGCACCATGTGATCAGCGACACGGCCGTTCCCAATCTGAATCGGCCCCGCCCACGGCTGCCCCTGCGTGCCGGGTTTGCGAATGGGAGTTCCGTTGGAGTGGGTGAGCGGGTGAACGGGTGAAGGGGTGAAAGGGTGAAGGGGTGAAGGGTTTTTCACCCGTTCACCCCCACTCCCGTTCACCCGTTCATGCAGCGGAATCACATCCGCCCACATAAAGCTCTCCGGCGCGCGTTCCGTAGCGGTGGGGTGCATCAGCACGTCGTTGCCCTCGATGTAGAACAGCTTGGGCGCGGTACCCTGCTCTGGTTTGCGCACGGTCACATCTTGCCGGGCCAGCAGGTGGCTGATTTCGCTCGCCGGGTCGTTCATATCCCCTGCGATGATGGCGTGTTCCGGGCAAACGACCACGCAGGCTGGCTCCAGGCCAATGTCGGTGCGGTGGGCGCAGTAGTGGCATTTGGCCGCCGTGCCGCTGTCTGGGTCGATGTAGATGGCGTCGTAGGGGCAGGCCTGCATACACGCCTTGCAGCCAATGCAGACGCTGTTATCGAACTCAACGATGCCGTCGGCGCGCTGGTACATCGCCTGGGTGGGGCAGATGCGCACGCAAGGTGGGTTGGCGCAGTGGTTGCAGCGTGTCACCTGGAAATGGCGGCGCGTGTCCGGGTACGCGCCCGTTTCCACGTATTTGACCCAGGTGCGGTAGACGCCGAGCGGGACTTCATTTTCGCTTTTGCAGGCGGTGGAACAGGCGTGGCAGCCAATGCATTTGCGATTGTCAATGATGAAGCCGTAGTTTTTGGCCGCTGCGTCGGTGGTGGGTGGGAGATTTTCTGTCATAATATCCTGCAAGAGGTGCGAGGCACTTGCATTGCCAATGGTTTAGCCAAATGCTCTTTCGAGGAAGTGCATCGCACCTGCTGGTACGCCTTGTAAAAGTTGTGCCTGGAGTTACTTATGCGCCAATTATGGGAGTGACAAGGTGTAATGGCAACTGGCTTGTTTTGTTTTTACTGAACTCTTGCGGCATCATTACCAAATCTTTACAAAAAAAAAGCCATGAAATCGACGCATATTCTTGTGATTGAAGACGAAATGAGCATCCAGACGATTGTGCGTACCTACCTGGAGAGCGCCGGTTTTGCCGTGACGATTGTCGATAACGGCCCCGAAGCGTTGAGCCAGGCGCGCTTGCTGCAACCAGACCTGGTGGTGCTGGACCTAAACCTGCCGGGCATGGACGGCATGGAAGTGGCAGCGCGGCTGCGTGAGGAGTCGGATGTTTACATCCTCATGCTCTCGGCGCGGGGCGAAGAGGCCGACCGGGTGGCCGGGCTGCGCCTGGGGGCGGATGATTTTTTGACAAAGCCGTTTAGCCCGCGGGAACTGGTGGCGCGGGTGGAGGCGGTTTTGCGGAGGCGGCGGGCAACGGCCGTTTCCCCCCCCACCACTTACACTTTTCACCACCTGTCCATCAACCCAGACAGCCATGAAGCGACGGCCGTTGGCCAGCCGCTCGACCTCACCGCCACCGAATTCCAGGTGCTGCTGGAGCTGGCCAAAAATGCGGGCCGCGTCCTCACCCGTGACCAGCTTTTGTCTCTCGTCTGGGGCAGCGACTATTATGGGAACGACCGCGTGGTCGATGTGTACGTCGGCCAGGTGCGCCGCAAACTGCAAGACGCCACCGGCCAGCTGCTCATCGAAACGGTGCGGGGGATTGGGTATAAGTTTGTGGACGTGAAGAAGTGACAAGGTGACAAGGTGACCGGGTGACAAGGTGACCATTTTTCACCTGGTCACCTTGTCACCCGGTCACCCTGTCATCCTGCGAGGAAAAATGCCCTGGCACAAACGACTCCGCTGGCGCTTGATTGGGTCGCAATTTTTGGTGGCGCTGGTGGGGGTTAGCATCATGATGCTGGCGACGCGCATTATCATCATAAACAGTGCGCCGGTGGTGATACGGCCGCTTCTCGAAGCGCTCTTGCAAAATCCTGGCAACCTCCGGCAAACCGAGGCGGATCTCATCATAGCGTTTCGCAATGCCGTGCTGTTTTCGGTGCTGTTTGCCGCGTTGGGGGCGGTGGCGGCAGGGGTCCTCTCATCTTTTTTGCTGTGGGGCACCATCATCAATCCGCTGCGGCAGGTGGCCAACAGCAGCCAGCGCATTGCCGACGGCCGTTTCGGTGAGCGTGTTACCGTGCCAGAAAGCAGCGGCGAGGCCATGGCCCAGCTGGTGACCAGCTTCAACCAGATGACGGCCACGCTGGAGCAGGTGGAGCAGCAGCGGGTGGCCCTGTTGGGCAACATCGCCCACGAGCTGCGTACGCCGCTGACCGGGCTGAAAGGCTACCTGGAAGGGCTGCTGGACGGCCTGTTTCCGGCCAATGAAGAAACGTTTGCCTGGATGACGCAGGAGGTAGACCGGTTGGGGCGGCTGGTGGATGACATCCAGCATCTGTCGCGCATCGAATCGGGCCAGTTTAAGCTGGATTTCCAGAAAGTGAACGTAGGACAGCTGGTGCAGCGGGTGGTGGCCCAGCTTGCCTTCCAGGCGCAGAGGAAGCAGGTCGATTTGCAGGTGGCCTCATCAAATCGCTCTGTGCTGGCACTGGCAGATGCCGACCGCACCGCCCAGATTTTGATCAACCTGGTGGGCAATGCCATTCGCTACACGCCGGAAGGGGGGCATGTGTGGGTCTCGGTGCAGGAAAACGGCCGTTTCGCCGAAATCAGCATCCGAGATGACGGCATTGGTATACCGGCAGAGTCGCTGCCCTACCTGTTTGAGCGGTTTTACCGGGTGGACCAATCCCGCTCGCGCACCAGCGGTGGCAGCGGTATTGGGTTGACCATTTCGCGCCACCTGGTGTGGGCGATGGGAGGGGAGTTAACGGCCGTTTCCGACGGCCTGGGCCAGGGCAGCTGCTTTGCCTTCACCCTGCCGCTGGCCTGAATTACACCGCCAGCACCTGCAAATGAAGGCCGTTTTGCGACGGATCTTGCAGCGCAATCACCCCATTTTCTGCTTGATAATGAATCTCGTTTGCGTCTAACCGGGTTTTAACTGCGGCCAGCGCTGCTTCATTGGGTAGCAAAATCTGGTAGTGGCGCAGGCCGACAGCGCCTGACGGTGGGGGCGGTGCGCCGTGTCCGGCCCAGGTGTTGAGGCCAATGTGGTGGTGGTAGCCGCCCGCCGAGACAAACCCGGCTGAAGGTCCATAGCGCATGATGCGCTCAAAGCCCAGTACGTCGCAGTAAAACGCTTCGGCTTCGTCCACATCGCGGATGTGCAGGTGGATGTGGCCCATTTTGGTGCCTGCGGAAAGTCCATCCCAGGCGGGGGTACGGCCGTTCAGCTCACCAATCAACCCTTGCAAATCCAGGGGCAATGTGTTCATTTGTAAGCGGCCGTTCAGCATGGGCCACTCATCTCGCCTGCGGTCCCGGTAAATCTCAATGCCGTTGCCATCGGGGTCCGATAGGTAAATGGCTTCGCTAACGCTGTGGTCAGAAAAGCCGCCCAGGGGCGTTTCCGTCTCGATCATATGCTTGAGCGATCTGGCCAGCTCCACGCGGCTGGGCAGCAGCAGGGCAAAGTGGTACAGACCGGTGGTGTTGGGGAAATGCTGCGCGCCGGGCTGCTCAACCAGGTGGAGAAGCGGCCGTTCGGCCGTGCCCAAAACTGCCGCCTGGTCTTCCTGACTGAGCAGCTTCAGCCCAATGTTACGCGTGTAAAAAGAAAGGGATCGGCGCAGGTCGCTGACCGTCAGCGTGACGAGGCCAATTTGAGTTTGCGGGTGTATTGCTTCCATTGGAATATCTTACTTGCTATTTAACAAAAGGAGAAGTGAAAAAGTGATAAGTGAAAAGTGAGCAGTCTACTACCCACTTTTCACTTATCACTTTTTACTTTTCACCAGCTTCCCTACGCCGTTTCGGTTTCGGCTACCTTCACCAGTTCCAGTTCAATTTCGATATTTATTTTGTCGCCAACGAGCACACCGCCAGTTTCCAGGGCCTGGTTCCAGTTCAGCCCCCAATCTTTACGGTTGAGGGCGCTGGTGGCGGAAAAGCCAGCGCTTTCGGTTCCCCAGGGGCTTTTGGCCACGCCTGCGTACTCCACGTCCAGCACAACTTCGTTGGTTACGCCCTTGATGGTGAGGTCGCCGATGAGACGGCCGTTGTTCTCATCAATCTGCTCTACCCGGGTGCTGACAAAACGCATCGTTGGATGGTTTTCCACATCGAAGAAATCGGGCGACTTCAAGTGACCGTCGCGCTGGGCATCCCGCGTGTTCACGCTGGCCAAATCCACGACGATGTCTACGGTGGTGTTTACCGGATTTTCCTCGTCGAAGTTAACCGTGCCGCTGAACGTTTCAAAGCTGCCACGAACTTTAGAAATCATCATGTGACGGGCTGTAAAATTTACATGTGAATGTGAAGAATCAATTTGCCAAGACATTGATGTATAATCTCCTTACTTTTAAGTTGTTGGTTGATTTGATATACTTCCAAAAGTGGACTGTGGTCCGCATTTGTGGTAGAATATTAGCGGACTCGGGTCCACTTGTCAAGGGCTTGTGGAAATTTGGTGAAAAATTCTCATCGGGCCCAGAAGACGCCGAAAAACGTGTACCATATTTACAAAGTTCGTGAAATGGTTTTTACTGTAGTAACAACTCTGCTACACAGTTTCCATTATGTATGTATATGTATCATGCCCGAGAAGGCGCCGATTCAGTTACCAGGTAAGAAGAAAAATTTTGTGGCTTGTTTTGAGAAAACAACATGACTCAGTTGGAAGAAAACACGATTTCCCTAGATTTGATTGAAGAGGGGGGCCTGTGCCGCCAGGAACGGCGTGATGCGGCGGCCAACCGGGCACGCATCCTGGAAGCGGCCGAAAAACTGTTTGCCGCGCATGGTGTGGCCAACGTCAACATGGCCGACATCGCCCAGGAGGCGGAAGTAGGCAAAGGCACTCTGTATCGCCGCTTCACCAATAAGGCAGAGCTGTGCCTGGCCTTGATGGACACCCAGATGATCGATTTCCAGAACGGTATGCTGGCGCGCATGCAGCAAATGTCCCAGCAACACATACCCAAACTTGCCCAACTCGATCAATTTTTGGATGCCCTGGTCTACTTTACCGATGCCCATGCGCCACTGCTCTGTGAAGTGCAGCGTGCGGGCATGCTGCAGGAAGTGGATCCGGACAGGTTGGAGCTGCCCCACTTCTGGCAGTACATGACGGTAAATGGCCTGCTGAAAGCGGCCGTTGCCAACGGCGAACTGGCCAGCAGTTTGGACATCGACTACCTGGCCGATGCGTTGTTATCGCCCCTTAAGGCGGATCTATTTTATTATCAGCGGGAAGCGCGAGGTTTTTCTTTGGAGCGCATCAGCGCCGGCATTCGGCTGCTGTTGGCGGGGTTGCGCCACTATCAAGATCCGGAGTAACAGCACACTGCCACGATGCTGCCATCACTTTTCCCACAATTGGAAAGTTGGTCAAATAAGTTAGGGAAACGGCCGTTTCTCTCCCTGTTGCTCGCCTTCTGCCTGGTTTGCCTGGCGCTTGTGAGCTGGCCGTCGGCAGATACGGCCGTCAACGCGGCCCCCGCCGATGCCACCGACTGGCGCGTGGCCGAAGCTATCCCCAGCAGCCAGCCCGCTTACGGCGTCAACTTCATTAGCTGGGCCAAAGGGCTGACTCCGGTCAGCCAGTCGCGCTACGATCACGGCAAGGCCACTGGGGCCACCTGGAACCGCTGGCCGCTTTATTGGAACGAAATTGAGCAGGCCAACAACGTTTTTAGCTGGGCTTACCAGGACGTGGCCATTCACAACGATTTGCAACAAGGCTTCCGGCTGGATGCCATCTTGCTTGGCACCCCCGCCTTCTTCACCACCAGCTCCCGCACGTTTACCCGCCCGCCTCGCCCTGTGCCGGGCCATCCGCTGAGCATCGATGCGGTGCAGGCGGCCACGCCGCAGGGGTTGTACCAGCCGGTTTTTACGGATGGCAGCAATGTTTTGGGGCCGGGCAAGCAGATTAATCCGGCGAATCGCTGGGCGCGTTTTGTATTTACGGCCGTATCCCGCTACAAACCCGGTGGCTTCCTGGCTCAAGCCAACGGCTGGCCTGCCGGACAGGGTGTCACCCACTGGGAAATCTGGAATGAACCAGACCTTACCTCGTTTTGGGATGGCACGACGGCCGATTATGCCCGGCTGCTCCAGGTTGGCTACCTGGCGGCCAGGCTGGCCGATCCCAATGCCAAAATCATCTTCGGCGGCCTGGCCAACGACAGCGCCAAGCTAACATTCTACAACGACGTGATGACCATTTTTGACGGCGATCCGTATGCCGCCACCTATGCCTATTACCACGACATTCTGGCCACGCATAATTATTTGTACGCCTGGCGCTCCTGGTATCACGTCTGGCGCGCCGAAAACACCCTGGCGGCGCGTAACCTCAGCAAGCCCATCTGGCTCAACGAAACCGGCGTGCCTGTGTGGGACGATTATCCTGGCCCGGTGTGTGAACCCACCAGTCCGTTCCGCGCCTCAATGAGCGAGCAGGCAGATTTCATCATTCAAAGCGCTTTTTATGCCACCTACGCGGGGGCAGATAACATTTTTTTCTTCCAGCTCTATGATGACTGCGGCAACCAGCCGGGCGGCACCAACTTCACGCCGGTCACCAGCTGCACGGGCGATCCGCTGCTGGACCCCGGTGGCGACGCGTTTGGACTGTTTCGTAACGTGAGCAGTGCGGCCGTTTCTGGGTGTTATTGGGAGCATCCTAACGGCGATACGCCCCGGCCTGGGTTCACTGCGTTTCAGCTGCTTACGGCACACTTAACTGACGTGCTGCCTCTGTGGCGGCAGCGACCCGGCGGCAGCGATCCGAATAACGGGCCGCAGGAGTGGATTGCTTTTTACCAACCGGAGACAAAGTCGCGTATTTTGGGGATGTGGGCGCGGTTTGGCAGTGCGCAAACGGCCGTCATTCCCACCACCAACGCCAACGGCACAGCCCTGCTGCTGTGGCCCGATGGCACGACCCAATCACTCACGGCCGCCAACGGCTTTTTCACCGTGCCGCTGCCGCCAGCTACCAACAAAAACGCCATCTGGGACCCGTCGCTGTATCCGATTGGCGGGCGGGCGGCCATTTTGATCGAGGTAGACACGCTGCCGCCAGCCGTATCGGTTAGCGGGCCAGCGCTGGCCACCACGCAGATCGAGCTAGCGTGGAGCGGCAGCGACGATGGCAGCGGCCTGGCGGAGTATGACGTATTGGTGTCGGTGGATGGCTCGCCTTTTTCCACGTGGCTGACGGGGGTGACGGCCGTTTCCGCCACCTATCCATCCGAACTCGGGCACAGCTACCAGTTCATTGTCGTGGGGCGCGACCGCGCGGGCAACCAGGCCAACAGCGCCGCCATAACTGTTGTGACCATTGAGCTGACGGAAAAGCTGTATTTGCCCATCATCACTCAGTAATTTGCCAACAATAAACACAAATGGCTCTACTGAAAACCTATAGACTAAATCCGCGCCCATCCGTGGCAAATAAGGTAGGCGTTTGGAGGAGTATGCATGAGACAACGGAACCGCAACCTGGTTTATTCGACGGCGGATGACGATTTTGTAGAAAAGAAGCCCGCCGAGCAGGCGAATAAACCGCTTGCGCGCAGCCTGCCCCCGGCACAACAAACTATCAGCATTCTGCGCGAGAAGAAAGGTCGGGGCGGCAAGCAGGTAACTGTGCTGCGCGATTTTCAGCTAACGGCCGTAGACCTGGAGGCGTTAGGCAAGCAGCTCAAAAAAGCCTGCGGCAGCGGCGGTACGGTAAAAGAAGGTGGGGTCATTGAAATACAAGGCGACCACCGGGATAAAGCGGCCGTTTTGCTGCAAAAGCAGGGCTACAAAACAAAGTTTGTTGGCGGGTAGCCCCCAAAAATTTAGTTGGGGTTGGGGGAGTGATGGGCCGAAGCCGAATCCAATGCCCAATCAAAGCTGCTGGGCAGAGAAACTTCTGAAAGAACCGTGGCTTCTTCCTCGGTAAACGGCAGCGTCAGGCAAAACAGCGCCCCCCCCAGCTCGCTTTCGCCAACCGTCAGGCTGCCGCCGTGAGCTTCTGCTACCATCCGGCAAAACGTCAGGCCCAGCCCCGCCCCCCGGCGCTCCGCTCCCTTAATTTGGGCAAACTTTTCAAAGATGCGTTCCCGTTCGTGGACAGGCACGCCGGGACCGCTGTCGGAGATGGTCACCACCAGCTGGTTTGGTTGGCGGGCCATATGCACCATCACCTTGCCTCTTTCTGGGGTGAACTTCACGGCATTGCTCAGCAAGTTGGCAAAAACGCGCGAAATCATGCCCCGGTCTATCCGAATATGAGGAATGTTGGGGTCGGAGGTGAGGCTGAGTTTCTGTTTGTTGGTGCTGGCCAAAATCTGGTTTTCTTCAAACTGATGCCGCAGCAGGGAAAAGGTGTCGGTTAATGATTTTTGCAACGAGAGAGCGCCCGCTTCCAGCCGTTCCACATCTAGCAAGTCATTGATCATGTTCAGAATGTCAACGCCGGATTTTTCCAGGTTCTCAATTAACCGCCTTTGGGTTTCGGTGAGGGTACCTAGTTTTTCTTTTTCCAGCAGGTTCATACCACTCAAAATGACGGTGAGGGGACTTTTGAGATCGTGCACGATGAGCTGCGTGAGTTCGCCGCGCTGGTGCTGTTCTCGCCGCAGGGCTTCATTCCGTTCGTTGATGAGGCGGTTCAGGTAAAAGACGATGACGTAAAGCACGATGAAGCTTAGCGCCCCCTGGGCAATGCTTAAGGGGGTCAGGGTAGAGCGGTTGACGGCGTTGGCGGTGTTGGTGGTATTGAGCCAGCGTACACCAATTTCCACGCTGATCAGGGAAAGCCCGACAATGAGAATGCTCCCCAGGGCAGCAAAGTACCGCGACAGCTGCACATCGCGCGAGCTCTGAAAGCTTTTCAGGATGGCTGACAGGGCAACAATGAGTGCGATGATGACCAGGGGATGGTACATCAGCCAGCTGAGCTGCCCGGCGACGCCCAACACCAGTGTCAGCTGCGCTTCTGCCAGCAGCAAAAAAACGACCGCTAAACGGCCGTGTATCATCCAGTTGCCATACCAGTTTAACACTCGCGCCCGCCAGGCTGCCCACACCAGCAGTGAAATGGAGATTGCGCCCAGCAGGTTGGGTACAATTGGATCATACCGCAATAAATAGTCCAAACCACCGGGGTAGATAAAAGCAATGATGCCAAAGCCGGCAATGAGAAACACGCCAGTCAGCCACAACAGCCGCCGGCGCTTTACGATGAACGCTTCGGTTGTAGGAGACCAATCTATCGCTGAAGCGGCAAAAAAGAGTCCGCTGACCGGCAAACTCAGCCGGATCGACCAGATGAAGGCCGGGTTGAAGGCGCCCAAGACGAGGACGTTGGGCGTGGCCAGGCTGCTAAATAAAAAGAGTGCAGATACCCCAATGAAGCCAATTGTTAAAAAGATGGAACGGGCGGTCGTTTCCTTGTCCAAAGCGCTGTTAGAAAACAGGGCAGCAATAAGGGCGATGAAACTGGCAAACGCCCCGAAATAATATTGGATGAGGCGCGTATACCATGATAGACTCCAGGCGTGAATATCCAACGCTGGTACAAGCCGTAAGATCAGTAGAATGAACAGGGGAACTGCCAGGAGTACGGCCGTTACCGACCGGCGCTTGATGAGGGAAATAAACTCAGACATACAATTCTATTCTACGAGGTTCACTGTCTATTTAGCTTACGACTTGGTGACCGCAGGGTGAAAGAATCAGACTGGAGCTTGGCATGAACCCAATTTTGCAAGAGATTCCATATCAGTTTGAAACAGAGCGGCTGCTCATTCGAGGGTCGATGCCGGGGGACGGGGTAACGGTGCGCACGGCCGTCCTTGAATCCCTGCCTGAACTCAAGCCGTGGCTGCCCTGGGCGGCCAACGTGGCTACCGAAGAAGAATATGAAGTCCTCGTGCGCGAAGGCCAGGTGAAATACCTGGCCCGCGAAGACTTCTGGCTGCTTCTCTTTTTGAAGGGCTCCAATACTCTTATCGGCTGCAGCGGTTTGCACGATCCGAACTGGACCGTCCCCAGCTTTGAGATTGGCTACTGGCTGCACAGCCACCACACCGGTCATGGGTACATGACCGAGGCGGTGCACGGCATTTGCGACTTCGCCTTTACCCACTTTGGCGCCAAACGCCTGTTGATTCGCTGCGACTCGGAAAATGAACGCAGTGCCTCCGTGGCTCGTCGCTGCGGCTTTACCTTCGAGGGAACCCACCGGCACGATTCACGCCATCACCTTACCAACGAGCTGGCCAGCACCCACTATTTTTCCAAACTTGCGCTGTAAACGGCCGTTTCCCCACAGCCAGTGAAAGTTGCGACCCATAATCCGGCTGTTATAATCCGCCAGTTGCAAATAGGGCAGGCTGCATGCAGCAGCACTGCCGGACAAAAAAGCAAACATCATGAAAACGAAGTAGGCAAAAACTATGGAAGGAAGAGATTATTTGTGGCTCGTTATCATTTTGGCGATAGCGGGTTGGGCGATCTGGGTGGTGCAAAATCCCGATTTTCCCATCCGGCAGGGCCTGGACTTACAGGGCGGCTTGCAAGTGTTGCTCAAAGCAGACTTGCCTGAGGATCAAGAAATCGAACCAGCCCAACTTGATACGTCGCGCCAGATTATTGAGCAGCGTGTAAACGCCTTGGGCGTCGCTGAACCTCTGGTGCAAACCGAAGGAGATCGTCGCATTTTGGTGGAACTGCCCGGCATCGACAATCCCGAAGAGGCCGTTTCCCTCATCCAGGAGACCGCACTGCTGGAGTTTGTCGATACAGGCGCGTTTCCGCTGGACGAAGGGACCTGCATTCGCACCAACCTGAATGAAGGCCCGTCCCGCTGCGAATTTGGCGCGGATGGCAGCTTGGGGACGACACCTGCGCCCACCTTTGAGACTGTGATGACCGGTGCGGCCATCCAGTCTGCAGAATCCGCCTCGACTGAGTTTGGCCAATATTACGTTGATTTCACCCTGCGGGCTGAAGAGCGGGAGCTTTTTGCCAACTACACCCGAGAACACCAGGGTCAATTCCTGACCATCGTTTTGGATAAACAGGTCATCTCCAGTCCGCAAATCAGCGCGGTGATCGAAGGACAGGGGACGATTACCGGCAACTTCACTCTGGAAGAGGCGCAGCGGTTGGCGCTACAGCTGCGTTTTGGCAGTCTGCCAATTCCGCTGGTCATCGACAGTACGCGCCAGATTGGGGCCACGCTGGGTGAGCTGTCTGTGGCGGCCAGCGTGCGCGCCGGGACGATTGGGGTGGCGGTCGTGCTGCTCTTCATGTTTATTTACTATCGCCTGCCTGGTTTCCTGGCAGACCTGGCTCTGGTTTTGTATGCGGTTGTGAACCTGGCCATCTTTATGGCGATTCCTGTTACGTTAACCCTACCGGCTATCACCGGCTTTTTGCTTTCCACCGGTATGGCGGTGGATGCCAACATCCTGGTGTTCGAGCGTATGAAGGAAGAACTGCGCCGCGGAAGTTCGCTGCGAGAAGCGATTCTGACCGGATTTAATCGCGCCTGGACCTCGATTCGGGATTCCAACATTGCCACGCTGGTAATTTGCCTGGTGCTGTGGACGTTTGGCCGCAGCTTCGGGGCCAGTGCCGTGCAGGGGTTTGCCCTGACGCTGGCCATTGGCGTGATGGTGAGCATGTTTACGGCCGTTATCGTCACCAGAACCTTCGTTCGCCTGGTTTTGGGGCAGCTGGCCAACCGGATTGATCGCGGCAGCTGGCTGCTGGGTGTCTAACTTTCAGATTTCATCAGGTGTGTGATGTTTTTATTTAATCTTGTCGAAAAACGAAAAACGTATTTTATGATCTCTAGCACGATCATTGGCTTAGGCATCCTGGCCATGATTTACTCCTTCATCACCACGGGCTCACCGTTTTTGCTGGGGGTGGATTTCCGTGGTGGCGCCCGGTTTGAAATTCAGTTTACCGAGCCGGTGTCGGAAGCGGCCGTTGAGGAAGTGTTTGTAGATGCGGGCATAACCAATCCCAGCATCATTGCTCTGCGCGGCGAGAACTTGCAGAATGCCTGGCAAATCCGCACCGAACCGGTAACCCCCAATGAAGTTCAGGCCATTGAAGACCGCTTAAACGATCTGGCGCCGCTGGTGCCAGACAGTACCCAGGTGGAAAGTGTCAGTGGTACCGTGGCTGGTGAAGTGACAAACGCGGCCTTTATTGCCGTGTTGGTAGCCGGGGTCATCATTCTGGTTTACATCATGATAGTCTTTCGCCAGGTGCCGAATCCGTTCCGCTATGGCGCCTGTGCCGTGGCGGCCATGCTGCATGACCTGTTTGTCATCTTTGGCGTGGCGGCACTGACCGGTATGATTTTGGGCTGGGAGGTGGATGCGCTCTTTTTAACGGCCGTTCTCACCGTCGCTGGCTTTTCCTTGCAAGACACCATCGTGGTGTTCGACCGCATTCGCGAAAATATCAGCAAACGGCCGTTAGAACGGTACGAGCGCGTGGTCAATCGCTCCATCCTGGAAACGGTGCACCGCTCCCTGGCCACCCAGCTCAACGCCATGTTCATCATGGTAGCCATCTTGCTCTTTGGCGGGGCATCGATTAAGCCGTTTATTGCTATCTTGTTTGTGGGGCTGCTCAGTGGGACCTACAGCTCTATTTTTACGGCCGTTCCCCTGCTGGTTGCCTGGGAAAAGAACGAAATTCCCTTCTTAAAAGCGTAACTGTGCAAAAATACTGGCTTTCCCTTCTCATCCTGCTAAGCGTTACTTTGGCGGCCTGCGGCGGCCAATCGCCAGATCAGACTGGGCTGACCGATCTGCCGGTGCCCACGTCGCCCGTGATTCCACCAACCTACACGCCGCTGCCGCCTGGCAGCCAGCTGGGCACCTTCCCGGTGGTAACCGTCACCCAGGCGCCTCTGCCCACCGAGGTGACCAAAACACCCATTCCGTTTGGGTCCAACGTGGTAGAACTGCGGCTGACGATTCCGGCCATTGGCCTGGACCGGCGCCTGCAGGGTGGGGTGAGCAGCCAGATTATCCTGGTGGATGAAAGCAGCGGTTTTTCGGTGCAGCGGGATAACCAGGCAGGGGTGCTGCTGGATCTCCAGCGGGTGCTGCCCGAACTGGAACTGGAACCGGTGCCTCCAGGCTGCGATACCTGCATTCGCCTCAGCTATAACCTGCCATTTTCGGATGCGCAGGGAGAGGGGTGGCTGCAAGACCCGGTGCTGCTGGCCAGCCTGGAGAATTATTTTACCACCGCGCTCGGCCCCTACTTCCCGGCAGAGGCGATCGTGGGATTGCGGCGCAGCGCCACACCTTATGCCCCGGCCCATTGGGTGGCGGTGGTGGCTGACGGCCGTATGTTCCGCTGGATGGCCCATGAAAGCCAGGTGGCGCTGGTTACCGGCGCACCGCCCGCCCTGCTCAATGCCTTCGATGCTACCGATCCCCAGGCGCTGGCGCAGCAGTACACGGCGCCCTGCCCGGGCACTGCCCTGGAATCCCTGCTTGTTGCCGGGCGCAGCTCGGAACGGCTCATCGCCCTGGTTTGTCCTGAATACGCCATATCGACCACCATCCAGCCGCTTTACGTGGCGCTGGATGATGCATTGGCCGAGCTGCTGGCAGCCAGTGACGCCACCTTGCCCCGGCCACCGGCGCAGTTTCCCCTCGACGCCGTGTTGCAGTACAACCGGCTGGATGGGGCGCATCTGACGCTTTTTGATGATGGCACGGCCGTTGCTCTCACCAGCGGCCAGCCCGTTACCACAACCCTTGGCAGCAGCCAGGTGATCAGCCTGACGACCAGTTTACTGGAAAGCGGTGTTCTACGAACGGGGTTAACTACCTTTATAGCCCCCGAATCCACTGCTGGTGTCTCGGTGACACCCACTTCAAGCGCGGCCCGGTCGGTGCTGCTGGTGCGTGGGCCGGACGCTGTTTATGATGGGCAGTGGTTTAGCATGGTTAATGTGCCTGAACTGGCAGAACTTAATGCGCTGCTCAACGAAATTTTACTAGGTGGTGGTACGGCCGTTCCACCAGAAACCCCCGAAGGAACCCCAGAAGCCACGCCTGACGCTGCCAATGAAACGCCAGAGCCGGTGGCAACACCTTCGGCAACCCCAACAGATGATTAACTTCGGAGCCTGACGTTATGCTAGCCCTTCTGTGTAGTTCCGGGCGGCTCACTCTCCAACGAGATTATCCGCAGCCCAGCCCCCAGGCTGGCGACGCCCTCGTGCGTGTTACCCTCGCCGGAATTTGTGCCACGGATCTGGAAATTGTCAAAGGATACGTCCCGGATTTTTCCGGCGTGTTGGGTCATGAATTTGTCGGGGTGGTAGTGGAAGCGGCCGATCCCAGCTGGGTGGGACGGCGCGTGGTGGGCAGTATCAATATCGGCTGCCAGGCATGTGACACTTGCTACCAGAATGGACCAGAACATTGCCCTAATCGTCGTGTGCTGGGCATCCACCACCAGGATGGTGTGTTTGCGGAGTATGTGGCCGTGCCCTTGCGGAATTTGCACCGAGTGTCAGATGATATCCCAGACGAGCGCGCTGTTTTCACCGAACCGCTGTCCGCGGCGCTGCGTATACGCGAGCAGCTGGCGATACGGCCGTCGGCCAAAACGGCCGTCATTGGTCCGGGACGATTGGGGCTGCTGGTGGCCCAGGTGCTGCACCTGGCCGGGGAGGAGATCACCTTGCTGGGCCGCCGTCGTGATTCCCTGGCTTTACCCGCCAGCTGGGGCATGTCTACTGGCCTTCCCACCGATTTTCCCGCGAACAGCTTCGACTTTGTGGTGGAGGCAACGGGCAATGATGCCGGTCTGGCTGAGGCACTGCGTCTGGTACGACCGTTGGGCAATCTGGTCCTCAAAAGCACCTTTGCCGGGAGCAGCCAGGTGGATCTCACCAAGATTGTGGTGGCCGAAATCACCGTTACCGGTTCACGCTGCGGCCCCTTTGCCCCGGCGCTGCGCCTGTTGGCTGGCGAGACGCTCCACACGAAGCCGCTCATCACCGCCGAGTACCCGCTGGCTGAAGCGGAAGCTGCCTTTGCCCGTGCGGCACAGCCAGGGGTGTTGAAGGTGTTGTTACGGCCGTAATCCCGCGCCTCATTCCTCTCACAATACGCCCTTAAAATGGAACACGGATTCAACGGATGGCACGGATAAAAATCCGTCAAACCCATGCCATCTGTGTTCCTTTCGGGGGTCTACGAACAAGTTGTGATTAAATTTTACGCCAAGTCGCAAAGATGCAAATTTTTCCCCTTTACCCTTTGCGTCTTTGCGTGAGTTAATTGCTTTGCCTGACAAGTTGTTCGTGCACCCTCCTTTCGGTTCGCCTGTTGACAGGCCGGGGGAATTGACTAGAATTAGAACATATGAGCGATAATTGGATTCGAGCAAGTGAAATTGGCGACTATTTGTACTGTCGGCGCAGCTGGTGGCTTAAGCGCAGCCGCGGCGTTGCCCCGGAAAACGTGCGGGAGCTGGCCCGAGGCACCCAGTATCATCGCCAGCATGGCCAGCTGGTGCAGCAATCTATCTGGCTGCGGCGGGCGGCCTATGTGCTCATTTTTGTGGTGGTAGCGTTGGTGACCTATTCGTTGGTAGGTGGTTAGGCAGCGATGATCTGGGGTGGTTATGCACTGGGATTTGGCTTTTTGCTGCTAGCCCTGGCGCTGTTTTTGTGGTGGCGCAGTGGGGTGCTGGCGGATCAGGCGGGGCTGCCTGGCGGCCGTATCCTCTACAGCGATACCGGCAGCGCCTGGATGACCAACGACGAGGCGTTTTACGATCCGCATCTTCGCCTGGTGGGTAAGCCCGATTACCTGGTTGAAGAGACCGACGGGTCGATTGTGCCTGTGGAAATTAAGGCTGGTCGCGCGCCGACCGAGCCGTACGAGAGCCATTTGTACCAGCTGGCGGCGTACTGCTGGCTGGTGGAGCGGGAATATGGGATACGGCCGTCGCACGGCATCATCCAGTACAAAGATCGCGCCTTTGCCGTCGATTACACCGACGAGCTGCGCGAAGATCTGCTCGATTTGCTCACCGAGATGCGTGAAGATATGTTTGAGCCCGAATTGGACCGCGACCACAACGACTGGAACCGCTGCGCTCACTGCGGCGTGGCCTCGGCCTGCACCCAGCGGTTGGGCTAAATGGAGATAGAAGTAATGACAAAACCATACAAACCCCAAGATTATGCCTCCGTTTCGGCTTACATCATGGTGGATGGTGCGCAAAAACTGATCGACTTTCTGGCCGCCACGTTTGACGCGAAAGTGACGCGCCGTTTTGACAATCCCGATGGCACGCTCATGCACGGCGAGGTGCAGATTGACGACACCATCGTGATGCTGGCCGATGGCGGCGAGGGATATCTAGCCTTCCCTGTCTGGCTGCACGTTTATGTGCCGGATGTGGACGCCACCTACCAAAAAGCGCTGGCGGCGGGCGGCGTTTCTGTACAGGAACCGGTGCAAAAAGAGGATCCGGACCGGCGTGCCGGTGTCAAAGACCCGACAGGCAATACGTGGTGGTTGGCGACACAAGTGGGGTGAACGGCCGTTTCCCACCCCGCGCTACAAAATCCCCCTGATCTGGCTATAATAGACCCCAATCTTTACACAACTATCGCCAGAAGACCCGGCCTACAGGCAGCAACACCTGCATATCCTG
Organism: Candidatus Leptofilum proximum; assembly: GCA_016710325.1. Taxonomy (GTDB): domain Bacteria; phylum Chloroflexota; class Anaerolineae; order Promineifilales; family Promineifilaceae; genus Leptofilum; species Leptofilum proximum. The sequence goes on along the minus strand of JADJXK010000001.1, from coordinate 555,816 downwards.
CGTCCTCGGCGTTAATGACTTGGGAGGCAAGTTTGACAGCAATACAACGCGCCAAAGGCATGCAGGACGTGCTGCCTGAAGAACGCCACTATTGGGACCTCATTACCGGGAAGGCGGCGGAGTTGGCCCACCTCTACGGCTTCCAGCGCATCGACTTACCCATTTTAGAATACACCGAGCTGTACCAGCGCGGAGTAGGTGAAGGCTCCGACTTTTTTGTCCAGAAAGAGATGTACACCCTGGAAGAATCCGAGGGAGTGACGCTCACCATGCGGCCTGAATTTACGGCCGGATTTATGCGCGCCTACATCCAGAACGGCATGAGCAGCTGGCCGCAGCCGGTGAAGCTCTACACCATCGGCCCAGCCTTCCGCCGCGAGCGGCAGCAGGCCGGGCGTTACCGCCAGCACAGCCAGTTCAACTGCGAAATCATGGGCGAAACCGACCCCGCGGCCGATGTAGAAGTGATGATGCTGGCGATGAATCTCTACCGCTCGCTTGGTTTTCAAGGGTTGACCTTCCAGCTCAACAGCACCGGCTGCCCGGTTTGTAAACCCGCCTACGTTCAAAAGCTCACCGAATATTTGTCCGAGCACATAGACAAGCTGGCTGACATCGACAAAGAGCGCATCCAGCGCAATCCGCTGCGGGTGCTGGACAGCAAGGAACCGGGCATGGATGCCTTGCTGGCTGAAGCGCCGCACATCATCGACTACCTGTGTGACGATTGTGAAGCGCACTTTACTGACCTGCGCAGTTTGCTAGACGCGCTGGACCAGAGCTACAGCATCAATTTCCGCCTGGTGCGTGGCATCGATTATTACACCAAGACGGTATTTGAGGTGTGGGCTGAGGGTATTGGGGCGCAAGCGGCCGTTTGCGGCGGGGGTCGTTACGATGGGCTGGCCGAAGACATTGGCGGGCCATCGACACCGGGCGTAGGCTTTGGCAGCGGCATCGAGCGCATTGTCCTCGGTATGCAGGAAGCAGGCATCGAGCCGCCCACACCGGAGCAGCCAACCGTGCTGGTGGCCCATTTTGGCGGAGCCACGAAGGAAGCGGCCGTTCAGCTGGCGTTCCGGCTGCGGGCAGCGGGCATTGGCACCCGGCTGGCCTTCTCGCGTGATAAGCGCAGTATGAAGAGCCAGATGCGCGAAGCCAACAAGCACGACATCCAGACCGTGCTCATCGTGGGCGAGTCGGAACTGGCGCAGGAGTCGGTGATGGTACGGCCGTTAGACGGCGGCGACCAAACGCCGGTCAAATTATCCGATGTCGTTGATTATTTGAAGTAATAGGACTCAGTGTCCCATTTATGACCAGGATCGGCATTCTCCATCACCCCAAACTGGCCGAGTCGCAGCCGCTGGCCGTGGAAATCGAAGTGTGGCTTGCTAAACGAGGCGTCACCGCCTGGACCAGTTCTTCCTACGACGATGCGCGTATGGCGCAAATGGTGGTAGGCAGCGACTTTCTGGTTGTATTGGGAGGGGATGGCTCTTTGCTGCGCGCGGCGCGGTATGCTTCCCTGGTGGATGTGCCCATCTTTGGCATTAACCTGGGGCGGGTGGGTTTTCTCAGCGAGGCCCAGCCCGATGACTGGCCGGAGAAGGTGATCCGGCTGTTGGAAGGCGATTTTTGGACGGAAAACCGGTTGATGTTGTCGGCGCGGATTCGGCGGAACGGCCGTATCCACCACACCTTCTCGGTGCTCAATGACGTGGTGGTGGGACGCGGCCGTCAGGCGCGGGTGGTGCGCTTTCAACTGCACGTTGATGGCGATCACGTTACCAATTACACTGCCGATGCGCTGATTGTGGCTACGCCGACAGGTTCCACCGCTTATTCGATGGCTGCCGGGGGGCCGCTGCTTCCGCCGCAGCTGCCCAATTTTGTGGTCGTGCCAGTAGCGCCTCACCTTACCTTTGACCGGGCCATTATTTTTCACGAGCAGGCCGAAATTGCCATCACGGTGCACATGGATCATCATGCCTACCTGACGCCCGATGGCACCGACGGGATTTTGCTGGAGGATCAAGACGTGGTGCTGGTGACCAAATCGGAAAACAGCTGCAAATTTGCCCGCGTGGAAAGTTCCGGTTATTTTTACCGACGGCTCATGGGCCGCTTAGGTCACTCACGATAATCGTAGAGAAGTTGCAATGCAACGTCTTTTATAGCAACGTCTCTACAGAATTTGGGACAGATTTTCATGGAAATACAAGACCCCCGGCTGCGTTCGCTGCTGCGGCAGGCTGACAGAGTTAGCGAATCTGGCAAGCGTGCGGCGGCCGAACAGCTTTACCGGCAAATCATTGAAGAAGCGCCTGAGGTGGCGGAGGCGTGGTATGGCCTGGGCCAGGTTACGGCCGATCCTGCCGAGCAGACAGCCGCTTACGAAAAAGCCGTGGCCCTCAAGCCTGATTACGCCCCGGCAGTGCGTGCGCTGGCGCAGCTGCGCGGTGAACCGGTGCCAGCCTGGGCCGAAGCTCCAGTGGTGGAAGACGAAGCGGTTGAAGATATTCCTCCGCCTAAACCGGTGGAGCAGATGGCTACGGCCGTTTCCGCCGCCACCGACGACTACGAGTTGGTCTGTTACCGTCACCCCAACCGGACCACGTCGCTGCGCTGCTACAACTGCGGCAAACCTATCTGCAGCAGCTGCGCCATTAAAACGCCCGTCGGTTACAGCTGCCCCGACTGCATCCGCGAGAGAGAGGACATTTTTTACAATGCAAAGCCGGTGGATTATGTCATTGCCCCGGCCATTGGCCTGGTGTTAAGTCTGATCGCCGGTTATCTGGTGGCTCGTTTTGCTTTGGGCGGGGGCTTTTTCACCTACTTCATCATGCTGTTTGTGGGGGGTATTGCCGGGCGGTTTATTGGCCAGTTTAGCAAGCAAGCCATTGGGCGGCGGCGCGGCCGTTATCTGCCGCAGGTGATGGTGGCCATGCTCATTTTGGGTACGGCCGTCTGGCTGCTGCCATATATTTTGTTGGGTGGGCTCTCCAGCCTGTTTCTTTTTCTTGGCCCAGGCATTTTTCTGTTTGTCGCCGGTGGGGCCTTATACGCATACATGAAATAGTCGGGGCGAGGACGGGAGTAAATGAAGTCATTTTTTACTTTTCACTTACCACTCTTCACTTCTCCCTCTCCAATCTCCTCGCAATTAAACCTATGTTAACAGAACTTTACATACGAAATTTTGCCATCATCGATGAGCTGCGCCTTCAGTTTCACAGCGGCTTTAATGTGCTGACGGGTGAAACGGGCGCCGGTAAGTCGATCATTTTAGACGCCGTGACGCTAATGCTGGGCGGGCGGGCCGACACCACGTTTGTGCGCTCTGGCGCTGGGGAGGCCTACGTTGAGGCCACCTTTACCTTGTCGGATGAACTCAAGCAAATTGTGGCGCCCATCTTGGAAGCGGAAGGACTGGATGCCGAGGCGGAGGAGCACGGCGACGCGGTGCTGCTTTCGCGCGAGCTGCGGCTGAACGGCCGTAACATTTGCCGGGTAAACGGCCGTACCGTCAATCTCTCTGTCTTGCGCGATGTGGCCGAACCCCTTATCGACATTCACGGCCAGGGGGAACATCTCTCCTTGCTGCAGCCACGCTCCCACCTGCCGCTCCTCGATTCCTATGCCGGGCTGCAGGCTGAACGTGCTGCCCTGGCCAGAGAAGTTTCGGCTCTCCTGGAAATTCGCACCGAGCTGGCCGATCTGCGCCAAAATGAACGCATGCTGGCCCAGCGGGCCGACATGCTGCGCTTCCAGATCGAGGAAATTGAAGCGGCCAAGTTGGTGGAAGGTGAGGAAGAAGAGCTGCGCGCCGAGCGGACTCGTCTGGCCAATTCGGAGCAGCTGATGAAATCGGCGTCGGAGGCGGTGAACCTGCTCACCGGCATGGACGACGAAACCCAGGCCGTGGCCGACATGCTGGGCCAGGCCGAACGCTCACTCATTCAGCTTACCCGCTACGACGAGACCAAGGGGCCTTTGCTAGAGCGCTTGCAGGGTCTGATTTACCAGCTCAGCGAGGTATCGTCGGAGCTGCAAAGCTACCTGGATGAGGTGGAGTACAACCCCAGTCGTCTCGATTTTGTCGAGGAGCGGCTGGAGCTGATCAACCTGCTCAAGCGCAAATATGGGGAGGACATTGGTAAGATTCTGGCCCTGCGTGAACGGGCCAAACTGGAGCTCACCCGCATCGACAACAGTGAGGAACGCATTGCTGAGTTGGTAAAAAACGAGGAAAGCTATTTGCGCCGCTGTGGCGAAATGGCTCTGGCCCTGTCCAAAAAGCGGCAGGCAGCGGCGGCACGATTGGCCACGGCCGTTGTGGCCCAGCTGGTCGATTTGCAGATGGATGGCGCCAAATTTGAAGTGCAGTTTGAGCGAACACCGCAGGCCGATGGCCTGTATGTGGAAGGTGAGCGGCTGGCGTTTGACAAGACTGGCTTTGACCAGGCCGAATTCCTCATCTCCACCAATCCTGGTGAGCCGCTCAAGCCGATGGCCAAGGTCGCCAGCGGTGGTGAAACGGCGCGGCTCATGCTGGCCCTCAAAACAGCGCTGGCCCAGGTGGACAAAACGCCCACGCTCATCTTCGACGAGATCGACCAGGGTATTGGCGGCCGTGTGGGGGATGTGGTGGGGCGCAAGCTGTGGGGCTTAACGGCCGTTGCCCACCATCAAGTTATCGTTGTCACCCACCTGCCGCAGCTGGCAGGCTACGGCGACGTGCATTTTCATGTGAGCAAGGCCCAGGCCGACGGCCGTACCACCACCCGCATCAGATCGTTGGATGGGGACGGCCGCATCCAGGAACTCGCCGCCATGCTGGGCACCCAGGGCGAACATGCCGTCGGTGGTGCGGAATCTATTTTGGCGCTGGCAAATGGGACAAAAACGGCCGTGAAAGCCAGGCAGTTGAGTAATTGAGTAATTGAGTAATTTGCTCGCAAATTACCCAATTACTTCTCCACATCTATTCCTCTAATTTTGCAAATCGGGTTCCGGCGGAATGCTGATAATTGTTTCGCCCTGCAAAAAGTCAATAGCGGCTTGCAGCTGGGTGTCTTCAAATTCGGCGCCATTTTCCACGTCGGGCAGGGGGATGTAGTAATCGGGCGTCAGGCCAACCTGGTCGATGGAGCTTTTGTTCGGAGTAAGCCACTCGGCGATGGTTACCCGCACCCCGCCATTGTTGGACAGGGTGTGCCAGGTCTGCACTGTACCCTTGCCAAAGGAAATCTGGCCAATCAGCACGCCGCGCCCCCGGTCCTGAATCGCCCCGGCCAGCACTTCCGAGGCGCTGGCGCTGCCTTCATCGATGAGCACCACCATGGGAATGTCCTGGGCCAAGCCGTCGTCGCTGATTTCAAACGGCCGTTCATCTCCATCCCCAAAACGCTCCACCAAAGCCAGGCCATCGCCCAAAAACTGGTCAGCGATGTCGACGACTGTGTCCAGAGCACCCCCGGGATTACGCCGCAAATCCAATATCAACCCGGAAGGATTTTCGGCCAGAAGTCCAGGCAGAATCTCTTTCAACTCTTCGTCAGTGGTGTTGCCAAAGCGGCTCAGGCGCAGGTAAGCAATGCCTTCTTCCAGAATTTCGCCGCGTATAGTCGATAATTTGATTACATCCCGCACAATGTCGATGTTGAGAAGTTCGCCATCCCGTTCAATGACCAGGCTGACGGTGGTGCCCGCCGGGCCGCGCACAAGGGCAGCGGCTTCCGTCACGTCCATACCGGTCAGCTCAACTCCATCGGCCATCCGCAAAATATCGCCTGGCTGGATGCCCGCCGCGGCTGCCGGGGAGCCATCGATTGGCGCCACTACGGTGATGTTGCCATCCACATCTTCCACCTCAGCACCGATGCCCTGAAATTCGCCATCCATCGATTCTTCGGCCGCTTGCTGATCTTGCGGCGAGAGGTAGCGCGTGTGTGGATCTTCCAGCGCGGCCAGCATCCCGTCGATGGCGCCTTCCACCAGCGCCGCATCGTCGACGGGCTGGCGCAGGTAACGTTCATGAACCAGATTCCACACTTCCCAAAATGGTTCAAATTCGGCGTTGGTGGTGGGGGAAACGGCCGTATCCGCAAAAACGCGCAGCGGTGCGACGGGCGATTGTCCCAAAACATACCCCCCGAAAAAAAACATCAGTCCAAAGACAACAGAGGCAAACCTAGAGGTAAAACGAGAATCCATGAAATTGCTCCATTACAAAATAGTAGTCACTGAACTTTAATTATACGGGTATTTGTTAAATATTTGTTGACGTAGGTTTAGCAAAGCCTGAACGACAGGCAGGCGTTGCTTCGTCGGTTGGTTGCCCCCTGCCACTTTGATACAATACAGTCATGTCCACTCAGCGGATTCGCACGATATACACCATCTCCTTGGTGATTTTAGACGCCTTCCTTGTTGCTGTGGCCTTTGTGTTGGCTTACCGGCTGAGGATCGTGATCGATTGGCCGGAACCCCTGGCCAATTCTGTACCGCTGAGCGCCTATTCTGGCTTGCTCGTTGTGCAGGTCGTTTCGATTGTGGTAGCCCTGTTTTTCTACCGGCTCTATTACATCCCCCGGGCCGTTTCCCGCGTTGACCAGTTTTATTACATATTTGCGGCCGTTTCCATTGGCACCCTGCTGGCCGTTGCTTTTACCACCTTCTTGTTCAAAGGCGACCGGGTTATCCTCGATTATCCTCGAGCGATGATCATTTATGCCTGGGTCATTACCATTGTGCTGCTGGTTTTGGGCCGGGTGCTTCACCAGATGGTACGGGCGGCTCTGCGCAACCGGGGTTGGGGTAAGGATCGCGTCATTGTGGTGGGCACAGGCGACATGGCTCAGGCGGTCATCCAGCGCATCTTGCGCTCGCCTTACCTGGGTTATGAACTGTTGGGTGTGGTGAACGGGCTGGAGAGCGGCAAGGAATTTGGCGGTATGCCTGTGTTGGGCAGCCCGGAAGATTTGCCCGTGCTGATCGAACAGCTTGGCATCGATGAAGTGATCATTGCCATGCCGGAAAAAGGGCACCGCGAAACGGTGCGCGTGATTTCTTACTGTGAACGCGGCCGGGTCACCATCAAAATATTCCCTGACGTGTTTCAGTTTGTCACTTCCCAGGCCAGTATCGACGAATTAGGTGGCCTGCCGCTGCTTTCCGTGCGGGATTATGCGCTGCGTGGCTATCTGCTCATCTTTAAGCGGCTGATGGATATGCTTGGTGCGGCGCTTGGGCTGATACTGCTCTCGCCGCTGATGATGTTGATTGCCATGGCCATCAAGCTGGAATCACCCGGCCCGGTCTTTTTTGTACAGGAGCGCATGGGCCTGGACGCCAAGCCGTTCCGCATGATCAAGTTCCGCTCGATGCGCCGTGACGCGGAAAGGAATGGGCCTGGCTGGACCACCACTGACGATCCCCGCCAGACCCGGCTCGGCATCTTCATCCGTAAAATTGAGGCGGACGAGCTGCCCAACCTGATTAACGTGCTGCTGGGTGAGATGAGCCTGGTTGGCCCGCGCCCGGAGCAGGCGCATTACGTTGAGCAGTTTCGTCAGACTGTGCCGCGTTATATGGATCGCCACCAGGAAAAAGGCGGCATGACTGGCTGGGCGCAGGTGAACGGCCTGCGTGGTGATACCTCCATTGCTGAGCGCACCAAGTATGATTTGTGGTACATGGAAAACTGGTCAATTTTGCTGGACATCAAAATTATTCTGCGCACGATGTGGCAGATTATCGAGCGCAAAAGCCGTAAAGAGCCCCTGCCTGATGCCCTGGACGAGATACGGCCGTCTGACACCACTTCCCTTTCCTCACAAGACTGATTCACACCTGTTTTACCCCCTGATCTAACACGGTTCTTATTTGACGCTTGTTTAGCGCCATGTTATGATATTTGAAGTACCCTTTTAGCACTCATCGAGCAAGAGTGCTAACCAAATACCAAACAATCATGAGACTAGGACTTGCAAGCGGCAACACTAGTCTCATTGTCTGTCCGTTGAAGCAAGATATGTTTGAAATACTGACCGAGCGACAAGAAAAAATACTAGGTTTGGTAGTTCGCACATATATCGAAACTGGCCAGCCTGTGAGCTCGAAGGGCCTGGTTGAGCAGTATGACCTGGATGTCAGCTCAGCGACCGTGCGCAATGAGCTGGCGGCACTGGATGAAATGGGCTACCTGGTCCAACTGCACACCTCCGCCGGGCGCATCCCCACCGAAGTGGGTTACCGCTACTTTGTGCAAAAGCTGTTGGGTGAATTTCGCCTGCCAGTGCACGAAGAGCAGATGATCCGGCACCAGTTCCACCAGGCGCGGCTGGACTTAGACCAGTGGATGAAGCTGGCCGCGGCCATTCTGGCGCGCACCTCTCTGGGGGCCAGTTTTGTCACAGCCCCACGCCCTCGTTCCAACCGATTTAAACATCTGCAACTGATTTCAACCCAGGGCCGCCTGGTGCTGATGATTTTGGTGCTGTATGGCGGCGAAGTGAAGCAGCAAATGCTAACGCTGGCCGAACCGCTGTCTCAGGCGCGGCTCAGCGCCGCAGCCGACCGCATGAATGGGCTGTTGGCCGATGCCACCTACGATGAAGCGATGTCTCGCCTAGGTGCGGGACACCTGGACGAACTGGAATCGGACGTGGCCAAGCTGACGTTGGAGGTGCTGCGTCGTTCCGACACTCGCTCCATTTCTGAAATTTACCGCGATGGTTTGATGAACATTGTGGACGACGCGGGCACCCGGCAGGCAGTACGTGTGCTGGAGGAGCGGACCTTGCTAGCAAACGTGCTGGCGGAAACACAAACATCGCCAGGTGGCGTGCAGGTGGTGATTGGTGGCGACGGCCGTTGGGAAGAGCTGAAAGATTGCTCAATTATCTTGTCCCGCTACGGTGTGGCTGACCAGTTCAGCGGTACAGTGGCGGTCATTGGACCGACGCGTATGTCTTACGGCCGTAACGTCGCCGCTGTGCAATACGTGGCCAACCTGATGAGCGGCTTTGTGTACGATTATTATTTGGAAGAACCAGACCGTTAAGGATCTGTTTAGAGAGGTAAGAGCTTGTGAATGACCAGACAAAAGCTGAAGAAATTCAAGACGTTGTCGAAGAACCGGAAGTAGAAACCCACAACCAGGAAGGTGAGGCAGAGGCGCAGACCGAAACGGCCGTTGCCGAAGCGCCAACCCTGGAACAGCAGCTGGCCGCTGCCCAGGCAGAGGCCGAGGATTACAAAGATCGCTGGCTGCGCAGCCAGGCGGAGTTTGCCAATGCCCGCAAGCGCATGGACAAGCAGCGGCTGGATGCCTACGCCAACGCCACGGCCAACGTCATCGACAAGCTGCTGCCGATCGTTGATGATTTTGAGCGGGCCATGGAAAACCTGCCCACAGAGATTCAGGAACACAGCTGGCTGGAAGGTATCCAGCTGGTGCAGCGGAAGCTTTTGGCGACGCTGGATACGTTTAATGTCACCCCCATTGAGGCCGTCGGACAGCCGTTTGATCCCAACATGCATGAAGCCATCACCCAGGAAATGACCGACGCGTACGAAAGTGGGGTGGTTTGCCGCGTGCTGCAAACCGGGTACAAAATTGGGGATCGTGTGATACGGCCGTCTCTCGTTGTCGTAGCCGCGTAAATTTAGTAAACCGCGCAAAGTTTTTGGAAGAAAACGTCACAATTTTTGGGCGGTTTACCACACAAGGAATAATAAAAAATGGGCAAAATAATTGGAATCGATTTAGGAACTACAAACTCCGTAGCGGCCGTCATGGAAGGCGGCGAACCGGTTGTCATTTCCAGCGCAGAAGGCGGCCGTACCTTTCCTTCCGTCGTCGCCATTAACACCAAAACTGGTGAACGACTGGTAGGTCAGGTGGCCAAGCGCCAGGCGGTCATCAATCCGCTCAATACCGTATTTTCCGTGAAGCGTTTCATGGGGCGTAAATTTGACGACCCCGTGGTGCAAAAGGCACTCAAGTACGTTCCCTACGAAGTGCGCAAAGCGCCTAACGGCGATGTGCGCGTGGTCCTGAACGAACGTGAATACTCCCCGCCGGAAGTCTCTGCCATGGTCCTGCAAAAAATCAAGGCCGATGCTGAAGCTTACCTGGGCCAGCCGGTGACCCAGGCGGTCATCACCGTGCCCGCTTACTTCAACGACAGCCAGCGGCAGGCTACCAAAGACGCGGGCAAGATTGCCGGTCTGGAAGTGCTGCGCATTGTGAACGAGCCCACTGCTTCTTCCCTCGCCTATGGCCTGGGCAGCAGCGCCGACGAGCTGATTGCCGTTTACGATTTGGGTGGCGGTACCTTCGATATTTCCATCCTGGAAGTGGGTGACGGTGTTTTTGAGGTGAAATCTACTAACGGCGATACTTTCCTGGGTGGTGACGATTTTGACCAGAAAATTATCGATTGGGCTGCGGAGCAGTTCAAAATGGATCAGGGCATCGACCTGCGTGACGATCGCCAGGCGCTGCAGCGTTTGCGTGAAGCGGCCGAAAAAGCCAAGATTGAGCTGTCTACCACCATGCAGACCGAACTCAATCTACCCTACATCACCGCCGATGCCACTGGCCCCAAGCACTTGAACCTGACGCTTTCCCGTGCCAAGTTTGAGCAGCTCACCGACGAACTGGTGAAACGCTCCATCGAGCCATGCCGCCAGGCACTGAAAGATGCGGGTGTCTCCAAAAGCGACATCACCCAGGTGGTTTTGGTGGGTGGTATGACCCGCGTGCCGGCAATTCAGGAAGCAGTGCGCCAATTCTTTGGCAAAGAGCCGCACAAAGGCGTGAATCCAGATGAGGTGGTTGGCATTGGCGCAGCCATTCAGGCTGGTGTGTTGGGCGGCGATGTGAAAGACGTGCTGCTGCTGGACGTGACTCCGCTGACCCTGAGCATTGAAACGCTGGGTGGCGTGGCCACGCCGCTGATCGAGCGCAACACTACCATCCCGACCAAGAAAAGCCAGGTCTTTTCCACGGCGTCGGACAGCCAGACCCAGGTGGAAATTCACGTAACGCAGGGTGAGCGCCAGATGGCGGCCGATAACAAGAGCCTGGGTAAGTTCATCCTCGACGGCATTCCCCCGGCACCGCGCGGCGTGCCGCAGATTGAGGTGACGTTTGACATCAATGCTGACGGTATTTTGAACGTAACGGCCGCAGACAAAGCCACCGGCAAGCAGCAGGCGATGCAGATTATTCCCTCCAGCGGTCTGTCCGACACGGAAATCGAGCGCATGGTGCAGGATGCGGAGTCCCATGCAGCTGAGGATGAGCAGCGGCGCAAGCAGGTTGAGGCGCGCAACAAGGCGGATTCGGCCGTTTACAGCGCCGAGAAGTTCCTGCAGGATAACGGCGAACAGCTGCCGGATGCCACCAAGGCAGCTATCCAGAGCCAGATTGACGCGGTGAAAGAGATGTTGTCTGGTGGTGGTGATGCGGATGCTTTGGAAACGGCCGTTAACAAGCTCCAAAACGTCCTCAATGAAGCTGGCGCTGCCATGTACCAGCAGCCTGGTGCAGCCGGTCCGTCTGCCAACGGCGCCCCCGACGGCAATACGGAAGGGGATGAGGATGTCATTGAAGGCGAGTTCAGCGACGCCTAATTTTTATTAGCAAACGAACGGGACAACAGATTTCGCAGATCAAAACGAGCTTCGTGGCAGTCTGCGAAATCTTTGATTTTTGTAGCAGACCACAAGGACAGCTATGGCCACACAACGAGACTTTTATGACGTGCTAGGTCTCTCGCGCGGCGCTTCTAAAGAAGATGTCAAGAAAGCGTATCGCAAACTGGCACGCCAATACCATCCAGACGTTAATAAAGATCATGGCGCAGAGGACAAGTTCAAAGAGATTCAGCGTGCCTACGAGATACTCTCTGATGAACGCAAGCGCAACATGTATGACACCTATGGCCATGCTGGGGTGGAAAACGGCGCCGCCGGGGGTTTTGGCGGCTTCGAAGGTGGCTTTGGCAATATCAGCGACATCTTCGAAGAGCTGTTTAACGCCGGTTTTGGTGGCAATCGTCGCCGTCGTCGCGGGCCGCGACGCGGCATGGATCTGCGCACCGACCTCACCATCTCTTTTGAAGAGGCAGTGTTTGGCGTTGAAAGAGAGGTGGAAATTCGCCGCCCCGAAGTGTGCGCTACCTGCCATGGCAGCGGCGCCAGGCCGGGCAGCAACCCGATCCCCTGCACCACCTGTAACGGTTCCGGTGAGGTGCGCCGTGTGCAGCAGTCTATCCTGGGCTCCTTTGTCAACGTCACCACTTGCGCAACTTGCCAGGGAACGGGAGAACTGATTCCTGACCTTTGCCCGACCTGCAACGGCCAAAAGCAGGTGACCGAAGTTCGTTCCCTGAAGGTAAAAGTTCCGCCAGGGGTAGACAGCGACACGCAAATCCGCCTCACCGGAGAAGGTGGCCCTGGCCAGGATGGCGGCCCGCCCGGCAACCTGTTTGTGGTGATCGACGTGAAGCCCCACGAATTTTTCCGGCGTCGGGGCGAGGACATTTTCCTCGATTTACACATCAACGTGGCCCAGGCAGCTCTGGGCGACAATATCATGGTGCCGACGTTGGATGGTGATGAACCGCTGGAAATTCCACCGGGAACACAGCCGGGCAAGGTTTTCCGGCTGCGCAACAAAGGGGTGCCACGCCTGGATCGATCAGGCCGGGGCACGCCGATGGGCCGTGGTGACCAGCACGTTCTGATTCAGGTGGCAGTGCCCACCAAACTGACGGATGAGCAAAAAGAGCTGTTCCAGGAACTTTCGCGTACCCTGGGCAAAGAAGTTGTACCGCGGGGCGACCGGGGCATTTGGGACCAACTGCGCAACGCACTGGGATTTTAGATGACCACAACGTACTGGCTGGAAGTCAGTGTAATCACAGACGGGGAAGGGGCCGAGGCCGTGGCGGAAGTGCTACGGCCGTTTGCCTACAATGACGGTGTGGTTTTGGAGCAGCTGGGAGATGAAACAACCCCGGCGCCCGATGCTTTAGAAACGGCCGTAACCGTCAAGATTTATGTGCCTGAGGGCGAAGATACACCCGAACTGCGCCAGCGGTTGGAAGAGATTCTCTACCACTTAGGGCGTTTATATCCCATTCCCCCGCCCACATTTCGCCAACTCAAAGAAGAAGATTGGGCCAATGCCTGGAAAGCCCACTACCATCCTTTTCGTATAGGCAAGAAGGTTTGGATTCAGCCGAGTTGGGTGGAAAACGGCCGTAACGCCAACGACGGCGACTTTGCCCGGCCAGGTGACGCGGTGCTGGTGCTGGACCCCGGCATGGCCTTTGGCACCGGCCTGCATCCTACCACGCAAATGTGTTTGCAGGCGCTGGAGCAGGAAGTAAAGCCCGGCAGCTCTGTGCTGGATGTGGGTACTGGCTCCGGCATTCTGGCCATTGCCGCCGTGAAGCTGGGGGCAGGGGCAGTCCGCGCGTTTGACACCGACTTCCTGGCGGTAGAGACCACGCAAAGCAACGCCGCCCAAAACAACATTGATACGATTCAAGTTCATCAGGGTATGTTGGCCGATGTGCCGCTCACGCGCTGGGACGTTGTGGTGGTGAATATTCTGGCTCACGTTATTGTGTCGCTTTTGGATGATGATCGCTTGCTGGAGTACGTGGCGCCGGAGGGCAGGCTGATTTTGAGTGGGATTATTGAAGAGCAACTGGGGATGGTGGAAACGGCCGTAACCCTCGCTGGCGGCTACATTACCGAAAAAATTCAAGTACGCGACTGGGTTTGCCTGATTGTTACTCCGAAAAACTAAAAACGCCCCAGCTTGGCTGAGGCGTTCCCTATAAAATAAAATGTTTGAATGCTGGAAGACAGTAACTAACGAGCTTTGTTGCGGTGATACCGGTAGGTAATCCGCCCTCGCTCCAGGTCGTACGGCGTCATTTCAACCCGTACGCGGTCACCGAGCAAAATGCGGATGTAATATTTGCGCATTCTACCGGAAAGATAGGCCAGCACTTTATGGCCATTATCCAGCTCCACCGTGAACTGCGTATTGGGCAGCAACTCAGTCACTGTCCCTTCAACTTCCAGCTTATCGTCTTTAGACATAAAAATCCTTTCGACACAAAATCGTTGATTGATCTTGTGAACCGTTTGGCACTAACCGGGCCAGGTTAGCTTTCATCTTCATCTTCGTCGTCGAAATCGGCGTCTTCGGCCGTTTCTTCTTCATCTTCTTCAAAATAATCGGCATCGTCGCTGAACTCGTCGGCAACGGCCGTTTCTTCGTACTCTGCACCGTCTTCGGCCGTTTCGTCTTCGACATCACCAGCTTCTGCAGCAGCGGCGGCTTCCGCTTCGCGCATGGCCATCCACTCAATCTGCTCATTGGCATTCACCGCGCGCAGGCTCAGGCCAATGCGCTGCCGGTCCGAATCAATGCTCACGATGCGAAGCAGGTGGGTTTCGCCTTCTTTGACCACCTCATGGGCATTCTCCACCTGGCTGCGGGAAAGCTGCGACAGGTGCAGCAGGCCTTCCACGCCCGGTTCGATCTCGGCAAAAGCGCCATAGTCCACGATGCGCGTGATCTTACCTTCCACCAGCTGGTTTTGATTGTACCGTTTTTCCACGGTAGACCAGGGATTTTCCAGCAGGCGCTTGCGGCTCAGGCTGATGCGCTGAGAATCTGGGTTGATGTTGAGGACGTACACCTCAATCTCATCACCCACTTTTACCACCTCACGTGGATGGTCGATCCGGTACCAGGCCAGCTCAGAAATATGAACCAGACCGTCGGCCCCGCCCAGGTCAACAAAAATACCAAAATCACGCAAACCACTGACCCGACCGGTTAAAACATCGCCTTCTTTCAGGTCCTTGAGCAGTTCCTTCTTGCGTTTGTCTTCCCACTCTTTCTGGGCGTCACGCTGAGAGAAAACCAGGCGGCGGCGGCGGCGGTCCACTTCGATAACCTTCACCGGCACTTTTTGGCCGCGCAGCTTGGCCAGCTTTTGCTGACGCTGCCGGTCATTGAGGCCGCGAGACAGCTCGCTGAGATGAGAAGCCGGGACAAACCCGCGCAAACGGCCGAATGGAATAATCGCACCACCCTTGTTGTAGCCGATGACTTCGCCTTCGAAGATTTCGCCGCTTTCCAAGAGCTTTTCCGCGTCGATCCAATCCTGGTTTAGCTGAGCCAGGTGAATGGAAACGTACAAACTGTCCGGCGCGTCTGTGTTGGTGACGTAGATAGGAATCTCGTCATTGATCTTAAGCGCCTCGCGCTCTTCGGGTTCCAGCTTGCTCAAGTCGGAAGAGGGCACCAGACCGTCCCGTTTCAGACCCAAGTCCACAATAACACCTTGAGGCGTTATGGCCACAATGATGCCTTTACGAATATCGCCAACCTGCGGCTCTTCGTAATCGTGCTGGTCTAAAAGCTCTTCCATAAAATTGGTATCTTCGTTGCTCATACAGGTCCTGTCTCATCAAAAAGGATATGGTCATTATAAACAAAAAATCGACCTACGCGCAATTTTTTGTAAGGCATAGGCCGAGAAGAAATCTTCTTTATCAAATTGTCGTTTACGACGCGTTATTCAGGCGGGACTTGCCACACAAATACGTACGGGAGAGTCATCTTGTGTCCTTTTTTGACTCGATACGCACTCTACAGAATGTGCAATTGTAAAGCGACCTTTTCATCAAACTCAGCCAATATACCCAGATTCTCGATTATATCGGCTCTGTCTGGGGTTGTCAATTCGGTGACCAGTGGGTGACAGGCAAGAATTGGCGCTTGGCCATTGGTTTTCGCCCCGTTGTTAGGTAACATTGGTTGTGAGAAAAATCACGAAATAATGGCGAGGATTTAATGACGGTTCTTGAAGCAAACAGTGTCACCAAACAGTACAGCATGGGCGAGGTGATCGTCACAGCGCTGCATGAGGTTTCCTTTAACGTGGTGAAGGGGGAGTTTGTGGCGGTGATGGGGCCATCTGGCTCGGGGAAAAGTACGCTGCTGCACCTGCTGGGTGGGCTGGACGAACCTACTTCGGGCGAAATTGCCCTGGCAGGCCATCCCATCACTCACCTTTCGGACGACGAGGTGACGGTGGTGCGGCGGCGCAAGGTGGGGTTTATTTTCCAGTTTTACAACCTGGTGCCAACGTTGACAGCCGCGGAAAACGTCGCCCTGCCGCTGTTGATTGATGGGCAGCGCATTGAGAAGCACCAGGAGAAGATCGACAGCCTGTTGGCAATGGTAGGGCTGGTGGAACGGCGCGATCATAAGCCGGACCAGATGAGCGGCGGCCAGCAGCAGCGGGTGGCCATAGCCCGTGCCTTTGTCAACGACCCGGAGATTGTGCTGGCCGATGAACCAACGGGCAATCTGGACTCGCAGTCGGGGACGGCGATTTTGGAGCTGCTGCGCCAGTCGGCCGAAGCGCTGCGGCAAACGATTGTGATGGTGACCCATGATCCCCGTGCCGCCAGTTATGCCGATCGAGTGGTCTTTTTGAAAGACGGCCGTATCGTGCAAAACCTCCCTATCCAGGCCAAATCGGGCGAAAGCGAAGATATCCGCAACATCATGCGGGTCATGCGGGAGCTGGAGCTGTAAGAGGAGAGTGGAGATCAGAGATTGGAGATTGGTTTGCGTAATTCTCCAATCTCCAGTCTCCAATCTCTCCATCTCCCAAAGATCATGTTTCAACTATTTGGACTTCAACTCACCCTGCCCTGGCTGATGGTGCTGCGTAATTTGCGGGCGCGGTGGGTGCGCACGGCGCTGACGGCCGCGGGCATCGTGGTAGGTGTGGCGGCCATGGTGGCGGTGAGTGCCACCAACAGCAGCACGCTCCGCTCAATCAACCGCTTTTTTGATGAGGCGGCCGGACAAAGTGACCTGGTGGTGGAAACGGCCGCTCTCGGTGAGCTGTTTGACGAGTCGGTGCTGGCCACCGTGCGCCGCTTTCCCGGCGTGGTGGCCGCGGCACCCGGCCTGGTAGGCGTCACCATTCCCGCCGATGAGGCAGAGGGCTGGGAGGAGCAGTACGGGGCGGGCGGTTTTGTGGTGCCGGGTACTAACTTCTGGTTGATGGGGCGGGACCTGGCAGCGGATGAAGCCATTTACACCTACAAACTGGTAGACGGCCGTTTGCTCAATCCCAACGAAACGGCCTACAACATGCTGCTGGTAGACACCTACGCCGAGGAAAAAGGGATTGAAGTGGGGGAGGATTTTGCCATCCTCACGCCAGTGAGCGGCGTGGTGAAACTGCGCGTGGTGGGGTTGATTGCCAAGGAAGAGATCGGCATTAGCAATGAGGGGGTGTTGGGGATTACGGCCGTTCCCGTCGTGCAAGAACTGTTTGGCGCACCGGGCCAAGTCGGCCAGATTGAACTGGTGGTGGATGAGTCGATCAGCAGCAGTACGGCCGCCCTAGAACAGTTCCGCCAGGATTTGGCAGAGCGGTTGGGGGACGAGTTTACCGTCAAGCGGCCCGCCTCGCGTGGGGAACTGGTCACCAACAGCCTGTCCAGCTACCAGCAGGGGCTCAACTTTTTCAGCGTGGTCAGCTTGTTTGTTGGCTCCTTTCTTATTTACAACGCCTTTGCCATGACCGTGGTGGAGCGCACGCGCGAAATTGGCATGCTGCGTGCGGTGGGCACCACCCAACGCCAGGTCATCAGAATTGTGTTGACCGAAGCGCTGCTCCTGGGCGTGGCTGGTAGCGTGGTAGGAGTAGGGTTTGGCCTGCTGCTGGCGCGCGGGTTGGTCATTGGCATGGGCAATTTTTCTGGGCAAACGATCAGTGAGGTGAGCGCCACACCGCAAAGTATGTTGATTTCGGTGATGGTCGGCGTGGTGGTGACGCTGGCCGCGGCTGCGGTGCCCGCCGTGCAAGCAGCGCGCATCTCCCCTTTGCAGGCGCTGCGGGTGCAGGGCAGCACCGATGAGCGCCGCTGGCTGACAATGGGGCTGAAGTTTGGCCCGCTAACGGTGACGGCCGCTATTCTGGTGCTGTATTACGTGCCGTTTCGCCAGTCGGTGGCATTTTATATTGGCAGCGGCACAATTTTTGTGCTGCTGCTGGGAGCCACGCTCTGTATTCCGGTGCTGGCCAATGGCTTGGAGTGGGTGATACGGCCGTTCACCCTCTTCATCTTTGGCAATGAAGGGCGTTTGGGCAGCAGCAACATCAACCGGGCGCGCGGCCGTACCGCGCTCACCGTGGCGGCGCTGATGGTGGGCATCAGCATGGTGGTGGGCATCAACGGGCTGACTAACAGCTTTGAGCAGGACATTGAGCGCTGGCTGGACAGCGCCCTGGGCGGCGACCTGTTTGTACGTTCGCCGCTGCCCATGCAGCCGGATTTGGAAGCTCGTTTGTTAGCGCTGCCGGAGGTAACGGCCGTTACTGCCACGCGCATTGTTGCTTCCCGCTTACTAACCAGCAGTGGCCATGATGAATTTGCCATTTTTGTAGGCATCGATCCGGCGACGTACCAGACCGTGCGCGATCTACGCATTCAGGATGGGCTGGCCGTGCCGGAATTGATGACTCGTTTGGCCCAAGGCGGGGCCGTGTATGTGGGTGCGGATGTGGCCAACAAATTTGATCTGGATGTGGGCAACGTGGTGACTATGGAAACGCGGCGGGGACGGCGCGATTTTGAGATTGTGGCCATCGTCATGGATTTTGGCGCCGGAGAGACGCCATCTGTAACAGGTTCGGCGGAGGATTTGCAGCGCTACTTTGGCGTGAATGACGTAAGCAGTTTTGCCGTGACCCTGGCCGAAGGTGCGACGTTAACGGCCGTAGCCCAGACCATCGAAACTCAGTTGGGGCGGGGTCAGAATCTGTCAGTGGAGGGCAAGGCGGCGTTTGAGGCCAAGATCCGGGCCATCAGCGCCGAGGCGTTTAGCCTGTTTGACGTGTTGGGGTTGATTGGGCTGGTGGTGGCCGCGCTGGGGGTGATCAACACGATGCTGATGAACGTGCTGGAGCGCACCCGCGAGCTGGGTGGCCTGCGCAGCCTGGGCATGAGCCGCCGCCAGGTGCGACGCATGATCCTGGCCGAGGCCACGACGATGGGCTTCATTGGCGCGGTGTTTGGCGTTGGCTTTGGCGCGGTGCTGTCTGATGTGTTTATCATCGGCTTGCGCTCGATTGGCGGCTTTGTGATTGAGTCTCAGGTGCCGCTGGTGCCGATGATTTACAGCTTTTTCCTGGCGTACCTGGTGGCGCTGCTGGCGGCCTGGTATCCGGCGGTGCGCGCCAGCCAGGTGAACATCATTGCGGCGATTAAAAACGAATAGCCTGGGGCTTACGCGTAACCCCAGGCTGCATGGTTAAACGGCCGTTTCCAACACCCCTTCCATTTCCCCAGAATGGTCTGGCTCAATGACCGCATCTGGCAGGTCCGTTTCCACGTGGCGAATGTGAGGGTTGGCCCAGGCAGCGGCGCTGGCCACCCACAGCACCACGGCCGAAGCCAGGTACAAAGCGCCAATACCCCGACCAGGACCCACACCCACCAGCGTGCCAATCCAGGTGCTGGCCAGGGCACCGCCTTCGCGCAGCAGCGGCTCAAACACCTGGTCCGCCAGCGGCCCGGCCAGCAAAAAGGCCAGGGGCATCATGGAGCGAGAAATCATAGTGCGGATGGAAAAGACGCGGCCCTGCACAGACGGTTCCACCTTGGTCTGGAAGATGGCCTGGCTGGTGCCCGAGCCAAAGGGAATGCTAAACATCAGCAAAAACATGCCCACGGAGATGACCCAGACTGACGATTGCAGCCCGGCGATAAAAAGCCCGCACGACGCCAGAAAGATGAAGCCAATGACCGCCAGGATGCGCCGTTTAGGCCCGCCCCAGGCGCTCATGGCGATGCTGCCAATGAGCATGCCCACCCCGCCTACGGTTTGTGCCGTGCCCAGGCCAGCGGCCGACCCAAATGACAGGATCATGGGTCCTAGTAAAACGGCCGAAAAATTCAGGAAAAAGTTCACCAGGGCAAAGAAAAGCAGCAGCCCAAACAGCCCGCGCCGGGCCCGCAGGTAGTGCCAGCCAAAAGCAGCTTCACGCCACAATGAGCCACCGCTTTGCGCCGTTTCCGCCTGGGTGTCTCGTTTGGGTTGGGGAATGTGCACCAACAGCAGCGCGCCCACCGCAAACAGGAAGGTCACCACATCGATCAGAATGATGCCACGCAGGCCGATGCTGATAAACAAAACGCCTGCCATCACCGGGGCGATCAGCATTTGCAGCGCCTGTCCCATTTGCATCAGGCCGTTGGCGCGGGGCAGATCCTTTTTGGGCACCAGCATGGTGATGGAAGCGGTGTAAGCGGGTTCCTGGAAGCTGGCCAGGACAGAGCTGAGAATGACGCCCAGGTAAATTTGCCAGATGGTTAGCTGGCCAAAGGCCAACAGCAGAAAAAAGACCAGGGTGATCAGCGCGCTGCCGGTGTCGGCCACAATCATCACGAGGCGGCGGTTCCAGCGGTCTACCAGGGCCCCGGCGAAGGGGGAGAGCAGCACCTGGGGCAGGTTGCCAAACATGACGGTGAGGGCAAAGGGTGTGGCCTGCCCGGTTTGTTCGTAAATCCAAACGGCCAGGCCAAAGCCGGTCAGCCCGGAGCCAATAATTGAGACCAGTTGGCCGCCCCAAATGATAAAAAAGGTACGCATCGACTGGGGAGAATTTTTAGCGGTCATTCCTCTATACCTCATCTGGCTCTTCGCCGGTGTAATAAATTGACGGGTAGAAGGCGACGGTGAAGACGTAATATTTGAGTGGTTCGGCCGTTTCTTCTGCTGGTTTTTCCTGCGAAAATTCCACCAGCATGGCCTGCAGCTTTTCCATGAACTCCTGGGCCCGGCTTTCCGGAATCTGGTTGGTCTGGCGGGTAAGCATGAACCGTTTTTCCCCTTCGGTGCTGCCTTTGTCCAGGGCCAGCAGCCGCGCCTGGAAGCTGCGGAAAATGTCTTCCTTGGTGGTGTCCAGGATGTTGTTGAGCAAGGTGTTGACCGAATCACGACCTTCGTCGGTGTGAAAGGTGAGGAGGGATTGGTCCAGTTCGAAGGCGTAGGCCACGGCCCGGTAATATTTTTCCTGCATGTTGGCCACCATGCGCGTTTCCACCATCACGATAAACCCCGCTTGTTCCAGCATGTTGAAGTGGTAGTAGAGTTTGCTCGGCGCCAGGCCCAGCTTGTCGGCTACCTGTTTTACCGTGGCTGGCTGGAAGATGAGGATCTCCACGATTTGCGTGCGGAGCGGGTCGGCGATGACGCGCAAGGATTCGAGATCGGTTATGACTAAAACTTCTTGAAGTTGAAATTGTTCCATCGGAAAAATACCCTGTTACGGTAGATGAATGTTCATCGTTAAAAAATATTTTAGCGATGGGAGATACTTTAACATGAGACGGCCGTCTCTGTCAATCACCAAATTTCAGGCAGTTGTAAGAGGGAATATGCAGTTGAGGGATAGCTGGGTCGCTAGACGGCCGTTACCACGTTGCGAATCTCGCCAATGCCTGCCACGCAGGAGGTCACCACGTCGCCCGGGCGCAAGAACTCCGGCGGGGTGCGGGCAAAGCCAACGCCGTCCGGGGTGCCGGTGGCGATGACATCGCCGGGCAGCAGCGTCATACCGCGCGAAAGGTAGGCGATGATGGTGGGAATGTCGAAGATCATGTAGCGGGTGTTGCTGGCCTGCTTTTCCAAGCCGTTGACCAGGCAGCGAATGTCCAGGTTGTGTGGTTCGGGCAGTTCATCGGCCGTCACAATCCACGGACCGATGGGGCAGCTGCCGTCCAGGCTCTTGCCCTTAAAAAACTGCTTGCCCTGGCGCTGCAGGTCGCGTGCGCTGATGTCATTGAGTACCGTATAGCCAAAGACGTACTCCATCGCCTGCTCGGCGGGGATATTTTTGCCCTGCTTGCCGATGATGACGGCGAGCTCCACCTCCCAGTCAATTTTGTCGGAGACCTGCGGATCAAACGGAATGGGATCGGTGGGGCCGGAAACGGCCGTAGTTGCCTTGGTAAACACAATGGGCAGCTCGGGCAAATCCACCACCTTGCCCTGGGCCGTCAGCGATTCGCGGGCGTGCTCGGCGTAGTTCAGCCCGAGGCACATCACGTTGCGCCGGGGCTGCAATGGGGCATGAAGCTTCACTTCTTCCAGCGGAATGCCGTGGCCCGTGGCGGCTTGCTGGCGGATCACGGCCAGGCCATCGGCGCTGAGGGTGATCAAAGCATGCATTGAGGGCACGACGGCCGACAAATCAATCACACGGTTTTCGATGACGAGGCCGACCTGGGGGGAACGGCCGTTGTGTTCATAGCGCACTAATTTCAAAGTTGTCTCCTAAAATGTGTCACCACAGAGACCAGACACTCTGCGGTTCAAAATTAACTTTCGGGGGCGGTGACCGTCCAGGTGTGGCCACAATTTTGGCAGCGGTATGTGGTTTTCATGATCAGCTTCACATCCAGCTTAACCGCATAACCCATCGTGCTGTCTTGC
The DNA here is from genome assembly GCA_016710325.1 of Candidatus Leptofilum proximum. Lineage (GTDB taxonomy): Bacteria > Chloroflexota > Anaerolineae > Promineifilales > Promineifilaceae > Leptofilum > Leptofilum proximum. Next base: position 533,237 of record JADJXK010000001.1, on the reverse strand, counting down.
TGGATTTTTTCCAGCTGCTGATCCAACTGGCGCAGCAGCTGGCTGCGGCATTGGGGGCAGCTTACCTGGGGTCGGCTCCGCCGCAGGGAGCCCACAACAACAACGATGAGGATCGCTGCGGCAGCCGGAAGGAAAATTTCCATGCGTGAATGTCCTCAGATTGGTCCAATTTCAAAAATTAGACCAATCTCTTTTTAGCGACGGCCGATCCGCTTGCCGATGTCGTTGCCCACCCATACCTCTTCTTTGAAGGCTGGATCGCTGGCTGAAGCCACAAAGTAAGTGACGCCTTGCACGGTCGGCCGTTTTTGAATCTCTTTCCAAAAGTCCAGGTACTGTTGGGCCTTCTGGTAGACGGGCGTGCCCGCCTTATTGTTGCTGGCTTCGGTTACCCAGATGGGCTTGTAGCGGAAGCGGCTGATGTAATCATCCAGCACGTTCAGTGCCAGCTGCATCGGGTAGACGTTGGACCAGTAGGTGTGGATGGCCAATCCGTCGGCCGCTTCCACAGCGGCGCGGCTGGCTTCGATAAACTGGATGTGATCTTGCTTGATGCCAGAAACGGACGATCCCGGCGACAGTCCAGGGTAAATAAATTTTCGGCCGGGCATGGCCTGCCGGTAGAGGCGCAGCACTTCCAGCCACCATTGGGCGAAGCTGGCGCCATCGTGCCAGGCGCCGCTGAGGCCTTCTGGCACCAGGTTTGGCTCGTTGTGCAGTTCGATCACCACGTCTTTGCCGGAGCCAATCATTTCCAGGGTGCGGCGCACATCGTTGATAGTGTCGTTGACAAACTGGCCGGGGCTGATATTGCGCACCCCGTTGGGTGAACGAAAATCGAGGAAGGCGCGCACCACCCAGCGGGCATCGGGGTGGGCTTTAGACAGTTTTTGTACGGCCGTTGGTTCATGGAAAGACAGCACTTTGATCATGCCAGGGCGCATATCGGCAAACTCTTCAATCTCAGCCTGCGAAATGCCGGGATCGGCCGAGGCATGCAGGCCAATCCGGGCGCTGCCCAACACTGGTGGTTCCGGGTCGATGGCCTCATCCGGCGGAGTAATGGTGTCGATGACAGGTGCAGGGGCAGTGACTTTTTCTTGCAAAATGTTGTCGTCAACGCGCACCGGCGTGTATTCACCCTGCGGGGCGCCGGTCACAATCATGCTGGCGTTACCGGGAACAAAACCCACCTTTTCGGCATCACGCTGCGGCGCTTTGCGCAGGTTAATGCCGTACTGCCCGGCTGTGGCCATGCCGCCGGAAATGGTAATGGCCGCCGTAAAAGCCCAGCCGGGGGTGGTATCGGCCGTGGGCTGCGGCGTGGGAACCGGGGTGGTATCGCCGGGCAGCGGGGTGGGTTGGGTGATGGGCGGCAGGGGGGACGTGATGTTGCGCAGGCTGCTGCGGGAAACGTAAACGGGTGTGTATTCACCACTGGATTGGCCCGCAATGGTGCCCGTACCGCCTTCGACAAACAAACCGAGCTTGCTGCCGCCGCGCACGGGTGCTGCCCGTAAATTGGTGCCAAAACGGCCGGAGGTGACTTGACGGCCGTTTATCGTCAGGTTTTGCGTGTAGGCCCAGCCCAAAATGGCGTCCACCGGGGGTGGGGTAGTTGGTTCGGGCTCCGGCTGTGGTCCAGGGGTGACAGGCGGCGCCACCTCATCAGGAATGTTGATGGGGCCGGAAAAATCGGCCCGTCGGGCACGGACCGGCGTGTACTCACCCTGGGGCGAGCCGGTGATGGTCAGCGTGCTGCCTCCCTTCACCAGCCCCATGTTGGTGGCCGTACGGCTGGGGGCGGCGCGTAAATTGATGCCAAACTCGCCCACAATGGCCTGGCTGCCGCTGCGGGTGATGTAGGTGGTAAAGGCCCAGCCGTTCACCAGGTTTTCGGTGGGAGAAGGAGGGGGTGCTGGCGTGGGTGGCGGCGGTGCGGGCACATTCTTCAGGGAGGCACTGGCCACTTTGACCGGTGTGTACTGCCCGCGGGGCGCGCCGCTCACGATGATGATGGTGCCACCGGGGACCAGATCAATCAGTTTGCCCACCACGCTGGCGCTTTCGCGCAAGTTAATGCCTCCGCTGTTTACCTGCGCCAGTTCGCCCACCACGATGATGCCATCGGTATAGGCCCAGCCATCGGTGTAGGGGCCAGCCGGGCGCTGCCAGCCCATCAGTGGCAGCAAGTAAGGAGTGGGATCAAAGATGTTGTAGGGCCATTTGGTGCCGCTGCTGTCCGTGTAGCTCCCATTTTGTCGTTTGAGCGTCAGGTGCAGATGGGAGCCGAAGCTGTTGCCCGTGTTGTCGGCCAGCCCGAGCTGATCACCGGCCTTTACGGGCTGGCCCACCCGCACGGTGGCCTGCTGCATATGGCCGTAGATCGTTTGCCAGCCGTCGGCGTGATCTACCCGTACATGAATACCGTAGTTGTGGTTAGTGGCTGAAGTGTTGACCACCCGCACGGTACCTGGGGCCACGGCAAAAATCTTGCTGCCGGTTGGAGCCATCAGGTCCAGCCCTTCATGGCCAGGCAGGCCAAACTGGGCGTAATTGTGTGGATTTTGCCCAAAATATTGGTTGATTTGGCGGTATTCGGTGGGCCAGGCTTCGAATTTAAAATCACTCATACGACACTCCTTGTTCTGGACTGGTTTTGCCAAGCAGTAGTGCAAATATAGTGCAGATTGTACCTTTTTGTAAAGGATTGGCTATTCATGCTGAGAGGATATTGCTCCAGCAAAGGTTTTAGGTAATTGGCAGAAAGTTCTTCAGAGCAGGTACGGCCGTTCCTCTTATCACTCGCGTTATCCGTGGTTGGAAATGGAAACGGCCGTTGTTGGTGAGGTTATGCTAAAATTCGCTGATTCAAATTCGCAAAGTAGGCGGCGGGAGTTTAGCGATCTCCTGCGGCTTTTGTCCTAAATGCAGCATCCGAATAATGGTTGCCCGTTGGTGAATGCGGAGGTCATCAAGGTTTTTGATGGCTTGTTCGATTATCGCGAGTAATTCAGTTGTTAAAGTGTAGTCAATTTTTTTTAGGCATCTCTCAATAATGCCACTATTAATAAATTCCGAAAACTTGTTTCGGTTTGCTTAAACCATGCCTGGCAGAAAACCGGATAAACCTTACCCAATTTTGATGATGTTTGTCACTTGTTAACATATTTGGCTGGGAGTACAAGAAATTTGTAGAGTCGTTCGACCCATGTTGCCGCCCCGGTTGCTTGCACTCAAAGAACAGGCCAGGGCAGCCGGTTTGCTGCGATTTTCCGTGATGGCCTCAACAAACGAAAGGTTTGAATAATTCCTGATTCTGGCTCACTGATTGTTAGACAGGTCCCCTTTGGTGTCTTATTATTCCAGGTGGGATATGCCTGCCAACCATATACCAGATGAATAAGGGGAGGTTAATATGCGTACCACTTTTTGTCTCGCCTGTTTATTATTCTGCCTGGGGATGGTGGCATGTGCAGAAGCCGGAACAGCCCCTACCGCGACCGTTACGGCCGAATCTCTCACCGAGGTGGGACCATATGTCGTTGGCACAAGCGATATAATGTTTGTTGACGATGCTCGGGATTCGCAAGAAATGATGATCAAAATGTGGTATCCAGCCAAAGACAATACCGGGGACGCACCCCCCGATTTAAGTGGTGCCCCGTATCCTGTGGTTATCTACTCACATGGCGCAGCCTATGAGATCCACAATGACCGCAACTCCCATAGCTACTTAGCCTCGCATCTGGCTTCATATGGAATAGTGGTTGTTGGTGTGGATCATAACGATGTAGATCATGCTGAGGCATTTACGGATCGGCCGTTGGATATCTTGTCTGTTATTGACCAGTTAGATTACCTGGCTGAAAATGATTTCGCCGGAGTGTTGGCTATGGAAAAGCTGGGCGTCATGGGCATGTCGTTAGGCACGGCCACTACCATGCAGATGGGTGGCGCTCACCTGGACTTTGATAATGCCAGCACCTGGTGTGCGGCCCATCCAAACACCTACCTGTGCCCTCCAGATCCATCAGTCCCAGAAAGGAGCCGGGCGCTGATGGAAGAGGTGGGGATAGTGGATGAAAATGGGTTGAATTACATCCCAACTGATCCGCGCATTCGCGCAGTGGCGCTCATGTCACCAGCTTTTGCCCCCATCTATGGGGAGCGTGGGCTGCAATCTGTGAATGTACCGGTGCTGCTTTTGGCCGGCGTCCATTCCGAATTTTACGAAGATGGGGAGATTTCCTTTATTTACCAGCATTTGGGATCGCCAGAACGTTATCTGATCAGCTTCAAGGACGGCGATCATGGTTATCTTCTTCTTCCTCACCTTCGCACACGAGAACAATTGATGACCGCGTTTTGGGGTTACTACTTGCAAAATCGTCAGGATTATGCCCAATTCCTGACCGAAGCGTATGTGAACAGTGTGGAGGGGATTGTATGGGGCGTGTACGGTGTCATTGCACCCACGCCGATGCCAACGCCGGCAGAAACGACAATGCTGCCGCTCCCGATCACGGCGCTCCCGGCCGTAGAGCCGATCACACCTGATAACCTGGACCGGCTCGAAGAGTTGGCTGCAATTGACCAGGGGACTGTCTGCAAGGCCGTCTTCAGCCCCGACGGTCAATGGCTGGCGGCAAGCGGCGACAATATCACGTTGTGGAATCTCACCGATGACTGGGTACCCACTATCCTTGCAACAAGACTCCCCCGGGTGAGAGAAATAACATTCGACAGGGGTGCAACTTTTCTGGCAGCATCAACATTAGGACAGGTTCGTGTCTGGGACATGGCCAGTGGGGATTTGTTGTGGCAACTGCTTGATGATTTTGAAGAAGAGGTAGGAGGGGTAGCGCTCAGCTCCGATGGTACGTTGGTTGCGGCCGGTACTGGCTGCGTTTTTGACAGGCCAGGAACGGCCTTTGTGAAGGTATGGGATGTAGCTTCAGGCACATTACTGCAAGACATCCCCCTGCCTTCATTTATTAAGGATGTAGCGTTTAGCCCTGATGGAACCTTGTTGGCTGCCACTTCGGGCGAAACTATCAGCTTATGGCAAGTGTCCACAGGCGACTTATTCATAGAACTGCATGAAAGCCCAGCCCACATGTTGAGTGTAGCTTTCAGCCCAGATGGTACCCGCCTATTATCAGTAAGCTACGATGAGAATGCTGAACTATGGGAAGCAGTCCTATGGGATGTGGCCAGTGGGGGCCAGCTTTACCTATTTGAAGAAGCTGCTGGCAGTGCGTCTTTCAGTACGGATGGGCAACTGATTGTTACTGGCGGTGATAACCACACCTTCATGTTCTGGGATATGGCGACTGGAACGGCGCTGGGGGCCCTTGACGCTGGAGTTGAGGGAAATGCCATTTTCAGTATGGCGTTTAACGCCGACAATACATTGCTGGCAACTTGTGGCCACGATGAGACGCTGCAGCTGTGGGGTGTGCCGGTTTCTGATCAATAAATAGCTTTGGGGAGAACTCGCATGTGTACGAAACAATATCTGGTTTCTTACTGGCAGGTTTTCTGCTGGTTTCCTGTACGGCCGTTTCACCGACACCTCAATCGTGACGGTCATGCCTATTGTAACATCTAAACCCATAACGGTTCTTCCTTGCTAAGGAAAGATGTTCCTAGTGGATGTTATGGCTGGTGCCCTCATCACACCCATCAGCAGCGGGAATGATTGCAGCTTCCCACCAGCCCAATCGGACACCAACGTCTGTTCCGTGACCTACTTTGATGCACTCGGCCGTCGCAGTGGCAGCAAGGACGCGCTGCCGTTTTTTAGATTGGGCCAATCTCCGTAAGTAAATTTTAGATGGTCACTTAGCGAATGCGGCGCTGCCAGTATTCTTTGGGGGTGAGTTCGGTCAGCTCGGCGCTGGCCAGGATGAAATCTAGCAGGAGGCGGTTGAATTTAGCTTTTTCTTGCAGCATGGGGAAGTGGTGGCACAGCTCCAGCTCTACGTAAAAACGATCGTTAACGGACTGCTGGAGATAGCTGTGCTCGCCGTTGGGGGGCAGCACCAGGCTGTCCTGGGAGCCGTATACCATGAGTAGGGGTCGGGTGAGGTTGGCAATGTCGTTGACCAGGTTGACATTGCTAAACGAGTTGATGGATTTGGTTACGGCCGTTGCATCCACCTTATGAATTTCACTATCAATTTCGCTAAAGCTGTTGGCCCGGCCCAAAACCCGGTTGACCAGGTTTTCTGGATCGGTGTCTTGCAGCCGGCTGTTGAGATAGGCGCTGGTTACCGGCAGGGCAATGGTGGCCACTTTGGCCACGTTTTGCGGGTTTTTGGCCGTGTAGCTGAGCGCAACAATCGCCCCCAGGCCATGCCCCACCAGGATGACCGGTCGTGCTACTCCTAGCTTGTCGATAAACTGGTCCACCATCTCAATGTAGGCGTCCAGCGTATAAGCCTGGGGTGATTTGCTAGAGTCGCCAAAACCCCACAGATCGAAGGCAAACGTGCGGTAATGGGCAGACAAGGCTTGCATAGACGGCCACCAATAGCGCCAGGAACCCAACCAGCCGTGAATAAAAATCAACGGCTGGCCGCGACCAAGCACCTCGTAGTGGATCAGTTGGCTGTCTATCGTGGTGATGCTCATTATTTAGCCAGTTTTTGCCTTACTTATTGCCCATTCGCAAATAAGTCAACGGAATTGGCGAATGGGCTTAAAGTAGCCGTTCGGTTCCGCAACCGCTACTTTATTTCCGAACGGCTACTTAACACTTTATTGATGGTATTAACCAGAGTATCAGGCGCAAAAGGTTTGAGAATATAGTCAGCGGCGCCCGCATTTAAACCGGTCTGAATTTCTTGCTCCTGCCCTTTGGCCGACAAGAAAATAATCGGAATGTTTTTGGTGCCGTCCATATCCTTAAGTCGGCGGCAGGCCTCGTAGCCTGTCATGCGCGGCATACGTACGTCCATCAAAATCAGGTCAAAGGTTTCTGCCTTTGCCTTTTCAACTGCCAAAGAACCATCTTCAACGCTGACGACATCAAATCCGCCGAATTGGAGCGTGAGCACTACCAGTTCACGGATATCCTGATCGTCTTCGGCAATAAGAATTTTTGTCATAATTCCTCTTTCCAATTGGGTTTCTCCACGACAACCCAAGATTGAAAAAGTCTTTTACGTAGGGTCGCTATCTTCGATAACCACCGGTAGATTAAAAGTAAAGGTGCTGCCTTTGCCCAATTCGCTTTCCACGCGCAGGCGGCCGCCATGCATCTCAATAAGACTGCGCACGATGGCCAGACCCAGACCCGTACCCGGCACGCGCTGCACTTCGGCGTCATCGGCACGGTAGAAGCGATCAAATATTTTATCCTGATGTTCCCTGGCAATGCCGATGCCGGTGTCCTGAACGCTGATATGAACGTAGCTGTGAGTTGCCCGGGCCGCGACGGTAATTTCTCCGTGGTCTGGCGTGTAGTTGAGCGCATTGTCCAACAAGTTGGTCAGGATCTGGGTGATGCGGGCGTGATCGGCGTTAACCAAGGGCAGGGATGGGGCCAGTTCGGTACGCACGGTCAGCACGCGGGATTCGTGCTGGATACGGCCGTTTAAATGCCCATCTACTACCTGTTCTATTATTTGGGGGATGTCTAACGGCCGTAAATCCAGCCCCGTCTTGCCCGTTTCGATGCGTGAAATGTCCAGCAGGTCATTCACCAGCATGTGCAGCCGGTCGGCATTGTTTTTGATGACCTGCAAATAGCGAATTTGTGGATCGGTCATGGGGCCAGCGGCGCCCATCAGCATCAAGTCGGCATACCCCTTAATCGAGGTCATTGGCGTACGCAGCTCGTGCGACACGGTAGAGACAAACTCGCTCTTCAGCTTGTCTACCTCCACTTCCTTGGTAATGTCGCGGAAAATAGAGACCGTGCCGTAAAACTGGTTATCAGACAGCACCGGCGACAAATGTACGCTGACAAACTTGTCTTCAATCACCAGCTGGTCGGCCAGGAAGGTCCACTGCTCGATGCGGTCGGCATTGGTGGCCCAGTCATTGATCGTGTGAATCCAGGATTCGCCAAAATGACCGTACAGCCCCAATAGCTCGTTGATTGATTTGCCCAGCAGCTGGTCGCGCGGAATGTCCAGAATGCTGCAGGCGGGCAAATTGGCAATATCCACCTTGCTCTGGCTGTCGGCCACAATCACGCCATCGGCAATACTTTCCAGGATCGCTTCGAGATTGGCCTTCTGGATGATTTCCGTGCGCAGCATGGAACCGAGCTGCTCGGCCTGGTCAAAAATAAGATTGTAGAGGCTGGCGTTGTTGATGGCGTGGGCCACCTGGATGGCAGCTGCTTCTACCAGGTCCAGCTGCTGCAGGGTGAAGGCGTTGGGTTCGGAGTTGAACATCATCAACACGCCGATCACTTCTTCGTTGGAAATCAGTGGGACGCCCAGGACGGAGCGGTGCTTCAAGCTGGTTTCTCGCTCCAGCCAACGCGGATCTTCGAGGGCGTCGTGCACGATGACGGCCGAACGGTTTTCAATCATCCAGCCTGCGAGCCCTTCATTCCGCATCATGCCGCTGGGAATACCGCGCAGGGGAATCGGCCGTTCTGTGCCGATGGCTGCCCGGAAAATAAACTCGCCAGACTCATTGTCGATGAGCAAAATGGCACCTTCGGTAGCGTTTACCACGCCGTTAACCAGGTGGAGCGCCTGGTTGAGCACCCGGTCCTGGTCCAGGCTGGCGGACAGCTCGGTGGTAATACGCAGCAAAATTTTGACGCGATTGCTCTCGTCGTTGAGCGCCCTGGTACGTTCAGCGACGCGATGATCCAGCGTTTCGTTGAACTGGCGCAGCTCGTCGAACAGCTTGGCGTTTTGCAGGGCAATGGCCACCTGTACACCAAAGGTAGTGGCCCAGCTAATGTCTTTGTTGGTAAAGCGGTTTGGGTTTTGCGTATCGACCAGCACCAGGATGCCGGTCAGGTCGCTTTCGCGCAGCAGGGGCACACCCAGCACCGCCTTCACGGCTTCGGGATGTGGCAGCCGAATTTCCAGGTGCCTATGGCTGGCAATCTGGTTAATGAAGGTAGGTTCACCCGTGCGGGCGAGCTGGGTGACAAAGCTCGTTTGATCCGTGGTAGGAATGGTTGAACCGACAAAATGGTTCGCGCCGTGCCCGGCGGCGGCGCTGCCCACAAACTGTTCTGCTTCGAGCTGCCAGATGTAAGCGCCGTCCACGTTGAAAATGCGGCGTCCTTCGCTGCAGACCAGGTTGAGTACGGTTTCGCGATCCAGGCTGGAGTTCAGCGCCAGGCTGACGTTGCCCATCGCGCCGTAGAATCGTTCGCGCTCGTAGGTGTCTTCAAAGATGAAGGCGGTTTCCAGCGCGGTGGTAGCCTGGTTGGCGAGGGCGGTCAGGAGCATTATTTCATGCTGGTCGTCTTGGGGAATACGGCCGTTCTGCCGCACCAAATACAAAAATCCATACGTCTCGCTGGTAATTACCAGCGGCACAAATACCGCAGTGAGCGCTGCATCTTCTGTGGGCACTTGTGGCAGGGGTAGAGGCGAGGCGCCAGGCTGGCCGATGTGGATTGTTCGCGCCTGCTGTCCCTGGAGGACTGTCGCCAGGGTTGGTGACTCTGGGATAGGTAAATGGGTGCCTTCGGCCGAAACGGCCGTTGTGCCCGGACGCCCCACCGCCTTCAAAACCACCAGTTCATTTTCACCCGGCAGCCACTGGTACACCAGGCAGCTCAGGGCTTCGACAACTTTCATTGCCTGGGTGGCCAGTGTGTGCAAAATAGTTTCTTTTTCCAGCGTGCTGGAAAGGGCAGCGCTGCTGTTCAGCAGCACTTCAAATTCTCGGTTGCGACGCGCCGTTTGCTGGAAAAGCTGAGCTTTTTCGATGATGGCAGCGGCAAACTGAGCATACAGTTCAATAGTTTGTAAGGTAAGCGGCGTCGGTCGACGGCCGTTTATCGGCTGGTCCAGCCCAATCAGGCCGATGCGCCGCTGCTGCTGGTTGTACAGCGGAATGCACAGCAGATCATTTGGGTGCCAGGTGTCGCCGTTGTTGCGAACGGCCGTGTAGTCGGGCAGCACCATGCCCAAATGCTGCTGCGCCCAATCGCTGTTGCCCGGCACAAAATAGCAGCCACCCTGACGGTATACCTCCAGAGAATCATCTTCAAACAAGGTCAGCCACGCCTGGGCCGGAACAGCATTATTGCGTAAAAAGGATTCTTCCGCCGGGGTAATACCGGCGGTAATCATCATGGTGGGGTTAAATGCTTCATCACGCAGGCTCAGCACCACCCGGTTCCAGCCTGTTTTTTGCAGGCCGTTCACCAGGAGGGAAAGCTGCTCTTGCAGATCGGTCTCGTTGCTGACACGTGTGAGGGTGGTAAGCTGCTGCAAGGCCTGGGCCGAGTTGGCCAGGTCCGTGACGGCCTGCTGAGGCGAGACAACAAGCTGGATCAGGTTGGTATCGTTAAGTTCAATGCGGCGGCTGTGGAGGTTGAGGATACGGCCGTTTTCCAACAAAACGGTCGTTTCAAAGGGCGGGGTTAAACAATCTTTCCAGCTATGGGGGGGCGCAAAAAATTTGGCGGCAGCCTGCAATGAAACAACATCAGGTGTCAGATTCAGCAAATCACCTGCGGTGTCATTCAGGTATAAAATCGTGCCATCGGTCTCAGCTATGAGAACGCCTTCATGAAGGCTGTCAAACAAACTCCAAATCATAGCCGAGGTTAATTCTTTTTCCATCGTTCGTGTCAAACCTCAGCTGTTACTCCCGCCACATTACACGATTGCCAGGTGCTGCCTCCCGAGGGCGCCAGCCACTTTTGAGTCGGCAAAGGTTTCCTACTGGGCTTGTTTATCTCTATCCATCCGCCGTAGTTCAGCGGCCGTTTCTGTAATTTCGCGGATGTCAGAAAATCGTTGGGTTTTATCTGAAACGATGCCAATGGAGAGCTTCATCAGCGGCACCAGATTCCCGTCTGGCTGCATGATACCGCCCTGCTCACGATCGATAAAACTGTAGTGGGAGAGAATGCCTTCATCAAACTGTTGGCGTAGTTCTTCTACCATCGTCGGGACATTGTCTGACATGGTGACCAGCACAAAGGTGTTGCTGGTGGCATGGCCCACAAAATCGTCCAGCGTGCCCAACTCATCATCAACTTCGTTGAGCAGCAGGGTGGTGAAACGCAGCACTTCGTCGCGGGCCAGGAAGCCATACTCATCGCTAAATGGCTCGATGTGGTCAATGCCGATCTGCAAATAGGTCCAATTGCTGGTGCGCATCAGCTGGCGCAGCTGATCCTCGATCAGCCGACTGCTGGGCAGGCCAGTGATGGGGTCGGTCATATTGTGGCGTTTGTAGGTGTTGATGGCGGTGCGGACGCGCAGCTTGAGCTCTTCAATGTCAAACGGCTTGGTGATGTAATCATCGGCTCCCAGTTCCAACCCGGCAATGCGGTCACTGCGCTCATCTTTCTGCGTAAGGAAAATGATGGGGATGTGACTGGTGCGGGTGGTAGTGCGCATGACCTTGCACACTTCGTACCCGTTCATGTCTGGCAGCATGATGTCTAAGACGATGAGGTCGGGCAGCTTTTTGCGGCAAAGTTCCAGTGCTTCACTGCCCCGTGCAGCGACGTCAACATGATACCCTTGCCCGGTGAAGAAGATGCGTAACATGTTGGAAATATCAAAATCGTCTTCAACTATTAATATACGGCCGTTGCTCATGAGCTTATTCCTTGGCAGATCAAATTTTTACTGAGTCCACAAATGTGTTGGTCTTTGGATTCAAAAACGGAACGGCACCAACAGCGTTGCCATCTGGAATACGGGCAGCTCTGACAACTGCTATCTGCGAGCTTGTTACGGCGCGTTCGAAACTTCTGAAGCCGCCAAGCTTAAAGCCGTGCCGCTGGGCGATTGTATCAATTGTCTGTACTTGAGACAATTTTATGTCTTTACCAAGCGTGAAAGATGCGTAATTTCCGTCTAAAGCCAGTGCCATTGTCTCTGCCATACAGGCATAAGCCATTTTAGGCGGAAAGCCAAAGTCGAAGTTGAAGTTCACCGGTCCAGGGACCTCAACCATGCCACCTTCAATTACCAGGACATCAGGGCGCTGTTCTGCTACCTGTTTAGAGACGTCACGCGGTCGCGAAACGTCACAAACTACGGCGCCTGGCCGCAAATGATGCGGTTCGATGATCGTTTCCACGGCGCTGGTCACGGTGATAATGAAATCGGCCTGGGCCAGGTCGGCCATGTCAGCGGAGACGGTTACCTGGCGAGCGCCTTGCTGGCAAACGGCCGTGGCCACTTCAAGCAGCTTCTCGGTCCGGCGGCCAATCAGCAGCATCGGGCCACAGAGCGGCGCTAACAACTGCGCACAAACGGAGCCAATAGCCCCGGTGGCGCCTACAATCGCCACGGTGGATGTGGCCAGTGGTTTTTCTAGCAAAACGGCCGCTTCCTCAATAGCCCGCACCGCCTGGGCTACCGTGTAGCTGTCGCCCGTGGTTACGGGAATTTTAAGTTGTTTGGCAATGGTTAACCCCCCATCGCCCACAACCGATGTAAAAGCGCCTAACCCCAAAATGCGGGCGCCCAGCTTTTCCGCCAGCCTGCCAGTCTGGACAATTTTGCGATAGACCAGTGGAGTGGGCAGGCGCAGCATCATGTTGGGCGTTAACGGGCAGGCAACAAACCAGCCTCTAAGGAAACGGCCGGTTTCCACCGACTGTACACCTTCAATTTCCGAGATAAAAACGGGGGGGTAAAAAATGGAAAGAAATTCAATCAGCCAGGCAGGCAGCTTGCCCAACGCAGGATACTTGCGGCTGACGTCGCGCTTCGGATTGAGTGGATGAATGATAAAAGCAAAAGAATCCTGCATCATAAAACTGAGTGTAATGAGGACAGATGACCCTATAAATGGTATTTCTGTCCCTTACATGCCCGCTTTCTACCCCGAAGGCGTGAAAAATGAGTTAGTAAGTTACCACTTCCCCTTTTCTTGGATACAAACGGGGATAGGAATACCGGTCTTTGTGGGCGTGGTGATCACTTTGTTCAAAGGTAACATTTTTGGTGATGAACTTTCGCTCGTCAGATGCTAGCAGCACCACATCGGATTCGATAGTGCGGGCGGCATAGATGACAGCCCCGGAGCTAATCCGGCAGTGGTGGCCGACACAGCCACCCAAGATGAGCAGGTTGGTAGCTTCTAACTGGTTCTGGTGGTTCATGGTTTTAAGCGGCCCACCCAAGATGTTGAAGTCGGTGAAGGTGTTGCCCGCGCCAATAAACGAGTCGCGGCCGACGACACAGAGCTGCAAACAGGTGTTTTGGGCCACTGAAGTGTTTTCCATTAACGTGGTCATAAACAGGGCGGCGCGGAAGGGCAAAAAGCAGCCATCGCTGACCACGCTAAGCAGCAGCTGGCAGCCCTGGGAGACGGTCACGTTGCTGCCAATGATGCAGTTATCGATGACGGCGCCGGCGCCAATGGTGACGTTGTCGCCAATGACCGTATAGCCGTGGATGACGGCCGTCGGATCAATATGAACATTTCGCCCCACTTTCACCAACTCAGAGCTGGACAAAAATCGTTTTTGTTCCAAAACTGAGCGCGTCATAATTTTTAGCTTGTACTGCCAGGAGCTGGCTACGTGGTCTTCTACATTGGCGCCCTGGGTAAAAACACCCAACAAGATGTCGGCAATAAACAGGTGAACCCAATTTTCTACCAGTACAAACACTTTTTTGGGAAGCTGGTAGACTAGGTCACCAAATTCGGTGGCCATGTAGGGGGGGATGTGGTAGTAGCCGCGTTCGCGAGATTCGGTATCGATGACCAATGGTTCCGCCAGCAGGCTTTGCGTCACACCTCGCGGTAGATACCACATATCGGTTAACAGCAGATCGCCTTGTTTAAAGAAGGAGTGGGTTAACGGCCGTACATGCTTGGCAATCGCCGGGTCATCCTTGTGGAACGCCAGCCGGGCAGGGCGTTTGTTGGCCCGTGCCTTTTCAATAAACTCATCAATCAACAATTGATTAAAGAAAAGGTTGTCGCGATGAACCAGGCTTTCAACCTCTTCAGTTTCGAGCTGGCGGGCCACTTCCCAGTCGGGGTATTCACGCTCCTCAACGGCGTGTTTCACCAGCAAATCGCGCTGCCACAGCCACAGCGGTTTGTTTTGTACCCGCAGATCACGTGCCGTCTCGTTAAACGGAGCGATAAAACTTGGCTCATTAATGATAATACGTCGCATAAAACTACTTCTTTATCGAGCGAGGCAATCGGGACCTGTTTTTCTGAGCCGCTTGATAGGCCGAAAAGCAGTCGCTAAACAAGCGGTTGTTTAGCGATGGCCATAGTACACGTTTCATCACCGGTAGCAATGCAGCTGATCTGTTCCACTTTAAACCGCCGCCCCCGGCTGACCCAATCCAGCGCCTGTTCCAGCAGGCCAATGGCCAGGTGGCAGCACGGTGTATCGGAAACCCGCTGCCAGCAGATGGGACATCGCTCAATAATCCACAAATAATTTTCGGCATCTTCGCCCAGCCGCACCCGCTGGTCGCTAAATTTGTTGAAGGTTTCGGCAAAAACATCTAAACCAATTTTGATCTTGATGCCCAAAGGCAGCATACGCATGGCCAGGTCGGTGATGCCCAAAACCGGCATAAACTCTTTGAGGGCGTACTTCCATGTTTCGCGTCCAGCCCGTAAAGCTAAACCTCGACCGCCACGTTCGCCATACATATCATCCAGCGTTTGTTGAATGGCGCTAAATTCTGAGAAAGTGAAGCCAAGCTGCAAGTTGTTGGGTGGGTAATTATTAACCAGATGAGAGAGCTTGGCCAGATTTAACACCGCATTGACGCCATGATGACCCATAATCTCTTCCATGGCAACCAGAACGATGCGGCCCATTTTATTGGGATAGTAATATTCAACCTTTTCGGTGGATACCTGACTCATGCCTAAACTACCTGGCCGTTTGCACTTGAATGGTTGTGGTTACCCAAAAAGCTGTGGACCGCCTGCAAGAAGCGCTCCGGTTCATCTGTCATGGGAAAATGGCGAGATTGATCCAACATGGTGATCTCGACGAATCGAACACCATTTTTTAGCAGATCAGCATTGACCGGGGAAACAATTTTATCTTTGGCTCCGTAAATTCCCAAGGTTGGGATGTCTAGGGTGGGCAACATGCTGCGTAAATCGGTGTCGCGTAAATCGCCAATGCTGCGGAAGAATGACTCAATGGTCGTGCGTTGGACGTCTCTAAAGATCATGGTGCGCACTTTTTTGGAATCCTTGGCCAGCAAAATACGCATGATCGAATGGAGCATGATGGGGTAACGCCAGACGAGCTTGGCAATAGAGCCGTAGCCCGCGAGCTGCAAAAATGGGTGGAGGGAACGCCCGGTAACCGGTGATCCAACCAGCGCTACTTTTTCTACACGTTCTGGATGAGAGAAAGACATCTGCAGGGCAACCGTGCCGCCCATGGAGTGGCCAAAAATGGGCGCCTTTTGGATTCCCAGGGCATCCATGAACTGGTTGACCATCTCGACATAGCTGTCGATCTGGAAGGTAGTTGTTTGAATTTGTGTTGCTTTGGCGGAATCTCCGAACCCCCAAAAATCAAGCGCATAAACGCGGTAACGCCTGGTGTTGGCCAGATTGATCATCATCTCGCGCCAAACGTCCCAGGAATTAATCCAACCATGCAGTAAGATGATTGGTTGGCCCCGTCCTATTGATTCGTAATGGAGAATCCCTTGTTCGGTGACAATAGAACTCACGCTTACCTCAATTACCCCGTGTATAGTGTCTTTAGAGCGATGGGTAATTTTGACAACGGCCGTTTAACTCATGTCATGCCCTTTAACAAACCGAAGCATGGTTTCATCTTCTAGAATGATAAACGACGAAAGATTACCCGTTAACTTGTAAATTGCTGCGTATGCGATGTCTGGAAAAAGAAGCTGGTGTTCGGCGAACCGTTATGATGGGTAAACGGTGCGCGGCAACGGCATGATTTCGTGGACAGATGCACACCAAAAATAGTAGCATTTAGCGCTGGTGAAAACTGTGAAAAGCGGGTAAAGGAGGTGTAAAGGTCACGTTAATCAGTTATTATCGCCGTTTTCTTGATCCAGTTGGTCTAAAATTGAATAGAGCAATTCTAACAGGGCATTCTTAACGCTTTCCTTATCAGTGGCTACACAGGGTAGTATCTTCACTTCCGGCTTCAGCCGCAAAATAATCCGTAAATCTTCTGGTTCCCAGGCGTCTTCCATATCTTGCTTATTGGCGGCTACTACATAGGGCGTGGACGCATAGCTTTCAAAGGTTTCCAGGATGCGTTTGGCTTCGCGGAAGGTTTCAGGTTTGGTGCTGTCTACCATGACCACAAAGCCGAGCATACCTTGAGATAGAATATCCCACATAAAGTCGAACCGGCGCTGACCCGGTGTGCCAAACAGATAGAGAACCAGGTCATCGCCCACGGTAATACGGCCGAAATCCATTGCCACTGTGGTGCTTTCTTTAATCTGTTCGGCCGTACTGGAAATTCTACGTTCCGTCGAGACCACGTCGATTTCACTTACGGAGCCAATGAACTGGGTTTTTCCGGCAGAAAATGGACCAGTGATTACCATTTTGACAGCTTGCATAAAGTACTACCTTCTTGAATGAGCAATGGTTTTGAGAATTATTACTATCTGGTTGTTTTGGCTCCGAAAGAATGGTTGATTCAGCACGGTGTTGCGGGGAAGAACGGCCGTACGGCCGTTCCACTTCCCTACAAGCCTCGAATCCGGTCTATTAGGCGAACTACAACCGACCGTTTGACAGCCGGTGACGGTTCCGGCGGGGCTTTGCGCCGTGCTGGAGATTCTGTCTTTTCTGGAGCGGGTTTTGGTTGAGTGACAAACTCAACCAGGCCAGCTTGCAGCATGCCGTACACAATGCGGCGGATTTCAAAATCACTTAAATTATTGGCTTTAGCAATCTGCCGGATGGAGTTGCGCGGATTGACAAACGAAACCACGCGCCACTCTTCCACCGTCAGGTTGATGTTGCGCAGACGGGCATCTGGCCGGTCTGTGAAGCGCAGCGCTACGTCCAGATCGGGCAGCTCTTCCTGAAGAATTTCCCATTCTTTCAGGCGGCGGCTGCCTTCCATGATGACGCTTTCTAAGTCGATTGGAATGGTGATATAGCCGCTGTTGGGCAGCTTGTTGGCATCAAACCGGAAGATACCCTCACCCCAGGTAAACAGTTTGTATACCGTATCCAGCACATTCTGGCGTACGCTTTGAATGATGTCATTTTGGGTGACACGGCGAGCCGTTACCAGAAGATGCCCGATTTCTTTGTCGCTTTTACCTTCGGCATGGGACTGTATGACCTGGGCCTGCTCTGGGGAGAGCTTACCGCTGTTTTGCAAAATCTGTGCCAAATGGTTCCCGTTATCATTCCCCATATAGGCGTAGATGAGCTTTCCTTCACGGAAAGACATCTGGGCTGATTCGCTCTCTGTCTGGATGGAAAGGGTGCCTGTTTTTCTAGCCAGGTTAATGAGGTTGAGTAGTTGAGTTGTTGAGAAATCGCGCAGGTTGCCTTTAAGGGCCATAATTGTTTTTCCTGCTGGGTGTGAATGGCTAATTTACCAGTAAGCTTTGTGTAAAAAATTGACCTGAGCATTATACATGGTGCAAATTTCATAGTCAAACCTACTTATGTCACATGGATGGCCGCGATTTCAGGAGCGCGCGCTTCAAAGCGTGCTTCAGTTGCTTGTGCGGCTATCCTTTCACGTGTACAATTATTCCGCTGTGTGGGGCGGTGGCGAAATGGTAGACGCAGCAGACTTAAAATCTGCCGGACGTCAGTCCGTGTGGGTTCGAGTCCCACCCGCCCTACTCATCTTTATGGCCCTTCTTGGGCCTTTTTTTGTTTATGGGAATGGGTACATGAACAACAAGGCAGACAGGCAGCTGTGGCGTACGGTGTGGCAAACGCTACGGCCGTTTCCCCTCACCTCTCCAAAAACAAAACTGCTGGTTGGTGTATCTGGTGGGGCCGATTCGCTGGCCTTGCTGCACCTGCTGTGGCAGCAGCTGGGAGCAGATCGCCTGGTGGCCGCGCACCTGAACCACGGGCTGCGCGCTGCGGCTGATGAGGAAGCGGACTTTGTACAGGCCACGGCCGCTGCCTGGCAAATCCCGTTTGTGAGCCAAAAAAGGATCGTAGCCCGGCTGGCCGAGCAAGAAAAATTGTCGTTGGAGGCGGCGGGGCGGCAGGCGCGTTACCAATTCCTGGCCGGGCAGGCGCGGGTGGCAGGTGCCACGGCCGTTGCCGTCGCCCACCACGCGGATGATCAGGCAGAAACGGTGCTGCTGCACCTGCTGCGTGGCAGCGGCAGCGCCGGGCTGCGCGGCATGCTGCCGGTGAGCACTGTGCCCGGTGCGCAGGAGATGGTGTTGGTACGGCCGTTCCTCCACCTGCGCCGTGCTGACCTTGAAGCATATTGTGCCCGTCACAGCCTGGCGCCCCGCACCGACAGCAGCAACGAAGATGTGCAGTTCGCCCGCAATCGCATTCGCCACGAGCTGCTGCCGCTGCTGGAGAGTTACAATCCCCAAATTTCGGCTCGCTTGCAGCAGCTGGCTGCCATTACCGCCGATGAATACGCTGCCTTAAGTGCTCAGTTTGACTTGATTTGGCCAACCATTTTGGCGGAGGCCGGTGACAGTTGGCTTGTATTGGCGCGCGGTGCGTTTAACGCCTTGCCTGCGGCCTGGCAGCGGTTGGCGCTGCGGCGCGTAGTGCAGATGCTGCGGCCGTTTCACACCGAGATTGGTTTTGCTACAGTGGAACAGGCCCGGCGGCTAAGCCTGGAACCGGCTTCTGGAACGGCCGTGTTTTTGCCCGGTGCCTTGGTGATGCAGGTCGAGGCAGAACGGCTAGTCGTGGGCGAAGTGGAGCCGACACACCGGCTGCACGTGCCCCAACTGCTGACGGAAAGCCCGGTGAAGCTGGCTGTGCCGGGAGAGGTGGACCTGGCTGGGGGCTGGCGCATTACGGCCGTCCCACGCCCGGGCCTTACTCTGGCGGCAGTACAGCAAAACCGCGATCCGTGGCAGGCGTTTGTAGCGGCGGCAGAGGGGGCGACGCTGTGGGTACGGCCGTCTCACCCTGACGAGCGTTTTCAGCCGTTGGGGCTGGGGGGGCACAGCCAGGCCATTCAGGATTTGTTGAGTGATCGCAAGGTGGCGCGGGGGGAACGGCCGTTGTGGCCTGTGGTTGCCATGGGGGAGCAGCCTGCCTGGGTTGTCGGGCTGCACCTGGACGAGCGTGTGCGCGTTCAGCCACATACCAGGCTGATTGTGCAGCTTACTTGTGCCCGGCAAGCCGATAGGGCAGGTCTTGAAACGTGAAACGTGAAACGTGATTTTCTGCTGCTCACGTTTCACGTTTCATGCATTTTTTTCTTGTGGGGCCCAAAACAGTCGGTTCAGACGACTGTTTCTACTTCACGCGGTTTCCATTCAGATGTTTCTTCTTTGGCCCGGATGAGTAAGACAGGAACTTCGGCATGGCGCAGCACTTTATCGGCGACGCTGCCGAAAACCCAGCGGCTGATGCCGCCGCGCCCGTGGGTGCTCATGACGATGGTGTCAGCTTCCCGATTGGTAACTACATCCAGCAGCGCATTGGCAATATTCTCCCCTTCTGTGACAACAGCCTGGACGTTGTAACCCTGCTGCCGCAGTGATCCCTTGTGGCTGCGTAAGTAGTTGTGGGCATCTTGTTCCGATTGGTGGCGCATTTCGGTGAGGAGTTGGGCATAGACGCTGCCGTTGGCGGCGGTCATGATGAGGTGCGGGGGTTGGATAACCCAGACAAGGGTGATTTTGCTGTTGAATTTGCTGGCCAGTTCTGTGGCGGCAGGCAGGGCGGCTTCCGCCAGATGCGAACCGTCTAAGGGGACAAGCAAATGATTAAACATGTCGGCCTCCATCTTAAATTTGGTTCCGGCAGTGTGCCAGTTTCCCTGTAATCCTGAGATCATTATGCCAGAGGGGAACGGCCGTTTGCCAGTGACAATCCCCTCGGATTGCCGCGATAAAAGTCATTCGGGTAAAAAATTGGTCTTTGCCGGTACCTGAGAGTTGGGTAAACGGTGGGTAGGCATGCTTGGCTGGTCCCTGGCATTCGTTATACTAAGCGCCGCTGTAAGAGCTGTAAGATAGGAAGGATGCTCTTTTTTTTATGGGTAAATGGAAGCAACTCCTCATAGGAATCGCGGTTTTGCTGGTGGTGGGCATATTGGCCGTACCGCCGCTTTTGCGCGCCATTCCGCCCCGCTATGCGGCCCGGTGGCTGCCAGAACCGCTGCTGGCAATTGCTTCTCCGCAGCAAGAAGTGCCGATTTTGCCGACGGTGGCCTTGCCCCTGGATGCAGGCAGCCTGCTGGGTGAACCCACGGCTCTGGTTGCGCCGGAGGTGGTTGTGGTGCTGCCCACGCAGACAGCGGCTCCTGCGGGTGCCAACTCAACGCCGGAGCCAACGGCCGTTCCACCCACCGCCACACCATTGCCCGAACCTACGGCAACGGCCGTTCCCATTCCCGCTTCGGCTCGACTGGAAGGAATTCAACATATTTTCCAGGATTGGAACAACTGCGGTCCGGCCACCCTGGCGATGACGTTGAGCTACTTCGATCTGTTTGTGACCCAAAGCGATACCGCCGCCGTCATGAAGCCAAACCCGGAAGACCGCAACGTGAGTCCGGCGGAGATGGCGGCGTATGTCAATGAGCAGACGCCGTACCAGGCATTGAGCCGGGTGAACGGCCGTCTCGATATCCTCAAGCAGTTTGTGGCCAATGGCATTCCGGTGATTGTGGAGATTGGCATCGACCCGCCAGGAGAGTTCCGCTGGATGGGCTGGTATGGTCACTACCTGCTGGTGGTGGCCTACGACGACGTCAACCAGCAGTTTTTTGTGTACGATTCCTGGTTTGGCACCAGTGATGTGCCGGGGCAAAATGCCGACAGAGAGGGTCGCAACCTTACCTATGCCGAAGTGGAAGCGTATTGGCCCCAGTTTAACCGCAACTACATTGCCGCGTTTCGGCCGGAACAGGCCGAACTTGTGGCCCAAATTGTGGGCGCTGACATGGACGATGCCACGATGTGGGACCACTCGCTGGCGCAGGCGCAGGCCGATGCCGCCGCCGATCCGGAAAATGCGTTTTTCTGGTTTAACCTGGGCACCAGCCTCAATGCTCATGACGAGTACGAACGAGCCAGCACGGCGTTTGACCAGGCCCGGGCGATTGGGCTGCCGTGGCGCATGTTGTGGTATCAGTTTGGCCCCTACGAGGCGTATTACGAAGTGGGCCGTTATGACGATGTTATTTTGCTGGCCGATGTGACGTTAAAGGATCGGCCGTATTTTGAAGAATCATTTTATTACAAAGGACTAGCCCTGGCAGCGACCGGGCAAACGGCCGCTGCTGAAGACAATCTAGAAAAGGCCGCCTCGTTTAATCCCAATTTCGATCCTGCGGTTGTGGCTTTGGCCGAATTGAATAGGGACCAGTAATCCGTGATCGGTAATCGGTAATCCGTGGTCGGTCACAGCACAGATTACCGCTAACCGAATACCGATTACCGTTCACCGGGGAGGCGGAAGAGCGTATGAAAAAAAGAACAAAAAATTTAATCTTAATTGTTGCTGGAATACAGGTGCTGCTCGTCATTGGGCTGCTGGTGCTGCCGGGTGTGGTGGGAGCCATTCCGGGCCGCTACCGGGTGGCGCTGCAGGAGCGCAGCCCATTTTTAAGCGGCATGGTTGAAGGCATCATCGACCAGGTGGCGCCGATGGCCACGGCGCTGCCCGTGGCTATGGTCTCGGCCGATGCGCCACAGGTGGATATTAATGCGTTGATTGCGGTAACGGCCGTTACCGAACCTACCGCCACCGTTGAACCCACAAAAGAACCAACAGCCACACCAGACACCAGCGACGAAGCGGCCACTCCGCGGCCCACTAATACCCCAATTCCGACGCCGACCAACACCCCTACACCGGAGCCGCTGCCCACTTCACACATCCTGGAAGACATGGGCGTGATCCGGCAGACCTTTAACAACTGCGGCCCGGCGAATCTGACTCAGGTTTTGAACTATCTCGGCTACGGCATTACCCAGGAAGAGGTAGCGGATTACCTCAAACCCAACAGCGAAGACCGCAACGTCAGCCCCTGGCAAATTGCCGACTACGTGAACGAACGTACCGGCGGCAGCTTTATGGCCAGCGCGCACAGCGGTGGCACTCTGGAACTGATCAAGCAGTTTGTTGCAGCTGGTTATCCAGTTGTCATTGAAAAAGGGTATGATTTGCCTGGTCAGGGGTGGTGGGGACATTATCTCACGGTCTTTGGCTACGACGATGATGAACAAATTTTTTACAGCCAGGACAGCTTCTTAGGACCCTGGGATGGCAGCGGCCGTACCGACGATTATGAAGAATTTGAGCATTACTGGCAGCAGTTCAACTACACTTTTTACGTCGTTTATTACCCATCCCAAGAGGCTGAAGTGCAGGCGATTTTAGGACCAGATTTGTCTGATCCGATGGCCATGTGGCGCATGGTGGCTGCCCGTGCCCAGGAAGAAATTGACGCCGAACCTGAGAATGTGTTCGCTTGGTTCAATCTGGGCTCTGCCTTAACCGAGATGGGCGTACGGACTGGTGAAAGCCAATATTACCAGGGTGGGGCACAGGCATACGATAAGGCACGCGAGCTGGGTCTGCCGCCGCGTATGTTGTGGTATCAATTCCGCCCGTACATGGCTTATTGGAAAATCGGCCGTCATGAGGATGTGATTGCCCTGGCTGACGCGACGTTATCAACCCAGGGTGGCCGAAACGTGGAAGAGACCTTCTGGTACAAGGGGCTGGCGCTGCAATCGCAGGGTCTGATTAATGAAGCCATTACCAATTATCAAGCCGCGCTGGAAGTGAACCATAATGCCTATTATGCGCAATGGTCGATAGACGCTTTAACGGGCGGCGGTGGCTAAACAAGAAAATCGGGGCTGCTCATCGAGCTGCCCAACACAAAATGACAGGACACAGATTTTCACAGTTGCACACAGATAAACGAAATTAATCTGTGAAAATCTGCGTTAATTTGTGTCCTGTTTTTCTTCAGGCAAGTGTCTCATGCAGCCTTACTTGATTTTAGTGCGTCATTCGGCCGTCCTCACTGATCCCACCATCCCCAGCCACGAATGGCCGCTAACGGCCAACGGCCGTCTCCGCAGCCACACCCTCGCCACCAAACTCCAGCCATGCCCAGTTGAGCAGTTTATCACCAGCCACGAACCGAAAGCCATAGAAACCGGCCAAATCATGGCTGATGCTCTCAGTGTGCCGTGCCAGTCTGTCGCTGGTTTGCAGGAACACGACCGGCGTGGCGTGCCCTATTTTGCCAGCAAGGCGGCGTTTACAACGGCCGTAGCCAACTTCTTCACCCACCCAGACCAACTGGTCTTTGGCGTCGAAACGGCCGTGCAGGCGCGAGAGAGGTTTGCAACGGCCGTACAACAGCAGCTGGCCAACCATCCCCAGGAGAACCTGTCCATCGTGGCGCATGGCACGGTGATGACCCTCTTCATTTGCCAGCATAACCCCCAGCTCGACCCGATGGAGTTCTGGCAGGCGCTTACCCTGCCCTGCGCCTTTATCCTGTCGCTGCCCGACTACCAGCTCCAGCAATCCATTTACCTTCCAGGTTGAAAAACTGGCTGTCTCGATGTACAAACGAAGGTATAATGTTGGTCAGAATCCTCAGCCGCAGCGCCGTTGGTTGTGGTGCTGCTGAATCCCAAAAGAACCTTTCTAATGCCTGTCATAGGTATTCCAAAGCAACAAAACCTGTTGTCCCAACTATTCACTCACATTTCCCTTAGGAGGCGATTATGTCTGAACGCAAACATATTAAAGTGACTTACTCAACCCTGGCCAGCCCGGATCCGCTGCTGCACCAATATTTTGAAGAAGCAGTGGAAGAGGCCAAGGCTGGTTTTGGTAAAACATTCCCCATGTTCATCAATGGGGAAGAGCGCACTGCTGCCGAAACGTTTGAAAAGCGCAGCCCGGTTGACCTGGACCTGGTGATGGGATACTTCCAATACGGCACGGCCGAAGACGTGAATGATGCCGTGGCCGCTGCCAAAGCGGCTTTTCCTGCCTGGAGCGACCGTCCCTGGCAGGAGCGCGTGGCCATCATGCGTAAGGCCGCGGACCTCATCAGCGAGCGTCTGTTCCACATGGGCGCCGTGATGAGCCTGGAGATTGGCAAAAATCGCCTGGAAGCATTGGGTGACGTGGAAGAAACGGCCGATCTCATCCGCTACAACTGTGACGCCATTGAGCAAAACGACAACTTCAGCCGCCCGCTGCTGGCCGAGAGCGACAAACACCACAACCGCAGCGTGCTCAAGCCTTATGGCGTCTGGGCTGTTATTTCCCCATTTAACTTCCCCGGCGCGCTGGCCGGTGGGCCGTCTGGCGCGGCTCTGGTAGCGGGTAACTGCGTGATCCTCAAACCTGCTTCCGACACGCCCTACACTGCCTGGCTGCTCACCGAGTGTTTCCGCGATGCCGGTGTGCCCGCGGGTGTGTTCAACTTTGTCACAGGCGGCGGCCGTTCCGTGGGGCAGACCCTGGTGGATCATCCCGACGTGGACGGCATCACCTTCACCGGCAGCTATGACGTGGGTATGCACATCCTGCGCACCTTTGCCCAGGGCCGTTACCCACGCCCGGTCATCGCCGAGATGGGCGGCAAAAATCCCACCATCATCAGCAAAAAGGCAGACATCGACAAAGCCGCTATGGGCGTGATGCGCTCCGCTTTTGGCCTGCAAGGGCAGAAATGCTCGGCCTGCTCGCGTGTTTACGTGGACAGCTCCGTGAAGTCCGACTTCATGACCAAGCTGGTGGACCTGACCGCACAAATTAACGTAGGCGATCCTACCAAGAAGGAAAACTGGATGGGGCCGGTGGCCAACAAGAGCGCCTTCAACGATTACCGCAAATTTGTGGCCGATCTGCAAGAGCATGGCGACATCGTGTTTGGTGGCAAGGTGCTGGAAGATGCGGGTAATGGCTACTACGTCGCCCCCACCATCGTGGACAATTTGCCCCTGGACCACCCACTGTGGAAGCAGGAGATGTTCCTGCCCATCGTCACCGTGGCGCCTTTCGACGACATGGACGAGGCAATGCGGCTGGCCAACGATGTGGAATATGGCCTGACGGCCGGTTTCTTCAGCGAAGATGACGAGGAAGTACAGTGGTGGCTGGACAACATCGAGGCTGGTGTGCTCTACGTCAACCGCTCCAGCGGCGCGACGACCGGCGCCTGGCCGGGCTACCAATCCTTTGGCGGCTGGAAAGGCAGCGGCTCGACCGGCAAAGCGGCGGGCAGCTTCTACTACGTCCAGCAGTACATGAAGGAGCAAAGTCAGACCATCGTCGATTAAGTGCGGGCGATTAGGTAATTGGGTAATTGAGTAATTGAGTAAATTACCCAATTACCTGATTACTCAATTACCTTCCCCCAATTCCCTACCTAAAATGACAACATACAAACATCCGCACGGACACGTGTTTTATCGCAAGATGAACCATGCCCGCCCCAAGATTGCCTACGGGGAGGGCATTTATTTATTTGACGAAAGTGGCAAACGGTACATCGATGGCTCGGGCGGGCCGCTGGTGGTGAATGTGGGCCACGGCCGTTCCGAAATCGTCGCCGCCATGGCCGAGCAGGCGCAAAAAGCGGCCTACGTGCATGCCATCATGTTCACCAACGAAGCCACCGAACAGCTCTCCGACGAGCTGGCTGAGCTGGTGCCCATCGACAATCCACGCTTCTTTTACCTAAGCAGCGGTTCCGAGGTGGTGGAGGGGGCCATCAAGCTGGCTCGGCAAATCCAGCAGGCGCGCGGCCAGGCCACGCGTGACATCATCACCTGTCGCTCGCTGAGCTATCACGGCATGACGTTGGGGGCACTGGGTGTAAGCGGCCGTCCCGGGCTGCGCACGCCCTACATGGGCATGATGGTCAATATGCCGCACGTGCGTCCCCCGTACCCCTACCGGTTTGAAGCCTCCGGCGAAGAACTGGCCGGCCGTTTGGAAGAGTCAATCATGGCCTATGGTGCAGAAACGGTGGCGGCTTTCATTGCCGAGCCGATCAGCGGCGCCAGCCTGGGCGCAGTCGTGCCGCCAGATGATTACTGGCCTGCCGTGCGCCGGGTATGTGACAAATACGGCGTGCTGCTCATCGCCGACGAAGTGTTGGTGGGCATGGGCCGCACCGGCAAGTGGTGGGGCATTAACCATTGGAACATCGAACCAGATATTTTGGTGACCTCCAAAGGGTTGGCCGGGGGCTACTTCCCGTTCGGTTTTGTCGCCGCCAAACACTCGGACGTAGAGACAATCCGACAAAACCTGGGTGATTGGAACCACGGCGGTACGTTCAGTCACCATCCAGTTGGCTGCGCGGCGGCGCTGGCCACGCTGCACATCATGCAAAAGGAACGGCTGGTGGAAAATTCGGCCACGTTGGGCGTAAAGCTGGGCGAAATGCTGCAAGATGCCCTGGGGCACCATCCCAACGTAGGTGAGGTGCGCGGGCGCGGCCTGTTTTGGGGGGTGGAGTTTGTGCAGGACAAAGCCAGCAAAGATCCGTTCCCGGCGGCACGCCACCTGGCCTGGGACATCTGGCAGAAGGCGTTTGACAAGGGGCTCGCGGTCTACTACTCGCAGGGCTGCGCTGATGGGCAAAATGGGGATGTTATCATGGTGGGACCGCCGTTGATTGTGACGGAGGTGCAGCTGGTGGAGATGGTCGCCATTTTGACCGAAGCGGTCCATGAGGCGCTGGGTAAAGGTGCGTGAGGCAGGCGAAATGCCCGAGGTGGTGATACGGCCGTTTACCACCACCGATCTCCCTCAACTCCCAACCGTCATCACCGGGTACGTCACCCATGAAAAGTACGTGGTGCAAAAGATGGAGACCGAGGCGGAGACGGCCGTCACCCTCAAACTCGTTACGCTGCCGGGGCCAAAAACCTTCACCTATGACCATCTCGATGAGGCTGAACTGGACCGGCTGGCGGGCATTGTGGCCGAGGGGTTTTCCTTTGGCGCTTTTGTGGGCAAACAGTTGGTGGGGGCGGCTCTGGCCAGCCCGGAGCATTGGAATGGCAGCCTGCGTGTGTGGGAGTTTCACGTTCAGGAAACCTGGCGGGGGCAAGGTTTGGGGCGGCGGTTGATGGAGCAGGTGGTGGAAACGGCCGTTACCCACCACCTGCGTGTCATCGTCTGCGAAACGCAGAGCAGCAACGTGCCTGCCATTCGCGCCTACCGCCGGTTGGGCTTTGTGCTAGACGCTGTTGATTTGTCCTTCTACAGCAATGAGGATGTGCAAAAAGAAAGTGTGGCCGTTTTTATGAAGCGGTACGTGATCTGATTCGTGAAACGTGAAACGGATGTCTCTCTGGTCACGTTTCACGCAATAAGACCGTTCCATCAGCCCGAATTTCCACCCGCTGGCCGGTTTGCAGCCGGGCATAGGCTTGGGGGCCAAGCACCAGGACTGGCGGGGCCCGGTCATACATTTCGCGGGCAACGGCCGCACCCAGAGCCAGAATCCCGTCCGTTTCTGAGGTGATGATGGCCGTGGGGGCCGTGCCCTGCCTGACCGCTTCCAGCAAAATGCTGCTGGCGCTGCTGGAGCCGCGCCCAGAAGGCAGCACCAGCACGCGGTTGGTTACACTTTGCCCCGCCTGTGGATGGCGCCGGTCGATAATTTCGCCCGTTTCTGGGTTCAGCCCGCCCCACAAGCTCAACGGTTCGGTCAGCACCAACACCGGTCCGCTGCCGCTTCCCGGTACCAAAACTTCTGCCTGAAACTGCGCCGGTAAATGGGTGGTCATTTCGTTTCTGCCAGCCATTCAGACAGCTGGTTGCGCCGGTCGACGGCCTCGTTGACGGTCTGTTGGCCGCGCAGCAGCCGCCAGGTGCGCCGGGTGTTGCGTTTCACCAGGTCTCGAAAATTTACCAGGTAATACAGCCAAATTTTAGCCGAGTTTGGGTCCGCGCCATAGCGCGATGACAAAAAGCTGCGTTTCGGAAAAATAAAGCTGAAGACAAAACGCACTTTGCCTGGCAGGGATTTGCTACCTTTGAGCTGCGAAAAGTTCACGGTGATGCCATAATTATTGGCGCGTCCCCACAAAATTTGCTCTTTGGCCAGGCGAGTTAGATCGGCGGGTATGGGGCTGGGGTGCAGCCGGGTAAGGACGTGGTCAGGAACGGCCGTTCCCCAAAATTCCTGCACCAGCCGTAACGTCAGGTAGACGCCGCGCTGCCACTGCCACTCTTCAGCTTTTTGCACAAACAGCGCCCAATCTACCACTTCTGCCTGTTGGTCGATGATCAGCGCCATGTCGCACAGGCTGCGCAGGTCGAAGGCCAGCTGGTGGTTGTAGGCGGCGTGCAGCGCCAGGTGCAGCAGCTGCAAATGCGGGGGGAACGCCAGCGTTTTGGTACCGGCCAGCGTCGGGTGTGTCACCTGCTGCCAGAGCTCGTTGGAGGCGATGCGGTTGTTGTCCAAAGGCTTCACAATGTTCCAGTGAATCTCAACGGGAAAGTTTACGTCCTTTTTGACCATGGTGGGCAGGTGGTGGTGGTGCTGGCGCAGGGCGCCCAGGGTGAACGGCTTCATTTCCTGCCAGCCGAGCGTATGCATTACGTTTACGGCTTGCATTACTTTCTCTTCCGGTACCAGCAGGTCCAGGTCACCAATGCTGCGCTGGCCGATGTGAGGGTAAACGGCCGTCGCCAGGTACGCTCCCTTCAAAACAATCATTGGCACATGTTCTGTCTGCATTTTTTCGGCAATCAGACGCAGCTCCCGGTAGATGGCCAGGTTTTGCAGCGTCGTTTGGTGGTGCTTTTGCCGCATCTGGCTGAGGTGGTGCGGGGGAACGGCCGTTGTCATACCCAACCCCTGCAGGCGAGCGTAAAACAAGGTCAATACGCGCTGTTGGTTGGCCGCTCGAACCAGTGCTTCCCAGGCCGCGTCATCCAGCTGGCGCAGGTGGGCGGCTGTGCCTGGTTGGGGCACGGGGTTAAGCACCGCCAGCAGGAGATCGGTTGTGGCGGTGGTAGGAGCGGTGCTGGCAGGTGAGGGAACGGCCGTTGGCTCGGCAAATGAGGAAAGAACGGTGAACTGCTCGTGTCCTGCTTCACCGGTGAGGAAGGACGCGCCGCAGCGCAGCCAGGCGTGGGCTTGCAGCATCGGGGCCTTGTTTTTGGCGATGCCCAGGTAGAGTGTGCTGTGAATGCGGCGTCGGCGCAGCATCGCCTTGGCGCTGATGGCCTGGGTGAGGCAGGCACTTGCCCACGGCGTGCGGCGAGCCATCGTGCGCACAGACCAGCCTACGCGGCGAGCGTTATGCTCCGTTTTTGCCGGGACGGCCGCGGCCGATTCGTGCTGTAGAACGCCGAGGAACGGCGCAATGCGGCGAAAGGGTATGGCGAGCAAGGCCAGACGGGCCAGGGCCAACCAGAAGATGGCCTCTAGCAGCAGCAGACGGTCGGCCCAGCTCAGCCGCAGGAATTTGCCCCACGTACTAGCTGATCTCACGAATCATATCCTCCCGGTGCAGTTCGTTTAGAAACGTTAGCACATCTGCCTGGCATTGGTCTGGGTCTACTTCAAACTGGTCGATTAACTTCTGGCACAGGGCTCCGATGGTGATTGGCTCGGCAATGTTTTCCCAAATCCGGCTGCCGATGGCGTCCAGACCATAGTAGGTGCCTTTTTCCAGGCTCATCATGACCAGTTCATTGTCCACCGTCGAGGTAATAAATTCTTCAGAACGAACGACGCGAGAATCAGGGGTAAGTAGTGCCATAAATTTTCTCCAAATTGTGCCATAAGCGTAACTTCTTGATGCGAACTTCTGAAGCACAATACTAGACAGTTCCCTGGTTGATTTCAGGACGGCCGTACGCATCCAAATAGCCAAAAGCCTGCATTGTTTCCTGGTGATGATAACAAATCACGTCGATTTGGGCTGCTGTTAATTCGGTTTGCCAGCGGCCTGTCTGGCCGTGGCGGAAAAACATGGGCGTGTCGGATAAGCGTTCTTTGAAGCCAACGGCCGTTTCCTGCTGTTTTACCTGGTCGAAGGAGGAAAAGGTCACGGCTTTGGCCAGGCGCTCCGACTCCACCGGTAAACCTACAGCCAGCAGCAGCTTTTCAAACGTGGTCAGCGGTGTGTGCCGCAGCTCCTCGTAGCGAATCAGGTGAACAGGCAGCGCCGTCTGCCGTGTCCAGCTTTGCACGTGTGAATGCCAGCTGCCCATAAATTGCGGCAGCTGCCGGTGCAGCTTGCCCCCGCTGCTGGCCAGGGCGTACCGCTCATCTGCCATGTAAGCGATGGCTTTGTCCAGGGTGATGCTTAAATGGTTGGCCATCGAGGCGGCAATGTCGAGCGGGCTGCGGATGATGTAGACGGCCGTTTTGGTTGCTTCTTGGGGGAAAATCGGTTGGCCCGCGTCGGTGCAGCGGTAGGCGTCGTGCACCTTCACAAATAACGTTTCGGTGCTTTCTTCGGCCCAGCGGCTGTACATCCAGGGGCGGACGCGGTCAATTTCTACGGCCGTTAAATCCGACGATTCTACCCCCGTGAGCCGGTCAAACAGCTCACGGGTGCCCGCGTGCATGCTGTCTTCCAGGTTGTTGATGTCGGCCGGGGTGTCGCCGTTTTGCAGGTAGTTGTTCAGAAAGATGCGCACCCAGGTGTTGCCCGATTTGGGGTAAGAAGCCAGCCAGACGATCTTGCTCATGACAGAAAATCTGCCTCGATGAGATCGGCAAGTGCGTAAGGCTGGAACGGCTTTTCTGGCCGGTAAACCCGGTGCAGACGAATCTGGTTGGCCACGGCCACCGACTGCCGGAAGTGTTCGGCGTGGCGGTTCATCCGTTTGAGAGCCATCTTTTGCCAGGTGTGGTCCAGAAAGACGTTGAATTTGCGCGCATTGTGCAGCGGTTCCAGGCGCAGGCTCGGCTCGTTGCTGGGAGTTAGCACGTAGACGGTGTGCAGCGGCAGAGAACAGTTGTCCAGAGCGACGGCGGGCACGGCAAATTTTTCCAGTTCTGGGTGAACGCGCGCCAGGCTGTCGGTGGTTCTGTTGAGCATTTCGGCGCTGTCGGCCCACAGCTTAAAGTGTGGGTAGCTGGGTGAGACGTGGGGACGGCCGTTCCCATCCAGGCTAATTGCCGCCACATCATCCGTCAGCATGGCGTAGCCGCGTTCCAGGAAGGTGGCCAGCAGGGTCGATTTGCCAAAGCCGGAGTGCCCGGTGAATAAAACGGCTCCCTGTGGCGTGCGAATGCCGCTGGCGTGTAGCGGCAAGATGCCCCGTTGGTGCAGCAGCAAGGCAGCGGCCGTGCCAAGTAAGAAAAGGCGCAGCTGCGTTTCCGGCGCGCCCGGTTCTGGTTGGATGATGATTTCTGCGCCGTTTTGCACCAGGTAACTGGCCACGCCGGGGAAACGGAACAAAACCGCCTCTGGCGTTACCTGTTGAAAGGGTCCGGCATCTGTGGCCTGGGGCAAAATGTCCGGCACCTGGCCTAGCGACACCGATACGTTGGCGGTTACGGCCGTTGTGGGAGCGCCCATTTCCGGGCAAACAAAGGGTAAATGCCAGGTAAGACCAAAAGCGGTGTAGATCGTTTTTTCCATCGGATACGGGGTGAGCGGGTCAAAGAATGAGGAAAACGGCCATTACTATCTAACCGTTTTCCTCATCTACCCATTGTTGAAGTTGTTGAAAGGCGTCCTACCCAAGCGAAGAGCGGCCAACCGCATCGCCACCACTGCCAAATGTTGACGCGGTGTCCAAACTGACATTTAGCTTTTGTAGGGTTGGTTTTTGCCACGGCCGTTTAGGCTTCTGTGGTGATGTTGACTGAGTATTGTCTTTTTTGTCCATTTGTTTCCTCACTGATTGGGCGACTCCGAGGGAAAGCGCTGGAAAGTAACGGCCGTTCCCCTCGTTTCGCAGAATTTGCACAACTAAAGCGGTAATGAACCACCAAAAGCATCAGTATTGCTGCCGCCGCCACCAGCCGTGTCCAGGCTGATACGCAGCTGCTGTACACGCGGCTTTTGCCATGCTTTTTTCGGCTGGGTCACTTGGGGGGACACAGTGGCCGGCTGTTCGGTACGCTTATCTTCTTGCATAGTTTCCTCCTGAGGAAAGGATAGTGGATAAAATAACGGCTGACTTCCCAACGGCCGTTTGCCAACTTTAACGACAAAATATGACGGACCTTCTCGCGCGAACTTTACGCCTGAATAGCGTTTTCATCAAATAAGATTAACCTGGCAAATCGCTTGTTTTGCCATGCACGAACCCAGTGAAAAACAGTCCGGCATTGAGGCCGCGCAGCAAAATGGTGACCGCTTTTTGCGTGGTTTCCAGGCTGCGTTCCACTTGAATGGCTTGCCAGGCGGCGCGCATTTTGGGCAGATCAAGGTAGTTGACCGCCTCGGACTGCGCCACCTGTTCCAGCGCCTGGTCCACTGCCGCACTGATCTGGCACAGCCGCTGGCCCAGGTCGGCGGCCTGGCGGCCTCGCCGGGAATTGAGGCGAACGGTGTCTGGCAGAAAACCGGCCATGGCGGAGCGAATCAGCCAGCGGTCTTGCCCCTCTGGGCCGGTGAAAAAGTGGTCTGGCACCGAAATGGTGAACATCAACACTCGCTTGTCCTGGGTGGGATCACGCACTTCCAACTGGTGCGCCGCGCCAAACTCGGCCCAGATAGAGCCCAGCAGAGAGCTGCCCGGCTCGATGACGCCAAAGCGGCGTGCAAGCGGACTGCGGTGCGATTCGATGACCGAGAAATTACGGCCAACGGCGGCGATGTAGCGCTGCCGCAGGTGGAGCCGTTCGGCAAAAGCGGGCAGGATGGCCGAGCCCTGGTAGATTTGCCGGTTGGCCCGGGCGGTGAGCAGAGCGCGCAGGGCAAAAAAGGGCAGCGCCTGTTTTACGGCCGTTTTCCATCCCTTCTCCCGCCAGGTCATCCGCAGTGAGGCCAGTTCCGGCGCACCGGTCCAGCTGATGCTGGCGTTGCCGCCCTGCCCGGTGAGCAGCGTACCAATGCCCTGCGCCTGGGCTGTTTGCAGCAGATCGGCAATCCAGTAGAAGTTGGCCCCGGCATGGCCTGGTTCGTTGTTGATGGCCAGGCTGCGGCGCAGGCCCTCAAGCGGATCGGTGCCACGGGCGTCCAGCCGCTGCCAGTCGATGTTGGGGTGGAAAGCGGCCGTTTCCCGAGCAAATTCCGTCTCGTCGCCAAAGCGGTTGGGACCAACGGTGTT
Organism: Candidatus Leptofilum proximum; assembly: GCA_016710325.1. Lineage (GTDB taxonomy): Bacteria > Chloroflexota > Anaerolineae > Promineifilales > Promineifilaceae > Leptofilum > Leptofilum proximum. The sequence continues at coordinate 499,679 of JADJXK010000001.1, read as the reverse complement.
TTGTGTGTCGTAAAGGGGAACGGCCGTGTAGGCTGCCAGCCGTTGGTTTTGCGCCTTCAGGTTCCGTGCTGCCAGTGCCGTCACCGAACCAGAGTCCAGCCCGCCGCTGAGGGTGACGGCGACAGGGCTGCTGCTGCGCAAACGGCCGTTCACCGCCTCGCCGTATACCTCCAAAAATCCGGTAACATACTCTTCAAACGTCGGCAGATGTAATTCTGGAGTGTCCTCCAGCCGCCAGTAACGCCAGACGGCCGTTTGCGCTGGCGTGATGGTCATGGCGTGGGCGGGGGGCAGGCGGTGAACGTCCTGGTCGATGGTCTGGTCGCTGGGGTGGTGGGGCCAGGAGACGAGCACTTTGGCCAGGAACAGTTCATTCAGGCGGCGCGGCACGCCGAGAGCCAGCAGCGCGTCGCGGCAGGAGGCAAAGGCAAAGCGGTTGTCGTCTTGAAAGTAGTAGAGCGCCGTGTTGCCGTGATGGTCGCGGGCGACAAACAGGCGCTGCGTCTGTGGATTCCAGACGGCCAGCGACCAGTCGCCAAGCAGGTGGTCGGGGCAGCCTTCGCCCCATTTGTCGTAGGCCCGTTCGATGAGCTGGCTGTCGGTGGTGTACTCGCGGTCGGGGTTGGCAATGTTGAGCTGTTGGCACAGCCCGGCGCGGTTGTCCAGCCGGGCTTCGGCAGTGAGCAGCAGGCCGCTGGCGGTCTGGCGTGGCAGATGTTCGCGGTGGGCCTGGGGTGTATTGTTCAGCAGCAGCTGGCCAAAGGCCACCGGACCGGCGATGAGTTGGGAACGGCCGTCTGGTCCCCAGTGGGCCATCGCGGCCATCATCCTTTGCATGTCGGCCGGGTCAACCGGGGCGCCGTCCAGTTGGAAGATACCAAAGATGCCGCTCACGTGGCGCTCCACAGGTGTTTGTCGCGCCACACTTCACCCTGGGCGGCGGAACGCACACACTCTTCCAGGCTGCCAAAAATGACTTCCAGGCCGATGTTGCCGGGGGTGTAGTGGGCAAATTTGCCAGAGTTGGTCATGAGCACACCGTGATGGCGCACCACGGGCATGACCACTACGCAGGTGTCCACCACCAGGCGCACGTTGACCGCTTTGAGCTGGTCCAGCCAGCCGCGCTTTTGCAGCGTCCCCAGCGCCAGCCGGTTGGTACAGACAATAAAGTCGACGCTGGGGTGGGGCGGATACTGCTCGATGAGCGGCAGCAGCTTTTCAAATTCGTGTAGGGAAAAGTGCGGGCTGCCGAGGGCGACGACGGCGATACGGCCGTCCGGCGCCGTGGCCAGTTTGTTGAGCGTGGCGCGGATGTCAGTCATCGTGACGGTGTGTTCGGCGGCAGGGGGGTGGTGCTGCAGAGCGTCGGCCAGGGTGGGGGCTTCGGGCGTCACGCCGACGGCGTGGAACAGGGCCACCGCACCGGAGGAAGCGGCCGCCGCACCGAGCGCCTTGAGCTGGTCCTCGGTGGTATCTGGCGGCAGGCCAACGATGACCGGCACCTGGTTCTGGCTGTGTGCACCGATGAAGTAACCGAGCACGGGAAAGAACACATCTTCGTGTAGCAAGTCGGAGCGGATGCCGTCCAGGTGGAAGACGATCTGCCCGCGGCGGTTTGCGGTGAGGTGCAGGCCGACGGCCGGAGCGCGGCCGGTGAGCGCAGCGCAAATGTCTATGAAGTCGCCGTAGCGGTTGGTGCGTGCCCCCAGGACGGAGTTGGCGAAGACAATGGCGTTGCTCTCAGCCCAGGCGATCTGGCTGCCGAAGGCGGGGCGGTGCATCGCCTGGTAGGGGGTGCAGGTCCAGATGGGGGCGCAGCCCATTTGCTGGTAGGCGTGCATGAGCTGGGTGGCGCGCTGGGCCAGGTCTGCCGAGCCGAGGAACTGCTCGGGGTGCACCAGGTCAATCGCGCCAACGTTGAGGGTGGTGGGCACACGCACCTGGGCGCCACCCGCCACCAGCCGCCCGGCAAAGTCCAGGCCCGATTGGCCGTGGTAGAGGCAGCCGTCGATGTGGGCCGATTCGATGTCGAGCAGCTCGGTGGCGCCGTACACGTTGGCCATCGTGGTTAAAATGCGCATAGCCATTCTGGTGGCTTCACCAAATTCGCCGTGCAGCATGGCGAGGTCTTGGGGAGAGAGGGAGAGAGTCATAGGTAATTGAGTAATTGGGTAATATTTGTAGGCGAGCATAACGCCCGTTAGTTTGCTATAGGTGTAACAAAGAAAGCCACGAACAAATTAATGGTCATTTCGAGGCCCTGCGAGAAATCCCTTTGAAGCCGCGAAGTTTTAAACGGCCGAATCGCCCCAGGGATTTCTCCCTTTGGTCGAAATGACAATGGAAGAAGCCTTGCGTTCGGCATTTTCATGTTTACAGTTTGCTTTTGATGAGATTTTGTACGGCCGTTTCAAACCGTGTGTCTGGGTTAAAGTCGAGGTGGAGGCGCTGGATGACGGCCGTTCGGGCATTCATATACGCTTGCAGCAGGTTGGCCAGGTGAACGGCCGTTGCCTTCGTGTCCGGGTTGAACTGGGCGCGCAGCAGCGGGGCGCGGGCCGGGTCTTCCGGTGGCAGAACGTGCAGCAGGGGCGGCAGGGTAAAATGCAGCAGCTCCAGGTAGATGGTGAACGGCTTGTCGCCGTCGCCGCGCAGGAGCAGGCGATAGGCGTCCCACAACATGATCCAGAAGCGCTCGTCCAGCGCGGTGAGCTCGGCGGCGGTGAGGCGGGGCTGGGGCAACAGGGCGCGGCTGCTGGCGGCCTGGAACTGCTCGGCCCAGCCGTTGTGGTCTTTGAGGATGCGAATGTCGCGGTCCCACGGGTTGGGTTCCAGCTCGGTTTGCAGCTCGTAGCGGTAGTCGGCCTTGGTGCCGTTGCTGTAGAGGGCGATGTGGAAATACGGCCGTACATGCCCCGCGTCAAACGATTTGGCGGGCACATACTGCATCACCGACTGAACAAACTCCCGCCGCTGCCGCCAGGCGCGCTCGCGGGCGGCCTCATCGGCAAAGACCAGGGCTACGTCCATGTCCGAGTAGGCGTCGTTTTCGCGACGGCCGTAGGACCCCGACAAAAAGCAGGCTACAATGTCCCCTTCGCTCATCACCCGCTGCTGCAAGCGCACCAGCACCCGATCTTGTTCAAACATAAATAACTCCTTACGTCGATTATACCCAAGCTTCAGAAGAGAACTCTAATAATTCAGGAAACTTATCAGCTTATTTCTGGATTATCGTCATAGAACCCTCTTTTTAAACATGTAAACTGGCTTACCATGTTTTCGTTTCCCAATTTCTAGTCGAGGAGGATACAAAATGAAAATGGCTTTTGAGCGTAGTAAACAATACGGGGTTGTCCTGGCCGTGATGTTTGCAGTTGTAATGATCTTACTTTCTCCGCCCGGCAATGCGGGGTCAATTGGAATTAATGGAGAAGAGAATGAAACGGTGTTTCTACCGTTCATTTCATATGAAATATCAACGATTTATGGTCAGGTGACTTTCGGAAATTTGGGTCCGTGGCCCGATGTAAAATTAGACCTGCGTTTTTTCAATGGGGCTGAATGGTCAACAACAGCTACAACAACAACAGATAGCGATGGCATCTATATTTTTACCAACGTGCCATCGCTGTTACCGGGTCAGCGCTATTACGTGCGTTACCTGAATACAGAAGCAGAAGGTTCTTTGTATACCTGGCATACCAAGCCCATTACCTCATTTCAAGCAGGACAACAGGTTCACGGTGGCGATTTTAGCATTGCTGGAATTAATCTAAATTCTCCTCCAGCGGGATCGCCTACAAGCATTCCCGCTAATTTTCGCTGGAGTTTACGAAATGGCCACACGTCTGACAGCTACGAATTGAATCTTTTTGAACCACAAACGGGCTCACCATACTTTTATACAAATCCATCCCTGGGTTTTGTTGATAGTTATACTTTAAATAACCTGCCAGCAGGTTTTAACCAAAATACGTGGTATGTTTGGAACATCTGGGTATATGGAGAGAATGGTAATGCTGAAGGGAATTGGGGCATTTCATTTTGGTCGTACTATGTAAGTTTTTATGGTTCGTCTAATTCGGAACAGGATGTGCTTCCGAAGATCAGGTCAGCGGAAATCATTTCTAGTTTGGTCAATTCCGGTCAGCTGGCTGATGATTTAGATCTTGGAAAATAAAAGCCAGCACCCAATCTTACTATGGGATGTGGTGGGAACGGCCGTGTGGCATGATTGTGCCCAGGGTGTACGGCCGTCCCTCTCCATCCTTATCTTGCCTTGGTGCCCGACTTTAGCTTCTTGTGTTTAGAGCTTGCCTGTTGTACGGCAGGCTAAAAAGTCAGGTATACTCTGCACAAAGTAGCTAGGGAGAAAAGGCATGACTGCATTGTATACCGACACCCATCCCAAAATGGAAGCCTTGCAAATCGAGTTGTGACGGCAGGCCAGCCCAACTAAAAAGATGAACATGCTGGCACAGTTAAACGCTTCCGCGCGCACCCTGGCAATGACGGGTTTGCGTAATCAGTATCCGCAAGCAACGGAAGCGGAGCTGCGCCATAAACAGGCCGATTTGCTGTTGGGCGAGGAACTGGCAAGAAAAGTGTACGGAGAAGCCAGCCATGCAGAATGAGCCAATCGAGGTAGTGCGGTTTTCTGGTTGCGTTTAGCCTGGAAGGAGTTTTAAGCGGAAACAAAACAACCAAAGGGGACAAGGACGAGGACAACGGCCGTTCCCAACCCCAATCCGGCCAGAATCTGCGCCATCGTGTGCCGCTTGAGGAAGAGGCGCACCCAGCACACCGACACCACCAGGGGAATCCCCACCCACAAACTGACCGGCCAGCCAAACACCAGACCCACCAGCACGGCGCTGGCCATGGCCCCCGTGGCGTGCAGGCTGATCAGCCAGAGCGAGTTAATGGCGGCCAATGCCGCCAGCTCGATGACGTTAAACAGCGCCAGGCAGCGCAGCAGGTCCGGTCCGTTAAACCCGGCAATCAGGCCGTAGGCTACCCCAGCAAACAAAACAGCAGACAGGTAGGGAATGTGGCGCTCGCGGGTGTTGCTCATGTGCAGCTCGGCGATACGGCCGCTGCGCAGCAAATAAAGCACCACCAAAATCGGCGCCAGGGAGACGAGCAGCCCGTAAACAGCTGCCCACAAAAATCCCACCAATCCCGGCCGGGCATACAGGCCAAACGCCAACCCAACCACGGCAAACATCACTGGCGGGCTGACCACGTTGGAATACACGCGGGCGGCTCTGATGACCCCGGTGCGGTTTTGTACTAACAGGTCGAGCGGGGGAAGTTTTTTCATCGAGGAGGGATGAAGGGGTGAGCGGGTGAAAGGGTGAAGGGGTGATTGGTTGTCACCCCTTCACCCTTTCACCCCTTCACCTTGTCCCAATTAAGTGCCTTCCTGCCAGGAGTTCAGATACTGCTGCTGGCGGTCGGTGAGGGTGTCGATGTGGACACCCATCGCCTGGAGCTTGATGCTGGCAATGCGCTGATCGATCTCTTCGGGCACGGTGTACACTTTGTTTTCCAGCTTGCCTTTATTGTCGGCCAGGTATTTGGCGCTGAGGGCTTGCCCGGCAAAGCTCATGTCCATCACCGAGGCGGGGTGGCCTTCAGCGGCGGCCAGGTTGATGAGGCGGCCTTCGCCCAGCAGGTTGAGCTTACGGCCGTCTTTCATGGTGAACTGGTCGACAAACGGCCGTACCCGCTTGGGGTCGCTTACGGCCAATTCGCGCAGGGCCACCTTGTTCACTTCCACATCGAAGTGGCCCGAGTTGGCCAGCAGCGCGCCGTCTTTCATCACCTCAAAATGATGGCGATCAAACACGTTGATGTTGCCCGTGGCGCTGACAAAAATGTCGCCAATCGGGGCCGCTTCGACCATCGGCATCACGCGGAAGCCGTCCATGACTGCTTCCAGCGCCTTCAGCGGATCAATTTCCGTGACGACGACGTTGCCGCCCAGGCCGCGGGCGCGCATGGCGATGCCACGGCTGCACCAGCCGTAGCCCGCCACCACCACCACCTTCCCGGCGATGAGATAGTTGGTGGCCCGAATTACGCCGTCCATGGTGGACTGGCCCGTGCCGTAGCGATTGTCAAACAGGTGCTTGGTCATGGCGTCGTTGACGGCCATCATGGGGAATTCCAGCGCGCCGTCGGCGGCCATCGCCCGCAGGCGGATGATGCCGGTGGTTGTCTCTTCCGTGCCGCCAATCACGTGGCTCATCACGTCGCGACGGTCTCTGTGAATGGTGCTGGTCACGTCCGAGCCGTCGTCCATGATGATGTTGGGCTTGTGATCCAACACAGCCTGGATGTGTTTGTGGTACGTTTCGTTGTCTTCGCCCTTGATGGCAAACACGGGGATTTCGTAGTGGGACACCAGGGAGGCGGCCACGTCGTCCTGAGTGCTCAACGGGTTGCTGGCACAGAGCATGACGTCGGCGCCGCCGGCCTGCAAAGCAACCACCAGGTTAGCAGTTTCGGTGGTGACATGCATGCAGCCACTGATGCGTAAACCGGCAAACGGCCGTTCCTCGGCAAATTGGTCATACACACCCTGCAAAACCGGCATCTCCTGCGACGCCCACTCGATCCGCAGCCGCCCGCCAGGGGCTAAATCGGGATTTTTAATGTCAAATTCCATTAGGTAACAACTCCTTCCATGAGAATTACCCAATTACCTGATTATTGAATGACAGGTAATGGAGTAATTAGGTAATTAAGTAATTAATACGTCCAATGCCCCGTCGTCGTCAAAGTGCTGACGATAACGAGCCACGAATTCTTGTAGTGAATAGTGATGGTTTTGCGGTCCCATCTGCTCTAAAACGTAGGTCGCTGCCAGGGCGCCCATCCGCCCGGCAATCTCCCAGGGAAGGCCCAGCTGCATGCCGCGCATCAGCCCTGCCCGGAAGGCGTCGCCTGCGCCAGTCGGATCGATGATGCTGTGCGGCGGAACAGACGGAATGCGAATCTCATCACCGTTGATGATCAGGCGTGCACCTTCACTGGCCAGGGTCACCAGCAGGCTGCCCACGCGCTGCAAAATCTGGTCTTCGCTGAGGCCGGTTTTGTCTTGAATGAGCTTGTGCTCGTACTCGTTAACGGTGAGCATGTGGGCGCCATTCAGGCCGTGCAGCAGCTCTTCGCCGGTGAAGCGTGCCGCCTGCTGGCTGGGGTCATAAATGTAGGGGATGCCCAGGGCGCGGCACTCGGCGGCGTATTGGCCCATAGCGTCTGGCGCATTGGGTGAAATGACGGCCAGGTCGGCATCGGCGGCGTACTTGGCAAAGCTGAGGCGAGCGGCGTGGGCCATGGCCCCGGTGTAAAAGCTGGCGATCTGGTTTTGCGCCTGGTCGGTGTTGACAAAAAACGAGGCACAAAAATCGTTTTCGATCTCGACGATGGCAGAGGTATCAACGCCGTGGCTTTCCAGCCAGGTGCGGTAGTCGCCAAAATCTTGCCCGGCCGTAGCCATCACGCAAGGACGGCCGCCCAGCAACGCCAGGGTATAAGCGATGTTGGGTGCGGTGCCACCGCGCTGGCGGTTCAGCGAATCCACCAAGAAGCTGAGGCTGACGGTATGAAGCTGGTCGGCCACCAGCGAGTCGGTAAACTTGCCAGGGAACGACATGAGATAATCGTAGGCTATGGAGCCGGTCACTACTATTTTCATTTTAATTGGTCACAGTTCTGGATTTTTTGATCCGCAGATCAGGCAGATTCAGCAGGATTTTCTCTTGGTTTTTCACTGGTTTCTGGTCTCTCTACGGCTTTTCTTAACGTGGGGCTGAGTCCCAAACGGTCGCGCAAAATGGTCATGATCACTTTGATGCCATCGGCGACGGTAATCTTTTTGCCTTCGGCGTAGGTGCGCGGATCATAGTTAATGGGCACCTCCAGGATGTCGTGACCGCTGAGCAGCACCTTGTTGGTCAGCTCAAACTCCAGGTTAAAGCCGGTGCGTGTGAGGTGGAGCGACTTGGCCACGTCGGCCCGCACCATTTTGCTGCCGGTGCCTGCATCGGTGAGCCTGCTGCCAAAGAGCAGGTTGGTGATGAAGGTCCACAGCCGCACGCCCAGGTAAGCGTGGGCATATTCGTATTTGACATCGCCGCCCAGAATACGAGAGCCGTAAACGGCCGCTGCCCCCGTCTCTTCCACTTTGCGCAAAAACTTGGGGTGTTCGGCTGGATCGTACTCTTTGTCGGCATCTTGAATAATCATGTAATCGCCGGTGCAGTTGTTAATGCCAGTGCGAATGGACATGCCTTTGCCCATGTTGCGCTCGTGGTAAATGACCTTGATTTCCGGATCATCAATTTTTTGCAGCAGTTCACGGGTACCATCGGTGGAGCAGTTATCTACCACAATGATTTCCCGCGTCCAGCCATTGCCTAAATCCACGGCCTGGGTGCGGGCAATGACGTCTTGAATGGTTGCAATTTCATTATAACAACAAATAATCACCGATAATTTCATACGCATGAAAGGTTGGTAAACCGCTGCGCCTGGCCTACCAACCTTGCTCCTTGTTTTGCTATGCTTTTGAAAACAGAATGGCAATTATAACAGCCAAACGGCCGTTGGCGAATTTGGAGCAAAATTGTGAGAGGATGTAAAGCCCAACTCAGAGGCTGGCAAGATCAGCCTGCTATAGCGATGGAAAGTATCGGCAATTGTGCTGCACAGCTAGTAGGTTTTAGAGGAGCAGGCTTACACCCCGCATTACGAGAGAGAAGCCTGGGTGCACGAGCAACTTGTCAGGCAAAGCAATTAACTCACGCAAAGACGCAAAGGGTAAAGGGGAAAAATTTGCATCTTTGCGACTTGGCGTGAAATTTAATGACAACTTGTTCGTAGACCCGAGAAGCCTTATCTGCTTGGCGCTGCTGACAAACAGGATAAAGTTGCGTTTATGTTATTACGCTGCACAGACATCGAAAAGTCATTTGGGGGCAAGCCGGTACTGCACCACATTGATCTAACCCTGGCGGCGGGGGAAATTGGCGTGCTGCTGGGGCCCAGCGGCTGCGGCAAAACGACCCTGCTGCGCATCATTGCGGGATTGACGGCGCCGGACAACGGCCGTATCCACCTCAACGATCAAGACATCACCGATCAACCCGTGCACCAGCGCGGTCTGGGCATGGTCTTCCAGGAATATGCCCTCTTCCCTCACAAAAACGTCTTCCAAAACGTGGCGTTTGGCCTGCGCATGCTGCACTGGGACCAGGCGGAAATTGAGAAGCGAGTACAGCAGGTGTTAGAGTTGGTTGGCCTGGCCGGGTTTGGCCCGCGTCCGGTCCATGAGCTGTCCGGCGGTGAGCAGCAGCGCGTAGCCCTGGCCCGCTCGCTGGCGCCTGCGCCGCGCCTCATTCTGCTCGATGAACCGCTGGGAGCGCTGGACCGCGCCCTGCGCGAGCGGCTCATGCTAGATTTGCGCCAGATTTTAAAAAACGCGGGCAGCATGTTGGGCCGGCCAGAGGGCATGACGGCCGTTTACGTCACCCACGACCAGGCCGAAGCATTTGCCATTGCCGATAAATTGGTGGTGATGAACAACGGCCGTATCGAGCAGATTGGCTCACCCCAGGCCGTCTACCGCCAGCCCGCTACCCCCTTCGTCGCCCGCTTCCTGGGCATGGAAAACATCTTCGAAGCCAGACTGGTTTCGCAAATGCCTCCTATTGTGGAGATTGGCGATTGGCGATTGGCGATTGACCCATTAACCATTAACCATTTACCATTCACCATTCACCATTCCTTCCCCCTTCTCATCCGCCCCGAAGCCGCCGAGCTGGTGACAGACGACACAGAAGCAGTGAATGTGATCAACGGCCGTCTCACCCAGCACTCCTTCCGCGGCCGTTACCAATTGATCACCGTCGAAACCAGCCACCAGCCGCCAGCTACTTTAAAGTTTGAGTTGGAAACGGCCGTCACCCTTCCTGCCATCGATCAACCCATCCAGCTGGCCATCGATCCTCAAGGAATAATCCCGTTAGAGAGTGGTTAGATTGGTTGCGATTATTCTTTAGCCGGACGTATAATGCTGCCCGTGCCTGCAAGAGGTATTTCAATGGATTGGGGTCAGGATGAATCATCCTGACCTGTTGTTTAGGAAAACAGTATGTCTTCATCTTTTTTGTGGTCTTTGGGCGGCTTTTTTATCGTCCTGACGCCAATCATTTTGGTTCATGAGCTGGGCCACTTTTTTGCTGCCCGGCTGTCTAACATTCGTGTCGAAGAATTTGGCTTTGGCTTTCCGCCGCGGGCGATGAAGCTGGCCGAGCGCAACGGCACGATCTACTCGCTGAACTGGATTCCGCTGGGTGGTTTTGTTCGTCCTGCCGGGGAAGATGATCCCAATGTGCCCGGCGGGTTGGCCGCAGCCTCCAAGCGGGCGCGGCTGTTTGTGCTGTTTGCCGGGGCCGGGGCCAACTTCATCATGGCCCTGCTTGTCTTTTGGATTGCTTTTATGATTGGCATGCCCGCCGTGGCCATTTCCGAGGTGGAGGAAGGCTCTCCTGCCGCTGTGGCTGGCTTCCAGGCCGAAGATGTTTTTTTGGAAGTAGGCGGCGTGAAGGCAGAAACATCGACGGTAATTGCCGACATCATGCGCGCCCGGGCGGGTGAGCCGGTGGAAGTGCTGGTGCAGCGTGGTGATGGTACCGAGCTGCTCACCGTGATTCCCCGTTCCCCTGGAGAGTATGATCCGGACGTAGAAGGTCCGATTGGTGTGAAGTTGATGGTGGCGCCAGACGGCCGTCGCATTACGCGCGGCCCTGGTGAGGCGTTGGTTGAATCGGCTGAGTCGATGTGGAATATCATCTACATTACCGTGCGCGTGCCTTCCATGCTGATCAACGGCGAGCTCTCCCCCAGCGAGGCGCGGCCGGTAAGTGTGGTGGGTATCAGCCAGATTGCCGGACAGGCCGCCGAAGTATCGGTGACCAACAGCAACCTGTTTCCCATTCTGAACATGGTGGGTTTGATCAGCGTGGCGTTGGGCTTTACCAACCTGCTGCCAATCCCCGCGCTGGACGGTGGGCGTATCTTGTTTGTGCTCATCGAGGCTGTGCGCGGCCGCCGCATCGAGCCTGAACGCGAAGGCATGGTGCACATCGTGGGCATGCTGGTGCTGCTGGGCTTGATGGCCCTGCTCATTGTGCAGGACATTGTGAATCCGATTTTCTAAATACTGCCCCCTCCCTAACCCTCCCCCTGCCAGGGGGAGGGCGGGTGGGGGTTAATTTTTGAACCTGTAACATTGCATCTGATGAGGGCGATAAGGGCTTGCCTCGTCAGATGTTTTTTTATCAATCACTCCCCATCATAAGACGAGTCATACCCGCGAAGACGGGTATCCATCTTGCTCACAAAAGTGGATTTCCGCAGCTGCCCTTGCGCCGGCGTGGGGTGGGAATGACAATCAAATTTGCAAAAATAGTCTACCGGATGATAGCGCCCGGTATTTGGAGAAAAAGCTAAGATGACGGAAGAAAAAGAAAAACCCTTTGCCGAAGTGTTGGTTGAGCTGTTTGAAGCGGAGCCACTGCCAATTGCAGAGCTGTACCGGCTGTCTGACATGCAGCCGGAAGATATGGAGACGTTTGATGCGGGCTGGACGGCCGTTCCCGATGAACGGCGTCAGGTCATTGTGCGTCACCTGGCAGACATTGCCGAAGACAACTTTCTCGTTGATTTCTCGCCGATTTTTATTCGCGGCTTTAACGATCCCGTGGCCGATGTGCGTGTGGCGTCGCTGGATGGCCTGTGGGATACCACCGATTTGAAGCTCATCCCGCCGATTACCGGGCTGCTGCAAAACGACCCGGACGAGCGCGTGCAGGTTGCTGCCGCCGGGGCCTTGGGCCACTTTGTGCTGATGGCCGAGTGGGGCCAACTGCCTGAGCGCATCCTGCCCGGCCTGATAGACACGCTGCTGGCCCGCTATGACCATGAGAAAACGGCCGATCCCGTGCGCCGTGTCGTGTTAGAGGCGCTCGGTCCTGCGGGGCATCCCCGCGTGAACCAGCTTATAGAAGATGCCTACGAAAATGGCGACCAGGCGATGCAGGTGAGCGCCGTGTTTGCTATGGGCGGCACGGCCGATCGCCGCTGGTCGGCCACGGTGATGAGCGAGATGGAAAGCCCGTACGAAGATATGCGTGCCGAGGCGGCGCGGGCCGCCGGAGCCATCGGCAACAGCGACTTCGTGGAGCGCCTGGCCGAGCTGGCCTATGACGAAGATGTGGCGGTGCGCCTGGCGGCCATCTACTCCCTGGGCCAGATTGGCGGTGATGAGGTGCAGCGCATCCTGGCGGAAATGCTCGACGACCCCGAAGTGGAGGAAGATGACGAGGTGATGGAAGCCGTCGAAGAGGCGATGGAAGAGGCGGCCATGATGGCCGGGGAATTTGACTTTGTTGATTTTGACTTTGACGATGAGGAAGACGACGAAGACGATTTTGACTTTGACGATTAATCCCTGGCCTGTATAAAATTGCACGGTTCAGGTGCAAGTGAGGGAACGGCCGTTTGCCACACAACGCAACGGCCGTTCTTTTTTTTGGCAAATTCAACACGTGCGTTGGCGCACCGCATCAGATGGAACCAAGGCAGCGAATGGTCGCTCATTTACGCAAAGTCGTGTTAATTCGGGCAACTCGCTTCCATTTTCAGGACAGGGTACATTGAATTCATGGCCGACATCATTCTGGTTCTCACCCAAAACATCCTCCCCATCTTCATCGTAGCCGCCTTTGGCTATGCCTTACAGCGCTGGATTGGCATCGAGAAAAAACCGCTCTCTACCATCGTGCTCAATGTGCTCAGCCCCTGCCTGGTGTTTTCTTCGCTGGTTGGCTCCCAGCTGCCCGGCGATGAGCTGGTGAGCCTGGCTCTGTTTACCGTGATCAACGTGCTGCTCATGGGCGCCGTGGCTTACGTGGCGGCGCTGCTGCTGCGCCTGGGCCGCACCGAAACAATCGCCCTGCTGGTGGTGGTGATGTTTGTCAACGGCGGCAACTACGGCCTGACGCTCAACCAGCTGCGTTATGGCGATCCGGGACTGGCCCGCGCCGTGGTGTACTACACGACCAGCACCGTCATGCTTTATACACTCGGCATTTTTATTTCGTCGATGGGGGAGATGCCCTGGCGTGAGGCGCTGGGCCGACTGCTGCGTTTTCCGGCGGTGTATGCGGCCGTTTCGGCCGTGGTGGTGTACTCCTTTCATATTCCCATTCCCGCGCCGCTGCTGCGCGGCATCGAGGTGGCGGGTGCAGGGGCCATCCCGGTGATGCTGCTGGTGTTGGGCATGCAGCTGGCCGATTTGCGGACGGTGGCTTCCTGGCGCCTGGCGGTTCCGGCCATGCTCATTCGCCTGGTGGGCGGGCCGCTGCTGGGGCTGCTGGTGGCCACGCTGCTGGGGCTGACTGGGCTGGGCCGCTCCACCTCGATCATCGAGGCCAGCATGCCGCCTGCGGTGTTCACCATCATCCTGGCCACTGAGTTTGACCTGGATCCCCCGGCCGTCACCAGCATTGTGCTGGTCTCGACGCTGCTCAGCCCGCTGACAATTGCCACGGCGATTACGCTTTTGAATTTGTAACACCTTATTTTTTACCGCGGAGGCGCAGAGGGCGCAGAGGTTTTGGATATGGTATATTGAATCACGATGATCTGTTGGGAACACTTACTTTTACCTGGCGGCCAGGGTACAATTTTGGCATGAAACAATGGATTTTGTGGCTGGTGGGTGTGTGGTTGGTTGTGGGGTGGGGTACGGCCGTATCTCCCACCGCCCTGGCCCAAGCCAATGATCTGACCAGCCGGGCGGAGGTCACCTTTGGCCAGGGGATCACGTTTTACCTCACTGGGCCGATCTCCAGCACGGTAGAGCAGGTGGAGCTGTTCCTGGTGGTGGGTGACTCGCCCACGCCGTTCACCGCCAAAGCGACCATGATGCCAGGGGAGCCAGGCCAGCTTTCGGCCAGCTACCATTTGGAGCGCGAGATGGTGACGCTGCCGCCATTTGCCGAAGTGCGCTACTGGTGGGTGATTAGCACCGCCGGTGGGCAAACCACCCAGGTGCCCGAGGCCAGCATCACTTACCGCGACGACCGTTTTGCCTGGCGTACCCTGGCCGTTGAGGACGTGACGGTATATTGGACGGGCAACGACGAGACCCTGGGCCAGACGGCCTGGGACATTGTGCAGGGAAGCCGCCAGACGCTGGACGCCATTTTGCCGCCAACGGCCGTTTCCCCCCTCAACGTCTACATTTACCCTTCCACCGGGGATTTGCGCGCTGGGCTGCGGCTGGCCGGGCAGGATGTGGTCGATGGCCACACCGATCCCGATTTGGGCGTGCTGCTGGTGACGGCCGTTAATCCCGTCACCGCTGCCGCCGAACTGCGCCAATCCATTCCCCACGCGCTGACCCACCTGCGCCTGCACCAGCTGGAGCCAACGGCGGTGCTGCCATATTGGTACGAGGAAGGCATTGCCCTCTTGTCGGCTGGACTGGATGCGGCGCGGGATGAGTTGGTGGCAACGGCCGTGGCCAATAACGAGACGCTGCCTCTCCTGCAGCTCTGCACCAACTTTCCCCAGGAGCCAGACCAGGCGGACCTGGCGCTGGCGCAAAGCGTGTCGCTGCTGCGCACCATCCAGGCTCAGTTTGGCGACCAGGCGCTGCGCCAGTTGGGCAGCATCTACCTCTCCGGCACCAGCTGCGAGGTGGGTCTGACACAAACGCTGGACATGTCGCTGGTGGACCTTGAAGTGACCTGGCTCGATGCCCAGGCACCGCAACCCGCCTGGCTTACTTTCCTCACCGAAAATGGCCTGTGGCTGCTGCTGGTGGTGGGCAGCTTTGGCCTGCTGGCCCTCATCCTGCGCCGCTAGCAGTCTAAGAGATTTGCCGCGAATAACGCGAATTTCACGAATTTTCTTCGCGCTAATTCGCGAAATTCGTGGCTAGATATTTCACTCTTTAAGCTGGGCCATCATGGCACGGGGATCCCAGTAGGCGCGAATGTTGCTAATTTGCCCGTTGGGGTTGAAGCAAAACAGGTTAATGCCGGAAAAGCGGGTCTTTTTGCCATTTTTGCCCACGCCATCGGCCTGCCAGTGCACGGCCGCTTCGTTTTTGTTGATGTAAACGGCCGTTTCCCGCATGTTCAGCTCATTAAAAGTCGCTTTGATGCCGCCGAAAAATTTGCGCAGGCCATCGTGGCCGCTAAACGGCGGCGCGCCAACCGGATCGTGGCTTTCGGCGTCCTCGGCAAAAACGGCCGTAAACGCCGCCTCATCCATGGCGCGAATGGCGGCAAAGTAGCCGCTGATCGTGTCTTGCAATGATACTCTGCTCATGTGCTGCTCCTTAAGTTGTGGCTTGGTTTTGGAAATCAGTTCCATCTTACTGGATTTGCTGCGGCCGTCAACGTTTGATCTTATGCATGTCTAACGGAATCGGGGTATGATAACGGCCGTTCCCGGCCCACCAGCCATCGGAACCCAACCACCAACAATTTCACAAAATAATATCCACAGATTTCACAGATTACGCAGATTTTAGTTCTTATCTGTGCCATCTATGAAATCTGTGGATTTATAAGAAGGAGAATGCCAAATGACAACTGCTGAACAAACCCCAACCGCCGATTATCGCTTTAAGGCCGAGGTGAAGCAGCTGCTGCAAATCCTCGTCCACTCCCTCTACAAAGAGCAGGACATCTTCCTGCGCGAACTTATCTCCAACGCCTCCGACGCCCTGACGCGGCTCCATTTTGAAATGCTCACCAACCGCGACGTGCTTGACCCCGACGCCGAGCTGGCCATCCACATCGAAATCCCCGAGGTGGCTGAGGGCGAACCCAAGAAGATCATCATCAAAGACACGGGCATCGGCATGACGCGTGAGGAGCTGATCACCAACCTGGGCACCATCGCCCAGTCTGGCGCGCGTGAATTTTTGGACAGGGTTAGCGACAACAAAGAGCTTGACCCCAATGACGTGATTGGGCAGTTTGGCGTCGGTTTCTACTCCGTGTTTATGGTGGCCGACGAGGTGCGTGTGGTGTCGCGCAGCTACAAGAAGCGGGCCAAAGCCGCCGCCTGGATTTCTGATGGCAGCGATGAGTTCCACATTGAACCGGCTGAAAAAGAAGATCGTGGCACGGAAATGCACATCACCCTCAAAAAAGACGCCGCCGACCTGGCCAGCCCCTGGAAGCTGAAGCAGATCATCAAGAAACATTCCGACTTTGTGCGCTACCCCATCTACGTGGATGGCGAGCAGGCCAACCAGCAAACGCCGCTGTGGCGCAAGCAGCCGTCTGATGTGACGCAGGAGGATTACGCCAACTTCTACCGCCAGATGACGATGGATTTTGAGGAGCCGCTGCTCACCATCCACTTTAGCTCCGATGCGCCGGTTAACGTGCGGGCGCTGCTCTTTATCCCCGCCAAGCGGGAAAAGGGCATCCTGACCACCCGCAAGGACCCAGGTGTGATGCTTTACTCGCATAACGTGCTCATCCAGGAATACTGCACCGATTTGCTGCCCAAGTGGCTGGAATTTGTCGATGGCGTGGTGGATTCAGAAGATTTGCCGCTGAACGTGAGCCGCGAGACGGTGCAGAACAACCGCCTGATGCGCCAGCTGGGCAAGATGATCAAGGGGCGCGTGCTGCGTGAGTTGAAGAAGTTGTCGGAAAGTGAGCCGGACAAGTACAAGCAGTTTTGGGGGGAATACGGCCGTTACTTCAAAGAAGGCACCGCCATCGACCCCACCGCCAAAGAGGACGTGCTGCCCTTCTTCCGCTACCACACCTCCAAATCCAACGGCGAACTCACCTCGCTGGATGCCTACCTGGAGCGTAAACCGGAGTCGCAGAAGGAAATTTACTACGTCACCGGGGATTCCGTTTCCTCCGTGGCCAACAGCCCGCACCTGGACCCGTTCAAAGCCCGCGACCTGGAAGTGCTCTACTGGGTCGATCCGCTGGACGTGCTGATTGCCCCTGGTCTGATGGAGTACAAAGAAACGCCGTTCAAAAACATCGACGACGCGGACATTGAGCTGCCGGAGACGGCAGAGGAGGCCAAAGAAGAAGAGAGCGAAGCGGCCCTGCCGGAGAAGGAGTTCAATCAATTTATCGGCCGTTGCGTGACGACGTTGGGCGACAAAGTGCTGGAAGTACGCGCTTCCAAGGTGCTGAAGAACAGCCCCGTGCGCCTGGTTTCCCCGGCCGATGCGCCGAACCGGGAGATGGATCGTATCCAGCGCCTGCTCAACCAGGATTACGAAGTGCCCAAGCGCATCCTGGAAGTGAACCGCAGCCATCCGCTGGTAGCTCATCTGGCTCATTTAGTGGCCAACCAGCCAGACAACGCGCTCATCAACCTGGGGATCGAGCAGCTGTACGACAGCGCCCTCATCCAGGAAGGGCTGCACCCCAACCCCGCCGACATCCTGCCGCGCATCCAGCAGCTCCTCACCCTGGCTGCCGCCCAGGCGGACCAATCGTAGACGGTTTTTCACAATTTAATAAACCTAAAAGCCCGTTGGAATAACAATCCAACGGGCTTTTTTCTTGAGAGAAAGGCCTCGGCAATTTTTAGAGTAACTTTTGGTTGGGAAGGCCTCAGCTTTTATTACTCAACTGATACATTAATATGTGTTTGAAGCTTGGGCTAATGTGATCCGAACCGAAAAAACAGGACTCTGCCTCAAAGTTGATTTCACACACCATTTGAGAAAAACCATTTGCTACTAACAGATTTTCCACTTGTTTATTTGATGGAATATCCGATTCTACAAAATTAGAATTGTAAATCGGTTTGAAATAGTTTATTAGTGACATCTCAACTAAATTTATTAAACCTTCTTTTTCGATGTAATCAGCCTCAGGCTCTTTCAATGTTTGAATAAAGTCATTTGGACTATTCATAATAAGTTTCTTGGCGGAAAATTTGATGAAATTAACAAATATATCTTTATTGTCCGCCACTTCTGATAGCGCTCTTTGAATCTTGGCATGATTAGAAGTGCGGTTTTTTATTTGGAGAGATTTACCAATATACAAAATTTTCGGAAACCCTTCAATTTTTATTTTTTGCAAATCTATTAAATCGTGGGGAAATATCGGGGGTAATTCGGCATCCATGTTACTTGTATAAAGATCGAGAACTACATAATTTTCCGTGGATTTACCTTTATTTATTGAAATACCCGTCGTTGTCGAGGAATACCATTTGTTAAGCTTTTTACGAAAATGGTCAAGGTTTTTCACACCTGCAATTGTTGATTTAAAGCGTTGAGGCATTTCATCACCAAGTAACAATCTTGCCAGGTCCATCTTATGTGTTATCGAATATTTATTAGCAACTTGAAGCGCAAATTTGATCTTGCCATTCCTATGAACAGTCGTTTTCTCGGGAATAAACCTTACTTTCGTATTTTCAGCAATAAAGTAAATATTAGATAGTTCAAATGCAGGATTAGAGAATATCGCTTTACTAAAATCTCCATAGAGTTGAAACGGTCTAGCACAAATCGATGTTTCAAGATAGGGAAGAAATATTTTTTCTGAAATTTCCCAAAATGGCTTATTAGTATCGAACATTGCTCGCTCCAGCACAGTCTTTGAAAAACGAATAGTCTAGCCCGGCTGCGGTTTAGCGTTGGTGCAACTTACGCAAACCACGCCGCCATTCGCTGCCTGAACTTATCAATGTTAAGAAGCATGTGTACGTTGCACGCTTTGAATCAATTGCGTCCAAAACAAATGAATGGTCTCTATTACCACTTCACAAAAACGACCTTTTATCTCAATATCATCACCATACATATCCATACCACCATAACGGGAATTATCGTGTCCTAAAAAACTTGGTAAATAGGGTAAATCCTCAAAGTCCTTGAATGCTTCAAATGTTTTTAGTTGATCTCCAGTAAAAGTTGTTTCAGATTCAGAGAAAAAATTATGATGCAATTCGGAATGATCTCGTATGAATTTTTCCAAATCAGTAAGTTTCTCAGGATTTTTTACTAATCTCAATCCTTGGTGTGCAAAATGGTTACGCAACTTTTGATAATTTTTTATTTCATTCCATTCTTTGCCACCAAATGCGAAATCAACACCAACTACCTTTTTTAAATAATTCTTGGATCGCTCTATTCCAAGTCCGCTAAGATCGGTAGATTTTAACGCAAGTTGATGTTCTATCTGTTGAAGGCGACAAAGCTCTTCTAAAATCAACTCTAAGAAAGCATACAAACTAAGAAATATTGACATCCTCATCAAATTCGTTTCAGTATGCAACCAATAATCATCCGCCCACCATTCCATAGGATCTTCACCCTTTTCCTTAGATGTTTGAATGAGAGCATTTAGATCTGTTTCTCTTTGCTGAAAAATTTGTTCTGCGTGTTCAATATAATATTTGAAACCCGTCAATCTGGATTCTACGGGCATAATGTAATCCACCATGATTAACTCCACTTGCTTTGAACAGGCTTTCAGAAAGCGAAAAATCTTACTCGGCTGCGGCATGGCGTCGGCGCAGGTGTGCGCTGCCACGCTGCTGTTTGCAAATGCCAATTATACCGGATGGGGTAGTGGGTGACACGGCAGGCACAGCTTTTAGCCAGTTACAGATGGAAACGGCCGAATTGTTTCCACTTACCTTTACGCGATCTAAAGCAAAAGCCCGTTGGAAATCATATCCAACGGGCTTCTTTCTTTGCTTGGTGCCTGAAGTTCGCGATGGCCTGCGCGAGCCGGGATATGCGCCAGCTCCGTCGGCTACAGTCGATCAGTCCTTTGCTTCGCGGACATCCTTTCCCTGCTCGGCGAACGCTTTGAACTCCTGCATGTGCTGCTGCGACTGCTTGCGGAATGTGCCGGGCATCAGGAGTCCCACCAGCCGCATCAGCAAGCCGCTGAAGCGGTATTCATTCTCGCTCACCCAGAGCGTCGAATCCGGTCCGGCTTCGGTCAGCCTGTCGCGCACGGCACTCCACATGCCCTCGCTGACGATCTCGCGTTCGAAGTGAACGACGCTCCCTTTCGGGATCCTACTTAGGTCTGTCGGTTCCCGGCGCGTGATGGTCTCGATGGCCTCGAACTTCTGCTGCCCCATCTGCATCACGACCCGCGACCGGGTACCGACGTGCCCGTGCACCCCACTCAGCGGTTCGTGCAGCACCAGACCCCGCAGCCACTTCGGCAGATGTGCCGGGTCGGCGAGCAGCTGGGCCACCTCCTCTAGCGGCATGGCGATCTCGATCGATACGGTGTATTTCATAACTACTCCTACCTTACGACTCTGGATCAAACCCGAATACGCGAAGCTCCTGATCACAGCGACACGCTTTCGCGAGCCGTGCGGCCCAGGCGACGGCCTCCTCCCTTGAAGGCAGCTCAAGGACGGTGAAGCCACCATTGAGCGGCGGCGCCCACGGGTAGCCTCCCTCAGCCACTGAGCCATTGGCCGATACGAGAACGGGCGGTACTGTTTCATCAATACCCCCGCCAAAAACGTAGACGCCCGCTTCTTTCGCCTCGCGTATCACGGCATGAGAGTCTCGCTCCACCGCCTCCCACTCACTGTCGGGTACATTCATTGCAGCACTGGGGAATGAAATTAGATACTTCATAATCTTATTTCTCCATGAATTTTGCGGTTAGTGAATAATTTTCGCTTCTCGCACTGGCTATCCAGTCCATGCCCGTCACGCCATGCTGCCCAAGCACTAAACTCAACTGGGCAGCGTGTTCCTGAACATGACGCATACAGTACAGTTGAAGTTCCAAGAAAGTAGGTTCCATCCACTGGAATACGCAGCGTTCTTGAGCTCTTTCGTCTGTTAGCGCTTCAATCGTCGATTGGCACTTTTCGCGGCAGGTACTCAAATAGCCAAGGATTTGTTCTTTTGTGTAAGGATGCTCAGGCAGTTTGCCCACAATAAAAGGAGGTGGTTGGGTAAAGCCTTCCCTACGTCCATTCAGGAACAGGTTCAGCCAGCTTAGGGTGTGGTAAGCAATATACCAAAACTGGCCATACCGTTCCTCATCTGGGTCTTCATACACGGCGACAGTCCAAAGTTGCTCAGGGCATAACTGTATCGCATCGCTTAGCGTGTCGATAGCAGCCCCAAATTGCTTCCACGTGCTTGCTCTCCAGTCAACTTTCATCTGGTGCCTCCTTTGAAGGTAGGTGCCTATTTTTGAAAAGGTCAACAAATATATTGTAGAACATAAGTTCTGATTGTCAAAAAGCTGTACACGTGGATTCATGGTTTTTGTCATTGAATGATTTAGCTCCTCGCTCCAATACGGTCTTCAAGGGAAAACGGCCGTTTCCTCTCCCTCCACACCTGTTCAACCACAAACAAAAAAGCCCGAGGCATACGGCCGTATACCTCGGGCTTGCTTCTGGCCAGCCTTCGGGTAGCGGAAAACGTTGCTCCGGCGCGGTCTTCAAAAAGCGAAAGACTTTACTTGGCTACGGCCTGGCGTCCCGCCACGCCGCCGTTCTCAATGGAGCCAATTGTACTGGACAGCAGGGTGAGTGGCACGGTAGGGTGTTGGCTATGAAGGGGAACACCAAAGAAATGTTGGGATACGGCCGAATCTTGTTCGCGAAGCAGATGTCTGAACAGCTATACTTGGTTTACACCGTTGATCGGTATATCTCCTCCATCTAGCTGTTTGGCAAGCGCAGGAATAAGCATTTGCATATTGTTTTCGTATGCCACAGGCCAAAATTTCTTCAGCTTTTCCCTGGCTTCTTCATTGATAGACACCTGACCTGTTTTTTCAATCAGCACCATAGCCACATGTCCATTGTTTTCTGTGACAGAAAAAATGTAATCGTTCTGGTCGTCAAGCATAGACTGCTTTAGATCATCAACAATCTCCTCCAACTCAAATTCATAGAGACTGTGACTCATTTTTCCATTTTTCAGGAGTGCTTGCTTCAGTAGTTTCTCGATCTTTTTTGCTGACATTAGCGATCCTCCAATGTGGGCCCGGCTGCGGCCTGGCGGGACGCCACACCGCCGTTCTCAATTGTACTGGACAGCTGGGCGAATGGCACTGCGGGATGCTGGCACCGTGGCTGGGGAGAGGAACGGCCGTATCCCCACAGCAATGTTGGAATACGACCTCACGCTCATTTGGCAGTCAAATCCTTGTCTTCCATTTCCCAGGCGTGATCGAGCGTATGAAACGCGGTGTGACGAATCAGGTAGCGGAGCGGCCACTTCGCCACCTTGCCAGCCAACTTGCCCTGTGAGTAATAATCCCGTATTGCCTGGCAATAAGCCTCGCGATGCGCGTTTAATCCCTCGTCGGTCAGCATCACGTCCTGAGGCGTGAGTACGCCGACCTTCTCCGCCCAATCCCGCTCCGCAGCAAACGTATGACGGACGATATGGTCCCGATCTCGCCCGCCGCCGCGCGGACCTCGCTGCATCTCGGTCGACACTCGCAATCGCACGTCGTCGAAAAACGCCCAGCATGCCCGCAACAGCCTCAGTTCACGTGCCAATGCTTCGCTCGACATGGCTTGCTGGTCGATGCTTGAAAACGCAAACGAGATGCCCCAAAAGTCGGTTGAGCCCGTGCCCGGATAGCGCTCGACCACATCGATATCGGTGATGGTTGCAAAAGCGGCTTCCATCCCGGCCAGCCTGCTCACTGGCGCATATCGTGAAACGTAGGCGCGCAAGCGTTCGAGCGCAGCCTCTTCGGTTGCTGCTCCGCGTGCGAGACCAGGCCAGTCCGGGGCCACTGCCACCACCTTCTTGCCCTTTGGTCCGATTTCCAGCATCACCCGCATATGACTAGCCATAGCTTCTTTCTCCTGTCTTCGTCGTTCTCGCCATCGCCCACCCAAGCGAGAGCGCGAATGTCCGGCAAATACTTGCCATTGTAGCAGATGGGGAGGTAGGTGACCTGGTGGGCAGGAATTGTGTGGGGAAACGGCCGTTCCCTCTCTCCCCCACACCTGTTCAACCACAAACGAAAAAAGCCCGGTGAACACGGCCCTGTTCACCGGGCTTTACCTTACAGTCAGGACTCAACCTACACTTTTTCTACCGGGAACTGAATTTCGGCCGTGAGATCGCCGTTTTGTGGCGAACCGTGAAACAGCTCTCGCGGTGGCCCTGCGATCTTGTAATTGTTGGCCTCGATCCACTTGCCCAGGGCGTTGTAGGCCGGTGTGAGCCCCTCCACCTTGTTGTGAAAGTCATCGGTAACGATGGTGACCGCCATGTTGGGAACCGCCTCAATCTGGCGCAGTTCAATGGGAGCTGGCGGGGGAGCTGCTTTGGCCGCCGCTGCCGGGTCGGGCAGGATGAAGGCACATTCCAGGTCGATATTCTGGTGGGTGTAGCTTTCATTGTAGTAGGTGGTTACCGGGGTTCCAAAAGGTACTTTGTTAGCCGCCATCCATTGGGCAATGGTGCTGAACAATGTGTTGCATCGCTCTGGCACCTGTTCGACATCGCGCACCACCTCACGAATTGCCGCCACAGTATGGGTGTTTACCGATTTTAGAGTTACTTCATAAGCAGTCATATCATCCTCCAGCTTGAGATATTGGAGGCGAGTCGTTACAAGATTGAGGCGTGACTGGACGGCTTCCATTTCCCGTTCTGCCGCTATTAGCTGCAACTTTAGCATTCCGCGCAGCTCGTCGTCGCTGAGGTCGTTCTGGAGAATGCGCGCAATTTCTTCCAAGGAAAACCCCAGCTCTTTGAGCGCCAGAATGCGATTCAGTGCCCGCAGTTGTTTGGCCGAGTAGTAGCGATATCCGGTGAAGGGATCGACTTTTTCCGGTTTAAGGATGCCCACCGCATCGTAATGACGCAGCGTCTCTACTGTCACCAGGCCTAATCTCGAAAACTCACCAATTTTGAACATGGCTGCAGATTACTCCCTTGGGTAACCCGAGAGTCAAGAGGCAAAAAGATACTGGTTTCTCATTGTATGAGACGTCGCGCCTTGCCAGGCTCAGCAGACTCATTTTAGCACCACCGGGAGGAAAGTTTGTTCAGCATCGCTGCTGGTAGTTACCGTGATCGGACTGCTGGCTGGGCCAACTTGCCCCATCGCGTCGTAGGCGGCAACTGTTATCTGCCACTGACCGGCGGTGGGCAGCAGGAGGCTGGCTGCATTACTAATCCCGACATCCACTGTCGTTGTTGTGCCGCCACCAACCGGTTGATAACTCACCCGGTAGCCCCACAGGTCCGGTTCACTGTTCTCTGTCCAGTGCAGCGTCACAATCGGCCCGGTGGGTGTGTCCCCAACCAGGCCCCCAGGTGCAGCGGGCAGATCATAAGCGATGGCACCCTGTGCCTGGATAAATCCGCCGTCGGTTGAGGGTTGGGTAGAGCAGCTCGCCCCACCGCCAAACAGCACCGCTGCAACACCAGTTTCCACCAGATCGCGCCCATGACTAAAGGCATAAGCTGGCCGGTTGTCCTGGTAATGCAGGCAAGTGTTATCCAGGCTCATGTTACCGCTGGGTACCTGCCACAAGACCAGCCGCTTGCCGCTTGCTGCCGACAGCGCGTTGGCCCACAGCACCCACCGTGTAAATCGGGGCAGCGTCTGGTTGGTCGTGTCCCACCAGGGGCGCGGCGGGGTGCACTCGGCCAGGCCCGTGCAGCCGGAGTCCCGGTCGCTCCACTCCACAAAGTAGAGGTCGGCCTGTGCTCCACCCATGGCCCCCATAAAAGCGGCCGTCGATTGGGCCATCCCGATCACTCCAGTTGTGGGGATCGTATTGGTGTCCTTCCCAGTGGACCACACGCTGGCGTGTGGGGCAACCAGGGCGTTGGGCGCGGTCTGGTGAATGATATCGACTACGCGCCGGCCAAAGCCGCTTAAATTGTTGGAATAACCGGTAATATTCAGTGCCACCGGGTAGTTGGCTGGGCTGTCGGGTTGGGTGACGCCGTTTTGGTAGTTGCTGGTCTGCATAAAGCCATAAAAGTCCGGCTCCAGGTGAAAGATGACCGGTTGGCTGCCGCTGGCCTGGTTGGCCGCTTCGGTAACGGCCGCCAGGTAGTTGCTCACGGCAGTGGCATTTTGCAGTTTGCTGGCGTAGCAAGCTGCGCTTTCCCCGCATTCCGGCGGCAGCCCTAACATCAAATAAACGGTAACAACCGGGATATAGCCCTCGTCCCAGGCCTGCTGGGCAAAACGGCCCACAAAATTACCGCCCCAGCCATCAGTGTACCAGCTGTAGGTGATGTATTGGTAAACATATTGCCAGGGCACGCCGCTGTTGGCCTGCCAGTGGTCACCCCACTGGTTGGTGCCCCAGGCCGGACCGGCTGGCAAAGCGGTGGGGACGCTGCCGCCTGGCGGAGCCAAAATAACCAGCGCCCCCGCCGAGGCAGTAGTGGTGTGCCCCGCCTGATCGCGGGCGGTAACCGTCAGCATGGCCTCACTGGTCGGTGTGCCCACTGCCGCTGTGACCACTGCCCCAAAGACACCGTCATTGGCGGCCCCGTCATTGTGGCGCCCGTCGTCCCGCAGGGTGATGGTGCCCTGGCCCAGTGACGCGCCATTGAGCGTGACGCTGGCAATGTCGCCACTGCCCTGCGGATCGCTAACGGCCGCTTTTACGGCCACCCCGCTGACACCATCAGCCGGCACGGCGCTGCGCTGAAGCGACATTGTGCCAAAAACCGGCCCGTCCGGGTGGGCGTCATCGCTAAAGGCTATGTCGTCAATGTAAAACGTTGGCTGGCTGCTGCCGCTGCTATCCTGCCAGACCAGGCCGACAATGGTGTTGTTGGTCGCGCCCAGGTCGCTCAGGGTGACCTGCACCTCGCTCCAACTGTTGGCAACAGGTGCAGGCAAGGAGACGGCAGGACCATTACTCCCCCCAGCCAGACTGGCGTGCAGCTGAATTTGTTGGCCGCCACTGCTGCCGCCGTGCAGGAAGAAGTGCAGTTTGGTGAAGGCGCTGGTATTCAGGGCGCCGGGATAGGCCAGGGAGAGTGCCTGCCAGCCGCCGGTATAAGTCACCGCAATGCTGGCGCTGCCGCTGTGCGTGGGGCTGCTTGCGGCCAGGTTGACCGTGGCCCACGACCAGTTGGCCCAGCCGCTGGTCAGCGTATCGTCATACACGATGGTGGACGTGGCCTGTGCCCGGCCACCGAACTGCACCAGCAGGATCAGCAGGGGCATGATGAGGGTTAATCGCCAAATATACTGTTTCTCTTTCATTTGGAATGTGGCTCCTTCTTTTCGCTTAAGTATCATGCTTATCATCGGCAAAAATCTCCCAGAGGTTTTTGAGCAGAGGATAGTCTTACCCGACTGTGGCAAGGCATCTTGCCGCGCCGTCTAGCCAAAAGTCAGCCGCCGATGTTTATCCGGTTCATTGTATTGGATGAAAAAGTGGATGGTATAGGAGATGTTGGTTACTGGTTTGTTGAAAGCGCAACGGCCGTATCCACAAGAAATGTTTACGGCCGTTTCTACAGATCCTATTCAGAATTCAAGATCGGCCCTGTCTTCAGGTATGCGTAACTGCTCATCCTGAATTCCGTGCTCACGGGCATAGTTTCTTAAGGCTTCCCGTGAAGTGAGACAATGATCCAGCGCCTCCATGTGAGTGGCCACGACGATGGCTTCGGGTGCATACTCGCAGAGTGCAACGGTTTGTTGAGCATCCATGATTATCAGTTCGTTGTCTCCCCACACTGCGCCGCCGGAATGGGTGATGATAATATCTGGCCGCCACTGGTCTATGTTTTCTCTGATGGCATCATACCAGACAGTGTCTCCTGCCCAATAAACCGTCGGCTCATTGTCTGCTTCAAAAACAAATCCAGATACCTCACCCATAGCACGCAGTATCGCTTCACTTGAACCGTGTCGCCCTGGCGTACGATGAATCGTTATTGCCTGCCAACGCACTGTTGTGGTCACCGGGACAACCTCAACAAAGCCGATTTCTCTGATCCGGGCTTCATTTTTGGGTTGGCAGAAAATCTTGGTACCTTTCGGCAGTAGTTCCTGGGCCAGGGGGTCAAAATGGTCGGTGTGGAGATGTGAGACAACGGCCGTTTCTATCCCGGCAATTACCTCGTGCGGAGAAAGCGGCAGGTCTACCAGGGGATTAAGAGAGCGCCCCGTATACGAAGGGAGCGAGTGTTTGGGAGCCAAATAGGGATCAATGATGAACGTATGCCCGGCATAGGTAACCCGCAAGGTTGCATTGCGAATAAGCTGCATCTTCATCTGTCACCCCTCTTACTAATGCCGAAAATGGACAAAAATGCGTCCAAAATTTTTGCTATCCTTTTCCACGCGATGGTACAGTTTGCGAATTTCCGGCTGGTTTAAGAAGCGCAGCACACGCTTTTTGAGCTGGCCGCTGCCCTTGCCAGGGATAATTTCCACCAGATCAATCCGCCGGTCCACCGCTTCTTCAATAATGCTGTTTAACGCCGCTTCAATTTTATCGCCGCGGTTGTAAATTTCATGTAGATCGAGCTTTAGTTTTGCCATGGATGCCTATTATACTGCTGAAGGTGACGACCCTGTCACTAGCGATGTTCGCTCCCTGTGGTAACCAGGCGCTCCACATACATAATTTCGCAGCTGGCATCGCCTTCATCGGCCCGTGTCAGCGAGGTTGAATATTTCCGGATGGCGTGACCATCATTCACAACAACGTCTACCAGCATACCTTCCAAAAAAACCAAATCGTTGGCTTGCAAATGGTGCAGCCCGGCAGCTACGTCATCATTGGCCGGAATGACATGGACGTTGGCCGAATGCTCGATCACGTACTCTTGGGAAAGTGGTACTTTCCCAAAGCGTCGATGAAGTCGATAGTAATACCAGCGGTCCGACTGCCGCCAATCAATCCATTTGTCTATTTGTGGATCACCAATGATGCCCCAACCCAGAGCCAGGTCGATAGGGGCAAAGGCAGCCTGCCAATCATCGTATTGTGTGCTTTGTAGGACCCTTGCGGCAATGCGATATTCAGCTTGAGGCAGCATCTGCCAGCGTATGCCTAAATGTTCAAGTGTAATCGATTCGGCCAGCTCGGGCGCAGATAGCAATTTCTGGATGGGTTCATTGCTCACGGCCATTTCGCTGCCTGTTATGGTTTCACTGGTAGACCTGGTGAACCTTGTATAGAGTCCGCTGCCAGCAAGGAGAAACATTGAAACCGTGAATATAACGATTGATTTGGGCAAAGTAAAAGTTGATCCTTGAGGTTTGGTTTTTAGGGGTCGGCTTCCCCGCCCTTTTTGGCTGGTATCCCACTGAAAAACTAGTGTGTGAAAAGATTTTTTGCATCAACTCGTGTCGCAGATTAAGAATATCTGTCGCCAAAATCAAGTATGCGTAGCGGAGTCGTAGGGGAAACGTACCCTACCTACCGGAAATTTGTGATCCCCTTCGTTCATCCCAGCAAACCCAGTAAAAAGGAGCGTATTGTGAATTCAAAGAAAAACCCTCAATTTCGCATCAAGATCAACTTCACCAATCAAGGCCAGGCGCCATCCTTGCAAGCGTATGTATTCAGCAAAGATGGCCAGCTGTTGGGCAGCGCACCGGTGGAGAAGGATACGGCCGTTATCCGCCTCCCCGATACCTTGAACGGCCGTAATGTCAACGTCATCCTCGGCCCTCAGGTGGAAAAAGAGCAGCCAGCCCCCACCGCTGCTGCCCTCAAACGCATGGGCGCCTACGTTAAACCCACGCGGTATTTAGTGGAAAGGCCCGAACTGGAATTGAATATCCCCATCGATATTTTCCCAAGCTGGTGTTTCTGCTTTGTGCACGGCCGTTTGGTTAAACGAGTCACGCTGCCCGATGGCACCATCGTTGAGCTGCCGGTTTGCCATGCCCGCGTGCATATTTGCGAAGTGGATTACATCCCGCTGGTCATTGCCAAGCTGCCTGACCCCCTCATCCTCCGGCTGCGTGATGATCTGCTAGATAGACTCAAGGTGATTCCCTGGCCGCCTGTGCCGCCCGTCCCCCCAATTCCCGATCCGGGCCCACGGCGTATGGCGGTACAGAGTGAAATGGCCTCCCTGGCGCCCACTGCCTCTATGGCTGCCGGGCAGTACCAATCTGTGGTGGCGTTGGCGGGGGTTACGGCCGTATCCCAAATTCGTTACCAGCTCTCAAACCTGGCCGACATCATCAAAATCTATCTCTGTGATTGGCTTTACCTCTGGCCTTACTTCAAAAAGGACTGCCTTACGACCGTGGAAGTGGACAGCGAAGGCCGGTTTTACGCCTTCATCGCCTACGACTGCGACGATAAACCCGACCTGTACTTCTGGGTTGAGCAGTTCCAGGACGGCGCCTGGCACACCGTCTACAAGCCGAGCATTGGCTGCGGCACCTACTGGAACTACGACTGCGGCACCGAGATCGTCATCAATGTGCCTGGCGCAGTAGCCTGTTACGATCCGCCTTATGATGTTCCGCCGGGTGTTACGTTGTTTGTGCTGCCCTACGCCATTGGTCATACGCCCATTTGGGGCATCCCACCCGGTGCGCCGCCTGCGCCCAATGGCTGGTTACGGCCGGATGGCTACGTCAACTATCACTCGGGCTCGTCGCTTGGCTGGTTGTACGATGCTCCGTTTGGTGAGGTGCTGAACTTCATCCACGACGATTCCTACTTCATCCCGTCTGATGGAGTCAAGTATTATCGCTACTCTTACCGTCGGGCTAATCCGGCCAACCCAAATACCGGTGCCAACGACGCTTCCTGGACGCCGATTACCACGCCACTGTCTCGCGGCTACCGCATGGAATATTCTGACCGCCTGCCTACGTACGAAGCGTACCCGGTGGGGCCGGTGACCGTTGGGTCGCAAAGCGGCTTGTTTGAGTTTAAGCCACAAACGCCGCCAGCGCGCCCCTCGGACCCGCCAACCGTGTTAGTGCGTGAATGGGTGCATGGCAATTTGGGTGAAACGGCCGCCAGCTGGGACACCCGGGCAGCCGCTCCGGCGCTGTCTGCTACCAACACAACGGATGATGCAGGCGATTTTGAGGTAAAAATTGAGGTATTTGATGCCTCTGGCAACCAGGTGATGCCCGGCGCTGCTACCTTCCGCTTCCTGGCGCGCAACTTCGATGGCACCACCACCCGCCTGGCCACTGCCCCCGAAATTGCCGGTGGCGCCTACGTCCTCCTGGTTCACGTAGACAACAACCATGTGTCGGCCGATCTGCCCCAACCGAGCATCGGCGGCGTGGCGGCCAGCGATGACTGTGGTTTCTTGCGGTACGAACCGGGCGATCTCGTCCACATCCGGTTCCTGGCGACTCATCCAAATGACCGTGCTGTGTTCCGGTTTGTCATTAAACGCGGCTCCAACACACTGAGTCTGGCCTCCACGCAGGCGCCCTATGTGGAAACCGCCGCGGCGAGTGCCCCAACAGACACCGCACCTTACAACAAAGTTGGCGACTATTACCAGCGCAACTTCACCCCAGGGGAATTGGTGGGCAGCTGTGTGGATGCGGCCTTTGCTGCCAGCCTGGCTGTGTATGGCAAGGCGACCAATGGCTGGGAGCGGCTGGGCCTGGATGCTTCACGGCTCATTGCTTTTGCCCTGGCAGAGGAAGAGTTAGAAGAATAGAGCTCGACCTCTGACCCCATCTTGACGGCGCCGCGCACAGCAAGCCTTCGGCTGTGCGTGGCGCCTTTGTCTTTGTGAAGCAACGGCCGTTCCAACCCCCGAAAAATCCTCGCCCCAATTACTTTTGTCAGGGGTTGCTGCTGGCCAAGGTCATCCTGCCCTCCCGACTTCCGCTGGCTGTGAGAACGGCCGTTCCCCTCTACACTCTCCCTACCATAACAAACGCAACACAGGAGATTATTTATGATCCCTTATCGCATTCGCCGGGCCGTTTGGGCCGACCTCCCCATTCTGGAGCAGCTCGTGGTAGAAGCCGTGCGGCAGCTTAATGCGCCGGATTACACCCAGGCGCAAATTGACAGCGCGCTGCAACACGCGTATGGGGTGGATGCCAAACTCATTGAAGATGGCACCTATTTTGTGGCCGAGGCCAACGGCCGTATCCTGGGCTGTGGTGGCTGGAGCAGGCGCAAATCGTTGTACAACGGCGATGAAGCCTACGAGCTCCCGGAAAAGGACGTCTTTTTGAATCCTTTGTATGATGCGGCCAAAATCCGCGCCATGTTTGTGCACCCACAGGCGGCTCGCCAGGGCATCGGCCGGGCGCTGCTACTGGCCGCAGAAAACGCAGCCCGGCAGGCGGGCTTCTCCAGGCTGGAACTGCTGGCGACGCGTACCGGTGAGCCGCTGTATACGGCCGTAGGTTTTGCGGTGCAGGAACGCCTGGACGTCATTCTGCCCGACGACACACCGTTTGCCGTGGCGCGCATGGAAAAAGAAATTGGTTACGTTTCACGTTTCACGCACCACGCCGACACGACTACCTTTGCACAAAAGGCAGATAAGTTGCCAGGCCGATTGCTTTTTGGGCCATGATGGTGGGGGTGGAACGGCCGTTCCCCTCCCACAGCTCATACAAAATCTGCCCATTGCTGTTGGGACCACCCAAAAATGGGCTGTTGTCCCGCAAAAATTCGATGTACTCGCGTGAGGCTACCTGGTGCAGCAGCCGCACAATTACCACGTCTGGCTCGGCGGGCAGCGTGTAGATCGTGGTGTCCCAATATTGCCCATCGGCGTAGCGCGTGGGGTCGGGTGAGCCGTTGCTGTAAGGCGCTGCGCCAGCCGCGGCAAAGGCGGCAAAGCTGTAGCCGCGTGGGGGGATGCGGTTGTCATTCAGAATCTCGTTGTTGAGCAAAAAGTGGAACGATTCGCCCGCGGGCAGCCCCAGCTGCGCCGCCAGGTCGGGCGAGATGCCGTGTCTGGCCTCGTACAGCTGCAAAGCGGCGTCCTCTGTGAGCGTGCCAGTGGCGGCGTCGTACGCGCCGGAGCTGTAGATGAGCGCGCCGCTGGCGTCGTATGCCTCCACTTGCAGCCACATGCGCCGCCCTTCGATGTAGCCCGTGGGCAGCTTGTGCCCGCTGTTGTTGGTGATCGTCACGACCAGCTGCGTGCCCGTCAGCTCAATGTCCAGTTCGGCGGCGTTTTGCAGCATCGCGGTGGCCCGGTCGACCCCGGCGTTGAGCGCCGCCAAGCGTTCGGCGGCGTAAGGCTCGGTGCTGAAGGTGGCGCTAAAGGCGGGATGCTGCGGAATAATCGTGGGGACCCAGTTATTGGCCCCGGTCAGGTCATGCAGGGGCAAATCGTCGCGCACGACGCTGCTGCTGGCATTGCCAAAAAACGCGCCGCCCACGCCGGTCACATCGCGCATGTGGCAGTCCTGGCAGGTGGACACGGTGCTTTTGTTGCCGCCAAACTGGGGCAGGGCCACCCCCTGCGGCGTGTTGAAGTCGCTCAGCCGCCACTCGCTGTAGGTGCGCTCGACGGGGAATAGGGCGGTGGCGTCGGTGAACGGCTGGTTCATGTCGTTGAACACGTAGCTCTGGCTGAGCTCATCCCAGGTGAGCAGCGGATTGCTGATGTCGTGGCAGCTGCCGCACAGGGCGGCGTCCCGGTGATAGGGGGATTGCAACGTGTCCAGCGCCCCGGCGGCCGGTTTGTGCGGGTCGAAGCCGTTGTCGGCCACCACGTCGAAGGGACCGCGCCGGTAATCGGCCGTGTCGATGACCAGGCTGGCGTTCCCGGCAAAGGTCACCGGGCTGGTGATGGTCGCCAGGACGGTCAGGTCGCGGGCGGGATTTTCGTCGCTGTAGGTGGGATCAACCATCCGGTGGCACACCTCACACTGGATGCCTTCCTGGTCAACGGCCGTCATCGCCGAGCCATCGGTGGGGGTGGAACGGCCGTCTAACCACCCTCTTGGCAAATGACAGCGCAGGCAAAAGTCGCCGCCAAAGGCCACGTCGGCGTTGGCAATATCCAGCGCAGCGTAAAAGAGCGGATCGCGCCCGGCCTGGGCCATCATGCTGCCCGCCCAGCCGGTCCACGGCTCATACTCGGCCGGTTGGTCCACCTGGCTGCTGTACCCCGCGTGGCAGCCGATGCAGCTTTCCGGGCTGTCAATCGTGTCGGTAATGTGGTTTGGCTGGGTGCCCGGCTGGAAGAAGTCGAGCAGGGTAGTGGTGGAGAGAACGGCCGTTGCCGGGACACCATTTGGGCCAGTCGCCGGATGGTTGGCTGGCAAAGCGGCCTCGGCGGTGGCGGTTGTTGGTTGGTTGAGCATGGCAAAAAGGGTGGCGATCATGAGGAGAGTGAGGCTGGTGGAGACAAGAATGAGAACGGTTCTACGCATACGATACCTCTACGA
This sequence comes from Candidatus Leptofilum proximum, assembly GCA_016710325.1. Taxonomy (GTDB): domain Bacteria; phylum Chloroflexota; class Anaerolineae; order Promineifilales; family Promineifilaceae; genus Leptofilum; species Leptofilum proximum. The sequence goes on along the minus strand of JADJXK010000001.1, from coordinate 466,257 downwards.
TTTGGGATGAGAGTACCCGGATGGATACGGCCGTATTATAATCGACGGCGCAACTCATGCATAAGGGAATTTAACAACACATGAATGGTGCCTGGCAGAATGGAAATTCATACGAACGATTTATGGGTCGCTGGAGTCATTTAATTGCTCGTGAGTTTTTGCGCTGGCTTGCCGTGCCGCCAAACAGTAAGTGGCTAGACGTTGGCTGCGGCACGGGTTCTCTTACCAAACAAATTCTAGAGACAAATCGGCCCCAAAGCATTGTTTCCGTTGATGCCTCGCCTGAATTTGTTGCCTTTGCCCGCCAGATGGTGCCTGATACGGCCGTGCAATTTAGGGTTGGTCTCGCTCAATCCCTGGAACTAGAGGCCAATCAGTTTGATGCTGCGGTCTCCGGACTTGTGCTCAATTTTGTTCCTCAGCCTGAAGCGGCGATAGCCGAGATGTTAAGAGTTACCAAGCCAGGGGGCACCGTTGGGATTTTCTTGTGGGATTATGCAGAGGGCATGGAAATGCTGCGCTATTTTTGGAATGCAGCGGTGGCGCTCGATAAAAATGCCGAAGCTTTGGATGAGGGCGTGCGCTTTCCACTTTGCCAGCGCGATGAGCTTGAATCGTTGGTTGACAAATGTGGCTTAAAGCAGATTGTGGGCATACCTATTGAGGTGGTCACTCACTTTCAGGGTTTTGTTGATTATTGGGCGCCATTTCTGGGCCATGTGGGGCCGGCGCCTGCTTATGTCATGAGCTTGACGCCAAAACAAAGACAAAAGCTTGAAGACAGGGTTCATGCGGCGCTGCCAATTAGGGAAGATGGTTCAATATCGCTTGTTGCCAGAGCCTGGGCAGTTAAAGGTATTACTGAATAGGGAGTATTCTCATTGATAAATCGTAAACACTGGTTCAAATTACTTGTTTTGTTTTTACTGCTTGGCGTGTGGGTGTGGCCGGAAACGGCCGTTCCCCCCGCCACTGCCCAATCAGCCCGCGATCCCCGCTTTGGTGCGGTGGAGTCGTTTTGGGCGCCCGGCGAAGCGTCTGAACTCGGCGTTGGCTGGGAGCGCATTCTCTTTTACTGGAACGAAATCCAGCCCACCGGCCCCAACGATTGGAATACCCTGCACGTCCACGAGGAGTGGCTGGCCGAAGCCACCGCCCAGGGGCGGCAGGTGACCGGTCTGCTAAAAAACACGCCCACCTGGGCCACGGACGGCGAACCCGCTTCCGGCGTGCCGCGCGGTCTCTACCTGCCCATCGACGATCCGGGCAACTTGTGGGCCAACTACACCCGGCGGGTGGCGTCTTACTACAGCGCCCACGGCGTGCACAACTGGATCATCTGGAACGAGCCGGACATCGCCCCAGACGTCTACGGGCACGAGTTCAGCGGCTCGATGGCCGATTATTACCAGCTGGTGAAAGTGGCTTACCAGTCGATCAAGCAGGTGGACCCCAACGCCAAAATCCACCTGGGCGGCATGACCTACTGGCACGATCCCAGCTGGCTGGGCCGCTTCCTGCAAATGGTCGCCGCCGATCCCGATGCGGCAGACAACAACTACTATTTCGACATCATCTCGCTGCACATCTACTTCCGCCCGGAAACGATTCCGCAAATTGTGGGCAGTGCCTTTGCCGCCCAGCAGCAGGCAGGCATTCCGCTGAAGCCGGTGTGGATTAACGAAACCAACGCCCGGCCCAGCACGGACCCGGAGTGGCCGGTGCAGGTGCAGGCGTTTGAGCTGGACCTGGAGCAGCAGGCGTGGTACATCGTGCAGGCGTATGCCCTGGGCTTTTACTCGGGAGCGGGGCGGATTTCCGTGTATAAGCTGATCGACATTAACATTGCGCCGGGTGAGGAGTCTTGGGGGTTGATACGGCCGTACGACTTCTCCAAGCGCCCTGCTTTTTACGCCTACCAAAACACCATCAAATATCTGGCCGGGTTTACCTACCCGTTGCAGCGCGAGCAGGGCGGTAACTATACCATCGTGCGCTTTAACCGGCCGGAGGGCGTCACGCGGGTGCTGTGGGCGCGCACGGCCAGTCGCGTCACGCTCAACGTGCCCGCCCTGGCCGAATCGGCCGTGCTGGTAGACCCGATTACTGGTGCGGAAACGCCCATCACGCCAACCGGTGGCAGCTATTCCGTCGTGCTGGCCGGGGCGCGCTGCGCCGGGGAATGTTACATGGGCGGCGCGCCGGTGTTCCTGGTGGAAGAAGGGGTAACGACTGAAGGCGGCTCGACGGCGCCATCAGCGGTGACGTCCAGCAGTGCGCCTGCGGACACAGCGCTGCCATCTCCCACCTCTGGCCCCACCGAAACGCCGTATCCCACGGCCACCAACATGATCCCCGTGCCTGTGCCCTCGAACACACCCGCGGCGACCAATACGGCCGTTCCGCCTACCGAAACATCACCCGTCACCGAAGTGGCCGCCGTGCCCACGGCAACGGAAGCGGTCGATGCGGCTGCTGGCGGTGAGGGGGTAATTGTGGAGGTGGAAGATGTGGTGGGGGAAGAAACGGCCGTTGCCGAGACTCCGGAATCAAACGTAGGTATCTGGCTGCTGGGTGGGGCTGGCGTTGTCGCCCTGGCGGTGGCCTTCATCTGGCTCCGCCGCCGTTAACATGTAGAGACGTTGCATTGCAACGTCTCTACATTGCACAAAAATTTACAAGTTTATCAGCTTCACCTGGGTGATGGCCGGGATTTTTCTCAGGGCGTCCAGCACTTCTTTGCCCGGTTCGCTGTCCAGGTTGATGAACGACAGCGCTTCGCCGCCGGGTTTGTCGCGGCCCATGCGCCACTCAGCGATGTTCACCTCGTAGGCGGCCAGAATGGTGCCCACCTGACCGATAACGCCGTAGACGTCTTTGTTGAGCATGACCAGCACGTGGCCGTCGGGGCGGGCGTCCAGCTTGTAGTTGTCTACCTGCACAATGCGTGGCTCCACGCCGCCAAATAGCATGCCTGCCAGGGTGCGCTCGCCGCCGTCCCAGGTGACGCGGCAGGAGATGAGGTTGGCATAGTCGGGCGAGCCAGCAGCCTTGGTTTGGCCCACGGAGATGCCGTTTTCTTCGGCCAGCAGCGGGGCGTTGATGTAGTTCACCTGTTCACTGATTGATTTTTCCAGGATGCCCTTCAATAGTCCGGCGGCAATGGGTTTGATCAGCTCGTTGACGGCTTCGCCCCGTGCCTCTATTTCGACGCGGCGCACCGGGCCGTCGGCCAGGTAGCAGTGCAGCTTGCCCAATTTTTCGCCGAGCTCCATATACGGCCGTGTCTCCGCAAAATCAGGTCCGGCCTGGAAGGGCAGGTTCACCGCATTGCGGAAATCGGTGCCGCGCAGGGCGTCCAGCACCTGGTCCACAATCTGGGTGGCCACGTCGCGCTGGGCTTCCTCCGTGCTGGCGCCCAGGTGCGGCGTGTGGATGACGTTGGGCAGGCCGATCAGCGGATTATTTTCCGGGGGCTCTTTTTGGTAGACGTCGAGAGCGGCCGTTTTGATCTGGCCATTTTTCAACCCTTCCGCCAGCGCTTCTTCATCGATCAGCTTGCCGCGCGCCGCGTTAATCAAAATCATGCCCGGCTTCATCTGGGCAATGGTTTGCGCGTTGATGATTTTTTCCGTTTCGGGCATGAGGGCGGTGTGCAGGCTGATGTAGTCGGATTGGGCCAGCAAATCGTCCAGGTCCACCAGCGTGATGCCCAATTCCTGGCCAATTTCTTCGGACACGTACGGGTCGTAGGCCAAAATTTCCATGCCAAACGCCTGGGCTCGCCTGGCCACCAGACGGCCGATCCGGCCAAAGCCAATAATGCCTAACGTTTTGCGGTACAGCTCCGTGCCCACAAACTGCGACCGTTTCCATTCGCCCTCTTTGACGGAGGCGTGGGCCTGGGCGGTGTGGCGGCTGGCGGCCAACATCAGGGCGATGGCCTGTTCGGCTGTGGCAATGCTGTTGGCCCCCGGCGTGTTCATGACGATGATGCCGCGCATTGTGGCGGCGCGCACGTCTACGTTGTCGACACCCATCCCGGCGCGGCCCACCACCTTGAGGTTGGTGCCCGCTTTCAGGATGTCGGCATCAGCCTTTGTGCCGCTGCGGATGATGAGGGCATCGTATTCAGGCAAGATGGCCATCAGCTCTTCCTTGCTGAGGCCGGGTTTCATGTCGTATTGGGCATCCCTGGCCAGATCGAGCCGATCCAGCCCAGCTTGCCCCAGTTTGTCTGAGATTAAGATTTTGTACATAGGTCTCCCTTTGTTCTGGTAAGGTTTGGTGCTGTGTATTTGGGATCTAGGGTGTGGGTAAAGGTACGAGGGAATTATAGTCGGGCTTAGGCGTGGGGCAAACGTTGGAGAGGAGAAGTAATTCGGTAATTGGGTAATTCTCTAGTTTCCGCTAAAGAATTAACATAAAAAGACTTCATTGAAAAATTAAAATTCGTTGGCAAATCTTTTGCCAATGACAGAACCTTAAAAATGTGACAAAAAAGACCAAAAGCTAAGTCAAAACAGCCACCGCTGTTTGTTTTTGTCTGCGGTGGGCGGCAATTCCTTTGGGCAAATGGTCCGTGACAGCTGGTTTTTGGCGAAGTCGCCCTGGTAAAGGGTAACTTTGCGGAAAAGGCAGACCGGCCAAAGCCCGACGGAAGCGGCCTGGGGTTGGTTGGGGATTTCTATCCCAGAACCCAGTTGGGATGGTTGGATGCAAGGCTGCCAATCCCGTCAGAATGGAACCGGCCAAGAGCACCAACTCTGGTAAGCGTTGACAAGTTTCCTGAGCAAAGACAAACTGGCGATGAGCCCCTACCATTTGCTTGCCCGCCAGCGGCAATTGCTCAATCGGCCAGCGGTCGGTGTAAAGGGCATGAACCGTCGGCGCTTGCAGTTTGACATTGGTGCCCACCAAAAGAGGGTCCTTATAGCGGGGGTCGCTGATGGCATAGATATCAAACAAGTCGGCCTCTGGGCTGGGTTGAACGTCAGGGCGCACCAGGTCATACCAGACGTTAGCGGTTATCGCCTCGCCTGTTGCCAATTGCCAGGTGACGGTCGCATCGGCTGGGGTCGCGGCGATTTCCCGTCCCTTGTAGCTTCGCACCCGTGGCCGGACGCGGCGACCGTAAGATGGCTTGACGCCTCTTTGCTCTGGGGTGTAGGCGATGTAGTTACGGCGGGCCGTGCCATTTTTGGCCAAGCGGACCAGGTAACGGGCCACTTTGGCCTGGTGGACATCTTTGAGCTTGAAGCCAGCGTCGGCCAGCAGGATTTCCAGCAAATCCAGGACACGAGCCGCTTTCTTGAGCAACGATTCCTTGAGCGCCGCTTCGCCAGGGTCTTGCGGATTCACCCGCACCATGTGGCTGGGCAAAGCGATGCGTTTGCCTTTCACCTGCCCCACCCGTGCAATCAGTCCCAAAATGACCGCCGGTAACGCTTTCTCGGCCACACTGTGATAATACTTGGAAGCCAACCCTTGCAGTTTGGGCCGCCAGAACGGGGTTGTGTCAATGGCCACCGCATAATAGCCTTCGTAACGACAAGGTTGCCATTGACGGGCTTGCATGTATTTATCCCACTCGACGATCAGTTCACTGATTTGCCACACCCCACTGCGCAAGGCAGCCCAGGCGCGTCGCACCGCCTCTTCGCCAATCCCGGTTGATTGCAAGGCTGGAAATAAAGCACCTCGATGCGTTAGCAAGGAACCGCTGACCAACATCCACAAAAAATGGAGCATGGCGAGATTGGTGCCAATGGGCAAGTTGGTTACAATTGCTATCAGAGCTGACATTGTTGGTTCTGTTACTGGTGGCATGTTCTGGTTTCCTTTTTGGTCGAAGGTTTTAACCAATAACATGCCACCAATTTTCTTTTTTGTCACATTTCACTTAGCGGAAAGTAGAGAAATTGGGTAATTGAGCCTCCAAATTACCCAATTACTCAATTACTGATTTCCCTCACAAGTTGCAGGCATTGATTCGCCGTTAACCCCACCAGTTCGCCGCCCGTAAAACGCGGGTCTGTGGTGACTTCGCGCCGGGCAAAAATGGGGTGGGGGATGGCGACCAGGCTGGCCAGGTCTGGCTGCTCAATTTCGGCCAGAACCAGCCCGGTGAGATGGCCGTTAAACTGATCGATGCTGAAGTGGAAACGGCCGTCCATCAACTTATACCTTCTCTTTACCAGCACTTTGGCAGGCAGCGTTTCCAGCAGCGCATAGCTGGCTTCATCCAGGTAAAAATTCGTAATCGTCGTGGCGTAGGCAGACTGGTCGGCCGCCTGGTATTTTTGTGTCAGCTTCAGCGCCGTCACCTGCCCGCTGGCATCGCTCATACGGCGCAGGCGCAGGGGCGTGCCGGTGAGGTAGCGGTCTTCGATGAGCTGGAAATCTTGGCTATTTTTCAGCGCGTCGGGCAAAGCAGCTAACAGCCAGCGGCGTTCGAGTTCGAATTGGGCGTATTTGTGAGCCATCTTTTATAGGGGGCTACTATGGTTAAACGCCGGAAAACAGCGGATGATAGTATACCGTGCCCTGCTTGCCTTGCAGCGCACCTGGTACCAGCTCCAGTACCATGAACACCTCGTCAGACACATCAAACTGGCAGCGCAGGCCAAAGGGCGCCGACGAAGTGAAGCCAAAGCGCGGGTAGTAGGTAGGATGCCCCAGCACAAAGGCCAGTTCGTATCCGGCCTCTTTGCAGGCGGCCAATCCCTGGCGGCATAATGCGTCGCCCACGCCTTTGTTTTGATGATCTGGCGCAACTGCTACGGGGCCAAGGGCAACGGCCGTAAACTCCGCCTCCTCACTCTTCACAGTCACCGGCGAAAAGAAGATGTGCCCCACTACTTCATCATCGAGCAAAGCAACCAGCGAAATGGTGTCTACGCCGCTTTGCTGGAGCTTTTGCACCAGCTCGGCCTCGGCGGGACGGCCAAAGGCGGCGGCTTCAACTTCGTAAACTTTTTCGGCGTCTACGGCCGTTTCCGGACGGATAACAATTTCCATATCTCACTTACTCTCCAATCATTTGCACGATCAGCTCGCGCTGTCGTGACCGGTTGTCAAAGTCCACAAAGATAATTTGCTGCCAGGTGCCCAGGGTGAGACGGCCGTTCACAAACGGCACCGTCAACGATGGCCCCAGCAGCGCGGCACGCACGTGGCTGTGCCCGTTGCCATCGTGCCAGCGCGCATTATGCGTGTAGCGGCGATTGGGATCAATAATCTCGTCAAACAGGCGGCGCAAGTCGCTAACGCAGCCCGATTCGTATTCGATGGTGGTCAGCGCGCTGGTGGCTGAGGGGCAAAAAATGGTGACGGTGCCATTTTTTAGACTGCTGCTTTGCACGGCCGTTGCTACCTGCGGGGTGATGTCCAAAATGTCGGCATCTCCTTCTGATTGCAGTTGAATCGAACTTGTTTGGACAGTCATATCTCTCCTTCGTTAGTTTAGCTGCTAAGCCACCCAGCCCCAAATAAAAAATTGAGCGGAGAAGTACAGATACAAGATGAGTGAAGAATACAAAATGAGGCGGTGAATTCGGCCGTTAGTACCCCACAGCGCCAGCAGGAAAAAGGTAGGGAAAAAGGCCAGCGCATAGCGGGAAAAGGAGTACAGCGGCTTAAATTCAGAAGTGGGCAGCAGCATGAAGAGCAGCAGCATGGCGGCATACAGACCCCAGCCCAGCTGCCCGCGCCAGCGGAAAAAAGCCAAGATTGTGGTGGCCAGCAGCAGGAGGGTAATGAAAAAGTCGAACCAGAGCGTAAACTCCCCGGCGCGACCAGTGCCCAGGCCCGCCATGCCTTGCAGCGCCCGCAGCAAATCGGCGCCAGGAAAGCCGGTGCGCTGGAACCAATACTCGGCGTAGACGTTACCCAGCGGCGGCAGTCCCAACCAGGCGCGGTAGAGCAGGAACAGCAAAAAACCAAGCGCAGGCAAGAAAACGGCCGCAGCTTTGCGTATAAGCCCTGGATGCCAGCCTCCAATCGGCTCAATCTTCCACTTGCCCTGCCCCAAATGCCGCCGCCAGAAGTGGTAGGCCAGCGGCACCACCAGCACCCAGCCCGTCAGCCGGGTAAGCGCGGCCAGCAGGCCCAACACCCCCGCCCATTCAAATCGATCGTGCTGAAAAGCCAGCCCGAGCGAGGCCAGCGTCAGCAGCAAAAAAAGTGACTCTGTGTACGGGGCGAAGAGGAAAAACGCGGTGGGAAAAAGGGCAAAGTAGACCAGCAGCCGTGGCGCATGGTCCGCTCCTAGCAAATCGCTGCCCACTGTGTACAGCAAAATCAGCAGTCCCAACAGCGCGGCGTTGGAGATGAAGATTCCGGCGGCCATGTGCGCTGTATGAGAGCCACCAAACAGTTCGCCCAGCGCCCGCATCAGCAGTGGATACAGCGGGGGAAAGACGGAATCTTCGGGGTACGCGTAGCCTTCGGCGGCAATGCGGGTATAGTGCAGGGTGTCGAACCGCTGCCAGGGGCCGAGCAGCAGCCCGGCCACACCGTCGTTGAGGATGGGCTGGTTGAGATACGGCCGTACCACCTCATCCACTTCATCCGGCACCGGGCTGGCCAGCTGCGCCAGCACCGCCCAGCCGCTCAAAAAGAGTCGCAGCACTACAAAGATGATCACGGCATGACGCACGGCTGGCTGTCGCCACAGGTTTCTCAGCAAAACGGTTCTCCCGGTGGGCAAAGATTGGCCGAATCGTATCAAGCCCCAGAACAATGGGCAAACCAAGTTCCCGAAAGATGTCATCCCCGCGAAAGCCGGTATTCATTTCTTGAGCAACTTTTGGGTGCCCGCCCCACGCCTTCGCGGGGGCAGGCACTACGCGAGCATGACAGTCCATTTATTGAACTAAATTGCAGAAGCTATTTGGGTGCAGGTAAAATGAAGTGATGAAGTCATTGATTGAACCCAAACGGACGAACACCATTTTGTACTGCCGCAATTGGCAGGCTACCGTCGATTTTTACCGCGATCAGCTGGGGTTGCCCGTGGTGTTTGCCAACGACTGGTTTGTCGAGTTTGAGCTGACAAGCACCAGCTTCCTGAGCATCGCCAATGCGGCGCGGGCCACGATTGAGGCCGTACACGGTCAGGGCATCACGCTCACCTGGCAGGTGGACGACGTGGCCGCCAGCAAAGCCCGGCTGGCGGCGCAGGGCATTGCTACCACGCCCATTCAGCACAAGTGGCAGGCCCAGGTCTGTTACTGCACCGACCCCGAAGGGCACCGCCTGGAGCTGTGGGCACCCGAACCAACGAATTAGCCAATACCAACCCGGGTGCAACTCACTGGCATTCCCATCAATTGCAAAACTCCCCTTGACATTGACGTTGCGTCATACTTTACCATTGTCTCAACTCACCCTTGCGGAGGAAAAATTATGAAAAGCAATTGGATCCCCACCAACGACTATTACCACCGCCTGCTGGCGGAACCCGACGCGGCCAAACGTGAGCAGCTCTACCTGGAGTTGTTTGTTCAACCCTGGCAGCAGATGATGAGCATGATGCAGCGTCCCGGCATGGACCCCAACGATCCGTTCGCTGGTGCCAAAGTTTGGGGTTGGCTGCTGCCTCACCAAACCGAGGCAATCACCGGGCTGGTGCAAAAGATGGAAGCGGCCAATGCCTGGGCAGTGGGTCAGGAAGCCGCCGCCAGAGCAGCCGCCCAATTTGCCCCTTATGCGGATCGTTTGCCCTTTGACACCTTTGAGGGGTGGCTGGTTTTGGCCGATGCGGCCTTCTTTGCCCACGATCCCCAGCCGGGCTACACGGGTGCAACAGACTGGTTTGCCCCGCGTTATATCGGCCAGTTCTGGGAACCCGATCACCGGAACCTGCCCCATCTAGCCGGACTGGTGGCACATGAAATGCACCATCTGGTGCGCTTCCGAGTGTTCCCCTTCAACCCGCAAACCACCACCGTGGCCGATTACATCGTGCTGGAGGGCATGGCCGAGTCGTTTGCCGCCTCGCTATTTGGTGAACAGGTGGTTGGTTACTACGTGACCCAGTTCGATGAGGCACAGCTGGCTGCCGCCAAATCACTGATTGCCGATGGTCTACAAAAAACAGGCTTTAACATCATTCGCAGCTACATCTTTGGCGATGCCCTGGCTGAGCGGAGTGGTTTTGAGCCGCTGGGTGGAATGCCTGCGTACGGCGGCTACGCCGTGGGTTACCATGTGGTGCAGGCGTTTTTGCAGCGTACGGGCATGAGCGTAGAGGAAGCTACCTTTGTCCCGGCGGATGAAATTGTGGCGAAATCAGAGTTCTTCGCCGAGTTAAATCCGGCTTAGTGCATTGTTAGCTTGATTATTGAACATTTACAATTGGATAAAGTCGTTTCAGCTTGATCCGGGCATCCTCGGTTGTGAAGCGCCAATCAATGCCCACTTGCTTTTGATTGCGTTCTTCTTGCCACACTTTGGCTCTGGCAGTCACCGTCTCAATGTCGGGCAAACGCGATTTCAAGCTTTGCCGTCGTAGAGCTGACAGTTCACACTCGGCCATGTTCAGCCAACTGGCATGAACCGGTGTGTAATGCCACTCAATCTTATTGGCAATTCGGCGAGCCTCAAGCGGCGCAAATCGCTCATACAAACAGGCAGCATGGTGAATGTTGAGGTTATCGGTCACCAAGACAATCTTTTTGGCTGTCGGATACACTTCATCCACCAGTTCCTTGAGCACCTGGGCAAAATCCAGTTTGGTTCGCTGCGGACTGACCCAAACCCGACGAAAACCGGCCAAGGGTTCAACCGCCAAAAAGAGCGAGCACTTGCCATGCCGCTCATATTCATGGTCTTCCCGTTTGGGTTGGCCGGGTTCCAGTGGCAGTGAACCGCGTGGCGTGGTGCGCAATGCCTTCTGAATTTCATCCAGGCAAACCTGCGGATAGTCGGCATCATAGGGTCGTTGGTAGACGTCCAGAATATCTTCCATCTGGGCCACAAAGCGTGCCCCAGGCTGCGGCATATTCCACGATTTCACTTGCCAAGGCTTAAGTTCATTTTTTTTAGCGCTTCTCCGACAGCGACATGGCTAATCGAGTCGATGATTTCTAATGACACCAATCTGTCAGCCAGTAAGCGCAGGGTCCAGCGGTCATAGCCTTCAGGCGGGTCGCTGCAAGCTAGCGCCACCAGATGAGCTTCTGCTGCACCGTCAATCTTGGGTTTAGCCCCCGGTCGTTGCTTTTCGTACAGGGCACGGTTTAATCCTTGGCTGAAGTAACGCTCTTTCAGGTTGTAGATGGTGCCTTGGCTGACCATCGCGGCCTCAATGACTTGCTGAATCGTTCGGGCCTCCCCTTGACTGCGGTCCAGAAGGAGCAGCGCTCTGGCTCGGGCGATGACTCGGGCGGAATGGACGCCAGACTTTATCAATTGTTCAAGTTCAGTTCGTTCGTTCTGTTTCAGATAGATATGTTTATGTGTACTCATGCCCGTATTGTGGACACTTTTGAATTAATTAAGGGCTTAAACCACTGCCTCTGGCAGTGGAATCAGTAAAGGTTCTACCGTTGTAGCGAGTATTATGTACCGACCTAGAAGGTGCGATGCTTTTAGGAGGTACATAATGACCCGCCAGTTCAAGAAACTATCGCATTCGTTGTATGAGTGCAAATATCATGTCGTCTTTTGTCCGAAGTATCGGTACAAAATCCTGCAGGCTGAAATCGTAGAATATGTCATCCAGCAAATCTATCAACTCTGTGGGCAAAAAGATGGTGTGGAAGTGATCGAGTTGAATGTGCAAGAGGACCATATTCATCTGATAGTGTCGATACCCCCCAAGTATGCGGTCTCCAAATTCATGGGGTATCTGAAAGGTAAGCTAGCTTTGAAACTGTTTGACCGGTATCCCAAACTGCGCCAACGGTACTGGGGACAACACCTTTGGTCAAGAGGGTATTGCGTCAGCACGATTGGTCTGGATGAAGAGCGGATACGAAAATATGTTAAGTGGCAGAACAAGAAAGATGCAGACAGTGATGCCAGCCAAAGAAGTTTGTTCGATTAGATAGGTAACAGCACACCTTCTAGGTGCATCAATCCAAGCCACCCCTTCTAGGGGTGGTCATTGACTACAACTTTTAGCTTAACGATGCACTTAGTCCAAACAAATCCTTCAGATAATTGGAGGAGTGAGCATCCTCAGATGCGAGCTGGTTAGAGCCGTTCGCATCTGAGGATGCTCACTCCTCGGTTTTTATTGCCGCTGACGCCAATCCAGTTTGCGGTCCACCAGCCAGAAAACAGCTCCACCCAACAGGAGCAGGCAGCCCAAATCGAGCCAGAGCCGAGAGGTAACTGGCCCTAGCAGCGTTTGGCGCAGGGCCGAGGCTGCGTAGGTTGCCGGGCTGAGCCGCCCCACGGACTGTAAGATTGGCGGCAGCCGATCTGGGGGGATGACGACGGGGCCAAGCCCGAGCATGAGCAGCGTGAGCAAGGTGCTGATGGTGCCGGATTCGGCCTGGGTGCGGGCCATCACGCCAATCAGGGCGCCAACGCCGGAGAGCGGCAGCGTGCAGATGGGGATGACGAGCAGCAGCCACCAGCTTGGCTGAAGGGCAATGTCCAGAAGCCAGCTGCCCACGAGCGTTGTCACCAAAATCGAGGGGAGGGCCAGCAGGAAAAAGGCGAAAATAATGGCCAGAATGAGGGCCGATTTGCGCACGGGCAGCGTACCAAAATAATCCAGCGCGCCCATGAAGCGCATAAAAATGAGGTGGCTCTGCACGTTGTTCATGATGCCAAACATGAGCGCCAGGACGATGTTGCCGGTGAGGACGTAGGTCAGCGCCTCTAGCCCGGCATCGCGGGCAAAGACAGACAGGCCTAACATGCTCAGCAGCGGGGCGATGGTGCCCAAAACCACCATGCTGCGCCAGGACCAGCGCCAGTTGGTGAGCTCGATCAGCAGCAAATTCCAGATTTGCGTGGCGAAAGGTTGGGAATTACGGCCGTCTTGCATAATGTAAATACAAATCCTCCAAAGTAGCCGTATAAAGCCGAAAATCATCAATCTGGTTGAGATCGAGCTGGTTGAGTACGGCCGTTCCCTGTGCCCAATCCAGCAGCAGCAGCCACTGGCCGGGTTGGACAACATGTTTCGGTAGGTGTGCAGGCACGGCCGGTTCCGCACCAGGGGTGAAAAACAGCTCCAGCCGCAGCTTTTGATCGACCGCTTGTTTGAGTTCGCTGGGACGGCCGTTGGCCACCAATTTTCCCTCCCGCATGATGCCTACGCGCTGTATCACCTTCTCTGCCTCGATTGCATCGTGGGTGATGAAGATAATCGTTGTGCCGTGCTGCTGGTTTTCCTCGCGCAGTACGTCCCAAACCAGCCTGCGCCGCTGCGGGTCCAGATCGTTGGTCGGCTCGTCCAGGATGAGGATGGGGGGCTGCCCGGCCATCGCTACCGCCAGCCGCAGCAGCCGCCGCTGCCCGCCAGACAGCCGGGAGCTGTATTGATCGCACAGTGTTTCCGTTTGCCACAACGTTAGCAGCCGGTCGCGTTCCTGCCGGGCATCCTGGCGGGACAGGCCGCGCAAGTGGGCAGTGAAGTAGAGTGCTTCACCAAAGGTGAGGTTGTTGAGTGCGGCGCTCTCCTGAGGCATGTAGCCAACCTGGAGGGGGACGTGCATGGGGGTGTCGGTTAACGGCCGTTCCATCAGCCGAATCGTGCCAGAACTGGGGCGCAGCAAATTAACCATCTGTTTAACCAGCGTGCTTTTGCCTGCGCCATTGTCACCCAGCAGGCCAAAAATCTCCCCCTGCTGAATTTGCAGACTAATGTTGTCGTTGGCTGGCTGGGCCTGGGCCGAATACGTTTTGCTCAGGTTTTGGATGTCGTAAACAATCATGCTTCCAACAACCGCTCCTCGTAAATCCGGCGAATGGTTGCTTCGATGTCTGGTTCACGTACGGCCAGGTCCTGCACGCGGTAACGGTTAGAGACGCGACCGATCAGTTCCGACGCGGAAATGGCCCCGCGCTCAAACTGGTACGTGGCCCGGGAATCGTAGTGTTCGATGACCGTCGCGCCCTCAATGTCCACCATTTGGTAATCCTGGGCAAAATCCACCACCAGCTCCCGCTTGCCGCCGAACTGTTCTTGCAGGGTTTGTAAACGGCCGTCAAACAACAATTTCCCCCGATCAATTATCATCACTCGCTGGCACAGCCGCTGTACGTCGGCCAAGTCGTGGGTGGTGAGCAGCACCGTGGTGCCGCGCACGGCGTTGATGTACTGGATAAACTGGCGGATGCGCTCCTTGGCCACCACATCCAGGCCAATCGTTGGCTCGTCCAGGAAGAGCAGGTCCGGGTTGTGCAGCAGGGCGGCGGCGATATCGGCCCTCATGCGCTGGCCCAGGGAGAGGGCGCGCACCGGCGTGTGCAGGAAGGGGGCCATCTCCAGCATCTCGGTAAATTCGGCCAGGTTTTGCCGGAAGAGGGCAGGCGGCACTTTGTAGATGTGGCGCAGCAGCTCCAGTGACTCGATGACGGGCAAATCCCACCAGAGCGTGGTGCGCTGGCCAAACACGGCGCCGATGCGGGCGACGTACTGCTGGCGTTCTTGGTGGGGGATACGGCCGTTCACCACCACCTTGCCCCCCGACGGCACCAGCAAACCGGTCAGCATCTTGATCGTCGTCGATTTGCCCGCACCGTTTGGCCCCAGATAGCCGACCAATTCCCCTGGCTGCACGCCAAAGCTGATGCCGTCCACTGCCCGCACCGGCGTCGATTCACGCGAGAAAAAGCTGCGCACCATGCCAAATCGCCCGGAAAAATGCTTCCGCACAGAAAAATATTTCTGCAGATCAGTCACTTCGATAATGTTCATAGTTTTTCTTATCCGCAGCCTAGTTTCCCGTGCTTTGGTAGTGCTGGATGCCAAAGTGCCAGATGCGCAGCGCCAGCCACAACATGCCAAAGCCCACCAGCGGGGCGATAAATGGCGCGAAGGCCGGAAAGTTAAACGGGTCGGGCTTGTCTAAAAAATAGAGCGCTGGATAAAAGTTTAGAAACACAGCGGGCACAATGTAAGTAAAACAGCGGCGCAGCCAGTCTGGGTAAATAGTCATTGGGTAAGATATGGTGAAGCCGCCACCGTAGGTGAGCATGTTCAGCACTTCAATCGAATCCACCGTCCAGAAAGTGATCGTGCCGCCAATGACAAACAAGCCGCCAAAAAAAGCGATCAGGCTGATAATGACGATGGGCAGGTAAATCAGCTTGGTTGTGGTCCAGGTGATGTCGTTGAGCGACAGCGCATAGGCGAAGATGGCCACCCCAAACGCCACGCGCCCCAGGCGGCGCATCACCAGCCTAGAACCCATTACCTGGGCTGTGATGTTCACCGGGCGCAGCAAGATCTGGTCGAAGGTGCCCTGGCGTACGGTCAAACCAAAGCGGGGCGGGTCGAAGCCGCTAAAAATCATGTCCATCAAGTTGAAGGCAATCTCCACCAGCCCGTAGAGGAAGGCGATTTCTGGCAGCTGCCAGCCTTGTAAACTGCCAAAGCGCTGGATAACCAGGGCTACGGAGCCAAATTCCACCACAACGGTCAGGGCGGTCATGATGAGATCGAAAGCAAACGAAGTGCGATACTGCATCTGTGAGCGCAGCTGAACGCCAACCAGGCGGCGGTAGATGTCTAGCGTATGATTCACGTTACCCTCCCAAGATAACCAGGCGGTGCACGGCCGTTTTCAACACAAGCTGTCCCAGAATCGCCATGCCCAATGCCCACACCAGCTGCAGCAGCAGCGCCTGGTACAATTCTGGCCCTTGCAGCAGTCCCAGGTACACCTCAACTACCATGTTGAGCGTGTAAGGAAACGGCGTGAGGTAGGCGATGGTTTGCAGCCACGTTGGCAGCAGGCGCAGCGGCATCAAAAATCCGGAGAGCAGCCAGCCAAAGATGTACCCCACGTTAATAATTCCTCTGGCGTTTGGCGACCAAAAAGCCGCTAGGTTGATGAGGAAGCGGTATGTAAAGCTGACCAGCCAGCTGAAAAGTACGGCCGTTCCCAACCAAAACCACTGCCAACCGGATGGGTAAGTCATGGGAAACACAAACTCAAAGAAAATCATGATCACCACGCCGCGCAGCAGGAAAGCGACGGCGGCGCGACCGGCATCCCTGGCCATCCAGAACTGGAAATAGCTCATCGGCTTGAGCAAATCGGCCCCGACCTCGCCTGTGTGCACTGATTCCATCAGGTCGTACCAACCAAAAAGCGACAGGTAGGTGATGACTGCCTGGGTGAGGGCAACATAGGTGTACAGATCGTTCTGGGTGATGCCCTCGACGGCGGAACGGCCGTCATACAGCGCCAGCAGCACCGACACCCGCAGCCAGCCAAAGCCAAAGTTGGTCACCAGCCCCGCAATGGTCGCGGCACGATACGTCAAATTCCGGTGGAAGGCACGCCTGGCAATTTCCCAAAACAGTCTCATCAGAGCATTCCTGTCTTTTGTTCCAGTTGGTGTTGAAAAGCGAATCCGCAATTCTCTGTATTGAGTGCTCGTTTGTCAAATTTCAGAGTTAAACCCGGAGGTGAAAGGCAGGTGAAAAGTCCCTGTTTGAAGTGGCAGGTATGCCAGACTTTAGGTACTCTAGAGGCACTGGAAGTATGTCCTCAGGCTTGGGAGCCTTCCGTATGTACTGTGAAGTTTTCAATCGCATACCAATTTCTTACCGGGCAACGGCCGTTTAGCCCCTTTTGCCTATCCTCCTCTGATTTATCGGCCGTTATCGCAAGGACCGGGTGAAATCGCAACCATTTTCATGGGTTTTCCCCTGTTTTTATGGGTTCTGCATGGCGATTTTTCCGGGAGCTGGCACCATAAGTCTGTTGTTAAGAAAAGAAATATCTAATGTGGCTGGTCAACAACGCCGCCTACTGTTTCGTCATTGCCTCGATATCCAGCAAAAGATCTTTGGCGAAACACTACATTAATTTGGAGAGTATGAATGACAACCCTCGTAAATTTACCCCGCTTTTTGGGCCGCCGCCGCGACAAAGCAAACGCCGCTACTTTAACGGTGCAGCCTTATCATCCCACAGACATGACAGTAGTGGGAGGGGAACGGCCGTTGCCTGTCCAGCAAAAGCCTGAACCCATCATCATTCACCTACCTCCCCACGAAACTCAAACCCAAACTGAAACGCTTTCCAACTTTTTGCGCGTTGGACGTCAATATCATCCGATATGCAGAGGCAAATTTGTAGACAAGACCGTCATAGGTTTTTATTATTATGAACGAAGAATAGAGTATCGAACTTGTGCTTTAGCAGCAGCTTATGTTGGCGCTTTTGGTCCCAGTTCAGTTGAAGATTCAGATTTCTCCAAAAGCATGGCTTTGTGGAAATTAAAACGAAAGCTTGGCTTTGATCTTGAAGCGTTGAAAGTGACTGGACCCACTGGCAGAAATAGTTCACTAGCACAAGAATTAATAAGTTTGACTGACATTGATGGATGGAATCGCCGGGGAATAGCTGAATGGTTGGAAACTATTGGTTTGTAGACATTGGGATAGAAACTAAAACAATGAAAAAATCTGTATAAGCAAAATTGCAAGTAGAAGTACCGTATTTGCGCCGATAAGCAACATCATTAGGTTGTTTAACCTGTTATTATTCCTCATAAGGCGTGCATTAAGGTTCGTATGATCAGTATTCATATGGCTGTTCACTTCAACCTGTATGGGCTCTTCTAACTCCAAGCCTAGTCTTTGTTGCTGATAAGAAAACCAATGTTGCATGACTTTTTCAATCGCAAATTTTGAAACTCTCAATACAATTTCAAGAAATCCAATTGTACCTCCAATGCGATCCATCCAGTCAACAACTGTGATTATCCCACTCCAACTAATACTGCCCTCAAAAAATGAGATTTGAGCGTAGATATTAACTGACGGGGGCAGAACTCTTGAGAGTTCAACCCTTATAGCTTCAGCGATTTCTACAGCTCCATTATTGAGTTCAAAAATGAGGTCATTTAATGTTTGGGGGGCTTCGGAATTTAAATTTGATGATTGCTCTTGACCTGGTCTTGGGACATCACTTCGAATTCTTCTGACAAATGTATACTTATCAATTCGACCGTGAAATTCCACCAGAAACATTTGGGGATAATTGGACATTTTTTCTCCTCGCAAGATTGGCACATTTTCCCACGATTTTATAACGGATTTAAATAAAAATCACTTCTTTTCGAACACAAACTTTTAAAATAGTCCACAAATCATCTTTATAAGCTTTTGCCATCAACGGCCCATAGCCCGTCTGGTGGCTGACTCCAATATCCTTACATTTTCTCCGTGGAAATATTCGTTATTCGGAAAAGAGGATGTAGGCGTCGAATAGTTCAAATTCGGCATTGGTTTTGCGGCGACGGCCGTTTTCTGCTTGTAACAAATCTCCTTGTGACATCATCTGAATCATCAATGAAAGAGGTAGAAGTGTGGTAAAGGATACGGCCGTTGCGTGGTATAATCAGCATCACAACAATTTGTTGCTCACAAGCCTCCATTACCAACTACCACGAGTCATTTTCTATCATATCAATTGACGATGTGCTTTACATAAACTAATTTGACGTAAAAGGAAAAACGCATGAGCAAACTGCATGAACTCTATCAACTCGGCCAATCGGTCTGGTACGACAACATCAGCCGGTCCTTGCTGGACTCCGGCGAAATGCAGGCCCTCATCAATGATGGGGTGGTGGGGGTTACATCCAATCCCTCCATTTTTGAAAACGCCATCGCCAAAAGCGATGATTACGATGACGCGATTCGCGAACTGGCGCAGAAAGGTCATGCCACCAACGACATTTATGAGGCCCTCGCCCTGGCCGACATCGGCGAAACGGCCGATCTTCTGTTACCCGTCTATGAAAAAACCAACGGCGTTGATGGTTACATCAGCCTGGAGGTCAGCCCCACGCTGGCGCGTGACACCCAGAGCACCATCACCGAGGCGCGCCGCCTGTTTCTGGCGCTGAGCCGGCCCAACATCATGATCAAAGTGCCAGCCACGCCCGAAGGCATCCCGGCCATCGAAACGCTCATTGCCGAAGGGATCAACATCAACGTGACGCTGATCTTTTCGCTGAGCAGCTATGAAGACGTGATGAACGCCTACATCACCGGCCTGGAGAAGCGGCTGGCCGCCGGGCAGCCCATCAACCATGTCAGCTCGGTGGCGTCCTTTTTTGTGAGCCGGGTGGACAGCTTGGTGGACAAGGCGCTGGAGGCCAAGGGCAACCAGCAGCTCCAGGGCAAGATTGCCGTGGCTAATGCCAAGGTCGCCTATGCCCGCTTCCTGCAGGTGTTTGGCGACGTGCGCTGGCAGGCGCTGGCGGGTAATGGCGGGCGGGTGCAACGGCCGTTGTGGGCCAGCACCTCCACCAAAAATCCCAACTACCCAGACACGCTCTACGTCGATGAGCTGATCGGTCCAGACACGGTAAACACCATTCCCCCGGCGACAGTGAATGCCTTCAAAGATCACGGCACCGTGGCCCAAACGCTCACCGAGGGCGTTGAAGATGCCGCCGGGCAGCTGGAAGCGCTGGCGCAGGCCGGTATCGATCTGGATGCCGTGACCGACCAGCTCCAGGAAGATGGCGTGGCCGCATTTGCCAAATCGTTTGAATCGCTGATGGCCAGCATTGAGAGCAAGCGGGCGGCGATCCTGGCTGAGACGGACGGCTTTTCCGCGTCGTTAGGCGAGCTGGCAACGGCCGTTGCCGCCACCACTGCCGACTTGCAAAAAAAAAACTAATTGAGCGCATCTGGGCGCACGATCACACCGTCTGGCACCCCGAACCAACCGAAATCACCAACCGCCTCGGCTGGCTGCACACGCCGCAAAATATGGCGGCCGAAGTTGAGCGCCTCAACCAGTTTGTTGCCGCAATCAAAGCCGAGGGTTTTACCGAGGTGCTGCTGCTGGGCATGGGCGGCTCCAGCCTGGCCCCTGAAGTATTTGCCAAGACCTTTGGCGACGGCGGCCTAAAGTTGCGCGTGCTGGACAGTACGGATGCCACGGCCGTAAAAACCTATGAAGAAACGGCCGATCTCCGCCATACCCTCTTCATCGTTTCCACCAAGTCTGGCGGCACCGTGGAAACCTTCTCCTTCTTCAAATATTTCTACAACCGCATCATCGAGCTGGTGGGCCGGGAAAAAGCCGGACGGCACTTTGTAGCCATCACCGATCCCGGCAGCGGCCTGGTGAAAACAGCCAACACTTACAATTTCCGTGCCATCTTCGAGAATGATCCCAACATCGGCGGGCGCTACTCCGTCATCTCCTTCTTTGGTCTGCTGCCCGCAGCCCTGGTGGGGGTGGATGTGGGCCGCCTGCTGGCGCACGCCCAGGCGGCAACCAGTGCGCCGGTGGCGGAAAAGTTGGGTGCGATTATGGGCACGCTGGCCCAGGCTGGCCGCGATAAGGTTACGTTTATCGCTTCGGCGGCCATTGCCAGCTTTGGCGACTGGGTGGAGCAGCTTATTGCCGAGAGCACGGGCAAAAACGGCCAGGGCATTCTGCCCGTGGTGGGCGAGCCGGTGCTGGCGCCATCGGGCTACGGCAGCGACCGGCTGTTTGTTTACCTGCGGCTGGGGGATGACAGCGGCTGGGACGAGGCCGTCGCCCGGCTGGAGCAGGCGGGCCAGCCAGTGGTGCGCCTGGAACTGCGTGACCTGTACGATTTGGGACGGCAGTTTTTCATCTGGGAGATGGCTACGGCCGTTGCCGGGCATATCCTGGATATCCAGCCGTTTGACCAGCCCAACGTGGAGTCGGCCAAAGTGCTGGCGCGTAAGATGGTGGACGCCTATCAGGAAAGCGGCCAGCTGCCGCAGCTGGACAGCGCCGAACCAACCGCAGCCAATCTCAACGCCTTCATCGCCCAGGCCAGACCAGGCGACTACATCTCCATCCAGGCCTACGTACCGCCGACCACGGAAACCGACGCCCTGCTGCACCAGCTGCGCAGCCAACTGCTGGAAAAAACGAAGTGTGCCACCACGGTCGGTTACGGGCCGCGCTTTTTGCACTCCACCGGGCAGCTGCACAAGGGGGATGCGGGCAACGGCCTCTTCATCCAGTTCACCTCCGAGCCGGAAACCGATTTGCCCATCCCCGACACGGCCGGGGAGCCAGCCAGCGGCATGAGCTTCGGCGTGCTGAAGCTGTCCCAGGCGTTGGGCGATGCCCAGGCCCTGTTGGACGAAAACCGCCGCCTCATTCGCTTTGATTTGGGAACGGCCGTCAACGAAAAGTTGAGTGAGCTGCTAGCTGCATAGGCGGTAATTGAGTAATTGGGTAATGATGTAATTGATCAAGTCGTCCAATTACGCAGTTACCAAATTACCCAATTACTTTCAGAGGAACCCTGATGACGAATGATTCCAAACCCACCACCTTTATCATCTTCGGCGCGTCTGGTGATTTGACGGAGCGCAAGCTGATTCCCGCCCTGTTTAACTCCTACTGTAAGCAGCGGCTGCCGGAACAGTTTAATATCGTTGGTTTTGCCAGACGGCCGTGGGATAATGCCGAACTGCGCAAAATCCTCAAAGAAGGCATGTTGGAGCTGGCGCCGGACGCCTATGACGAGGAAAAGTGGACGCCCTTTGCTCAGAATATCACTTACGTCCAGGGAGATTTAAACACGCAGGCTGATTTTGAAAAGCTGCGGGAACATCTGGAAAATATTGAGAACGGACCGGCCAACCGGCTCTACTACCTGGCGGTGGCGCCGCGCTTTTTTGTGCCCATCGTAGAAAGTCTGGGCACCGCCAACATGGTAGACCAGAATAGAGGCTGGCGGCGCGTGGTGGTAGAGAAGCCGTTTGGCCACGATTTGGCCTCGGCGCAGGAACTGAACAAGGCGATCCAGGCGGTGTTTGACGAGGATCAGATTTACCGGATTGACCATTACCTGGGCAAAGAGACGGCGCAAAATATCCTCTATTTTCGTTTTGCCAATACCATTTTTGAACCGGTCTGGAACCGCAACTACGTCGACAATGTGCAGATCTCGGTGATAGAAAGTGTAGATGTGGGCCACCGGGCTGGTTATTACGAAGAAGCCGGTGTGGTGCGCGACATGTTCCAAAACCACCTGATGCAGCTGCTGTCGCTGGTGGCGATGGAGCCCCCGGCGTCATTTGAGGCCAATGCAGTGCGTAACGAGAAGGCCAAGCTGTTTCATGCGGTACGGCCGTTGTCCCTCAACCACACCGTCCGTGCCCAGTACGAAGGCTACCTGCAAACCGAACAGGTCGCCAAAGGCTCGCAAACACCCACCTACGCCGCCATGGAGCTGTTCATCGACAACTGGCGCTGGCAAGGCGTGCCGTTTTACCTGCGTTCCGGCAAGGCACTGACGAATAAAAACACGGAAATTGTGGTGGAGTTTAAACGGCCGCCGCACATCATGTTCGACGGCATTGTGGATGAGGATTTTACGGCCAACATTCTCTCGATGTGCATCCAACCCGATGAGGGGATTCACCTGCGGCTGGAGGCCAAGGTGCCCGACTCACGCAAAACGCAGCCGGTGGACATGGAATTTCACTACCGCTCGTCGTTTAAGGGCAACAATCTACCCGACGCCTACGAACGGCTGCTGCTGGACGCCGTGCGCGGTGATGCCTCGCTGTTTACCCGCGCCGACGGCATTGAAGCGGCCTGGCGGCTGATGGATCCGGTGATCTACGGCTGGGAAAATGAAGCCGAGGCCCCGCCGATGGCGACTTACAAACACGGCAGCTGGGGGCCGAAAGAAGCGCACACCTTGCTCAATCGCTCCGGGCGTACCTGGCGCCACGCGTGCAGCCATCCGGACGAGTAGGCGGTGGGCTTCTTACGGCACTACGGCCGCAACAGCATCCGGCTGGAAGGCCAGAATCGTCATCGCGCCGTAAACAAAAGCTAGCGCACCGATGATGACGGCCGTACCCGCCAACAGTTTTTTATACGGCGTCACCTTCTCCACATCGGTCAGCACCGCGTACGCCCCGGTCAAAGCATGCATCAGCACGAAGAAGAGAAAGGCGATATCGATGCCTTTCCACAGAGGCTGCGCCATGCGGTCAATAATGTTGCTGAATTCAATGTGCCCTGGCGGGTAGTGCACCACAACCATGTGCGTTGTCAGAAAAACAACCAGCGCAATGGCGCTGATTCGCTGCATTTGAAAAAGTCGCATTAGATTCCTCCGTCAACCCGCCAGACCTGCTTCTTCCAGGGCAAACAGCAGCATGGGCAGGCCGCCAGCAATCACCAGCAGTACCGACACCGCTAAAACCGCGTAGAAAAGGCTGAGGCGGTATTGTGTTACTTTGAAATAGTGAACGATAAGCAGACGAATGCCATCTACACTGTGATAGACAACGGCCGCCAGCAAAACAATCTCTAAAAACTTAAAAACGGGCGTTTGCACCAGCGCCAGCCGGGCATCAAATGCCGCAGGTCCGCCGTTGATGGAGCCGATGACCCACAAGTGCATAAAAAGGTAGACGACCAGGGCCAAGCCGGTAAGGCGGCGCAAGGCAAAACTTAGAAAACCGGTTGTTTTGTACATGTTTTCTCCTGTGATCAGTCGGTTGGTTGGGCCAGCGTTTTTTGTCGTTCCCGGCGGGCTGCCACAAAAGCCTCCCGCTTCTGGGCCAGCTGGCGCAGTGTCTCGATGGCCTGGGTGGGGTCCAGCCCTTTGGGGCAGGCGTCGATGCAGTTGAAGATGGTGTGACAGCGGAAAGCACCGTCGGCGCCGCTGATTTCCAGGAGACGGCCGTTCGTCCCACTGTCTCGCGGATCCAGCACGCGCAGCGCCGCCTTAAGCAGGGCATGAGGGCCGATGTACTTCTTGTTCATCGCCACCACCTGGCAGGCGGAGTAGCAGGCGCCGCACATAATGCACTTTTCCGCATTTTGCAGTGCGGCCACTTCCTCTGGGCTCATGCGGAACTCTTTTTCGGGAACGTCGTCAGGGGGGATCAGCCACGGCTTGACCCGTAGATATTGCTCCCAAAAGCTGGTCCGGTCCACCACCAGGTCTTTGATGACCGGCAGGTAGGACAGCGGCTTGATGCTTACCCGTCCCTGGCGATCCAGCACTTCTTCCACGCGCCGGTTGCATACCAGCATATTGGTTCCATTCACATTCATGGCGCAGCTGCCGCAGATGGCGTGGCGGCAGGAACGGCGAAAGGTAATGCTGCCGTCCTGCTCCGTTTTCAGCGCTTCCAACGCATCTAAAATCGTCGTATCCGGCCCGATGGTCAGCGTGAATTCGGCCCAATACGGTTTTTTTTCCACGTCCGGGTTAAACCGCTGTACCCGAATCGTTGCCTTTCTTGTTGAACCGTTTTTTGTGGTCATTTCAATACTTCCTTTCCTGCGGCGGGTATTTTTCCCAGTCGATGTTGACCGATTTGTAGCCAAGCACCGGGCTGCCGTCGGCGCTGTTGTGCGCCAGGGTGTGCTTCAACCACTGTTCATCGTGCCGCCTGGGGAAATCCGTGCGATAGTGAGCGCCGCGGCTTTCCGTGCGGTTGAGGGCGCTTTCCACGATCACCCGGCTGAAGATGAGCAGGTTGTCTGTCTCAATGGCTGCCAGCAAATCGGTGTTGAAGCGCTTGCTGGTGTCCATGATCCGCGCTCTTTTGAACCTTTCTTGCAGCGACTGCACAACGGACAGCGCAGTTTGCAGCCGCTGCTGGTCACGGAAGACGCCGCAGTTGCGGGTCATCGTTTCTTTTAACTCATTGGCCAGTTTACCGATGGATTCCACGCGACCGCTGCCGGAAGAGCTGGTGAATTGGGCCAGGCGCTCCCGGCTTAGCGCTGCCGGATCGCCGCTGACCGGGTACAACCTGGCGCCATTTTTGACAAATTCCGCCATGTGAATGCCCGCGCGACGGCCGAAAACAGAAGCGTCTAACAGGCTGTTGGTGCCCAACCGGTTGGCGCCGTGCACGCTGATGCAGGCACACTCCCCGGCGGCATAAAAACCGGTGACGGCCGTTCCCTCACCGTTGGCAATAACCTGGCCGCTGGCCTTGGCGGGGATGCCGCCCATGCTGTAATGCGCCGTGGGCTGGATGGGAACCGGCTGTTTGATAATGTCGATCCCCAGGAACTCAAGCGCCAGTTCGCGCACCTGCGGCAGCCGGGTCATGATTTTCTCTTCCCCAAGATGAGTCAGGTCCAGGTCGATGCCCTGCTGGTCCTGGCCAGTGCCGAGTCCGGTTTCGATTTCGGTTTGCTCGGAGCGGCTGACGAGGTCGCGCGGGGCCAGTTCCATAAGGCCGGGGGCATACTTTTCCATGAAGCGATCCCCCTCGCTGTTGCGCAGGTAGCCTCCTTCTCCCCGGCACGCCTCGCTCATGAGAATGCCTTTGCCATAGAGGCCGGTGGGATGGAACTGGACAAACTCCATATCCATGAGCGGCACGCCCGCTTTGTAGGCCAGGGCCACGCCGTCGCCTGTGTTGGCCGTGGCATTGGAGGTGATTTTCCAGGCACGGCCGTATCCACCGGTGCCAAACATCACTGCCCTGGCGCGCATGGTGTAAATCTCCCCGTGCAGAATGTCTAGCGCCACCACCCCGCGGCAGATGTTGTCCTCGATAATCAGATCGAGGCAGTACCATTCTGGATAAAATTTTACGCCGTGCCGCAGCGCCTGCTCGTGGATGGTGTGCAGCAGAACGTGGCCGGTATAGTCGGCAGAGTAGTTGGCGCGGGGGGCGCTGTGACCGCCAAAACGACGCTGGGCGATACGGCCGTCTGCCAACCGGCTAAACACGCAGCCCATATGCTCGTATTCATAGATGATTTCTGGTGCATCTTTCACCAGGATTTCAATGGCGTCCTGGTCGCCTAACCAGTCCGACCCTTTGATCGTGTCAAACATGTGCAGTTCCCAGCTGTCAACCGGCTCTTCACCGGGTGGGATCGGCTCCAGCGGGCCTCGTTTGCCGGTGCCCTCAACCGGGCGCACGTTGTTAAGCGCGGCAGCAATGCCGCCCTGGGCTGCCCCGCTGTGGGAGCGCAAAGGGTGCAGCTTGGAAAGTACCCCGATGTCGGCGACGCCTGCTCGTCCAGCTGCCAGTGCCGCCCAGGTACCGGCCAAGCCAGCGCCGACAATTAGAATGTCATGGATGATTTCGTTGTTGGCCATGTCTACCTTCTTCCACCTGAAAACAGGAATCGGCAAAAAGCACCATTTTTGTTTTGGTTCACTTTTTGCCGATTACCCTGCTGGCAATATGGTGATTTACCACAGCCCCAGAACTTTCCACCAGAGGCCGCCAATACCCACCCAGATGACAATGTTGACGACGCTGATGATGAAGCCGCTCTTCCACCAATCGCTCATTTCCACGTAGCCGGAACCAAAGAACACGGGAGCTGGTCCGGTTCCGTAATGGGTCATGCTGCTGAACAAATTGCTGAAAAATGCCAGAACCAGCGCAGTCAGCATGGCCGGTGCGCCCGCAGCAATGGCCACCACCAGGAAGGCGGCATACATGGCGCTCACATGGGCTGTGTTGCTGGCAAAGAGGTAGTGGCTGTAGAAGTAGGCCAGGCTCAGGACGAGAAAGGCGACTACCCAGCCAGCACCGGAAACGAGCGTGCCCATTTGATCACCAAACCAGGGAATTAAGCCCAGAGAGTTGAGCTGTGAAGCCATCATCACCAGTGCCGCAAACCAGACCAGCGTATCCCAGGCGCCCCGTTCTTTCAGAACATCATCCCAGGTCAGCACGCGGGTAATCAGCAGCAGAGCCAGGCCGAGAACTGCGGCCGTGGTGCCGTCTATGCCGCCTAACTGTTTGCCGAAAACCCAGAAAACAATCAGCAGAACAAACACGGCGAGCATCATCCACTCGCTCGGTTTTACGCTGCCCATTTCCGCCAATTTTTTCCGGGCAATCGCCGCTGCTTCCGGCGTCTCTTTAATTTCTGGGGGGTTCATTTTGTAAAGCAACCACGGAACAAAGAGGAGGCTGATCACACCGGGCACCAGTGCGGCCAGTGCCCAGCCACCCCACGTGATTTCGACACCGGCATTGTCCGCTGCCAGGCTGGCGGCCAGAGGATTGGCGGCCATTGCGGTCAAAAACATAGCGCTGGTAATGACGAGTCCCTGGAAAGAAGCTTTAACCAGGAAGGAACCGATTTTCCCGGCCGTGCCATCGTCAGGCTCACTGCCGTAGGCGCCGGCAATAGAGCGCAGCACGGGGTAGATAATGCCGCCACCGCGGGCCGTATTGCTGGGAATGGCCGGCGACATAACCAGGTCCGTGGCGATGAGGCCGTAGCTGAGCCCTAACGTTTTCTTGCCCAGTTTAGCCATAAACAGGTAAGCGATACGTTCGCCCAACCTGGTTTTGATGAAGCCGCGCGAGATAAAAAACGCCATCACAATCAGCCAGATCGTGCCGTTGCCAAACCCGCTCAAGGCCGTCCCTAAAGCTTCTTTGTTGCTGCCCGGCAGCACAAACGAGCTCATGAGAATGCCGATGATGGCAACAGCCCCCATTGGTAACGGCTTGGCGATGATACCCACGATCGTGGCTACAAAAACGGCCAGCAGGTGCCATGCTTCTACCTCTACCCCGGTGGGTGGTGGTAAAAAGTAAATTATCAAACCAATAATAATTGGGATTGCAAACCGGAGAATTGAATTATCTTTCTTGGGCGGATTTGCAATGGTCACATTTGCAGTTGCCATTTTGGCCTCCTTCCTGATTTATTTGTGTAATATTTCACAAGTGAATCAAGCATACAGGTTCGGCATAAACAGCAAATAAATATATGGGCGGTTTTATAAATAATGTCTAAAAATTCAGGATGGAAATGAGGCAACAAAAAACGCAAAGGGGATTGTGCGGTTGGGGGTGGCTAGCCATGTGGCTAACCATGTTGTTTATGGTTCAAACGAATAGCCAATCCCTCGTTCGGTGAGCAGATGCCGGGGTTGAGAAGGATTATTCTCAATTTTTTGTCGCAGTCGCCCGATGTAAACTCGCAGATACTCCGCTTCCTGTCCATATTCCGGTCCCCAGATAGCCCGCAAGATTAGTTCGTGCGGCAGGACTTTGCGCGGATTTTCCATCAAGTAGACCAGTAGATTAAACTCTGTGGGGGTTAGTTCAATAGGTTTGCCGTGCACGGTTACAAGATGACGCTCGCGATCAACCACAATAGCGGCATGGGCCAGCGGAGCGGTGGGCTGCGAGGCTTTGTGCCATTTAGCGCGGCGCACGACGGCATTTATTCGTGCCATCAGCTCGTCTACGCCAAAGGGCTTGGTCAGATAATCATCCGCACCTTGATTGAGCGCCTCTACTTTATGGTGCTCCTCTTCTAAGGCTGAGAGCACAATGATAGGTATCATTGAAGAGCGGCGCATATGCCCTATGGCCTCGATGCCATCCATGCGCGGCATCATCAAATCCATAATCACCAGGTCAACAGGATTGGCCTGGAAAACGGCCACAGCTTCCATGCCGTTAGCTGCGGTGTACACCTCAAAGTTACGCTTCTGCAAGTTACGACTTACAAAATCTCGCAGAGGCTGCTCATCATCAACCACAAGCACCCTGGTTTTTTGCATCAGTTTAATCTCCTACAAAAATGGGACATAGATAAACTCTGCCGACTCTCGTTCATGGTGTTGAGCTTGCGCCCGTTTCGTCGCTTTCCAGATAGAGGGGCAGCGTAAAGGCTACACGGGTCCCGTCCACCTGGGGGTCAATCCAAATACGCCCGCCCTGGGCTTGAATAAAGCCCTGACAAATTGCCAGACCGAGGCCAAAACCGGACGGCCGTGTTAACCCATCATCTACCCGGTAAAATGTTTCAAAAATACGCTGGCGGTGGGATTCTGGAATGCCCGGTCCTTGATCGGTGACGGAGATGACGGCCGTTCCATTCTCAACCTGCGCGGAAACAGTGATTGGTGTATCGGAACCAGCATATTTAACGGCGTTTTCAATCAGGTTGCGCAGCACCACTTCCAGACGCTGCGGATCGGCGATGAGGGGTGGCAGATCGGGCGGTAGATCGATGTGCAATCGTTCGTGAGACACCGGTTCGACTTGCGCCGCCGCTTTTGCGAGCACTTCAGCCAATTCGCATGGTACCGGCATCAGTTGTAACCGACCCGCCTCCAGGCGAGACATATCCAGCAAATCATTGACCATGCGGTTAAGCCGATCCGTTTCACGGGAAATAATCCCTAAAAACTCACGCTGCTCGGCCACATCCCATTCTACATCATCGGCCAGCAAGGTAGAGGCATATCCCTTGATGCTGGCCAACGGCGTGCGCAGTTCGTGTGAAACCGTTGAAATCAGCAGGGACTTCATGCGATCCACTTCATAATCCCCGGTAATATCCTGCAGCAGCAAACCCCGGCCGATGATCTGGGCATTATTGTCGGTTACTTCAAATATCCGAGCTCGCAGATAGCGCACCGGTTGTTCGTCTGTCAGGGCAAAAATTTCATCGTCGGTGGGCAGTTTGTCGTCCGTTGGCCTGACGGTATCAACCCGGCCTCGCAGGTGGGTGAGCACTTTGTTGATAGAACTTTGCCGAATATCGGCAATTGGCAGGCCGGTGAAGTCACTCACCCACGGGTTGGTGTAGCGCACGTTTTCGTCCAGGTCTTCCAGCACCAAGCCATCTCCCAATGAATAAATCAGCGCCTCCAGGCGGCGGGTCTGTTTCTGGAGCAAGATATCGCTTTGGGCGTAGAGGGTGGCGTTTTCCAAAGCCATAGCGGCATGGTTGGCAAAATTATTCAGCAGATTGATTTCTCTCTGTGTGAAATTATAAGGTTGTGTCTTGCAAACCACCAAAAGCGAAGGATGGGCATGGGTTGTTTTGAGCGGCAGTACCAGGACGGCGCGAATGCCTTCATCCAAAGCGCCTGGAGCAATTTGCTCTGGGTGTTCCAGCTGTGCCAGGTCGGAGATTTGGACGATTTCATGGCGCGCCAGCGCCTGCATGGCCAGCCGTTCCTGGCTGTACGATTGGGATATCCGGGTTTTGTACGTATCGGAGAGACGGCGGCTGGCGCTGACCCGGAACTGTTGTTCATCTTCCTGGTAGGTGACAATGGCCGATTTGTCGATTTTGAGAATCTGTTCCACCTGGGCGAGGATCGTGATCAGCACCGTGTGTGTTTCCAGGCTGGAGGTAACGGCCGTACTCGTTTCCAGCAGCGTGGTTAATTCATCTAGCTGCGTTCGGATGACCTTCTCCGCTTCGATCAAGCTTTTGCCCAGGTGCCCTAACTGATCCTGCCGGGTGGTGTAGCTCGCCAATGGGTGCGCCTGCGAATGCTCGGTGGGAAGCTCAACTTGCCGCCCTTTTATGTATGCCGTGATTGCCTGCAGCGGCAGAACCATTCTTCTGGAAAAAACAATCCAGAGCAGGATGCCAAGGGCCAGGTAAATGGCTACCAGCACCATAAAACCGCGTTGAAATCTGTGCAGCGTTTCAAACGCCACATCGGTAGGCCGACTGACGATGACGGTCCACTCCGCTTCAGCCACCGGCGCGAAACTGAAAAGCAGTTCCCGGCCAGCAGCATCGGTGTCAATTGAACTGCTTGCGGGCAAAGGCAGCGCTTCCGTTGGCAGTTCGGGGAATACTTTGTTGATGCTGGTGAGCAGCAAATCGGGCTCCAGCGAGGCCAGAATTTGCCCGGACTGATCGATTACAAAAATTTCCATTGAAGGTTTGTTAACGTTTTGGCGGCGAATGAGATCCGATAAATTCTGGCTGAAATTAGGCAGGTCAATATTTATCGCCACAATGCCCAGATATACCTCCCCATCCCATAGTGGATTGATCACCGTGGCCACGGGCTCCTGCATCGTGGCGGAAATACGCCCCAGGGAGACAAACGGTTCGTGCATGGTTCTAGCTCGCTGCGAGTAGAGTCGAAAGGCAAAATTGTCGCCAACTGTTGTGAGCGGACCTTCGGGGTAGTGGTAAATCATTGTGGCATTACGGTCGTGGCGATAAACCAGGTTGTATTCGGGGCTCGTTTCCTGAACGATTTCAAAAAGCTCGGCCATTCTTGTGGTGTCGGCTGCCAGCACACCGGGCTGCCGGGCCAAATACCGTACCGCCTGAATGGGAGACTGAATCGAAGACTGGGTCTCCTGGGCAATGGCCTGCGCCAGGGCCAGGTCGGTAAATTCTGTTTCACTGGTCAGCTGCCGGTTGGTGGTCGCCGCAAAATTCAGCCCCGCGGCAAAAACGAGGACCAGGGCGACAAGGTATAGTGACAGTAACTGCCAGCGTAGATCTTTGCTGAATGGAGAGAGGAGTTTCTTAAGACGCATCATGTCCCTCTGGCTACCGGTTTAGGGCCAGCACCAACACCCCGCCGCCGACCATATCCCTTCCTTTTTCTTGGCTTGATTGATTAATTCAGTTCATCCGGCAGTGTGTCTTCGCCCGCCACCCGATCTGCCTCCTTGCGGCGAAACAAGCCGACGTGGCCGGTTTGCTCCAGAAAAATGTATTGAACCTCCCCGGTATTGCCAATTTCCCGCTCGCGCAGCAGGGCAAACAGTTCCTCACGCCGCAAGTGTTCTTTTGCCAGGTTTTCCTCGATGATCCGGCCTTCTTTTACGAGCAAACGGGGTACCCCCTCCAGAAAGTTGTTCACAGATTTGTAGCGAAACTGCACGGCGCTCAAGAGGTAGTTCAGGCTTACCATCGTCAAAATGATAAGCCAGGCATAAAAAATGGGCACCTCCGGATAGAGCATCGAGTCGCCTGTGGCCGACCCCAAGGCAATGATTAATATGAGTTCAAAAGGGGACAGCTGGCGCTGGCCGCGTTTGCCCATGTAACGCAGCACTATCACGGCAAAGGCGTAGATCAGCACAACACGAAAAACAATTTCCAAAAAGTACAGAGGTGGTTCCTCACCAATGAAGAGGCGATACCAGTCGAACGGGGTTATCGGGTCCATTCAAGCTCCTTTTTCCTGCCTGTTTTAGTGAATTGTTGCCGTTAAATTATATGATCTTTTGCCATTTAGCAGAAATGCTTGACAGAATAGTTCGGCATAGTATAATTCTGCCTGTTAACATTACTGGACAGCACTTCCTACCGTGGGCGAGGAGGGCTGTCACTTTTTTTGTGAAAAAATAAATGACACATAAAAGCTGGCTGCAAGATTCCGAAAAACGACAAAAGTGGATGGCGTTTATGCAAAATTTCCATCCCGAAATTGATCCCAAAACATTGCGTTTGATGGAAGAACTGGGTTTTGTAGCCCGGTCGCTGTTCCACATGCGTGAGCAAAGCATCGACGAGGCCGGGCTGTCGTTTGCCCAGTACCAGGTGTTGATGCACCTCTTTTTTGCCGAGCAAATGGGCAACCAGGGCGAGCTGAACCCCTCAGAAATTAGTGACCGGCAGGGGGTGAGCCGCAACACCATGAGTGCGTTTATCCGCAACCTGGAGGATGAAGGGTTGGTTGAGCGGCGTCTGGACCCCGATGACCGCCGCCGCTTCAACATCAGCCTGACGGAAAACGGCCGTTCCCTCGTCAGCCAATACATGCACGATCATCTCGATACCGTAGGGCGCTGCTTTAGTGCCCTGGCCCCGGAGGAGCAGGAAACGTTGTTAACCCTGCTGCAAAAGTTGGGCACGCATGTAGCGGCCGTTCGCCAACAGACCGTAAGCGGTGAACGGTAAGCCGTAATCGGTAATCCGTGGACGGTGAGCGGTAATCCGTAAGCCGTAGTCAACCTTCCGATTACCGTTCACCGATTACTGATCACCGAAAAATAGGAGATTCAACAACGATGCTGCGATTAAGAAAGTACCTGAATCCGTACATGTTCATGTTTACGGCTTCGGTCATCCTGTTGTTTATCCAGGCTAACCTGGACCTGGCTCTGCCTGACTATCTCTCCAGGATCGTCAACACGGGCATTCAGCAAAGCGGGGTAGAAAGCCCCGTGGCCGTCGCCATGCGGCAGGAAACGTTTGACCATCTCTTGCTGTTCCTGAGTGAAGAGGAGGCCACGGCCGTTCAAGACGCCTACACTGTGGTTCAGCCTGGCACGGTAGAAGCGGCCGAATACATCGGCCAGTATCCGTACCTGGAGTCCCAGGCCATTGTCGTGCGCAAGGACCTCAGCGACGACGAAATTGACGCGTTAACCAACCCAATGGCCGAGGCGCTGCTGGCAGTATCTGCCCTGGAGCAAGCGATGGCCGACCCGGAAGCAGCGGCCCAAATGGGCGGCGGTGCGTTTGATCTCTCGCGCCTGCCTGCGGGCACCGATTTGTTTGCCCTGATCGACCGCTTGCCCGCCGCGCAGCGCGCCGAGATTGGCGAGACGATGAATGAGCGTTTTGCCGCTTTGGGCGAGACGATGGTGGTGCAAACGGCCGTTGTCCGGGTCAAAACAGAATACGAGGCGCTGGGCATGAACGTGGCCGCCCTGCAAAACAGCTACATCCTGCGCGTCGGTGCCATTATGCTGGGCGTGACGCTGCTTTCGGCCGTGGCTACCATCACCGTGGGGTACCTGTCGGCCAGGATTGCCGCCGGGATTGGCCGCGATTTGCGCAGCGATGTTTTCCGCAAGGTGGAAAGCTTCTCCAGCGCGGAGTTTGACAAATTCCCCACCGCCTCGCTTATCACCCGCTCCACCAACGACATTACCCAGCTGCAAATGGTGACCATGTTCATGGTGCGCCTGGTGTTCTACGCGCCGATCATGGGTATTGGCGGGACCATTCGCGCCATCGGCAAAGGCTCGTCCATGTGGTGGACCATCGCTGTAGCCGTAATTGTCCTGGTCGGTGTGATCGCCGTGGTCATCTCCATCGCCATGCCGCGCTTCCAGGTGGTGCAGAAGCTTATCGACCGCATCAACCTGGTGGCCCGCGAAAATCTCTCCGGCATGATGGTCATTCGTGCCTTCAACATGCAGGGTTTTGAGGAGAAACGGTTCGATAAGGCTAACCAGGACCTGACCGATAACACACTGTTCATTGCCCGCATCACCTCGGTCATGATGCCCGTGATGATGCTCATCTTAAACGTGCTGTCGGTGCTCATCATTTGGGTGGGGGCGCAGCAGGTGGCCGATGCCAACATGCAGGTGGGCGACGTGATGGCCTTCTTGCAGTACGCCATGCAAATCGTCTTCTCCTTCCTGATGCTGTCCATGCTGTTCATCATCTTGCCGCGCGCCCAGGTTTCGGCTGACCGCATTGCGGACGTGTTGGAGATTGAGCCCATTATCCACGATCCGGTGAATCCGCAGCCGCTGAACGGCCGTTTCACCGGCACCGTGGAATTCCGCAACGTCTCCTTCCGCTATCCGGGCGCCGACGCAGACATTTTGCACGACATCAGTTTTGTGGCCCGGCCCGGTGAAACCACGGCGTTTATTGGCTCGACGGGTTCGGGCAAGTCCACGGTGGTCAACCTCATCCCGCGCTTTTACGACGTGACCGAAGGCAGCATCTTGCTGGACGGCATCGACATTCGCCAGGTAACGCAGCACGATTTGCGCGACAAGATTGGCTACGTGCCGCAAAAAGGCATCCTGTTCTCCGGCACCATCGAGAGCAACCTGCTTTATGCCGATGAGTTTGCCAGCGTGGAGGATTTGCAAACGGCCGTAACCATCGCCCAGGCCGCCGACTTTGTCAACAGTAAACCGGAAGGGCTCAGGACTGAAATTGCCCAGGGTGGCGCCAACGTCTCCGGTGGGCAGCGGCAGCGGCTTTCCATTGCCCGCGCCCTGGTGAAAAAGCCGCCCGTCTATATCTTCGACGACACCTTCTCGGCGCTGGACTTCAAAACCGACGCCGCCCTACGGCGCGCCCTGCGCCAGAGCACCCAGGACAGCACCATTCTGGTGGTGACCCAGCGTGTCTCCACGGTGAAAAACGCCGAACAAATCATTGTGCTGGATCAAGGCCGCGTGGTAGGCAAAGGCACCCACGACGAACTCATGGCAACCTGTGAAACGTACCAGGAAATCGCCCTGTCGCAGCTAAGTATGGAGGAACTCTCATCATGATGATGCACGGTGGAAGAGGCGGTCCGGCTAACGGCGGACCCATCGCGGCCATGCGCAAAGGCGACACGGCCCGCAACTTCAAAAAGACGATGAGCAAGCTGGCACACTACCTGGCTGCTTACAAATTGCAACTCATCATTGTGGTCATCTTTGCCGTGGCCTCCACGGTGTTCAACATCGTTGGCCCCAAGGTGCTGGGTAACGCCACCACCCGGCTGTTTGAAGGCGTGATGGCCGAGATTGCCGGGACTGGTTCGATAGATTTTGAGTACATCGGCCGTATCCTGCTGATCATGCTCGTTTTGTACATTTTCTCGGCCGTTTTTGCCTACCTGATGGGCTGGATTATGGCCGGGGTTTCCACCGACATCTCCTACCGCTTCCGCGAGGAGATTGCCGCCAAGATCAACCGGATGCCCCTGAGCTACTTTGATCGCACCACGCAGGGTGAAGTGCTGTCGCGCATCACCAACGACGTGGACACGGTGAACCAGACCCTCAGCCAAAGCCTGACGCAGATCATCACCTCGGCCATTACGGTGGTGGGTGTGCTGATCATGATGTTTTCCATCAGCTGGTTGATGACCCTGGTGGCCCTGGTGGTCATTCCGCTGACGCTGGTGGCGGTGGCTACCATTGTCAGCCGCTCCCAGGTTTACTTCAAGGAGCAGCAGGATTACCTGGGCCACGTCAACGGCCATGTTGAGGAAATGTTTGGCGGGCACCGGGTGATGAAGGCGTTTAACATGGAAGAACGCAGCATCGAGAAGTTTGAAACGTACAATACGACGTTGTACGGTGTGGCCTGGAAATCCCAATTTCTGTCTGGCCTCATGATGCCTATCATGAGCTTCATTGGCAACCTGGGCTACGTGGCGGTAGTGGTGGTGGGCGGCTACCTGACGGTGCGCAACACGATTACTGTGGGCGACATTCAGGCGTTTATCCAGTACGTGCGCAACTTCAACATGCCGCTGACCCAGCTGGCCAACATTTCCAACGTGCTGCAGCAAACGGCCGCTGCCGCCGAGCGCGTCTTTGAATTCCTGGAAGAGCCCGAAGAGGTGCAGGAAACCGTAAATCCGGTGGAACTGGACGCCATCGAAGGGCACGTGGAATTCCGCCGCGTGCGTTTTGGCTACAACCCGGACGAACCGGTCATCCGCAACCTGTCTGGTGAGGCCAGACCGGGCCAGAAGGTGGCCATCGTTGGCCCGACTGGCGCAGGCAAAACCACCATCGTCAAGCTGCTCATGCGTTTTTATGACGTCGACGACGGCGCGATTTTGGTGGACGGGCACGACATCCGTGAATTCCGGCGGCAGGACTTGCGCCGCTGGTTTGGCATGGTGCTGCAAGACACCTGGCTGTACAACGACACCATTATGGAGAATATCCGGTACGGCCGTCCCGAAGCTACCGATGCGGAAGTGGAGGCCGCGGCCAAAGCCGCTCACGTCGATCACTTCGTGCACACGCTGCCCGATGGCTACCAGATGGTGATCAACGAAGAAACCAGCAATATCTCGCAGGGGCAAATGCAGCTGCTAACCATTGCTCGCGCCGTGCTGGCCGATCCCAAGATTCTTATCCTGGACGAGGCCACCAGCTCGGTAGATACGCGCACCGAAGTGTTGATCCAGCAGGCGATGGACCGGTTGATGGTCGGCCGTACCAGCTTCATCATCGCCCACCGCCTCTCCACCATTCGCAATGCCGACCTCATCCTGGTGATGCGTGACGGCGACATTGTGGAGCAGGGTACCCATGTGGATCTGTTGGCCCGCGGTGGTTTCTATGCTGAGCTGTACAACAGTCAGTTTGAGCATTTGGAGCCGGAGACGGAAACCGTTGCCACCGAACAATTGCTGATGCCAGCGGATTAACGCCTGGCGACCGGCAGCAACACAAAGGAGTGGAACAGCCCATTGGATTTTTCCGGCGGGCTGTTTTTTTTGCGATTTGCAGCGAAGATAAGTGAAGTTCTTTTTACCGTTGGAAAGTACGGCCGTTTGCGATAATCTTTCATCCTGGAAAATATCCAACGGGAGAAAACCAAGATGCTGAACTTTTTGCCAGCGTCAATCATTGGCGCTATCGCGGCATTTGCCATCTTCTTTAACACCTTGTTTTGGTGCCTACTTTTGTACCTCGTGGCCGTGGCCAAGCTGCTCATCCCCGTGCCCGGCTGGCGCGCCCGCTGCACCAAAGCCGCCATCTGGCTGGCCGAAGCGTGGATCAGCGGCAACAGCGCCTGGATGTGGCTGACACAGCGGACTGAGTGGCGGGTTTACGGGCTGGATGGCCTGCGCACCGACGAGTGGTACCTGGTCATCTCTAACCACCAGTCGTGGGTCGATATTTTTGTCCTTCAGCACGTCTTCAACAAGCGCATCCCCTTTTTGAAGTTTTTCCTCAAACAGCAGCTTATTTGGGTGCCAGTGATTGGCCTGGCCTGGTGGGCACTGGATTTTCCCTTCATGAAGCGGTATTCCCGCGAGCAGGTGGCGCGCCGTCCGGAACTGCGCGGCAAAGATCTGGAAACCACCCGCAAGGCGTGTGAGAAGTTCAAAACAACGCCCGTGTCGGTCATGAACTTCCTGGAAGGCACCCGCTTTACTCCGGCCAAACACAGCCGCCAGCAGTCGCCTTACCAGCATCTGCTCAAGCCAAAGGCGGGCGGCATTGGCTTTGTTTTGGGGGCCATGGGCGACCAGATCGACACGATGCTTGACGTGACCCTCATTTATCCGCAGGGCATCCCCGACGCCTGGAACTTCCTCCGCGGTGAGGTGAAGGAAATTGATGTGGTCATCGAAAAACGGCCGATCCCACCCCAGTTCCTCAACCAGGATTACCAAAACAACGACGACTTTCGCGAGGAATTCCAGGCCTGGGTGCGCGACCTGTGGCTGGGAAAAGATATGCTGCTGGACCAGGAGCTGGCGGCCGTTGCGGATTGATTCACCGCACATCTTTACACGATCCTTACATCCTCTTTACGGCGCTTTTGCAAACGGTTGGTATCCTTAGGTGCATATTGTGAAAAAATTATCAAACTCAAACTGAGGAAAATATTGTGTTTAGATCATTATTTGGCCAGGTGATGGGGGGAACGGCCGTAAAAACAATCACTCCCCAAGAAGCCCAGGAAAAACTAACCAACCGGGAAAAGATGCTCCTCCTGGACGTGCGCCAGGCAGAAGAATATGCCCACGATGGTCACATCAAAGGATCCCGGCTGATGCCGTTGGGCACCCTTTCTTCGCGTTTGGGCGAGCTGCCGAAAGACGCCCCAATCGTTTGCGTGTGCCGCTCCGGGGCACGCAGCCGCACCGCCTGCGAACTGCTGCAACGCCAGGGTTTTACCGATGTCACCAACCTGAGCGGCGGCATGATTGCCTGGAAACGCGCCGGGCTCCCCTTTCTCTAGGCTTTGTTCGCCGCTTGTCTCCTCTTAAAAAGGAACGAGGGAGCGATGGCCAATTCTTCCAAACAATCTCTTAAACAACCCGATTTAAACAACAAGCCAATCGCCAGGCTGAGGGCCATCCTTCCGGCCTGGCATTGGCTGCGCCACTACCCGCGCGAACATCTGGTGGGTGACGTGCTGGCAGGTTTCATCGTGGCCGTGATGCTGGTGCCGCAGAGCATGGCCTATGCCCTGCTGGCCGGTCTGCCGCCGGAGGTAGGGCTTTATGCCAGCATCGTGCCGCTGGTGGTGTACGGGCTGCTGGGCAGCAGCCGCAGCCTGGCCGTGGGGCCGGTGGCGATTGTGTCGCTGCTGGTGGCCACCGGCGTGGCGCCCCTGGCCGAAGCGGGCAGCCCGGCCTACGTGCAGCTGGCCATCACGCTGGCGCTGTTGGTAGGCCTCGTTCAGGCGCTGATGGGCGTGGTGCGGCTGGGCTTTGTGGTCAACTTCCTCAGCCATCCGGTCTTAGCTGGTTTTACTACGGCAGCTGCCTTGGTGATTGGTTTTAGCCAGCTCAAACATTTATTGGGGATTGGCATTCCCAACCTGGAATTTTTTGAACTGCTGCGCTACGCGGCCACGCATCTGGCCGAGACCAACCGGATAACCTTTGCTCTCGGCGGCGGCGGCATCCTCATCCTGGTTTATTTTAAGCAGGTGTTAGGCGGGCAGCTGCGCCGTTGGGGCATCAGGCCGCAGTGGATTTTGCCCATCACCAAGTCCGCGCCGCTGGTGATTGTGGTGCTGGGCACGGCGCTGGTGTGGAGCTTGCAGCTGCACGAGCGGTTTGGCGTAGCCATCGTGGGGGATGTGCCGGATGGTTTGCCCTCGCTGACGCTGCCGTTGGTGGACATGGGCGTGTGGCGACAGCTGCTGCCTGCGGCCGTTGTCATCAGCTTTGTGGGGTACATGGAAAGCATTGCCGTGGCTAAATCTCTGGCCAGCAAGCGGCGGCAAAAAGTGGACGCCGATCAGGAGCTGTTGGCGTTGGGGGCCGCCAATTTGGGAGCGATGTTCACTGGCGGCTACCCGGTGACGGGCGGATTGAGCCGCTCGGTGGTGAATTTTGAGGCGGGGGCTAACAGCGGGCTGGCTTCGATAATGACGGCCGTTCTCATCGCCCTCACCGTTATTTTTCTGACCCCCGTCTTTTACTTTTTGCCCCAGGCCATCCTCGCCGCCATTGTGATTGTGGCTGTAGTCGGGCTGATCGACGTCAAAACGTTCCGCCACATCTGGCAGTACAACAAGGCGGATGCCGCCTCGTTTGGGGTGACGTTTGCGGCCGTGCTGCTGGTGGGGGTGGAGAATGGCATCTTGCTGGGGATGGCGGCGGCGATGCTGCTGTTTATCTGGCGCAGCAGCCGGCCGCACGTGGCGGTGGTGGGCCGCCTGGGCAGCAGTGAAACGTACCGCAACGTGCTGCGCCACCAGGTGCAGTGCTGGCCCAACGTGGTGGCGGTGCGCATCGACGAGAGCCTTTATTTTGCCAACAGCAAGTTTTTGGAAGACACGGTGCTGGGCTGCATTGCCGATCGGCCGGAAGTGGACAATTTTGTGTTGATTGGAACGGCCGTCAACTTTATCGATGCCAGCGCCCTGGAGACATTGGAAACGCTGCGGCAGGAGCTGAAAGATGCCGGGGTGCAGCTGCACCTGGCGGCCATCAAGGGCCCGGTGCTGGACCGTTTGCGAGACATCGGCTTTGTCGACCACCTGGGCGAGCCGTACATTCACCTCACCACCCACGACGCCATGAAAGCCATCGGTGTTGTTGTAGAATAGCGGTTGAGGAGAAAAATCCACCTGCCACTTGCTACCTGCCACTTGCCACCTGCAACTTGCTTTGATCATTCCCCCCTCCCTTTGATACACTTGGGCCTATGCCTGAATTTTTCAACGTTCTACCCCCCGATGAAGCCCGCGAACTGCTGTTTCAGCACCTGACGGCCGTTCTGCCCGCAGAAACCATACCAACCCCGCAGGCGAACGGCCGTGTCTTGGCCACGGCCGTTACGGCGCCTCATGCCCTGCCCCAGTTCCGCCGCAGCACGATGGATGGTTACGCCGTACGCGCCGCCGACACCTACGGCGCGTCGGAGAGCCTGCCCGCCTTTTTGCAGGTGGTGGGCGAGGTGCCGATGGGCCACCCCGCCAACGTGACCCTAAGCGTGGGGCAGGCGGCGATTGTACACACGGGCGGCATGATCCCGGAAACGGCCGATGCCGTGGTGCAAATTGAGCAGACGCAGACGGTGGGCGGTGAACGATTATCGGTGAGCGGTGAAGAATCTCCAATCTCCAATCACCAATCTCCCCAATTTCCGTTTGAAATTGAAGTGCTGCGCTCGGTGGCTGTAGGGCAGAATGTGCTGCAAGTGGGCGAAGATGTGCGGCTGGACGCCGAGATTTTGTCGTCGGGGCACAGTTTACGGCCGCAGGATGTGGGCGGCTTGCTGGCGTTGGGGATTACGGCCGTATCCGTGGTGCGCCGTCCGCGGGTGGGCATTTTGGCTACGGGGGATGAGGTAGTTGCGCCAGAAGAAACGGCCGCACCCGGCCAAATCCGCGACATCAACAGCTACACCGTGGCGGGGCTGGTGACGCAGGCAGGCGGCGTGCCTGTCCTCGGTGGCATCATTCCCGATAACTTTGCGGCGCTGGCAGCGGCCGCTGCCCACCTGCTGGCCGAAACCGACATGCTGGTCATGTCTGCCGGGTCGTCCGTGAGTGTGCGCGACATGACCGTGCAGGTGATGGACGGCCTGGGCCAACCGGGTGTGCTGCTGCACGGTGTGGCCACGCGGCCCGGCAAACCCACCATCGTGGGGGCGGTGGGCGGCAAACCGGTGCTCGGACTGCCCGGCAACCCCGTCTCCGCCATGATCCAGTTCGACATGTTTGGCGTGCCCGCCATCTACCGGCTGCAAGGGGTCCACACGATGCCGCGCCGCGGGCTGGTCTGGGCGCGGCTGGGGCAGAACATCGCCAGCGAAAGCGGCCGGGAAGATTATGTGCCCGCCCGCCTGGAGGACAGCGCCGACGGCCTGATGGCGATCCCCGTTTTTGGCAAGAGCAACCTCATCTACACCCTGGTCAACGCCGACGGCCTCATTAAAATTCCGCTCAACAAAGGCGGCCTGCTGGCGGGTGAATGGGTGGAAGTCCGTTTGTTTTAAAGCATCCACAGATTTCACAGATGACACAGATTCATGCGTTCTCGTTCCTGCGCTCTGCGAAGGGGACGCAGGAGCGTCCCGAACTGCATTCCACGCCGAGCGTGGAACGAGGTCTTTATCTGTGTAATCTGCGAAATCTGTGGATTATTTACTTCGGCTGCGGCGGAGGGTGTCGATGATGTAGATGGGTGCGCCGAGCAAGCCGGAGAGCCGCTCGATGGCAAAGACGAGCAGGGTGAGGGCTACCGCCTGCTCGCTGTTGAGCCCGGCACTGGCAAAGAGCAGGGGGGCCAGCCCTTCGCGAATGCCCAGCCCGCCAATCGAGGGCAGCAAAATGACCAGCGACAGGAAGGGAATGACCAGGATGTAGTAGCTGAACGGTACGCTGTAGCCCAAGGCTCGCCCCGCAGCGGCAAACCAGCTTATTTGTATCAGGTTGAAGAGGATGGAGACTCCCATGGCCTGCCAGACGGCCGTCCAGCCACAGGCCTGAACGGCCGTTATCACCCCATCTACCTTGTGCCACACCGGCTGCAAGAAACCTGGCACCAGGCGCCCCAGGGCGCGCACCAGCCGCCCTTCTAGCACCACAAACCCGCCAATGAGACCGATGAGGCAAACGGCCGTTGTTTGCCAGAACAGCGTTGGCGGGAAGTTGTCAGGACGGAAGGGCAGCGCGGCCAGGCCAAGCATGAACAGGGCCAGCAGCCCGGTGGCGCGATCCACCAGGACGGTGCCAGCGGCCGTGCGGGCGGGCACATCCTGCGCCGCTTCTACAGCGCGCACTACGTCCCCGCTAAAGCCGGAAGGCAGCACCGAGTTAAAAAATTGGGCGGCAAAATAAAGCGAAACCAGCCGCCCAAACTTGATTGGCGCCCCGATGCCGCGCAGCAGCAGCAGCCAGCGGTAGGCTCGCACGACCAGGCTGAAGTTAACGAGCAAAAAGCCCACCAACACCCAGACCAAGTTGGCCTGCAGCAGCCGCTGGCCGATGTCGTAGAAATCGACTTGGGTGGAGACGTAAAGCAACGCCAGGAGGGTAATGCTGATTTTGATAATGGTGCCAAGATGTTTGCGCATAGTGAGTTTGCCAGTGTGCAGGTGGGCCAGTCGCTAGATTGGCTCTGGTCTGGGTACTTTAACTTTGGGCAGAACAGCAGCGGCTGTGCGCGGCCCGGCTGCTTCGAGTTCGGCGGCGGTGGGCAGGGGGATTTCCAGCCGCTGGCCGACAAACAGCTGGGCGTCTGGCTGGTTGTTGTACACCTGGATGGCGCGCCAGCGCAGTGAATCCTTGTAGTAACGGCGGGCCAACCCGCTGTAGGTATTGCCGTTGACCACGGTGTGGATAACTACCTCTTTGCCCCAGTCGCCGAGACGGTTGAGCCAGGAGACGGCCGTTGCCCCATCGGCCAAATTGGGTTCGGCCGCGCCTTCGTAGGCCGCCAGTGCCAGGATGCGGCGGCGCAGTTCGCCATCCACCGCGATGGCGTTTAACGCTTCCTGCGCGGCCTTTTCGGCTTCGGTCAGTTCCACCACTTCTTCAACCGCGCCGACAAACGGATAACTGAAGTCGGGGATCAGGCAGCCAAAGTTTTGGTTTTCGGTGTAGTGGAAGCCGCCCCAGCCGTCCAAAAATTGTTTGTTGGTAAAGCGGAAATATTCCCCTTTTGACCGCTGTGCCCAGAGGCCGAAGAGCGGATCATGTACAAAAATGTGGTCATTATCGTAGCCGGTGACGACGAGGAAGTGGCCCGATTCAAACTTGTTGCCTGTGAGCTGGACCCAGGGCTTGTACTTCACCAGGGCAATGAAGGCGTGGCCTTCGTCGATGTGGCGGCGCAGCTGCTGGAGCGCGTCCGTGGCGTTGGCGTAATTTTTGTAGGTCAGGGTGAGCTGGCCCGCGCCCCAGGCGGCGTTTTTCAGATCGGGGATGAAGGTGAACTTGGGGCGGGCGCCGATGTAGGTGTACAGGTCATCCGGGGTGATGGCCACACGCTTGCCGTTGAGCAGCATGGCCACGCTGGTGGGGCCGCAGTCGCCGGAATGGTCTTTGGCATCTGTGTCCCATTGGGAACGGTAGGGGATTTGCAGCTTTTTTTCGGTCATCGTTACTACTCTCCTTAAAAAAGTGACTGCCAATTTTGGGTGGCGTTGAGAAAAACAAGTGGGAATGATGGCAAGGTGGTGTGCATAACGGCCGTCATTTTATCTGCTTTGCTTGCGGGTTGCCATTGGACAAAATGCCTGGGTGCACAAACAATTTGGGCCCTTTGGGATTTCATGGGGTTTGGCGTGAAACGTGAAGCGTGAAACGTGATGTCACTCTGGTCACGTTTCACGTTTCACGCATCACGGATTGTAAACCCCCTGAATTCCTCAAGACCCACAATTTGTCAAGTATGGCAATTAACTCGCGCAAAGGCGCTAAGTTAATCCTTGGCGACTTTGCGTGAAATTCAGTGACAACTCGTTCTGAGACCCAAAGTACATCTACGTTGCCACTTTGGCGGGCGGGCACATATAATCAGCCGCCTATGGCAAATTTGGCGCAGAAGCAGTGGCGGTTGGGTCTGGTGGTGCTGGCGGTGTGGCTCTTTTTTTTCCTGGCGCTGGACAGCCTGGTGCACGACAGCCCGACGATGGATGAGCAAAACCACCTGGCGCGTGGGGCCGCGTTTGTAAAAACGGCCGATCCGC
Source organism: Candidatus Leptofilum proximum (assembly GCA_016710325.1). GTDB lineage: Bacteria > Chloroflexota > Anaerolineae > Promineifilales > Promineifilaceae > Leptofilum > Leptofilum proximum. The sequence goes on along the minus strand of JADJXK010000001.1, from coordinate 421,748 downwards.
GCCTGAGCCTGGAGCATCCCCCGCTGATCAACAGCCTGAGCAGCTTGCCTCTGCTGCTGCTGCCCGACCTGGTGTACCCCTTCGATCACCCCAGCTGGACAGAGATGCAGCCGCCAGACATCTACTGGTACAATTTCGCCGACCAGTTTGTCTGGCGGGTAAACCATGACGTAACGCGCATGATCTTCCTGGGGCGGCTGCCGGTTGTCTTTTTGACGCTGGGATTGGCGCTGGTGGGGTTCCATTTTGTCCGGCTCTTTTGGGGACGGCCATCTGCGTATCTCGCTTTTGTGATGCTGCTGTTTGAGCCGAATGTGCTGGCGAACGGCCGTCTCATCACCACGGATTTAGGCGGGACGTTGTTTATGACGCTGGCGCTGCTGCTGGTGTGGCGCCTGTGGGCGGCGCCGGGCTGGCACTGGCGGCGTTGGCTGGCGGCGGGCGTGGGGTTGGGGCTGGCGTTTGGCAGCAAGCTTTCCATGCTGGCTTTTGTGCCGATTTTGATGGTTCTTGCATTTTTGCCATTTTTTGAGGCAAAGGCGCATAGAGCTCTTGATAAAACAGAATTAATAAAACCAAAAGCCGCGAATAGAAATAGAACGCAGATTTACCTGATAACCCTGATCAGGAAAATCAGGCAAATCTGCGTTCCATTTATAAAGTTGGTGACGGCAGGGGTACTGTCTGTTGTAGTGGTGTGGGCGATTTTTGGCTTTGAGTGGGGGGCATTTCGCTTTCCTTCGGCGATGCTGGCCGGGTTGAACCGGTTTAGCGGGCCGATGCCCACGTTTTGGGCGGGCATTGACCAGATTGTGAACGTGAGCCGCGGCGGGCGGGCGGCTTTTTTGCTGGGCGAAACGTCGCTGCAAGGATTTTGGCTCTTTTTCCCGGTGGCTTTTTTGGTGAAGACGCCGCTAGTGTTGCTGATTGGGTTGGTGGGGCTGGTGTGGTGGGGGTGGAAACGGCCGTGTACCCGCCCCAAACTGTTTTTCCTCTTGCTGCCCGCTGTGCTGTACTTTGCCGTCAGCGTTGTCAGCGGGATTAATATTGGCTACCGCCACCTGCTGCCGATTGTGCCGTTGATCATCGTGGCCGTGAGTGGGCTGCCGACGGCGTTTGCGGCAAGGGGGAACGGCCGTCTCGCGGTCACAATCATTCTGGCAGGCGGCATTTTGCTGCCGACGCTGCTCATCCATCCCCACTACCTGAACTATTTCAACCTGGCAGCAGGCGGCCCGGCCAACGGTGCGTCTATCCTGGCGGACAGCAGTAGTGACTGGGGCCAGGATTTGCTGCGCTTGCAGGATTGGATGGCCGAAAACGACGTGGAAACCATCAAGCTGGGCTGGTTTGGCATCGCCGTTCCGGCCTACTACAGCATGGCGTACGAGCCGCTGCCCGGCTTCCCCCGGGCCGAATTTTTGAGCCTGTGGGATAATCCGCCGTTTGATCCGCAGGCGCCGGAGCCGGGAGTATATGCCATCAGCGCCAGCAGCCTGTGGGAATCGCACCGGACGGAGAAGAATGTGTATGCCTGGTTCCGCCAGCGGGAGCCCGAGGTGCGGATTGGGTCGATTTATTTGTTTGTAATTGAGTAATTGGGTAATTGGGTAATTGGCGTCTCAAATTACTTAATAACTTAATTACTCAATTACTCCCATTGTGGAGTGGTCCTTGACGAACGCGCCAACGCCAAAAGCCAAACTGGACGAGAAGCTGCTCCTGGCGGGGCTGCTGCTGCTGGCGTTTGGGCTGCGGGTGGTGGCGCTGGACGAGGCGCCGCCCGGTTTGCGCTACGACGAGCTGCAAAATTACCTGATGGCGGGGCGGGTGCTGGCGGGGGAACGGCCGCTCTACTTCGCCGAATCGTGGGGGCATGAGCCGCTGTACCATTATTTGCAGGCAGGCAGCCTGGCCCTGCTGGGTGAATCGGACTGGAGCTTGCGGCTGCCGTCGGTGGTGCTGGGCATGATTGAGCTGGCGGCCACCTGGTTGGTGGCGCAGAAGCTGCTCGGCCGCCGCGTAGGGCTGCTGACAACCGCCTTTCTCGCCGTCTCGTTTTGGGCGCTTTTGTACAGCCGGGTGGGGCTGCGCGTCGGCGGGGTGACGGCCTTTGCCACCCTGATGGTTTACTTTTTGTGGCGCAGTTGGGAACGGATGTCTACCCAATCCTGGCGCGGCTTGGCCGATGGGGCTCTGGCCGGGCTGTTTTTGGCGGCGGGGGTGTACACCTACCTGGCCGGGCGGGTGCTGCCTGCCATTGTGGTGGGTTTTGTACTGTTTACGGCCGTTTTCCACTGGCAACAATTCAAAACCCGCTGGCCCCGATTTGTACTCCTGGCCGTGGTGGCCACGCTGCTCATCTGGCCGCTGTGGCAGGCCATTGCCGCCGTTCCCGTGGGCGAGCAGCGGCTGGAGCTGCTGAACCAGGCCGTTGTGGCCCTGCGCCAGGGCAACTCGCTGCCGGTGCTGGACCTGACGGTGCGGGCGCTGGGCATGTACGTGATTCAGGGGGAGCAGGATTGGCTGTACAACGAATACGGCCGTCCCATCTTCGACGTCTTGACCGTTTTCTTTTTTCTGGGCGGGCTGATCTGGGTGGTGTGGCGCTGGCGGCAGCCCCAATTTGCCCTGCTGCTCCTCTGGTTTTTAGGCGGCACCGGACCCTCGATGATTGCCCCACCGGCGGCCAGCGTAACGCACAGCATTGTGGCCCAGCCAGCGGCGTATATTTTTCTGGGCGTGGGCGTGGCCAAAACGTGGCAGTGGCTCCGGCAGCGGCAGCCCATCACGGCGACAGCTTTGGTGGCGCTGCTGTTCATTGTGCCAGGGGTAGAGGCGGGTCTGGCGTTTTTCCAAACGTGGAACCGGCAGCCGGAGGTGGCGGAACTGTACCAGGCGGGCATTACGGCCGTTGCCAATGCCGTGCAAACCGATGCGCCGGACGGCGCGGTGCTGGTGGGTGGGCCGTACGTCAACTACTGGCATCCGTGGAATGCGGTGGCCTTTGATTTGGCGACGCCGGGGGAGGGTACGGCCGAACGCTGGTTTAATCCCGCGGGCGCCTGGGTCTGGCCAGCCGATTCGTTCCCCGCGACTTACTACTTCCCCGAAGCGCCATTGGCTCCCCAGCAGTTCGATGTTGAATTGCAAAATTTGTTTGTGGCCGATGCTGGATCATCGGAGGAAGTTTTTGAAGATTTTCGGCGTTTTGTGCTGCCGGATGCGGCCCAGTTTGAGGCGCGATTGGCGGAGGTGGCGGGGGAAACGGCCGTTTCCTGGCCCCCAGATTTTGCCCAACTGCCTGCGCCGCAGCTGCCGGTCAAGTTCGACAACCGGCTGCATCTGCTGGCTGTCTCCCAACCAGAGGTGGGGCCGGATGTGGTACGTTTTGTGACTTACTGGCGGGTGGAAACGGCCGATCCCACGCCGCTGGTGGCTTTTGTGCATCTCACCAGCGACGGGGTAGACATTTGGGGCCAGCAGGATTGGCTGGACGTGCGCATGGCTGGCTTGCAGCCGGGCGACCGCTTTGCCCAGGTGCATACCGTGCCGCTTGATCCGAACGCGCCTTCTGGCATGTATTACGTGCAGCTGGGGCTTTATCGCCCAGACACTGGCCAGCGTTTGTCGATTGTCACCGACGGTGCAGGCACGGCCGATCGCGTTTGGGTGGGGCAAATTACGGTGGTGGCGCCATGACGTGGAACCGAAAGCGCTGGTATATGGCGGCGACGTTCACGCTGCTGCTGGCAGCCTTTTTCCGCCTCTGGCTGCTGATCGACGTGCCGCCCGGACTGGCTCAGGATGAGGTTTTGGATGCGGGCATGCCCGCGTACATTTTGGCGGGGAACCACGCCTTCTTCTTCCGCCAGGGGTATGGCCACGAGCCGCTGTACCACTACTGGGGCATCCCTTTTTACCTGGCGCTGGGAGAAAATGCCCTGGCCGCCCGGCTTCCGGCGGTGACGCTGGGGCTGCTGTTGGTGGCGCTCGCCATGCGTTGGGCCAGGCGCGAATTTGGCTCGGGTACGGCCGTTCTCGCCGGCATTGGGCTGGCTGTCAGCTGGTGGCCGATTGTGTTTAGCCGCGTGGGCATCCGGCCGATTCTGGAGCCGGTACTTTTGCTGGTGTTTGCCTGGTTTTGGCCAAAACGGCCGTATCTGGCCGGGCTGTTTTTGGGGTTGAGTTTGTACAGCTATACGGGGGCTAGAGTGGTTTTTGCTATTCCCGCACTGTTGGCCCTTTATTTGATTTTCACGCAAAGGCGTATGCCATCCTTGATTGCCAGGACAGAGAGGAGAAAGCAGGTAAGGGGCGCGTTGGTTGTATTGGGGATGTCGCTGTTGTTATCGCTGCCGCTGTTTTTGACGCTGTGGGCTGATCCCACCCTGCAGCAGCGAGTCGATCAGCTGGCCGGGCCGCTGGAAGCGCTGCAAGACGGGGATGCGGGGCCAATTTTAGAGAGCGTGGTGAATACCCTTGGCGTTTTTAGCTTCACCGGCGATCCGCGTTGGACTTATACGCTGCCGGGTCGGCCGTTGTTTGATTGGGGAACGGCCGTATTCTTTTACGCTGGTTTGGGGCTGGCACTTTGGCGCTGGCGGCAGCCAACGTTTGCCTTTGTGCTTATCTGGCTGGGCGTGACGCTGATCCCCAGCGCGGTCACGCCGCAGTCGCCCAGTACCGTGCGGCTGGTGGGGGCGCTGCCGGTGGTTTATTTGTTGGTAGGGGTGGGGGTGACGGCCGTTTATCATTATCTGGTTAGCCGACCGACGAAAGCAGCTCGTCCGCTGCAGGCAGTCGTGCTGGTAGGGCTGCTGGCCGTGAACGTGGTTCGCACGGTGAACGATGGTTTTATTCGCTGGCCCCAGGCAGAAACCACGCGGCTTAACCACTACCAGACAGTTTTACTCGATATTGCCCGCCACTGGAAAGAAAATCCGGCGGAAAATCTGGTGGTTGCGGAAGCTTTTTTTGAGCCGATTGATCGGGACTCCCTGATTCTTGACCTTGGCGTGAACCCACAAGCACGCTGGGTGCAGACGGGTGAGGCAGTGGCGGGGGCGGTGGTGTGGCCTGGGGGAGGGAACGGCCGTCTCTACGTTCCCGAATTTGTGTCTATCCATCCCGTTTTGTTGTCGGCTGCTGGCATTTCCCAGGAACCACTATTCCGCAACGATGCAGAACCCTCGTTTGCAGTTTATGGCTTGCCGAAACGGCCGCAGTTTTCCGGGACAATACTCACTCCTTCTGCCTCATTTGAAAGTGTTATTACCCTGGAAGGTTACAATCTTTATCCGTTGGGACCCGAGAAAATTTTGCATTTGATCACGTTGTGGCAGGTGGAAGCCCCCTTACCTGCCGATTTGAGAGCGTTTATCCACGTGGTTGATGGTGACGGAAATTTAGCAGCACAACATGATGGATTTGATGCGGCTCCCACCGATTTGCAGGTGGGTGATCGTGTGATTCAGCACCATGTAATTGATTTAAACAACGTGTCTGGGCTGGTTCAATTGCGTGCAGGGCTGTATACACTGCACGATCAAACCCGGTTAAAGCCTGTTGGCCAGAGTATGGATTTCGTAGCTTTAGGGGCGGCTGTGAACATTGACGAAAAATAGAGCCCTAGGTATATTTGCTTTTCAATAATAGTTGGATTTGGAGGAAAAATGGAGCTTAATAAGAAAAATGCTGATAAAGCTAAAGGACATTTCAAGATATTGCTGACGCTGATTTTCACCATCGTTGGTTTATCTGTAATGATTCAAACATTGGCTATGTCAAAAGCTGGGGGGACGGGGCAAGCTCTTGCTCAAGGTCCTGTTATTACCCCCACATTGACTACAGAAGAAAAGATTCAAGCCTACATTGACGCCCACATCATTAGTGGCGATGTTATGCCAGAAGCAACGCCAGGTGCACCGGATGTTGGCCCTCAAGGTAGTGCGGCTAACAGTGTTGCCTGGGATGGTGACAAGGCAAGCCTGGGAAGCCCTGGTGATGTGGTAATTTATACGTTGACTTTGTCCAACACGGGAACAGAAAATGACACCTACGATATCACCATTTCGTCGGGATGGGCATCTTCACTCTCAGATACAGCTGTGCCCGTGAACAGTGGCAATTCAGCCTCCGTAAGCGTGGAGATCACCATTCCCGGTGGCGCCACGAACGGTGATTCTGATACGGCAACGATTACAGCTACTTCTCAGACTGATGCAATGGTTACCGCCTCTGCTTTGTTAACCACAACTGTCGGCTCAGAAATCACCTATCTCCCAATAATCTTTAAGGCGTTGGCTGCCCCCACCTTGTCGGCCACACGGCCTAACAGCGTCAATGACTGGCAGTTGAACTGGGTCGATAGCAATGCCTCTGGCGTAACGGGTTACGAACTGCAGCAGTCTCAGGACCCGACGTTTGCCACAAACGTTACAAACTTCAGCTTAGGCAGCACTGTTTTTAGCCAGTTAATTAATACGATTCAGCCATCAGCCAATAACGTTTACTACTATCGTGTGCGGTCTGTTGGTGCTGGACAAAACAGCCCCTGGTCTGCCACAGTTCAAGTTGTGGGTGCCTACTATGATGATTTCAAGAGCAACCAGACGGGTTGGTCTGGTCCATCTTTGAAAGAAGGACTGCGCCGGTTAACGTTCATCGAAAAAGAAGATACCTGGTATGAAAACAGTGACTGGTTGATTATTCGGGTTGAGGATTCCTGGGATTGGGCGATTGCCAGCCCATTAAAGCCTGCCCCCAAGCCGCCCTACGTGATCGAATTCAGCTCACAGCCAGCAAATTTGGGCAACCTGGTATCTCACGGGCTCGTGTTTGGTGGTGACTGGGCAGGTGCACCCTGCCCGGACTGGAGCACGTTAGCCGGTGTTTATGCACACAACAACTGTTTTAACCACTTCTACAACACCAATTTGATCTGGTCTTCAGCCACAGATCTGACTTTGTTGTGGGAACGTATTGATACGCTGGTTTATTGCCCGAACTGTGGTGGCAGCCCCTTGAAACGCCTGGGCGATGTGCTGTCTAATCCTCCGTTCCATCCAAATGCGAATAATTTTAACACCTATCGCATTGAGGTGCGTCAGTCTGGCATTAAGTTTTTCCTCAACGGCGACTTGCGTTACACCTACAATGATACGCGTTGGATAAACGACCCATACTTCGGCGTGTTTGCCTCGACGGATGAGTACAGCAATTCGACCTGGCGGTATGAGTACATTCGAGTAACGCCACTGGACAATTAGTCAGGCAAGCAGATTTTTGGTGATTTTAGAAACCTCGGAAGGATTATCTTTTCCTTCCGAGGTTTTGTTATTGGCGGGAAGAGGTAAGAGGTGGTTCGACTGCAAAAATGGAGGGTTTGGGCTGCGCCTGCCTTGTTTTTTTTGATCTTTGGCTTAAGCGTTGTCCATCTCGCTCAATTGTCACCTACCTTTGACGAACAAGGTTTTATTACCCGCGGTTTAGGCTATTTGCGCGGCGAAAACAGGCATATGCGCGTGGGGCACCCTTTGGGTCTAAACGCGCTCAATGCTTTACTGTTGATGGCCGATGAAACGGTTCAACTGCCCATTAACGATCCTTCCTGGGAACTGACCAATTTTCATCGTCCTTCCGAGCTGTTTCTGTGGGAAATTGGCAATGACGTTGGCCATGTGATGTTTTTAGCACGGCTGCCGACAGTTTGGCTGGGGTTGTTGTTGGTTGCGCTGGCGGGACGTTGGGCGTTCGAGCTAAGCGGCAGCCGGTCAGCGGCCTTTGTGGCGATGCTTCTGGTTGGTTTAGATCCTAATTTGTTGGCCCACGGCCGTCTCGCTACCACCGATTTTGGCCTGGCAACTTTGGCTTGTTTAGCTGGTTTTTTGCTGTGGCGTTTTGGGCAACGGCCGTCCTGGCCGCGCGCCATTTGGGCCGGGGTGGGTTTTGGCCTGCTGCAAAATACAAAATTCACCGCCGGACTGTTTGTCCCTCTGTTTGCCCTGGTGCTGCTGCTCTTTGTAGTGCACTGGTATCGACAATCAAGCCCCAAGCCGCCGCTCTTTCGCTGGAACGCGCCGCTGGTGATGCTCCTGGTGGCCTATCCGTTGGCGGCATTTTTGACGCTGTGGGCGGCGTATGGTTTCCAGGTGGGTACCCTGCCGGACAACTTGCCTGCGCTGCCGCAGCTGTCTGGCCTTACGCTGCCGCTGTCACATCACCTGGAGCAATTGCTGGACATTGGCGGGCGGCTGCAAAAGAGCACCCCGGCCTTTTTGGCTGGTGCCTACTCTGACAGCGGCTGGTGGACTTATTTCCCGATTGCCTTTTTGCTCAAGACGCCGCTGCCTACCCTGATTTTGCTGGTGACGGCCGTTTTGGGCCTGATCTGGTTGGCGCTGCGGGGGAAGCTGGCCGGGCGCTGGCTGGCGCTGGCGGCGCTGCTGATTCCGCCGCTGGGCTACTTTGGCTTTGCCCTGACAACCGACATCAATCTAGGTTACCGCCACCTTTTGCCGTTGCTGCCCTTCTTGTATGTCTTTGCGGCCACCGTACTGGCCTGGCTGGTTGAATATGTATCGGCCAGGCGGTGGATTGGCCAGCTGGTGGTGGCCGGTTTGCTGGTGTGGCTGGCAGGCATTTCCGTCTGGCTTTCGCCGCATTATCTCGCATTTTTCAACGTGTTGGCCGGTGGGCCGGATGGTGGTTGGCGCTACCTGGTGGACAGCAACCTGGATTGGGGCCAGGACTTGGGCCAACTAAAAGCGTGGCTGGTTGAAAATGAAGTTGATCAGGTCTGGCTGAGCTATTTTGGCGAGGCACGGCCGTCTTACTACAACATTAATTACATTGGGCTAGACAGCTTCCCCCCGCGGCTGATGAACCCGCAGGCACGGCCGTTTTACCCCCACGATCCCGCTCCCGGCATTTACGCCATCAGCGCCACCACTTTGCAAGGTGTGCATTTTTCTAATCACGACACCTTTGCCTGGTTCCGCGACCGCCAACCGCTGGACAAAGTGGGCTACAGCATCTTCCTCTATGAAGTGCCGCCGCACGGCGAACCCGCCGATCTGGTTCTGGCAGGTGTGCAGCTGGACGAAATCGCCCCAGAGCATTTTGCCCGCCTTCAGACGAACCAGGTGACGCCGCGCTGGCTGCACAGCTCAAATGCTTTTCTGCAGCCTGCCGCGGCCGAATTCTGGCTGGCAGCGGCGGATTTTGATTTGGGTTGGCTGGAAACGGCTGTTACCCGCCAATCTGTCGTCCAAAACGAGCAGTACACCCTGTACCGGGTGCAAAGTGGGGGGATGGATACGGCCGTAACTCACCCCTTTAGCTTTGATGACCACCAAATCGGTTTGCTGGCTGACCCAGAGATAGTGCAGCAGGCAGATGCTATCGAGCTGACCACCCGCTGGCGCAACAAGACCGGTCCTGTGCCGCTGAAAATTTATGTGCACCTGTTAGATCAGTCTGGCCAGATTGCGGCTCAGTGGGATGGTCTAGACATTGCCTGGGAGGGCTGGTGCGCCGGGGATGTTTTGTGGCAGCGACACGCCATTCCCCTGCCGCCGGGGCTGCCTGCCGGGCAGTACGAGCTGCGCACGGGCCTGTACGATCCGGCTACCGGCCGCCGCTGGCTCACGCCAGGCGGGGCGGATTTTGCTCTTATCACCACCGTGGAGCTGGCGCCATGAACCGCAACCGTCTTTGGCTGCTGCTGGTGCTGCTCCTGGCTGCCTTTTTGCGGCTCTGGCAGCTAGACAATTTTCCGCCCGGCCTGTACCACGATGAGGCTTACAACGGCCTGGACGCCCTGTCCATGGTGCAGGGCAAAACGTTTCCCCAGTTTTACGAAGGCTGGGAACTTTATGCTCAGGATGCCTATGGCCAGAATCCACCAGAGCCAACACGCTGGCCAACTTTTTTTGAGGGGAATTACGGCCGTGAACCGCTCCATATTTACCTGATGGCCGTCTCGATCTGGCTGTTTGGCCCGACGCCATTTGCCATTCGTCTGATTCCGGCCCTGTCCGGCGTGCTCGCCGTGCTGCTTACCTACTTCGCCGCGAAAGAACTGTTCGGCGTGGGGGTCCAGAAAAACGGCGATCAATCTCCAATCTCCAATCTCCAATCTCATATTCCCTTGCTAGCAGCATTTTTTCTGGCGATATTAGTGCCTGCCATCCATTTCAGCCGCTTTGGCCTGCGGATGATGGTATTTGTGCCGGTAGAAATGCTCACCGTCATCTTCTTCTGGCGCGGCTACAACCTCAGCCAGGTCACCGTGTCACCTGGTCACCGTGTCACCTTGTCATTTTTACTTGCTGGCTTCTTTCTTGGACTGGGCATCTACATCTACGCCGCCGCCCGCCTGTTCCCCCTGCTCTTTATGCTGTTTGTGCTGTTTTGGGCGTGGCGCGATTGGGCCAGCCTGCACCGCAATTTGCTCAATGTTGGTGGCATGACGGCCGTTTCCCTCCTCACCGCCCTGCCCATCCTGCTCTTTTTCTGGCGCTACCCGTACTTTTTTGTCTTTCGCATTGCCTACGTGGCCAACCGGGGGCTGGGCACGGTGGAAGATCGGCCGCTGCTGACCTGGCTGCTGAATGTGGGGCGGGTGGTGCGCGGCCTGTACTGGCAGGGGGAGACCCATTTGCGCCACAACTCGCCGGGACGGCCGTATCTCGATCCAATCCAGGCCGTCCTGTTCACCCTGGGGCTGGTTCACGCCCTGCGCCAAAAGCTTAATCCACGCACCGTCTTTTTGCTGCTCTGGCTGCTTGTCATGCTGCTGCCCACGATTATGAGCGGCGACGCTCCCCACTTTGGCCGCATGACTGGCGCGGCGGGTGTAGTGGCGATTGTGGCGGCGGTGGGAGGAGTCTGGTTCTTTTCGGTTATCGGTGAGCGGTTATCGGTAATCGGTAATCGGTTATCGGTAAAAAGCAAACTGATTACTGCTTACCGCTTACCGATTACCGTTTACGGCTTACTGCTCCTCGCCAGCTTCACCTTCACCCTCCGTGACTACTTTGTCCGCTACGCCAGCCATCCCCAGCTCGCGGCCGACTTTTACCTGCCAGACTGGCAATTGGGCCAGTTTGCCGCCGCGCAGCCGGAGGGAACGGCCGTTTACCTCACGCCCACTCAAGAAGAAATGGCCACAATTTACTTTGCCCTGGCGGATCCCGAAGGGCTGCAAAGCTTTTCGGGAACAGGTGAACTGGTTCCCGCTGGTATATCAGGTCAGGATTCCCTCTACCTGGTACGCCCGCAGAACGGGGCAAGCTGGCAGCGTTTGACCAGCTTTTTTACTGACTACGAGCTGGACCAATCGCTGGCTGGAGCCTGGGTATTGCACGTGCCCAACAGCGCGGCTCAGGCCGTTGAAGCGGCTGTGGTTGAGGAAACGGCCGTTACCTTTGCCGACAAAATTATGCTGCTCGGCTGGTCGGTACAGTCTAACTCGAATCAGGTGAAGGTTACCCTCGCCTGGCAGGCGCTGGCAGAGATGCCGCTGGCCTACACGGCATACGTGCACCTTCTGAATGGCGACGGCGAAATTGTGGCCCAGTTGGATCGCCAGCCGGAAGGTTTTCCCACCTCGGACTGGCGGCCCGGCGAGGTTGTGGTGGACATGTACACCGTTGACCTGCCGGACGATCGTTCTTCCGGGCCATTCAGGCTGCATACCGGGTTTTATGATCTGGCGACGCTGGCTGGTTTGGGCGATACGGCCGTTTTAACGGAGTCTTTCACCCCATGATACGCTCTACACCCACCACCCAGAGATGGGGCATCTTTTTTGTGCTTGGTTTGGCAGTGCTGCTGCTGGCGGGTTATCTGCGCCATGCCCTGAGCCTGACGGACAGCATATTGGGCGTGCCGTTAGACGACGCCTGGATTCATTTTCAATATGCGCGCAACCTCAGCCAGGGCAACGGCTTTAGCTACGTGCCCGGCGTGCCCACGCCCGGCTCTACGGCGCCGCTCTGGACCCTGCTGCTGGCGGGCGTTGGGCTGTTCACCGAAAATTTTTTGCTGCCCGCCCTGCTGCTCAGCGCCGCTTTCTTTTTGCTGACCATCTGGCTCACCTACCGACTGACCCTGGACCTGACGGGGCAGGTGGGCGTGGCGCTGCTGGCGGCCGCCGGGCTGGCGGTTACCGGGCGTATGCTCTGGGCCAGCTGGTCGGCCATGGAGGTGACCTTGTTCACGGCGCTGAGCGTGGCGGCGGTGTGGGCCTACCAGCGGCGTGGTCTTGGCGGCGTTACGGCCGTTCTGTTTGCCCTGGCCAGCCAAACCCGCCCGGAAGGACACGTTTTGTTTGCCCTGGCGGTTGTAGATGCTGTGGCTGCCTGGCGCTGGCCCTATGCCGAGAAACGGCCGCTGCCAACCTGGCGCGGCATCGCGGCTGCTGTTCTCATTTACGGGGCCGTTCAACTGCCTTACGCGCTGTTTAGCTTGTCGGTGACGGGGCAGCCGCTGGCCAACACTTTTTACGCCAAAGCGCGGCAGAGTACCTTGTACAGCTGGCGCACCCTGCGCGAGACGCTACAGTATCACTGGCAAGACAACTGGCTGGCCTTGCTGTTGGTGCCCTTTAGTTTCCCCACCCTTTGGCGGCGCAACCGGTTGGTCGGTGGGTGGCTGGTTGGCTTGTGGCTTCTGCTGCCGTTTATTGTGCCGTTCCTGTGGCACCACGGCCGTTACACCATGCCGCTGATTCCCTTTCAAATGGTGGCCGCTGCGGTTGGTCTGCACTGGCTGACAGGTAAACTGCGGCGTGGCTGGCAGCCTGCCTGGCTGGCCGTTGCTGGCCTGTGGCTGGTCGTTGGCCTGTGGACGGCACCTTATTGGGCGGGCATGTTGGGCTACAACGCCCGCGAGATTCTAGAGATTGATGTGGCCCTGGGGGAGTGGCTGGCAGCCAACGTACCTGCTGAAGCAACAGTAGCTATCGATGACATTGGTGCCATTGTCTTCAAAGGGCCGCGCCCGATTGTGGATTTAAACGGGCTGGTTTCCCCGGAGATGTGGCTGGTGCTGGACGATGCCGATCCGCCCACGGCCGCCATGCGTCTGCTGGCCACAAGCGGGGTACGCTACCTGGCTGTTTTCCCCGACTGGCATCCGGCGCTGGTGAGTGATCCGGCGCTCGCCCGGCCCGTGCAGCGTTTTACCACAAACACGCACTCCATCATTTTTGCCCAGGAGGCCGTGGTGTATGAAATGGACTGGCCCTACCGGCAGTCGATTGCGCCGCAGGTGGAAATCTCGGCGCTGCTGGGTGATGCGATCCAGCTGCGCGGTTTTGATGAGCAGACAGCGGGCAATCAGCTAAACTTGACGATTTACTGGGAAAGCGTAACGGCCGTTTCCCAGAGTTACAAAGTGTTCATTCATCTGCTGGACAGCGCGGGCAACATTGTCGCCCAGGTTGATCAACCGCCGGTGCAGGGCCTGGCGCCAACGCACCGCTGGCAGCCCGGAGATTTGGTGCGCGATCCGTACCAGATTCATCTGCCGCCTGATTTGCCTGCCGGGACGTATGAACTGCGGGTTGGTTTGTACACGGATGCGAACGGCCGTCTCCCGGTCAGCGGGGATGACGTTGTAGACAATGCAGTTGTTTTATTGAGATTAGAGATTGGAGATTAGGGACTGGGGACTTTCAGTAGTCCAATCTCCAGTCTCCAATCTCCAATTCCCCTTTGAGCTATGGTGCAATCCGGCAGTTTATGGCGATGGATAACAGGGCGGGGAACGGCCGTTCTCCTGCTGCTGCTCCTCTATGCGTTTAGCCTTACCAGCGTCAGCCAAAAAAGCCTGACGGTAGACGAACAGGGGCACCTCTTTCGCGGCACTGCCTACGTGAAGACCGGTGCGACCCACTTTTTGTGGGGCCATCCGCTCTTGGCCAGTAGTCTCAACGCCCTGCCCCTGCTCACCGAGCCGGATTTGCAGCTGCCCACCGACTCGGCTGCCTGGCAGGCGGGCGAGTGGGAGATTGCCAGCGATCACTTTTTGTGGCAGTTAAACGAAAATCCGCTGCGCCTCATCTTTTTGGGCCGACTGCCAACTTTGTGGCTGGCGCTGCTGTTGGGGGCGCTGCTTTACCGTTGGGGACGCGAACTGGCCGGGAAAACGGCCGCATTCCTGGCCCTGGCGCTCTTTGCTTTTGATCCCAACTTCCTGGCCCACGGCGGCCTGATCTCCAGCGATGTAGCGGTAACATTTTTTATGCTGCTGGCGGTGTACGGTTTTTGGCGCTGGACCGTTATCCGTTATCCGTTATCCGTTGTCCGTAATCCGAATACGCCTTACGCCTTACACCCTACGCCCTACGCCATCCTGCTCACCGGCTTGGGATTGGGCGGCGCGGCAGCGACCAAGTTCAGTGCGGCGGCACTGGGGCCGATTTTAGGGCTGCTGGCGCTGGGGATGGTGATCAAACAGCGCTCCTGGCGGCCCATCTGGTTTTTGGTTGGGGCCGGTGGTGTGGCGGCGCTGTTGGTGTGGGCGGTGTATGGATTTCAGCTACGGCCGTTCCCCGCCGCCGCTTACTGGGCCGATATTGCCTGGCAGCTGGACTATTTCAGCCGTCCGCATGGCGCTTACCTGTTTGGTCGCTTTGCCGAAACCGGCTGGTGGTACTACTTCCCCGTCACGTTTCTGCTCAAAACGCCTTTGCCGACGCTGCTGTTGTTGGGTTATAGCCTTGCGCGTAGTGCGTATGGCGTCGTGCGCAACCGGAGGGTTGGTTTTAGTTTGTGGGTGTTGGTGGGGGCAACGGCCGTTTATTTCCTCATCAGCCTCTTCACGCCTCTTAACATCGGCTACCGCCACCTGCTGCCCATCCTGCCCTTCCTCTTCCTCTTCATTGCCTTCACCCTCACCCGCTCACCCCTTCACCCGCTCACCCGTTCACCCCTTCACCTCCTCCTCCCCCTCTGGCTCTTCCTCATCGCCCTGCTGGCCTGGCCCAACTACATCCCCTACTTCAATTGGGCCGCGGGCAGGCCGGAAAACCGCTGGCAGCTGTTGTCTGACAGCAACCTGGATTGGGGGCAGGATTTACCCGCCCTGGCCGAGTGGCAGCGTGAGCACGATGTGCCGCTGTACCTGAGCTACTTTGGCACCGCTCATCCCAGCGCCTATGGATTGGACTTTACAGCGCTGCCCACCTGGGAACCTGGCCCGGAGCAAATCCCGCCTTTCCGCCAGGCATTTAATCCCCGCGACCCGGCCCCCGGTTTTTACGCCATCAGCGTCACCAACCTGCAAGGGCTGGTGTTGGGCGAGGCACACGATACCTTTGCCTGGTTCCGCGATAAAGAGCCGGTGGCCCGGATTGGCGGCAGCATTTTTGTCTACGAAGTGGCGGCGCGGGGCGAGCCGGTTGACGTGGCCTTTAGCGGCCTGCGCCCGGCAGAGCTGGCCCCGGAACTCCACGCCCGGCTGGGAACAAATGACGTGCGCGTGCGCTGGTATGACGCACGCACCAGTTTCATCTGGCCGGCCAGAGTGGGCTGGTGGGTCAATGCTGCGGATCAGTCAGTGGATCAGTTTTTGTTGCCCTTTGCCGATTTAGCCGTTGTCTTTACGGCCGCCGATGGCCGCCAGCAGCTGGCGCAGCCCGTTTATCCCCCGCCGATTCCCTGGGCGCAGGTGGTCCCGATGGGGGAAACGGCCGTTTTCCTCGGCTATGATGACGTGCGAAACGGCCAACCGGCCAGCGAAATCAACCTGGTCACCGGCTGGCAGGTGACCCAGGCGACAGAACGGCCGTTAAAAATCTTCGTGCACGCGCTGGACGAGACGGGGCAGTTGGTGGGCCAGTGGGATGGGCTGGACGTGGACCCCACCGCCTGGCAGCCGGGCGACGTTTTTGTCCAGTTACATCGTTTTACCGTGCCGGAAACGGCCGTTGTCAACTCCTTCGCCATTGGCCTGTATGACGGCGCAACGCTGGAGCGCCTGGCCGAGCCGATTGTGGTGGAGCGGGGGATTGGAGAATAGAGATTGGAGATTAGAGATTGGAGACTGGTGAATGAAAATTACCAATCTCCAATCTCCAGTCTCTCATTTCACAACTGTTGCCAGCAGCAGCGCATCCTGGCTGTTGGCCAGGTGCAGGCGGGTGTTGTCGCGGGCGTCGTACCAGCCGACGGCCAGCGTGTAGGAGCCGGGCGGCAAACCGGCCAGTGACAGCCGGTAAGGGTCGGTGATGAGGTTGTTGTTTTGCCAGCAGGTGGGGGGCCAACGGCCGTTTACCGGCCAGTTGTCTTGCTGGGCGACCAGTTCCCCCTTGGCATTGAGCAGATGGGTGAAGACGGTGTACGGCCGTACGGCCGTTTGTTCGGCTTGCCAGTAAAGCGTCAGGTCTAGCGTCTCATCGGTTTGGGCCAGGTCATAGCCGCGTAAGGTCATGAGTGGCTCGGCGGCGGCAAAAAAGGTGACGTCAGTCGCACTTTCTGGGCTGGGATTGGAAGGCAGCGGCGGTGGCTCGGCCACTACGATCACCGCTTCAATGGGCTGCCAGGCCAGGCCAATGGCCAGGGTGATGAGGAGTTGTAGGGCGATCAAAGGCAGGGGTGAGCGGGTGAAGGGGTGAAGGGGTGAAGGGGTGTCGCTGGGGAAGAAGAAAGCGGCGCTGCCGATGGCCAGGAAGGGCATGAGGAACAGCCACAAGCGCCCGACTTCACCTCGGGCCGAGCCGGACACGTCCAGCAGCACGAAGAGCACAACCAGCGCCAGGACAAGCCGGGCATACGGTTCACGGAATACGGAACCAGGCTTACGGAACAGGGCGATAAAGCCAATCACAACCACCGGCCCGGCAAAAAGCAGCACGTCCAGCAGGTTGTAAACCAGCCACCACGCATAACGCCGGTGGATTGTCACCAGTTCATAATGCTGGGCCAGGCCCACCTGCGCCACAGTCCAGGGCGGCACACTCCATCCTCCCCAATACACCAGCCAGACGGTGGCTGTGCCGAGACCCAGCCACGTCAGCTGGGTGAGGAAGTGGGTAAACGGCCGTACCGCCCTTTCCTGCCACCACTGCCACCCGGCATACCCGGTGAACAAAAGCACAAGCGCCCCATTGCCCAGGCTGTTAAATGTGGTAATCGAAACGAGCAGTCCGCTCAGATAGATAAAAACCCAGCCATTTGCTTTTTTGAGCAAACCTTCGTGTAGACACCATAGTGCAGTCACCGCCAGGAGCACATCAACCTGCGCCGGGGTGGGGGTGAAAATGATCAGCGAGGGCAGCGTGGCCACAAAGGCGGCGGCCAATCGAGCCGGTTGTTGGGGCAGCAGGCGGCGGGCCAGGCCGTAGGTGGGAACGACCGTGAGGGCTCCGGCCAGCATAGTGAGCAAGGTGACGGTGGCCAGGGCCGCGGCCACAGGCGGTGGTCCGTTCAGCAGCCAGAGGTCGGTGCAACGCAGCGGCCAGATTTGCTCGGCGATGCTTTGGGAGAGGTTTGGCCAGCGCGTGAAACCCTGGATGACCAGCCAGTTGGCGAGGATGATGCCCGGTGGGTGAGTGCGTGTATGCTCGGACGGGAACGTAGGCATCAGGCTGGGATAGTGGCGCAGCAGGCTGTTGAGGTCGCCTGTCTCGGCTGCCAGGCGGAAATAGCCGTTGGTTTCATCGGCCAGGGTGCGCTCGATTAGCTCGGTGAGGACGGCCGGTTTTTCGGCGTAAACCAGGGCGCCTTGCAGCAGCAGGTTGCCGATGACCAGCGCTGCCAGCCACAAAAGCAGACGCTTTGTTTTTAGCCACCAGGCCGTCAGCCCAACCATACCAGCCGCTGCCAACAGGGGCAGCCACCAGCGGGAAAACGGCCGTAACCGGTAAATCCAATGCCATTCAGAGGTGTCCGGGGCCGGGCCGCGCAGACCAGGCCAGACATCGGTTAAGATAAGCGCCGCCAGCAGCAGGGTGAAGGTGGTGAGGAGGATGTATAAATAACGGTTGCGTGCCATCAATGGCGGATATTAACCGAGGGGGAATTGATTGGCAATGTCACTAAGTTTGCAGTTTTGAAGACCCGAAGGGTTTTTCTATCGAGAGGCCCACCAGTTGTGGCCTAAAACCCTTTGGGTCAAAGATAGCGAATATGTGGCCAGAGGTGGTTTTGGGTACAATACGCCCGCTATGACGACAGCCCAACAGCGGCGCCACCACGAGCGCCACACACACCTTGCCCCAGGTAATGAACACCGCCGCGATGGATTGTCCATCGTCGCCCTGTGGCTGCTGCTGGTTTTGCTGTTGGGCAAGGCACTGCAGCCCGATTGGGTGCTGCTGCCCCTGGATATTGTCAACCAGACCATCCCGCCCTGGCAGCAGCCCAATGTGGCAGCGGCCGTACACAATCCGCTGCTGGAAGACGCCGTTTTTTACATCTACCCGGTGAAGGCCTGGACGGCGGCGCAGGTGCGGCAGGGGGAACTGCCTCTGTGGAGCGACCAGCTTTTTGGCGGCTACCCGGCCATTTACGATACCCAGGCGGGCCTGTTTTATCCGCTGTCGCTGCTGTATTACTGGCTGGATGGGGCAACGGCCGTGGACCTGACCATCTTCCTGCAAATGGGCCTGGGGGCGACGTTCATGTTTTTGTATTTGCGGCGGCTGAGGCTGCTGCGGTCGGCGGCGCTGTTGGGCGTCGTCGTTTTTACCGGCAACGGCCTGATGGTCGTCTGGCTGGAGTGGCAGGTGGTTCACGCGGCCATCATCTGGCTGCCGCTGGCGCTGTGGGCGGTGGAGAAGCAAGTGGCAAGTGGCAAGTGGCAAGTGGCAAGTGGCAAGGATCAGCCAATCTCCAATCTCCAGTCTCCAATCTCCAGTCCCCAATCTCCAATCTCCATTCTCCAGTCCCCAATCTCCACCGGCCTTTTTGCTCTGGCCTTTGCCCTGCCCTGGCTGGGGGGGCATTGGAATTGGGCACTGTATGTGAGTTTGACGGCCGTTCTTTACCTTTTCTGGCGTTTGTGGCCGGTGCTGCGCCGGTCGCCGCGCCGGGGATTGGTGGCGGTGCTGCTGCCGTTGGGATTGGGCATTGGCCTGTCCCTGATTCAGGTTCTGCCCGCTTTCGCCTTCCTGCGGCAGAGCCATCGCCAGCCGCTCACCTGGGCCGAATCGCAGCAGTACGGCCTGCTTAACCGTTTTGCTGCCCTGGTAATGCCCGATTTTTTTGGTACGCCGCTGCAAGGCAATTGGTGGGGTTTTGACAACTACAACGAGACGGCCCTGTACGTGGGCATTTTGCCGCTGCTGCTGGTGGGGGCGGCCGTTTGGCCGGGGCGGCACGGGCAAGTTACACGGTTCTGGCTGGCCTGGGGCGGGCTGGGTTTGTTGTGGACGCTGGGCACGCCGGGTTACGGAGTGCTCTATTGGCTGCCGGTGTTTGGCGGCTTGCTGCCCAGCCGGGCGGCGGTGTTGGTGGTGGTGGCGGCGGCGGTGCTGGCAGCCATTGGCCTGGATCGGCTGCTGGATGAAACGGCCACTTCGACGACGGACGCTGCGTCCGCTCTCAGTGCAGGTGTGCCAGGGCGGCCCTGGTGGCTGGTGATTGCGGTGGCTGCCTTGCTGGCGCTGGCGGCTGTCTACCTGTTTTGGTACCGCGGGGAGGTGGATTGGACTTTTTGGCAGCGGCCGTTTCTCACCTTCATCGTTTTGCTGCTGGTGAGCGCTTTCTTGTTGTGGGTCCACTGGCGGGGAAAGCTGGGCGCGGCTTGGTTTGGCGGGCTGGCGCTGGCGCTGGTGGCGCTGGACCTGTTCGCCGCCGGGCATGATTACAATACCCTCTCGCCTGTTTCCGAGATGTTTCCAGAGACGGAAACGGCCGTTTTCCTGCATAACCTGCCCGAAACGCCGCGCATCACCGGCCTGGCCGAAGGCATCGCCTACCGTCCCAACACGGCGCTGGCCGATTTTGTCCCCAGCCTGAGCGGCTACGGGCCGGGCATTTCGCGGCGATTGGTGGCGTACCTGCGGCTGGCCGAAAGCGGCGAGGTGATCCGTTTTGGCCGGGTGCTGCTGCCCTTGCAGGCGGTGAACTCGCCGCTGCTGGATGGGCTGGGCGTGAGCCACATTGTGACTACGCAGGAGATGTGGGGCGATGAGGTGGCGGTGGGGGGTGAAACGGCCGTGTCCGATTGGCGGGTGCTGGCTGTGGCGCAGCGGCCGTTAACCGTGGGCAGCGCCGGATTGTTCCGCATCGACGTGCCCCTGCGTGTGGCTTCATCAGCCCAGGGCGACATCACCCTGCGCCTGCTCACCCCTGATGGTGGCCAGGAATTGGCCCATCACACCGTGTCGGCCGCAGACGTGAACGGCACGGGTTGGACCCCCTTCTTCTTCACCCCTTTTCCTTCCGACTGGGGAAATGAATTCCTGGCCGCGCTGAGTTTTAGCGGCAGCGGCGAGGTAACAGTGGGCAGCAGCGCCGCTGGTGAGTGGGCATACGCGGCCTTTGTCCGGTCGCGGCCCGGCCTGGTGCATGAATCGGGCAAGACGCGGGTCTATGCCAACGAGGGCGACCTGGGGCGGGCTTTTGTCGTTCCGGCAGCGCAGATCGTCGGGTCGCCGGAGGCGGCGCTGGCGGCCGTGCAGGCCAGCGTGGCGCGGCAGGGGCAGGTGGTGGTGCTGGAGCTAGAAGGCCAGCCCGCACCACCGGCCATTGCGGAACCGGCGGCAGCGGCCGGGACCGTGACCATCACCAAAGCCGCTTTGAACCAGGTGACGCTGCAAGCGGAGATGGCCGCGCCCGGTTTTGTGGTCCTGGCCGACGCCTATGATGTGGGCTGGCGGGCGGCGGTGGACGGGCAGCCAACGCCGCTGTACCGGGCGAACACGGTGGTGCGGGCGGTGTACGTCCCGGCAGGCGTCCATGAGATCGTCTTTCGTTACCGGCCGCTGCCGTTTGTGATTGGGGCGGTGGCGAGTGGAGTGGCGCTGATGGGAGTGGTGGCGCTGGGTGTGGCAGGCATGGGGAGGAAACGGCCGTGAAAAAGTTCGCCCTGCCCTTGATTTTGCTCAGTTACACCGTGCTGGCGGTGGTGATGAGTTTGGTTGTGCCGCTGGGAGAGTCCCCGGATGAGATTGACCATTTCCTCTACGTGCGCTACCTGCTGGAAAACCGCGCCTTCCCGGTGATGCACCCCGTCGCGGCTGACAACGCGACGATGGAAGCCAACCAGCCGCCGTTGTTTTACCTGCTGAATGCGGCCGCTACCGCCCCATTCCCCATGACCGCTTCGGCCGATTTTCCGCTGAATGCCTGCTTCACCTTTGACCCGCACGATGGCGGCCGGGCGCATTTTTATTTGCACCAACCGGCCGAACAAAACGTATTTGCCAGCGATTACCTGGCGTTCCGGGCGGCCCGGCTGGTGTCGGTGCTGCTGGGCCTCATCACCGTCTGGCTGGCCTACCGGCTGGGGCGGCAGATGGTTCCCGGTGATAAGCGGGCCGGTTTGCTGGCGGCGGCGTTTTTGGCGTTTAATCCGCAGTTTTTATTTATGACGGCCAGCGTGAACAATGACGTGTTAACGGCCGTTCTCGGCGCGGCGCTGGTATACGTCTCCGTACAGGCGACGGGGCAGCCCACGCTGCGCCGATTTGTTGCTCTGGGTGTGCTGATGGGGCTGGCGCTGCTGACCAAATTTGCGTTGCTGGCCTTCTGGCCGTTGCCGCTGCTGGCTGTTTTGTTGAGTGCCGGGAACGGCCGTAAAAGACAGGCGCTGCAAAATGGCGCTGTTGTGCTCGGGCTGCCTCTGCTCATCGCCGGATGGTGGTATGTGCGCGCCGCTCAACTGTATGGCGATCCCCTGGCCTGGGACGTGCATTTGCAGGCTAAAGGGTCGGAAGTGCTGCGTACCTCGGCCCTGACGCTGGCCGATTTGCGCGACTTTGTGGTCATCCACTTCCAATCGTACTGGGCCTGGTTTGGCTGGTTGAAGATTCAGGCGCCGGGATGGGTGTATGGCCTGCTGGCGGTGATGGTGGCGGTGGCAGCGATGGGGCTGGTTTTGGTGGCTAGGGATTGGAGATTGGAGATTGGAGATTGGTGGCGCCCCAATCTCCAATCTCCAATCTCCAATTCTCCAGTTTCGGCAACGGCCGTTCTGTTCAACGTTCTGGCCGCAGCCGCCATTTATGCCTCCCTGCTGCGCTACATCCAGACGATCAACTGGTCCGGTTACCAGGGGCGATTAGCCTATGCCGCTGCCGGGCCGATTGCCGCCCTGCTGGCCCTGGGTTGGTGGCGCCTGACGCTGTTTTTGGCCAGGAAAACCCAGGGACGTGGCCATGTTTTGCTGCAAAAGTGGGCGGCTGCCTTGCCTGTGTTGGGCCTGCTGGTCCTGGCGCTGGCCAGCCTGGTCCAGCTACGAGAAGCGTTTGCCCGGCCGCTTCTTTACATGCCGCCTGCCGGTTGGCCCAGAGTTTGCCAGGTGACGGCCGATGGCTTTTTTGTGGAAGCCGTCGATTTTCCGGTGCGGCTGCTGCCGGGTGATGTCTTTACGGTCTCGCTGGCGGGCTATCCCCAGCAAGGGCCAACCGCGCAGGGGCAGATTTTGCTGCTGAATTGGGACGGCTCTGTGCTGGACGCGGCCGACTTGCGGCCATCTTCGCTGCCTGGGCTGACGATTTTAGACACGTTACCACTCACTGTGCCGCCGGGCACGCTGCCCACCGCTGCCCGGCTGGTGTACACGGTCAATGATCAAACGACCGATTTAGCCCGGCTTAAAGTGGCGGCAGGGCAGACGGCCGTTCCCACGCCCGCCCATAAAGTTGACGCCAACTTCGCCAACCAGATCACGCTGCTTGGCTACGACTTGCAGGTGGCGGATGGGCAGGCACGGTTGACGACTTACTGGCAGGCATTACGGCCGTTACCGACGGATTACACCATCTTTCTCCATTTGCTGGGTACTGATGGAAGCCTTATAGCCCAGCATGATGGCCAGCCGCAGGGCGGGCGCTATCCCACGTCGATTTGGGACACGGAGGAGGTCGTAGTGGATGAAGTGACGCTGACCTGGCCGCCTGATGAGGCACCGGCCCAGGTTGCGCTGGGTTTATACCGGTTAGATACGCTGGAGAGGCTGGCGTTGGTGGGGGATAGCGCGGGACAAACGGCCGTTACCCTGCCGCTAGAGCAAAATCCATGAAGCTGCCCAGAAACAACCGCCAGTTTGATCTGGTGATCGTTGGAATCGTCACGCTGGGCCTGGCAGTGGCCTTGTTGTGGGCCGGGCTGCGGCCGGGGTACGTCCTGCTGCCCCTGGACATTGTGACGCAGGGTTGGCCGCCCTGGCAGGAGCCGAATCAACCGGTGAACGTTCACAATTTTCTGCTGGCCGACGTGGTGGATTACATCATCCCAGTGAAGGTGTTTATGGCAGAGACGATTCGCGCCGGGCAGTTTCCCCTGTGGAATCCGTATGTGATGGCCGGGTATCCCTTCACCTATAACACCCAGGCGGGCGTATTTTATCCGTTTTCCCTGCTATACTATTTACTGCCGGTAGATACGGCCGTTAACCTGACCATCGTCGGGCAGCTGCTGCTGGGGGGGCTGTTCATGGCGCTTTATTTGCGCCGCTGGGTACGGTCGCGGTGGGCGGTGCTGCTGGGCGTGGTGATCTTCCTGTTCAACGGCCACATGGTGGTCTGGCTGGAATGGCAGGTGGTGCACGCGGCCATTATCTGGCTGCCATTGCAGCTGCACCTGGCCGATATTTTGGGCGACCACTGGCGGCAATCGCCCCGGCAGACGCGCCTGCTGTTACGCAGCGGCGTGGGGCTGGCGCTGGCATTTGCCGTGCCCTGGTTGGGCGGTCATTGGAATTGGACGCTTTACAATGCGCTGCTGCTGGCGGCTTATTTGTTCTGGCGTTCAGGTGGGATGAGCGATTGGTGGCGCTGGCTGCGGCGCAAAACGGCCGTTATCCAGCCGCTACAATCATCCATGATGCTGGCAGCCGTGTTGGGGTTGGGCGGTTTGATAACGGCCGTACAAACGCTGCCTGCCTTTCATTTTCTCAGCCAATCCCACCGGTTGGCCAACACCTTTGCCAACACGTTGTCCTACGGCCTGCTGGATAGGGCGGTCGTTTTGCTGCTGCCCAACTTCTTTGGCAATTCGGTGGCCAACAATTGGTGGGGTCCTGCCTTTAGCAACGACGTTGAGACGGCTTTTTATCCGGGTGTGATGGCCTTGTTTTTGGCGTGTCTGGCCCTCGCGCTGCGGCGGGATGGCGTGACTCGCTTCTTTGTCGGTTGGGGGGCGCTGTCGTTATTGTGGGCTTGGGGCACACCGCTGTATGGATTGCTGTACGCTGTGCCCCAGTTTCGCGGCCTGTCGCCCAGCCGGGCGGCGTTTATGGTTCCGGTTTGTGTAGCAGTGCTGGCGTCGCTGGCGCTGGATGTTTTGTTGGCGCGGGGGAAGGGGGAAAACGGCCGTTTCCTCTGGCGGTTGGCGTGGGGCATTGGCGGCCTGTTCCTGCTTTTTGTCGTGGGGTATGGCTGGTATTTTCGGGCCGGGGTGGCGGCGCACTGGCAGTTTTTGTGGCCTTACCTGGCCCTGTTTTTGTTTTTGCTGGTGGCCAGCGTAGGATGGGTCGGATTATGGCGGCGGCGAGCTGCGCCCTGGCTGTTGGGCGGGTTGGCGCTGCTGCTCACCGTTTTTGATTTGTTTGCCTTTGGTTATGGCTATAACACCGCCAGCCCCATGACCGATTTTTATCCGGCGCAGCCCATTGAAGACTTTTTCCAGCAGGATTCGGAATTGTTCCGGTTGGTGACGCTGGCCGAGGGGGTCGTTTACCCGCCCAATACGGCCCTGATGCCCCGGCTGCCCAACCTGAGCGGCTATGAGCCGGGCCTGCCGCGCCGATTGGTAAATTATCTTGAGGTGGCCGAAGGGGAGAGTGTGATCCGGCACGGCCGTTTTATGCTGCCGTTCAAAGGGATTACTTCGCCGCTGCTGGCGGCGCTCAACGTGAAATACATTCCCACTGTTAGCGACGTGTGGAGCGGTGAACCGGCCGTTGGTGCGGTGCAGGAGACCGCAGCAATCTGGCGGCCACTGCCCATTCACATCCCCCTGACCTTGCCCGAAGCAGGTTTTTTTCGCCTGGACGTGCCGCTGCGACGTGGCGAAGGTGATGCCGGTGTGGTGACGGCGCGTATCTTGTCGGCCGATGGCGTGCAGGAGTTTGCCCATGCCGAAATCGCAGCGGCCGAGATAGCAGCCAGTAGCTGGACCTCCTTTTACTTTTCGGCTTTCCCTTCGGAATGGGGACGTGAATTTTTGGCCGAAGTTGCCTTTTCCGGGGCAGATGGCCAGGTGCTGGTCGGCGCAGACGCGGCCGGGCAGCCAGCGTTTACGGCTTATTACCTGCCACGTCCTGCCCTGGTATACGAAGACAAAAAGACGCGGGTCTATTTAAACGAGGGTTACATGCCCCGTGCCTTTGTTGTGAATGAAGCAGTGACTGTGGCCGATGAGGCGGCGGCATTGGCTGCTTTGGCGGCACAGCCAGATGCTGTCGCCCGGCGGGTGCTGTTGGAACTGGAAGGTCAACCGACTCCCCCGGCGCTGGCCGCAGCCGGGAATGGGGATTCAATCGT
The DNA here is from genome assembly GCA_016710325.1 of Candidatus Leptofilum proximum. GTDB lineage: Bacteria > Chloroflexota > Anaerolineae > Promineifilales > Promineifilaceae > Leptofilum > Leptofilum proximum. The sequence goes on along the minus strand of JADJXK010000001.1, from coordinate 396,082 downwards.
CACCATTACGGATTATGGATTGAACCAGGTCGTTTTGCGAGCCGAGATGGCCGCGCCCGGATTTGTTGTGCTGGCCGACATGGCTTATCCGGGCTGGCGGGCGGCAGTGGATGGGGAGGAAACGGCCGTGTACCGGGCCAATTCCATCATGCGGGCAGTGTACGTACCGGCAGGTACGCATGAAATCCGTTTTGCTTTTCGCCCACCGGACTTTATGATCGGCGCAGGTCTGAGCGGATTGGGCCTGCTGATTTGTTTGATAGTTTTAGTGGGGTCATTTCAGTCTGGCTCTTTGGGATTTCGTGGGGTTTGGCGTGAAACGTGAAGCGTGAAACGTGATGGCTCTCTAGTCACGTTTCACGTTTCACGCATCACGGGCTGTAAACCCCTTGAGTTCCTAAAGAACTGGGAATGATAATTGCCTGATCATCGGCCAATCGCTCCCCCGAGGCGTCAGTGACGGGCAGTCGTTGGCCGGTCTGCCAGTCGTAAACACCGACGGCCAGGGTGTACGCTTTGCCGGTGGGCAGGGTGAGCGGATGGGAGTCGGCCACAGTTTCACCGGGCAGCCACATGCTGGTGGGTAAACGGCCGTTCCCCGGTTCCCCATCATGCTGTCCGACCAATTCACGCTGTTCATCCAGCAGATGCACAAACACCGTGTAGTTTCTGTCGGCCGGATGGAGACTTTGCCAGTACAGCGTCACGTTGGCCGCTTCAGCATCTGGCGTTACCCCCACCAGCCGAAAAAGCGGCGGCTCGCCAAAGGTAAATGTTTGCGGCTGGACGGCCGTCTCCCAATCGATTGGCGGCTGCCCCAGGGTGGCGTAGGCGGTTGTGGCCGGGGAAGTATAAGGCAGGTTGAATGTGTCCATCAGGGGCACGTATTGGTTGGTAACGGGATCAAGCAGGTTCAGGCGAAAGCGAAATTTGCCGGGCAAAACGGCCGTTTCCGGGAGGGTGAGCGGATACGTCTGGTAACTGCCCGCGCCAAAATCGGGCAGGCTGGCCACTTGGGGCGTGGCGGGCATGGTCCACTTTTCCCCCAGGCTGTTTTCCAGGGTGATTTCCAGGCGATAATCGGTGACGGTCTGGCTCAGGCGCTGCCAGTAAAGGATGAGCTGCATCTCCGCGCCGGGCTCGTGGCCGTGCGCCGGTTGCAGGTCAAAGGCGAGCAAACACCACTCGTTGTTGAAGTTGGCGCTGATTAGATGGGGCCAGACGGCCGTTTCCCCCAGACCAACCTCAATTCTCTTTTGCCAGGCAATGACACGTCCTTGGGTATCAAGCAGCGGGGCACCGGGCGCCTCGGCTTGCAGCCAGCGGGCCACGTCTGCCTGGTCTGGTGGTAAACGATGGGCGACGCCCGCTTGCCAGAGGAGCATCTCCGGCTGTAAATGGCAAAGATAGGCGGGGGAAAGGGAAACGGCCGTGTCGTCCGGCTCCATTAAGCTTTCCTGGCGCACGGGTTCGTCAGCAACGGCCTGTAAGGCAAACTGAGTCGTCGGGTGTTCAAAGACCTCGGCGGCCAGGAAGGCGGGGGCCTCTAGCTGGCGGAGCTGCTGGCCGATTTGTTCGTAAGCCGTGTGAAACGCCTTCACCGTTTCCGGCATCTGGCCCCACACCCAAAAATAATTGCGGTAAGTGGTTATGCCGGTGAACAAGAGAACGGCCGTCGCCACCACCGCCCAGGCCAGACGGGGCTGCCGCCACTGCCGCCCAGCCCAATCTGCCAGCGCGGCCAGGCCAACGGCCGTTAGCAGCACAACCGGCGTGACGGCCCCGATGGCTCGCAGCGGATGGCCCGGTTCGTTGGACAAGATCGTTGGCAGCAGCATCACCGCCAACCACGCCAGCAAGAGCGGGTACACCGGCTGCCGCCAGCGCCACAGCGCCAGCAGCAGCCCGGCCACCAGTCCAAGCTGCGATACTGTGTCAAGAATCGGGCGTGAGGGCAAATTCAGCACCGGCGACGCATGTCCCTGGTCTATGAACAGGCGTACTGTTTGCCAGACGTGATCCAGCAAAACCAACGGTAACGGCCGTCCTGACTCCGCGCTGATGGACAAAATGGAAACTTGCTGGGTGCGCGTGCTAAAGTCGGCGGCGTGGTTGATAAAGTAAAGGGCCAGGGGCGCAAATACCACCAGGCCAACCAGGGCACAGATCATGCTGCCTACGAGGAGCCGTTTTAAGCGGGTACGGCCGTTCATCTGCCGCCAGTTGCTCGCTAAAATCCATACTACCCATCCGGCAATGATTAGTGGAATAAGCCGCGCCGGAAGGTAGGTATACAGCGTCACGCCAAACGCCAGGCCGCTCAGCGCAAAATAGCGCCAGCGCCCACTCTGCCAGCCGCGCCAAAATGCCCAGAGCGTGAGATTTAGCAGCGGCAGCATGAGAATGGCGCGGAAGCTGAGGCGGCTAAAATGGACGTGCCAATAGGAAACGGCCAGCACCAGCCCGGCCAGCAAAGCCAGGCGGTATGGCTGGCGCGGCCAGAAAGCACGCGCCAGAATCATTATCTGGGCAATAGTAATGAGGCCGATAAAGGCCGAGACCAGGCGCAAACTGAAAGCCTGGTGGCCCCACAGCGCCAGACTAAGGGTTTGCAAGTAGATGAGCAGGGGTTCACGGCCGTTGTTAGCTGCAAAAAAAATTGGGAAGTGACCGGAGTGCAGCACGTTCAACGCATCCAGGCCATTGACTGCTTCGTCATGAAACAGGGCCGGTGGCAGGGTATCGAGCTGGTGAAATCGGGAAAACGTGGCGATGAATAGAATCAGCACGGCCGCCAGGCGACGATACAGTACGGTTTGTGCGTGGGATGACATCGGGCGATTTTATCAAAAAGTGGAGGGTCGCCAATTGCCGGGGGCTGTTCTACAATTGCCGGGATGAGACAGGGAAGCGAGCATCATTGGCGTAGGGAAAAAAGATGGGGGTGGACACTGTTTGTCCCTTTGCTGCTGCTGTTTTGGTGGCGGCTGTTGACCATGGCCGGGGCCAGTTCACCGACGATGGACGAGGTGCTGCACACCTATCATGGTGTGACTTACTGGCGTGTGCCGCCCGCCGCGATGCTGCATAACATCACCAACAATCCGCCGCTGGTGAATGCGGTGATCGGCCTGACGGCCAACTTGCTGGCCCGGCCCAGCCTGGACATTCCCCCCGAAGTGATCAGCCACGGTGACCCGGTGTATGCCAGCCAGGTGTTTATGTGGCAGGTGAATGCCCACGGCCTCACCGTGATTTGGGCCGCCCGGCTGGGCGTCATGTTTTTGGCGCTGCTGCTGGCTGCGCTGATCTGGCGTTGGAGCAGGCAGTTATGGCGGGGTTGGTTGGCGGCCGGTGTGGCGCTGTTTTTGTTTTCCTTTGACCCCAACATCCTGGCGCACGGCAGCCTGGCGACGTTGGATCTGGGCACAGCCTTTTTTCTCTTTTGGGCAGCGTATGCCGTGTGGCGTTATTGGCAGCGACCGGGGCGACGGCCGTATCTTCTGGCTGGCGTTACTGTTGGCCTGGCGCTGGCGACTAAATTCTCGGCGCTGGTTGTTTTTCCGGGGCTGGTGCTGGCGGCCCTTTATCGTGGCTGGCAGCTGGGCATACTGCGCTCCGGCTGGCGACGGGAGCTGGCGGTGATTGCCGGGTGGGGGGTGATGAGTACGGCCGTTTTCCTGCTCGTTTACCGGCTGGATTGGGTAATGCTGAGTCGCGATTTCCTCTGGCAGCAGCAGCACCAGCTGACCGGGCATCCCGGCTTTTTGTTGGGAGAAGTGAGTGAGGCAGGGTGGTGGTATTACTTTCCGGTTCTCTTTTTGGTCAAAACGCCGCTGGCCACCCTGGGGTTGATGAGTTGGGCGCTGCTGTATTGGCTGCGGCGGCGAGATTATGACTGGACCTCAATCTGGCTGCTGCTGTTAGCTGCCGGGCTGTTTGGTGCAGCTTTGCTCACCAGGGTCAACATTGGGTACCGTTACCTGCTGCCGGCGCTGCCCTTTTTGTTTGTGTTTACCGGGCAGTTGGCAAACCAGTTAGCGACGGCCGCTCCCATTGTGCCGCGGAAAGCACTCCTGGCAGGGCTGGCGCTGCTGCTGGCCGCACCCTCACTAGCCATTCATCCGCACTACCTGGCTTATTTTAACGCCCTGGCTGGCGGGCCGGACAATGGCTGGCGCGTGGCGGTCGATTCTAATCTAGATTGGGGGCAGGACGTTCAGGGATTGGCGGCCTATGCAGCGGCTAAAGGTGCTGCGGAAGTGCATACGCTCCTGGTGACCATCACGCCGCCGGAGGTGTATGGCCTGACGGCGCGTCCCATGCTGGTGGAGCAGCCGGGCGGCGCGTGGACAACGGGAGAAGGTTTTTATCCGGAGCGGCCGTTACCCGGTCTCTATGCCATCAGCGCCAGCCATCTACAGGGTGTTTTTCTGCCGCAGCCAGACGGCCTGGATTGGTTCCGTGCCCGGCCGCCGGATGACAAGATTGGTTATTCACTGTTTATCTATGACGTTCCCGCCGAGGGGCCACCGCAGAGTGTGGCTCTCTCTGGCGTGGCGTTGGCGGAGCTGGCGGACGGCCCGTTTCAGCAGGGGAACCAGGTGCGCGTGACGGGGTATGACGGCCGTAACGCTTTTCTCTGGCCCGGCGGTGGCGCAGCCGTTGTTTGGGCGGCGCTCAGCACCGACGCCTGGCCAGAGAACAATATCTTGCAAAGCTTTTACCCGCCGGAAGAGCAGCCGGGTGAAGGATACAGCCTCTTTCGTTGGGATCAATCGCCGATACAGGCCCGGCTGTCTGATTCCACTGCGCCAGTGTTGGCTGATTTTGCCTGGACGCCGGAGCCGGTTTTGGGCAGCAGCGACTGGGGCGAACGACAGGCGTTGGCCGGTCAGCCCAGCTTTGGTGGCCAGTTGCAGCTGTTAGGGGTGGAGACGGAATTAGGGAATGAAAGAGTGAATCTATGGAGCTATTGGCGGGTAGAGAACGCGCCGGAAGGTTCACGCAAAATCTTTATTCACCTGTTGGATGAAGCAGGAAATGTGGTGGCGCAGCATGACGGCTTGGATGTACAGCCTGGTGGATTGGAAGCGGGGGATGAGTTTGTCCAGCTGCATACTATCCTGCTGCTGCCTGAGCTGGAGCCTGGCTCGTATGGCTTGCAGATCGGTGTGTATGAAGTAGAAAACGGCCGTCGCCTGGAAGTGGCAACGGCCGTTCAGTCCACAGATCGCGTCTTGCTAAACCTTATCGAGCTAAAATAATGGAGAAACCAATTAAACCTCGGACAGCCGGTAAATTGGTTGCAGGTAGCAGGTTACTTGCGACTTGCCACCTGCAACCTGCAACTTGCAACCAATGGATGATCCAAACTCAAAGTGCCTTTTCAACGAGTTGTGACAATTCCGCGCTTTACTCATTAGTCGGTATCTGATACACCGATACGCTGGCTGGCTGCTGGCACACCTTATAACATTGATTCAGACTATTGCAGTAATCATACGACGTTTCATTCACCACATAGACGTAATTGGACAGGACGTCTACTGCTACGCCAATCGGGTCGTCACCAACGGGCAGCGTGGAAACAAACTCCCCACGGCGTAAAACGGTGACGGTGTTGCTGAATTTATTGGTCACAAAGGCATACCCAGACGCTTCATGAACGGCAACACCCCAGGGCACATTGCCGGTGGGAACGTTGCCTAACAGGCTTGGTCCCTGCAAAACCGATACGGTGTCTGCATCGGGATTGGTGACGTAAGCCAGGCCGCTCAAGCGGTCTACAGCCACGCGCCGCGATGCATTGGCCGTGCTAATCGAGGTAACCTGGTTCGTATCCAGGTTGGTGACAGAAATGTTGTGGGGATATTGAGAATTGGGCGAAGAGTGGGCCGCATAAATGTAGCGATGTGTCTCATCCAGGGCTAATTTGTCTGGCCCCCACCCTATGGGGAGAGTGTTGATCACACTGGTGCCTTGGATCACAAACAATAATCCTCGCTCCCAGTTGGCTACATAAACCAGGCCAGTTGTGGGATCTATTTTGACGTCCAGAATCCAGCCCTGCAAAAGTGGAATATTGGCAATCGTCTGTGTGCCGTTGACGACCTGTACGACACCGCCACCACCAATGTGAATGATGTAAGTATAGCCGTTAACCGGATTGTACGCGGCGGCATAAGGTTCACCATACCCACCAGGGGTTGCCGGGGCGGGCATGATGGTGGCCGTTAGCTGGTCGCCCTGGAACAAAGAGACACCGCCGTGCAGGTTGGTTACATAGCTCCTGTTATCCAGGGGCGATGAGCTGATCAGTGTAGGCCACTCACCGGTGGTCACGGTGCCAATTAAGGCACCGTCTTTGAGGAGAGAGACGTTGTTGCTGTCGTGGTTGGCTACATAAGCAATGCCGGTGGTGGGATTAACGCCTACCTCCTGCGGGCACAAAGCGCCGGGTAAAGTGACATTGCCAACAAATTCCGGCGCCAGGTATGTGACCGGTTTAGAAACAAGTGGCAGGTACAGGAAGGCATTTGTCGAGCCAGTGGGTTGTGCTTGAATGGTGTTTGTTTGACTCAGCGCCGACAAAATCACGAAAATAAACAGGGGAACTATCAGGGTGAAAACGGTTAACAACGTTTTTTTTGAATGGATGGCAAAAGAAGTGAATTTAGTCACAGATCGAGCCCTTTATTGAAGACATGAGTTAAGTTTGACATTTCCATATAAAGTCGCTAAGTCTAGCAATGTCCTATAAGTTGTCAAAACGGACTGCCTCCTTTCTGCTATAATCTCGCCCTTATGACATCACCGTGTAACCCGTCTTCACTACTTGCTTTTGCGGCTCTCGAAAACGGCTGCCGATGAGGAAACGACTTTTCCGCCTGACGGCCGTTTCCCTTCTGCTGCTCTTTTGGGGGCGATTGGTGCATACGGCCGTTACCCTCTCCGCCACGTTTGATGAGCCGCTGCACGTGCTGCAAGGCCTTGTTTTCTGGCGCCAGTGGCCGCTGCTAAGCGTGGTGCAAAATCCGCCCCTGGTGAATGCCCTCATTGGCGTGCCGCTGCGCCTGACGTTTACCCCCATGCTGCCGCCGGAGGTGAGCGGGCCGGTTTTCCAGGACTGGTTGATGATTGGCCAGCAATTTTTCTGGCAGGCCAATGACAACGGGCTGCAAATGGTGCTGGTGGGGCGGCTGGCGGTCATCTGGCTGGCCCTCCTGCTGGGGGCGCTGCTGGTCCGCTGGGCGGGCCAATGGTTTGGGCGGGAGGCAGGACTGCTCACCCTCGCATTGTACACGTTTGATCCCAACGTGCTGGCACATGCTTCCCTGGCAACGACGGATTTGGGAACGGCCGTTTTTATGTCCCTGGCTGCCTACGCCGTGTGGCGCTATTGGACCAATCAGGATGCTGGCAGTTACCCCAGTGGGCGGCACTACGTGTGGGTGGGAGCGGCGGTTGGGCTGGCCTTTGCCAGCAAGTTTTCCGGCATTATCCTGGCGCCCGCCCTGGTTCTGGCCGCTGTGTGGCGTCAGGTGGCAGGGCCGAAGCGGCCAGCATGGGGACGGGCCTTGCTGGAGGTGGCCGGTTGGCTGCTGCTGGGCGCCATGGTTTTCTTGCTGATTTACCGCTTCGATTGGGCCGCCCTGCAGATGGATTTTTCGCTGCAACAAGCCCACCAGACGGAGGGGCATTCGTCGTTTTTGTTGGGGCAGGTGAATGTGGGGGGCTGGTGGTTTTACTTCCCGGTGCTCTTTGCCGTCAAAACGCCGCTGCCGCTGCTCTTGCTGGTTGGGGTGGGTTTGTTTTTGTTTATTCGGCGTTGGCCGTGGTCCTGGCCGCAGGTGTGGGTCTGGCTGCTGGTGGGCGGCATTGCCGGGGCCAGCCTCATCAGCCGGGTGAACATCGGCTACCGCTACTTGCTGCCCATTTTGCCATTGCTGTTTGTGCTGATGGGCGGAATCTGGCCCCAGGTCAGGACTCGTGGCCGTTGGGCACTCGGTTTGGGACTGCTCTGGCTGGTGGTGGAAAGCGCCTGGCTGCATCCCCACTACCTGGCGTTTTTTAACCAGCTGGCTGGCGGGCCGGGCAGCGGCTGGCGCGTGGCGGTGGATTCCAACCTGGATTGGGGGCAGGATTTGGCCGCCCTGGCCGATTTTGAGCGCACCCATTTGCCGGAGCCGTACCAGGTGGCCTGGTTGGGCAGCGTGCCGCTTGAGGTTTATGACATTAAAAACGGCCGTCCCATGCCCATCTGGCCGCATGGCCGTGAAGATCCTTTAACGGACCCATTTTATCCTGCCGTGCCCGCTGCGGGAACTTATGTTTTGAGCGCCACGCAGCTGCAAGGCGTTTACCTGAAAAACCCAGATCGTTTCAACTGGTTCCAGGATCGTGAGCCAGTGGAGCGCATCAGGTACTCGCTGTTTGTGTACGAAGTGCCCGCTACCGGCCCGGCGGTGGGATTGGGGCTCTCGGGCATTGGCCCGGCGATGATTGCGCCCGGCGATTTCACCGCTGCCTTTCAGTCGAACGATGTCCAGCTGCGTTGGTTTGACGCTCGCACCAGCCTGCTTTGGCCCGCTGGCGGCAGTGACGAGGTGTGGACGGCCGTAGGCGACGGCCACTTACCACAAAATCCGCTGCTGACTGCCCTGTATCCCGAATCTGGCCCTGTACTCACAGGCAGTCAGGCGTTGGACGGTGCAACCTGGCGGTATGGGTTGTACCAGTGGAGCCCCTCAGCCTTTGCCGATGCGCTAAATCGCCCGGAAGTTACGGCCGATTTTGGCTGGTCGCCTGAAGCAGTGGCGGGAGCCGAACAGTGGCAGTCATTGGCTGAGCGACCCGTTTTTGAGGGCGCGTTTACCCTGTCCGGCTACCAGGTGACAGCTTCAGACGGGTCGCTGGCGCTGCTGGGCTACTGGGAAGTGCTCCAGCCGCCCCAGGACGACGTAAAGATTTTTGTGCATTTGCTGGATGAGACAGGCCAGCTCATCAGCCAGCACGACGGTCTGGACGTGGCCTGGCAGTGGTTACAGCCGGGTGATGCGTTTGCCCAACTGCACGTCATTCCGCTGCCTGCCGATCTGGCGGCTGGCGCCTACGCCCTCCAGCTTGGCCTGTACCACACGGTTGATGGCGCTCGTCTCTCCTTGCCGGTGAACGGCACCACCACCGATCGGGTGCTGCTCCAGACGATAGAAATTGGTGAATAGCTCGGGTGCACGAACAACTTGTCAGGCAAAGCAATTAACTCCCGCAAAGACGCAAAGGGTAAAGGGGAAAAATTTGCGTCTTTGCGACTTGGCGTGAAATTTAATGACAACTTGTTCGTAGACCCAATAGCCCACGGCCGTTGGACGCCCTGTTTAAAGCAAGATAAGATACCCTCCGACTTTGAGAAGGAAGATTGGTATGCCACGCTTAGACATGGAAACGCAGCAGAAAACGGCCGTCCCCCAGGAGCAAATCCTGGTCTCCCTTGTCATTCCCACACGCAACGAGTCGCAAAACATTGTGCCCCTGCTCAAGCGGTTGGGGGCTGCTTTGTCAGCAGACATTGACCCGCATGCCGTGGAGGTGCTGTTTGTTGACGACAGCACAGACAACACGCCTGAGGCGGTGGCCCAGGCCGCGGCCGATTTCCCTTTTGCCGTGCGGCTGATTGCCCGGCCCCCAGAACGGCGCAATGGTTTAAGCGGCGCCGTCGTGGAAGGGTTTGGTGCAGCCCAGGGCACCTGGCTGTGCGTCATGGATGCCGATTTGCAGCATCCCCCGGAACTGGTGCCAGCGCTGCTGGCTCGGGCCGTCGAGGCACGCGCCGATATTGTGATAGGCAGCCGGAAGTGCGATTTCTTTGGGCCGCTGGGGTTAAGCCGCAAGCGGGCGATGACCTCACAGCTGCTGACCCTACTGGCTCGCGCCTGGTTTCCCCGTTTGCTGCGCAACGTTTCTGATCCGCTGACGGGGCTGTTTTTGGTGCAGCGGGCGGCGGTGGATACGGCCGTACTCCGCCCCAACGGCTTCAAAATCTTGCTGGAGATCCTGATTCGCTGCCCCGGCCTGCGCGTTTCCGAAATCTTCTTTGATTTTGCCAGCCGCCACCAGGGCGAAAGCAAGGCAGATTTCCAGGAAGGCATGAACTTTTTCCGCCACCTGCTGCGGCTGCGGCTGACGGCAAACCAGTCATTTCCCCGGCTGGTGCTGGTGGCGCTGCTGAGCCTGGTGATGGATACGGCCGCTTTTGCCCTGGGCCAGCAGTCGGTTAACCTGCCGTATTGGGCAACGGCGTTTATCGCTGCCCAGCTTGTGCTTTTGCTGCGCTTTTTCCTGACGGAGAAGTGGGTTTTGGGCGGGGGGCATCCCGTGCCCGGCTGGCCCAGCCTGCGCCGCTTTTGGGTCACCAACCAGTTTTCTCTGCTGCTAGTGCGCCTTCCCCTGCTGATTTTGCTGATTTCCGCCTGGAACTGGTCCCCGGTTAGTGCCATCCTGCTGGCGGTTCTGGTGGAGAGCGTGGCGCGTTACACCATTTCTGAGCAGTGGGTTTTTTCGCGGCGCGGCATGACCATGTGGCAGCCGGGTATCTATCGCTACAACCTTCACGGTATCCTGCGCATCGAGTCGCAAACGCCGCTGCCGGAGCTGGCCTATTTTCACGTGGCGGAACCGCTGCTGCACGTGGATATTCAAATCCGCGTGGACCGGTTTGGTACGCCCACACCACAGCCGGGCGCCATTCTGTACAACGAGCGGTTGAGCCGGTTTGGCTTTGGTTTGGTGGTGCTGCCGGGCGACAATTTCAGTGAAATTGTGATTTCGCCGCTCCTGGGCGCCGCTCCTTTTGCCCTGTACAAAAGTGTGGTGGAACCGGTGCTGCGCTGGGCGCTGGTGCAGCGAGGCTATGTGATGGTCTATGGCGCGTCTGTGGCCCAAAAAAATGTGGCCACGCTCATCGTACCGGAAGGGGATGAAGGCAAGACGGAAGCGGTTCTCCAGGCAACCAGGCAGGGCGAGTATGCGTTTATGTCCGATGATTTTGCCATTTTGGCGGGGAACGGCCGTCTCTACAGCTTCCCCAAGCCCATCACCGTCACGGCGCCCCTGCTGCGCCACTCATCCGGCGGCGGTTCTGGCAAACATGGTTCGCTCTGGCTGCAAAACTTGCTGTACTGGCGTTTGGGCCGCCGGATTGGCCTCCAGCTGAGCCAGCGCGGCTGGCCAGTGGCCACCCTCAACATTTTGTGGCAGCGGTTGTGGCTGCCGCCCAAGTGGCCTATTCAGGCGGTGCAGCCTGACGTGCGGCTGGCGGATACGGCCGATCTGAAAGAGGTAGTGCTGCTGGTTGAAGGGAGTGGGGCGATGACGGCCGTTCCTGCCGCTAAAGTCATCCAGTTTGTGGTCCAGCGCCAGCAAGCGGTTGAGGGCTTCCCGCCCTACAAATTGCTTTTGGAGCAGCTTGAAGATGCCAATAAAATACCATTGGCCGAGAAGGAACAAGCCATTATTACCCAGGCTTTGCAGTCCTGTACCGGCTGGTCATTGGGAAAACAGAACAGGTTTCAGTGGAGCACTTTTTATGACAGAAAAGAAAAATGTAGTGGTGGTCATGCCGGCGTACAATGCGGCTGAAACCCTCGAAGAAACGTATCGCAGTATCCCGGCGCATTATGTGGACCAGGTCATTTTGGTGGATGATGGCAGCATTGATAATACGGCCGTCATCGCCCAGGAACTCGATCTCGACCTGATTATTCACCCGCACAACGCTGGTTATGGCGCCAACCAAAAAACATGCTACATGGAAGCCCTGCGCCTCAACGCTGATATCGTCATCATGCTGCACCCCGACGGCCAGTACGATCCAAAAATTATCCCCGACATGATTGCCGCCATTCGTGAAGGCAAAGGGGAGTTTGTGTTAGGATCACGCTTTTTACCGCCGCGTGGTGCGCTGGCGGGCGGCATGCCGCGTTACAAATACCTGGCCAATCGTTTCTTAACGGGGGCCGAGAACCTGGTTATGGGAACAAATCTTTCAGAGTGCCATACCGGTTACCGGGCATACAGCCGCAACCTGCTGGAAACGGTGCCCTTTTTGCGCAACTCCAATGACTTTGCCTTTGATACGGAGATGATCTTCCAGGCGAAACATTTTGGTTTTCGTTTTGCTGAAGTGCCGGTCAGCACCAAATATTTTAATGAAGCGTCCTCCATCAGCTTTACGGCCAGCACGGTTTACGGACTAAAAACGCTGTGGGTGGCCTGGCGCTATTTGCTGCACCGGCTCAAAATCTGGCAGTTTGACCTGTTTAAACCCACCCACCGCGGCAGGGCAGAGCTGAACAAGCCGTTGTCGGTTAACTTTAAGAATGATGCGTGAAACGTGATGCGTGAGAGAATCACGTTTCACGCATCACGTTTCACGATCCCTCATTGATTCCCATGGATTACCGCAAACCCGTTACGTTTGGGGAAAATTGGTCGGCGAGCCGCTACAAAGTTTTGCCCTATTTTGCTGTAGAGAAAAAGATATTTTTATCTGTGCCCGCCCCGGTAATTTTGGACCTGGGCTGTGCCGCCGGGTGGAACATGAGCCGCTTTCGGCAGTACGGCCGTTCCCCCTACGGCATCGACGTGGTGCCGAAGCGGGTGCAGCTGGCCGCCCATCACGGACCGGTGGCTATCGCCTCTGGCTTGCAGCTGCCCTTTGCCCGTGAAACCTTCGACATTATCTACATTCAGCACGTGCTGCACCACATTGGCGACGTGACCCAGGCGCTGGATGAAGTGCACCGCTGTCTGAAGCCCGGCGGCGTGCTCTTCCTGGTGGAAACGGCCGAAGACAACCCCATCATTCGCTGGGGGCGGCGGCTGTACCCCAAATGGATGGGCGATGAGATCAATGCTCCGTTTTATTTTGCGGAGCTGAAAGAGCGGCTGGCGCGTCACGGCTTGCGGGTAGAAACGGCCGACCAGTACAGCGTGCTGTTCTGGCTGTGGGAAATTTTGCCGGATCATTTTGCGCTGATGGAAAAAATCACGCCGCTGTTTGTGGCCATTGAACAGCTTGTGGTGAGGGCGTTTCGGAAGCAGTCGGCGCACTGTTTTTACGTGGCGGTGAAAGATGGCTGAGTTGCTTACGCCCCGGCAGGAACGCTGGCTTATTGGCCTGCTGCTGGTCATCATGCTGGTAAAAGGGGCGCTGTGGAGCCTGGCCTTCCCGCTGTGGCAGGGGCCGGATGAAGATGATCATTACGCGGTGATTCAGTTTATTGGCGAAAACGGCCGTCTGCCCGACGAGGCCGATGTCTGGCTGCCGGATGAAGTGGCGCTCTCCCGCGAACTGGCCGACGTGGGACGGCTGGACTACAACCCGGAGCAGCGCCAGGGCTGGAGCGATCAACCCGTGGGGCTGCGCGAGGCGGAGTTTGACAGTTTGCCGCTGGCCAGCCGCACCAGCACCCAGACCCAAATCACGGCCAAGCTGATGCACGCTACGCCGCTGTATTACCTGCTGGCGGCCATTCCCTACCGGCTGGTTGGCTATGAGGAGAATTTGCTGGTGCGGATGCAGGTGCAGCGTCTTTTTGCCGTGCTGCTGAGCAGTCCCATCGTGCTGGTAGCTTATCTCACGGCCCGGCTGTTGTTCCCCAACAACCAGGCCATGCAGCTGACCGTTCCTATCCTGGTCACCTTTCACCCGCAGCTGACGCAGATGACGGCCGTAATTTCCGTTGATGGCTTCTTTTTTGTGCTGTATGCGCTGCTGATCTATTTGTGCCTGCGGGTGCTGCGTGATGGGCTGGGTGTGACAACGGCCGTCTTCATTGGTCTCACGTTCGCCGCTGCCTTTCTCATCAAACCTACCATTAACGGCTTTGTGCCCCTGGTGGCCCTGGTGGTGGTGTACGACTGGTGGCGGCGCAAGGGCGCGCGCTGGCCGGTCGTTTGGGCCGCTGTGGTGATGAACGTCATCATTTTGCCGCCCGCGGCCTGGTGGATGGCGCGGAGCTGGCGGCTCAACCACGATCTGTTTTACTTCAATCCGGTGGTGGAAGGTCACCGCATCATCCAAAATCCATTTTATGAGTACCAGTTTTTGCCCCACATGCTCGATTATTACCAGTCTGTTTGGGGCGGCCTGTTTGTGACCTGGTGGGCCCATTTTGGCTGGGTGGATACGCCGCTGCCGCCGTGGGTGTATCATTTGCTCCGTGTTTTAACCGTTCTGGCCATCGCTGGTTTGGCGTGGAAGTTGGGGCGTGGGTGGGCGAAACGGCCGTCCTTCCCCCAGTGGCAAAATGGGCAGCGCATGGCGCCGCTGGTTGTCTGGCTCTTCCTGGCGCTGACGATTCTGGTGCCGGTGCTGCTGCTGCAAGTGTACGACCTCACGTTTTGGTGGGAATATGGCAACGGCCGTGGCCTGCAAGGGCGTTACTGGCTGGGCACGGTGGTGCCCATGCTCACCTTTTTTACCCTGGGACTGCTCTTCTGGCTGCCCCAACGATGGCATCCCGCCGCTCACTGGCTTTTGCGCCTGGGCATGGTCCTGTTCAACTTTGTAGCGCTGCTGGGGTATATTTTGCCCCGGTATTATCTGTGATGGGATGACAGGGTGACAAGGTGACAAGGTGAAACGCTCTTCACAATTCACAATTCACAATTCACAATTCACAATTTGTCTTGCCCTGGCGATCATTCTGTTGTTCCTGCTGGCGTTTGGCAACTGGCGCAGCACCGCCACGGGCGCTCAGGTACAAGTGCCGATGTTTTACGATGCCCATTACCTCTTTCCGCGGCCCTGGACCCAGGTGCAGGAAGTGCCGGGTGTGCCGGAACCGTTTCCCGTGGCGTTTTACGGGCCCAACACTGTTAGCCAATCGTTTGTGAGCGGGGCCAATCATTTAACGGCCGTTGAACTCTGGCTGCAAGCACCTCCTTCAGGTCGCGTGATGGTTGCCCTGTCTGATGTGGCTGGCCCGCTTTACGAAGGCCAGCTTGATGTTTCCGGGCAGGCGGGCGATTACGTGTGTTTTACCTTCCCCACCATTCAAGAGGCGGAGGGGCACACTTTTCAGGTGACCCTGGCCGCGCCGGAGGCCACGCAGAGCAGTCCGGCCGTCACCCGCGTGGTGGGTGGTGACCGGTTGGGCGGGCGGCTGCGTCTAAACGAATATCCGCGCCCCGGCAACCTGGACCTGCGCACCTACGTGACGGGAACGGCCGTCGCTGATGCCCTCGGCGAACAACTGCTGCCGGACCTCTTCCGCGAACGTCTGCGGCAGTACAAACCGCCCCTGTTCAAGGGCCAGGTGTTTGCCGGGTTGTTGTGGCTAACGGGGCTGTTAACCGCGGCTCTCTTTGTCTGGCTCCTGGCGGGGCGGCTTAAACAGGTTGGCGGTTGGCTGTTGGCTGCCCTGCTGCTGGGCGGGCTGGCGTGGCAGCTTGGCGCGGGCCGGGTCTACCTGCCCATTGTGCAATCGCCTGAACCGCTGGCGGCGGTAACGGCCGTTGCCCAACCAACCAACGATCACGGTTTGCGCGTCGTCAACGACCTGAGCGCCGCTTTATGGACCGCCGAGCGGCTGCCGGAAAAACGCTTGGTAACCACCGAACTGGGCGACTATCCAGCTATCCACGTGCCCGCAGATTCTGCTTTGGAATACGCACTGGATTTGCCGCTGAACGGCCGTTTGCAAACCGGTTTGCAAGCAGTGGGCGAGGGCACACTCTTGATGGCCGTGGAATTTAATGGTGAGCGGGTGAGCCAAACGGCCGTTACCGCGGGTGATTCACCACAGTGGCTGGACCTGGATTTGACTGTTTGGCAGGGTCGGGGCGGCATTTTACGCCTGGTAACAGAGCCAGTTGAGGGGACACCCGACGGGTTGTGGCTAATGCCGCAGCTCCTGGCCCGGCGCGATTGGTTGTTGGACAAATTGCCGGAAACGGCCGTTCCCGCGGGCCATCGCCTGGGAACTGACATCATTTTGGAGGGTTATGCGGTTGAACCGGCCACGCCCCAGCCGCAAGATGTGGTGACGGTGACGTTGTACTGGCGGGCGGAACGGCCGTTGTCGGCGAATGCCACCGTTTTTGTGCACACCCGCAATGCGGCGGGTGAAATGCTGGCTCAAAGCGACAGCCAGCCGGTGCAAAACAGCTACCCACTGGACACCTGGCCCGCCGGGGTCATCATTGCCGATCGGCACCAGCTCATCTGGCCGTCGGCAGAGGCACTCAGCCAGATTGCCGTGGGATTGTATGATCCGGTGACGCTGCTTCGTTTGCCGGTGCAGAACCCCGATGGCACGGCCGATGCCCATGGCCAGGCGCTGCTGCCGGTCGTGGAGACGCCATGATCTTGCGGCTCCGCTCTTTGCTGCGCTCCGCAGACACCCGTGACGGCGTCGTTATGACGGCCGCGACCGTTTTGGCCGGTGGATTTGATTACCTGGTGCTGGTGGTGGCCGGCGTGCTCCTGTCTGACCCGGCAGCCATTGCTTTTTTGGCCGTGATGAACCTGCTGAAGATTGCCGAGCAGGTTACCTGGGTCATTCGCAACGTGGTGGCCTATTACACCGCGGAGCTGGCCGTGCAGTCGATGGCCCAAACGCGGATTGGCCAGTTTGTGCGCGGCCGCTGGCGCTGGGCCTGGCGCTGGGGGCTGCTGGTGGCGCTGCTGTTTGGGCTGGCGGCCCCACTGACCAACCGCCTCATCAACGCCAATTCAACCGCGGCAGTGGTGGCCGCCGGGCTGGCCCTTCTCTTCTTTTTTGTGCGCCCGGTGACCGATGGCGCGCTGCAAGGCGTGCAGAACTTTTTGGGCCTGGGCAGCGTGGTGGTGCTGCAAGCAGTGCTGCGTTTTGCGCTGACGGCCGTTCTCATCTGGTCCGGTCTGGAGCTGGTTGGCGCGGTGCTGGCCCTACCTCTGGCCAGCGGCCTGGCGCTGCTGCTGGCGCTGTGGCTGCTGCGTCACTACTTCCGTGAACCGGCTGCGCCAGGATCCCCCAAAATTAGCTTTAGCTATTCGGCCCTGACGCTGGTTGGTTTGTTGGCCTTTGCCGTGCTGGTTTACAGCGATGCCATCCTGGTGAACCGGTTGTTTGCCGAAACGGCCGCAGCCCAGTACACGCCGGTGAATGTTTTGGGCCGGATCAACCTGTTTGTGCCGGTGGCTTTGGGCATGGTGCTGTTTCCCAAGGCAACCCAGCGCCAGGCGTTGGGCCAGGATGCCCGGCCCATGCTGCTGCTGGCCCTGGCGGCGACGTTTTTGCCGGGATTGATGCTGACGGCCGTCTTTTTCTTGATCCCCGGCTGGATTGTAGACCTGGTTTTCCGGGGGCAGTATGCCAACCCTGGCCTGCTGTTGGGCTGGGTGGGTCTGGCTACGACGCTGTTTGCCGGGGTAAACATCTGGCTGAACTATGCGCTGTCGTTGGGGCGACGGCCGTTTATCTTCCTGCTGGCGGGTATTGCCCTGGCGCAGATAACGGCCGTGCTGCTGCTCCACCACACGCTGATGACCATCGCCTGGGTGCTGCTGGTCTCTGGCCTGGCGGCGAACCTGGCCGGTGCGCTGTTTTTGCTGCGTCCGGCGCAGGCCAACCGTGGCTGACCCGGCGCCTGGATGTTGGTTACGTCGCTGGACAACCGGTATACTTGGTCTCTTGTTTGTAGCCTTATTCAGGAATGAACCTTGTGATCGACTGTTCAATCGGCATTACCGCTTACAATGAAGCGGCCAATATTGGCAACCTGCTGCAGCGCATCCTCGAACAGCGCCTGACAACAGTCGCCATTCGAGAAATCATTGTGGTGGCCAGCGGCTGTACGGATCAGACAGAAGCCATCGTGCAGGAGTTTGTGGCGCAAGACGGCCGTATTCAACTCCTGAGCCAACCCCGGCGTGAAGGCAAAGCCTCGGCGATGAACCTGTTTATCCGCGAGGCTGCCTGCGACGTGATGATTTTGTGCAGCGCCGATTTGCAGCCGGATGTTACGGCCGTTGAAAGCCTGGTGGCTCCCTTTGCCGATCCCGAAGTAGGCATGACCGGCTGCCATCCCGTACCGGTGAACAACCCGGAAACATTCATGGGGTTTGCCGTGCATTTACAGTGGAAGTTGCACCACGCCCTGAACATGTCTGGCGGCTTCAAGGGCGGTGAGATGGTGGGTTTTCGTCGTTTGTTTGCGCGCATCCCGTACCATACGGCCGTGGACGAAGCCAGCGTGGAACCCATTGTGCGCGGCCAGGGCTACAAAGTGCAGTACTGCCCCGAGGCCATCGTTTATAACAAAGGCCCGGAAAACGTGGCCGATTTTTTACGCCAGCGGCGGCGCATTTATGCCGGGCACCTGGAGCTGGCCAGCGCGCTGGGCTACAAAGTCAGTACCATGTCGGGTGGCAATATTGTGGCTCTGCTGCTCAAGAGCCTGGATTGGCGGCCCAGGCAGTTGATGTGGACGGCGGCGGTGATTGGGTTGGAGGTATACGGCCGTTTCCTGGGCAAACGCGACTTCAAAAACCGCAAAAACCATACCGTCTGGGAGATTGCCACCACCACCAAGACGCTGTCGAGTCAGAAGGAGTAAGTGGTGACAAGGTGACAGGGTGACAAGGTGACAATTTTTCACCTTGTCACCCTATCACCCTGTCACCCTGTCATTTTATGAAATCAATGCTCGGCGTGCTCACACGCATTCCTTTATTCAAGCTGTACCGGCGCACTGGCTGGCCCAGGATGCTGCCGCTCAACATCACCCTCTCGCCGTCGCCCAAGTGCAACTCCCGCTGCCTCACCTGCAACATCTGGATGAAGCGAGAGAACGAGCTCAACCTGGACGAGTGGGACAAGGTGCTGGCTTCCCTGGGCAAAGCGCCGTACTGGTTCACCATCAGCGGCGGCGAACCGCTCATGTTTCCTCACATCGTTGAGCTGGCCAAGCTGGCCTACAAACATTGCCAGCCGGGCATCATCAACATCCCCACCAACGGCATCCTCAAAAGCGGCCCGGAGCGGGTGCGCCAGATTCTGGAATATTGCACCGATTCGCAGCTCATTATCAACCTGTCTCTGGATGGTGTGGGTGAAAAACACGACTTCATTCGCGGCGTGGCGGGCAACTTTGAGAAGTTTGAGGAGCGGCTGGAGCAGTACCTGGCGCTGCGAGAAGAGTTCCCCAACCTGGCCGTCGGCATCCACTCCGTAGTTTCCGTGTTCAGCGTGGGGCACCTGGACGAACTGATCAGCTACGCCGAAAATTCCCGCGCCGACCAGTTCATCACCGAGATTGCCGAGCCGCGCGTGGAGCTGGACACGGTGGGTCTGCCTATCACCCCCAGCCCGGAGCAGTATGCCGAGGCGATTGACAAGCTCATCGCCTACGTGAACAGCAAGCAGTACAAAGGCGTGTCTAAGATTACCGAGGCGTTCCGAGTGGAGTATTACAAGCTGGTGAAGCGCATTTTGGACGAGCAAGACCAGGTGATTGGCTGCTACGCGGGCTGGGCCAGCGCCCAGATTTACGCCGATGGCACCGTCTGGCCCTGCTGCGTGCGCGCCGACGACCTGGGCAACCTGCGCGAGCACAACTACGATTTCAAGGAAATCTGGTTCGGCGAGAAGATCAAAGAGGTGCGCCGCTCCATCTATGAGAAGGAGTGCCACTGTCCCCTGGCCAACGCCAGCTACACCAACATGCTCATGGACGTACCGACGGCCAGCCGGGTAGCGGCCAAAGTGATCACGCCGGATTCGATTCAGGTAAGGAATTAGCGGGAGATTGGAGACTGGAGATTAGAGATTGATTTAATCTCCAGTCTCTAATCTCCAATCTCCCTCAACGAAGGTTCAAGATGTCATTTGACTGGCTGAACAAATTTCACAAGGATATGGAAAAACCGGCCGACTACGCCGAAAAGACGTTAGCGCAGTACCGGTTGGGCATGAAGGCCAAAGGCTCGATCGCCGGTGTCGCTATTCTGACGGATGAAGATGGCTGCGAAGCGTCCCATGCCTTGCCTGCCAATGCCGTCTACCACCCAGACGAGGCGCCGCATTTACCCCTGCCGGAATGCAGCAAAGGCCGCCGCTGCCGATGCGTTTACCGTCCTGTCATGACTTACCAGCAAGGTGGCGAACCCAATGAGTGAAAGGATTTTAACCGCAAAGATCGCAAAGAACGCGAAGAAATACAAGAATAAACCTTTGCGCTCTCCGCGTCCTTTGCGGTGAAAAAGTCTTATGAAAGTAGTTGTTACAGGGGCGACGGGATTTGTGGGCGGGGCGCTGGTGCGGGCTTTGCTGGCTGAGGGGTATGACGTGCTGGGGGTGAAACGGCCGTCCTCCACCCCACGCACCTCGCAACCCCCCACTCTCACCTGGGCCACCGCCGACGTCACCCACCCGGCCAGCCTGCGCGGCCTGTTTGACGGGACCGACTGGCTCATCCACGCCGCCGGGATGCTGGGACAGGCGGGGGTACCAGAGCGTGCCTACTTTGCCCTGCACGAACAGGGCACCAACAACGTCCTGGCTGAGGCGGAGAAAGCAGGCGTGCGGCGCATTTTGTACGTCAGCAGCCCTGGTGTGCTGGGGCCAATCAGCGGTCCGCCCGCCGACGAAACCGCACCACTCGCGCCGAGCAATCCGTACGAGCGCAGCAAGGCGGCGGCAGAGCAGGTGGCTCAGGTATACGCCAGCGCCGGGCTGCCGGTCATGATTGCCCGGCCGGAATTTATTTATGGGCCGACGGATTTACACGTGTTGGGTCTGTTTAAGGCGGTGCGCGACGGCCGTTTCTTCACCATCGACGGCGGGCACAACACCTGCCACCCAACGTACATTGATGATGCGGTAGCGGGGATGTTATTGGCGATGCGGAACGGCCGTCCCGGCCACATTTACCACATCACTGGCCCCCAACCGGTCACCTTTCGTGAGCTGGGGCAGACGATTGCCGCCGCACTGGACGTGCCGCCGCCCAGGCTCAATCTGCCGCGTTGGCTGGCCTGGCTGGGTGCCGCCGGGTTGGAAATTGGCATGGGGCTGATCAACAAGCCGCCGCCGCTCAGCCGCACCGGTGTGGCCTTTTTCAGCGAAGATCGCTGTTTTTCATGGCAAAAAGCCCACGCCGATCTGGGCTACACGCCTCAATTTGATCTCGAACGGGGCGTAGCCGAAACGGTGGCCTGGTATCGGGAAAAGGGATTGGTGTGAGGGGTGTGGGCTGTTAGAGTTGACCTGAATTGTTGACAACGGTTGCAAGTGGCACGTTGCAGGTAGCAAGTAAACCACGCCAAAGGCTACTTGCTTTGCAACCTGCTACTTGCCACAAATATTATGCTGAAATCACTTTCGATCAAAGAACTTTACGTGCCCGCCCTGGCGGAAGGCGAGGGCGTGGGCACGGCGTATGAATATTTTGCCAAGCGTCTGGTGTTGGCCCGCTGGCTGAAAAATCTGCCTAAACCTGCTCATATTTTAATTGCCGGGCTGCCGGAGAAATACGGCAGCAGCCTGGACTTTTTGCAGCTGGCTCAGGAACTCGGTGCGGCCGTTTCCGTGGTGGATGAACGGCCGTCTGCCCTCGCAAAGTTGCGGCATTCCCTGGCGGCGGCGCAGAAGGAGGGATGGTTAACGGCCGTATCTCCCCAACTCATCCCCGTGCCCCGTCTGGCCGATTTGCAGGAAATCAAACCGGGCTTTGATTTATGCCTGGGCTCGGAGGGCTTGCAGCGGTTGGACGCCGGTGAGCGGCCTGATTACGTGCGGCACGTGCGCCGACTGGCCAGCCGGGCGGCCCTATTTGCCCCCAACGGCGACAACATGGCCCACACCAACATCAGCGGGCTGGCGGGTGTGACGCTTTCTGAAATGCAGCAGCTGGTTGGCCCGGAGGCAAAAACCGGCTACATTGATATGCCACCATTCCCGCCGGGCATCACGCGCACGGAAGACCAGCGTGAACAGGCCACCAGCGGCCGTTTGGAAGCAATCGCCATGTGGGGACTGGGGTATTACGCCCGGTTGGAGCATGTTTTGCCAACGGCCGTTCGCCGCCGCCAATCCCACATCGTTTATGCTCTATTTGATTAGTAGAGTTGTTCCTGATTAAAGAGATGAAGAATTTAGGACACAGATTCACGCAGATAAACACAGATTTTTGTTCTTATCTGTGAAAATCTGTGTTTATCTGTGTCCCATTTCTTCCTAAATTTTATTGGGGCTAGTATTTTGACAGTGATGATGTTACTGAAGAAACAAACCGCAAAGGGCGCAGAGAACGCGGAGAAAAACCAGAAAATCTCTGCGCTCTTTGCGTCTTTGCGGTTCAAATTTGATCCCGGCTTTTTGGTTGTGCTGGCTATTTGCCTGCTGGCGCTCTGGCCCTTTATTGGCCGCGCCAGCCTGCCGCAAGAAACCGATGCCGAGCTGCACATCTTTCGCCTGGCGGAGCTCAGCTTCCTGGTGCGCGGCGGCGAGTTTTATCCGCGCTGGGCGCCCAACTTTTACCACGGTTATGGTTACCCCATCTTCAACTACTATGCGCCGTTGAGCTACTACGTCGGCCTGATTTTTGAGCTGATGCCCCGCCTGGACGCCGTTGACGGAGTGAAGGCGGTGTTTGTGCTGGGGCTGCTCGGTGCAGGATTCGGCATGTATGGCTTTGTGCGCGATAACTGGGGACGGCCGTCTGGCTACCTGGCCGCGGCGGTCTATGTGTACGCGCCGTATGTGCAGTATGTGGACCCAATCGCTCGTGGTGCGCTGGCCGAAGCGTTTAGCCTGGGCATATTCCCGCTGGCGCTGTGGGCGTTGGACCGGCTGCGGCGTCAACAAACCTGGGGGCGTTGGCTGACGGCCGTTCTCCTCACCGCTGCCGTGATTTTAAGCCACAACCTGATGGCCCTGCTCTTTTTTGGCCTGCTCGCCGCCTGGGTGCTGTGGCAAACCCTCACCCGGCGCGATGGCAGCAGCAGCTGGCGCTGGTTGTGGGGCGCGCTGGGGCTAGGGCTGGGAACGGCCGCTTTCTTTTGGCTGCCCGTGCTGCTGGAGCGTAATGCCGTTAACCTGAACACCCTCATTGGCACGGGCAATAATTACGATTTTCGCACCCACTTCCTCAGCTGGGGCGAGCTGCTGGCGCCCACGCTGCGGCTCGATTGGGGCGCTTCGGAACCGGTGTTTCGCTTTAACCTTGGCCTGGCGCAGTGGATTTTGGGTGGGGCGGGGCTGATTTTGCTGCTGCTGCGGCGGGTGAAGCAGGGCAGGCAGGCGCTCTTTTTTGCCCTGGGAGCGGCCGTTTTGTTGTTTATGCTGCTGCCAGCCGCCACCTTTTTGTGGGAGGCGACCCCCATTTTGCCCTTTTTCCAGTTTCCCTGGCGGCTGCTGGGTGGCGCGGTGGCCATGCTGGCCGTTTTGGCGGGTGCGGGATTGGAGTCTGTGTTGAGGATGTGGCCAAGGTTGCGGGGGTGGGGAACGGCCGTAGCCATCATCTTTTGCCTGGTCACGGCATTGCCGCTCACTCAGCCTGCCCCCTGGCCGGATTTTGGCGACGTCTTCACCTTTCGCATGTCGCTCATCGAGCATTCGGGGCGCTGGCTGGGCACTACCTCCACCGCCGATTATGTGCCCGCTACGGTCGATACGGTGCCCACGCGGGAGGGCAGCCTGGTTTATGGTTTTCTGGTAGACCAGCCGTTGGACCGGGTAAACCGGGCCAGCCTTCCGGCCAATACCGAAGTGATCAGTGAAGAACTCCAGCCGCTTCATTTTCGCTACACCGTTCAGGCCCCAGAGAAATTTCTGCTGCGCCTGTTCCTCTTTCAGTTTCCCGGCTGGCAGGTGAGGGTCGATGGCGAGCTGGTCGAGCCGGAGCTTGGCCGCCCGGAAGGATTTATCGTGGTGCCGGTACCGGCCGGGGCGCACGTGGTGGAGGTGCGTTTTGGTGCGACCCCGGCGCGGCAGCTGGCGTGGAGTGTGTCGGCGCTGTCCCTGCTGCTGGCGGGGATGGTGGCCTGGCGCTTTGGCCGCCGTGCCGTGCCGTCAGAAGAAGTGAGCCGGTTGACCCAGCCCGATTGGGTCGTGTTGGGTGCGGTGGGGGTGGTGACGGCCGTTACCCTTCTCATCCTGGCGCCCCTGGGTGTTTTGCACCTGAGCTCAGCCGGTTACGTGGCCGAACCAGCCCACACCCAGCGCTTTGATGACTTTGGTGGCCAGATTGCCTTGATTGGCGCTGATTTGTCGGCGGAAACGGCCGTGCCGGGTGAGCAGGTAACGGTCACGCTTTACTGGCAGGGGCAAACGACGATGGCCATCAACTTCCAGAGTTTTGTGCATCTGCTGCGGCCCGATGGCTCACTGGCGGCGCAGTCGGACCACCTGAATCCGGGCGAATTCCCCACCCGCCGCTGGCCGCTGGACAAATACGTGCGCGATGTGCACGTACTCCAGCTGCCGCCCGATTTGCCCCCCGGCGAGTACACCATAAACGCTGGCCTCTGGGTACAGGCCGAAGGCTGGCGGCTGCCGCTGCTGGACGCCAGCGGCAGTCAGGTGGATGATAAAGCGACTTTGTTTACGCTGATGGTGGTTGAGGAGTAATTGGGGAATTGTTAATCTGGCAATTGGTAATTTAGCAATTACTTGCCACCTGCCACCTGCAACTTGCAACCTATGACAAACTTCTTCCGCAACAAACCAACGCTCTCCCTCACCCTCGTTTTCACCCTGCTGGCTGCGCTGTTTTTGCACCGGGTTTTGTTCCCGGCGGCGGGCATGGCCCTGGCGGGGCTGGATGCGCGTAGTTTGTTTATGCCGTGGTGGGAATTTGCGCGAACGGCCGTTCTCTCCGGCCATCTTCCCCTGTGGGACGCCTACAGCTTTAGCGGTTATCCCTTTTTAAGCAACCCGCAGGTGGCGCTGTTTTACCCGCTAAACTGGCCGCTGCTGTTGCTGCCGGTGCGTTTTGCCCTCAGCTGGCACGTGCTGATCCATCTGGTCGTGGCCGGGTTGGGCATGTTTTACCTGGTGCGGCACCTCAGCGGCAGCCAGGCCGGGGCATGGCTGGCGGCGCTGGCCTTCGCCTTCAGCGGCTTCATCGCGGCGCGGATTTGGGCGGGGCACATCGGCCTCATCGCCACGGACGTGTGGCTGCCCTGGCTGCTGTTGGGTACGGCCTGGAGCGTGCAGCGCAAGAGCGTTTGGGCGGCAGTGATTGGCGGCGTGCCGTTGGGCCTGGCGATTTTGGCCGGGCACACCACCTCACTGCTGTACATCGGGCTGGCCTGGGGGCTGTTTGCTGTTTACCTACTGTGGAGTTCGCCCAACCGCTGGCTTGTCGTCCGCCAGATGGCAATCATGACGGGAGCAGGCTTTTTGCTGGCCGGGGTGCAGCTGGTGCCGTTGGCCGAATTTTCCACCGTCTCCTCCCGCGCCGCCGAGCCAACGTTTGATTTTGCCACAGCGTACTCGCTGCCGCCCTCGCACATCATCACCTGGCTGCTGCCGGAGTTTTTTGGCGAGCCAACGCGGGCGGGTTACTGGAGCGTGCCTGCCTTCGACGAGCTGACTTACTACGTCGGGTTGCTGCCGCTGTTGGGATTGGCATTGGCGCTGCGCCAGCCGTCGCGCCTGACCTGGTTTTACCTGGTACTGCTGGTGCTGGGCTTTTTGCTGGCGCTGGGCAGTTACGGCTTCCTCTACGGCATCTTTTTTGATTTGCTGCCGCCGTTCCGCCTGGCCCGGGCACCGGGTCGCGCTGCCTTTTTGCTGGTGTTTGCCCTGCCCGCGCTTTTGGGCGAAGCGGTAGCCCAGTGGGAACGAATCGAGTGGGCAGAAAAGCAGGCTGGTTTTCTGCGCTGGCTGGTGGGGGGAACGGCCGCTGCCATCCTTACCTCACTCGCCGCTACCGGGGCCGTTTTTGCCGCCCAACACCCCACGGATACGAGCGGCCGTTTGTGGCATCAGCTCGGTGGGTGGGGAATTGCTTTTTTAGTTGTAGTGGTTAGTGGCTGGTTGCTAGTAAGATACTTTGCGGAGGTGGATGCAGCGAGAAAGCGGTGGTGGTTGGGGGGATTGACGCTGCTGCTGGTGGCGGATTTGTGGATTTTTGGCTTTAAGCTGGTGGGGGTGGGGGGAACGGCCGTTGATCCGCTGTGGACCGACGCCAAGCAGATCATCGGCGAGGCGGAGCTGCGGGTGCTGCCCTGGGGCATCTCCATTTTTGAGCAGAACGGCGCGGCACAGGTGGGGTTGGGGTCCGTCTTTGGCTACAACGCGCTGGAGGTGGGGGCCAATATCGCCTTTGCCGCCTCGGTGCCGGACCCGCGCTCGACGGCGTACGATATTTTGGGCGCGGGCTACGTCGTGTCTACCACGCCGCTGCAAGGAGTGGAGGAGGGGGAACGGCCGTTAACTTTGCTGGGCAATACCGATCGCGTCTGGGTGTACCAGCGGGGTCGTACGCTGCCGCTGGCGCGCCTGGTGACCCAGACGGAAATCATCCCGGATGCGGCACAGGCGACCGCACGTGTCCACCAGCCCGATTTTGATCCCGTGACGACGGCGATTTTGGAACAGGAGCCGGATTGTGCTTTGCCAGGCGGGGTTGTGGAAGGTACGGCCGTCATCACCGAAAAATCCAACGGCTTCTGGCAAATTCAAACGAGCAGCCCCACGCCCGCGCTGCTGGTCTTGAGCGAGACGGCATATCCCGGCTGGCGGGTGTTTGTAGATGGCGTAGAGCAGGAGTGGGATGTGGCGTATACGGCCGTACGCGCCACCTGCATCCCTGCCGGAGAACACACCGTCGAATGGCGTTACCAGCCGCGCAGCTACGCCATTGGCGGGCTGTTGTCGCTGCTGGGGCTGGTGTTGGTGGGAACGGCCGTGTGGCGCAAACCGTGGTAGAGGCGCGGTCGTGCCATGTTTGCCTCAGTTGCTATCTCCCGTCCACTGGGCGATGCAAACAGCGTATCGTAAGGGAAGTCGCTGCCGAGTTTGGTTAATTCTGCCCGGCAGTGCGCGTCAATGCGCTTCTGCTGGGCTGCGGTGAGCAGTTCGCCCGAATTGCCAACCTTGCCCTGGCGCATCATTTGGCCATTTGGGTTGCTCCATGGCGTCAGCCGCCCCGGGTAAAACTTGTGATTGATCGTCTTCATGTGGGCAAATGAGCTCTGTTCAACCACCAACGCTGCCTCTTCCGGCGTCAGCGCGACACCCATAAACTCGGCCATCCACGGAACCACGGCCTCCCCCAATCGTTTCATTTCGGGATAGAGCAAAAACAGCACATTGGGTTTGTGCCGTACTGCCCAAAACGTGGCGGCATGCCGCGCCCAGGAGCCAAACAAAAACTCATCCGATAAAAACACATCGATGAAAGCATCCAGAGAAGGGGTCAGCGGTCCAAAGCTGGTGTCTCGCGAAAAATGGTAGCCAGAAACCACAACTTCTTTGGGATCTCGGACCACACAAATGTAGCGCGCCTCTTCACGAAATGGAATCAGGTCCAGCGGCAAATGGGATTTGATGATGCGCAGGCCGGTCGGCGTGTTTTGCCAGACAATGTCATGCTGAATGTCCAGCGCGTAGCCGGGCATGCCGTCTGGCCAGGGGATGACGTCATGGACGTGTTCAAATTCGGCCTGGCCGCGGTTGGCGATGAGATGGGCCATCTGCATGGTCCAGTTTGTGCCGCTCTTGTAGTAAGCGCTGACAATTACGTCATGCGGTGTTGGTTCGTAACCGGCAAAGCTGGTTTCCCATTGGGTCTTCTCTTTGAGCAGAATGTTGAGTTTGGTGAAGAGAGGCACCATCAGGCCAGCTTTTTCGATGAGCCAGAACATGGGAACGAACAGGAGATAGGTGGGCAGCCATAAAATTTTGGCTGCCAGGGCCATTTTTTGATCGTCCTGCCGCCGTTTCTCCTGCTGGGCTTGAATCGGGTTTAGCTGTGTCATGTGTCCTCCTTCCATAGGGTTTGCCTATTATACGCCGGAGAACAGATGCGTCAGCTTTTTACCTGCAAATTTGGCGTAAATCAGCTTTAATTATCAGTAGAGACGTTGCATTGCAACGTCTCTACATAACGAACGACATTTCAGGAGGGAATATGTCCAAATTCAAAAACAAATACCGCATTGAATCGGCCAGACGGCCGAATTTCGATTATCAAAACGTCGGTTATTATTTCGTCACCATTTGCACTTTCCAGCGCCAGCATTTTTTCGGGGAGATTGTGAATGGGGAAATGGTGCATACGGCCGTCGGCCTCATTGCGCACGAATACTTTTTAGCCATTCCTGAACACACGAAAGCCATCTGCACGATCGACACGCATCAAATCATGCCCAACCACGCGCATGGCATCATTGCAATTGAACACGCTGTAGAGACGTTGCATTGCAACGTCTCTACAACCATTGATCCCCAAATGTCGGCGATTTCACCTAAAACTGGCTCTTTATCAGCGATTGTCCGGTCGTATAAATCGGCCGTTTCTTACTGGTGCAGCCAAAATGGACACACAGATTTTGGCTGGCAAACCCGGTTCCACGATCGGGTCATCCGCAATGATCGTGAGTTGGAGGCAATCCGGGCCTACATTCTGGCGAACCCGGCCAATTGGGAAAAAGATCGCGAGAATGATTCTGGTTTGTTTATGTAGGTTTGTAGAGACGTTGCATTGCAACGTCTCTACATGTAAATCAATTCCAATTGCTGGTCGTCAACCAGCCAGAGTTTGGTGGCGAACTGCTCGATGAAGTAGCGGTCGTGCACGACGGCGAGGATGGTGCCTTCGAACTGGCTGAGCGCTTCCTCGAACATGGTGCGGGAGGGGATGTCCAGGTGGTTGGTGGGCTCGTCCAGCAGCAGGAAGTTGCAGCCGGAGGCGACCAATCGAGCCAGCTCTAGACGCGTCCGTTCACCGTAGCTGAGACGGCCGTTAGACCGCAGTGAATCATCCCCCGTGAACAAGAAGTAGTGCAAAAAGGAGCGGGCATCCGT
The DNA here is from genome assembly GCA_016710325.1 of Candidatus Leptofilum proximum. Lineage (GTDB taxonomy): Bacteria > Chloroflexota > Anaerolineae > Promineifilales > Promineifilaceae > Leptofilum > Leptofilum proximum. The sequence goes on along the minus strand of JADJXK010000001.1, from coordinate 367,055 downwards.
CTCGTTGAGCGGGGCGACGGCCTGAATCGTGGACAGCGGCGTGTCGTTTGGTTCGAGCAGCTCCTGTTCTTGGGACATGTAGCCGAGCTGGACGCTCTGCCCCAGCCGCACGTGCCCGGCCATCGGTTTTAGCTGCCCGGCGATGGTGCGCAGCAGGGTGGTTTTGCCGCTGCCGTTCTCCCCCGTCAGGATGATGCGCTCGCCTGCCTGGGCTTGCAGGTTAATTTGCGTGAGCAGCGGCGCGTGGCCAGGGTAGCCGACGGCCAACTCTTCCAAAAAAAGCACATCTTTACCGAGGTGGGGGGCTTCGTCCAAATCCAGCTTCATTTGCCAGTTGCGCAGCGGTTTCTCCACACGCTCGTCGGATTCCAGAAAGCGGTCCAGCTTTTTCTCGCGGGATTTGGCTTTGTTGGCCACTTTTTTGGCCAGGCGGCGCACGTTGGGCTGGCGCGGCGTGGTGCTGCGTTCGACCGAACGGGCCTGCTCAAAGGTGCGCTGGATGTCTTGCCTCATGCGGCGGATTTCGTACTGCTGGTCTTTCCAGGTTGAGAGGTGTTTTTCCTGCTCTGTGAGGTATTGGCGCAGGTAGTCGGTGTAGTTGCCGGGGTAGTCGCGGATGGTGTGCGTGTGCGGATTGAGATCGAGGATGCGGTTGGCGGTCTGGTCGAGGAAGGCGCGGTCATGCGAGACGATGAGGACGCCGCCGTTAAAGCCGCGCAGCCACGCTTCCAGCCATTCCAACATGCCGATGTCCAGGTGGTTGGTGGGTTCGTCCAGCAGGAGCAGCTGCGGTTCATCCAGCAGGATGAGGACGAGGGCCAGGCGCGTTTTCTGGCCGCCGCTGAGGCTGCGTACCAGTAGGCCAGGGTCGAGGTGGTCTAGCTGGAAGGTGGCGAGGAGGGGTTGGATACGGCTGTAATCCGCCCGGCTCAACTTCTCCAACACCGCATCATACGCCAGCTGAATTTCTTCATGATGGGACTGCTCCGCCAGAGAATGGGCCAGTTGGCCCAGTTCGGCCTCCAGCTCATCCGGATCGCCAACAGTCTGGTGCAGCAGTTCGCCCAGCGTCTGGTCTTCATCGGGCAAGAAGCCCTGGGCCAGGTAGCCGATGCGCAGGTTGGGCGGGTTGAGCGTGATGCTGCCGCGATCCGGCTGTTCCTGGCCGGTGAGCAGGCGCATGAGCGTGCTTTTGCCGCTGCCGTTGGGGCCAATCAGCCCCACACGCTCGCCCGCGTTGATGGAAAATGTGATGTTTTCAAGAATCGGAGTCAGCCCGTAGGCTTTAGAAAGGTTGTGTGCCGTTAACATGAGTTCACCCGTTGTGGTGGCGCCGCGCGCCAGCCAGCATTGCCCCGCTGGGGGTCGCATTAGAAATCAGAAAAACAATGGGATGAACTCAGTCCGTCATGGGTCAACCTCAGGTGAAGATGTGCCTAATTATCCCGAACCGCGCGGATCTGGCAAATTATAAATGACGAATAAAACGAATAGACGAATGGCACGAATGGTTATTTGATTCGTGTTATTTGCTCATTCGTCTAGTCGTGATAAATCCTTAAGCGCTTTTGGCTGCCTCGTTTTTGGGGGAGAGGTAGATGAGCGGCAGGCTGATGAGCGTCATGCCGTATTTGACGACGAGGTTGAAGACAAAAATCTGCCACACCACTGCCCAGGGCAGGGTGAGAAAGTGATCTTGCAGGAAGGGCAGCGCGCCAAAGGCGCCCACGGCAAAGATGAGATTGTCTACCGGCACACTGATGCTGTTGGAAAGCAGCACCCGCGCCCACTGGTAATTTTCGGTGATGCGGGTGACAAACCAGTGGTAGACTTCGGTGTCCAGCAGTTCGCTGACCACTTCTGCCAGGATGGAGGCGATAACGATACGCCACAGCGGGCCTAAAATGGCGCTGAACTCGGCGCCCATGCCCCATGAGGGATCGCTGGGCACGCTGGCGGCCCAGGCCAGGTAAGCGGCCATGAACAAGTTGATGATTGCTGCCATAATGATAAGCGCCTGGGCATTGCGCTTGCCCAGCAGCTTGTGAACCAGGTCGCGCAGGGTGAAGGTGATGGGGTAGATGAAGGTGCCCATATCTACCGCGTAGCCCGCCACCAGGCCAATCTTCAGGCTGGTGATGTCGGCCAGCATTTGCGCCCCGATGTATGAGGCTACTACGATGACGGCAGCGGCAGGAACGGCCGTTGCCACCGCTCGCACCACTTCTGATTTTCCATTTGTTTGTGTTAAAACAGTCATAAAAATCTCCCGACAACACGCAAAACCTGTCAGGTCTGAAAAGACCTGACAGGTTTAATATGATGCTGTTCGTTAACTATTGGCGGGCTTGGTTCCCGCAGTTTTGGTTGCGCAAAAAGCGCCGCCGGGTACGGGCGTGGGGCCCTTTTCTGCTACCGGCAGGGGGATTATAACAAAGATTGGCGATGTGGCACGGATTAGGGGAAGGGGTGACAGGGTGACATGGTGACATGGTGACAGGGGGGAAGGGTGAAAGGGTGAGAGGGTGAAGGGGTGACAGGGGGATAGAATGGTAGTCTGTGGCTTTTGTCAGCATGGTCAGGCAACAAAAAAGAGTGGCTGAGCCAGGAAATGGCCAGCCACTCTTTTTTGGGAGATCGTATTTTATTGTTGGTATCCAGGGAAGGACAGAGCAGCTACTTCACAAACGGCAGCTGTTTGGCCCAACGCTGGAGCCAGCCCATGTCTGCCTGTTCGGCCTCGGTGGTGTTTCGTTTGTAGTAATAGCCGTGGTAGTAGTAGCTGTGCGTTTTCTTGGAGACGCGGTTCAGCACGGCGCCAAACAGGTTGGCTTCGGCCTGGCGCAGGTTGAAGATGGCTTGCTGAATGACTTCGCGCCGGGTTTTGCCCACGTGGATGACAAACACTGCGCCGTCTACCCGTTCGGACAAAATTGCGGCATCGGCCACGATCACCGCTGGCGGGCTGTCGTAGATGACCACATCGGCGATTTCGGCCAGTTCGGCCATCACCTGCTTCATGCGCTGCGAACCGATAAGCTCCGACGGGTTGGGCGGCAGCGCGCCGCTGGTGAGCACGCGCAAACCAGGAACCTGCGTACTTTCCAGGAAGTTAACGGCCGTTAACTCCGGTTCACGCAGCAAATCAGTCAATCCCTTGGGATTTTGCAGCTGGAAGATTTCGTGCTGCACCGGACTGCGTAAGTCGGTATCGACGATGATGGTGTTGTGCCCGGCCTGAGCCATCACCACGCCCAGGTTGGCGGTGAAGAAGCTTTTGCCTTCGCCGCGTACGGCGCTGGTGACCAGGTACGATTTGCTGGGTTCATCCACCGACATGAACTGAATGTTGCTGCGAATCATGCGGTACGCTTCCGACTGGGGCGAGAACCTTTCGCGGGTAGTGATCAGGGCATCTCCGTACCCCTCGCTTTTTACCTCGCGAATGGCGCCCAGGGGGTTCAGGCCAATCAACTTGCCCAGATCGTCGCTGGATTTAATGGTGTCATCCATGTGTTCCAGGACAAAAATGAGGGCCAGCCCCAGGGCCAGACCTATCGCTGCGGCCACGGTCATATTTAGCTGCACATTCGGCCGTACCGGCGTGAAGCTGGGCTGCGCCGACTCCACAATAGCCAGGTAATTGGATGACTGGTTGCTATCCAGAAAGTTCAGCAGCTGGGTAAAGTTTCTTTCCCATTCCGTGAGCAGCCCGGTTAAGGCATTGATTTCTTGCTGCAGGGTGGCGGTTTCGGTAGCCGAAAGCTGAGAAACGTCGGTGGCTTCCAGTTCTTCCAGGCGCACCTGGCCTTCTTCAATTTTTGTTTGCAGACTGGCCATACGCTGCTCTACAAAAGTGATTGTTTCGGCCAGTTCCTGGTTTTGCAGCGCCGTGGGGCTCATCAGAATCAGTTGATTGGCTACTTCATCGGCAATGACCTGGGCCTCTTCGGGCGAGTCGGCTTCGACGGTAATTTCTACCAGCTGGGTGTTAGGCACCAGCTTGGCAGAGACAGCCCCTCTGAGCCGCTGCCAGCGCATGTCTAGCCCCAAAGCTTCCACGGTGCCTTGCAGGACGGGCTGGCGCTGGGCCAGGGCTGCGTATGTCTGGGCCAGTTCCTCGCTGGTGCGAAAATCCTGCGTGCTGATGTTGGTTGTTTGCAAAGATTGTCCCACCAGGATGCTGGCGGTTGCCTTGTAAACCGGCTCCTGCCGCCGGGTGATGCCGTAGCCAACAGCCAGGGTGAAGACGAGCACTAAAAACAAGACCCACCAGCGCTTGAGAACAATCGCTGCATAGTGACGCAATTCCACAAAATCTGCCATGATTTCCTCCGTTTGCCTGCAACGATGCAAAAACTTTAGAGGGCTCCTCCCTCATACCGGTACGTAACAGGCTTTTTTGAATACTTTTTTCAGAAAAGATGGACCTTTTAGATGTAATTCCAAAAGGTCCATAGTGATGCTTTTGTCAGGTGCCTTTCAGTTTTAAGAGGACACCAATCGTTCGGAACAGGATGTAGATGTCTAGCACGACCGAGAGGTAGCGGATGTAGTAAAAGTCGTACTGAAGCTTTATCAGCGCATCCTCAACGCTGTTGCCATAGTCATAATGAATCTGGGCCCAGCCGGTGATGCCTGGCTTAACGGTGAGACGAGTGCGGTAAAAGCGAACTTCTTTTTCCAGGGTCTCGACAAATTCAGGGCGTTCTGGGCGAGGGCCAACCAGGCTCATCTCATTTAGGAGCACGTTAATGATTTGCGGCAGTTCATCCAGCCGCGATTTGCGCAAGAATCTTCCCACGCGGGTGATGCGTGGGTCTCTTTTCCTGGCCCACTGTGGTTTGCCGTCTTTTTCGGCATTGTCTACCATGGTTCTGAACTTGATAATTTTGAACTTTTTGCCAGCCCGGCCGCAGCGTATCTGGGTGTAAAACACAGGACCGGGCGAATCCAGCACGATGGCTAGGGCGATGGCTGGAATGAGGAGCAGGAAGATAGGTGCAGCCAGGATCACGACGGCGAGGTCCAGCAGGCGCTTGGCGGCAAGCTGGAAACGGCCGATGAGTGGGGCGCCCTGCATGGCACTTAGAGCCCAGGCGGGGTCCACATGTTGGATGGGCACGCTGCGGCACACTCTTTCGTACAGATCGGGCATCCAGGAGACCTCGATGCCCTGTGCCTGGCACTCTACCAGCTGGCTGAACAACGGCCGTTCCAAATTTTTCTCCAGGGCAATTACTGCCTCCTGCACTTCCATCTGTTTGGCCACGTGTAGCACGTCCTTCTCGGTACCCAGAATAGGCGTGTGACCCAGCGATTCATCGATCGCTTGCGGGGTGTTGTCTAAAAAGCCAACGACCTGGTAGTTGGTGAGTGGTTCGCGCTTTAATGCCTGGGCGATGGTGGTTCCCCGATCGTTGGCACCGATGATCAGCACCCGGTGACGGAAGGGTGGGGCAAAAAAGACATAGGAGTAGATCCAGCGCCACAGGATAATGGCGGGCATCACCAGAACGAGGAAAAAAATGACAAACAGGCGCGGCAGTGACTGCGAACTGACAAAGTAGACTCCCCAGTAGATGATGAAACCGAGCCCGCCGGTGACAGTGACGCGAACGGCCGTTAACGTGCGGCGGCACGAGGTGGGGATGTCATACAAGTCATTCAGCCCCGCAAGAATGCACCAGCTCACCAGCATGATGGGGAACCAGTACCAGCGATCCCTCATGAGCGTTGTGTTGATGGGCTGGTTGGCTGAGTTCTGCCACCATAAAAAGGCGCCCGCCACGGCCAGCAAAACCAGGCAGGCGTCGACGACAAGCAGCAGCAGCCTGCGCTCGGAAAATGGCAGCTTAAATGTGTTGATTCTACGAATTGGGTGCATGGGGTTGGCTAGCGTTGGGGGAGTAGGATCGTTAGGATATAACTTCATCGTCAAGTTCCTCCCTGAAAGATTGGCGGTACAGCGACAATGTGGCAAACATCAGGATAACGCTTCGACTTCAAAAGTGGGGCTCAGGCCAGCAACCATCCGTGTGAGAGCGGTGTCGTAGGCCGCAGCAGCGTGGGTGAGGGTGTATTTGTTGAGAAAAGCCTGATGCCCGGCGGCGCTCATGGCCTCCAGGGTAGTGGTGTTGTGAATCAGGCTGCGCAGGGTTTGTGAAATTTGTTCGGCCGTGGGATTGGGCAGCACCAGGCCGCAGGCCTCTTCGGTAATCATTTGCCCAATTTCACTGTCTGGCTGCACAAAGCCCAAAATGGGCGTGCCGCTGGCCATAATACCGTACGATTTGCTGGGCACGCTCAGGCCGGTGAACGCTTCATCCAGACATACCAGGGCCAGGTCAGCGGCCGAGAGCATTTCGGATAGACATTCCATCGGCTGGTAAGCCAGGAATTGAACATTGGTCAAGTTGTGTTGAGCGACTAGCTGCTGCAGCGTCTGCTTTTTGGCGCCATCGCCGACAAACTGGAAAAGAATTTTCTCGGTGCAGAGATCGCGGGCGGCTTCGATGATGGGTTCCAGGTTGTGGGTGCGCCCCATGCGCCCGGCGTACTGCACCACAAAAACATTGTTGATGCCTTGCTGGTGGCGAAAACCGTTTTGGTGTTTTGGTATTGGCCTGACCCGTTTTTCGTCGGACCAGTTGGGGATGCGGGTGATGCGGTGGTGCAGGTAGGGCGGAATCTTTTGCCGGACAATGCGCTCCATATCGCGGCCGATGACCACAAGAACGGCCGCATTCCGAAAAATCAGGTGCGTTACCTGCCGCCAAATCTTGGTGATGGGCGACCGGGGCGACAGCACTCCCAGGTTGACCGCGATTTCCGGATAGATGTCGTATACGATCAGTAAGTACGGAAGGTGAAACAATTTGGAAAACAGCCAGCTCACCAGGCCCAAAAATGGGGGATTGGTGGTCACCACCACGGCGGGGAACTGCTGGCGCTGTCGCCACAGCAGCAGGCCAACGGACCACAAAAACGAGAGGGCAAACAGGGCGCGGGAGAGCAGGCTCTTTTTCTGGTCGCCCAGGGTGTTTACCCGGATGATCTCAATGTCCTTGTAGTGTAAGATCTGGTCAGCGGGTTCTGCCTCGGCGCCCCAGCTGGGTCGGGCGCAGTAGACGGTGATCTGCCAGCCGAGTTCCGCCAGCCGTTCGGCCAACTCGGTCATGTGCATCCCGGTGGAAACCATCTCGGGGTAGAAGTGCTGGCACAGCAGCACAAAACGCTTGTTGTCCATGCGCTTCCTCACAGATAGCCTAATTTTTCCAGGTGTTTTTGCAGGGCTTCGCTCTCGTGGTAGGTCAGCGGCTCATCACCAAGCTGCTGGGCCAGGTGTTCATTTTGGGCCAGCCATTGCTCCAGCACCTGCCGCAGCTGTTGGGCGATTTCCGGGTGTTCGACGAGTGCGTTGTGCTGCTCGGCCGGATCCGCTGGCAGGTTAAAGAGAAACTCATTGCTGCTGCGGAAGTAGCTGCGCCAGAAGTGACGCGGCCGTCGCACAATGTCCCACAGTAGGCCGCGCGCCAGCACGTGCTGCACCGTTTTGCGCAACGTCTGCCGGTTGCGCTGCGGCTTGCGAATTTGCATGTACTTCCATTCCCGGCTGCGCACGGACAGGTAGCGGTTGTGGATGGCCAGCGATTGGGTGTCGGAGAAGGTGTAGGTACGCACCTGCTCCGCTTCGTTGTTCAGCAGTGGCAGCAGGTTTTTGCCCTGGATGAAGCGGCGTGTATCGGCGGATTGGGGGAGGTGGGCAACGGCCGTTACTGTCGGCGCCACGTCAATCAATTCCACCAAAGCCGCTTCCCGCTGCCCGGCATATGCTCCGCCGGGAAACTTCATGATCAGCGGCACATGGATCAGCTCCTCGTACGGCGGGTGGCCGTGAGTATAAAAGCCGTGCTCATAAAACGCCTCGCCGTGGTCGCCCACGACGATAAACAGCGTCTCGTCATAAATGCCCAGCTGCTTGAGTTCGGTTACTAACTGCCCAAGGCAGTGATCGTTGTAGAGAATGCCGTCATCGTAGAGATTCATCAGCCGGTTGCGGTCGGCTTTGCCCGCGCTGCGGATGTCGTCGCTTTCGCCTTCGCCCGGCTGGCGTACCGGGCCAGCATAGCGGCGAAACGGCTCAGGCGCGCCGTACGGCTCGTGTGTTTCGATAGACCAGACAAAGCTGAAGGTATTTTGCGCCTTGCGTTCGGCCAGCCAGGGCAGCAGATAGTCGTTGATGTCCTCGGCCAGGGGCAGAGCAATCTCGGTTTCGGCCGTGTGCAGCAGCCCTTCCCTGGCGGCGTTGAGCCGGTGCCGTTTGGCCACCAGGCCTGGCTCACGGAAGAGGTCGTAGTAGCGGTCGAAGCCACGGCTGAAGCCCACTTCTCCGGCGATGTTGCCCATGGTGTTGAAAGCGGCCGTTTCAAACCCACCCGCTTTTAGCATCTCCGGCAGGCGCTTGAGGGCTACCGAAAACATGTTGTCGCGCGTGGTGGCCTGGTGTACGGTGGGATAGGCGCCGGTTAAGATGGAGGCGGCTACGGGGCGGGTCCAGGTGGTTGAGGTAAAACAATTTTCAAACACCACGCCTGCGGCGGCGAGCTGGTCTAGGTGGGGGGTGATGTTACGGCCGTAGCCATAACACCCCAGATGATCCGCGCGTAAGGCGTCTAAAACGTAAAGAATAATATGCATGCTTTCTCCAGGTTTTCACCCGTCACGGCTGGCTTGCCGCGGCTCTTGAAACTTCCACTTCTGCGGGGCAAACACCTCAAACAGCGATTTCCGCAGGCGCAGGCGATGCCAGCGCACGGCCTGCATGTAAACCAGGTTGCGGTACAGCCGCGACTGAAGCACCCGGCTCTTGTGAAACTGGCCGCGATTGCTCTGAAAACGTTGTAGGTCTTCGGTGAGGCGACGGCCGTACTGCTGCTTGAAAGATGGATAAAGTTCGTTTCTGACGTAGTTGTACAGCTCAAGGTCGGCCCGGTTCTGCTCTTCCAGGATGGCCCGGGTGCGTTTGTCCGCCAGCAGCTGGTTGGCCAGCGTTTTGTCTGCGGCCACGTTTTTGCGTTCGTAGGCGATGTTTAAGTCGGGCGCCAGCAGCTCTTTCACCAGCAGCAGCCATTCGTCAAAATGCTCCACCAGCCCGACCAAAACCTGCTTGTTTTCCAGGACACGAATCGCTTCATGCACGTCATCCGTGCCGGTGAGCATGCGCGTTTGCCAGTTTGCGCCCCAATCGTTGGTGTGCACCCATTCTTCGAAGGTGACCGGCAGCTGGCGCCTTTCCTGCAAAAACTGGAAGTGTGAGGCCTGCCGCCGCAGCGGTTCACGCATCAGGGTAAAAAATCGCACGTCTGGCTGTGCTTGCTTGAGGTCGGTGTAGACGCGGACCTTGTGCCCGGCGATGCTTTTGAGCCAGGGGTATACGCGGCGCAGCCGCTGCAAATCGCGGGCGGTGAAGCCGTCCAGGGGGGCCATGGCGTTGTAGCCCTGCCAGGGCAGGATGTCGCAGTGATTCAGCCCGTAGGAACTGCGCAGTATCCAGTGCACGGTTTGCCCGGCACACTTTTCTATGTGAACAAAAGCAAGCATATTTATTCTTCGTCTAAATAGACGGGTTGCAGTTCGGCGTTGAAGGAGTGGGTGGTTGTGCCGCTGGATTTGCCATCCGAGAGCACAGCGTCATACAAGGCTACCAGGCGCCTGGCGTAAGGTCTAACGTCCAGGTCCTGGCAGGCGGTGCGGCGGTTTTGCTGGCCCATTTGCTGGCGCAGGTGGGAATCGGCCGTAAGCTGCACCAGGCTGGCGGCCAGGGCTTGCACATCGCCTGGGCCAACCAGCAGCCCGTTTTGCCCATCGTGCACCACTTCTGGAATGCCGCCCACCGGCGTAGCCACGATGGCCAGTCCAGCGGCCATGGCCTCAATGATGGCAAAGGGCAGTCCTTCGTTGTAGGAAGGTAAAACAAAAATGTGGGCCTTCTGCAAAAGTTCGGTTTTGGCCTGCCCCTGCACCGTGCCGATGAGCTCACATCGATCTTCCAGGCCCAACAGCATAATCTTGTGGCGGGCTTTTTCCAGGTCGCCCTCCTTTTCGCCGCCGCCAGCAAGCCAGAGGCGCAAGGGGGTTCGCCTGGGGATGAGCTGCATCGCCTCGATGAGGTCAAACGCGCCTTTGCGGGCGCCAATGGTGCCCAGGAAAACGGCGTTGACCGGATTGTCGGTCCGGGCCACGGTTGGAGAATAGGCCTCTACATCCAGGCACGGCCGAAACGCGTAGATGCGTTCCTCTGGTACCAGGCGGCTCAGCGCTTTTTTCCACCCGGTGGAGACAGCGATGACGGCCTCGGCGCGGTTCAACATGAAGCGGGTGTAGGCTTGCAGCAGGCGCGATTTGCGGCCGACCAGCGCGTCGTATTCGGCGGCGTGCACGTGGAGGATAAGGCGACGGCCGTACAGCTTGCTCAGCGCCACGTAAAAAGTATCTTTCAACCAGCCCAGCCCCTGCGAGGTGTGAATGTGCACCAGGTCGGGGCGAAATTGGCTGAGCTCGCGGAGGAAACGGCCGTATTGGTTCAGCGCCAGCCGGACGTTGCGCCGGGAAAGCTGTCCCATCTCGCTGTTTGCATAACGCTGCACGGTGGGAAAGTAGCGTAGATCGACCTCTTGGGCCAGGACGGGCACCAGGGCATCGGTCAGTGCCAGAATACCGCCAGGTTTGCCCTGACCGGGGCCGACCATCAATATTTTTGGCTTCATGGTTTGTATCCTTGTTTCGCGGAGTCAGTGGGGAATAGTAGTCAGCAGCCTTTCGTACAGCTGTTGCGTTTTAAGCACAGATTGTGGCTTGCTGAACCGTTCGCGGACGACCTGTTCGCCCCGGTCCAGCAGGCGGTTCCGTTCGGTCTCGCTTAGTTCCAGCACGCAGGTGATGGCTTCGGCCAGCTGTTGGGCATTGCCGGGCGGCGCCATGGGCCAGCCTACGTCGCCTAGCATTTCCGGGATGCCGCCAACGGCCGTGGCCACCACGGCACACCGCGCGGCCATTGCTTCAGAAATGACGCTGGGCAGGCACTCAAAAAGGGACGGCAGGACCAGGAGGTCGCTGGCGGCCAGCAGCTGCGGCACGTCGGTGCGTTCCCCCAGGAAGGTGATTTGTTCTGCCAGGCCCAACCGCTTTACCTCGCTTTTGAGCTGTGTTTCTAGCGGACCGCTGCCGATGAGCAAACAGTGCACCTGTGCCAGATGTTCTGGCGGCAGCAGGCTGATTGCTTGCAGGAAACCCTGGTGGTTTTTCTGAGGAAAGAGGCGGGCGACGACGGAAATGACTTTTTTGTTGGCGGGGAGACTGAGTTGCTGCTTGGCAAACGGCCGTGGCACACCTGTGGCAAATTTGTCGATGTCGATGCCCACGTAGAGCGTTTCTATCTTCTCGGGCGGAATCTTTTCCAGCTCAATGTACTTTTGCCGGTCAAATTCCGACACGGAAATGATGCGGTCGGACAAGGGACTCAGCGTGCGATCAACCAGGTGCTCGACCCACATTTTTTCATACGCTGGGGCATGTTCCTGGGTGATGATGATCGGTACCCGCCGTAGCGTGCCCCAGAGGCGGCCCCAGAAGTTCGAGCCGCTGAGATGCGTGTGCAGGATGGTGACATCTTCCAGGGCCTGCCACAAAGTTTTCCACACGGACATCTGGAAGCGTGACCGCCGCTTAAGTTCGATGACGGTCACTCCAGCCTGGCGCAGCAGTTTGTCCTGGCCGTAGGCTGGTTTGTCGCGTGTTACACAAATGACGGGCGTAAATTTGGTGCGGTCGATGGTCAGGGCCACGTTGGTGACGACCTGGGCCACGCCGCCGCGCCCCAACCGATCTACCAGGAAGAGTACTTTTTTAGGGGTCATTGTTTGTGATTGAATGATTTGTGTACCTACCGATCTGAAGAGGTGCTTTCAGCCAAAAAACCAACTCTGCACGACAGAACCGTTTTGTTGCTGTTCAGGGTTAAGAATAATTCGTGGGGCGGGGCAGAGAGTTTGGCTGGCTCATGAAGGATGACCTTTCTTTCATAAGTTTCATGGTTGAGTTCCAGCCAGGACTCGATCCCGGCATGGCCAAGGTAAGAAACCGATTTGGCATGTGGAACTTCGGTTTCATACGATGTGATCTTAGATGGAAGATCGTAAACATGAATTTCGGCATTTGCCGGAAGATCGGTCATAACTTCATCAAACTGGGTAAAGAACTGGTCGGCGATTTGGCCGCTGTAGTCCCACTCATCATACTCGTGTATCAGGGGAGAAAAGACAACAAACGATGTTATTAGAGAGGTAAACACGGCCACGCTGGCCGTTTGAGTGGCAGCGTGAGATAGAGCCATTGTCTGTTCGTGATTTTTAACCGCTGACCAGGTTTTCTTTAAAGCGTCAAACCCGTTCAGGACTAGAAGGGACAAAATACCGCTCAAGGGAATAACCGAAATATACATATAGCGGTGGTCAAATGTAAACGTAGCAATAAAAACGCCCAAGGGCAAACATATCCAGAGCAGCAAAAAGGCGATCAGATTGCCGTCGTCTGTTTGGCTCAAAAAGTGCTTGAGCTGCTCTCCATGCCACAGGATGATCAGACCTGCCGCGCACAACATGAAAATCCAGGCGCCTGCTCTGGCGATATTCAGCTGAGCCATGGCAGTGTAGTGTTCAAGAGGCACATCAGCGCGGCCCTTCATCGCCTGGGCAATAAAACCAAATCCATCTGCTGAATAAGCTCGCTCCACAATCTGGTCAATCGTGGGGGCCATAAAAGGGTAAGAGAATAGCAGGACCAGAGAAGCTGTTAAACCAAAGACGAGCAGAACAGAAACAGGCGTGGCATACGTTTTCAACTGCTTGGAATAATAACTTCTGGGTTGGTTGGCGAATTTCAACAATAAGGCAAGAACAAATAGAACGGCAAGCAGGAAAGCCAGCATGACCAGGTAACGAGCAGAATTCGTCAATGAAACAAGAAAATCAACCGGAAATAATAAGTCAGCAAAGTAATTTGAAGGAATTTCAAGCAGACTTTCAATTTTCTCTAGCGTGTTAAGAGAACGGCCGTATCCCCCAATCCCCTTCAAGATGTAAGTGCGCCAAGCAAGAAAGAGGACGCCCGTAATAAAATAAAACTTGCTGGCCTGCACGGCGGCGATGAACCTGGCCCTAAGCGTTTGCTGCTGGGAATAAATCAGTATGTAGCCTAAGATGAGCGGTGCAACAATGACGCCAATCTCTTTGGAACCCAAGGCCAGGATGGAGCAAAGAATGGAGAGAACTAAATAGCGCTTCTTGCCAGTGCTGCTTCTGTGCTTTAAGAACAGCAGCAAAGTGAGAACAAGAAATAGTTCTACAAGTATATCGTGCCTACGAACGGGCGAAGGTACGCTTTCTACCAGAATTGGGTGAAGTGTAAAAACAGTGGCGCTTAACCAGGCCACCCATTTTCTTCCACTTGTTAGCTGGTACAGAAGCAGAAAAGCGAGAATGGAGACCAGGCTGTGCAGAATTACGTTGGTTAAATGGTGGCCAAATGGATCAAGTCCCCAAACTGCATAGTCCAGCCCATGGGACAATGCAGAAATCGGCCGGTAAAACATATCTTGCATGGGGCTGGCAAAGATAGTAAGTACATCGCCAGGCTCCTGGATTTGGCCAATGACAAGCCAGACCAGCGTATCTTTACCTGTAAAAAAGTAGCTCAGTATATTGTCGTAAGTGAAGAATGCGATGACAGCAACGGACAACAGCGCTCCCGTGAACCCGATGTTCGATCTGTTAAACTTCTTCACTTTGACCCTCCTTGTGAGGCGGAGACTATATTTTGAGGCCTTTTCGGTTTAGCTGGAGTTTGGTGCGGTAGAGAAAATACTTTTTTATCAGGGCCATTGTGACGTTACGGCCGTTGTAAGGCGCCAGATCAAGCAGCAGGAGCAGGCGAAAAAGGCGCGGTTTGTTCATGAAAGATAGAGGCACCGGGCGTGTGCCGTAACGCTGCAACTTCGCTTCATACGCGGCCAAATTCTCGCTCAATGATGGCCCGTATTCTCGCCGAAAGCGAGGATAAACTTCTTGCTGAACGTAGTTGAACAGTTCCATGTCAGCTTCGTTGCCCATCCGCAGCATTTCTCGTGTGTGGGGATTTTCGAGTACTTGTTTTGCGGCCGTTTCTCCTTGTGAAACGTTCATTCGTTTGTAGTCAATGTTCAACTTGTCGGCTAACAGGGTTTTTAGCAGCAGCAGTGACTCGTTAAAGCGATCGGTCAACCCGACAAATATTTGCCGCTCTTCAATGATCTTGATTGCCTTTTCTACATCGGCTGTCCCGGCAATCATTTTAGTTTGCCGATTTTGCGATTGTTCCTCTTGCAACCACTCAGTAAAAATGCAGTTTTCCTCACCAAGTGCCTCTACCCCGTGTTGATACATGGAGGCCCGCATTTTGACGGGATCGCGCATGAAGGTAAAGTACCTGATTTCAGGGTACTTATGATGAAGATCCTTATGAGGCTGCACATGATGACCTCCAATGCCCTCCAAATAAGGATACAATCTTTCAAGGTAGCGCAAATCGCCGCTAGAAACAGGAGCCAGCCAGGGTGTTGCCTGATAAGAGGAAGCAATTGTTAATGGAGCAACCTCGCAGTAGTGAGCGCCTAAGGAACTACGCAAAATCCATTGCAGCGTCGTTCCGCCTGTTTTATGAATGTGTATAAATGCGAGCAAGAACTGAGACCTCCTGATCGGAGAGGGTGAGGAACAAGACGGCTGATTAAGCAGCAGGCTAAGTTGACAGCTCAGGTATAGAAGGCGCAGGCTGAGCGGTAGTTTCGCGAGGCAAATACAAATTTGCGCTGACGACGATCAGGCTGACAAATAACCAGGTATGCTTTTTCATCTCCCAGCTCATGGTGTAGTTGCCAATTGCCCAGGCCAGAATAACAGCCAGCCACAGGCCCGCTTCCCCTTTCGGTAAATACCTGACATGGTAAACTGCCAGAATAACAACGCTAAGGAACAGAAGCAGGCCAAGCAAACCTGTTTCTACTAAAAGCGTTAGATACATATTGTGGGCTGTTTTGTCTTTGAAGGCGACCACCTCTTTAAAGGTACCGCCTCCGGTGCCCAATATTGGATAATCCCAGAACACTTCCTTGCCTTCACGCCATATCTCTGCACGGCCGCTGAGATCACCCTCTGTTAACTCTTCCTCAGTAGTGGCGAGTCGGTCAATAGACGTTTGTGGTACAAGAGGCTGAATGACGTATAACGCAGCAATTAATCCCACAGCCAAAAGGAGTCGCGTAATGGGTTTCATGCGGACAAAAGAACTCAAGATAAACCAGGCGATGGGGATTATGCTAAATAATGCGGTACGACTGGAGGTTAACAGAATGGCAAAGACAGCGGCCGGGATGTAAACAAAGTTGATTATCCTTAATATCCGTTCCGTTTTACTGTTGTCCGGTTGGAGCGAGACAGCCAGGTACCAGGCCAGGGGCAGCCCTAACACCAGGACCATAGCCAGCCCGTTCGCATTAAAGCCAGAAGCCGCATAGCGCGGAGTGCTGCCCCTGGAAATTCCTGCCAGGTAGTTTGAAATGGTATCAATAACAGAGACGTAGGCGCCAAAAACGTAAGCTTGCAAACCGGCTTTAACGGCAGCAGGTGTCAGATAAAGATCCCATATGAGCCAGATCATAATGCCCAGCTGAATATAGGTGGTTACGCGGCTAAGCGTGACATCCAAATCGACACTCCACAAAGCTGTCAGTCCGCTCCAGGTAAGAAGCAAGAAAAAAGCAAGGTGAAAGGGGCGTAACTGACGGAGACGACCTGAGGTTATAACCGTCCCGGCCCAAAAGGCAGCTACGCCCAATCCTACCACGCGTGATATTCGGCCGATACCAGCCACGATCACGGTATCTTCCCAGGGGATCATGAAGATTAACAGCAATGACAGCCAAAACGCATACTTACGCATAAAATCTTTCCTTGCTTTCCAATCAATTTCCAACAGTCGGAAGGTACACAAAAATATCTGTTGGCATCACTGTCCTCTGTTCCGAAAGAATAGGGACGTTGTCAACCAATGCGGTTAAGGTTACTTCATACATAAAGTAGTTGCTTAAGCCGGACAGGTCGTAAGCTCGAACACTATCATCTCCAACAGTTATAGGGCTGGACTGATTTCCGGCAGGTCCTACATATTCAATCCGCCAGACTGCTGAATCCGGCAGTGGCATGTTTGTTTCCCACAGCAGCCGCACCTGCTGATCCATTGGCACCGCATGAAGTATCAGAAGTGGAGGATGTTCATCTGCTCCTATATCTGGAGCAGCATTGGCAAATTCGTAATAAACAGGTTCACCATTTGTCCACGCGATTGGTTGATTAACGGTTAGTTTATGTTCCAGGTAGTTAACGCCTACGACAGTAACGGCCGTATTATCCCCAACGCGAATTCTGTCCCCTGCCTGCAATCCCAGGCCATCTGAGAAGTACCATGCTTCTTCAACGGCAAGCACCGTCCCTGACCCGTTCCCGGCTGTATGTGTCAAAGGCCCGCCAGCGTCAAATGCGTCAGATTCTGGCTTGAGGGAGAAGTCCTTTTGCGTCATGTCTACAAAAGCCGCATTACCGCTTAATGACTGTAGGTCTTGCCCAACGGCCGTTTGAAACCCGGCAAGGGAGTCATAAGTTACACCATCCCAACGGATCGATTTACTGCCATTTGTTTCGTAGAAGAAGTTGTGATTGAGGACCCAGGAGGAGGAATCGGCCGTACTGTTTCCGAATTTATATTGAAAACCAGTGCTAACCCCAGTAAATGCCACCAGATTGTTCTTCCAGCGCAAATCTACACCGCAGCTGAATTGTATATTTGTTGGCCCGGCGATTTCTGAAAAAATGGTGTTGTTGACAGCCA
Source organism: Candidatus Leptofilum proximum (assembly GCA_016710325.1). GTDB lineage: Bacteria > Chloroflexota > Anaerolineae > Promineifilales > Promineifilaceae > Leptofilum > Leptofilum proximum. The sequence goes on along the minus strand of JADJXK010000001.1, from coordinate 350,075 downwards.
CACTTTTCTCCAGATAGCCAGAGTCGTTACAGTTATCAGAGTCGTTGCCGGTACCCAATTTAAGGTTAATCTGGTCGTTGTTGTAGAGAACATTGCGGCGTATGATAATGTACCGCGATTGTAAATTGCTTGCAGCCGGTTCCAGACTTACTTTTATACCCTGTTGGCCACTATGAACCCTGTTTTCTTCAACTAGAATCCGTTCAGCCGCGCCGTCGAGATAGATACCCGGAGAATGATTTCCAGGCGACCCATGACCGGAAATATTGTTGCCCTTAATGAGGATTTGTTTTGGTTGCCCCGTATCAGGACGACCTGCCACGCCGATAGAAATTGATGAAGTGCTGGAGAACGTATTGTTTAAGACTTTTATTCCAGACACATTACCGGCTAACTGCAATGATGGATGGTCGCCTGAGTCAATGTTCGTGAAAACATTTCCTTCAACCGTAACATTAGTCAGGTTGTATCCAGAAACCGTCGTAGTGATGTGCACAGTTTTGGCTCCATCACCGTTCAGCTGGCTTTGATTTTCAAATACACACCCAGAAATGACAATATCCGTCATATTTTCACTTTTGGTGCGTAACTGAATACCACCCTTGCCAAAATCGCGAAAGGTAATCCCTTGAATACGGATATGGCTCTGATCAAGCACATCCCAACGCCAGGCATCAGTTCCAGTCAGGACAGGGACCTCGCCAGGGTAGTTGCGGAAGGTAACAGGTAGATAGGGCTGGCCCGATATCTTCGTTTGCACATATTCATTGTAGACTCCACCCCGTAAATAAACAGTATCCCCTGGCTTAACCACAGGGTTACTTGCGGCAAACGCAATGGTTTGCCATGGTTGGCTTAATGTTCCTGGATTGTTGTTGTTTCCGTTAGGGGCAACGTAGTAAGCGTTGGCAGTAGGTGCGGCGAAGACTTGAGGAGATTTGTAAATGTTACCAGTAAATAACAGGCTCACTGAAAATAGAGTCAGTAACAAACACAGTTTTGTTACCCACCCTTTAACAGCGAGACCACTCGAAGAGCATCCAATACTATACATACACCTCTCTCGCTTTTTACAGTTAATTTTTTAATGGGGATCTGGTAACTGACTGTGCTTACTAGAATGCCAAATCCTATTTCTGCGCAAGTATAGAGAGGTTGTTTTTTGTTTTTCAATCGTTATCGTAGTACTTCTATCCTAAGCGGGCCTCCAATTAATACTTTCCTTAACTTTAGTTGCTTCCTGAATTTACCAATTTATGTATGGTTCTTAGCTGCGATTCAGAAAAATAAGTACGCCATCGTTCGTCTTTTCGTATTTCTGTATTGTTTAGTTTGCGCATTTTGTTGCCCATAATGTGGTACTCAACCTGGCGATAGTTGCTGAGATCCTGCATATGTGGCAGGCCAAGGAAGCTGAATATCTTATTCAGCGTAACCAGAGTGTCTGAAGCCAGGTCTTCGTAACGGACGAAAAGCTGACGTTCAGCGGGAACTTCTGCCAGATGCCGTTTAATATTCTGCTCGCATTGCAGCCAGTGGCGTGTAGCCTGTTTAACCGTCATTTCTGGACGCCGCGTCATGATCGACCTGACCACACCCCGTACATCACGAACCAGATGAATAACGAAAAAGTCAAACCGGTCTGATGCTCTTAAGTAGCGAATGCGCATCGGGTCTTTGGTGGCGTCTAAAAATACAGATTTGCCCGAAACTTCTAAAATGGCCTGGGCAAAAACCTCATTGCGCCGCAACCGCTCCTTCATTGCCTGACGATGTCCCGGCCAAAAGGCTGTGACCAGGGAATCACGCAGATGTTCCAGGCCATTGTTGCGCAGAGATTTTGTACGCAATCTTCGGGCCAGGTTGCTGCCGCCGAGTTCAAAGCTTGTTTCCAGATATTGATTGAGGGCGTAATTTAGACCGTGCCTGTTTACCACGTCTGTGACTCGCAGCCAAAATGGGCATTCCTGGAACAAATTACCGCACGAACAACGGTAACTGGCGAGATCTAAATGATATGCGGGACCTTTAAGTTCACCGACGGTAGCGATTTCAGGATGTGTACCCAGCAGGAAACTGGACAATGTTGAGCCAGAATAGGCATGAGAGGTTAAAAAGACATAAGGTATTTTATGATTCTGGATGGTCATGTTTATTCCATAAATATAGCAAATTCAGTGCCTTGTAGGGTTTGTTTAACTTCTTCATAGTTGCGAACTTCATCCACGTAGCTGGCCTGTCTGATTTTGGAGAAACTTGTTTGGAAAGAACCAATTGGTGGGTTCAGCGATAGAAAGCGCCAGATAGATTCAAACCGGGAGGCATTTTCCAGGAGCGCTTCGTAGGTGATTTCAAGATGAGGTAAGCGGAACCAGCGCAGCAGTTTCTGTATGGTTTTTACTTTTGCTTGCAGCCGTTTCAGACGTGTCACCAAAATGTCTGGGCTGAGATAAACTGACGTTGTTTGCGGCCGTTCGCCATTCGAGGTAAGGTGCCACTGACCACTGGTACGGGCCATTTCTGTCGATATCTGTACATCGAGCAGGTTTTTACGAATCAAGTGAACCACGCGAATCCGGTGCCACCAGAGGTAAAGTAAGATCTCGGGGTACCGGTACAGGCTGGAGTACATGAGCTTGAAGCCCACTGCTCCCGGTTTGGCGTACAAGTTGTTGAGATAAGTAAACACGGAAAACGGCCGTATCCCCCAGCCCTGCCCCTTCACCTCACCAAACTGAGGATAATCACTGGAACCGGCCAACCATTTCATCTTTTTCCGCATAAACAGCTCGCCATAGACAGAAGCATCTTCACTCTTGTCCAGCACGTCCACCAGCCAGGTGGAGCCGCTGCGTTGTGTGGATAAAATTACGAAATTGTTATTGGCGGATGTCATAAGGTTTGCTCTCCAGGCTTACGCCATGAACATAGTTATGACGGATTTTTGCCACATCGGCATACAGGTTAGCCAGTTGATCCAGGGTGCTGTCTATGTTCATTTTTGCCTTTACCCACTGGTAAGCCGTGTTTCCTAATGCGAATCTTGATTCTCGATCATCAAGCAGCTGGCGCATGGCTTCAGCTAATGTGCCTGGTGTGCGTTCGGCCAGCCGGTAATGTTTATTGGCCTGTCCCAACTCGTCTGATAAACCCTCAAACGGCGTCATAATGACAGGTAAAGCTGTGGCCATCGCCTCCAACACCACATTGGGCAGGCCTTCGCGCAGCGACGGAAAGACAAACAGGTCCGCCGCGCGCAGGTAATCTGCTACATTCGTCACCTGCCCGGTAAAATGAACGCGCTCTGCCGCGCCTGAGGCAGTGATGTGGCTTTGCAACGCCTGGTGAAAGGAAAAAAACTCTGGATTCCCAGCATCGGTACGGGGGCCAACAAGCACCAGGTGACAGTCTGGATTGTTTGCGGTTAGCTGCGCCCAGGCTGCCAGCAGCAAATCGGTCCCTTTCCTTGGCAGCACCGCACCGACGTTGATGATAACTTTAGCCTCTTGGGGAAGGCCCAGTTCCCGGCGCAGCTGTGCCCGCGCGTCGGCATTCGCTGCGGGATAAAAGTGGGCGGTATCAACACCATTAGGTCCCCCCCCCCCCCCCCCCCCCCCCCCCCCCCCCCCCCCCCCCCCCCCCCCCCCCCCCCCCCCCCCCCCCCCCCCCCCCCCCCCCCCCCCCCCCCCCCCCCCCCCCCCCCCCCCCCCCCCCCCCCCCCCCCCCCCCCCCCCCCCCCCCCCCCCCCCCCCCCCCCCCCCCCCCCCCCCCCCCCCCCCCCCCCCCCCCCCCCCCCCCCCCCGCCCCCCCCCCCCCCCCCCCCCCCCCCCCCCCCCCCCCCCCCCCCCCCCCCCCCCCCCCCCCCCCCCCCCCCCCCCCCCCCCCCCCCCCCCCCCCCCCCCCCCCCCCCCCCCCCCCCGGATTACTTCAATGCGGCTGCGAACACCGTATTGCTGCAATTTCTCACGCATCAAACTGCTGTTGACAATGACGCAGTCAATAAAACGCAGGGAGAGTTGTCGTGAAAATTGCTGTAACTGGCGTTTGACGGGCGATGAAGCCTGCTTATAAAGCAGGTTGTACACAGACATAACTGGCAGTTGCCTGAGCTTAAGACGAATGAGCGCCGGTGTGTACCAAATCTGCATCGGCAGGAATTGCACAAGGTCCGGCCGCCAATCTGCCTGGCTACAAAAGTCAACCAGTGCCCGTCCATATTCCAGGTCCCTTCGCCGCAAGCCATTTTCAGCATGGCTCAGTCGATAAACTGGCGTATCTTCCACCATTGTTACAGGCAGTACGCTGCCCATCACCGCATCTTGCCAGCGATCTGGATCACCAAAGGCCTTCAGACGTGCCTGGGTAGGGGTGCTGGTAAAAACGGTGGTTTTAACACCGCGTGCATGCAGCCCTGGCAGGTAACGTTTAAAGCGCAGCGCACCACCAGAGTAAATTGGATGAAAAAGACGTGAGGCAAGGCAGAGGTTTATCGTAGACATAGTGGTCGATTCTTAAACGCTTGGTCAAATGTACCCCAGTGCTTCTAAACGGCTGACAATCATTTCATCCATGGCAGCCTCATCGACAGAAGCGTGTGTATGGGCTGCCAACCAGTTGTCGAGTTGTTGGGCCATGGCTACGGCCGTTTCCCGCTCTTGCGTAATCAGGTTGTGTTGTTCGCCTGAGTCATCTGCCAGATTGTAAAGTTCATGGTCACCGGCGGAGGACCAGATGTACTTGTAGGTGGGGGTTCTTATAGCGCGCAGCTTGCTGGTGAATTTTTTGTTGACGGCAATTGATTCGCGGCGGAAGGAGTGAAGCTGTGGCGCCAGGTATTCGGTGATGGTGAAGGAACGGCCGTCTCGCCCCAAATCGGCCGGTAACAAACTTTGTCCTTGCAGCTGCCCTAATGCCGGATTCTCGTGCTGCTCCAGCAGTTTGGCGATAGTGGGGAACAGATCCACCGTTTGCACCAGGCCTTTTTCCCGGTGCCCGGCCGGGAAGTGATCCGGGCAGCGAATGACGAGAGGTACTCGAATCAAAGTGTCATAGACACAATATTGATGATCCATCAAACCGTGGTCGCCCAGGTTTTCTCCGTGATCCGAGGTTATGATGACGATGGTGTCGTCTAGCAGGCCTGTTTGAGCCAGGTGGTGGTACAACTGCCCCAGGCGCATATCCACATAGGCCAGTTCGGCATCATAAAGAGCGGTCAGGATGTCCCAATCATCTTCGGTCACGGTGAGTTCGCCGCTCATAAAACGCCAGGCATTCTGGTTAACCTCCTGCCAGCGGGCTTCCTGGGCCGCCGTGAGGAAGCGCCTGCGAAATGAACGAGGTGGGTCATACCGCAGGTGAGTTTCCATGTAGTTGGCAAAGAGGAAAAACGGCCGTGTATCGCTGCGGCGCGCATCGAGCCAGCGCTTGATCTCAAAATTAACTCGCCAGGCGCCACTATCAAACCAGGCGCTTTCGGTGGGTCTGCCGCCGTAATACAGCTGTCGGTAAAGGCGGTTGCAAAGCTGCTGCCAGCGTGGCAACTGGTCGCCCTGCATGACGTTACGCACATCTAACAGTTTGCTGAAACCACGTGAAAGACCGGTGGCTTTGCCAATCAGGGCATTAGCTGTAATCGCTGCCGTGCGGTAACCCTCGGCACTCAGGAAGCTGGCCAGCGTGTGGATGTCGGTTCTGAGCTTGAGATTGCGTCCGCGCAGGCCATGACCAGAGAGATACATGCCTGTAAACAGAGAGGCGTGGCTCGGTACCGTCCACACAGCGGCGGAAATAGCCTGCTCGTACAGAACGCCTTCGGCTGCGAATCGGTCAATATTTGGTGTCGTGGGAACCCGGTAACCGTAACCCGAAAAGTGATCAGCCCGGGCGGCATCCAGCACGATGAGAATGATGTTCGGCCGTTTGCTCATCTCAGTTCACCACTTCTTTACAAACGCTCTGCACATCGCGGGCCATCTTTTCCCAACTAAACCAGTCTTGCATACGTGTCCTGGCTAACCGCCCCATTTCTCGGGCCGCCGTGGGATTGGCCAGCAGCGTCAAAATACCTTCGGCCAGTTCACCGGCATCACCAGGCGGGTATGTGATGCCGCTGATGCCATCTTCAATCAGCTCTGAAATCTGGCCACCTTCTGTGGCAATGACCGGCAGCCCCATTACGGCATACTCGATTACCTTCAGCGGAGAAACAAAGGTAACGGTTTCACACGTGTAGGGGCCGACACCCACATCCATAGCGGCCAGGTAATCCGGCACCTGGTCGTGGTTCACACGGCCGCTCCACACGCATTGTTTAAGTCCTAGATCGGAACTTAGCTGTTGAGCAGAACTATATTGCGGGCCAGAACCTACCAGCAGAAGCGTCGCTTGAGGCTCCCGTTTTTCTACGATTTGCCAGGCACGCAGTAAGGTTGCCAGATCATTGCCGGACCAGAAGCCGCCAACGTACCCCACGACTTTGCGCTCACAAAGATCGAACTGTTGACGAACGGCCGTACCATCCACCTTCTCCTGGGTAAAGATAGTGAAATCGACGCCATTGGGCACAACGTGAATTTTGGCTGCGTCAATGCCCTCCTCGATGAACATGCGCTTCATGTCCGAGGAAATCACCAAGATCGCCTCAGCGCGGCGGTACAGAAATTTTTCATTCTGCCGATCTCGTTTACTGATGTAGCGATTAAAAACGTGGTCAGCCTGGTAAGCCAGGGGGCCGGGGGCGCGTAAAACGATTGGGGCATTGGTGGAGCTGCATAAACGCGCCAGCGTTTCCAAATCGGCCTGCGAAAGATGCAGCAAAAAAACGTCGAAGGAACCTTGTTGGTGGATGGTTTGTTGAACCAGCCGGGTCATGTTGCGGGCATAGAGATAAGGCGCAAACGGCCAGCGGCTGATGGGGGAACGTAGGTCCCGCAGGGACTGCCAAATAGAACCGGGTACCAGTTTTTTGATTGGGAAACGGCCGTGCCGTAAACCATTCTTTGGTTTTTTCCTCCCGGTTGTGTGTTGCAGTTTCTCCGGTGAAAAAGGTGGTGTGGTTACCAGCTCCCAGCCATCTAAATTTATGGCTTTATTCCAGAACTGACGCGACACCATGCCTTCGCCCCATTCTTTAGGCAGAAAAGTGTTGTAGTAAAAAACGCGAAGATCACCAGCCATCGCTTAAACCTTCGCCCCGCCCAACCGGCGGCGCATTTGGCCCGCCTTATTAACGGTTGCTGGCCCGAGCCAGACCTTTAACGTCAGCCGGGCAAATTGATGCAGGCGGGGCAAAAAACCTGGGTAGAGACGTGCCGCCCGCACTACGTTTACCTGGGCGGCCAGGCGCTGGCCGTGGCGCGCCTGCAAAATCGCCTTCTTGCGGTACCCGCCGGAATACGCCTTGCGGATGAGGTTGCTCTGCTGGCGGTACTTTTCAGGATGTTCCTGGAAGAACTTCTCCACCGTGGCCAGCCACTCGTCGGCAAAGTTGCCGGTGAGGGTCTTGCAGCCGGACCATTTGCGCTCGTTGGCCAGGGAGTGAGGCAGGTAGGCAATCTCATGGTCACCGTAAAAGTGCCAGACGCGCAGGAAAAACTCAAAATCCATCACGTAATAAAGCGCTTCCTTCAGCGGGCCGTGTTCTTCGATGACGCGTATGTGGTTAAAAACGGCCGGTTGAGCCATCGACTGGCCAAACAGGAGCGTCTTTTGGGTGAAGCGGCTCATGTCACGGCGGTGCAGAAACTTGCCCTGCTCGTCAACTGCCTGGCTGTCGCCAAATGCCATGGCCAGGCTGGGGTTGGCGGCGAAGGCCTGCCCCACGTGGCGCAGGGCGTCACGCGGGTAATAATCGTCGGAGTTGAGCCAGGTGATGACGCTGCCGGTGGCCTGCTGCCAGCCTTTGTTGATGGCGTGGGTCTGGCCGCGATCTTTTTCGCTGACCCAGTGCGTAATCCACGGTTCGTACCAGCGAATGATTTCAACGGTATTGTCGCTGGAGCCGCCATCCATGATGAAGTATTCCAGGTTGGGGTAGCCCTGCAGCAAAATGGAGCGGATAGTTTCTTCGATGAACTGCCCCTGGTTGTAGGAGGGGGTAACGACGGTGATGCGCGGCCAGAAACGGCCGTCATCCATCACTTCTGGCAGGGGATCTGGGGCTTCCGTCCAGGGCCAGCCGGTTTTGCCTGCTGGCGGGGGCGGTAAGTCGTCTAGAGTTGGTCTGTTCATAAGAATCTCCGAAAGAGCCATTTTTTCTTCTCGCGTTTCACGTTTCACGCCTCACGGGCAGCAGCCGTCGCACGCTGCTGCGTAACGCTGAAATGGAACTGCTCCACAAAGCATACGCCTTGTTAAGCCGTTGAAAGGTTTCCAGCTCTTTTTGGAACGAGCTGTCCTGTTGCTGCCGCCGGGCTTCAAACTGCGCCTGGGCAAACTGGTACAGGGCGCTGTCCAGCCGGTTGGCTTCCTGAATCAGCTCCCTCGTTTCCCGGGCGATTTGCTGGTGGTGCGGCCGTTTCCGGGTGACATTGGCTGGCACGTAAAAAGGCCAGTGCTGCCAGCCAAGCGTTCGCTTTAGCAAAATGAGTGATTCGTCAAAGCGTTCCGTCAGGCCCACCACGGCAAAGTGCGTTCTCAGGTTCTGCCTGGCCATCTGCAAAATCTCGTCACCGTACTCGCCAGCCTTCAGGTAAGGTGTTTCCAGGCCAGCCAGGAACTTCGTCTGGCTGTTATCCACTTCATTGGAGATACCGCTGGAGACAAACTCGGCCAGATCCATATTGTCGTCCATCACCGCCTCATGCATGCGGTTTTTCTGGTTCTGGCGGATGTAGTAGTAATGCGAGAGTACGCGGTCTACTGGATCGCGCAGGATGGTGATGTAGGTGCACGGCCGTTCCAGCGCCCGGTGAAAGCCAAAGCCTTCATGCCCCATGAACACGTCGGCATTACGTTTGTTGGCCTCGGGCAGTGCGGCAAAGTAGTCGTAGCGCCAGCGGGCACTCTCCAGCGCGTTTTTGCCGTGAATCTTCTTGCGAAACGTGGCCGGGTAACTGTCTAACACCCGTGCCGCGCCGTACTGGCGGCGCAAAATCTGCGACAGCGTACTCCCGGCCGCCTTGGGAATGTGAAGAAAAAAGATGAGTTTTTCTGGCTCCTGAACAATCATCAATCCCCCTTAATTTACTTGCAGCAAGTGCGGCTCCCAAAAGGCGCGATCGTATTTGGGCCAGGCGTGGCAGCCAAATGGGAGCTGGTAGTTGTTCTTCTCAAAACAGGTGCGCGGCGAACCTTCGAAACCAAAGCGCAAGGCTGTGGGCACCGGCGCGATCTTGAAGTCTGGCATGTAATGTTGGGCGCGGAACGACCAGAATTTGTCTTCGTTGCTGTTGAAGTTGCCCACTTCACGCTGCACGTTGTTGAACGGGTGCAGCCGTTTAATGTACTTGCGCGGGTAGTTGACGAGCTGCGTCAGCCGATCCGGCGTTTTGGCTTTGTAGCGCCGCCAATATTCCTCTGGCTCGACGGCGTAGCGTGGTGATTCCAGGACTTGCAAACAGCTGGCAATGCGGCGCAGGCAAAAGCCGCCGTTGCCCACACCGGGCGTTTTTACCCAGGGTGTATCTTCAGTCACCAGCCAGGGCGGGCCGATGTAGTCGTAGCCCGAGGCGCACCATTGTTCGAGTTCGTCGGAGAAGACGAGGGCATCCAGGTGGTAAACCAGCATGTACTCATAGTTGTGAAACCGCTGGTAAAGCTCGCGCGACAGCATGAGGCGAGTGTTGGCCCTGGCGCTGCCAAAGTAATGCGGAGCAAAGCGGGCCAGGCGAAAGCCCGGCCGGTCAATGGCCAGGCCCTCCGGGACGACGAGGTATTTGTCGTACTTCCCCAGGTAGTGTGTCAGGTGGCGCAGGGAGATTTCTTCGTCGGGGAACAGCTCGGCCCGGCTAGACATGGGGACGACGATGGCGACTTTGCGCTGCGGGGCACGGCCGTTTTGCTGTTCGGTCATACAAATCCTCCAGGGGCTAATGAAACGTGAGGCGTGAAACGTGATTTTCTCTGGTCACGTTTCACGCGTTTGCCGCAATCCGTGAAACCCACCCAAAGAAAAAATGTGTCTAGCCGGTTAACTTTACCAGGCGGCCTGTCGGTTCGGCCGTGAGGGCATTGCGTGTGTCTACAATCAGCCTGGCCTGGGCGGCGATGTGCGGCCAGTCGAAGGTGCTGTGGTGGGTGACAATCACCACACAGTCGGCGGCGGCTACGGCCGTATCCGTCAACTCTACCGAGTGCAGCGCCACACCTTCGGGCAGCAGGTTGGGCACAAACGGATCGTGGTACTGCACCTTGGCGCCACGCGCTTGCAGCAGGTGAATAATGTCCAGCGCCGGGCTTTCGCGCACGTCGCTGACGTTGGGTTTGTAGGCCACACCCAGGATCAAAACGCGGCTGCCGTTGAGCGCCAGGCGCTCCTCGTTGAGGGCACTGGCCACCTTGCTCACCACGTACTCCGGCATGTGGCTGTTTACTTCCGAGGCCAGCTCGATGAAGCGGGCGGTATAGTTCAGCGTGCGCAGCTTCCAGCCCAGGTAGTGCGGATCGACCGGGATGCAGTGCCCGCCCAGCCCAGGGCCGGGATAAAAGGGCATAAAGCCGTACGGCTTGGTAGCGGCGGCTTCCACAATTTCCCAGACGTTCAGCTCCAGCTTGTCGCACATCAGGGCCATTTCGTTGACCAGGCCGATGTTGACGGCGCGGAAAGTGTTTTCCAGCAGCTTCACCATTTCGGCGGCGGCGGCACTGGAGACGGGGAACGGCCGTGCCACAATCGTGCCGTACAGGGCCATGGCCACGTCCAGGCAGTCTGGCGTTATGCCGCCAATCACTTTGGGCGTGGTGTGAATGGTGTAATCGGTGCGGCCCGGATCAATGCGCTCGGGCGAAAATGCCAGGAAAAAGTCCTGGCCCACGCGGTCGCCGTTGCTCACCAGACAGGGCAAAATGATCTCTTCCGTGGTGCCGGGGTAGGTGGTGCTTTCCAGGACGATGAGCTTGCCGGTTCCATTTAGTCGGCCGATGTTTTGTGCCGCGTTCAGGATGTAGGAAATGTCTGGATCTTTGGTTTTGCGCAGCGGCGTGGGCACGCAGATAGAAATGGCGTCTACCTCGGCCAGGTCAGTGTATTCAGCGGTGGCGCGCAGCACGCCCTCGGCGACCAGCGGTCCCAGTTCGCTGGCGGGCACATCTTCTACGTAGCTGCGCCCGGCGTTGATGGCTGCCACTTTTTGGGTGTCGACGTCAACGGCCGTTACCCGGAAGCCCGCCTTAGCAAAAGCCACCGCCAGCGGCAGCCCCACATAGCCAATGCCCACAATGCCGATCTCGGCCTGGCGCGTCTCAATATTGCGAATCAAGTCCAACTTGCGATCCATGAATGATTTTCTCCGGTGCTGTGGCGTAGCCAAAACCGGCCAGGACGTCGGCCAGGTAGGTGTTTAAGTACTCGATTGTTTCCGGTTTGAGCTTTTGCTTATGTTCGCCAGGGGTCACCTGGCGGCGGTGCTGGCTGATCTCTTCTTTCTTTTTGTGGCTCGTCTGGTTGGCTTCGTTGATTAGCTCTTGGCGGAGGCCAGAGCTGATTTTCAGCTGGCAGTAGCTCAGCAGGCAGTCCAACCAGGCGGGGAAGTCGGCGATCATCTGTTCGTACTTCAGCACGCAGGTTTGGGGGTAAACGGCCGTTACCGCCAAATATTTCTGCAGTCGCTCCCGCAAATTTCGGCTGATCTCGATAGCATACTCGTCCAGCGTGAGGTTCTGCACAAAGGTGCGCCACTCCTCGAACTCTTCCACCTTCTCTTCAGACGGTGGGGCGATGTGGCTGTAGGCGTAGGAATAAAAGCCAGAGACCAGCACGTCACGTGGGTCGCGTACCATGATCACCGTGTGATAAAGGTCCAGGTTGGGAATGCCTTCGACCAGCCCGCCAAAGACGGTGTACAGGTACCCCTGCGGCCGGAAGATATGCAAATACGGCTTAACCTCTTCGGCCGACAGGGTGAACAGGTAGGGAAAATCGGCGTTCCAGGCGTAGGCGCTCATTTGCACGGGCAGCAGGCCGTTTTCGCGGCCGCAGCGCAGCAGGATGCGCCGGGTGTACTGGGTGGCAGCTTTGTTGATGGAAAAGTGCAGGATGCTGGGATGGGCGGCGACGTGGTGGGTACGGCCGTTCAGCAAATCCCGCTCAATCCGGAAGCGCCGCCTGATCTCCAGGGTGCGTACCATCGGCCAGCGCCGCAGGCGCCGGAATACAAATTGTCTGGTTCGGGAAAACATGGCTGGAATGGGTTCCTACGGATTTTGGATGAATGGTAAATGCACAACACAGGGCTTCCATAAATCGGTCAGCGCGTCTTGCCAGACGGCCGCCATCTTTTGGTAGCCGCTGTCCGTGGGGTGCAGCCAGTCATCGGGTAAGTAAGATTCATCATGCTCCATGTCCCCGTTATCAGCATAGTTTAGGGCATTGTACATATCTACCAGCACCAGCTTGTCACCGCTGTTGATCCGGGTCTGGGCCATGGTCGCCAACAACCCGTTGAAGGTGGAGACCGAGTTTGGCTTATACCGGCTGTCGAGGCGGTCCTGGTCGATGATTTTTGCCAGCACCACAATAGTTTCCGTACTGTAATTGTCGATGGCGTTGAGAATGGCGGTCACGTCGGCCACATCGGCGGCGTAGTTGGTGTCGTTGCGCTGAGCTACATCATTGGTGCCGATGTGCAGCAAAATCACGTCTGGTTGAGCCGCATTAAGGTAAGTGGCCATTTGTGGCACAAGCTGGTCAGCGCGAAAACCGCCGTGGCCTTCGTGATCATAATCAAAAATCTTGGTGCTTTGCGAGCCAGAATTGAGGGTGCCCACAAAATCAAAATCGTACCCGGAAGCGTTCAGCGAATTGAACAAATAAAAGCGAAAGCCATAGTTGAAATTGGCGCTGTCTGGATCAGGGCCGGTGCCATAGCCGCGGGTGATGGAATTGCCCAGCGGCATGATGTTGACCGTCTGACCGCAAAACTGGGGCGCAAGCTGGAGCTGTGGGCTGACCTGGCCCTGGGTGGTTACGGCCGTTTTCTGTTCGCGTAAAACTGAGGCAGCTTTGAGTGGGGCAGCGCTGGCAGGCTGCAGGGCAAAAATCCAGATAAGTACGGCCGCGGCAGCCACGCCAAAAAGATGAAATTTTGGTAACGGCCGTACCGAAAATGGCCACCAGCTTACTTTAACCATCAATAATCCTCCTTAGATACAAGTGGTTGGTTCAGGCGTGCGGTGAGTGACTTGGTTGGGCGAAGTGGACTGTTTGCTCGCTCCGCAGCTGGTCGCTCAGCCGGTCGGGCGGCACGATGACATCCGCGTAGGTGAGCACACAGTCCTGTGGCACGTCGTGGCGCAGCTGGCAGCCTTGCGCCAGCCCCAGCGGCAGTAAATTCTCCGCCAGGCACACGTCGCTGTTTTCTAGCAGACCATAGCTCATGAAGCCGCCAAAGCCGTCAATCGTCTCGCCTGCCTTAAGGTCGCGTTTGGCCGCGGTCACTACGTCGCACACCGGGCCGCCCAGCGGGGTCAGCGCGGCGTCGCCAAACAAAACAGCGCGCGCCGCTGTGAGCGGTGTTTCCAGGTGGCACAGGTGATACGGCGTGTAAAAAACGTAGAATGGCCCGTCTCCCATCTTGTAGTAATTCAAATACTGCTGCTGAATCGGATTGTCGTTGTAGCCAATCACAAACACACCGCCGCCCGGTTGGGCGCCAACCACGTAATCGACCAAGCCACCGTTGAGCATTTCCTCTTTGGGGAAAAGCCCGACGGCATTGTCCACGTGGTCGCAGTCCGGGCCGTACATGCCGCGCTGGCCGGTGCAAAACCCTGTACCGTTGGCCACTACGGCCATCTCCATGGAAATTTTGGTGCCGTCGGCGAAGGAAGTCACCATGTGGGGTTTTTGTTTGTACTTTTCGGCATAGCCGCGCTGCGTTTCCGGCGTGCGGTAGGGATCATGCAGGCCCTTCATGTTGCCTGCCAGCACCGGACGGCAGCCAATCGACTGCACGTAGCGGAACAGGTTCATAATCACGCCCGGCTGGTCACCGTCTGAGTTGGTGAGCACTACCCCGGCCCTGTCGGCATACACCTTGAGGATGGGACCAAGCGTGGCGTCCAGCTCCGCGTTCATCATGACGACGTGTTTACCGTGGTCAACGGCCGTTAACACCACCTTCGCGCCAAAGTCGATGGTGCCGGTGGCCTCGATGATGACGTCGATGTGCTCGCATTGGGTCAGGAGCAGCGCATCTTCGCTAACGGCGTACTGGTTGCGGCCAATGGCAATTTCCAGCTGGGTCAGGGTTTCGACGTGCTGCACCTGGTCTACGCCAGCCTGGGCATAGGCGCGGCGGGCGTCGGCCAGGTGGCGATTGGCCACGGCCACCAGACGCATGCCGGGAACGGCCGTCACAATCTGCAGCGTTATGCCCCGGCCCATGTACCCGGCGCCAACCAGGCCCACGCGAATTGGGTTGTTTTCTGCCTGTCGTTGAGCGAGTGCGGTATCAACAAGTATCATGATGTTTTAAAGACGACCACCTGGCCGCTGGAGGGCAGCGCCTCGGTCCAGCACCCCCGCCGCGGCAGCCAAATTTGCCCCTGGGGCACAGTTTTGGCTTGCGCCACATCCGGGAAAAACTGGATGAGCCCGTCGTCCCACGTCTGGCCAATGGTGATAAGCTGGTTATGGTGAACTTCGGTAAAAGGACGGCCATTCTCCCGGCGCGCCTCTAAAAAACGTTGGTGTGACAAGCCAAGCAGCCGGGGTGTGTCCAGCGCGGCCGCATCGGCAAAGGTCTGGCCGCCCCAGTGGGCCAAAAAGCGGCCGTCTCCTACGTTCCAGATGCCGTGGGCACCGTAGCAGTAGCTTTGCGCCCCGGCCAGCATGCTGACCCAGTAGGCAAACAGCTGGTCTGCGGGGCCAAACTGGCCATTGATGCCTTCGTACCAGGGCTCCAGGTTGATGAACGGCCGTCCCTGATGCGCCAGTGGTCTTTGCCACAGCAGATGGCGCGTTGTTTCGCTGTGGCCGGTTTGAGTAGTAACCGCTGCCAACAATTCTGGCCTGGTCACCACTTCGCTGCTCACCTCATGCGGCAGCGTGTGCACGATGAACGGGTGATTTGTTTCAGTGATGATGCCTTCCAGGACCTGGCTCCACAGCTGGCGGCGCTGGTTAAGCTTTTGTTCAAGATACGGCCGCTGCGTTTTACGCCGCCATTCAATCAGCCAGCCCTGCACCCGGTAGGGCAGGTGGCCCACCAGCTGCTTCAGCCGGTTTACGGAGTAGCCGGTGGTGGTTTTGTCTGGCAGCAGGTGTTGCGCCTCACCCCAGAGCCAGATGTTGCTCTCGCCCGTCAGGCAGTAGACCACGTCCAGGTCATCCACCGTGGCGATGATTTTGCGCCACCAGCCGGTCATTTGTTCCCGGCCCAGCCACTCAATCTGGTGGCCCCACGCGCCGTAGACGATAACCCGCAGACCGTGAGCATTGAGGTAGCCAATGCGCTGCCGGGCAAAGGCCAGGTAGGCCTCGTTAAACTCACCGGTCAGGGTCCAGGGGAACCCTACCGGGCTGGAGGCGCTTTCATGTTCGGGACCCACTTCTGGGGGAATGCCAACAACGAGCTGAACGGCCGTAAAGCCCTGCTTCACCCGCTTTTCTACCAGCGCCGCAAACGCCTCATCCGGCAGGCGGCGGGTGAGGGCAAACCACCAGGTATCGGCCAGGAAACCGTTGAGCGGGTTGTCAGGCGTGGTGGATGTGTTGGACACGGCCGTTGGGACTCTTCTCTGGTTGGAAATCGGGCCACGCCCTGTCCTTCTCCGATAGAATCAGACGAGAAGTCTCGGGCCACTCAATTTGGAACGCTGGGTCATCCCAGCGAAAACCCCGCTCAAAGTCTGGCGCGTAAAACTGGCCCACCTGGTAGAAGACCTCGGTGTCGTCTGCCAGCGTCTGGTAGCCGTGGGCAAATTCACCGGGAATGTAGATCATTTTGCGGTTTTCGGCCGTTAGTTCCACCGCAATCCATTCCAGGTACGTCGGTGAATCGGGGCGCATGTCGACAATGACGTCGTAAATGGCGCCGCGGGGGCAGTGGACGAGCTTAACTTCTTTGTGCGGCCGTATCTGGTAATGCAGGCCCCGCAGCGTGCCTTTTTCGGTGCTGTAGGTCATGTTGGCCTGCACAAATTCGGTCGTCAGGTCCAGGGCTTCAAACTCGCGCTGGCAAAAGACGCGCGAGAAAAAGCCCCGGTTGTCGCGGATGGGTTCGAGCTGAATGATATAAGCCCCCGGTAGACGTGTCTCTTCAAAGATCATGGTTTTTACCTCCAAATGCTATGGGAGTTGGCCTTAAAAATTTCTTGAGGTTTGCCATGAAACGTGAAGCGTGAAACGTGACGCCTCTCTGGTCACGTTTCACGTTTCACGTTTCACGACTTATCAACTCCCTGATTTCCTAAAGAGCTGAAAGGTTCAGGCCCATACCTTCCACGGCGCGTGTTTCGATTCCCACATTTCTTCCAGCACATTCCGGTCGCGCAGGGTGTCCATGGGATGCCAGAAGCCGCGGTGCCGGTAAGCGGCCAGGCAGCCGGACTGGGCGACGCGCTGCAGCGGTTCAGCCTCCCAGACGGTAGCATCGCTGTCGATGTAGTCCAGCGCTTGTGGCTCGACCACAAAAAAGCCACCGTTGATCCACGCCCCATCATCCACATGTTTTTCGCGAAAGTGGGTGATTTTGGTCTGTTCTTTCTGCAGGTTGAAGGTGCCAAAGCGGCCGGGGGGCTGAACGGCCGTTAGCGTCACAAGCGCCTGCTGCTGCCGGTGAAAATCGATGAGCTCGGTCAGATTCACATCACTCACGCCGTCGCCGTATGTCAGGCAAAACGTCTCATCACCAATAAAGTCACGCACCCGCTTGATGCGGCCGCCAGTCATGGTGCTCAGGCCAGTATTTACCAGCGTCACGCGCCACGGTTCGGCGTTGTTCTGGTGCACCTCTACCTTGTTTTGCTTCACGTCAAAGGTCACATCACACATGTGCAGGAAATAGTTGGCAAAATATTCCTTGATGACATACCCCTTGTAGCCAAGGCAAATCACAAAGTCGTGGACGCCGTGTGAGGAGTAGATTTTCATGATGTGCCAGAGAATCGGCTTGCTGCCAATCTCCACCATCGGCTTGGGCCGCACCCCTGTTTCCTCGCTGATGCGGGTACCGTAACCGCCTGCTAAAATGACTGCTTTCATGTTGTTATTCCTGAAAATAGCCCACGGATGACACAGTTTTCGCCGATAAGATAATCTGTGTCATCTGTGAAATCTGTGGATTCTTAGATTCATGACGATGGCCTGCTTTGCCCCAAGCCATTGCTCTCTGCATACACCGCCTCGCGGCTTCTCACGATCCGCGCTGGAACGCCAATGGCAATGGTGTTGGCCGGTATGTTTTTGGTGACAACAGACCCGGCACCAATCACCGCGCCCTGGCCGATGTGCACGTTGTCTAGTACCGTCACGCCCGCGCCCAGCCAGACGTCGTCCTCAATCACAATGTCACCGCGTGACGCCAGCGGCTGGGACCGCACCGGCTGGCCCGGTTCGGTACCGTGATTGTAGGGGTAAAACAGGCAGTTCGGCGCAATTTCCACGCGACGGCCGATTTTGATCGATCCCTTGTACGCCGAAAAGTGGCAGCGGGACTGCACGTGCGTCTCCGCGCCAATCACCACCGCGCCACCTTCGCCGGTTTCGATGGTGATATCGCCGTACAGATGCACCCCCTCTTCCAGTACCACCGCCCCTCCGTCGCGGCTCTGGAAAATCGTGACCCGGTCACCAATGAAGGTGCCCTTGCCGCGCTGCAAGTCTGGATGGTGAATCGTTGCCTGCGGCGAAACGTACCCGTGCGGATTCAGGCGCGAGAGGTACACACGCGCCTTATAGGGCGGCGCGCTCCAGGTGGCCAACCGCGTGGCCAGCCGCCCCAGCGGGCTCAGGCTGGCAAATCGCATCCAAAATCGGGACCAGTAGCGGTTCATTCGTTTCATGGTTTGCTCAAATACTCACCCTCACCCCGGCCCTCTCCCTGCCAGGGAGAGGGAGCCAGATCTCCTCCTCACAGGGGGAGCGTTAGGGTGGGGATCATTTATCGTCCAACTCTGTGCTTTCCAGATGCAACAAGGCATCACCCGTGAACGGTGAGGTCAGGCCGTGTGCCTGGCCACCTTCAACTGTTTCACCGACGACCGTGTCACCGGTAGCGGGGTTGAACCAGCTTACCGTAAAGGTGCCGGTTGTATTGCTGAGGTCGATGGTAACGGCCGTTTCCGCCACCTGTTTGCCCAGCCACCCCCAGCGCGCCGATGTTTTCTCCAGCGGCACATCCGGCAGGTACACCAGGTAGCGCTCGCCCGGCGTCGCCAGGACGTAGCCATCGTCGGTAAGTGCCTCGTTTGGCGCCAATTCCCACCAGGGCAGAGGGGCAAAAAAGTCCACCAGGCGCTGCATATCATAGCTGGAAGGAATGTCGATGGCTTCGTGCCAGCGGGGCGGCTCGTGCCGCTCGTCGTCGCAGCAGCCGTCGTTCCAGTTCCACACCCCGTTGGCGCCGTAGGTATAACCCGCACCACCGCTCATGAAGGTGGTCCACGCCTCCAGCCGCACCCGCTCCCGGTCCCAGATGCGCATGCCGTCGTAGCCAGATTCGGCGTTGATGGCAGGGGTGGGGGGGATACGGCCGTAATCGGCCAGCATCGTTGCGCGCACCGCGGCCGTGTCCCACGTCTGGTGCAGGTGGAAGTCCAGCCAGTCTTCGCCCCAGAAGTGCTCGGCGCTGCTAAAGGCCGGGTGCGGCCGGTTGGGCGTGGGATGAATCGTTACCAGGTGATTGGTTGTGTTTTGGGCCTGGATGAATTCACCCAGCGCCCGCACATCCTCCAGGTCCTGCTCCAGTCCGTATTCACCCGTCACAATCCAGATAACGTTGTACGCCTGGGTCCGGGCCATGAGATACTGCCAATACCGCCGCAAATCTTCCGGCGTCATTGTGCCCACTGCCAGCTCCCACTGTCCAATCATGACGGGCACCATGCCCCGGTCTAAAATCGCCTCCAGGCGGCGGTCCAGCCACTGAAAGTTCTGCGGATTGATGACCGAAAACATCTTCCGGTAGGTTGGCCCGCCTTCGTTGACTCGTTCCGGCTGGGTAGGAAAACCCGCCACCACTTGAATCACGGAGAACCCCTTGGCCTGGCGGTTGTCCAGGTAGGTGGGAAATTCGGCTACGTCTGGTCCTTCATCGTCTGGCTGGGGCACATAAGACATGGTGAGCTGGTTAGCCCGCCAGGCGGTATCGCCCATCCAAAAGAAGGGTGTACCATCGGCGTAGGTGAGGTAACGGCCGTCTTCGCTCAGCCGCAAAAAGCCGCGGTAGTTTGGATTGCGTTCCAGCAGGTCGGCAGTGGGGGGGATGGCGCGGAAACGGCCGTTGCTTGCCGCAATTTCACCCTGGTCGTCCGATGCCTGGATGGTGTAAGACCATTCACCGAGCAGCCCCGGCGCAAAACGTACTCGCCAGGTGTTGCCGCCGTCCCAAAAGCCGTTCACGGTCACCTCGCTCCCGTCCGGCCTGACAAACCGGGCCGTGACCTCAACTTCCAGGTACTTTTGCTCATTGGTGTACGAGCTGCGAATCTGAACGGCTTCCTCAAACACGCCCCACTGCACCACTTCGGGCAGCGGTACGGGCGTATCGGTGGGGATGGCTGTTGCTGTTGGCACGGGTATGGCTGATGGTTCTTCCGTTGGGGTTTCAGTGATTGTTGGGGATACGGCCGTTGTCGCTGCTGTCTGTTCTGCTGTTCGATCCGTTTGCGCTGGCCTCTTGGAACATGCAGCGCTGAAGAAACTTAATACAAGGATTAAGATGAGAATAGTCGCCAACAACCTGAAAGGATGTTTTGGCATTAATCCAGACGCCTCCAATAGGTGTAGACGGGACGGCCGTAGCCAAACAAAGCGGGGACCGTCACAAACTGAAATTGTTTTGTAAGTTGGTTCAAAGCCATATCTAAAGCCTCTAACATCGGTTCGCGGTTAAACTGCGGCTTGGCCAACCGGCTGCGGTAAATGGCATCGTGCAGCAATACAATGCAGCCGGGCCGGACTTTTTCGATCAAGCGACTGGCCATCTCGGCTGGCGTTTGCTCCAGCCAATCCTGCGCGGTGACGTTCCAGCCAATCACTTCGTAGTGCAGCCAGAGGAGATCCAGGCGAGAGGTGAAGTTCTGGTGACCATGCGGTGGGCGAAACAGGCGCGAGTTGCTCAGACTCAAGACCTGTTCACAGCGGCGCACTTCTTCCCAGCGCTGCCTGTGGTTGATTTCTATAAAGGATGGATGACTCCAGGAGTGGTTGCCGATGGCGTGACCAGCATCCCGGACCTGCTGTACCACGTCTTTGTGCTTTTCCGCCCTTTCACCAACCATAAAAAAGGTGGCCTTCACGCCGTACTGTGCCAGCAGATTAAGCAACAAGGGCGTGTAATATGGGTGTGGCCCATCATCAAAAGTGAGAGCGGCAACCGGATTAATGGTTCGGACGTGGGTCACTGTATCAAAAATTCTGGGGATCGACTGTTTACGGATGGACCTGAGGGTTTTTCGCGCTTTGATGTTCATAGTGTGTTGAAGGGATGAATGTTGTTGAAGTTGGTAATTTGGGTGTTAGTTTGTTTCCGGTGACCACGGCCGGATCTGACCGGTACAAGATGCTTCCCTGCATCAGCCCAACCTGCCAGCCCAGCTGAAAAACGACTTTATACGTTGGGCCCTGCCGGATGAGGCGCCTGGCCAGCTTAAACCAGTCCAACCAGTATTTGCGCCAGGCGCGGGGGATGCGATCCGGGCCTCGATAACGCTTGTACAGCCAGGTGTTGTATTTGGCCCAGCTGCGCCCCTGGTAAAAGACGCCCTGCCAGCTTTCGCTGTTGCGGATGTAGATCAGCGCCTTGGGGATGAACTTCAGCTCGATGCCCCGCTGCTGAATGCGCAGGCAATAATCCGTGTCTTGCAGGCGGCGTAGAGCTTCGTCAAAGCCGCCAATGGCGTGGTGCACCGACTTGTGCACGCCCAGGCCGCAGCCGCCTGCGTGGTAGGCATAGGGTGGGTACCACAGCTGCTGCAAGTCTGCTGCCTGGTTGCCTTTCATGTACTCCTGTTCCTTCTGGCTGTTCAGCTGCGTGTAATCAAATGCAGAAGCAACGGCCTGGTGCTGCTGCAAAGCTTCACCGATGGTGGCCAGCCAACCGGGCGCCACCACGTCGTCGGCATCCACAAAAACCACGGCTTCGGCCTGGGCGGCGGCTACGCCTACGTTCCGGGCATACGACGCACCCCGTTTGGCCGAGGCATCCAGGATTTGCAGGTTGGAAATTTTGCCAGTGTACCGCTCGGCGATGGCGCGGCTGTTGTCGCTGGAGCCGTTGTCGGCCAGGATCAGTTCCCAGGGTTGGTCCCACGTTTGCTCGGCCAGGGCATCCAGCTGCGCCGCCAGGGTCTTGGCGCCGTTGTAGCAGGGGATGATGATGCTTAACTTCATGTCATTTTCCATTGGGATAATATTGGGTGTTCCATTCGAGCAACGGCCGTACCAATCCCGGCATCGTTCCGGCATAATCGCCGCGGGCGGAGTCACCTTCCATGCTGTCTACCACGTGAAAAGCCACCGCATCTGGCTCCAGAAACTGCTGGATAATCGGTTCCAGGGTCATCATGGAGACCTGGACAAACACCATGCCTTCGGCCAGCAGGTTCCCTGGCACTTCGGCTTTGCTGATGTAGCGGCCAGACGGCCGTTCCCGACCGCGCCACTCTGGGTCCAGATCATTAGCAATAAACAGCTTGATGCCTTCTTCATTGACGAAGTGAAAGTGCGGCAGCAGTTTATAGCCGGGTTCCAGTACGTCGTATTCCATCTCCATGGTGAACGGGTAGCGAATGTCAATGGCATCGGTGGGTTCGCCGTTTTTGCCGCGGACGTACACACCCCGCAGCCGGGCGATGCTGCCACCGGGAGCGGTGCGTGGGTCGGGCCATTCGCGAGCGGCCGTTGTGCCCAACCCAGACTGCATGTACGAGGCCACCACTTTATGCGACAAGCCGTCCGTCACAATTTGCCCCTGTTCCAGCAAAATCGCGCGGCGGCACAGCCGCGTTACGGAAGCCATGTTGTGCGATACAAAGATCACCGTACGGCCGCCGTGGCTCACATCTTCCATCTTGTTCAAACATTTCCGCTGGAAACGCGCGTCCCCCACTGACAGCACCTCATCCACCAGCAGAATTTCCGGGTCCAGGTGGGCCGCCACAGCAAAGGCCAGGCGTACCCGCATGCCGCTGGAGTAGTGCTTGACGGGCGTGTCGATAAACTTTTCCACTTCAGCAAAGGAGACAATTTCATCAAAGGCGCGGTCGATTTCAAACCGCTTCATGCCCAGAATGGCACCGTTGAGGTACACATTTTCGCGCCCGGTGAGCTCGGGATGGAAACCGGTGCCCACCTCCAGCAGCGAGCCGACGCGGCCATGAATAAGGGCCTGGCCCTCGGTCGGCTCGGTGATGCGCGAGAGAATTTTGAGCAGCGTGCTTTTGCCCGCGCCATTACGGCCGATCAGCCCCACCACCTCGCCATGATTCACGGTAAAGGAAACATCCTTGAGCGCCCAGATTTCCTCATGTAAATCGGCCGCACCAGTGGAATGTCCTTTAAGCAGGCTGCGTGCTCGGCGCACGGGAGCTTTTACCGCGCTGGTCAGCGTCTCTCGAATGGTCTGGTACTTCGCCTGCAAACCACCAATATGGTATTTTTTGCCAATGCCTTCTACTTCGATCGCCACGTTACTCATAGTTGTTACACCACATCAGCAAAGGTTTTTTCCATGCGCCGGAAGTAATACGCCCCACTGAGCAGCAAAACCAGCGAGGTGATGGTGGAGACCACCAGCATCGGGCCAAGCGGGGTGTCGGTGTTGAGCAGCGCCCAACGAAAGCCTTCTACCACACCGGCCATGGGATTCAGGCCGTACACCACACGCCACGGCTCGGGAATCAGGGAGCTGGGGTAGGCAATGGGGGTAGCAAACAGCCAGAACTGCACCAAGAAGGGCACCACATGGCGCACGTCACGAAACTGGACGTTCATGGCCGAAAGCCACAAACCAACCCCCAGCGAAGTGGTCATGGCCAGCAGCAAGAAAAAGGGCAGCCACAGCACGTTGAGGGTTAAACGTACTGAAAACCCGGCGACATCGAAAGCGTTGTAGCCGAGGATCATGAGCAGCAGAACCAGGAAGGCGATGAAGAAGTCAATGATGCCGGAGAAGGCAGCGGCCGTTGGTAAGACCAGGCGCGGGAAAAAAATCTTCTTGATCATGTTGGAGTTGGTCACCAGGCTGTTAGCCGAATTGTTCACGCCGTTGGTGAAAAACTGCCACGGAACCTGAGCAGCAAAGTTCCACAGCGGGTAAGGGATACCGTCTGATGGCATGTTGGCCAGCCGACCAAAAAATAGGCTGAACACTACCATGTTCATAAACGGCACGATGATCGCCCAGGCTGCCCCTAGCACGGTTTGCTTGTAGCGCACCTTGATGTCGCGCCAGATGAAGAAGTAAAACAGCTCTCGATACTGCCAAACTTCATCCAGCTGTAGCGATACCCAGCCGCGCGATGGCCTGATGACAGTGACAGGAATCTCAGTCAGCGGTGAGGTACTGCTCGACATTGTATTTTTCCTTGACCTTGCTTTCAATCCATTGGTAGGTGCGGGCCAGCCCTTCTTCCAGGGAGATTTCCGGTTCCCAACCGAGAACCTGGCGCAGGCGCGTATTGTCTGAATTACGGCCGCGTACACCCTGCGGCCCTTGCACGTGCTTCTTTACAATGTCGATACCGGCAGCGTCGGCCACCATATCGGCCAGCTGGTTGATGGTTACCATGCGGTCCTGCCCCAGATTGAGCGGCTCGGCGTAGTCGGAGCGCATTAGCTTGTGCAGTCCGGTGATGCAGTCATCGATGTAGCAGAAGGAGCGTGTTTGTTCACCATCGCCCCAGATTTCCACTTCGGGATTACCTGTTTGTTTGGCCATGGCAATCTTGCGGCACATGGCAGCGGGTGCTTTTTCCCGGCCACCTTCCCAGGTGCCCAGCGGCCCAAAGATGTTGTGGAAACGTACAATGCGCACCTCCATGTCGTGCTCTTCACCGTAGTGGGTGCAGAGGCGTTCGGTAACCAGTTTTTCCCAGCCATACGCATCTTGCGGTTGGGCGGGGTAGGCGTCCTCTTCGCGCAGGGGAGCAATGCTGGCTTCCATTTGCTTGTACTCGGGATAAATGCAGGCTGATGAGGTGAACAGATATCGCTTGACGCCATTCTCACGGGCCGCATCGAGGGTGTGCACGTTGATCAGCAGGTTGTTGTGCAATATCTGCGAGTGATTGGCAGAGATGAACCCCATACCGCCCATGTCGGCAGCCAGGGCATACACCTCATCGATATCGCGGGTGGCTTTTAAGCAGTTTTCCCAGCGGCGTAAATCCAGCAGCTCAAATTCATCGGCCTTTGTTGGGGCAAATTCCGGTTCTTTGATGTCTGCGCCACGGACCCAGTAGCCTTTTTGTTTGAGAAAGGAAACCAGGTGGTGGCCGATAAATCCGCCTGCACCAGTTACAAGCACTCTTTTGTTTGCCATGTCTTACTCCTATTTTGTTTACAGATTCACTTCTGATGGTAATTTGTAGATAGTTCGGGCAGGCTCCGCCCTTTCGAGGGTAGTCCTCTGGTGGGCATCAGGCAGGCTCCGCCGTTGGATGGGTATTCATCCGTGAAAAATCGTGAAACGCTGTCGCGTCTTAAGGCGCTGCTTGTATGCGGGGTGTGAAGAGAGAAACGGCCGTATCCCCATGCATCGCGGGGCCAAAACGAAGCCTTGCTCGACAAGTTTCAGCGATTTAAGTTATGTTATGTTTCCCGGAGCGTTGGCTACAACAGGACCCATTTTTCATTTCATTAACAAAACTAGTGTGCGATGGGGCGACCCCGGCCGCGAGTACGACGGCGTCGCCTGTTTGTGTGTTGCGTCGATTCTGATATTTTTTCGATATCGGCGGCATCTAGCTGAATACGCCGCTGATAATCCAACATCTTCAGTAAAACGTGGACACGGCGGCTTGGTTTGCTTGGTCCATCAAAAACAGCAACCATGTCTTTTAAAGGACCGTTGATAATCCGTACCGAATCACCCGGAGTAAACCCTGTTTCCCCAGTGAAGGGATTGGCGTTTCTGGTGTTTAACTCCTGAACTTTTACCCTGATAAGCCGAATGACGTCGGATGGCAAAGCAATAGGCTGGCTGCCGCTGGCTACGATGTAGCGCAAGCCTGGCGTCCACTGCCAAACCGAGGCACTTACCTTGTTTAAGTTTGCTGCCATAAACAAGTAGCAGGGGAAAAAAGGGGTGCTTTCTATTTTGTTATTTTGGTTGGTGTGTAACTCTGGCAGAAAAACTTCGAGTCCGGTTTTGGTTAGTGTATGGGCTACTTTATATTCCGCTTTTGGTTTAGTGTGCAGCGCATACCATTGCTCTAATTGCTCAGTCATTTCCCCATCCACGCAATCCGCCTTGAATTCGACACAAACTTAGTTGAACACAAGTCTTGCTCTTGCCAACATAGACAGTAGACACAGTCTGCGGCCAGCGTTCTGCTGTTCTGATTACCAGGGGTAAGAAAGTAATGATGTGAGCGGTGCGATGCCTCACCCGTTCCGGTGTAAACACACTTGCGACAAAAGCGGTTCAATTCTTCTCTAGTTACTACGACAAAAAGATTTCGTTGAACGTGGTAATCAACGACATATCTTTGGCACCGAGAATATGTTGAGGGATCAGTGGTCGGATACTATTAACAAAGAGGGCTCTTCCCGGTTAGGTCAATGTTAAATTCGTAGTACGTTGCTCCTACTGCAACAGCGCTAACGCTATGACTTTTTGCTTACAATTTGCCTTACGAATATGTTTTTGGGTACTATCTTAAGGGCTGTGTCTCCTTCAATCCCGGCTCCCATCTGGTGGTAGAATCTTACAATTAGTCCTTCCTTAACGTTACCAATTTTCTGCGGAAGCTGGCTCCCCAAGCGCCGCCATTTACACACACGGGCTAAAACATACAAACAATGCCACTGGGAGCAATTTAGCAAGGATGAGAGCTCCCCGGAGCGATGGCTACAACAGGAAGCATTTGTTTCTAGTGTTCCGCCCAATAAATAGTGACGGATATGACTTAATAAGATTCGACAACCCTTAATGCTTGATACGGCGGCCCCGGCCACGGGTGCGTCTGGGTCGCTTGCGGGGTTTTTGGGTTTGTTCTGCTATTTTTTCAAGGTCTGTAGCATTTAGCTGAACCCGCCGCTGGTAATCCAGAACTTTCAGCAGTACGTGCACGCGCCGGCTGGGGCGGGTGGGTCCTTCAAAAACGGCCACCATGTCGCTTAAAGGACCGCCTGTAATCCGCACCGGGTCTCCTGGTTCAAAGTAGTTAACGGCCGTTGCCGCACGGTGCCCCTTCGCGTTCAGGTTTTCCAGCCTGGTTTTGATGAGCCGGATAACATCCGCAGGCAGACGAACGGGCTGGCTGCCGTTGTTCACAATGTATCGTAAGCCTGGTATCCAGCGCCAGGTAGACGAGCTTACCTCATCCAAATTGGCCGCCATGAACAGATAGCAGGGGAAAAAAGGCGCCGTTATCTTTTTATCTTTTTCTGTTTTAGTTATTTCAGGGAGATATATTTCGAAACCCGACTGTTTCAGGGCTGATGCGACTTTATATTCAGCCTTTGGCTTTGTGTGCAATGCATACCATTGGTGTGTTTTATTTGTCAATTTTCCGTCCATGAAATCCACCTTGATGCGTGATGTAAACACAACATTCTTAATGCAAGCATGCGATTGTCAACACAGGCTTTGCATAAGGATTACGCTATTTATTGTTTTGGATTACACGGGGGCAAGGCCCATCCGTTCTTTGTAATCACATACCTATCAAAGGCAATACTCCTTTCCTAGCAAAAAAAAATTTTCACTATTAATTATGAATTTGAGGTTTTTCTCTATGTGTCCTGATATAGGGCAAAGATACAAATGAGGTATATCTTGTAGATGGATGTGGGAAGGAGCTAGCTGGCTAATTGGGTGATGATTTGAATGCCCAGGCCGGGGAATTGGTCCATTTGTGGCAGAGCAACGGCCGCTTCCGCCAAACTAATCGTTGTGCCAATGAGCTTTTGTGGCTCAAGCTTGCCCGCTTCGATCATGCGCAGCAGGGCAGGGTAGTTGTGGGCCTGCATGCCGTGGCTGCCATAAATTTCTAGCTCGTGGGCAATCACCCTGTCCATAGGAATGGCCGGGTGCTTGTGGTCGCCAGTCATCAGGCCGATCTGCACATGGCGGCCGCGCTTGCGCAGGTTGTTGATGGAGTTGAAGCACGTGATCGGGCTGCCCAGCGCATCCACCGACACGTGTGCCCCGCCGTCGGTAACTTCCCGCACGGTGCTGACCACATCGGCCGTTTGCGCCGCATTTACCGTGGCGATGGCTCCCATCTGCCGGGCAAAATCCAGCTTGTCGTTGGCGATGTCAACGGCCACCACGTTGGCCCCCAGTGCAGTGGCAATCATAATGGCCGACAGCCCCACGCCGCCGCAGCCGTGCACCGCCACCCACTCCCCGGCGCGCACCTTGCCCTGGTCTACGATTGCCCGGAATGAAGTGACAAAACGACAGCCGAGGGAAGCGGCCGTTTCAAACCCCACGCTCTCTGGCAGCCGCACCAGGTTCACGTCCGCGTACTGGATGGCCACATATTCCGCAAAGGAGCCCCAATGGGTGAAGCCGGGCTGGAACTGGGCGTCACACACCTGGTGGTTGCCGGAGACGCACTGCGGGCAGCGGCCGCAGCCGCAGACAAACGGCAGCGTCACCCGGTCGCCCACCTGCCAACGGGTCACATCTTTCCCCACGGCGGCCACAACACCTGCCAATTCATGCCCCGGTATGTGCGGCGGGGTGATGTCCGGATCGTGGCCCATCCAGCCGTGCCAATCGCTGCGGCACAGGCCAGTGGCTTTGACCTCAATCACTACGCCATCCGGCGTCGGCGTGGGGTCGGGCACGGTTTGAATGGTGATGGGTTGTAGGAATGTTTGGTAAACGGCCGCTTTCATACGCTTTCCTCACTTTGACTTTTGCCGCGCAAAAGCACGGATTACCCTGGGAGCGCGGTGGTTTATCGGTGCAGACTCATGGTGATTTTACTCGTCAACTGCCCTGGCTGCGAGGCAAGGGGCCGCCATTTGGGCCTGTACAGGGAATTTTGCGGATGGTCTTGCCCGACGGCCGTGCCGACACTAAACTTATTGGCATGAATCCTCAGGAACGAATTGCCCAATTACGTGACGAAATTAATTATCACCTGTACCGCTACCACGTGCTGGACAGCCCGGTCATCAGCGACGCCGAGTACGACGCGCTGTACAATGAGCTGCTGGCGCTGGAGGAGGAAAATCCCGCGCTGGTCACGCCCGATTCGCCGACGCAGCGCGCCGGGGCGGAACCGCTCAGCGCCTTTGCCAAGGTGACGCACCCGGCGCCCATCTTGAGCCTCTCCAACGCCTTCAACGCCGCAGATTTGTTCGCCTGGCGGCAGCGCATTGGCCGTTATTTGCCCGATCCGAACATGGATCTGGATTATGTGGCCGAGCCCAAACTTGATGGCCTGACGGTGGTGCTGACGTATGAAAACGGCCGTTTCACCCAGGGCGCCACTCGCGGCAATGGCGAAGTTGGCGAAGACATTACCCAGAACCTGCGCACGATTACGGCCGTTCCCCAGCGCATCCCCGTTGATCCCCAAAGCGATTTACCTGCACCGCCTTACCTGGTCGTTCGTGGCGAGGTGTTCTTTCCGTTGGACAAGTTTGAGCAGTTCAACGAACGGCAGCGCGTGGAGGAAAGGCAGGTCTACATGAATCCGCGCAACGCCGCCTCTGGCTCGCTGCGCCAGCTGGACCCGCGCATCACTGCCGGACGGCCATTGACTATCTTTTGCTACGACCTGGTGGCCTGGGACGGAATTGACGTGCCGGACCACCAGTGGGACCGCCTCAATTACCTGCGCCAGCTGGGTTTCCCGGTTTCTTCGGATAGTCAATATTGTGAAAGCATCCAGGCGGTGGCCGACATATACAACGCCTGGTTTGAAAAGCGAAACCAGATCAACTATGAAGTTGATGGGGTGGTGGTGAAGATTAATGATCGGCCGTTGGCTGAGAGTCTTGGTTACGTGGGCAAAGACCCACGCGGTGCCGTGGCCATGAAGTTCCCGGCGCAGGAGAAAACGACCAAACTTCTTGGTGTACAGGTGAACGTGGGACGCACCGGCATCCTGGCGCCCAATGCGCTGCTGGAGCCGGTGGAAATCGGCGGGGTGGTGGTGCGCAACGCCACGCTGCACAACTACGACGAAATCGCCCGCAAAGATATTCGCATCGGCGATACGGTGATTGTGAAGCGGGCCGGAGACGTGATTCCCTACATCGTTGGGCCGGTGGCGGACCTGCGCGACAGCTCCGAGCGGGTGATCGAGCCGCCCACACACTGCCCGGTCTGCGGCGAACCCGCACTGCGTGTGCCCGGCGAGGTGGCCATCTACTGCGACAATCCGAGTTGCCCGGAGCAGCTGGTGCGCCGGGTGGAGTATTTTGTCAGCCGGGGGGCAATGGACATCGACGGTTTTGGTACCAAAACCGGGGCCCTGCTTGCCGAGGTGGGACTGGTAAAAGACCTGGCCGACATCTACTACTTAAGCCGGGAGGATTTGCTGGCGCTGGAAGGGTTTAAGGATAAGAAGGTAGGCAATCTGTTGAACGGCCTGGAGGCAAGCAAAAACCAGTCGCCGGTGCGTTTCCTTACGGCGCTGGGCATTCGTTTTGTGGGTAACGTAGTGGCCGGGCTGCTCATCGACGAATTTGGTTCGATTGATGCCCTGGCGGAAGCTGACCAGGCGCGGTTGGAGGAAGTGGAGGGGATTGGGCCGGGAACGGCCGTGTCCGTCACCTCCTGGTTTGCCGATGAGCGCCACCGTGCTTTGCTGGAAAAATTCCGCGCCGCTGGCCTGAAGTTTGCGGTCGAAAAGTCAGCCCAAGATGGCGCTGCCAGCACAGCGTTGGCAGGATTGACTTTTGTCATCACTGGCACCCTGCCCACCATGTCTCGCGACGAAGCCAAAGCGTTCATCGAAGCCCACGGTGGCAAGGTCACCGGTTCCGTCAGCAAAAACACCGACTTTTTGCTGGCCGGAGAAAAAGCAGGCAGCAAACTAACCAAGGCGGAATCATTAGGCGTTTCCATCATTGATGAAGCCAAACTTTTGAATATGACATAATCAATTAATTTGCTATCATTGTGGCGCACCAACAACCATTACCCAAAACGAGAGGATTCAGATGGCAATATTGCGCAAGTACGTGGTACTGACTGATGCGTTTACCGAATGGCTTGGCAAGCTTCCTGTCTATATTACCCTCATAACCGTTTTAGTCGGTTTTCTCAATGTGGTGCTGCGCTACACAGGACAGGTAACCGGCACCAGGCTGACCAGCAATGTTGTCATTGAACTACAATGGTACCTGTACACCCTCATATTCTTACTTGGCTTCTCCTATATTTTGAAAAATCAAATCAATGTGCGGGTTGATTTTTGGTTTGCCGAGCAGTCCCCCAAGGTAAAAGCGGCAATTGACCTGATGGGCCACCTTGCTGCCCTGGTTCCCTTTTGCCTCTTAGCCTTATACATCACCTGGAGCCCTATCCGTACTTCGTGGGGCCTTCTGCCCAATGATCAATGGTGCTTTGCCGATGAAAATACCAGCACCCTGGATCGCGTCCTCTACTTTGTTGATATTTTTGATCTCTCCAACCGTTATTGCGGAGAAATTTCGCCAGATCCCAACGGCTTAAATCGGGCGCCGATAAAGTCGATGATTTACGTCGCCTTTCTTTTCCTCCTGCTGCAAGCTGTTTCGGAGGTGATAAAACTAATCGGCGTATTGACTGGAAGAGAGGCAGAGTTTGGTGTCAAGCCCCCTGAATTGGAGGCACCCATTCGCATCGAGTAAAAAACCAAATAACTCTTTTAAGCAAGGAGAAGAAGAATGGTATTGCAATGGCTGGCCCTGGCATCGTTGTTCTTGTTTCCAATTTTGTGGCGCAGGGGATTTTCGGCATTACGCGCCTATAACATCACTGCGCTGGCATTTGGCGTTGTGGGCACCCTTATCGCCCTGACGCAAGACCCGCGCTGGTTTGCCATCGTGATGTTTGTCTTTTTCCTGACGCTGATTTTAAGTGGTTATCCGGTGGCTTTTTCCTTTGCGGGCACGGGCATCCTCTTTGGGGCTATTGGCATTGCGATGGGTCTGTTTCCCTTTAGCCGTTTAATTCTGCTGCAAAATCGCTGGTTTGGCTCTATGTCTGACTTTACCCTGCTGGCGATTCCCTTTTTTGTCTTTATGGGCGCAGTTTTCGAGAAGTCTGGCCTGGCAGAGGAGCTCCTCACCACCATTGGCATTTTGTTGGGCCCGGTGCGCGGTGGTGTGGCGCTGGCCGTGGTTATTGTAGGCACTCTTCTGGCCGCGGCCACCGGTGTTGTGGCTGCCACCGTCATCGTGATGGGTATTTTGTCGCTGCCTATTATGGTGCGCTACGGCTACGAGCATAAGCTGGCCACGGGCATCATCATTTCTACCGGGACGCTGGCCCAGCTTTTGCCGCCCAGCCTGGTGCTGGTAGTATTAAGCGACCAGGTGGGCGTGTCGGTGGGGGATTTGTTTTTGGGTGCGCTTGTACCGGGGCTTATTCTGGCCGGGCTGTACGCACTTTACGTGGTGTATGTAGCTATTGTGCGCCCCGACGATGCGCCTGCCTTACCGCCGGAGGCCCGCACTTACAGTGGATGGGCGCTGGCGCGCAAGGCGCTGGTATCTGTGGTCCCTCCCTTGTTTTTGATCTTTCTGGTTTTAGGCAGCATTTTCACCGGGCGCGCTACACCCACCGAGTCGGGGGCAGTTGGCGCAGCTGGGGCCTGCCTCCTGGCCTTGCTAAACAAAAATATGAACTGGCAGGTGCTTAAAACAGCCGGCCGCCAGACAGCCAACATCACTGCCCTGGTGTTGATGATTCTTTTTGCTTCTACTTTCTTTGGACTCATCTTTGATCAATTGGGTGGGCAGCGTTTTGCCAAAGAGCTGTTGACCTCTCTGCCCGGCGGTTTTTGGGGATTTATCATTGTCGCCAATATTGCTGTGTTCCTGTTAGGTATCAACCTGGAGTTCCTGGAAATCAGCTTTATTGTGATGCCCATTTTTGTCCCGGCAGCCCTTGAGTTGGGCGTGGATCTGGTCTGGTTTAGCGTGATGATGGCTATCAATCTGAACATGGCTTTCATTTCGCCGCCGGTTGGCTTTTCGCTGTTTTACTTGCAGAGTGTCAAGCCAGAGGAGGTGCAGACTTCAGATATTCACAAAGGGGCCATTCCTTTTATGGTGCTCCAGGGGGTGGGGCTGCTGATCGTGATGTTTTTCCCGGCCACGGTTACGTGGCTGATTGAACTGGCCGGTTAAAGACGCGATTTGAGAGAAGTGGGCTGGGTGGAGTTTTTACCGGGTAAGGTGTGAAGTAGCCGGAACAGATATGTGAGGCAAAGATCTTTTAGGCAAGATCATGCGGAATCGTGAAACGAAACGTACTGCCCTGCCCGACGCCGCTGCTCGTTACTTCGATACGGCCGTTATGCGCCTCCACCAGCGCCTTGGTAATGGCTAATCCCAACCCGGTGCCCCCTTTATCCCGGCTGCGCGCCTTGTCGGTACGGTAGAAGCGGTCGAAGACGTGGGATAAATGTTCAGGGGCAATGCCTTCGCCATTGTCTTGGACGCTGAACTGCACATCATTTTTGTCTGGGGTGACGGTGATGTGGATACGGCCGTTTTCCCCCGTGTGCCTCAGCGCATTAGAAACAAGATTGTGCAGTACCTGGCGCAGGCGATGGGCGTCGGCTTGCATGGTCAGTGGCGGCGTGGGCAGCGAGGCGTCTATCGTGATGCCGTTTTCTTCCGCCTGGACGGCAAACATCTCCACCGCGTCTTGCACCAGCTGATTTACCTCAACAGCCTCTGGCTTGAGCGGCAGCTTCCGCGCTTCCGCCTGGGCCAGCAAACGCAAATCTTCCACCAGGTGAATCAAATGCTGGGTTTGCACCACCATGTTGGCGATATGCCCTTCATCAATCTCATACACGTGATCCAGGCTGGCGCGCAAACTTCCCTCCAGCCCGGTGAGCGGGGTGCGCAGCTCGTGCGACACATCGGCAAAAATGTTTGAGCGCAACATCTCGGCGTTTTCCAGGTCATCGGCCATATTGTTGAACGTGTGCAGCAGCTCTTCAATCTCCTGGCTGCCTTTCACCTGCACCCGTTGGCTCATATCCCGCTTGCCAAATGCCCGCACAGCTTCAATCAATTGACCCAGCGGTTTAGTCATATAACGACTGGTCAGCACCCCGGCAATCACGCCCAGCACAATGCTTTGAATAACGACACGAATCGTGCTGCTATTAAAAAACAAAGCCAAGGGAAAATTTAATGGCGGTGGAGGCGCGTCCGACGCAGCTACCTGAGCACTCTCGCCACCCGCTATAGCAATACTTGGTGCTGGCCCAAATGATTCTACCATCCCGCCAGTTGCCCCCCCTTGATTATCAGCTCCCACCATGACAGATGTAATAAAAGATTGACCATTTTCGGCCGCAGCCATTTCGGCTTCAACCTGCGTGATCACGCTGGCAATGTCGGTCGTATCGTTTTCTTCATAAAATTGAAGTTCAATCTCCTTTGGCGTGGCTCCAGCAATAAGCTGATCTCTGGCCCACATCCTGACAAATTCTTGATACATCAGCGGCCTGAATTCGATATTTTGCACAAATACGTTTGGCCGGAAATAGGCCAGCCCCACCAACGTCAGGTAAGAGACGAGTTGAGAGAGAATAAGAACCATGCTAAAAGCAAAACTTAGTTGAACCCACAATCGTTTCATAAACTCACCAGCCGGTAACCAACACTATATACAGTTTGGATATACTCAGGATTTTTCGGATCTTCTTCAATTTTTTGGCGCAGGTTTTTAATGTGTGTGTCTAGCGCCCTGCCCATGCCTTCATACGCATACCCCATCCCTTTTTCCAACAACTCTTCGCGAGTAAAGGTATGGTTAGGCGCTTCCATCATGGCCTGCAACAATTTGAACTCGGTTGGCGTCAAGGGGACCGGTTGATTATCCACAAACAGTTGATGTAAATCCAAATCCAGGTGCAAACGGCCGATTTGCAAATGCGTATGTGTACCGGTCTCCAAACGGCTGCGCCGCAGCAAGGCCCGCACCCGGGCCACCACTTCCCGTCCGTTAAAGGGCTTGGTGATGTAATCATCGGCCCCTAGCTCAAGGCCGATAATTTTGTCTGTGTCTTCCACGCGCGCCGTCAGCATGATGATGGGCATAGCGGCCAGCCGAACATCGCTGCGCAGCCAGCGAGTAATGTCCCAGCCGTCTTTATCGGGTAGCATCAGGTCCAGGATGAGCAGGTTGGGGTTTTCGTTGCGCAGGAGGTGAACGGCCGTGTCCCCGTTATAAGCCACCTGCACCCGGTATCCCGCCTGCTGTAAATACCCCTGCAGCACTTCTACAATGGTCCTGTCATCATCAACTACCAGAATTGTTGTATCGCTAGACATGTTTCAGTTTCTACGTTTTCACCTTTTCCAAGACCACCCGTGGAAAAGAATTGTGAATGCGCCTGGCGGCCAGCCTTCATTCACAATTAAGCGTTCACCATTCACAATTCACCATTAATCCGCCCATCCTGCAAATGGTAAATGACGTCGGCAAAATCATCAACCAGCGGATCGTGGGTGGCCACCAGTAAAGTTGTGCCAAACTCACGGGTAATCTGGTGGAAAAGGTGTAAGATTTGCCTGCTTGTGGCCACGTCTAATTCTCCTGTTGGCTCATCGGCAATAAGGATGTCTGGTTTGGCCGCCACGGCGCGAGCAATAGAGACACGCTGCTGCTGCCCACCAGACATCTCAAACGGCCGATGATCCAGCCACTGCTGCAAACCAACCTGGCTTAACACCTCTTCTGTACGTATACGCCGCTGCTGGTAAGACCAGCCCGCCAGGCGCAGCATCAAATCCACATTTTCCCGCGCGGAATACAAAGGCAGCAGTGCCTGGGATTGAAAGATAAAGCCAATCGTCTTGCGGCGAAGTTCGACTCGCTGCCGTTCGCTGTATTGGCTAATGGCCTTACCGTTTAGCCAGACCTCGCCGGAGGTTGGCTGATCCAGCCCAGAGATGCAGTTCAACAGCGTGGTTTTCCCAGAGCCGGAACGGCCGCGCAATACCACAAAACTGCCTTTTGCAATCTCTGCCTCAACCCCTTGCAAGGCATGAATTTCTCTTGCTTGAACCCGATACGTCCGGGTCAGGTTTTTCACACGAATAGAGTACATCGTTTTCATTTTGCATGTCCTGAAAATGTAGCGCGATTTGGCAAATCGCGTTACGGTTTTCGTTCATAGTGGTGTTCCCGCGTCGTCATATGAGCTTTTCTGGAACATTCCGTAGTTCAGTTGAAGCAGTTGTTGGGCGAATGTCTCTATATGAGACCAGATGTTAGTAAAAAAATTGCACCACCATGCACAATTGTAGAAGGAATGACTCCATACTTTGATCCCACAATTCCACATATTATTCCTTCCCATAATGTAAACAATAGCAATGGAGTTCCAATGGAAGTTACTGTTGTAGCAAGATAGATATGAAAAAAACAAAAAACAAAACCGGAAATAATACCTGCTTTTATATCGTTATCCTTTTTTCTAAAGAAATTATATATATACCCTCTAAATAGTACTTCCTCTAAAAAGTTGCCAAACAATGAAAAAAACAGAATAGAAATAATGTATTCCTCAGGAACTATGCCTCCTCTAGTTTCAACGTTCGAATAACCATAAACTATTATGAATGGTGCTACTAAAATAATAAGCGCGATTATTGAGAATAGTAACCCTGGTACAGCCTTTGTTCTATTTATGAGAGTAACTTCTTTTGAATTTTCTTTATCAAATAGCATCAATAAAATAACAAAAATCAAACTGAAAAATCCCATACCAATTAAAAATATATGATTCAAATAAAGCCTTATCCAAGGAACTCCATTTGTAATACCTAGCGACCATAAAGAAGCTGGAGTTAATGCATCACGTAATAAAATGAAAGATAAAACATAGATTATTATTCTTAATGATTTATTAGGGCGAAGCAGAAAAGATCCAATGATAATAATTATCACCGCTGGCAAAATCCTAAGAATATAATTAATTAGTAGGTCCATATTTTATTTCCTCCAAAAAAATCTTGCGCTGAAGGCGTCCACCCAACCATTTGTTATGCAACTATGGTGGTAATTCTCATCTGACCACCTATTTTTTTATTCTTGCGATGATCGATTGAACCAATCTCCAAGATTGGTTCAATCTCATTATCTGCTTACCGTCCAAAGAGAGCCGGGGTCACTTCGCTGGCGCAGGTGAACTGTTTCTCACGGTCTGCCAGCGCACCGCCGGCAATAACGCAGGAACGGTAAGCGTCAGCATTGGCCTGGGCCTGCTGCAGCGCCGCCTCCACCGATACGCCGTTATTGACGACGTCGGTATGGGCCTGTTCCAACCAGACGCTGGTGATGCTGATCCAACTGGCGCCACTGGCGAACCGGTTCAGCTGTGTGCTGTGGCCGCTGTTGGCCAGAATATTACGTAATACTTCGGCTTTCTCCGCGCCGACAAGTTGGGCATAAGCGTCAGATGCAGCAGCACCAATGTGAGCCGGGATACCGTTCCGCGCCAGGCCGGGCTGGCTGCTAAGGAACTTTATCCATTCCCAGCAGGCCTGACGCTGCTGGGTGTTGGCAGCGATAAAATAGCCGGTGGCATTGCCAAAGCCAGGGCTGTTTCCCCCTGCAGGGTAGGGCACGTAACCGATGTGGCTGGTATCTTGTTCCTCCTCAGGCCCACCTACGCTGATAAGGACGCCTCCGCCGAAGCTGGATTCAGCCCATATGGCGGCATTGCTCGCTGCAGCAAAAGGCTCAGGCGGCGCGAGCCTGTCTCTCGGAGAGGGTTTCACGCTATATTCGGTTGTCAAATTGGCGTACCAGCGCAGCGCGGAGATGGTGTCGGGATGGGTAAAGTTGGTTTGCGGCGGATTGGCGCTGTCGTCAATGAACCGCGCGCCAAGCTGAGCCATCATGAGTAACATGGTGCCCTGTTCAAAAAAGGAAGGCTTAAAGCCATAGATTTTGTCCGCGCCGCTGCCCTGGGTGAGGGCCACGGCCGTTTCCAAAAATTCCTCCATCGTCCAGCCCGGTTGGGGATACGGCCGTCCCGCCGCTTCAAAAATCCGTTTATCGTAGGCCAGCACGTTGACCGTTACCTCACCGGGCAGCCCCATCAACTGTCCCTGCTTACGAAACGCGTCCAATACTGTGGCGTAGAAATCGGCTTCACTCAACTCAAGGTCTGATTCGATGAACGGCTGCAAACTTAGGACAGCTTGCAAATCTTCTGGGTTGTCCAGGCTGCTGAACGACTGGAAACAATCTGCCTCCCCCAAAAGAGTGGCCAAACTAGAATCGCCACTGACAAAGTTAGGCTCCTGCACCTGCACCACAATGTCAGGGTATGCTTCCTGAAACTGTTTGGCCAACTCCCGGTAGGTGTCTGGCGGGGCACCCATTGCCACAAAGCGAATCACTGCTGTGCCTTCAGGTATTTGTTCGCTGGGTGGTTCAGCCACTGCAAATGGGGGGACCGGTGTCGCTTCGGCGATTTCTTCAGCTTCTTGTTCCAACCACGCTGTTACAGATGTTTGCACCTCGCTGAGGACAGATTGCACCGCTTTCTGCTCTAGAATCATCTCGTTCAGCGGATTGAAATCAAGGGAGAGTCCCGTGGTCTGAGAAGGCGTAAACGTGTGTTCCAGCGCGTAGCGCAGCGTGGCTGCTAACGATTCGGGCAGATCATTCCAGAATTCGCTGGTTTCGGCCGCCGACTGGCGAGCCGGTAAAGCGGCCGAATTAAAGAAGTTGCTTTCGGCCGACTGCTGTGACAGGAACTTTAACCAGGCCCAGGCCGCATCTGTTTTGGCTGTACCGGCACTGATCACAAAGGTGTCTCCTGCACCAAAGGATGAACTGGTAAGGGGTGAGGTCTGGCTGTTCGTTGTGGAAACCGGGAAAGGCACAACGCCCCAATTCTCCCTTTCTAAACTATCCCCGTTGATGAAATTTGTGGTGGTCAGCCACATGGCGACATTGCCGCTGCCGCCGCCGGTACTAAACGAGGTCCCACCGCCGCCGCTGCTGATAACAACATCACTGCCCCTGGATTCCGTTGTTGGCATGACGTCATATACATGAGCGAGGTCAGCATACCATTGAAATGCGTCCACCACATCTGGGTGCAGCAGATCAACGGTGGCGGGGTCGGTGCTGGTGACAATAAACGGCCGTCCCGCCCTGGCCTCAATGAATTGCAGTGTGGCAGAGAAACCACTGCCGCCAGCAAAGCCCCACTGCACCTCTTCTCCTGTGCCACTGGTAAGCGCCTGGGCTTTGGCCACAAAATCGGCCCAGGTCCAACCCGGTTCCGGGTAAGCTACCCCGGCGGCGTCAAACTGTGTTTTGTCGTAAACGAGGATGCCGTAAACGGCCGTTAACGGTAAAGCCCACGTTCCTCCATCCTGCTGGTATTGTTCCAGCACGCCCGGATAGAAATCCTGGGGATCAATCTGGCTGTCACCGGCCATCAAGGGGGCCAGGTCGAGGATCAGTCCCTGCTCAATCATGGCCCGCGTGGGCTGCATGGCGATCACGTCGGCCGATTTAACCAGGTCAAGGATATTCTCTTCTGAATACTCGCCAGCTTCAATAAATGAATTCCCCGTAATTTCGCCAATATTCACCAGTTCAATGCGAATGCCGGGATTGGCCTGCTCAAAAGCCTCAATGCGGCTTTCATACAGCCCACGCTCAAACTCATTGACGGCAAAGGTCACAATGGTATCCCCATCATCGGCTGCACTAGAGTTATTTCCATTGGTCGTACTGCTGGCGCCATTCGCCTCATTTGTCTCATTCGTGTTCCTACTGCAAGCGACAAGCAGCAGCAAGAGGATTAAAAAGCCGATAAATTTTTGAATTGTTTTCATTTTTGTCTCCTCGAAATAACCTCCCGGAGGTTTGTTCCTGAGTGATCGTCTTGGACGAAACCTCCGGGAGGTTGGGTTTCAACGCATCACTTTTTCCCAAAGTGCCACGGCCGTTTCCGATTGGGCGGCGCGGTATCAGGCATGGCTGAATCTGCGTGACGGCCGTTTACCGACCCAGCCCGCTCCGCCACCGCCTTAATCAAAAGATGACCCTCTTCCGTCAGCGAGACGATGGCCCGATCCCCCAGCTCTGTTTTGTTGCGCAGGTCGGGTGGAATTTGTAACCGGCCGACGTTGTCCACCACCACAAATTCGTCAAACGAAGCGGCAGGGCTGTCGGCCACTTCCCGCCGCCGCACGGTCTCGCTGCTGGTACGGCCGTCGCGAATCGTAATCACCCGCCCCACCGCCCGCGCCACCTGCTGGTCATGGGTCACAATCACTGTCGTCAGTCCGTATTCGCTGTTGAGCCGTTCAAACAGAGCCAGAATTTCATCGGCCGTGGCTGAATCCAGTTCGCCTGTGGGTTCATCCCCTAACAGCAGCGCCGGTTTGTTGGCTAAAGCCACGGCAATGGCCACCCGCTGCTGCTGGCCGCCAGAAAGTTGGGCCAGTTTATGGCGGCGGTGGTCCCAAAGCCCCACCGCCGCCAACAGCTCCCCTGCATAGGTCTGCTTCTCGCGCAGGCCCATGCCAGAGATGGTCATCGGCAGTTCCACGTTTTCCTGAGCTGTCAGATAAGCCAGCAGGTTGCGGGCTGGCTGCTGCCAGATAAAGCCCACCTTTTCCCGGCGGTAACTGTCTAACTGGCCGGGCGTGGCCTTGAGCAAATCCTGGCCATCGACCCGTATCTTGCCTGCTGAGGGCTGGATTAAGCCGCCTAAGACGTTCAAGAAAGTGCTTTTCCCCGACCCAGAGGTACCGACGATGCCCACCAGCTCGCCTTTCTCGATCTGCAGATCTAGCCCTTGCAGCGCCAATACTTCTAAATCGGCCACCTTATAAATCTTGACCAGGTTTTCACACACGATGAATGGGTCCATAGTTAAATCTCTTAGTAATCGTACAAAAACCAATTCCCGCTTTGGGAGGCTGGAGATTAGAGATTGGAGACTGGTTAAATCTCTAGTCTCCAATCTCCAGTCAGAGCGCTCAGCTAATAACAAACGGCTACCTAGGGTTCGTCATTCCCCCACAATTGTCTGACCGGCTTCCACCCCTTCCAGGATTTCCACCCGATCCTCGCTTTCTATGCCCAGCCGCACGTCAACTCGCTGCTGCCCGCCTGCCTGCTGCACCACGACAAAGTCGCGCCCCTGGAAGTGGCGGATGGCGGCCGGGGGCAGCCACAGCACGTTTTCTTTTTCCTGCAAAGTGATGGTGACTTCGGCCAGCTCGCCCAGGGTCAGATTGGCGTCGCTGTCAATGCTGATGCGCACCACCGTTTCATCATCATCTGACTCGCCAGCGCCGCCGCCATAGGGATAGGGCAGCGTGCGCACTGTGCCGTTTAACACGGTCTCCGGGCGGTTGATGAGGCTGATTTGGGCGGTCTGGCCCACGCTGAGCTGTTCCAAATCGCTGGCGTCGAGATTGGCGGTGATTTCCAACGCGTCCAATTGGGCCATGACAACGGCCGTTTGGAATGGCTCGGCTGAACTGCCGCGCTGGATGCTGATGGAAAGGATACGGCCGTCAAACGGCGCAATGAGCTGAGCTTTCTGCAAATTCTCACGGGCCTCGGCCAGCGCCTGTTCCGCTTTTTCCACCGCCCACTGCATCTCTGGACCAATGCCTTGCAGCAGCTTGGTGTATTCCAGCTCCGCCTGGATGCGATCCAGTTCGTCACTGGTACTGACGCCTGATCCTGCCTGGGCCTCTTCCAGATTATCCTGAGCCAGCAGCAGCTCTTGTTCCGCATTTTCTAACTGTTGGGCCAGGGCGTTCAGCCGATCCGGGTCCGCATTTTGATCGCTGAGGGCTGCCTGGTATTGTTGGGCGGCGTTGTTAACGGCCGTTTGCGCCTGCGCCACCGCCCGTTCCAGGTTAAACAGCGTCTGGCCATCGTCACCATCCTCCTGGCCCAGCATATTTTTTTGCAGACTGATTTCCGCCTGCAGCAGCTTCTCCGCGTGTTCGGCCTCTGCCTCTTCCAGCTTACGCTGCGCTTCGATCAGGGCCTGTTCGGCGTCACGCACCGCTTTTTCCTCGCTGGAAATATCCAGCTCGGCCAAAACGGTACCTGCGCTCACATCATCTCCTTCCGACACGTTCACCGTGCTAACCAGGCCCGACGTTTCAAA
The DNA here is from genome assembly GCA_016710325.1 of Candidatus Leptofilum proximum. GTDB lineage: Bacteria > Chloroflexota > Anaerolineae > Promineifilales > Promineifilaceae > Leptofilum > Leptofilum proximum. Next base: position 308,219 of record JADJXK010000001.1, on the reverse strand, counting down.
GGCCAGGTTGGCTTCAGTGACGGGTGAGATACGCCCGTTAAACGTCAACGCATTCACTACCGTGCCCACCTCCACCGTGTACTGCGGCTTCTCCGGCACCACCGGCGTCGGCAGCGGCGTCGGCGTCGCTACCCCCTCCAACGACCCGGTTTGACTACAGGCCGCTGCGCCAAGAATGAGTAATAGTCCAATTAAAGTAGCTACTTTCTTCATCATTTACACCGTCTCCCCTAACTTAATCGCTTCAAAAACCTTCATGCGCATGAGCAGCAGAATGAGGACCAACACCGCCAGCAGAAAAACAGCGCCAAAAACGACGTAGATGATGCTGGTCTGTCCCCAGGCAATCTGCACCACAAAAGGCGGCGTCAGCGACCGGGCGGTTTGCCCTACCTGGAAATAAGGAATAAATAAGTAGCTGGCCCCCAGGCCCAGGACGGTTCCCAATCCCATGCCTGCCAGAATTAGGGTAATTTGCTCCCCCGCCAGGTACAGCGCCATTTGCCCCAGCGACAGGCCAATGGCCCGCAGCATGCCCAACTCGATAAAGCGGCGCTGAAACGAAACCACGGCAAAGACCAGGAAACCAAGCACGGTTAACACGGCCGCTGCGCTAAACCCTACCGAAAGCAAACCAAACAATCCCTGCCGCTCCGGCCGCGCCTGTTCTTCAGTGATTTTCTCCTGGGCATCAGCGGTGGAGATGACGTTTAAGCCCAGGTCACGCACCCCCTGCACAATCTCGGCGCTGGAGGCATCGGCCTGTGTGGCCAGCCACACGTCGTAGGGGAACTGCGCGCCGAGCTTCTCGTACAAATAGTCCAGGTGGGCCACAAAAAATGGGCCATCCTGCGGGTATAGCGTGGGGAAATAATCCAGCGGCGCGGCAATAACAAAATCGATTTGGGCAAACGCACCGGCTGCTTCTACCGTGAGCCGGAGCAGATCGCCAACTTGCAGTCCGTTTTGCTGCATGAAGGCGCGGCTGACCAGAATATAGTCTCGCCCCACTGCCAACCGGTTCAGCACGCCGCCTAGCGATTCGTTGCTGGCAAAGTCACGCCGGAAAAAGGCTACTTGGGCAAAATCAAGGCGGTCAATGCCCAGGATGCGCCCCGCCTGCTGGCTGCCGCCGATGTTGGCCGTGGCCTTGTAGTCGCCCACGCGCGCCGCAGCTTTGACGCCATCAACCTCTAAGTGGACGCTCACCGGCAAGAACAACCAGCGCGGTTCGTCCTCCTCTTCATCGTCTTCTTCTTCCTGTTCATCACTGCCAAGTTGGGGTGTGGGCGGCTCGGCCGTGTCTTCCCCCAGTTCCTGCAGGTTTAAATCGGCCCCGGTTTCATAATAAACCTGGTTGTTGAGATGATCGTCCAGGGTGGTGGCCATCGAGCTGGTAAAGGTGGCCAGGCTGAGGGTGAAGGTGAGCAGCAGCAGCGGCCCCATGTACTGCGCCGTGGCCCGGGCCAGTTGGCGTAGGGTGATGAGCAACGTCGTCCAGGGCAGCAGGATGGCGATGCCCGCCAAGCCGCGCAGGATAAGCGGCACAAAGCGCAGGGCAAGTAATCCCAGACTCAGGCAAAATAGAATCGGTACCAGGAACAGCAGCGGATTGGAAAAAGGATCGCTGCTGTTGTTGAGCAGGGCCACGCGATTTTGCCGTATGAGCTGGTACCAGCCGTACCCCGTGGGAATGAGCAAGAACAGGTCCAGGAAATAGCGCTGCCAAACAGGCGCGCTGACGTCTCGTGCCTGCTGTTCGCGCAGGCTGACAATGGTGAACCGGGCAGCGCGCAGGGCAGGCAGCAGCAGGGCCAGCAGCGTCAATCCGACGGCCAAACCGGCATACAGCAGCGCGGTGGGCGAGATGACGGTGACCAAATCACGGCCGTATCCCCACAAAACGTTCGCATCCAAAAAACTTTGCGTCCGGCCCATCAGCCGGGCAATCCACCGGCCCAAGAGCAGCCCCAGGCCGATACCTATCGTTCCCAGCAGCACCCCTTCCAGCAAATAAATGATGGTTATGTGCCGTCGGGTGATGCCGCGACTGCGCAGGATGGCAATTTCGCTTTGATCGCGCCGCACCACCATCCCGGCAATGAGAATGACGAAGTAAAACACCAGCCCTATGATGGGCAGGCTGAACAGCGTCAGAGTAAAAATGAGCAGCCCGGCGGAACTGCTGTAGCGCTGCAACGTGGCCACCGGGGAGGCTTCCAGCACGGCACCGTTGAGCAGGGCGTTCACCCGCGACTCCACGATGCGGATGTTATTGAGCAGCGATGTCACCGTGCCGGGGCGGACAGAACGGCCGTCTAAAATCAAATACCAAACGGCCGTGCCCACCGGCAGCGTCATTTGCGGCGCGGCCCCGCTCCAAAACTGCCCTTCCGAAGTCAGCAGCAGGTCGCGGAACGATTCCGGGGCATAAAACCAGAACGGCGCGGTGGGGTCGGTGGGCGTCCAGATGCCGGACACCGTGACGGGTATTTGCTGGCGCTTGTCTGTCAGCAGCGTGTACTGCTCGCCCACCTGGATGCCCAACTGCTCGGCCAGCGTGCTGCTGACGACGACCTGGACTGGACCATCCGCTGCCTGCTCCGACGGAAATTCTCCTTCAATCAGCGTCACGTTGGCTTCTAGGCCGGTGATAAAACCCACTGCCGACCAGAGCAGCGGCTCATTTTCGTTAAAGCCCGACTGCGAACCGGCAAACAGGCGCATCTTGTCGCTGCTAACATGGCGGATTGTTTGCTCCGCAGGTAGGCCGATGATGTTAGCTGCCTGCTCTCGCAGGTAGGTGTCAACCGGCTGGACCGCGGACTGGGTGAGACTGCCGTTCCAGGTTCCTACGTAGCGCCACAGAAAAGAAAAGGCGGGCCGGGTTGTCCCGGCTTCGGTGAGTTCCCCTTGCAGGATGCGGTTTTGTGCCGCGTCGGCGTAAAGGGGAATGCTGGTTAGAATGGATACGGCCGTTACTAACCCAATCAGCAAACAAAGCATCAACAGCCGGTGGTTCCAGACGCGTTTGGCGGCCAGCAGGAGTAAAGAGAGGGTGGTGTTAAGCTGTCGTTTCATCCTGACTTACCCTTCCAGATCAGGCAGACTGTTTATGGCAAAGTCCGCCGCGATGGTCAAAATGCTCACCCAGCCTTCCGTACCGTCGTTCAGGCGTACTTTGACCCAGGTGGAAAAATGGTTCCGTCCGACTGCTTCCACCGGCTCATCTTCCGGCAGCGTGGTGATAGGCTCGGTTAAGATGTTGGGCTGGGGGTGTAGTTGGGCCAGAAAGCTGCTGCGCGTCACCGTGACCGGGCTGCTGCCTGAATCGGCGGTGGGCGCAGGCTGCCAGGGCAGGGACACATCGGGCAACTCGCTGATGTCGTAGGGCAGATCGGTGTAGAGGCGGCTGATCCAGCCGAAGCGGCCGTCATCCAGTTGCACCAATACCCAGTTGTTGAATTGGCTACGGCCGTAAATCGCCACGTCATCCGTTGCCAGCAGCTTGCCCAACACGTTGGCCAGCAAATTGGGTTCAGCCCGCACGTTCAGCGGTCCGAGCAAGATATTGGTGCTGGTTTGCGCAGTCAGCGACGTCTCCGCTAGGTAGGCCGCCTGGGGCAAATTGGTTGTCGTACTTACACTGCTGCCTGTTCCGGCTGTTGTCTCCGGGCCAACCAGCACGTTTTCCGGCAGCGGCCCATCCAGCCGCTCCCAACTGAGGTGAGCGATGGCCTGGTTTTCGGCGTTGAAGTACTCCATTTTCACCGGAATGCGCCCGGCAGGCAGATCGATCTCGGCAGAAAAGGCCAGTTCAGCCTGGTTGCGCCATTTGTCAATGATCAGCTCGTTATTCACCCACAGTCGCACGCCGTCGTCGGTGCTGGTGGTGAAGCGGTAGCTGCCTGCGGGCAGTTCCAGCGTGCCGGTCCAGCGCACGGAGAAGGCGGAGCGGGGCAGGTAATCCTCATCGGGCGAGGCAAACCCCCAGTCGAAGTTGATGGCCGGGTCTTGCCGCACCAGGTCAGGCTCGCCGATGAGCAAGGTGTTGTTGAAATATTCGCCGCGCCAGGATGGGGGGGCAGAAGTGGGAGTGGTAACGGCCGTATATTCTCCCACTTTCTCCCAATTCAACTGCGCCTGGGCCAGACCAATATCATCGTAATACTCCATTTTGAGGGTCACGCTGCCGCCGGGGTGGTTGAATTCGGCCGTGTGGGATTGATTGGCCTGGGTGTGCCATTGGTCGATGAGGAGACGGCCGTTCACATACAAGCGTACCCCGTCATCCGTTACCGTTATAAAGCGGTACAAACCGGCCGACAGTTCCAGCGTCCGTGTCCAGCGCACCGAAAAGCTGTCGCGGTTAATCGCTTCTAGGGCGGGCGACTCCAGCCCCCAATCAAAATTGATCGCTTCATCATCGCGCACCAGATTGGGCGTACCGGCGACCACGCGGTTATTGAAATATTCCCCCCGCCACGCGGTGATCGTTGGCTCGTACAGCTCATCCGTCAAAATAGCGTCTGACCCTGACACATGCTCCCAGCTGACGTTGAGCCGGGCGTGGTGCTGGTCATCGTAATATTCAACCTTGACCGGCACGTCACCTGCTTCCTGAATGTCGGCATAGCCAATGTAAGTGGTTTGTGGTTGGTTCAGCCACTCGTCGATGATTAGCTCACCGTTGACCCACACGCGCACGCCGTCGTCGGCCGTGGCCACAAAGCGGTAGCGGCCTGGCTGCAATGACAAGGTGCGCTCAAAGCGGGCCGAAAAATGATCTGCTTCCACCTGCGGCCAGGGCTGTTCCTGCCTCCATTCCCGAATCAGCGCCGGGTTATGGTTGGCGTCTGCCTCAAATTGTTGGAGTACCGGCGCGCCGGAGAGGTCCTGGTTATTCCAGTAAGCTGCCTGCCAGCCGCCTGCGTCGGCCGAGGCAAGCAGCGGCGTGGACAGGGTAACGAGACAAAAGGCAAACCCGAGAATGCGTTGTATAAATTTCTTGCCAGCGTTCAAGTAATGTCTCCTGTGGTTTTGGGGTTGCCAAGCGGCAGCCCCATTCATACGGAAACTATAGGCAAGAATCTGGAGACTTTGTGAAGAGAGTCTGTAGGGTTTGTAAGTTAATAGCGTGAAACGATGTACTGGCGAACTGGTAGGGCTTTCTGGCTCAGGTACATTGATGATTTGACTCGCATTAAAGCTCCTGGCTATACTGTCGGCTTAGTTCAACAACGTTTATGCGGCGGCTGACCTGCTGATTATCGAAGATGGTTTTTGACTGCGCCGCATGAAACGCTTATTTCGTTAGGCAGATAACTGCATACAAGAGGCATAATTTAGGAGCAATACTACCCGTGAATATACCTTTATTGATTGACCAATACTGTCAGGTATGGACAGAACCTAGTGCCGCTCGCCGTGCTGAGCTTCTTTCTTCGATATGGGCAAAGGACGCCACCTACACGGATCCGACTGTCCATACTGAAAGTGTTGACGAGTTGCTGGCTCATATCGCTATGGTGCAGTCAAGAAGACCCGGTGCCAAAGTCTTGCGTACCAGTCAAGTAGATGTTCATCATAACCTTGCTAGATTTGCCTGGCATGTTGTCAATGCAGATGGCACCACTCTTCCGGAAGGGTTGGATCTCGCGTTCATTACAGCCGATGGCGCAAAGATTCAGCGGATTATAGGCTTCTTCGGTCCACTGAGACGAGAAAACGAATGACACCGGTGTGGTAACGGAAGATGTAAGGAAAATGGGTTTCCCGAGTCAGGTAGCTCCCTTCTGCTCGCAGCAGGTGAAGCAAACGTTATATGGCAAGAGCCAGTCATCGAGCCAAAGAGGTTTAGCACCATGTCCATACGCTCCATCATGAACATAGACACGATCGTCAACCTGGTACTCATGTTATGCGTTCTTGCAGTCGCACCGCTGCTTGCGAATGCAGTCGGTCTTCAATCGACGTACCCGATCTACGGCATAGCGATGCTATTTGGTGTGAGTGCTCTGTCACATTGGGCAGCCGGTCGAAGTCAATCTCGCGCGGCAGTGCAGGTAATGATGGTGATGGACGGTTGCACGACGATCGTCTTGTTGCTGCTTGCCGCGCTTAACCCAATGGCGGCGCCGGCGTGGCTTCGTGTTGTTTTTTGTGCCGGTGCGCTCTTAGCTCTCTTTATGGGCTGGCTCAAGTTCGCTGCGTTGCGCAAAGTGCAAGACCCAGCGCGCTGAGAGGGTGGACATGTCACATAACCACTCCATTAAGCGGAATGGAAACTATGGACAAGAATCTGGAGACTTTGTGAAGAGAGAAGGGGAATTCCTTAAAAAACACGGACGTCTCCGGGGCTTGTATTCAGCCCGGAGACGTCATAGTTAACCTAAGCTGGGTTGTTCTGTTATATCGCGGCGACAGCTTCTATTTCCAATTTCCATTTTGATTCTAATAGCTGGCAACAAATCACAGTTGATGAGGGTTCGTTGTCACCCAGATACTTAATTCTTAACTGCACGTTCGCTTCATCATACTCAGGACTCGCCAAATAGGTTCTTAACGAAACGATGTTATCATAACCCATCCCTGCTGATTTCAGAATTGTCCCAATGTGGCCCCAAATAATCTCGCCTTGTTCTTCAAACGATTCAGGCATTGTTTTTCCATCTGATAAATAGCCGTTAAGGCCACTTATGAATAGGATGCGTGAATCACCATTTACCTCGACCGCATGGCTATAATTGCGGTACGGAGGAAACAGTTGCTTTGGATTATGTTTGATTATTGGCATGTTCAGTACCTCCAAATTTGTATAGTGTTTTGTCAGTCAATCAGGCGGGTGCGGCTAAAGCCGTTTTTCGTCGGAACTTAATTTCGCTACTAGGCCATCTGTATCTTCTAAAACAGTGATTGCCCAGCGTTTAATGTCTGCACAATATATTTCAGGATTGTCCAGCCGCACATCGGCTATGGTGTGAGACCAGACAATCGTGTCGAATTCTGATAGCTTTTCCCCTTTGGTGATGCGCCAGCTGCGCTGCCCGCTGTCAAGTTTCTGGCGGTTTCGCTTTCTCACGTCCGCCGGTGTCGTTCCTTTATAAATGAATAGGGCAACCATTTCTCGGGCTTCTAACCAGACATTTCGAGAGTAGGCGTTGTGTTGCAGCATATAGCAGGCAACGGTAAGGTGATGCACAGCACCAAAGGTGGTTGGATTTTCATACTCATACGCCAGGCATAAGTCGAAACGGTCACGGCACTGCCCACCTGGGGGAACTTTAGCGCCACATTGTAGACATTTCTGTGTTTGTTCAACTGAGAGCGGTGTTTCTTTTTTCACGTCATTTTTTACTCCATTATTGTAATTTCTGGCTGCTGCCCTCGCTTTTCGATGTACGCTATAACGTCAGATAGTATACTGCCCTCACTCTCCCAATTCATCATCAGGGAGGTGGCGCGCCACCGGGAGGGCCACCTGGACCACCTGCGGGTCCACAGGCCAGTTCCTCTGAGGGAAAGGTCATACAGGTTCCATTTACGGGACCATTTGGCCCTTCCATGGTGCAGGACGCACCCTCAGTTAAACCAACACAGGCGTCAATCGCTTCTTGAGGCAGTTGAAGTGAGACAAACGGGCCGCCTTGATCAGGTTCGCCCGATCCGCCAGCTCCGCTGCCACCAGGTGAACTGGCTTCTGGCGCCACTTCACCACCGGTGAAAACATCACCGGACGTGCCGCCCCGCACCAGGCGCACGTAGTTATAAATCCTGATAGCATCTCCCTGCGGGCCGTGACCGGTGGGGTAATCAGCGGGGGCGTCGCCTTTTGGATCGCTGCGCTGCGCGCCCGCGCCGTGAACATCCATCCAGGAACCGTTCATATAGCCCAACGCCCGGCCAAACGCGATGTACACAGCGTCCGAACCACTGCCGTTAAACTTGGTATGGGTTGTGCTTGTCCAGAAGTAGGGGTAGTCAACCTGACCCGCCTCATTGGTGATCTGGGTGGTGTTGAACACCGGGTCAATGGCTGCCGAGTTGGTCGTATCGGGCGAACGGCCGTAATCAACAACACTCTGCAACTCCTTAGCATTGGGCAGCCGCCAATCGCTGTAGCCGAGGTAATTTTCGTCGTTCTTCTGTGCCACCCAGGCCAGGGCTTCTTGCCAGTTCATGCCTGTGCCGCTGTCATCCTGCGACCACATCAAACCGGTGGCGCTGTCCGTAATTGTGCCATTGCCGTTATTGCTGAAGATATTGACTCCGTAAGGGGTGCTGCTGCGCACAAAGTAGGCGTAGTTCAGTTTGGTGATTGGGCCGGATGTGCCGGAGGGATAGCACTTGATACGGCCGTCGGCCAAATTCAGGCCGAAGGCGCAGGCCTGGTCACCAAAGACGGCGCCAAGATAGGTATTGCTCGACCAGAACTGGGCATCAATCATGCGCTCACCAGCAGCGGTATCGCCATAGCTAAAGTCAAAATAAGTGGTGTCGATAAAGGGCGTCAGCCCGGACGTGTCGGCGCTCTCGTAACCGCTGGGGTCGGTCCCCCGAAAATCCATCAATGAGTACAGTTCTTTGATAGACGGCAGCCGCCAATCGCTGTAGCCGCCGTAATTCATGGCGTTGAGCATGTCGGGATAAGCCTGCGCTTCGGCAAAGGTCAGTTTGTCATCCACGGTGATGCTGGCGCTGCCATCGAGGTCCGGGCTTTGTGTCCAGGTCAGGCCAGTGACGTTGTCGGTAACGGTCAGACCATCGGCGCTGAGACTGTAACTTGGTTGGTTCCCAGCATATTGGGCATCTTGCCCGTAAAAATCTGTCCTGCCCTGCGGGCAGGAGATGGCATTCTGGTCACTGTAGCAGATTGCCTGGCCAGTATCAACAATAGTGTAACTACCGGCTGTGCCCTGGCTGTCTGAAGTGGACAGCTGCGCAGCAGGCGCGGCTGCTGTCGCCGACGCTGTATTGTTGGCAATCCCGGTTGCAACGACCGGGGCAGGCAGATTTTCCACCCCGCTCTGTTCGCTCGTTGTTGGTATATCTTGGTGGGTTTGTTCCGTTGGGACAACTTGAGCAAGCCCGTTGTTGGCTGATTGACCAGACGGCTGACCCCCACTCTCAGATTCACTCGCTGTCGAGACTGGCTGACAGGCTGCCAGTGCGAAACTCAGCATGATGAAGATAAATACAACAGCAATAGCTAATTTTTTTGCGAGCATTTCTTTTGCTTCCTTCGTTATGTAAAATTCTTGGCATCGATCAAGGGTGATTTCCTTTAAATTTAGCGGCACCCAAGCGGGCAGCCCAATTCACACGGAAACTGTAGTCAAGAATCTGGGGACTTTGTGAAGGCAGTCTGTAGGGTTTGTGAGTGGAAAGAACCCGGTGAAAGTTGAAGAGAGGAAAGGGAAAGGCGTTTATGAGAGGCCTGTTGTTGCGGAGATTGGGCAAAAAAAAGGGATGTGTCCACATACGAACACATCCCTTTTTTTTTGCCAGGTTCTTTTCAGCTTATTAAGCGTTTGCGCTCATGTAGTTCAGGTAGTTCAGTTCATTTAAGCTGTGCCACTCGCTGATTTTCAGCCGGAAGTCGTTCCATGGGGTAAAGATGGCGGCAAAGTCGCTGTCTTGCTGGCTGAATTCATCGTAGAGTGCAAAGGAAGCATCACGGGCGGCGCTGAGGACTTCGTCGGAGAACGGCCGTAACTCAATCTCGGCCTCGGAACGAATTTGCGCCAGGGCCTCGACGTTCTTCACATCATAACGCGCCAGCATGCCCATGTTGGCTTCTACGGCCGCAGCCTGGATGGCTGCCTTGTATTCCTCTGGCAGGGCGTTGTACTCGTTCAGGTTAATCTGAACTTCCAAGGTCGGTCCCGGTTCCCACCAGCCCGGATAGTAGTAATATTTGGTGACGGTATGGAAGCCCAGCTTGTAGTCATCGTACGGACCAACCCATTCGGTGGCATCGATGGCCCCTGTTTGCAGCGCCTGGAAAATTTCACCGCCGGGGATAACCTGCACGGTTGCTCCCAGCTTGTCATAAACCTGGCCACCCAAACCGGGAATACGCATCTTTAAGCCCACAAAATCTTGCGGTGTGTTGATTTCCTTGTTGTACCAACCACCCATTTGGGCCCCGGTGTTGCCCGCAGGGAACTGAATGACGTTAAAACGCTCGGCATAGAACTCTTGCAGCAGTTGGAGGCCGCCGCCTTCATACAGCCAGGCGTTTTGCTGGCGCGCCGTCAGGCCAAAGGGCAGGGCCGTGCCAAATGCGGTTGCCGGACTCTTGCCGGTGTAGTAGTACGAGGCAGTGTGGCCGATCTGCAGAGCGCCAGACTCTACGACGTTGAGCACTTCAGTGCCGCCAGCCAGTTCGCCTGCCGCCCGGGGGAGGATGGTGAACTTGCCGTTTGTGATCTGGCTCAGACGGTTGGCAAAAATTTCCGCGCCACCAAAGATGGTGTCGAGGGCTAGCGGCCAGCTGGTGGCCATTTCCCAGGTGATTTCAGGGAAGCCTGATTCCTGGGAAATCACATCCTGGACTTCCTGGGCTGTTTCTTGGGCCTGTTCTACAACTGCCGGGGTTTCCGCGGTCTGACAACCGGCGATACCGAGCAGCGCAGCACCAGCAGCGCCTTTTGCAGCCATGCCTAAAAACTCTCTTCGTTCCATTCCTTCCTCCTTCTTTAAAATGTGAGATGATAGTAGTGCAAAAAATTGTATAGTAAGATAGGACCGTCGCCAAAGGATTTGGTGAATTGATTTGTTAACGCGTAAATGGAGAAACTTTGTATGAGCCGGGCACTGTACCCTTTGCTTTTTGAACCGATTTTAAAAGATTACATTTGGGGCGGGCGAAATCTGGAAAGGCTGGGCCGTAAACTACCAGCAGATGGTGTCATCGCGGAGAGTTGGGAGATTGCCGGGCATGAAGATGGCACGACGCGGGTGGTGAACGGCCGTTACACCGGCAAACTCCTCACCGAACTGCACCAGGAGCTGGGGCTGGATTTGATCGGCCGCCGTTCCGCCTGGGCGCAGGAGCGGGGCAAATTCCCGCTGCTGATCAAGCTGCTAGACGCCAACCGGCCGCTGTCGGTTCAGGTGCACCCGCAAGACACCTATGCCCTGACCCACGAAGGCAACGAACTGGGCAAAACAGAAATGTGGGCCATCCTTCATGCCGATCCAGGCGCCGAGATCATTTTAGGGCTGACAGGCCCCATCAGTCGAGAGGATTTTCGCGTAGCCATTAACACCAATACCCTCAAACCCTGTCTCCACAAAATCAATATTAAAGCGGGTGACCATGTCTGTGTTCCGGCCGGGTCGCTCCATGCCATCATGGGCGGCCTGCTCATTGCCGAAATTCAGCAGAACTCCAACACGACCTACCGCGTTTACGACTGGGGGCGGGTGGGGGCAGATGGCAAACCCCGCCCGCTGCACGTGGATAAGGCGCTGGACGTCATCAACTTCTCTCAAATTGCACCGACCCTCTGCCCCCCAGAACAGCTTTCCGATGAAAACGGCATTCGCCGTTCCCTTTTGTGCCGGACCGACTATTTTGTAACCGAGCGTGTCGAGATGGCTGAAGGGGCTGTTTTCCGGGGAAGCTGCACCGGGGAAACGCTGGAAATTTGGGGCGCCATTGAGGGAACTGTTGAGATTAACGATGTGGTGTTATCGGCCGTTCGTTTTGGCCTGCTGCCTGCGGCGTTGGGCGATTTTGCCGTAACGGCCGTTTCCCCCGCCACTCTCTTGCGCAGCTACGTTGCCTAAACCGGGAAAGATGAAAGAGTTCCTTTCGCTGAACAGCTTCTCCGTACGGCTGTTGTTGGGGTTTATGGTTCTCATCGGCCTCACCACGCTGAGCGCTGGTGTACCGGCCTACTGGCTGACGCGCAGCCAGCTGGAACGCCAGGCGTGGTCCCAGGTTGCCAGCGCCCAGGTGGCCACCCAATCGCTGCTGGCCGCCGAGCAGGAGCGGTTGAACGACCAGCTGGTACTGTTTAGCGAGCGCCCCACGCTCCAGCAGCTCACCCGCAGCCAGACAGCCGATGAGCTGCAACTTTATCTACAAGATTTCCAAAATCAGAGCGGGTTGGACATTTTGCTGCTGTGCACGGTGGATGGTGCGCTGTTGGCGGGTAATAACGGTTTTACCCGCTGCCCCGCGGCCGAAAGCGAGGGTGTGGCGCTGCTGGACGGCCGTCCCACTATCCTGGCCCGGCAGGTGGTGATGGATCAGCAAAGTGAACGGCCGTTGGGCACGGCCGTTGCCGGCCGTTGGCTGGAGAATGGACTTTTACAATACCTTTCGGCGGCCACCGGCACCCGGCAGAGCATTGTGCAGGTAGACGGTCGCCGGTTGTCCAGTAACTTTACGACCACCGGGACGATGGCCCCGGTAACGGCCGTTTCCTCCCTGCCCACCGCCCCAGATAACGGCCAGGTGCTCAGCCTGGGCAGCGATGTGTACTACACTGCCTACATGCCGCTGACCGATGGAACAGGCCAGACCACGCTCATTTCCGAAGTGGCCTTGCAGGTTAATGACCTGGTCACTACCGGGAACCAGGCTTTTACCATCATGGCCATCAGCACGCTTACCGTTGCCTTCTTGGGCTTTCTGGTGAGCTTCTGGTTTGTGCGGCAGGTCAACGCTCCCTTGCAAAAGCTCACGGCCACGGCCGAAAAAATCAGCCAGGGCAACCTGGTCGCTGCCATTCCCCTTTTTTCCAGCCCGGTAGAAATCCGCACGCTTGCCGCTGCCCTGCACCGCAGCCAGGCTTCCATGCTCAGTGCCCTCCAGGAAAAATCGGAAGTGGGTGAGCGGCTGAATGCGCTGGTGCAGTCGCTGGTGGAAGGCGTGGTGACCTACGACGCAGAGGGCAAGGTCACCTTTTGGAGTGAGGGTGCTCATGGCATTTTGGGTTGGACACCCGCCGAAGCAGAAGGACGCCACGTCAACGAGCTTTTTCCCCTCAGCGAAGATGGCGCGAGGGATTTTCTGGACTTCATGCCGCACGCCAGCCAGAAAAAGCAGATTGAGGTGCTTACCCAGAGCGGCAAAAAAGTGGTGCTGGCCATGACCGATTCGCAGCTGATCCCCCCAGGCAGCGATACGGTTCAGGTGGCCCTGGTTTTCCGGGATGTGACGGAGGAGGTGGCTGTGCGCCGCCTGCGGTCCTACTTCCTGGCCAACATTTCCCACGAGTTTCGCACGCCGCTGAGCACCCTGATTGCTTCCCTGGAACTGCTGCTGGCGGAGCAAGAAAATTACACCCTGGATGAAGTCAGGCAGTTGTTACGGCCGTCTCACGTCAGCTTGTTAAACCTGCAGACCCTGATTGATAACCTGCTGGAGAGCAGCAGCATTGAGGCGGGCCAGTTTGCTCTGCGTTTTCGCGCCTTCCATATTCATGAAGCTATCGAAAATGGCATTAACATCGCCCGGCCACTGCTGGAAAGGCGTAATCAGACGCTGTCACTGGCCGAATCGCCCCATCTGCCAGAAATTGAGGGAGACCCGGCGCGGTTGACCCAGGTAATGGTCAATCTCATCATCAACGCCAGCAAATACAGCCCGATTGGTCAGCCCATCGAGCTGCAACTGGCACAGCGCAATGAAAAGCTGTTTGTGGCGGTGGGTGATCGCGGGCCGGGCATTCCCCAAGCGGAACGGGGCAATTTGTTTCGCAGCTTTGTGCGGCTGGGCAGCGGCGACCAGGAGCAGTACGGCATTGGCCTGGGGCTGTACGTGGTCAAAACGATCATCGAGTCACATGGTGGGCAGGTAGGGATCAGCGACCGGCCGCGCGGCGGTTCTTTGTTCTGGTTTGAAATACCGTTTCGGCAGAAGGACGGAGTTTGATGAAGATTCTGGTCGTTGAAGATGATCTTTCGCTTTCAGATGTGCTGGCTTTTTCGCTGCGCCGGGCTGGTTATGAAGTGGTGACAGCTTTTGACGGGTTGGCGGCGCTCCAGCTTTGGGAGGCAGAAAATCCTGACCTGATGGTGCTGGATCTGAACCTGCCCAAGCTGGACGGGCTGGCCGTTTGCCGACAGATCCGCAGCCAATCGCAAACGCCGATCATTATTTTAAGCGTGCGCAGCAGCGATGAGGCGGTGGTGAAAGGGCTGGAATATGGCGCAGACGATTATGTGATCAAGCCGTTCAGCCCGACGCAGCTGGTGGCGCGAATCAAGGCTGTTTCGCGTCGAGCGGGCATCAGCGAAACAGCCAATGTGCTGCAAGTGGCCGGGCTTACCTTTGACCGCTCGCGCAACGAGATGCAGCGGTTGAACGACGAGCCTATCCGCCTGACTCCCCTGGAAGCCAGGCTGTTGGAGCGGTTGATGCTGCATGCGGGCCAGGTGTTGACGAGTGATGCGTTGATAGCGGCCGTTTGGGGCAATGAAGGTGGTGATAAAACGATGCTCAAACAGCTGGTCTACCGCCTGCGCAGCAAAATAAGTTCTGAAGAAAATATAACCGACATCATTGAAACGATCCCCGGCGTTGGTTACTCGTTCAGGGAGTAGCAACTGACGCCCAATTTATCCGATACTTGCGCCTGAGCAAGCCCCTATGAAACGTGCTGCGTGAAGGCTATCATGGTCACGCATTGCGGTTTCTAGCAAAACCACACGCGCCCCCAATAATCAGATTTTGTTACGCCTTTGTTACAGCATTATTGACCACTCTGTTACTTTCTCTTGCTACCATTCTCATATTAATCATGAGAGGTGCAAGATGATTGCATTACTTCTATTTTTATTCTTATCGGTTTCTGCTTCCTTTGTGCTGGTGTCTGCCCTCATGCTTTCTTCTGAGATCAGTAGCAAGGAGAATCTTGTTGAAACTTATGCAAATAGTGCACAAGAGCCGTTCCCGACGATTATTGAATCTGCGTTAGATGCTGCCAGCGACACGACGAACTAAACCCAAAAAAATCTGCTGCGTAATTTGTTACCAAATTGTTACCTCTTTATGAACCAATCTGTTACGCAGGGCTGATATTGTTTGGCTTGTAACTGGCGAAAATAATTATGGCACACTACTTTGAACTCGACCTCAGCACAATCAATATTGATTTAGAATTGGCTCGCCAGGTTCCTTATGCCCTTTCTCGTTACTATCTGGCTTTGCCTTTGGGACGGGAAAACGGCCGTGTGAGTGTAGCGATGACCTACCCTGAAAATGAGAAGGCGAAGCGTATTTTGGGTCGCTTAATGCAAGCCGAAATTGTCCCCTTGTTTGCGTCGGCCGAATCGTTGGAACTGGCGTTGAAATGTATTCACACGCCGGAAAAGCGCCTGGCGTCTTGCATTATGAGTTGGCACAATCGTCCGGAGTTAGAAACGGCCGTTACTCAGGCTGCCACCGTTTTAAGTCAGGCATACCATACCCAAATTGTCAACCTGGCCGCTCCCGAACTAAACTTATGTGAAGCGGTAAAGCTGGCCGACTCCGTCCACTATGAGCTGGCTGTCTGCACATTACCTGGGAGACCCGCGTTAGCCTCTGTTTTAAGCCAATCAACCATCCCTCTTTTTTTTGTGCGAGGTGACCATTCAGCCATTAAACGCATTTTGGTAGTCATGCGCGGCTTTGCGTCTGATGAACAGGCGCTCGATTGGCTGACCCCTTTTGCCTGGCAGTTCCAGGCCTCGGTAACGCTAATGCCTCTCACCAGCGGGCCAGGTTTGGGCTTTAGCAAGTACCATCAACGTGAATCACCTGCCGGGCGTCACCTGGATCGCTGTCTGCTCCGTTTGCATACGGAGGGTGTGCCTGTCAATCTGAAGTTCCGCCAGGGAGATGCCGTCCAGCAGGTTGTGGAAGAAGTGGCAGGTAATACCTATGATTTGCTGGCTATTGCCGCCGAAGCCGAGGGCGACTTTGTGAGCCAGGTTATAACAGCCATTGACCAACAGCATGCCCATAACGGCCGTCCCATTTTTGTCCTGAAACCCCCTGATTTGACATCTCAGCTTACTAACTAATTATCTTTGAGGAGAATAAACAAAATGGCCATGTCAAAATTATCAAAAATTATCATATTTCTATTGCTCCTGGTGCTGCTAGCAGCCTGCGGCGGTGGCGATGCCGAACCAAGCACATCGACCGACAGCAACGCCGATACTACAACAGATACGAGTTCTGCTGAACCTGCTGCCGAGGTAGAAGCTGAACCGGTAAGAATCACTATTTCTGGGGCGTTTGCCCTTTTTCCCATTGTTTCTTTATGGGCGGAGGAATACAGCGCACTGAATCCCAATGTAACGTTTGATGTGCAGGGGGGTGGCGCTGGCAAAGGAATGACCGATATGCTCACCGGCGCAGCCGACATTGCCATGCTCTCCCGCGACCCACGACAGGAAGAGCTGGATCAGGGATCATTCCTGGTGCCGGTAACAATAGACGCTGTGGTAGGAACAGTCAACGCCAACAATCCTTACCTGGCCGAGTTTCAGGCGCAGGGGCTAACCCCGGAAGAATCGAACGCCATCTGGATTACGGGCGAGATAACGACCTGGGGACAATTGTTGGGTACAGATGCGGCCGAAACAATCAACGTCTATACACGTTCCGACTCCGCCGGTGCGGCTGAGATGTGGGCGCTGTTTTCTCAAGGGGAGGCCCAGGAAGATTTGGTGGGAACGGCCGTAAACGCTGATCCCGGTTTAGCCGAAGCTGTCCGGCAAGACCCGCTCGGCGTAGGCTACAATAACATTGGCTTTTCCTATGACCAGGCTACCGGCCTCCCCCTGGATGGTCTGCAAATTATACCCTTCGACCTGAACGGCAACGGGCAGATTGATCCCGAAGAAGATTTCTACGGCACACGAGATGAATTAACGGCTGCTATTGCCGCCGAGATTTACCCATACCCGCCTGCCCGTGCCCTCTACCTGGTCACCAAAGGCCCGCCCAGCCCCGCCATTGCTGCCTTTTACTACTGGATTCTCACTGAAGGGCAAGCTTTTGTAGCTGATGCTGGTTATGTATCACTGCCAGAGGCCCGCATTCAGGAAGCGCTGTCTTTGGTAGAAGAATAGGTAAACAATTATCTACAGGAAACAGGGATGGGGCTCTTTGGCTCCCGTCCCTGTTTCCCTTTAGAACTGCCATAGGAGGTAACTAATGGAAATTACAAGGGAAACAACAACCTCACGAAAGCAGGCTCAGCTCGTACCAATTTCCCGCAAGATTAGCCTGGGGCGACTGCTTAAAGAGCTGTTGGCCAAATATAGCATGGGCGCTCTCACGAGCGCTGTTTGTGTGTTTATTATTGTCATTGGTGCCGCGCTGCTTTACCGTTCCTGGCCGCTATTGAGCGCCTATCCGCTGCCAGAAATTCTCGCGTCACAATCGTGGCATCCTATGCGCGGCGAATTTGGCTTTGCGCCGTTTATTGTGGGTAGCGTGGCGGTGACGCTGGTGGCCATCTTCTTTGCCGTAGTGCCCGCCATTCTTAGCGGCATTTACCTGGCAGAATATATGTCCACTCGCGTACGGGGTGTGCTCAAACCCACGCTCGATTTGTTGGTCGGCATCCCTTCAGTAGTTTATGGACTGTGGGGCGTTTTGTTTATCGTTCCTCTGGTACGTGACCATATTGGCCCCTGGTCAGATCGCTTCCTGGGACAGACGATTCCGTTTTTTAGCCGCACCAATCCCAGTGGTTATGGCCTGCTCTCGGCCGGATTTGTGCTGGGGGTAATGGTTTTCCCCCTGGTAGTGGCCGTTACCGAGGAAGTTATGCGAGCCACCCCGCGTGAAATGCGTGAGGCGGCGCTTTGTTTGGGGGCCACCCGCTGGGAAGCCACCAAGCTCATTGTGCGGCGGCAGGCGTTGGGCGGTGTGCTGGCGGCCGTGGTGCTGGGACTCTCCCGCGCCTTTGGCGAAACGCTGGCCGTGATGATGCTCATCGGCAACACGGTGCAGTTGCCGCAGTCGCTGTTTGACACAGCGTATTCGCTGCCCGCACTCATTGCCAACAATTACGGCGAAATGATGTCTGTACCGCTGTATGAATCGGCCTTGATGGGGGCGGCATTGCTGCTGCTGACGGTGGTATTGGTGTTTAACATTATGGCGCGGCTGATCATTGTGCGGGTACAGCGGCAGGCTACGGGTTAGGAGAAAATAGCATGAGTCGTAAAAGAAAATTTGAAGAACTATTCTTTACCTGGTTGATGCGTTCCTCGCTGGCGGTGGCGGCGACCGTTTTATTGCTGATTTTAGGCGTCATTTTTTGGCGCGGCATTGGGGCTTTGAGCTGGGAGATGATTTCGCAGCCTCCCCAGGGTGCCTTTTACCTCGGTGGTGGAGGTGGCGTGCTGAATGCCATTGTCGGTTCGCTCTATCTGGCAACAGGTTCAACCCTGGTAGCGGCGCTGCTGGCAGTGCCGGTGGTGCTCTATTTGCATGGGTATCTGGGCAGCGGCCGTCGCGCCAGCCTGGTGCGCCTTAGTTTAGACATCATGTGGGGCATTCCCAGCATTGTGTACGGTGCTTTCGCCTTTGCCCTGATGATCTTTTTGGGGCTGCGCGCCTCGCTGCTGGCGGGCATTATCGCCCTGGCGTTGGTGGTGCTGCCCATCATGGCCCGCACCTTCGACGAAGTGGTAACCCTGGCTCCCAGGCAGCTGCGCGAGACGACGTTTGCCCTGGGCGCTACCCGGCTGGAGTTTCTGGGGATTTTGCTGCGACAGACGGTGCCTGGGTTGTTAACGGCCGTACTCCTGGCCTTTGGTCGTGGTATTGGCGATGCCGCCTCGGTGCTGTTCACCGCTGGCTACACCAACGACATGCCCGGATCTTTGCTGGAACCAGTCGCTTCGCTGCCCCTGGCCATCTTTTTCCAGTTGGGCACCCCTTTTCCCGAAGTACAGGCCCGTGCCCACGCTTCGGCGCTGATTCTAACCGTGATCATTCTAGTCATCAGCCTGCTGGCGAATTTATCACTGACCCGCCTGGGACGTAATGTGATTCGGTAATCAGCGGTCGGTACTGGGTATTCCGATAACTGCTCACCGTTCACCAATTACCGAAAAGGAGTCTTTACAATGCAATCTTTATCCATTCGCGACCTCAATGTCTGGTACGGTAAAAACCAGGCGCTGAAAAAATTTAACATGAACATCCCGCTGCATCAGATTACGGCCATTATTGGGCCTTCTGGCTGTGGTAAATCGACTCTGCTCAAAAGTTTAAACCGGCTGCTGGATTTGAATGAGCAGGTGCGGGTTACCGGGCAGGTGCTGCTGGACGGCCTGAATGTTTACGATTCTAGCGTCGACATTACCGAGATTCGCACCCGTATTGGACTGCTGGCCCAGAAGCCATTTCCACTGCCACTTTCCATTTACGAAAACGTTGCTTATGGGCCGCGCATACATGGCCATGCCAACGGCACTCTCAGCGCCGTTGTGCAAAGTCGTCTGGAGGATGTCGGGCTGTGGGATGAGGTACAAAACCGACTTAAAGCCCCGGCTACGGACCTGTCTGTAGGGCAGCAGCAGCGGCTCTGTCTAGCCCGTTCGTTGGCTGTTGAGCCAGAAATTCTGTTGTGTGATGAATCCACAGCTTCTCTGGACCCTATTTCAGCGCGAGGCATCGAGGAACTGCTGCGTGGCTTAAAGGGGAAATACACCGTCATCATGGTCACCCATGATATTGACCAGGCACGCCGCCTGGCAGATCACGTCGCTTTTATGTGGTTGGGTGAATTGGTAGAACATGGTCCGGCTGGCCCTTTCTTCGCCCACCCGCAAAAAGAACTCACCCAGGCTTACCTGGCACGTGAGATAGGCTGAGATGCCATGACTACGAGCAATGTGAGCTTAAAACTGGACTGCCTCTACCAGGAGCCGCTGGCCAGGGCAGAAGCTGATACGATGCGTTACCTGGGGCGGCTGCTGAACAGCCCACCGCGCCTGTTGACGCCAGATGAGCTCCAGGCGGCCAGCGATGCGGCCGAGCCACCAGACCTGTTGCTGTATTGGGAACCGGAACGGCCGCGTTGGCAGCGGTGGTTTGGCATTTGTCCCGCTTTGCGCCTGGTCGAAAATGCACCTTCTTCAGTGCTGATCATGCGCCAGGCACACAAACTGCGCTCCTGGAGCCTCAAGCGTATTTTGCTCATCTTACGGGCGCACCCATCGGATGGCACGGCCATCGAATGGGTACAGCGGCTGGCCACGGCCGCCCATGCCGATGTGTATGTGCTGCCCATTATTCCGCCCATCCCCGCCATGTACCGCTATGGCCAGATTCCCCTTCAGGTGGAGGTGGTTTTGTCGCCCAATACCTATTCCGGGGCACAGCTGCGTCGATTGGTCGGCCTTTGCCAGCAGTGGGGGGTGCACGGTGAGCTGCTGCTTAAAGATAGTGAACCTGACCGGCGCATGGCCTGGGCCGCCGACAGCAGCCAATGTGATCTGATCATCATCAGCGAGGAGCCCTATCCCTGGCTGCACCGCCGCTTTTTGGGGGAACTAGTACGGCCGTTGCTGCGTCACGTTCATCGTCCCATCCTCATTGCCAGAGAGCAAGCAAGTCCTCACGGATGAAAATAGGGGTCTTTGGGATTTCGTGGGGTTCGGCGTGAAACGTGATGCGTGAAACGTGATGTCCCTCTGGTCACGTTTCACGTTTCACGCATCATTTGTTACCACTTTGTTACCGCCCTGTTACCACCCTGAGGTTGGCGTAAAGTTTCTTCCTGTTACCATTGACGAACCCGAGGAAACCGACCACACTTATGTGGTTGCAGCACAATCACTAGAACTTATGGCTGGAACGGCCGTGTTCTCCAAACTAAAAAGGAGCGGTGACAATACTATGAGCGATTCCATGAAAACTGAAGTCGTAGTGCCCGATGTGGCCCAAGACGCAGCCCAACACCGCAGCAAAACCAACACAGCCCTTCGCCGCCTGGCGAAGGTGGCGCTGTTTACTGTCAGTCTCTTCTTGTTTATCCTGGCTATTACCCTGATGAAAGAAGGTGCCCGCGACCTGGCGCCGCTGGTACGTGACCGGTTTCATGTCACAAACCCGGCTAACAGCCTGGGCTTTGGCTGGTTGTTTGCCTATATCGTGATGAGCGGCTCGCCTGTCGCTGCGGCCGCCCTCACCTTTTTTGATGCCGGTGTCCTTGACCAGATGGGCGCTTTTACCATGATCACCGGCAGCCGACTGGGCGCCAGCTTCATTGTGCTGTTCATCGGGTTCATCTACGTCTTGCGCGGGCGCAACCGGGGTACCAGTTTGAGCATGGGCCTTCTGTCTCTGAGTGTAACGGGGAGCACTTACATCATCGCTCTGGGCGTTGGTCTCTTGATGCTTAATGGGGGCTGGCTCAATGGGATTCAGCTCCAATCCGGCGCGCTGCTTACTTCGATTACGGATGTGGTTTTTGATCCGATCACGGCTCTGTTTCTGACCTTTCTGCCGCGCTGGTCTTTGTTCCTCGCGGGGTTTGTCGTTATTATGATCAGTTTCAACTTGTTCGATCGATGTTTGCCTCAAATGAGCTTAAAAGAAAGCCATGTGGGGCGTATGTCGCGGCTGGTCTACCAGCCGTGGGTGATGTTTATGCTGGGTGCAGGCATTACCTTGATCTCCATGTCGGTGAGCGTTTCGCTGAGCATCCTGGTGCCCTTAAGCCAACGTGGCTTTGTACGGCGCGAAAATGTCATTCCCTACATCATGGGCGCCAACATCACGACCTTTGTTGATACGCTGCTGGCGGCGGTGCTGCTTAATAATCCCGCCGCGTTTACGGTTGTTTTGATCGAAATGTTGAGCATCGCCGTCGTCTCGTTTATCATTCTGGCGCTGTTTTATAGCCCCTATCAGGAAAAAATGCTCGATTTTGTGAATAGCATTACCGAAAATAATCGCAACCTGGCGATATTTATGGGATTAATCTTGATTGTCCCAATCATCATGATGTTTTTGTAGGAGGCAAAAAATGCGGATTCTCATTACAACATCTGGTTCCGCCGAATCTGATCTGGCCGTTCGTCTAGGCGGCGTTGTTCACCAGATGGTGGGCGGTACCCTCACGCTCCTGACCGTTATCAAACACGAGGCAGAACGCACTCAGGCCGAATCCATTTTGGTTCGGGCCAAAATGCTACTCGGCAAAAACATTCCCGTGGAAACGCAGATTCGCACGGGGCATACGGCCGAAGAAATTGTACATGAAGCGGTGATGAACCGGCATGAGCTGGTGGTTATGGGGGAACAAAAGCAGCAAGGGTTGGCCGGGCGCTGGCTGCCGCCCACAGCCGAACGTGTGGTGGCCCGAATGCCCTGCCCGGTGTTGATTGCGCGGGGCGAGATACGGCCGCTGCGTGAAGTCCTGGTCTGTGAAAGCGGCCGTGATCCCTCCTTACTCAACCGGCTGATTACCCATCTTGCTCCCCTGCTGAAAAAGGTCGATGAGCTAACTGCCCTACACGTCATGTCCCAGATGGCCGCCGCGCCCGGTGTGCCTGGCTGGGAACTGCGGGCCGACGCCGACGAGCTAATAGAACGGCACACCGTTGAAGGCAACCTGCTGGAAGCTGATTTAGCCCGGCTGTCCCAGCTCAACGTTCGCCTGGAAGCCAAAGTCCGTCATGGCCTGGTCGTGCGCGAGATTTTGGCCGAAATGCAAAGCGGAGACTACGATCTGGTGGCGATTGGCGCCCACCAGGGCAAGGGCTGGGAGCGCTTTTTGCTGGACGATCTGGCACACGAGCTCATTTGCCATGCGGACCGGCCGCTGCTCGTTGTTTAGCTTCTAAACTAAATTCCCGATTTGGCAACGGGCTCGACTCCCGTTCTTACTTCGACTGAACAATATCATAAGCCAGCAGCAGCTGCCCCAGGCCATCCAACGCTTCCGGGTCATGGTAAACGGTGTAGAGTTTGGTGTCTACGGCCGTTTCCAACAGCGGCCCCTCGACAATCGAGGCAAAAGGATACCCGGCGAGCAGCCGCCCCACCTGCGTCAGATACAACCGGTTTAGCACCTGTCCGGCCAACAGCGTGTGCAGCACCATCGGCCCCGCCGCCGAATACACCGTCTGGTACCCCAGGTCCGCTAATATCTGCATCATTTTTTGACCAGAAACGCGCCCTTCGCCCGCTTCAAACAGGCTGCCCGCCTCCGCCTCTACTTCAGCAGCGCGGATGGGATCCGGGTTAGCGGGGGTAAAAACGAAGACACGACGGCCGTTTGCCGTCAAAATTGGTGGTATGGGGAAGTCCAGCGTTGCGCTGAGGATGGCAATGTCGGGCTGTGCTGGCAGTCCCTGGTCGGCACGCCAGGTGCGCAAATCGGCGTAGGCCGGATCGTCTACCTCCAGAATCTCCTGGGCGCGCCCCTCGGCCCAATCCCGCAAATACCG
Source organism: Candidatus Leptofilum proximum (assembly GCA_016710325.1). GTDB lineage: Bacteria > Chloroflexota > Anaerolineae > Promineifilales > Promineifilaceae > Leptofilum > Leptofilum proximum. The sequence goes on along the minus strand of JADJXK010000001.1, from coordinate 284,789 downwards.
CCCCGTGGTAATGATCAAATCTGCCTGCGCCGCCAGCTCCTGAAACAGGCGCCAGTCGCGCGGGTTGGCCACATTTTTGGGGATGGTAAAGCCGGGGCTGGTGGGATGGGCAATGGCGATACGGCCGTCCAGGCTCAGTACAAAATTGGCGTAGACAAACGGCCGTGCCTGCTGCCGGGCCAGCTCCCGCAGGTTGTGGTTGAGGTAGAGGTTGGGTAACGGCCGTTCAGTGACAGTGGGGAAAAGTTGTTTGATAGTCATCAAGCATCCAGTGATCCTTTTACCAATAGCAAGCGAACAAAAGGATAACGAACTTAGGCGCCGTTGCCAAACCGAAGCAGGCAGAGCATAGCAGCTACCGCTGGTCCAAGGCGAGTGCTGCCACTTCCTCCAATGACATTCTCCGGCCTCGCTGCCGCGCTTTTTCCAGGTTGGCCACATCCAGTTTGTCGAAATAACGGCTGTATAACTCTTCGAAGGTGCGCGAAGTCCGGCCAAAGGCGCCCATTGTCTCACGCAGCGCTTCCGCCGCCCCAAAGAGATACGCCGCAGTCTCTCCTTCGCCTTGCCCGGCCAGCGAACCGGCCAGACCCTCTAAAGCGGCCACCATTGTGGACGTATCGTGTAATTGAACAGAGATAGCGATGCTCTCGCGCAGCAGATCCGCTGCTAGCCGATACTCTCCCTGAATTTGGGGGATTATTGATCGCACAATCAGACACACTGAGAGTTCAAACAGCGCGCCTGCCGCCCGGAGCAGCGGCTCGGCCCGCTCCAAATGGGAGAGGGCGCCTGCAAAATCATCCGCATCGATTGCCACCTGGGCCAGGCCGATCAACGCGATGCCTTCAGCCACTTTATCACCTTCCCTCCTCGCCAGCGCCAGAGTCTGGTTCATAAAGTGCCTGGCTTGATCGAGCACCCCCTGAGCGAGCATGATAAAGCCGTAGAGCGGCAAACCGAACTTGCAGGTTTGCCAATCCACGTCCCCTATGTAAGCCAATCCCTCTTTCACCGCGGCAGCGGCTTGGTCTAACTGACCTTGTTCGTTGAGCGATGCGCCCAGTATGAAAAGTGCCCGCGCCCGGGTTTGCGCTGACCAATCTCCAGGCAGCGCCAGCGCCCGTTCCATCCAGCGCAGCCCATCTGCACTGGCGCCTTGATACCAAAAATGCCATAATGACCAGCCTATTTGGACGATGCTCCCGGCGTCTCCCTGAGCCAGAAACCAATCTAATGCCCAGCGAAAATTGGCGTATTCCTGCCCCAGGCGTTTCAGCAAGTCAACCTGGAGACCACGGGCCAGTTCAAGCCCCACTTCTTCAGCCAAAGTCCGAAAGTAGAGTGCATGATTTCGGTGTATCTCCTTCGTCTCTCCTTCTGCCTCCAGTTGTTCCAAAGCGTAGGCACGGATGGTCTCTAGGAAGGCAAAACGAGGCTCGCCGTAGGGGTCTTCCGTCCGAATAATGAGGTTCTTATCCAATAGAGAGGTCAGTCCATCCAGAATCTCGTTCGGCTCATCCTCGCTCTCCCCGCACACGGCTTCGGCCGCAGCCAGGTGCCAGCCCCCAGCAAACACGGCCAGGCAGCGGAAAAGCTGCTGTTCGTGTGTCGGCAGAAGATCGTAGCTCCAGGCGACTGTCTGCCGCATCGTTTGCTGGCGCTCTGGCAGGTCGCGGGGGCCACCTACCAGCAGCGGCAGCGCGCGATCTAGCCGCGCCAGCAGCGCCGTCGGCCCCAACAGCTTTATCCGTGCGGCCGCCAGCTCAATTGCCAGGGGTAAGCCATCCAAACGGCGACAAATTGCGATGACGGCCGTTGCATTTGCTTGCGTCAACACAAAATCAGGTACGGCCGCCTGGGCACATTTCAGAAAAAGTTCAACGGCCGATGTGCTTTTTACCTCATCCACCTGGGGAATGTGATCGAGAGCTGGCAAGGCCAGCGGCTTCACCGGATATTCTTGCTCACCCCGTACGTGCAAAGGTGCACGACTGGTCACCAAAACCCGGAGCATGGGGCAAGCTCGAAGCAGGGCGGCTATTTCTGGAGCTGCATCTACAACGTGCTCGAAGTTGTCCAAAATCAGAAGCATCTGCTTCGAGCCGAGGTAGCGCTGGAGGTGATCCCGCAGGGGCAAATCTACAGTCTCACGTAGATGGAGTGCCGCGGCAATAGCGGGGATGACCAAACTTGCCGCCTGGAGCGAAGCCAGGGTCACCAGTACCACACCATCGGTAAAGTGGCCCGTGAGGGCGGAGGCGACGTGTAGGCACAGGCGAGTCTTGCCAACCCCTCCCGGCCCGGTCAGCGTGAGCAAACGCACCTGGGACTCAGTTAAGAGGTGTTCCACGGCAGCAATGTCTTCTTCGCGTCCAATGATCGGGGTGGGGGGAACAGGCAGTACGGCCGTGGGTGCGGGCATGCCTGAGGAAGGGGCGCTGGCGCGGAACTTGAGTGCTGCCACCAGAGTTTCGCGCTGCTCTTCTGGTAACTCCAGGGCGGCCACCAGAGCTTGAACGGTATGGGGGTAAGGGCGCTGGCGCTCGCCGCGTTCCAGTGCCCCAATGCCCTTGGCGGTTAGCCCGGCTCGTTCAGCCAGCTGCTCACGGGTGAGACCTGCTGCCTCGCGCAGCTGCCGCAGCCGCACTCCAAACGACATTTCCCGCTCAAGCTTCATCGCTCTTTACTCCTCGAAGACGGCCGTTAGCCTGGCTGGCAGCTAACAGCTTTTTCAAGCTGCGCATTATAGCATCCCACCCCGCACGTCCACAATCGAAGTGTGGACGGAAGTGTGGACATACTGTGGCTGGAGTAAAGACCTCTGAAAGCAATAGACTACGGTTTGGTGAAAATCCAGGATGAAACTACTTGTATTTCAGGAGAAATTTAATGAAACGAATAATGAAATGGATAGGTTGGATCTTTGGGAGCATCGTCGGTTTGTTAATTGTGGTCGTAACGAGCGTGTATCTTATCAGCGGCCTAAAGTTGACCAAAACCTACGCTGTGCAGCCAACGGCCGTATCCATTCCCACTGGTGAAGCGGCCGTGGCCGAAGGCAAGCGGCAGTTTTTTACCCACGGCTGCATTGATTGTCACGGTACAGATGGAGCTGGCATCACGGTGATTGACGACGCCATCATGGGCACCGTTTCTGGGGCGAATCTTACCCCTGGTCAAGGTGGCATTGGGCAAACATTCACCGATACCGACTGGGTGCGGGCCATCCGGCACGGCATCGGTACCGATGGCAAGCCGCTGGTGATCATGCCCTCGCTTGATTACAACAAGATGAACGATGAGGATTTGGGCCACTTGATCGCCTTTCTTAAAAGTCTGCCACCGGTAGACCGCACACCGCCAGCCCTCTCAGTTGGTCCCGTGGCCCGCGTGCTGATAGCCGGTAATCTTTTCCCCCTTCTGCCAGCGGAAAGCATCGACCACAACGCGCCACGCCCGGCGGCCATTGCCAAAGGGCCAACGGCCGAGTATGGTCATTACCTGGCCTCTCAAACCTGCATGAGCTGCCACGGTGAAGGGCTGTCGGGCGGACCAATTCCCGGCGTGCCTTCTGACCCACCCTATGCCAAGAATCTGACGCCAGACGAAGAGACCGGTCTGGGTACCTGGGACCAGGCAGCATTTGTGCGGGTTCTCCGTGAAGGTCAACGTCCCGACGGAACGGCCGTAGACCCAACAAAAATGCCCTGGCCAGCTTTTAAACACCTGACGGACGAGGAAATCACCGCTTTGTGGCTCTATTTGCAGTCGGTTCCGGCCAGGCCATACGGCAATCGGTAGTAGTTTGTGGTGTGCAGTTGTGGCTTCTACACGCTGCACACCACGCAATAAGGGTTAAAAATGAACGAAACAATATCCAATGCACTTTTCAATTCCGTCAACGGGCAGATTAGTCCGGCGATGAACCTTGAACGAATGGCCTTCATCAGCGGCATCCTTTTTGGCCTCATGCAGTTTGGCGCTCTGCTGTACTTCATCATCCTGGTCTTTCCGCAGATGGGGCCGCCGGATGCCGCGGCCCAGCACGTTGCCTATTACACCGAACACGGCATGACGCTCAAATTGGGCAACTACCTGATGACGCTGCCAATGCCCTTTTTCCTGCTTTTTCTGGGCGGACTGTCTGATGTCCTCGGACGCAGCGAGGGTGGCGGTACGCTGGCCACAGCCGCCGTCGCCAGTGGGATCATTGTCGCCTTCCTCTGGCCGCTAAGTGCCGTTTTGAACCATATCGGTATTGACATTGCCCAGGCAGGTGGCGACACGGCATCAGTAGTGGCCCTGGATGCGATTGGCGTTTACATGCTCGCCTTAAGCACCTTACCACGCGCCATTCTGCTGGCGGCGGCTTCTGTCGGGCTGCTCTATAGCCGGTCTGTACCTGGCTTGATGTGTTGGATGGGTCTGGCGCTGGCAGTGATCAGCCTCGTTGGCTCAGCTACCCTTGTGGCCAGACAGCTTTTCCCGATGCTGGCGCTTGGAACCATTCTTTTCGAGGTGTGGGTCCTGCTGCTGAGTATCGTTTTACTGCAAAACTCGATAAATCAATAGTCCAGCTTGATGCCCTCGTTGACCACCTTTGCTCGTTCCACGTACCGGCCGGGTGTCTGCATATTGGTCCAGCCTCCGGCGTCACGCAGGACAAAGGGACTGCTGTCTTTGGCCGCTCGCGTGGCCCAGGTGTGGCGCAGGTCGTGCGGACTCAGCTCCCAAATGCCCAGAATGTCTCGCCCCAAAATCTTCACGCGGGCGCCAATCGCCCGGACCGACATCACCTGGTCTGTCAGCTTGTTGTTCTTGCGGCTGCCGCGCAGCAGCGTGCCCGATTTTCGCATATACCTGGCATAAGCCTGTAAGGCGGCCTCGATGTCGGCCGTCAGCTCCATCCGGTCAGTGGTGTCTGTTTTTTGCCGATAAACGATGGCATAGCCGACTTCGGCCAGGTCTTCAACCTGGAGCGCCGCCACTTCACTGGCACGCAGCCCCAAATCCAGCAGCAGGCAAATCATCAGCCGGTCCCGGATGCCTTGCGGGGTGGGGGGATGTTCTGTTTTCAGGCGACGGGCCTGCCTGGCGGTGAGCACAATCGCTTCTTCTTTTTTGTAGCCGAGGCGCTGTTTGTTGCGTGTGGTATCGATACGTTTGCCTTCGGTACGGCCGTAACCCCGTACTTCACGAATCAACGCATGCTCTTCGGGGGGGATAACGCCAGCCTTGGCCGCCAGCCGGGCATACACCTTAATCGCCGAGAGCCGGTTGTTGACGCTGGCCAGGCTGTATCCCTGGTTGAGCAGCCAGCGCACAAATCCTTCCACCAGGCCCCAGGTAATTCCCAGCCAGGCCACCGGTTGATGCTGGCAGTAGTGTGCGCCAAAAATAACCGATGGTGATGTGTCTTGGGCTTCAACCTGCTCGGCCATTTGCTGCAGAGTTGTTTTTGGGAAGTGGCTGCTGGCCCAAGACTCTGCTTCTGCCAGGAGATCATCGGCAATGGCCAACGCGTGCAGATAGTGGACCCACAGCTGGAGAGCGGCCGTTTGCGTTCGTATAGTCCTGGGAGAACGCCGTTGACGGTAGTCGGTGAAAAGATAGCTGGCGGCTGCCTGGTTGGCGGCCTTACCGGCATGCTGCACAATAGATTTCTGTTGGGTTGTTGGCTGCTCGCCAGGTTTCTCAAGTGCTGTCACAGGGTCCATTACAAAGTTGCTCCAGATTATATAGCTACCAATAATGCTTACTTATCGGTAGCTATAAATTAACATAAAAATGATGCACTGTCAACAGGTAGCTACAAAAGCGAACCCATTTTGCGGACACAATTTGTGCTTCTTAATTCACAAAGAAGATGGATTGAGAATATAACCGTTCAGGTGATTTCGCATACAGTGATGATAGATTCGCTGTCTTTTGTCAGCGGGCTCTTATCCCAATCCCCGTACTGATGCAAAATGCGGAAGCCCCTATCCTCCAGCAGAGCAATCAATTCCTGGGGAAATGTGTAACGGATAGCGATGTGGGTAACCCGCTCCTTTTCTTCACCGGATTCGCACCAACGTCGCCAAAGCGTATATGTCAGAACCTGGGCCATATGATCGTATTCCTGCGCCTCTGTAATACGAACTTCATAGCCCCTGGCATTAGTGTATGTCATCCACTCCGTTTCATTGTGGGTGGTGACGAGATCGGCCCATCTGGGATTGCGTGTCTCGAAGGCAAAAATACCGCCTTCAGCCAGATGCTGGCGAACGCTGCCCAACATGGCGCGCTGATCGGCGTTATTGAGGAATGCTTGAAAGGCATTGCCTGTTATGTAGATAAAATTAAATTTCTCGCCAAGCGAAAAATTTCGGGCGTCTCCCTGAAACCATCGTACGGGTAACCCTTGTTCTTCGGCCTTGGATTTCGCCTGGGCCAGCATAGTTGGCATGATGTCTAGCCCGGCAATGTCGATTCCCTGAGCAGCCAGCGGCAAGGTCACCAATCCTGTGCCACAAGCAACTTCCAAAACCTTGCCCCCAATTTCTTTGGCCAGGCCGATATAGAAATAGTGTGAAGGATCGTCACCGCCAACTTCAAGGTCGTAGTTGACTGCGTCCAAAAATTCGCCAAGATAATCCTGTTCAATCGTGTAAGATCTCAATGATTCCTCTCCTAATTAATGCTGGTGTTGCAAACACCAAATCTATTGTACTTTACCTGCGGTCTGGCAAACCAAATGTTTACCTTTCTGGCTGCCAATCCGGTAAAATGGGAGCGTATCGTTTGTATCGTTTCATCCACTTGAGCTTCGATAAAAATCATGTTGACCATTCACTTGTTTGGCCCCTTGCGATTGTTTGTTGACGGACAACCTATGCGCTGGGCAGCACTGCCCAAAACACAGCCGCTGCTGGCTTATCTGCTGCTCAACCGCCAGGCGCCTATCGCCCGCGACGGCGTGGCTTTTTTGTTTTGGGACGATGTGCCGGAGCGCGAAGCGCGCGCCAATCTACGCCGTCACCTGCACGACCTGCTGAAGGCGCTTCCGCCCGCCAGCCCAGACGCGCCCTGGCTGCTGCGAACCGGGACAACGGTGCAGTGGAATCCTGCGGCCCCGTACTGGCTGGACGTGGCTGAATTTGAAGCTGGCTGCCGTTCTCCCCATCAACTGGCTGAGGCGGTCACCCTCTATACTGGCAGTTTGCTGCCTCACTTATATGAAGATTGGCTGATTCAAGAACGTGATCGGCTGCAAATGCTCTATCTCAATGTCTTGATGCAGTTGATCGAGCGGGAACGACAGCAAGGCGACTTGCCGCAGGCTCAGGTATATGCCCAGATGCTGCTCAACCACGATCCACTGCGAGAGGATGCCGTGCGACAAATGATGACGCTGCGGTATGCGGCGGGCGACCGCGCAGGTGCTCTCCAGATCTACCAACGATTTGTGGCCCGTCTGGCAGAGGAACTGGACGTGGCGCCCATGCCAGAAACAGCCCAGCTGTTTGAAACGATCAGCCAGAACAAGCCGGTAGATTCCGGTGTTGTACAAAACCGGCTTGCAGAAGCCCGCACAACGGCCGTCGCGCCACACAATTTACCGGCGCAGCTAATGACTTTTATCGGCCGTCAGGATGAAACCACGGCCGTTTCCCATCTCATTGGTCAGTCTGAATCCCCTACCAGGTTGGTGACCATCACGGGAACCGGCGGCACCGGGAAAACCCGGCTGAGTCTCCAGGTGGCAGACACGCTGCGCCAGCAGCAGCCTGCACTTTTTCCGGATGGCATCTTTTTTGTCGCCTTGGCGTCGTTAACCGAGCCCTCGCAGGTGATAATGGCTATTGCCGATGTTGTGGGGAAGCCGGTACAGGACGGCCGTTCCCCTCTAGACAGCCTCAAAAAAGCGCTGCAAAACAAACAGCTGCTCCTCATCTTGGATAATTTTGAACATTTGCTGGATGGCGCGGTTGAGGTGGCAGAATTATTAACGGCCGTACCTGGCCTCCGTCTGCTGGTTACCAGCCAGGCCGCGCTGCATCTTTACGGCGAGCATGAATTTCCTCTTGACCCCCTGCCGCTGCCTGAGGCCAACACCGTTCCCCCGGTCACCGAACTGCTGAACTATGCTGCCGTTGCCCTTTTTGTATCGCGAGTGCAGGCGGTGCAGCCTGGGTTTACTCTCAGCGAGGCCAACCGGGAAGCGGTTGTGGCCATTTGCCAGCGGTTGGACGGCCTGCCGCTGGCGTTGGAGCTGGCCGCGGCGCGCAGCAAGCTGTTGACGCCCGCAGCCATGCTGGGCCAGCTGAACCAGCGACTGCGCTTTCTCACCAGCCAGGCGCGCAACCGCCCGAGCCGCCATCAAACCCTGCGTGGGGCCATCGATTGGAGCTACTCGCTCCTCACGCCAGATGAGCAAACGCTTTTTGCCGGGCTTGCCTTGTTTGCCGATTCCTTTACGCTTTCTGCCGTGGCGGCCGTTTTTGGCGAAACGGAAATTGGCGATCCTACAGATCAGCCGGACGAACTCCCCCTGCTGGCGGAAGAAACGGCCGTTCTCCTTGCCTCTCTGGTAGATAAAAGTATGCTGCGCTTGCTGCCCCCTGCCGCCACAGACGAGCCGGAAACCCGTTTCCGCATGCTGCAAACCTTGCGTGAGTATGGCCTGGAGCAGTTAGCACAGGTGGCGCCGGAAACGGCCGTTGCCATTCACCAACGATTTGCCCGGTATTATGCTGAGCTGGCCAAACAAGGCCGCAGTGGGCTGCTGTACAGCGCCGAGCAGCAAACCTGGCTGCAGCGCCTGCGTGCCGAAGAAAATAATTTCATCGTTGCCCTGGAGTGGCTGGACCGCGGCGGCGACCAGGCAGCAAACGCGCTTTTGCTGGCGACCATTGTGGGCGAGCTGAGCCGTTTCTGGTATTTGCGCGGTCACCTGCAAGAGCTGCAGACCTGGATGGCACGGGCCACCAGTTATCTGCCGCTCCTGCCGCCAGGCCAGCAGCTCCATCTACTCAACGAAGCTGGCAACGCGGCCCAAATTAGAGGAGATTACGCGGCTGCAGAACGGCATCACCAGCAGGCCCTGACCCTGGCTTACACGTTAAACGACGAAAGACAAATTGCCGTCACCCTCCACTATGTTGCCTTTGCCACCGGACGTCAGGGGCAGTACGCCGAGGCCAAGACGCTTTTTCAGGAGTGCCTGGCGTATTACCGCGGCCTGCCAGACTTAACACCCCAGCAGCTGACGCCGGTGCTTAACAATATGGCCATTGTCCACATGCGGCTGGGTGAACATGAGGCGGCCATTACCCTGCTAGAGGAAGCCATTACCCTCAAACGGCGCGTGGGCGACCAGATTGGCCTGCCCTCGGTGTTATCAAACGTGGGCAATTTGCAGGTGAAGCAAGGTCGCTACGCCGCCGCCGCCGCTAGTATGCGCGAGGCGTTGATCCTCCGCCAACAGACGCAAGATCCCATTGGCCTGTGTTACTCCCTGGAGCAGCTGGCGCATCTGGCACTGGCGCAGGGGCAGTACCAGCGGGCCGCGACGCTGTTTGCCGCCGCCGATAAGCAAATGACCACACGTGGTTTGCCCCGCCCCCATGACGGCCAAAAAGAGTATGAAGCAGCACTGGACAACCTCTGTCACCACCTGGGTAAGGCGGACCTGGCCAGCTGCCAGGCGGAGGGAGCCCGCCTGTCCCTCGCCGAAGCGGTGAGCTACGCTTTGCGCGGGCTTCTTCCTGCCTAGTGCAGAAGCAAACATCTTTTTTGGAAACCTGCCGGACGCCTACCGGACGGCCGTTGCGTATACTCCCAGCGAAAACCGAGTAAAGAATCAAGTTGCGGCATGGATCTGACTACAATTATCCTGGTACAAGACAGTCTGGCGCGGCTGCGGCCGGAAAGGGAAACGGCCGTAGTCCTCTTCTGTCTGCGGCTGTCGGAGCTGGATCCCCACCTGCCGGAGTTTTTTTCAGGGGAAGTTGCCGGGCACGGTCGCCAATTCTGGTCCGTTATTGAGCAGTGGGTTAACGACCTGGCGACACCGCAGTTCACCATTCCCGCCGTTAAGACGTTGGGGGAATTTCATGGGCGGCAGGGGATACGGCCGTTCCACTATCACGCCTTTGGCCAGGCGCTGCTTTGGACCCTCGCTCAGCTGCAGGGCGAAGCCTTTACTCAGGCGGTGGCCGACGCCTGGACCGAAGCGTTTTATCTCCTGGTTGGGCTGATGAAAGAAGCGGCATCCTGCACACCAGACGCCCCCACCGCATCTCACACACCTCCTCGGCCCCCGAAAGAAACGTAATTGCGTTGTTACACCAAAGCTCCTAGTCCGCACGAGGGTGCTTCGCACCCCGTTGCGAGTATACTTTTAACTTATTTGCGAATGGGCACTTAGTGCTCTGTTAACTAAATTCTTTTACAAGCCAAAACCAATCAGAGCACTGGAAGCTTTGTGGGTTTGACCCAAAACTTTGCAAACAAACTTGGCTAACAAAGCACTTAGGCGGAGGAAGAACCGATGAATACACAATTGAGCGATGAACTGACTCGTTTGCTTGGCGATCGCTTCACCATGAGCGATTACGAGCGCCAACAGCACGGCCAGGACGAATCTTCGCTGCCACCGATGCTGCCCGATGCCGTTTGTTTTCCCCTCAGCACCGAAGAAGTGGCTGAAATCGTGCGGCTCTGTTGTTTGTACCAGGCCCCGATCATCCCCTTCGGCGCTGGCAGTTCGCTTGAAGGCCATGTGTTTGCGCCGCATGGCGGGGTTTCGGTGGACCTATCGCGCATGGACAAAATCCTGCGCGTGAGTGTGGACGACCTGGACTGCACGGTACAGGCCGGGGTAACCCGCCAGCAGCTCGACCAATCCCTGCGCCAGCAGGGGCTTTTCTTCCCGGTTGATCCGGGGGCGGATGCCACTTTTGGCGGCATGGCCAGCACCCGGGCCAGCGGCACCAACGCCGTGCGCTACGGCACAATGGCTGACAACGTGCTGGCGTTAACCGTGGTGCTCCCTGGCGGACAGGTGATCCACACCGGAACACGCGCCCGCAAATCGTCAGCAGGCTACGACCTTACCCACCTGTTTGTCGGCTCCGAGGGCACGCTGGGCATCATCACCGAGGTCACGGTGAAGCTGCAGGGGCTGCCCGAGGCGATGTCTGCGGCCGTTGCGGGGTTTGCCGAGTTTGATGCGGCCGTAAAAGCAGTGACCGAGATTCGGCAGGCAGGCATTCCTGTGGCCCGGATCGAGTTTTTAGACGAGGTGATGGTGACAGCGATAAACCAGTTTGCTGGCCTGAATCTGGTCGAACGGCCGACCTTGTTCTTTGAGTTCCATGGATCAACCACCACCGTCCACGAATGCGCCGAGCTGGCTGGCGAGATCACCCATGCCTGGGGCGGCAGTGACTTCCAATGGGCGGTGGACACAGGCGAGCGCAACGCTCTGTGGAAAGCGCGCCATAACGCTTATTTTGCTGGCCTGGCATTCCGGCCTGGCTGCCGGTCACTAACCACCGATGTCTGCGTGCCGATTTCCCGGCTGGCCGAATGCATCATCGAAACCAAGCAGGATCTAAACGAATCTTCCCTGACAGCCCCCATTGTTGGTCACGTTGGCGATGGCAATTTCCATCTGATGTTCCTGATTGATCCGGCCAAACCGGAAGATCTGGCCGAAGCAGAACGGTTAAACAAACGTCTGGTGCAGCGCGCCCTGGCGATGGACGGCACAATCACTGGCGAGCATGGTGTCGGGCTGGGCAAGATGAAGTTCATGGAGGCGGAGCATGGCAAAGGGGCGCTGGCGGTGATGCACGCCATCAAACAAGCCATAGATCCACAGAACTTGATGAACCCAGGGAAGATGCTGCCACCGCTCTAGGCGAAAAAGGAAAAAAGGTTCGAGGCATTAAGGCGCAGGTTTTGGAAGCAAAACCCGTATCAAACGCACTGCTCCACTACGGTCGAAGATATGCTGGCTGAGCGTTTTGTCTAAACAACCACCGATGATCGTTTGGTTACGGCCGTCTGCCCACACCACCTCAAGCTGGGCCACCTCCCCCACCGTGGACGAAATTGTGTACACGATCGGTGTCTGGCAAAAGGTGAAGGCCAGCGAATCAGGTGGCAGCGGTACAGTTTGTGGCTGATTATCGTGACCGATATGCGAAAAAGAACCCGATTCCGGCAAAAATTCCTGCGGCTGCAGCAGCGTGGGCGCAAAACAGAGCTCGCCCGCCTGAACCGAAATGCCCAACTCACCCCAGCGCGTCAAAATCTCTTCCTTCACCTGGCCGGTCATGCCCGGCTGCCGGGCGCCGCTGCCCAGCGGCGTGTGTGAATACGGATCGGTGGGAAAAGCGCCGTACACATCCGGCGTTTTGTTGAAGCCAATGCCCACGCGGATGTCGTAGTAGGCGGCAGCCAGAGCGGTGGTGACGGCCGTATCCGCCCCCTCACGCACTGCCTGCTGGTAACATTCCTGCGCCGCCAGCAGCAGCTTGGCCACCATGTGCCAGTAGATGCTGCCCAATCCCTCGTAGGCAAAAAAGGTGCCCGACCGGCCGGTGAAAGCGCGATGGTTAAAGGTTGCTTCAAACAGCTCCAAAATGAATGTTTCTTCTTCGGCCACCAGTTCTGCTAAAGGGGGTTCCTGGCGCATCCTGTGCAGCACGTCGGCCACATCATTGGCGTTGCGGAAACGGCCGTTAAAATGAAACACCCCCGCCTCATCTGCCACCAGCAGGCGCTGATCCCCGGCAGCTTGCAGCGCCTGAACCAACGGCGAATGGGCCACCTGCGCCGCCGTCACATTGTTCTTCTGGCGAAAACCAGGCAGGCGGCGGTTGGGGTACAGCATATAGGAATGCTGGTCTGCCCGGTACAAATCGCTGTGGCGCAGACTGCGCAGCAGCGCCAGCGCCTCCTCTGGCACCAACAGGCCCGATGACAACAGCGCCACCTGCCCTTCCAGCATCAGGTAAAGAGACTCGACTCCGGCGCTTGCCGCGCCCAGCCGCAAAATGTTGTAGGTGTGGGCCAGCCCATCTTCGCGCCGGTTGGCATGCAGCGTGTGCTCGATGTAGCGCCGGGCCAGCGTAAGAAAATCAGCCAGGGCGGCAGCTTCGATAGGCTGCTGCATGGGGGGAATGCCGGTTTGGTAAACAGTAGTGCGGTAGGCTGTCACGACCGTTCCCAGCGCATCCATCACTGCCCGTCGATCCTGGTCACTGAAACCACCGTCCAGGCGGGACTGGAATTGGGCCAAGATAGTCTGCACATCGCCAAACAGCGCTGCCAGGTTTGCATTCACCACAAACGTCTCGCCGCCGTACTGCTCCAGCAGCGCCTGCCAGAAGGTGATAAAGCGGCGCAGATAAGCGGCCGTCACCACAGACAGCCCTTTGCCCACCAGTGCATTGTTGGCGTCGTTCCACTCCGGGCGCTGCGTATTCATCCAGATGCCGCCCTCCGGCACCAGGTTGACCAGCTTGGCCAGCAGCAGCCCCAGCAGCTTCTCCACCATTGTAACGTGAATCACTGCTCCGTTGGCGTCTAGCAGCAAACGGCCGTCTGTGCCCAGGTGGGTTACGGCCGTATTTACGGCCGTCTCAACTTCCCAGTCGAAGGTAATCGTGTTGTACCAGTTGGCCAGCATCTCAGGGTAGCTTTTCTGGCGATACGGCACATTGGCATAGGTAAAAATCGACTGGTTCCACAGCTGCGCCAGCCTGCCTGGCTGCACCTGCTCGGCTACTTCCAGCAGCTTTTGCAGGTAGATAATCTGGTGGTCGTTCCAGTAGCCAATGTTGGCCCACGGATTGTGCGGCTCCGGCACCTCCCACTCAATGCCCGCCCGCGTCACCCGGTACGGATTGTAGCCATCGGCCGTCGTTGCGTTCAAGAATTTGGCGATCAGCCCTTCGGTGTAGGCGGGGAAAGACCAGGCCAGCGGCTCCCAGTTTTGGAAAATGTCGCGCCAGTTGCCCTGGTAATCCAGGTTGGGCGACCCATCCGGTTTTTTTAGATTTATGGAAAACTGGTTCCAGGGGCGGCTGGGGTCGCCATGACGGCGGCTAAATGACAGGGGCAGGTACTCGTAACACAGCCGGATCACGTTTGGATCGCCGCTCTCGGCGGCGCGGCTGTACAGCTCGCGGATGTTCATCTGCTCCGGCAGGCTGGCAAACCAGGCAGCGGCCGTTTGGCGAATGTTCTGGTTACGCGTTTGCACAAAATCGAGAAAGTCGTCACGGTGCACCTGGTAGCCATCATCAAAAATGCCGCCGCGCATGATGTTGAACAGCACGTTGGCAAAGTGGTGGCTGGTGGTCGCCTGCTGCGCCGACTGCTGCAAGCCGTCGGCCGCGGCCACGCAGCGGAGCAGGTTGGCCGCTCCCTCAGCGATGTCGGCTTCGATTTGCTGCTGGATGACGGCCGTATCCTGGCACAAAAAACGGCTCAACCGGGTCACGGCGGCACTGTCGTAATTCACATCGGCCACAATGTGCCACTGCTGCACTTCTCCTGGTGATAGATCAAAGGATGAAGCGACAAAATACGCCCCCGCCCTGCCGCAAATGTCGTGTTCTGGGGTGAGGGAACGGCCGTAACGAAACCCGTCCACTTGCTCCGTGCAAAGCAGATGCGTTGGCTCTGGTAGCCCCACCTGCCAGGCGACCGTCGCCTTCAGCGATTCGCTGGGCTCGGCCCGGTCGGTGAGTGTGGCGCTGAGGGCAAAAATGCCCAGGCCGGTATCGGGATCCAGCTCATTGCGCTTGTAGGCGTGCAGCAGGCTGCTCAAGCTGCTTTGCAGCTGTGTCGTGGCCCCGTAGGGCAGCAGATTTTGCAGCCCATCCAGCAAGTCAATCTGGCAGCTGGTCTCACCATCGTTTTGCAGCCAGCAGGTACGCACAAAACCCAGGCCGTCGCCGGTACGCCAGGCGGTGCGCAGCCGCAGCTGCAAATCGTGGTTCACTTCCTCAAAAATGAGGGTATTGCCCAGGATGTTTTTGTACAGGTGCCGCTCAATGTGGTAGACACCGGCGTACCGGTTGGAGAATGGCTCCCAAAGGTGGGTTGAGGGGGCGGAACGGCCGTTCCGCACCACGCGCACCATCGTTTTGGGTCCGGTCAGTTCACTGTGCGCCGTAATTTTGTCTTCGGTTTCGTAAGGAAAGAGGGCCGATTCGGCATTGGTGCGCCCGGCCGTCAGCCCGCCGGTGCTAGCAATAAACAGCCAGTGGTCGGCGCTGCTCACCAGGCTCATAAAAAAGGGTGGCATCTGGTCATAATGGGCGATCTGGTAAAACGTCTCGCCCATCAGCTGAACAAAGCGGCCCATCACCGCTTGAGACACACGTTTAACAGGACGCTCACCAATTAAGATTTCTTGCTTTTCCGGATTCATCAAACTTCTCTCTACTTCGCAAATCGGCTGCTGGCTGAGATTGGGCCAATCTTAAAGATTGGCCCAATCTGAAAAATGGTGTTTTGTAGGGAAAAGGCATGCCTTTTCCCTACGTAAATTAATGTTTACGGAATGTACTCAAAAGCGCCCACGTCGCAGGCGGCGTCACGAGTTATACCTCGTTGATCGGTTGGGGGGCAAACGGCCGTATTCGCCGCATCAATCGCCACACTGCCCGCCAACAGGGCATGGGTCCATGTGTGGCCACCGTTGTCGGCCAGCACATCCAGCCCGGCATCGCCCACCACCTGATCGCTGCCCACCGGGGCACAGGTGCCGTCGGTGAACACGTTGCTGCCCAGCGAGGTCAGCGTGACCGCACCGGCGCCAAAGAAACCGGCAAAACAGCCGAAGTCGCCGTTGTTGGCTACGATGCTGTTTTGCAGACTCAGTGAAGCGCTAGAGGGTCCGAAGGTGCCCACAAACAGGCCGCCCGTGGTGCCCGACGGTGCGTTGTTGCCCACAATCGTGCTGTTTAACACGGTCATGGTGCCATCCGTGAGGAAAAGCGCACCACCGTGCCAGGTGGTTGACGTGTTGCCGCTGATGGTGCTGTTCACGATCTCGCCATTACCCAAAATACGCATCCCGCCAGCCACATCCAGCGCCAGGTTGCCGCTGATGGTACTGCGAATGATATTGGTGGTGGTGTTGAAAAACGAGTAAACCCCGGCACCGGTCCAGCCGCTGACATTGTCCGCCACCGTGCTGTCGATCAGGTTCAGGGTGGCGCCATCGCCGTTGTAGATGCCGCCGCCACCCTGCCAGAAGTCACCCGCATCGGTGGCCATCGTGTTGCCCGTCACCATGACGTGATCCAGGGTAAGCGTGCCGTTGTTCAGCACCCCGCCGCCCACCTGCCAGC
Source organism: Candidatus Leptofilum proximum (assembly GCA_016710325.1). GTDB lineage: Bacteria > Chloroflexota > Anaerolineae > Promineifilales > Promineifilaceae > Leptofilum > Leptofilum proximum. The sequence continues at coordinate 268,425 of JADJXK010000001.1, read as the reverse complement.
CGTAGCCCTCTTTCAGGATCAGGTGACTGACCGTGGCGTTCCCGGACGGATCGACGATGAGCACCCGATCGGCATTGCCGCCGCTGATGGCCATACCCGGCGCACCAGACGCATCGATGGTCAACGGCTTGTCTACCAGCAGCGGACCGCTGGTGAGCGTGATTGTGCCGTTGGCCAATGCCGGATCAAAGGTGATGATGCCGTCGGGGGCAATGAGATCTACCGCTTCACGCAGAGAGCCTGCCCCGCTGTTGGCCAGGGTGGTGACGGTAACGGCCGTTGGCGGCGGTACCGGTTTCACGGCGACCAGGTCAAGCCAGGTGGTGCCGTTGGGCAAGCCGGTGTGTGGCAGGGTAAAACCATAGCCCCACATCTCGCTCAGATTCAGACCATCGTTGGGTGCGCCAGCGGGTTGGTCTACGCTGCGCCCAAAGCTGGTGAAGGGCAGTTCGATTTGCTGCCAGCCGGTGAAGTCGTCAACAAAGGTTGTTTCAAACCGTTCGGCCGTATCCGGCCCCTGGTAAACCCGGACGTAGTCCACGGCCATCGACTGCGGCAGCTGGAGGTTGGGATCTACCGCCCCACCAAAGTTACCGCCAATCGCCACGTTGAGCAGCAGGAAAACTGGATCGTTGAACACCCACTCGTTGGGCGCCACGTCGGCGGGGGTGGCAGTGTGGTAGAGAATGCCGTCCACGTACCAGTCAATCCGGTCCGGCTGCCATTCGATGGTGAAGGTGTGGTAATTGTCGGCCACGGGGCCGCCAAAGTCGTAGATGCCGCCGAAGCTTTGGCCACCGGAGTAACCCGGCCCATGAATGGTGCCAAAGATTTCGTTTGGCAGGCGGCTGACGTATTCCATGAAGTCAATTTCGCCCGTTTGCGGCCAGTCAACAACGTCGATATCGGTGCCCAGGCTCCAGAAGGCGGGCCACAAACCGGCCGCGCCGTCTGGCACCAGGATGCGGGATTCGATACGGCCGTAAGCAAATTCCGCCTTACGCCAGGAGATGAGCCGGGCCGAAGTATAGTCACACGGGCCGTAGTAACATGGCAGCGAACCATCCGCCTCGTGCACGGTCAACAACAGGTTGCCATTGCCATCCGTGGCCGCATTGGCCGGATCGTCCGTGTAGTATTGGAACTCGTCGTTGCCCCAGCCGGGAATGCCGTTGACCGTGCCGTCGCCAATTTCGTAGCTCCAATATTCCGGGTTGGGCGGTGTACCGGCCGGTTCGTTGAACTCCTCGCTCCACACCAGGCTCCAGCCGGAGGGTCCTGGGTCTGGCGCGCGGTTGTCTTTCAGATTTACCGTGACTTCAGCACCGCTGTTGCTGCCGTAATACCAGAAGGTCAGCGCTTCGCCGTTGGACCAATCTTCACCGCTGGCAAAGTCGCGGCTGAAGCTGGCATTGGCCCCTCCGGCGGTAATCGGCTGACCCGCGTAGGTTTGCCCGTTGAACGGCACCACGTCCGGGTCACAGGGCAGCCCGGTATCGGCATAGCGGAAGTGGAACACCAGGTCCAGTTTGCCGTCGCGGTTTACATCTTCTTCATGGCGCTTGGGCAGCCCGGTACGCTTATCCAGGTGGAACTCATAGGCATTGCCCAACGTCACCGTCGTATGGTTTACCGTGGTGGCGTCAAACGTGTTTGTGGAGTACAGCACCACCGGTACCACCCCCTGGCCGCGCTTGCACAGCCCACCTTGCACTTCAATGGCCACGGTGAGTGGGGCGTCAACTTGCAGCACACCTTCCAGAGCGTCCTGTCCCGGTCGGGCCAGCGGAGCCGCTGCGTCCAGGATGGGATTGCTGAGGGTAACATTGGCGGTGCTGTCCCACAGGTAAGGGAAGCGCTCAAAGTCGTCCAGCAGGTTCGGGTCGTAGGCGTCGTTGTCTATAATGGAAGCGGCCGTCTGCATGGCAAAGCCTGCCGCCACATCCATCGGGTTGGCCAGCCGCACGATGACCCGTTCCGTGCCTTCCCATTTGGTATCGTCAAAAGTCTCCAGGGCAAAACTCAGCTCCGATGGCCCGCCGTTGACAAAGGTGAGAGTGCCGGACGTGGGCGTGTATTCGCTCCCCGGCAAGGCCGAAGCGGAATCCGTGAAGTAATCGACCGAAACCTGGGCCGGATCGTCGCTGTTCATGGGCCGGTTAAGCTTGACGGTAATCGGCCCAGTGCTGCCTTCTTCGATATTGTAGTTGGCGGCGGCAAAGGTTACGGCCAGTTCCGGGATTTCGGCGACGCCGTACAGCGTGGCGTCATCCAGGTAAGTGGTGATTTCGCCAGGGGTATTAAGCGTGCCCATAGCCCAGCCGTGCACCTGCGTCAGGGTGAAGCCGTCGTTGGGCGCGCCATTGCCAATCTCTTTGCGCGCGAAGCTGGCGAAGGGCAATTCAATCAGCTGCCAGCCAGAGAAGTCATCGACGAAGCTGAGGGAGAACCGTTCGGCATCGTCCACGATGGAACCAGGGTTGCGGTTGTCGATGACATCCACAAAAATGGTGGTGCCGCTGTTATGGCCATACAGCCAGAAGCTTAAGCCTTGGAAGCTGCTCCAATCTTGTGGGGTCCAGGTGGATACGGCCGTATCCGTAAACGCATGAATAAACCCGGCAAACGCCGTCACATTCCCGGTCATGGCCAGAACGTGATTACCGCTGGCCGAGCCCGGCACCGGCGCAGGCGGTGCATCGGTTGTAGCAATGGCAATCGGGCTGCCGTCGCTGAAGGTGTAAAAGCCGATGGGGACACCGTTGGCATCTGTGCCGCTGGGCAGGCCGTTCTCAAAGTCGTCAACCAGCTGGGACTGTTCACCCAATGGGCCCCCACTCGTGAAGGAAAACTGGTCAAAGTCCACTTCCACTGTCGATCCAGGGCCTCCCTGCACGCCAGACACCACTACCACAACCTCATCCAGGCTGCCGTTGAAAGTGCCATCGCCGCCGGTGCCCAGGTTGGCAAAGCTGCTCAGCGGTGCGCTGAGCAGCGCCCATTGATCATCAAACGCGGTGCTGCTAAACACCGTGTCCAGCCGGATGGAATCTTCGGCGCCGTCGGTCCAACCGTCACCGTTTAAATCCTCGCGCAGAGTAATTTCCAGGGTGTACTGGTCCACCGTGGCGTTGCTCTGGTTGAGCACCCACACGTTAAACCAGGGGTCGACAGGCAGGGAGATTTGGGCGGCGTTATTGAAATTCTTGAAAAAGCCGCCGTAAAAAACGCTGTTGGAACCGTCGCCACCCCAGCCGGTGCTGAGGTAGTAACTGCCCTCCTGCGGCCGGTCATCCAGGGCGCCACCGCCGCCACCAGCGGCATTGCCACCAAAAAAGCCCCAATCAGAGGCATCCCCATCTTCAAAATCATCAATGACGACGTCAGGCGTGGCAGCGAACGTCAAAGGAACCAGAAAAACAGTGAGCAATAAGCTGGCCAGCGCCAGAAAAGAGAAGGCTTGGAATTTCTTGTTCATCAATCTTTTTCTTCCTTACAGGAGATAGATTGTTGGCAATGTTGCCTGGTTATCGTCCTGTGCTGCGGGTTCATGGTTTGCGGCTCCCCTCAACTTCTAAGGCATGAAACCCGGTGATGAAGTTGTCTACAATGCCATTGGAATTTGTGGGAAAGTTTCTCTATCGATAGGGCTGCCTCCTTGTGGTTGTAACCTCAGTCGAGGCTACTTTTAAATGCGGTATTATCGATTTTCATAGTTTGGGGAAGGTGGTGTCGTCCGGTTAGCCGGACCAGGCGCCGCCCACAGTTTCACTGACAGCGTTTTCGGCTTTTTTGTCTCTTATAGGCTTGGGCTTGAAAACGCTTTCAAAATAATAATTTATTCACATCAATTTGTCAATGTCGGCGCAGCACATTTGACATGGGGGCAAAACGGTTAGGCGGTAGCTTACTCCTGCTAGGTAAACAATATGAAACAGCGGCATAGCTCTGAAAGCGTTTTCGGTTATAATTACTTGCGCGAGGTGATTTATGTCCAGTAGAAAAATAACCATTGAGGATATTGCCCAGAAGGCCAACGTTTCTATCAGTACCGTTTCTCGGGTGCTGCGAAAGTCCAGCGGCGTAACGGCCGAAAAGCGGGATGCGGTCCTGCAAGCCGTGTCTGCTCTCGATTACCGGCCCAACGTGTTTGCCCAAAGTCTGGCCAGCGGCCAATCGATGACCATTGGCGTGATCACCCAGAACTTTGGCAGTCCGTTTTACGATGGCATTTTGCAGGGCATTTTGCTGGGTTTGGAGGGATCGGAGTATTCGCCACTGTTTGCCGACGGCCGTTGGCAAGAAACCATCGAGCAGCAGGCGCTGCAAACTTTTCTGGATCGGCGGGTGGATGGCCTGATTTTTGTCGGGGGGCAGCTGCCGGAGCCGGACATGGTGGCTGTGGCCCGGAAGACGCCGCTGATTTCAGTAGGCCGTACGTTAACCTCTCTGGCAGAAAACTGTATTCATATCGACAATTTTCAGGCTGGTTATGACCTGACGCGCTATTTGCTGGATATGGGGCACCGCAACATTGCCCACATCACCGCCAGGATGCATTACCAGAACACCGTTTCCGACGTGGCGCAGCGGTATGCCGGGTATGCCCGGGCCTTACAAGATGCGGGCATAATGTTGGACCCCGGACTGGTGGTTGAGGGCAACTTGTTACAGCAGTCTGGCGCCCTGGCGGTGGAAATGCTGCTGCTGCAAAAACGGCCGTTTTCCGCCATTTTTGCCGCCAATGATCAAATGGCTTTTGGCGCGCGCCTGGCCCTGTACCGGCGCGGCCTGCGCGTGCCCGATGACGTTTCCCTCGTGGGCTTCGACGATGAAATGACGGCCGCTTTCACCATTCCCCCATTAACCACGGTGCGCCAGCCTTCTGTGGAAATGGGACAGGCGGCGGCAGCGGCCGTTCTTAACCTGATCAACGGCAAACCCGTAACTCAACAAACCTTTCCCAGTCAGCTCATCGTTCGGGAATCGGTTTTGCGGCTCAGGTAGAAGTGGACTAAATATTAATTCGGGTAATAAGATTGACCCAACCTTAGCGACGGCCGTTTTGAAGATCAGCCAGCGCCGTTGGCCCAGCTGGCGGCTTCACGTACCATCTGGTTTACGTAGCCCCACTCATTGTCGTACCAGCTCATCACCTTAAGCAGATCGCCGTCCACCACCTGGGTCATCTCCAGGTCGATGATGGAGGCACGCGGATCTTGCACGATGTCGGACGATACCAGCGGTTCGTCGGTGACACCCAGCACGCCGCGGTAGCGATCGCTTTCCGCTTCCTCGCGGAAGATGTTGTTCACTTCCTCTGCGCTGGTGGGACGCTCAGTGAGAATGACAATGTCGGCGATAGAGCCTACGGGGATGGGAGCGCGAATGGCCACGCCGTCAAATTTTCCCTGGTATTGAGGCAGCGCCTTGGTGGTGGCGATGGCCGCCCCGGTGGAGGTGGGCACAAAGTTTTCTGCGGCGGCACGCCCGCGCCGCATCTTTTTGTTGGGGCCGTCGACGATGGATTGGGAGGAGGTGTAGGCATGCAGCGTGGTCAGCGTGGCCTTTTTCAGGCCTACGCGCCGCCCAATGATCTCGATAACCGGCGTAATGCAGTTGGTGGTACAGCTGGCGCAGGAAATGATGCGATCGTCGCTGCCATTCTGGCTGCTGCCATGCACCACGGTGAGGATCTCTTCACTCTTGGTCGGGGCCGAGAGCATCACCCGCTTGGCGCCCGCCTTGAGATGTTTTTCCAGGTCCTCACGCTTGGTAAAGACGCCGGTGCACTCAAAAACCACGTCCACTTCCAGGTCTTCCCAGGGCAGCTCAGCCGGGTCTTTCAGGTGGGTCACGGGGAACGATTTGCCGTCTACCAACAGGGCATCATCGTTGTAGTCTACGTCGTGGGGGTAACGGCCGTACACCGTGTCATACTTCAGCAAATAGGCCAGATTCTCGTTGTTGATCAGATCATTCACACCAACTACTTCCAGCTCTGGCGTGTCGTAAATCACTTTAAAAGCAGCCCGGCCAATGCGGCCCAATCCGTTAATACCAACTTTCAGCGGACTATCCATCGTGTTTCGCTCCTTTTTATCGTTTGTCGTGGGTTGGAAATGTTTCTAAACGCTAAAGATAACAAGGGGGAACGGCCGTTCCCATCCATAAAGATACACAAAAGGGATATACCTTTCGGTATAAAGTGGAAATCGTCTGGACCGCCCTCGCCTACGGCCGCAGCAAAAGCCAGCCCCGTCTCCTGCCCTTGCTGGGGAATTTGCCCCAGCAGGCAAACCAGTATCTGGATATTGTTTTGGTAGTGGGGTATTTGGTATGTGATTCCATCGCTACGCGAAGTATATTCGCCTAACGCATGAATGTCTGGGCCAATTCTATGAAGAAGTTGATCGATTCCGGGTTGCGCATGGCGCCAAGGTTGGCGGCTTTTTCCACCGGATGGCCCAGCAAAATGCGCCGCACGGGGATTTCCAGCTTTTTGCCGCTGAGCGTGTAGGGCAGCTCCTGTACCTGGTAAATCGCATCCGGCACGTGACGCGGTGAGAGCTGGGTGCGCAGCGCCTGGTTGATCTCCTGCCGCAGCGCATCATCCAGCGTGCGTCCCTCGGCCAGGATGACAAAAAGCGGCATGAAGGAATCGCGGTCCAGCAGCTCAAGGTCCACCACCAGGCTGTCCAGCACGCCGTCAATGGCTTCCACGCAGGCGTAAATTTCACTCGTGCCCATGCGGATGCCTTTGCGATTGATGGTGGCGTCGGAACGGCCGTAAATCACACAGCCACCGCGCTCGTTAAACTTAATCCAATCACCATGCCGCCAGACGCCGGGGAACATCTCGAAATAGCTCTCCTTGTAGCGCTCATTACCTGGATCGTTCCAGAACTTCACTGGCATCGAGGGCATCGGCGCGGCAATCACCAGTTCGCCCACCTCCCCCACCACCGGTTCGCCATCGTTGTCCCACGCCTGCACTTTGGCCCCCAGCGACGCCCCCTGGATTTCCCCGGCGTACACCGGCTTCAGGCGGCAGCCGCCAACAAACGCGGTGCACAAATCGGTGCCGCCGCTGAGCGATTCCAGGGCAAAATCATCGTGCACGTTGTCGTAGAGCCAGGTAAAGGCGGCCACCGGCAGCGGCGCACCGGTAGAGCCAATGCCGCGCAGTTGGCTGAGATCATGCTGCTGGTTGGGCTGGAGGCCCGCGTTCATGCAGGCGGCCACGAAAGCGGGCGAGAGTCCAAAATAGGTCATGCCGCTGCGCTCGGCCAGGTCCCATAGCCGGTCCAGTGTGGGGTGTGAGGGGCTGCCGTTGTAGAGAACGGCCGTACTGCCGCTGAGCAGCGACCCCACCAGATAGTTCCACATCATCCAGCCGGTGCTGGTGTACCAGAAAAAGCGGTCGCCGGGCCGGATGTCGTTGTGCAGCATGATCGCTTTTTTGTGCTCCAGCAGGTTGCCGCCGTGCCCGTGCACAATCGGCTTGGGCAGCCCGGTGGTGCCGGACGAGTACAAAATCCAGAGCGGATGGTCAAACGGCACCTGGGCGAAGGTGAGTTCGGGCGTGTCATTCACATTGGCCAGCAGTTCTGGCCAGGAGAAGGTGTTGGGCAGTGGCCCATCATCCAGCAGGGGAACGGTGAGGGTGTGTACCAGCGTCGGCAGGCCAGCTTGCAGCTGGGTGACGATATCGCGACGGCCGAATGGCTTGCCGTTGTACCGGTAACCGTCGACGGTAATCAGCAGCTTGGGTTCGATTTGGGCAAAGCGGTCCAGCACGGCTTTGCTGCCAAAGTCGGGCGAGGCGCTGGACCAGATCGCCCCCAAACTCACCGTGGCCAGGCAGGCGATGATTGCTTCGGGGATGTTGGGCAGGTAGGCCACCACGCGGTCCCCCTGCGTGATGCCAAGTTGTTTGAAGTGGTGTTGGAGAACGGCCGTTTGCCGGTAAACCTCTGCCCAACTCATCTCAACCAACGGCCCTACCTCATCTTCGTACAGCAGCGCGGGATACGCATCGGTCATCTGGGCAAAAATATTCTCGGCATGGTTCAACCGCGCCTCTGGGAACCAGACCGCACCGGGCATCTGGTCATCGGCCAGGGCCATGCCACCCCGCTGCGACGCCTGCACCCCGCAAAAATCCCAGATCGCCTGCCAAAATTCCCCCAGCTCCGTCACCGACCAGCGCCATAGGGCATCGTAATCGGCAAAGTCCAGGTTCCACTCTGCCGCCAGCCAGCGCATGAAGCGGGTCAGGTTGGCATTCTCCACCACCTCTGCCGACGGCCGCCACAGCAAATCGCCTGCCTGAACGTCTCTCATTGCTCACTCTCCACGGGCACAGCTCGCATGATGGGCCAGCCTTCCCTGCCCTGCAGAATAAATTCACGCGTTTCGCCGCTGTCGGACGAAGATGAAGTGCACCCATAGCGCCCCCGGGGCGATGTGGCCGCCAGCGGAATGCATTGGGTGGAAGTACCAGGTATTTTTGCCACCAGCCAGGGCCCGGCAATGGTGGCCATCACCAGGAAGCTAAACAGCGTCAGCGCTGCAACAGCCAGGCAGCCTTTCGATTGAAGACGACCAATCCACAATGCCACCAAACCCAACGGCAGCGATAGAAAAAACAGCCCGCTGTAAATCACCGAAGTGAAGGAGGTCTGCGGCGGAGCCAACACCAACCCAGCGCTGGCCAAAACCACCGCAAATACGGGGCCAATCAGGGTAACCACAAGAATGACCAGGATGGGGGAAGCTTTTTTACTTTGTTGTGGCGGTAGGGCATTCCGAATCATTTACTCACCTTGAAACAACCCTTATGCCAGATGACCACCTGCTTCGGCTTCCGCCAATACAGACTCGATTGTAGCTACGAGGGCGCGGGCGGCTTCGGCGCTCAGCTCTACGGCCACGCGTGCCCCTGGGCCAAGGGCTTCGTTGACAAAGTCGATGTTCAGGGCATGTTCCAGCTGCGCGTTGAAGGGGTGATCGTAGGACACGTTGGCCTGATTCACGTCAAACCAGCCGCCGGTTCCCTTGCCACAGCCCTCAATTTTCACCTTTTCCACAATCATCGTGCACATAATTTTTCTCCCATCGTAGCCGCAGATTTTTTCTGCGCTCTTATTGCGCGGTAAGAAACCGCGGCTACGAAAGATGCTTTTCGAGGAACGCAAAAATCTTATTCCACCCGTCCACGGCCTGGGCCTGGCGGTAATTGGGCCGATTGTGGTAGAAAAAGCCGTGCCCGGCATCCGGGTACATGTGAAATTCATATTCTTTACCGTGTTTCTTCAGCTCTGCCTCGTGGATAGCTACTTGTTCCGGCGTGGGGCTGTGGTCATCCTCGCCAAAGATGCCCAGAAGCGGGATACTTAAATCTTTGGTGTAATCCAGTGGGGCAACGGGGAAGGTGGGCGAGAGATCTTTTTCTTCCATCACCACGCGCCCGCCCCAGCAGTCCACCACGGCCGAAAAACCCGGTACGCGGCAGGCGGCCAGGTATGCATGCCGTCCACCGGAGCAGGTGCCCCAGATGCCAATCTTGTCGCTAACGTAGGGCAGCGATTGCAGATAACGCAGTGCCCCGGCCATGTCACCGACGGCCTGCTCATCGGGCAAACCGCCCGCGGCGCGCACTTTGGCGGCCACATCTTCCGGCGTGCCGTGCCCGGCGCGGAAGTAAAGGTTGGGCGAGATAGCCACGTAGCCGTGGTGGGCGTATTTTCGCGTCGCTTCGCGGTACCATTCATCCCAGCCCGGCATATGGTGAATGACCACCATGCCAGGATAGGGCCCGGGGCCTAACGGCCGTGCCAGATACGCATTAATCAAATCGCCGTTGGCCCCCGGCATGGTCACCGTTTCAGCGATCATGCCTTCGTACATATCAGTCTGGTACATAACACCTCCTACAGTAGTGAAAAGTGGCAAGTGAAAAGCAGCCTCACTTCATTACTTTTTACTTTTTACTTCAAATCGGTCCACACAGCAGGTGCAGCTTGTTATACCATGCATGGCCAAATTTTGGCAGAACCATCGGCTAAATGCACACCGCAGTTAAGCCCACCCCCTAACTTTCGTCAGGCGACACGGGAACCGCCGTCTTTTATGATGCAGGTATAGAATTGGAAGCGGGACCTTAACATCTCGCTTCAGGCTTCAGCAAGATGGAGGTCACGCATGGACTTTTTTAATATGGATTCGGCCGTTATGCGCAGTTTTGTCCCGGAGATCACACGGCCGTATGCCCCCAGCGACATCGTTATCCGCCCCGGTGAACCGGGTGATGTGGATTTGATTTTGGAAATGCACGAGCGTCTCTCCGATGAGTCACTTTACAAACGTTACCACGCGCCGCGCCAACCTACCCGGGCAGAGATTGCCAAAATTTGTGCGTTGAATGGGGATAACGGCCGTTTGCTTGTCGCCGTCATCCCTGGTCGCCGGTCGCAAGTTGTGGGCATGGCCTACTATGTGCTGACAGATGATTCGGCCGACACCGCCTTCCTCGTGGAAGACAGCTTCCAGGGAATGGGCATCGGCAAGCGGCTGGTACGAGCCCTGGTGCGTCAGGCCATCACTCAAGGCGTGCATTACTTCGATGCCCACGTTCTGCCCTCCAACCGCTCCATGCTTCACCTGCTGCTGCAAGCGGGCAAACTGGTCTACAACCGGCTGGATTTTGGCGCCCGCGATTTGCGGGTAGAAATTGAGAGCTAATGAGTGAAATAACATTCCTGGTTTTTTGTTAGCCAAGTCTTTTTCTGTGCAAATCTGCAAAAATAGCATACCCTTTATCCTGCCATTGGCTGGATGGCAATTTTCCTCATACCCGGAGGCAGTATGCTGACTGATGCAGAACGGAACCAGGTGGTAGAAGCCCTGCTGGAAGCCAATCGTACCAGGGTGCAAACCACACGGCCGTCCGCCCTTTTCCCCCACATCGAATTTGAAGATGCCTACGCCATTTCCGCCGAGGTGGCCCGCCGCCAGCAGGCTGCGGGTGCCCGGCTGATTGGCTATAAAGTTGGGCTCACCTCCATTGCTATGCGCCGCTCCTCTAAAATTGATGAGCCCGATTTTGGTTTCCTCTACAATCACTTTCTCATTGAAGACGGCGCGCGCGTACCACACGCCAACTACTGCGTACCCCGCGTAGAGCTGGAGCTGGCGTTCATTCTTGGCCAGCCGCTGCGAGGGCCTGGGGTCAACCTGCTGGACGTGCTGCGGGCTACGGAATTTGTCATCCCGGCCATCGAAATTATCGATACGCGGGTGGATGAGCCGCGAAAAATTTACGATACCATTGCTGATAACGGGGCTGGCGCGGGTATTGTGTTGGGGGGACGGCCGTTTCACCCCCGTGATCTCAACTTGCGCATGGTGCCCGGCATCCTCTACCGCAACACCGAGATCGAAGAGACTGGCCTCTCCTGCGGCGTGATGGGCCACCCGGCCAACGGCGTCGCCTGGCTGGCCAACAAGCTGTCTACCCTGGGCTATGCGCTGGAGCCAGGTCAGATGCTCCTGGCCGGTTCCTTCGTCCGCCCGGTCTGGGCCCAAATTGGCGACACCATCCGCGCCGATTTTGGCGAGCTTGGCTCGGTAGCCATTCAATTTTCTTGAACCGCAAAGGACGCGAAGGACGCAAAGAATCGTTGAAAAATACTTTGCGCTCTTTGCGGTGAAATTAAGGAGAGAGCATGAAACCCATCCCGTCAGTGCCCCTGGAGATGCAAACTTTTGTTGAAGATGAGATGCGCCGCCGCGCCGAGGCTTTTTTTGACTTCATGAAGCAGCGCCACAGCACCCGCGACTTCGCCGATAAGCCGGTGCCGCTTGACGTCATCATGACCTGCCTGGCCACGGCCGGGCGTGCCCCCAGCGGAGCCAATCAGCAGCCCTGGCACTTTGTGGTGGTTACCGATCCAGCCACCAAACACAAAATCCGCCTGGCCGCCGAGGAAGAGGAGCGCGCCTTTTATGCCGGGCGCGCCTCAGAGGAGTGGCTCGAAGCCCTGGCTCCCTTGGGCACCGACGCCGACAAATCGTTTATCGACCGGGCTGGCTGCCTGATTGTCATTTTTGCCCAGTCTTACGGGCTGGCGGATGATGGATCGCGGGTGAAACATTACTACGTGCAGGAGTCGGTGGGCATCGCCACCGGGTTCCTCATCGCCGCCCTGCACAACGCCGGGCTGGCTTGCCTCACCCACACCCCCAGCCCCATGGGCTTCCTCAGCGAGATCTTGAACCGCCCAAAAAACGAACGCGCCTACATCAACCTGGTGGTCGGCTACCCGGCCGAAAACGCCCAGGTACCGCTGCACGCCCTGGAGAAAAAAGCACTTTCTGAGTTTGTCAGCGTTGTTTAACGGCCTATGCGAATTCCATTTAGACCCAGCTTTGCATGAAGCGCAGCTTAACAACGGAGTCGTCGTAGGTGCTGTGGCCCCAGACCAACGGCCGATTTTCCTGATTGTAAAACGTGGTGGCAAACTGCAGCAGCAGACGGCCCGGCTGGCAGTCTAGCAGCTGAATGGTCTTGTCATCGTCGGCCAGCCTGGGGCAGATTTCGTAGATAGCATAGGCGATGGTTTGGTGGCAGTATTGGCGCAGGAAGACATGCAGAGGCAAACGGCCGTCGTAAAAATCATTGTTTGCTTTAAATAGTTTCTGCGGGATGATATTGGTGGCCAGAATAAACGGCCGTTCGTCCGCCAGGAACAGCCGCACCAGCACCACCACCGGTTCCCCCGTTGTGATATTTAGCACCTCTGCTTCTTCGGCGCTGGCCTCGCGGGTCATCATAGAGATAGACTGGATTGTTGACCGGTAGCCAGCTTCAGCAATGAGACGGCCGTAATCCAGCAGCCCACGCAAAGTGTTAACCTCCCCCACCCGCTGATTCACGTAAGTCCCGGCGCCCTGCCGCCGGAAGATCAGCCCTTCGTTGGCCAGCCGGGTGAGCACCGTACGAATGGTAGCCCGACTCACGCCAAATTCGGCCGTAAGTGCCAGCTCCGTTGGCATTTGCACGCCCGGTCGGTACACTTTTTGCTGGATGCGCTGACGCAGCGTGGTCTCTACTTGCTCAATGTTGGGTTTTGTTTGGCTTGACTGTATCATTGCTCAAAAACTTGTGACAATCGTCGCCCTGGAACGTGACAATTGTCAGACCTTTGCAGGATATGATTACGCGACTAAGTTTACCAGATTCCCCCATAAATGCTTGTCATGACCAGTGGAATGTGGTAAAACGCAGAAAATTTGTCAGACCATTCTAACAAATATTTTTTCCAGTACAATACCGCATCATCATGACAAAAAAGGCCAGCGCTGTAAGCCGCTGACACATGCCAAAACCACACTTAAGAGTCAAAGAGGGCACACAATGAATGAAACCATCCAGCAGCTCAACCAACGCGTCACCGCCGCGGAAGAGTCTATTTTGCGCTTCTTCCGCGAAATTGTTGCCATCCCCAGCATGGACAGCGACATCGAAGAAGTCGGCAAACGTGTCGGCGAGGAGATGCGTAAACTGAACTATGATGAAGTATACGTAGACAAATACGGCTCCATCGTCGGCAAAATTGGCAGCGGTGCCAAAATCCTCCTTTACGATACCCACATCGACACTGTCGGCATTGGCGATCCTTCCCAATGGGAATGGGATCCCTTCGAGGGCAAGGTGGAAAACGGTATGCTCTACGCTCGTGGTGCACTGGATGAGAAAAACAGCACCCCTGGCATGGTTTACGGCCTGGCCATGGCCCGCGACCTCGGCCTGCTGGAAGGCTTCACCTGCTATGTCCTGGGCAACATCGAAGAGTGGTGTGATGGCGTGGGCTGCGCCGCATTCCACGATTGGGAAGGGGTGCACCCTGACTTTGTGGTGATTGGTGAGCCAACCAACATGAAGGTCTACCGGGGCCACAAGGGTCGCATCGAGATGGAGATCACCGCAAAAGGCAAAAGCGCCCATGCTGCCAGCAACTACATGGGCGATAACGCCGTCTACAAAATGCTGCCCGTCATCCAGGCCATTTCTGAAATGGAAAAAGATTTTGAGCCGCATGAATTTCTGGGCCAGGGCCGCGTGACCGTCACCCGCATTTCCAGCGTCAGCCCCAGCACCAATGCTGTGCCCGACGAATGCACCATCTTCATCGACCGCCGCGTTACCTTTGGCGAAACCAAAGAATATTGGCGCAGCGCCCTCGAAGCACTTGTCCCCGAACCACACAAAAAAGATTTTGAAATCCGCAAGCTAATCTACACCGAACCCAGCCACACCGGCGCCGTGTATGAATACGAACAATATTTCCCCGCCTGGGCGCTGGAGGAAGACCATCCCTTTGTACAGGCCGGGGTGGAGACGATGAAAGCCTTGTGGAACAGTGACGAACCGTTTGGCCAGGGTAAGTGGGACTTTTCCACCAACGGCAACTACTGGACCGGCAAGCTGGGCATCCCCAGCATCGGCTTTGGCCCTGGCAACGAAATCTACGCCCATGCGGTAAACGAGCACGTACCGCTGAAAGATGTGGTTGAGGCAACGAAGTTTTACGCACTGCTACCCGCTATGCTCAAAAACAAACTTTAAGAAAAAGCCACAAAGAACACAGAGTTTACGGAGGGTTAAGCTCGTATCTACACGCTCTCTCTGAACTCTACGCCCAACATTTTGGAGGATTAATACATGCAAACAAATTTACGCGGCAAAGATATGATTACCACCCAGGATTGGACGAAAGAAGAGATCGATACCGTCCTGGACGTGGCCATGGACCTGAAGCGGAAACGCGCCCTGGGCCAGCAACACGCCTACCTGCGGGACAAGGTTTTGGCCATGCTCTTTTTCTTCTCCAGCACCCGTACCCGGTCCAGTTTTGAGGCGGGCATTGCCCAGCTGGGCGGCCATGGGGCGTTTATCGACAGCACCACAACGCAGATTAGTCACGGGGATACGGCGAAGGAGATTGGGGAGATTTACGGCCGTTACTTCGACGGTATCGCCATTCGCCAATGTGACTGGGACTTCGGCAACCAGTACATCCGTGAAGTGGCCGCCGCCTCACGTGTGCCCGTCCTCAACATGCAGTGCGACGTCTACCACCCCTTCCAAATCCTGGCCGACCTGCTCACCATCATCGAGAAGAAAGGCGATCCGCGCGGCCTGACCATCAACGTGAGCTACGCCTACGCCAGCAGCTACCAGAAGCCCATCAGCGTGCCGCAAAGCCTTATCCTCCTCATGACCCGCTACGGCATGAACGTGCGCCTCACTCACCCACCGGAATTCAAGCTCATGCCTGACATTGTGGAACAGGCCAGAGAAAACGCGCGCCGCCACAAAGGCTCCTTTGAAATCCTGGATGACTTCAACGCTGGCTTCAAAGATGCCGACGTCATCTATGCCAAGAGCTGGGGCGCCATGCTTACTACCACCGATCACGAAGAATCTGCCCGCATCGGCAAGCAGTACACCGACTGGATCACCGACGAGCGGCGCATGGCCATGGCCAAAGACGATGCCATCTACATGCACTGCCTGCCCGCCGACCGCAACATCGAAGTCACCGATGGCGTGATCGACGGCCCGCAAAGCGTGGTCTACGACGAAGCCGAAAACCGCCTGCACGTGCAAAAAGCCGTCATGGCGTTAACTATGTAATTAAGGAATTGGGTAATTAGGTAATTGGGCCAATAAACCAATTACTCAGTTACTCAATTACTCAATTACTCAATTACCCAAAATGATAGATTTACAAACCCACAATGCAGAGGCGCTGGCCCGCACGATTGAGCGCGCCAAAGAACGCAATATTATCATCCCCACCTTCCGCCAGATGCGGAATCCCCAACTCATTCCTGATCCAGTTCGACGCCGTTTACACAATGTAGGGCTTTGGGACCTAAACCCCCTGAACCTGTTCCGCATCACCTGGCACAATGAGCCGCTGGCGCATGGCGGCGGCTTTGGCGGCGTCAACTACCTGGAACTGCCGTCGGAACTAACGGGCGTTGCGGCGCGGATTGTGCT
The DNA here is from genome assembly GCA_016710325.1 of Candidatus Leptofilum proximum. GTDB lineage: Bacteria > Chloroflexota > Anaerolineae > Promineifilales > Promineifilaceae > Leptofilum > Leptofilum proximum. The sequence goes on along the minus strand of JADJXK010000001.1, from coordinate 252,353 downwards.
GATCATTGGCAAATGGTTCCCGACGGGGGCGCACAAAGTGGGTGCTGCCTTTGGCTGCCTGGTGCCCACGCTGGTGACCGGGCAGTTTGACCCCACCACGCAAAAAGCCGTCTGGCCCTCCACCGGCAACTACTGCCGCGGCGGCGCCTACGATTCCAACCTGCTGGCCTGCGAATCCATCGCCATTTTGCCCGAAGGCATGAGCCAGGAGCGGTTTGACTGGCTGGCCCAGGTGGCTGGCGAAACGATCAAAACACCCGGTTCTGAAAGCAACGTCAAGGAAATCTTTGACAAGTGCTGGGAACTGCGCAACTCGGGCGAAGACCTGGTGATTTTCAACCAGTTTGACCAGCTGGGAAATTACCTGTGGCACCACGAAGTGACCGGCCCGGCCGTGGAAGAAGTGCTCAAACAACTTATGGGGCCAATGGACCGGTATCGCGGTTTTGTGGTTACCACAGGGTCGGCCGGAACCATTGCGGCAGGCGACTACCTGAAGAAGCTGTACCCGCAGAGCAAGATTGCCGCCAGTGAGGCACTGCAGTGCCCCACCCTGCTCAACAACGGCTTTGGCGCGCACCGCATCGAGGGCATTGGCGACAAACACGTGCCCTGGATTCACAACGTGAAAAACACCGACATGGTGATGGCCATCGACGATGCGGCCAGCATGGTGCTGACGCGGCTGTTCAACGAACCATCCGGCCAGGAGTACCTGGTGGAACAAGGGATTTCGGCCGATCTGGTCGAGCAGCTGCCGCTGCTGGGCATCTCTGGCATTGCCAACATGCTGTCGGCCATCAAGTTTGCTAAGTACTACGAGCTGACCGGGCAGGACGTGGTGATGACCGTGGCGACGGACTCGATGGAGATGTACCACAGCCGCGTGGCCGAGCTGCGCGAAAGTGAAGGCCCGTTTACGGCATTGGAAGCGGCGGGCGCTTTCCAGCGGTACCTGCTGGGCCAGTCGATTGATTATGTGGAAGAGTTGGGGTATTACGGCCGTAAACGCATCCACAACCTCAAGTATTACACCTGGGTCGAGCAGCAGGGCAAAACCTTCGACGAAATCCAGGCGCAGTGGTACGACGACGATTATTGGGAAAACATCCCCGGCAAAGCGGATGAAATCGACAAACTCATCGATCAATTCAATGAAAGAACCGGACTGCTCAATGACTACAACGAATTAGAGTAAACAACGAATTTTTTCTCCAAAGTCTTTATTCGTTAATGTTTAAGTAAACCGAAACAAGTTTTCGGAATTTAATAATTGTGGCATCATAGAGAGATGCCTAAAAAAATTGACTACACTTTAACAACTGAATCACTCGCGATAATCGAACAAGCCATCAAAAACCATGATGACCTCCGCGTTCGCCAACGGGCAACCATTATTCGGATGCTGCATTTAGGGCAAAAGCCGCAGGAAATCGCTGAACTCCTGTCGATACAGCCGAGTAAAGTCTACTATTGGCATCAGCGGTGGCGAGCGGAAGGGCTAGAAGGGTTAGCCGACAGGCCCCGCTCTGGTCGTCCCCAAGCGGCTGACGCGCAGTACCGGCAACGACTGGCCCAAGTCATCGAACAAGACCCGCACGATTTAGGGTATGCCTTCACAGTTTGGGATAGCAAACGGCTAATAGCCCATTTAGAAAAGGAAACTGGCGTGCGGGTTACCGAGCGCACCTTCCTCAATATCTTGGCCGAAGAAGAGTATGTTTATCGACGACCGAAGCATACATTGGACCCACTCCAGGACAAAGTGGTCAAAGCCAGAGCTGAAGCCACGCTGGAAATGCTTAAAAAAAAGCTGAACGAGCCGAAATCGAACTATTCTTTGTGGACGAAACGACCCTGAGACTGCTGTGTAAGCTGGTCAAATGTTGGATGAAGCGGGGGCGACAGAAACGGGTACCTGCCCCTGGCCCGGCCAAGTGGCATCACCTATTTGGTGCTTACAATTGGCGCACTGATGCAGTCATTACCATGCCCGCCGAGAAGAAAAACACACAATCCTTCTGTCTCTTCATTCAACTATTGATGGCTTCGGCTCCATCAGATCGCCCCGTTGTGATTGTTTTGGACAATGCTTCCTACCATCACAGCTATGTCTCTGAGGCCCTGCTGGCCTTTTATGAAAATCAGGCAACGGTTTTCTGGTTGCCGCCTTACTGTTCAGACCTCAATCCGATTGAGCGGTTTTGGCGGCACCTGAAAGACAAAGCCTGTGCCAACCACTTGTTCGAAACGATTGCCGAAATGATTCATTCAGTTGATAAGGTGCTTACCATTCAGAACGATTTGTCTCATGCTGAAAGGTTTTTATTTACGAAAACTTTTTGCTGACTACTTAAGATTCGCTATAGTCTCCAGGAGGAGAGAGCGTGCGAAAAACCAGGTTTGACAGCGTTTTTTTCCAGCGCCTGTACGATGTGCTTCTGCCGTTTGCGGCCGTTCTGGCGGCGTTTCTCATTGGCGCAGTGCTGCTGCTGCTGCAAGGGGTGAACCCGCTTGAAGCCTATCGGGAATTGTTTATCGGCGCTTTTGGCAATAAAAACGGGCTCTCAGACACGCTGGTTAAAGCCATCCCCCTCATGCTGGTGGGGCTGGGCATCGCCATCGCCTTTCGCGGTGGGGTTATTAACATCGGGGCCGAAGGGCAAATCATTGTGGGTTCCCTGCTCACCACATTTTTGGTGGTGCAGATGGGGGAAAGCTTTCCTGCTTTTTGGGGAATTGTGTTCGGCATGATTGCCGGGGCATTCATGGGAGCCGTTTGGGGCGCCATTCCAGGGTACCTCAAAGCCAGGCTGGGGGTGAATGAAATCCTCAGCACCATCATGATGAACCAGATTGCCATCCAGATTGGTTTCTACCTGCTGCGCGGCCCGATGATTGATCCCGCAGAGGTGGCAGCAGGCACGAATATTCCTCACTCCGCCCGGCTGGCCCGACTGTACGATTTGCCTCGCTTTACTGACCTGGCCCAATCGCTTGGGTTATCAAAATCAGCCGAAGAGCTGGGATTATCTGGCTACACGGCCGAATTATACGGCGTCCTCGTGGAACCATCCCGCCTGCATACCGGGTTTTTCCTGGCGATGATTGCCGCCATCGTGGTGTACGTGCTGCTGTGGCGCACCACCATCGGCTACCGCATTCGTTCCGTGGGCTTGAACCCGCACGCCTCACGCTACGCGGGCATGATGGTGGAGCGCACGATGGTGCTCTCTATGACGCTCAGCGGCATGTTTGCCGGGCTGGCGGGGGCCGTGGAGATTTTGGGGCTGCACCACCGGATGTTTGAGCCAACGGCCGTTTCCGCCGGTTATGGCTTTTCCGGCATCGTGGCCGCCCTGTTTGGCAAGCTGCATCCGCTGGGCATCATCCCCTCCTCCATCCTGTTTGGCGGCCTGCTGGTGGGCGGCGACAAAATGCAGCGCGCCATGCAGGTTCCCCAGGTGCTCATCACCGCCATTTTGGGGCTGGTGGTCCTCTTTGTCGTCAGCACCGACTACTTCGTGCGCAAGCGGGCCAATCGCCGCGTGAGCGTGGATAGTACCTCCAAGCCGGAAAACCCGGAAATAGATGATGAGCCACAGCTCACTATGGAGCTACAGGCATGAACAATGGCGATCTAACCACACTAACCATCATCGTGGGCATTCTGCACTCCGGCATTCGCCTGGCTACGCCGTACCTGTACGCCGCCATTGGCGAGATGTTCTCCCAGCGCTCCGGCGTCCTCAACCTGGGCGTTGATGGCATCATGCTGATGGGCGCTTTTTTTGGTTTTTTTGCGGTTTTCAAGACCGGCAGCCTGGTTTTAGGAGTGCTGGCCGCGGCCTTTGTCGGCGGCCTGATGGGACTCATTTTGTGCGTGGTGAGCATCACCTACCAGGCCGAACAGGGCATCAGCGGCATCGGCCTGTACATGTTTGGCCTGGGCGCATCCAGCCTGCTCTTTAAGACGATGCTGGGTACGGTTGAAGGTATTCAAGGGTTTTCAGAACTGCGCTTCTGCGTAGGCAGTTTCTGCCTGGCCGATATTCCCATGATTGGGGAAATCTTCTTCCACCACAGCCTGATGACCTACGGCGCGTTTGCCCTGGTGCCGCTGGCCTGGTGGGTGCTCAACAAAACGACCTGGGGCCTGAAGGTACGTTCGGTAGGGCAAAATCCCGAGGCGGCCGATTCGCTGGGCGTGAACGTGATCCAGGTAAGGTATACGGCCGTTACCCTCGGCGGCATTCTGGCTGGCATTGCGGGCGCCTCACTCTCCATCTCCCTGCTGGGCATCTTCCAGGAAAATCTGACCAACGGCATGGGCTTCATCGCCGTGGCCCTGGTTTATTTTGGCAGTTGGAAGCCGGTGGGCGTGCTGGCCGGAGCGCTGCTGTTCAGCACGGTCAACGCCCTCCAGCTCTGGGTACAGGTGCTCAACCTCAACATTCCCTCCGACGTCGCCGTGATGCTGCCTTACCTGCTCACCATCGTTGCCCTGGCGCTGCCCTTCCGCCGCTCGCTGCAGCCCGCCATGCTCACCAAGCCATTTACCCGGGGAGAGAGTTAAAAAGAAAACAAACCGCAAAGACGCAAAGAGCGCAGAGTTGGCAACGCTTAGGGAAAAATCTTTGCCCTCTTTGCGCCTCTGCGGTGAAATTTTGTAAAACTATTTTGTTAAGGAGAAGGAAATGAAAAAAAGATGGTTTTTGATTGGTTTGATGCTGATTTTTAGTTTGCTGCTGGTGAGCTGCGGCGGTGGAGATGCCGATGAAGAAACTACCCCCGCCGACACAACGAGCGAAACGGCCGCAGAAGACACATCCACCGACGCGGAAACGGCCGACATGGAACCCATTCGCATCGCCGTGGTCATGCCCAGCACCATCAGTGACCTGGCCTGGAGCCAGGCCATCTACGATTCCCTGCTGCGCCTGCAGGCCGAAGCTGGCGGGGCGGAAGCGATGGAAATCGCCTACACCGAAAACATGTTCAATGTCACTGATGCCGCCGCCGCCCTGCGTGACTACGCCGCCGATGGGTACGATATCGTCCTCGCTCACGGCACGCAGTACGGCACCTCTATGTTTGAGATTGCCCCCGACTTCCCCGACACCACCTTTGCCTGGGGCACCGCCACCGACACCGGCGCCAGTGAAGGTATCACCAACGTCTTTGCCTACGAAGCCCGCGCCGAGCAGGGCGGCTACGTCAACGGTGTGCTGGCCGCCAATCTGTCTGAATCTGGCGTGATTGGTGTGGTCGGTCCGGTGGAAGCAGGCGATGCCAAGCTGTACATCGACGGCTTTGTGGCTGGCGCCATGGCAGCCAATCCCGATGCCCAGGTGAACGTCTCCTACACTGGTTCCTTTGGCGACACCGCGCTCGCCGCGGAAGCAGCCAATACCCACATCCAGGCCGGGGCCGACGTCCTGACAGGCTCGGCCCAGCAGGTGGTGGGCGCAGTTGGCGTGGCCAGTGAGCAAGGTGTTCTGTGGATGGGCACGCAGTCGGACCAAAGCTCGCTGGCGCCGGATATCGTGGTGGCCTCGCAGCTTTATGACTGGGATGCCGTTTTGCAGGACATCATTCAAAAGCACCAGGCAGGTGAATTTGGCGGCACCGCCTACGCCCTGACCCTGGAAAACGGCGGTCTGGTGATGCAATTTGCCGATGGCCTGGACGCCGACGCTGTGGCCGCGGCCAATGCCGCAGCGGATCAGATCCGTTCTGGCGAGTTAACGGTCGATGTAGGACAGTAAGACCGGTAAACGGTGGTCGGTAATCCGCAAACGGTTTTAGTTACCGACTACCGATTACCGACCACCAATTACCGATTACCGATTACCGAATACGGATTACCGAAAAATGACCGACAACAACCTCCTCCCCTCCGGCCTGCCCCGCATTGAGTCGTTGGCGATGCGCGGCATTGTGAAGCGCTTCCCCGGCGTGCTGGCCAACGATCGCGTCAATTTTGAGGTGAAAGCAGGTGAAATCCACGCCCTGCTGGGCGAAAACGGCGCGGGCAAAAGCACGCTGATGAAGATTCTCTACGGCCTGTACCAGCCGGATGAGGGAGAGATTTTGCTGAACGGCCGTCCCATCACCATCCACTCGCCCACCGACTCCACTAAACACGGCATCGGCATGATCCACCAACATTTCATGCTGGTCGATAACATGACCGTGGCCGAAAACGTGGCCCTGGGGCTGCCTTCCTCACGTGCGCCGCGTTTGGACCTGGACGTGGTGTCCGCCCGGATTCGCGAACTGGCCAGCAAGTACGGCCTGCAGGTGGACCCGAACACCATCGTGGGCAAGCTGGCCGTGGGGCAGCAGCAGCGGGTTGAGATCATCAAGGCACTGTATCGCGGTGCGGCGCTGCTGGTGTTGGATGAACCAACGGCCGTTCTCACCCCGCAAGAAGTTGATGATCTGTTTGTCATCTTCCGCCAGATGGCTGCCGATGGGCATACGCTCATCTTCATCTCGCACAAGCTGAACGAGATTTTTGCCCTCACCGACCGCGTAACGGTGCTGCGCGACGGCCGTGTCGTCGGCACACGCTTCACCCAAGATGTGACCAAAAAAGATCTGGCCAACATGATGGTTGGGCGCGAGGTGCTGTTGGAGCGGGTGCGTCCCCCGCGGGAAGTTGGTGATGTGCGGCTGAAGTTGGAGAATGTAACGGCCGTTAACGAAGACGGCAAGCAGGTCCTCAAAAATGTCTCCTTCGAGGTGCGCAGCGGCGAAATTGTGGGCGTGGCGGGCATCTCCGGCAACGGGCAGCGCTCGTTGGCCCGGTCGATTGCCGGACTCCGCGTGGTGAACAACGGCAAAATCACCCTTGACGGCAAAGAAGTAACCCACCTCACGCCGTCCCAAATGTACAAAGTTGGCCTCTCCTACATCCCCGAAGAGCGCATGCACGACGGTGTAGTGAAGGATTTTTCCGTCGCCGAAAACATGATTTTGCAAGATTACGTGCGACGGCCGTTCAGCAGAGGCATCTTTCTCGATTTCAAATACATCGCCCAACACGCCGGGCGATTGATCAAGAATTTCCGCGTCAAAACCCCGACTCAAGAAACACCTACCAAAAACTTGTCTGGTGGCAACATTCAGAAGCTCATTTTGGCCCGCGAACTGGCCCGGCAGCCCCGGCTGCTCATCGCCGCCCAGCCCACCCGCGGCGTGGACATTGGCGCCACGGAATACATCCACAACCAGCTGCTGCAAAACCGCAGCGACGGCCTGGCCACCCTGCTCATCTCCGAGGATTTAGACGAAGTGAAGGCCCTGTCTGACAGGATCGTGGTGCTGTATGGCGGCGAGATCATGGGCATTGTGGACAACAACAAGGTCACCACGGATGAGCTTGGCCTGATGATGGCCGGTGAGCGCCACGAAGAGTTGGCTTGACAAGAGATCGGAGACCGGAAATTGGAGATTAGCGATTGGAGATTATTAACCCCTGGTCTTCAATCTCTAATCTCCAAATGGAGGTAAACATGAAATTTACACTCAATGGCGAACTCACCGAATTTAACGGCGATCCAGAAACGGCGCTGCTCACCTACTTGCGCGAAGAAGCAGGCATTCTCTCAGCCAAAGACGGCTGTGCCCCGCAAGCCGCCTGCGGCGCTTGCACCGTCCAGCTAGAAGACAAAGCCGTGCTCTCCTGCGTCACCAAAATGGGCCGGGTTGAAGGCAAAACCATCACAACCATCGAGGGCCTGGGCAAATACCGGCAGGATGTGTACGCCAACTCCTTTGTGGCCAGCGGCGGTGTGCAGTGCGGCTTTTGCATTCCCGGCATTGTGATGCAGTCTCACGTGCTCATTAACCAAAATCTCCAACCCAGCCGGGCCGATATCGAAAAAGCGCTCACCCCCAACCTGTGCCGCTGCACCGGCTACAAAAAGATTGTCGATGCTGTGGAAATGGCGGCTGAAGCGATTCGCAAGGAAGAAGAGGTGAAGCTGCCGCAGACAAACGGCCGTGTTGGCACCTTCCAGCCCAAATACCAGGCCACCAAACTAGTCCTCGGCCAGCACCATTACACCGACGACATCCGCCTGCCCGGCATGAAAGTCGGGGCGCTCAAATTTAGCGACCATCCGCGGGCCACCGTGCGCAACATCGACACCAGCACTGCGGAAAAGATGGACGGCGTCATTCGCATCTTCACCGCTAAAGACGTACCCGGCGACCGCCAGATTGGCCTCATCAAGCAGGATTGGCCGTTGATGATCGCCGAGGGTGAAACCACCCGCTACGTGGGTGACGTGCTGGCCCTGGTCGTCGCCGAAACCGATGCGCTGGCCCGCCAGGCCGTGGCCGCCATCAAGGTCGAGTACGAGGTGCTGGAACCGGTCACCGATATGCACAAAGCGCTGCTGCCCGATGCACCCAAGATTCACCCACAGGGCAACCAGCTCTCCCGCAGCGTCACCAGCCGGGGAGACCTGGCCGAAGCGGAGGCAACCTCAGCCCACATCGTCCAGGGTGTCTTTGAGACGCAGATGATTGAGCATGGCTTCATGGAGCCGGAGTGCACGGTGGTACGGCCGTTACACGACGGCGTTGAAGTCTTTTCCAGCAGCCAGGGCATCTTCGACGACCGCATTCAAATCGCCAAAATTTTGGGCCTGCCGCTGGAAAAAGTGCGCGTGATTCTGGTGCCCAACGGCGGCGGATTTGGCGGCAAGGAAGATTTGTCTACCCAAGGGCACGCCGCGCTGGCCGCCTACCTGCTCCAGGTGCCGGTTAAAGTCCGCCTCACCCGCGACGAATCCATTGCCATGCACCCCAAGCGCCACCCCATCTGGATGGATTACAAAATTGGCTGCGACGCCAACGGCCTGCTGACCTTTGTGAAGGTGAAGTTCGTCGGCGATACCGGCGCGTACGCCTCGGTGGGCATGAAGGTGCTGGAGCGTTCCGCCGGGCACGCCACCGGCGCCTACAACGTACCCGTCACTGACGTGGAAGCTGTTGCTGTCTATACGAACAACATCCCGTGCGGCGCGATGCGCGGCTTTGGCGTGAACCAGAGCGCCTTTGGCCTGGAATCGCTCATTGATGAACTGTGCGAAAGAGGTGGCTTCGACCGCTGGCAGTTCCGCTATGACAACGCCCTGAAAGATGGCGACATGACCGCCACTGGCCAGGTCATCGAAGGCGGCGCAGGCGTACGCGACACGCTGCTGGCCGTGAAGGATGCCTACTACGCCGCAAAATACGCGGGCATCGCCTGCGGCATCAAAAATACGGGCATCGGCAACGGCATGCCGGATGAATCTAAGGCGCGGGTGCAAATTCTGGCCCCGGACAAGGTGCTGGTTGACCACGGCTGGACCGAGATGGGTCAGGGTGTGAATACCATAGCACAGCAGGTGGTCTGCCATGAAACGGGCCTCGATCCGGCCATCATCGAGGTGCGGGTGGACACCGTCTCCGAGCAGGAAGCGGGCATGACCACCGCCTCGCGGGCGACTTCGCTGGTGGGCAACGCCCTCATCGACGCCTGCAAGCCGCTTAAGGAAGATCTGAAGACCCATTCACTGGCAGAGCTGGTCGGCCGTTCCTACGAAGGCATGTTCCGGGTAGACTGGACCACCAAGCCGGGCGCGATGGTGGACAAGGTTTACACACATTACTCTTACAGCTACGCCACGCAGCTGGTGACCTTGGACGAAGACGGCCGTATCCAAAAAATCACCGCCGCCCACGATGCCGGTAAGATATTTAACCCCGTCTTATTTGAAGGCCAGCTGGAAGGCTCGATCCACATGGGCCTGGGCTATGCCATTAGCGAGGAGATGGTGATGGAAAACGGCCGTCCCAAGTCCACCCGCCTGCGCGACTGCGGCATCCTGCGCGCCAAAGAGATGCCCGAGATGGAAATCATCGGCGTGGAAGTGTCCGATCCGTACGGCCCGTACGGCGCCAAAGGCGTGGGCGAAATTGGCCTGGTGCCCACCGCCGGGGCCGTGGCCAACGCCCTCTACCAATACGACGGCGTGCGCCGCTACAAGTTGCCTATGCGAATACCCAAACGTGGCCTGACAAAGCGGGTGAACGGTAATCGGTAAACCGTTATCGGTAATCAGTGAGTGGTTCACCGATTACCGATAACCGACCACCGATTACCGACCACCGATTACCGACCACCGACCACCGATGACCGACCACTGATTACCGAAAAAGGAGAATCTCATGTCAAAAGACCGCGTAGCACTCTATTTGCAGGATGCCCACGACATCCGTGAGGGCATTGAATTGGTGAAATATGCCGAAGCCAAAGGGTTCGAGGCCGTGTGGCAGGCGGAAAGTCGCCTGGTGCGCGATGCCATCGTGCCCATGGCAGCTTTTGCCGCCCACACCACTACCCTGAAAGTGGCCAGCGGCGTCACCAACAACTGGACGCGCAACATTGGCCTGCTGGCCGCCACCTTCCTCACGCTGGACGACCTGGCCGAAGACCGCATTATCTGCGGTATTGGCGCGTGGTGGGACCCGCTGGCCAGCAAGGTGGGCATCGAGCGCCGCAAGCCTCTCTCGGCCATGCGCGAGACGATTGAGGTACTGCGCAAGCTGCTCAACATGGAAACGGTGACCCATTTTGGCGAATTCCATCATGTGGATGGCATTCAGCTGGACGTGGTACACGGCCGTAAAACACCGCGCCACGTGCCCATGTACATCGGCGCTACCGGCATGAAAATGATGGAACTGGCCGGGGAAATTGCCGACGGCGTCTGCCTCAACTACCTGGTGCACCCCAAGTACAACCTGGAAGCGATGGACGCCCTGGAGCGCGGCGCCAAGCTGGCGGGCCGCTCCATCGACGACGTGGACCGGCCGCAGCTGATGATCTGCTCGGTGGACAACAACCGCAAGAAGGCGCTGGACGGCGCGCGTAAGATGATGACGCAGTACCTGGGGCAGCAGCCGCACCTGATGAAGGCCAGCGGCGTCAGCCAGGAACTGCTGGACGAAATTCACCAGGTGCTCACCTGGCCCGCCACCGAAGAAGAAATTGAAAACGCCATGCACCTGGTGCCCGACGACGTGGTGCAGATGTGCACCGCCAGCGGCTCGCCAGAAGAGGTGAAGGCCAAGGTCCGCGAATACATCGACAACGGCTGCACCTGCCCCATCCTCTACCCGCTGGGCGATCCATATTTGATGATCGATATTTTTGCGGACGGCTACAACTAAAAACCGGTAGTCGGTAAACGGTGAACGGTAACCGGACAAAGACAGCGATTACCGTTTACCGACTACCGATTACGGAACACCGATCCCTGCTGTGATTTGCTTAACTGCCGAAAATGGCCGTTACCTGCTATACTCTAGTACTGTGATACTACTGGAGCAGCAAACACTATGTTCGAATGGCTAAAACGTGTCTTGGGTGGCGCAACCCCAGAAGCACAAAAGAAACCTTTATCTCCACCGGTCATGCCGGTACCAACGGCCGTACCTGCCCCACCGGTCAGGGAGGTTGCTGCGGAACGGCCGTCGCCCACCCCACCTTCCGGCAAAGAAGCCGCCCAGCAATTTTTAGACAGGCTTCAGGAGAAAATCGGCCGTCTTGCCGATGATTTTGCCAACGGCACCATCAACCGCCAGCAGTTCCAGCAGCTCTACGCCCACTACCAGCGCGAAATGCGCGCCGTGGAAACCCTCATCGAAACCGACCAGGGGCAGAGTGAGTGGGGCGACGCCTTCCAGGAGGGCGAAAGCGTATTGATCCGGCAGCAGCACGCCGCTAAGGCCAAGGGTTATGCCATCTACGAAAACAACTCCGGCATGCCGCTGAGCACCCTGGGAAAATTCGAGGTCGATCCTGCCCTGTTTGTACCCATGCTTTCCTCCTTTCGTTCGGCTACGGCCGAAATTTTTGGCGGCGGCATGCAGTCCACTGCCATTGAGGGGGGACGCTGGCTCTGTTTTGTGCCCGGACAATTTACCACACTCATGGCCCTGTTTACGGCCGAACCCGCCAACCGCCAGCTCGACTTGTTGGAGCAGCTGCACCGCCTCTTTGAGAAGGCCAATCGTGCTTTGCTGGCCACTCCCCCGGTAGAAGCCAGCGAACTTGTCTTTCCCCACGAGCATTTTCTGGGCAAGTGGAAACGGTAACCAGGCATGACCACGACAGTTCCACTGCTTAAGATTGTCGTTGCCGGGGACGGGAACGTGGGCAAAACCTCGCTCATCCGCCAATATTGCGAAGGGCGTTTTGAGCAGTCCCGCGTGGCCACCATTGGCGTCGATTTCCAGACCAAGACGGTGCAAATCAAGGGGCACACGATCAAGCTCTCCATTTGGGACATGGCCGGACAAATCCACTTCCAGTCGGTTCGCACTGGCCTGTACCGCGGCAGCCGAACGGCCGCACTTGTCCACGACGTCACCAATCCCGACTCACTGGCCCACTTGCAGGATTGGTACGAGGAAATCCTCGCCGTTGTGCCGCAGCAGCGCTTTTTGGTGGTGGGTAACAAAATTGATTTGCTGCCCGGTTATGACGCCAGCGAAGCCAAAAAGTTCGCCGCCTCCATCCAGGCGCCTTACCTTACCACCAGCGCCAGCAGCGGTGCTGGCGTGGAAAAAATGTTCCTCGGCATGGCCCTATTGGCTTTGAGGCGTTAGCGTTCCCCGTCTTTCCCAAAATTTGTGGCATACCTGTTATGGCTGCGTCAGCAGTTTGTCAGCCACACTCCGGCCTCTCCTGGAATAATGAAGCCAGCGTCTCCAAAAGATGCTCTTCATACTCACCAGATTTTATGCAAAAGGAGAGTCTCTCGTGTCTAAACCAGGAAGTATCCAACTGATTGCCGCAATTTATCTGGTCGATGGTTTTCTGAACATTGGCTGGGGGTTTACCATTATCTTCGGCCTGTTTAGCAGCGTGATCGGGTTTCTTTGCTTCCCGATTGGCTTCTATCCCATTGCCGTTGGCATCATTGAGTTTGTCTATGCCATCAAACTGTTGGGTGACCCGGTCCGGCTTAGCAAAGCACCGTATTTAGTATCAGTTTTGCAGCTCACCACCGTTGTTGTGCTGGATCCAATCGGCCTGATTCTTGGCGTCATTTCCTTACTGCTTTACAACAGCAAGAAAGTCAAAGCTTACTTCGACTTCACTTCTCGACAGTATCCGGGACAAAGCTATGCCTAAATCAGGAGAGCGCTTGCTGGAGGAGGTGGGCCAGCTTGTCCAGGTCCAGCGGCTTGGTAAGCCAGCCTTGCAGCCCTAGTGCCCGCAGATTTTCCATATCTTTTTCTACGACATAACCCGTAATCATAATGAAAGGAATGTGGAATTCCTGTTCCCGCAAGGTGTGGAACAAGGCCACGCCGCCCATCTCGGGCATGATGATGTCGCTGAGCACAACGGCTATTTCCTCACGGTGCTGCTCGATGAGGGTAAAAGCTTCACGGCCGTTTTCCGCCTCCAGCACCTGGTAGTTCAACATCGCCAGGCTTTCGCTCAGCGCCTGGCGAATGGTTTCCTCGTCCTCCACCACCAACACCAGCTCCGCTGATCCCAGAGGTACGGATTCATCCAGCACCCGCCTGGCCTGCGGCTGCTCATGAAACGCCGGGAAGTAAAGGTAGAAGGTTGTGCCCTGGGACACGGCCGTTTCCACGTCAATAAACGCGTTATGCTGCTGCACAATGCCATACACCTGCGCCAATCCCAGGCCCGTGCCTTTGCCATGTTCCTTGGTAGTAAAAAACGGCTCAAAAATATGATCCAGATCCTTCGCCGAGATACCCACACCGCTGTCACGTATGGAAAGTTGCACCCATTCGCCCGGCACCATGCCAGAGACGGGTACGGCCGTTTCTGTGGACACAGTCAGTTTTTCTAAACCAACTGTCAGGCGCCCGCCCTGTGGCATGGCATCCCGTGCATTAAACGCCAGGTTCAGAATCACCTGCTGAATGCGCGAGGGATCACCAAAAATCGTAAAGTCTATGTCTGCGGCCGGTTCAAGCGAAACCTGAATGTCCTCTGGCAGGGTCCGCTTGAGCAAGCGGGTCAGCTCCTTGAGGTAGGGCAGCAGATCCAACGCCTGGCGCTCCATCAACGACTGGCGGCTGAAGTCGAGGATTTGCTGGATCAGGTCAGCCGCGCGCTGAGTTTGCCGGGAAATGGTATGCAGCCGATCCTGGTTTTGCCCCGTCAACTCGGCGCTGCGGAGGAGCAGGTCGGAGTAGAGCTTGATGACGGCCAGGCTGTTGTTGAAGTCGTGGGCGATGCCCGCCGCCAGCTGCCCTACGGCGGCCAGCCGTTCCTGGCTCTGCACCTGCTGCTGAACCTGACGCTCGCGCGTGGCGTCGTGCAGCACAAAAACCCAGCCCCGTTGGCCAGGGCCATCTTCGATGGGCCGGGCGATGAGCTCAAAGAAACGGCCGTGGCTTTCCAGTTCATGCCACAACCCCTTGGGCGGTGAGGTGAGCAGTTCTGTCAGGGGACGATTGCCAAGGTGGGTGAGACGGCCGTTGGCCCATTCCGGCGCCAGCAGGGTCAGGTACTCTTTGGCCAGGGGATTTGTCAAACGAATATCGCCGTCCTCATTCAGCATGAAGATGCCTTCGGGAACAGTATTGACAATAAACTGCACTTCACGCGCCTGCTCTATAATGCGCGCCAACAGCTGCTCACGCTCTGTTTCGGCCTGCTTACGCGTTGAAATGTCACGTAAAACAATGACAAATTCTTGAGCGTCCGAATCCGCCGCCAGAAGTCTGCGGCTAATGGCTTCCAGCCAGCGCCACGATCCATCCCTGTGCCGCACGCGAAACTGAGTGGTACTGGTTGCATCGGGCTGCCACAATAGATGCGCCATCATAGCGTCTACTGCTGACCGATCATCACTGTGAACAAGATCGAAAGCGCTGCTGCCTTCATATTCATCCACCGAGTAGCCCAAAATCCGGTGAATCGCCGGGCTGACATAGGTAATCTGCCCGAAAGCATCAATTGTGGTGATGATATCCGAGACATTTTCTATCAAAGCCCCAAAATAATTCTCTCGCTGGCGCAGAGCGTCTGCCGCCTGGGCACGTTCGCTCCGTACTCGTGCTTCACGCATCTCCCGTTCCACAGCGGGAATAAGGCGGGCCATCTGCCCCTTGACGAGGAAGTCGTGGGCACCGCTCTTCATGGCCGCCACGGCCACCGTCTCACCAATGGTGCCGGAAACGATGATGAAGGGCAGATCGATCCCGCTTTGCTGGAGCAACGCCAGGGCGGCCGGGGCGCTGAATCGGGGCATCGAATAGTCACTCAGCACCACATCCCACTCCCGTTCTTCCAGGGCAGCTTGCATGGCCACGGCATCCTCCACCCGCACATGAACCGGTTCGTACCCGCCGCGGCGCAGTTCACGCAGCAGCAGCAGGGCATCATCTTCTGAATCCTCCACGATTAAAACGCGCAGGGTTTTGCTCATCAACTGTCGTTCCTTGGCGCATTGGGTGGGGCTTCGTTTAAGATGAGCCAGTAGAATCCCAGCTGGCGCACCGCTTCGCTGAACTGGAGAAAATCGACCGGCTTACGAATGTAACTGTTGGCATGAAGGCTGTAGCTTTGCACCAGGTCCTGCTCTTCCTTGGAAGAGGTGAGCACCACTACGGGCAGCAGTTTGGTTCGGTCATCCTCGCGAATTTGCCGCAAAACCTCCAGTCCATCCACTTTGGGCAGCTTCAGGTCCAGTAAAACTAGCTGGGGGAGCGGATTGGGATTGCTGGCGTGGGCCCCGGTCCCAAAGAGGTAATCCAGCGCCTCCACGCCATCCCGGGCAATGACAACGTCGTTGATAAGGTGGTTTTTCTTAAAGGCACGCAGGGTTAAATCGACATCGTCTGGATTATCTTCAACTAACAAAACAACCTTTTCCATTGGTAAAAGACTCCTTTGAAAATGTATGGCGATTTGCAAAATCGCCACCCGATTTACAAAATCGGGCTACGTCGGTACACCCTTTTCATTCATGGTGTGCGCCCACTTATTAAGTCTCCTGTTATTCCGAGGATGGATCTACGGCCGTACCGGGCAGCGTAAAATAAAACGTGGCGCCGTGCTCCACCGCGCCTTCGGCCCAAATCTGCCCGCCGTGGCGGTGAATGATGCGCAGCACGGTGGCCAGACCAATGCCCGTACCGGGAAATTCGGCCGGGGTATGCAGCCGTTGGAAAGCGCCAAACAGCTTGTCGATATAGGTCATGTCAAATCCAGCACCATCGTCGCGCACGAAGTAGATGGTTTCGCCAGACGGCCGTTTTTCCAGGCCAAACTCAATGCAGGCGCTGGCGTGCCTGGCGGTGAACTTCCAGGCATTGTTCAGCAAGTTTTCCAGGGCCACGCGCAGCAATGGCACATCGGCTTTTACCGCGGCGGCCGGGGCAATGACAAACGTGACGTTCCGCTCTGGTTCCGTAAGCTGGAGCTCAGCAGCTATGGTCTGAACCATCCCGCTGAGGTCCACAGTTTCAGGACGCAGTTCGCTGTGGGTCAGGCGGGAGAGAGCCAGCAGGTCATCGATCAGTTGGGCCATACGCTGGCTGGCCGCCCGCACCCGCTGCAGATAATTTTGTGCTTCGTCGTTCAAGCTGTCGGCGTAATCCTCCAACAGAGCCAGGCTAAAGCCATCGATGCTGCGCAGCGGCGCCCGCAAATCGTGAGAGACAGAGTAGGCAAACGCTTTCAGCTCCTTATTGGCTACCTGGAGCTGGGCGGTACGTTCCGCCACCCGTTGTTCCAGTTCCCGGTTCATCTTGTGGATTTCGGCCTCGGCCTGCTTCCGCTCGGTAATATCGATGATAGAGGCGAGGACAAAACGCCCCTCGTTAGTCTGGATCGGGTTGAGGCCAATTTCCACGGGAACCTGACGGCCGTCTTTACGCCGCCCGTACAAATCTCGTCCGGCCCCCATAGGTCGGGCGGTCGGCGCCGCAAAAAAGGCATCCCGATCCTGCACGTGGTGTGCGTTAAACTGCTCCGGCACCAGCATTTCCACCTTCTTGCCCAACAATTCTTCGCGCGTGTAGCCAAACAAGGTTTCTGCCTGCGCATTGACCAGGGTGATTTTCCCGGCCTGGTTCACCAGGATGATCGCACCAGGCGAAGCTTCCACCGCCAGGCGGAACTGCTGGTCGCTCTGCCGCCGCTCCAGGTCAATCGTTTGCAGGGAGGACGCACTCCATAACAGAACAAGAAAAAGGACAGCAATGTTGGTAAGGACAAGCAGGGAGGTGTTAAATCTACTGTCGAATGCGGCCGCCTGGGGGCTGAAAACAATAATGGCACCCAAAAAAATGGGGACAAAAATAACCGGCGGAATCAACCGCCGGACCAGGACGCCACCAGCGGTATCGTTAAAGATCAGGGCAGATAGGCCAGCATCGGGGCACAGGTGCAGGATGCCCAGGCTGAAGAAACCAAGGGTAACGGCGGCATGCACGGGCATCGAGTTAAAGGCAAACACCCGGTAAAGAGAACTGACGTTATAAAGGTAGCCAAGCAGCACCAGCAAGCCGAGGAAGCCAATCAGAACGGCGACAACATGGGCTGCCAGGTGGCGCCGATAAATTGTGAATACCAGAGCAGTGCCCGTCAGCACAAAACTGAGCGCAGTAGCCACCGACATACGACCGGGGAAGTTGGCAACGGCCGTATCCAGGTCCACAAACAAATACTCGTCAATCCCCAGGTTCCAGCCAAACCAATATTCAGACAGGGTAAGCAGACTGATCAACAACCCGCCCGCGACCAGGGCCAACGCAGCATGACGGAGGGTCGAATTATGATGATCGGAAAAGCGCAAAGAAAGCCCAAACAGCACAAAAGTCAGGGCAGTATTGGCTTTCATTGTCGTGAGGCCGCTCTGCAGACTTTTGAACACGGTAATATCAAATGCCCAGCCTAGTAAAACAAGCACGCCTATGCTCACAATCCCATAACTGATAAGGTAAGCGGCTTGTTTGTGAGTCAATCTCACTTCGATGTACTCCTGGCACGCCTTAATTTTTTGGTGCAACTCCCCTGGTCCAGCCACGATGCTGGAAGTGATGTTGTATGCTGGTTGAACTTAGGGTAAGCGAGTTGAGACGGTCATAAGTATAACTTTTGGTAAAACGACGTGTCAATGTGTTCTGCTAATGCTTATTGTGCGCTGCTGGCAGCTGCCAATTATTACAGCGCAGCAGAAGGTTGCAGTATAATGGCGGGGGATAAAATGGTATGCTCATTTTAATCGACAATGAACGTGCAGAGGCATATTTAAAACCCTGGGGGGAGCGGATTATGGCAGCACGGGTGCGCATTAAGTATCGCCTGGAAGACATGACTGGCGACTGCTGCTTGATTGTGCGCTACCATCAGGCGACCCCAGCTTTGCTGACGGAGCTCGATGCTAAGGCAATTTTCATCTCCGGCAACAGCGCCAACCCCGATGAATACGCCAACGCCGAAGTGGCCGGGCTGCATGAAGTGATTACCAGCCTGAAGTGGCCCATCTTTGGCTTTTGCGGCGGCTTTGAAACGCTGGCTGAAGCGTTTGGCGCGACCGTAGCTCCGATTGGCCCGCTGGCAGATGACGAACCTGACCCTAACTCAGATTTTGCGGCCGGGATGAAAAAGGAACTTGGTTACCGGCCAGTGCAGATCACCGGAATGCATCCGCTGCTGAAAGGTCTAGGCGAAGCGCCCATCATGCGGCAGGCACACTCATGGGAGCTAAAAGAAGTGCCGGACGGATTTGGCAATTATGGAGCAACGGCCGTTTCCCCCCACCAAATCATCATCCACCACCAGCTGCCCATCATCGGCACCCAGTTCCACCCCGAGTATTACACCGACGAACATCCCGCAGGCCACACGCTCATTCACAACTTTTGCCAACAGGCGGGTCTCATTTAGCAAAAAAGCTACCGGGTTCAGATAATGGAGTCAGGTTAGCAAGAAGATGTTTTGGCTGAATACGGCCGTCTACCGCCGGCTCCCTTCACTGCTTTGCTGACTGCTGCGATTCTGCCGCCCAGATGGTCCTCGCTTGTCACGCGACCGTCGTGAGTAGTTGCTGTGCGGCTTGGGGCTACCGTTGGGCTGCGGCCGTTTCTCCGGCGCACGTACAGGCTGTTTTTCCGGGTCAAATTCCCCGTACGAGAAGCCAGGCCAGCGCCGCCGCTCCAGGCGGGTTTTGAGCACCCGCTCAATGTCGCGCACCATCGCCGCGTCCTCGTCCGTGGCGAAGGTGAAAGCATCCCCCACCTCCTCCGCCCGGCCCGTACGGCCGATTCTGTGGGTATACGCATCTACCGTGTCTGGCATGTCAAAGTTGATCACATGCGAAATTTCGGCCACGTCGATGCCTCGGGCGGCGATGTCGGTAGCCACCAGGATGTCATACTTGCCGTTGCGGAAGCCATCAATGGCATTCTGCCGCCGGTTTTGCGACATATTACCCTGCAGCTCTTCTGCTTTGTAGCCCTTCTTGGCCAAATCACGGGCCAGAAAGCGCGCCCGCCGCTTGGTGCGCGTAAATATCAGCACGCGACCGGTGGCCATCTCGTCCAGCATGGTGAAGAGCAAATTTTTCTTCATGTCGCTGGGCACTGGGTAGAGGGCGTGAGACACCGTCTTGGCTGGGGCAATCTGCCCGATTTGCACGGTGACGGGATCCTTGAGAATGCTGTCTGCCAGCTCGCGAATGTCGCCCGGCATGGTGGCGGAGAAAAACAGCGTTTGCCGCTGGGCGGGCAGCAGCTTGAGAATGCGGCGAATGTCGGGCAAGAAACCCATGTCGCACATGCGGTCCGCTTCATCCAGCACCAGCACTTCCACTTTGGTGAGATCGATGTTTTTTTCACCCGCCAGGTCCAGCAGGCGACCTGGACAGGCCACGACAATCTCCACGCCGCGCCGCAGCGCATCCACCTGTGCTTTTTTACCGACGCCGCCATACACGGTGGTACTGCGGAGTTTAGTGTATTTGCCCAGGTCAACGGCCGTTTGATGAATCTGTTCGGCCAGTTCGCGGGTGGGGGCCACAATGAGCACCCGCACCTGGCGCAGCGGTCCACGGGTGAGGCGCTGCAGAATGGGTAACATGAAAGCGGCCGTTTTCCCCGTACCCGTCTGCGCCAGGCCAAGTAAATCGGCGCCAGCCAGCACATGGGGAATGGCTTGTTTTTGAATCGGTGTCGGCTCTGTAAAGCCTATGTCCTGAATACCCGCTTCCAGGCGCGGATCCAGCGAAAATTGCGAAAAACTCACGAAAAATGCTCCTTGACTGCATTGAGCCAAGGTCAAATCTCAGCCCGTTGTTTGTCTAGACCTGCCTGTACGAGTTGGATTTTTGCAGGCAGAATGTATCAGTATAAGCAGTTTGGTCGGACTACGCCAATTTTCCATCACGGAATCACCGTTTCTCGCGCCAGCCGGTTCTCGCGGAATGTCTTCACCCGGTCTTTCCCACGCGCCGTCAGCCGTACCAGGTCAGCTTCGATGTGCACCATGTTGCGTGCTTGCAGTTGGTTCAGAATGCGCCTGGTCTTTTGCGGCGACCAGCGGAAATGATGGTACAGGGTGTTCACCGCCAGCTCTTGCCGGGCAGCGGCCGTTCCTTCATGGTTATGAATATGGGCCAGCACAACCTGGTTATCAAAGCTGCGCTGCTGACTTTTACGCCGCAACATGGTAGAGACCAGCCCATACTTGGGCGACAGGATCCACGAAACCAGGAAAAAGAAAAAGATCATCAGCACCATCGACGCGGAAATAGACGAATCCCACTCTTGTAGCAAACCTAAGTTAAACAGTCGGTTGATGCCGATCAAAACGGTATCCAGTTGAAACAGGCCCAAAAAACTGCCGCGGGCCATATCGTAGCCAAAGTAGGCGCCAGCCGCCCCAATGACCGAGCTGTAAATCAGCATCCGGGTAAGGTTATCGGTGAGCAGATAAGCGGCGGCCGGAGGAATGATGAAGAAGGCGATCACCAAAATGGAACCAACAGCCTCAAACGCGCCCACAGCCACCAGACTCACTATGATCATCAGGGCATAATTCAGCAAAGTAGGGCGAAAGCCCAACGCAGCCGCCAGAGCAGGATCAAACGTGGAGAGCTTCAGCTCCTTGAAAAAGATCGTTACAAAAACGAGCGTCAAAATGGTGATGAGCAGCATCACGGTGATGGATTTTGGCCAGAAAATAAGCAATGGCTCTGCTTCCAGCAGGCCAGCCTGCCAGGCCTGGGCCGGGGTATACGTGCCGCAGTTGTCACACGTCTCCGTAAATTCGGCCCCCTCATCGCGGGGGGTGATGGCCAACTCGCGGCAGTTGATGCAGCGCCGGGTGATTTCAGCGCGCGGATCGTCCGGGGTAATGGTGACGGTTACGCAGTTTTCCAGGCAGTGACTGTTGGTATCGGCCCAGGCCACGCCAATTTCCCCCACCATTACCGCGTCCTCATCCAGGTGTACATCTTGCACATAGCGCGAGACCAGAATGACGGCAACGGCAAATAGCAGCGGGAAGGCCAGCCCCAGGGCGGCATCCTGCTTCACCAGGCCAGAACGGTAAATGGCTTCTGTGAGCACCACCGTGGCCACACCTGCCAGCGCCGCCCCGATGATCAGCCAGGGCGAGCTTAAATCTGGTTCCTGTTGAAACCAGGAAGTAAGCACCAAAAAGGCAACCACAATGCCCAGCAGCACGGTGTGGCTGATGGCGTCGCTGGTAAGTGACATGCCGCGCAGCAGCAGGAAGGTGCCCAAAAGCGCGCCGGACACGGCAATCAGGCCGCCAATGATGGTGGCCGTATTTTGCGGATTGCGCAAAAAGGCATTGATGACCGTTTGGTCAAAAAAATTCAGCAAAAAAGGGATCAACAGTTCTTCAATCTGGTACATCAGTGAACACCCTCTTCCAGTTTTTGTTCAAGTTGGGCCACGGCCGTTTCCGGCAAAAGCTGGCGTATATCCTGCTGGCGATTTTCGGCAATCAGCGGCAAGTTCAAGGTTTCATTGTATTGGCGATACACATCCCACAGCAGCGCATTTTGCGCCTGGTGTGCGGCCACTTCGGCACCGGCGTCAGTTAGCCGCCAGCTTTCGCCAGCCTGCTGCACGTACCCCTGGCGCAGCAGCCGCTTGAGCCCCAATTTGGCAATTTTGCCGCTGACGCCGAGGAGGAATTTTTGGGGAACGGCCGTCTCCATCGAGCCATGATCATATGCATAATGAAACATATCATTCAGCACCGTCTGCGCCGCAAAGCGCCGCCGGTCCCCGCGCTGCCGCAGCAGCGACCAGACCAGCCCCCGCCCCGGTGCAAAGCCAATCGAGATAACCACCAGCAAAAAGGCCACCACAATGATCATTGGGCCGGTAGGCACATCGGTGTCTACGGCGCTGATAATTGCCCCTGTACCACCGGCAAATGCGCCAAAAACGGCCGCTAAAATCACCATCTGCGTCAGCTTGTTGGTCCACTGCCGGGCAGCAATGCCCGGCGCAATCAGCATCCCTACCATCAAAATGACCCCGGCCAGCTGCAAGCCCAGCACAATCGCCACCACAATGAGGGTAGACAGCATCATGCTAAACAGGTTCACGCGGAACCCGTTAGCCCCGGCAAACTCGGCATCAAACGTGATCAGCTTGAACTCTTTCCAGAACAGGGCCAGCAGCACAAGAGCAACCGCCCCTACGCCGACAATCAGCCGCACGTCGTTTACCACAATAGCCGCCGCCTGGCCAAAGATGAACGTGTCCAATCCGGCCTGGCTGGCATCCGGGCGGGCCTGGATGTAGGCTAGCAGGGCAATCCCGGCGGCAAACCAGGCGGCCAGCACAATGCCCATCGCCGTGTCTTGCTTGATGCGCGTCGTGTCGGTCACCATGCTGATGAATTGGACGCCCAGCCAGCTAGCAACAAACGCCCCGATGAGCAAAAAGCCCAGCTCCCGGCCAAACAGCAAAAAAGCGATGGCTACACCGGGCAAAGCAGCGTGGGAAAGCGCGTCGCCCATCAGGCTTTGCTGGCGCAGCACGGCAAAACAGCCCAACACACCGCTCACAATCCCCAGCAGCGAACCGCCCACGGCCACCGTGCGCAGCGTGTAATCGTAACGAACGTTCAAGACAAGCTGGCTAAACGGCAAAAAAAGCACCGCAATCAGGGCAATGGCCCCAATTAACAGCCAGACGCGCCGGTCTTCTGCAGAAAATCTAGCCAACATTATTCTGTCTCCATCACCGACTGGACGCTCTCTTCATGCAGGTAAGAAACGCGTCCGCCGTACGTTTTGCGCAGCTTCTCCGGCGTAAACGTGGTGCCGATGGGGCCGCTGGCCACCACCTCCACGTTGAGCAGCGTCACCCAGTCAAAATATTCTTCCACCGTTTGCAAATCGTGATGAACCACCAACACGGTTTTGCCCCGTTCCCGCAGCTCGCGCATGATGGCGATGATGGCCCGCTCTGTAACAGCGTCTACGGCCGCAAACGGCTCATCCATAAAATAAATCTGGGCATCCTGCACCAGCGCTCGTGCCAAAAAGGTGCGCTGCTGCTGCCCGCCAGAAAGCTGGCTGATTTGCCGGTGAGCAAAATCCTGCAAGCCTACCTGCTCCAGGGCGTGCATGGCCAGCTCATGCTCCTTGCGCCCCGGACGGCGGAACCAGCCCAGCTTGCCGTACAGGCCCATCATTACCACGTCCAGCACCGAGGTCGGGAAATCCCAATCGACGCTGCCGCGCTGCGGCACGTAGCCGACAAAGCTGCGCGCCTTTTCATAGGGCAGGCCATAAAAACGCACCGTTCCGGCGGCGCGGGGAATAAGATTGAGCGCCGCTTTGATCAATGTGCTTTTACCCGCCCCGTTAGGGCCAACGATGGCCATCAAAACGCCTTCGGGCACTTGTAAATCGACGTCCCAAATGGCCGGTTTGCTGCTGTAAGCCACGGTCAGGTCGTCGATGACCAGGGCGGTGGTTGGGTTGTGGGGTACGGCCGTTTCTTGTGTATCACTCATAACGTCAGTTCCTTGATATTTTTTTCACCGCGGAGGACGCGGAGAGCGCAGAGGTTTTTTTTCGATAATTATCCTCCGTGTTCTCCGCGTTCTCCGCGGTTAGATTTGCTTATTCACCACAATCCACGTTCAATAATGCTTCAGGTGGCGTGGGCGTTAAATCGGCAGGCCACTCAGGAATGGTAACATCAACCCCGGCGCACTGATAGGATTGCAACACAGTGTACGCGTTTGAAGCCAGCATTCCGGCGTAGGTTCCGGCAAACGTGCCCGGTTCACCCATCGCATCTGAATACATCTCACGTACACCAATGCGTACGGAGCCGCCTTCGGCCTCTACCGCTTCAATCACCGCTTCGATAGTGTCCGGTGGAATGCTGCTTTCGACAAACACGACCGGAATCTGGTTGCCAATAATGAAATCGACTGTGCCCTGAATATCACCCACACCGGCTTCATCTTCGGTGCTCAGGCCCTGGATGGCTTCCATTTGCCAGCCAAAAGCCGCGCCAAAATATTGGAAGGCGTCGTGTGAGGTGACCAGATAGCGCTGCCCCTCGGGCACTGAGCGCAAGCCTTGGTTGGCCCATTCATAGAGCGGCGTCATCATCGCCGCATAAGCGGTGGCGTTGGCTGTGTAAGTGTCGCTGTTGGCCGGGTCGATTTCCGCCAGTGCCTCACCCAAATCGGTGACGGTTAATTCCCAGTTACGCGGATCAAACCAAAAGTGCGGATCGTCCACGTCGACTAACTCGTCGGACAGCTCAAAACCGCCAATGGTGAACCCACCCTGCTTCACCGGGTCGCTCATGGCATGAATAAGGACGCCCTGCTCGCGCAGCGCGGCAAAAACGGTGTCGAACTGGCCTTCCAGGAAAAGGCCGCTGTAAATGACCATGTCGGCCTCATTCATGGCGGCAATATCGGATTCCGTCGGCTGGTACAGATGGGGGTCTACGCCAGCGCCCATAAGCGGCGTAATCTCTACGTTATTGACGCCTTCGGTGAGAATTTGGGCAATGTCGTTTGCCTGGGTGGTGGTGGCTACAATCTTAAAGGCACCATCAGCATAGACGCCGGAACCGTCAGCAGCAGCCACTTCGTCTGCTGTTGGCTCGGTTGAACTGCTTTCTGCCGTGCCGCCACAGGCAACGGCCGTTAACAAAAGCAACAACAATAAACTGAACATTAGCTTATTTTTAAACAATTTATCCTCCGATGTTCTTGAATCAGCCAGTAAAATAGGCGTCCTGGCTAATTTATTTTTTAAGCAAATCTAATTACGTGCAGAATTATAATTATAGTTTGACAATGTTAAATTAGGCTCATGAGAGCCATTGCCTGTAAAAATAGCGAATGAAAAAACAAAAACCAATCTTATCGCCCAATGGGGTCTAAATCTTGACGAAATTGAAGACCTGCCTGAACGTCTCACAAAATTTCATCAAGGTTATCACGCTTGGATGCGAACCTGCACCCGAGACACCAGTCGTTTTGGACTGGATTACATCAGCGGACTGCTACGCATGAAAACGAAGCGCAATATCAACAACATCGCTCGCACGGTCGGTGTACCCGAGCAGAATATGCAACAATTCATCAGTGATTCACCCTGGTCTGGTTACGATTTAATCTCTGTTCTCCAGCAAGATATAAGTGCCCATCCACAATTTCAAGCAGAGAGCGTCCTACTCATTGACGAAAGTGCCGATGAGAAGGCCGGGGAACACAGTGCTGGTGCCGGGCGGCAACATAACGGCCGTTTAGGCAAAATCGAAATGAGCCAAGTAGGCGTTTTTCTCTCCTTGACCAATAGTGGCTACCACAATTGGATCGATGGCGAACTCTATTTTCCTGAAAAATGGTTCACAGATGCCTACGCCACCAAGCGAAAGCGGATTGGACTGCCGCCGGAGCGCAGCTTTGCCACCAAACTGGAGTTGGCTTTGCAAATGACCAAACGGGCTTATGAAAACGGCGTCTCATTCTGCGCGGTTGACTGCGACACTTTGTATGGTCGGTCTGGCGAATTCCGCGATGAGCTTGACCAAGAAAGATTCGAGTATTATGCAGATGTGCCACACAATACCCAAGTGTATCTTGCCCCGCCGCAAATCGTATATCCGCTGACAAAAAGAGGGGTGCCCTCCAAGAATCATGAGGTGATTGGTGTTGCTTACACGGTTGCCGAGGTGAAAGCTCAGCCCGCAATCGAGTGGGAGCACATCACTTTGCGTCCCAATGAACGAGGTATGTTGCAGGCCAAGTTTGCTCGTTGTCGGGCCTGGACCGTGCGCGATGATGGGTCATTACGACCAGAGTGGCTGCTCATTCGTCAAACGAAGCAAAAAACAATCTATTCTTTGAGTAATGCGCCGGAGGACACACCTTTGTGGACAATGGCGCAACGAAAATCGCAACGATATTTCATTGAGCGTTCCAATCAGGATGCCAAATCTGAGTTTGGCTGGGATGAATTCCAGGCCATCAAGTATCGAGCCTGGGTGCACCACCTGGCACTCACCATCATGGCCAATTGGTTTATCACTGAAACCAGACTGGCGTGGGCGCAAAAGTATGAGCGTGACCCAGATTTGTTGGAAAAGTACGAAACGGATGTGTTACCGGCGCTATCCGTGGCTAATGTGCGTGAATTGTTGCGAGCTACCATGCCTTTACCACAACTTTCCCCGCAACAAGCAACCGAGTTGATTGTCAAACATCTCGATAATCGGACTCGTTCTCGTAAATCGCGGCTGAGCAAGGCTCTCAGCCCTTGAATCTAACGTTGTCAAAATAGTTAGCAATCTGTCAATAAATATTTAGATGCATCTAAATATTCTGTGGCCCCACGACCAATTTCATACCGGACTATCTGGCACCAGGTTTGGAAATATGGCAAAAATCCAGATACCGATTAATATGTGAACATGAAGCAAAACAACCTTCTTACCATCGGCCAGCTCGCAGACCTGGCCCAAACGCGTCCCTCTACCCTGCGCTACTATGAAAAGGAAGGGCTGCTGACGCCACACGGCCGTACCGATTCCGGCTACCGGCTGTATAAACCAGAAACGGCCGAACGCCTCCACCTCATTCAGCGCGCCCAGCGGTTGGGTTTTTCCCTGGCCGATATTCGCACGCTGCTCGCCGGTTGGGATGAGGGCAAAATCGCCAGCGATACGCTGAGTGAACTGGCAGAGAACCGGTTTATCGCCCTGGAAAAGCAGCTCACCGAACTGCTGGTGATGCGCCATGAATTGGATCTCTTCCTGCAGGACGTGCAGTCGCGCCAATCCCCCCTGCACCAGGAGCAGATTAACGAGCTGCTGGCGCGGCTTTGTTCGCACCCGGCGGCGCAAACTCCGGCCAGTACCTTGCTGGATTGGTTGGGGCATTACGGTGGGTGTGTGTTGAATACGGCCGTGGGCCACCAGCTCCTCAACACCCTGCGCGGCCAGCACGTGCACGTCTGGCAGGAAAACGACGCCTACCACATCCTCGTCGTCAGCAGCGATCCTGAAATTGGCGATGCCCTGCGTCAGCTCACCAGGCTAGAAGCCAACTGTGATCTGCACCCTAACGCCGCCCCCGAATTTTTCCACAACGACGACGGCTTCCTCCTCATCGCCACCGGCGACAGCGCCTTTATTTTGGCACGATTGTTCCTTGCCCTGGAGAGTGAACGGTAATCGGTGAACGGTGGTCGGTAAACCGTTTACGGATTACGGATTACCGGCAATCGCTTGACTTTCAACCCGACTTTAAGGTGTATTATCCAGAATGTAAGAAGTGGCAGGTTGCAAGTGGCAAGTGGATTTCATACCTGCCACTTGCCACTTGCGACTTGCCACAAAAATTTTGGAGATTAATTTATGACCAACACCCAAACCCAACACACCTTTCGCGTCACCGGGATGGACTGTGCCAGCTGTGCGCAGACCGTGGAAACTGGCGTGGCGCGGTTGGCTGGCGTGGAAAGCTGCCAGTTGAATTTCACTACCGAAACGCTGCGCGTCTCGGGCACGGCCGTTCCCCAAGACATCATCAGCCGCGTTCAAGAGCTGGGCTACGACGTGGCCGCCCCGGACGAAAAACGAGAAACGGCCGAATCGCTCAACTTCTGGCAGTTCATGCGCCAACGGCAGGAGACAACCCTGGCCCTGGTGGGTGTTCTGCTCATTTTGCCCGGCCTGCTTTTTAATGAACTGCTGCCCATGCTGGGCTGGGAACATCCCCTGCTCGACCTCACTTCCGTGGCAGCGCTGGTGCTGGCAGGCTGGCCCATTGCCCGCAGCGGCTGGCACTCCCTGCGCGTCAACCACGAACTTACCATCAACGCTCTGATGACCATTGCCGCCGTCGGCGCAGTGTTCATCGGCGCCTACACCGAAGCCGGGCTGGTGATGGTGCTGTTTGCGCTTGGCGAGGCGCTGGAGGGCTACACGGCCGATCGCGCCCGCAGCAGCATCCGCAGCCTGATGCGTGTCTCGCCACAAAACGCCACGGTCATGCGCCCCTGCATCGACTGCCAGGAACACCTTGGCCAAAATGGCTATACGCAAGGCGAATGTCCATTTTGTGGTATTGAACCCCATCGTGTACCGGTGGAAGAGGTGAAATTGGGTGAAACGGTCGTGGTAAAGCCAGGGGAACGAGTGCCGGTAGACGGCCGTATCCTCAACGGCAGCTCCACGGTTGATCAATCCACTATCACCGGGGAAAGTGCGCCCATCCCGCGGCAGCCGGGCGACACCGTCTTTGCCAGCAGCATCAACGGCGCAGGTGTGCTGCACCTGGAAGTGACCCATCTGGCAAAAGACAGCACCATCAGCCGCCTCATCCGCCTGGTGGAAGAGGCCCAAGAGCGGCGCGCCCCGGCCCAGCGCTTCATCGATCGTTTTGCCCGCGTTTACACTCCCGCCGTGGTGATTTTGGCTGTGCTGGTGGCCGTTTTGCCGCCGCTGCTGTGGCAGCAGCCGTTTATCGATGCCGCCACGTCGACCAACGGCTGGCTTTACCGGGCGCT
The DNA here is from genome assembly GCA_016710325.1 of Candidatus Leptofilum proximum. GTDB lineage: Bacteria > Chloroflexota > Anaerolineae > Promineifilales > Promineifilaceae > Leptofilum > Leptofilum proximum. Next base: position 223,251 of record JADJXK010000001.1, on the reverse strand, counting down.
GGCACTGCTGGTGGTGGCCTGCCCCTGTGCGCTGGTCATCAGCATTCCCGTCAGCCTGGTCAGTGCTCTGAGCAACGCGGCCAAAAACGGTGTGCTAATAAAAGGTGGCGCGTACCTGGAAGCGCTCAGCCAGGTCCGGCTGGTGGCTTTCGACAAAACCGGCACGCTGACGCAGGGCAAACCGGCCGTCACCCACTTCCAATCGATCCACTGCCAGGGCAATGGCTGTGAGCCTTGCACCGATTTGCTCGGCCTGACCCACGCCGTGGAGCGCTCCAGCGAACATCCCCTGGCACAGGCCGTGGCCCAGGCTGCCGGGGCATACCAGGTGCAAAACCGATATCCCGCGGCCACAGATGTGCAGGCGCGGATTGGCGCGGGCATTTCTGGCACGGTGAACGGCCGTCAGGTGATCATTGGCAGCCATCGCGCCTTCAACGGGCTGCCGCACGATGCCCACTGCGAGGCCATTTCCGCCGCTGAGGCCAATGGGCTGACCGCCATGCTGGTCACGACCGATGCGCAGTACCTGGGCTATCTCACCGTAGCCGACCAGGTGCGTGAGGATGCGGCAGCGGCCGTGTCCCACCTCCACGAGCTTGGCCTGCAAACGGCCATGCTCACCGGCGACAACGAAGCCACAGCCCAAAACATCGCCGGACAAACGGGCATCGACCGCGTGTTTGCCAGTCTGCTGCCGGAAGAAAAGGTGGGGAAAATTGAGCAGCTGTTGGGGGAATACGGCCGTGTGGCCATGCTCGGTGACGGCATCAACGACGCCCCTGCCCTGGCCAGTGCCACCGTGGGGATTGCTATGGGCGCCGCCGGTACGGACCAGGCCATGGAAACGGCCGACATTGCCCTGATGCACGACGACTTGAGCAAGCTGCCCTTCGCCATCCGCCTCAGCCGGGCAGCGATGGCCACCGTGCGCGCCAACGTGGCCCTCAGCCTGGGATTAAAAGCGGCTTTTTTGGTAACGGTGCTGTTTGGATTTGGCACGATGTGGCTGGCCGTTTTGGCCGACATGGGTGCGTCGCTGCTGGTAACGCTGAACGGGATGCGGCTCACCAAATTTCGCTGATCTTATTTTCCCGGAAACTGCTCGCCGTAGAAGTTTCCGGGAAAAATGAAAAAGAACGCCAGTTATAACAAACATGTACCGCTGCTCTGTACCAAGATAGATGGACGCCCCTCGACTGGTTTCCTAAAGTCGAAACAGACTGTTTTACAGATTGGGCCGTTCTTGAAGAATGGCCCAATCTCCACAAGAGGAGACCCATTAATGGACGACAAACACAACAACCACCAGGGCAGCTACGGCAGATTCGCGGCGATGATCGGCACGTCGATGGTGATCATGTATGGCCTGATGTATTTAAACTCTTCCCAGATTGTGGACCATGCCTGGTTTAGCGAAACGCGGCTGTTTATGACCGGCATGATGGGCGGCGCGATGGCCGCCGTCATGATGATGTACATGCTGGGCATGTATCGCAACAAGAAGGCCAATGCGGCCGTTTTTGTGGGAGCGGCCGTTTTGGTGCTGGGATCTCTCTGGCTGGTGCGCAGCCAAATCACCGTCGATGACGTGGATTACATGGAAGGCATGGTTCCCCATCACTCCATTGCTATTTTGACCAGCGAACGCGCCGGGATTGAAGATCCCCGGGTTCGCGAACTGGCGGATCAGATTATCGAATCGCAGCGCCAGGAAATCAAGGAAATGGAGTGGCTCATCGAGGACATTCGGACCAACGGCATTGTCGCCACCGAGGCAGAAGCAGACGCCAGGCCTGTGCCAGATTTCTCCGCAGCACCTGAATAAACTTTCCCTTTTCGGTGTGGCCACAATATAACAGGTCAACTCGAATGGTCATTTTGTTTGACATAATTCATTTTTCCACCTAATATTTTGGGGGTAAGCGGCAGCAGCGTTGCTGGCTACGCGAATTTCCTGCAAAACGAGGTGGTGTGTTGAAGCGTTCAGCGATTTATCTCTTACTGGTTCTGATTTTGGGCTTGGCAGCGGCCTGTGACCAGCTGCGGCCACCACCCACCGAAACGGCCGTCCTGCCACCAACCACCACGCGGATCCCCCTACCGCAAGCCACGGCCGAAACCATCGTGGTGCGCCCGGAAACAACGGAGGAAATCACCGCCACACCCACCGTCACCGCCACGGCGACGCTGACGCGTACGGCCGTTACCTACGTTATCCGCCCCGGCGACACCCTGGCTACCATCAGCAATCGTTTTGAGGTGTCGGTGCAGGAGCTGGCCGAGGTGAACGACATCACCAACCCCAACAACATTACCGTCGGGCAGGTGCTGGTGATTCCCGACCAGGCAGTGCCCACGCCCGTTCCCCCCACCGACACGCCTGAACCAACCGACACACCTATTCCCCCCACCGAACCCAGCAATGGCGAAGAACCAACGGCCGTTCCCCCCGAAGACCTGGAACCAACTGGCCGTCTGGAGCTCACCCATCCGCTGCAAATGGTGGTGGAAGAAAGCGGCGTCATCACTGTGGAAATCATTGCCGACCCGGCGCTGGCCACCATTGGTGAACACGAGCCGCACGTGACGGCGTGGTGCGCATCGACGCCAGTTACGACGATGGCGATCGCGCCTTCTATGAGCAAACTGTGGAGCTCTTCCCGCTCATGTCGGCCGAGCTGAATGCCCCGGCCTTTGAGGTGTTTCCCAGCGGCGGCAACAACGTGCGCCTGCCGCGGGTCATCAGCACCACCCTGCCCGCGGTGTGGACCTGGGACATCATTGCCACCACGCCGGGTGAGGCGCAGGTGCTCACGTTGAATTTGTACAAAGAGCCAGAAACGGAGCTTGGGCTTCCTATCCTCACCCAAAGCATTTCGCGCAATATCCAGGTTTTACCTAAAAGCCGCTGGAACCAGCTGGTCGATGGCCTGGCCGACAACGTGCTGCTGCTTCTGGGCACAGGTGGTCCGCTGGGGCTGCTGCTGGCCTACCTCACCTACCGCACCACGCGGGAAAACGAACGGCTGAAAAAGGAAGTGGCCCGCCGAAGAGAGCCGGTGCGAGAGGAAGAGAATACGGCCGTTGACCCATGAAAATCATCCTCAGATTACACAGATTGCACAGATAAGAGAGTCTATACAACCTTGCACTTTTTGACCCAGCCAAGGATGGTGTCATACCCGCGAAGGCCGGTATCCATCTTGTTCACCGGAGCGGATTCCCGCTTTCGCGGGAATGACAAGCAAAAAATGGTTCTTCCGTATTTTCCGTGAAAATCACCCCAATAAACATTGCGACATAATCAGCCTCAGAGGCGATCAACACGCTTGACGTGTTGTGAGCAAATCTTTTCACGCAAAGTGCGTAAGAACTACTTTCTTCTTGCCAAAAACAGACCTGGATGCTGCTCCAGATGCGAAAGCTGCCAATGCCCTATGCTGCCCAAAGAATAAGCGATATGGTCGACATTGCCTATTTCGCGGTAAAGGGCCAAACTGCGCTGGCCATAATCTGCTGCTTCAGATTCAGTCGGATTGAACACCAGCGATACGATTTGCCGTGTCAGCTACGCGTCTTAGGATTGACCGTAGCTCATCAGGTTGTTTGACCTCGACCGGGAAGTCGAAGGAAAGGAGTAACATCGCCACCCAATCGAGATTGGTTGCTGCACGTCGCAGGATAATGCCCTCCGCACATGTTTCCAGAGTCCCGAGATAGACTGGAATGCGTGCTTCAGCTGTGTCCATTGTTGTCCTGAGTAAGACTTCGACCTGATAGGGACCTGGCACTTTGGCCAAAGCACTCAGCACATAGCCTAGCAGATCAACTGAACCCGGATCATCAAATGTTTCCTCGTGCTTCGAAATGGATTGGATTCGGTCTAGTCGAAATGTCCGTAAATCCTCTCGTAGGTGGCAGTGTCCGGCTGTATACCAGTAACCTTCATGGTAGACAACGCCATACGGATCGAAGCGACGTTCTGTCACTTCATCCCGCCACGAGCGATAAACGAATTCCACACGCTGTCGCTCCTGCGCCGCCGTACTGAGGACAATCAGCGTATTGTCGTCGAGCAATGGTGGAGGAGGGCCACCGTAATTGCTCACGTTGAATGTAATGGAGGACTGTAAGGCGCGCACCTGTTGCAGCAGTAGTTCCGGCAGAACTCGTTCGGTCTTGGCAACAGCACCTTCGATAGCCACTATATTCACCGGGAACTGCAATTCGCGGATGACGCGCAAGCCTAATACCAATGCTACAGCTTCCTCATTGGTGAACATCAGCGGGGGCATTTTGGACCCACGTCCCAGATGATAGGCTCCATGTGGTCCCCGCTCCCCTTCCACTGGTAGCCCCATATCTTGTAGAGACGTGATATAGCGGCGTACTGTGCGAACGTCCACTTCCAAACGTCGCGCGATCTCTGCCCCGGACATTTGCTGATGAGTTTGCAAAAGTGCCAGAACAGCCAATAGGCGTGTAGTTGGTGAATACATCAATGCTCCTTTTTCTTTAGGGCGAAAATTGTCCTAATTGTGCCATAAAATCAGATTATGAAGTAGCGACAGGCTTCCTCAAAATGACAAAACAAAGGAGACACAATGATTAATCCAACCGATTTTCCTAAGCCCACCCTTATTTCAGTTAATGGTGTGGAACTCGAAGTTTTTGAAGCAGGCCAGCAAAACATCGGAAAACCTATTGTACTTTGCCACGGCTGGCCCGAGCATGCCTTTTCCTGGCGCCATCAGGTGCCTGCCCTTGCCGCAGCGGGTTATCATGTCATCGTCCCAAACCAGCGGGGTTATGGCAACTCATCCCGTCCGACCGAAGTAACAGACTATGATATTGAGCACCTGTCAGGTGATCTCGTCGCGCTTCTCGATCATTATGGATACGAAGATGCCACCTTTGTCGGTCATGATTGGGGTGCAAATGTCGCGTGGAGACTGACCTTATTACATCCAAACCGTGTAAATGGAGTGATAGCCCTGGCCTTGCCTTACCAGGAGCGCGGAGAAAGACCCTGGATCGAGTTCATGGAAGAATTTTTTGGCGGCGACCACTATTTTGTCCACTTTAATCGACAGCCAGGCGTCGCGGACGCAATATTAGAAGAAAATACATACCAGTTCCTTCGCAATATGTTCCGCAAGAACGTGCCCCCCGCACCGCCTCAGCCAGGTATGTCGATGATTAATCTTGCCAGAGCAGAAACACCACTTGGTGACCCCATCATGAGCGACAGCGAACTGGCCGTTTTTGTCTCCGCCTTCGAATCAACAGGGTTCACAGGCAGTATAAATTGGTACAGAAACCTTGATCGCAACTGGCACATATTGTCGGACGTGAACCCAATCATCCAACAGCCTGCACTTATGATCTATGGCGACCGTGATTTGATTCCGAAGTCTGAAAAACTACCAGAGTTCGTGCCCAATGTAGAAGTGGTCAATCTGGACTGCGGTCATTGGATCCAGCAAGAAAAGCCAGAAGAAACAAACCAGGCGATTTTAGAATGGCTTGGGCTCTTGATGGAATCCAAGGATCAGAGCCAAGTTGAAGAAAACAACAATGGAATTTAGCATAGACCACAACCCAAGGATGGTCTTCCAATGCTAAATATTCTGAACTTAATCGATGAGGCGAAATGCTATGAAATGGTGCGCAACTTGCGATGGCCCAATGGGTGCATTGCGCCCATTGTGACCACTTCTGGGTCAAGAAACGCGGGTTCCATAGCAGTTCGCAGTACCGACAACGCTACGTATGCAAAGCGTGTGACCGGCAATTCGATGATTTGACCAATACCATATTCGCTGGACATCATCAGCCACTGCGGGTGTGGATGCTGTGCCTGTATTTGATGGGTCTCAATCTATCGAACAGACAAATCGCTGCCGAATTAGGTGTCAACAAGGATGATGTCCAACACATGACCGGAAAATGTTAGCCAATGGGCAACAGGACAGTATCAAGCCTATCATTCAAAAAGTAAAGTTTCCAATTTATCTGGGATTCTTCGAGTTTGTCCATAATGCTCGCAAGCGCGGCAATGCACTTTTGCCTTCGCTCGTTGAGGTTTTAGTAGCTCCTTGATTCCCATAATGAGCCTTTTTTATAACAGGCTCGGAAACTATCTGTATGTTTCTTTGCCACAGAAAACCGTCTGGCATGTTTTGCTTAATGACAGATGGTTTAGCAATATGGCAAGCAGGGTGGCGACTAAGATGGGCCAGGGGTTATCGAGTAAACACTGTTACAAGAGAAATTCCTGTAAGCCCAGTTAGGAACGGCATGTCACATTTGCCCAGACTTATTTGTCTTAGTTGGCATAAGCAAACAGATGCAGGGCGTTAGTATTTTGGTAGCGTCCGCCAGGAAAGAGGTGAAACGATGGGGCAACAAGCAACAAAAATTGTGGTGCTGGGTGGCGGGTACGCCGGGGTAATAGCGGCGCTGCGGCTGGCCGGTAAAACCCGGCAGTTGGATGCGGAAATCACACTGGTCAATGGATTGGATCACTTTGTGGAGCGGCTGCGCCTGCATGAGCTGGCCATGGGGCAAGCAATCAGGCAGCCGCCGCTGGCAAAAATGGTGCGCGGTACGGCCGTAAACTTCCTGCATGGCTGGGCCACAGCCATCGATCCAGAAATACAAACCGTGTGCGTCACGACGGGGGATGGAGGGCAAACCCTGCCCTACGATTTTCTCATCTATGCCCTGGGCAGCCTGATCGAGCAGCGGGTGCCTGGTGTGGTCGAACATGCTTATCTGCTGGATCCCTTTGGCGAGCGTTCGGCCCGGGCGCTGCAAACCCGGCTGGCACAGTTGGCTCCGGTGGACACGGTGCTGGTCGTTGGTGGTGGAGCTACCGGCATTGAAGCGGCCTGTGAAATCAAAGCGCATTACCCGCAGATGGCAATGAAACTGGTGTCCTCTGGAGCAGTGGGGAGCTTCAAGGGGACGCGGGTGCAAAGGCACATGCTGACTGCCCTGGCGGAGCAAGGCATTACGCTGTTGGAAAACAGCCGGGTGGAGACGGTGCATGAGGCAGGGGTTACTTTATCAGACGGCCGTTTCTTGCCCGCCGCGGTTACGGTTTGGTGTGGCGGCTTCCAGGTGCCGGGCCTGGCCCACGCCGCCGGACTGCCGGTGAACCGGCAAAATCAGCTCCTGGTTGATCCATTTTTGCGCTCGACAGCCTGTGCTACTATCTATGCTGTGGGTGATGCCGCCTGCCCGGTAGACGACCCCGGCACGCCTATGCGCATGAGCCTGTTTGTGGCCCTGGTGACCGGCGCATTGGCAGCGGATAACATCACGGCCGTTCTCCGGTACAAAAACCAGAAGCCGTTGAGTTTTGCTACCTACGGGCAGGCTGTTTCCCTGGGTCCGAACGACGCCGTGGGTTTTAACACTTTCCCGGGGGATCGGCCGTTTGGTCCCATGCTTCGGAGGAAAACAGCCGTGTATCTGCGCCGCTTTTTTGTCTGGCTGCTGTTCGCTTTCTTGCAGATTGAACGGCGGCTGCCGGGCTTTTTCTTTTGGCTGGGCCGGGGTCGTTTTACCCGGCAGCAGCGCAAACTGAAACGAAAGGGAACGGCCGTTGCGCCGTCAAAACAGGTTGGTTATGAATAACACCCTGGCAGCTCAATTTGAAACGTATCGCCCGCTGCTATTTGGTCTGGCTTATCGCATGTTGGGCACCGGCACTGAGGCGGAAGACATTGTGCAGGATGTCTATCTGCGCGCACGGGCGGTGCCGCTGGCTCAGGTGGAAAACGCGAAGGCGTACCTGACAACTATCGTCACTCGACTCAGTTTGAACCGGCTCCAGTCCGCCAGCCAGCAGCGTGAAACGTACCTGGGGCCCTGGCTGCCAGAGCCGGTACTGACGGCCCATCTGCCCGATCTGGCCAATCCGCAGGACCAGGCGCTTCTGCATGATTCACTTTCGATGGCTTTCTTGATGCTGCTGGAGAAGCTCTCACCAGCAGAGCGGGCGGTCTTTTTGCTGCACGAGCTGTTTGACTACAGTTACCTTGAAATAGGCAGCATGCTGGACAAAAGCAACGACGCCTGCCGCCAGCTGGGGCGGCGCGCCCGGCAGCACATTGCCGCGAACCGGCCGCGCTTCAACAGCGATCCGGCCGAACAAGAACGTCTGCTGCGCGGCTTTTTACAAGTGATGGAAGTGGGCGACCTGGCAGGTTTCCTGGCGCTGCTGACGGAAGAGGTGACGCTGGTGCCTGATGGTGGTGGTGAACGCGGGGCGGCCATCCAGGTGCTGCGCGGCCCGGAAGCGGTGGCGCGGTTTCTATTGGGTGTGCGCAAACTGTCACCGCCAGGGCTGCAGGCAGAGATTGTTTCGCTGAACGGTCGTCCCTCGCTCCTGTTCACGACCCAAGGCAAACCGTTTTCCGTGATTTGTGTCTATGGCGTAGACGGCCGTATCGACCTGATTCAACTGATTGCCGGGAAAAAGCTGACCCACTTAAAACCCTATTGAATATCTAGTTATGGGTCACGTTATCTTTTTGTTCAATCGTTGCTCGGCGTTCATCTCATGTGAAGGTAGATAGACAGTGGGAAAGCAGCTTGTAAATTGTTGGATTTTGGCGCAATGTGTTGCGGGATTCGGCCGTACCCAGGCCATCGGCAATGCCTTGCTGCATCAACATTTGCGTGTAAGAAGTGTCGCCAGCCAGAAAATAGGTGACATCATCTGTCTGCACAGCCACAGAAACGTGATGAGGTGTATGGCCGGGCGTGGGCAAGATGCGAATACGGCCATCTTTCGTCACGGCGCAACTCTCCACAAACGGTCCCAACGCCTCCGGCACAAACTGCATAAACTGCGGCTGCAACCAACCCGGCCATCGCGAGCGCAAATAGCCATTCAACCAACCGGCAAAGCCCATCGTCGCCTGCCATTCGCCCGGATGAATAAGGAATCGGGTGGATCTTTATCGTCATTTTTCTATGCCTCATGTAACAAAACGATTTTGCCGGAAACGGCCGCTGTCTCCAACAAATGCTGGGCTTCGGCTGCCGCCGACAGGGGCAATGTTTTGCCGATGATGGGTTGAATACGGCCGTCTGACAACATCCTAAACAACGCCTTCAACCGTTCTCGGTACCACTCATTTTCCCGCCTGGCAGCCGTCGGTGTATCGCCAAACAGGATCGCTTTACGGCCGTCTGGCCGGATGTTGTACCAGACGATTTGCACCAGGCTGCGCACCGCAGCCGTCTTCCCTTCATCCACCGCCGCCAAAAAACTATAATTCACCAGCCGCCCGCCGCGCCGCAGCAGGCTGTACGATCGGGTCATCGTATCGCTGCCAATGGGATCGCACACCACATCTACCCCTTCAGCCATCATCTGGCGCACGCCCAGGGCAAAATCTTCACGTTGATAATCGATAGCTGCTGCCCCCAAACGCGTCACCAGGGCCAACTTTTTTGCTGATGCCGTACCGATCGTCTCCAGGCCCAGCAGCCGGCCCAATTGCAACAGCGCTGTCCCCACGCCTCCGGCAGCACTGTGTACCAGCATCCGCTCACCTCGCTGTACTTTCGCTTTATTGTGCAGAATGCGATCGGCCGTCAGATAATTCAAAATCACCGCCACCGCCATTACCGGATCAACCTCTTCTGGCACTGGCACAAACTGGATTGCTGGCGCGCAGACATGCTGCGCCTGTGCACCAAATTTAGGCAGCAAGGCCCCAACCATTTGTCCCTCAACCAAATCCATTACCCCGTCGCCTACTTTGTCTACTTCACCCACCAGGTCGTAACCGGGCGTGAAGGGCCGGTGCGGTGCGCCGGGATACAGCCCTAGTCGGCACAATATGTCGGCATAGGCCAGCCCACTGGCCCGCACCCTCACCCGAATTTCACCGACTTTTGGTTCCGGTATCGTTTCGCGGATGAGTTGAAGATTTTCTATGCCTCCTACGCCTGACAGGATAACGCGTTTATGGGTAGGAGCGGCCGCAGTCGCTGTCACTTCCATCGTCTGTGTCGTTGTCAATTCATTCATCATTTTTCTCTTGAAGGGTTTTTAATGCGACACTGAAACCAAGTTTTGTGATCGAGAAACCGGTTCAGTGCGCAACAGGGCGATCCCCAAGCCAATCAGCCACAACAGCCACAGTGTGCTGCCAACAAGCCCTGCTTCTGGCACGACTGGAACGCCGGGCATGACTGTGGCCAGTAGTTCCGTTTGGGCCATAAAATAGATGGCCGATGCGCCAATACCCCACCAGGCCAGCCATGGGGGCATCAGCCTGGTCCGCAGGGCAGTCACACAAACCAGCACGGCCCAGACCACGCTGAAAAACTGCCCCAGATGCTCGCCAAGCGTCACGCCACCGTATTGATGAATCGATTGGAAGACGTGAAACTGCGTCAAAATGGCTCCGGCCGGCTCGCATAAAATATCGGGATAATTGAAGTTAATGATGAGCAGGTTGTACGGCAGAAACAGCAGTACAGCCCCAGTGATAAACAAAATACCTGTCCAAGTTTTATTACGGTTCATAAGTTGTTCCTTTCAATAAGGCGCATTTATAGATTCGCCTGCTTTGTTGCTCAGGCGTGTGGCTAGAAACGGCCGTAGACACGGCCTTCACCTCACCAGTCCAAACTGATTCTGGCAGTGCTTATTCAATTGCCTTAAAAAAGTGGCTTACAAATGGCATTTATACGTGATAACCACGCATCATAAGCCCAAACGCACACATAGCGTCCCCACTTCCAGCATGTAAAGCTCACCTGATTCCGCCAATCCTGGCGGAAAGTGACCATACAATTCACCCCATACCAGGCCGTACAAGAGGCTCCAAATAACCATCGTCAGGATGATGACTTCAGTGGAAACGGCGTCAGGTAAAAACGGCCGCAATTCATCAATGGATTTCTGTAAGCCGGTCGGGAGAGTTCTGTAGCGGTCAGAGACTTGTAATTTGCCTGCCTGTGCGGCTTCATGCAAAATGGTGCCAAACTGCTGCAAAACGTTTCCGGCTGGTTCTACCGTTTGTTCTCGTGGTGCCTCATAATCAGGAATCGGCGTACCATAAATGAGAGTGAAATCTTGGGGATGTGCCAGGGCCCAGTGACGGAAAGCGTCAGCAGTGGCCTGGAAACGGCCGTGAAAATCTTTCCTGTCTATCTCTGCATCCGCGGCTGCCATCACCGCCCCCAATGAACCATACGCCTCCACAATGAGCGCCGTCACCAATGCGTCGCGGTTTGCAAAATAACGATACAAGGCTGGCGCCGACATGCGCATTTTCCGGGCAATCGCGCGTAATGAAAGGGCCGCCGCCCCTACTTCCGCCATTTGCTGCCGGGCGGTGGATTTGATTTCGGCCGTTGTCTCTATTCGCAGTTGTTCTCGTCTGGATAAGGGCATGATTTACAAAGCCAAAATAGTAAACACCGATAATATAGTTAACAGTGTAAACAAATCACGAAATTTTGTCAATCCTCTTGTTGGGCATCTGGACACCCAAATAGAGCGCTCTGGCTGAGAAGCTCGGTTATGAGTAGTTTGACAACGTTAGATTCAAGGGCTGAGAGCCTTGCTCAGCCGCGATTTACGAGAACGAGTCCGATTATCGAGATGTTTGACAATCAACTCGGTTGCTTGTTGCGGGGAAAGTTGTGGTAAAGGCATGGTAGCTCGCAACAATTCACGCACATTAGCCACGGATAGCGCCGGTAACACATCCGTTTCGTACTTTTCCAACAAATCTGGGTCACGCTCATACTTTTGCGCCCACGCCAGTCTGGTTTCAGTGATAAACCAATTGGCCATGATGGTGAGTGCCAGGTGGTGCACCCAGGCTCGATACTTGATGGCCTGGAATTCATCCCAGCCAAACTCAGATTTGGCATCCTGATTGGAACGCTCAATGAAATATCGTTGCGATTTTCGTTGCGCCATTGTCCACAAAGGTGTGTCCTCCGGCGCATTACTCAAAGAATAGATTGTTTTTTGCTTCGTTTGACGAATGAGCAGCCACTCTGGTCGTAATGACCCATCATCGCGCACGGTCCAGGCCCGACAACGAGCAAACTTGGCCTGCAACATACCTCGTTCATTGGGACGCAAAGTGATGTGCTCCCACTCGATTGCGGGCTGAGCTTTCACCTCGGCAACCGTGTAAGCAACACCAATCACCTCATGATTCTTGGAGGGCACCCCTCTTTTTGTCAGCGGATATACGATTTGCGGCGGGGCAAGATACACTTGGGTATTGTGTGGCACATCTGCATAATACTCGAATCTTTCTTGGTCAAGCTCATCGCGGAATTCGCCAGACCGACCATACAAAGTGTCGCAGTCAACCGCGCAGAATGAGACGCCGTTTTCATAAGCCCGTTTGGTCATTTGCAAAGCCAACTCCAGTTTGGTGGCAAAGCTGCGCTCCGGCGGCAGTCCAATCCGCTTTCGCTTGGTGGCGTAGGCATCTGTGAACCATTTTTCAGGAAAATAGAGTTCGCCATCGATCCAATTGTGGTAGCCACTATTGGTCAAGGAGAGAAAAACGCCTACTTGGCTCATTTCGATTTTGCCTAAACGGCCGTTATGTTGCCGCCCGGCACCAGCACTGTGTTCCCCGGCCTTCTCATCGGCACTTTCGTCAATGAGTAGGACGCTCTCTGCTTGAAATTGTGGATGGGCACTTATATCTTGCTGGAGAACAGAGATTAAATCGTAACCAGACCAGGGTGAATCACTGATGAATTGTTGCATATTCTGCTCGGGTACACCGACCGTGCGAGCGATGTTGTTGATATTGCGCTTCGTTTTCATGCGTAGCAGTCCGCTGATGTAATCCAGTCCAAAACGACTGGTGTCTCGGGTGCAGGTTCGCATCCAAGCGTGATAACCTTGATGAAATTTTGTGAGACGTTCAGGCAGGTCTTCAATTTCGTCAAGATTTAGACCCCATTGGGCGATAAGATTGGTTTTTGTTTTTTCATTCGCTATTTTTACAGGCAATGGCTCTCATGAGCCTAATTTAACATTGTCAAACTATTCACATCGTTAATTTCAAAAATCCGAATATCTTCTACATGATCGCTGAAGGTCACCAGGGTGATGATTTCGCGTGAGCGGAAGCGAGCAAAGCGGCCGGTGAGCGATTCGTCCAGGCCGGTGAGATTGTTCATGGCCGCCTGTAGATCATTGATGCCGCTACCACGCATCGAGCCGCTCACATCCAGCACAAAGATGGCGTAGGCGGGCAGTCGCTGCTCATCCAGGTAAGAAAAGAGCAGGCTGTCGATGATCGCCACGCTGTTGGGGAAGGGGATTTCGACGAGGAGCGGGGTAGGAATACGGCCGTCTAACGCAATCCCCGGCACTACCGGCCGCCGCAGCGTCGTGCCCATCATCTCCTCCTGAAATTCAGGTGAGCGCAGATAGGCGATCAGGCGATCGTACTGTTCTTGCTTGTCGGCATTGAGCAGCATCAGCGGATAATCAGCCGTGATGATGCCTTCTTTGGGGTAGATGAGCACCAAATCTTCACGTAGATCGCCGCTCTCATTCAGCGAGAGCAGCACCGACTCGTAATTGATCAGCCCATCCAGGTTATCCTGTTCGGTGATATAGCTTTCCGCCAGCCAGCCGGAGCTGCCTGCGGTGAGTGCCTGCCCTTTGAAGAACGCTTGCAGGGCGGACACGTTCACATCCCCGGCGTTGATCGCATCGCTGCTGCCGGTGAGCGCCGTAGCCACGCCAATGAGCGCGGTGAAGCCGGAGTTAGAGGCCGCGGGATTAGTCATGGCATAGCGCAGCTCGCCGCTGCTGGCCTTGTCAGCAATGTCTTGCCAGGTGGCGTCTGGATTGTCGATCCAGCCAAATTCCCACGCCCGGCTTTCCTTGATGCCCATCACCACGGGGGAAAGCATTGTTTTTTCCTGGGTCACGACCAATCCGTGCCCGCCTTGCAGCAAAGTCAGGTAGCCGCCATGTGAAAACCAGGCCAGATCATACTCTACGCCAGAAAGCAGTTTTTCTGCGCCGTCCAATGTGCCGATGTATTCCAGTTCTAGCTGAACGCCAGTTTCCCGCTTGATTTGATCAAGCAGTGGTTCAATATCTTTCAACTCAGACCCAGCCAGGACCGTTAGCGTGTCGGATGAACTAAACAAGCCACAGCCGGGCAAGAGCAGCAATGTGAGCGCCAGGGTGAGATAAACAAATGGACGTCTTGCGGTCATAGTTACCCTCCTTGCTGGTATTTTTGTTCGATGAGTTGGATGAGCCCTTCCAGTACTTCGTAGCTGGGTGGCTCGATGACGTTGACGATGGTTTCTGGCAGGATGATGTTGTGGTCAGCTGTAAACTGGCGGAACTCGGCCAGGTTGCCGTTGCGCAAGCCGTATTCGATGGCCAGTTTTTGCAGTTCGGGGTCGGTTTCCAGCAGTTCACCCAGCTGGCGGCCCGCATCGCTAAAAGGAATGAGCACATGCTCGGTGAAGATGGTGGGTGAGGGATACATCAGCACCATGTCCGGCAGGATGGTGCCATTTTGCAGGGCGGCCTGGGCAATAAACTGCGCCTCGTAGATGATGACGACGGGGGAGTGGCCCACGCCCTTCACCAGATAATCTTCGAATGGTTCCTGGGTGCTGCTGGGCAGTAGTCCTTGCCGCAAAAAGAGACCAGACAAAAAGGGCAGGTTGGCTTGGGCATCGCTTAGACTTTGCACGATGCAGTTTTTCCATGTCCAGCAGGTAGTAACCGCCTTCGTCGGTGGCGATGCCTTGCTGTACAAACAGGTCGGCGATGGGCTGCCAGGAGGCGATAACCATCGGCGTGAAGAAGGGCTTATAAGAAGTGCTGACGTTATGCTCTTGCTGGATTTTTTGGGCAGCGGGGATGCCTGCGGGGAACACAAAGTCGTACTGGCTCAGGTCATAATCGGTAGCAATTTCGCGGGAACCAGCTTTTTGTACGGTTACTTCTAGACCGTGGTCGCGCAGGGCTTCCTGTACACGCTCATCTTGAAAGAAGGGGATTTTTTCGGAACCGACCAGATCTACAACTGGATCCGGTTGGGGGCGGAGGAAAAAAACGGCGAGGATGGTTACGGCCGTTACTCCCAATATTGCCACAAAAATGGTGCGTGTTCTATCCATGTTCTCTCCTGAGTGACATTGTCACACTGGCTGTTTGTCACTGACAGCCTATACGGAAGATCATAATCTTGAAGCACCTGCTTTGGGGAGTTGTTTACAAAACCATAACACGATTTAACAGAACGATAACAAAGAGACGCAAGGTGAGTTTAGTCTTCTGTTGGTTAGCTAGAAAACTCAAGTTTATTTGGCATTGTCTTTACCTAGATAGATAGGTGAGGGCAAGAATGGTGATATCGTCGGATTGGGCGACGCCTTGGGCAAAGTCGGGAAGATTTTGGCGCAGCTGAGCAATTAGATTTCGTGGGATATGAGGCGGAACGGCCGTAAATTGTGCAACCTATTGCCGCAAAACGGCCCAGGGCTATAATTCCCGCGACTGAGCTTTGGCTCTGTCATTGTTGTTTTATCCATTGGTAAATGCAAGGTAACAAGACTCATTTTAGTGAGCCGAAAAAGGATTATGAACGATTCTTCTGAGCCTGGCGGTAAGCCCAAACAACTGCCAGACCCGTCAACCAAATAACTCCCCCTGGTTAGACGGTCCTTATCGCCTCCGGGGGACCAACCTGGAGGTGTTCCATGTTGCAAACAACGCTTGATGATGTGTTGGGGCGCGTGCGTGCCCGACTGGAGCAAGATGATATTTCGGGTGCGGTAGCGCTGGTTGAAGCGCTGCGGCCACCGGACCAGGCAGACCTGTTTGCTGAGCTCGGTTCCGCAGCCCAGACCGCCCTGCTGCCGAAGCTTGACCCTGGTGATTCAGCCGACATCCTGGAAGAGCTGGAAGATGACGAGGCAGCGCGCCTGATAGACAGCCTGACCGGTGCTGAGCGGGCCAGAATTGTGGATGAGATGGAGCCCGATGAGGCGGCGGACCTGTTGGCCGAGCTGGATGAGGCCCAGGTCGATGACATCTTGTCCCGGCTGGAAGATCCCAACGAGGTACGGCCGTTGCTCGTACACCCCAAAGACAGCGCGGGCGGCCTGATGACCTCCTCGCACCTGGCACTGCGGCGGCGCATGACCGTGGCCGATGCCCTGGCCACCATTCGTGCCCTCAAGCCGGATTCTGAAGAAATTTACCATTTATTTGTGGTGGATCAGTACGGCCGTTTGTGTGGCGACATCACCTTCAGGCAGCTAGTAATGGCCGATGCCTATGCCCTGCTCAGCGAGGTCATGGACCCCGAAGTTATCTTCGTGCCCGTGGGAGTAGATCAGGAAGAAGTAGCCCGCATTGTGGCCCGCTACGACCTGCTGGCTCTGCCCGTTGTCGATGAGAGCGGGCTGCTGGTAGGCGTCATCACGGTAGACGACGTAATCGACGTCCTGGTCGAAGAAGCCACCGAAGATATCCAACGGCTGGGTGCTTCCGAGCCATTGGACAAGCCTTACCTGGAAACCACGCCGCTCACCGTCTTTCGCAAGCGCATTGGCTGGCTGCTGCTGCTTTTTGTCACCGAAACCCTCACCGGCACGGTGCTGCGCCATTTCGAAGCGGCCCTGTCAACCGTCGTCTCCCTGGCCTTTTTTATCCCGCTGCTCATTGGCACCGGCGGTAATGCGGGTTCACAAACCACCAGCACCATCATTCGTGCCCTGGCCCTGGGGGAAATGGACAAGAAAAACCTGCTCAAACCACTCTGGCATGAGCTGAAAGTTGGCTTCATTTTGGGTGTAGGCATGGGGATTGTAGCGTATATCCGGGCGCTGCTCTGGCACACGGGCAGCGGCGTGGCGCTTACTGTATCGCTGACCATCTTTGTCATTGTGCTCTGGGCCAACGTCCTCGGCGCTGTACTGCCGCTGCTGGCGCACAAGCTCAAAATTGACCCGACCGTGGTTTCCGGCCCGGCCATGACCACGCTGGTGGATGCCACCGGCCTGTTTATCTACTTTACCGTCGCCGGGATTGTGTTAAGCCTGTAGAGTAACCACCACAGCAAGAGTCAGTGTCCACGGTTTCTCCGATTAAATTGGAGCGACCGGAGACTGACTTTATAATGCGGGCATGGAATCGATTTTTTGGCTGACGGCCGTTCTCCTCACCGTCATCATCCTCCTGATTTACGAAACCAGGCGACGGCAGGGAAGAGTTGATTAGCGTGGTTAGACGGTACCCGACCGCTTGCAGCTGGGCCAATGCAGGAATCACGTCGGAGTTTGGCGGCAGATGGCGCATCGTTTGCATAATGGCTGCTGCGTCTTCGGTGTTGAGCGAGAGCTGATATTTTTGCGCCGTCACTTGCAATGCCGCTAAACCCAGCGAATCAAACGGGTGGTAAGTGCGGGTAATGGTTGCAACCAGGGAAAGCCGCAGCAGTAAAGCAAACCATTCGCCCATGAGGCGCTCATCGCCAAAGTAATGCACAAAATGAGGCCGCAAAGCGCTCAGGTCTAGCAATGTCTCGTTGATGTCAAAAAGTGAAACGGGTGGTCAATTGGCGCTACATTGACGATGTCCCAGACCTGTAACTCACCCATCTTCACCGGTTCGGCGTGGTGGTGCATTTCATCGTTGATCAGGAAGTCAAAGCCGCGCCGCAGACTCATACGGCCGCTTAACTTGATAGTACAGTTGGGCGTCACAACCCCTGTTACGAGTGGTTCGATGGTGCGCAAGCATTGGGGAATGACGGCCGTGGATGGCTTCGCTGGCCCGACCTTCAGCGTGGCAAAACGCTCTACTTGCCGTTCCCCCGTGCCGCGGTTGTAGGGGAGC
Source organism: Candidatus Leptofilum proximum (assembly GCA_016710325.1). Classification (GTDB taxonomy): domain Bacteria; phylum Chloroflexota; class Anaerolineae; order Promineifilales; family Promineifilaceae; genus Leptofilum; species Leptofilum proximum. The sequence continues at coordinate 205,352 of JADJXK010000001.1, read as the reverse complement.
GCTTCCAGGGCCAGCAGCTCTCCCTCGGCAAATGGACCGACGACCAGGTCCACCCGATCGGCCGCTGCCAGCAGAATCTCCGTTGCCTCAACCGGTGATTCGAGCAAACCGCCGCCGGTACCCAAAATTTGGAACGGTTGGCCACCAATTGCCAGGCGCACCGTGCGCGCACTGGAGGCATTGATGATTCGCCAGCGCTCGATTTGGCCAGCGACTATCGCCAGTTCAGGCTCCGCTTTGCCGTTTACCAGTCTGACATTCCCTTCGCGCCCGTTGTGGCGTTCCATCAGTGTACCGAACCGGGCCAGCCGGCCTTTCGGATCAACCTTGAGATCGTCCAGCACCAGGATCTGCTCGCCATCCAAAATAGGCTCGTCGGTGCCGCGCACGATCAGCGCCCCATACAGCCCTTTCTCTAGCTGCTCCGTTTCGTTGGCATGGGGATGATACCAAAAGGTGCCGGCATCGGGCGGGGTAAAGGTATAGGTGAACGTCTCGCCCGGCTGAATCGGGCGCTGCACGACCTCGGTGCCGTCCGTCGCTGCCGGAATCCGCAGCCCATGCCAGTGAACAACGGTTGGCTCCGGCAAGTTGTTCGCAAGCCGGATTTCGAGCGGAATGCCTTGTTTGGCTTCAATTACCGGCCCAGAGACCTCCCCTTGAAGCCATATCCGGCAACCACATGTCCCGGCGCATACTCCCAGGCTGTCTCTTGAGCCTCCAGGGCCACACGCACAACATCGTGTACATTCATTACCTCTACTAAGGCGGTTTTCTTCAAATTGATGGGTTGCATTTTTTGCTCCTCCTGCCGATTAGAAATCTACTGAGGCAAACACTTTTTCACAGAGTGCACACTTTGAACTATTGACCGGCTACGGCTAACTGCCCTTGAGCGATGTTTACCACTTGCACAATGGCGTCAATCACCAGTTCCGGCTGATCCAGTTGGATGTTATGGCCGCTGTCGGCAGCGATTATCAGTTGGCCATTGGTGGATTGAGCCGCCAGTTCAACCTGGAACTGCTGCCAAGCTGATTCAAAGATCTGGTTGGTTTCCGGGGCCACACCGGCATAAGCTACAGGCCGACCATGGCTGATAACTACCAGGGGTAAATCACTTAATTCGACAATACGGGCGGCATTTACCTCGTCATAATATGCTTCAAGCGCGGCCACTTCCACCGACACGCCACTGATGTAACGGGGATGTGCCTTCATGACATTTTGGTAAGTTTCGGCCGTTTCCGGCGACAATGAGAGACTGTTATCCACAGTGGTAGGCAGCAGGGCGGGAATCCCCGTGTATGTCCAGGCCTTTTGGACGCCATAGAACAACGGCATGACCTTAATGATGTCCCGCAGCATTTCGGTTTCCTCGGCCGGGCCACGCACGAAGCGATCTTCATGCACCGAATCCACCAACACCATCCCTGCCACCTCCTGGGGATACTGGTGACTGTAAAGGCGGGTGAACAATCCGCCCACTGAATGGCCCACCAGCACGTATGGCCCCTCAATCTCTGCCTTTGCCAGCAGGGTATGCAGTTCGGCAACCACCTGACGGGCTGTTCGCGGTTCCGGCCCCATTTCGCTCCAGCCCAGCCCGGCGCGGTCGTACATACACACACGGGTCGTTTGGGCTACTTCGGCCTGGACCGGCGACCAGATCAGCCCCATGTTGCCCTGGCCTGCTTCCAGAATCACGGTTGGGCTTCCCTCACCTTGACAATAAATGTGCATCTCAAAGCCACCGACATCAACCATCTGGCCGGGGGGCGGATTTTTGGCCCTAAGGTTAGTCCGAACCAGTGCGCCGCTAACGGCCGTTACCACCAATACCCCCAACAAAATCATCAATCCTCGTTTTATCCACTTTTTGATTTGAGAAATAAACGGTTTCATTTTCACGCTTCCTCCATTATCATCTTTCGCGGCTGCACGGCCGTTTCTGTTCTGATAAACAGCTCGCCTGTTATTGTTGTTTACCGCCAACTAAATCAAACACCCTGCCGCAGCATCTGCTTGGGTTTGCGGGTGTAAAAAGGCGCCTGGACACGCATGACCGTTTGCAAGATTCTGAACATTGCGGGCAGCCGGTCGTAATCAATGTTGCCAAAGGGCGGCGCCGGATCGTAGTGGATGGCTAACTGCACCTGGCGGGCTGTTTCTTCGTCAGTTAGCTGGGCAATCAGGTGCAAGGCCATGTCTATACCGGCCGAAACGCCGGCCGAATTGATGATTTTACCGGACTGCACCCAGCGTTCTTGCCGGTAGCGAGCGCCGTAGGGCGGCAAGTAGCCCACGTAACCCCAATGCGTCGTGGCCTCGCGGCCTTGCAAGAGGCCGACACTGGCCAGCAGCAGCGCGCCGGTGCATACAGAGGTGGTAAATTGGCTGCCTTTGTCGGCCGTTTTAATATACCGTCGAATCGCCGGATCACTCATCGCCCGCAAGGTCGGTGTACCGCCACCGGGCACGATCAGTACCTGGGGGTTGGGCACCTCGGCAAACGTTTTGTTGGGCATGAAGGTGAGACCGCTGTCGCTGGTGATGGGAGCCACCTTTTCGGAAACGACAACGGGCTGGAATTCTGGCCGCAGCCGTGACAGCGCCGTCATCAGTTCCAGAGGGCCGACCAGATCGAAGACGGTCAACCCCTGGTACATGACCAGAGCGACGGTTTTAGCAGCGCCGGCCGCTGCGGCTGGCGCGCTGCCATTGCCATTGACACGAGACCAATTGATGCCGCCAAAGGGCGGATGGGGATCCCACTCGGCCATGATTTGTACCTGTTTGGCCGCTTTTTGGCTGCGCAGCCGGGACACCAGCAGCAGGGACATATCAACGGCCGTTGCCGCTCCCGCCCCCGTGATAATCTGGCCATCTTCTACCCAGGGTTGGCGCACGTAATGGGCGCCCCACTGCTCTAACGCGCTGGCATAAGCCCAGTGGGTGGTCGCCTGCTTGCCGGATAGGAGGCCAGCCGCACCCAGCACCAGCGAACCGGTGCTGAATGAGCCAATGATCGCGGCTTCTTGCGCCGCCTGGCGCACGTAGTCAACCAGTTCCTGATTTTGGGTGGCGGGTACGGCCGTTTCCCCGCCCCCAACCACCAAAAGCGCATAGGGATGGGGTACCTCGGCGAATGTTTTTTGCGGCCGGAGCTTGAGCGGTGTGCTTGAGGCGATAAAGTCGGTGGTTGGGCCGACGACAACGGTTTCGTAGGCCGACATCATCGTCGCGCTGACCCAGACGTGGTGGGCGGCCACAAGTTCCAACAGGGAAAAGCCAGGATAAACAACGAGGGCGATTTGCTTTTTATTACCATTTTTCTTGGACATGATTTTTTGTCTCCAGATGAATGCTGTACCCCGATAACCTGGAAGTTATCGGGGCACGATAGTGTGGCTAACCAAGCTGCCGGGGAAAGATGCCTTCAACCAGCTTGCCGTCCTGGCGAAAACTGAAGGCGAACTCCATCTGCCCCTTCTCAAAGTTGGCGACGACAACCCAGCGCACATAACCTTCGGTGGCCGATGGGGCGAGGGTCACGCTTTCGATCGATTGATAGGCGCCCATCGCAGCGATGACCTCCTGCCGGTAGGTCAAAAAGGCATCTTCACTGATAGCGCCCTTCATCACCTCGGACCAGTCCCGGCTCCAGGCGGCGTAGTCACCCGTCGCAAACCCTTGCATGGCGTTTTCTGCCAGTTCGGCAGCCTGCGCCTCAGTAAAAACAGAAACCGGGGACTGATCAGCTGTGTTACCACTGCCGCCGCAGGCAACGGCCGTCACCAGCAACCCCATTAAAACTATCCATCCCAACAATTGATACCGTTTCATTTTTCCATCTCCTTTTTTTGTTGCGGCTGGTTCTGTAACCAGGCCGCTGTTTTTGTCATCTGGTGTCAGCATACTAGCCAAACGGGCGAACCGTCATTCGCCCAAAGGCGAATTTGCAGCCGAATCAGTGGGCGAATCAGGAGGCGAATCGGGCAGCGGCGTGACGGCGATGAGGGTCAGGTTGAGGGCCTGGATCTGGTTCAAAACGCCGTACAGGGCGGATTTATCGGCCAGCCAGCCAGTGAGGATCGTTTCGCCCTGATCGTTGTTGACCACCGCCAGGCTGCCAAACCAATCGCTCCACTGCGGGGACAGGTGTCCTTGAATGCGTATTTCGTAGTACATGGTTGCTTTGGGTACGGCCGTTCAGCCCCAAACAGGCTGGCTGGCGGCCAACGACTCACGCCGCTGCGCCCCGGATGGCGCAGCACAAGCACAATCGTCCGCCGCCATCAGCTCTGGTTCGGAGGGTTCGCAGGTGCAGAGAGAGGCTCCAGGGGCGGCCGGGTAAGCCGCGCCGCCGCAGTGCCAGCAGGGAAAGAGGCCGGCTGCCACCAGGGGCACACCTAGTACGTCGGCCCCAATTTCGGCCCGCTCTGAATTATCGACTGCTGCCAGGGCGGGACGGCCGTTCTCCAAAAGCGAGAGTTGGCCAACGGCCGTAAAACCCGCTTTTCGAATCCCTGAACCGGAAGCGCCATTTTCCGGGGCACGAATGATCCAGAAATAGTAGGCGTGGCCGACTTCTCGAATCAAAATCTCCTGAAGCAAATGAGGATAAATGCCCCGCCCGCGGTAAGCCGGCAGCGTGGCAAAATCCCACAGATAGCGGTGCATTTGCGGCAGACGGATAGTTAGTCCCAATTCGCCAATCTCGGCTTTTCGGCTGGCCATCCAGCCGTAAGCGACCGGTCGGCCATCCCAAAAACCAACGTAGGGCCGGTGGCCCGTGTCAAGTCGCTGTTGGACTTCACGGCCGTTTAGGCCGCAAAGCTGCGACAGCAAATCTTCATCTTGCACTCGACCGACTTGAAAATTTCTGAGCGGAGGAAGGGCGGGTAATACATCGTCACGCCACCAGGTTGCCAGAGCCATCGTCGTTCTCCTTTTCTTGTTGAAGTTATGAAAGGATAGCTGGCGGCCGGGCGAACTGTCATTCGTCCAAAGGCGAATCTGGCAGCCCGAAAAAATAGTTTGTGTGATTCTTGTTTTGTTTTAAACGGGCAGCGAATTCCCCCGAATTTTCACGAATTAATCGCTTCTTTCGTGTTAATTCGCGCTAATTCGCTGCAATTTTGAAAACGGCGGAGGGTGATTTTAGAGCAAATCGATTTCACGAGCGCGGGCGATGGCCTGCGTGCGGCTGTTGACGCCCAGCTTGCCGTAGATGTGTTCGGCGTGCTTTTTGGCAGTGGCGATGGTAAAGATGAGTTTGTCGGCAATTTCGCGGTTGGAACAACCTTCGGCCATCAGCCGCAGCACTTCCAGCTCCCGCTCGCTGAGCGGTTCCACCAGCAGCCGGTTGGCCGGTGGCGATTCGGGCCGGGCAAAGGCGCTTAAGATGCGGTTCAAATAGGGCGTGGGGGAAAGCTTATTTAACAGCGCGGCAACGGGCTGGCCTTCGTCCACAAATGTGCGCAGCAGACCGGCCGGTTCGGCCAGAGAGAGGGCCCGTTGCACGGCCGTTTCCCCCTCCACCTCACCGCTCAATTGGGCCTGCAACAACCACAACGCTACGGCATCCCGAACCCGCCCACTGGCTTCAACCGCCGGTAAGAGGTCAGCAACCAACTGGGCCGCCTGCGGTTCATCGCAGGTGGCCAGCAGGTAGCGGGCGTGGCTGATTTGCATCCGGGCGTACACTTCGTGGCGCGGGTCCTGGGGTACATCACGGCCGTCGGGCAGCCAGGCGGCGGCGCGAGTCACATCCCCCTGCGCCAGCCAAAAGCGGCTGATTTGAGCCAGGGTCAGCACCCGACGTTGGGCATGCGTCGTTTGCAAGACAGCTTGTTCGGCAAGTTGAATCGTTTCCAGCGCCGCCGCCGGATTGCCCTGGGCGGCATAAACCCGCGCCAGCAGTGCCTGGCCGTAAGCGTCAAAGCCAATGAGGACAGCTTCCGGGTGGGAGACGGCCGTTTGTAAATGGGTAACGGCCGTCTCCAGGTCATTCCACTCATAGGCAATCTCAGCCAGATGAACGGAAACACCGGGGATGGGCCACAGGTGCATCCAGCCCTGGGCGGCGGCTTCAGTTAAAAGCTGGTTGAGCATCGTCTGTGCCGCGGCTAAATCCCCCTGCCCCACCAGCATGTCGGCCAACTCGCGGCGGGCGCTGAGGTTAATGAGGAAATTGCCGCCGCGCCGGCTCATTTCAATCGTTTGATGATAAAGCGCCAGGCTGCGCCGCGTTTCGCCCAGCGACCGGTAGATGAAGGCCAGATGCCAGGAGAGCATCGTGCGCAGCGGTAACTGCGTTTCCGGCAGCAGGGCCAGCGCCTGTTCCGTGTCGGCGATGGTTTGGGCGGCATCCAGCCGGGTAAAGGCCAGCGTGGCCCGGATGGCCAGCGCCTCACCCAACAGCGCATCGTCGATTGCCTCGGGGCTGTCCAGGACGGGTTGCAGCCAGGTTTCGGCCGTTTCCGGGCGGTCGAAAAACAGCTCAACCCAGGCCTGGGCCAGACTGAGATGCGGATCGGCTTGAATCTGCGCGGCGGGCAGTGCCGCCAGCCAGGCCTGTAACGAATCGGTTTCGCCGCGGGCAACGGCCGTTGCCGCCTGTTGGGCAATCAGCTGCCCGGCCAGCGCCACTTCCTCGGCGGCCAGCGCGTGGCGAATCGCTTCCTGCCAGAGCTGCTGTTGGGCAAACCAGTCAGCCGCTCGCTTGTGAATGCGGCGCAGCGCCGCCTCATCTAACGCCACACTGGCTCGGAACCGCAGCAGATCGACAAAAAGGTGATGGTAACGATACCAGCGCCGTTCATTGTCCAGGGGAATGAGGAAGAGGTTGGCGCGGTCTAGATATTCAAGAAGAGATTGGAGATTAGAGATTGGAGACTGGCTATCAATCTCCAGCCTCCAGTCACCAGTCTCCAAAACCGCTTCACACAACGGCGCACAAAAACGGTCGAGAACGGCCGTTTGCAGCAAAAACTGCTGGATCAGCTCCGGCTGGCGAACCAGCACTTCCTCGGTCAGGTAATCGATCAGGTGGCGGTGGCTGCCGCTGAAGGCGCGGATGAAGCCGGGCAGGTCAGCGACGCCCTGCATCGACAACGCCGCCAGCTGCAAACCGGCAATCCAGCCCTCCGTGCGTGCTTCCAACGCCTGCACGTCGGCGGCGGTTAGTGGTAAACCCATCACCGCTTGCAGAAAATCAGCCGCTTCCACTGACGTGAAGCGCAAATCGGCCGCCCGCAGTTCGTGCAGTTGGCCGCGCACGCGCAGCCGGGCCAGGGGTAAGGGTGGATCGGCCCGGCTGGTCATCACCAGGCGCAGCTGCGGCGGCAAATAATCCAGGAGGAAGACCATCCCCTCGTGAATGGACTGATTCTGGATGACGTGGTAATCGTCCAGAACCAGAACCAGCGGCTCGGACTGGGCGGCCACGTCGTTGATGAGGAACGTCAGAGCTGTGTGGGGCACCGGTTGGGGTGATTGCAGCAGAGCCAGCGCCTGCTCGCCCACGCCGCCCGCCACCCGCCGCAGGGCAGCGATGACGTAGACCCAGAAACGTACCGGGTCGTTGTCGTCTTCGTCCAGCGAGAGCCAGGCCACGCGCGGTTCCTGCCCAGCTTGAGTTAGCCCGGAAGCGACCAGGGTTGTTTTGCCGTAGCCGGCCGGGGCACAGATGAGGGTGAACGGCCGTAACCCTCCCAGCGCCAATTGTTGCACCAGGCGCGGCCGGGCCACCAGATTATCCCGAACCGGCGGATAATTGAACTTGGTCGCAAGAAGCGTTTCCAACATCGACCGTCTGGCCTCCTAACTCGCCGGCATCGAGCCGGAAAACTGAACAGATCTGGCCTGCTTGCCGAAGAAGCGCCAGGTCAGCAAAACGGTGATGACGTAGAGGCCGACGACGATGAGAAACACCGGTGCGAAGCCATAGGTAACTTGCAGCCAGCCGCTGATGGTCGGACCGACGGCCCAGCCCAGGCTAGAGGCCATCGTCAGCAGGCTGGCCACCGTGGCCCGGGCCTCTTGCTCGACTGACTCCATCACAAAGGCCTGGTAGATGGGATCATCCATCGTCATCAGCACCACGCGCACCAGGTAAGCGGCGGCGCTGAGCCAGAACCAGGGGGCAAACCCCAGCAGAACCAATGCCGGGATGAACAATACCTGGGTCAAGATCACCAGCCGGATTTTGCCGTACCGGTCGGCCAGCGGCGGGGCCAGCAAAAAGCCCAGTCCCATCGTCAATGAACCGGCGGCAAACAGGCAACCAATGGCGGCATCGTCGATGTGGTACTGGTTGCGGAAGAAGACGTTCATGAAAGGCACAAACAGGCCGGCTCCCAAGGCGGTGAGCAGCAGCGGGGTAATGAACTTGCCTAACAGAATCGGATTCCGGCGGGCGTAACGCAGCGGTGATAAGGGATTGATGACGGCCGTTCCCATCCCCTTGGTTTCTCGCAGGAAAAGGAGGGGAGCCAGGGCGAAAACGGCCGTTGCCGCCACTCCGACCATCACCCCTGTGTAAGCATCCGTGCTGCCCAACCAGCCTGGCAGCCGTCCGCCCAACCAAAAACCCACCATCCCGATCAACATTTGCAGGCTAAAACTAAACGAGAATAGGTAGGTACGCTCCTCCTCGCCGCTGTTTTCCATCAGGAAGGGAGCCAGGGTCACCGCGCCCAGGCTTTGCGCCAATCCCATGAACACGCTCATGACAAACAGCCCCGGCACGCTGGGCCAGACGACCAATCCGGCAATGGCCAGCGCTGTGACCAGGCCGGAAATCAGCAGCGCGCGCTTCCGCCCCAACCGGTCACTGACTGCCCCGGCCGGCAAAGCGCCAATGAGAGCGGCCGTGCTGTTGACCGACAGCAAACGACCCAGCAAAGCTTCATCGTACCCCAAACCGAGTATGTAAAAGTTGAAAAGCAGCGCATAAACACCGAAAGCGACCCCGCTGATGATGAGATACAGCAAGTACAGACGCGTGTTGTGTTGAAATAACCGCACCTTACGAATGTAACTGCGAAGATTGTTACCAATCAGGGTCATTTGAGCACGATAATTGCATCCGGACTAGACGTACACAAATTCCTTCGGGTGGCCATGCTCCATAGATTGTTTCTGCTACCGGCCAGAGGTTGTTTATAGGGCGGAAGAATTATAAATGGCAGGATCAGTTTTTCCAAGAGCCAACACGTTTTTTACAGCCCGGCCATCCTGTTGGCAGCGGAGGAATGGCAGAAGCTTGTCCAGTTTGGACTGCAAAACGATGATAGTCATAGCCTATCCATTTGCCGGATATGCCGATTTTGTGTTAGATTATCTGCAGAAGTAAACGACTCGCCCTACAACTAAATTAGGACAAGGTGATGATTCTCACCCCGCTTTCCCCAAGCCAGACGCAGAATGAGCGCTTGCAGGCGCTGTATCACATGGCGGTTGAGCTGTCTGCCCTGCATAGCCTGGAATCGGTGCTCAACACCGCCTTACAGCACTGCCTGGGTTTAACCGAGTCGCAATTTGGCTTTATTGGACTCAACACGGTAAACGGGCGAGCCCTAGACGTCGTTGCCATTCAGGGGTTCTTTCCCAAGCCGGAATTTTACGAACACAACCACATCATTCCCCTGCGACCCAGCATTTTTGCCCGGGCTGTGTTGGAAAATCGTCCCGTGCGTACCGACGATGCTCGCTTCGACCCGTCACGCTTTGGCCAGCCCTCAGGTCATCCACCCGTGGCCGCCTTCCTCGGCGTGCCGCTGCGCATTCGCGACAAACCCATCGGCATGATTGGCGTGGCCAACCGCCCTCAGCCCTACGACGACGATCACGAACAGCTGCTGCTCACCTATGCGGCTCAGGTGGCCATCGTCATTCGTAATGCTCAGCTGTATGAGCAGCTCACCACCGCTAAAGAGGCACTGGAAGAGAAGGTGGCTGAACGCACCGCTCAACTGGAGGAGGCTAAGGAAGACCTGGCTCAGAAGGCGGCGCTGCTGCAAAAACTGCTCTCGGAAACCATGGATGTGCAGGAGTTGGAGCGGCAGCGAATCTCACAAGATATGCACGATGGCACCAACCAGCTGTTGGTCGGGGCGATGCTGGAGCTGCGTTCGGCGCAAAAGCGGCTGGCCAACGGCCGTCTCGAACAAACGGGTGAAAGTATAGAATCCGTACGGATTATCCTGCACCGCGTCGAAGCGGAGATCAAGCGCATCATCCATGATTTGCGGCCGCCGACGCTAGACGCCCTGGGATTGGTTCCCGCGCTGCGCCGTTACGCCGAGCGGTTTACGCAGTACACCAGTATTCCCTGCACGGTCACCGTCTTTGGCGAGCCCTGCCGCCTGGCACCACGCACCGAAATAGGCGTCTATCGGCTGATGCAGGAGGCGCTGCAAAACGTTAGTGCCCACGCCGGGGCTACCAGCACGGAGGTAGTGACGGCCTTTTCCCCGCGCACTTTCAAACTCACCATCATCGACGATGGGCGCGGGTTTGACCTCTTTGAGGCGGAACAGAAAAGAAACGGCCGTCTCGGGCTGCTGGGTATGAAAGAACGGGCGCAAAGCCTGGGCGGGCATCTAACCATCTGGACCCAGCCGCAGCAGGGTACCCGCATCGAGCTCAGTGTGCCGGTGACCGAACCGGAACCGGCCCCAGGCAGTTGAAGTTGTTACTATTTCGAATGTTAAACCCACAATCGCGAGTATCCACTTTTCAGCATGAATGGATTCCCGCCTGCGCGGGGATGACAGACTTCAGTATAGAAGAGAGACATGAAGTCAATGACCACCCCTAGAAGGGGTGGCTTGGATTGATGCACCTAGAAGGTGTGCTGTTACCTATCTAATCGAACAAACTTCTTTGGCTGGCATCACTGTCTGCATCTTTCTTGTTCTGCCACTTAACATATTTTCGTATCCGCTCTTCATCCAGACCAATCGTGCTGACGCAATACCCTCTTGACCAAAGGTGTTGTCCCCAGTACCGTTGGCGCAGTTTGGGATACCGGTCAAACAGTTTCAAAGCTAGCTTACCTTTCAGATACCCCATGAATTTGGAGACCGCATACTTGGGGGGTATCGACACTATCAGATGAATATGGTCCTCTTGCACATTCAACTCGATCACTTCCACACCATCTTTTTGCCCACAGAGTTGATAGATTTGCTGGATGACATATTCTACGATTTCAGCCTGCAGGATTTTGTACCGATACTTCGGACAAAAGACGACATGATATTTGCACTCATACAACGAATGCGATAGTTTCTTGAACTGGCGGGTCATTATGTACCTCCTAAAAGCATCGCACCTTCTAGGTCGGTACATAATACTCGCTACAACGGTAGAACCTTTACTGATTCCACTGCCAGAGGCAGTGGTTTAAGCCCTTAATCAACATTGCGTAGATAAAAGTTTTCTTCTCTGTGTGCCTATAGACCTTCTCTGCGCAACTCTGTGTTCCTTTTCTAGGAGGCAACCCATGGTACGCATTCGCATCCTTGTCGTTGATGATCATCCCATTGTGCGGCAGGGCATTCGCAGTTTGCTCTCTAATTATGCTGAATTTGAGATTGTGGCCGAGGCGGATAACGGCCGTTCTGCCCTGCACCATTTCCGTCAGCTCAAGCCAGACGTCACTCTCTTGGACATCCGCATGCCCGACGAATCAGGCCTTGACGTGCTTAACGAGATTCGTTCCCTCAAAAGCGATGCCAAGGTGCTTATGCTTACTTCGTTCGACGACAGCGAGTACGTGCTTACTGCACTGCGCGCCGGGGCGCAGGGCTACGTACTCAAGGGCATCTCGGATGATATGTTGGTACACGCTCTTCGCGCCGCCTGCCGCGGCGAGAAGGTGCTCAGCCCGCAAGTAACCGAGCAGGTAGTGCAGTGGGCCATTGCCGAGGAGTCGGCCGTCCCCACCCCATCCTTCGACCTCGACGAAGAAGAGCGCCAGATTTTACGCCTGCTGGTTGATGGCGCCAGCAACCCCGATATAGCTGAACAGCTTTACATGAGCCAGACTACTGTCAAGCGCAAGCTGCGCACCATCTTTGCGCAGCTTAACGTGGAAACCCGCACCCAGGCTGCCGCCGAGGCTGTAAGATACCGACTGGTATAAAACATCCAGGTGCGATGAACTTGCATCGATAGATTTTTCAACAATGTTTTTTAATACGCCGCACCTCTTCCCATCATGACCCATCAGGACCATATAAGTCGGCCCTATCGGTCCTTGCGCGACTCATAAGCCCTGTTAATATCGAACAAGCGACTCAACAGCTCACGACAAGACCCTATTTCACCGTGAACCGGGCCATGCCCTTCCGTTGTTGGCCCTCTGGAAGAGAAACTCAACCCATGCCTGATTCTGTGGAAGCCACAACCCGTTTGCTGGCGGCACACGATTACATTGCCGACGTTGGTCTGAGCACCAGCATTTTCCTTGCCCTACGTATGAAGAAAGCGCTTTTTTTGGAGGGTGAACCAGGTGTGGGCAAAACCGAAGTGGCCAAGGTGCTCAGCCGCGCTTTTGATGCTCCTCTTATTCGTCTGCAATGTTACGAAGGGCTGGACATCAATCAGGCGGTGTATGAATGGAACTACCCGCGCCAACTGCTGGAAATCCAGGGCCGGCAGCAAAACCAAAATGGGCAGCCATCTGATACGGCCGATATCTTTACCGAGCGCTTTTTGCTGAAGCGGCCGCTCCTGCAAGCCATCGACCAGAGCCATACACAGGCGCCCGTCCTGCTCATCGACGAACTGGACCGTGCCGACGAAGAGTTTGAGAGCTTCTTGTTGGAACTGCTATCTGACTTTCAGATCACCATCCCAGAAATCGGTACGCTGCGCGCCGAGCACAAGCCCATCATTGTCATTACCTCCAACCGCACCCGTGAAATTCACGATGCGCTCAAGCGGCGCTGTGTCTACACCTGGATTGAGTATCCCAGCCGGGCCAAAGAGCTAGAAATTGTGCGGCTGAAACGGCCGCAGTTATCGGCCCAGTTAGCCCAGCAGGTAGTTGATTTTGTGCAGCGCCTGCGCCAGGAAGAGCTGTATAAGCGGCCCGGCGTCGCCGAAACGCTAGATTGGGCCGAAGCATTAACTCACTTGCAGACGCGGGTGCTGGATACGGCCGTCATCAACGCCACCCTGGGCATCATCCTCAAATACCAGGACGATGTCGACAAAATCCGAGGCACGACGGCGGCGGCTCTGCTCAACGAGTCGATATAGATGATGCGTGAAACGTGATCAGTGAGAAAAATCACGTTTCACGCATCACGTTTCACTGTCTTTAAAAAACATGACCGACGAGACCTTCCTCACCAACCTCCTCACCTTTACCCGCCTGCTGCGCCAGGCAGGGCTCCCCGTCGCACCAGAGCAGAGCCGCGACTTTGCTCAGGCGCTATCGCTGGTAAACATCGGCAGCCGCGAGCAGGTGTATCATACTGCCCGCAGCCTGCTGGTAACGCGCCGAGAGCACTTGGATTTATTCACGACACTTTTCAACAGCTTCTGGCGTACGCACGGCGGCCACCAGCTGCCTCAGGGGCAAAAAACGCCAGTAGCGCCGCGCCACAACCATCCACAGGAACGGTTCAACGTCATCACCTACATGGCCTTCAAGGCGAGGCAGACTGACCAGGAGATTGACGTGGCCGACAAGAGCGGCACCTTCAGCAGCGCTGAGCTGCTGGGCAACAAGCTGTTTGCCAACATGACGCCGGAAGAGCTGGAGACTATCAAGCAGCTGATGCAGGAGATGCGCTGGGAGCTGGCCCAACGGGAAACGCGCCGGCGTGTGCCGGACAAACATGGCGACCAGCTGCACCTGCGTCGGGCCATGCGCGCCGCGACCAAATTTGGCGGCGTGCCGCTGCAGCTCTCGTGGCAGAGCCGCCAGATCAAGCAGCGGCCGTTTGTCCTCATTGCCGATATCAGTGGGTCGATGGAGAAATATGGCCGTCTCCTGCTCCAGTTCTTCTACAGCTTCAGCCACAGCTTCAAAAATGTGGAATGTTTTGTCTTTGGCACCCGGCTTACGCGCATCACCGGCCAGCTCAAGCTCAAAAACATTGACCAGGCTGTGGATGAGGCCGCCCGCGACGTGATTGATTGGTCCGGCGGCACTCGCATCGGCGAGAGTTTGCGCACCTTCAACCAGCAATGGAGCCGCCGCGTGCTGCGCCGTGGCGCCATCGCCATCATCATCAGTGACGGCTGGGAACGGGGCGATGTGTCCGTGCTGCGCCGCGAAATGCGCCATTTGCAGCACCGCTGCCACCGTCTCATCTGGCTCAATCCGCTGCTGGGCCGCCGCAGCTACCAGCCGCTGGTCGAAGGTATGGCGGCGGCCCTGCCCTACATCGACGACTTTTTGCCGGTACATAATCTGCAGAGCCTCCGCGAACTGTCCCAACACCTGGGCGCGTTGCGCCAGCACCGCTCCATCAAACCAAAGATGACATTTACGCCAAACCCGTAGCGGCGCTTTCTTAGCGCGCAGGAACGAGGCGAGGAAACCTCGGCTACATTTTTAAAAAGGAGATGCCTATGGATATTTCTGGAGAATACACTTTTGATGCCCCGCAAGAGCTGGTGTGGCAGGCGCTGCAGGACCCGGATGTACTGGCTTCCGTCATGCCCGGCGGAGAAGGGTTTGAGGAAGTGGGTGAAAACGAGTACCAGGGCAACCTGAAGATCAAGGTCGGCCCGGTACAAGGCAAGTTCACCGGCAACATCAAACTGACGGACATCACGCCGCAGGAGAGCTACCGCATGGATGTGGACGGCAAGGGCGCGCCTGGCTTTGTTAAAGCCACTGGTGGCCTGAAGCTGATACCGCTAGGCCAGCAGACGCACATGAACTACGAAGGATCGGCGCAAGTCGGAGGCCGTATTGCCAGCGTGGGTCAGCGCCTGATGGACAGCTCGGCTAAGTCAATCATTCGCCAGAGTTTGGAAGGGTTGAACGCCTACCTTCAATCCCAGGTAGCCGCGCAGCAAGCCGCATACCCGGATGAAGAAATGGCGGAGGCCAGCGAGGATGGCGGGGAAACGGCCGTATCCACTTCGCCACCAGCTCCCGCCTACAAACCACCCAGCCAAACGGAAGTTGCCATGAACGTAGCCAAAGACGTGGCCCGCGACATCCTCCCGGCCCAATACTGGCCCTACCTCATCGGCATCGTTGTCTTGCTCATCATTCTGCTGTTCGCCATTTTCTAAATCAAGATGGAATGCGGATCAACGCCGGTAACCGCTGGCCCAAAATCAGCGTTCTCTGTGCAACTCAGCGTTCTATTCTTCCATCATGCAGCAAAACAAATCGTCAATCATGAAAGGAGGTTCCCATGATTCCCGGTGAATTTGATTACCATTCGCCGCACAGCTTGCCAGAGGCAGTTGCTCTGCTGCAGCGGCATGGCGACGACGCCAAAGTACTGGCGGGTGGCCAAAGTCTCATCCCCGCCATGCGTTTTCGGCTGGCCCTGCCCGAGGTGCTCATTGACATCAACAATATCGAGGGGCTGGAGTACGTGCGTGAAGACAACGGTCACCTGGCTATCGGCGCTATGACGCGTGAGGTGGCGCTGGAAGAATCGGCGCTGGTGCAGCAAAGATTTCCCCTGTTGGCCGATGCCGCCCGCGTCATTGCCGACCCGATTGTACGCAACCGGGCTACGGTAGGCGGCAACCTTGCCCACGCTGATCCGGCCAACGATCATCCTGCCGTTATGCTGGCTTACGGCGCCGAGGTAATTGCCCTGGGACCATCCGGCACACGCGCCATTGCTATCGACGACTTTTTTGTCGATCTGTTTGAAAATGCCTTGACCCACAACGAGATTCTGACCGAGATTCGCATTCCTACACCCGGCCCAAACAGCGGCGGCGCTTACGTGAAGGTGGAGCGCAAGGTGGGGGACTACGCCATTTCGGCTGTGGCCGTTCAGCTAACGATGGAGGGAGAGGTGTGTACGGCCGTTCGTATTGCCCTAACCAACGTCAATCCCGTACCCATGCGCGCCAAACAGGCCGAGGCTGCTCTGCAGGGCCAGCCCATCACCCCGGAAACCCTGGAAGCCGCCGGGCAGGCAGCAGCGGCCGAGTGCGATCCCTCGCCTGACCTGCGCGGCAGCGAGGCGTACAAGCGGGATCTCACCCGGGTACTGGTCAAGCGGGCAGTGCAGAAGGCCGTGGAAAGAGCGAGAGGGTAAACGGTTATCGGTTCTCGGTAAACGGTAGTCGGTGATGAAATACCGATTACCGATGACGGATTACCGATTACGGACCACGGATTACCAAAAGAACGGAGAAAACGATGAGCAAACACACAATTACACTAAACGTCAACGGCACCAGCGTTACCAAAGAGGTGGATGCCCGCCTGCTGCTGGTGCATTTTATTCGCGAAGACCTGGACCTGACCGGCACGCACATCGGCTGCGACACAACCAGTTGCGGTGCGTGTACGGTGATGATGAACGGCCGTGCCGTCAAAAGCTGCACCGTCTTTGCTGTTCAGGCCAACGGGGCGGAAATCGAAACCATCGAAGGCGTGGCCAGCGGCGCCGAACTTCACCCACTGCAGGAAGGCTTCTGGGAAAAACATGGCCTGCAGTGCGGTTACTGTACCCCCGGCATGATCATGAGCGCCAAACATTTGCTGGCCAAAAATCCTAACCCAACCGAAGAAGAAATTCGCTGGGGCATTTCTGGCAATTTGTGCCGCTGCACTGGCTATAACAAGATTGTTGAAGCCATTCAATATGCAGCCGAAAAGTTGAATTCCGCTGAGGAGGTGGCCGCATGACTTACCACGATCCAACCAAAACCAAGCATGTAGATGACCGATTTGAGAACAAGCACAGCGTGCCGTCCGGCGCTTCGGCCGTTGTGGAAACCACTGAAGATGTGCGCGTGACCACGCCGCCGGAAATTTGTGGCATGGGCCACCGGATGAAGCGCAAGGAAGATCCCCGCTTCATCCAGGGCAAAGGGCGCTACGTTGACGACATCAAGCTGCCTGGGATGCTCTATATGGACATCGTGCGCAGCCCGTATGCCCATGCTCGCATTCTCAACATCGACGCCAGCGCTGCGCTGGAGATCGAAGGGGTGGTGGCCGTCATCACTGGCAAGGATCTGGAAGCCCATGGCCTGCACTGGATGCCCACCCTCATGTCCGACACGCAGATGGTGCTGCCCACCGACAAGGTGGTCTACTATGCCCAGGAAGTGGCCTGCGTCATCGCCACCAGCCGCTACATCGCCGCCGATGCCATTGAGCAGGTCTTTGTCGATTATGAACCGCTGCCGCCCGTCATAGATCCCTTCAAAGCATTAGAAGATGAAGTCATCGTTCGGGAAGACAAAGAAAAGAAAACCAACCGCATCTGGCACTGGGAGGTGGGCGACAAGGAAGCCACCGACGCTGTCTTTGCCAGTGCCGCCCACGTAGTTAAGCAGTACATGCACATTCCACGCATCCACGTCTCCTCCATCGAAACATGCGGTATGGTGGCTAACTACCAACCTGCGATGGGCAAAATGCAGATTTACATGACAACCCAGGCTCCACATGCCATCCGCACCGTTTTTGCCCTGGTTACCGGGCTGCCGGAGCAGAAGATTCAAATCATCTCGCCAGACATTGGTGGTGGGTTTGGCGGCAAGGTGCCAGTTTACCCCGGTTACGTCGTGGGAGCGGTGGCCAGCCTGCTGCTGGGCAAGCCGGTAAAATGGATTGAAGATCGCAGCGAGAATCTGCAGGCCGACAGCTTTGCCCGCGACTACCATTTGGAAGCGGAACTGGCCGCCGATGAAAACAGTAAGCTCGTTGGCCTGCGCGTCAATGGCCTGGCCGATCATGGCTGCACGGACGCGGCGGCCAATCCGTCCAAGTTTCCGGCCGGATTGTTTAGCATCTGTACCGGCTCGTATGATTTGCAGGCGGCGCATGTCAATATGGATGCCGTTTACACCAACAAGCCGCCGGGGGGCGTGGCCTACCGCTGCTCCTTCCGGGTCACGGAAGCAGTGCAGATGATCGAGCGCCTGACCGACATGATGGCCCACGACCTGGGCGTTGATCCGGCCGAGTACCGCATGAACAACTTCATCAAGCCCGACGCCTTCCCCTACAAATCACCCACCGGTTGGGAGTACGACAGCGGTAATTACCATGCCGCGCTCAAGAAAGCGATGGAGATCATCGACTATGAAGGCTTGCGCCAGGAGCAGGCGGAAAAGCGCGCGCGAGGCGAGCTGATGGGCATTGGCATCTCCAGCTTCACCGAGGTCGTGGGGGCCGGCCCATCCCGCGATTACGACATTTTAGGCATTAAGATGTTTGATTCGGCTGAAATCCGTATCCATCCCACGGGCAAGGCGATTGCCCGCTTTGGCACCAAGAGCCAGGGACAGGGGCACGAAACAACTTACGCCCAGATCATCGCCGAGGAGCTGGGCTTACCGGCCAACGACATCGAGGTGGAGGAAGGCGACACGGACACGGCGCCCTACGGCCTGGGAACCTATGCCAGCCGCTCGACGCCAACGGCCGGGGCCGCAGCGGCGATGGCTGCGCGAAAAATAAAGGCCAAGGCGCGCAAGATTGCCGCGCATTTGCTGGAAGTGGGTGAAGATGATTTGGAGTGGAACGTTAACCAGTGGCAGGTGAAGGGCTCACCGGAGCAAGCCAAGACGATTCAGGACATCGCCTTTGCCGCCTACACCAACCATCCGCAGGGCATGGAAGCCGGCCTGGAGGCTACAGATTATTACGACCCGCCCAATCTGACGTTCCCCTTTGGCAGCTATATCGCCGTGGTAGACATCGATAAGGGCACGGGCGAAGTACAAGTTCGCCGCTTTGTGGCCATCGATGACTGTGGCAA
Source organism: Candidatus Leptofilum proximum (assembly GCA_016710325.1). GTDB lineage: Bacteria > Chloroflexota > Anaerolineae > Promineifilales > Promineifilaceae > Leptofilum > Leptofilum proximum. Next base: position 186,402 of record JADJXK010000001.1, on the reverse strand, counting down.
CATCATCAACCCGTTGGTGGTGGAAGGACAGATTCATGGCGGCTTGACGATGGGGCTGGCCCCGGCATTATACGAGGAGATCGTGTATGACGAGAACGGCACGTGCCTGACCGGTACGCTGGCCGATTACTTGGTGCCAACGGCCATGGAATCACCCAAATGGGAAACCGGCCACACCATCACACCTTCGCCGCACCATCCCATTGGCGCCAAAGGTGTGGGTGAGTCGCCGACGGTGGGCGCGCCGCCAGCCATTGCCAACGCCGTGGTTGATGCCCTGTGGCATCTGGGCGTGCGCCACATTGACATCCCGATTACGCCGCCGAAAGTGTGGCGGGCGCTGCGCGACGCGGGTGTGTCTGATTAGTTGATAATGATGTAGGGGCAAGGCGCGCCTTGCCCCTACGCCATCGCCTAACGTAGGTAGAGGTGGCGTATGTTTGATGAATTTTTTAGAAAAGCAAATGAACTAACGCAGGCGGGGGAGCTATTTGCAACGGCCGTTGTCGTGCGCGCCGAAAAGCCAACCTCGGCCAAGCCAGGGGATAAGGCGATTATTACCGCCGATTCCGTGATGCATGGCTGGATTGGCGGCAGCTGCGCTCAGCCAACAGTGATCAATGAGTCGCTCAAAGCCATCGCCGACGGGCAGCCGCGCCTGATTCGCCTGTCGGTGGATCCGGACCAGGACCCGGCCCGACCTGGTGTGGTGGATTTGCCCCTGACCTGTTTTAGCGGCGGCACTTTAGAGATTTACATTGAACCGCAGCGGCCGTTACCCCATCTACTTGTAGTGGGCAGTTTACCGGTGGCCCGTGCCCTGGTACAGCTGGGCACGGCGATGAATTACCGTATCACCGTTATAGACCCGGACACAGCCGGTGAAGGTATGGAAACGGCCGACCGCCTAATTACAGAACTGGACGAGATGCCCGCGCTGCTGACGCCGCGCACATTTGTAGTCGTGGCCACACATGGCAATTATGACGAGCTGGCCTTGACGCACGCGCTGCAGGCGCCGGTAGCTTATGTGGGGTTGGTGGCTAGCAAAAAGCGCAAGCAGGCAGTAGAGGAATATTTGCAAATGCACGGGTTGAGTGAGCACGAGATCGGGCGGTTGGTATGCCCCGCCGGCCTAGACATCCAGGCGGTGCGTGGGGATGAGATTGCCCTGAGCATCATGGCCCAGATTGTGCAACAGCGGCGCAGCGACCCCGAGATCGACATTGGTGCCTTTTTTGTACGCCGCGAAGCGAAGGTAGCGGAGGCAATTGATCAGGTGTGTGGCATGGCAGTTACGATCGAAGGTGCGGCGCACACACATACCTACGAAGGCACAACTTACTACTTTTGCTGTGCTGGCTGCCAGGCGAAGTTTGCCGCCAATCCAGAACAGTATTTGCAGCAGGCGGTGCCCTCAGGAACGGCCGTTGATCCTATTTGCCAGATGGAAGTGGAGATAGCTACGGCGAAGTTCATGTCTGAGCACGACGGCGAACCGTATTACTTTTGCTGTGCGGGTTGCCAGAAAACCTTTGACTCAAATCCGATGGCGGCACTGCTGAAAAACTCGGAAACGGCCGTGCAACTGGACAATATCATGACTTGACTTCGTTTGTATGAAACCAATTTCAGACCTGCCAACATGGTTCACGCACTTATTTTAAGCCATCCGGGAGTCCGATTTCCTGGAACATGTATGGTTGTCAAAGGACACCATGGTATAGGATTGGTCACCACCTTGAGATATTAAGGTGATTTGTTGAGGGCAAATTTGGCCGTTTAGGCTGCTACATGCGCCTGCCGCACCGCACGGTCGGAAAGCTGTTTTGTTTGTTATTGAGATTGCTTTTCTACTTCAATTTTTCGGCATGGTTCATTGTCAGTCATAAGGTGAACGATGTTGAGGGAGCGCTTTGTTCCGCCACGCCAGCGCCGACGGTGGGTGACGTAAACAAGGGTGGACGTTGGGAGCTGCTGGAGAATTTGCCGCCAAAGGTGCGTCTTTGCCAAACGATTTGCGAACATGGCGGCCGATTCGTTGGCGCAAGGTGTTGTTCCATCGCTCCACATGAGCCGTTTCGCCACTCTCTTTACCAACTGAGGCGTGTTTGCCGGTGGTAATGACCTGCTGGTTGGCATGCCACAGGTCGCTGAATGTACAGCAGTGATGGTACGCTATGGGAATCCGTTGCCACAGCTTCCGGCACGTCTTGGCACTGCGGTTACCAATGACGAAGGCGACGATTTGACGTGTTCGCCGACAAAGGACCAGAGTTCATCCAGTTCTAGAACGTCATCGGGCTGACCTGGCTCGACTGAGGTACGAAATGCCGGGAGACGAGAAGCCAACTCTAGCAGCCAGAGAGCCAGGGCATGGCGATGAGCCTCAAGCGCCCGCTGGACACCGCGCACACTGGCCCGTTCTTTGAAAACGTTAGGTTGTGGTATCAAGCCGCTCTTGCGGGCCGCCTGATTTATGACCAGGCCTCATTTAATTTTCTTGTTTCGTTTCCTCCGTCTGCCCTTGGCGCAGACCCGAGCGAAAAGCTTGAATGCCTTTGCCCAATTCACTGCCAAGTTTGCCAATGCGGCCAACGCCAAAAATAATCAGGACGACGGCCAGCACGATCAAGAGCTCAGGTGTACCTAAACTAGCCAATGTTTATTTCTCCTTGCATCTCAAATACCAGCCAGCCAAAATCTGGCTGGGGAACCGCTATCGCTGTGTGTTGCGCTGAAGGGAAGTAGTAACTGTCGCCCGCACAGGCGCGGCATAGGATACGGCCGTCTACCATCACCTCCCGTTCGTTGATGATCTCTTCACCACATTTGGCGCAGGCCGCCCGTACCCCCGGGCGGCTGATCAGCTCACTGGCTGAGGGGCAGAGCTGCACCGGCTGCCAGGTGAACAGCAGCTCGTCGGGCATTACCTGGTACGCTTCCAGGTAGGCGTGCCAACGGCTGCGAGCTTCGGGGGCAAAGTGTGGCGCCAATTCACGCGAATGGCTTGCAGGCGCGATGCGAATGGCTTTGTCTGATTTGGTGTCGACCAGCGTGGCGGCCATTTTGCCATAGTCCACCACGCGCAGCGTGCGGCGACCAACATGACAGTTGGTGGCCACGGCCACCCCATCAGCACCGCAGCCATCCGTTTCTATAATGGTGAGCAGGCGCTTGTGGCGGTTCTCAAAACACCCCGTTGTTTCATCCAGCAAGCCAAGCAGGCGCAAACCGTATAAGCCCAGACGAATGCCCAGAACCTGACGTGGACATAAATGGCGGTGCCGCTCGGCCGAAGCGGTTAACAGGGGCTGTAAACTATCCTGGTTATACAACGATGGCACAGTTGCATGTGTGGCAATCATGGCATGTATCCTTTACACATCATTCTCAAAATCGAACAGATTCGGCCGGGTCAGGTCAACTTTTAATTCCCGCACGACCCATTCGTTCTCACGCATTTCCAGTGTGCTGGTCGAAAGCCCGATTTCAATGTCTAGTTCGGCCAGGCGAGGGATCTGATCCACATGGAACTCCAGATAGCGGTGTTCCCGGTTGCGCTCATAGCCACGGTAGCCCCTCCGATTGAAGACGCTGAGCACTTTGGCAATATCGTGGCCAAAGACTTTGGCGCTCTTCAGCAGGTAATCTTTCTCCGAGAAATAGTGGGTTTTGGGCAGGGTACGGCCGTAATTCTGCTGGTAATTTTGCCCGGTGAGCTTATTTTCCAACGAGCAGTAATGCACACCAATGGTCAACTGCTGTTCCAGGGCGAAGGCCATCAAATCCAGGCAAACCAGTTCACTTTCGGAAATAGGCACACCGCCAGCATACCAATAGTTGTAGAGAACGTGGAACGGCCGTTTTTTCACCTTAAAGCCGCGCTCGTTAAAAGTAGGCGCGTTGGTGAATGGGTAGCAGAACTCCAGCAAATTGATGCTGTGAATTTGCAGCTCTTCCAGCGCCAGCAGCACTGCTTTCATCTCTTCCAGCGTGCCCGGCAAAATGGGCATTTCCACCATGACGGTGGGAATGTACTGTCTGGCCAGCGCCAGCCGATCGAAGGTGAGCCGGTGGCCTTTGGCCAGGTCATGCATACGAATGCTCAGGCGAATTTCTTCCAGACCGGCGGCCTGCAGCTGCTGCAGGGTGGCCTCGTTGGCATGATCGCCAGTGGTGTACAGGCGGGTGTGAGCCTCGGGAAAAGCAGCGGTGGCTGTCTGAAAGAAGGAGGCTGCTTCAGCTTTGTGCAAAAGCGGTTCGCCACCGGTCAGTGCCAGGAAATTTGCTTTCTGGCCCGCAGCGTGGGCATGCAGCAGTTCCTGTGCGGGATTGCGCTTGTGCTGCTGGAAATAGTCGTACTCCACCTGGTTCGGATTAAAGCAGTAGTAACAATCCCGATGGCACTGCAGTGAGGTGAAAAAGGTGGCGCTGCCCACACCTGTCTGGCAGGCGACACAGGCGGGTGAAATAGCATTGATGTAGATGCTGCGGTCGCCGTTGCGCAGAACGGCGCCTTTTTGCTGGAGCTCAACGATGCGCACGGCCGTTGCCTCACTGTAATCGTGGGTGTCTACCTCAATGCCGGACGCGGCCACCTGATACATAAAGTCGTCGAAAATGCCCAGGTAGATGGCGGCGTAAGCGGCCAGGCGCGGATTCTTTATTCGTTTATGTGTTACATTGGTGATGTCAATGATCACGGTTGGTTCCTCCAGACGGAATTACCTTCCTTTTAAGTCGGCTGGCCGCCAATTCTGGCGGCAAGATGGAACCAAAAGGATGCTGGCGCCGAAATTCGCAGACCGGGCAAAGTTTGGCTTCGCTGCCGGCAGCAAACGGCGTGCGGCAGTTGCTACACGTCACCAGGCTACCTTGCTGGACTACTTGCTCCGCCGCCGTACCAAACACCTGCGCAAAGGCAGGATCCGGCGTCAGGCTGAGGGCCCCAGGTGCGCACACATGGGCGCACATACCACAGGCAATGCAGATTTGTGGGGCAAAGACCAGCTGGAAGCAGGAGTCGGCCGTTTCTAGATGGAGCGCGCCGGTGGGGCAAGCCCGCGCGCAGGCGCCGCAGGCGGTACAGGTGTTGCTTACGACGACGAGGGCAAAATTCAACCCGGCCAGAGAGATGTTGTCGCCCGACTCCTGGCATGGCTGTAGCTGCTTGATGGCGCGCAAAAAGCGCAGCCGTTCGTGATACTGGCTGGTTTGTGTGTTGGCTTCCGGTTCGCCCGCCGATTTTTTTTCGTCGTCGCGCCAGCGGAATAAGTCACGCCGGGATACGGGGGGCGCACCGACGTTACAATACGGCCGTTTCCGCCAATCCCCTTGCTCAGTTTCCAGGCTACTGAACATGTCTGCCCTGCCCCAAAGCCCCAACAAAGCCTGGGCCTGCTCCACCTGAGCGACTACCCGGGGCTGCAGCGCCTGCCAGGGACAATCGGCGCAGGCATCTAGCCGCACAACAACTTTTTCTACTCCCTGGCTGGCCAGTCCGAGGTAAACACCCATACCCAACCCGGCCAGGCAGCCACGCACGCGAACGGCCGTATCTACCGAAGCATCACCCAACGCTACGTTGGGATTCAGTCCACAAACCAGCTCGCAGCTTTGTGCCGAGGCGCGCTGTGTGCAGCTGAGCAGGTTTTGCGCTTCGTCGACGGCCGCAAAGGCGCCCGTCGGGCAAACCGGCACACAGGCACGGCACTGCTGGCAGCTTTCCACCATTAGTGTGGGTGGTCCTCCCGGTTGGATAGCATGGATGGGGCAGACATCGTAGCAGGAAGTACAGGTGGAGAATTTATCGGCCGTATGCAGGCAGCGCTCCATAGCAAAACCCAATGATACGCTGGTTAGGGCATCTCCCCAGCGCTCCGCAAGAGACAACAGGTTCACGAGCGAACCGCCTCCGCTGCGGCCGTTTCCAGCTGGAGGAGCCGGCTCAGGGCCAACAGCGCTCCGCGTGCCACCAGGGCAAGCCCACGGTAGTAATCGGTGCGGGCATGGTGCACCATCTGGTCACACCATTGTGGGGCCCACGTTAGCAGATGGTTGGTTAAGAAACCGCGCTGCGCCGCCAACACCTGCTCCAGGTTAAACGCATTGTTATCTTCTACGGCTTTCAACCCTAATTGGGCCAGATGCGCTACAAACAAAAGCTCCAGCCCGATGTGATCGTCGGGCTCCCGGTGCACATTGATTAGTTCCAGGCCAAACCGCGCGTACCAGTTGCGTACGTCCAGCATGCACTCCTGAAAGAGCAGCCGCTCATCGTTGCCGTAAAACGATTCCCAGGGAGCCAGGGGCAGGCGCTCGGTGATGGCAAAAAGGCGCATGTAGTCCACCTGTACCTCGGTGAGCACTTCCTTGTGTAAGGTCGGCTGTTGGTACTGCTCGCGCCACTGCTGCAGCAGGCTCAATCCTTCGACTACTTCCGGGCTGTCACTGGCAAATGGTGCCTCGCCAAACAAATCCCCTTCGATGACGGGCTTTAGCAAGGCAGAATCAGGGTGACTGTAGAGGAGTTTGCCAAGCAGGCCAAAGAGTAAGTATTGTCCTAGAAGCTGTTCGGCCCAGGCTTCTGTTGTCATTTGTTCAGTTATTAGACTCAAGATAAACCTCCATTCAGAGGGTAGTTACATCACTCTGTCACTGTTGGTAGTGTAGGCTGAATAGTAAGCAGATAGTAGCGTAGAGAGGACGTTAATTTGATGACAAATGTAACGTGCTGCTTTTCTAGTAGAACTTAACAATGTCTACTAATTGCCGATGTTTGCTTCAATAAAGATGCTCTGAAGAAATAGTTGAATTCCCCCAGAGCATCCTTTTACAGTAATTTATCAGGTGACGTTTGTTGATGGGAAACGGCCGTTAAACTTCACCAGCCGCTATCAGCCACCGTCACACACCAATGCGCACGTGGCTGGCGTAGAATAGGAAACGGCCGACCACTTCCGCCACAAAAACGAGAGCAAAAGCCGAGTAGGCCAGCGCCCGCATCAGCTTCTCATGGCCCGGGGTAGCCGCATTCTGATACAGGTAGAAACCAAGCACGCCTGCTCCTAAGAAAACCAGGGCAATGCGCAGGCCAAACAGCCAGATATGCTCACCCGACAACAGCCGTACACTTTCCAAAGAAGCACCGGTTCCGGCGCCTAAGCTGGTGATGTACAGCGGAATCACCAATAAGGTAACGCCCAGTAAAACAAGAGATGTAGAGGTAATCCAGCACAGCGCCCGGCGGACCAGGACACAGTTCTCCTCAGCGCAGTCAGCGTCCTTGTTTTTTAAGTACCCGTAGTTGGCCATGAATGCGGCCGCTACGGCAAACAAACCAAGCAAGAAAGTGGTGACAAAGAAGGAAATCGGCGTTGCCAGGCTGTTCCAGGCGGGCTGTGAACGCAGCATGTAAACCATGGCCATCGACCCAACCAGGGCCAATCCAATCGCGGCAGCCACCAGGGCAATAACGTTGCGCACCGCGAAGGAGCTGATTTTGCGCCACTGCATGATGGCAAAGACACCACCGGTTACGGCAAACAGCACCCCAAAAAGGATTTCACGGCTCAGCCATGAGTTCGCTAGGTTGGTAATGGCCCGTGGTGCAAACAGCGGGTTACCGAGATGGAACAGCGAAGCGATCATTGCCAGAATCAGGACAGGTCCGATGGCCAGCAAAGCCCGATCACTCATGCGGTCGGCGGCTTCAGTGCCTGCAGACCGTCTCGTGAAAAAGTGGATGAACCCCAACACGACAAACGACCCCACAGACATCTGAGCCAAAACCGTAAAGATGATTAAAGCCCATTCTTTTGTATTCATCGTTACATCTCCTCTGGCAACTGATTGATTTTGCCGCGTCCCTCACCGCTGGGCTGTGCATTTCGATGCGGCTTGAGAACAATTGATGGATGGGTCAGGTCTGCTGAAGGCAGCGGGGCAATCTCGGCCAGGTCACCGAACTCGGCTCGCAGCTCTTCCAGGTCACCAAACTTCAGGGCGCGCATCACGCAGGCGTCTACGCAGGCAGGATTTTCACCCTTGGCGAGCAAGTCGCGACAGAAGTCACATTTGCTCATTGTGCCCGCTTCCTCATCAAAGTGGACAGCACCATAGGGGCAGGCCCATTCACAGTAACGACACCCAATGCACCGGTCCTGATCGATGTAGACCACACCGTCATCCCGCTTGATGATGGCCCCAGCCGGGCAAACCTCAGCACAGATAGGATTCTGGCAGTGCATACAAGAAATAGAAACAGAGTAAGAGAAGATCCCACTTGGCCGCAGCAAATTGCTGTCACTGGGATCAGGAATCCAGGTTCCACCTTCATAGGGCAAGACACGACGCCAACGCATATGTGCCGGCAGGTTGTTCTTATCCTGGCAGGCAATCTGACAGGCTTTGCACTTGGCGCAGACGCTAGTATCCAGATAGAAGGCCAGTTGGTTAGCCATTGTTCGCCTCCTTTAACGGAATTCTTTGTACCCACTGGTAGTCGGGCTTTAGCTCAATGGGGCCGGTATACTTCTCTACCTGAACGTTACAGCTGTTCCAGCCGGATACGCCCTGGCCCGTGGAAACGCCACCGTTGAGGATGTTGTCGGCACCAGCTTTATCAATGCCGCTTTCTTCATCCATCTCAACCCAGGAGCCATGTGGTAAGGTTACGACTCCAGGCGACATTCTTGGGGTGACACACACAGGGCGAAGAACCTGCCCGTGTCTACTGGTAATCAGCACAATGTCACCATGTTCAATGCCTCGTTCCGCGGCGTCGAGGGGGTTCATGAAGAACTCTTGCGGGAAGGCCCGGCGCAGCTGCGGAATGTTGTCAAAAACGCTGTGCGAGCGGCGCAGATAGTGAATGGTGTAGAGCTGCAGCGGGTAGTCCCCTTTTTCGTGCTTCTCCCAATCGGCAAAGGTAGCTTCATAGCCTTCTTGTGCCGGGTTGTAGGCGGGGTATGGCTTAATGGTAGTCCAGCCACGGGATTCAATGACATCTGCCAGCTGCTGACTGTGGATTTGAATTTTGCCGGTAGCAGTTTTCAACGCGTTGGTTTCAGGATCATCGCGGAACGCCTTGAAGGCAATGACCTCATAGTTGTCTCCCGGCTCACGCGGTACCTGGTAGAAGCCTTTTTTCTTGAGCTCTTGCCAGGTGATCTTGCCCTGCTGCGGTGCTCCTTCTACACCCAACCGGGCGATATCCCTGGCTGTGATGGTGACCAACGGTTCGTACTCGCCACCGGAGTTGGGTACATCATCCTTCATAATTTGGGCACCCGCGATCTGGTTAAAGATTTGCTGCTTGAGTGGTACTGGATTGATCACTTCAGGATCCAGCCCCAGGCGCTTGCCAATTTCGGCCGCAATCCAAATGTCGGGTTGCGCTTCATAGAGCGGAGCTGAAACCTGGCTCGACCAGATAAAGCCGATCTCGCGGTTGGCGCTGATGACGTATCCTTCCTGTTCCCAGGGGGTCGTCACAGGCAGCACAATATCTGAATATCGGGCATTGGTGGTTAAGATCTGGGCATGGCTTACGACAAAATCGACCTTACGATGGGCTTCGATGCCTTTGTTCATCCCGTCACGAGTTTGCAGGTTGGCCCCGCCGCCGTGGTAAATAAGACGGATGTCAATATCGCGTACGTCGTCTTTGGCTGCGACATACTTTCCGGAGACGATAGCATCCCACATTTGTGTGTCATTCAGCCGGGTTCCGGGAATCTTGGGCAGCACGGTCCATACGTCGGCTTCTTCTTCCTCGATGGGGTTCAAACCAACACCGGGTACACCAGCGCTGCCACCCTTCACAATGGAGGGATTGGTGCGCATACCGCCCCAGTTACCGTGATAATAACTATCGCCGGTGAAGCTGCCAGAACGGCCGATATGCCCCGTCATAGCGCCAAAGGTGAAAAACATCTGCGGCCAGGAGTCGGCGTTTTGCACGCGACAGGTGGCACTGGACATACAAAGTCCGACGTTCTTGGTGCGGGCGATTTCCAGGGCTAGCGAGCGAATTCGTTCGGCCGGCACGCCGCAAATGGGCGAGGCCCACTGGGGAGTTTTGGGAACACCATCATAAGTGCCCAGAACGTAATCGCGGAAGTTTTCTTCGGGTGATACACCATCCGGCATGTGATCAGCATCAAAACCCACCGTGCAGCGATTGAGAAAGTCCCAATCGATCAGCGGGTTGGTGATCGGATCGTCCTCGGTGATGAGGGTGTAGGCCATGCCCAGAACCATAGCATGGTCGGTGGTGGGACGAATGGGAATCCATTCATCGGCTAGCAGCTGGGTTGTTTCGTTATAGAAGGGGTCGATGATGATGGTTTTGGCGCCGCCCTTTTTGTTTTGCAGGTAATGGTAGACCGCGCTGCCACCGCTGCTGGAAACGCCGTTAGCACCCCAGTGAACGAACAGATCGACCTTCCGGTGTTCCATGCGGTCGCTGATCATGACGTTGGTGTAGGCACCGTAGCCCAGTACGGCGTTTTTGGACGCATGCAGCGTACCGCCGGAGGTAGTGCCGTAGCTGGGGACAAAACCGCCGTACAGTGTCAGAGCGCGCTGAATTTCGGAGCCACCGGGAGAGAAGATGGAGCGGTTACCGTACTGCTCTTTGATACGCTTGATTTCACCGGCAACCAGATCGAGCGCCTCGTCCCAGGAAATGCGCACCCATTCATCACGGCCGCGAAGTTCTTTTTTGCCGCCGCCGGGTTCCCAATTTTTGCGCTTCATGGGGAATTTGAGGCGGTCGGCGCCATAAACCTGATGCCGCTGCGAACGGCCGCGCGCGCAACCACGCTGCTGAGGAAAATCAGGAGTATCCCCTTCGCGATCGTCGGTTTTTTGGCGGACTACCACCCCGTCACGGACTAAAACATAGTTGGGGCAGCGGCCGCCGCAATTATGCCAGCAAGCGGCGGATATCCATTCGCCCTCTTCCCTGCTTGCCGCTGGTGTAGAAAGGGCTGTGGCTATGGGTTGCAGCCCGATTTTTAGCCCTCCAGCCAACACGGCCGTTCCACCCAGCGCACCGCTCCACTTGAGGAAACTGCGCCGGTTTAAAACCGTGTTATCGAGGGCTTTGTTGAGGAAATTGTTTTCACTCATGTGATGCTCCTCCGTAATACTATTAATGAAGTTGACTAATTCTTCTGCTTCCTGAAATGGCTACCCTAGAGCCATGCCGGATTTAGGTAGATTTCAAGTAATGTTCAGGATACAGAAAATCCCCTCGCCCCACATCCTGCGGTGGAGGAGTGTGGGATCACCCGCTTGGGTGATCCCGGCAATGGATGGGCATCATTCAGTGGAGACCATGCCTTTTTGCACGGCATATGCGGCGGCCTGGGTACGATTTTCCAGCTGCAGTTTGGCCAAAATGTGGCTGATATGGGATTTAACTGTGTTGACAGTGATAACCAACTCTTCGGCGATTTGAGGATTGCTCGCCCCCTGCGCCAGAAGCTGCAGCACTTCAGTTTCCCGTTCCGTTAGTTCGGTGGGGCTGCCCGTTTCGTAGCCACCGCCATTGGCCATGATCTTGAGCAAACGGCTGGCCATGGCGCGGGTCATAGCTACTTCTTGACGCGTGACACCGCCGAGTAGATCAAAGAGTTCAGTAGCATCCAGGTCTTTGAGAAGGTAACCAGCCGCGCCAAGACGGATGGCTTCATACAGGTGCTCATCCAGCTCCGAAGCAGTTAGCATAACAACAGCAACTTCAGGCACTTGCTGGCGAATTTCGCGCAGCGCTTTCAGCCCATTGCCATCGGGCATTTGAATGTCCATCAGGATGACGTCTGGCCGCAGTTGGTGAGCAAGCCGGATGGCTTCTTGACCAGTGGAGGCTTCGCCAATGACCTCAACTATGTCGTCATGAGCTCGCATCAGGCCAATCAGCCCCTGGCGAAATAGTTTGTGATCATCAGCAACAACAATCTTGATAGTCATGGATTTTTCCTTTACGGAGAAGGCGCTTCTCCGCGAAAACCACAAATTTAGATGCCTGCCCGGACGTGTGTAGCATAAAACAGGAAACGTCCCAAGATTTCAGCAATAAGCACCAACAAGCAGGCCAGGTAAACCGGAGTGGAAATTTCGTAATTTACTTTTCTTTGGCGGAGTAAGACAAACGCGGCCAGGCTAAACCAGCCAACGCCGGTGAAGAGGGTGATATAGCGCATACTAAGCAGAGGCTGGTACAGTCCCAGCATGAGCATGAGGCTTGTTTGGGCCGAAATATCACCCTGGTTTAGCTGGACGATAACATACAAATTAAGCAGCAGTTGGGTTACGGCCGTTATCCAGGCTACCCATGCTAGCCTAACAAATGTGTGCTGGATGAGCTGTCGGCGCACGCTCGTTTCTGTGTCATCGGCTACTTCAGAGATTTTCAGATCCATTACCAGCAGAACGGCAACGGTCGTTATCCCCAGCAGCAGCGCCGTGAGGAAAAACGAGATGACCGTCACTGGTGAGTTCCATGAAGAGTGGGTAGGCAGAAGGTAGATTTTTGACATGCAGTAAACGCTCAGGATGCCAAAGACAATACTGACCCAACCCAGCATCGTTTTCAGCCGGTCAAACCCCGGCACCAGCCACTGCAAGTAGGTCAGGCCGGCCGTTACCAAAAGGAACGAAATGGTGAAGAAGATTTCTCGACTAAGCCAGGACGAGTGCACATTCAGGGCAGCCAGCATGGAAAGCATGGGCCTGCTCAGGTGAAAGTGTGAACCAATGATGGCCACAATAATGGTGAGCAATACGGCTGATACAGGAATTCTAGTAATGTGTTCGATGGTGGAACGGCCGTACCGCCGCGTAGCAAAGACCCGAGTCAGCCATAGGCTCAACAGGGTACCCAGCGCCAGCTGCATCAAAATGGTATAGACAGGTAAAGCCCATTCCCGTACGTTCATAACCTTTCTACTTATGATTCTTTACTGGAAAACCAGGTTCTGTTTCCTCAACCCCTCTTCCGACAAACAGGGCAAACGGCAGATAAGCGACGTACCGTGGCCAGGAACGGATTGCACAACCAGTTCGCCACCAACCGCCAGCGCCCGCTCGTGCATCGTTTGTAGACCAAAGCTGCGATTGCCGTTCTTTTCCACAAACCCGACGCCGTTGTCCGTAACGTCCATCAACAGATACTCACACTGATTCAAACCCAGCTTTTGGGCAATGTGTACCTGTACACAGCTGGCCTGCGCATGCTTGCGCACATTGGTCAGCGCCTCTTGCAAGATGCACACCAGCTGCACCTCTGCCAGTGATGCCAGGTTCAGCGGACCAACCACCTCGTTTTGGAATTGGGTTTCGATGCGCGTTTGAATGCCAAATTCGTTTAAATATTCATCAATTGCCGAAATCAGCCCCTTTTCGTTGGCCAGAGTGGTGCGCAAACTGAGGATGTTTTCCCGTACGTCGGCGTGGGCCGTCTGGATAGCCTGGCGCATCTGGTCCAATTCCGCCTGCAGGGCTTCCTGCTTACCTCGCTTGAGCAAGGTGTCCAGCGTTTGCACCTGTAAATTCAGGTAGCCCAATACTTGGGCAAGACCATCATGCATTTCTCTGGCAATGCGTCCACGTTCCTCAATAACGGAAAACGACTGCAGCTGTGATGTCATCAGACCATGCTGAATAGCAATAACCACCTGATCGGCCAAACACTCCAGCCAGATCAGGTCAGTCTCAGAATAAGGGCCGCCCTCGTGCCGGGCGATCCACAATACGCCGATGGGATGTTCATCCAGGTCCAGGTGAACGGCTGCGGCCGTTTGTGCCGGCTTATCAACAAAAAAGCACAGATCTTCAAAGCTGCCGGGTGGATCTTCTTGAGGAAAGCAGCACGACTTGGAGAGAAACAGCGTTTCCAGGATGAGGGGATTTTTTATCTTGAGCGGCACATCAATCATGCGGGCGCGATCGTTATTAGCATAACACTTCAGCTCCAGATCCAGCGCATCCCCGTTAAGCACGGCCAGACCCATGAAGTTGGAGTGCAGCAGTTTCCGGCCGTTATCGACAATGTAGAGCAAAATATCATCTACATCGTTGAGCTCGGCAATGTGGCGGCTAATGTTGATAAGCGCTTCGGTCCAGTTTTCGGCCGTTTGCCGGGCGGTAATCTGCGCTTCAAAAGCCATCTGCTGAGCCCGGTCTCGCTCCTGCTGCAGAGCGCGCATCTGCCGGTCACGAATTGTGTCGAATACGGCCAGACCCTTCACCACAAACGTCGTCACCGCCAGGGCCGACAGCATACGCCAGAATTGGATTGGCAGGCCCGTAGTTTCTAAAACCCGGTCGTAGTCTAGCCAATTGATCAACCCAAACGGTTCTTCCGTTTCTATTTGCTCCCCCGTGAACGCATTGTAGACCGTGCGGTTGTAATTGTAGTAAGAGGCCGGGCCATGAGGTGCAGCAGGGACCACCAACCCTACCACGAACGCTTCAAACAAAAATGCCACGCCCGTAGCCAGCATTAAGCCAGCCACGTCTGAGTAACCCAGGCCTTTCTGCTGCCACCACTGCCGCAAAAAGCCAACGCCAGCCATGAAGCTGCCCGGTAGATACAACAAATAGCGAGACCAGATGTCGATGGGAATCTCTATGGGGGAAGGCGTCACAAACGTCGTGGCGGCATAGGTAATGACAAAGGCTGTGGGGGGAATCAGTAAGCCGGGCAGCAGATAGGTCCACTTGGGCAGCGGCGAGAGCTTGGTGAGCACACCCCAGCCAAATACCAGCAGCAACAAACCACTGAGCGGCTGCAGGATCATTCGGGCGACGTTTATGATGTCACTGCTGGCCGGATTGGCGCCATAAGTTTGAAACAGATCTAGCCAGGCACTGGCGGCGTAGGCAAAGCCAAAGGCCGCCAGCCAGGGCAGCTGCTTGCGCAGCAGTAACTCATCATCATGGCGAAGCTGAAGGCTAGCCGCTAGACCCAGGCTGAAAAACGCCAATCCATACAATAAATATATTGCTATCATCTGCCTTCAATACAAACCAACAAATTCCGTTAAAAATGATCTCCATGCGGCTCAGGTACAAACTCTTTCGAATTCGCACATTAAACCATCTCACAAATCGGGGCAGACAGGAAGTGAAGAAGGTCATATTTGTTGTGGTCATCTGCAATGGGGATTAAGAAGTCCCGAAATAAGTGGTATGCTAGCGGAGAGCATCGTCCAAATCCGGAATATGTGGAGAAGCCACTTCGTTTACTTTAGTTCCTGACATGACTTTAGGCAAGCGACAATGTGGCGATTGTACTTTCCTACCCAATGCTATGTTATAGATAAGGCTCTTGATGGATTCCAAGGATCAGAGCCAAGTTGGAAAAAACAAAATAGCATTTAGCATAGACGAAAACCAAGGACGGTCTTGCTATGCTAAACATTCTGAACTTAATCGATGAGGTGAAATGCTATGAAATGGTGCGAAACTGGCGATGGCCCACAATGAGCTGCATTGCGCCCCTTGTGACCACTTCTGGGTCAAGAAACGCGGATTCCATAACAGTTCGCGGCACCGGCAACGCTACATATGCAAAGCGTGTGACCGGCAACTCGATGATTTGACCAATACCATATTCGCTGGGCATCATCAGCCACTGCAGGTGTGGATGCTGTGTCTGTATTTGATGGGTCTCAATCTATCAAACAGACAAATCGCTGCCGAATTAGGTGTCAACAAAGATGATGTCCAACACATGACCGGGCAATTGCGTTCCGGCATTGTTGAGAAAAAAAAGAAGTCACCCTGAGTGGCGAAGTCGAGTTTGATGAAGTGTATGTCGTTGCCGGTCATAACGGCTATCCGCAAGCGGTGGCCGCCAAAGGGCGAAAGGGTCGACGCAATCGGCTCAAGGGAAGTCGAGGACGGGGCACTTTAGCCAAAGAAAAGCCACCTATTTTGGGTCTCATCCAGCGCAATATGGAGATGGTTTTCATGAAGTGCATACCAACACTATTGAGGGATTTTGGTCGTTGTTAAGGTCATGGCTGCGTCCTCATCGCAGCATTTGGCAAGAAAAGTTACCAATTTACCTGGGATTCTTCGAGTTTGTCCATAATGCTCGCAAGCGCGGCAAAGCACTTTTTGCCTTCGCTTGTGGAGATTCTCGTAGCTCCTTGAAATCCATATTGAGCCCTATTGTTTATACGTTTGACATGGAAGCTGCTTACCTCCAGGCCAAACCGGCGCTGACCCTGGCGCGTGAACTAAATCAACCTGATCTCCTGGCACGATGCCTGAACACGCTGGCTTTTATTGAAGGAGGGCTAGGGTTATGGCCGGATGTTGAAGCGCATGGTCTGGAAGCGGTTGAGGTGTGCCGGGCGATTGGCCACCAGGCGTTGGAAGCGGATAGTTTGAGTACGGTTGCCCGTGCCCAGACGAACCTGGGACGAGCGGAAGAGGCGGTTGACCAGGCGCAATTGGCCCATGAGCTAAACCTGAAGGCGGACAATCATTGGGAACGGCCGTTTAGCTAGCTCGCGTATCGTTGGGTAATCTGCTGTTTCATTGGTTGATACTGGCCTATTTGCCACCCAAAAATTAAAACCCGAGTTGATCCACCTACTTTAAGTATTACAAGGAGTATTGCAGCAACATTTTTGTTACGGAATGGTTACGACGGCCGTTGGGGTATACAAGTCATGGCGGGATGGGGGTACGCGGCACTGGCCGCTGTCCGCGCCGGATGGCGCGCTGTTTGGTGCCAAGCCGTATCTAGAGATTGTGGTTTCCTGAGGCTTACAGTACGGTTGGCGTAGCCCAAGCGGCAATCTTGCATCAGGCAAGATTGCGCCGGGACTGTATCATATAAGCTTAGAATAAGTGTCGCGCCGATGGTGCCGGCAGCTTACAGAGTCAATCAGCATACCCGACACAGCATCCCCTGAAGAAACTCCAAAACCTACAGCACCACCTGGCTTCTTCGTGATGAGTAGCATGTACGCTTGCATTTTACTGCGCGGAGGTGTCAATTGCGGTAATTCTCCATTGGAAACGTTTTCCTGTATCTGTATCAACGAGGTTGAAAATTATGAAAGGCAATGACAGGTTTCTTATAGGAATTGTAGCCGGCGTGCTGCTCCTGGTAATCATCTCCTTTGTGGTTGTCCTGCGACGGCCGCAACCGACCTACCGGCCCGATGACACGCCGGAGGGTGTTGTGCACAACTATTTGCTGGCCCTGCGGCAGGGGGAATATGAGCGTGCTTACAGGTATCTCTCCCCGGATCTGGTGAACTACCCGGCCAGTGCGGCCGAATTCTCTGATGATATAGCGCAATACCGTTGGGAGTTTCGCCTGGATGAGGACGTGACCTTGTTGGTGGAATCGGGCCAGATCAACGGTCGTCAGGCAACGGCCGTTGTGCAGGAGACCAGTTTTTACAACAGCGGGTTGTTTAACAATAATCAATACACGCGCCAGTTTACCATGACCCTTGAACGCAGCGGCGATAGATGGCTTATTATCGAGGCGGAAAGCTACCTGCTCTACTGCTGGACGCATGAAGATGGATGTGAGTGAGGTTGCCATGACCAACATACGTCGCTGGTATATTTTTCTGGTAAATGCCATCAGTCTGCAGGCTGTTGCCTGGGCTGTGATTACGCTGCTGCGTAATCTGCTGGTACCCGGTTTGGGGCCGGGAAGCGGCTTTGTTTCTTTCGACGCCAGAGCCGTCGCGTTGCAAATTGCCATCATTGTGATTGGCCTGCCCATTTATTTGGTGCACTGGCTTTGGGCAGAACGTCTGGCTGTACGGGACCGAGGCGAACGCAGCGCCGAGCTACGATGTCTATACCTCTATGGTATGATGGCCGGCTTTCTAACCCCATTCCTCACCAACGCCTTTTCCCTGCTCGATTCCGTGTTGCGGCCTTTGTTAGGTGTGACCAGGAACCAGTTTGTCTTTCCTGCTCTGGAACCGGGCAACGCCATTGTCTATCATGGCCTCACCCTCATGGTTCTGGCCCTGTTGTGGTTTTACCACTGGCGAACGGAGGCTGCCGATGCTCAGACTATTGGTGAGCCAGAAGCAGCTTCGCTGACGGTACGGCGCCTGTACATCTATGGCTTCAGCGCCATCGGCCTGGTAATGACGATATCAGGCATCATTGCCCTGGTGAGTTGGCTGTTGTTTCAAGTTGGGGTGGATACGGCCGTTAGCAGCCCCGCCCCCAACCACCTGCCCAAAGAATTGGTCCGGCTTCTCCTCGGCCTTGTGTTGTGGTTGGTTTTTTGGCGTCAGGCACAAACTGCTTTTGCGCTGGACGGTCGTGAGCAAGCCTCCGCCTTGCGCCACTTTTACCTTTACCTGGCCGTCTTCATCGGGGTTGTGCTGGTGGTAACCAACGCCGCAGGCATTTTAGCCGGTATTTTCGATCGGCTGCTCGACTTGCCTTCGGCAGGTGACAGCCACCGCTCGCTGGCCGTTATTGTTGGTACGGCCGTTTTGTGGGCCTATCATGCTGCTGTTTTGTATAGAGATACGGCCGTTATTGTTGAACAACCACGCCAGGCGGCCGTACGACGTCTCTATCTTTATTTAGTTGCCGGGGTCGGATTGGCCGCGCTGTTGGTCGGTCTGAGCGGCATTATCAGCGTGCTCATTCGCTCCCTGGCCGGAGAAGGCTTCATTGCCGATCTTCGCCACCAGTTAGCCGATTTCACCGCCGCGCTGCTTGTCGGGCTGCCTGTCTGGTTACTTCCCTGGCGCCAGGCGCAGAAGGCGGCGGCTGAGGACGAAAGTGGCGGGTCTGAGCGTTCCTCGCAAATACGAAAGGTTTACCTTTACTTCTACCTGTTCGTGGCCACAATGACGGTACTCACCAGCGCCGTTTATATCGTCTACCAGTTGGTGAGCCTGGCCCTTGAGGCGCGCACCACGCTCAACCTGTTTATTGAACTGGGCCATGCCATCGCCTTTACCCTGATCGCTGTTGCCGTCTGGCTATATCACGGCAGCATTTTGCGCCGGGACGGCCGTTTGGAAGCGGCTGCAGAAGCAGATGAAGTGGCAGACTGGCGTGTGGCGGTGGTGGATGGGGGAAACGGTCGATTAGGGCGCCTTCTCCTTGATCAGCTGCGACAAGAATTGCCCCAACTCACCTGGCAGCCGGTTGGTCTGACGACCGCGGCCGCTACAGCCATGGACGCAGGAGATGTCGCTGCGCCCACATCCCTGCTCAGTGAGGCTGATGTCATTATCGGCCCGTGGACGATGACCTGGGACGGCCAGGCCGGGAAACCGGAAGTTGTAATGGCCCTGCGCCAGAGTCCGGCCCGCAAGCTGCTGCTGCCCGTGCGGCCAGAGGGATGGGAATGGGTCGGCGTTGAGCCCTGGGAACAAGATGACCTGATCCGGCAAACTGTACAGTCACTCAAGCAGATGCTGCGGGGCCAGAGCATCGAACCCAGCCGCAGGCTCAATCTTGTCGCCATTGTTATTGCCGTTATCGCCGGACTAATTCTGTTCGGCATTGCCTTGTCGGCCGTAAGCCAGCTGTTTCTCTAGATTGTCAAGATGAGGTGTGCAATGATTAACTTATTAAAGCAGCAGGGGCGCCATTTGATGGTGTTCACCATCATTGCAGTTTTCGTGTTGGTGGCCTGCCGGAGGGAAGAGCCGGCGACAACGACGGTTCCTGCCGAAACCCCAACGGTCGTGGTCACGCCGTCACCGGTGGCCGAGGAATCTGTAACGCAGAGTGGTTTCGACTGGCCGCCCCAGGTCGTCTACAGCAGCCCGCTGCCCGGAGAAGAAGCCGCCCTGGATGGGGCTATCACCATTCGCTTCGACCAGCCGATGGACCGCACCTCCGTTGAAACGGCATTTGTCATCAGCGAAGCTCATGGAGCCGCTCAGGGAGAAGCCCAGGCGGTACGGGGCAGTTTCACCTGGCCCCGCGATGACACGATTATCTTTACGCCTTCGGGGAAACTGGAACGCCAGCAGTTGTACCGGGTGCAGATTGGCACAGAGGCGAAGGGGATGAACGGCCGTTCTCTCGAAGACCCCGTCACCCTGGAACTGGAAACGGTTGGCTACATTGCCGCCAGCCAGGTCATTCCCGCCCCCGATACCGGCGACGTCCAGACCGACAGCGCCATCACCGTCCTGTTCAACCGGCCCATCGTGCCCCTCACAGCTAGCGGCCAACAGGTAGACCTGCCCCAGCCGCTGACCTTCGACCCGCCCCTGGAGGGCGCAGGGGAATGGGTTTCCACCAGCATTTATCGCTTTGTGCCGGATGGCCCGCTGGCAGCGGGTACAACCTACCGGGCTTCGGTCAATGCTGGCCTGGAAGACATCACCGGCGCGGTTCTGGGAGAGGATTTTACCTGGAACTTCACCACTGTAGTCCCCAGCGTCGCCGGGGTGTACGCGACGAAAGTCCTCTGGACCTTGAGAGAAGACAACCCGGAAATGTCCTTGCTTGATACCGGCTTCGTGGTTGACTTCAACATGCCGATGGATCGGGCCAGAACCGAACGCGCCATCACCCTCAATCCGAACACCGACCTGGCCTTCACCTGGAGCAACGACGACCGCACCGCCCTCATCACCCCAACGCTGCCATTGGAATTGGATACGATCTACGAGCTAACCGTCAGCACGGCCGCCCGCTCTGCTAGCGGCAGCGCCGCACCGGAACATGAAGCCATCAACGCCTTCCATACTGTCCCCTTCCCAGCCATCGACAACATCTATCCCGAAGCTGGGGAGGAAGTACCGTTTATTTTTGCATCCGGTGCTGGCATCTCCTTTGTTTCACTGATGGATAGGGAGACCCTCGTCGATCAAATCAAAATAGAACCAGCGCCCGATCCGGAGCAAGTGGAATATGGGTTTAATTTTTTCGAGTACCAGGATGGCCTGATAACGGGCAGCTACAGCAGCTCCGTCCACGTAAATTTTCCCTGGCAGCCCCAAACCACCTATACCGTGACGGTTCCCGCTACGGCCGCCGACATCTATGGCAATACCCTCGGCGAGGATTACGTTTACTCATTCACGACTTCGGCCGTGCCGGCTGTTGTCTCCCTCAACCTGCCTTACTACCTGAGCCAGTTGACCGCCAGCTACCCCACCACTGTGGAAATTGGTTATCGCAGCACGGCCCAGGTGGATGTGGCCTTATATGACCTGGGTTTGCCGCTCGACTACCTGAACGATCTCTACCGGGTTGGCGATCCGCAAGTTTCGCTTGGCGCGCCAACGCGCACCTGGAACTTCCCCGTCGAAAAAAGCGACAACGTAAACGTCCTGGAAGTCCCTCTGGCCGACGGCGGTGTTTTACCAACCGGCGTTTATATGGTAACGGCCGATTCCATCGAACCAACGCCCCAGGAGTATTTCTACTACCAGGAAAACGCCCGCAATCTGCTCATTGTTGCCGACACCAACGTGGTGGTGAAGGAGACGTTTGGCATGGTCCACGTCTGGGCCACGGAATTAGAAACCAGCGCGCCGGCCGGCGGCCGCCAGATCACCGTCTATAACAAACGCGGCCAGGAAATAGGCCAGGCGACGACGGACAGCAGCGGCCTGGCGCAAGTGCCCTACACCACCCCGGAAGAAAATTATCTGCCCGGCGTCCTGGCCGTCAGCAATGCTCCTGGCGCCGCCGGTTTTGGCGTGGGGGCCAGCGATTGGGACTTGAGCGTCCAGCCCTATGAGTTCGGCCTGCATGATTTCAGTTTTGTTGATGAAGTACCGGTCGCCTTCTACCTGATTACCGACCGGCCCATTTACCGGCCCGGCGATACGGTGTATTTCCGGGGGATTTTGCGCGAGCAGAATTACGGCCGTTACGCTATCAGCCAGCACGAGTCGGTCAGCCTGCGCGTGGTTTACACCAGCCCCTACTACGAAACCGAAGACCGGGAAGTGCCCCTCAACCCCGAAGTGGACGAGAACGGCAATTTTAGCGGCGAGTTCACCATCCCTGAAGAGTGGGCCTTAGGCAGCTACACCCTGATCACCGACGAGCCGGGCGTCCAGGGGGAACGCGCTTTCACCGTCGCTGAGTACCGCGCCCCCGAATTCATTGTTTCGGCCACCCCGGCAGCCGTGGACGTGCTGCGCGGCGAAGCGGTAGACGTGACTGTTGAAGCCGGCTACTTCTTTGGCGGCCCGGCCACCGACCTGCGCGTCTACTACACGGTGATGGCCGAGCGTTATTACCTGCACTGGGATGGCCCCTATTACAGTTTCAATGACGAGTCTGGCGGCGCGCAGCAGGTCCTCACCGGCGAAGGCGTAACGGACGCCGATGGCCGGCTGACCATCACTTTGCCGCCCAATTTATTGAACGATCTGCCGGCCGGAAGCTGGATAATCAACCTGGAAGCAACGGTGTATGACGTGAGTGAGTTTGGGGTCTCAACCCGCACCAGTCTGGTTCAGCACGGGGCGAACACTTACGTAGGTATCGCGCCCACCGACACTCTCAACCCGGCCGGGACAGCCGCCGAATTCAACCTGATCACCGTTGGCTGGGATCAGCAGCCCCATCCCGATATGCCGGTTGAGGTCATCTTCTACCACCGCGAATGGCGGTCGGAGCGGGTCGCCGGGTTTGCCCAGTATGTGACGGAGTGGACGGCCGTAGACACCGAAGTCGCCCGCGTCCAGGTTACGACGAATGATGATGGGGAAGGAACGGCCGTGTTTACCCCCGAAGAAGGCGGCGAATATGTAGCCAAAGCCACCGTCACCGACAGCGATGGCAACACACTGACCAGCACAGCCTTTCTCTGGGTAACCGACCCCAACTACAGCGGCTGGCGCACGGCCGAACGAGAGCGGCGCATGGAAATGGCCGCGGACAAGGAAAGCTACAGCGTGGGCGATACGGCCAATATCCTGGTGCAGTCCCCCTTCGACGGGCCGGTCAACGCCTGGCTGATCATTGAGCGGGGCATGGTCATCGAAGAGCGGCTGGTCACTCTGGAGAACCGCAGCCAGACCATCGAAATCCCCATCAGCGCCAACTATGCGCCCAACGTTTACGTCAGTCTGGTGGCCGTTCAGGGAACCCTGGGCCAGACCGCGTTTGCCGACATCCGCCTGGGGATGGCCGAATTGGAAGTCAACCCCGAACAGCTATCGCTTAACGTGGCTATCACGGCCGACCGCGAAGTGTACCAGCCCGGCGAAACGGCAACCTACACCATCCAGGTCAGTGATTACCAGGGCCGCCCGGTGCAGGCCGACGTTTCCCTGGCCCTGGTAGACCTGGCCGTCCTCTCCCTTAAGCCGGACAACGCCCCGCCTATCCTGGACGCCTTCTACTTCGACCAGCCGTTCCGCAGCCGCCTGGGTTCGGGGTTGTTCTACAGCGGCGAAGGGCTAGAGTTGGAATTCCCGGAGGCGTTCTTTGGCGGCGGCGGTGGTGATGGCGGCGTGGGGTCCTCGGAATCCCTGGCCCTGGAAGATGACGACGCGCGTAAAAACTTCCGCGATACCGCTTATTGGGAAGCGGTGGTAACGACCGACGCCAATGGCACGGCCACCGTGTCCGTAGACCTGCCCGACAACCTGACCACCTGGCGCATGAGCGCCAAAGCCGCCACCGCCGATACGCTCGTCGGCCAATCCTTCAGCGATGTCATCTCGACCAAAGCGCTGCTTATCCGCCCGGTAACGCCTCGTTTTATGGTGGTGGGCGACACGATGGAACTGGGGGCGATTGTCAACAACAATACCGGCTTGTCCCAAACGGTGACGGTGCGGCTGGATGCGGCCGGCGTCACCCTGCAAGCCGACGCCGAACAGACGATCACCATTCCCGCAGCCGGCAGCCAGTTGGTGCGCTGGCCGGTGATGGTGGAAGATGTGGAAACGGCCGATCTCACCTTCCGCGCCGGCAATGACCAGTACAGCGATGCCAGCAAACCGACGCTGGGCATTGGCCCGGAGCAGCTTATTCCCGTTTACCGCTACACCGGCGAGGACATCGTGGGCACGTCGGGCATGCTGCCGGGCCCGGGCCGCCGCGTTGAAGGGGTGCTTCTGCCGCCCGGCCTGGACGAACGACAGGGGACGGTGGAAGTGGCCATTAACGCATCGCTGGCGGCGGCGCTGATGGATGCGCTGGCCTACAACGAAGACTACGACTTCTCTCCGGCCTGCGCCTACGGCTTCGCCGACCGCCTGCTGTCTGCCTCGTCCATCGTTTACGCCCTGGATGAATTGAATGTCAGTGACCCGGCGCTGCGTCATCGCCTGAGCACGCTCGCCAACCAGGACATCGCCGCCCTGGAAGGCCTGCAAATAGACGACGGCGGCTGGGGCTGGTGCTCCGGCGACAGGAGCGATGCTTTCCTGAGCGGGCAGGTCATCTTTGCCCTGCTCATGGCCGAACGGGCCGGATTCTTCGCTGAGTCCACTGTGCTGGATCGGGCAGCCGATTACCTGGAAAGACAGGTTATCCCGGCGGGCAGCCTGGATGAAGGATGGGAGATGGGCCAGCAGGCGTTTTACCTCTACATCCTGGCCGAACGCGGCAACCACCAAACCACCGCGCTGGCCCATGCGCTGTTCACCAAACACCGCGACCGGCTCGACCCCTACGCCAAAGCCTACCTGGTGATGGTCTATGAACTGACGGGCAACAGCGGTTCGCCGGTGCAGCAAAGCCTCATCGCCGACCTGAACGACACGGCCAACCTGAGCGCCGCCGGGGCGCATTGGGAGAACATCCAACAGGATTGGAGTAATTTGAGCAGTGATATTAGCGGTACGGCCGTTATCCTCTCTACCCTGCTTCGTGTTGATCCCGACAACCAGATACTGCCCAACGTGATGCGCTGGCTGATGGTGGCGCGCACGGCGAGCCATTGGCCCAGCACCACTGAAACCGCCTGGAGCATCCACGCCCTGGCCGACTGGATGGTCGCTTCCGGCGAACTCAACGCCGATTATGAGTATCTGTTCCAGGCCAATATGGAACCACTGGCCGAAGGCGCGTTCAATCAGGACAACCTGGATGACACGGTGAACGTCTCCATCCCGCTGGAGGCGCTGCGGCATGAGGACGTGAACTTCCTGGATTTCCAGCATATCAACGGGACGGGCAACCTGTACTACACCGCCTACCTGGACGCCCTTGTCGATACGGAAACGGTCAGCGCCGCCAGCCGGGGCATTACCGTGCAGCGAACCTACTTTGATGCGGCCTGCGATCCGGAAGCTGAAACCTGCGAGCCAATCACCAGCCTGGCGGCCGGGCAGCAGGTGCGTGTCCAACTGACCATCATTGCCGAACACGATCTGCTCTATGCCATCGTCGAAGATTACATCCCTGCCGGCGCCGAAGCGGTTGATCCCGGCCTGGAAACCAGCGCCTCGAATCTGGAAGGCAGCGTCAGCCGTGAGGATGACCGTGAAGGTTATTGGGGCTGGTGGTTTTTCAACCGCATCGAGTACCGCGACGAAAAGGTCGTTTTCTACAGCGAGTTTTTGCCGGCGGGCACGTACCAGTACACCTACTTTCTGCAAACGACGATTCCGGGTGTTTACCAGGTACGGCCGTCACTGGCCCGGCAGGCGTTCTTCCCCGAAGTGTTCGGCCGCAGTGAAGGCTTGTCGTTTGTGATTGAAATGCCATGAGGTGTGGTGGGGGGAGCCAGGAGACTGACTGATGAAATCGCTCATGATAAAGATAGTAAAAACAGTATCTCGTATTCTGTTCGTCATCATTATTGGCGTTGTTTGCGCCGTCATTGGCTTTATTGTCACTGCCAATCTGGCTGCCGTGTACGAATTGATCTCCGGCCAACCATTCGTTTTAAACGGCCGGGAAAGTGTTGAAGCCGCCGGGCCAATCGGGCTTATCCTCGGCGGTTTGACAGGTTTAGTTGGGAGTGGTGTTGTCTTTTTTGGCGGGCAAACCAGAAAAAGTATCCATTGACATCCTGACAGCTTGCTATTGATATATCATTTTCTTGCGGACCCGAGTGATGCAGACGCTTATCTCTGCACTTTGCGTTAATTTTGCAGGAGGCTGCTATGAAAAAATGTCTTTACATATTGGTTTTGTTATTGGTTCTGTCAGGGACGGCCGTCCAAGCAACGAGAACCCTGGCGGGCCAGCCGGAAGACCTGGCGCAGCCAAACCTGGCCCTTGCAAAACCGGTGCGTGTCTCCGCCTTCCTGCCCGAAGAACCGCCGGAAAATGCGGTTGACGGTGAGGAGTCGGCCTGGAACGCCGGCGCCAATGCACCGCAATGGGTGGAGATTGACCTGCAGAAGCCAGCGACGGTAACGCTGGTGCAGTTGGTGACGGAGCAATACCCGGCCGGCGTGACGGTGCACCAGCTATGGGGCGGTGGCCCTGGCGAGGAAATTCACCTGCTGCACGAGTTCGATGGCCGCACCGAGACGGGCCAGGTATTGGCGTTTCAGCCGGAGGCGCCGCTGGCCAATATCCAGCTTATCCGCGTCGTCACGACGGCCAGCCCGTCGTGGGTGGCCTGGCGGGAGATAAAGGTCTATGGTACTCACGACGACTCCGCGCCAGGGATCAGCACGTTGCGGTTCGACATCAGCGAACACGCCGGGCAAACCGTCGCCCTGGAGCTCATCGCCGAGGGCGACGACCAGGGCTATGCCGGGATGTTTGTCAATGCCGTCCAGGTGGAAACCTCGACCGGCAGCGATCCCTGTGCCGCCATCAAAAATTGCGACTTTGCCGGCATGGCCCAGGACACCGCCTGGCAAAAGCACGGCCGTCTCCGCTTCACTAACCAGGAGGGCGAGGACACCGGAAGCTGGTGGGGCAACAATCACACAGGCGGCTTCTGGCACGATGGCCACGTCAGCCAGACCATTACCTTGCCACCCGATGCCACCACCCTGGTCGTTGAGGTCTGCACCAGTTGCGAGTGGTCAACGGACGGGAGCCCTTCGCCGACGGAGTACAATGCGCGCCTCTCGGTAAGAGTCGACGGCCGCTACCTGGCTGATCACGCCGATCCATTGCCAGGTATCGACGCTTCCTCACCATTCAGGAATCTGGCTCTTGGACAGCCGGTTACCGCATCGCGCTCGTTGCCAGAAGCGCCGCCAGAAAATGCCGTTGACGGCACGCCGCACAAATGGGGCGCCGGCTCGCATCCTCCCCAATGGATTGAAGTGGACCTGGGCCAACCAACGGCCGTAGCGCTAATGCGGCTGGTAGTGGACCAGTATCCGGCCGGGTTGACGGTACACCAGATTTGGGGACGCGGTCCGGACGAGGAGCTATCCCTGTTATACGAATTCCGGGGACATACCGCTTCAGGCGATTTACTGGCGTTTACCCCGGAGATACCGGTGCCGGATCTTCAATTCATCCGCATCCTGACGACGCAAAGCCCTTCATGGGTGGCCTGGACAGAAATCGAGGTGTTCGCGGCGTCTGACTTCAGTGGCACGCAGGACTTTGATCAGAGCGATGGCCATGGGGATGGCGTAGATGCAGAACCAGCATTACCATCTGGGAATGTGGACTCCGGGCAGATGGTTGCGACATCGCCCATAGCGCCAGGGGATGCAGGGGGACATGTCGCTGACAGTGAGGTGACGGTCGAACTGCTCTATCCTGCGCTGGCTGGCGCTTTTATTGCCCTGGAGGCGGAACCACTGCAGCCAGGCCTGTGGACGCGCATTCAGTGGAAAGATGCGTTTGGTGATTGGCACGATATAGAAGGCTGGCAGGGAGCGTTTAACCCGGACCAGCGCGTCTTGTGGTATGTTGGCGAGGAAATGTTAGGAGATGGTCCCTTCCGCTGGCTGGTGTTTGCGAGCCAGGCAGGCAGCTTGCTGGCAGTTAGCCCACCTTTCCACCTGCCATCACATAATGGGGAAGTGATGCGCGTAGCGGTATCTCTTCCTCTACGTATTACGAACACGCCTTTCAGAGGCGAAAGCAATTGAATTAAGCAACCGCCATGCCCACAGCCGTGCCCACCCTGGCCCTTAGCCCAACGGCCCCCATGCCTGCCGGACCTCAGGTTATTTCGCCTGAAAACGCCAGACAACTTACCCAACAGGCACAGTTTTGCAACGGCCGTATCGACAGCCCTATCTGGTCGCCAGATGGCAAAATTTTTGCCGTAGGCAGTTCGCAAACGAACTGGTGGGATCTCGAAAGCGGCGAATTACTGCATTCCCTAACACAGGATGCTGACTTTAGTACAGACGGCCGTTTTCTAGCTGCGGTCAATACAAATGGCGTCGTGCGTCTTTGGACTATGTCCACAAATACCCTTTGAGGGAATACAACTACGCTTATCAATTTCTACGCGGAGGTGTATATGTGAAAGGATTCGGCAAATGTGCGCCGCGAACATGGTTCATGGTGACAAAAGAAGCGCCGAACCGCAAGATGCAGTTGCACTGGAAACCCAAAGCAGGGCAAGTCGTGTGGATGACGTTGGTAACGGGAATGAATTTTGGTACTAACTTGCTGACAATCTGGACAGGCAGCACTGACAACCTCGCGGTGGGCGAAAAAATTGATTTTCTCAGTCTGCACCTGCGCCGCTTCGATCACGAGCTGGGTTCCTGAGGGAAAAAGTAATTCGATCACTTTACGATACTCCTGGAAAGTTTGATCTAATTATCGCTTCATTGTCCTGAAACGGCCGTTTTCACGGAAAACGCGGAAGAGCCCAAAAAATGCAAACACTGCGAAGTGGATCTGAGAATTTTTCTGTGGCTTTGCCAATCAGGGTTGCTTGACGGGGAGGACGATGTGGAAGCGGCTGCCGGGGCAGTTGGTTTCGTCGTAGCCATCGCTTTCGGCCCAGATACGGCCGTGGTGCGCCACCACCACCCCGCGCGCAATGGCCAGCCCCAGGCCCGCACCGCCGCCTTTAAAGCTGGTTTTGCCCGACGAGTGCAGCATCACCTGGCCCGTCTGGTAAAATTTCTCGAAGATCAGCTCCTTCACCTCGGGAGCAATGCCGACGCCGCTGTCTTTGATCACCAACTCTACCGCCCCGGCTGGCTGAGCACCGCCGGAAGCTGTGGGGAGGAAACGGCCGTACACCCCAATCTTGCCCCCATCCGGCGTGTATTTGATGGCGTTGATGAGCACCTGGTAAAACACCTTCTGCAGTGCCTCAACATCTCCTTCCACCTCCGGCAGGCGGCTCAAATCGGCATAACTCAGGCTGATGTTACGCTGCTGCAGGGCATCCCTAAAGCGGTTGCCAATCTGGCGCAGCAAGAAGCTCAGGTCCACCGGGGCCAGGTAGAGGTCCAGCGAACTGCTGTCGATCTTGGCTACGTCCAGCATGCTTTGCACCACCTCTTCCATGCGCGCCGCGCCGCGGCCAATGCCCTCGGCCCACTTCAGGTGATACTCGTTGGCCTTAATCTCCTCGTCCTCCAGCAGCATTTGCGCGTTGAAGTTCACAATAGTGAGCGGCGTGCGCATCTCGTGAGAGGCAATGGTGATGAAGTCGGTTTTGATCTGGTCCAGGCGTTCGAGACGGCCGTATGCTTCCTGCAGCGCCTGAGTCCGTTCCGTCACTTTTTGTTCCAGCTGCTGGTTAAAATGCTTGATTTCGGCGTAAAGTCGGGCATTTTCCAGAGCAATGGCGACCTGGTCGGCTAGCAGCTGGAAGTTGGGAATCTCGTCCGGAGAAAACGCGCCGTACCGGTCACTTTGCAGATCAAGCACGCCCAGGACCTTGTCGCCCATTTTGAGCGGCAGCAAAATTTCCGACCGGGCGTTGGGCGCTTTTTCGGCCGGGTCATAGCGGAAGTCACGGGTGATGTCATCGATGCATAACGGCCGTCCATTGGCCAGCACCCAGCCCACCAGCCCCTTCAAACCGGCCCGCAGCTGCAAGCCGCCCGGCAAAATCCCTGAACCGGCTTCGGCCACGGCTTCAATGGCCAGACGATCTTTACTGGGCAGGAAGACGCCCACGTAATATGTGTCGTAGCGCTGCCAGATAAGCGTGGCGATTTGGTCCAGCAGGCTGTCCAGCTCCAAAATAGAGGTGATTCGCCGCCCCACGGCGTAGCTGGTTTGCTGCTGGCTGGCGCGCTGCACCAGTTCGCGCCGCTGCCGCTGCTCCACAATGCGCAGAATCTCGGCGCGCTGCAGAGCATGCAGACGGACCCAGTGGGCCACCAGTCCGGTGAAGGTGGCCACAAAAAGCATCACGCCAAAATAGGTCCAATCGCTCCCGGCAATCGGGCTGAGCCAGATAAAAATGGCCCAGGCCACCCAGCAAAAAAGCTGCATGGCAAAATATAACCAGCCAGAGGTAAACATTACCCCCGCGCCAAACAAAAAGAGGGCCAGGTTGGCCGACTGTTTAGGTTCGTTATTGAAGTGGAAGCGGAGCAAAATGGTAAACAGGATGACGGAGGCAACAACGGCCGTTGCCAATTCAACATATTTCGGCGGCACCCGGTCTCGCAGCAGCACCACAAAGCCCACCGCCAGAAAAACAGCGCTGCCCCAGGCCACCCACACCATCGTCAGCTGGCCATCCTCACTCAGGAAATATTGCTGGATCAGCGCATAGGCCACAAACATCAGGCTGAAACTGATATAGATGAAGGGCAGCCCATCCATCTGCGTTTTGTGCAGGGCCTCTATGATTTGGGGCTCGGGCACATCCCGTCGATCCAGGCGGGCAAACTGCCGCAAGCGCTGGCGGAAAAGTTGGTAAAACGAGGGCTTCATGACAGAAACAGGTACTCCACGGGAAAAGTTGAGGAATTATACCTGAGTTACGACAGAAATCGCAGTCGTCATTTTGGGCAATTCGTGTTTCAATTGAAAAAAACCGCAAAGACGCAAAGAGCGCAGAGTTTTAAAAATATCTTTGCGCTCTCTGCGCCTCTGCGGTGAAACAGAATTAGAATCCACCAAACCGCAAGGAGAACCCAACTATGTCTGGCGTTGCCAAGAAGCGCAGTGAAATTGCCCAACAGTATCAATGGGATGTTGAATCGATTTTTGCCACGGCCGAATCGTGGGAAACGGCCGTTACCCAGCTCCAGGAACAGCTCAAAGAAATTGCCCAGTTTAAAGGACGGCTCAGCGAAGGCCCCGCCGTGCTGGCAGATTACCTGGAAGCGGCCGATGAGTTGATGACGGCCGTTGGCAAAGTCTTTGTTTATGCCAGCCTGAACTACAGCGTCGATACCAACAACCAGGAAGCGGCCGCGCGCAACGACCGGGCCCGCGGGCTGTTTGGCATGGCCATAGCTGCCACCGCCTTCGCCCAGCCAGACATGCTGGCCATCGGCTTTGACACGCTGCGCCAGTGGCTAACGCAGGACGAGCGGCTGGCCGACTACGGCCATTACATGGACCGACTGGAGCAGCAGCAAGAATACGTGCGGTCCGCCGAGGTGGAGCAGGTGCTGGGGCTGGTGCGCGATTCGTTCAGCACGGCGGCGGCCACCCACGGCGTGCTGGCCAATGCCGACCTGAAGTTTGAGCCAGCCGTGGGCAGCGATGGTCAGACCCACGACATCACCCAGGGCACCATCGGCGGCCTGGTAACCCACGCCGACCGCGAAGTACGCCGCACCGCCTGGACCCATTACGCCGATGCCCACCTGGCCTTCAAAAACACGATGGCCAATGCCCTGGCGGCGGGCGTCAAGCAGGATGTGTTCACCATGCGGGTGCGCGGCTACCAAAATTCATTGGAAGCGGCGCTTTCCAGCAACTTCATTCCCACCGAGGTTTTCCACAACCTGATCAACACGTACAAGGCCAACCTGCCTACCTGGCACCGCTACTGGAACATCCGCCGCCGGGCGCTGGGCTACGACAAGCTGTACCCGTACGACGTGAAAGCGCCGCTGTCGCTGGACCCGCCGGAAGTGACTTATGAAACGGCCGTTGACTGGATCGCCACCGGCATGTTACCCCTGGGGCAGGAGTATGCCTCTACCCTGCGCAGCGGCGCGCTGGAAAATCGCTGGGTTGATGTTTACCCCAACCAGGGCAAACGCATGGGTGCGTTTTCGTCCGGCGTCAAGGGCACCCACCCCTTCATCATGATGAGCTACACCGACGATTTGTTTGGCCTGAGCACCCTGGCGCACGAGCTGGGCCACTCGATGCACTCCTACCTGACGTGGCAAACGCAGCCAAACATGAGCTACAGCCGCTACGGGCTGTTTGTGGCCGAGGTCGCCTCCAACTTTAACCAGGCAATGGTCCGGGCACACTTGCTGGAAGCCAACAGCAGCCCCGAATTCCAGATTGCCGTCATCGAAGAGGCGATGGCCAACTTCCATCGCTACTTCTTCATCATGCCCACGCTTGCCCGGTTTGAGCTGGAAATTCACGAGCGTGTTGAGCGTGGCCAGGCGCTGAACGCCGACACGCTCATTGACCTGCTGGCCGACCTGTTCAGCGAAGGTTTTGGTGATGAGGTGGAGGTGGATCGGGAGCGGGTGGGCATCACCTGGGCCCAGTTCCACACGCACCTGTATTCCAATTTCTACGTCTACCAATACGCCACGGGCATTTCCGGCGCGCATTCTTTGGCCCAGAGCATTCTGGCCGGCAAAGATGGCGCGGTTGACAATTACTTGAGCTTTCTCAAGGCGGGCGGCTCGGTCTTCCCTCTGGACGCGCTCAAAATTGCGGGCGTAGACATGACCTCGCCGGAGCCGGTAGAGACGACGTTTGGCGTGTTGGCCGGGTATGTGTACCGGTTGGAGGATTTGGTGGGACAAAGAGGGTAATTGGGTAATTTTGTAATTGAGTAATTGGGGTAGGAACGGCCGTGTCTTTGAGGGATACGGCCGTTTCCCTCACCGAACGCGGCGAACCACATTCCCCACAAACCAATAGGGTCCTTCACAGCGAGCCAGCATCTCTTCCTGCATGGTTTCAGCGATAGCTGGTATGCCTCTCACTGGCGTCTCGCCCCCATCAACATAGATTTCATCACCCACGTAAGCAACACCTCGGCCACGAACATCCACAATTTCGACGACCCCGCTGGCAAAGGTCAAGGTATATCCCGGCGGCCAAACCGACGCATAGGATGTATCACTCGCGATGCGTAAACAGCCATCTACCAACTTTAGCTGGCCCATCAGTTCAGCAGCAGGCAAATCTCTTGGCCCAAATAGCCCAGGAGGCTTGCGAGTAGGGAAAAATATGGTTGTTCCATTGAAAGAGTAGGTGGTGGGTAATGACTTACAGCCGCGTGAGAAAAGAACGGCCGTAGGCAGCAAAACCACTAAAACTGCAACCATTTTCAACCATTTAGACGGCAAAATTACGCTCCTTGTTTTGTCAACGGCCGTTTCCATTGTACAATCACCCGCCAACAACACAACACCCGTCACGAAGAGGAAATCCCCCATGACAACTGTCCCCATGCAGACCCAGGCGGCTCCAATCACCCGGCGCGAGCGGTGGGCCTGGTACCTGTACGATTTTGGCAACTCAGCCTACGCCGCCGTCGTTCTGCTGGCCGTCTACTCCGCCTATTTTCAGGGCAGCGTCGTTGGCGGCGCCGAAGGCTCCCGGCTGTGGGGGCTGGCTGTGGGCGTCGCCATGCTCGTTGTCGCCATCACCTCCCCCATCCTGGGCACCATCGCCGATTTTTCTGGCTCCAAGAAGAAGTTTTTGCTCTTTTACACCGCCATGGCCTGCCTGTTTACCGCAGGCCTTTTTTTTGCCACGCCGGGCAGCGTGGCCATCGGCATGGGCTTTTTTATCCTGGCCGAGATTGGTTACCGCAGCGCCCAGGTGTTTTACAACGCCCTGCTGCCCGAGATTGCCGAGCCGCATGAAGTGGGCCGCGTCTCAGGCAATGGCTGGGCCGTCGGCACCCTGGGCGGCATCCTTTGTCTGGTCCTTATTTTGCCCCTGATTGTACTGATTGGCGGTGATTTGATTATTCGGACGACGTTGGTGATAACGGCCGTCTTCTTCGCCCTCTCCGCCCTGCCCATCTTCCTCTGGCTGCCCGAGCGCGCCAAACCCAATCCCCTGCCCGCTGGCGAAAACTACGTGGGCTACGCCTTCAAACAGCTGGGGCAAACCATCAAAACCGCCCGCCAATTTAAGGAATATCTCAAATTTATGGCCGCCTACCTGGTGTTTAACGATGGCGTGATCATGGCCCTTAACTTCGCCGCCATTATTGGCGCTGTTTTGTACGGCCTGGACCAAACCCAGCTCATCATCTTTGTGATCATCGTCCAGGTGAGCAACGTGGCGGGCGCCTATGCCTTTGGCTTTTGGGTCGATCGGCTCGGCGGTAAACGCTCCCTCGCCCTGTCTATTGTTACCATGATTGTTGCCATCATCTGGCTTTACCTGAACCAAAGCGCCACCGGGTTTTATCTGGTTGGCATCCTGGCCGGCTTTGCCATGGCGGGCATTGAATCGGTCAGCCGCACGATGGTGAGCCTTTTTGCCCCACCCGGCCGCAGCGGCGAATTTTACGGCTTTTTTGCCGTCGCCGGGCGTTCGTCCTCCTTCATCGGCCCGGCCGTCTACGGCTTCATTGCCGCCGAGGCGGCACTTTGGTACCAGGCACAGGGGGAAACGGCCGTTACCGCCGAACAGCTCGGGCAAAAACTGGCCATCCTCTCCATTGGCGTCTTTTTACTGGTTGGCCTGGTAATGCTTGTCTTTGTCAACGAGAAAAAAGCCCGTTCATTTGAATAACAGGTTTGAAATTTCCCACCCAAAAGGAGCAGATATGATCTTTAAAAGCCCGTATCCCGATGTAGATATACCCGACATTTCATTAACCGAGTTTGTCCTGGTACGCACCCGGCAGTTTGGCGACAAACCGGCGCTGATTGATGGACCAAGCGGCCGTACCATCACTTACGCCCAACTCGGCGGCGCCATCCGGCTGGTGGCCTCCAGCCTGGCCAAACGCGGCTTTGGCAAGGGCGACGTGCTGGCCATCTACAGTCCCAACATCCCGGAATATGCCGTCGCCTTCCACGCCGTTTCCTTGCTGGGCGCCACCGTCACCACGGTGAACCCGCTTTACACGGCGCAAGAGCTAGCCCAACAGCTCAAGGACGCCGGGGCCAGGTACCTGCTCACCATTTCCCTGTTTTTAGAGAACGCCAAAACGGCCGCTGCCCAAACCAGCATCGAAGAAATCTTTACCTTCGACCCTGTTGATGGGGCCACCCCCTTCGCCACGCTGCTGCAAAGCGACGGCGCCCTGCCCGAAATCACCATTAATCCCGCCGAAGACGTGGTTGTGCTGCCCTACTCCAGCGGTACCACCGGCTACCCCAAGGGTGTCATGCTCACCCACCGCAACATCGTCGCCAACCTGGTGCAGATGGACGGCATCACCGGCATCGACATCACCCATGAAGACGACATCATCATGGGCATTTTGCCCTTCTACCACATCTACGGCATGGTGGTCATCATGAACATGAGCCTGTCGCGCGGCGCCACCATCGTCACCATGCCCCGCTTCGACATGGTGCAGTTCCTGGAGCTGGTGCAAAAGCACAAAGTGACCCGCGTCAACCTGGTACCGCCCATTTTGGTCGGCCTGGCCAAACACCCCATCGTCGATCAGTACGATCTCTCCTCGCTGGTTGAACTCTTCTCCGGGGCGGCGCCGTTGGGCCAGGCCCTGGCCGATGAGGTAAAAAACCGACTGCACTGTCGTGTGGTCCAGGGGTACGGCCTCACCGAAACCAGCCCGGTCACCCACGTCTACAACCAGACCCTGTCAGAGGCCGAAAAACTTTCCTCAATTGGTCCGGCTATACCCAACACGGAAGTGATGGTGGTCGATCCAACTTCCGGTGAGCCGGTTGGCCGCAACACCAACGGTGAAATCTGGATTCGCGGCCCGCAGGTGATGAAGGGCTATCTGAACAACCCGGACGCCACCGACGCCACAATCGACGAAGAAGGCTGGCTGCACACGGGCGACATCGGCTACGTGGATGACGAGGGCTTCTTCTACATCGTCGACCGCCTCAAGGAGCTGATCAAATACAAAGGGTTCCAGGTGGCGCCCGCCGAGCTGGAAGCGCTGCTGCTGTCCCACCCCGCCATTGCCGACGTGGCCGTTATCCCCAGCCCGGACGAAGAGGCGGGCGAGGTGCCCAAGGCGTTTGTGGTGCTCAAGGCAGAAACAACGGCCGAAGCGATCATGGAATGGGTGGCCGAACGGGTCTCTCCGCAGAAAAAGGTGCGCCGCGTCGAGTTTGTCAGCGAGGTGCCCAAGTCGCTCTCTGGCAAGATTTTGCGCCGCGTGTTGGTGGAGCAGGAACGCGCCAAGCTGAGTAATTAGGTAATTGGGTAATTGAGTAATTGGGATGTCAATTACCTAATTACTCAATTACTTCCCAGAGGATTGTCATGAACACTTTACCAGAAACGGCGCCTGCCTTTGTGGCCATGGCGCATAAGATTGTGTGGGCCACGGTGGCGACGGTGGATGGCAACGGCCGTCCCCGCTCTCGCATCTTGCACCCCATCTGGCAGTGGGACAATGAGCAGTTGGTCGGCTGGATTGCCACTGGGCCAACGGCCGTTAAGCGCGCTCACCTCAAAAACAGCCCCTTCGTCTCCGTGAATTACTGGACCCCCACCCACGACACCTGTGTCGCCGAGTGCCGCGCCACCTGGGCCTTCGACGATGAAACCCGCCAGATGGTGTGGGATTTTTTCCTCAACGGGCCAGAACCCGTGGGGTACGATCCCAGCATTGTACCGGCCTGGACCAGCCCTACGGTTGATGCCTTTGCCGCATTGAAGCTAGAGCCGTGGCGGCTGCGTGTTTTCCCCGGCACCGTGCTCATGGGCCAGGGCGGTGAAGTGCTCACCTGGCAGGCATAACATAGTAGCCGCGGATTCTTTCCGCGCGAGACGCCAAAGCGCGGAAAGAATCCGCGGCTACGAAGTGAGGAGAAAGTTGTGAACGAATCAGTTGTTTACACATCGCAGGTACGCGTTGAACGGGTGAAGGGGCCGCTGCGAAGAGCCTACTTGCCACAGGAACCAGAGCACATTTTTTTTGGTGTTCATTCTGAGGTGGCAGAACATTACGGCGTGGACCAAAACGTGCACGAACCGCACGCCACGACGCTGGATTATGTGATTGCCGCGGCAGCTGGCTGACTGACCGGAACCTTTGGCGGCGCGCTGGAGGCGCGACACATTCCGGCCGGAGACGGCTTTCTCACTTCAGAGACGCGGGGTGAGGTAGAAAAAGAGGGCAAGGTGCTGGTGATCAAGCGCATTCACGTGGTGTATTCGCTTAAAACGGACGAGAAAAACTGGGAAACGGCCGTTCGTGTCCATGAGTTCCACGCTGATTTTTGCCCTGTGGCCCGCAGCATCGGCGGCTGCATCGCCATCACCACAGAGCTGCGCTTAGCCGCCTGACCACAACAACCTGTAATCAATTATGCCCATTCTGGAAGTGTGCCTGAGCGGCATTGAATCAGCGCTGGCGGCGCAGGCGGGTGGCGCGGACCGGATTGAGCTGTGCGACAACCTGGCGCAAGGCGGCACCACACCCAGCCTGGGGATGATGACCCAGGTGCGGCAGCGGCTCAGCATTGCCATGCATGTGATCATCCGGCCGCGCGGTGGGGATTTTTGTTACAGCGAAGCCGAGTTTGCCGTGATGCAGCAAGATGTGCTGGCCGCCAAAGAGGTGGGCGTCGATGGTGTCGTCCTGGGCATTTTGCTGCCAGACGGCATGGTAGACAAACCGCGCTGCCGGGAGCTGATTGCGTGGGCACGGCCGTTATCCATCACCTTTCACCGCGCCTTCGACATGACGCCTGGTCCTTTTGCTGCTCTGGACGATTTGCTGGAACTGGGGATTGACCGGTTGTTGACTTCGGGGCAGGCAGAGACGGCCGTACACGGCCAAAGCCTCATTCACCATCTCCAGCAGCGAGCCGGGGACCGGCTGGCCATCATGGCTGGCGGCGGCGTCACCGCCCAAAATGCGCCGGGGCTGCTGGCGGCAACCGGCATTGGTGAACTGCATGCCGGGTCCAGCTGCACTGAACTGGTGCCTGGCCGCATGACTTTCCAAAATCCAAATCTGGTGATGGGGAATGATGCCGGTGCGTCTGAATACCTCATTCCGCAGGTAACTGCCCGGCGCGTTCGCGAACTGGTCACGGTTATCAGATTGGCCCAATCTTGAAGATGGGACCAATCTTGTTCACAGCTACTCGTCTGGACCAAGGCGGGCAGCCAGCGCTTTAGCCTCATCGATCCATTTTTGGATGTCCAGGGCCTGCCAGTTCTTCTTTTTGACGATGGTGGCAATTTGCTCCGGTTCGCATTTTGCCAGGTCGCTGAAGGAATGAATACCAAACTCGTTGAGGCGGCGGGCATAGGCGGGGCCAATGCCGCGAATGAGCTCCAGCTCGTTTTTGCCGCTGTAGCTCATCATGGCGTGTGCATCTTCCACGGTGTCTTGCAGCCTTTGAATGTGTTTATCGGCCGTTTGCAGCTTTACCTTCGCCCCTTCCAGCTCCTGGCGCACCGATTCTGCTTCGTGCAGCTGCTTCTCCAATGTAGCAATCCGGGCATTTTGCTCGGCGGCAGCCAGCTCCGCTTCTTGCAGTTGAGTGAGGACCAGATCTTTTTCTGCCTCGACGGCACTATACTGCACCTCGGCCGTGGCGGCTTTCTGCTCAAGATCCGTGTGGAGACACTCCGCCTCCTTGAGCGCTTCGCTTAACTGCTCCACCTTGACTTCTAGCATGGCAATTTCTGCTTCCATCAGCTGGGTATCCCCTACCAGCCGGTTATTTTCTGCTGCGCTGGCAGCCAGTTTTTCCTCAGCCATCAGGTTGAGGCTTTGCAGCTCTTCCAGTCGGTCCTGGGCTTCGAGCAGATTTTCGCGGAGCGCTTCGTTGGTATGAATGGAGGTTTGCAGCTGGTCGCGGCTGGCTTCGATTTCGGCCAGCTGCCGGGCGATGGTGGCCTCGTACTGGGTGGTGTCTTGCACGGCCGTTTGCGATTCCGCCTTCACCATTTGCAGTTCCTGTTCCAGTGCCCGGTGCCGAATGTGGAACTTCTGCAGATCGGCCTCTGCTTTGCTTTTTTCAGCTTGGGCATCCTGTACCCGCCGCACCAAAATCTGGCTGTCCAGCCACAGAGCCAATAGCACCCCCACCACCAGGCCGACAAATCCGGCCAGAACAATTTCAACTGTCATTCTTTACCTCACTCCATCCACGGTGGGCTACATTGCATTGGCTTCGGCCAGGATATTTTCGGCACGCCCCAGGCGGATTTGTAAGATGTCGGCCAGCTCTGCGGCGGAGAGTGCTTTGAACCGGGCGATGCTGTTGATACCTGCGGCTTGCAGACGGCCGTTAAACACAGCCCCGATCCCTTTCACCTGGGTTAAGTCATCGTCTGCGGCCGTTTCAGTTTCAGCGTCGTTACGTGAGCGGGATAAAAAGGAAGGCACTTCGGTGCCCGCAGGAGGCAGTGCAATGTTGCGCAAAATTTCCGGTTCCTCGCCCCGCTCCAGAGCTTCTTTGAACTGGCGCGCCCGTTTTTCCACAGCTGCCAGTTTGTCTAGCAGCGCCAGGGCACCATCCTCGGCCGACGTGCTCTTTTGCCAGTACCAGAAAAGCAGCCCGACCAGCCCGCCAATCAACAAGCCAATCAAAAAATTGAAGGAATGTTTTTGTCGCATAACGGAACCTTCTTTATGAGGTAAACATAACACATTGTTTGCCCTTCATTCTAATGGGTTCTACCGTTAAGTGCAATGTTTGGCTCTTTGGGAGTAGGCGTTCAGTCCTACATGGAGCAAGGGCATCGCCTCGGCACTTTGCGCCTGGCGATACCGAGGATGGCGAGGGTTTTTTCGAGAAGGAAATGGCTTATGAGGGGAATTGGTCCTGAAGATACTGGTTAAGCGCTTCGCGGGCGGCTGGCAAATGCTGCATGACACGCCAGTTTCCTAAAATAGCGGTGGGGGAATCCAGTTCAAGCAGCAGTGCAAAGGGATCGGTTTGGGTGGGGAAGCCGGCGGCTTTGGTTTGCTGCCAGTACGGCCGTAACCCATCCTGCCATGCGCCATAGTGCTGCCGCAGCCACGGCCAAACCTCGGCAAACTCCGTGGCAGCGACGGACACCGGCATCTTCTTACGATGCACCAGCACCGTCAGCCGCTCCAGGCGATCCCAATGTTCAATGAACTGGGCCAGTGACCGGTTGGTGGACCATTGATTGAGGAAGCGAGTAAAGGGGTTCATCGCAGTTAACGGCAAATGAGGGTGGGCTGTTTATACTCCAGCAAAACGCGGTTGAGTGTGCTGCCCAACACCAGGCTTTTCATCGAACTCAGGCCAAAGCCGCCCATGATGATAAAATCAACCGCCTCTTTTTCGGCCGTTTCCAGCAGGGTTTGCGCCGTTGGGCCAACGGCGACCACATAGTTGGCCCCGACACCCGCCAAACCCAGGTAAGTTTTGGCCCGGGACTGGATGCGAGTAGCCGTTTCCAGCTTGCCATTGCCGTTACTGCTCACCGTGGCCACCGTCAGGCCGATTTGCCAGCGGCTGGCCAGATACGTGGCCACAAACAGAGCTTCTTCGGCTTTGGGACTGCCGTCGTAAGCCAGCAGGGCGTGCTGCAATGGGGAAGCGGCCGTGGGCACCACCATCACCGGGCGCGGCGTGCGCTTGAGGATGGTTTGCAGGCCGGAAGCCAGGCGATCCAAAATGGACAGTCCCGGCGGCCGGTTCAGGGCCAGCATCACCAGGTCAGAGTAAGCCGCCCGGGCCACCACCTGGCGCGCCACGGTGCCCCACTCGACGCTAAAGTTAGCCTGCACGCCGGCCTCACCCGAGCGCCGGTTGAACTCCTCACGAATGGGCTCAATCACCACCTCGGATTCTGCATCTT
This sequence comes from Candidatus Leptofilum proximum, assembly GCA_016710325.1. Classification (GTDB taxonomy): domain Bacteria; phylum Chloroflexota; class Anaerolineae; order Promineifilales; family Promineifilaceae; genus Leptofilum; species Leptofilum proximum. The sequence goes on along the minus strand of JADJXK010000001.1, from coordinate 145,461 downwards.
TGGGATCGGCGACGTAGATGCCGCGGAGACGGCCGTTTTCCCGCTGCACCAACAAAATAGCCTGGTCCAACACCCGCCAGTCATCCGGCTGGCCAGAAAGGGCCACCAATGTTTCATAAAAAAGCTGATCGGCTGCCCGCTTGGCGATGCGCTCTTCGCGCCACTGGCCGGGGGCGGGGCCGGTTTCCAGCTCGTCGGGCATCACCGCTTCCAACACGCGCGAGATAGTGGTGCTGGGTTTCTTTTTGCGGGCCAGGTCGGTAACGACCGTACCCGGATCCACTTCCCACCCCAACGCCTCTTCCAGCTCGGCCCGATGTTCCGCCAGCAGCCAGTACATATCCGCTTCGGTACGCTCAGGGAAGTTCCGAATGATGCCCTGCTCCCGAATCATTTCCACCACTGGCATGTACACCTCATCGTACCAGTGAGCCACGGCCTCTTCGTAAGAAATATCTCGTTTGAAGTCCAGCCCCATGTAATAACGATGCACGTCGATGTGGTCCAACAGCACCGAATACTGGGCGCAAAACGTCATGAGCAGATCCGCTTCGGGCCGCAGCTTGTCCAGGTTGGTCCGCTCCAAAAATTCGGCATACCGACTCTTGCAAATGATCTCGTTGGGATTGTCGCCCACCGTCAGCGGCACACGTGTTTTCACTTCCGTAACAAAGGCAGAAATGGTTGGCATGCCCAACTGCTTGGCAATCGAAACGCGGTGATTGCCATCGATGACAAAGTAGGCATCCCCCAGCTGGTACACCTCGATGGGCGGCACACCGGTCATATCGGAAACGGCCGCTTTCACCCGGGCCCAGCGCTCTTCGCTCTTGTCACTCTTGGGCAAAAAGCTGCGGGTGAAATCTTTGTAACGCCCCACGCTGCCAATGATTTTGTCGACCGGAATATCTTGCAGGCCGCGATCGCGCAGGTTGGTAACCTTCAGCTTTTTGCGGATGTCATCGTAAGATAGCAGTTCTGTCTGCTCGCCCGTGAACCGGGCCAGCAGCTGCTGCAGGGCCGCCTGGCGCCGCGCCTGGTGAAAATCGTCCAGAGCCGATTGATAATAAAAAGAATGTTGAGAACTCATAAACCGTTACAACTTTCATCGACAGATAAGTATCGGGTGCTTAAATCGCCGCAATATCTCATCGACGGTACTACCTAACATCAAGTGCATCATGGGGCGGAAACCAAACCCACCCATGATGAGATAATCAATATTGTGTTCAACGGCCGTTGCCAACACAGCCTCGGCAATGGGCGGCTGGCGCAGTATGTAAATCACATCCTGCACCCCCTGCCCTTCCAGGTACGCCCTGGCCTTTTCCAGCGCGATAGGTGAAGTGTATTCCGTCTCCACCGTTACCACCGTCAGCGACATTGGCCAGCGGCTGGCCAGGTAAGTGGCCACAAACAGCGCTTCATCCGCTTTGGGGCTGCCATCATAAGACAGCAGCGTGTTTTGCATCACAACCTGCGATCCGCTGGGAATGGCCAGGATGGGTCGTGGGCAGCGCTGCACCAGCTGGTTAAAGCGGTTGCTCAACCGTTCTAACGGCTGAGGACCCGGCGGATGCTGCAAACTCAGCACCACCAGATCAGCAAAGGCAGCCCGTTTCACAATCGTTTCCCGAACCGAGCCGACTTCGACCGCAAACTCGCCCAAAATGTTCCCGTCGGCACACGCTTCTAAAAAGCGCTCCCGAATCTGCGCCACCTCGGGACTTTGCCGCTGGCTTTCTTTTTCTATGACGTGCAGCCCCAGCAGGCGATCACCGTCGCGCTGGGCCAGCTTGATCACCTCGTCCAGCATCTGCCAATCAGACGCATTGCCGCGAATGCTCACCAGGTAATCGGCAAACAGGCGGTCCATCTGCCGCGTGGCCTGAAACTCGCGCCAGCGGCCTGGCGGCGGCCCTTCAATCAGCTCCGGTGGCACCAGCGCCTGCCGCAGCCGACCGGCCAGCCCTTTGGCCTGCGCACTCCTCTCGGTGACCAGTTGGGATACGGCCGTTTCCGGCTCAATCTCCCACCCCAGCGACGATTCCAGCTCCGCCCGGCGCTCCGAGAACAAGATGTACATGTCCGCCTGGGTGCGCTCTGGGAAAAGCCGCATGATGCCCTGGGTGCGGATATGGCGCTGGACCGGTTTGTAAACCTCATCGTACCAGCGGGCAACGGCCGTTGCCGCGTCCACCAGTTCACCTTTTTCTGCCAGCAGCCCGGCATGGGCCTCGATCTGGTCCAGCAAAAGCTGGTACTGGCTGCAAAACGTCAGCAGCAAATTGGCCTCCGGCCGCAGCACATCCAGGTTGGTTTGTTCCAAAAATTCAGCGTAGCGCGCTTTGCAAATCAACTCGTCCGGATCATCGTCCGGGGAGAGCGGCACGCGCAGGTGTACTTCCGTCACGCGGGCGGTGATAGTATCGCTGCCCAGCTGCCGGGCCACGGAGACGCGGTGGTTGCCATCGATGACAAAGTAGACTTCGCCCACCTTGTACACGTCAATCGGGGGCATACCAACCATGTCGTTGACGGCCGTTTTCACCCGTACCCAGCGTTCTTCATCACTATCATTTTTGGGCCAGAAGGCGCGGGTAAAGTCATGATAGCGCCCCACACTGCCCACGATGGCGTCCAGCGGAATTTCGCGCACGCCTTGTTTGATGCCTTCCGACGTTTTCACGTGCTGGCAGACATCATCATAAGCCAATAAATCAGCCGATTTGCCGGTGAGACGAGCCATCATTTGCTGCATGGCACCGGTGCGGCGGGCTCGTTTGAAATCTTCAACGGCCGTATTGTAAACAAGCGTTCCTGAGTTTGACACGGTTCAACCTACCTAAAAAACAGTGAGAAATTTGCACAATTATACCTATCGATCCACCTGGTGCCCCAGCCTGATAACAAACTGTTAAACAGACCTTAAACGCCCCTGAGCATCCGGTCAGTATCGATTTTCTATGCTCAAACCCGGTAAACCAACCTTGATGACACTTCATTCTACAACGCAAAGGGGCAAACAATGAATAGCATAAAAGTAAAGATAATCACTGCGCACCCTACCGGGTGCGATGCACTGACTGAAGTGCCTCGCACCTTTTTGTAATTTTCTATTGCATCCATCAAGGGATGTGCTAGACTTTTGCATCATGAACAACCGTTTTGCTTTGGCCCATGTGAACCACCATCACGCGCACCACATCAGCTGGCGCCGGTTCACTTCGGGTTGAGGTAGATTTCAGAATACCAGGGTTGCAATTTTTAGCACCCTCCTCAGACCTGAGGAGGGTGTTTTTATTTTCCAGGGAGGTTTTATGATTCGCACAGATATTCGGCTGGGGCTGCCCAGCAAAGGGGCGCTGTACAACGACGCCTTTGACTTTCTCGCTGCGTGCGGGCTGAAGGTGTATCGGCCCAATCCACGCCAATACGAGGCCACCATTCCCAGCCTGCCCGGGCTGACGGTGATGTTCCAACGGCCGGGCGACATCGTGACCGGGGTGCGGCAGGGCAGCGTTGATTTTGGCATCACGGGATTAGATATTTTGGCGGAGAAGGCATACGGCCGTTCCCAATCCATCCTCGTCCTGCACGATGAACTCGGCTTCGGCCCCTGCACCCTCAACCTGGCCATCCCCGAGGAGAAACCGATTCACACCATGGCCGAACTGGCGGCCTGGACAAAAGCATTGGGGGAGGACGGCCGTTCCCTGCGCGTGGCCACCAAATTCCCCAATACCACCGGCGCCTTTTTAGAACAGCACGGCGTCGCCCCCGTTCGGCTGATCAACGTGGAGGGAACCCTGGAAATCGCCCCCACCATCGGCTATGCCGACATCATCGCCGACCTGGTCTCCTCCGGCATCACCCTGCGCGACAACCACCTGCGCCCCCTCGATGACGGCCTCATCCTCAAATCCCAGGCGTGCCTGATTGCCAACAAGACGGCGCTGCAAACCCGCCCCGAGGTGCTGTCGGTGGCCCGCCAGCTCATCGAGTACATCGAAGCCCACCTGCGCGCCGAAAATTCGTTCCTGGTGATCACCAACGTGCGCGGCGATTCGCCCGAGGCGATTGCCGAAAAGATGCTGGGGCAGCCACACCTGCGCGGCTTGCGCGGCCCGACTATCGCCCCGGTGGTGCCCCAACAAAACGCCCCCGACGAGCCGAACTGGTTTGCCGTCAACATCGTGGTGCAAAAGCCCAACCTGTTCCAGGCCATCGCCGAGCTGCGCCAGATTGGCGGCAGCGGCGTGGTGGTGTCCCCGTGTAAATACATTTTTGAAGAAGTGCCGGAGCGGTATCGGGCGATGTTAGCGGCTTTGGACGGTAACCGGTAAACGGTGTTCGGTAATCGGTCTTATCTAAATGTTATTCCCGCGTAGGCGTGAATCCAGGAAAAATAAATCATGATCAACCTTTTTAATGTGCAAGAAGCAAAAAAAAGCATTTTGCGGCGGGAGGATTCTCTGGAACCAGAGGTGCCCCCGGCGCTGCAAGCCAGTCTGAACAGGCTGTTTGGTGAGGGGACGACGCCGGAAACGGCCGTTGCCACCATCCTAAAAGACGTGCGCCAGAAAGGCGACGAAGCTCTGCGCCACTGGACGGAAACGTTGGATGGTGTGCAGATGGCAAGTTTGCAAGTAAGCAAGTCAGAGATCGATGCGGCCGTTTCCCGCATTCCCACCGACTTAAAAGAAGCGCTGGAACTGGCCGCCAGCCGCATCCGCGACTTTCACCAGCGGCAGCCGCTGCCCAACTGGCAAACCACCGAGATGGGCGGCATTGTCGGCCAGCGTGTCACGCCGATTCAGCGGGTGGGTGTCTATGTGCCCGGCGGCACTGCCCCGCTGCCCTCCTCGCTGCTGATGTCGGTGATTCCGGCGCAGGTAGCCGGTGTGCCGGAAATTATGGTCGCGACACCGCCGGGAAGGGGAGACGGCCGTATCCCCGACGTCATCCTGGCCACGGCCGCCATCGCCGGGATTGACACCATCTACACCCTCGGCGGGGCGCAGGCGGTCGCCGCGCTGGCTTTTGGCACAGAAAGCGTGCCCCGCGTCGACAAGATTGTGGGTCCTGGCAACCTGTTCACCACCCTGGCCAAGCGGCAGGTGTACGGCATTGTGGGCATCGACGGATTGTACGGCCCCACGGAAACGGTGGTGGTGGCGGACGAAACGGCCGATCCCGCCTGGGTGGCCGCCGACATGCTGGCCCAGGCCGAACATGACGTCCTGGCCACCGCCATCCTCTTCACCCCATCGCGAACGCTGGCGGAAAAGGTGCAGGTGGAAATCGCCCGGCAGATGGAAACGCTCAGCCGCAGCGACATCATTGCCATTTCGCTGGCCAACCGGGGCGGCATTGTGCTCACGGCCGATCTAGACGAGGCGTGCCAGCTTGCCAGCGATTTTGCCGCCGAGCACACCTGCATCGCCACGGCCAATCCGGCAGCCTACGCGGACAAGATTCCCAACGCGGGCGGCCTGTTCATCGGCGAGCGCAGCTTTGAGGTGCTGGGAGATTACGTCGCCGGGCCAAGCCACGTCATGCCTACCAACGGCACCGCCCGCTTCGCCTCGCCGCTCAACGTGCTGGACTTTGTGAAGATCAGCAGCATCTTGCAGCTGGACGATGCCACCTCGGCCCAACTCAGCGTGGCCGCCGCCCGCATCGCCCACGCCGAAGCCCTCGACGGCCACGCCAACGCCGCAAAGAAGAGAATTTAACCGCAAAGGGCGCGAAGAACGCAAAGATTTAGGAGGGAAAAGAAGATGGGGAATGAGAATCCAATATCGAAGGAAATTATTGGTGCCGCGATTGAAGTTCATCGACAGTTGGGTCCAGGGCTGTTGGAGTCAGCTTATGAAGAATGCCTGGCTCATGAATTTACGCTGCGCGGTATCCAGTTTGAGCGGCAGAAACCGTTGCCCGTTGTTTACAAAGGTATCAAGCTCGATTGTGGGTATCGGCTTGATTTTCTGGTAGCCCAATCGGTTATCGTTGAGTTGAAAGCAGTGGAAAAGCTCATGCCAATCCATGATGCTCAAACGATTACGTATCTCAAATTGACCAAATGCAAACTTGGTCTCATCCTAAATTTTAACGTCCGTTTAATGCGAACTGGCATCAAGCGCGTTGTCCTAAACCTTTAACCCTTTGCGCTCTCAGCGTCCTTTGCGGTTCAAAAGAGGAGACACTATGACGAACAAGTTTGTACGACCCGAGATTGCTGAGATGGAGCCTTACGTGCCGATTGTGCCGTTTGAGGTGTTGTCGGCGCGGTTGGGGCGAGCGCCGGAGGAGATTGTGAAGCTGGATGCCAATGAGAATCCGTATGGACCGTCGCCGAAGGCGCTGGAGGCGTTAAGGAACGGCCGTTTCTTCCACATCTACCCCGACCCGGAATCCAACCAGCTGCGCGACGCGCTGAGCAACTACGTGCAGATGCCCAAAGCGCGCCTGCTCACCGGCATGGGCGCCGATGAGTTGATCGACCTGGTGCTGCGCGTGGTGCTCTCGCCGGGTGACGTGGTGATTGACTGCCCGCCGTCGTTTGGCATGTATCCGTTTAGTACGGCCGTTAACAGCGGCCAATACGTGCCGGTGTGGCGTAACGAAGATTTCAGTCTGGATGTTGACGGGATTGAAACGGCCGTGGCCCAACACCCCACCGCCAAAATCCTCTTCCTTTGCTCCCCCAACAACCCCGACGGCAGCACCATCCCCGACGCCGACCTGCGCCGCCTGCTACAACTGCCCGTCCTAGTCGTGCTCGATGAGGCGTACGTCGATTTTGATTTGAACCGCAAAGAGCGCGAAGAACGCAAAGATAAAGCAGAAAAAAACTTTGCGCTCTCTGCGTCCTTTGCGGTTCAAAATTCTAGCCGGATTCATTGGACGTTAGAATATGACAACCTGGCGGTGCTGCGGACGTTTAGCAAGCTGGCCGGGCTGGCCGGGCTGCGCGTGGGATACGGCGCGTTCCCCGAATGGCTGCTGCCGCAGCTGTGGAAAATCAAACAGCCGTACAACATCAACGTGGCCGCCTCGCTGGCGGCCCTGGCCTCACTGGAGGACCAGGCGTGGCTGCAAGAAAAAGTGCAGCTTTTGGTCGCCGAAAGAGAGCGCCTTTTTACCGAATTGGGTACAATTAGCTACCTGAACCCGTTCCCCAGCCAATCAAATTTTATACTATGCCGGGTCAATGGCCGCGATGCGCGACAGCTCAAACTTGATTTAGAGCAAGCGGGCATCCTGGTGCGTTACTTCAACAAACCGGGTTTGGACAACTGCATCCGCATCAGCGCGGGGCGACCAGAGGAAACAGACAAGCTTTTAATGACTTTGAAAGAGTTATAGGGAGACTGGAGATTGGAGATTGGAGATTTTGGCCATTTTTCAAGCTCTCAAGTGATGGCAAGAGCAGCAACAATACACCGCAAAACCTCTGAAACTGATATTTCGCTCTCAATCAACTTAGACGGCCTTGGCAAAAACGAAATCAGCACAGGTGTGGGCTTTTTTGACCATATGTTAACGGCCGTTTCCGTCCACGGCCTGTTCGATTTAACAGTGCAGGCTACCGGCGATCTGCACATCGACACGCACCACACGATTGAGGACGTGGGCATTGTGCTGGGGCAGGCGCTCAACCAGGCGCTGGGCGACCGCAAGGGCATCGTCCGCACGGCCCACGCCTACGTGCCGATGGATGAGGCGCTGGGTTTTGTGGCCATTGATTTAGGCGGACGGCCGTACACCGTCTTTCACGGCACCTGGCACACCCCCGCCATCGGCCAGATGCCCACCGATTTGATAGAGCACTTCTTCGAGTCGGTAGCCATCCATGCCCGAATGAACCTGCACGCGCGCGTGGAATACGGCCGTAATGACCACCACCAGGCAGAAGCATTGTTTAAAGCATTTGCCCGGGCGTTGGCAACGGCCGTAACCCTCGACCCCCGGCGGTTGGATGTGGCCTCGACCAAAGGAACGCTCACGGAGTGACCGGTAATCGGTAATCCGTGAACCGTAATCGGTTTACTGATTACGGATCACCGATTACGGTTTACCGATAACAGATAACCGAAACATGAACACCATCACCATGATCGACTACGGCGCGAGCAATATACGCTCCGCGCAGAAGGCGTTTGAATACATTGGCGCTGAGGTGCAGCTGACCGACGACCCGGAGGCCGTGCGGCGTGCCAGCAAGCTGGTACTGCCCGGCGTCGGCGCGTTTGGCTCCGGCATGGACGGCTTGCGCCGCCACAACCTGCCCGAAGCCATTCACGAGGCCGTCCAGCGCGGCGTGCCTTTCCTGGGCATTTGCGTGGGCATGCAGCTCATGTTTAGCGAAGGCCACGAGATGGGCGTGCACCAGGGGCTAAATTTATTGGCAGGAAAAGTGGTGCGGTTCCCAGAAATGGTTAATGGTAAACGGTTAATGGTTAATGAAGCGGATCAATTAACCGTTAACCATTCACAATTAACCATTAACCATTTAAAAGTTCCCCACATGGGCTGGAACCAGCTGGAGCCTGCCTGGAAAAATCCCTTGCTGGACGGTGTCCAGACAGGAGATTATGCCTATTTTGTGCATTCGTATTACTGCGATCCCGAGGAGGCAACGGCCGTTCTCGCCTGGACTGACTATGGTTTCCCATTTGCATCTGTCGTGGCCCAAGATAATATTTATGGCTTGCAGTTCCACCCCGAAAAAAGCCAAAGCGTCGGGCTAAAGATTCTGAAAAATTTCGTTGAAAAAACGTAGTTGGGTAATGAGGTACCTGTTGAGTAAGTTCACCATTTTCCCCGCCATTGATTTACGCAGCGGCCGTGTGGTACGGCTGGAGCAGGGCGATCCTGAAAGAGAAACCGTGTTTGGCACCGATCCGGCCAAAATGGCCCGGCGTTGGCTGCGGGCTGGCGCCAAGTGGCTGCATGTGGTCAACCTGGATGGCGCGTTTGACGAAGCCGGGGCAGCCAACTGGGCCGCCCTGCCCGCGCTGACCAAGCTGGGAGCCAAAGTCCAGTTTGGCGGCGGCGTCCGCACCATGGCCGACATCTCGCGTGCGCTCGACGCCGGGGCCAGCCGCGTCATTCTGGGCACGGTAGCCATCGAAAATCCCGCCCTGGTCAGTGAAGCCATTACTCAGTTTGGCAAGGAGAAGATTGCCGTGGGCATCGACGCCTGGAACGGCCGTGTCAAAACACGCGGCTGGATGAAGGATACGGCCGTTAACCCCGTCGACCTGGGCAAAGAGATGCGCGCCTGCGGCGTGCGCACCGTCATCTACACCGACATTGGCCGGGATGGCGTGTTGGGCGGCGTTAATGTGCAAGCCACGGTGCAGCTCAGCCAGGTCACCGGCCTGCAGGTCATCGCCTCCGGCGGCGTATCGACGCTGGAGGATATCGAACGCTGTTACGCGCAGGCCGAACACGGCCTGGTGGGCGTCATTACCGGGCGGGCCATTTACGATGGCAGCATGGACCTGGAAGAAGCGCTGAATCTCGTTACACCATCTTAGACTTTTAAAGAGATTAGAGATTGGAGATTGGAGATTGAGCGAATCTCCAATCTCCAATCTCTAATCTCCACCAAAGGAGCACCCAACCATGCCTTACAAATGGCTCCTCTTTGACGTTGACAACACCCTGCTCGACTTTGCGCAGACCGAAACGCTGGCCCTGGAGCAGAGCTTTGCCCAACACGGCCTGCCCTTCCCCGGCGCCGCCAAACAGCGTTACCACGAAATCAACCAGGGTTACTGGCAGCGGTTAGAACGCAAAGAGATCACTCCAGAGGTCATCCGCACGGGGCGCTTTCAAGATTTGTTCGCCGATTTGGGCGTCACCTTCGATGCGGAGCTGTTTGCCAACAGCTACCTGGTACAGCTGGGGCAGCAGGCGCCGCTGATGGATGGGGCGATGGAGCTGGTGATGGGGTTAAACGGCCGTTTCCAGCTCGGCATCATCACCAACGGCCTGGCGAACGTGCAGCACCCTCGACTGGAGCGCTCCGGCCTGAAGCCCCACTTTGCCACCGTCATCATCTCCGAAGAGGTCGGCGTGGCCAAGCCCGACGCCGGTATTTTTGACATCGCCTTTGCCCGGATGAACCAGCCCGCCAAAAACGAGGTGCTCATCATCGGCGACAGCCTCTCGTCGGACATCATCGGCGGGATTAACTACGGTATCGACACCTGCTGGTTTAATCCCAACGGCCAAACCACCGATTTGCCCGTCACCTACGAAATCAAAACGCTGCACCAGCTGAACGGAATCCTATGACTTTTGAACCCGAACTGATTTGTCATTCTCGCGAATGCGGGAATCTATCCCCCCAGCCCAAATGGATGCCCGCTTTCGCGGGCATGACAGTCTGGTAGTCTAGGAACTTCCATGTTAGCCAAACGCATCATTCCTTGTTTAGACGTGAAAGACGGCCGTGTTGTCAAAGGCATCAACTTTGTGGAGCTGCGCGACGCGGGCGATCCCGTTGAGCAGGCCAGGCTGTACGACGAAGCCGGTGCCGATGAACTTGTCTTCCTGGACATCACCGCCACCCACGAAGCGCGCAGCACCGTCATGGCGCTGGCCCGCGCCGTAGCCGAGCAGGTGTTTATCCCCTTCACCATCGGCGGCGGCATCCGCACCGTGGATGACATGCGCGGCATCCTGCGCGCCGGGGCCGACAAAATCAGCGTCAACTCCGCCGCCATCCGCAACCCGGAGATCATCAGCCAGGGTGCTGAGGCGTTTGGCAGCCAGGCGATTGTAGTGGCGATTGATGCACGGCGGGTCGGTGATCCGTCATCGGTGGTCGGTAAACGGTCATCGGTTGTCAGTGAACAGTTAACCGGTTCACAATTCATAATTCACAATTCACAATTCACAAATCCAAAATGGGAGGTATACATCAGCGGCGGCCGCACCCCCACCGGGCTGGACGCCGTCGAATGGGCCAAAGAGGCCGAGCGGCGCGGCGCGGGCGAAATTTTGCTCACCAGCATGGACGGCGACGGCACGCAGGAGGGGTACGACATCGAACTCACCCGCGCCATTGCCGACGCGGTCAACATCCCCGTCATCGCCTCCGGCGGTGCAGGCACGCTGCAACACTTCGCCCAAGCGTTGACGGAGGGCAACGCCGATGCCGCCCTGGCCGCCTCACTCTTCCATTACAAACAGCTCACCATCGCCGAAGTGAAAGAGTATTTGGCAAAGCAAGGAATTCCAATAAGACGGTAATCAGTAATCGGTAATCAGTGAGCAGTAAACCGATTACCGATTACTGATTACCGTTTACCGCACTCAGAAACAGTATGTCATTAGAAAATTTGAAATTTGATGAGAAGGGGTTGATTACGGCCGTTCTCCAACACCACACCACCCGCGAAATCCTCATGGTGGCCTGGATGAACGCCGAGGCGCTGGAATTGACGCGGCAAACCGGCGAGGCCCACTTTTGGAGCCGCAGCCGCCAGGAGCTGTGGCACAAAGGCGGTACCTCCGGCAACATCCAGCGCGTCACCGAAATCCGCGTGGACTGCGACGGTGACACCCTGCTGCTGCAAGTAGACCCCGCTGGCCCCGCCTGCCACACCGGCGCCGAGAGCTGCTTTTTTGGGAGATTGGAGATTGGAGATTAAGATTATTCTCTGTGTATCTCTGTGCCTCCTCCGTGTAACTCTGTGTTCCGCTTTTTAATCTAGAGAGTAACGTTATGAACGACTTTATCGATGAACTGTTCGCCACCCTGCGCGAACGCAAAAGCAACCCAATACCCAACAGCTACACCGCCAGCCTGCTCACCGCCGGTGAAGATGAAATCGTGAAAAAGATCGGCGAAGAGGCGGTAGAAATCATATTGGCGGCCAAAGGTCAGGGCGACCAACGTGTGATAGAAGAAACGGCCGATCTCATCTATCATCTCATGGTACTACTGGTTTCCCGCGATCTCAGCTGGGACGACATCCGCACCGAGCTGAAAAAGCGCCACCAGTAACGCATCATATGTCCAAGTTGTGTTAAAATCGGCAGACCAGCAAAGGGAGTAGGTATTGAGCGAAGGAACCAGCCGTTGGCAGCGAGTTGTAAATTTACAGGAAGGTCAGGCCATGGTCGTGACCGATCTTCACGGAGATTGGGACGCCTACCAGCGGTACCGCGACACCTTCTTCCAGCTGCGCGCCCTGGGCCAGGCTGATCTCCTCATTCTCGATGGCGACATGATCCACGCCAGCCTGCCCGCCGAGCAAGACAAATCGGTGGAAATTGTGCTGGACATCATGCGGCTGAAACAAGAGCTGGGCGACAGCCTGATCTACGTGTTGGGCAACCATGAACTGCCACACATCTACAGCATCACCCTGCAAAAGGGGGATGAGATGTTCACCCCCCGCTTCGAGTTCGCCATGAACAGCCACCGGCCGGAAATTGTTGCCTTTTTCGACAGCCTGCCGTTTTACATCCGCACCCCAGGCGGCGTTTCGATTTGTCACGCTGGGGCCAGCACCGCCCTGGGGGAAACGAATGCGCTGGAGCGGCTGTTCAACTTCTCGCATCAACAGGTTTTGGCCCGTACCCGTGCCCAAATTACGCCTGAGGAACGGCCGTCGCTCATCCGGGCTATGCGCAAAATGCACGGCCACACCTACAACGACATGGTCCGCAAATGGTTCGCCGTCACCGGCCTGGATGACCCCCGCTACGACGACTTCCTGGTAGGCACCCTGGCCACCTCCGATGAAGATTTTGAGCTGCTCTGGCCCGCCGTCTTCACCCGCAACGAAAAAGAGTACGGCAGCAGCAGCTACCAGGTGCTGCTTACCACGCTGCTCCAGGCACTGTCCACCGACTTTGTGCCTCAGTCAGTGCTGATCACCGGGCACATCGACGTCAAGGGCGGCTACACAGTGGTAAACCGGCAGCAGCTGCGCCTGGCCAGCGCCAAACACGCCTCGCCCCGTGAAGCGGGTCTTTATTTGTTGTTCAACGTTCGGGAAAAATTTAATACGGCCGCAGACCTGGTACCCAACCTGCGCTCTGTCTTCCGCAGTTAGGGGGCGAGGCGATTGGGAGAAAGTGTGCGTGATGGACCACGGTGTTGGCCAATCGCCTCGCCCCTACTTTTTACTTTTCACTTTTGACTAATCACTGCCTGCCCTACGATTCCAACAAATTCTGGAAAAAACCCGTCGATTTCCCCTTGTTTTGCTGGATACGGTTCAGCATGGCGGCGCTGCGTTCTTCCATGGCGTTGTCGGCGATACGGCCGTACACCCGCTGCGCCAGCTGCGCATGAGGTTCGGCCTTGTCCCAACGCCCCTGTTTGCACAACACCAGGGCCAATCGATAGCTCAAATTGGCCACTTCCCGGCTGCTGCGCGCTTTTTTGGCCGCTTCCAGGCCGCGCTCCAGCTCCTTCACCGCCGGACGCTTTTTGCCTGTTTCATAGTAGCTCATTCCCATGCCACTTAACGCCCCCGCTTCCTGCAGCGGCAGATCATGCGCCGTCGCCAATTCCAGCGCCTGCTTGTAATACTCCATTGCCTGGGTGTGATCAGACGCCGCCCGCCACAAATCACCCAGATCGGTCAGCGTCGCGGCCTCCTCTGCATGGTTTTCCACGGAGCGCACCAGGGTCAGGCACGTCTCGTAAGCTTCAACGGCCGGACGTACCTGGTTCAACTTGCGAAACAGATGGCCCAGCTCTCGCCAGTGCCAGCTCTGCCCGATAATGTCTGCCTGGGCCTCTACCATGGCCAGGCTTTGCTCCAAGTAGGTGATCGCCCGGCTAAAATCGCCCCACAGCTCGTAGGCTTTGGCCAGCCTGGTCAGCATCACCTGCTCCACCTGGCGGTCGTTCCGTTCTCGCGCCAGCAGCAGAGCCCGCTTGTACATGCGGCCGGAATCAGTGTAATTCCTCTGCGCATCAAACGCTTCGCCCAGTTTGATAAACGCCTCTAACTCCTGCAGCTGGTCAGAGATTTCCTGGGCCGAAACCAGGCCATTCTCGTAATGGGCCAACGCCTGCTCCACGTCCTGGTTGACCACATAAAGATCACCGAGCCGCAGCATATTTTTGATGATTTTCCGCCGATCGTTGCTCTCTTGAGAAATGTTTAACGCGTGATTGTAATACTCAATGGCCCGGTCGGTGAAGCCCGATGCTTTGTACAGTTCGCCCAGGTTCCCCAGCACCTCACCTTCACCCATACGATCCCCAATTTGCCGGGCAATGGTCAGGGTTTGCTTGAACAACTGCGCTGCTTCCTTGTACTCGCCTGAATCCAAAAACACCTTGCCCATGCTGTTGAGAATTCGCTCCACTCGTGTACGGTCCCCAATGTCGCGAGCGATGGCCAGTGACTGCTTGTAATAATCCTCCGCCCTGGCCGTGTCGCCCAGCTGTCGGTAGGTTTCGCCCAGGTTGTGCAGCGCTTCGGCCTCCTTAAATCGGTTGGCCAACCGTTGAAACATTTGCAGCTCTTTTTCGTGGAAGCGCACCGCGCGCTCGGGCTCCCCTTTTTGCCGGTAAACCAGACCCAGGTTACCCTGTGAACGACCTTCCTCTGCCCGATCACCCAATTCGCGAGCAATCGCCAGGTGCTCTTCATGAAACTCGATGGCCCGCTCGATGTACCCCAGGGCAGCATAGGCCAGCCCCAGATTGCCCAACCCCTTGCCCTCCAGTTCACGTAAATTTTCAGCGCGGGCCACGTTGACGGCCTGCTCAAAGTACATCACGGCCACGTCCAGCTTGCCAATGTCCAGGTAAGACAGGCCCATCGTGTTGTAGGAATTTCCCGCCGCCAACCGCTCGTCGGGGGTTTCTTCAGCGCCGTCCCATTCCGGCGGCGACGGTTCGCCAGTAACCTGCGTGTAAACGCTGGCCAGCGTTTTTTCCACCTCGGTCCAGTCGCGGTAGCGCTGCTCACGGGGAATAGAGAGAGAACGTTCAATGTATTGGCGCAAAGGCAGCGGCAGGGTGGTGGGTAAGGGTTGGATATCGCCGTTGACATGCACTTCTCGCAGCGCCTCCCGAGTTTCACCTTCGGCGGCAAAACGGCTGGTTACCATCTCATAGACGATGCAGCCCAGGGCGTAGATGTCGGCGCGGGCATCGAGCGGTTTGTGCGCCCACTGCTCCGGGGCCATGTAGAGCGGCGTACCGGCTACGCCTTGCGTCAGCTGGGTGCGGCCAATGTTCTCCCGGCTGTTGTCCAGTGAACCAACCGTTGAGCCAGGGCTGTGCCCCGAAAGTGTGCTGGCTAAGCCAAAATCGGTCACACGCGCCATCTCATCATAACCAATGAGAATATTTTCCGGCTTGAGATCCCGGTGCACCAGGCCAGCAATTTTCTGCGTGGCAAAACGCATGCCGCGCGCTACGTGCAGGGCAAACAAAATGGCCTGCTCCACCGGCAGCGGCTGCCCTTTCTTGAGCCAGGAACGTAAGGAGGGTGATTTTTTGTTTTGCGGCTGAACAATCCATTCCAGTACCAGGTAGACCTCACGGCCGTCGCCGACTCGCTCCACCCGGTACGCCTGCACCACGTTGGGATGACGGCCGATTTCCACCCACATCGTCCCTTCACGCAAAAACAGATCTCGGGCTGCCCGGTGGGACAAAAATTCAGGTCGGAACGTTTTGAGGGCAACTAAATCAGAGGTGAAATGATCCCGGCAAAGGTAAACCAGGCCCATGCCGCCTTCCAGGGTATTGACCACTTCGTATCTTTCAGCGATATACCGTTTGGCCGGCTTACGGTCGGTAGCGGGGTTGGAAAGATCTTCAATTGGAGACCGGGTTGCGGTTTCTGCCATGACGTGTTTCGTGCCAGGAAATCAGGTACAGGTACGGCCGTTTATCGTTACACCGTTACAACTACACAAGAATAAGAGATGAAACAAGTATAACATTGAGAAGGCAATCTTGGCATAGTTTGTTCAAGACAGCCTGCGTGAGACGATCCCAATTTGGCAAAAATTTAATCACGGGCCTGCTTTTTTGCAAAATGAGGTACAATTCGCCAACAACCTCTTTAGGTACCTCGCCGCAGAAATTGGAAGAGTATGCAGCAAATTTGGGAAACAACCGTATGCAAACCATAGTGCTTATTTGGCTCATATTGGGGCTCCTTGCCTCAATTATTGTGGTTGCAGCCCTGATGTTATCCTCACAAATCAGCCGGGAAGAAGGCGTGTCTGAAAGTTACGAGAGTCAAGAAACATCAGAGGTTGTGCGAGAGATTTACCCAAGACAGGCAGAACAATAACGGACCGTAAGCAACGTTTTCAGGTCACGTTTATGAACGCTTTGATCGTGAGCCGGTCAAAGGTGACGGTTGCTGCTTCCACGTTATAATCGGTTCCATGTGGCCATCGCCTAAATCCGGTTTCTCTTCTCTGCTCTCCCCGCTTGCCCTGGGTTTATTTGCGGGCCGCTTGCTCAGTGAGCAATGGGCGCTGAACTACGGCCCCAGCTGGCTGGCTGCCATTTTGCTCACCGCTGCCGTCACTCTTCTGGCATTGTTTTGCCTGCGCCACCATCCGCTGCGCCAGACGTGGCCGCTGCTGCTCCTCGCGGGCTATGTGGGGTACCCCCAGCCCAATCCCTTAACGGCCGTAACAGTGCTGCTGCTGGTAACGGCCGTTCTTAGCCAAACCACCCCCATTCCGCACAATATTTTGCCCGCCAACCGACGCCTGGTCATTTACGCTGTGGGCAGCATCCTGGCCTTCGCCCTGCTCTACATCTTCACCCTGGCCCCTGGCCTGCTGCCCGCGGACAATGGCGAGTTCCAGCTGGTGGGCGCGACACTGGGTGTGGCTCATCCCCCAGGCTTTCCGCTGTACACGTTGCTCAGCCACTTTATGACCTGGCTGCCCCTGGCGGCAACGGCCGCTTACAAAATCAACCTGCTCTCAGCCTTCACCAGCGCGGCGACGTTGGGGCTGGTGTATCTGACCGTCTTTCGGCTGACCCAGCGCCACCTGGCGGCGGGAACGGCCGTGCTCGCCCTGGGCACCGCCACCACCTTTTGGGCCCAGGCCACCACCGCCAACATTCGCAGCCTGACGGGCCTGTTTGCCGCCCTGGCCATCTATGCCCTCATCCGCCACTGGCAGGAAAAAGCCCACACCGACAGGTACCTGGTGCTGTTCGCGGCTGCGCTGAGCTTTGGCTTTACGCACCATTTGTCGCTGGCGTTTATGGGGCTGGTGTTTGGCCTCAGCCTCATCTGGATCGATCCGGCCTTTTTTAAGATGCCGCGGCGTTGGGGACGGCCGTTCTTTGTCGCTCTGCTCGGTTTGCTGCCCCTGCTCTACCTGCCCCTGCGCGCCGGGGCCGACGTGCCCGGGGCAACAGGTGTGTTGAACACCTTGCCCGGCTTCTTGAACCACTTTCTGGGGCTGGGGTTTCAGGGTGACTTTTTCTATTACCTGCATCCCGCCGTGCTTTGGCCGCGGCTGAAAGTGATGGGCAACGTGCTCACTCTTCAATTTTCGCCCTGGCTGCTGGCCGGGGCGCTACTGGGCTGGCTCTGGCTGCTGCGGCGCCACTGGCGGATTGGCCTGCTGCTGGGCAGTGCGTTTATTATTCACACCCTGGTAACGGCCACCTACCGCGCCCCACAAACGGTGGAGTACATGCTGCCCGCCTACCTGCCGGTGACCATCTGCCTGGGCGTGGCCAGCGGCTACCTGACGGATTGGGGATTGAAACGGCCGCTTCCCTGGCAAGCTCTGGCGCTGACGGGAACGGCCGTGCTGGCCGCCGCCGCTGTTGCTCAGGGCTGGCACAACTGGCCCAGTTACTACTGGCTGCACCAGGTGGAAGACACTCGTGACTACACGCAAAATATCCTGGATGAAGCACCGCCAGACAGCCTCATTCTGGCCAACTGGCATTGGGCCACACCGCTGTGGTATTTGCAAACGGTTGAGGGGCAACGGCCAGACGTAACCATCGAGTATGTTGCCCCTCCTGGTAAGGCAACCTACCCGGAATTGTGGGCACATCTAATCAATACGGGCTTGATGGACGGCCGTACCGTGATAGCCACCTTTATCGATGAAGCCGCTTATGCCACACTTCCCCCACCCGAACCACTCGGCGAGGCGCTGCTGTTCCGCCAGAGCCCACGCATGGAGTTGCCTGCCAGCTTCACACCGCTCTCACTCACACTGCATGAAACGGTGCAGATTGTGGGCTACCGCCTGGAACAAAGCGAGGTGGAAATTGGTCTTACCGCACGAGTCACTATTGCCTGGCAAGGCGAGACAACCACGCCACTGTTTGTTCACCTGCTGGACGAAACTGGCAGCATCGTGGCCCAGGCCGACGTGCAGGCCACACCACAATCTGAAGGCATCACGCTCACCCAGTTCCATCTGACGCCGCGCCGCGGACCGGGCAATTTCACCCTGCGCTTGGGCAGCGGCTCTGATTTTGCCGAAATTGGCACCCTGCCGGTAATGCTGGCGGCGCTGCCACCGGCCACGCAGAACCCGGTTTACCGCCCGATCTTGAACGACGAACACGGCCAAACCCTCATCGGCTACGACTGGGACACAACCTTGCCGGACGAAACACGCCTCTATCTGCACTGGCGCACCGACGATGGCTACTTAAGCACCATCGCCGATTCACCACAGGCACCAGCAGTAAATAAGGCTTTGGCAGTGTGGGGTGTGCCACGGCCGTTTTGGTCCATTCCCCGCGCGCCACACACAGCGCACTACGTGCCGTTGGGCCAGGGCATTGTGTGGACCGGCCGCTCGTTGGCCGATGGGGCCGCGGCCGTTTCTCCCGGCCAAAGCTACGATTTGACGATGCGGTTTGTGAACGGCCGTCCCCTGCTGCGTGACTACGTGGTCTCGACCCGGCTGGTGGGGTATGAGGCAGACAATTTCACCTGGGCCTGGTGTGATCTGGTTGACAGCATTCCAGCTATGGGCGGCATCCCCACGCTAAAATGGATTCAGGGCTCGGTGGTGTATGCCCCGCGCACGGTGATCTTCCTGCCGCGCGGCGAACCAGCCCACTTTACGGGCTTTTGCCAAAGCGAAAAGCCAACGCCGGGTACACCCATTTTGTATGTGGACAATGCGGCCGTAGCTGGCCAAACGATTAGTGGTTTACTGGTGGTATACGACGCGTTTACCAACCGGCCCCTACCCATTTTGGATGAGCGGATTACGGCCGTTAGCAGCTGGATTCCCTTGGGTGAAGCAAAAATTGGAGACTAAAAAGTGAAGTGGGCCTGCCAGGACTCGAACCTGAAACCGATCGGTTATGAGCCGACTGCTCTGCCATTGAGCTACAGGCCCTAAACTTTTAAACTCAAAGGTGCGACGCACTTTCCCCAAAATGGTGCTCTATGAAGCCATTGGTAGCAAGTGCGCCGCACCTATTTAAGAAGAGCGGCAGACGGGATTCGAACCCGTGACAAGAGCTTGGAAGGCTATTGTGTTACCCCTACACCACTGCCGCGTGTCGGTGGTCGGTAATCGGTAGTCGGTTGGATAAACCGATTACGGCTTACTGATCACCGTCTAGTCGGGGCGGCCGGATTCGAACCGACGACCTCTCGGACCCAAACCGAGCGCTCTACCAAGCTGAGCTACGCCCCGCACTTGTTAACGACGAACTAGTATACTTTCGCTGATCGGCTGAGTCAACCACCAGATTAACTGGGGGTGCACAAACAACTTGTCAGGCAAAGCAATTTACTCACGCAAAGACGCAAAGGGTAAAGGGGAAAAATTTGCGTCTTTGCGACTTGGCGTGAAATTTAATGACAACTTGTTCGTAGACCCATTAACTGGGAGTTCACGAACGACCTGTCCGGTGAATTGATTTCCTCACGCAAAGGCGCACAGGAAAAACTTTGCGTCTTTGCGTGAGATTCAGTAACAAGTCGTTCGTACATTCATTAACGCGCCTAAGGTTTACTCTTTGTCGTAATGTTTATACGGTTTCGGGGATTCCTCTTCCATCATTTGCCGCCACTGGTGGGCCACCATGCGGAAAATATCGGATTCGGTGATGATGCCCACTAACTGGCCGCTGCCATCCACCACCGGCAGGCCACTGATGCGGTGGCTCAGCATGAGGCTGGCCGCCTCGCCAATGGTGGCCTCTGGCGAAACCGTTTGCGGCTGCCGGGTCATGATCTCCCCCAGCTTAAGGTTGGCCAACAAGTAGTTCATCTCCCACGTGCTCAACGAGGTAGCAGCAGATGGCCGTGCCCCACGCACATCGCCAAAGGTTACGATGCCCACCAGACGGCCGTTTTCCACCACAGGCAGCCGACGAATTTTGTTTTCCCGCATTAAGGCATCGGCATCTAAGAGACCCATGGAGGGAACGGCCGTAATCACCTCACGGCTCATCCAATCCTTTACCAGTTCAAGACGCATCTTCTGCCCCCTCCGCATTGGCACTCCGTAAATAACTGAGCGACAAGCCAAACAAGATAACTACTAAAACGGCCGAAACTACACAATATTGGCAAAATGCCTCAATGACAAAAAATTCTAAGGCCGTTAGCCCCAGTGAAAACAAAAGAGCAAAACCGGTGACAGCCACCATAAACTCTGGCAGATAATCCATTAGTGGGAAATCCCAATCACGCAGCCAGGCTAACATAAAGATCACTGCATAACCGGTAAGGCCAATAAAGGCCACCGGGACTGGGCCAATGGAAGCATACGGCGCACCGGGACCACTTACCTGGCCACAGTCAAACCAGCTGCCCACCTTACAACCAAGTACCAGCACCCCTTCATGAAACAGATACAGGTAAAAGGCCAACAGCATTCCCGGCACAGACAACAATTGGATAAGGCGCAATTGCCATTCTTGTTTCATAACTATCAGGAATCCAGCAGAGAATCAAGGCGCTGTTGGAACACGGCAATCGGCTGATTTCCCGCCATCAAATCACCATCAATAAAAAAGCTGGGGGTAGAGTTAATTCCCGCCTGCTGGGCCATGGTGATATTTTCCAGAATGCGATCCGCGTATGAATTATTTTCCAGGCAGCTGGCAAAAACATCGGTGTCCATATCTAAAGTCTCAGCCACCTGCATAAATCCTGCTTCAGTATTAAACAGCTCAGTACTTTGTAACTCGAACAGCCTCTCGTGAAAATCAGCAAAAGCTCCCTGTTCATTGGCACACATCGCTGCTACAGCCGAGGGCATGGTAGGAAACCCACCGGTCTGGCTTTGCAGGGCAAAGGGTACAACAACCCATTTCACCTGATTGGTATCAATATACTGCGTCTCCAAAATGGGGCCTGTTTCCAGATTAAAATCGCGGCAATGCGAGCAGCCGTAATCA
Organism: Candidatus Leptofilum proximum; assembly: GCA_016710325.1. Taxonomy (GTDB): domain Bacteria; phylum Chloroflexota; class Anaerolineae; order Promineifilales; family Promineifilaceae; genus Leptofilum; species Leptofilum proximum. The sequence continues at coordinate 124,082 of JADJXK010000001.1, read as the reverse complement.
GATACCTCGACCACGGCTACATCGGCATCTTCACTGCCGATCACCATGCAGTTGCCTGGGTTATTATTGCAGTATGCCAGCAGGCTTGCTCGTGTCGGCTCACGAAAAGCCAGGGCAATCAGCCCAGCAAAAATGATAATACCACCCAGGATAATACCGCCGATGAACATCCAATTTGTTTGGCCTTTGGCAGTACGGCGGCTTTTTGCTCTTTTTGTCATTGCTTCTTCACCTCTTTGATCTGTTGTGTAAAAATATAAGGTTTTTGACTTATGGTTACCACAAATTGGCACTTTTTAAGCCAACCGTTGAAAGTTTTCTTCTATCTGTGATTTGGCTGCGCGCAATTTTAGCAGTTTACAGAGAAGATTCTACCGCACGAGTGTAAGTTGTAATAATTCATTTAGACAACTGTCACCGGTGGTGATTTTTTTATAAATCAGCTATGATTTGTCATCTTGGTTTCAGGGAATGGAGAAGTGAATGACTGATTTAAGTACAAAATACTTGGGGCTCCTGCTCAAAAACCCCTTGATTGTTTCGGCGTCCCCCCTAACCGCTTATATTGACAACTTGCAAAGAATGGAAGTCGCAGGCGCGGCTGCGGTAGTGCTGCCTTCATTATTTGAAGAGCAAATTGAACTACAAGGCATGGGCGTGGACAAAGTGACGCCATTGAACCAGCAAACGCTGCCCGATGCGCTGCAGCACTTGCCGGAAATGAAAGGCTACAACCGGGGGGCAAACGGGTATCTGGCGCACATTTACCAGGCCAAGAAGGCGGTCTCCATTCCCGTTATTGCCAGCTTAAATGGTTACTACAGCGGGGGCTGGGTGCAGTATAGTCGGTTGATTGAGGCCGCAGGAGCCGATGCCCTGGAGTTAAATATTTACTACCTCGCCACACGGCCGAATATCAGCAGCCAGGAAGTAGAAGAGATGTATCTGCACCTGGTACGTGATGTGAAAACGGCCGTAACAATCCCCGTGGCGGTAAAACTCAGCCCTTATTTTAGTGCCTTTGCCAACATGGCCACCCAGCTAGACGCCACCGGTGTCGATGGCCTGGTGCTGTTCAACCGCTTCTACCAGCCAGATATCGACCTGGAAACCCGGGAAGTTGTGCCCAGCCTGGACCTGAGTTCCAGGGGCGAACTACGCTTGCGGCTGCGCTGGGCGGCCATCCTGGCCAGCCTGGTGAAAGCCGATCTGGCGGTAACCGGTGGGGTAGAACAGGGCACAGATATCGTGAAAAGTTTAATGGCTGGCGCGAAGGCAACGGCCGTTGCCTCCGTCTTGCTAAAACACGGCATTGAGCATATCAAACACATTTTGGCCGAACTGACCCAATGGCTGGAGGATCACGGTGAAAAAAGCGTATCAGCCATCCAGGGAACAATGAACCAACAGCGCGTGGCCGATCCGGCAGCATTTGAACGAGCCAACTATATGAATGTGCTTAAATCTTTGGAAGGAGAAAGTCCCGACTAGGGGTTGTCGATCTGCTCACGACGTTGGGCATCAGCCAGCATTTCTATTTCTGCCAGCAGTTCGGGGGTGTTAATATTTTTCAGGCGGTAGTCGCTGGCGCCAGCTTGCAAGACCATTTCCCGAGCTAAATCATCAATGTAAGAAGTCAGGGCCAATACGGCCGTTCCCCCCGCTGCCAATAGTTTTACCAGATCAACCACAAAGCTCAGTTCATCGTTGTGGCCAGTGAGACCCAACAACGCCACATCTGGCCGCAGATCTGTTTGTGCCAGCTTCCAGGCTTCTTCAGCATCAACGGTGCCTACAATGGCAATGTTCGGCGTTGAGTGCAGCCGAACTCTTAACGCATTGCGCACACCTTTGTGTTGATCAATAATGATGAGGCGAATTTGTTCCATTAAGCCAAGCATTTCATCAATAGAGCCTACTTATCCATAGCAGGCAAAAGGATAAGATTCCACAATCGCAGTAGCCAGTGACATTTGTCACCCAAACAGGGACAAAACGTCATTTTAGTAAACATAATTTTGCTATCCATTTGCGTGCTAACCAAAAAACGAATGCTCAGAGACCCGCAAATCTTCCCTGTATTTTATTGATTTTCAGGTCTATTTTCTGCCGAAGAAAGTCATCTGCCATTCATGACATTTGCCATGCGTTCCCCCCAGAGCAATACATTACACTGCAAAATAGGAATTAGCCCAGTGGTCAACCAACAGCAGGAGCGCAAAATGATTACCGTGAATGATTTAATGACTGTGATCCCCAGCAGCGTAGCACCCAATACACCCATGCGCACTGTGATCGGGGTCATGAAAACTGAAGGGTGTCGTCAACTGCCTGTGCTGGACAATGGCAAACTGGTAGGCATCATCACCGATCGGGATGTGCGCCTGGTGATGAATTCGCCGGTGGTGCTGCACGGCCGTTGGCAAGATGAAGAGCTGCTAGACAACGTAACGGCCGAAAGCTGCATGACCCCCAACCCCATCACAGTAACGCCCAACACCCCCGCTTACCGCGCCGCTGAAATGCTGAGCATCTATAAATTTGGTGGCTTACCTGTGCTGGAAAACGACACGGTGGTAGGCATTATTACCGTGACAGACTTCTTAGATTACGCGGCCAAGGCTTTGGCAGAAGATGTTGTACCTGGTTAGCCAACGCTCCAGCTCCCCTGCAACAACAATCCAACCACTCTTCTACGCTGGCGATCCCTTCTTAATGGGAACTTCCAGTTTTATGGTTGTGCCCTGCCCCGGCGCTGAAACAATCTTAAACGTGCCGTTTAAATCTTTGGCACGGGCCCGCATGTTGGCCAGACCATGCCCAATCGAGTAGTTTTTTGAGGCCATATCAAAACCGTGACCATCATCAGAAATGCGTAGGATGATGTTGTTGTCCTGCTGCTCAATGGAAACGATGACCTGGGTGGCCTGCGCGTGGCGGGCAATGTTGGCCAATGCTTCCTGGGTTGTTAAAAAGAGTGAGCGGGCCACGGAGGCAGACAGAACTGTAAGGGCTTCTGGCTGCGCCGAAAGAGAAACGGCTACCATGGTATTGGCCTGAAACTCGCGTACCAGCCGCCCCAAGCCCTGTTCCAGGTTTCCCTGAAAACGATGCGGCCGTAAATCCAAAATAAAGTTACGAATGTCGCGAATGGTGGCATTTAGCCCTTCAATGGCGTGGGAAAGCAGGTTGTCGGCGTCTTCGGGGTTGTTGGGCAAAGACAGCTTGGTGGATTCCAGCGTCAGCCCTACGGCAAAAATGGATTGGATGATGCCGTCGTGCAGATCCATGCCGATGCGCGTCCGCTCTTCGACGATGGCCAGACGGCCGACTTGCTCGTAAAGTCGCGCATTTTGAATAGCAACGGCCGCATGTGCTGCCAACAGCTCCACCAGGTCCTGGTCCATCTGCGTAAATTCATCGGCGCCTATCTTGTTGGTGAGATAGAGATTACCCATCACCTCGCCACCGGCGACAACCGGCACACCCAGGAACGGCACCATCGGCGGGTGGCCTGCTGGGAAGCCAACCGAACGTGGGTCGTCGCCAATGCGGGGAATGCGAATGGTGCGGCGTTCTTTGATGATCGCGCCCAGCAGCCCGTGCCCTTTGGGCAAGTGGGGAATCAGGACCGCCTCTTGTTCCGGCATACCGCTGTCGATGAAGGTTTCCAACAAACCCTGGCTGTTTGGCACGCCGAGGGCGGCATACTGCGCTTCAGCCAGGTCCCGCGCCGCATCAACAATTTGCTGCAGCACCTTGTCCAGCGTCAGCTCACCGGAGATGGCCATCGTCGCTTTATCCAGGGCGGCCAGTTGGCGGGTCCGCTGCTCCAGCTGACGCTGATCTTCCCGATTCGTCTCCACAAGTTGGGCATTTTGGATGGCTACGCCCGCATGGGCGGCAAACAGACGCAGCAGCTGTTCATCCGTCTGGTCAAACGGTTGGTCACCGAGTTTGTCAGCAAGGTAGATACGGCCGTAAACCTGCCCATTTTGCTCGATAGGCATACCAAGAAAGCTGTTCATCGGGGGGTGGCCTGGGGGGAAGCCGGTGAACTTGGGATGCTCTGCCAGGTGGCGAATGCGAATGGTCTCACGATCAGAGGAAAGGGCGCCCAGCAAGCCAATACCTTCTGGCAAATGGGCGATGGATTCGGCCGTTTCCGGATCAATGCCTGAAAAGATGAAATTTGGCGATAAATGATCCTGTTGAAAGGTCGCCAAAACGGCATAGTTTGCTGCGAGTAATTCTCGGGCCGAATCTACAATTCGCTGCAGCGTTTCGCGCAGGTTTCCATACTGCGTAATTTTCAAAGTCGCCTGCGAAATGGCATCTAGAAGCGAATCAATTTCGCGACCATTATCTGTCATTTCGTTTCTACACTCCCAAGAAACAACGTTAACAAGCAGGGGTAAGCTGAGTGACAGCTCGCCCCACTAGAATCAATAAAGTTACTTTTCTTAACTGAGATAATCTTTTAAGTGATGTTGAATGGCATAAGCGGCGGCTTCAGCACGGTTTGATACTTCCAACTTCGACAAAATACCGCTCACGTAGTTTCGCACAGTTCCTTCGCTCAGGTACAGCGCCTCGGCAATTTCTCGGTTGGTGCGCCCCTCGGCAATCAAGGAGAGAACCTGCATTTCTTGCGCTGTCAAATCGCTAAAAGCGGCCGATTCTTCCTGCTGAATAGAGCGACGCATCTCGTTGAACACCCGCTGAGTCAGCGTGGGATCCAGGGTGGCTTCACCGCGGGCCGCAGCCTCGATGGCCCGGATGACATCATTGCTGCCCACCTGCTTGAGCACATAGCCAGAAGCCCCAGCGCGAATGGCGGCAAACAGCATTTCATCTTCAGCGTAGGAAGTGAGCATAATCACTTTGGTAGATGGCAGTTCAGTCATGATCTGCTGACACGCTTCAATGCCGCTGCCACCGGCCAGGCGAATATCCATCAGCACGATGTCTGGCTTGTGGGCCACTGCTTTGGTTACAGCTTCTTGCTGAGCGGCCGCTTCCGCCACCACTTCAAAGCCGGGATTACGTTCGATGAGGGTTTTGAGACCCAGGCGAACTACTTCATGATCATCTACAAGAAGAATACGTAGTCGTGACATGCTCATAAGTATAACTTTTTCTATCTGGTTCAACAAAATATTTAATAATTGTGGACACAACCGGCAGACAATTGGGCTATCACGCTTATTCCCCGTAGGATTCCGACCGTAAAAAGTGCAATGTCCTGCAGCTGTTCGGCTCCGCAGCCGCTGTTTTGTTTCCGACCGGCCACCCTTAGAACTGCCGACTCCACGTTTTGGGCCAGCGCTCGACCACCACTTTGGTCTGGGTAAAAAACTCCACGGCGTGGTGGCTCTGCCCGTGCAGCGTGCCAAAAAAGCTCTCCTTCCAGCCGCTGAACGGGAAGAAGGCCATTGGCGCGGCGACGCCGATGTTGATGCCCACATTCCCCGCATCCACTTCGCTGCGGAACTGGCGCGCCGCCGCGCCGCTGTTGGTGAAGAGGCAGGCCATGTTGCCATACTGCCCGCTGTTCACCAGCTGGATCGCCTCGTCGATGGTGTTGACGTGCATCAGGCTGAGCACCGGGCCAAAAATCTCGGTGCGGGCAATATCGCTGTTGGGGTTGACGTTGGACAGGATGGTGGGGCGGACAAAGTGGCCGCTTTCGTAGCCGGAGATGTGCGGCGAACGGCCGTCCACCACCACTGTCGCCCCCTCATGCGCTCCTTGCTGAACCAGGCTCTCGATGCGCGTCCGGCTGGGCGCGGAGATGACCGGTCCCATCTGTACCGCTTCATCCAGGCCAAAGCCCACCACGCGCGAAACGGCCGCATCGGCAATCGCTTCGGTGTAGGTGTGGCGCGCCTCGCCGACGGTAATGGCCAGCGACGCCGCCAGGCAGCGCTGCCCGGCACAGCCAAAAGCGGAATCGGCCGTAATTTGCGTGGTCATTTCCATGTCGGCGTCGGGCAAAATGATGATGGGGTTTTTGGCCCCGCCCTGCGCCTGGACGCGCTTGCCGTGGGCCGAGGCACGGGCATAGATTTGTCTGGCAACGGCCGTTGACCCCACAAAACTAATCGCCCGGATCAGCGGATGGTCCAAAATCGCCTCCGACGCCGCGCGGCTGGCGTTCACTAGGTTCACCACCCCCGGCGGCAAATCGCACTGTTCCAGCAGCTCAAACACCTTCACCATCGTCAGCGGCACCTTCTCCGACGGCTTAACGATGACCGTATTGCCCGTGGCGATGGCATAGGGCAAAAACCAGAACGGAATCATGCCGGGGAAGTTAAACGGGGCGATGATGGCACACACGCCCACCGGCTGGCGAATCATCAAAGCATCAATGCCGCTGGCAATGTCCTCGGAAAAATCGCCCATCATCATGGTGGGAATGCCGCAGGCCACTTCCACGTTTTCAACCGCCCGGCGCATCTCGCCGCGCGACTCGCCAATCGTTTTGCCACATTCCAGAGTGACGGTGCGGGCAATCTCCTCGAAGTTTTCCTCTAGCAGCGCTTTCAATTTGAACAAAGGCTGGATGCGATTGGGCGCGGGCACCCGCCGCCAGGTCTCAAAGGCTTGCTGCGCTGCCTGGGCAGCGGCATCCACTTCGCTGGCAGGCGACAGCGGGACGTGGCCCAGCGTTTCGGCCGTAGCCGGATTAACCACCTCCAGGTAATCTGCCGCGGCGGATGGCTGCCAGGCGCCGTTGATAAAATTCATCACTTTTTTCATGGGTTGACCTCTATTTTAGAAATGTGGTTAGGGCTTTTCAGTTGTCGCATCTATTTGGACGCGGACCAGCGCGGATGACGCGGAAAGATGCCTAATCGGCGCTCGTCCGCGTTAATCCGCATCCTATGGTAACGTTGTGGACTCCTGAAAAACCCTTTGGGTTGTTGGTTGTGCCTTGAAGCCCGCTGCACTATGGAATAAAATCCCATTCTTAAGATTGCGGGGCAAACCATGACACCACAAAGAATTGGACGATACAAAATTATAGAAGAAATTGGCCGAGGCGGCATGGCGGCCGTTTTTCTAGCTGAAGATCCGCTGATCCGGCGTAAAGTGGCGGTGAAGGTGCTGGCGGTCCAGGCGCTGGAACACGATCCGAACTTTTATGAACGGTTCCAGCAGGAAGCGGAAACGATTGCTGCGCTGGAGCATTCGGCCGTTATTCCCATTTACGATTTTGGCCATCAGGGCGACCTGTCGTACATCGTCATGCGCTACATGCCTGGCGGCACCCTGGATGACCGCCTCAAAAACGGCGCGCTGCCGCTGGACGAAGTGGGCTTCATTATGGAGCGGGTTGGCTCGGCGCTGGCCGAGGCGCATGAGAAGGGCATTTTGCACCGGGACATCAAGCCGGCCAACATTTTGTTTAACGGCCGTAACGAACCCTTCCTCTCCGACTTCGGCACCGCCAAAAATTTGCAGGCCGCCAAAGGCATCACCAGCACGGGCGTGATGATTGGCACTGTCGAGTACATGAGCCCGGAGCAAATTCAGGGAGCCAAGACGCTGGACGGCCGTACCGATATCTATGCCCTGGGCATTGTGCTCTTTTTTATGCTCACCGGCGGACTGCCTTTCAAGGGCGACTCGATCATCAGCATTGTGATGGCCCACCTGAACAACCCCGTCCCCAGCGTGCAGGAAGCCATCCCCACCCTTACCCCACCCTGGGACGACATCGTGCACAAAGCCCTGGCCAAAAAACCGGAAGACCGCTACCAGACGGTTGGCGAGCTGGTGCAGGCGGTGAAGGAACTTGTTAAGAAGAGTTAGTGAAAGGTAAAAAGTAAAAAGTGATAAGTGAAAAGTAGCTACACTTTTTACTTTTCACTTATAACTATTCACTCCCACTCCCCCACAGAAGGAATCGTGAAATGACCCTCCCACTGAACATCAACGGAAAAGATTATGAAGTTTTGGCCGCTCCGACCGACACGCTGCTTGCGGCGCTGCGCGGGGCGGGCTTTTTTAGCGTGCGCTTTGGCAGTCACGATGGTAAGACGGGCGCAGCGGCCGTTTTGGTTGATGGCCAGCTGGTCAACAGCGATGTGATGCTGGCCGGGCAGGCGGTTGGACACAAAATTGAGACCGTTGAGAGTCTTAACCCCGCCGTGGGCGAACTGCATCCCATCCAGAAAGCCTTTGTAGAAACCGGCGCGATCCAGTCCGGCTACAGTACCCCGGCGATGATTCTGGCGGCCAAGGCGCTGCTGGATCAAAACCTCAATCCCACCGAATCAGAAGTGCGTGAAGCGTTCTCCGGCATTTTGTGCCGCGAGACTGGCTACGTGAAGCCCGTCCAGGCGGTGCTGCGCGCCGCCGCCTACCTGCGCGGCGAAGACGTGCCGCCCTACGACGGCCCGCCCATCATCGATGCCACCTTTTACGCAGAGCATCCCCCCGCACCTGAGGAAGATGGTCCAGAATTGGCTGGCGGTTCAATCTCCAATCGCCAATCGCCAATCTCCACCCAAACCAAGCCCCAAACCGACATTGTCCTCACTTCTGGCGTGCCGGAAACGGCCGTTGTCGGCAAACCAGAAACCAAGGTCGATGCCGTTAAGCTCACCAAGGGCAATCCCGCCTTTGTGGACGACATCGACCTGCGTGGCATGCTGTACGCCAAGCTGCTCGTCAGCCCGCACGCCCATGCCCGCATTCTGGACATCGACGCCAGCGAAGCGGAAGCGCTGCCCGGCGTGCACGCCGTGATCCATTACAAAAACGTCAAGCGCGTCAAGTACGCCTCTGGTGGGCAAAGTTACCCCAACCCGCCGCCGCACGATCAGGTCAGCTTCGACAGCAAAGTGCGCTACGTGGGGGATCGGGTTGCGGCCGTTGCCGCCGAAAGCGAAGCGATTGCCGAGGAAGCAATTAAGCTGATCAAGGTGGAGTATGAAGTGTTGACGGCCGTTTTCGACGAAAACGAAGCGATCAAACCCGGCGCACCGGTCATTCACGACGAGGACGACACTGAAAAAATTCACGACGCCAACCGCAACATTGTGCACCACATCCAGGCAGAAGTGGGCGACGTGCAGCAAGGTTTTGCCGAAGCCGACCACGTGTTTGAACACACCTACTACGTGCATCAGGTGCAGCAAGCACCGATTGAGCCGCACATCGCCATCAGTTGGTGGGATAGTGACGAGCGGCTGGTGATTCGCACCAGCACCCAGGTGCCGTTCCACGTGCGCCGCATGGTGGCCCCGCTGCTCGGGCTGCCGGTGCGCCGCATTCGCGTCATCAAGCCGCGCATCGGCGGCGGCTTTGGCGTGAAGCAAGAGATGCTCATCGAGGACATCGTCGGCCATCTCACCATTGCCACTGGCCGCCCAGTTCGATTAGAGCTGACGCGCAGCGAGGAGTTCCGCAGCAGCCGCACCCGCCACCCGCAAACCATTACCTGGAAAACCGGCGTCATGGCCGACGGCCGTTTGCACTCGATGCAGATGAAGGTGGTAGGCAACACCGGCGCGTACGGCACCCACGGCCTGACGGTCCAAACCGTCACCGGCCTGCGCGGCCTGAGCAGCTACAACTGCAAAAATCGGGAGTTTGACTGCATCGTGGCCTACACCAATTTGCCCGTGCCCGGCGCGTATCGCGGCTACGGCGGGCCGCAGGCGCTCTTCTCACTGGAATGCCACATGGACGAGATTGCCCACGCGCTAAAGCTCGATCCCATCGAGTTCCGTCGCAAAAATTGGGTGCAGGCGGGCGATCCGATGCCCATTGCCCCGCTGCTGGGCGAAGGCGAAAAAGATACCGTCATCACCGTGCCGCTGATTGAATCGTGCGGCCTGAACGAATGTTTTGAGCAGGGCATGAAAGCCATCGGCTGGGAGCGCAAGTTTGAACCGGGCTGGCACGAGGTGCCGGGCAAGCCCCACCTGCGGCGCGGCCTGGGCGCGGCGATGTGCATGCACGGCACGGCCATCCCCGGCCTGGATATGGGCGGCGCGTCCGTCAAAATCAACGACGACGGTTCGTTTAACGTGCTTGTCGGGGCGACGGATTTGGGCACGGGGTCGGACACGGTGCTGAGCCAGATTGCCGCCGAGGTGCTGGGCGTACCGCTGGAAGACATCATCATCTACTCCAGCGACACAGACATGACGCCGTTTGACACGGGCGCTTATGCCAGCAGCACGACTTATATATCGGGAACGGCCGTTAAACGCGCCGCCGAACAGGTAGCCGACCAGATCAAGGAACGGGCCGCCCTGATGTTGGAACTGGACCATTGGCACGATATTCGGTTGGAAAACAGGCGGGCGATTGCGGCCGACGGCCGTAGCGTCAGCATGGAAGCCATCGGCCTGCACAGCCTGCACCAGGACCAGCAGCGGCAAATTATGGCCACCGCCAGCTTTGTCAGCATGGATTCGCCGCCGCCGTTTGCCGGGCAGTTTGCCGAGGTGGAGGTAGACACCGAAACTGGCCAGGTCACCGTCACCAAGCTGGTGATGGCGGTAGACGCGGGCGTGCCGATTAACCCGATCACCGCCAGCGGACAGGTGGAGGGCGGCATGGTCCAGGCGTTGGGCTACGGCCACTGCGAAGAGATGGCCTACGACGAGACGGGCAACCTGGTCAACGACCAGTTTGGCCCCTACCACATCTACCGCGCCGACGAGATGCCCTGGATGCAGGCCATTCTGGTGCAAACCAACGAGCCAACCGGCCCGTTTGGCGCCAAAGCCATCGCCGAAATCCCCAAGGACGGCGTTGCCCCGGCCATCGCCAACGCCGTCTACGACGCCACCGGCACCCGCCTCCGCCGCATACCGTTTACGCCCCAGCGGGTGTATAATGCCTTGCAACATACAAAATGAAAAAGTTTTCGTGGAATGAAGAAAAGGATCGGCAGCTTCAAGCGGAACGGAATATTTCATTTGCCGAAGCTGCTGAAGCAATTGCGCAGGGTCGTGTACTTGATTTGATTGAACATCCAAATCAAGAGAAATATCCGGGTCAGCGGATGTTTATTTTGGAAATTAATGAGTACGCCTGGTTGGTTCCCTTTGTTGAAGATGAAATGGAGCTCTTTTTTAAAACCGTAATTCCCAGCCGCAAAGCAACCCGAAAATATTTGCGGAAAGGTGATAGATCATGAAAAAAGAAGAAGAAATGGATATTCTTGAATCCTATGAAAAAGGGGAATGGCAGTCGGTAGCTAATTTGAAGGAAGAGATTGCTCGCTATCAACTTTATGCCAAAGAAACGCTGGCACAAATGGAAAAGATAACGATCCCCATTTCAGCAGAGGATTTGCATTCCATTCAGGAAAAAGCTGACGAAGCGGGCATATCTTATCAGGCATTGGTGGCTCAAATTGTACGAGAGTATGCAAACGGCCGTCTAATCCAAAAACCACTCGCCCAATAATAAAAACCTTTCTGACAAGCTGCTATGTTTCACACATGACCAACAAACTTTCTTTACTCGATGTCGTAACCTTAACCGAAGATTTGCCCGAGCATCAACTCTGGAGCGGGCAGGTTGGTACTATCGTGGAAATTCTGGCCGATGGCGGTGCCTTTGAGGTTGAATTCAGCGACCGGGAAGGAAGGGTTTACGCCGCACTGGGGGTTACGCCCGGAACAATTAATGCTGCTGCATTTTGAACCGGCCCCCCTAAATAATTAGCAGCCTTCTTGGTAAATGTTGATTCGATACTTTAAAGAAAGTGACACACTCTATATCGAGCTGACGAAGCAGATATCCGTAGAATCCGAAGAAGTTGCGCCAAATATTGTTCTGGATTTTGACGAGTCTGGCCACGTTGTGGGCATTGAAATCGAAGATGCGAGCAAAATGCTTGACTTGGCTAACCTGGAATTATCTTTGCTACCATTAGCAAACCTGCTCCTGACGAAAGCAACAGCAGTTCCCGCTTAGCTGTTTAATCCAAAAGCTACTGCCGCGTAATCAAGTGCGACACACTTCAAAGGTGCGTCGCATTTTCGCTTTTGGCAGCTTGGGAAGCAAACCTCACCACAGACGACGATAGTAACGACGCCGGATCCCTGCCAAATCAAGCAAAGAAGACCTGTCCATATCAGGGGTTTTACTGCATACTGGGTCGATAAGATTGGTTTGTTATGTCAAAAATATGCTTCATTTTTCCAGTTAAAGCATTCGGATCAATAACAAGTAGACTTGTTCCCCAATAAAATTTAGAAAAAAAATGGGACACAGACAAACACAGATTTTCACAGATAAGAATAGAAATCTGTGTTTATCTGTGTGAATCCGTGTCCAAATTCTTCATCTCTTTAATCAGGAACAACTCTAGTATTTCTATAAACATATGTCCATGATTTGCATCAGGTTCGCGAGAGTCATGCACCCCAAGCCCGCGCAATCTAAATATTTTTCCATGCTTCGTATCTGGTGGAATAGTCAAAGTTATAAATCGATTGGCAGTCGGCACGCTAATGCTTCCCCCATTTTTAGCATGTATCGGCTTGAGTGGCAGCTTCAGATAGAGGTCTTTACCTTTCCTGACAAGAAATTCATGCTCTTGCACAGTGATGTCAATAAACAAGTTGCCTGGTTGATTCCCATTGGGATCGCTTGCCCCTTGTCCTTTAAGACGAATTTTAGTACCGCTATCTACACCTGGTGGAATCTTCACTCTCACCTGTTGTAAACTTTGAACCTCACCAGTACCCTCACAGGCCACACATGTTTCTGACCTCTCCCGGTTGCTCATTCCACTTCCAAAACATTTAGTGCATGATTCAGGGCGATAAAATTTAATATCCTTTTCCGTTCCATTAATCGCTTCATCAAATGTTATTGTCAAATTTACATGTAAGTCTTTTTTCTGATTAGATTTTTTTGACCGATTGATATTGGGGTTTCCTCCAAAAAGTGCTTCAAAAAAATCTGAGAATCCACCACTACCACCGAACATTCTCTCAAAATCCGACTCTTGCGCTTTTTTACTAGATTTTGGGGGAAGTGGATCAACGGTTTCTGGTATTAGGACGCCGCCAAGATTAACCTGTCCAAGACGCCTAATTCTCCCAGTTGCTGTATCTTCAGCTTTTACTATTAATTTTAAGGCTGGATCAATTTGAACAAGTAGCCTGATTTGAGGAACGCCTTTCGGCGCTGGGGCAATCCCATCAATTACAAACTTGCCTAATGAAGAATTATCTACTGCCATCCTATTCTCCCCATAAACCAAGTGAACCTCAACCTGACTTTGGTTATCTTCCGCAGTAGAAAATGTTTGCGTAAATTCCGCCGGCAGAGGCTCGCTTCGATAAATCAACGGGGTTGCCACGCCACCAAGAGTCTCGACACTCACAGTCCCGATCAATATCTTTTGAGTGCCCTTAATCTTGTTTATCGGAAGTGAGGTTCCTTCTTGAGTAGGTCCATGAGCCGGATTCAAGTGCTCGTGAATAGCCTCCAATGTTTGGGGATCATTGAAAATTTCTGAATAATTTTGATCAAGCGTCGTAAGCAATTGTTCATACCCAGAGGCATAATCGCCACGAAGGGAGATATGTTGAAAAGCTCGCCATAATGCTGGTATACGACAAGTTTTGAGCATGAGTGGGTAGAGCTTCATCTCATCTTCGTGGGTGTAGGTAATGGCGACGTTGGTTTCCAGCTGCACCCAGCGGGAGGCGACGGCGTCTGGCGAGAGGAGCAGGACAAAGATGCCGCTTTCTTCCAGGCCACGGTTGATTGCCTCAACCCATTTTTCGCCGGGGCGAATGCTGTCTGGGGCGATCCAGATGGCGTAGCCGTGGGCGGCCAGGTCCTGGGCCAGCCGCTGGGCTACTTCGGCATCCTGGTGGGCGTGGCTGATGAAGATTTGGCGGCGGTTGCGGGTGATGGGTGCTGGTGTTGGCAGGGCGACGGTGGGTGCTTTTTGGCCTTGCACGTAGTCGTCGGGTTGGAAGAAGGGGCGCATTTGCGCTACCGCCACCAGCAAATTCTCCATCTGGTTGTGCTGGTGGCAAAACTCCAGCAGCAGCGAAATTTGCTGCCGCTTGGTCATGCCCGGCGTCACATCCTCATACACAGAACGGAAATAATCAAACAGCAAGTCGTTGAGGTCCTGCGGTCCAAATTTGTCGTTTATAAATTGGCGGAGTTTGGCGGTGTCAACATTCATAAGCTTGCTGGCAGGTGGATTTGGTTTGTGTAGGCAAAGTATACGCCAACAAGCGGGATTTTTCATTGCAGCCGCGGTTTCTTACCGCGTTCCCAATGCGCGGTAAGAAACCGCGGCTACGAGGGCACAGAAAAAACGGCCGTTCCCACCCAGGAACGGCCGTTCACCCACGACAAACAAATACCAAAACGAACTATTTAATACGGACTCCCGATTAGCGCTCGCCAACGAGGTGCACGATGTACACCAGGAACCAGAACAGCAGTGCATACACTACCATCGCAATAATGGTGAAGATCTCTAGAACAGACCCGTTGGCTGCTGGCGTTTGCGTCAGCCCAAAGAAGGGCAGCAAAAACACATCGGATAGGCCATAAATGAACCGGGCAAAGCCGCTTTCTGGATTGGCCGCAATGAGCTTGAGGAAAACCCGAATGCCCAATAAGGCTTCGAGCATCCCCAGCAGCAACCACAAGGCTTGATCGATTTTGAAGATCGCCCGACGGTTAGCTGCCCTCGCAGAATGAGTGGAGACTTCTTCCCTAACAACTGTTTTTTCTTGACTCCGAGGCAGCTCGTCTCCATTTTCGTAGACTCTTTCTTCTCGTCTGACAACTTTTTCAGTCATGTGTATACCTCCACAGATACGGCCGTTTACTACAGACGCATTTTTAGATATGAGCATACATTGGCATAACTTGTCGGCAGAAGGAATACGGGATTTCCCTACTTTCTGGCAAAAAAAGACCCCATTTTTGCGATGCTGTGCGATTCCAGGGGAGTTTAAGAGTGATCTCCCAGCAGCCCAAGCGACTGAGCTTTCAGCACCGCCTGGGTGCGGTCGCGGGTGTTGGTTTTTTGCAAAATGTTGGAGACGTAGTTTTTTACTGTTCCTTCGGCCAGGAACAGCCGGGCGGCAATTTCCGGGTTGCTTAACCCTTCGGCGACGAGCTGCAAGATTTCCAATTCGCGGTCAGAGAGGGGTTCGAGTAGAGCCTCGGCTGGTTTGGCAGGCGCCAGCCCGGCAAATTGGGCCAGCACCCGCTTCGCCACGGCCGATCCCAACAAGGCGCTGCCACCCGCTACGGCGCGTACGGCCGTTGCCAATTCCTCCCCCGACACATCTTTCAGCAAATATCCTTTGGCCCCCGCCCGCAGCCCCTCGAAAACATATTCGTCGTCGTCAAACGTGGTCAGGATGATGACGTTGGCTCCTGGCCAATCCTGGCACAGCCGTTCCGTGGCTTCTACACCGTTCATCACCGGCATGCGGATATCCATCAGCACCACATTGGGCTGGAGCTCGGCGTAAATTTGCACCGCTTCCTGGCCATTGCTCACCTCACCCACCACGTTGAGGTCCGGTTCCAGCTCCAGCAGGGTGCGCAGCCCGTCGCGCATCAGGCGCTGATCATCCACCAGCAAGACGCGAATTGGCTCACGCATCAGCGGCCTCCACATGGGGGATGGGCAGCTGCAGGCGAAGCTGCGCCCCGCCCTGCTCCGCCGCGCCCAGCGTGAGCACGCCGCCGAGCTGTTTGGCCCGTTCGCGCAAACCAATCAGGCCAAAACGGCCGTCAACCACTTCACTACCAAAACCCTGCCCATCATCGGCCACGGTGAGCGTCACCCGCTCGTCGTCGGCAGAAAGATCGAGCCACGCCTGCCGGGCGTTGGCGTGCCGCTGCACGTTGGTCAAGGACTCCTGCGCGGCGCGGTACAGCGCCAGACGATGTGCCTCGGGCAGCAGGGGCACGTCATCGGGGAGCTGTAAATGCACGGGCAGGCCGGTTGCTTCCTGGAAGGTGTGGGCCAGGTGGGTAACGGCCGTAGCCAACGAGCCGGGCAGGACGGCCGTATTCTCCGGCGAGCGAAGGGCCGAGACGGTCTGGCGCAGTTCGGCCAGGGCTTGCTTGAGCTGGGCGCGCATCGCCTCGATCATGCTGGCGGAGCGCTCGGGATTGCTGGGGATGAGCCGCTGGGCGCCTTCCAGCTGCACCACGGCCACCGTCAGGCGGTGGCCCAGGGCATCGTGCATTTCGCGGGCCAACCGGTTGCGTTCTTCAGCCACAGCCAGCTGCTGCGCCTGCGAGGTATACGCCTTGAGCTGCTCATGGGCCTCTTGCAGTTCGGCCAGGAGCTGCTGGCTGCGCTGCCGGGCCTCGTTGGCCTGGCGCAGCCCAGCGCCAAAGGTGCCAAAAAAGAGGTAGCCACCCAAAATCGCTACAAAATCATTGGCGTGCAGGGCATCAAAAGCAAAAAATGCTGCCACCCAGGTCACAACAATAAAAACCAGAATCCAAAGCAGGCCGGGAATCAGCGGAAGAAACAACATCGCCTGGGCGCTTAAAATGAAGAGAAAGGTGGAAATGCCAGACGCCGCTCTATCGGGCACCTGCACAGCAATGCCCACCGCAATGGCCATTTGAAACAGCAAATAGAGATGGACTTGAAACGGCCGTTCCTCCAAAAAAGCGTACACACTCAGCCCCACAAAAAAGAGGCCAAACAGCACCAGGACTAACGTGCGATTAGGCGCCCCAGCCAGCTCTGGCAGTGCAGTGACCAGAATACCCAGCCACGTCAAATATGCCGCCGCGTTGAGCAGCCAAAAGCTGTAGTTGGAACGCTGTCGAATGGAGGTGGTCATGGGAGGATTATAGGATGGGGGTGAGGGGGCGGCAAGGTGAGGGGGTGAACGGGTGAAGGGGTGACAGGGTGACATGGCGACAAGTGGCAAGTGGCAGGTGGCAAGTCGCAAGTAGGCGAATAGCGAGTAGCAAGCCGCGAGTGACGAGTAGGTGAGTGCCAAATGACGGGTAGCAAGAGGGCAAGTTCTTAACTTTCACCCCCTCACCCCTTCACCCGTTCACCCCTTCACCCCGTCACCCTGTCACCTTGTCACTTCCTTCTCACGCCCTACTTCTTCAAGAAAACGGCCGTTCCCGCCACACTTACCACGGTCACCAAACCGACCAGCGCCGCCAGCGTCACGCCATCCGGGGCGATAAGCGGCTGGGCACGGAGCGCCTGCCAGAGCAGCAGCAGCACAAGGCCCAGGTAGCCCAATCCACCAATGACCACCAACGCCGTGCGACGGCCGTCTGACAACCGCTGACGAAAACGACGATTCACAAAAATACCCAGGAGCGGAACAATTTGCAAGGCGTGCAGGCCCACAAAATGCGCCGGGCGAATGTCGCCGCCTGCGGTGCTCCAGCCAACGAAGGGCAATCCAGGGCCGCCATCGACCACGCCCACGCTGTGCGCGCCAACGATGCTGACCACTTCACCTGCCTGCATCGCCGAAAGCTGGTCTGGCGTGGGGTTGGTCATCAAGAAGCCCAGGACAGCGCCAACGGCCGTTACCAGCAGCCCCAACCGCAGCGCCCAGGCAAAGGGCCGGTTGTTCATCTTCTGCCGCATGAGCAGAACGGCCGTAGCCATGTTCATCACCCAGATCACCATCACAAACGAGCCCATCAGCGAGAAAATCGTCGCATCAAACGGCGTGCTCACATTAAAATGGCTGCGCACCCCACGTGTCGCCTGGATAAAGATGCCAACGTATTCCACCAAAAAGCCCAACGCCGTCAGACCGGCAATCCAGCGCACCAGCCGGGGATGCCCTTCTACGTAGCTCAACAGCCAGGCCAAGGTGCCGGTGTAGAGGGTAATGGAGATGGCAAACTTCATCGGCTTTACCCAGACGGGCGCGCCTGTCACCAGGCGAGAATCAAAAATCGACAGCACAATGGTGCCCACAAACAAAATTACACTCACAATAACCGACCATGTTAAAAAGCGGTCCGTGCCAAACACACGCCGCCACAGGTCACTTTTATCCACCTTTTGATCAAATTGAGTTGTCAGGGTACTCATTTCATTTACCTCCAAAGTGTTGAATTCCATGATTTCACTTTATCGGAGGAAGAGTCACATCCGGCAGTGCCGGTCGTCACATGCCGGTCACATGACCGTTTGAGGACCCCATCACAGCAAAATTCGTGTCATTCGTTCATTCGTCCCATTCGTGTTTCTCTTCCCCTGCACCCAATCGGCAGATCGCGTAGCGTGATCGCCACGCGCTCACTACAATTGCGGCATGAGCGAAAATTTCCAGACAGATAACTTTGTCCTCTACAAAAACCAGGCCGCCCGGGTGACCAACGTGGCGGCCAAAAAGATCAACATTGTGCTGCAGGATGGCACGGCCGTTTCCGTACGACCCAAAGACATCGAACTGCTGCACCCTGGCCCGCTGCGTAGTTTTGGCGAGCTGGGCAAACCGCAGGGCGAACTGCTCACCGCCTGGGAACTGCTGGCCGGGGAAACCATCAGCCTGGAAGAGCTGTCTGAACTGGCCTACGATTACTTTACCCCCGCCACGGCCTGGGCCATCTGGCAGGCGGTGAACGATGGCCTGCATTTCAGCGGCACGATCGAAGAAATTGCGGTCCACACCGCCGAGCAAGTCGCAGCTGAAAAAGAAGCCCGCGCCGCCAAAGCGGCCGAAGCAGCCGCGTGGGAGACGTTTGCCGGCCGGGTTCAGCAAGGAAAATATGCGGCAGAGGACGGCCGTTTCCTCCAAGAAATTGCCGCCGTGGCCATGGGCCAGCAGGAACGCAGCCAGGTGCTGCGCAACCTGAACCAGAGCGAAACGCCAGAAAACGCCCACGCCCTGCTGCTCAAGCTCGGCTATTGGGACGAATCCGTCAATCCCTACCCCAGCCGCATCGGCGTAACCACCAGCCAGCCCAACCTGCCCATCCCCGATTTGCCTGCGGAAGAGCGGCGCGATCTCACCCACCTGACGGCCCTGGCCATCGATGACGCGGGCAGCAGCGACCCGGATGATGCCCTGAGTTGGGACAACGGCCGTCTCTGGGTGCACATCGCCGATGTTGCCGCGGTGGTCACACCAGGCAGCGCCATCGACCTGGAAGCGCGGGCCCGCGGCGCCAACCTCTACCTGCCAGAAGGCACCATCTACATGCTGCCCGAAGCGTTAACCGACCTGCTGGCCCTGGGCCGCCGCGACTCGTCCCCTGCCCTCTCCTTTGGCCTGGATGTGCTGCCAGATGGCACCTTCACCAACCTGGAAATTGTGCCCAGCATCGTGCGCGTCACCCGCCTCAGCTACGACGAGGCGCAAACCCGGCTGGACGAATCGCCCTTCCGCGAGCTGCTGGCCATCGCCCAGGCGTACGAACAGCGGCGCGTGGCCAACGGCGCAGTGCAAATTGATTTGCCCGAGGTGAAAATTCGGTTGAATGACGAAGGGGAAGTGGAAATACGGCCGCTGCCCGCCCTGCAAAGCCGCGATCTCGTCCGGGAGGCGATGCTGATGACGGGGGAGGCCGTGGCTCAGTTTGCCCAGCAGCACCACATCCCCATCCCGTACACCACGCAGGATGCACCCAATGAAGTGGTGGAAGGCAGCACCCCCTCGGCCAACTTTGCCCGTCGCAAAACGATGAGCGGCAGCCAGCCAGGCAGCACCCCCGGCCGCCACGCCGGGCTGGGGCTGGACCAGTACGCCCAGGCCACCAGCCCGCTGCGCCGCTACCTGGACCTGGTGGTGCACCAGCAGCTGCGCGCCTTTTTGCGCGGCGAACCGATTTTAGATGAGCAGGCGGTGATGGAACGGGTGGGAGCGGCTTACGCCGTAAGTGGGGATGTGCGCTATGCGGAACGGTTGTCGAATGGGCATTGGACGGCCGTTTACCTGCTGCGCCACCCAGGCTGGACGGGGGAAGGCATTGTCATCGACCAGCGCGGCAAGCGGGATTTGGTGCTGCTGCCCACCCTGGGTACAGAAACCAGCATCTACCAAAAGGAGCCAACGCCGCTGGACAGCACGGTGCAGGTAAAGCTCCAATCCGTCGATCTGCCCCAGCGCGAAGCCCACTTCCGCACCCTGTAAGCCTCATTCTAGGAATGAAAATTAAACAGCGTACAAAACTGAGATTGGAGATTGGAGATTATAAGCTGGTTTAATCTCCAATCTCTAATCTCCAATCTCCTGTAAGTTATTTAATCCACGTCTCTAGTGATTAATTCGAGCAGCCCATTCAAGAATTCTTCTCGCGCCAGGCCATAAATGGCAATCGCGTCGCTGACCGAGTAAAAGGGCGCCACTACGCAGCCAACACAAGCCATGTTGTGCTTTTTGAAGAGAACGGCCGTTTCCGGCCACTGCGCCAACAAATCTGACACAGTTGTTTCAGCCACCTGCTCTGCTGTTATCGCTGATTTTTCTGTCATTGCTGCCACCCACGCATTAAGCTAAATCCTCGGCCAAAACCACCAGTTCATGCGCTTTGCACAAAATAACGCGCTGCCGCTGGCTGCTTATCCATTCGGCCCGCTCCCACTTGCTCAAGATGCGGCTGACGTTGTAAAGATTTGTCCCCGTCATTTCCGCCAGATCCTGGCGAGAAAGCGGCATGTCGATGAGAACGCCCTGGTCCACCTTCTTACCAAACTGCCGCACCAGGCGCAGCAGGGTGCGGGCAATACGCTGCTCCACCCGCCGCGTCGAAATGTCCCGGTACTGTTCTTGCAGTTTAACAAACCGCTGGGCAATCATGCCCATGCCATTAATGGCCAAGCGCGGATAAGTTAACATCAGCGCTTTCATCTGGTCTCGCTGCCAGGCAACTACCTGGCAGTTAGTAACAGCCTCGGCGGACAATGGATAATCGATTTCGCTAAGCGCCACGATAATGCCCAGGCCGTCCCCCGCGCCACAATAGCCCACAATCACCTGCTCTCCGGCCTGAGTCACCTGGCTAAGCTTCACGCGCCCAGACAAAATGATGTACATCGTGGTTGCCTCTTCCCCCTGCTGGAAAAAGAAGCGATCCTGTTCAACTTCGTAATGCCGGCTGTGCTGGACGATGGCCGAGCACTCTTCTTCGGTCAAACCCTCCATCAGGGCACAACGGGTGATGATTTCTTGAATTACGGCCGTTTCCATAAACCGGATCATATCACGTTGTGCGCCAATTCATAAGATTTGCCTATGCCGATTTCTCCTCATCACACAGCTTGCAGTTGAGGGTAAACCCCAAAAATCGCTGCCGCCCTTCGGCCGTGACCACCCAGGGCCGGTTGGTGAGCGGTGGATTGTGCCGCACGTGCTGCGTATGCCCACACGCCAGGTCCGCCACCCAATCCCCCACCTCATCTTGATGAAAATCGATAATTGGTTGTTCCATTCAAACCCTATGAAACGTGAAGCGTGAAACGTGAGAAGCTTTTTTCACGCATCACCTTTCACTAGACTTATTCCCCAATAAAATTTAGGAAGAAATGGGACACAGATAAACACAGATTTTCACAGATAAGAACAAAAAGCTGTGTTTATCTGTGTGAATCTGTGTTCTAAATTCTTCATCTCTTTCATCAGGAACAACTCTACTGTTCAAAAATGTCGTGCTCAGCATTGTACAGTAGCCGCACGACGCCGTCCTCAGCCACCGTCACGGTGTCGTCGAAGACCAGGCGCCATTCTACCTCATCGTCCATCAGCCAGATCTGGACGGCATGGTCTCCTGGCGTGATCCACCGGGATTCTATGCCATAGATTGATCCTTCCTGCCGCAGGCCGCGGGCCTCGTAGCTTTCCTCAATCACGACTTCGCCGTCGATAGCCACGCGCAGCCGGACGGGCAGCCGCGTTCCGCCCAGCACCTGCGCCGGATCGACGTTTTCCGGCAGCTTAGCCAACACCTCGGCCGAAAGCTCGCTGGATGCGGCGGCCACGGCGCCCCCGTGGTTAATCACCAGGCGAATTTGCCCGCCGTCTGGCAAACTGGTATTGGTCAGCGGCATGAGCAAAATCGCGCCCAAAAAGGTGACAAATAGGATGACCAGCCCCACCACTGAATGGCGCAAGAAGGTAAAACGGGATGGCTGGGGAACGGCCGTCTTCCCCCCCACAACGGTCACTGCCTGCCGGGCTGCGGCCGTTTGTGTTTCATCGCCCACCATCTGCGCCCAAAGCGAGAGCACCTGCTGGCGGCTGCCGGGGGCCAGTTCCCAGAAATGCACGTTGCCCTTGCGCAGCGTGCGGCGGCGGCGCAGGCGGTTGGCAATCCAGTTTGGCCCTTCCCGGTGGGAACAATCATGGGCCGGACAGCTCACCACGATAGCTCCAGCACCGCCCGCATCAATCGTTTCCGCCGCCCAGTTTGGATGCAGCATTCCCGTGCAGGGCACCACGCAGGTGATGACGGGGCGGGGCTGGCCCTGGCCGTCTGGCCAGCTACCGCTGACCGGCCAGCTGCCGATGTTAATGCGCGGTGGCTGCTTGGCCTGCAGCAGTGGGATAGCCCCGCCAACGGTCTGTCCCACTTCAGAAAGCGGCTTGGGATTTTCCAGCGGCGGCAGCGTGCCCAATGCCGCGTGACGTTCGCAGGTGTACACCACCACGGCCGCTGCGCCCGCCCGCTGCGTCAGCGACAGGTTGCGCTGTAAATCCTGCCGGATAACGGCCGAATGCAGGCGATCCAGCTCAATGGCTTTATCAGGACAAGACCCCACACAAATGCCGCAGCCGGTGCACAGGTCTGGTTTTACCACGGCCAGCATGCTGTATGCAGTGTCATCATTGCGCTCCACCATCTCAATGGCGAGGTAAGGGCATTCGTGGGCGCAGGCGCTGCAGCCGGTGCAGTTCGCATCGATCACCACGGCCGGGCCGTCATGCTGGCCGGGTTTTAGCCAGGGCAGAGCCAGGAGGGCTACGAGGATGAGAACGGCCGTACCCCAAAACACGCCATCCCCCAGGCGCTCCACCAAAGGCAAAAAGCCCAGGTACCACCAGTCCAGCGAGGTTTGCCGCACTAGCACGTTCATGTTGGCTGGCAGCGCCAGCTCCAGCGGACGCCACAGGGCCAGAACCAGCAGAACGGCCGTAGCCGCCACCATCAGCCAGCGCGGCGTCCAATACCGGGCGCGCGCCAGCCGCAGCAAATGCACAATGACGCCGATAATGAGCAAGATGGGCAGGAAGATGTGCAAAAACAGCACAATGACAAACAGGGAAAAGGTGGAAGAAGCCACCTGGCCGCCAAAAAAGGTGTAGGCAGACGGCCCTTGCAGCAGCTCGATAAAATATTCTGTCAGCCACTGTGCTTGCTGGTCCCAGATAAGCCAGTAACCCATCAGGCCGATGATCCAGAACAGCACCACCAGCAGCCAGCCAGACAGCCAGGCCAGCCAGCGGCTGCCCCAGAACCGGTCGCTAAAAAACATCTTTAGCGCATGCAGAACAGAGACGACAATCAGGGCATCGGCGGCGTAGCGGTGCACGGTGCGCATGAGCGAGCCCAGCCAGGTGGCCGAGAGGGCCGCCACGCTGGGATAGGCACGCTCTACACCAGGCCGGTAAAAGATGGTGAGGTAAAGGCCAGTAACGGTGAGCACGATGAGCAAGAAAATGGCCAGCGTCCCCAGGTGGTAGAGGGGATTGTACGGCCGTATCCGTTCGTTCACCGTGCCCAACCGGTTGATGGCTCTTTCAACCGCTGCCGTGCCGCGCTCAAACACACGCAGCCAGCGGCGGCGAGGATAGATGGAAGGTTGTTTCGTCATGAGAAATTGCTTTTGCTAACCGACCCCCACCCTAACCCTCCTCCTGACAGGGGGAGGGAATCCTGCTCATTCTCCTTTTGAGAGAGAGCGTGGGGCTGAGGGTAAGAATTCACAGATTCGAATGTGGCTGCGGGAAAGTTACGTAAGCGCAGGGCGTTGCCCGTTACTACGGCACTGCTTAGCACCATGAGCAGGGCCGCCAGGGCGGGCTGCAAATGGCCCGTCACGGCCAGCGCCAGGCCGATGAGGTTGTACAAAAAGGCCCAGGCCAGGTTAATCCGGACGGTTTTCATCGTTTGGCGCGCGAGTTGGATGAGCCAGGGAACGGCCGTTAAGTTCTGTTGAATCAAAATGGCATCGGCCGCTTCTTGGGCCACGTCGGTGCCCTGCCGCACGGCAATGCCCACCGTGGCCGCCGCCAGCGCCGGGCCGTCGTTGATGCCGTCGCCGACCATGAGCGTGCCGGGACCAGCCGCCCGCAGCGCCGTTACCTTGTCGGCGGGGGCAAGGGCGGCGTGGACGGGAACACCCAGCTGCTGCTGCCAGCGCCTGCCCGCCGTTTCGTCGTCACCGGTGAGGACGGCGACCTGGACGTTTATGGCCTGCAACGTTTGCAGGGTGACGGCCGTTTCTTCCCGCAGCGACTCACCCAGACCAATGATGCCCTGTACCTGCCCCTGCCATCCCGCATAAATGACCATCAATCCCTGCCGCTGCCAGGTGCGGGCCAGTTCGGCCAGTTCAGCAGAGAGGGAGAGATTGACGGCCGTCATCAGGCGGCGAGTACCCACCCAGACAGGCGTGTCATTTACCAGGGCCGTTACGCCTTTACCCGGCAGCGCTTTAAACTGGGCCACAGATGGCCTTTCGCCTGCCAGCGCCTGCCCGGCCACCAGGGATTGGGCGACGGGATGTTCGGAATAGGTTTCAACGGCCGTTACCCACGCCATAAAATCGGCCTTGTCGAGCATTCCAGCAGCCACCGATTGCAGACGCAGCGGCCGCTGCGTCAGCGTGCCGGTTTTGTCGAAGAAGACCTGCTTGACCTGGGCCAGCTGTTCCAGAACGGCCGTTTGCCGCAAAATGATGCCCTGCTCCGTCGCCCGGCTCAAGCCCAGCCAGAGCGTCAGCGGCGTGGCGATGCCCAGGGCGCACGGGCAGGCGATCAGCAAAACCGACAGTGCCACGATGAGCCCCTTCTCAAAACCGGCCTGGTTGGACCAGTAGAGGAAGGTAATAGCGGCCAGAAGAACGGCCGTAGGCACCATCAACGCCGCTACCTTGTCGGCCAATCGCTCCACGGGGGCGCGCTGCCACAGCGCCTGGTGCAGCAGCCGCCCAATCTGCCCCACCATCGTGGCCGCGCCGGTGGCCGAGGTGACCACCTCAAAAGATCCATCCAGGTTGATCGTACCGGCGCGCACCGTGTCCCCTACACGGCGGCTGACTGCTTCCGGCTCGCCGGTGAGCAGGCTTTCATCCACGTCCCCGTCACCGGCGGCTACCAGCCCATCAACCGGAAAGCGCTCACCGGGCTTCACCAGCACCCGGGCGCCGGGCGGCACGGCGTCGGCCGCTACCTGCTGCGGACCGTCCACTGTGAGCCAGGTAGCCTGGGGCGGCATCTGCTGCCAGAGTTGGGCCACCGCTTCATTGCTCACTTTGTGCGCCCGCATTTCCAGCCAGCGGCCAATCGCCACCAGAAATAGCAGCACAGCGGCCGTATCAAAGTAGATGCCACCGTGGCCCAAAATAAAGTTACGCAAGGAAAGGCCAAAGGCGGAAAAGGCGCCAATGGCAATAAACGTGTGGGTGTTGGGCCGTCCTCGCAGCAGGCCAGCCAGGCCAGCGCGCAAAATGGGCAGCCCCAGAATCAGCACGGCGGGCACGCTCATGAACAAAATCATGATTTCAAAAATATGTTCCAGCCAGGCCGTGTCGGCCGAAGCGCGGCCGGTCCACTGGCGAAAGTACAGCATAAAGCTCAGCACCATGATGTGCATGGTGAGCACGCCGCTGACCAGCAGGCGGTTCCAGTGCGTTTCTTCTTCGTCACCGGCCGATTCGCCTGCGGTCCAGGCTTGGTAGCCCAGCTGGCGCACGCGCCGCGCCACCTGTTTGGGCGTCACCTGCGCCGGGTTGTAGCTGACGCGGGCTTCGCGCTGCAAAAAGCTCACTTCTGCCTGGACCACACCCGGCGTGCGCGCCACCCGCTCCTGGATAAGCCAGGCGCAGGAGGAACACCACAAGCCGCCCAGGGAAAAGACGGCCGTTTCCCTCTCCCCACTTTCCGGCAGCGACATTGCTTCAGCCGCTGCCGCCTCGCCCAGCAGCGCACTGACCTCGCGGCAGGAGGGGCAGCAAAACGTCTGGCCGTTTTCGGCCGTAATCGGATGCCAGGCGGGCAGGCCGCACAAATCGCAGGCCACAGCTTGGTTTACCACAGCATCACGCTCCCCAGGTGCAGATGTTCCACCCAGCCCCACATCGCCAGGCCGCGCAGGCCCATCTGCACGCCAAACAAAACCACGGCCAGTGCCCCGACGAGACGCAGATGGGGAACGGCCGTCTGCCACTGCGGCACTCGCGCCAGCAGCCCCATCCCCAAAATGACCGGCAGGGTGCTCAGGCCAAAAACCAGCATCGTGAGGCCGCCCAGCAGCGGGGAACCGGCCGCCGCGGCGGCCAGCAAGGCTGCCAGGACCAGTCCACACGGCAGCAGCCCCCACGCCAGGCCCAGGCCAAAGGCGGTTAACGGCCCTGCGGGCGCGCCAGCCTGCGGCGGGCGCAGCGTCAACCAGCGCATCAACCGGCCCCACAGGCGGGTCACGCGTACGAAGAGCAGCTCTGGTGACGGCACTCTACCCAGCATGGCCAATGCCATGTAGAACGCAAGAACGGCCGTTACCAGAGCCAACGCTCCCTGCCAGGCACCTAACCCAGAAAATGCGGACCTGCCTGCCGAGGCATGGTCTGTATGCATTGTGCTCATCACAACTCCCTGGCCCAGCCAGCCCGCCAAAACACCCAGGATGCTGTAGCTTGCCACACGGCCCAGCTGCACCAGCAGCCACTGCCAGCCGTGGCGCACGCCGCGCCGCGCCAGTAAAATAGAGACACCGCCGCACATCGTGGCACAGTGACCCAGACTTCCCGTTAAACCAAGTACAAGCACAGCAATCATTTTTCACCAGCCAAAGGGAATTGGCGCGAAACGTGAAGAAAATCACGTTTCACGTTTCACGCTTCACGATCAGTTGATCATCCAGGTGCGGCCCAGCAACCACCAGTTGCTGAAGTAATACACCACGAAGAACATGAGAAAGGCAAACACGAGTACCACGGTGCCTTTGGGGGCAATCTTGCCGGTAGCTTCCTGCCCATTGGCGGGAATGGCATCTTCCACCAGCGGATTCTCCTGGCTCATCACCAGGGTCAGGCGGCGGGCTTCTTGCCGCTTGCCGGTGAGGATGGATACGAGAACGACGGTGATGTACATGACGCCACCGGTGATGGCGATAATCGCGCCAATGCCCATGATGCCCAACATGAATTCGGCCGTGCTGGGGATAAAGGCCTTAAACGAAGCAGAAGCAAAGGTGACGTCCCAGTGGCGGCGCGGGACACCTTGCAAACCACTGGCAATCATGCCGATGGAAACCAGCAGCATACCAAAGCCAAACACATACGGCTGCAGCGAGGCCCACTTCTTCAACCTGAGCTCGCGGCGGAAAATGAGGGGAATCAGGTAATAGGTCAGCCCCATGAAGGCCAGCGTGGTGCCAGAAACAACCGTGGCATGAAAATGGCCGGGCAGGCGCATGGTGTTGTGAGCCAACATGTTCACCTGCTCTGTGCCAATGGTCACACCCGTCACGCCGCCAATCCAGCCAAACAAAACCATCGAAATCACCAGGGCAGAAAAGCCGGGTTCCCGCCACGGCCCCTTGCGCAGCCACTCGAACAGACTCCTGGTGTGCCCTTTACGCCGCTGGGCTGCCTCAATGGCGCCAGGAATGGAAAAAGCGTGGATGAGACTACCGAGGACGGCCAGGTACATGGCATACGAGGTGTTGGTGACTTTCCAGATGAAGCTGTAGCCGGGATCGGTCAGCAGGTGGTGAGCCGAGCCGAGGTTGATGAACAAAATGTAGAGCACAAACGCCGTCCGTGACAGCTTCTCGTTCAGTGGCACGGCGCCCACGGTGATGGCGGCCAACGCATACCAGATAGACACCATCGCCGCCAGGTTGATTTGCTGGGCCGGATGGCCAAATCCCCAAAACAGGTTGCGGTAGTAGCCGGGATCTAGCGCCGGAATCCAGTCCAGAGACCACAGCAGAGCTGGCACAAAAGCCAGCGCACCGGCCACCAGCGTGTAAATGGCAATAATGGCGGCGGCAATGAGGCCGTAAGTCACCAGGGGCACGGAGCCTTCGTAACGGCGCTCGCGTTTGGCCGTGATGACGGTGGCAAAAAAGAGAAACACAGCGATGAGGGTACCTACGGCAAACAGCACGATCCCCAGGTAAAAGAGGGGATGCGCCTTCAGGGGCACATACGCGGTAAACATCACATCGGCCTTGCCCATGAGCACGATGACGTTGGTCATGACCGCCCCGCTGACCATGAGAATAAAAGCACCCCAGGCCACCTTAGGCAAAACAAGCCGGGCGTTGAGCATAACGGCGCTGCCGAAGTAGAGACCGGCAACTTCAAAGAAAACAATCCAGGCTACGAGCATATCGAAGCCGTGGGCGGTGAGGATGCGGTAGAACCAGTCGGGGCGCAGCAGGTGAACGGCCTGCCAGCGGGTGAGGGCCAGCAGCAGGGCAAACAAGCCGCCGATGGCCAAAAAGGAAACGGCCGCAACCGCATTGGCCATAATCAATTTTTCAGCAGCCAGGTCAACCTTGAGGGCGGTGACGGGGCAGGTACGAAACTGAGTCTCGTCTTGAGGTTGGGGGACGGCAATGGTAGCCATAGGGTGTTCTCTCCTTCTTCTACTTAGGTAATTGGCAGAAAGTTTTTCAAAATAGATGAGATTCAAATCTGCCAATTACTTGAGCAAAAGCGGGCAAATCAGCTCTCCTAATTTCAAAAACTTTCCCGCTTTTACTTGACGATGATTTTGCCCACCATCAGGTGGTGACCAATGGCGCAAAATTCGTTACAGACAACAGAAAATTCCCCGCTTTGCGTGGGAGTAATGGTGGCAATGTAGTCGTAGCCGGGAATGACCTGCAAATTGAGGTTAACCGGCTGCAACGAAAAGCCGTGCTGGACATCCAGCGATGAGAGGTGCAGCCGGTAGGTTTCACCTTCTTCCAGCTGCAAGACAGGGTACCACTGCCATTGGCGCGCCAAAAAGTAGACGTCGCTGCCGGGTGGCGGGGCTACAACGGGAATGCCGTTTTCTTTGCCAACTTCATATTGGGCCACCATAGCGTCTACCTGGGCACGATATTGATCGGGGGTGGTTTTAATCGTTTCGGCGGGGACGTTTTGACGGCCGTAAAAATACCAGATCGGCATCATGGCCGTTAACAATAGACACCAGCAAAAGGCCACAATGACCCAGCTCTTTTCGTATCGGTGGAGCGGTTTCCACCACCTTTGTTCAGGAGCAAGCATGTTTCATTCCTCCACAGAAAAATAGACAGGGGCGAACGCAAACCAGCGCCGTTAAAGACTGCGCCGCTCTTGGTTGCTTTCGTTTGGATATGTTTGGGTTGGGCGGCTTAGCGAAACAGTTCCCAAAGCCCCCAGGCGTTATAAATTAAACCTGTGATCAGGATGGACAGGGCGAGCAGTAAGAAAATTTTGTCGAACCAAACCTGACCTTTGGGCAGCTCGTTGTTTTCGGCTGGTTGGTCCTCAGAGGGAATTTGTTTCTCTTCCATTTCTTCTCCTTAAAAAGTTGTTGGTTTTAGGAGGGTAAGGGATACGGCCGTAACCGTCTTTGCAAATCTGCAAACAGCTTTCGACCAATTTCAAAACTGCCCTTGACCTGGAGTTAACTCCAGGTGTTAAACTACGCCCTGGAGGTGTCCACATGAAGATTTCAGAAGTGAGTGAACAATTCGGGCTTTCCGTGGATACGCTGCGCTACTACGAGAAAATTGGCCTTCTCCCACCGGTCAACCGGACGGACAGCGGCATCAGAGATTACGACGAGCTTGATACAAAGCGAATTGATTTCGTCAAATGTATGCGGGCGGCTGGGCTTCCCATTGAAGTTCTGCTCGAATACTTCGCGCTTGTTGAACAAGGTGATGAGACCAATGAAGCCAGGAAAAAAATCTTGCAGGAGCAGCGTGCCCGACTGATGGCCAGGATGGCTGAGATGCAAGAGACCTTAGACTTGTTGAACCACAAAATACAGGTTTACGAAAACGCGGTCTTGAAGAGTGAGCAAGAATTAACGAATTGATAAGGAGATTGATGATGCACATTGGATTACAAATTCCGTCATTTAAGTACCCGGGGGGAACGGCCGTTATCCGTCCCAAACTCAAAGAAATCGTCACCACCGCTGAAGCGGCCGGGTTCTACAGCCTCTGGGTGATGGACCATTATTATCAAATCAAGGGGCTGTTTGGCGAAGCCTATACCGACCCCATGATGGAGAGCTATACCACGCTCGGCTACTTTGCTGGGCTCACGGAAAAAGCTTATCTCGGCGTCCTGGTCACGGGCGTGATCTATCGCCATCCTTCAGTTCTGCTGAAGATGGTCAACACGCTTGACATTCTTTCAGGGGGTCGGGCTTATCTCGGCATTGGCGCGGCCTGGTATGAAGAAGAAGCAAAAGGCTTTGGCATTCCCTACCCACCTACCTCAGAACGCTTCGAGCAGCTGGAAGATAATCTGCAACTGGCGAAGGCGCTCTGGGCGAATGATGAGACATCCTTTGCGGGTACACATTTTTCTGCGCCAGCCATCACCAACAACCCCCGCCCGCTATCAACTCCGCATCCGCGCATTATGATTGGCGGCACCGGCCCGACAAAAACCCTGCGCATGGTGGCGCAATATGCGGACGCTTGCAATATTGGGGAATGGGTGGGCAAAGAGAACATGCAAAAAGCGCTCGACACGCTCAAAGCGCATTGCGAAAGGCTGGGACGTGATTACGACACTATTGAAAAAACATCTCTCAGCACCGTAAACCTTTCCGAGAAAGATACCGTAGACAGCACGATTAATCGCCTCAAAGAGCTCTCTGAGATGGGGTTCACCCACGCGATCTTCAATATGCCGGATGTTTACAAAATCACGCCGCTGGAAACCTTCGCCAAAGAAATCATCCCGGCCGCAGCCGAACTCTAACAGAAGGATTACCATGACTGAATGGACAAACGAGGAACTTAACAGGATCGGAAGCGCCGAAGAGCTGCAAATCGCCGGGCGGAAGGCTGAGGGCACGCTGCGTAAGCCAGTGATCATCTGGGTGGTGCGCGTGGGGGATAATTTATTTGTGCGGTCGGTAAACGGCCGTTCCTCCGTCTGGTTTCGTGGGGTTCTGGTGCGGCATGACGGCCGTATCTGGGCCGGTGGTGTGCAGAAAGATATCACCAATCCCTGGGCGCTGGATGAAGAAGCCAGCCGCACCATCATCAAACGCGCCCTGGATTTAGGGGTCAACTATTAAGCGCTCGGAAATAACATTGAAAAACAAGAAATTCCTATGACGCAATTTATTTTCATCAACGCCAGGAATATCGCCACGCCGCAAATGATTGCCAAATTCGACGGGATGGCGCTGTTTGCCTGGCTGATTGCCCTGCCTTGATCGGTCCTGTGCTGGGTGGGATTATCGCCGAAAGCGTGTTTGGTTGGCGCGGCCTCTATTGGGGCGTGATCCCGCAACAAGAGGAGACTCACCTAAATGGACATCGAAACCCTGAGAAAATGGATCGCAGAACGTGACACTTACAGCGTCCTGGAAACGGTCGACGTACACACGGGAGAGAGAACTGTTATCCGGGAATTTGATTATGTGATTGAAGCGCCGAATTGGACGGGCGACGGCCGTTTCCTCATCTACAACAGCCGGGGACGCATGTTCAGCTACGAACTGGACACCGGGGAAATCAAAGTAATCGACACGGGCTTCGCCACCGACTGCAACAACGACCACGTGCTCTCACCTGACAACAGCCAGCTGGCCATCAGCCACCACACCAACGAAGATGCCCAATCGCGGATTTACATTTTGCCCCTGGCGGGCGGCACGCCAAAGCTAGTGACCGAAAAAGGCCCAAGCTACCTGCACGGCTGGTCCCCCGACGGCCAGCGGTTGGCCTACTGCGCCGAGCGCGGCGGCCAGTACGACATCTACACCATTTCCGTCAATGGTGGCCCGGAAACACAGCTCACCAACAAACCGGGTCTGGACGACGGTCCAGAGTATTCCCCAGACGGCAAACACATCTGGTTCAACTCCACGCGCAGCGGTTTGATGCAAATCTGGCGCATGGATGCGGACGGCGCGAACCCGACGCACATGGTGCAGGAAGAAGCGAACTGCTGGTTTCCGCATGTGTCGCCGGACGGCCGTTTCGTGGCCTACATTGCCTATAGAAAAGGTGACGTAGAACCGGGCGACCATCCACCAAACAAACATGTGGAACTGCGCCTGGTTTCGGCGGAGGGCGGTGCCTCAAAACTCATCGTGAAACTGTTTGGCGGTCAGGGCACAATAAACGTAAACTCCTGGTCACCGGATAATCGGACATTGGCGTTCGTTTCTTATCGGCTTAAGCCGTAGGTCGGATTGGCAATCCGACCTACACCAACCACATGGAAGAATTTTATAAACGTAAGCTCCCCCACATGCAACCCAAGGGCGCGACCCTATTCGTGACATTTCGTCTTGCCGGATCATTGCCGCAAGCAGTTATTGAGCGATTAACGGCAGATAGAAGGGCTGAACTGCGGATTGCTACAACAAACGAAGACCGTTACCTGGCAGACAGGCGGCATTTCGGCCGTTTTGATGAAGCATTACATCTGTCAAACGGACCGGACTATCTTCAACAGCCAGCGCTCGCCCAAATTGTGGCCGACAGCCTCCACTATCGCGACCAGTGCGTCTACCGGCTGGACGCCTTTACCATTTTATCGAACCATACCCATTTGGTGTTTGCGCCATTACAAAAGGACTTGAACCCGGATGGTACGCCTCAATATCATAAGCTGTCGAAAATTATGCAGTCGCTGAAGCGACATACAGCGAATGAATGCAACAAGCTGCTTGGCCGTCAGGGCACATTTTGGCAGGCCGAAAGCTATGATCATATTGTGCGGGATGGGGCCGAATGGGAAAGGATCATCCATTACGTGCTGAATAATCCCGTTAAAGCAGGATTGGTTACAGAGTGGTGGGAATGGCCGTATACGTACTGTAGGTCGGATTGGCAATCCGACCTACGAGAGGATGAATTATGACCACAAGACCAGTAAGAACGGCCGTTATCGGCTGCGGTAACATCAGCGACATTTATCTGGAAAACACCGCCAGGTGGGAGATTTTGGACCTGGTGGCCTGCGCCAACCGCACGTTGCCCCGCGCTCAGAGCCAGGCCGAGAAGTTCAACGTACCCCAGGCCAAACCCATCGCCGACGTCCTGGCCGATCCCGAAATTGAGCTAATCATCAACCTCACTACCCCAGACGTACACGCCGAAATCGGGTTGGCGGCGCTGCACGCAGGTAAGTCGGTCTACAATGAAAAACCACTGGCGATTAGTCGGGAAGACGGCCGTCTTCTCCTGCAAGAAGCCGAAATGCGCGGCCTGCTGGTGGGCTGTGCGCCAGATACCTTCTTGGGCGGCGGTCTGCAAACCTGCCGCCAACTTCTGGATTCGGGCGAAATTGGCACGCCCGTAGCTGCCCAGGCGTTTATGCTCATTCAGGGGCCAGAAGCGTGGCACCCAAGCCCCGAGTTCCTCTTCCAGGTCGGCGCCGGGCCGCTGTTTGACATAGGCCCGTACTACCTGACGGCCCTGATTGCGCTGCTGGGACCGGTTCGCCGCGTGACCGGCTCGGCGCGCACCACTTACGCGGAGCGCACCATCGGCAGCGGACCCAGGCAGGGCGAGAAGTTTGCCGTGGGCACGCCAACGCACATTGCCAGTATCCTCGATTTTGCCAGCGGCCCGGTGGCTACACTGACCACCAGCTTCGACGTCGCCGTCTCGGCCGGCACGGCGATCAATCTGAATAACGTGGGTGGGGTCTTGTTGGAAATCCAGGGCACCAATGGCACGTTGTGCCTGCCAGACCCCAACATGTTTGATGGCCCGGTCTGGGTGCGCCGCCCGGGCGAAAGCGAATGGCGTGAAATTCCCTTAACCCACGGCCACACCAGCAACAGCCGCGGGATTGGCGCAGCTGATATGGCCTATGCGCTGCGTAACGGCCGTTCCCACCGGGCCAACGGCGAGCTCGCCTATCATGTTTTGGATGTGATGCATGGGGTGCTGGAAGCGTCTAACAGCGGCCATCACGTTGAACTGAACAGCAGCTGCGAACGGCCGTCTCCTCTACCCACCGGTCTGCCAGAGCACCAGCTGGACGCAAAATAACCTAATCGCGGCGGAAGCGGCGGCGGCGTGGGGACACGGCCGTTTCTGCTCCCTCATGTTTCGGCACAATAGGCAGCGGGACCGCCGCCTTCAAACCGGCCTGGATAAGGCGGCGCATTTCGGCATCGATTCGGGGGTCGGTATCAATGGGGGTATAGGCGGCGAGGCGCTGGGTGACGGCCGTTTTGGTCCGTTCGGCCAGCGTCGGCGAGCCAGCTTTCTGCCAGTTCTCCCGGTTCATCCGGTCAATCACCCCATCCGGCAGATAGAGCGACTGCGGCCAATGGGTCAACGTGTGCTCGGCAGTGATGAGATGCTGCTCGTCTAGCAGTTGGCGTACCAAATTCAGCGTGGGCAAATCCTCTTTCACCTTCATCTCCTGCACAAAATGGAGCGCCTGGCCGCACAAATCGTTGTCCACAACCAGCTTTTCCAGGCTAAACACCAGCACGTAATCTAGCATCCCCGGCCCGGAAACGGAGTTAACTCCGGCCAGCGCCGCCAGCAAGGCGCTGCCAAATGTCTCCGCCCCGGCCTGGGCATCTAAAAATTTGCCATCGCTCAAGGCCATGTACGCCTGGGTGGGCAAATTGAGGTGCTTGCCAACGGCCGTATATGCCACGTCCAGATGCAGTGCCTCAATGGCCACCATCGGCGAAGTTGCCGCTTTCATGTGAAAGGCGGCGGGAGCCCCGCCAAACAGCACCGGCGCGCCCGGTTTCACAATTTGAGCCATTGTCAGCCCGGCCAGCACATCGGCCGTGTGGAACACCGTGGCCCCCACCAGCGTCACCGGGGCAATCAGCCCCATCAGCGTCACGGGCACAATCTCGATGGGAATGCCCGCCTCGACGCAGTCCAGCAAATTCTGGCAGGAATCTTCGCTGTAACGGAAGTTGCCCGTGGCGGTGATAGTAAAAATGGACATCGGCCGGGCGATCAAATCGGCCCGATCCTGTCGGAAAAGGGCCATCATCTCCGCCATGCGCGGCACGCCGTGCTCGGTAAACGCGCCGGACACCACCGGCTTGAGCGAGTTGGTCAGGCACAAATACAGCCGCCAGGCGTCAGAAACCTCGGCTTCAATGTCGTCGTTGGTGGAGAAGGCGGTAGCGAGGTAGGCGATATGTTCCAGGCCATCGGTCAAGCGCACGTATTCGACGAAATCGGCCGTATTGGCCAGCCGCGTCTCCCCCGTGCGATGATCCAGCACCTTGAGGCCGCTGGAACCGGGCACAAAATGCACCTTATCGCCGCCTAATTCGGCATGCGGGTTTCCGTTCCGGTCATACAGCATAAACGACGACGGCGCAGTTTTGACAGCCCATTCCACAACATCGGGCGGGAACAGAACGCGCTCCGCGGCCGCGTCCAGCTTCAGGCCGTAATCCAACAGCCGCTGCCGCAGCGCCGAACCGCGCACCTCAATGCCGATCTCGCTTAAAATGCGCCTGGCTTCGTCCAAAATCTGGCCGATGAGTTGATCGGAAATAATATTCAAGCTGGGTCGCATGGTTACCTCGTTTGTGTTGTTGATTCGGTCGTGGCGCTGGATTGTATTATTTCTGCCAATCGCCGCCAAAACTGTGTGCAGGAACGGCCGTTTCCGCTACCATTACCCTCCATGAACAAAATCAGCACCGAGGCGTACGTTGCTGGCGTGTTGGCCGGGGACCGGGTGATGCTGGCCCGCACCATTACCCTGGTAGAAAGCAACGCGCCGCACCACTTTGAACAGGCCCAAGAGGTATTACAGCAGCTGCTGCCGCACACCGGCCAATCGATCCGCGTGGGCATTACCGGGGTGCCCGGCGCGGGAAAGTCCACCCTGATCGAAACGCTTGGCCTGAAGCTGACGCAAATGGGGCACAAGGTGGCGGTCCTGGCCGTCGATCCGACCAGCGCCATCAGCAAGGGGTCGATCTTGGGCGACAAGACCCGCATGGAGCAGCTGACCCGCGAAGAAAATGCTTTTGTACGGCCGTCGCCCACGGGCGGCATGTTGGGCGGCGTAGCTCGCAAAACGCGCGAATCTATGCTGGTATGTGAAGCCGCTGGCTACGATGTGATTCTGGTGGAAACAGTGGGCACAGGGCAGAGCGAAATTGCCGTGCGCTCGATGGTGGATTTTTTTCTGCTGCTGCTGGTGCCCGGTGCGGGGGATGAGCTGCAGGGCATCAAAAAAGGGGTGGTGGAAATTGCTGATGCCATCCTCATCAACAAGGCCGATGGCGAAAACAAGATTCGCGCCGAAGCAGCCCGCACGGAGTACAACCGCGCCCTGCATTACCTGACGCCCGCCACCGAAGGCTGGCGCACCCGCGCCTACACCGGCTCGGCGCTGGACGGCACGGGCATGGATAAAATTTGGGAGCTGATTGAAACGTTTCGGCAGAAAACGGCCGCTTCCGGCGCCCTACAAACACGACGACAGGACCAGATGCAGGCGTGGCTGCACACCGTCATCGAAGCACAGCTGAAACGCGCTTTTTACGAGGATGCGGCCGTTCAAGCAGCTTTACCAGAGGTAGAAACGGCCGTACGCCAGGGCACCCTGCCCCCCACAGCCGCCGCGCTGCAGCTGCTGCACATTCACCAAAACTGCCACAGCCAATAAAAAATGGCCAGACCAACCGGTCTGACCATTACAAAACTTATTCAACTATTATAAAGGTGGGATTAGCCCCAGCCGCGTCCGCCGCCGAAATCGTCACGACGGCCACCGCCTTCACGACCACCACCGCGATTGCCACCGCTGCCGCCGCGATTACCACCGCCGCTGCCGCCGCGGTTACCACCGCCGCTGCCGCCGCGGCTACCACCGCCGCTGCCGCCGCGATTGCCACCACGGAAGCCACCGCCGCCGCCACCACGTTCTTCACGGGGGCGAGCCTCGTTTACACGTAGGACACGGCCGTCTTGCTCGGCACCATCCAACCCTTCGATGGCTGCCAGCGCATCAGCATCTGGCATCTCCACGAAGCAAAAGCCACGGAAACGGCCCGTATCGCGATCATTAATCATTGCAATCGATTCCACGGTGCCATACGCTTCAAACATGTCGCGAATTTCGTCCTCTGTGGCTTTGAACGACAAATTACCTACATAAATTTTCTTGGACAAAGGTATGTTCTCCTAAACTATTTCCACTTTGTAACACAGAAGCCTGGCACGCATGGAATTTTAATATTAGGTCAAAATTATCCTCTTTTTTTTATCCTTTGTCCAGAAACTCGTGTTTCAGCCGGGCAAAACCCGGCCCGGTTTTCATGATTTACCCACAAAACAGGCGTTTTCCAGGCTACGGAGCCAGAATGAAGGACTTTGGCCGCCAATCGGGGGCGATGGCCAGGAGGTTTTGAGCCGGGTCTAGCAGCAGGCGGCTGGGACGGCCGTTCCAACTTACATACACCTCAGCCCGCACCTCCACCGGCTGGGAATACTGCGCCGCCAAAAAATGGGCAAACTGAATGATCATGTCCGGCTGAAAAGACATTTGTTTGTCCTGCTGCACGGTAAGATATTGGCTGGGCAGCACGTGCCACTGCCTACCGCTGGCCGGATCGCGCACGGTGAACGTCACCTGGCCCGTTTTCTCTACCAGCATCACGCGCCAGGCAAAGCGGAACCCTTCCTCGGTCCAGTTGACGTTGCCGGGGTACAGCCAGTGCCGCAGCGGCAGCAGCAGTTGAATCCCCAAAAATAGCGCCAGAAAGCCCACCACCCAGCGCGGCGATTTAGCCACTTTGCTGGATGGCGCCGGTTGTCCCGGTAATCTCCAGTCAAAAAAGACCAGCGTGCAGGCAATCATAATCCAGGGAAACATGCCGATGTTGAACAGCAAGCCCGTTAGCCCGTGGAAGACAATCACCGCCAGGTAGGCCACGCCACGACTTTTGCGCCAGCTCAACCAGAAAGGCACGGTAAGATCAAACAACATACCCGCCCAGCTGAACAGGTACGGCATCCAGGCCGTATCAAACAACGGGCCGAGTAGCGGCGTGCTGGTGCGTGCGTGCAGCCAGATGCTCAGCGGCTGGGCCGCCACCAGCCAATCCGGGTTGAGCTTGGCCACCCCGGCAAAAAAGTAGACCAGCCCCAGCTGCCCCCGCACCAGCCAGAGCATCCAGGCAGGAACGAAAGGCTGCGGCGGCCCCCAGCCAAAACGGCCGTCCACCGACCAATCTCCCCGCACCGGCAAAAAAATCAGCAGGGAGGTGAGCAGGGAGACAAAGTAGTAATGGTTGAGGTAGTAGGCTTTGTCGATCAGCTCGACGTAGGTGAACAGCAAAAAGAAGGTAATCAGGCTGGGCCGGGTGGCCAAACCAGCGGCAATGGTCAGGCCCAGCAGGGCCAGGAGGATGAAAACGAGCCACATGCCGGTGGGGGGTAACGGCCGTATCCACTCAAAGCCCCAAAAGGTGAAGTGGAACTGGGGCAGCACGTACAGCTCCGTTACCCAGCCGCGCGCCATAAAGCGCACCATGCTGGCCGTCATCAACAGGCCAAAAGCCACGCGCAGCACCACCAGCGGCCTACTGCTCACCGGCCGGGTTAAGGCATTTTTGGCCACAGAGAACACCGAGGTTTTAGAGAAAAGGCTCAAACGCTCTGTGTTCTCTGTGCCCTCTGTGGCTCCATTAATCCCCGTCATTGTCGTTGAAGGTGAGGGTGACGCCCAGGTGGTTGGCCATGTCTACCTTGAGCAGCACCAGTAGGGTACGCACTTCTTCGTAGGCGGCGTTTACCTGGTCGGGATGGTCGGTAACGGCCGTATGCAGCGTCCCCTCAATAGCGTCGAAGGCCGCTAACGTGGTGTGGAACTGGGCATCAATCGCCTGGGACAAGGGCTCACCATCGGCGGATTTGGCCGCCAGAAAATCAAGGTAGTCGTCAAAACCCAATCCATCGCCGCCGGTGTAGATAGCCTGCATCGTGCCCAGCGTGGCCTTGATACGGGGCAGCGACCAGAAAGCGAAAGGCGACTCCACAAGATCGGGGCGCGCCTGGCCGTTGGAGGTGTTGCCGGTTGGTTTGCCCAAGCGCGCGGTGATCATCTCTTCCAGGTCGGAGATCATCTGGTTGACCACCATGTTCATCGAGCCTTGCAGCTCACCGCCATCCATGTCCGCCGCGATGAACGCCTGGGCGTAGTTTTGCCCCTCAGGAGTCCAGACCTGGAGCAGCGCCGTGGCCTTAACCGGCAGATTTTGGGCCACGGCCAGCAGGTAGGCGCGGCGGCGATCGGTATTTTCGGCCGTGGTGTAGCGCGCCAGCACCGCCTCATTGCCACCTTCGGGGTCGAAGAGCAGGTACTCCATCGCGCCCAATCCGATGGACGAGGAGCCAATCGATTCGATATACGCATCGTCGATGCTCACCGTCCCGCCTATGGTTTCCTCGATGAAGGTGGTGCGCGCCGGGCGATTGTCCAGCCGGTTGTGCAGCAGGCTGTCATCTACCAATCCCACGCGAAAGGTGAGCAAGCTGGTGCGGGCCACGGTGGCGGCGCGCCAGGCATCTTGGGCCAGAACCAGGGTTTCCGGGGTGAGATTGGCTGTGAAGGCGGCGACGGCCGTTGCCAACACCTCGGCTCTTGCCACAAACACCTCATGCGCCGGGATAGCAATCTGGTGGGTGATGTTTTCCAGCAGCGCCTGCCGGTCAAAGCCGGGTGGGGTGATGGTGGTGAGGGGAACGGCCGTTCCCCTCACCACTGCCCCGCCGCAACCTGTGAGGAGCAACAATAAAAAACCTAAAGTAAATCGTTTAAACATAGGTTATCGCCTAATCAAACAAGCAACACTGTCATGCCCGCGTAGGCGGGCATCCACTTCTTGCATTTTATGGATGCCTGCCTTCGCAGGCATGACAACGACATTTGAATACTAATAAGAGTAAGCACTCTCAGATGCGCTTTTGTAACAACCGTTCGCATCTGAGGATGCTCACTCCGCTACAGAAATTAGAGTGAATTCAGGAAGTGCAGCAGGGCGTCGCGCTCGGTGGGGGTGAGGTTGGCGAAGTTGTCCCGCACCTGCTCTGCTTCGCCGCCATGCCATAGGATTGCCTCTAGCAGATTGCGCGCCCGGCCGTCGTGCAGGAAGTTGGTGTGCCCATTGACCGTCTCAATGAGGCCGATGCCCCACAGCGGCGGCGTGCGCCACTCACTGCCGGTGGCCTGAAAGTCGGGACGGCCGTCGGCCAGCCCATCACCCATGTCGTGCAGGAGGAGGTCGGTGTACGGCCGTATCGTCTGCTGCGACAGGGCGGGAATGGTAGGATGAATGCCCGTCTCCAGCAGCGGCGTGTGGCAGCGGCCACAGCCAATCTCGTTGAACAGCATCTTGCCTTGCAGCACCTGCGGATCCTCCCAATCACGCCGCGCCGGGACCGCCAGCGAACTGCTGTACAGCACCACTTTCAGGAAATCATCCGGTTCGATTTCCGGCGTGCCACCGTTGAGCGCCGTCAGGCAGGCGGCCACAATTTCCGTGCAGTTTTCCACGTCAAACAGCGGCGTGGTGATGCCCATGTCGCCCAGAAAGGCCCCGGCTGTTTGCTGCAGCACCGATGGCTGGTTGGCCTTCCAGCCAAAACGGCCGATTGCCGTCTGGCTGTTGTAAGCATCCCAGACAACATTCGGCCGTCCCGAAATGCCGTCGCCGTCCCGGTCGTTGGGGTCGGCCAGGGCCATAATTGTCTCTTCCGGCACCGCTTCTAGCAGCCCCATGCCGATCATCTGGCTGGCTACCCTTGGGGAAAACTGGGTTTCAGGATGCAGTTCACCGTACGCCAGGCTGCCCACGTGGACCACCGGCTGGCGCAGCAGCACCGTTTCGCCGTCGGGGAAGGTGAACAGGATATCCTCGTAGGTGATGGTGACGGCGCCTTCGGCGGCAAAGTCAGCGATGGCCTGGTCTTGCAGCTGGTCGCCGTAGTTGGGCTCCGGCAGGGCCGCGCCGTGAAAATCGGCGCCGGGCAAGCTGAGACGCAGGAGGAAACCGGTGGGGGTTTCGCCGTCAAAGTCAGGAGCGCGGCCACGGCCGTCTTTGAGGTGGCAGCTGGCACAGGAACGGGCGTTAAAAAATGGCCCCAGCCCATCGCGTGCTGTGGTGGAGGCGGGCGCCGTTACCCAGTTCTGGTTAAAAAAAGAGTTGCCCACAAAAAAGAGCAGCTCCTGTTCACGGTCCAGGCCGGGGATGGGCTGGCTGAAGGCGTTGGGGGTGAGGTCGAACACGGTGGCTTGCCCGCCGGAGAGCTCTTCGTGCTCTTCCAGGTAGGCGAGGTATGGGGGAGTGGGAACGGCCGTTTCCCACGCAACCTCATCGCCCCACCCGGCACAACCAGCCAGCAGCCAGGCAAGCAAAAAAGCCAGGCAAACCCGGCAATAAGCAAACCTTTCTGTTGAAAACACAAGTAACAATCCTTAAACCGTCAATTTCTTGGGGCTGCACAAAAGCTTCTTCTAGTTGGCCACCCGGCCACATTTGGTACACACGTGTGTCGGATTGTTGACACACAGCATGTACTCCGTCAGGTCTATGCGCAGCGATTTTTTCATTTTGCACAACGATTTTGCCATGACTTCTTCCTAACAAGCCGCGGTCAATGCCGCGTGTGAAACGTGAAGCGTGAAACGTGATGGCCTTGACGCCTTCTTCACGTTTCACGTTTCACGCATCAATCCTCTTATTCAGGTAAATCCGTATTGATGGCCACACCAATCAGGCTGGCCACTTCGGCGAGCTTATCGCCCTGGTCTTGCAGCGCATTCACTGATTCCAAGACGGCCGGACGATGATCGGCCACCACGATGGCCTGGTCGAAGGGCACATGGATGGATTGGGTGCTGGACAGGGCAGTCTCAGCCAGGGTGTCCATCTCGGCGGCAACGGCCGTATCCAGCCGCGCCAGCAAGTCCGCCAGAGACGCGCCGCTGATGACGGTGCCATCCACCCGGGTGTAGCTGCCGGTGTACACGTTTAGGATTCCCTGCGCGTTGTTGATCACGTCGCGATGGGTGTTATCGCTGAAGCAGGAGTGCTCATCTTCCTGGTCCTGGTTGTCGTAGGCCACAAACATGCGCTCGCCCGCCAGCTCCGATTTGCTCAAAACGCCCATGCCGGTGAGCATCTTCTGGATGGCGTCATTGGCGGGCTGGGCCAGGAACTCGGCCCGGTAGTTGCCGCTGACATCCGGCGCCCAGGCATCTACCAGGCTGCCCAGATGCGCCACCAGCAGATCGGCCGCCGCCAGAAGATATTGGCCGCGCCGCTCGGCGTTTTCAGCCTCGGTATAGTCGGTGTAGCTGCGGTCGCCGCTGCCGTCGGCGCTCAAATCCTGGCCCCATAACAAAAATTCAATAGCATGGTACCCCGTGCTGATGTTCTCTTCCGCACCGACCTCGTTCAACGATTCCAGCAGTTCGGCGTTAATTTCCGGGTACTCCGCAACGTTGTTGATGATGCCCGCGTCGGGTGCACCTTCCACGTAGTCCACGTAGGATTCATCCAGCGGCCAGGCGTTGATCAGGCCTTCGGGACCATCTTCGTCGTCGATGGGGCCGCCGTAGAAGCGGTACACTTCTGTCTGGCCGTATGGTTCGCGCGCGGCCAGCCAGGCGTCTTTGGCGGCCTGGTGGGTTTCCTCGGTGGGATTAGCCACAAAGGTTTGCAGGGCGGTTTGCAGGGCAACGGCCGTATCATAAGAATCCTGGTAGCTGGCATAGACGATGTCGGCATAGTTGGCCACCACTTCGGCTTTCATGGCCTCCACCGTCTCACTGTCTACGTCTGAGGGAGCAGTTTCATCGGTTTCTACCATTTCGGCGGTTGGTTCGATGGGGTCAACGGCCGTTTCCTCCGTATCGGCCGTTCTGCCACCGCAAGCCATAAGCAGCAGCAAAAATGCGGACAACACACGCAGCAAGTTTTTCATATTCTCTCCTCTAAACAGGTGCAGGGCACCTGAGCAAGTTGTTGAAATCAGACACTATGGTAGGGATTTTGTTTTGAAAATCTACACGAGAGGTTAATCCAAAAGTTGCGCAGCGTTAGCAAAAAAGTAAGCGTTATTTCACTTCATGTTGAACCTACGATCATTTTTGATTGAACGGCCGCTAACAATGGGGGAGCAAACGGCCGTGATAAAGGTGCAGGCACGCGGGCATTAATATCATGTGAGCTTTATGTTTTTCAAATACTGCCTCTATTACAGTGAATAGGGAACTTTTCACTTTTCCACGAAAAGCAGCG
This sequence comes from Candidatus Leptofilum proximum, assembly GCA_016710325.1. Lineage (GTDB taxonomy): Bacteria > Chloroflexota > Anaerolineae > Promineifilales > Promineifilaceae > Leptofilum > Leptofilum proximum. Next base: position 80,439 of record JADJXK010000001.1, on the reverse strand, counting down.
TTTAACGCCGTGGAGCAGGCAGTGAGCTGCCTGTTTACATACAGAAAAAAAGAGGAGTGTATGATGTTACACAAAACAAATTGGTTGATTATTTTCGTTCTGCTGCTAGGCATAGTCGCCTGCACCCCGGCTGGATCTGAACCGGAGGTCAGCCCCACGGATGAGGCCGCAGAACAGGCTGCCCCCGAAGCTTTACCGGCGGCGGAACAAGCTCTGGCTGGTTATTTGGGTGTTGACCCGGAATCGCTGGAGCTGGAAAAAATAGAAGATGCCGAATGGAGCGATGGCTGCCTGGGGCTGGGTGGACCAGATGAAAGCTGCCTCGCCGTGATTACTCCCGGCTACGCCATCACCTTCACGGTTGATGGTGAAAGTTACACCGTTCGCACCGACCTGGAAGGCACGCAGGCCCGCGTTGAAGAAGCGGCCGTTGCAGCACCGGTTGGCGAAATCCCGCCAATGGCTGTGGAAGCAGCCCGCGATGCCCTGGCAGGTGAGCTGGGCGTCGACCTGTCGGCGGTTGAGCTCGTCGACTTTGAACAGCAAGAATGGAGCGATTCCTGCCTGGGCCTGGGTGGAGCGGCTGAGAGCTGCGCCGCCGTGGTGACGCCTGGCTACGCCGTTAACTTCACCGTGGATGGCCAAAGCTACACCGTGCGCACCGCTCTGGATGGTACCCAAGCGCGTGTTGAGGGAGCGGTTGTTGAAGCCCCCGTAGGCGATGAGCGGCCCCCGGCTGTGGAAGCGGCCCGTGACGCCCTGGCAGGCGAGTTAGGCGTTGACCTGTCATCAGTTGAGGTGGTTAGCTTTGAACAGCAAGATTGGAGCGATTCCTGCCTGGGTCTGGGCGGTCCGGCCGAAATCTGTGCCGCCGTCATCACCCCCGGCTGGCAGGTGATGCTGATGGTTGATGGCCAGGAATACGAAGTTCGCACCGACTTTGAGGGTGAGCAGGTTCGCATTGCCGACGAAAACGCTGGTGAACCGGCCGGTGAACTTCCAGATCCTGACCTGGAAGGTGCGGCCGTTTTCTTCCAACGCAGCGGCGGCCTGACGGGTGAACTGCTAACAGTGCGCATCTACGCCGATGGCACCATTGAGCGCGCGATGGGTGAACCGAGCCCGGATTTGCCGGTGGAAACGGCCGTGGTCGATCCGGCCGTGGTCGAAACGCTGATGACTGAGCTGGAAGAAGCAGGCTACTTCGGCCTGGAGCGCACCTATCTCCCTGAAGACACCTGCTGCGACCGTTACCTGTACCTGGTCAGCGTACAGGGTGATGAGAGTGTGCAGACCGTGGAAGCATTGGAAGCAACGGAGGCAGCTCCTGCCGCCCTCTGGGACAGTGTCGCGCTGATCGAAGCAGTCATCAACGAAGCGTTCAGCAGCTAGTAGATCGAATTCCTAAATTTGCGGAGTGGGCATCCTCAGATGCCCATTCCTCCTGGTACTAGTTTGGCGAAACACTAGTCTTGTAGCAGTTTTTCGGTGTGTGCGGTTGGCGGGGTGACACTGTTTGCTACCACCACCGCCACACACCGATTTTGTCCCACACCCAGGCCCGCTCGTAGGCTGGGTATCTCTGTAGATTTCACTTCCTCTCCCCTGCCCATCCCAATTGTACAAAATTCGCTCACAGGGCCATTTTCTGGTAAAAGTGAGGGTATGAGCATCACAGATTTCACGCTGCGGCTTTACCGCAAAACCGTCAAACGATTTCGTTCCGCCCACGTGGCCACGCACTGGCTGATGACCCACGGGGCGATTCCTCTTTTGGAGAAAGTTTCAGGCTTTCGCACCATGCCAGACGATCCGTTCTGGTTCCGGCTGGAGCTGCTAACCCACCGGCATGAAGTTGAAACGATTACGCACCTGGATCAGCTGGCCCAGCCGGGCATGACGATGCTGGACATTGGCGCCCATGTGGGCTACTACTCCAGCCGTTATGCGAAGAAACTGGGGGAGAACGGCCGTATCTTCTCCTTCGAACCCCACCCCCGCACCTTTGCCATCTTGAAGCACAATGTGGCTGGACTGCCGCAGGTAACGGCCGTTCAGCTGGCCCTGGCTGAGCAAGAAGGCACCGCCGAACTACACGACTACCTCATGATGTCTGCCAGCGGCTCACTGCACTACGACGAATCGATGGCAGCCTTGCAAAAAGCGCAGACCCACGCCAGCGACATCGCGCCGCGCATCGGCCAGACCTTTGCCGCGCAAACGTTTACCGTGCGCACCACCCCCGTTGATGCCTTCCTGACGGCCCGGGGCATCAACCAGGTCGATTTGGTGAAGATGGACATTGAAGGGGCGGAAATCGGCGCGCTGCGGGGCATGCAGCAAACCATCGCCAATTCGCCCAACCTGGTGCTGGTGATGGAGTACAATCCGCAGGCACTGAAAGCATTTGGCCATGATCCAGTGGGTGCGCTGCTAGAGGTCCAGTCGTTTGGGTTTAGCAAAATGAAGGCGATTGAGGAGGACGGCCGTTTAACCAACCTCACCGATCAGCCTGAACACCTGCATAACCTCACCGCCCAACTCATGCAAAACATGGGCGTCATCAACCTCTTGCTGCAAAAATAAAAAGGCTATTCGACCAATCGCGTGTTTGGTACCAGATCAGCAAGCCGAAATTGGGTGAAGTCGGCAATGGCTTGCCGAACGCACGGCAGGTGCAGCATTTCATCGGGCGTATGAGAGGTGGTGACGGCAACGGCCTGCATGCCTGCCCGGTGAGCAGCTTCCAGCCCCGCCAGCGAATCTTCAAACACCAGGCACGCTTCTGGCGGCAAATTGAGCCGTTTGGCCACGAGCAAAAACAGGTCTGGCTCTGGCTTGCCGCGGGCCACATCCTCCGCCCCAACAACCGTGGCAAAATAATGGCGCAAATTCAACCCGTCCAGGACATATTCAATATTAGGCCGGTTGGCAGCGGTGGCTACCGCCAGGGCTACGTCAGCCTGCTGCGCCTGCCGCAAAAGTGATTCCAAACCGGCCAACGGCCGTAAAAACGGCCGAAACTGCTCCCGGTAAAGGTTCTCTTTCTTCAGGGCAATCGCCTCGACTTCAGCATCGCTCATCTCTGGATTAATGAGCGAGCGCAGCAGTTGGGCGTTGGTATTACCCGCGGTAGCTGCCTGAAACTGCAACGGGTTCATTTCCACCCCGTATTCGACCAGCATCTCCAGCCAGACGGCCGTATGCACGTGCATGTTATCTACAATGGTGCCATCCATGTCAAAAATAAGTGCTTTGATCATAAAAATCCTCTGGGTATTAGTTTAGCAGAAGAGGAATATTAGAGTGAAGCGTGAAACGTGACCGGTATCCCTCACGTTTCACGCGTCACGTTTCATCTCTCACACCAAATGGTTCTTGAAATAATCAATCACCTGCTCTTCCATATAAAGACGGCCGTCTGCCTTACGCGGCATGTGGCGTTCGTCGGGGAACAGCAGCAAGTCGTACTGCTTGCGGGCGGCGATGAGTCCGTTGATCAGCCGGGCCGTGTGGCGAAAATGCACGTTTTCGTCGATGAGACCGTGCACCAACAGCAGGTGTCCTGCCATCTTTTCCAGGTGGTGCATCACGCTGCTCACCCGGTAGCCTTCGGGGTTGTTCTGCGGCAGACCCATGTAGCGCTCCGTGTAGCAGGTGTCGTAACCGTCCCAGTGGGCCACCGGCGCCCCGGCTACAGCCACCCGGAAGGTATCGGCGGCGCGCGCCAGGCAAATGGCGGCCATGTAACCGCCATAGCTCCAGCCATAAATACCCACCCGCCCCGGATCAGCTAGACCTTGCTGCACCAGCCAGCGCACGCCATCCACCTGATCGGTTACTTCCACATCACCCATATTGTGCTTGATGGGCGCTTCAAAGGCCAGGCCGCGCCGGGCGCTGCCCTGGTTGTCTAGCTTAAACACCAAAAAACCCTGGCTGGCCAGATACTGCGCCCGCATATCGACCGTAAGCAGCCAGTTGTTGGCCACCCGTTGGGCGTGCGGCCCGCCGTACACACTGACGATGGTGGGGAACGGTCCCGCGCCAAAGCTGGCCGGTGGCCGGTAGATGGCGCCGTACAGCAATACGTTGTCTCGATTGGGCAGCGTCACAATTTCGGGAAGGGATAGATTGAGTGCCGCCACCCGCTCGTCGGTTTGGGTGAAGATGGGGGTGAGCAGACGGCCGTCTGCCAGCGAGCGCAGCACAATGGTCGGCGGCGTATTTACCGCCTGCTGCACATCGACAAACTGCCTCCGCTTCACGTCTAGCACCACGCTGTGCATGCCCGGCTCGGGCGTGAGCCGCTCTGGTTCGCCGCCTTGCAGTGACACGCGGTAGAGGTGGCTCTCGGTCGGCGCTTCTTTACTGGCCATGAAATACACGGCCTCGTTTTTCACATCGACCCCGGCCAGGCTGTCGACCAGCCAATCGCCGTGGGTTAACGGCCGTATCTCCTGCCCACCCGCATCATACAAATACAAATGCCGAAAACCCGTCCGCTCCGATCCCCAAATGAAGCCGCCGCCGCTCTGTCCGGCCAGTTCCTTCAGTGGATGGAACAGATGGTGCAGATTGATCCAGACATCGCTGGTTTCTTGCAAAAGCAGCTGCCGTTCGCCGCTGGAGAGGTCAAAGGCCACCAGGTCGAGCTGGCTTTGCTCGCGGTTGAGGATTTGCGCGGTGAGACGGCCGTCTGGCAGCCACTTCACCCGGGCCAGGTAAATATCGTCATCGTCCCCCAGGTCCAGCCACTGCATCGCGCCGCCCTCGCGGGCGACCACGCCCAGGCGCACCCGCGCATTGGGCATCCCGACAAACGGGTAACGATGGTCTTCCTGCGCCCCGTCGCCCACGCCCTCCTTACCCTGATGCATGATGCGGTAAACCGGGATGTGCGTCTCGTCTACCTCCACAAAGGCCAGCTTCTGGCTGTCGGGCGACCACCAGTAGCCCCGGCTGCGGCCCATCTCTTCCTGGGCGATGTATTCGGCCAGGCCGTTGGTTTTGCCCGTGCCGCGCGCCCCGCCGGTCACCTGCTGTGGCGTGCCGCCAGCGGTGGGCATCACGTACAGCTCGGCATCCTGCACAAAGGCCACCCACTGCCCGTCGGGCGAAAAGTGGGGGTCGAGGATGGGATGCTGGGGATTGGTGAATAACGGCCGTAACGGTTCGTCCCCGCCATCATACACGTACAGCCCATCCGGCAGCGGCAGCAAAATCTGCCCCGTTTTGGCCGACCACTCGTAGCGTGTGATGCCGAGTTCACGCTGGCGCAGCCGTTCACGCCGCAGCTTTTCCTCCAGGGACAGGTTTTCCTCGTCGCCGCTGGCGGCAGGCGGGGTAATAAGCAGCCGCTCCTGGCCTGTTTCCAGGTCGAAGGTAAAGAGCTGGCGCACCAGCCCGCCATCGGGGCTGAAGAGGTAGGTGAGGAAACGGCCGTCTGGACTAAACGCCAGCGAGCCGGGGATGTTCATACCGGGTAGGGGGAACTGCACCAGGTCATTTAATTCAAGGGCAGCGGGTGGTGAAATCGTCTCCATAACTTCTTCCTTCAAGTGGATTACGGCTGAATTGTAGCTGAAGAAAGTGAGCCGTCGAGAACAGAATAAACGGTAAGGAACAAAAAAGCCCGAAGAACCATAAGATTCTTCGGGCGGGAGTGACCTGTTGGACAAGCCGCGACAGGCCTGAGAAGGGTCGGCTAGACGCTGTTACCAATTAGTCTCAGCCTCTTACCAGTAGACGTCCTGATCATAATGATCATACAGCCTTTGTTCGTAGGCGCGGTCAAGCGTGCCTTGTTTTTCATATTCCGGGCTGGCTTTAACCTCGTCGCGCGTCATGCCAACGGTGACTTCACTAGTGGCCCAATCAATGTCCTCAATCCAATCCGGGGACACGATAACTTTTTTGCCCGGCAGCCAGTTTCTGGTGTCGATAACCAGATAACGAATCATCCAGAACTCTGTATCTACCAGGAACTTATCCACATGGCCAATCTCGCCATCGCTGGCCTGGATAAAGTACCCTGCCACCTCAGCGGTGCTGCGCAAGCTGGTTTCGGGCTCCTCCACCCTGGTAGCGACATCTGGTTCAGCCTGGGTCTGGTGGCGGCGCAGGGTATGGGGGGTGTTAACGGCCGTTAACCCATCACTGTAGGCAGGCGCCGTTAGCCAGTAAGGATCCCAGCCATAATAATTGTGCAGGGTAATCTCTTGCTGGCGAGACACTGGTTTTTTAGTGTCAACGTCTGGGCTATTTTTTACCTGCTCTTTGGTCAGCGACACGGAAATCGTCTCATCATCCGGGTTTACCCCGGTCACGGCCAGCGGCGAAAGCAAAATTTGGTCGACAAGCAGCCAGTTGCCAACATTCACCACCAGGTAACGCACCGCCCAGGTACGATCATCGAAAAAAATGGTATCGACTTTGCCCACATCACCATCGGTTGCCCGAACGGAATAACCCTGAATGTTGTTAATCACACCTTGCATCATGCGCTCCTTTTGCCACTACTTCTACATTCACCTGTTTACTGTACCAGAGGCTAAATCAGTCACAATGTGCCGGGATACAAAACGGGGATATAAAAATCGTGGAGCCTGGCGTGATGTCACAGCGCCACGGTGTTATAATCCTGGCAAAGAACACTGGAGGATTTCATTCATGCCCTTTCATTTTCACCCGCTGGCCATTCCCGAAGTGATGCTGATAGAACCGCAGCGCTTTGGCGACAGTCGCGGTTTTTTTATGGAAACGTACCAGTATGAAGCGTTTGCCGCTCACGGCATGGTCCTGCGCTTTGTGCAAGATAATCATTCTCGTTCAGCCAGAGGGGTACTGCGCGGCCTGCACTACCAAAATGATCCATTTGCCCAGGGCAAGCTGCTCAAGGTAGTGATTGGGGAAATTTTTGACGTGGCGGTGGATATTCGGCGCGGCTCTCCCACCTTTGGTCAATGGGTGAGTGAAATTTTATCGGCGGAAAACGGCCGTCTCCTCTACGTTCCTCCCGGTTTTGCCCACGGCTTTTGCGTCCTCAGCGAAACGGCCGACCTGATCTACAAAACGACTAGCTACTACAACCCGGAAAGTGAAAAAGGCATCATCTGGAATGATGCCCAAATTGGCGTTAGCTGGCCTATCGCCGAACCCTTGCTTTCCGCCAGAGACCAGGCACTGCCGTCCCTGGCAGCCGCAGACTTTAATTTCACATTCGGATTGGAAGAAAGATCAGGCGAGTTCAACCAGCACTGACGCGGCCACGTTACGGCCGATCACCTGGTTTTTTTCATCAATCAGCAGCGTCAGGGGGCCTTCAAAGGGGGCGACGGCTTGCACGGTAACGGCCGCTCCCGGCACCAGTCCCATATCGCCCAGGTAACGCAGCAGCTCGCTGTTGGCATCATCCAGAATGCGGCGCACCCAGACGGTCTGGCCAGCCGGTACGGTAGAAAGCAGCTCTACATCCACCGCGGTCATGCTGCCATCCTTGGCCGGAATCGGGTCCCCGTGTGGATCAAACTCCGGATGGTTCAACGCGGCAGCAATGCGCTCTTCCAGCTTCTCACTAATCACGTGTTCCAGGATATCCGCCTGCTCGTGCACCTCATCCCAGGAGAATCCCAACGCTTCAATTAAATACAGCTCAATCAAGCGGTGATGGCGAATCACTTCCAGGGCCAGCTTTTCGCCTGCAGGCGTGAGGGTAACCCCATAATGTTTTTCGTAGTTAACCATCTTCAGCTTGGCCAGACGCTTGATCATGCTGGTAGCTGAAGCAGGTTTCACCTCGCGTGCCTCGGCAATGCGCGATGTAGACACTGGAGTCTCAACCTGGGCCAGGGTATAGATGGTCTTGAGATAATCCTCAATGGCCTGATGGTTCAAGTTGTGGCGCTGATGGGAGGAACCGTCTGGCAGCGCATCAATTTCCGGCATAACTCACCTTAAATCTGAGGAAGACAAAACTTATTCTGGCAATCTAACACACCGCTATCGGGCTGTCAAGAACGGCGCCCTTGCAGCTTGGGCATCGGCGTGATCCAGGCGGCAGTTACCGCGCAGGACAAAGATATGACCTTTTTCCTACTTGCGCTGGCGGCTGACGGCAGTTGTCAGAGTAGTACGGCCGTACTCCTGGTACACAGCCCACAACCAGAGAAAATAGCGCCGATTAAGCTATCAGTCCCGGCCTGGCTGCTGCGTAAACTTTTCATAGCTAATGCCGAAAAAATCATTTTCTACGCCAAATTTACGCCCTCGTTTTTGCAAAACTGCGCGCAAAATATGGGACTTAACAATTAAAATGGGTGTCTTAACCCCACATATGTGGGCTACCCTTTAACACGTGGCCTATATGTAGGCAGCCTTCCCGTTTGTCAAGCAGCAAACCTTAAAAATATCTTTTTTTAAGGTTTAGCGAGTCTAAAAATGTGCCAGCTTTTAAGGGAATTTTTGTAGTTTTTCGTTGCATCTACCCCTACCATCTGTTAGAATGTTTAAGCCGTTGCACAACAATCTGCATAGCAAAGCCGACAAAAAATTGAGGCCGTGAGGGGCTTTCGATTTTCTTTTTGTCTCAAAAAATAAGAGGGGCCAAAGTAAAACAAAAGTTATTCTGGCAGTGAACTCATTTTGCGACACTGTAAGTAGTTGTCGGCGCATTTCTTTTGGGTAAGAGGGACTTCTGACCACCCACACTGTGTGAACAGCGGCCATATTTCTCGTAAAGGCAAATTTAGAAGTTGATCGCGGCACACGGCCGTTTCTGTTCGCGCGCCTGATGATCAATCGATGGTACTGACTATGATTCCTGAGAATGCGTGGAAAGCAACCCTGGGTGAACTGGAACTGCAAATGACCAAAGCAACCTTCAACACCTGGTTGAAGGACACTTGCTTATTACGCCACAAGGATAATCTCTACGTTATCGGCGTACGCAATGCTTACGCCAAAGACTGGCTGGAAAACCGGCTGCGTGACACCATTCTCCGAACCCTGTCAGCTATCATCGGTGGCCCGGCGGACGTCCAATTTGTAGTCTGGTCCCCTGATGCCCCCCTGGACATGGAAGAGGAAGGCGTCCTCGAAAGTACACTGAACGGCAGCTATGGTGTGGACACGGCCGTTCTCTCTCCCCCCAAAACCAAAATTCAGCCCCCGAGCACCGGCAGCCTCACCCGCCGCTTCACCTTTAGCAACTTTGTGGTGGGGCCAAGCAACCGCCTGGCCCATGCCGCCGCCCTCTCCGTTGCTGAGCACCCTGGACAGACATACAATCCCCTCTTCATCTACGGCGGCGTGGGATTGGGCAAGACCCATCTGCTGCACGCCATTGGTCACAAATGCCTGGAAGAAGGCCTCAACGTTTGTTACATTACCTCCGAAACGTTCACCAACGACCTGGTGCAGTCCATCCGCAACAAGCAAATGGAGCAGTTCCGCGAGCGGTATCGCACGCCAGACGTGCTGCTCATCGATGATATTCAGTTCATCGCGGGCAAAGAAAGCACCCAGGAAGAGCTGTTCCACACCTTCAACGAGCTGCACAGCCAGGGCAAGCAGGTGGTGATCTCCAGCGACCGGGCGCCCAAAGCGATGGCTACCCTGGAAGAGCGGCTGCAATCTCGCTTTGAATGGGGCCTGATGACCGACATTCAAATGCCTGACATTGAAACCCGCAAAGCCATCCTGCAAACCAAGGCAGAAGCCAATGGGCTGGCCGTACCGGATGAGCTAATGGACTTCATCGCCCAGCAGGTGCGGCACAGTATTCGAGAGCTGGAAGGGGCGTTTAACAAGGTGATGGCCTACGCCCATCTCTCTGGCGGACGCGTCAATATGGAGCTGGTGAACATGGCCCTGGCCGATTTGATGCACCGCCCGGACAAGCTGACCGTTGAACACGTCTTTGAAGCGGTCTGCAAATATTACAATCTCACCAATGATGATCTGATCGGCGCCAGCCGCAAGAAAACCGTCGCCTATCCGCGCCAGATGGCCATGTACCTGGCCCGTACCGAAACCAACGCCTCCCTGCCTCAAATCGGCGAGAAGTTGGGCAACCGGGATCATACGACGGTGCTGTACGGCTATGAAAAAATCGCCACCCTCATCGATGCCGACGCCACCATTCGGCGAGATTGCATGGAAATCAAGTCGTCGATGTACGGCGCCCCTACTTCTTAACAAACTCTGAGAATCCAGGGAGTTATATTTAAGCCGGGGCGTGTTCCCCGGTTTGTTGCTGCCTGGCTGCTGCACCGTGCCCGCTTGCCTGCCCCGTGTTGATCTGTAAAATTCGGCGTCTTCGTTTAATAATCAATCTGCCTGCCAAAATCACTTGAGCCAACGGGCAGGGGTGTCACACCACTTTTAGGGAGTTACCATGAATGCACTTGGTTTTGATGTCTACGTGAACTGCTCTTACGATGAGGCAATTACGGCCGTTACCGACGAGCTCAAAAAAGAAGGTTTTGGCGTGCTGACCGAAATTGATGTGAAGGCCACGCTGAAGAAAAAGATCGATGTGGATTTTCGGCCGTACAAAATTTTGGGCGCCTGTAACCCCAACCTGGCACACAAGGCATTGAGCCTGGCGCCGCAAATCGGGCTGATGCTGCCGTGCAACGTCACCGTGAGCCAGGAAGGAGACGGCCGTATCCTGGTCAGCATCATCAACCCGCAGCAAATGATGGGCATGGTCGACCATCCAGAGCTGGAAGCGATTGCCTGCGACGCCGAGGAGCGCTTGCGCCGCGTCGCCAGCGCGCTGGACGGACGGTAGGCGGTAAACGGTAATCGGTGGACGGTGCCTTTTACCGGCTTACCGGCCACCGATTCCGGGCTACCGAAAGGCCGCCCTTTGCCGTTTTCTCTCTGATCTCTCAAATCTCTGTGCGCTCTGTGGCCTCTGTGGCAAATTACGCTAACTCGACGTTGAGCCGCTTCTGGCGCACGCGGTAGCTGCCGGTTTTGGCCAGCACCTTGCCGGCAAACTGCTGCGGCACGTCTACCAGGGTGCGCTCTTCCTGGATGTGGATGGCGCCGATGGTGGAGCCGGGAATGTCGGCGTGGAAGGCGATAGTGCCAACCACGTCGTTGACGCGCAGGCCGTCCATCTTGCCCGCGTTGAGGCTCAGGCGCACCATGCCTTTTTCGTGGGAATTGCTGTTGGGTTTACGGCCGTTCCCCTTGCTGCGAGTACGGCCGTTGCCGAACTTCTCCCGCTTGTTCCGGCGCTCCGGCTCCGCCACCACCTCGCTGATGCGAGCGATGGGGCGCTGCTTTTCCTCGGCACGGGCCAGTTTGAGGGCCACGGCGGCAATCTCCAGCAGATCGTGCCCTTCGGCAGCCAGTTGGGTCACCAGTTCACGCTCGCGGGCGCAGCGGCCGCGCTTCAGCCACACGTCCATCTTCTCCATCAGCTCCGCCTCGCGGCGGTTTTGAATGTCCTCGATGGTGGGCAGCGCCGCCAGGGTAACTTTTTGCCGGGTGTACTGCTCGATTTTACGCAACCGCCACTGTTCCTTGGGCGTCAGCAGCGTGAGCGCCACGCCGGTTTTGCCCGCCCGTCCCGTACGGCCGACGCGGTGCACATAAATTTCGGCATCCTGGGGCAGATCGAAGTTGAACACGTGGGAAATGTCGTCGATGTCCAGGCCGCGGGCGGCGACGTCGGTGGCTACGAGAACCTTGATCTGGTTGTTGCGGAAGCGGTTGAGCACCTGTTCGCGGGCCTGCTGGCTCAAGTCGCCGTTGAGCGCTTCGGCGGGGAAGCCGCGCACGGTGAGCTCGTTGGCCAGTTCGGCCGTTCCCTGGCGGGTGCGGGCAAAAATCAGGGCACTGGTGATTGGCTCCACTTCAAACAGGCGGGTGAGCGCGGCCAGCTTGTCCTCTTCGTTGACCAGGTAGGCGCGCTGCTCGATGGTGGACACAGTGCGCTGGGCCCGCTCGATGGTGATGGCCTGCGGCTCGCGCATGTACTTATCCGCCAGATGGCGAATTTGGGCAGGCAGGGTGGCGGAAAAGAGCGCTGTTTGCCGCTCAGTCGGGGTTTGCTGCAGGATAGCTTCGATGTCCTCGATGAAGCCCATGCTGAGCATCTCGTCGGCCTCGTCCAGCACCACCGTTTGCACCTGGCTCAGGTCCAACTTCTTGCTTTGGATCAGGTCCAGCAGCCGTCCTGGCGTGCCGACAACAATGTCCACCCCACGTCTGAGGGCACCAATTTGGGGGCCGTAGGGCGTGCCGCCGTACACAGCCAGCACGGAGATGTGGCGGTAACGGCCGTATTCCTCCATCGCCTCGGCCACCTGCAAGCCCAGCTCGCGGGTTGGCGCCAGAACCAGAGCCTGTACGTGCCCCTGGCCGGGGACCAGGTTGTGGAGAATGGGCAGGGAAAAGGCGGCAGTTTTGCCGGTGCCGGTTTGGGCCTGGCCTAAAATATCCTGGCCAGACAGCATGGGGGGGATAACGGCCGTTTGGATAGGTGTTGGCGTGGTGTAGCCACGCTCGGTAACAGCCTGCACCAGCTGCGGGTGCAGACCTAAATCTGTAAATTCAGTTGTCATGACATGCTCCTAAGACAGCGAGTCTTATTTGATTAGCCCCAGAGAACACAGAGGATTTAGAGATTTGAATCCACTCTCTTATCGCTCTTTTGCCTCTGTGGCGAATAGGTTTTGAGTCGTCCACTGTGCGGCTGTAACCTCACGGTTCTTCAGCCAAGATCCTGCCCACAGCCTGCTCATCCCCATTCATACAATCAAATTTGGAGCGTGTCTGTGGCAAAAAAAGCGCCCGACTGACAATGCCGGGCCACCACCTGGATATTCAAAACATCTTTTTGCTAAAGTATGGGGCTTCCCCAACGGTCGAGAAGTATAGCATGATCCTGGCCGCCCAGCGAATGTTTGCCTGGGATATCTTACCCACGGCTAAGAAATACCGTTTCCACAGGTGCGCTGCACCTGAAAACAATAAAAGGTGAGAAGCAGATGCCTCTCACCTTTTTTCATTTGTTTACACGTTTGGACAAATTGTTAGTTAGTAAGATCGTTCCAGTAGGCGTCCAGTTCCTGTTCCCACTCGGTGTCGATTTGCCAATTCTCGATATCGCTCATGTCGATAGAGGGTGCATTGGCTAGGTCTTCCTCATCGGCGTCGATGGTGAAGTTTTCTTCGGCTTCATCAAAGGAGACGCGTTCCCAGGGGATGGCAACGGCCGTTTCGGCAATACCCAGGAAGCCACCAACGTCAGCTACGGCATAGCTAATTCGGTTTTCATCGACGTTCACCAGCAGGTCTTCAATTTCACCCAGATCGTCGTCTGTGTCCGGGTTCACCAGGTCATAGTCGAACAGGGAGAAATCGGCAAAGGCGCTCAGCTGGTACAGGCCATCCAACATGGCAGTGTCGGTTCCGGCATCTTCGGCCGTTTCGTAAAACAGATCTTCGGTCTCCAGCATCGCCTCATCCAGACCCAGGGCGCCTTCCACATCGATGGTATCACCTTCGTAAACGAACACATCGGGCGTTGCCTCATCCTGATCCTGATCAAACGATAGGGCCAGGGTATCCCAGGCAACCGCATAGTACGGGAAATCATCCGTCAGCTCGTCTATGCTCAAAATGACATACTGAATGTCACCATTGGCATCAAACAAGATTTCCTGTACTTCGGCAACTTCTTCATCGGCCGCATTTACCAATTCAGCACCAATAAGGTCACTACCCCGTACAATTGTCGGCTGATCCATCGGACCAATCCCTTCGGTATCGGTCATTTCCACCGTGGCCGTCATCTCAGCGGTTGGTTCCACTTCTACGGTAGGCTCGACTGTTTCTTCCATTACTTCCGTAGGCATGATGGTCGGCTCCATCACCTCGGTTTCTTCCACCATTGGCGTGATGGTTGGCTCATTAGGGATCGTGGTAGGCAAAACGTCGTCGTCCAGGCCGCCACCACCACCCTCGACATCTTCGTCAGGGATTGTTACGGTGTTATCGTTTGTACCTGGCTCATTCTCATCACCACCACAGGCTACCAGCGCCCCCACCAGAAGCAGCAGGACCATAACGATGCCCAGCTTTTTCCATTTACTACTATCAAACATTTGTTTTTTTCTCCTTTCCTTTACATTTTACATTTGGGATATACATATTTTTTTCTAGGGGATAAACATGGCGAGAAACGGCCGTTTCTATCCCCCACATGCATTTATTCTAGGAAAGGAGAGGGTCAATTGAATGTATAGTGATACAAAAATGGGATACACAAAAGGTACAAGGGAGAATGAATGTTTGATAAGTGGGGCGGCCAGGAAGCCGCCCCACAACATGAACTTACTCGACGGTCACACTCTTGGCCAGGTTGCGCGGCTGATCCACATCACAACCACGCCAGACGGCAATGTGGTAGCTGAGCAGCTGCATAGGAATGGTGTTCAAAATTGGCTGGAGCAGCTCCGAAGTAGCCGGAACCTCAATGACGTAATCCGCTTCCCGGCCAATGGCGCCATTACCCTGGGTGGCCACCGCCAGCACAATTCCACCACGCGTTTTGGCCTGCTGGATGTTGCTCACCATCTTCTCGTACAGCCGGTCACTGGTGGCCAGGGCTACTACGGGCATGGTCTCATCAATGAGAGCAATCGGCCCATGTTTCATCTCACCGGCGGGATAGCCTTCGGCGTGGATGTAGCTGATTTCCTTGAGCTTCAGCGCTCCTTCCAGGGCAACCGGGTAGTTGATGCCCCGGCCCAAGAAAAGGAAGTCCTGAGCATTGTGGAAAACGTTGGCCAGATTTTCGTAAACCGACTCGTCTTCCAGCAGCTGCCCGGCCAGGTTGGGGATGTGCGCCAGATCGTTCACGAATCCCCGCATTTTAGTAGGAGTGATCACGCCGCGCAGTTCGCCCAAAACGCAGCCCAACATATACATATCGGCCAGCGAGGTGGTGAACGCCTTGGTGCTGGCCACGCCGATTTCCGGCCCGGCCTGCATGGCGATGTAGCCATCGGCAATGCGCATCGACTGGCTGCCAATGACGTTGACGATGGACCAGAGCGTGGCGCCTTTATCCCTGGCCTGCTCACTGGCGACGAGGGTATCGGCCGTTTCGCCGGATTGGGTGATGGCCAGGACGGCCGTATGCTCATCAATGATCGGGTCATAGTAACGAAACTCCGAACCGTACTCCACCTCCACAGGGATGCGCGCCAGGGCTTCGATCATGAACTTGCCAATCAGCCCGGCGTAGTAGCTGGTGCCGCAGGCCACAATGATGATTTTGTTGAGCGAGTTGACCAATTCGGTCGTGAGGTTCATCTCGGGCAGAGTGATGGTCCCCTTCTCAAAATTCACCCGCCCGCGCATCGTGTCGATGAGCGCCTGAGGCTGATCGTGAATCTCTTTTTGCATGAAGTGCTTAAACTCGCCTTTCACCGCGCTGACCGGATCCCAGTTGATGGTGTGTACTTCGGGCTTAAGCGGTTCACCTTCCAGGTCGGTTAGCTGGTAGCCGTGGCGGGTGACCAGCGCCATCTGCCGGTTTTCCAGGAACACCATATCGCGGGTGTATTCCAAAATGGCGGGGATGTCCGAAGCGATGAACATTTCGTCGCGGCCCAGGCCCAGGGTGATGCCCCCGGCATTGCCCAGCCGGGCACAGATGAGTTGATCGGGCTGATCCAGGCTCATCACCACCACGGCATTGGCCCCTTCCAACTGTGCCAGCGTCTGGCGCACGGCCGTATCAAACCCCAGCCCACTTTCCAGGTACCGCTCCACCAGCTGCACAATCACCTCGGTGTCCGTTTCCGAAGCAAACGTGACGCCTTCCGCCGCCAGCTCTTCGCGCAGGGGCAAGAAGTTTTCCACGATGCCGTTGTGCACCACCACCACATGGCCGTTCATGCCGATATGAGGGTGGGCGTTGCGCTGGCTGGGCTCGCCGTGGGTGGCCCACCGCGTGTGGCCAATGCCAATCTGGCCGCTCACCGGGGATTCTGCCAGCAAGCTGCCCAGATTGCTCAGCTTGCCTACGTCGCGCCGGATGGCGATACGGCCGTTTTGCGCCAGCACCGCCACCCCGGCCGAATCATAACCGCGATACTCCAGCCGCTTCAACCCGTCATATACCACCGTTGCCGCGTCACGCGGCCCAATGTAACCAACAATACCACACATAGCGTTAAACCTCCGCTTGGTTGCAGGCGGCATGGCAGACACCAGCCAGCCTGCTGGCGAACGCTTCCAGATACAATTGCCAAAAAATGGAGATCGTCCCTTCAAAAATTAAGTTGATGTGGCAGCTACGGCCACGGCCATTGCTATGCACCTGAGCAAACAGTTACCTGTCTGGTTTCGTGCATTGCTTCATTTGAAGGGAAAATCCAGCCTGCCGGGGAAACATTTGGCAAACCAGATACAGTGCGGCACGCTCACCACACTGCTCGACACAGGATATGACCAACCCTGGGAGGCACCCGCTGAACTTTCGCTTTTCCGGAGCCAAACCTGAACAAGGTTTAGTCCGTTAGCATCCACCTGAAGTGGAGAACCTCCTCCGCGTCACCCGCTTCCGTAATCGGTAAACCGTTATCCGTAATCGGTAAAAATGTCTGCTTTTAACCGATTACTGTTTACCGATCACGATTACCGACAAAACGGGACGTGCGCTATCGATCCCTGGGCATTTTGCCCGTTATGCAATTGTCTAAAAGTTGTACCCCGTTTTTCTGAAGATGACAATTACAAAAATTTTGGGAAGAAACGGCCGTTTCCCATCCTTACCTTAACCATTCATGAGACCTATGACCTTTTTCTCGTCTCCACCGCTTGACGTTAACAACGCACTGCGTAAAATTAGCCCGCCTAATCATTAGGCTGCCTAACTATTTTAACAGCTCGCGGGGAGTGGAGCCTGTGACGGCCGTTTCACCCGCCTCTAATTCAAATCAATAATTATGGATGCCAATCGCCGAGGGATTGCTCTGTCAATTCTGCAAATTATCCCACCCATCATGCGTTTGCTGGCTGCTGAACTGCGCCGGGCCAACGTGCCCGTGCTGCCGCCGCAGCTCGGCGCGCTGACGCTGCTGGCCGAAAGTTCGTACAACCTCAGCGAGTTGGCCGAACAGCACGATGTCAGCCTGCCAACAATGTCCAGCACCATCAGCAAGCTGGTGGCCAACGGCTGGGTCGAGCGCCGACGTTCACAGGAAGACCGGCGTGTGGTGATGTTGTCTATCACCCCCGCCGGGCGAGAGCTGATTGAGGAAATTGGCCAGATGTTGCTCGACCGAATCACGGCGCACCTTTCTGAAATTCCCAACGAGGAGTTACACACGCTGCAAGGTGGTCTGGCCATTCTGCAAACTGTGTTCACCCCTTTTGTCTTTAAAAACAGCGGCTCCGCTTAGGAGTTCATTACACCCACCCAATACCACCGTGGTTTTGGAGGAGATAAACTATGCTTACCAACTTTTTTGACCGCATCACACAACTCTCCCTGCGGTTTCGCTGGATCACCATTATTTTAACGGCCGTCATTCTCGGCCTGGGCGTTTATGCCGCCACCCGGCTCAACCTGGAACTGCTGCCCAGCGTTGAGTTCCCCCAAACCATCGTCATTGCCCAATGGCCCGATGGTCAATCGTCCACCGATGTATTAAATGAGATCACCATTCCCCTGGAGGAAAAACTTTCGGTAGTTGATGGTGTGGTGAACGTGGAATCCACTACCAACAATGGTTTTGCCGTGGTAATCGTACGTTATGACTTTGGCCTCGACCAGGATCGTTTGCTGGCCGATGTGGAAACGGCCGTTGCCGCCGCCAACCTGCCCGAAACTACCGAAACCAACGTGCTCAACTTCAGCCTGAGCGACCTGCCCGTGGTGATTGCCAGCGTTTCCGCCTCCGACCTCGACCTGGCCGACCTCAAACAGCTGGTTGAAAACGAGCTCCAGCCGCAGCTGACCAGCGTCAGCGACGTGAGCGAGGTGCAGATCGGGGGTGGCCAGGAACTGCCGGAAGAAGTTGTGGTGGAAGCCGATGCGGCCGAAGAAGCGGTTGATGAAGATCCCGGCCGTTTGCCGCTCACCGTGGTGCAGGGCGCGCGCTTACTGGACGTAGAAATTGAGTACGCCCAGGAGATCACGGTGGACCTGCTGCGCAGCCTGACCACCTATGAAAACGCCGCCGATCAGGTGCTGCTGGTGCTCAACCTGCTGCCGGAAGATTTGCTGATGTACATCCAGCCAGAAGCCCTTTCCTATCTGCCGCAAGAATATCTGGAAGGATTAGACCCCGAACTGGTCGCTGAACTGGACGAAATCGCCGCCGAATTTGGCGGGGTGGGCCAATACACCGTCGAAGAAGCTGTGGCCGCCCTTTCCGTTGATGCGGAAGTGGCTGAGGTTGAACCTACGGCCGAACCGACCGTGGAGCCTACGGCCGTTCCCACCACTGAACCCGAAACTGAAACCATCGCCGACCTGCCCACCGTTGAACCGGTAGCTCTGCCCGAAACCTGGGTGGCCGGTGCCGCCCAGCTGGGCCAGGTCATCACCGACACCAGCGACATTTCGCCTGAGTTTATGCAGGGCATTCTGGGCTTTGCCCCGGAACAGCTGGCTGAACTCACCCCGGAAATGTGGCGCGCCCTTGAACCAGATGTCGCGGCCCTGGCGCTGCCCGTCGTGGGCGAAACGCTGGAGCCCACGCTGCTGGCCCAGCTCATCGCCATTCAAAATGCGGCCAACGGTGTGGCGCCAGTGCCGGTGGCTCTGCCAGAAAGTTGGACCGCTGGGCAATCGTGGGTCACCACGGCCGACATCTCCCCAGAAGAATTAGAAAAACTGGCCGTTGTCGCGCCTGAACTGCTGGATGAAGTCACGCCAGAATTATTGTTGGCCTTCTCCCCCGAACAGCTGGCGGTACTACCCGAGGAATATGTCGCTGCACTCGACGAAGGGATGCAGCAAACTTTGGCCAATATTGGCGTGTATGCAGCGATTCATGAAGCAACGGCCGTAACCGCCGCCGAAGTTCCCCAATTCACCCCTGTTCCCCTGCCCGACACCTGGATTGCCGGTGCCGCCCAGCTGGGCCAGGTTATCACCGACACCAGCGACATCACGCCCGAGCTTATGCAGGGCATCTTGGGCTTTGCACCGGAGCAGTTGGCTGAGCTTACGCCAGAAATGTGGCGCGCGCTTGATCCGGCCGTAACGGCCGCTGCCCTGCCCGTAGTGGCCGACACGCTGGAACCCGACCTGCTGGCCCAGCTCACCGCCATCCAAAACGCGGCCAACGGCATCGCGCCCGAGCCGGTTGACCTGCCCGAATCATGGATTGCCACGGCCGCGGCCGCTGGCTTCCCCATCTCCACCACCGCCGACATCCCAGCCGACGCCTTTGGCCTGCTGCCCACGGTGAACCCGGCCCTGCTGGCCGACATCACCCCAGAAATCTTGCTGGCCCTGCCCGCCGACACCCTGGCCGTCCTGCCTGAAGCCATCCTGGCCAATCTGGACCCCGGCCTGCAGCAAACCATCACCAACATCATCATTGCCGATGCGCAGTACCAGGCGGCAACGGCCGTTGTCACAGGCGACACTGGCGAAACGGCCGTAGAAACTGAACCCGAACCAGTCGATCCCGCCCGCCTGCCCGATTTGCTCATCCAGGGCGCGGCCCAGGCCGGACTGGAAATCGAAAACGCCCAGGACATTACGCCTGAAATGATTCGTCTGTTTGGCGGGCTGGGTCCGCAAGGCATCCAGGTGTTGCAGACACTCACCCCAGACAACCTGCGCCTGCTGCAGCCAGAAGTGATTGCCCTGCTGCCTGCGGAGTTTGTCGACACGCTGCCCGCTGACCTGCGCGCCGAGCTGGACGAGCTCGCTGCCGAGTTTGGCGGCGCCGGGGCGTTGGCCCTGGCCGAAGCGGAAGAAGCCGCGGCCCTGGCCGAAGGCGCACCGGCCCTCAGCGGCATCTGGCTGGAGCCCACCCCCGAAGGTGAACCCTCTATGTTCCAAACGGCCGCTGACCTGCTCAACAATCCGTTTGTGCCCGGCGCGGCCAACTTCCTCAACTTCTTCCCCACTGCACCGGGCGTGGAAAACCCGGCGGAGTGGATGGGCGCCCTCACGCCTGAGGTCATCCAGTTCCTGGCGGAAAACGAAGCAGAGTTTATCGAAACGCTGTCGCCCACCGTGCTGGAGCTGTTTGCCCCGGAAACGCTTACCTTCATGCTGGAGACCTACCCGGACGCATTCGACGCTGACCTGGCCGAGCGGCTGCAGGGCATTGCCCAGGGTGACATCGAAGCCTTCATTCCCGAAGCAACCGTTACCCGCACCGATGGCAACCCCAGTGTGCTGATCAGCATTTACAAAGGCGGCAGCGCCAACACAGTCAACGTCGCCGAAGATGTGTTTGCCACGTTTGACGAGTTCACTGCTGCTCACGCTGGCACGTCGGTCAACATGGTGTTTGAACAGGCAACCTTCATCGAGGATTCCATCTCCGGTGTCTCTCGTGAAGGGGCGTTGGGCGGTGTTTTTGCCGTCATCGTGATCTTGCTTTTCCTGAGCGGCCGTATTGGCAACAAGTACCAGGTGAGCTGGCAGGCAACGCTGGTAACGGCCGTTTCTATCCCGCTTTCTATCTTCACCGCCTTTCTGCTGATGGCCTGGGTGCCGCCCACCATTGGCGAGTGGCTGCACAATCTGGTGCTGTCTACGGACAACAGCGTCCTGCGCTTCATCGCGCAGCTGTTCCCCACCGAAGTTACGCTCAACATCATGACTTTGAGCGGTCTGACGGTGGCCATCGGCCGCGTGGTGGATGACTCGATTGTGGTGCTAGAAAACTCGTACCGCTACATCCAGCAGGGTGATGATCCCAAACACGCCGTTTTGCAGGGCACACGAGAAGTAGCCATCGCCATCTTCTCTGCCACGGTGACCACGATGGCCGTGTTTATGCCGCTGGGCCTCATTGGCGGCATTATCGGCTCCTTCTTCCTGCCCTTTGGCCTGACGGTGGCCTACGCCCTGGCGGCCAGCTTCGTTGTGTCGATCACGGTGGTACCGGCCCTGACCTACCTGCTCATCCGCAAGGAAAATATTCCCGATGAGCGGGAAACAACCATGCAGCGCTGGTATACTCCGATGCTGGAGTGGGCGTTGCAGCACCGCTTTATGACCATGCTGGCAGCCACGCTCATCTTTGCGGGCAGCCTGTTCCTGCTGGGGCAGCTGCCGCAGAGCTTCATCCCCGGCATTGGTGAACCGACCATCAACGTGTCTATCTCGTTGCCAGCGGGCACGGGCATGGTGGAAACAAACGCCGTGGTGGAGGAGCTGGAAACGGCCGTTCGCGAGTTCGACGACATTGAAACTATCCAGACCGAAATCGGCAGCGGCGGCGGCTTTGAAGCGCTGTTTGGCGGTGGCATCAGCCAAAACCTGGCCAACCTGACCATCAGCGTCAGCGAAGAGCTCGTGCAAGACCCCGACGTGCTGAACGATCTGACGAATGAAGTGCGCCAGGAAGCGATTCGCATTGTCGGTGAAGACAACGTGAGCGTGTCGGCCGCTTCGCAAACCGGCTTTAGCGGCTTCTCTATCATCCTGACCGGTGAATCGCAAGCCGAACTGGAAACGCTGGTGGAAGACGTGAAAGCGGCCATCAGCTCGGTAGATGTGGATGCCGACGGCGTGCCGGACATTGCCAACGTTTCCAGCAACGTAGACAGCGCCGGCGAAGGCGATGGCACCAACGAGACGATTCTGAGGATAGACGGCCGTTCCGCCATCAGCTTCAGCGGCGAGCTAGAAACACAAAACACCCTGGGCGTTACCGGCCAGGCCAAGGAAGCCATCAACAGCCTGGCCAGCCTGCCCGACACGGTAGAAGTTACCGAAGGGTTCGACTCACAGCAGCAGGTGGAAGGCTTCCGCTCCATGCTTACGGCCATCGTGTACTCGATCATCATCGTATACCTCATCATGGCCCTTACCTTCCGCAGCCTGATCCACCCGTTTACGATTCTGTTCAGCCTGCCGTTTGCCCTGGTGGGCGCGGCGCTGGCGCTCTACCTCACCAACAGCGTGCTGGGCATCTCGGCCATGATTGGTTTGATGATGCTGGTGGGCATTGTGGTGACCAACGGGATCGTGCTGATGGAGCTGGTGCAGCAGCTGCGCGCCAAAGGCGCCAATGTCTACGATGCCTTGGTGGAAGCGGGTCGCACCCGCCTGCGTCCCATCTGGATGACGGCCCTGACGGCCATCCTGGCCCTCATCCCGCTGGCCGCCAGCAATGAAGCCGGGGCGATCATCGCCTCGGAGCTGGCCCGGGCGGTGATGGGTGGGCTGCTCGTCAGCACGGCGCTCACCCTGGTGGTGGTGCCGGTGGTCTACAGCCTGACAGACCAGCTCTGGGTTAAGTTCGTTGGTTTGTTTAAGCGGTCTTGAGTAGTCTTCAGGCATTGAGCAATTGGGTTTTTGACCAGTAAAATTACTCAATTACACAATTACCGCCAAGGAAGGCGCCTCTGTCACTGGGCAGAGGCGCCTTTTTCTTGGCTCTATGAACAAGCTGTCACTGAACCTCACGCAAAGGCGCCAAGTCTTCATCTAGGCGTCTCCGCGCCTTTGCGTGAGTTCATAAAATTCGCCTGACAAGTCGTTTGTGCACCCATTCTTCTTTTGTCTGTTGCGATCTACGGCCGTCGTAGCGTAAGATTACCCACTAAAAAAATGGGGCTTTCTGATTTTGTGGGGTTGGCGTGAAACGTGATGCCTCTCTGGTCACGTTTCACGCTTCATGGTTTATCAACTCCTGTAGTTCTAAAGCACCAAACACGGAGGCGTTATTGACCGGTGAAATGACACTCGTTTTAGTGATTCTGGGGGCAGCCATTGTGCTGTTTGCCACTGAGAAACTTCGCGTTGACCTGGTCTCGATGATGGTGCTGCTGGCCCTGTTGCTCACCGGCTTGCTCACCCCCGAAGAAGCTTTTTCCGGTTTTTCCAATCCCGCCGTAATCACCGTGTGGGCCATTTACATTGTCAGCGCCAGCCTGGCACACACCGGCATTGCCGAAATGTTGGGCAGATATATTGGCCGCTTTGCCGGGACGGGCGAGGCGCGGCTGACGTTGGTGATTATGACGGCCGTTGCCCTCATGTCTGCTTTTATGAACAACATTGGGGCAGCGGCCGTTTTGCTGCCGGTCACCATCAGCCTGGGGCGCAAGGCACGCATTCCTGCCTCCAAGCTGCTCATTCCGCTGGCGTTTGGCTCGCTGCTGGGTGGCATCACCACGCTCATCGGCACACCGCCCAACCTGCTGGCCAGCGACGCACTGCAGGCGGTGGGCATGGAACCGTTTAGCCTGTTCGACTTTACGCCGATGGGCCTGATCATCTTGTCGTTCAGCCTGGTGTACATGACCTTTCTCGGCCGTCACCTGCTGCCGCGCTACGTGGAGACGCTGCACAACGACCCGCAGGAATTCAACCGCGACTACCAGCTCAAGGATTACCTGGCCGAGCTGCACGTGCTGCCGGATTCGCCGCTGATTGGCAAAACGATTGTGGAAAGCTGCCTGGGCGAGCAGTATGATCTGACGGTGATGGGGGTGCTGCGCGACGGCCGTATGCGCCTGGGTATCTTGCCCAATGCCCACATTCGCCACGGCGACATCCTGCTGGTAAAAGGCGCCGAAGACAAAATGCTCAGCGTGCGTAACGAAATCGGCGTCAGTCTCATTTCGGAAAACGGCGCGCCGGACCACGATTGGCAAAACGAAGAAGTGATGGTGGCTGAACTGGTGGTGAGCCAAAAGGCGCCGTTTATTGGCAAGTCCTTGAAAAATGCCAATTTCCGGGCCCGGTATGGCCTGTCTGTGCTGGCCATCTGGCGTGAGGAGAAGACGCTGGCCGGGCGGCTGGGCAACGTGCAGCTGAAGCTGGGCGACACCTTGCTGGTGCAGGGCCGCCGCGAACGCCTCACAGAAGCCGGCAATGACCCCTCCTTTCTACTCCTCACCGAACGAGAAAAACCTATCGCACGCACCAACAAAGCGCCGCTAAATTTGCTCATCTTTGTGTCGATGATTACCCTGGTGGGGCTGGGCTGGCTGCACATTTCGGTAGCGGCCGTTTTAGGCGCTGTTCTGTCTGTGCTCACCGGCTGTTTAACAATGGATGAAGCGTACAAGTCGATTGAGTGGAAATCGGTTTACCTTATCGCCGGGATGCTGCCGATGGGCATCGCCATGGAAAACACGGGCACGGCCACGTTTTTGTCTGACCAGGTCATCGGCCTGGTAGGCAGCATGGGGCCGCGCGGCGTGATGGTTGGGCTGTTTGTCCTCACTACCCTGCTTACGGCGTTTATGTCCAATGCGGCAGCGGCCGTTTTGGTAGCGCCGATTGCCATTCAGTCGGCGTTTAACCTGGGGTTGGCGCCGCAGGCGTTTGTCATGGGCATTGCCATTGCCGCTTCCAACTCCTTTGTCACACCGATTGGGCACCAGGCCTGTGTGCTGGTTTACGGACCAGGCGGCTACCGCTTTTTTGATTACGCCCGGGTCGGTCTGCCGCTCACCATTCTCATCTGGATTTTAATGGCCGCCTTTTTGCCGATCTTTTTTCCGTTTTAATGAGATGTAATTGGGTTATTGGGTAACTGAGTAATTGGAGCGTTAATTACCGAATTACTCAATTACTCAATTAAAAAGCCAAACCATGAATAACAACTCCTTTTGGCGAAAACAGGCCAGGCGATGGCCAATTATTTTGCTGCTGCCACTGCTGTTTTTGCTGATTTTCTTCTTTTATCCGCTGGGCAATATTTTACGGTTGAGCCTGACGGCCGAAGCGCTGGGAGAGTTGGTGGTACGGCCGTCCTTCCGCCGCGTCATCTGGTTTACCGTGTGGCAGGCGGCCCTCTCCACCGGGTTGACCTTGCTGCTGGGGCTGCCCGCCGCTTACCTCTTTGCCCGCTATGAATTTCGCGGCAAAACCGTGCTGCGCGCCCTGACTACCATTCCTTTTGTGATGCCCACCGTGGTGGTAGCCGCCGCCTTCCGCGCCCTGCTGGGCGCCAGCGGACCGCTGAACCGGCTGCTCATGGTGGGTTTTAACCTGGAATCACCGCCCGTCCAGCTCGACCAAACCCTGACCATCATTTTGCTGGCACACGTGTTTTACAACGTGACGGTGGTGGTGCGCCTGGTGGGCGGCTTTTGGGGCAACCTGAATCCACGCCTGGTGGAAGCGGCGCAAACGTTGGGCGCATCACCGCGCCGCGCTTTTGTGGAGATAACGCTGCCGCTGATACGGCCCTCGCTCATCAGCGCCTCGCTGCTCATTTACCTCTTCACCTTCACCAGCTTTGGCGTGGTGCTCATTTTGGGCGGGCCGTCGTTTAGCACCATTGAGACCGAAATTTACCGCCAGTACATCACCTTTTTGCGGCCCGACGTGGCCGCGGCGCTGTCGCTGCTGCAAATTGTGTTTACCTTTGGCCTGATGTCGGTTTATGCGCGGTGGCAGCAGCAAACGGCCGTTGCCCTCGATTTTCGGCCGCAGCAAAGCACCCTGCGCCGGGCCACCACCGCGGGTGAGAAGCTGGCCCTGGGCAGCATGGTTGTTGGGCTGCTGCTCTTTTTGCTCACGCCGCTGCTGGCCCTGGTCTGGCAGTCGCTGGTGGACCGCGACGGCCAGTTCACCCTGGCCTACTACCAGGCGCTGCCCACGCTGCGGCGGGACTCCGTGGTGTTTATTCCACCGCTGTTGGCTCTACGCAACTCGCTGGGCTACGCGCTGCTGACGGTAGCCGTAGCCGGTGTGCTGGGGCTGCTGACGGCGACTTTGTTGATACGGCCGTCCCCCTGGCGGCGCTGGCTCGATCCGCTCTTCATGCTGCCGCTCGGCGCGTCGGCGGTGACGCTGGGTTTTGGCTACGTGGTCACTTTCCGCTGGCTGCGCACCTCGCCGCTGCTGGTGCTGATTGCCCACGTGCTGGTGGCCTTTCCTTTTGTGGTGCGCACCCTGCTGCCCGTGCTGCAGGGCATCAAGCCCAGCCTGCGCGAAGCAGCGGCCGTACTGGGCGCTTCCCCGGCACGAGTGTGGCGCGAGGTGGATTTGCCCATCGTGGGGCGGGCGCTGCTGGTGGCCTCGGTGTTTGCCTTCACGGTAAGCATGGGCGAGTTTGGCGCGACGAGCTTTATTGTACGGCCGAACAGCGGCTATCTCACCATCCCCATCGCCATCGAGCGCTTTTTGGGCCAGCCGGGCGCGCTTAATTTTGGCCAGGCCCTGGCCATGAGCACGATTTTGATGTTGGTAACGGCCGTTGGCTTCATTGCCATCGAGCGGTTCCGCTATGCGGACATTGGGGAGTTTTAACGCTAACCATTTCCCCGGAAACTGTTCCCCATTAGCTATTCTGAGCGAAAAGTTTCCGGGAAAATTTACGGCCGTCATGAAGATATCCTAACCATTTCCCCTCTCGGCCCTCACCATTTTTTATAATCCAGGCCAACAACTTGCGAAGGAGAGTGTCCCATGAATCGAGTAGACCTAATGGAACTGGTGCGTGATTACCAGGTAGGCGGGGTAAGCCGCCGACAATTTTTGCTGCGGGCGACGGCCGTTCTCGGCAGTGCCCTGGCCGCAAACACCCTGCTGGCCGCCTGCACCACGGCGCCTAACGACAATCCCCCGCCGGTGGTGGACGAATCGCAGCCTACGGCCGTTGTCGGCAGCAGCAGCGATGGCGAGATGATCACCGGCATTGTCAGCTATCCCGGCCTGGCAGCGGGCGAGGAGCTGATGGGCTACTGGGCCTACCAGGAAGGTGGCGAACCGCGCCCGGCGATCATTGTTATTCAGGAATGGTGGGGATTAAACGAGCACATCAAAGACGTGGCGCGTCGTTTTGCCAGTGAGGGTTACG
Source organism: Candidatus Leptofilum proximum (assembly GCA_016710325.1). GTDB lineage: Bacteria > Chloroflexota > Anaerolineae > Promineifilales > Promineifilaceae > Leptofilum > Leptofilum proximum. Next base: position 53,443 of record JADJXK010000001.1, on the reverse strand, counting down.
TGGCCCTCGCCCCAGACCTATACCACGGCGTGGTCACCACAGAGCCTGACGAAGCGCGCAAGCAGGCGATGGAGCTGAGCCTGCGCGATGCCGTGGGCGAGATTCAGGCGGCCATTGATTATTTGAAGGGGCAGGAAGTGGTGAACGGCCGTTTTGGCATCGTAGGGTTCTGCATGGGCGGCGGGCTGGTGCTGCAAACGGCCGCCAACAGCCCGGATATTCATGCGGCCGTTCCTTTTTACGGCAATCCACTGTCTGCCAGCGAAGCAGCCGGGGTTACTGCACCGGTGCTGAGCTTCTTAGGCACCCGCGATAACATTCCGGCCAGCGGCTACGAGACTATGCACGCCGCTCTCACCGAAACCGATGTGCCCAACAAGTTCCAGCTCTACGAGGGCGCCCAGCACGCCTTCTTCAACGACACTCGCGCCAGCTACGACGCCGACGCCGCGGCCGATGCCTGGCAGCAAATGTTGGGGTGGTTTGAGGCACACTTGTAGGGGCGCCTCGCGAGGCGCCCCTACGATGGTCTTACGGCCGTTGCAGCTGCAGCGCCGGGTCACCCAACAGGTTCACCACCAGCACCGCTTCTGCCAAAGAATCATCGTTGAGGGCTGCGGCGTGGGTGTGGAGAATCGCTTCACCGAGGGTGTCGATCTCCTTATCCAGCAAAGCGCTGTAGAACAGTTCCCCCAGCGGGGTCAGCGAGGGCAGGGCCACGCGGCTGGAGGGCGCAACCGCCGCCACAATGCCGCCGTTCTCCACCCACAGTAGATTTTCTGCGAGGCTGTCCCGCTGCGGCTCGGAGAAGGCACCATTGTTGCAGGTAAAGGTGGTGAAAATGGGTGTGTGGCCGTTGTTGGCCAGCATACCGGCATCATCCCCGGTGAACATCTGGCCGTTGCCCCACTGCGAAACGTAGCCATCACCCGCGTAATTGATGACACCCACTCCTTTGGCCAGCGTGCCCATAAGGACGTAATGCATCATCTCATCTTCACCCATCTGCAGGGTGCTGGTTTCGTATCCGCTGGTTTGCAGCAGCGCCGCCAGCGACAGGTTCATCTCGTTATACTGCGGCTCTGCTTCACTCACAAACAACGAACGTTCGATCCAGGCAGAACGGCCGTTTTGCTCATAAGCCAGCGTTTTTGCCACCATTACTTGCAGCTGCTCTGGGGTTTGCGCCGGGAAACGGCCGATGGCCAGCCGGGGCAGCCCATCATCGGGCAGCACGTACCAGGTATCGCTGCTGGCAAAGCCATCTGGCAGCTGCACCAGCTGGGAGGGCACCAAATTGAGGTTTTTGCCCTCCAGATTGTTGTGAATGTCGTAGCTGGCATCGCCCGCCAGCAGCACAAAACGCGGTGAGGGGAAACGCCAGTTGTTTTGAGCATACCTGAGGAATTTGCGAATGGCGCTGGCATCTTCCTGCCCGTAGCCAAACTCAGCGTAAATCTGGCTGAGCGGTACGGCCGTTACCCGCAATCCCTGCTCGGCCCGGTAAGTCAGCAGCGGCTGGAGGGCATCAACAAACGCCGTGTCGTCCGGGTAGATGACAATGTAGTCCGCCCCGCGATCCGTCTGGCGCAGCGTCTGCTTGGCGATGAAGCTGTTGGAAAAAGACGGCCGTATCGCCGCACTCGCTGTCAGGGCAAAATAACGGCCGTTGGCACCGCTGCCGGTAAATAATACGCCGTTTTCTACAGGCGTCAGATTGGTGAGCACCACCGGCTGGCCACGGTCGGTCACATCAAACAGCAGCAAATCTGCGTCCGCCTGGTCGATGGTCAGCGTACTGGCATTGCTGCTGAACCAGAACTGCCCCTGGCCCGTCTGGAGATAACCCTCGTACAGCAGCTCAATGCGGTCAATGTAAATGGCTTCACCCGAGGCCGGTGTATCGCCGGGGCTGGTGAGGCTCAACACGTTACGCCCGTCTGGGCGCAGCAGGCCATCGGGCAGTTCCACGGATATTTGCGTGTGCTGAATGCCGTCCCAAACCCAGTCCGCCAGCTGACGGTCGTTAACGACCACTTGCAGATGGTGATCCGGGTTGCCGGGGCCATCAGTGCTGGACCACACAGAGATATTCAGCCGCCCGCGCCCGCCGCTGGGACGGATGTTATTGAGAGGAAAGTTGGTGGTTTGCGGCGCCAGCAGCAAACGGCCGTACCACGGATCAGCGCCGCCGGTATCGGCCACAAAGGTGCTGTTTTCTTCCCACACCTGCCGGTAAGTGGCCTTGCTGCTGCCACGTCCCTGGGCAGCGGCAGCGCGCTCAGCCATGGCCAGGCCTTCGCCCAGGCTCAGCTGGTACACTGTGGGGGCCATTACCGTACTGGTAATGGCTTCGGCCAAAAAGAATATCGTCTGGCCGTCATCGGCGATGGTGTAGGGAACTTGTTCACCCTGCCGGGTGAGGTTGATGGTGTTGTGGGAAAAGGCGGAGAGCTGCCAGTTGAACGGCCGTAAATCTTCGGTCGTGATGGCCGCAATACCGGTCTCGGTGATGGTGAGGTTAATAAATTCGGGGATCTCGCGCAGGGGAGACGGCCGTTTGTGCAGCCCGCGATCTTGGTCTAGCTGGGCCGAGGCGTCGATCCAAAACGTCAGCGCCGCCGCGCTTAAAAAGATGAGGGTTAATCCAGCAAAAACCGCCAGCATGGTGCGATGATGTGCGTTCATAACGGGTGGCGAACCACTCGTTGAGAAGGGATGATCTTGTGAGGTCTGATGCTCTGCCATACGGTACGGAATTTTGCCTCGGTTTCTTGTCCAGCTCTATGATAGGGAAATTATAGGCAATGGCGTAGGGCTGCCGCTGGTTTCTTAGGGAGGGCTAAGGCGCTTCCGCAGCCGAAATGATGCGACGCTGGAACCCGCACTGGCTGGCGAGTATCGTCGACTTTGTTCTTTTCCTCTTTGGCAAAACAACAGCGGCCCTGCTAGTGCAGTTGCCCGGAAGTTCTTCATAGGTATTTATGTTAAGGCAACTGCTTAAGTGTTTTGCTCCTGTGCCACAATAACCTGGTAAGGATTTATGGAGCAAAACACTAGTGAACAGGGCCGCCGGACGTCAACTGTTGCTATCTTCCTCATGGGGCGGCAGAGGCGGTCGTTCTCGTCGCCCGTACACATCGCTGTCCATGGCGCCGGTGGCGTAGGCGTGCTGGTCGTGTTTATCATCCTCTTCCGGCTCGTATTGATCCGGTGGATTGTCATCTTCATGCCAGCCGCCCGCCCGCCACTTTTTGGCCGCTTCTTCAATGTTGAGGGCGTTGTGCTGCTGAAGCAGGCGTGTCACCTGGCCCTGGTCTTCCTTGATGGCCTCAACAGCTACCAAAATATGGCCGCGGCGCAGCGCCTCGGTCTGAAGGTGGGCCCGCGGTGCAGGCACGCCCTTTTCCACAAGCCAGCCCAGGAGTCCGCCGCCAATCCCCCCGGCGCTGGCGCCCATGATGGCAGTGTAGATAGGTCCGGCCAATACGGCCGCTCCCAACACCGGCAGGCTAAACACCGAAACGCCAAACAGCAGCCCGGCCAGACCACCCAAAGCCGTACCCGCCAGGGCTCCGGCAGCGGCCGTATCGCGGGGATTGTCACCCTCGGCGGCCGCTCCTTCGGCCAATGAGTCCTGGTATTTACCTTCCGGGTCGGGCACCACCAGGCTGATATGATCATGCTGATAACCGCTGTCCAGCAGCGCTTCCACCGCCGCTCGGGCATCGGCAATATTTTCGTAAAGTGCGGTAATTGTTTTACTCATAACTCCCTCTTTTGCTGCCAAATTATTTTGGCTCTTGGGGAACTCATGGATAAACCGGCCAATGATGCATAAAACGTGATTCACTTCTGGTCACACATCACGTTTTACGGGTTATCAACCCCGTGACTTCCCATAGGGCAAATTTTTTTCTTACTAAAGGGATCATAGTGAAAAGTTAGCCAGGCTGTCATGTACCAGGATACAGAGAACAAGACATATTTTGGGGAATTTTGGCGAGTATGGTCGACCAATTACCGTTTGCAGCGCCTTTCTGGACAATTTTTCCAGACAATCAATTGACTTTCCACCGCAAGTTTATTAATATTCGGGGCAGTGATTGAGAGCGCTCTCAAAACACTATCAAACCACATTGGTGGCCGACTACACAAAGACCTTGATCATGGAAGGGAAGCTGACTTTAGAAAAAATTGGGGCGTTGGCGGGCGTGTCTAGAGCCACCGTTTCTCGCGTGATCAACAACCATCCCAATATCCGTGAAGAAGTGCGCCAGCGTGTCCTGGACGTGATTGCGGACACCGGCTACCAGCCCAACCAGGCCGCCCGTTCGCTGGCTTCTAACCGCACCGGTCTGCTGGGGCTGGTTATTCCAAGGGTGATTCAAGCCATTTTCACCGATCTGTATTACCCCCGCCTTATTCAAGGCATCAGCCAGGCGTGTAATGAAAGCGGCCACACGTTGGCCCTTTTTATCTTTCACACCGAGGAGGAAGAACAACAGATGGCTGCCCAGGTGATGCGCCAGGGTTTTTTGGATGGCCTGATCATTGCCGGACTGCATTTTGACGATCCGTTAAACCAGCTGCTGCTTTCAGAAAAGCCGGTGCTGGTCATTGGCGAACCATTGGGGTATCCGACAGCCAGTTTTGTGGATGTGGATAACCGCTTGGGGGCGTATACGGCCGTTTCCCATCTCATCTCCTTAGGCCACCAGCGCATTGCCACCATCACCGGGCGGCTGGACATGGCCGCCGGGCAGCAGCGCCGCCAGGGGTACCTGGATGCCCTCCAGGACCACAACCTGCCCGTCAATGAACAACTCATGGAGGCCGGTGATTTTGAACAGGAAAAAGCCTATCAGGCAGCTTTACAACTGCTGCCCCACCACCCCGATGCCGTCTTTGCCGCCTCGGACAGCATGGCGCTGGGCGTCCTGCGCGCCCTGGCCGACGCCGGGCTGCGGGTGCCCGACGATGTGGCCGTCGTGGGCTATGATGATTTGACGCCGGAAGATACGGCCGTTCCCCTTATCAACCCGCCCCTCACCACCATCCGCCAACCGATTCGCCGCATGGGCGCCCAGGCCGTAGAAACCCTGCTCGACATCATCAAACAGCCCGATGCCCCACCCCGCCGCGTCATTTTGCCCACCGAGCTCATCATCCGGCAGTCGTGCGGGGCAGACTATTCTTGACAGGGTGACAGGGTGACCAGGTGGCAAAATGTCAGATTTTGCCCTTTGTGAAAAAAAGGTTTTCTCATGACCAACTACCCGTATCAAAACCCAGATTTGCCCGCCGCGGAGCGCGTGGCGGATTTGCTGGCGCGCATGACACTGGATGAAAAACTGGCGCAGATGACCATCTTTGGCTTCCCCGGTGAGCATCCACGGGACAGCGTAGAAGGACCCGTGAACATTGATCTGCTGCGGCAGACCTGCCCGGACAACGTGGGAGGGATTGGCCGGGTAGGGTTGTACCGCGACAGCCGCGAGGCAGCCGAGGCAGCACGCGCTGTGCAGGATTTTGCCCGGCACGAGACGCGCCTGGGCATTCCCATTCTTATCATCGATGAGGCGCTGCACGGGCTGATGGGCTGGCACGCCACCAGCTTTCCCCAGGCGATTGGCCTGGCCGCCACCTGGAACCCGGCCCTGGTGGAGCAAATCTTCACCGCTGCCGCCGCCGAGATGCGCGCCCGCGGCAGCCATTGGGCCTTGTCGCCAGTGCTGGACCTGGCCCGCGATCCACGCTGGGGACGCACCGAGGAGACCTACGGCGAAGACCCGTACCTGGCCTCGGTGATAGGTCGGGCGGCCGTTTTCGGTCTGCAAGGGCGCGAAACACCCATCGCCTCAGACCGGGTGATGGCCACCGCCAAACATTTTGCCGTGCACGGGCAGCCGGAAGGTGGCACCAACTGCGCCCCGGCCAACTATGCTGAGCGGGAAATTCGCGAGGTGTTTTTACGGCCGTTCCAAACGGCCGTACAGAAGGCCCACGTCGCCGCCATCATGGCCTCCTACAACGAAATCAACGGCATCCCCGTGCACAAAAACAAGTGGCTGCTGCAAGAACTGCTGCGCCAGGAGTGGGGCTTCACCGGCCTCATCATCTCCGATGGCGGCGGTATTCGTGACCTGGATCGGCTGCACCACGTGGCCGCCAACCGCGCCGAAGCCGCCCGCCAGGCGCTGGAATCGGGCATCGAATACGAGCTGGACGACTGTTTTGCCCTCTTGAAAGAACAGGTAGCAGCCGGATTGGTGGATGAGGCAATAATCGACAACGCCGTGCGCCGCATCTTGACCGCCAAGTTTGAAATGGGCCTGTTTGAAAATCCTTACCCCACGCCAGAAAATGCCTCACTCCACACCAATCGACAGGCGCACCATGCCCTCGCCTTAGAAGCCGCTCGCCAGACGCTGACGCTGCTCAAAAACGAGCCGGTGGCCAACGGCGCGCCGCTGCTGCCGCTCAACCCGGCAGCGCTGAGGCGTGTGGCGGTCATCGGACCAAACGCAGCGAAGGTGCACCAGGGCGGCTACAGCGTGCAGGCCGAGGGCGGGGTCAGCGTACTTGATGGTATCCGGCAGTTCCTCGACAGCCAGGTGAAGGTGGTCCATGCTGAAGGCTGCCGCATTACGCAGGACGGCGGGGGCTGGCAAAGCTGGTGGCGTGATACGGTTGAGCTGCCCGACCCAGGCGAAGAAACGGCCCGGTTGGAAGAAGCCTCGGCACTGGCCAAAACGGCCGATGTCGCCATCCTGGTGCTCGGGGAAAACGAGGCGGTTTGCCGCGAAGGGTGGAGCCGCGAGCATTTGGGCGACCGCGACAGCCTGGATTTGCCGGGCAACCAGGAAACACTGCTGCAAGCCGTGGCGGCAACCGGCACACCGGTGGTGCTGCTGCTGATTAACGGCCGTCCCCTCACCATCACCTGGGCTGCCGCACACATCCCCGCCATTGTGGAATGTTGGTACGTAGGCCAGGCGGGGGGAACGGCCGTTGCCGAAATGCTCTTCGGGGCGATGAATCCCGGCGGCAAGCTGCCCATCACCTTTCCTCGCTCGGTGGGGCAGCTGCCTGCCTTCTACAACCACAAACCGTCGGCGCGGCGCGGCTACCTGTTTGCCAGCAACCAACCGCTGTTCCCCTTTGGCCACGGCCTGAGCTACACCACCTTTGCCTACAGCGATTTGCACATCGAACCGGCCACGCCCATGCCAGATGAGAGTGTAACGATGCGCATCACCGTCACCAACACGGGCCAGCGCGCCGGGGACGAGGTGGTGCAGCTGTATGTGCGCGACTGCATCAGTTCGGTGACCCGGCCGGTGCAGGAGCTAAAAGGATTTCAGCGGCTGAGCTTGCAGCCAGGGGAAAGCCAGGCGGTGACGTTCACGCTTGAACCCGCCGCCCTGGCGTTTCTGGACGAAACGACGGAGTGGGTGGTGGAACCGGGCGAGTTTGAACTTTTGTTGGGTGGCAGTTCGGTAGCGGGCGTGAACGGCCGTTTCACCGTCCAGTCCAGCTGAACTTGGCACTTTTTCCTGTCGTGGTTGGCCTACACAACCAAAAAAATCCACAGATTTCGCAGATTACACAGATTTTCTCATCTGCGAAATCTGTGTAATCTGTGGACTATTTAGGGAGGACACATGCAGTACGGATATTTTGACGACGCGCGATGTGAATATGTGATTACCCGGCCGGATACGCCGCTGCCCTGGATCAACTACCTGGGCAGCGAATCCTTTTTTGGCCTGATTTCCAACACGGCAGGCGGCTACACCTTTTACCAGGACGCCCGCCTGCGCCGCTTAACGCGGTTCCGCTACAACGGGGTGCCGTATGATGGCAACGGCCGTTACCTTTACCTGCGCGATGATGGGGACGGCCGTTTCTGGTCCCCCACCTGGCAGCCGACGCGCACCAACCTGGATGAGTACACCTGCCGTCACGGCCTGGGCTACAGCCAGATCGCCTCTGCCTACAGCGGCATTCGCGTGGACAGCACCTACTTCGTGCCTCTGGGCCAGACGATGGAAATCTGGCGCGTCCAGGTAACCAACCAACGCCGCGAAACGGCCGAGCTTTCCCTCTTCTCCAGCGTCGAATTTTGCCTGTGGGATGCCCTGGACGATGCCTCCAACTACCAGCGCAACTTCAGCATTGGCGAGGTGGAAATTTTGGACGGCGTCATCTACCACAAAACGGAATACCGCGAACGGCGTGATCACTTTGCTTATTTTGCCTGCTCCGCCCCACTGGCGGGCTACGACACGTCTCGCGACGCCTTCCTCGGTCCGTACCGCGGCTGGGACAATCCACAGGTAGTCGCCGAAGGTAAGGCGCGCAATTCACACGCCCACGGCTGGGCGCCGATTGGCTCACACCAGGTGAAGCTCACCCTGGCGCCGGACGAAACGCGGGAAATCATCTTCTTGCTGGGGTACCACCAGAACCCGCGCGACCAAAAGTTCGATCCACCCAACTCCAGCACGGTGAACAAACAAACGGTACGGCCGCTTATCGCCTGTTACCTGGACCCCGAAGTCGTCGCGCAAGCCCTGGCCGACCTCAACGCTCATTGGGCCGATCTGCTGGCCCGCTACCAGGTGCAAACGCCCGATGAGCACACCAACCGCATGGTCAACATCTGGAACGCCTACCAGAACATGATCACCTTCAACATGTCCCGCTCAGCTTCTTATTTTGAATCGGGCATCGGCCGGGGCATGGGCTACCGTGACTCCAACCAGGATTTGCTGGGTTTTGTCCACATGGTGCCAGAACGCGCCCGCGAACGCATTTTGGACCTGGCCGCCACCCAGCTGCCCACCGGCGGCGCGTACCACCAATACCAACCGCTCACCAAACGCGGCAACCACGCCGTCGGCGGCAACTTCAACGACGATCCGCTCTGGCTGGTGCTGTCGGTGACGGCCTACGTGAAAGAAACGGCCGATTTCGCCATCCTCGACGAGCCGGTACCGTACGACAACGAACCAGGCAGCGAAACACCCCTCTACGAACATTTGCAGCGCAGCTTGCAGTACACCCTGGAGCGCAAAGGACCGCACGGCCTGCCGCTCATCGGCCAGGCGGATTGGAACGACTGCCTGAACCTCAACGCCTTCACCAGCGAGCCGGGGCAATCGTTCCAAACCACCGTCAGCAAAGATGGTAAAGTGGCCGAATCCGTTTTTATTGCCGGGCTGTTTGTGCTGGCAGCCAAAGAGATGGCCGAACTGGCAGCGGTTTTAGAGCGGCCCGAGGAAGCGGACTTTTACACCCAGGAAGCAGCGGCGATGACGGCCGTAACCCTACAGCATGGCTGGGACGGCGCCTGGTTCCTGCGCGCCTACGATGATTTTGGCGACAAGGTGGGTTCCCACGAATGCCAGGAAGGGCAGATTTTCATCGAACCGCAGGGTATGTGCGTGATGGCGGGCATTGGTCAGGAAAGTGGCGAGGCGGACCAGGCGCTGACGGCCGTAAACGAGCGGCTGGCTACGCCACACGGCATTGTCTTGCAGCAGCCTGCCTATACCCGCTACTACCTCAACCTGGGTGAAATCTCCTCCTACCCGCCCGGCTACAAAGAAAACGCGGGCATTTTCTGCCACACCAATCCGTGGATCATGATTGCCGAAGCGGTGCTGGGCCACGGCGACAGGGCGTTTGATTACTACCGCCGCATCAATCCCTCAGCGCGTGAGGCCATCAGCGAGGTGCACCGCTCCGAGCCATACGTCTATGCGCAAATGATAGCCGGGCGTGACGCACCGACGCATGGGGAGGCCAAAAATTCGTGGCTGTCGGGCACGGCCGCCTGGAATTACGTGGCCATCAGCCAGTGGATTTTGGGCATCCGCCCCACCTATACTGGCCTGAAAATCGCCCCCGTCGTACCGGAAAACTGGCCGGGCTTCACCGCCAGCCGGGTTTTCCGCGGCGTAACCTATCACATTGCGGTTGAACGCGTGGGGGCGGGCAACCAGGTTCAGCTAACGGTGAACGGTGAAGCGGTGCCGGGCGATGTGGTGCCAGTAATTGAGGGAAACGGCCGTTCCCCCGTAACAGTTCATGTTAAAATTGGGCAATAAGCCAAGCAACTTATCCTGATCCATTCACATTTCCTACAGGAGAAACCGTGACTACCAACTCCATTTATCATATTCCAAATCTGCCGTGGGAGGAACGGCCGTCTACTTCCTCAGACGTCGTGTGGCGCTACAGCCAAAACCCGATCATTCCGCGCGACCTCATCCCGTCGTCTAACAGCATTTTTAACAGTGCGGCCGTTCCCTTTGGCGATGGTTTTGCCGGTGTTTTCCGCTGCGATAACAAGAAGCGCGAAATGAACCTGCATCGCGGCTTCAGCGACACCGGCTTCGACTGGCGGCTGGACAACGACCCCATCGAGTGGCTGTGCGACGATCCGGAAATCGGCCGTTACCAATACCGCTACGACCCACGCGTTGTGTGGCTTGAGGACCGCTACTGGGTCACCTGGTGCAACGGCTACCACGGCCCCACCATCGGCGTGGGTTACACCTACAACTTTGAGCAGTTCCACTTCGTGGAAAACGCCCTGCTGCCGTTTAACCGCAACGGCGTGCTGTTCCCCCGCCGCATCAACGGCAAGTATGTGATGTTAAATCGGCCGTCGGACAACGGCCACACTCCCTTTGGCGACATCTACCTCAGCCAGAGCAAGGACATGATTTACTGGGGTGAACACCGCTACGTGATGGGCACCCGCGGCGGCTGGGAAAGCACCAAAATCGGCGCTGGCCCCATTCCCATCGAAACCCCCGAAGGCTGGCTGATGATTTATCACGGCGTACTCACCTCCTGCAACGGCTTTGTCTACGCCTTTGGCGCAGCCCTGCTGGACCTGGACGAACCGTGGAAGGTCATTCGTCGCGGTGAGCCGTACCTGCTGGCCCCGCAAACGCTGTACGAATGTGTCGGTGACGTGCCCAACGTGGCCTTCCCCTGCGCCGCGCTCTACGATGAGCCGACCCAGCGCCTGGCCATCTACTATGGCGGTGCAGACACGGTCACAGCGCTCGCTTTTTGCAGAATGGATGAACTGCTAGACTGGTTAAAAGCAAACGGATAACCGATTGAAAAAATTACCGAATCGACTGCTCCTTCTGTTCTTGGGAACCCTGTTCCTGTCCGTCAGCTGCCTGGCGGGTGGCCAGCGTGAACGCCGCTCGGCCGACCTGGCTGAACCGACGCCAATTCCGACGGCCGTTACCGCCGCCCGCCCCACCTACGAAGTCGCCAGAGGCACCGTTACTTTCACGCTGGACTTCACCGGGCGGGTGGTGCCCGTGGTTGAAGAGCCGCTGTTTTTCCCGCGTGACGGCCTGGTGGCCAACGTTTACCTCGATTCAGGCGACCGGGTTCAGGCAGGCGACGTCATCGCCGACCTGGACAATACGGCGCTGGAAGCCGAACTGGTCCTGGCCCAATCGGCGCTGGCTGTAGCCGAAGGGCAGCTGACCCTCTCGCAGCAGCAAATCGAACAGGCGCGGCAGGCGGCCGAACTGGCCCGCGACCTGTCCCAGCTGGACCTGGACTTTGCCGTCCAGGAAGCGGGCAGCAATCCCACGGCCGAAGAGCAGTACCAGATCGATCGCCTCACCCTGCTTGTGGCGATGGCCCAGCTGGAGGTAGACGCGCTGGACAGCACGCTGGACCCGGAGCTGCAAAGCGCCGTCGATGAGGCCGCGCTGCGGGTAGCCGAGCTAGAAAGCCAGATGGCCCGCAGCCAGCTCCTGGCCCCGTTCGACGGCGAAATCAGCTCGCTCAACCTCGCCCCTGGCCGCTCCGTGGCCGCCTTTGAGCCGGTGGGCGTCCTCGCTGATCCGAGCCAGATTGAAATTTCGGCCAACCTGCCGGAGGCGCAGATGCGCGAGCTGGCCGAGGGCATGACGGTCGAAATTGAACCGGCCGGTGCACCCGGCGAGCCGCTGGCAGGCACCATCACCCGGCTGCCCGCGCCGTTTGGCAGCGGCGGTGGGGAAGAAGACGATACGCGCCTCCAGTTTGATGATGCCACGGCCGCTTTCAACCGCTACGAGCCAGGCGACCGGGTGCGCATCACCACCATCGTCACCGAGCGGACGGATGTGCTTTGGCTGCCCCCGGCGGCGATTCGCGATTTTAACGGCCGTAAATTTGTCGTCGTGCAAACCGATGGCGTGGAGCAGCGCGTGGACGTGTCCCTGGGCATTGAGGGAAACGGCCGTGTGGAAATTGTAGACGGTCTCAACGAAGGCCAGATCATCGTGGGCCAGTAAGCCAATGACCCTTTTCTACCGCGTTCTGGCAATTTTTCGCATCACCTTCAAGCGGCTGTGGGCGCAGCGCAGCCTGACCCTGGCGACGCTGTTGGGGTTGGTAACGGCCGTTGCCCTCATCATGACCGTGCCCCTCTACGCCGATGCCGTCTACTTTCACATCCTGGAGGAAGAGCTCAGCACGGTGGCGGACCGGGCCAACAAGCCGCCCTTCACCTACCTGTACGATTACGTGGGTTCCTGGGCCGGACCGATTGAGTGGGAAGAGATCCAGCCGGTTGACCAGTACCTCACCAGCCAGGGAGCGCGCGACCTCGGGCTGCCGCAAGAGCAGATGGTGCGCCATCTGGAAACGGGCCGCTTCCGCCTCTTCCCCGTCGATGAGACCAATTACGAAGACAGCTCCGCCGCGCTGGGCATCTTTTATTTTGCCAACACCAGCAGCATCGCCGAACACATCGAGATCGTCGAGGGCGCGTTCCCGGCGTCGGCCACGCCCACTGTGGACAGCACCATCGAGGTACTGATCAGCCAAGCGCAGGCAGTGCAGTCTGGTCTACAAGTGGGCGATTTGCTGATCGCCTACGACTTTCAGGAAGAGACTACCAATCCGCGGGAAACGGCCGTACGCATCGCTGGCGTCTGGCGGGCTACCAACCCACAGGATGACTTCTGGTTTTTTGCTCCCGCCGTTTTTGACGATCTGCTCCTGGTGGCCGACGAAACCTTTGCCGAACGGCTCAGCCCTTTCTTCAACGACGAAATCGCCCGGGCCGTCTGGTACCTGGTGATGGACGGCAGCGGCATCAACACCACCAATGCCGACAACCTGGCGGCGCGGGCGGCTCGGGTGGAGCGGCAGGTAGTGACCCTGCTGCCGCAAATCAGCACCGCCTTCTCCCCCGCCGAGGCGCTGGGGCGCTATCGCCAGACGGCGCAGCAGCTCACCATCCTGCTGACAGCGTTTAACCTGCCCACCATCGGCCTTACCCTGGCCTTCATCGGGCTGATTGTGAGCCTGGGGGTGAACCAGCGCCGCAACGAGATTGCCGTTTTGCGCAGCCGGGGCGGCACGCCGTGGCAAATTGTAGGGTTTGCCCTGGTGGAAGGGCTGGTGCTGGGCAGTGTGGCCACGCTGCTGGGCGCGCTGGTGGCCCTGGGCTTTACCCAGCTCATTGGCAAGTCGCGCAGCTTTTTGGACTTTACGGCCGTTTCCCAACTGCGCATCGCCCTCACCGCCGACGCCTGGCAGGCAGCCCTGGTGGCCATTGTGCTGGCCATCCTGGCCCAGGTGCTGCCTACGTTTGTGGCGTCGCGGGACACGATCATTACCTACAAACAGGAACAGGCGCGTACTTTAAAACGGCCGTGGTGGCAGCGCGCCTGGCTCGATGGGCTGCTGCTGATTCCCGCCGTCTACGGCGCGTATCTCTTGCAGCAGCAAGGAGCCATCACCGAGACGGCCAGCGACACGCCGTTCCAGAATCCGCTGCTGTTCCTGGTGCCCACCCTGGTCATCTTTGCCCTGACCCTGCTCTTTTTGCGGCTGCTGCCCCTGGTGATGGGCAGCCTTAGCTGGCTGCTGGCCAAAACAGACAGCATCGGCCTGCTGATGGCCACACGCCAGCTGGCCCGCATGCCGCGCCTCTACACCATGCCGCTCATCCTGCAGGTGCTCACGGTGAGCCTGGCCGTCTTTACCGCCTCGCTGGCGCAAACGCTCGACTTCCAGCTGTACGACGAATCGTTTTACCGCACCGGCGCCGACGTAAACTTACGCGGCGCGGGCGTGGAATTTGGCGGCACCTCGGTGGTGCCATCCGCCAACACCGCCAACGAACGCAGCCAGGCCATCTACCTGCCGCTGAGCGAATATACCCAGTTCCCAGGAGTGGAAGCGGCGGCGCGAGTCGGCCGTTTTAAAAGCGAGGCGCAAGTTGGCGAGCGGCGCTTTGGCGGCACCTTTTTGGGCATCGACCGGGCCGATTTTGGCCAGGTGGCTTACTGGCGCTGGGACTTTGCCCCGTACCGGCTGGGCTCGCTGCTGAATGCGCTGGCCGTTGCCCCCAATAGCATTCTCATTTCCGAGCAGTTTGCCCGGCAGCAGGGGCTGCGCACCGGGGATTTGTTCCGCCTGACGGTACTGCTGCCAGACGGCCGTGTCACCCTCGACAGCCAGATTGTGGGCACCTTCGACTACTTCCCCACCTGGTATGAAGCCGAAGATGGCCCGCTGTTTGTGGGCAACCTGGAAAACCTCTTTGCCCAAATCGGCAGCCAGCTGCCCTACGAGGTGTGGTTGGAAACCGGCGCCGAACCAGATGCCGTGCTGCTGGAGCAGGCCCTGGACGAGCGCGGCCTGTTTAGCTGGAGCTGGCGCGAGCCATACTCGCTCATCGCCGCCGAGCAGCAGCGCCCGGACCGCCAGGGGGTGTTTGGCCTGCTGTCCGTGGGCTTCATCGCCGCCGCCCTGCTGACGGTGCTGGGCTTTTTTATGTACGCGCTGTTTTCACTGCGCCAGCGCTTTATTTCGCTGGGCATTTTGCGCGCCGTAGGGCTGACCCAGCGGCACATGACTATCTACGTTGCTTTTGAGCTGGCCTTCCTGGTGCTCAGCGGGCTGACGCTGGGCACAGGTCTGGGCACGCTGGTGAGCGAGCAGTTTATCCCGGCGCTGCAAATTGGCGTGCGGGCCGTGGACCTGGTGCCACCTTACCTGGTGGAGATCGCCTGGCCTGCCATTTTGGAAATTTACCTGTTGTTTGGCTTGATGTTTGTCGTGGCCCTGGCGGTCCTGGCCACCCTGCTGCGCCGCATGCGCATTTTCCAGGCGATCAAGCTGGGAGAAACGGTTTAAGAGATTTTTGGCCGCGAATGACGCGAATTGACGCGAATGACATATTTATTTCGCGGAATTCGCGAAATTCGTGGCAAGTTTTTATGAACCATCTGTGAATCCTAATGATTAGTGAACCGATGATCGTATGCGAAAATCTGGTGAAGATTTTTCAGGTAGCCGACCTGGAGGTGCTGGCCCTGCAGGGGCTAGACCTGACCGTGCAGCGCGGCGAGCTGATGGGCATTGTCGGCGTCAGCGGCAGCGGCAAATCGACATTGATGAACATTTTGGGGGGATTGGTACGGCCGTCTGCCGGGCAGGTTATTGTCAACGGGCAAAGCCTGCTCAAAATGTCCAACGCCGCGCTGGATCGCTACCGCCGCACCCAGGTGGGTTTTGTCTGGCAGCAGGGGGCGCGCAACCTGGTGCCCTACCTCAACGCCCGCGAAAATGTGGAGCTGCCCATGATGCTGGCCGGTTTCAGCGCCCGGGAAATGAAGCAGCGCGCCTTCGATTTGCTGCAAATGGTGGGGCTGGCCGAGCGGCAGCACCATTACCTGCCGGAGTTGTCCGGCGGTGAGCAGGCCCGCGTGGCCATCGCCGTGGCCCTGGCCAATGCCCCCGCCCTGCTGCTGGCCGACGAGCCAACCGGCGAGCTGGACACCACCACGGCGCAAACCATCTACGATGCCTTTCGCCAGCTGAACCGCCAGCTGGGCCAGACCATCCTCATCGTCAGCCATGATCCGAACATTGCCCACCACGTGGACCGGGTGATGGCCATCCGCGACGGTAAGGCGGCCAGCGAGACCCGGCGCAACCACCGCCCCAGCAGGCAGTCTGGGCAGCCGGATTCTGTGGCGGAAAGTCACCCGGTGTTTGAGGAGCTGGTGGTGCTGGATTCGGCCGGGCGCCTGCAGGTGCCCAAGGCGTACCGCGAGGCGCTGGGCATCGGCCAGCGGGCAGCGATGGAGCTGACGGATGAAGGGCTGCTGATTCGGGCGGTGGCGGAAGAGG
Source organism: Candidatus Leptofilum proximum (assembly GCA_016710325.1). Classification (GTDB taxonomy): domain Bacteria; phylum Chloroflexota; class Anaerolineae; order Promineifilales; family Promineifilaceae; genus Leptofilum; species Leptofilum proximum. Next base: position 37,258 of record JADJXK010000001.1, on the reverse strand, counting down.
GTGTGGGTGAAGAAAGTACGGCCGTTCCCCCCTCTACATCCCCCGACAACGAGCCCACAACCAAAACCTGGCGCAGCCGGATCAACAGGTGGTTAAAACGCACATGAACAACGACAGCCTCGCCATCCACGTTCAGGATGTTAAACGTATTTACCAATCGGCTGCTGCGCCGGTGGTTGCCCTGAAAGGCGTCAATCTCGCCGTTGCCTCTGGCCAGTTTGTGGCGCTCAAAGGGCGCTCGGGCAGCGGCAAAACAACCCTGCTCAACTGCATTGGCGGGCTGGACCGGCCCACGGAAGGCGCGATTTTTGTCAACGGCCGTGCCCTGCACAACATGGACGACCAGGCGCTCACCCTTTGGCGGCAGCAGGAAGTGGGTTTTATCTTCCAAAATTTTGGCCTGCTGCCCACGCTGTCGGCCTTTGAGAACGTGGAATTGATGCTGCGTATTGCTCGTTTTCCGCGCCGCCAGCGCAAAGACCAGGCGATGCACTATCTGGAGCAGGTGGGGCTGAGCAAGTGGGCGGATCATCGGCCGTATGAGATGTCCGGCGGCCAGCAGCAGCGTGTGGCCATCGCCCGCGCTCTGGCCAACCAACCCAAAATCATCCTGGCCGATGAGGCCACCGGCGAGTTGGACTTTGAGACGGCCCATGAAATCCTCCAGTTGTTCCGCACCGTGGCCAAAGAAAATTCAATCGCCATCTTGTTGGCCTCTCACGACAACCTGGTGGCCGAGTACGTGGACCAGGTGCTCAACCTGCAGGACGGGCAGATCATAGACCTTGCTCCGGGGTAGGCTTCCTGAGACGCCGACCACGGCCGACGTAGAAGACCTGCTCGGCACAGGACAATGCTACGTTGCAATCATCCACTCATGGTTGTTCAAGCAGATTGATGTGCTCTCCTTCACTCGTATCTACCCGGATCGCATAATACTTCCACGTGCCATCACTATTGGTGCCGTTGACGCGAATGGAGGCACTGGCCTTTGAGCCGTGGAGGGGAATGTAGAGTTCGGCATCACCCCCGTTGGCGGGGTTGACGCTGCCTTGGGGAAACCAGCCCACGGTAACCGGTTCGCCCAGTGCTTGCTGAACGGCCGTACTGCCCAACGCCAGTTCCACACTGGTGGCATATGGCTCGGTCTGGCGGATTGCCACCACGGAACCAATGACGCTTAACACCACGCAGATGACGGTGAGGCAGGCCAAAATAGCGAAGGCGATGCCTACATTTTTCACGACGGCGTGTTTTTTCATCGGGTCCCCCTTTGGCACAGTGGCCCTGGCTTATGGGGCCGCCACGGCAACCGGCAGCTGACCGTCGGCCGTGGTGCGCAGCGGCCGGAATTGGGCGGCACTCAATCGGTAAATTTCCAGATTGCGCACGGTAACGGCCGTTCCCTCGGCAAACAGCTCCACCCCCACACTGGCCTCGCCCGGGAAAATCTGCTCTGAAAAGCTGATCAGCCCTTCGTTGGCCAGCACCTCAATTGAGGCACGATCCACAAAAATGTGCAGCGTGAGGAGGCCATCGGCGGGAGCAAAGGGGGCCGTGTGGACGCTGGCGAAGTTGTAGTTAAACGCCGACTGCCCGGCGTTGGTGCGGTCGACAAAGAGGAGGCGGCTTTTGGGGGCATAGCCAACGGCCGTTGCCTCCCCATCTCCCAGGCGTAGGCGGATGCCCAAACTGGTGGCCTCGATTGGCGTCTCCAGCTCGGCGATGATTTCCAGCCGGTCACCGCGCACTGCTGGCACAAACGGTGCGCCCGGCTCCAGGATCACATTATGCCAGCGGTGTTTGTTTTGACGGAGTTGGGCGAGTTCGGGAACGGCCGTTTGCGCCAGCCGAATCCCCTCTTGCGTGGGCACCAGCCGCAGCTCACGCGGCAGGGTCATCGCGCCGCGCCAGGTTGTGGTAGGGATCTGGTTGGCATACTGCCAGTTGTTCAGCCAGGCCAGCCAGATGCGACGGCCGTCTGGCGCGTTGCTCCACGACTGGGCCGCGTAAAAGTCAGCGCCGTAATCGGCCCACAGCACCGTCCCTTTGGGATTGTCGCTGGTGAAGGTCTGGCCATCAAACTGGCCGATGAAGTACTGCGTGCCGCTGCCGCCCGCCGGGGCGTTATCGCCGATGCCCACCGTGAGCACCCAGCGGGATTCGGCCGTACCGGCAACAGGCAGTTCAAACAGATCTGGCGTTTCCCAGACGCCGTCCATTGCGCCGTGGCCAAAGCCAAAGCTGCCCGATGGCTGCCAATCGAGCAAATTGGGCGAGGTATAAAACAAGATAGCCCGCCCGGCGGCCAGCGCCATCACCCAATGGCCACCGCCGCTGCCGTCGTCGTACCACAGCAGCTTGGGATCGCGGAAATCGCGGATGTTGGCCGGGGCGGGAATGACTGGATTGCCTGCGTATTTGATCCAGGTGCGGCCGTTGTCCAGGCTGTAGGCAATGGCCTGGCTTTGGCGGGCGTCGCTGTCCTGATAGGTGTAGCTGGCGATCATCGCTTCAGGGCCAAATCCGGCCGTGTTGTGCCAATCGATCACTGCGCCGCCGGAGAAAATGGTGCCCAGTTCATCGGGGGCCAGGGCGATGGGCAAATGCTGCCAGTTTACCAGATCGCGGCTGACGGCGTGCCCCCAGTGCATCGGCCCCCAGACCGTACTATCCGGGTGGTGCTGGTAAAACAGGTGATACTCGCCGTCGTAATACACCATGCCGTTGGGGTCGTTAAGCCAGGCAGTCGGTGGGGTAAAGTGGTAAGCGGGTCGAAAAGGTTCTAATTCCACCGGTTAACCTTTCACCCCGCTGGCGGCAATGCTTTCGATAAAGGCCCGCTGTAACGATAGATAGAGAATCAGCACGGGGATGGTGATGATCGACAGATAGGCCATGACTTCACCCCAGGCAACATCCAGTTGAAAGAAGTACGACACTCCGATCTGCACCGGACGCAGCGCTTCTGACTGCACCACCATAATCGGCCACAAATAATCGCCCCACTTAGCCAGGAAGGTCAAAATGGCCACAGTCGCCACCACCGGCCCAGAAATTGGCATGTAAATGCGGTAATAGATTTGGAGCCAGCTGGCGCCGTCTATGCGAGCCGCTTCTACTAATTCGTAGGGTAATGATCTAAAAAACTGGACAAACAAAAAAATGGTAAACGCCCCCACAATGAAGGGGATAATCTGCACATGGTAGGTATCCAGCCAATTGGTCGTCAGGCAGACCAAAGCTGAATTTTCGCAGCCAGTGAAGCTGATCCACGGCAGCTTGCTCACAATGAGCAGCAGCGGAATGGCAATGGTGTCGAACGGTACAATTAAGGTGGCGATGATAACTGACAATATGAGGCTTTTCCCTTTCCAACGGGGTACGGCGATGGCAAAGCCGGCCATCGAATTGATCAGCAAAGCCAGAATGGTTGTCACGGAGGTAATAAAGATTGAATTCAAAATGAAGCGGGCAATAGGTACGCGCCGGAATGCCTCAAAATAGTTCGCAAGGGAGAGATCGCCGTACGGTACAAAAGCGAGCAGCGAACCTGAATCGCGCAGCAGCTGTTCATCTGGTTTGAGGGATGAAACCAGCATGAAGACGATGGGAAAGATAAAAATTAGCGCGATGACGATCAGGATTGTGTAACGGCCGAATAAAATCAAAGGTTTTTTCATGATTAATCCCTATCCCTTGTCAGGTACCGTTGAATCAGAGCAATAGTTAAAACCATCATGAAGAAAAAGACGGATATGGCCGAACCGTAGGCGATGTCCTGCTTTTGGTAACCGCGCTGGACAGCCTGGTGGATGATGGTGGTCGTAGCATCCAGCGGACCACCGCGGGTCATAATGTCTACCTGGGTAAACAAGCTAAACGCGGCCATGGTAATGGTGATGAGGACAAATACGGCCGTATTCCTCAACCCCGGCCACGTGACATAGCGAAATTTCTGCCATGTGTTTGCCCCGGCTACGTCGGCCGCCTCATACAAAACGCCAGGAATCGTTTGCAAGCCAGCCAGCCAGATGACCATATGGAAGCCTACCGCCTGCCAGATGGACATCATCATGATGGCTGGCATGGCTGTGTTCACCTCACCTAGCCAATCAATTGGTTGGAATGCGCCCATCGTAAACAGCGAGAGTAAGCTGTTCAGCAGGCCGTTATTGCCGTCATAAATGAAGCGCCACAAAATGGAGACAATCACCATTGAAATCACAACCGGAATGAAATAGATGGTGCGAAAAATATTGATGCCGGGCAGCTTCTGGTTGACCAATAAGGCCAAAGCCAGGCCCAGCCCCCCTTGCACGGGCACAATCACCAGCGCAAAATAAAAAATATTAGCTAACGAACGTAGAAAAACAGCGTCCCCAGCCAGCACGGTGTATTGGGTTGTGCCGCGCACCCATGAGAAGGATTCCTGTAAGCCGTTCAACTCCGGATAGTCTGGGTTGTCGCGTGTGAAGTTACGCGATCGGGGAAAGACGAGGTTCCCCGTTTCATCGCGGACCGTTCCCCCTGTGCTCGGATCAATTTCTGCTTCGATGGGGAAAACTTTAATAGTTAGCAGCCGCTCAAAATTGCGCATGCCTACAAATTCTGTGGGATTGGGCGAGATGAGGCGTTGATTGGTGAAGGCAAATCCAAACGCCATAAAAAAAGGAATAATCAAAAAGCCAAGCAGCAGGAGAGCCGCAGGGGCGACCATAGCCCAGCCCGCTCTTGCCTCCTGGCGTCGCATAAGGTTGAATTTTTGGGTTGTGGCTTTGAGCGGGGAAACGGCCGTAGGTTGAACAGAACCCGAAGTACTCATTTCTTGCTCCTCTTCTCAGTTTCAATTTGTTGGCTGCCAGTAGGTCCCAGGTCGCCCCGAGACCTACTGATCAACCAATCATCAAAAGTGGCCTGGACAGCCAATCCTTAGGAGGAATTACACGTTTGGTGCAAAGTTAAATGGGTCTTTCGAATTTGGCTGGGCTAGTCTGTTTTTCGCACCAAATTGACGCGAATTAACGCTAATTTTCGTGTGAATTCGTGCCAATTCGGTGCTAATCCCCTGAAATCCTAAAGAGCCAGTTAAATTACGGGTTTGCAATCGCGTCATTCTGAATGTCTGAGCCAACAACCGACCCATCAAAACCATAGCCATTGTTGGCTTCGATGTCGGTGTTGATTTCGTCAGCAGCGGCATCCAATGCTTCTAACACGTCTGCGCCGTTGGCAATGTCGGCCAGTGCCTTTTCAAAGGTAAGCGCTGCCGAGAGGTAAGCTGGCGTTGGGGGACGCAGGGTTGCCTGGGCACTGCTCAGTTCAAAAAAGACCTCCAGCGGGCCGCCGGGGGCATAGTTTTCCGTAAGTGCTGCCGCGCTGCGGGTGGCCGGAACCAGACCAATGCCATCGGAGAAGGCGGCCAGGTACTCATCTTGAATGGCAAAGGCAATGAACGCGTTGGCGCCATCTTTATGCGCGGAGTTGGCCGAAACACCAAACTGCCAGGAGCCAGCGCCGATGCGGCTGCCGTTGCCAAAGTCCGGCGCAGGCAGGAAGAGCAGATCGTCGCCGAAAGCATCCAGGGCGGCCAGGGCGGCCCAGTTGCCGTTCCACTGCAGGGCATATTTGCCGTCGATAAAGCCGGTGTCGCGGTCCGCGCCGTCTTGTGAGGTGCCAGGAACCAGACCCCGCTCGAACAGACTCTGCCACCACTCACCAAAAGCAACCGCCTCATCGCCATTGATAACGTCTTCGGCCGTGGTGAAAGTGGAGCGGTCGATGATGTCGCCACCAAAGCTTTGCATGAGCGGAGAGAAGGCGTAAGGGTACCATTCACCAGTCCAGGCCATGCCGACATCCAGCGCAAATTCAAAATCGCCCGTAGCCTGCAACGTTTCCAGCGCGGCGTCGAATTCTGCCAAATCCCACGGTTTGTCCAGGGTGGGAATGCGGATGTTGTTGCCTTCCAATACAGAGCGGCGGGCAAACATGCCGATGGCGGCATCCCACAGACCAACCGAGTAGACCTGACCATCCCACATCCCAATAGCACCGGGTAGGAAGTCATCCAGGGTGCCTTCGGGCAGTTCCAGCGGGGACATATAACCAGACCAGGCCCAGTTGGGCATCACCGGGCCATCCACGTCGATAATGTCGGGCAAATCGCCAGCCAGAGCGGCGGCCACGATGGATTCATTGTAGCTTTCCTGGGGAAAGTCCTGAATTTCGACAGCCCATTGATCCTGGGAGGCGTTAAAATCTTCTACGATGCCCAGCAGGATGTTACGTTCCACTTCATTGCCAGCGCCGTGGTACCACATGGTGACGGTCACCGGGCCTTCACTGGGGGTAACGGCCGTTTCTTCGGTGGTTTCGGTAGTGACGGTATCGGCCGTTTCTTCGGTGGTGGTATCGGCGGCGGTGTCGCTGCTCTCTGGTTCTGCGCTGCCACCACAGGCAGCCAGAAACAGGGCTAATACAAGCAGAAATAAAACGGACAACGGCCGTTTATAGGTAGCATTCATTTCTCTCGCTCCTTAAAGCAGATGCTTGGTTTGGCGCAAGTCTTCAACAGAACAAGTGCCTTTGATTAGAAAATATAAGTTTTCAGCAAAGAGAGTTGGGGAAAATTGGTGCTTCTTCTATAATGACCTCCTTCTTGAGGTAATCGGCATTGCGAAATCGGTTCTTGGTTGGATGGATCTCAACATGCCGGTTACCCTCCTTTTTCCGCCCAGTCGTTACCTTTCAAGTTGATGCACGCTCGATGAGAGGACAATTCAACAGCTTTTGCTCTGGTTGAGCCGTTGGACTTTGGCCATCTTGCACCTGCTTGATCAGGTGGATCAAATGGTCCACACCCCAACTGCCCATCTCGTAATGCGGCAAGGCCATGGTGGTGAGGCCAGGTTCCAGATCGGCAGCCACCAAATCTTGATTGTCGAAGCCAACAATAGCGACATCATTGGGAATAGATAAATTGAGGGAGCGCATGGCGTCGTATGCGCCCATGGCCATGCGGTCGTTGTAGCAAAACAGGGCAGTCGGGGGATTTTCCATCTGCATCATGGCTTTCGCGCCCATGTAGCCGGACCTTGATACGCTTTCCCCCAGAAAGCACGTCAGCGCCGGATCAAATGGAATGTCATGGTCGGCCAGCGCCTGTTTGTATCCTTCCAGTCGGCCAAATGTGGCCTGAACCCCAGAAGTATCACAAATAAAGCCAATGCGCCGGTGCCCTTTTTGCAGCAGGTGCAGGGTGGCGTTGTAGCCGCCTTCATGCTCGTTGGGCACCACGGAAGGGAGGGATTGGTCGGCCACGTAGCAGTCGATGAGCATGGTGGGAACTTCGCGAATATTTTCGGGGGGGTGTACTTCGCGATGGTACATGGTGGCATAGATGATGCCATCCACCTGTCGATCCAGCAGGGTATCTACGGCCGTCTGCTTCATTTCCTGATTGCCGCCGGTGTTCACCAACAGGAGCAGGTAGTTGTTTTCCCAGGCGCGTTCCTGGGCGCCCTGAATGATACGGCTGGCGTAGGGGGTACTGGCAATCACGTCAGAGACAAAGCCGATGGTGTGGGTGCGCTGCGAGCGCAGACTGCGGGCCATGATGTTAGGTCGATAATCGAGCGCCTCAATGGCTGCCATCACTTTGGCACGGGTTTCTTCACGAACGGCCGTGTCCTCATTCAGAACGCGTGAGACCGTCTTAAAAGAAACTCCTGCTGCTTTGGCGACATCTTTAATAGTAGCCATATCGTAAATCGTGCGAGAATTCGTAATATTGACAACGTTGTCACGAAGTTTAACTTACAATGACAACGTTGTCAACAGGAAAAAGAGGTTTGCCCGGCAGCCGGGGTACGGCACCAAAGGAAAATCACCCAGGGCCTGTTTCACCCCACATCCCCGCCCAGCTTTTTGGCATTCCACCCAATCAGTTGTAAACTAAATGAAACCGGTTACATTTGGAGCGAAAAATGCGCAAATTTGTGTGTTTCCTTATCCTTTTCACCCTGTTTGTGACTGCCTGCGCGCAGGAACCAGCTGCCCCTACCCCAACGGCTGCACCTACGGCCGTTCCCCCCGCCGCCACCGGTCAACTCATCATCGAACCGGGGCAGCAAATTGGCACCGTGAGCCCGTATCTGTTTGGCTCCAACTACGGACCGTGGACGGCCGTACCCGTAGATATGCTGTCCGCTGCGTATGACTCTAAAGTCCAGGCCATCCGCTTCCCCGGCGGCGCCTGGGGCGACCGCAACGATCTCAAATCCTACCACATCGATTCGTTCATGAGCTTCACCGAGCAGGTCGGGGCCATTGCCACGATCAACGTGCGCCTGCGCCAGGGCACGCCCGAGCAGGCCGCGGACCTGGTGCGCCTGGTGAACATCGAAAATGAGTATGGCGTGGAATATTGGGCCATTGGCAATGAGCCAACGCTGTTTGCCGCCGAGCTGCGCCAGATAGGCGTGGCTGATGATTACAACACCGAGCAGTTTAACCAGGAATGGCGTGAATTTGCCCTGGCCATGAAAGCTGTCGATCCCAACATCAAGCTGATTGGCCCGGAAATTCACCAGTTTAGCTACAACAGCGACGCCAATCCCAAGGATTCGGCGGGGCGCGACTGGATGATTGAGTTCCTCAAGGCCAACGGCGATCTGGTAGACGTGGTTTCCTTCCACCGCTACCCTTTCCCCCGCGGTGACGATCCGAACACCTCCATCGAAGATTTGCGCGAGAACAGCAAGGAGTGGGATTTAACCATCCCCTATCTGAAAGGGCTGATTGCCGAACACACTGGCCGTGATTTGCCCATCGCCATTACCGAGGTGAACACACACTACAACCCGGCTATCGGCGGGGAAGCCACGCCCGACTCACATTACGCGGCGATCTGGCTGGCGGAGATGTTCGGCCGTTTAATGGTTCAGGATGTCTTTATGGTCAATCAATTTATGTTGGCCACTTCTGGCGGACAGGGCGGCTGGGGCATCATCAGCCGCGGCGCGCTGCGCCCCAGCTACTACGTGTTCCAGCTGTTTGGTCAGTTTGGCGATGAGCTGGTGTACGCCGATTCAGGTGTGGCCGATATGTCGGTCTATGCGGCAAGGCGGGAAGACGGCCGTTTAACCATCATCGCCGTCAACCTGGCCGACACTGACCAGGAGGCCACCCTGCAAATCGCTGGGACCGCCCCCACCCAGGCCGAATTGTGGCAGCTAACTCCCGAAACCGTGCCTGAAGCCATCAACTTTTCTTTTGCCGCCAACGGCGCAGTGACCCTGCCCGGCCAATCGGTCTCCCTGTTTGTTCTTGAACCTTGACGACACTCAACAAGGCCATAAAGTTACAGTTCATTTGGTGGCAAGTTACATGTGGCAAGTGGCAGGTTACTCTCGCAAAGGCTAACTGCAACCTGCCACTTGCAACCAAAACGCACAATGTCAGTTTATGACCTATCGCAGTAACTATCTGTGAGATTTGTGTTCCATTTCACGCACAAGGACTTTTTATGACGGATATTGAACAGTTGATATCGGCATTAACCCTCGAAGAAAAGATGGCGCTGCTGGCGGGGCAAGACACCTGGCATTCGGTGCCCGTAGCGCGGCTGGGCATTCCCGCCATCAAGGTGAGCGACGGCCCCAACGGCGTGCGCGGCGCGTGGCGCGACAACAATCCGCCCTCGATTTGTATTCCCGTGGGCATTGCCTTGGGGGCGACCTGGAATCCGGCGTTGGTGGAGCAGGCCACCGGGCTGCTGGCCAACGAGGTGAAGCGCAAGGGGGTGCACATTTTGCTGGCGCCTACGGTGAACATCCACCGCACACCCATCGCCGGGCGCAACTTCGAATGTTTTGCCGAAGATCCCTACCTGAGCGGGCAGATGGCCATCGCCTACATCAACGGCTTGCAGCGGAATGGCGTGGGCGCCTGCATAAAACATTTTGTGTGCAATGACCAGGAATTTGAACGCACCTCGATTAGCGCCGAAGTGGCGGAACGCCCGCTGCACGAAATCTACCTGGAACCGTTCCGCCTGGCCGTGCGTGACGCCCAACCGTGGTCGGTCATGTCCTCTTACAACCGCATCAACGGCACCTTTGCCAGCGAAAACGACTATCTGCTCAAGGACGTGCTCAAAGGAGCATGGGGCTTCGACGGCCTGGTGATGTCCGACTGGTTTGGCACCTACACCGAGGCGGTGCCTGCCGGTGCGCTGGACCTGGAAATGCCCGGTCCAGCGCGGTGGATGGGCATAGCTCACGTGCAGGCGGCCCTGGACAGCGGTTTGTTGTGCGAGGCGGATCTAGATGACAAGGTAAGGCGGCTGCTGCGCACGGCCGTTCGCACCAATGCCTTTGCCCGTCCCAGCGTCAGCCCCACACACGAACAGGCCGCCGACCTGCCGGAAGAACGCGCTCTCATTCGCCAGATTGCCCAGGAAACGATTGTGCTGCTGCGCAACGAGAACCAAACCCTACCGCTGCCAGAGAACACCATCAAAAAGATTGCCGTTATTGGCGAGCTGGCCCGCTGGCCCAACGTGCTCGGCGGCGGCAGTGCCCAGGTGAAAACCCACCATGTCGTTTCGCCGCTGGAGGGCATCCGCAACCGTGCCGGTGAGGCGATTGAAGTGGTTTATAAGCCGGGCTGCTTCGTCCACAAAACGCTGCCCGCGCCGGAGATTGAACTGTTTAAGACGGCCGCTAACCAACCCGGCCTGGACATGGCGCTCTACGACAACTTCGACCTGAGCGGTGAACCAGCCTACACTCAGGTGACCGATGTGGTCAAATTTGCCTGGTTCCACCTGAGCGTGCCATTTGTGAACCAGGAATGTTTTTCCATGCGCCTGACCGGCACCTTTACCCCCACCGAAAGCGGCGTGCACACCTTTGAACTGTCCAGCGCGGGCCAAAGCCGCCTGCGCCTGGGCGACAGCTGGCTCATCGATCAGTGGGACACGCCCGAGCGCTTTTCGCGCCAGCAGCAGACAATCAACCTCACAGCCGGGCAGGCGTATGACGTCGTGCTGGAATTTCGCTGGCAGGGTGTACCCATGCATCGCGCCGTGGAGTTGGGCTACCTGCCCCCGCAAGAAGCCGACCTGATGGGCGCGGCCGTCACCGCCGCCCAGGAGGCGGACGTGGTGATTTTGGTGGCCGGGCTGACCAAGGAATGGGAGGCCGAAGGCTTTGACCGGGTAGACATGGCCTTGCCGGGGGAACAAAATGAGCTGATAACGCGGGTAACGGCCGTCAATCCCCACACCATCGTCGTGCTCAACGGCGGCTCGCCGCTGGAGATGCCGTGGCTGGACCAGACGGCGGCGGTGCTGACCCAGTGGTTCAACGGCCAGGAGTGCGGCAATGCCCTGGCCGACATCCTCTTTGGCGATGTGACGCCCAGCGGCAAGCTGCCCACCACCTTCCCGATGCGGCTGGAAGACAACCCGGCGTTTATTAACTATCCGGGGGAAAACGGCCGTGTGCTCTACGGCGAAGGGCTGTTTGTGGGCTACCGCTACTACGACAAAAAGAAGGTACGGCCGTTGTTCCCCTTTGGCCACGGCCTTTCTTACACTACCTTTGCCTACAGCAACCTTCAGGTCAAAAATTCACCCTTCACCAGCGGCGAAGGCCTCGATATTCAATGCAAAATTCGCAACACGGGCACGGTAGCGGGCAAAGAAATTGTGCAGGTGTACGTGCGGGATGTGGCCGCCGCGCTCGTACGGCCGGAAAAGGAGCTCAAAGCGTTCACTAAAGTCAGCCTGGCGCCGGGCGAAACGCAGACGGTGACGTTCCACCTCAGCCAGGAAGCCTTTCACTACTACCATCCGGCCCAAAATGGCTGGTTTGTCGAACCCGGCGAGTTTGAAATCCTGATTGGCGCCTCCAGCCAGGACATACGTTTGCAAACGGCCGTTGAGCTGGCGGAATGAAAACGAGGAGCCTTTGGACTTTCGCAGGGTTTGGCGTGAAACGTGAAGCGTGAAACGTGATGCCCTTCCGGTCACGTTTCACGCTTCACGCATCACTCCTATTAATCTTTGCCCTCCTAAAGAGACCAAAATCTGTGTCATCTGTGGATAAACATCAAAGGAAAAATTCGCCATGTCGTTACAACTAATTGTCAATGCCGATGATTATGCTCGTTCTTCAAACATCTCGCGGGGCATCCGCGAGGCGTACCGGCGGGGCATCATTCGCTCCACCACCTGCATGATGAACTTCCCCAACGCCGAAGCCGATATTTTGCTGGCCCTGGAGCAAACGCCGGGGCTGGACATGGGTGTGCACCTGGTGCTGACGGCTGGGTACACCCTCACCTCCCCCAAAGAAATCCCTAGCCTGGTGACCGAGGAATATCGTTTACCCAACCTGGAGCAGTTTATTCAGCGGCTGCCGGGCATTGACGCGGCCCAAGCGAAGCAGGAGTGGCGTGCCCAAATCGAGAAGTTTGTGCGCGTCACCGGCCGCAAGCCCACCCACCTCGACTCGCACCACCACACCTCTTACTACACGAAGGAATTGTTCCAGGCGATGCTGGCGCTGGCCCAGGAATTTGGCTGCGCCATTCGCCAGGTGAGTGCGCAGGACAGCAACTTCCTGCGTGGTCTGCCGATGGAGTTGGAGGGCGGCGTCCAGGATTTTGCTCCCCGGCTGATTCGGGAGTATGGCATCCCCACCACCAACGCCTTTTTTGCGTCGTTTTACGATGATCGCGCTACGCTGGAGGAAATTAGCGGGATTCTGGATCGGCTGCCGGAGAGCGGTGTGTTTGAGTTGATGGCCCATCCAGGGTATTCAGACGGGGCGCTGGAAGCAACAACCGTTTACAGCCGCCAACGGGAAACAGAGCTGGCGGTGCTCACCTCAGACGAGGTGCGGGCGAAAATTGAGGCGCGCCAGATCAAGTTGGTGAGTTATGCGGCGTTGGGGAAACGGCCGTAACTCACCCTACCCCGCCCACAAATCAAACGTATACATGATCGCCATCACTCCCATGAGCAGGGTGCTGGCGATGCTCCAAATGCGGTCAAACGCCGGGTTTTTGCCCAGGCGGCTGAGGAACAAAAAGACAGGCGGCGCACCGAGCACGTAGCGGTACATGCCCTGCGCCGGACCGCTGGTGAAGGAAATCAACACCACCAGCAGGCCAAACCAGGCCAAGTCCGGGTGGCGCTTGAAGCCCACAATACAGGCCGTAAAGCCAACCACAATGCCCAAAAACTCCACAAAGTAATAAGCGGCCGATTGCAGGTTGCTGCCCCATAGCAGTTCAAAGGCCTCCGTCCAGGCCGAATAGGTGTACCCCAATGAAAGAAAACCGCGGCCAAAAAAATCTTCTTCAACCTGGGTAAAGGCCCGGCCCAAATCCGACAGTTTCCACAAGCCAAAGGCAATCGTCGGGGCCAGCACAATGAGCGCCCGGCCGACCGTCTTCCAGGGCAGCCCGTTGAAGTAAACTTGCCGCCACTCGATGTCCAGGTCCAGCCACTCGCCTTTGCGCAGCCAGGAGAGCAGCAGGGGAACCACCAGCAGCACACCGGCCGCCCGGGTAAACGTCGCCAAAACGGCCAGCAGCGCTGCCCACCCATACCGCTCTTTGCGCAGCTGCACCAGGCAGGAAAAGGCCAGCCCCACAAACAGCCCTTCCGTGTACACCTGCGCCAGGAAAAAGCCGCTGGGAAAGATGAGCAAATAAAACGCCGCCCGGATGCCGCCAGACTCGCCAAGTTCATCCGCTGCCAGGTCATACAAAGCCAGCATGGCCGCCAGGGTGCCGAGGGTGGAGACAATCACCCCGGCCAGCGTGGCGGTGGCGATGGCGTTCATGCCCAACAGCGACAGCGGCCAGGACAAGATGCGGATCATGAGCGGGTAGAACGGGAAAAAGGCGTAGCTCAGAGGCAAGCCAGTGCGCACTGTCGTGCTGACTCCCTGGGCCACAAACGGCCAGTAAGTCGGCGTGCCGTTGGATTCGATTGTGTTGCCCACGCGATCCACGTTGGGGTCTTCATAGCCGCCGATGGCGATGGCCAGGTAATATTCGGAGTCCCAGGCGGACTGGTTCCGCATAAACGGCTCTTTTAGATAATATTTTTGGTCTTGCGCACCTCCTGCGCGGGTGGAGCCTACGGTCCAGAAAAGGGCATAATCCGGGCGGCGCACGTCAAAGCGGGCCGTAACAAAGGTCTGAAACCCCAGAATGACAATCACCCAGCCGAGCCAGATGAGAAAAATCGTACGTTTTGGCGAGATTTGTAGCATCTTACTTTTCTGTTCCTGTGACAATGACACCGCGCATGAAGTACCGCTGCGAAATGAGTAAGATAATCACCGGCACGGCCATGACGATGAGGGCGCTGGCCTGGAGTTGATTCTGCACAGGCCCTAACGATTGGTAGTTCTGGATGCCAAAAGAAATGGGCGCCAGATCGCGCCGGATTGAGAGGTAAAGTGAAGCCTGCCGGGTTTCGTTCCAGATGTAAAAGAAGTGCAGCAGGGTGACGGTGATGATGACCGGCCAGGACTGCGGCAGCACGACGGAAAAAAGCGTGCGCAAAGGACCGGCACCATCGATAACGGCCGCTTCCTCCAACTCCTTTGGGATACTCTTAAAGTTCTGCCGCAGGAGGAAAATGTAGACAGCGTTGCCAAAGAAAAACGGCAGCAAAATTGGCAGCCAGGTGCCGTTCCAGTCCAGCACCCGCACAAACAGGAAGTAGGTGGGAATCAGGGTAATGGTTTCGGGAATCAGCAGGGTGGCAATCATCAGATAGAACAGCAGGTTGCCGCCCGGCAGCGGGAAGCGGGCAAAACCGTAGGCCACGATGATGGAGGAAACCACCACGCCAATACCGCTGATGAGGGCCATCACGGCCGTATTCTGCACCATCTCGCCAATCCGCAGCGAATCCAGGATGGTGGCAAAGTTGTCCAGGGTGGCGTGAAAGCGGTACACGCCCACCAGCGTGCGCCAGCTGCCTTCCCAGGTAATCAGCCCCGCTTCGGGGTTATTCGGATCAATAAACTCGCTCGACGTGCGGCCAGGGTTTACCAGCGCCAGCTCGCGAGTTTCATCGCCAAAGGGCACCTGGTATACCAGCCGCTCCTTGCCGTCGTAATCGTAGCGCACCTGCCGCGCCGGGTAGGGTGGCGCATTGCGGTCACGCAGCTGGGCCGTCTCCATGAACGAGGCAGACAGCATGTACAGCGTCGGAAAAAGGTAGACAAAGATGAAGGAAAAGACGAGCAGGTTGAGCAGCGCCGTCCCCAAAAATTCCCACCGCTTTAATTGGAGATACGTCCGCGGCGTCAGCAGCCGTTTTAACCGTCTAAAAAAGGCCATTACACGCCTCCCTGGTCTGGATAAAACACCCAACGTCGCGACGTGCGAAACAGAAAGACAATCACCAGCAGCACCAGGATAAAAAAGAGCCACGCCAGGCTGGCCGCATAGCCCAATTCCCACTCATCAAACATCCAGTAGGAGATAAGACCGGCAAAAGGCGAACTGGCGCCGCTAAAATTGCTGCTGCGATCCAGCAGGATGACCCCGCCAAACACACCAATCAAATTGATCACAAGCGAGAAGAAGATAGCGGGGGAGATCACCGGCAGAGTAACGGCAAAAAAGCGCACCATCGGCCCGGCGCCATCCACCCTGGCCGCTTCGATAATCTCCTTCGACATGCCCTGCATCGCCCCCAGAATGATGAGAATGCCCGGCCCGATGGACCACAAGGAACTGATGATGGCCAGCAGGGCAAAGGTGGTATCGGTGAAGGCATTTTCTACGCCGAGCAGCCCCAATGGCTGCAGAATGAAGCGGTTGAGCCAACCAGTGGTGGGGTCCACAAAGCCAAACCACATGAAGAGAATGGCCACGCCGGGAATGATGCTGGGAATAAAAAACAGAGTTCGGGTGAACACGGGCAGCTTCAGGCGGCTGTTGTTCAGCAGCGCGGCAAATAGAATCGACGCGCCCAGCTGCAGCGGCACCGTGCGGATGATCACGCCGAGGGTGATCGCCACAAACAGGCCGATCGGGCTGTTTTGCAGGGCGTCAACGTAATTGGCCAGGCCTACAAACTGGGTCTCTTCTGGGGCCAGCATGTAAAAATCGGTGAAGGAGAGCCCCAGCGAAGCCACAATCGGCAGGAATTTGAACAGCAAAAAGCCGATGAGCCAGGGCGAAATGAGCAGCAGGCCAACCACCTTGCTGGAGCGTACCCGCGAGTAGGAAAGTTGTTTAAACATGGCTCAGTCCCTGCAGGGCTGGTAGGTGTCGTAGAGGGAGTGCACGGTTACGGCCGTTTTCACCCCATCCAATCCTCTCTGACCACTGCTGTCTGTCAAAAGCACCGTGTGCGGCACATTCGCCGCCAGATGGAAGAAGTTGTCCGACAGTTCCACCCGCTTCCCGGTCACTTCCAGCCAGACCCACAGCGCCGGGTTGGCCGCCGTGAGGGTAATTTCGTAACGGCCGTCCCCCATGTCCGCCACCTCCCATTCAATGCCGGGCGGCAGCAGCGCCAGGTGCTTGGGCCGGCAAAACAGCGCCAGGTTGGTCGACACCGTCTGCCCGTCCACGTCCAGCCGCAGCCAGACCAGCAGGTTACGACGGCCGTATTCGGCCACCACCGGCTGCAAATCCAGCGTGATCATTTTGTTGTTTTGGTTGGGGTGGATAACGGCCGTTTCCGCGCCGCGCAAAATCGGTTCGCCCTGGGCCGTGGTCACTTCCCAGCTCACATTGGCCGCCATTTCCGCCAGGTGATCGTTGGTCACGTGCACTTCCACCTGACCTGTGTCCCAATCCGGCACAGCAGAAAGCAGCAGCGGGGCAAAAAAGTGGCGCGCCATGTGGTGCAGCGCCTTCCAGCGCCCCTCGTAATCCAGCGAGGACCAACTGGCCACCGGCCAGCAGTCGTTGATTTGCCAGTAGAGCGTGCCCATGCCGCGCGGCATGGTGCGCCGCCAATGCTCTACGGCGTGTTTGATGGCCATGCCCTGCAAAATCTGGCTCAGCCAGATGGTCATCTCGAAGGACATGGGCAGGCGGAACCAGTCCAGCATGTAGTGCATGATGCGGCTGTTGCCCGAATCGCTGCGCTGGTGGTGCTCCATGATGTAACTGGTGACGTTGCGATCTTCCGGCACGGTAAAGCTTTCGATCACCTGCGGTTCGGGGAAGGATTGGAAACCAAATTCGCTGTTAAAGCGGTGGAAGCAGGTGTAGTAAAATTCAAACGGCTTCATGCCGTGCCACACGTCCCAGATGTGGGCATCACCCCAGCGCGGATCGTTCCAGTCGCGCCGGTCTTCGTACGGCGTGTGCGGGCTGCCTGGCCAGTAGTCGGTTTCGGGGTCCAGTTCAGCCACCAGTTTGGGCAGGAGATTGTCGAAGAGACGGCCGTAATCTTCCCAGCTCATCGACCACTTCGACCATTTGTCCTGCACCAACCCCTGCTCCAGCTCATTGTTGCCGCACCACAGCGCCAGCGAGGCATGGTGGCGCAGGCGGCGAATGTTTTCCACCGCTTCCTGCTCCACGTTGGCCACAAAGTCGTCTTCGTAGGTGGGGTAGGTGGCGCAGGCGAACATGAAATCTTGCCAGATGCAGATGCCCAACTCGTCACACAGCTCGTAAAAGATGGGCTGCTCATAAATGCCGCCGCCCCAGACGCGCAGCATGTTCATGTGCACATCTGCTGCCGACTGGAGCAGATCGGCATACCACTGGTCGTCCAGCCGGGTGATGAAGGTATCAGCGGGAATCCAGTTGGCGCCTTTGGCAAAAAAGGGCACGCCGTTGCAGGCAAAGTGGAAGCTCTCGCCCCATTCATCTTTCTCGCGCACCAGGCGCAGTGTGCGCAGACCGATTTTGTGCTGCCAGGTATCGAGCGGCCGCTCCACCCCGTCCACCAGCGTCACTTTCACCGTGTACAGCGGCTGGTCGCCCAAACCGTTGGGCCACCACAACTGCGGATTGGTGAGGGTGAGGGTGGTAACGGCCGTTTCCCCCATCACCGCCACCGTTTCGCTGGCCACCAGCTCGTCGCCCAACGTCACGTCACACTGCACCCACACCGGATCATCCACCAGGCGCGTGACCTGCACCTGGCAGGTCAGCGTTACCGCGCCAGCCTGGCTGTGATCCTGCTGCACATGCACATCCGCCAGGCGGGCGGTATCGTAAGCCACCAGGGCAATGTCACGCCAGATACCGCAGGTGACCAGCTTCGGACCCCAGTCCCAGCCGAAGTTGCACTGCGATTTACGCACGTAGTTGCCGCCGGGCAGCTTGTGCGTGTCGGTGCTCCAGCTGTGAATGTACTTTTCCGCCAGCCGATCCTGCCCGTAACGCAGCGCTGAATCAAAGCGGATTTCGATTTTGTTGTCGCCCGGCCGCAGCAGCGATTTGACGTCAAATTCCCAGGTGCGGAACTGGTTGTTGGTACGGCCGACTTCCGTGCCGTTCAGTCGGATGGTGGCCAGCGTATCCAGCCCGGCGCAGCGCAGGACGACCTGGGTGTGTTCCAGCAGTTCGGGTTCCACCACAAAGCCGCGCCGGTACACCCAATCGGTCTCTCCGACCCACATCACGGCGTGTTCGTTGTCGCGGTAGTAGGGATCGGGAATCAGCTCGTTGCCCAGCAAATCGCTGTGCACACAGCCCGGTACGGTGGCGTCGTGCCACGGGGTTTCTTCCTGGGTGGCCTGGCGGAACTGCCAACGGCCGTTTAAACTCATTTCTTTCATTTGCTCTCCTTCTCTTCCCAATAGGACACAGATTCACACAGATAAACGCGGATTTTTGTTTTTTATCTGTGGCAATCTGTGTTTATCTGTGTCCCATTTCTTCCTTACAAATATTATTGAGGAACGAATCTAAGCCATTTAATGCATAATTTTGAAGGCCATGTCGGCCGTAAACGGTGGCAGGGCCAGGCGGCACGGCTCGTCAGCGGCACAGGTCAGCGTGATGTCGTCGAGGGTGACGCCCTGCCAGGTGTCATACGGCCGTACCGTGTAACTCCCAGGCGCCAATCCCTCAATTTCTACCACCACTTCATCATGGGACAAATCAGCCGACCGCACCTCGGCCAGCGGCTGGCCTTCCATGGAAAAATCCTGCACCCAGAACAGGCCACCCATCTCCCCGGCAACACCCCAGCCGCGCACCGTTGGCTCGCTGCTGTGGATGGCCAGCGCCTCGGGACGCCATTGTGCCAACGGTAGATCGGCTACAAAATCAGCCAGCCGCCGCAGGTCGTCGTTCATCGCTTCGGTGGGGCGACCCCAGAAGCCGCCGCTGTTCCACTCGGCAGGGGTCATCGCCGCGCCCGCGGCCAGCGCCGCCCAAATGGAGTTGTGGAACAGCTCCGGGTAGAGCTGGTCACCACCCACGCCAAATTCACCAATCCAGTTGGGCTTTTCGGCGCGGTTAAACATCGTGGCCGTCCAGCCCGCGATGGTGTCGGCCGCTTTCACGGCGTCATTCAGGGCGTACACGTGCACCTGCGGCGCGTCCATGGCCAGGTGCCCGGCTTCCCAGTCAATGTCGCCCGCCATGCTGGCCGTGGTGGGATGCCGGTACGGATCGTTGGCCACAAAATAGTCGTTCACCCTGCTGTGCCAGGCGTCGGTCTGGTCATAGGCGTTGGTGCCGTTGATTTCCGACACCGTCTGCCACATGCCGATGGCCGGGCTGTAGCCCCAGCGGGCAATGATGGTGCGGTAAAAGTTTTCCTGCCAGGCCCACGCCTCATCCGACACAAAAAACGATTCCAGGCTGCCCAGGTTTTTGAAGCCGTTGCTCGTCCAGCGGCCGGTGTCCCAGGCATGGCTGTCGTCGCGCAGTTCGGGATGGTCCCAGATAGTAAAGATGAGGAAGATGCCTTCGCTTTGGGCATCGGCCACCACCAGGTCAATCAGATCGAGGTTGGACTGGGTATACCGGTCATAGCTGCTGCCCACGGGCGAGTTGGTGTACAGCGGCCACCAGACAACAAAGTTCTCGTTGGCCTCCTGCATCCGGTCGAATAACCGCACGCCATCCTCAACGTCAAAGCCATCGATGAGGATGTTGAGCGCCTCGCAGTGGCCGACGCCGTAAAACGGCGTGCCGTCGTGATGCACCAGATAGTGGCCGCTGTAAGCAGGATTCACAGCATTGCCCGGCAGCAGCCAACCGTGCCGGTCCGAGGAGGTAACGGCGAAACTGCCGGTGGCCGCCTGGCTTTGGCCATGATTATCCTGCACCGTCAGGGCATAGTGCCATTCGCCTTCTTGCGAAGGGGTAAAACGCACCAGCCAGCCAGCCTCGCTGTCCCAGAAACCTGGCACAACCATCGACGTGCCGTCCGGCGCGGTGAAGGTGCCATTGAGCTGCACTTCGCGGGCATCAATCGGGTTGCAGTAGTCGGCCGTGAGTTCCACCGCCATTTCCAACGATTCGTAACGGGGCAGTTCGGGGCGGTCGAGAGTAACGGCCGTAATCTCCGGCAAATTTTCGGCCGTGGGTTGGGGGGTGGGAACGGCCGTAGCCTCCGTCACTGTCTCCTCACCGCCACAAGCCGCGGTAAGGAGCAGCCCAATCACCACCAGCCAGAACCTTGCTCTTTGTCTCATTGCCAATCCTCAGCCATCCACTCCCAGTATTCGGCCATGTTAGAAACCCAATAACCGTAATTGTGTCCACCGGTCGAAAATACGGTGGTGGACTCAACGGCCGCGGCATCCAACACCTCAATCAGCGCCTCTGCCTGGGCCAGCATCAGCGGATCTTCCCAACCGCAGTTAAAAAAGAAGCGGGGCCGCTGATCGTCCGGTGTGGCGTCAAGCCAGCTTTGCACCTGGGCGGCCTCGCCGGGCACCAATCCGCTGCCAAACAGCCCCACGCTGGCAAACGTACCGGGGTGATTAAGCGCCAGCCGGTAAGCCCGTATGCCGCCCAAAGACCCTCCGGCCACCGCCCGGTACTGCGCCTCCGCCAAAACGCGGTAGTGGCTCTCCACATAGGGCAGCACATCCTGGTAAAGTGACTCGGCAAATGGCTCGGCGGCAGCGTTGTCCGCGGCAATCATCACAAACGGCGGCATCTCCCCGCTCAGAATTGTCTCATCCGCCAGCTCTTTGACCCCGGCGGTCAGCCAGGCCATGGAGCTGCTGCCCTGGCCGGGCAGCATATAAAGCGACGGGTACCGCCGATCTGTTTCCTGCTCGTAACAGGGCGGCAAATAGACGTTGAAGGCGTAGGGATAACCCCGGCTGGCGTCTTCAATTTCGGCCATTTGCACCGTGCCGGGTTCATCGCAGGTCACCGGGGCAGCTATCATGGCCGCCCGCTCACCGGCTGCGGCGCCGCAGCCCACCAGCACACTGCCCAGCATCACCAGCCCAATCCACCAGCTCACTTCAAATTCTCTTCCAAAAACGCGCTGATTGCCGCCGAAATTTCTTCTTGCGTCGGTGTGGCGTTAGGACCTTGCAGCCCATGATCGCCATCCTGAACGATGATGAGCTGGGACGGGACGCCCGCTGCGGTGAGACGGCCGTGTAAAATCTCGCTCTGTTCCACCGGCACCACGCCATCGTTATCGCCGTGAATGATGAGGAACGGCGGCGCGTCGGCCGTGATGTAGCTCACCGGGCTGGCGGCCACGTTCTGCGGCGCATCATCTCCGGCCAGCTTGCCAAAGGCGTAATAAATCGACGAGTTGATGCCGCCGGGCATCTCGGCCGTAAAGTCAGACAGTCCCGCCATGCTTAAGACGGCCTGCACACCGCTGGAAAAATCGGCGTACTCACCCTCATCCCAACCCGCCTCTGGCCCGGCCAGCCCCAGCAGGGCTACCAGGTGTCCGCCCGCGCTGGCGCCAATCGCCCCAATGCGATCTGGGTCGATATTCAGCTCGGCGCTGTGGGCACGCAGGTAACGCACGGCGCACTTCACGTCTTCGATCATCACCGGGAATTTACCTTCAGCGGCCATGCGGTAATTGATGCTGGCCACCAGGAAGCCACTGTCGTTCATACCGCGCCAGCCCTCACCTTCGGCTTTATCGCCTTCGCGCCAACTGCCGCCATGTACGTACAGCAGCACCGGCCAGGGGCCGCCGGAAGCGGGGAAGTAGATGTCCATTTTTTGCGGCAGTTCGTTGGGGGTGCAGTAGGTGATGTCGGTAACGGCCGTACCCAACTGGCTCACATCAAACGCCGGGGTTGGCGTGGGGGCAGGCGCCAGACTGCAAGCCGCCAGACCACCCAGCATGGCCAGAGCCGCCAGCACGTGAACGTGCCCGGCAAACTTCCTCATCGGGCTCATCCCAACACCACCTCAACCCGGTTAAACTCGGCGAGCCTGTCGGCGGGCACCAGGTTGTCGGCCAGCGGCTCACCGTTGAGCGTCAGCGACTTTACGCCGCGGCACACGCCATGGGGATTGGTAACGGTGACCTCAACGGTGCAGCCGCGAAAACGGCGCGTCGCCTTAAAGCCATCCCAGGCCGACGGGATGCACGGGTCGATGCGCAGCCCGGCGGCTTCGGGCCGCAGCCCCAGGATGTACTGCGTGGCGCTGTAGTAGGCCCAGGCCGCCGCGCCGGTCAGCCAGGCGGTGCGGGTGTTGCCCGGCCGTGGTGAATAAACGGAGTAGGTCGTTTGCCCCTGCACGTACGGCTCCATCTGGCGAATTTCGGCATGGCCGTTGTAAGCCGCAGGCATCGACGCCCGGTAATAGTCGTAGGCGCGGTCCCCGTTGCCCAACAAACACTCGGCCATCACGCCCCAGCCCTGGGTGTGGTTAAAAATGCCCGCATTTTCCTTGATGCCGGGGTTAAACACCACAGCGCGCATCACGTCAATGGGCGTTTTGACAAACGGCGGCGCGGAGAGCATCAGGCCGTAGGGCGTGGCCAGCTTCTCGTGCACCGTTTCCATGCAGCGTGCGGCCTGCTCCGGCGTGGCCGCCCCGCTGATCACCGACCACACCTGGGTGTTCAGGTAAACCTGGCCTTCCTCGTACGCCTTGGTGCCATACACCGTGCCGTCGTCGCCGATGGCCCAGATGAACCAATCGCCATCCCAGGCGTACTGCTGGATGTAGGCATCGAGCTTGTCACGATGGGCCAGCGCCCAGGCTGCTTCCTCATGCTGGCCAAAGTGGCTGGTTACCTCGGCGTACACCGTCAGGCCCAGGCGCAGCTGGAAGGCGACAAACAGGCTCTCGCCGTAGTAGCCCAGCCGCAGGCAGTCGTTCCAGTCGGCCGACAGGCCGCAGGGCAGGTTGTTGCGCCCCGTTCGCTCCAGGTTAAATTCCAGCGCCCGCCGCAGATGGCCGAGCACAGTGTCTTCGCCTTCGTCGGCGTAAGGCAGCACCTTGAGGTAAAAATCCATGTCGCCCGTCTCGCCGACAAACGCGGGCACGGCGTTGAAAAACCAGAGGCAGTCGTCGGAGCGGTATTCTTCGGGGTCGGGTGGGGTTTCATGGCCAGGGTGGTGTTCAAACGGCCGTATCACCGGAATCGCCCCGCCGTTGGCCAGCTGTCCGGTCAGCATCAACTCCAGGCGGGCCTGGGCTTCCTCCGGGATGGCCGCGGCGACGCCCAAAATGTCCTGCACCGAGTCGCGAAAGCCCAGGCCGTCGCGCTCGCCGTTGTACACCAGGCTGGCGGCGCGGGACCAGGCAAAGGTGATAAGGCAGTTGTACAGCCCCCCAGACGTTGATGGTGTGGTTCAGCTCTTCGTCAGGCGTTTCCACAACCAGGCTGCCCAGTTTGGCATGCCACGTTTCCTTTAACTTTTGCAGCTCCGCCTCCGCCCGAGCCAACGAGCCAAATTTGGCCACCATCTGTTGGCCCACCACCCGCGCCTCACCAATGCCCATCATGACCAGCAGTTCACGGCTTTCGCCGGGCTGCAGGGTGAGGTAAGTTTGCAGGGTGCCGCAGGCGTTGTCGCCGTAGGCATTGCTGTTGCGGCACTGCCCTTGCTCCACCGCCAGCGGGTTGTGGTAGCTGCGATAGGGGCCCAGGAAAGCGCTCTGGCTGGTATCGTAACCCACCACCGGCGCGCCAACCAGGGCCATCCAGGCCCGGCTGGACATATCCGACTGCAATGTTGCTTCATCGGTGGGGGTCAGGTTGTCGTGAATGGCGATGCGCAGCAGGCCGTCGCTGCATTCGCCGCGTACGATGAAGAGCGAGTATTGCAGATTCACCTGGTCCTGGAAGGTATCCCACTGGTTGGTGAACTCACAGAAAGAAAAGGCGGAGATCTGACGCGGCCGTTCACTTTCGTTGGTGATTTTGAGCCGCCAATATTCAAAGGTCTGGCCCAGCGGTACAAAATAGGTGGCCTCCGTGGCGATGCCCGCGTAGCGCGAGTTGATCACCGTGTAGGCGGTGCCGTGGCGGCAGGTGGATTGGTACTGATCCAGCGGTTTGCCCACGGGCTGCCACGAGGCCGACCAGTAATCGCCGCTTTCGGCATCGCGCAGGTAAAAGTAGCGCCCCGGCTGATCCAGGGGAATGTTGTTAAAGCGCAGCCGCAGGAAACGGCCGCGTGCCCCCGACTTATAAAAACCATAACCACCGGCATTGTTGGTGATAATGGCACCATACTCGGTTGAGCCCAGGTAGTTGCTCCACGATTGCGGCGTATCCGGCCGGGTAATGACATATTCTTTGGCAGCATCGTCAAAATATCCGTATTGCATTCTCGTGTCCTAATTTATTCGTGAAACGTGAGGAAGAAGAAAATCACGTTTCATTCTCCATTCACCACCGCGTCTATAGCCCCCAGCAGCGAGAGCTCCCCCTCGGCGTCGTGCTCCAGGGTCCAGAACATGATGCCGCTGGCCCGGTCCAGGGCCAGCCGGGTTTTGGCCTGCACGGTGGGAATGCCGTTGTAGCGATTCACTTCGCCGTTCCACTCAATGGAATCTTCGTAGGCGGCTTCCGGGTTGGCGGCTACAATTTGCCGGTAAAGGGCTTCGCTGGGACGGCCGTAAAAAGGCAGCCCCATCACCGTCTTCTCCGGCGGCAGGCCGCGCCCCTGCCAGTACTCCAGCCCGGTTTCAAACTGGGTCATAGTGGCATGGTCCGGCCCGTCGTAGGTCATGATGTTGACAAAATCAAACAGGGTAAACGTTTCGGCGGGCACGCCCTCGCCGGTTGCGCCGTAGGAGACAACGGCCGTTGTCAGCAGCTTGTCTGGCATCGCCTGGCGCAGTTCCTGGATCAGCGCCAGAAAGTTCTGCGACGACGGTCCAGGGTCCGGGTATTCCCAGTCGATGTCGGCACCGTCCAGGTCATTTTCGGTCACAAAATCGGTGAGGTTTTGCACGAAAGCTGCCCGCGTGGCCGGGTCGGCCGCCAGCGTCTCAAACTGTTCGTCCCAGCCCCAGCCGCCCACGGAAATGAGCACCTGCACCCCCGCTGCATGGGCATCGGCCACAATTTTTTGCAGCTTCCACAGGTTGGTCAGCGGGACAAAGGTGCCGTCGGCATTGGGGATGAGGAAGGCATAGTTGAGGTGAGTCAGCTGGTCGTAGGGAATCACTTCGGGCACCACCGCGCCGGTGACGTAGGCTATTACGCGAAAGGGTGTTTCTGGCATAGGCGTCTCCCTAGGGTTGGGAACGGCCGTTGTCACTGCATCCTCACTCAGTTCACCGGGGCCACACGCCGCCAACAGGCTGAGGAGCAAAACAAGCTGAAGCCACTTGCCAACAGGTTTACCATTCACGGCTAAGACTGCCTAACCGGCTCATCGTAAAAGTGGTAGAGGGAGTCGGTTAACGTTTGGCGGGTAACGGCCGTGGCTTTTACACCCGCCTGCTCCATTCCCAAAATCACACTGCCAATCACCGGCGGAGCGGCCAGGTGAACCATCCGGGCCTGTGGGGCATATTTTGTCAGGGCCTGCCACATGGGGTCGATCAGCAAACGTCCTCCCTTAAACAAACTGCCAGACAAAACCACATCAAACGTTTCTCCGGCAAAATCAAGCTGCCGGATGACCGATTTGGCCATTTCTGCCAGCTCCTCGCCGGTCCAGCGCAGCAGATCCTGAGCCACGGCATCCCCTTGCCGGGCCACTTCAAACACAAGTGGAGCAGCCCTGGCATTCACTGAAAGATACCCTTCGGTATACCCTTCCAACAGATCTTCCAGGCTTTTGGCCCCGGCAAAAGCGATAAATGCGCCACTTAACGCCGTGGGCTGACCGCGTTGGGTCCACTCAAAGGCTACCAGCTGCATCGCCCGCCACACAAGCTCCGACGCGCCACCAAACTCGCCCATGTGGTAACCATATCCGGTCACCCGTCCTTCGCGCTGTCGTTCACGGTCCCAGCCACGGCAGTTGCACCCCGTACCGGCAATCAGCGAGACGCCCCAGCCTTCTTCGCTGGCGGCCAGCAGCGGTGGTACTCCGTCGTTGACAAACATCATCGGGCAGGTGAGGTTGAGCTGGGAGAGCACTTTCAGCATGTCTGGTTTTTGCGAGGGCCAATCGTACCCGGCAATGCCAAAACCGGCCCCGGCAAGCTGGTCTACGGTAATCTGGGCCTGGCCCACGGCCACCGCAAATCCTTGCTGCAGGGCATGGAGCATGCCATCATACCCAACCACCTGGTTGTTGCCCGCCCCAGACTTGCCGAAGCCCACGAGGTGCCCAGTTTCATCGGCAATCGCCACGTGGGTTTTGGTGCTGCCCACGTCTACCCCTACAAAATAGCGCATGCGTTTTCCTTATTGTTAGTTCCAGAATTGAGGGAGGTACGGCCGATGTATTGCCAACATATCATCCAGCACGGCCTGCAAGCGCTCGACGGGCGGGCCAAGCGGGTGGGCCAGCAGGGCTTCGTATGCCGCCTTACGATCCCCGTGAACGGCCGCTTCCACCGTCAGCAGTTCATACACCTTTACCTGGGCCAGCAAACCAAACTGGCCAGGCGGCAGCGGCGGCGCAGGCAGCGGCTGCAAACCATCACGCCGCACCACTGCGGGCATTTCTAGCACCCAATCGGCGGGCCAGCCAGCCACCGCTCCGTTATGCGGAATGTTTACCACGTGCGTTTCGCCCAGGTCGTTGTAGTGTGCATTCAGCAGCTGCGTGGCCACAGTGGAATACCAGGCGCCGCCGCGCTTCATCAAGTCCGCTGGCGGTTCAGACAGCTCTGGATCAGCATACTGCGCCAGCAGCCCTTCCTCGATGGCAATCACTTCTTCCGCCCGCGACGGCGGCCACTTTTCCTGCGCCTTCAGCTTTTTGGGCGTGGAGTAGAAATATTGCAGGTAGTAGTTGGGAATCATTTGCAGCACGTCGATCAGGGTCGGGTCCCACTCCGGTTCGTCGTCTGCCCGGAGTTTGGCCAGGTACTGCTGCATGATGTGCGGCCAGACGTCTT
Source organism: Candidatus Leptofilum proximum (assembly GCA_016710325.1). GTDB lineage: Bacteria > Chloroflexota > Anaerolineae > Promineifilales > Promineifilaceae > Leptofilum > Leptofilum proximum. The sequence continues at coordinate 9,808 of JADJXK010000001.1, read as the reverse complement.
CCCCGTCGATAGTAAAGCCACGATGCCAGGAAAGATGGTTCAGCCCCAACGTTTTTAGCTCGGCCTGATCAGGTGCAAAGCGCTGGCCCATTGCCCCCTCCAGCAGATCCAAAATTTTCATTTTGGCGGTGATGGGCACGTTGCACACGCCCACGCTGGGAACCTCGGGCGCATACCGGCTCAGTGCCTCAGTCACCAGCCCGGCCGGATTGGTGAAGTTCACCAACATCGCGCCCGGCTGGGCCACCTCTTGCATATCACGGGCAATGCTAAGAATGACGGGAATGGTGCGCAGGGCTTTGGCCATACCGCCGATGCCGGTGGTTTCCTGGCCGATGAGGCCGTGGCGCAGCCCCAGGTACTCGTCTTCGCGGCGGGCGTGCATCTGCCCCACACGGAGTTGGGTGGTGACATAGGTGGCGTTGGTGACGGCCGTTCTCTGATCCGTTGATAATATCACCTGGAACGGCGCCCCTTTTGCCGCCACCATGCGCTGGGCAAAGCCACCCACTACCGCCAAACGCGCTTCATCAATATCTACCAGCCACAGTTCCTTTAAGGGGAACTCCTCAACCCGTGCCAGAAATCCATTTACCAGTTCCGGTGTGTAGGTAGATCCCCCACCAATAACAGCAACCTTCACGATAACACCTTTGCCTTCTCTTTATTTCTCTACCCCGGTAATTACAATGCCCTGCACAAAAAACCGCTGCGCAAAAACAAACAGAAGCAAAGGCGCCAGCAGGGCCATCAGCGACCCGGCCTGAATGAGCTGTGGGCTGGAGCCATACACGCCGTTAAACGTACGCAGCACCACGGAAATTGGCTGTGCATCCCGGTTGGTGGAAAGATAAATCAATGGCCCAAAGAAGTCGTTCCAGGCAAACACAATGTGGAACACGGTCACGGCCAGCAGCACCGGGTAAGACTGCGGAAGAATCACCGACCACAGAACCCGCAGCGGTCCGGCGCCATCAATCATCGCCGCTTCATCCAGGGCACGCGGCATCGTCATGAAATATTGCCGCAGCAGGAAGACGTTATAAGCATTGGCAAAGAAATGCGGCACAATCAATGGCAGCCAGGTACCCACCCATCCAATCTTCTGGAAAAACGTGTAAGTCGGGATCACCGTCACAAATGCGGGCAAAAAGATGGTGGAGATGAGGACAATAAACAAGAAGTCACGACCAGGGAACTGGAACCGGGCAAACCCGTATGCCACCAGCGTACAGGAAATGAGCGTACCCACCAGCGTAGTTATGGCATAAAAGAAGGTGTTCCACATGACTCTCGGAATTTCAATGGTTTCCCACACTTCGCTGTAGTTGCTCCAGGCAGGCGCCAACTCCCACGGCCGATCCAAGGCACGCCAGGAAACAGTACAGCCAAATTCCCCGCGTTCCAGGTTGTCGGGATCAATAAACACGCTTTCCCGTAACCCTTTATCCACAATAGCCAGATTTCTTTCAGATGTGTCGTCTTCACTGCCTACACAGGTGTTCATGGGCACCGTGTACTGTTCCAACTCTTTGCCATTGTATTCAAAAGTGGCCGACGCAGCAGGCCAAATCGGTGACCCCACAGAGGTAATTTGGCTCTGGGACTTCAGCGACGTGAACACCATAAAGGCAAATGGTGACAAAAAGATAAACAGCAAGGCCAGTGTTATTAAAGTAACCAGCCCGGATTTCCCTGCGCGTTTGAGTTCTCTATTTCTTTTATTGCTTTTCATTGCTCTTTCCTCGCTAATGGACTAATGGCGGCCCTCACCTGCGTAAAAGACCCAGTAGCGCGCTGTGCCAAACAAAACCAGGGTCACTAAGAGAATAATGCCAAACAACAACCAGGCCATTGTCGAGCCATAACCCATTCGTTGGAAAGTAAAAAATGTCTTGTACAGATAAAGATTAAAGAAGTTGGTTGCCCCTCCGGGCCGACCTGTTCCATTGTTCACCACAAGCGGCACCAGGAAATACTGGAATAACCCCACAATACTCAAGGTCAGGTTATAAAAAACTACCGGGGATATCATGGGAAAGGTGACTTTCCAGAACTGCTGCCACTTGTTGGCGCCATCCACTCTGGCAGCGTCATAAAGCTCGGTAGGCACACCCTGAAGGCCAGCCAAAAAGATAAGCATGGCATTACCAATGCCCCAAATACCCAGGATGACGTAAGCCGGGTAAACCCAGTTCACATCGTTGGCCCAGTTTGGCACGCTCTCCCGCGGCATCCCCAGGAACATCAGACTCCGGTTAATCCAACCGGTTTCGGGGTTCAGCATGCCGCCCCACAAAAAGATAGCTGCCACAAAGGGGATAATGTAAGGCATATAAAACATGCTGCGGAAAAATGATTTCCCCTTTAAATGCGGACTGTTTAACAAAACCGCCAGAGCAAGGGGCACGATAATGCCCACCGGCAAGGCAATCAATCCAAACCTGATGGTGATCCATAACGAACCCAGCGTGCCACCTTCGCGCGACCAGATTTGTGGATCGTCAACCATGGTCTTATAGTTATCCAACCCTATAAAGTTTAGATTCGTTAAAATGCCATCTGTAAGTCTGATATCCAGAAAACTAAAAACCAGGCTGGCAATTAACGGCAGCATGGTGAAAACGGTAAAGCCAAATAGCCAGGGAGAAAGGAAAATGAGACCCCATTTCATCTCCTGGCGCCTGAGCGATGACAGTTTTCGGTAGCTCCGCAATGAAGGTAGTTTAGGAATGCCGCTGCTTAGTTCTTGTAACATGGTCTCTTCTCCTCTAAAACAAGCCTATAAAGCCTTTGCCCCCAGAAAGTCCGGTTTTTAGATAGCGAAAGGCCTTGTTAGTCTTTGGCAAGCAGTTCTGCGCTCTCGCTTGCCCATCACATAGATCCCAACCCCACGCCTGTTTCAATTATAAGTTAGTTTTGCGGGTGCGCGGCACCCAGTTTCCCCGATTTTTCACAGAGGGTCGCAGCATGAATGGGCGGACTGCCAGTCACGAAGTTAGACAGTCCACCCATTCCTATTGTCGGCAAATAGCCAGATTATCTGTTGTAAATGACGTTAATGTCCTCGATCAACTTGTCCCATTCTGCGTCAAAGTCCAGCTCTTCGGGAGAGGTGTTCTGCAGCAGATCGAAGAAGGCCTGCTCGCGGCTCCAGGCTTCCGAGTGATTTGGCTGATACTGTTCAGCACTTGGGCTGTCGGGATAAGCCAGACCCGCTTTGAAGACTTCCCAGGTTTCCGGCAGTACAAAGGGGTAGTCAGCCGATTTTGCTTCAAAGAAGGGCTCTTGCTTTTCGGCGATAGCGGGCATAGCACCGTAAACAGGCAGCAGTTTGTCAGCGCCGTCGGTGATGAGGTAGGTCAAAACGGTGAAGGCCTCTTCAGGGGTGTCGGTACCTTTCCAGATACGGAAGGTGTCGGCATCTACACGGCCGTGGTATTCACCATCGTCGCCGAGGGGCAGAATACCAGCCTGGAATTCAAGGCCAGCATCGCGGAATTCACCCAGGCAGCATGTGTACCACAGGGGGGTAATGGCCATAGCCGCGCGGCCGCTGTTAAACAGGTTACCATTCCCAAATTCGGGAGAACCAGAGAGGGCACCGTTGGCAATAAAGGGTTGTTCGCCCCAGATACCGTCGTAGAACCATGCAATGGCTTCTTTCCATTCTGCCGGGTATTCCAGGGAGTAGCTGCCTTCTTCACCAGCAACAAAGCGCACAGCACCGGCGCGGTAGGAGCCCATGTAGTTGACATGCGTTTGCCACTGCGGGCTGTAGCCAACCTGGACGATTTGGTTACGGTCGAAGCCTTCATCCAGGGAGTTGTTACCGTTGATGTCGATGGTCATGCGGCGGGCAACTTCAGTGAAGGTATCCCAGTTCCATTCCACCATTTCACCATCCAATTCGTACATGTCACCGTAGTTGGAAGGCGGGTAAGCAAGGTCCAATTCATCAAACATGGCGGGGACGTAATAAACGGCCGCAGGGAACACAGCAAACGGCAAACCAACCTGCCCATCTTCGGTCTGGTAAGAGTCAACCAGGGCGGGATCAAAAATGGAGGTGTCAAAACCCGAAGATTCAATGTACGGGCCAATATCGAGCCATTGTCCCTGGAAGGCATTGGAACCAGTCCAACCCACCGGACCAACGATGTCTGGGCCGTTGCCAGAGGCAATTTGGGTGGCCAGGGCATCAACGGACGCCTCATTTGGCACAATTTCTAAAACAAGCTCAATTTCGTCCTGCGAACTGTTAAAATCGGCAACAACTTCTTCCTGAACGGCTACCTGCTGGGCATCCGTGCCGGTACCTAGACCAACAAACCACCGAATCTGAACCCGGTCACCCGTGCTGGCGGCTTCCTCTTCTTCTGCTGGAGCATCGGCTTCTTCTGCCGGGGCATCGGCTTCTTCTTCGGTTTCAGTGGTGTCTACATCTGTACTGGCATCACTTTCAGTGTCAGTGCTCGGTTCTTCTGTGGTTCCCCCACCACAGGCAACCAGTGCCAGGGCAAAGATAAAAAACAAAACTAACAGTTTATATCGTATTTGACTCATTATCTTCTCTCCTTAAAAAGGTTTGTTGATTTGGTAAAAGCCAAAAAGTTTCTTCAACACAGTCAAAACTTGGCTTTTACTGGAGCAAACCACAACGTATCGTACTGCTGATTGCGACGTCACCTTGTGATCTGCTTCGCCTGCGGGTGTTTGTAACTCTTGGGTTGTTGAATCAGGAAGTTATCCTAACATTCAACAAACCACAAAATGAATCTGCTCTATCCAGATTGGCTTAATAAACGCTCTTGCCTCACCTCCTTTATGAAAATGAATCGTAGGGTGGAACTGCCAGATTTGAACCACACAGTTGGCAGGGATTGGTCCATGAAGTGTATGCTGCCTGTCAACTGCTTAGAACGGCCGTCTCTCACGTCATCATTCACGGGTCTTGCCGGTAACAAAAACGGCCTATCCAAACAATCCACGCTTTACAATTGAGAATCTTTACAACCACAGGACTGACGTAAAATCATTTCCGTGGGTAATAGAGTAACAAGCTCGGGTTCTTTTTTTTCAAGCAAACAAAAGAGCTGTCGGGCAGCAGACTGCCCTACCATCTCCGTAGGTGCTCGTACCGTTGTCAAGGGGGGAGACATGAAGGGAGCCATGAGCGAGTCATCAAAACCAACAACGCTGATGTCATCAGGAATTTTGTAGCCCGCCTCACTTAAAGCGTTGTAAACTCCAATGGCCGCATCATCGTCACCAGCAAAAACCGCATCAAATTCTGGATGATCGGGGTCTGCCAGGAATTTTTTTAGCGAGTGGTAAGCGATTGCATGTTCAAATGAACCGTTTAAGACCATGCTCTCGTCAAAGGGAATGTCGTGTTCATCCAGGGCAGCTCTAAAACCTTCTTCCCGCCAATGCGCATCTTCTTGATGTTCAGAGCCGCGCATTAAGATAATACGACGACGGTTATGTACCTTTATCAAATGGTTGATTAACTTCCGGGTTGCTGCTTTGTTCTCGATTGTCGTAAAAGGAATAGCAAGTGAATTGGCAGGTGTTTTATGGATTAAAACAATGGGAAAATTGCGCTCATATAAAGAAACGATCTCTTCATCGCTAAGACTATCAGCAAAAGCAATGATGCCATCTGTATTGTGCAAACCAAAGGGCAAATTCGATTCCGCCCGCAGGCTGGAATGATAAGAAGCAACCAGCAGGTTGTAGTTATTTTCCCGGACAACACTTTCCACACCTGCCAGAAGCGGACCAAAAAATGGATTGTGCATATTAATCAATAACAGGCCAACGGCGTTTTTTGTGCGCAAAGCAAGGTGACGCGCTGTTTCGTGGGGTACGTAATCAAGCTGGTCCATTACCTCTTCAATTCGTGCCGACAGCTTTTCAGAAACAGGAGCATTTTGGTTGATGTACCGGCTTACTGTCGCTACAGAAACCCCTGCCTTACGAGCCACATCACGAATGGTAATTGAATGGGAGCGTTTGGTCATAAAATGTCACTCTTATGTAACCGGTTACGTAACCGGTTACATTGTTACATACTTATGACAGCCTGTCAACAACTTTCAGCAAATTTGCACAAACCACCTGGTTCAAATTCCAGCACGCGTAAAGAAGCTGGCTTGCTCAGGCCAAACTTAGCCCCTAGGACTTTTGTACTAATCACCACTCTTTTTCTAGAGGAAGAAAGATCCTGATACGAAAATTTTATGATTCAGGCTTGATTTGTTAAACCACATCCGTATACTTACCGGGGCTTTGTCTCACACCCAACTGGAGCAACAATCTAATTTAGCCATTGCCAAAGAAGAGTAGATTTTGCCCCAACACGTTCTTTGGCCAGCAGGATGATGAACTTCAGACAGCCTGAGTCGTTACAATTTCAATACCTGTTTTGTAGTTGTTTTGTAGTTTTTTCCAGAAACGCTCCCGCTGTTTATGCTACCATTGCATAAAAACACACGTTTAATGGCTCACTGTTTATTATCGGCAAAACGCCACTGGAATGCTGTCTACCTTCACAACCTTCATCATTCCCCTTGACATGTCAACTGCAAATAATTGGGACTCGGTCTTTTATCTAGCAGTGTAAGCTAGCACAAAGAAGAGATTTGTCATGTTTTCTCAGGCAAAGTAATGGCTCGTAAATTCATAAAAACTGGGCACATCATATTTATTTTTTCAGCCATGCAAAAGTCAAGTTAGTATTCGGCACTTATGCATTCTAAGACACACCAGCAGCCCGATTGGTATCTCTTACCACTTTCCGGGTCTTCCACAACTGAGCTGCAACAAAAATCGACCGCCTTAACTCGATACGTTCAACAATACCCCTATCAAACTTTACCTCAGATTGCCGCTTCGCTGTGCCAGGAAACAACCCACCTGCCTTTGCGTCAGGCTGTGCTGGTGAACGATGTCACTTACCTGGCTGAGCAGTTGGCCAGGGCCGAAGTTAGACAATCTTCTCGGGATAGTACGTCAACCAGTCCACCTGTTATTTTTATGTTCCCCGGTATTGGCGATCATTACGCGAATATGGCACGTGGCCTGTACACCAGGCTGCCGTTTTTTCGCGAAGTGCTAGACCGGTGTGATGCAGTGTTACGGCCGTTTCTCCACGAATCGCTCATCGACCTGCTGTACCGGGACGAAGCCGCACCCCAACCTGGCAACGGAGCCACGCCGGGGCTGGACCTGGCCGCGATGCTGGGCCGCAAAACCGCAGCCCCCGCCACCAACCCTGTCGAAGCCCGGCTGCAAGAAACCATTATTGCCCACCCACTGGTGTTTAGCGTGGAATATGCCCTGGCCCGGCAGCTGCAAGCGTGGGGTTTGCAGCCCCAGGGGCTGATTGGCTACAGCCTGGGCGAATACGTGGCCGCTGCCCTGGCTGGCGTCCTCGAACTGGAAGCTGCCCTGACCCTCGTCGCCCGACGCGCCGAGCTGATCCAGGCTCTGCCTGGAGGCAAAATGCTGACCGTGCCGCTTTCTCGTGAGGCGGTCGCGCCCTATCTCAGCGAGCACGTCTCCCTCTCCGCCCACAACGGCGAGGCGCTGACGGTGCTGGCCGGGGAAGCGGACGCAATTCTAGACGTGCAGCAGCAGCTGCTCGCCCAGCAGATCGCTTGCCGCCTGTTGGACACTACTCACGCCTTCCATTCGCACATGATGGATACGGCCGTTCCCCACCTCAACCAGCTGGCCCGCACCGTCACCTACGCCGCGCCGCAAATTCCGTACCTGTCTAACGTCACGGGCACCTGGATTACGCCGCAGCAGGCCACCGACCCCACGTATTGGGCCAGGCATATGTGCCAACCGGTGCAGTTTTACTCGATGCTGCAAAACTTGTTCCACCAGGCACCAATGCGGCATCTGGTGGAAGTGGGTCCGGGGCAGTCATTGGGCGCCTTTGCCAGGCAGCATCCGCTGTGTAAACACGAGCAGTTCGCCTGGATTTACCCGACCCTGCGCTATTCCTACGACAACCAGGACGACCACTGGTTTTTGTTATCAACCATTCGAAAATTATGGCTCTCTGGTGTTGATTTGCAGTGGCAAACCATCAACCCTGCTGCCCCGGCACATCTGCCTGAAGCAGCAGACACTCCGCAGTTTTTTGCCACCCCCCAGCACAATCCAGAACGGGCCATGGAGCAGAAAGAACGCGGTGAAAAACGGCGGCAAAATCGAATGCGCCGCCGGGATCACAGCAAATAATTCGTTTATCTAACGGCCGTTGGTGGAGCAGCTAACGGCCGTCGGCAAAAACAGCAGAATAAGTTGGCAAAGGTGCCTCATTTCGCTTTTGCCGCAGCAGTGAAAATTAAGTGTAAGGAGCAACAACTTGAACCTAAAACGGATCGGCGTCATTGGCGCGGGTGTCATGGGCGTGGGCGTAGCTCAGGCCCTGGTGCAAACAGGCCACAACGTGGTATTAGTCGATATTCGCGACGATATTTTGGACCAGGCCAAGGGTCAGATCTATCAGAACATTCGCTTAAGTCGGCTGTTTAATCGTCCCCAGGAAAACAACAAAACCCCCGAACAACTCATCGCCCAAATCTGCTTCACCACAGATTACCAGCAGCTGCATGACGTTGATTTTGTCGTGGAAAACAGCACGGAAAAGTGGGCCATCAAAAAAGAGATTTATCCGCAGCTAGACGCCATCTGCCCTCCAGATACCGTCTTCGCCGCCAACACCTCCTGCATTTCCATCACCCGCATCGGTTCCGTAACCAGGCGCCCGGACAAAATTGTGGGCATGCACTTCATGAACCCCGTGCCGATGAAACCCACCGTAGAGGTCATTCGCGGCTACCACACCAGCGAGGCAACCCTGGCCACGGCCAAGGAGTTCCTGGCCGGGATGAACAAGGACGGCATTGTGGTCAATGATTCGCCCGGCTTTGTCTCCAACCGCGTGCTGATGCTCACCATCAACGAGGCAGCTTTTCTACTGCATGAAGGTGTCTCCAATGCCCAAGACGTGGACGACATCTTCAAGAAATGTTTTGGCCACAAGATGGGACCGCTGGAAACGGCCGATCTCATCGGCCTGGACACCATTCTCTACTCTATCGAAGTGCTGCACGACAGCTTCGCCGACAGCAAGTACCGCCCCTGCCCCCTCTTGCAGAAGATGGTGGATGCAGGATTGTACGGCCGTAAAAGCGGCGTCGGATTTTATACCTATTAAAACCCCCAACCCCCAATTTTTATGAAACCGGAGGAAGTACACCAATGGAATCAGAAGTAAAACAGCAGATTCGCGCCTTTCTGGCCAAATACTTTAAAGATTATGATCTCAAGGATGACGAAGACATCTTCTCCGCAGGCTTCGTCAACTCCCTCTTTGCCATGCAGATTGTGCTGTTTATCGAGCAGCAAATGGGCCTCAACATCGCCAACGATGAGCTACAGCTGGATAACTTCCGCACCATCAACGCGATGAATAATCTGATCATGAGTAAAAAAGCGCCCACAACCTGAGCCACAACCCATTTTTTAGCCGCCGATCATTTTTGAAGTTAAGCCTGAAGGAGCACGACCAATGCTTGAGCATACTCAGCAAGATTTGCTGTTGGCCGAAACTAAAAAAGTAAAAAGTATCAAATGCGTGGTGTGGGACTTGGACAATACCCTTTGGGAAGGCGTGCTGCTGGAAGGCGACACGCTGGTTTTGCGTCCCGGCGTGGTTGAAATCCTGCAAACCCTGGACGAGCGCGGCATCTTGCTTGCCATTGCCAGCCGGAATGAGTATGAA